>NZ_JBJNMU010000001.1:0-2831963 GCF_052167655.1 Serratia sp. CY55921 | reverse complement strand
ATTGCCGGTATCGAAAGATACAACGTAAAAGAATCGGTGGAGCGGTAGTTCAGTTGGTTAGAATACCTGCCTGTCACGCAGGGGGTCGCGGGTTCGAGCCCCGTCCGTTCCGCCACTTAATTGATAAGCCCTGAGTCTCTGACTCAGGGCTTTTTCATATCTATATTTTGCGCTTTCAAGGCCGGAATTGTCCTTCCTTACAGCCTTATCTCCCGATATTGTTGCCTTTAGATCAAAAGTCTTATGCCGAACCAGGCGTTTTTGATCAATAAAAAAGTTGCCATAATCTTCCTCATACCACATTTACCCGTTAATGAGAGAAAACATTATGAGCATCCCTGCATTTGGTTTAGGTACTTTCCGCCTTCAGGATCAGGTTGTTATCGATTCTGTCAGCACCGCACTTGAGCTGGGCTACCGTACTATCGATACCGCACAGATCTATGAAAACGAAGCGGCTGTTGGCCAGGCTATCGCTGCCAGCGGCGTGAAACGTGAAGATCTGTTCATCACCACCAAGATTTGGATCGCGAACCTGGCGAAAGGCGCGCTGATCCCAAGCCTGCAAGAAAGCCTGAAAAAACTGCAAACGTCCTACGTTGATCTGACGTTGATCCACTGGCCGTCACCCCACGACGAAGTGCCGGTTGCCGAATTTATGGCTGAGCTGCTGGAAGCGAAAAAGCTGGGGCTGACCCGTCAAATTGGCGTATCTAACTTCACCATCGATTTGATGCAGCAAGCGATTGACGCGATTGGCGCCGATGAAATCGCCACCAACCAAATCGAGCTGTCACCGTTCTTGCAGAACCGCAAGGTGGTCGAATTTGCACAGCAGCACGGCATCGCCATCACCTCTTACATGACGTTGGCCTACGGCAAAGCGCTGCAGGATGAAACGATCAAAAGCATCGCTGCTCGTCACAATGCAACCCCAGCACAGGTGGTCCTGGCTTGGGCATTGAAGCTGGGTTATGCGGTGATCCCTTCCTCGACCAAGCGTGAAAACCTGGCGAGCAACCTATTGGCGCAGCAACTGACGCTGACCGACGAAGATATGGCGCAGATCGCCGCACTGGAGTGCAACGGCCGTCTGGTTAGTCCGGAAGGCCTGGCGCCAAACTGGGATTAATCATTCCTCGCCGTAGTCAGCATAAGGCGTCCATCGGGGCGCCTTTTTTATCGTTTCAGGTATTCACTCACAAAATCAATAAAGCTGCGCAGACGGTTGCTGACGGCGCTGTCGCTGTAGTAAACCGCGTTGATCGGCATGGCGACCGGCAGTGTCGCTTCCACCAGAATCGGGACCAAATCTCCACGTTTGATATCTTCGTCGCTCATAAAGTCCGACAGGCAGGCGATACCGTTGCCATGCAGACAGAGATGGCGCTGGGTTTCTCCACTATTGGTGGTCAAACCGGGGGTGATTTCCAACTGGCTGCCATCTGAACAAGCCAGTGGCCAACGGTTCAAGCTGGGCAGGTCGTTGAAACCGATACAGCAGTGATGTGCAAGATCTTCTACCGTTAGCGGCGTGCCGTGCTGAGCCAGATAAGCGGGGGAGGCGAGCACATGTCGGTAGCTGGTCATCAGTTTGCGTGCTTTCAGCGTAGAATCGGTCAGCTCGCCTACGCGGATCGCGATATCCACTTTTCGCTCGATCAGATTGATAAAGTTTTCCGAAGACACCAGCGATAACGACATTTCTGGATAACGTTCGCGGAACTCGGCCACTAAAGGCGTCAGCATATGCAGCACCACCGGCGTTGCCGCATCGACGCGCAGCAGGCCTTGCGGGCGCTGGCGGCTTTCCATCAGCGCATTTTCCGCCGCGGCCATGTCGTTCAGTACCTTCTGCACCTGGCGAAAGTAATTCTCTCCTTCCTGAGTCAGGCTGATTTGGCGCGTGGTGCGGTTGAGCAACGTTACGCCCAGTTTGCTTTCCAGTTTTTTCACCGTTCGGCTGACTACGGAGTTCGCTTGTTCCAGGCGTTCGGCCGCCCGGCTGAAGCTGCCGCTTTCTACGACGGTGACAAAGGTGATCAACTCGTCAGAGTTTGCTTTCATTTTTGCTCCGATAGCAAAGTTAATTTGAAATTTTGAGCATTTTTATCATTTAAGCATAGGCCGATAATAGCCGTCATCAACTTGAATGCTATTTCGGAGTAAAAAATGCCACTCGCATTACTTGCCTTAACCATCAGCGCTTTTGCTATCGGCACGACCGAGTTCGTGATAGTCGGGTTGATCCCGACTATCGCGGAGCAGCTTGGGGTGACCGTACCGTCCGCTGGATTGCTGGTGACTATCTATGCCCTCGGCGTGGCCATTGGTGCGCCGGTGCTGACGGCCCTGACCAGCCGCATACCTCGCAAACTGCTGCTGGTTGGCCTGATGGTGCTGTTCACTCTCGGCAACCTGCTGGCCTGGCAGTCACCCAGCTATGAATCGCTGGTAGTGGCTCGGTTGTTGACCGGCCTGGCTCACGGCGTGTTCTTCTCTATCGGCTCCACTATCGCCACTAGCCTGGTGGCGAAAGAGAAGGCGGCCTCCGCCATCGCCATCATGTTTGGTGGCCTGACGGTGGCGTTGGTGACCGGCGTACCGCTGGGGACGTTCATCGGCCAGCAGTTTGGCTGGCGTGAGACCTTCCTGGCCGTTTCTCTGATTGGCGCTGTCGCCACGCTGGCCAGCGTTATTCTGGTACCGAGCAATATCAAGAACCAGGGCAGCGCCGGCGTGCGGGAACAGCTGAAAGTGCTGACTCATCCTCGTCTGCTGCTGATTTACGCGATTACCGCATTGGGATACGGCGGGGTCTTCACGACCTTTACCTTCCTTGCGCCGATGATGCAGGAACTGGCCGGCTTCTCTGCTCCGACCGTGAGCTGGATACTATTGGCTTATGGCGTCGCGGTGGCGGTGGGTAACATCTGGGGAGGCAAGCTGGCCGATCGTCATGGGGCCGTGCGTGCGCTGAGCTTTATCTTTGCCGCGCTGGCCATTTTGTTGCTGGTGTTCCAGTTTACCGCCAGCCACAGTATTGCCGCGTTGCTGACGGTGATTGTGATGGGCGTGTTCGCTTTCGGCAACGTGCCGGGGCTGCAGGTGTATGTGGTGCAGAAAGCCGCGCAATACACGCCAAATGCGGTGGATGTGGCGTCCGGTCTCAACATCGCGGCGTTCAACATCGGCATTGCGCTCGGCTCGGTGATTGGCGGCCAGACCGTTGCCTCACTGGGGCTGGCGCAGACCCCCTGGATTGGCGCGTTGATCGTGGTGGTTGCATTGTTACTGGTTAGCTTCAGCGGTCGCCTGGATAAAAAGTCTCAGCTGCAAACGGCTTAATACGTAAAACTCTTGCTGCCTGGCCCGCATTTTGCGGGCCTTTTCGCATTTTTCACCTATTACCCCTCACCTTTACACAGCTATACCGTCAGAAGATTGAAATCGCTGCAGGCGGCCCCTATAACTGAAAAGGTGATGCCCGCAAAAGCCATGCCCTCTATGCAGGGTAGGCGTATAATCAATTCATCGTTGGCGAGTGTTCATCGCCAGTTTTCATGTTAATGGGTAATAGGCGAATCGCGTGCCGAAACGAACTTATGCAATGAGGTATGTTGCAGGTCAGCCAGTTGAGCGAATCTTTCCTGGTGCCGTTAACCAGCCGTTGCCGCCAGGGGCGGCGCTGCCGACGACCGGCGCCCTGCGCGTCATGGTATGGAATATTTTCAAACAGCAGCGAGCCGACTGGCTTTCGGTGCTGAAAAACCATGGCAAAGACGCGCAGCTGGTATTGTTGCAAGAGGCGCAAACCACGCCAGAGTTGGTGAGCTACGCTACCGCCAACTATCTGGCGGCCGATCAGGTGCCGGCCTTTGTGCTGCCGCAGCACCCTTCCGGCGTGATGACGCTGGCTGCCGCTCATCCTGTTTACTGTTGCCCGCTGCGTGAGCGGGAGCCGCTGCTGCGGCTTTCCAAGTCGGCCCTGATCACCGTTTATCCGCTGTACAACGGCGAACTGTTGATGGTGGTGAACATCCATGCGGTGAACTTTAGCCTGGGTGTCGACGTCTACAGCAAGCAGTTGGGGCCGATAGGCGAACAGATCGCCAGTCACCGGGGGCCGGTGATTATGGCGGGGGATTTCAACGCCTGGAGCCGCAAGCGCATCAATGCACTGTATGACTTTGCCGGAGAGATGGCGCTGCGCGAGGTGAGTTTCACCGACGACCATCGCCGCAAGGCCTTCGGTCGTCCACTGGATTTCGTATTTTACCGCAATCTGGGAGTGGTGGAGGCGTCGGTGCTGGTGACCAGCGCGTCGGATCACAACCCGCTGTTGGTGGAGTTTCACCCGGAGAAAGACTCGCCGGTATGGTGAATCGCAGCTAATAAAAAAGCACCCCGAAGGGTGCTTTTTTTGTGCCGAACATTTAAGTATCCGGCGTCATCTTGTTGCCGACAAACAGGGTCAGCTTCAGACCTGGCTGCAGGTTGCCTTTGGCTAGCGTTGAATTCCAACGCATCACGTCGTTAATATCGACGCCGTGACGACGTGCGATACTGGCGAGCGAATCACCTTTACGAACCTGGTAGGTGATACTGCTGTTACTGCCAGTATTGCTGGCCACTTGCAGGGTTTGCCCAACTTTTAAGGCGCTCTTGGCGCGTAAGTTGTTCCAACTCTGCAAATCGCTGGTCTTAACGTTCAGCCGCTTGGCTATGGCCGATAAGGTGTCGCCGGAGCGCACTTTATACGAACTGCCACCGGACAAACCGCTGTTCTTCGCCAACTGCGTCGTTGGCTGAGTCACGGCGATCTGGCCATCGGCCAGCGAGTCTTTCAGCTGATCGGCATGCCCTTTGGGAACCATGATGTAATGGGGCCCGTTGGGTGCCGTAACGCCTTTTTTGTAGCCTGGGTTATACGCTTTCATCTTGGTGACTGAAAGCCCAGCCATCTCAGCCGCCTGAGTCAGCTGGATCTGCTGCCCGACATCGATACGAGCCAGCGCACGGGTTTCATCCGTTTTCGGGAGTTTCACGCCGTACTTCTTGCTGTTCTTGATGATGTCGCTCAGCGCCAGCATTTTCGGGACATAGATTGACGTTTCACGCGGAAGCGACAATGCCCAGAAATTGGTTGGCTTACCCTGGCGTTTGTTTGCCTTCACCGCTTGCATCACGCGGCCTTCACCACTGTTATAGGCGGCTACGGTCAGTAACCAGTCGCCGTTAAACATGCGGTTCAAGCGCTGCATCATGTTAAGCGCAGCGGTTGTCGAGGCGACGACATCGCGTCGACCGTCATACCACTGATTGTTTTTCAAACCATAATTGCGACCCGTTTGCGGCACGATTTGCCATAGCCCTGCGGCGTTGGCACTTGACGTGGCGTGTGGGTCAAAAGCGCTCTCCACTATGGGTAGCAGTACCAGTTCCATCGGCATATTACGTTTCTTAATCTGCCCGACTATCCAGTACATGTACGGCTCTGCCCGTAATGTTACATCGTGGAGATAGCTCTTACTTTTTAAGTACTTTCTTTTCTGATCACGGATCCGGGAATTTTCCGGAACCTCCATCTTCAGCTCGTCGCTAATGAAGTTCCACAGGTCCTGTTGCGCGGCGGGACTGTTGTTATCCAACCACCGCGCCGAGCTCGCTCGGCCATTTCCTGTGTACTCTCCTGCTTCACCATCTTGACCAGCCGAAGACAAACTCTGTGCATGCTGTTCTGGCGCCGGTGCGTCCTGCCTGGACGACTGGCAACCCACTAGCAAGACCGAGGCGAGAAATATCGCTTTAGCCTTCATGTGTGTGTCAATGTAGTTGCTTAAAAGACGAGCAATAATACTTTGCTTCGCCAAATAACACAACTAAAAGCTTAGAAGTTATCTTTCCGCAGGCGTAATTCAGAAAAAACTGAATGAAGGCTTTCCGGTGGTGAATTAAAGCCTAATTTCTTTTGTAAATCAGTGTCATGGCAACGTAAAAACAGGTTAATTTTGCGCTCTAATTGCAACGTGGTCGGCACGCTAGCTTGGCCTTTTGCCCTTAACGCTTCAACATGTTGTTGATATGTTTCAATCTCTCGATCTTCCGGCAAAATAGCCAGCGCAAACTTAAGATTTGAAAGAGTATATTCATGCGCGCAGCAAATTAAGGTGTTATCGGGAAGTTGCGCGAGTTGTTGAAATGAGTCGTACATTTGTTTTGCGGTGCCTTCAAACAGCCTGCCGCAGCCGGCGGAGAAAATGGTGTCGCCGCAGAACAGATAAGGGGCACTATAGAATGCCACATGGCCCAGCGTATGGCCGGGAACGGCGATAGTCCTGTATTGGCGGCCATCGATATCAAAGGTGTCGCCGTCGTGGACGACGTGGTTGGCGCCTTTGCCAGCGGTTTCCTGCGGCCCGTAGACCGCCAGGCCCGGGTATTGCGCGACAATCTGCGCCACGCCACCGACGTGATCGTGGTGGTGGTGGGTCAGCAGGATCGCCGATGGCGCCAGCTGCAGGCGCTGCAGCGCCTCGAGCACCGGCCGCGCTTCACCCGGATCGACGATAATGCAGCGCCCCTGCCGGTCATCCAATAACCAAATGTAATTGTCCTGGAAGGCGGGAATGCTGATAAGATTCATGGTGTACCTCTCGTTGGCAACGGCTTGAAAGAAGATAATAAATCATGAAACCAGCCCATACTCTACAAAAGCTCACCGGCCCGCAGTCCTGGGCTGAGCTGCCGTGGGGGGAGTACTATCGTGAAGCGCTCGAGCGGCAGTTGCAACCCTGGTGGCCCAAGCTGTTCGGTTTCCATCTGCTGAAGATGGGCATGCTCAGCGCCGAGCTGGCCACGGATAAATGCGCAATCTCCCACCAGGTCAACGTAGGGCTGGAGGGGGAAGGGCTGCAGGTGATCGCCGACGCCTATCAACTGCCGTTCGCCGCCAAATCGGTGGATGCCTGCCTGTTGGCACATACGCTGTCCTACGCGGACGATCCGCATCGGATGCTGCGTGAGGTGGATAGGGTGTTGATCGACGACGGCTGGCTGGTTGTCAGCAGCTTCAATCCGTTCAGCCTGCTGGGATTGGGCAAACTGGTGCCCGGATTGCGCCATCGTCAGCCCTATGTCAGCCGCATGTTTACCCAGATGCGGTTGTTGGATTGGCTCAGCCTGCTGAATTACGAGGTGTTGCACCAGGCGCGTTTTCACGTGCTGCCGTGGCAGCGCAAGGGCGGCAAGTTTTTATGCACCCATTTGCCGGCGCTGGGCTGCATGAGCGTGATTGTGGCGCGCAAGCGCACCTTGCCGCTGACGCCCACGCCGATGAAACTGGGGGCGAGAAAGCCGTCTCTCAGCCGCGCGGTGGGCGCGACCAAGAGTTATCGCAAGCTGCCTTAGGCTTCCGGTTGGTAGCCGACGTCATCCTGCGTCGGTTTACCCGCCGCCTCGCGCGCCAGCTCGTCGCAGCGTTCGTTCTCCGGATGGCCGGCGTGGCCCTTGACCCACTCCCATTTAACGGTGTGGCGCTGAATGGCCTGATCCAGCCGCTGCCACAGATCGACATTCTTGACCGGTTTTTTGTCGGCGGTTTTCCAACCGCGTTTCTTCCAGTTATGGATCCAGCTGGTAATGCCCTGGCGCACGTACTGGCTGTCGGTGCTGAGCGTCACGGCGCAAGGCACCGTCAGCGCTTCCAGCGCCACGATCGCCGCCATCATTTCCATGCGGTTATTGGTGGTCAGACGAAATCCTTCGCTGAAGGTTTTTTCCGTCTGCTTATAGCGCAGTATCGCGCCGTAGCCACCGGGGCCAGGGTTGCCAAGGCAGGAGCCGTCGGTGAAAATTTCTACCTGTTTGAGCATCTCTGGTAGACTCTTCCTATCAGTTTTATAAAAGCCAAGTCTGACATAAACGAGCGCTGTGAGCACTGCAATATGATCTCTACAACCACCAGACAGATTGTCCTCGATACCGAAACCACCGGTATGAACAAGCTTGGGGTGCACTACGAAGGGCACCGCATCATCGAAATCGGTGCGGTGGAAGTGATTAACCGCCGCCTGACCGGGCGCAACTTCCACGTATACATCAAGCCGGATCGGCTGGTGGATCCGGAAGCGTACGGCGTACACGGCATCAGCGACGACTTCCTGGCCGACAAACCGACCTTCGATCAGGTTGCCGACGAATTCCTCGACTTTATCCGCGGCGGCGAGCTGGTGATCCATAACGCGGCGTTCGATATCGGCTTTATGGATCACGAATTCCGCATGCTGCAGCAGGGGATCCCGAAGACCGAGACCTTCTGCACCATCACCGACAGCCTGATGATGGCGCGCCGCCTGTTCCCGGGCAAGCGCAACAACCTCGATGCCTTGTGCAGCCGCTATGAGATAGACAACAGCAAGCGTACGCTGCACGGCGCATTGCTCGATGCCGAGATCCTGGCGGAAGTCTATCTGGCGATGACCGGCGGTCAGACGTCGATAGCGTTCCAAATGGAAGGCGACACCCAGCAAAACGATGCCGCGCAAGAAATACAGCGTATCGTCCGCCCGGCTACGGCGATGAAAGTGGTCTACGCCAGCGACGAAGAAATAAAGGCGCACGAGGCGCGTCTGGATCTGGTGGCGAAGAAGGGCGGCAGCTGCCTGTGGCGCGGGGCGCCGGCGGAATAACGGCGTTTTTGCACGAAAAAAACGCACTGGGCAACCCTTCGTTGAAAAACTGTGCAAACGGTTCATTTGCGGAGAAAAAGGCGTTGACGGAACCGAGAGGCGTCCGTAATATGCGCCTCGTTCCCCCGCAAGAGGGAATGGCGCGGAGCGGTAGTTCAGTTGGTTAGAATACCTGCCTGTCACGCAGGGGGTCGCGGGTTCGAGCCCCGTCCGTTCCGCCACTATTCAGAAGCCCTGAGTTAGCGATAACTCAGGGTTTCGTCGTTTCCGCTCTCGGCAAAACGGTGCGGCCCAGGGAACGGGGCCGGCAGACCGGCCCCTTATCCTCAGAACAACACCGAGTAATTCAAACCGAAGGTGCGTCCGCGGCCTTTATAGCTGTACAGCTCAGGTGAGCCGTAGGTCGGGCTGTACAGGATCGGCGCGCGTTGGCCCCAAACGGTGGTGTACTCCTTATCCAACAGGTTTTCCACGCTGAAGCTGATTTTCCCCACCGGCAGGGCATAGCTGCCGAGGAAATCGAGGGTGTTGTAGCCATCTATTTTGCGGCCTTGGGTGGAGTTGGCCTTGGTATAATCGCCGTCGTCCGACACGTCGAAGGTTTGCTGCGACTGCAAGCGCAGATTCCAGTCGCCCGGCGCCCAGCCGACGTAAGCGGTGACTTTCGATGGGCTGGCGGTATCGACCACCAGCTTCTTCCATTCGCCGTTGACCTTGGTTTCAGAACGGATGAAGTTGAAGTTGGTGCCGGCGCTCCAGTCGCTGTCTTCGAAGAAGTAGTCCACCGCACCTTCCAGCCCATAGATGCGCCGCTTGTCCGCATTGACGTTAATGGTCATGTCGGTTTTGTTGATGGCGATGCTCTTGTCGGACAACGAGTAGTAGGCGGCGATTTGCGTGCGCAGGTTATCGCCGGTATAGCGCCAGCCCAGCTCGTAGGCGTTGACCTTGATGCCTTCCAGCTTGGAATCGCCGACGTTGACGCTCTTCAGCAACTGGTAATGGCCGCCGTTCAACGCGTAGGTGCCGTTGCCGTAATATTTGCCCGGATCCGGGATCTCGAAGCCCTGAGAGAAGTTGAACCAGGTTTGCTGACGCTCGGTCAAGTGCGCCAACAGACCGGCGTTGAACAGCGCATTGTTGTAGTCGGTTTTCCCTCCCGGGATGGCGTCGGCGGAGGCGGCGGCGCCGGTGGCGATCGCCTGCTGCTGGTTATAGCCGACGAAGTCGTCGATCTTGTTTTCGGTGTACTGGTAACGCACGCCGCCGCTCAGGGTGAAGATGGGATTGATGTCGTAACTGGCCTGCAGGAACGACGCCAGGTTGCTGGTGGTATAGCTCGGGTAGCGGCCGGTGCCGTAAGCGTTCTCCAGCGTCATGCCGCCGGACTGTTGGGCCTTCGCCAGGTTGAAGAACTGCTGGTTGGCGTTGAAGCTTTCATGCTCGGCGTCGATGCCGTAAGTCAGCGTCAGCGCGTCGACAGGTTTGCTGTTTAACGTCAGTTTGCCGCCGTAAAAATCGGTTTTTTGCTGCGAAGCGCCAATGCTGCTGACGTAATAGTTCGGCGCTTTGCCCGCCAGCGTTGGGAAGGGGTAGAAGGTCAACGTTTCGTCGCGGTAGTAGACCTGCGCCACCAGATCCTGGCCGAGGAAATCGGTGTTGGAATATTGCAGGTTGATCAGGTGGCGCTCGGTGCCGGGGATGCGATCGGAGTTTAAGTTACCGCTGTTGTACGCCTTGGCGTTGCCGGTCACCGCCGCGAAGTTTTCCCCCAGAAACAGGCCGTGATCGCCGTCGGACTGGCTTTTGTAGTATTGGGTGGTCAGCTGCAGCTGTTGATGATCGTCGATGTTGAGGGTGCCGGTGCCCATCACATCGAGGCGATTGGAATACTGCAGGCCGGTTTGAGTATTGTCGATCAGCACCTCGTTGCCTTTGCCGTCGTACCAGCCGCCGTAACGCTGGTAAGAAACGGACAGCCGCCCCGAGGCGTTGTCGTTGCCGCCGCTGACCGCCGCCGCCACGTTCTCGTCGTGATCGTTATGGCCGCCGAAGCCGGTTTTGCCGCCGACCTGCAATTCGACCTGCTGCTCTTTCTGTCCTTTCTTGGTCACGATATTGATCAGGCCGCCGGTGCTGCCGCCGCCGTACAGTGCGGTCGCGCCGGAAATCACCTCAATATGGTCGATATTGAACGGGTCGATCGAATCCAACTGGCGGCTGTCGCTGCGCGACGAGTTCAGGCGTACGCCGTCGATCATCACCATCATCGAACGGCCGCGCATATTCATGCCGTAGTTGGTGCGGCCCTGGCCGCTGACGTCCATGCCGGGGATCAGCTGCGCCAACATGTCCTTGATCTCTTTGCCGCCCTGGACCTGCTGTTCGATCTCCTGACTTTCGATCACCCATGTCGTCTGCGCCATTTCCGCCGCGCTGCGGTGTGAACGGCTGGCGGAGACCACCACCTGCTCTTCGCTGCCGTTTTTCTGATCTTCTGCCCAGGCCGCCGGCGCAAGCAACGCCAGCAGACATGGGTTTAATACCCAAAGAGGTTTGCGTTTCATCGTTATTTCCCAGGTGATATTGTCGTTACGTTTTTTTGAGAATGCTTCTTTTATCAATAACGTTTCTTGTTATCAATAAAATCATGATATGATTTTTTGCGATGCATTAACGTAATTAATTAGTTTTATTAACATTTATCCGCTGCGCGATCGCGCGGCCACGCCGCCAACACGGCAGCCGATCGGTCATACGTAAAAGCGACAGCCGTTGCCGGAGAGTCGAGAACATGTCCGCCAGCTACAGAATTTTTGATATCACCCTGAAAAGCAAAACGCTGATTTCGCCCTCGCTGCTGCGCTGCGTGTTTGAAGGTGCGGATGTTCATCGCATGAAGCTGGAAGCGCCTGACCAGCGCATCAAACTGCTGTTCCCGGCGGCGGACGGCAAGATCACGCCGTTGGCCAACGGCCCGGACTGGTACGGCGATTACATGGCGCTCCCCAAAGAACAGCGTCCGGTAATGCGCACCTATACGCTGCGTGCGCTGCGCCGCGAGCAGAATCAGATGGACGTCGAGTTCGTGCTGCATGGCGTGAACGGCCCGGCTTCAGCCTGGGCGACCCATGCCGAACCCGGAGACATGCTTCAAACGGTCGCCCCCAACGGTGACTTCGACGGCGACAGCGGCGGTTACGAATGGGCGCCGCCGGCGCAGTTGCAACAGGCGTTGCTGATCGCCGATGAGACGGCGGTGCCGGCGGCGATGGCGATTCTGGAACAGCTGGCGCAGCAGGCCAATCCGCCGCGGGTGCAGGCGTTTTTCGAGGTGCCGGTGGCGGCGGATTGCCTGGATTTGGCGCATTTCCCGTTCGCCGACGTTTATTGGCTGCCGCGTGACGTCGGCCGCCAGCTGGTGCACGGCACGCTGCTGGTGGAAGCGGTGCGCCAGCGGGTGGATATCCCCGCATCGGCCTGTGCGCAAGCGCAGTCCCTGGCGGAAAGCAGCCTGAGCGATGAGGTGTTGTGGGAGCGGGCGGCCGGCAGCAACGCTTTCTATGCCTGGGTGGCGGCCGAGTCTTCCGCGGTGAAAACGCTGCGGCGTTACCTGATTGGCGAACGCGATCTGGATCGCTCCACCGTCAACTTCATGGCCTATTGGTGCTGAGTCGGCCGCCGCCGTGCGCCTCCATCATGGGCTCTACCGCCTGGAGGCCTAAGGCGCGTCGAGCAGGCTGACGTGCGCCGCTACGATGCGCCAGCCACAGGGCAGCTTGACCCAGGTTTGCATTTGCCGCCCCCTGCGGTTGCTGCCCGGCCGATGAAATTCCGTGCTGGCCACCGCCATATCTTCACCAAAAGTCGTGATTTGGGTGTTTTCCAACAGCCGCTCCAGTCCGTTGGCCGGGCGCCGTTGACGAAAATCGCGGATTTCGTCGATACCGTAGAGGCTTTCGGTGGCGCCATAGCGCACCGTGCGCGCGTCGTGCCAGAACAACTCGTCCAGCACATCGATGTCATTGCTGATTAACGCCTGCTCATAGCGGTAAAAGGCGGCGTTGACCTCCGCCAGCACCGCCGGCCGATCGATATGTTCACTGTTCATTGATTACTCCTGTTTGCAGACGCAAGTGGCGATGCCGGCGCATTCCAGCGCATAGGCGGCGCGCAGCGCCAAATCTTCGCGCCACGGCGGGGCGATCAGTTGCAGGCCGATCGGCAGACCGGATGCGCTTTTCAAAGGAACCGTCACGACCGGCAGGCCAAGGAAGGAAATCGGCTGCGTCAGCATGCCCATACTGGCGCGGATAGGCAGATCGACGCCGTTGATGCGCATCGTTTCCTGGCCGATCGGCGTGGCGCTGCATGGCGTCGCCGGGGCGATCAAAATGTCCCAGTGCTTGAACAGCGGCGCGGCTTGCCGGCGAAACGCGTGACGAAAGCGCTGTGCCTGCAAATACCAGGTGGCGGGGAGCATGGCGCCGGCCAGCAGTCGTTCTCGCGACAGTGGCTCGAAGCGTTCGGGTTGGCTGCGCAACTGCGGCAGATAGCGATGGCCGCCCTCTGAGGCGCTGAGGATAAAGGCCGCCGATCGGGCCAGCTCGGCCTGCGGCAGCTCGACTTCGGCGCTGGCTGCCAGCGCTTGCGCCACCTGGTTGACTGCAGCTTTGGCGTCATCATTGCACCATTGCAGGAAATAGCCGCCTAACACGGCGCAGCGCAGGTTCTGGCTGCCCTGTGCCAGCAACGCTTCAGTGCGGGAAATCGGCCGATCGCTCTGGAACGGATCCTCGGCGTCGATGCCCTGCATCGCGTCATACACCGTCGCGAGATCGTGCACCCGGCGGGCGAACGGGCCAATGTGATCCAGGCTGTCGACAAACGGCTGGCTGCCGCTGCGCGAAAGACGGCCGAAGGTCGGTTTCAGACCATAAATGCCGCACAGCGAGGCGGGCACGCGTATTGAGCCATTAGTGTCGCTGCCGAGCGAAAAGGTCACCAGGCCGGCCGCCACCGCTGCGGCCGAGCCGCCCGAAGAGCCGCCGGCGATGCGCCCGAGGTCATGCGGGTTTCGGGTGGCGCCGTAATGGCTGTTCTCGGTGGTGAAACCGTAGGCGTAGGCGTCCATGTTCAACATGCCGCAAAGCAACGCGCCTTGATCCGCCAGCCGGGAGACGCCCCAGGCGTCGCGGCTGGCCGGTGGCCGATCGCTGAACAGGCGGGCGCCGGCCAGCGTGTTTTCACCGGCGACGTCGAACAGATTTTTTACCGCATAGGGAATGCCGGCCAAAGCGGGCAGCGTTTGCCCAAGCGCGCGCGAACGGTCAAGGCGATCGGCTTCTTTTTGCATGCGTTCCCGGGTGATGTGCGTAAAGGCGTTCAGCGCGGGATTCTGACGGTCGATGTGATCGAGCGTATGCCGGACGATCTCGCGCGCCGAGAGCGCGCCGCGTTCAAGGGCCGTACGGATCTCGGCGAGCGACAGGGCGCTTAAGGGATTCATGGGCGATATACCCCCGCGATTTCCTGGCGCGGATCCAGCGGGAAGGCCATCAGCGGTTCGGCCAGCGCGGCGATGCGTTCGATCTGTTTCAACAGTTCCCGGCGGCGGACATCGTCCAGTTCCACGGCCAGCACGGTTTCCATCTGGTGGATATAGGCCGCCCAATCGGCGGCGTGTTGATTGTTCATAAGCGATCCCGAGAAATAAGAGAGTCAGAAGCCGGCGGCGCTGCCGTTGCTTCGCGGATCGAAAGCGCCTTCGAACATGCCGTTGGTGTGACGTACGACGGCGCCGGCATGGCCGACCGTTTCGCTGAACGCCGGCAGCAGTTCAACGGCGTGGCCGCGCTGTCGCAGATAGTCGAGGGTCGCCGCGTTAAAGCGCCCCTCAAGCTTCAACGAGTCCGAACTTTCGCCCCAGGTTCGCCCCAGCAGCCAGCGCGGCGCGCTGATCGCCTGTTGCAGCGGCAGCCCTTGCACCACGTGCCGCACGAACAACGCCGCTTGAGTCTGCGGCTGGCCGTCACCGCCCATCGAGCCGTAGATCAGCGTGCGTCCGTCATACAGCCGGGCGGCGGCCGGGTTCAGCGTATGGAACGGCTGCTTGCCCGGCGCCAGCGCCAGCAGATGATCGGCGTCCAGGCTGAAAGAGGCGCCGCGGTTTTGCCACAGGACGCCGCTGTTCGGCAGTACCATGCCGCTGCCGAATTCGTGGTAGATGCTCTGAATGAAGGAGACCGCCAGCCCGCTGCTGTCCATCACCCCCATCCAGACCGTATCGCCGGGTCCTTTGCCCTGGCCCCAGTCGGCCGCTTTTTGGCCGTCGATGCGCCCGGCCAGCCTATCCAAATGGTCGGCCGCCAGCAGCGCCTGCGGATCCTGCGTCATGTGGCGCGGATCGGTGATGAAACGGTCGCGCAGATCGAACGCCAGCTTGGTGGCCTCGACCACGGCGTGCACCACGGCGCCTTCGCTCTGTCCGACCAGCGGCAGACGGTCGGTCAGCCCGAGGATGGCAAGCGACACCAGCCCTTGGGTCGGGGGAGCCAGATTGAATATTTCACCTTTTTGGTGTTCCAGGCGCAGCGGAGGACGGCGGCATGGCCGATAACTCGCCAGATCCTGAGCGGTAAGCGGCATGCCCAACATCGCCATGTCCGCCGCCATGCTTTCAGCCAGCGGGCCGCGATAAAAACTGTCGAGCCCGTCCTCACTCAGTGCGATCAGCGTATCGGCCAGCTGCGGTTGGCAGAATCGTTGGCCGGCAAGTGGGATCTTTCCCTGCGGCAGGTAAATGCGGGCGAAGGGGGCGAACTCCTCCAGCTCGTGGCGTTTGCTGCGCGTCGCCGCCTCTTGGGAGGCGGTGACCGGAATGCCGTCGGCGGCGTAGCGTATGGCGTCGGCGAGCAACCGCGACAGCGGCAGCGGCGTTTCGCCCAGTTCGGCCGAATAGGCCAACGCCTCCTGCCAGCCGCCGACGGTGCCGGCCATGGTCAACGCCGCTTTTGGGCCGCGCTGCGGGATGCGGCTTTCTCCGGCGTACAGCGCCGGCGTCGCCAGCGAGCCGGCGGCGCCGCTGGCGTCGATGGTCAGCGGCTCGCCCTGCGGCGGCACGATCAGCCAGAAACCGTCACCGCCGATGCCGTTCATGTGCGGATAGACCACGGCGATGGTTGCGGCGGCGGCTACCATCGCCTCAATGGCGTTGCCGCCTTCGCGCAGCACCGCCAGCGCGCTTTCGCTGGCGAGATGGTGTGGCGTGACCGCCATGCCCTGTGGCGCGGTATTGCTGTTAATCATGTTTCTGCCCTTGTCTGAGGTGAGCGTTCGGGTAACAGAAGCAAGAGGCGTTCCACTTTTAATCAGGACGATTAATTGCTTGTCAGAGAGGGGCCGGGGCGTGCTATGTTCCGGTGAAACAAAAGTTACAGCGAGAGTGATGATGCAGCCCTTCGATGAACGCCTGCGCAACGAATATCCGCAATTGGCGCCGCAGGAACAGCGCGTCGCCGACTTTATCCTCGATCATTTCGATGACCTGATCAGTTACAACAGCGCCGAGCTGGCGCGCTTGAGCGGGGTTTCTAAAGCCACGGTCAGCAGGCTGTTCAAGCGGTTGGGGTATCGCAGCTACAAGGACATGCGCGCTGAGCTGCGCACCCTGCGCCAGAGCGGCATGCCGGTGACCGACGAGAGGCATGCGGTGCAGGGCAATACGCTGCTGGCGCGGCATTACAAGCAGGAAATGGCTAACCTCTCGCACTGGGTGAGCCATCTCGATGTGGAGCAATTCGGCGCGGTGATCGCCGCGCTGGCGCGGGCGCGGCGGGTCGCGCTGCTAGGGTTTCGCAACAGCTATCCGATAGCCATGCATCTGCGTCAGCAGCTGATGCAGGTGCGGGAGCGGGTGCTGCTGATGCCGCAGCCCGGCCAGACGCTGGCGGAGGAGCTGGTCGATCTCGCGCCGCAGGATATGGCGGTGGTGGTGGCGTTTCGGCGCCGGCCGCGTCAGCTCAAGGCGATACTGACGCAGCTGCAAACTCGCCGGGTGCCGACGCTGTTGATCTGCGAACCGCAGGCGCAGTCGCTGATCCCGCTGGCGGACTGGCATTTGGCCGCTTCGCTGGACAGCGTCTCCGCCTTCGACAGCTATTCAGCCGCCATGAGCTTATGTAACCTGCTCAGTAACGCCCTGCTGCATGAGATGTTGGAGCAGGGGCGATCGCGTATTCATCACATTGCCGGTCTGTATCAGGATTTGGACGAACTGGAACCGCGCTAACCGGCGCTTTTTTGGTGCTGATGCACATTTTTAGTGCATCTCTGGCCTGCCTGCCTTCCCTTTCTCCGTCGCCGGCCCGCTGAGGCCGGCAGGTTTTTTCTCGTTAATCAGCGCCAGTTAAGGCATGGGTTCGACGTATTTTCGATTGGCACATTAGTTGCAGCGTTTGTGGTGTAAGAATCTTTTGTTTCATCTTTTCACCATCGGGGATACGCTATGAACATCAAAAAAACGCTGTGGACGGTTTTCACTGGGATCGCCTTGCTGGCGCAGGCCGCGCCGACCATGGCGGATCAATTGCAAGAGATCCGGCAGCGCGGCGTCCTGCGCGTGGCGGTGCCGCAGGATTTCCCGCCATTCGGCTCGGTGGGCACCGATCTGCAGCCCCAGGGTTATGACATCGATATGGCGCGTTATCTGGCCGATAAGATGAAACTTAAGTTGCAGTTGGTGCCGGTCACCAGCGCCAACCGGGTGCCTTATCTGCAGACCAATAAAGTGGATCTGGTGATCTCCAGCCTGGGCAAAAATCCGGAGCGTGAAAAGACCATCGCCTTCAGCCGCGCCTATGCGCCGTTCTTCCTGGGGGTCTTTGGTCCTAAAGACGGCGCGTTGGCGGACATGGCGCAGCTCGATGGCAAGACCGTCGGCGTCACGCGCGGTGCGGTGGAGGATATGGTTCTGAGCGACGGCGCGCCTAAAGGGGCGCAGATCAAGCGTTATGAGGATAACAACACGACGCTGTCGGCCTATCTCTCCGGGCAGGTGCAGTACATCGCCACCGGTAACATGGTGGTGAGCGCCCTGGCGCGCCAGAATCCGGGCAAGGCGCCGGCCGCCAAGTTCATGTTGAAAGATTCGCCGTGCTTCGTGGGGTTGCGCCAGGGAGAACCGGCCTTGAAAGCGGCGGTGGATGCGCTGATTGGACAGGCGCTGGCGGACAAGACGCTGAATGGGCTGTCGGAGAAATGGTTGAAGGCGCCGCTGCCCGATGGTTTTGGCGCATAACGGGAGCGGCGGATGACCTATCAGCTGAATTTCTCCGCGCTCTGGCCCTACATGCCTGAGCTGTTGGCGGGGTTACTGACGACGATGGCGCTGACGGCGCTGGCGACGTTGATGGGGGTTGCGCTGGGCATTTGCGGCGCGGCGATCCGCAGCGGCCGGGCCGGCGCGCTGAGCCGCCTTTGGGGCGTTTACGTCGAAGTGGTGCGCAACACGCCGTTCGTCGTGCAGTTGTTCTTCATCGTGTTCGGCCTGCCGAGCTTGGGCTGGAAACTGACGGCCGGGCAGGCGGCGCTGCTGGCGATGGTGATCAACCTTGGCGCCTACAGCACCGAAATTATTCGCGCCGGCATTCAGGTCACGCCGAAGGGGCAGTGGGAAGCGGGACGCGTGTTGGGCCTCAGCCGCAGCCAGACCTTTTTACGCATCGTACTGCCGCCGTCGCTGCAGCGTATTTATCCGGCGTTGGTGAGCCAGTGCATCATCGTGATGCTGGGATCCTCGGTGGTGTCGCAGGTCTCGTTCGAAGAGCTGACCTTCGCCGCCAACCTGATCCAGTCGCGCACCTTCCTCAGCTTTGAAGTCTATCTGGTGACGGCGCTGCTTTATCTGTTGTTGTCGCTGTTGATGCGTCAACTGTTGCTGGCCGCCGGGCGGCGTTTTTTAGGGAGCCGGAACTGATGCTGACGTTTACCGATTGGGACATCGTGCGCAATCTGCTGTTGGCGGCTCGCTGGACGCTGCTGCTGTCGTTGACGGCATTTTTCGGCGGCACGCTGGTGGCGCTGCCGCTGGTGTTGATGCGCCTGAGCAAGCGCCGCTGGGCAATGCGTTTTGTCCGCGTTTACGCTGAACTGTTTCAGGGCACGCCGCTGCTGATGCAGCTGTTTTTGGCGTTTTTCGGTCTGGCGCTGTTCGGCGTCGACGTCAGCCCATGGACCGCGGCCGCGCTGGCGCTGACGCTATTCACCAGCGCTTTTCTGGTGGATATCTGGTCCGGCAGCATCGCCGCCTTGCCGAAAGGTCAGTGGGAGGCAGCCCGTTGTCTCGGGCTGAGTTTCACGCAGACGCTGATGCGCGTCATCACGCCGCAGGCGGTGCGTATCGCCATTGCGCCGACCGTCGGTTTCTCGGTTCAGGTGATCAAGGGCACCGCCTTGGCGTCGATCATTGGCTTCGTCGAGCTGACCAAGGCCGGCACCATGCTGAACAATGTGACTTATCAGCCCTTCAAGGTGTTTGGTCTGGTCGCATTGGGCTATTTCCTGATGTGCTATCCCTTGTCGCGTTACAGCCATTATCTGGAGAAGAAATGCCATGCCGATCATCACCATTAATCAGGTTCAAAAATATTACGGTCAGAATCATGTGTTGAAGGGCGTGGATCTGGATATCGACATGGGGCAGGTGGTGTCGATCATCGGCCGCAGCGGGTCTGGTAAAAGCACGCTATTGCGCTGCATCAACGGGCTGGAAGGGTATCAGGAAGGGAGCATCAAACTGGGCGGCATGACCATCACCGATCGCGATTCGCAGGCGCGTGAAATCAGCCGCTCGATTGGCATGGTGTTTCAGAACTTCAACCTGTTCCCGCATATGACGGCGCTGGAAAACGTGATGCTGGCGCCGCGCCGGGTGCTGAAAAAAAGCGCTGCCGAGTGCCGCGAGTTGGCCGAACAGATGCTGAACAAGGTGGGATTGGGTGAGCGCATGCATTACGCGCCGGCCAACCTTTCCGGCGGGCAACAGCAGCGGGTGGCGATCGCCCGGGCGCTGGCGATGAAACCGAAGGTGTTGCTGTGCGATGAGATCACCTCGGCGCTGGATCCCGAGCTGGTGGGTGAAGTCCTGAAGGTGCTGGAACAGTTGGCGCGAGAGGGCATGACGCTGATTCTGGTCACTCATGAAATGAGCTTCGCCCGCGAGGTGGGCGACCGGGTGGTATTTATGCACCAGGGCAAGGTGTGGGAGCAGGGAAATAGCCGCACGCTGTTCGCCAATCCGCAAACGCAGGAATTGAAACAGTTTATCGCTTCTGTGCGCGGGTTGTCAGAAGCCTGATTTCGGCAAATAAAATGACAAGTTATTAAGCTGGTAAGGAAATAACATGCTAACTACTCCGCAGTTCGAACAGATTAACCCGCCGGCGCGCCTGTTGATGGGGCCGGGGCCGATCAACGCCGATCCGCGCGTGCTGCGCGCCATGTCGAGCCAACTGATCGGGCAGTACGATCCGGCAATGACCGGTTACATGAATCAGGTCATGGCGCTGTATCGCGCGCTGTTCCGCACCGAAAACCGCTGGACGATGCTGGTGGACGGCACCTCACGCGCCGGCATCGAGGCGCTGTTGGTTTCCGCCATTCGTCCGGGCGATAAGGTGCTGGTGCCGGTATTCGGCCGCTTCGGACATCTGCTGTGCGAAATTGCCCGCCGTTGTCGCGCCGAGGTACACACGATAGACGCGCCGTGGGGCGAGGTGTTCAGCGCCGATCGCATCGAAGACGCGATTAAGCGGGTGCGCCCGCGCCTGCTGCTGACGGTGCAGGGCGACACGTCCACCACCATGCTGCAGCCGCTGCATGAGCTGGGCGATATCTGCCGCCGCCACGGCGTGCTGTTCTATACCGATGCGACGGCGTCCTTTGGCGGCAACCCGCTGGAGACCGACGCCTGGGGGCTGGATGCGGTCTCCGCCGGGCTGCAGAAGTGCCTGGGCGGCCCTTCCGGCAGTTCGCCGGTCACCCTCAGCCCGCAGTTTGAAGAGATCGTGCGCCGTCGCAAATGCGTGGAGGAGGGGATCCGCACCGCCGAACATGCCGACGGCGACGACGAGATGATCTACTCCAACTATTTCGACCTCGGCATGATCATGGATTATTGGGGGCCGGAACGCCTGAATCACCATACCGAAGCCACCAGCATGTTGTTCGCGGCACGAGAATGCGCGCGGGTGATCCTCGAGGAAGGGCTGGATCAGGCCATTGCCCGCCACCGGCTGCACGGCGCGGCGATGCTGGCGGGCATCCAAGGCATGGGGCTGGCGGTGTTCGGCGATCTCGAGCACCGCATGAATAACGTGCTCGGCGTGATGATCCCGCCGCAGGTGCACGGCGAGCAGGTGCGGCAGATGATGCTGAACGATTTCGCTATCGAAATCGGCACCTCGTTCGGCCCGCTGCAGGGCAAGATCTGGCGCATCGGCACCATGGGCTACAACGCGCGCAAAGATTGCGTGCTGCAAACGCTGGCGGCGCTGGAGGCGGTGTTGAACCGGTTGGGCTTCGCCACGCAACAGGGGGAGGCCCTCCAGGCGGCCTGGAACCTGTACGATGCAGGACGGCCAGAATGACGCCGCAGGAGGCGCAGCAGGCTGCCGCGCGGGTGATGGCGCGCTGTGACGAGCTGGCGGCGATCAGCGCGGAGCCCGGTAAACTGACGCGTCTTTATCTGTCTGCGGAACATCGGCGCGCCAACGTTCTGGTGGGCGAATGGATGCGCGAGAGCGGCATGCGGGTGTGGCAAGACAGCGTCGGCAATATCTGTGGCCGTTATGAAGGGCTAACGCCCGGCGCCCCCGCGCTGCTGCTCGGTTCGCATCTGGACACGGTGCGCAACGCCGGGCGTTATGACGGCATGCTCGGCGTGCTCACGGCGCTGGAAACGGTGGCGCAATACCACCGCCAGGGGCGTCGTTTGCCGCTGGCGCTGGAGGTGATCGGCTTTGCCGACGAAGAGGGCGCTCGCTTCGGCGTGACGTTGCTGGGCAGCCGCGGCTTGACCGGCCAATGGCCGCAGGAATGGCTGGCGCAGACTGACGCGGACGGGGTGAGCATCGCGCAGGCCATGCGCGACTTCGGGCTGGAGCCGACGGCGATCGCGCAGGCGCGCCGCGCGCCGCAGGAAATCCGCGCTTATCTGGAATTGCATATCGAACAGGGCCCATGTCTGGAGGCGGCCGACCTGGCGCTGGGGGTGGTGACGGCGATCAACGGCGCGCGTCGGCTTAACTGCGTCTTTAGCGGGGAGGCGGGCCATGCCGGTACGGTGCCGATGGGGCAGCGCAAAGACGCGCTGGCGGCCGCGGCGGAATGGATAACGGCGGTTGAAACGTTGACCCGCGCCGCCGATCCGCATCTGGTGGCCACCGTCGGCTGCATCGAGAGCCTGCCGGGCGCGGCCAACGTGATCCCGGGCGAAGTGCGATTGACGCTCGACGTGCGCGGCCCGCAGGATGCGCCGCTGGCGGCGCTGTTGGCGACGTTGCTGGCGCAGGCGCAGACGATCTGCGCACGCCGCGGAGCGCGCTTCGCCAGCGAGGAGTTTTACCGCATTGACGCCACCGCCTGCGATGGCGATCTGCAGCGCCGCTGGCAGGCGGCCGTCGAGCAGGTACAGGGGCAGAGTCTGGCGCTGCCGAGCGGCGCCGGTCATGACGCCATCGCCGCGGCGGCGCAATGGCCGGTCGGCATGCTGTTCGTGCGTTGCGCCGGCGGCGTCAGCCATCATCCGGCTGAAGCGGTGCGGCAGGCGGACGTAGCGCTGGCGATCCAGGCCTATTGCCTGACGATCGCCGGCTGGGATCGCGTTTAATCAGTCAAGACGCAGAAAGCTGTCGGCATCGCGCCAGGCCGGGAAGGCGCTGCGGTAACTCTGCAGGGTTTCCAGCGACAGCTCGGCGTCCAGCCGCGCGGCTGCGCCGGGCTCGGCATCCGCCAGGATCTCGCCCTGCGGGCTGATGATCAGGCTGTCTCCGCTGTAGTTCAGGCCGTTCGGATCGTCGCCCACCCGGTTGCAGCCCGCCACATACACCTGATTTTCAATCGCCCGCGCCGCCAGCAGCGTTTGCCAATGGCGGCTGCGCGGCGCCGGCCAGTTGGCGACGTACAGCGCCAGATCGTAATCCTGCTGATAGCGCGCCCAGACCGGGAAACGCAGGTCGTAGCAGATCTGCGGCAGGATGCGCCAGCCGCGCCACTCGACGATTTCGCGCCGGTTGCCGGCCTGATAGTGCAGGTGTTCGCCGGCCATGCGGAACAGATGGCGTTTATCATAGGCATGCACCTGGCCGCCCGGCTCCACCAGCAGAAAGCGATTGACCGCGCCTTCGGCGGTTTTCAGCGCCACGCTGCCGCCGATCAACGCGTGGCTTTTCACCGCCCAACCGTGCAGCCAGTCGATCACCTGCTGTTCGGGCAGGGCGCTCTCGCCGGCATCCATGGCAAAACCGGTGGTGAACATTTCCGGCAAGACGATGAGATCGCGCCCGACGATCGGCGCCAGCAACGCGTCGAAGGCGGCCAGGTTAGCGAGGCCGTCGCGCCAGACCAGAGGTTGCTGCAACAGGGTAATTTTTAAAGTCGACATAACCGCTCCGCAGCTGCATCCAGCGTGGCGTCCTGTTTAGCGAAGCACAGCCGGATCAATTTATGGGGGAAAGGATCGGCACAGAAGACCGACAGCGGAATGGCCGCCACGCCCACGTGCTCGGTTAACCAATGGCAGAACGCCACATCGTCCAGATCGGAGATGGCGCTGTAGTCCGCCAGCAAGAAGTATGTACCGGCGCAGGGTAAAATTTCCAGTCGGCTGCTCGCCAGCGCTTGCACGAAGCGGTCGCGCTTGGCGCGGTAGAATGCCGGCAACTGTCGCCAGTGCTCCGGCTCGGCGCGCAGGCTATCCGCCAGCGCCAGCTGCGCCGGGGTGTTGACCGAGAAGGTCAGGTATTGATGCACCTTGCGCACCTCGGCGCTCAGCGCGGCGGGCGCCACGCAGTAACCCACTTTCCAGCCGGTCATGTGGAAGGTTTTACCGAAGGAGGACACCGCGATCGCCCGTTGGCGCAATTGTGGGTGGGCCAACACGCTGGCGTGCCCGCCTTTGGCGAAGCAGATGTGTTCGTAGACTTCGTCGCTGAGCACGTAGATCTCGCGCTCGGCGATGGCGTGCCACAGCTGCTGCATGTCTTCCGCCTGCCAGGCGGTGGCGGACGGGTTGTGCGGCGTATTGACGATCACCAGACGGGTGCGCGGCGACAGCGCGGCGGCGAACCGTTGCCAATCCACGGCAAATGCGGGCGGCTGCAGGGCGAGGCGTTTGAGTACGCCGCCGGCCAGCGTCACCGCCGGCGCGTAGCTGTCGTAGCTCGGATCGAAACAGACCACCTCATCGCCGGGGCGCACCAGCGCGGTGATGGCGGCGAACAGCGCTTCGGTGGCACCGGCGGTGACGGTCACTTCGCTGCCGGCATCCGGCTGCCAGCCATACAGCTCGGCGGTTTTGTCGGCGATGGCTTCGCGCAGCGCCGCCACGCCGGTCATTGGCGCATATTGGTTGGCGCCCTGGGCGACGTGCCAGGCCAGGCGTGCTTTCAGGTAGTCCGGCCCGTCAAAATCAGGGAAGCCCTGCGACAGGTTGATCGCCTGATGCTGCTGCGCCAGCGCGCTCATCTGGGTGAAGATGGTGGTGCCCAGGGCAGGCAGTTTACTGTCGGGAATCAATGCGGAAGTGCTCATAGCAGGTGAATACTCCAGGCGCTTATATTGCCGTCAATATAACACGATGCTAGTATTTGGCAATCAAGACGCTTAGATGGCTAAATACGAAAAAGTGCTTAGCCTGTCGCGCAGCCGGCTAAGCCTCACCTGCTGACCGCTATACCGAACGGGAAACGATAACAATGACGGAGAATCCGCAACTTACCGCATTACTGGCGGCCTGCCACTGGATTGGCGACAAAGGCTGGTGTCCGGCGACCGGCGGCAACATGTCGCTGCGCCTCGACGAACGCCAGTGCCTGGTCACCGAGTCCGGCAAAGACAAAGGCAGTCTGAGCGCCGCCGATTTTCTGCGGGTGGATATCGCTGACAATCACGTGCCGAGCGGCCGTACGCCGTCGGCGGAAACCGGGCTGCATACGCTGCTCTATCGTTTGTACCCGCATCTTGGCGCGGTGTTGCATACCCATTCCGTCAACGCCACCGTGTTGTCGCGGGTGGAACGCGGCGATGCGTTGGTGCTGCAGGGGTACGAAATGCAAAAGTCGCTCGCCGGTCAGCGCAGCCACCTGGACTGCGTGGCGATCCCTATTTTCGATAACGATCAGGACATTCCCCGGCTGGCGTCGCGCGTCGCGGCCTATGCCGAGGTCACGCCGCTGCAGTACGGTTTTCTGGTGCGCGGCCACGGTCTCTATTGCTGGGGAGGTCAGGTGGCGGAAGCCCGCCGCCATCTCGAAGGGCTGGAATTCCTGTTCCAGTGTGAACTGCAACGTCGCTTGCTGGAGGCGAAATGATCCGCGCTATCGTGACCGATATTGAAGGCACCACCAGCGATATTCGCTTCGTGCATCAGGTGCTGTTTCCCTATGCCCGCGAGCGGCTGGCGGATTTTGTACGCCGTCACGCCACGGAGAGCGAAGTCGCCGCGCCGTTGGCGGCGCTGCGCGCTGAAATTGACCAGCCGCAGGCGGATCTCGATGCGCTGATCGCCGCGCTGTATCGCTTTATGGATGAAGATCGCAAATCCACCGCGCTCAAGGCGCTGCAGGGCATCATCTGGCGCAGCGGCTATCGCGAGGGCGACTTCCGCGGACATCTTTATCCGGAGGTCGCCGGGCAGTTGGCTGCCTGGCAGCGCCAGGGGCTGAAGCTTTACGTTTATTCCTCCGGCTCGGTGGAGGCGCAGAAGCTGCTGTTCGGCCACAGCGACGCCGGCGATCTGCAGCCGCTGTTCAGCGGCTATTTCGACACCCGCGTCGGCGCCAAGCGTGAAACCGCGTCGTACCGCAACATCGCGCAGGCTATCGGCATCGCGCCCGACGAACTGCTGTTCCTGTCCGATATTCACCAGGAGCTGGACGCCGCGCAGGCCGCCGGCTGGCATACCTGCCAGCTGATCCGCGATGAGGCGGACGCACAGAGCCGGCATCCGCAGGTCAGCCGTTTTGATCACATCGATTTAGGGGAGTTTGTCTCATGAGTGGATTGACCATTTTCAGTGATACAGCACCGCAGCAGCCGCTGTGGCAGAGCCGCGACGCGCAGGAAATCCAGCGCCAGCTGGCGCAGATCGGCGTGCGCTTTGAGCGTTGGCAGGCGGATCGCGAGTTGGGCGACAACCCGCAGCCGGAGGCGGTGATCGCCGCCTATCAGCATGAGATCGACCGGCTGGTGGCGGAAAAGGGCTACCAGAGTTGGGACGTGATCAGCATGCGGCCGGACCACGAGCAGCGTCAGGCGCTGCGCGAAAAATTCCTGTCCGAACACACGCACGGCGAGGATGAAGTGCGCTTTTTCGTTGAAGGGGCGGGGCTGTTTTGCCTGCATCTGGACGGCAAGATCTTCCAGATCCTGTGCGAAAAGAACGATCTGATCTCGGTGCCGGCCAACACCCGTCACTGGTTCGATATGGGCTCGGCGCCGCACTTTACCGCGATCCGGGTATTTGACAACCCGGAAGGCTGGGTGGCGCATTTCACCGGCGACACGATCGCCGATGCCTATCCGCGCCTGGACTGATCGTCAACCGGCGGGCGTTAACCCAGCGCCCGCTGGAAAATCCCCGCTTCAACCTGTTGCGGCGTGATCACGCCGCTGTCGAACACCCACCCGCTGATAAGCTTGGCCGGCGTGACGTCGAACGCCGGATTGCAGACCGGCGCATCGGCCGGCGCCCACTGGCAGGCGCCGAAGCTGCCTGAAACGCCGGTGACTTCGGCCGCCGCGCGTTGCTCGATCGGGATGGCGGCGCCGTCCGGACAGTGCGGATCGTGGGTGGTATGCGGGGCAGCCACGTAGAATGGAATGCCATGGTAGTGCGCCAGCACCGCCAGGCTGTAGGTGCCAATCTTGTTGGCGACGTCGCCGTTGGCGGCGATGCGATCCGCGCCGACCCACACCGCATCGACCTGGCCCTGCGCCATCAGGCTGGCGGCCATCGAATCGCAGATCAGGCGATAGGGAATGCCCAGCTCGCCCAGTTCCCAGGCGGTCAGACGGCCGCCCTGCAGCAACGGCCGGGTTTCATCAACCCATACCTGTTGCACTTTGCCCTGCTGGTGGGCGCGCAGCAGCACGCCGATGGCGGTGCCGACGCCGGCGGTGGCCAACCCGCCGGTATTGCAGTGGGTCAGCAGGCGGCTGCCTGGCTTGACCAGCCCAGCGCCGTGATCGGCGATGCGATCGCACAGCCGGCGATCTTCCTCCACCAGCCGCAGCGCTTCGTTCACCATCGCCGGCGCCCAGTCCGGCTCCGCCAGCGCCAGCTTCATGCGATCCAGATTGTTCATCAGGTTAACCGCCGTCGGGCGGGCGGCGCGCAGCGTGTGCAGCGCCTGTTCCAGCTCGGCGCGCGGCACACCGCGTTCCGCCAGCAGCGCCAACAGCAGGCTGGCGGACAGCCCGATCAGCGGCGCGCCGCGCACCCGCAGGCTGTGAATGTGCCCGACCAACTCCTCCACGCTGTCGCAGGCGCGCCACCGCTTTTCCTGCGGCAGGGCTTGCTGATCGAGGATCCAAAGGCGGTTGTCCCGCAGGGTCAAACTGGTGGTGTTAAGCGCTTGCATCGGCGGTTAATTCCTTGTTGCGAGGTTATTGCATCTGAAACGCTATTCTGCCAACATGACTTCCAGATGTATAGACGTCCAAATGCTTTTACGTCTAAATAAACAGAATCGCTGGGGGCAGCGAGAGAGAACAGAGGGGTTGGGGAATGTCGCTTTATCGTACGTTTACGGCTGCCGATGCCGTTGAATACGCCCGCCAATACGGGCAGGTGGCCGATCCGCAGGCGCTGGTCAGCGCCGACGAGATCGGCGACGGCAACCTGAACCTGGTGTTCAAGATCCGCGATCGCGAAGGCGTGAGCCGGGTGATCGTCAAACAGGCCTTGCCGTACGTGCGCTGCGTGGGCGAATCCTGGCCGCTGACGCTGGATCGGGCGCGCATCGAAGCGGAAACGCTGTTGATCCACGGCGGTTTCTGCCCGCGACATACGGTAAAAATCCTGCACCACGATCCCGAGTTGGCGGTGATGGTGCAAGAAGATCTCTCCGATCATCGCATCTGGCGCAGCGAACTGGTGCAGGGGAACTATCATCCGCTGGCGGCCGGTCAGCTGGCGGAATACCTGGCGCAGACGCTGTTCCACACCTCCGATTTTTATCAGTCGGCGCAGCAGAAAAAAGCGGAAGTCAGCCGCTTCACCAACCCCGAGCTGTGCCAGATCACCGAAGATCTGTTCTTTACCGATCCCTATATCGACCATGAGCGCAATCAGTTCGAGGCGGCGCTGTTGCCGCAGGTGCAGTCGCTGCGTGAGGATGCGCCGCTGAAGCTGGCGGTCGCCGGCCTGAAACACCGCTTTCTCAGCAAGGCGGAGGCGTTGTTGCACGGGGATATCCACAGCGGTTCAATTTTCGTGGCGGAAGGGCGATTGAAAGCGATCGACGCTGAATTCGGTTTCTACGGCCCGATCGGTTTTGATGTCGGCACTGCGTTAGGCAATCTGCTGCTCAACTATTGCGGCCAGCCAGGGCTGTTCGGGCCGCGCGACGCCGCCGCCGGGCGCGAGCAGCGTCTGCAGGATGTGCGCGAGCTGTGGCTGATCTTTGCCGATCGTTTCCTGGCGCTGTGCCATCAGCAAAGCCGTGATGCGGCGCTGGCGACGCCGGGTTACGCCGAGCAGTTCCTGCAGCAGGTCTGGACTGATGCGGTAGGGTACTGCGGCACCGAGCTGATTCGGCGCACTATCGGCCTGGCGCACGTCGCCGATCTGGACAGCATCGCCGACGCCGACATGCGCCTCGACTGTCAGCGTCATGCGCTGGGTTTGGGGCGCACGCTGATCGTCAATGCGCCGCAGATCGAGCATATCGACGCGCTGTTGGCGCGCATTCGTCAGCAAGGCTGAAGAGCCCGACAGTAATGAGGCAAACCCGGCTGCGGCCGGGTTTTTTTTTAATAACTTATTGGCATCAGTAACAGAATAGATAAATTGTTTTTAACTAAAAAGGTATTTTCACTCGCGTCTTATTTGTAAATTTAATTATATTTTCTGACCGTTGGTTACATGTCTTTAATATTAATGTCATCCATAAGGACAGTGCTTATTTATCTGGATTTCATGACGGTAATTAAAATAAAAAAACGCCATCCGTTCTTTTTTTGATCGTTTTATTGTGGGAGTGGGAAGATGAAAAAAGACTTTTTATCGATAAAAACTATCACGTCGCCGTTACTTTTTTAGGAAATGGGACAGCTCATGCTCGGGTTTGAATAAAGCAGCGGGTTGATTATCTCAATATTACCCCCTAGATTATTCGAGTGTCGGACAATCGTAAATAAATAACGCAAGGTTATTAACTATAAGTAACCTTTGGCCTCACTTTGTCTGATTATTTCTATCGAGATCGGAGTGCTACATGCAATTAACGCCAAGAGAAATCGAAAAGCTGATGGTCTATACCCTGGCTGACGTCGCATTAAAACGAAAATCCAGAGGGATAAAGCTTAATTATCCCGAGGCGGTGGCCATTATTACCACCGCGGCGCTGGAGGGCGCCCGCGAGGGAAAAACGCTGGAAGAAGTCATGAACGACACGCGGCAGGTTTTGAGCCGCGATGACGTCATGGACGGCGTGGCGGACTTGATCCCGCATGTGCAGGTCGAGGCGATATTCAGCGACGGCAGCCGCCTGGTGACGGTGCACGATCCTATTCAATAAGCGCCGATGGCCTTCCTGAATCCCATGGACGAATCTTATCAGCACAGGTATTCCGATGAAAAAGCATGACAAAGAAAAGTACGTGCCGCCAGGCGGCTATATCCTGTCCGAAAGTCCCATCACCTTCAATGAAGATCGCGAGACGGTTATTTTAACGGTGCGCAATACCGGCGACAGGCCTATTCAGGTCGGCTCACACTTTCATTTCTTCGAAGCCAACAAAGCGCTGCAGTTCGATCGCGCCGCCGCCTTTGGTAAACGGTTAAATATCACCGCCACGACGGCGATCCGCTTTGAACCCGGCGATGAAATCGAGGTGGCGCTTATTGCCATCGGCGGCAAGCAAACGGTTTATGGTTTTAATAATCTGGTGGACGGTTGGGCGGGCGACAGCCCGGTAGCCGCCGGTGAAAGAGTAAAGAAAACTATAGATGTAAAGCGAGCTATTGAGCTGGGTTATAAAAACCGCGACCAGGCGCCCATCAAGACGGACGAGGAATAAAGCATGCCAACGATCTCCAGGCAGGAATATGCCGGGCTGTTCGGCCCGACCACCGGCGATAAAATTCGCTTGGGCGATACGCAACTGTTTATTGAAATAGAAAAAGATCTGCGCGGTTACGGTGAGGAATCGGTCTACGGCGGCGGTAAGTCGCTGCGCGACGGCATGGGCGCCGATAACCGATTAACCAGCGACAATGTGTTGGATCTGGTCATTACCAATGTGACCATTCTGGACGCCCGGCAAGGGGTGATCAAGGCGGACGTCGGCATTAAAAACGGCCTGATCGCCGGCATTGGCAAAAGCGGCAACCCGGCGATGATGAACGGCGTCACGCCCGGCATGGTGGTGGGCGTCAGCACCGACGCCATCTCGGGCGAACACCTGATCCTGACCGCCGCCGGCATCGATACGCACATTCATTTCATTTCGCCGCAGCAGGCCGCACATGCGCTCTCCAACGGCGTGACGACCTTCTTCGGCGGCGGCGTCGGGCCGACCGACGGTTCCAACGGCACCACGGTGACCGCCGGGCCCTGGCATATCCACCGCATGCTGCGCGCCTTTGAGAGCATGCCGGTCAACGTGGGGATGCTCGGCAAGGGGCACGCTTCGCACGCTGCGCCGCTGGTCGAACAAATCGCCGCCGGCGTGGCCGGGCTGAAGGTGCATGAGGACTGGGGCGCCACCAACTCCGCGCTGCGCCACGCGCTGCGGGTGGCCGACGACATGGATATTCAGGTGGCGGTGCATACCGACAGCCTGAACGAGGGCGGCTACGTCGAGGACACCATCGACGCCTTCGAAGGGCGCACTATCCACACCTTCCACACCGAAGGCGCCGGCGGCGGGCACTCGCCGGATATCATCAAGGTCGCCGCGCAGATGAACGTCTTGCCGAGCTCCACCAACCCCACGCTGCCGTTCGGCATCAACAGTCAGGCCGAACTGTTCGACATGATCATGGTGTGCCACAACCTCAACCCCAATGTGCCGGCCGACGTGGCGTTTTCTGAAAGCCGGGTGCGGCCGGAAACCATCGCCGCGGAAAACGTGCTGCACGACATGGGCGTGCTGTCGATGTTTTCCAGCGACTCCCAGGCGATGGGGCGGGTTGGCGAAAACTGGCTGCGGGTGATGCAGACGGCACACGCGATGAAAGCCGCGCGCGGCAAGCTGCCGGAAGATGCGGCGGAACACGATAACTTCCGCGTGCTGCGCTACGTGGCGAAGATCACCATCAACCCGGCGATCGCGCAGGGCATCAGCCACGTGCTGGGTTCGGTCGAGGTCGGCAAGATGGCCGATCTGGTGCTGTGGGAGCCGCGCTTCTTCGGTGCCAAGCCGAAGCTGGTGATCAAGGGTGGGATGATTAACTGGGCGGTGATGGGCGATCCCAACGCGTCGTTGCCGACGCCGCAGCCCACGTTCTACCGACCGATGTTCGGCGCCATGGGCAAATCGCTGCAGGAAACCTGCGTCACCTTCGTCTCCGGCGCGGCGTTGCACGACGGCATCAAAGAGAAACTGGGGCTGGAGCGGCAGGTGATGGCAGTGCATAACTGCCGCGCGATCTCCAAGCAGGACATGGTGCGCAATGCGGAAACGCCGCACATCGAGGTGGACCCCGAAACCTTCGCCGTCAAGGTCAACGGCGAACACGCCACGGTGAAACCGATCGCCACCGCCGTGCTTAATCAACGCTACTTCTTCAGCTAGGAACCGCCGCTCATGATCGTGATTGAAAAGATACTCGGCAATATCAAACGGGATGCCGACTGGCGTGAGCGCTTGCAACACGCCTCGTTGGACGTGTTGGCGCTTTCGCAGTGGGAGGCGCAGAAAAGCCGCTGCCGCAAAACCACCCGCGATGGTCAGGATCTCGGCATTTCCCTCGATCGTCACCAGGTGCTGGCCGACGGCGATGTGCTGCTTTGGGACGAAGCGAACCGCAGCGCGGTGGTGGTGCAGATGGACCTGCGCGACGTGATGGTGATCCACCTGCAGTCGCTGTTGGCGACCGATATGGCGACGGTGCTGAAGACCGCATTCGAACTGGGGCATGCCCTGGGCAATCAGCACTGGAAATCGGTCATCAAAGGGAATCGCATCTTTATTCCGCTGACGGTGGCGACCAAGGTGATGGATTCGGTGATGAAAACCCACGGCTTTCATGCGCTGCCTTATTCGTTCGTGAAGGGTGAAAGCATTTTGCCGCATCTGACCCAGCCCGAAGCGCGCCTGCTGTTCGGCGGCGCGGAGGATTCCGCCACCCATGTGCATGTTGACAGCCCATTCCTCGGTCAGCATGTGATCAAATTGAAATGAACGCTGTTCAGCTGATTCGCATCCTGCAGTTTGCCGACTCGGTGCTGCCGGTGGGGGCGTTTGCCTTTTCCAATGGCGTCGAGTCGGCGATCCAGGCCGGCATCGTGCGCGATGTCGACACGCTGAAATCGTTCACCCGCACCGCTTTGCAACAGGCGGCGGGCGGCGACGGCCGGGCGGTCGCGGCGGCCTGCCGGGCGCTGCAGGGGGGCGATCGCGAGGCGGTTATCGGGCACGACTGGGCGCTGTTCAACCGCAAGCTGAATGAAGAAGGCCGCAGCATGGTGGTGAGGATGGGAAAGAAGCTGGCGGAAATGACGGCGGCCATCTGTGATGAGCCCCAGGTGGTCTGGTGGCTTGAGCAGATCAAAACCGGCCGCGCCGCCGGCACCTATCCGGTGACGCAGGCGGTAGTGATGACGGCGCTGGGCGCGGGGCCGCGCGAGGTGGCGGTGATGCATCAGTACGGCGTGGCGATGACCATTCTCAGCGCCGCCATGCGCCTGATGCGCGTCACCCATATCGACACCCAACGCATCCTGTTTCAACTCAACCGGGACATCGACGTTTTTTGTGACGAAGCCGAACGCGGCGGCGTTGAACAAATGGCCTCTTACGCGCCGGTGACCGACGTCCTGGCCGCGCTGCACGTCGGCGCATTTACCCGACTGTTCAGCAACTAATGACAAAGGAACGAGCAGAGTGAAGAAAATTACCCGCATTGGCATCGGCGGCCCGGTAGGCTCGGGCAAGACCGCGATTATCGAAGTCATTACGCCGCGTCTGATCGAACGGGGCATCAGCCCGTTAATCATCACCAACGACATCGTCACTACCGAAGACGCCAAACAGGTCAAGCGCACGCTCAAGGGGATCCTCGACGAGGAGAAAATTCTGGGCGTGGAAACCGGCGCCTGCCCGCATACCGCGGTGCGCGAGGATCCGAGCATGAATATCGCCGCGGTGGAGGAGATGGAGGCCCGTTTCCCGGACAGCGACGTGGTGATGATCGAGAGCGGCGGCGATAACCTGACGTTGACCTTCAGCCCGGCGCTGGCGGACTTTTACATCTACGTTATCGACGTCGCCGAAGGTGAAAAGATCCCACGCAAAAACGGCCCGGGCCTGGTGCAGGCCGACATCCTGGTGATCAACAAAATCGATTTGGCGCCGTACGTCGGCGCCAGCCTGGCGGTGATGGAGCACGATACGCGCGTGGTGCGCGGCGAGCGGCCTTATATCCTCACCAACTGCAAAACCGGCGAAGGCATCGACGAACTGGTGGATATGATCATGCGTGATTTCCTGTTCACCCACGCGCCGTCGGCGGCGGTATGACGGCCGTCAGCGAAGCGGCGAGGCGCGTGGCGCAACTCGGCGCCGACGCGCCGGAGTTGGCCGCCTACCAGGACGAACCGCCGCAGATGGCCAGCGGCGGCGTGGGCAAAACCGGCTATCTGCGGCTGGGGTTCGCGCTGAACGGGCATCGCAGCGTGCTGCGGCAAATGGAGCGGCGCGTGCCATTTCTGGTGCAGCGGGCGCTGTATTGGGACGAGGCGCTGCCGCAGATGCCGTGCGTATTCGTCATCTCCACCTCGGGCTGCATCTTGCAGGGCGATCGCCTGACGCTCGAGGTGCAGGTCGCCCCCCGGGCCTGCGGGCATGTCACCACTCAATCGGCGACCAAGATCCACGCCATGGAAAATAACTACGCGGCGCAGATGCAGACGCTGACGCTCGAAGAGGGCAGCTATCTGGAGATGATGCCCGATCCGGTGATCCCTCACTGCGGCTCGCGCTTCATTACCGATACCCGCATTACGCTGCACCCCACGGCGACGCTGCTCTATGGCGAGATCCTGATGTCGGGACGCAAACACCATCAGGCGGATCGCGGTTTCAGATTCGACGTTTACTCTTCGCGCATCAGCGCCTGTCGCCCCGAGGGCAACACGCTGTTTGTCGAGCGCTATGTGCTGGAACCGCATAAACACCCGCTGAACGGGGTCGGCGTAATGGGGCCGTTCGATGTGTTCGGCAATGTGATCCTGCTGACGCCGCCCGAGCATCATCAGCGGCTCCTCGATCGCATCGCGCCCCGCTATGACGAGGCTGAGGGGATCGCCAGCGGCGTCAGCCGGTTGCCCAATGAGTGCGGGCTGATCTTTAAGGCTTTGGGCAAAGAGGCGCGCCAGGTGAAGGCGGCGATTCGCGCTTTCTGGCGCGTCGCCCGGGAGGAAATCCTGGGCGTGACGCTGCCCGAGCCTTTTATCTGGCGCTAGTCTGCAGCGGGAAGCGGTCATGACGACAAAGTGGAGTTGGGCGGCGTTGTGCGCCCGCAGCCGAATAGCGGCGGTGACGGATGCGGTGCTGCGCGGCTGTTCGCAGGTGATGTTTCAAAATAACCCGTTGACCGGATTATTGTTTTTCATCGCCATTTTCGTGGGCGCCTGGGAAGAGGGGCTACCGCAGGTGGCCTTCGGCTGCCTGCTGGGCGCGGCGACGGCGACGCTCAGCGCGGCGTGGTTGGTGGACGATCGCACAGCGTTGCGCACAGGTCTCTATGGCTACAACGGCTGCCTGGTCGGCGCCGCGCTGCCGACCTTTTTGCTGCCCTCAGTCTGGCTGTGGATCGGCGTGATCTTCAGCAGCGCGATCTCGGTGATCGTCACCGTCGGCCTCAATCGGCTGCTGCGTACCTGGAAGATCGCGGCGCTGACCGCGCCTTTCGTGCTGACCACCTGGACAGTGCTGCTGGCCAGCTACCCGTTCAGCCATCTGCGGCATGTGCGGTTGCCGCCGGCGGCCATCCCGGCCGACGGCGCGGTGTTCAACCCGCATCCCGACCTGGCGGAGGTGTTGAGCGGTGCGTTGCACGGCGTCTCCCAGGTCTTTTTGTGCAGCAGCGTGAGCGGCGGCGTGCTGCTGTTGCTCGGGCTGGCGGTTTCGTCGCCGCGCGCGATGGCGCTGGGTTTCTTCGGCGCCTTGCTGGCGGTGATCACCGCGCTGGCGATTGGCGCCGATCCGCAGGCGGTCTTCGCCGGGCTGTATGCTTTCAGTGCGGTGCTGACGGCGGTGGCGCTGGGTTCCGTCTTCAACCCGCCCGGGCGGCGGGTGCTTATCTATACGCTGCTCGGCGTGATTTTCACGGTGCTGGTGCAGGGGGCTTTCAATACCTTGCTGGCTCCGCTGGGGATGCCGTCGCTGACCATGCCGTTCGTGATCGCGTCCTGGGTGTTTTTGAGCGCCAATCCGGCGGTGATCGCGGCGCGGCGCTAATCCATTGATTTCAACATAACGAGAAAACGGGAGTGTGGGTATGGCGGTAATTTCCGAAGGATTGCATGGCGCGGCCCGGCGGCGGGCGGTATCCCTGCTGCTGGGGCTGGTGGCGGTCAACGTCGTTGTCTGGCTGCTGGCGCTGGCGGTGTTCAAAGACAATGCGGCGCTGATGGGCACCGCCTTGCTGGCCTACAGTTTTGGTCTGCGCCATGCGGTGGATGCCGATCACATCGCCGCGATCGACAACGTGACCCGCAAGCTGATGCAACAGGGCAAAACGCCGGTGGCGGTCGGCACCTTCTTCTCGCTCGGCCACTCGACCATCGTGGTGCTGGCCTCGGCCGCCATTGCCGCCACGGCGATGATGTTCAGCCGACAGATGGGCTGGTTTCACGAAACCGGCGGTTTGATCGGCACACTGGTGTCCGCGCTGTTTCTGCTGACGGTGGCCTTTATCAACCTGCTGGTGCTGATCTCCGTGTGGCGCGCTTTCCGGCAGGTGAAGGCGGGCGAGCTGCCTGCGCATCAATCGCTGGATCTGTTGATGAGCGGCGGCGGTGCGCTGGCGCGCTGCTTCCGCCCGCTGTTCAGGCTGGTGAATCAGAGCTGGCACATGTACCTGGTGGGCTTCTTGTTTGGCCTGGGCTTCGACACCGCCACCGAGGTCGGGTTGCTGGGGATTTCGGCTGCCGGCGCCGGCCACGGCATGAACCTGTGGAGCATCATGCTGTTCCCGGCGCTGTTCGCCGCCGGCATGGCGCTGATCGACTCCATCGACAACTTCGTGATGATTGGCGCTTACGGCTGGGCGTTCTCCAAACCGATCCGCAAACTGTACTACAACATGACCATCACGGCGGCGTCGGTGATCATCGCGGTGTTTATCGGCGGCATCGAAGCGCTCGGACTTATCGCCGACAAGCTGGCGCTGTCCGGCCCGCTGTGGGACGCCGTGGCGCGGCTCAACGATCATCTGGGGGAGATGGGTTATTGGGTGATCGCCGTGTTCATTTTCTGCTGGTTGGTGTCGGTGGTGAATTACCGCCTGCGCGGCTATGACAAGCTGACGGTCAGCGGCTGAAAAGGCGGGTGCTCGTGGATCCTGCCTGACACCATCCGCCAACGGGCGGGGCGAACCCCGCCGTTGGGTTGCCTTACCGTTCGGATTCGTAAGCCAAAGTGGCCGCAACCTCCGAGTCTCCCAACCTGATGCGCAGTTCGCACAGCGAACCGCGGGTTAGCCAGATGAACGCGATCAGCGTCATACAGACGATCACCAGCTTAAGCACGACCCGTTTTTGCTGCATTTTTGACCTCCCTATCCTTGCCTTGCGGCGGGTAAGAGGCTAACCTGATGTTGCTAGGCATCAGAGTGGCCTCGGGTTGATAATATCGACTCGGGGCCTTTCTCTTTCTCTCCTTTGCCAAGGCTCCGGACAGAAAGATCCAGAGCACCCGCTGCGCAGTCTACCCGAACTTCCTTCCCGTGAAATCCGCCGTTGCGCCAACCTGCGGCGCGGTGCGCAGTTCGTGATGCAAGAAAAGAAAAAGGGGCGATGATGATCGCCCCTTGGATGCGTGGAGTAGGAATTGGCGTTAAGCCGCTTCGGTCTGCTGTTGGCGCTTAGACTGCGCCGCCGGCTTTTCCGGCTTGGCGGCCGCCAGCGCATCCGGCGCAAAGTCGTCCACGTTGATGGAGCGCAGGCGGCTCTCTTCGGCTTTCACCAGGATCTTCGCTTCGTCGGCGCTGATCTTGCCTTCTTCCAGCGCGCGCTCCGCCAAACGATCCAGACGGGTGAACGGCAGGTTTTTGCCGGCCGCCTTGCACAGGCGTTCGTGAATCGGCTCGGCGGCCATCACGTCGGCCAGCGCCGCTTCCAGCAGACCGATTGGGTTATGCTCGCTCGGCGTCAGGTACTGGCCGCGTCCCAGACGGCTGCGGGTGGCGGAAGGCACCTGCAGGATCTTGGCCAGCTGATGATCCAGGCGATCGGACGGTGCGGTATGCACGCGGCCGAACGGGAAGACCACGAAGCGCAGCGCGCCGGCGATAAAGCGGTTCGGGAAGTTGCGCAGCAGATCATCCAGCGCCTGTTCGGCTTTATGCAGGCTGTCTTGCACGCCCCAATGCACCAGCGGCAGATCTTCTTTCTGACGGCCTTCGTCGTCAAAGCGTTTCAGCACGGCGGAAGCCAGGTACATCTGGCTGAGGATATCCCCCAGGCGAGCGGAGATGCGCTCGCGGCGCTTCAGGCTGCCGCCCAGCACGCCCATGGAAACGTCCGACAGCAACGCCAGGTTGGCGCTCAGGCGGTTCAACTGCTGATAGTAACGACGGGTCGCGTCCTTGGTCGGCGTGGCGCTGGTGCGGCCGTTGGTCAGGCCCAGCCAGAAGCTGCGTACCTTGTTGCTGCCGACGTGGCCCAGGTGGCCGAACAGCGATTTATCGAAGGCGTTCAGATCGTTGTTCTGCGCCGCCGCCATTTCATCCAGCACATAAGGATGGCAGCGGATCGCGCCCTGACCGAAGATCATCATGGTGCGGGTCAGGATGTTCGCGCCTTCCACCGTGATGGCGATCGGTGCGCCCTGATAAGCGCGAGCCAGGAAGTTGGATTCGCCCAGCATAATGCCTTTACCGCCGGCGATGTCCATGGCGTCAACGATCGACTGCTGGCCGCGGTGCGTACAGTGGTATTTGACGATGGCCGACAGCACGGCCGGTTTCTCGCCCTGCACCAGCGCGTAGGTGATCAGCGAAGCGGCGGCGTCCATCACATAGGTGTTGCCGGCGATGCGCGCCAACGGCTCTTCGATCCCTTCCATCTTGCCGATGGAGATCTTGAACTGACGGCGAATGTGCGCGTAGGCGCCGGTCGCCAGGGCGATGGATTTCAGGCTGCCGGTGGAGTTGGACGGCAGGGTGATGCCGCGACCGACCGACAGGCATTCAACCAGCATGCGCCAGCCCTGGCCGGCCATTTTCGGGCCGCCGATGATGTAATCGATCGGCACGAACACGTCGGTGCCGCGGGTCGGGCCGTTCTGGAACGGCACGTTCAGCGGGAAGTGGCGGTTGCCGATTTCCACGCCCGGCGTGCTGGTCGGGATCAGCGCGCAGGTGATGCCCGGGGATTCGTTGTCGCTCAGCAGGCGGTTCGGGTCATGCAGTTTGAATGCTAAACCCAGTACGGTGGCGACCGGCGCCAGCGTGATGTAGCGCTTGTTCCAGGTCAGGCGCATGCCCAGCACCTGCTTGCCTTGCCATTCGCCCATGCACACGGTGCCGACGTCTGGAATGGCACCGGCATCGGAGCCCGCTTCCGGGCTGGTCAGCGCGAAGCAAGGAATTTCGTCGCCGCGCGCCAGGCCCGGCAGATAGTGGTTTTTCTGTTCTTCGGTACCGTAGTGCTGCAGCAGTTCGCCCGGGCCGAGGGAGTTCGGCACGCCGACGGTGATCGCCAGGATGCCGGAAACGCCGGCCAGTTTTTGCAGCACCATCGCCTGAGCGTAAGGGGAGAATTCCAGACCGCCGTACTCTTTCTTGATGATCATCGCGAAGAAACGGTGTTCTTTCAGGTACGCCCAGAGTTCAGGCGGCAGATCGGCCAGTTCGTGGGTGATCTGGAAGTCGTTGGCCATGCGGCAGGCTTCTTCCACCGGGCCGTCGATAAACGCTTGCTCTTCTTCCGTCAGGCGCGGTTTCGGGTAGCTGTGCAGCTTGTTCCAGTCCGGCGCGCCGCGGAACAGATCGCCTTCCCACCAGGTGGTGCCCGCGTCGATCGCTTCCTTCTCGGTGGTGGACATCGGCGGCATCACCTTGCGGAAGGCGCGCAGCGCCGGCGCGGAGAGCAGAGAGCGACGCACAGAGGAAAGGTTCAGCGGCAGCAGCACGATCGCCAGCGGCAGCAACAGCCAGAAGCTCCACAGGCCGATCGCGCCCATGGCGGCGGTGTACGCCACCAGGATCAGGCTGCTGAGGGTAAGGTTCACTCGGTGGTAGAACACCACGCCGAGGAGAGCCAGTAAAACGACAATACTAAGAACCATCATAAGAAGCTCCGAAGTAGTAAGAGGTCTGACCTGTTGTGTGTATGTAATAGGTTTTAGTACAAGGCAGAATTTTTATCAATGCGTTTACAGTTTAATTACAACTCAGGTCACAAACTGACAGCACCAATCATCAAAAACCTCTCCGCTTCCTTAACCGGCGCGCTGTTTGGCTGAGAATGCTTCTCGCTGTTTCCGCGATCCGGTACACTGCGGAGCGGAAGATTTGACGATAACAAGAGGTTCCTCATGTACCACGACCTTATTCGCAGTGAACTGAACGAAGCGGCTGATACCCTGGCGAAATTTATCAATGACGACGCCAACATCGACGCCATCCAACGCGCGGCGGTGCTGCTGGCGGACTCCTTCAAAGCCGGCGGTAAAGTGATCTCCTGCGGCAACGGCGGTTCCCATTGCGACGCGATGCACTTCGCCGAAGAGCTGACCGGCCGCTACCGTGAAAACCGCCCGGGCTACCCGGCGATTGCCATCTCGGACGTGAGCCATCTGTCCTGCGTCAGCAACGACTTCGGCTATGAGTATGTGTTCTCCCGCTATGTGGAAGCGGTGGGCCGCGAAGGCGACGTGCTGCTGGGCATTTCCACCTCCGGCAACTCCGGCAACATCATCAAGGCCATCGACGCGGCGCGCGCCAAGGGGATGAAAGTGATCACCCTGACCGGCAAGGACGGCGGCAAAATGGCGGGTTCCGCCGATGTGGAAATCCGTGTGCCGCACTTCGGCTACGCCGATCGCATTCAGGAAATCCACATCAAAGCGATTCACATCTTGATTCAGCTGATCGAAAAAGAGATGGTTAAGGCTTGATAGCCTTCGGGGGGGCTCCGGCTCCCCCAGGAATAAGACAGCGGGCGCCGCATGCATGCCGCGCCCGCACAGCGTATGTCAGTGTGGTTAAGGAGTGCTGGCGATGTGTGAACTGCTCGGGATGAGCGCAAACGTACCGACCGATATCTGCTTCAGCTTTACCGGCCTGGTACAGCGCGGCGGCCGCACCGGGCCGCATAAGGATGGCTGGGGCATTACCTTCTATGAAGGGAACGGCTGCCGCACATTCAAGGATCCGCAGCCGAGCTTCAACTCGCCGATCGCCCGCCTGGTGCAGGACTATCCGATCAAGTCTTGCGCGGTGGTGTCCCATATTCGCCAGGCCAACCGCGGCGAAGTGGCGCTGGAAAACACCCATCCGTTCACCCGGGAACTGTGGGGCCGCAACTGGACCTACGCGCACAACGGCCAATTGAAAGGCTATCGCCAACTGGATACCGGCACGTTTCGCCCGGTCGGCCAGACCGACAGCGAATACGCGTTTTGCTGGCTGCTGCATCAGCTGGCGTTGAAATACCCGCGCACGCCGAGCCAGTGGCCGGCGGTGTTCCGCTATATCGGCCTGTTGGCGAGCCAGCTGCGCAAGAAAGGGGTGTTCAACATGCTGTTGTCGGACGGGCGCTTCGTGATGGCCTATTGCTCCACCAACCTGTATTGGATCACGCGCCGCGCGCCGTTCGGCAAGGCGACGCTACTGGATCAGGACGTGGAAATCGATTTTCAGCAGCAGACCACACCGAACGATGTGGTCACGGTGATCGCCACCCAACCGCTGACCGCCAACGAAACCTGGCACAAGATTGAGCCAGGCGAGTTCGCGTTATTTCACTTCGGTGAGCGGCTTGTTCTGAGCGAAGGGATTGGTGTTGGGCGTCGGGCTGGTTGACGCGTACTGCGTCATCTGGCCGCTGCTCATCAACGGTTGACCCAGCACATACTGGCCGTTGTCCACGGTCATCATCGGCGGCTGGTGGTTCTTCGCGAAGTAATCATAGCCCGGCTTCAGCTGGCGCCAGAAGGCGATATAGCTGGATGACGCATGGCGCTTCAGGTTCTGTTCGGTCATGCGGAACGGGTAGATGCTGATGTCGACGCGGCTTTGGCCATAGGCGAAGGCGGCTTCGACGTAGCGATAGATCTCATCCATATAGGTGTTGGTCATCGCGTAACAGCCGATCGATTTACATTCGCCGTGGATCATCAGATAAGCGCCGGAATAGCCCTGCGACTTATCGTAATCATTAGGGAAACCGATATTGATCGCCCGATAATACTTGCTGTCGGGTTTCAGATGGCGCGCGTCAACGCTATAAAAGCCTTCCGGACTTTTAAAGTCGCCTTCACGACGTTTAGGACCCAGCCCGCCGGAGAAATTACAGATCGGGAACGTATTGACCAAGCGGAATTCATTGCCCATTTTGGCATACAATTCCAGCTTGCGTTCCTCTTTGAAGATCTGAATATAGACCGGCGACCCCAATAATTGCTGTTTAACTACCGGCGCTTCGGGTACCTGCTCGCTGGCGCTGCAGGCCGTGATCATCGGCATAGAAACAAGCATCGCAAACAACAGCGCGATTTTGCTCATTATTATTCCTGCTTATATTTATCTGCCGGCGCAATGAGATTGGCCAGCGTGCCACTGATTATTGTTTTTACTGCTGCAAAACACCGCCAGATTACCAGCGCGTTTATTTTTAGCAATACGTGATATGTATAAAAAAACGACAAAGCTCGATAAAAGTGAAATGACCGGCAGATTTTAACGATAAGTAGTGAAAAACAGGCGAAATTTAATTGCGTTTGCTTGACACAAGTCACGACGGAACGCAGAACAATGTTGCGAACAATGTTAATATTCTCTCTTCAATTTAACGCGCTGTGGCGATTGAAGCGGCAAGAGTTATTGCATATAACCCGGCCGTTTTGATGGTTATTTGGCTACATGCCGTTAACACATCGACTGTCGCGCAAACAACGGAAGGGGGATTCAAGGGAATGCGCGTTACCCCAGTTTTTCACTGCGAGAAAGTTCATGTTGGGCGTGCCGTTGTGCGCACTGCCCGGCAATCCTGGCATCGTCAGCACCCGCCTCTGGGGCCGGTCAGACGTGTAAACCAAACTACATCGTATAAATCCTATGATTAAGATCAGAAAAGGGTTAGATCTGCCGATAGCCGGAGCCCCGGTTCAGGCGATCCAAGATGGCCCGAACATTCAGCATGTCGCCCTGCTTGGGGAAGAGTATGTCGGAATGCGTCCCTCCATGCTGGTGCAGGAAGGCGATACCGTTAAGAAAGGCCAGGCGTTGTTCGAAGATAAGAAAAACCCCGGGGTTTTCTTCACGGCTCCCGCCAGCGGCCGCATCGTCGCGATTAACCGCGGCGAGCGGCGCGTCTTGCAATCGGTGGTGATTGCGCTGGAAAACGGCGGCGACGATCAGCTCGAGTTTGCGCATTATCCGTTGGGTGAACTCAGCCAACTGCCGCGCGAACAGGTCGAAAGCGAACTGATCGCCAGCGGCCTGTGGATCGCGCTGCGCACCCGCCCGTTCAGCAAAACGCCAAGCCCCGGCAGCGAACCGCGCGCCATTTTCGTCACCGCGATGGATACCCAACCGTTGGCCGCCGATCCGCAGGTGATCATCGCCGAACAACAGGCGGCGTTCAACGCCGGGCTGGTGGTCTTGGCGCGTCTGACGGCGGGTAAGGTACACGTATGCCACGCCGCCGGCGCCTCGGTTGGCCAGCAGAGCGGCCCGCAGATCGCCTACAGCGAATTTGCCGGCCCGCATCCCGCCGGGCTGGCGGGCACCCACATTCACTTCCTTGAACCGGTCAGCCTGAAGAAAACCGTTTGGCACATCGGTTACCAGGACGCGATCGCCATCGGCACCCTGTTCACCACCGGTAAGCTCGATACCCAACGGGTCGTGGCGCTGGCCGGGCCGCAGGTGGCGCAGCCGACGCTGCTGCGCACCCGCCTGGGAGCCAGCCTCGATGAGCTGACCGCCGGCCGCCTGAAAGAGGGCGAGAACCGGGTGATCTCCGGTTCGGTGCTGAACGGTATGCAGGCCGCCGGGCCGAACGCCTGGCTGGGCCGTTTCCACTCGCAGGTGTCGGTGCTGGAAGAAGGGCGCGACAAAGAGCTGTTCGGCTGGATCGTGCCGTCGCCGAACAAGTTCTCCATTACCCGCACCACGCTGGGCCACTTCCTGAAAAACAAACTGTTCGCCTTCTCGACCACCACTAACGGCGGCGAACGCGCCATGGTGCCGATCGGCAACTATGAGCGGGTGATGCCGCTGGATATTTTGCCGACGCTGCTGCTGCGCGATTTGCTGGCGGGCGACAGCGACAGTGCGCAGGCGCTGGGCTGCCTGGAGCTGGACGAGGAAGATCTGGCGTTGTGCACCTTCGTTTGCCCCGGCAAGTATGAGTACGCGCCGGTGCTGCGCGAGGTGCTGACCAAGATTGAGCAGGAAGGATAACCGATGGGCCTGAAGAATTATTTTGAGAAGATAGAGCATCACTTCACGCCGGGCGGCAAACTGGAAAAGTGGTACCCGCTGTATGAAGCGACCACCACGGTGTTTTATACCCCCGGCACGGTGACGCGCGGCGCTTCGCACGTGCGCGACGCCATCGATTTGAAACGCATGATGATCCTGGTGTGGCTGGCGGTGTTCCCGGCGATGTTCTGGGGCATGTACAACGTCGGCCAGCAGGCGATCCCGGCGCTGCACCATCTGTACAGCGGCGACGCGCTGCAACAGGTGCTGGCGGGCGACTGGCATTATCGCCTGGCGCAGTGGCTCGGCGCCTCGCTGGCGGCCGACGCCGGCTGGGTCAGCAAGATGGTGCTGGGCGCCTGTTACTTCCTGCCGATCTACGCCGTGGTGTTCGTCGTCGGCGGCTTCTGGGAAGTGCTGTTCGCCATTATCCGCAAGCATGAGGTCAACGAAGGCTTCTTCGTCACTTCTATCCTGTTCGCGCTGATCGTGCCGCCGACCCTGCCGCTGTGGCAGGCCGCGCTGGGCATCACCTTCGGCGTAGTGGTGGCCAAAGAGATCTTCGGCGGCACCGGGCGCAACTTCCTCAACCCGGCGCTGGCCGGCCGCGCCTTCCTGTTCTTCGCCTATCCGGCGCAGATCTCCGGTGACTTGGTGTGGACCTCCGCGGACGGTTTCTCCGGCGCGACGCCGCTGGCGCAGTGGAGCGCAGGCGGGGCGCACAGCCTGAGCAACGTGGCCACCGGCCAGTCCATCAGTTGGCTGGACGCCTTCCTCGGCAACATTCCCGGCTCCATCGGTGAAGTCTCCACGCTGATGATCCTGATCGGCGGGGCGATTATCCTGTTCGGCCGCGTGGCCTCCTGGCGCATCGTCGCCGGCGTGATGCTCGGCATGGTGGCTTCCGCCCTGTTGTTCAACGCCATCGGTTCGGACACCAATCCGATGTTTGCCATGCCGTGGTACTGGCATCTGGTGCTGGGCGGCTTCGCCTTCGGCATGATCTTTATGGCGACCGACCCGGTTTCCGCCTCCTTCACCAACAAGGGGAAATGGTGGTACGGCATTCTGATCGGCGTGATGTGCGTGCTGATCCGGGTGGTCAACCCCGCCTATCCGGAAGGCATGATGCTGGCGATCCTGTTCGCCAACCTGTTCGCGCCGCTGTTCGATTACCTGGTGGTGCAGGCCAACATCAAGCGGAGAAAAGCCCGTGGCGAATGAAGCGAAAAACGACGGCATCGGTAAAACGCTGCTGGTAGTGCTACTGCTGTGTCTGGTGTGTTCAGTGGTGGTGGCGGGCTCCGCCGTCGGCCTGAAGTCCAAACAGCAGGAGCAAAAGCTGCTCGACAAGCAGCGCAATATTCTCGACGTAGCCGGCCTGTTGCAGCCGAAAATGGAGAGCGAACAGGTCAAGCGCCTGTACAGCGAGCGCATCGAACCGCGCCTGGTGGATCTGAACAGCGGCGAATTTGTCGCCGGCAAGGCGGCGGCGTTCGATCTGGGCGCCGCGCTGCGCGACGACGCCAAAAGCGTGGCGTTGCCCGCGGGCGACGATCCGGCCGGCATCAAGCGCCGCAGCAACCAGGCGGAAATCTACCTGGTGCGCGATGAAAGCGGCCAGGTGAACAAGATTGTGTTGCCGGTATACGGCACCGGTCTGTGGTCGATGATGTACGCCTTCGTGGCATTGGATAACGACGGCAACACGGTCAAGGGCATCACCTACTACGACCAGGGGGAAACGCCGGGGCTGGGCGGTGAGGTCGAGAACCCGTCCTGGCGCCAGCAGTGGGTCGGCAAGCAGCTGTTCGACGACAACGGCCAGCCGGCGATCCGCGTGGTGAAAGGCGGCGCGCGTCAGGGGGACGTACACGGGGTGGATGGCCTGTCCGGCGCCACGCTGACCTCCAACGGCGTGCAGCATACGTTTGATTTCTGGTTGGGCGAGCACGGCTTCGGCCCGTTCCTGAAAAAAGTTCGTGAAGGAGCGTTGAAAAATGGCTGATTCCAAAGAGATAAAGCGGGTCCTGCTGGGGCCGCTGTTCGACAATAACCCGATCGCCCTGCAGGTGCTGGGCGTCTGTTCGGCGCTGGCGGTGACCACCAAGCTGGAAACGGCGGTGGTGATGACCATTGCGGTGACGCTGGTGACCGCGTTCTCCAGCTTCTTCATCTCGCTGATCCGTCATCATATTCCCAACAGCGTGCGCATCATCGTGCAGATGGCGATCATCGCCTCGCTGGTGATCGTGGTCGATCAGCTGTTGCGCGCCTATGCGTTCGAGATCTCCAAGCAGCTGTCGGTGTTCGTCGGCCTTATCATCACCAACTGCATCGTGATGGGGCGCGCCGAGGCCTACGCCATGAAGTCGCCGCCGATCGAGAGCTTTATGGACGGCATCGGCAACGGGCTGGGTTACGGGGTGATCCTGGTGCTGGTCGGTTTCCTGCGCGAGCTGATTGGCTCCGGCAAGCTGTTCGGCGTTCCGGTGCTGGAAACGGTGCAGAACGGCGGCTGGTATCAGCCGAACGGCCTGTTCCTGCTGGCGCCGAGCGCGTTCTTCATCATCGGCCTGCTGATCTGGGTGCTGCGCACCCTGAAGCCGGCGCAGATCGAAAAGGAGTAAAGGCCGATGGAACACTATATCAGCCTGTTTGTGCGCGCGGTGTTCGTCGAGAACATGGCGCTGGCGTTCTTCCTCGGGATGTGTACTTTCCTGGCGGTGTCGAAGAAGGTGTCGACCGCCTTTGGCCTGGGTATCGCGGTGACCATCGTGCTCGGCATTTCGGTGCCGGTGAATAACCTGGTCTACAACCTGATCCTGCGCGACGGCGCGCTGGTGGAAGGCGTCGATCTGAGCTTCCTCAACTTCATCACCTTCATCGGCGTGATCGCAGCGCTGGTGCAGATATTGGAGATGATCCTCGATCGCTTCTTCCCGTCGCTGTATAACGCGCTCGGCATCTTCCTGCCGCTCATCACCGTGAACTGCGCCATCTTCGGTGGCGTGTCCTTCATGGTGCAGCGCGACTACAACTTCGCCGAATCGGTGGTGTACGGCTTTGGTTCCGGCACCGGCTGGATGCTGGCGATCGTCGCCATGGCGGGGATCCGCGAAAAACTCAAGTATGCCAACGTGCCGGCAGGGCTGCGCGGTCTGGGCATTACCTTTATCACCACCGGACTGATGGCGCTGGGCTTCATGTCCTTCTCCGGTGTTCAGTTGTAAAGGCGGGAAGAATTTATGGAAATTATTTTAGGCGTAGCGATGTTCACCGCCATCGTGATGGTGCTGGTGTTGCTGATCCTGTTCGCCAAATCGAAGCTGGTGAACACCGGCGACATCGCGGTGGAAATCAATGGCGATCTGGATAAAAGCTTCCATGCGCCTGCGGGCGACAAGCTGCTCAACGTGCTCTCCAGCCAGGGGATCTTCGTCTCCTCGGCTTGCGGCGGCGGCGGCTCCTGCGGCCAGTGCCGGGTGGTGATCAAAGAGGGCGGCGGCGATATCCTGCCGACCGAGCTCTCGCACATCAACAAGCGCGAAGCGAAAGAAGGGTGCCGCCTGGCGTGCCAGGTGAACGTGAAGCAGAACCTGAAGATCGAGCTGCCGGAAGAGATCTTCGGCGTGAAGAAATGGGAGTGCGAGGTTATCTCCAACGATAACAAAGCCACCTTTATCAAAGAGCTGAAGCTGAAGATCCCCGATGGCGAAGACGTGCCGTTCCGCGCGGGCGGTTTCATCCAGATCGAAGCGCCGGCGCACGACATCAGTTACGCCGACTTCGACGTGCCGCAGGAGTATCGCGGCGACTGGGACAAGTTCAACCTGTTCCGCTACCGTTCGACGGTGAACGACACCACGGTGCGCGCCTACTCGATGGCCAACTACCCGGAAGAGAAGGGCATCATCATGCTCAACGTGCGTATTGCCACGCCGCCGCCGAACAATCCGGACGTGCCGCCGGGCATCATGTCTTCCTATATCTGGTCGCTGAAGCCGGGCGACAAGGTGACCATCTCCGGGCCGTTCGGCGAGTTCTTCGCCAAGGACACCGACGCCGAAATGATCTTTATCGGCGGCGGCGCGGGCATGGCGCCGATGCGTTCGCACATCTTCGATCAGCTCAAGCGTTTGAACTCGAAACGCAAGATCACCTTCTGGTACGGCGCGCGTTCGCTGCGCGAGATGTTCTATGAAGACGACTTCAACCAGCTGCAGGCGGAGAACGAAAACTTCACCTGGCACGTGGCGCTGTCGGATCCGCAGCCGGAAGATAACTGGACCGGCTACACCGGCTTTATCCATAATGTTCTGCTGGAGAACTACCTGAAGAACCACCCGGCGCCGGAGGACTGCGAGTTTTACATGTGCGGGCCGCCGATGATGAACGCCGCGGTGATCAAGATGCTCAAAGATCTGGGCGTCGAAGACGAAAACATCATGCTGGATGACTTTGGTGGCTAAATGCGCGCATTGGCGATGAAGAACTGGCTGACGGGCGTGGCGCTGAGCGCCACCCTGCTGCTGACCGGCTGCGGGCCGGAACAGGTGGACCTGACGGGTAAAACCATGGGCACCTCGTATTCGATCCGTTACGTGACCGGCGAAGATACGCCGTCGGCGCGCGAGATGCAGGCGGAGATCGACAAACGGCTGGAGCAGGTGAACGATCAGATGTCCACCTACCGGCCGGATTCCGAGCTGAGCCGCTTCAACGCCAGCCGCGACATTGACCGGCCGTTCCCGGTTTCGCCGGCCACCGCCGAAGTGGTGCGCGAAGCGCTGCGCATCAACCGCGTCACCGATGGCGCGCTGGACGTGACCGTCGGGCCGCTGGTCAACCTGTGGGGCTTCGGCCCGGAAGGGCGGCCGGACAAAGTGCCGAGCGAGGCGGAGCTGGAGCATCGCCGCGCCTGGACCGGCGCCGACAAACTGTCGGTGCAGGGCAGCGCGCTGGTGAAAAGCATCCCTGAGCTGTACGTCGATCTGTCGTCGATCGCCAAAGGGTATGGCGTGGACGTGGTGGCGGAATATCTGCAGTCCCGGCATGTGAAGAACTACATGGTGGATATCGGCGGCGAGGTGCGCACGCGCGGGCATAACGGCGAACAAAAGCCGTGGCGCATCGCCATCGAGCGCCCGACCGCCGGTACGCAGCAGCAGGCGCAGCTGGTGATCCAACCCGGGGAGATGTCGATCGCCACTTCGGGTGACTATCGCAACTACTTCGAGCAAGACGGGATGCGCTATTCGCACACCATCGATCCGGTCACCGGGCGCCCAATCCATCATCGGTTGGTGTCGATCACTGTGCTGAGCCCGACCTGCATGACCGCCGACGGCCTGTCCACCGGCCTGAATGTGATGGGGCCGGAGCGCGGCATGGCGCTGGCCAACCTGCTCGGCATCCCGGTGTTCATGATCGTGAAAACCGCCGACGGCTTTGAGGAGCGTTATTCAGACGCGTTCAAGCCCTATCTGAAAAAGCGTTCGTGAGGTTGCTATGTTGACGGTATTCGCCGCTACCTTCGTGTTGTTTCTGCTGATCGTCGGCGGCATGTCGCTGGGCTATGTGTTCAAACGCAAAAGCCTGCAGGGCAGCTGCGGCGGCATCACCGCGCTGGGCATGGAGAAAGTCTGCGACTGCCCGGAGCCGTGCGATGCGCGCAAAAAACGCGAAGCCAAAGCGGCGCAGAGGCGCGAGCAGTTGGAAAAGCACCGCATTCTGTAGCTGTAGCGAAAACCCGGCCTTGGCCGGGTTTTTTATTTGAGGCCTTGCCGAAAGGCGCATGAACGTTTGGCTGGGTGCGATTAACAATGGCGTGAATTTTCAGGGCGTAACGGATAAAACGATCGCCAGAAAATACGAATATACGCTTTCTCAGTTTCTTAAGCAGAGGTAACAGGATGAACCGCATTATTTTGGTTGGAACGCTAACTTTGCTGCTCGCCGGCTGCATGCACATGAACGATCCGAGGCCAAAAAACTATGCGGCCAACGTCACTGTCGTTGATAACCACGTTTGTGTGCGGGTTCAACCTGAAGGGGACGAGCGGTTGGCCGGCGTTATTATCGAAGAAATCGGCAACGCCAACGCTATCTTCGGCAAGCACTTCACGGATAACGAGATGCCTGCGGTCACCGCGGCTACGTGCATTCCCGGCGATAATTATAAATTCGAAGACGGGAAGTCTTACGGGGTATCGGTGACGCTGTTGTCGCCGGATAAACGAAATAAAGGCCTTGAGCCTGCCGCCCGGCTATTCGGCGTTGGGTTTAGTGTTCGCAATGAAAATGGCTTCATCCAGGTAGTTCCTGCTCGCTAACGGATGTTGAAAGCCATACGGGCATAAGGTGGGATGTCGAACCGCCTTATGCCGTAGCCGGTTACTTATTTCGCCTTGCGGAAGCTTTTCGTATCGATGTAAGGCATCAGCGTTCAACGCATTCATTTATGAGGGGTTATTTACTTTTGGAATAGGCCAGGTTGCCGAGTGAACCTCCCACGAAACAGCACAACACCAGGCCAATCGCCAGTAACTCGAAGTTAGCCGACATCTGATCCTCGCCCTCAACGTGGCCAATAATCCAGTCTGAGAGAAAGGGAAAAGCCAGGAGCATGAGGCCGATACCTATTATCGCACCGGCAATAATTGCTGCTATCCGTTTCATATCACCTGCCAGAACCAGACTTCTTTTGATTTAAAAAAATCGCTAAAACGCCCATCCCAAGAAAGCCCCCATTGAATACGAAAATAGCTCGATAGTGTGGTTAAACGAGAACCGTTCCACAGATCTATATGATCTCCCGAGCGATTGCGAAAGTTTTCTTTCCCTCGCTGCCAGTAATCTTTAAAAAAGATAATGCCGGTTTTGCCTTTCAGCACCCGCTCAAACTGGTTGGGTGTGACTTTTACCATGCGTCCTAGCCCCGGTATCGGTGTTCGTGCTAAAGCATTTGCCAGTTCTTCAGCACGCAAAATATGGCCCTCACTTTTCTTGTGTAACCAACAAAAGTTCACGCCTGACAATTTACTGACATCATACCCACAATGAACCAAAGCTGCACCGATGCGTATAGCACACTGATCATCAAAGGCTTTATCACCATGGACAGTGCGGCATGGATACTCATCCCCATTGATTTGAGGATGTTTTTCCCAAAGTTTGTTAAAAGTTATCGACATATAATTCCTTTTAAAGCATTCCATTATTCTCTAGCCCTCCGATGCCATAGCATATGTTGATACCCGTAGAGCTATTTAGATGAGTGGAGGTGCTATTTAGAAAAGTCTAAGAAAGACTGATTGTTGGCGTCTTTCCAAAGATGGCCAGATCCTAGAGTATTGCCGTCACTAATGGTGATGTTTTGTTCGAAAAATAGACGTTGATCGCATTATGAGAAGAGGATATTTATGCACCGAATATTATGTGGCTATACGTTTTATTTTTAATATATTTAATTGATAATAAATAAAATATTAATATTGATTGATTGTGAAATCCCGGAGAAATTCCCTTCATTGGGGAGCATGAGTATCCCCATTTCCTCAGATTTTCTCCGGTGTTCTATTGTTATTTCGCCTTGCGGAAGCTTTTCGCCTCGGCCGGGGAGTTAACCATCACGCCGTCGGCGCCCAGCGCCAGCGCCTGCTGATATTCCTGCGGCGAGTTGACCCCGAACAGGATGATGTGCGCCGGGCCCTGCGAGCGGAAACAGTCTATCGACTCTTTATCCCAGGTCAGAAACGCCTTCGAACGCCCTTCGCCGAGAGTATATTTCTCTACCACCTCCACCTCGCGCTTCAGCTCCAGCCCGTACCAGCGCGGCTGCTGGTTGTCCGGTTTGACGTCGCACTGGTGCGCCATGGTGACGTTGGCCAGCAGCGTGCGGGTCTCGTCGCGGCTTTCAAAGCGCGGGATGGCCGGCGGCAGCGCCTGAAGGTATTTGGCGTCGGTAGAGTAGACGCGGGTGCGGTTCAGGCTGTCGGTGCTTTGCAACGTCGCCAGCAGCGCCTGGCCAAACTGCGCCGGATCGGCGTCCGGGGATTTGATGTCCAGATAAAAGGTGACGTGCGGAAACGCCTTCAGCACGTCGTCGAGGCGCGGAATGCCGATGCCCTGGCCGCGGAACGGGTGGGCGTCACCCTTGGCGAAGGCCCAGCCGGCATCGGTCTCGGCCAGCTGCGCGGCGGTATAGGCAGAGACCGGGCCCTGCCGGTTGGTCAACGCTTTCAGATCCGAGGGGCGATACAGCACGATGACGCCGTCTTTGGATTCTTGCAGGGTGATCCAGATGGCGTCGGCGCCGTTTTTCAGCGCGGTTTCGATGGCGATGCGGGTGTTCTCCGGCGCATCGGCGGTGCCGCCGCGGTGGGCGACGATCGCCGGCGCATGACCGGCGGCGGTGCTGGCCGCCAGCGCGCTCAGCGACAGCGCGGAAGCCAGCAGCAAATGAGAAAATCTGATCATGTAGGGTACCTTGTCGTTATCGTTGTGGTGAGCCGCACGGGATGGCGGAAATCATACTATTGAAAAATTAAGCTTTTTTAACAACGCGGAAATATCTGGCGGAAACGGCGCTTTCATCGAACCCTGCGGCCTTGAGCTTTCGGTATCTGACTGTATACTTATACAGTGTTACTGGAGGGTGCGATGCGTAAAATCATTCATGTCGATATGGACTGCTTCTTCGCGGCGGTGGAAATGCGCGACGATCCCAGCCTGCGCGATATTCCGTTGGCGATTGGCGGCAGCGCCGATCGGCGCGGGGTGATCAGCACCGCCAACTACCCGGCGCGGCGCTATGGCGTACACAGCGCCATGTCCACGGCGATGGCGCTCAAGCTGTGTCCGCATCTCACCCTGCTGCCGGGGCGCATGGCGGCCTATAAAGAGGCTTCGCTGCACATCCGCGAAATCTTCGCCCGCTATACCCCGTTGATCGAGCCGCTGTCGCTTGATGAAGCCTATCTCGACGTGACCGACAGCCCGCAATGCAACGGTTCGGCGACGCTGATCGCCCAGGAAATCCGTCAGGCGATCGCCGACGAGCTGAACCTGACCGCGTCGGCCGGCGTCGCGCCGATCAAGTTTCTCGCCAAAATCGCCTCCGAGATGAACAAGCCGAACGGGCAATACGTGATCACGCCGGCGCAGGTGCCGGCGTTTTTGCAGCAGCTGCCGCTCAGCAAGATCCCCGGCGTCGGCAAGGTGACCGCCAAACGGCTGGAGGAAGTGGGGCTCATCACCTGCGCCGACGTGCAGCAATACGATTTGGCGCAGCTGCTCAAGCGCTTCGGCAAATTCGGCCGGGTGCTGTGGGAGCGGTGCCAGGGCATCGATCGGCGCGAAATCTCGGCGGAGCGGCTGCGCAAATCGGTGGGGGTGGAGCGCACGCTGGCGGAAGACATTCACGACTGGGAAGACTGCGAAACGCTGATTATCGACAAACTCTATCCCGAGCTGGAGATGCGGCTGCGCAAGGTAAAGCCGGATCTGCACATCGCCCGGCAGGGCGTGAAGCTGAAGTTTCAGGATTTTCAGCAAACCACCCAGGAGCACGTCTTCCCGGTGTTGAACCGGCAGGATTTGCTGGAGGTGGCGCGGCAGGCGTGGCGCGAGCGGCGCGAAGGGCGCGGCGTGCGGCTGGTGGGGTTGCATGTGACGCTGCTCGATCCGCAGCTGGAGCGGCAGCTGGCGCTGCCTTGGGAATAAAAAAGCCGGCGAGTCGCCGGCTTTTTGCGTTAAGCGTGCAGATTACGCGCGCTCAGGGATTGCTTTCAGCAGCGAGGTCAGCAGCTTCCAGTACAGACCGACGCTTTCGATATGCACTTGCTCATCCGGCGAGTGCGGGCCGGTGATGGTTGGCCCGATCGATACCATATCCATGTTTGGATACGGCTTTTTGAACAGACCGCATTCCAGACCGGCGTGGATCACCATGATGTTCGGCGTCTTGTTGAACAGCTCCTGATACAGCTCGCGCACCAGGTGCATCACCGGCGAGTCGGCGTCCGGCTGCCAGCCCGGGTAGCCCCCCTTCGGCGCCACGTTGGCGCCGGCCAGCTGGCCCAGCGCGGTCAGCATCTCGACAACGTAATCTTTGCCGCTGTCGATCAGGGAGCGGATCAGGCAGATGATTTCCGCTTCGTTTTCGCTGGTGGTGACTACGCCGACGTTCAGCGAGGTTTCCACCACGCCTTTCACCGCGTCGCTCATGCGGATCACGCCGTTCGGCGTGCCGTTCAGTAGCGCCAGGAAGCGTTGCTGGCTGTCGGCGCTCAGCGCCTGCGAAGCGCTGGTGGTCGGCTCCAGCAGCACGGTGATGTTCTTCTCTTTGGCGGAGAGTTCGTTCTGCAGCACGGCCAGGAACTCTTGGCTCAGCGCTTTCAGCGCGTCGGCTTTTTCTGCCGGCACCGCTACCACCGCGGAGGCTTCACGCGGGATGGCGTTGCGCAGGGTGCCGCCGTTCAGGTCCAGCACGCGCAGGTTCAGCGCCTCCGCATGGGCGAATAGGAAGCGCGCCAGCAGTTTGTTGGCGTTGCCCAGCCCGACGTGGATCTCGGCGCCGGAATGGCCGCCTTTCAGGCCCTTGAGGGTCAGCTTCAGGGTTTGGTAACCGGCCGGCACCGCTTCGCGCTGCAGCGGCAGGGTCGTGATGAAGTCGATACCGCCGGCGCAACCCATGTAGATTTCGCCTTCTTCTTCGGAATCGGTATTGATCAGGATGTCCGCCTGCAGCCAGTTCGGCTGCAGCCCGAAGGCGCCGTCCATCCCCGCTTCTTCGGTCATGGTCAGCAGGACTTCCAGCGGGCCGTGCTCAACGCTGTCGTCGGCCAGCACCGCCAGGGCGGAGGCCATGCCGATGCCGTTATCGGCGCCCAGCGTGGTGCCGCGCGCTTTCACCCACTCGCCGGCGATATAAGGCTGGATCGGATCCTTGGCGAAGTCGTGCACGGTGTCGTTATTCTTTTGCGGCACCATGTCCAGGTGCGCTTGCAGCGCCACCGGCTTGCGATTTTCCATGCCTTTGGTGGCCGGTTTGCGCAGCAGGATATTGCCGACCTGATCGCGCTCGGCGTGCAGGTTCTTTTCTTTGGCCCAGGTGAGGATGTGCTGCGCCAGCGCTTCTTCATGATAAGAAGGGTGCGGGATAGAACAGATCTTGGCGAAAATATCCCACAGCGGCTGTGGCGAAAGCTGAGACAATTCAGACACTATAAGTCTCCTGTGACGGCAAGCTCCGACAGGACGGGCGTGCCGCGCGGTTAAGGTGAGCGGGTATCTGTGCGTCGTGGCACGATCGTCAGAGAATATCACTTTATTTCCGGCGGTGCGCGCCCCGTATTGTGCGGTTTAAGCGCTTGATCACACGGCTTCGCGGCGGGAACGCTCGTTTTTTCAGCATCAATCACCGAAAAGCCGCCCGGCGGAAATCGCGAGGTTTTCCTCGGTACAGCTGGAATTCAACGCGGCCAGTCTCTATAATCTCGCGCAACCTTTTTTCCCCTGAACTATAAAGTAAGCCGCTTCACCAGCCGGCTGGGACACGATTCTATGAGCGAAAAATACGTTGTTACCTGGGATATGCTGCAAATACACGCACGCAAGCTGGCGCACCGCCTGCTGCCTGCCGACAAATGGACGGGCATCATTGCCGTCAGCCGCGGCGGCCTGGTGCCGGCGGGCCTGCTGGCGCGCGAGCTGGGCATCCGCTATGTGGATACCGTCTGCATTTCCAGCTATGACCATGACAACCAGCGCGAAATGAAAGTGCTCAAGCGCGCCGAAGGCGACGGTGAAGGCTTCATCGTGGTGGACGATCTGGTGGATACCGGCGGCACCGCGAAAGCGATCCGCGACATGTACCCGAAAGCGCATTTCGTCACCATCTTCGCCAAGCCGGCGGGCCGTCCGCTGGTGGACGACTACGAAGTCGACATCCCGCAGGATACCTGGATCGAACAGCCGTGGGACATGGGCGTCAGCTTCGTTCCCCCGATCGGCGGTCGCTAAGTCCAGCCAGTTCCAAGTCAACGCCCGGTTATGCCGGGCGTTTGCGTTATCTTGGTTTATCCCGCCAGAGTTAGGTACACTACCTCCAGTTAAGTAGGCCTTTTGCGGCCTATCGCCAGATTTACGGAGGCTGTTGTTACCATGGCACAGGCCAACCTTTCTGAAATTCTTTTCAAGCCCAAATTCAAACACCCTGAAACCTCGACGCTGGTGCTGCGCGCGCGCAACAAAGTGAGCGCCGCCATGCATTCCGCATTGGAGGGCGACACCACCGGTAGCTGGTACCGCATGCTGAACCCGCTGCTGTGGGCCTGGCGCGGCGTCAGCCCGATCGAAATTCACGAAGTGCTGGCGCGCATCGCCGCCTCGGACGCCGAGCGCAGCAATCCGCAGCGGCTGGATACCGTGGTGGGCTACCGCAACGGCAACTGGATCTACGAGTGGATCCATCAGGGCATGCAGTGGCAGCAGCGGGCGACGGAACAGCAGGATCCGCTGCTCGGCGGCGAGTACTGGCTGAAGGCCGCGAGCCTGTACAGCATCGCCGGTTACCCGCACCTGAAGGGCGACGAGCTGGCCGAACAGGCGGAGATGCTCGCCAACCGCGCTTACGAAGAGGCGGCGCTGTTGCTGCCGTATCAGCTGAAAGAGCTGGAGTTCCGCATCGAAGGCGGCGGCAGCGTCACCGGTTTCCTGCACATGCCGGAGAAGGGCGAGGCGCCGTTCCCGACGGTGCTGATGTGCGGCAGCCTCGATACGCTGCAGACCGACTATCATCGCCTGTTCCGCGACTACCTGGCGCCGCACGGCATCGCCATGCTGACGCTCGACATGCCGTCGATCGGTTCTTCGTGCAAATGGAAGCTGACGCAGGACTCCAGCTACCTGCACCAGCAGGTGCTGATCCAGCTGGCCTCGGTGCCGTGGGTGGATCATCAGCGGGTGAGCGCCTTCGGCTTCCGCTTCGGCGCCAACGTGGCGGTGCGATTGGCCTATCTGGAGCCGCAGCGGCTACGCGGCGTAGCCTGCCTGGGGCCGGTGGTGCATCGCCTGCTGTGCGACAGCAGCACCCAGTTGAACGTGCCGGACATGTATATGGACGTGCTGGCCAGCCGCATGGGCATGGCTAACGCCTCGGACAACGTGCTGAAGGTGGAGCTGAACAGCTACTCGCTGAAAATGCAGGGGCTGCTGGGGCGCCGTTGCCCGACGCCGATGATCTCCGGCTACTGGGAGCGCGATACGCTCAGTCCGAAAGAGGAGTCGCAGCTGATCGTCACCTCTTCGGTGAGCGGCAAGCTGGTCGCCATCCCGCGCACCCCGGTGTACGACAGCTTCCACCGGGCGTTGCTGCAGATGTCCGGTTGGCTGAAGGATAAAATGCGTTAATTAGTTGCTAAATTTTAACAATTTGTTAAAAAGAGTGGTCTACATTGAGGAGGTTAGAGAATGACGTTACCGAGTGGTCACCCTAAAAGCCGACTAATGAAACGTTTTGCCAGCTTGGGGCCGTACCTGCGTGAAGGGCAATGTGAGAACGACCGGTTTTTCTTTGATTGTTTGGCCGTCTGCGTCAATGTAAAGCCCGCTCCGGAGAAGCGTGAGTTCTGGGGCTGGTGGATGGAGCTGCAGGCGGAAGAGGCGCGCTTCACCTATTCGTACCAATTCGGCCTGTTCGACAAGGAAGGCAACTGGACGACGCAAAACATTAAGGATGATGAAGTGAACGCCAAACTGGAAGACACCCTGCGCGACTTCCATCGCCGCCTGGGCGAACTGCTGGCGACCATGGAACTGGGGCTGGAACCCGCCGATGATTTCAAAGAAAAACTGATCAAACTCTCCGCCTGACCCCGTTTGACCACGTATTGTGCTGATTTCGCGTTGTGCCTGTTGGCATAACGCGTCTCTCCTGTTACAAAGACCTTTGCACTCTTCTTCTCATCATTACACACGGCAGAAATACTATGAACGGCAGCCAGACATTGGTTGTGAAATTGGGCACCAGCGTGTTGACCGGCGGCTCGCTGCGTCTGAACCGCGCCCACATCGTCGAATTGGTGCGCCAGTGCGCGCAGCAACACGCCGCGGGCCACCGCATCGTCATCGTCACCTCCGGCGCCATCGCCGCCGGGCGCGAACACCTGGGCTACCCCGAACTGCCCGCCACTATCGCTTCCAAGCAGCTGCTGGCGGCGGTGGGGCAGAGCCGGCTGATCCAGCTGTGGGAACAGCTGTTCTCCATTTACGGCATCCACGTCGGGCAGATGCTGCTGACGCGCGCCGATCTGGAAGACCGCGAGCGCTTCCTCAACGCGCGCGACACCATGACGGCGCTGCTGGACAACCGCATCGTGCCGGTAATCAATGAGAACGACGCCGTCGCCACCGCCGAAATCAAGGTGGGCGACAACGATAACCTGTCGGCGCTGGCGGCCATTCTGGCCGGGGCCGATAAACTGCTGCTGCTGACCGATCAGCAGGGCCTCTACACCGCCGATCCGCGCAACAACCCGCAGGCCGAACTGATCCGTGAAGTGCACGGTATCGACGACGCGCTGCGCGCCATCGCCGGCGACAGCGTCTCCGGCCTGGGCACCGGCGGCATGGGCACCAAGCTGCAGGCGGCCGACGTGGCCTGCCGCGCCGGCATCGACGTGGTGATCGCCGCCGGCAGCAAGCCGGGCGTGGTGGCGGACGTGATCGAAGGCAAACCGGTGGGTACCCGTTTCCACGCGCTGGAAACCCCGCTGGAAAACCGCAAGCGCTGGATCTTTGGCGCGCCGCCGGCCGGTGAGATCACCGTCGACGATGGCGCGGTGGAAGCGATGATGGCGCGCGGCAGCTCGCTGCTGCCGAAGGGCATTCGCGAAGTGAAGGGCGACTTCTCGCGCGGCGAAGTGATCCGCATTCGCAACCTGGCGGGGCGCGATCTGGCGCACGGCGTCAGCCGCTACAACAGCGACGCGATGCGCATGATCGCCGGGCACCACTCGCAGGAAATCAGCGAGATCCTCGGTTATGAATACGGTCCGGTGGCAGTGCACCGCGACGATATGATTGTCAGTTAAGGAGTGAGCATGCTGGAGCAGATGGGGAAGGCCGCCAAGCAGGCCTCCTGGCAGCTGGCGGTGCTGAGCACGGCGAAGAAGAATCAGGTGCTGTCGGTGATGGCCGACAGGCTGGAAGCCAACAGCGAAGCGATCCTGCTGGCGAACGAACAAGACATGGCGCAGGCGCGCGCCACCGGCATGAGCGAAGCGCTGCTCGATCGCCTGTTGCTGACCCCGGCGCGGCTGGCGGCGATCGCCAACGACGTGCGCCAGGTATGCCGCCTGAACGATCCGGTCGGCCACGTGCTGGACGGCAACCTGCTGGACAGCGGGCTGAAGCTGGAGCGCCGGCGGGTGCCGCTCGGCGTGATCGGCGTGATTTACGAGGCGCGGCCGAACGTCACCATCGACGTCGCCAGCCTGTGCCTGAAAACCGGCAACGCGGTGATCCTGCGCGGCGGTAAAGAGACGCACAACACCAACCAGGCGACTGTGAAAGTGATCCAGCAGGCGCTGGAACAGTGCGGCCTGCCGGCGGCGGCGGTGCAGGCGATCGACAGCCCGGATCGCGCGCTGGTGAACGAACTGCTGCGCCTGGATCGCTACGTCGACATGCTGATCCCGCGCGGCGGCGCCGGCCTACACAAGCTGTGCCGCGAGCAATCGACCATCCCGGTGATCACCGGCGGCATCGGCGTGTGCCATACCTATGTGGATGCCGACGTTGATTTCGACAAGGCGCTGACGGTGATTGAAAACGCCAAGATCCAGCGCCCGAGCGCCTGTAACTCGCTGGAGACGCTGCTGGTGAACCGCAGCATCGCCGCCGAGTTCCTGCCGGCGCTGAGCGCCAAAATGGCGGCGGCGGGCGTGACGCTGCACGCGGCGGAAAACGCGCTGCCGCTGCTGCAGGGCGGCCCGGCGACGGTGGTGCCGGTGAACGCGGAGGATTACGACGACGAATGGCTGTCGCTGGATCTGAACGTGCTGCTGGTGGACGATATCGATCAGGCCATCGATCACATCCGCACCCACGGCACTAACCATTCCGACGCGATCCTCACCCGTTCGCTGAGCAGCGCCGAGCACTTCGTGCGCGCGGTGGACTCCTCGGCGGTGTACGTCAACGCCAGCACCCGCTTCACCGACGGCGGCCAGTTCGGCTTGGGCGCTGAAGTGGCGGTGAGCACCCAGAAACTGCACGCCCGCGGCCCGATGGGCCTGGACGCGCTGACCACCTACAAGTGGATTGGCTACGGCGACGATCTGGTGCGTAGCTAAGGCCGCATTGCGGTCATAAAGAGGTCAGGGCGCACCATGCTGCGCCCTGATTGTTTTTGGAAAAGGGGGACTGCACGACAGTCTGGTTGCTTGCAAAACAACCAAACGCCCCGGCGGGCTATTGACTCATTTCGCGCGCAGGTCTACCTTGTTCAACGCACTTCCGGCTTGCCCCGCAGGCCCGGCTCGATGCCGATATAGCTCAGTTGGTAGAGCAGCGCATTCGTAATGCGAAGGTCGTAGGTTCGACTCCTATTATCGGCACCATTTCAAGTTTCACTGCCTTCCTTGTAAAAATACGCAGCACTGGCGTCTGCAACGCTTGCGGTTGATATTTCTGCTTATCGCTATGTGGCAATATGCTGCAAGGTATAATACAAACGTGTTTGTTTAATCATTCACACAACCAGCAAGCGTCGTAAGCAGAATAATACGTTGCTACGGTTGAACCTCACCGTCTTTTTTTATCTGGGAAAAGACATTATCGCCAATGTTAAATCACTGGCTTATTTATAAAGTGAGGTTGTTATGTGTGGATGTTTGATTTCAAGAACGAAGGACTTTAACTTTAATGGTCAACGTTATAGGGTTTTTATTGCTCATGACAAGCAAGCGCATGGCGATTTAAAAGCGCTTTACTTTCTCGATGCCAATACTCAATTCTCCAAGCTGACCGAACGCCATCAGAGTAGAAACAACGACAATATTCTTTATGTGGGCATCGGCTATCAGGATGGGGTGGATATACTAAAAGCAAGAACCCGCGACTATACGGTTCCCTCTGATGATAAAGAGTTTATTGACGGTGGCGGAGCGCCGGCATTTTATCAGTTTATCACCGCATGCGTTAAGCCCTGGGTTGAGTCACGCTACTCAATCAATACAGACAAACAAACGCTGGCAGGTCATTCACATGGCGGGCATTTTGTACTTTATACGCTGTTGAACCATCCTGACGCGTTTCAAAATTATCTAGCGGCCAGTCCATCGATCTGGTGGGGGAATGGGGCGTTGCTTCCTGATGGCAAGTTAACAATAGCTGAAAGCGTTAATAAAATAACCCTGATGATTGGCGAGTATGAAGAAAAGGTTCATCCGCAAAGTAATGAAACTGAAAGAGGGCGGGTGACCAGAATTAATGCAACACCCAAATTGCGAGTCAGGCATCTGGCAAAAAAACTGATCGAAGATGAGCAACGCTGTGATTTTATTTTCTGCTCAGGGCGTCGTCACCAAGGGGTCATCAAGGATTATGCACTGATGGCGAATGCGATTGCGGCGCATAATACTCAACGTGATGGGCTTTAGCGTCGTGATATAATCATTTTTTGAACACCTGCAAGTGAGCTGCTATTAATCGTCTGCAGGCATTCACCAGGGAAACTAAAAATTATAACGATATGCCGATATCAGGCAATGAAAATCTGTTTTAACCTTATCTCTTACAATGACGGCTGCGGGATAATTTTCGCTCATCTATTATGCCGACGAGCTCCTGCGAGCGTGCGTGTTTTTTTGAGCCGAAACCGAGTATCTGTAGCCTCACTTTCCATGCATCCCCCTGCTTATCCTTTCGCCGGTTAAACAACCGTTTAATTAATCGCTGTTATAATTACCCCTGTTGAGCCTTGATGGATGAATGTTTTCCTCCTCAAGCATTGCGATGCGGCGCTCTGTGGAGCGGCATCCGTTTTTAGGCATGCCGGTGGTTCGGTGAGAAGTTAGGAGAAGTGAACTATGAGCAGAAAAGACAAGCTCGCGGCGGCCCTGTTGGCCATCTTCCTGGGCGGACTGGGCATTCACAAGTTTTACCTGGGGATGAAGTGGTGGGGGCTGTTCTACCTGCTGTTCTGCTGGACGGGGATCCCATCGATTGTCGGCTTTATCGAAGGCATTATTTATCTGTTCCAATCGGAAGAGAAGTTCAACCAGAAATACAATCCTGGTCTGATTTAAGGTTTTTTTGACGGCGCTTCCTGTTGCGGGAAGCGCCGTTTTTTATTCCGTTACTGTTTCTTCATCATCATCTTGCCGCGCATCTCTTTGCTCATCATTTTATTCGAGCTGGAGATCACGCAGTTATATTGCTTGCCTTGGTTAATGATCATAAAGGTGCTGACCGGATTTTTAAAATCCTTGTCGATGGTGAAATAAATATAGGCCTGCGGTAGTGCAGCCGGTTTAAAGGCGCCGAAGGCATACATATCCGCCAGGCCCAGCGCAGAGAGATCGACCGTCAGCTCCATGGGTTTCATGGAATCCGGCGATGGGAACATCGACTTGGCCGACATCATCATAGTGCTGCTGTTGATGGTGTAATCGGTTTTGACCTTCATGCCCATATATTTCGATTCCGGCATGGAAAGTTCTTTTTGGCAGGCGGCGTCGTGCTGCGGCGCCGGGCTGCCGTTTTCCATCACGGCGTGCACGTGTTCCAGCATCACTTCCGCGTTGCCGGTGGTAGGTTGTGCATCGGCAGCGTAAGCCGCGCCGCTGAAGGCGGCTACAGAGGTAAGGATAATGCCCGTAACGATTTTCATTGTCGGTCTCCGGAATGCTAATAATGATATTAATTGCGGTGTGTAGCCTATTGGCCTGATAAAACGCAAAGTGACCCGTTCCGTGGAGATAAAATATCCTCGGAATATTGCTGGAAAAGAGTTTTTCTTCCTCGCGGTAAGCAAGGTGGTGTTAATTTTTTAAGCGCCTGTCTGATTTTTTATTCGGTATTTTTTCCTGCATATAAATAGTATGTCTAAACATAGTCAATGTTTAGAATATGTACAAATTATTGCGATTTTTTTCCTCGTTACGCTTTCTGTTTCTTAATCGAGCAATAAATATTTATTGAGATACAGAGGGTTATGTTTTTATGTTGGAATCACGCAGTGAAGCATTATTTATGTGATCTTCATAGTCACAGAAATAACGCTGAAATTATTACCTTTCTATTTAACGGCTAATTATTCATGGCATAGGCTTCAACCCCACTAACCGCCTGAGCTAGAATCAGGCGGTTTTCTCTTCGAAAAGGATATCGCCATGGCCGCCTGGGCGCTTTTGATCGTCGGTTGGTTATTGATTTGGCAGGATCACTCGGTTTGGGGTGTGCTGTGCATCGCGCTGTTTGCCGTGCTGCAATGGGCGAAGCGCGCCGCTAAAAGCGGGCAAGAACCCGAAGAGGCGACAGAGTGGCGTAAGACCGACTGGCGTTCGCAGCCGATTGAGATGGCGCACGCCGGCGACAGCGACCGGCAGATTGGCGGCGTGGGGGAACTGGGCATGGGCGGCCCCAGCTTTTGGACGCTGCTGCTGCGCGACGGGGCGATTGTGCATGGCGCCTGTGCCGCGCCGCAGGACGTGGACGATGGCAAGCTGCGCCTGATACCGACCCGCAGCCGCGAGGGAGAGGAGCTGACGGTATACGAGCCCGCCGCCCGGGCGATGTATGCGCTGCCTGCGTTGACCGATCGCGAGCTGGGAGCCTTGGCCGCCGGTTCCGTTGAGGCGTTGGTGCGGCTGCGGGCGACGTGTCGGCAGGTGGAAGCCACGCCGTTGCACCTTGTGCGCGGTCTGTGGGTGCCGCAGTGGGTAGCGGATCCGGCGGATCGGCTGGAGATCACGTTGCCCAGCGGCCGCGTGCTGGCGGCGCGCGCGATGTTGCCGGCGGATCTGCGCCAGGCGGACGATCCTGCCGCGCTGCTGCACACGCCGCCTTATGAACTGTTGTTGGATAACAGGCCGACCGATCGCTTCGTGCGCGATCTCGAACGCGTGGCGGAATCCCCGTCGGGTGACGGTTTGAGCGTCGGCGGCTGCCAGTTCCGCGGCGAGCATATCGTCGATGGCCTATACCATCTCTACTTCGCCGGCGAGTGGTTCAGCCTGCTCTCTTATGCGCATAAACCGGCGGGCGGGCGCGGTTCGGACACCACCTTTTTCGTCGAGCGGGTCGAGCCGCAAGACGGCGGGGTGTTTGTGATTGAATGGGATGCCTACAGCGTGGGGCCAGGCGGGCGTGAGCCGCGCGTGCCGGCCCCGCCGGTATTGGTTATCGCGGTAAGTTGGCAGGAAACGCCGCTGCAGTTGCCAACGGCCAACAACCGCGTGACCGTGCGTTTGCCCAACGCCACGGCGTAAGGCTTAGGGCAGCACCCTGACTTCGCCGTCGTGCAAGGTCAGCACCGCGATCGGGCTGCCGGAGAAGCACTCCCTAAAGATCCAGTCGCTGGGCCGAAACGCCGCCGCAGGCAGCCCGGCCTGCCACTCCTCCCACTGCGGGGCCGGCCGATCCGGCGGCAACAAGAAGGTGACCAGCCAACCGGCTTCGCAGTGCACCCTTTGGCCGCTCGGGCGGGTAAAGGTGTGCGCGCTCGCCAGCTCCATCACCGGCGGTAAAACCTCGAAGGCGATGATCGGCACGCCGGCTACGCTCTGTGGCTGAGGAAAACGCACGGCGGTCACGCCGTTCATCGTGATAGGGCTGTCTTCGGTGCCGGGCAGGCGTGGATCCTGGCGGTTTACCCAACTGCCTTTCGGCAGCGTCGTTTCACCGAACGGCTTTGCCTCGTCGAGCGTCAGGTAGCTGCGTTGATTCCAACGATCTTCCGCCCGCTGGCTCTTGATGTCCTGGATGGCAATGTCGATCAGCATCAGCGCGCACGCCACCGGGTAGACCGCCAGCGCCGAGGCCAGCAGATAGCCGCCCCAGGAGAGCGGCGGTCGCGGTCGGCCGCAGCGGGCGGCGATGTAGCGCCGGCCCCACCAGGCGATCAGGATGCCGGCGAGCAGCAGGGCCAACAACAGCGCCAGCAATCCTGCGGCGCCGGCGCCATAGCCTAACAGCATGGCAAGTTCCTTCTGTTCATGGCGTAGTGGAACGATAGCGAACGAAGTAGGGCAGTGGCGGGGTCTTCCCGTCATCGCCATAGTGGCTTTCCGGTTCGATCACGGTTTGGCGTGCGTCGTCGCGCCCGTTGTAGCGGTACTCCAACGGCTGTCGGTAGCGCACGTCGGATGAGCGCAGATCGAAAATCAGCGAAAGACGCGCATCGCCGTTATCCGTTTGGGAGACCAGCTTGTCGTTGCCCGCCCACAGCTGATACAGCGATTTATCGCCGTTTTCCAACAGTACCGCCAACTGCCCGTCGGATTGATAACGCAGGAGCTGATACAGCCCTCTGTCCAGCGTTTGGGCGATCAGGTAGATGCCGCCATCCGGAGCCTGCGCGCTTTCCTTCACGCGCACCGTTAGCCAATGCAGTTCGGCCACCTCGCCGGTTTTGCCGTTAACGGCGATGTGCAGGGCGCCGGAACCGAGCACCGGGTTCATCCAGAACAGCACGCGATCGCCATCAACGGCGGTAAAGATCTCGGGCATGGATTTGCGCTTACCGGCGGCGTTAGCCGTCGGTGAGTCCTCCTCGCCGCGCTCAAAGCCCAGCAGCTGCCGCGCGTCCAGCTGTGCCGGCAGATCCAGCGTTTGCCGCCAATGGGCGCCAAAGTCCGGGCTGTAGAATACGCCTTCGGTGCTGATGAAATACAGCGCGCGTTGCCCCGGCAGCGCCACCAGTTTGCCGCCGATAAAGGAAGGCAGGTTGTCGTCACCCTCCGGCCAGGGGATCAGCGCCCCGAGGGTGCCACGTTGCACATCGACCAGCCGGCGTCCCTTGGACAGAAAAAGCACGCACTCCTGCTCGACGCAAACTGCATCGTAGATCAACTCGTCGAGTTGCCCCAGCATCTGCAACCCCTTCGGGCCGGTGAATAACACTTGGCTGAGGTAGCTGGCCGCCCAGCCGTAAAAGCTATTGTAGGCCCCGCGTTCACTCCTTTTGCTGATGAGCAACAGAGCGCCGTCCTGCGCCGGGTAGCTGTGGATGAGATCGTAACGGGCTATCGTCGGCAAGGCTTCGTCGCTCTGGGTCCATTGCCACTGTGCATAGCGTTGTTCAGGGGCGAGGAAATAGACGCCCAGCGCGCTGGCCAAAAACAGCGTCAGGATAATAAGGGGTCTTTTATAAAGCGCTAACGTCATCATTTCAGCTCCGTCACCTGCTCCTGCCGCCATAGCCTGCGGCGCAGATGGCGCAGGTATTTGAACGTTTTAAACGTGCGGTGCTGGTCAAACGCGTAGAGGCGGCAGATCTGGGCGAAGCCCTCGATCAGCAGCGCCAGGCCGCTGATCATCAGCATCATCAGCAGCAGAATCGGCGGCAATTCACTGCCGAGGCGCTTCAGGGTCCAGGCATCCAGGTAAAAGCCCGCTGGGGTATCGGCGTTATCCCACACGATCATGCCGAGCATCAAACACATCATGATCGCGCCGAGGATGAAGACGACGCGTGCGCTCAGGTTAAGGCCGGCTTCGGTGAAGTAGCGGCTGCCGCCGATAAGATAGGTCTGGCGGTCGCGGTGATTGATGATCCCCCGCACCGTCGGCAACTCGGGGACGGTGTCGTTTTCGCAATACAGCACCTGCAGCGGATCGCCTTTGGCGATGAAAAGCGGATGTTGCCGACGAAATACCGGATGCAGTTTGGTATTGGGAACGTTGAGCGCGCGGGTCGTCAACGCGAAGTGCGTCTCCTTCTGGCGCCACGCATAAGTGTCCAAATACTGCACCTGGCGCGGGAGCTTATAGTCGCGGAGTTCGTAGCTCAGGGCGTTGACCGTCTCGATGCCGGAGGCCTCGACGCCGTCCGGGAGCGGAGGCGCGGTCTGCAGCGGTGCGGCCGCCGGCACGGCGTCTGTGCGGACGGCCCGGTATTTGATGCCGGGGATGTTCAGGCTGAGCGAGCCGGGCGGCGTGACGTCTTGCCCCAGCAGCACGCGATCCAGCGCCCTGAGCAGGCGCCTGCGGCCGCGGTGCGCAATCAACAGGAGCTCTGAGCCGACGAACAGCACCAGGCCGATGCCGATAAGGCCGGCGATGATGGCGATAAAGAACAGGACGATGGTCAGCCAGGAGTCTTCCCGGTCCATGATGAAAAAGCCCGCCGGGAAACCGCCGGCCATCACGACGCCCAGCAGCAGCAGGGCGAAGTATTTCAGCTTGTATTTCAGCGTTCTGTCGGGCTCCAGGCGGCCTTTCGTGCCGTGCAGCAGCCAGTGCAGCCAGTAGCTGCCGTCCCGCAGGCGGTGGGCGCCGATCTTCACCCGATCGCCGGCGGCGAGCGTGGCCAGCAGATTTTCGCTGTCGCTGAAGTCATCGCGATAAAAAAAGAACGTCTGGCCGGAGGCGATGATCCTCACCAGATTGTCGGGCGCCGTCTGTTGGCAGGCGCATTGTTCGACGGTCACATGAAAAAATTGGGTTTGCATGTCATTCCCTGTCGGCGGGCGTGGCCCGAAAATTCATCCCTGGCGCCGGGTAATCAGCGCTTTTTCAGCAACGGAAGCATGCGCACCAGCGCATTGTCCTTGACGATATAGTGGTGGAACAGCGCGGCGGCGGCATGCAGGCCGATCAGCCAGTAGCCGAATGATGCCAGCGTTTTGTGCCAGCCGATAATCGCCCGCGCCTGCGGCCGATCGGCCACGTCGGCAAACGGCATCGGCAGGCCGAACAGAAACCATTCTTTGCCGCCCAGATAGCGCGAATAGACCCCCAGCACCGGCAGCGTCAGCAGCAGCAGGTAGATCAGGGTGTGCGTCAGGTGCGCCATGCCGGTTTGCCACTTCGGCGGTTTGGGCGCGATGGCGGGCGAGGCGTGGCGCCGGCGCAGGAACAGGCGGGCCAGCATCAGCGCAAACACCGTCACGCCGCTGCTGAAGTGGGTGACAACCAGCGCGTACCACGGTGCGCTGCCCGGTTCGGCAAAGCCCCGCAGCTCGATGGTGACGCAGGTGATGACCAGCAGGATAGCCACCAGCCAGTGCAGGCGAATTTGCCACGGCATATAGGTGTTCTGCACCGGGTTACCTTTTGATGTTAAAGGGTCTGTGCGCCGATGGTAACGAAATGTTACATCGGAGGAAAGCGCGTGCGCGCAATTTAGGCAAAACGCCAGGCTCAACTCACTTATTAAGCGATTGGTTTAGTGGGTTATGCGCCAGGCGGTAGAGGGGCATCGTAAGTTGTGAAGCTAATGGACGACAGTTTCAGAGGCTGGCAGCTTATTAAGTGATGAAGCGGGTTGCGCCGCAGCCCTCGCTGCGGCGCCTGGGATCAGTTCAATTTGGCCTTGGCGAAATCGCTGCCGTTCACGTCCACCACGTAGCCGCTCAGGTTGCTGCGGGTGGCGTAGAACACTTTGCCGGTGGCCAGCGGTAGCCACGGCGCCTGTTTGGCGAAGATCACCTGCGCCTGTTGGTACAGCTTGGCGCGCGCTTGCGGCTGGTTCTCCTGGATCGCCTGCTGGATCAGCCGGTCGTAATCCTTATCGCACCAGCGCGCCACGTTGGCGCCGCTCTGCACCCCGGCGCAGCCGAGCAGGGTGGCGAAGTTGTCCGGATCGCCGTTGTCCGATACCCAGCCGTACAGCGCGCTCTGCTGCTCGCCTTTGCGCAGCCCGGCCAGATACTGGCCCCACTCCCAGGTGACGATCTTGGCCTTCACGCCCACCTTCGCCCAGTCGCTCTGGATCATCTCGGCGATGCGCTTCGAGTTCGGGTTGTAAGGGCGCTGTACCGGCATCGACCAGATGTCGGTCTCAAAACCCTGTTCCAGCCCGGCCTGCTTCAGCAGCTCGCGCGCCTTCTGCGGATCGTAGGCGTATTCCGGCAGCTTGTCGTTGTAGCCCAGCATGCCCGGCGGCAGCAGCGAATTGGCCGGTGTGCCGCTGTCTTTGAACACCGCGGCGACGATCGCTTTCTTGTCTACCGCGTAGCTCAGCGCCTGACGCACCAGCAGGTTGTCGAACGGTTTTTTCTGGGTGTTGAACGCCAGATAGCCGACGTTCAGCCCGGTAATGTCGTGCAACTGCAGGTTGCCGTCGGCCTTGATGGCGGCGAACTGTTCCGGCAGCGGCGCGGGGATGATCTGGCATTCGTTGGTTTTCAGCTTGGCCAGCCGGGTTTGCGGATCCGGCGTGATGGAGAAGATGAGGTGCTTGCTGGCCACTTCGCCCTGCCAGTAGTGCGGGTTGGCGATGTAGCGGATCAGCGAATCCTGCTTGTACTGCTGCAGCGCAAACGGCCCGGTGCCGATCGGCCAGTTGTCGACGTATTCCGGCGTGCCCTTTTTCAGCATCGCGTCGGCGTACTCGGCGGACAGGATCGAGGCGAAATCCATCGCCCAGTCGGCGACGAAGGCGGCGTTGGGCTGGCTCAGCGTGAAGCGCACGTGGTGTTCGTCCACCGCTTCCACCTTGGTGATCAGCTTATCCAGACCCATGTCGGTGAAGTATTCATAGTTGCCGCCGGAGACCTTGTGATACGGGTTGGCGGGATCCTTCTGCCGCATCACGGTGAACACCACGTCTTCGGCGTTGAAGTCGCGCGTCGGGGTGAAGTATTTGTTGCTGTTGAATTTTACCCCCTGGCGCAGGGTAAAGGTGTAGGTCTTGCCGTCCGGGCTGACGCTCCACTCGGTGGCCAGCGACGGGGCGGGCGTTTTATCGCTTTCGCGCAGCGTCACCAAGCGGTTGTACAGCACCTGCGAGGTGGCGATAAAGGTTGGCCCGGAGCTGGAGAGCTGCGGGTTGAACGATTCCGGCGAGGCAACGGTGCAGTACACCAGCGCATCGGAAGCGGCCAGCGCGCCGCCCGCCGACAGCAGGCCGCAGCCGGCCAGCACCAGCGCGGCGATTGGGTGTTTTAAAAACGTCAAGGCAAGATCCTCAGGTGGAGTGGGCCGTTACCGGCGAATTGAATTAACTATAGATAACGGATGGCGAGACCGGGAACAAGCGTCTCACCTGCGCATTCTGTGCGCCGCGCGTTGCTTGCCAAACCGCTTTACTCGCTCTCGCGCTTGCGGTCGGCATCATAGCGCTCGCGAGCGGCGTCCAGCTCGGGGAAATGGTATTCCGCCCAGCGGTCCAGCGCCGTCAGCGTCTCGACCAGCGAGCAGGCGACGGCGCTGAGCCGATATTCCACATGTGCCTGATTCTTTTCACTTAAATCCAGCCGTTCGAGCAGCCCGTTGCGTTCCAACTGGCGCAGCGTTTGCGTCAGCACCTTCTGCGAAATGCCGTCGATGCGGCGCAGCAGTTCGCCGTTGCGCATTGGCCGCTGCGCCAGCGCAGGCAGGATCAACATCACCCACTTGCCGGAGATCAGCGCCAGCGCATCGCGCGCGGAGCACTTGCTCGAATAGACGTCGCCGGGATAAGCCATTGGGGGTTACCTTCAGGTGCGTAATTGCCAAGGGTGCGATAAAGCCACAGCATAGCAGCACCACCTTACAACGGGAGAAACAGGATGAACGTGCTGATTGTGCTGGCTCACCCCGAGCCGCATTCCTTCAATGCCCATTTGGCCGAACAGGCGCGGCAGGTCTGCCTGGCGCAGGGGCATCAGGTGAAGACGGTCGATCTGTATCAGGAGGGATTTGATCCGCGCGAGGGCGCCGGCCATTACCCCAGCAGAAAGCAGGCGGACAGATTTGATGCGATGCAGGAGCAGCGCCATCACTGGACGACTCAGGCGCTGCCGGCGGAGATCCTGCGGCATATCGAGCTGCTGCATTGGGCGGATACGCTGGTGCTGCAGTTTCCTTTCTGGTGGTTCGGCGCGCCGGCCATCATCAAGGGCTGGATGGATCGGGTGTTCGTTTACGGCGGGATCTACGACAGCCGCCACCGCCATGAGAACGGCGTAATGCGCGGCAAACGGGCGCTGCTGACCGTCACCGCCGGCGCTTCCGCACAGGCCTGTGCGCCAGACGGGCGCGACGGCGACATGCGGCTGATGCTGTGGCCAATCATGCATGCGCTGCACTATATCGGCTTTAGCGTGCTGGAGCCGTTCCTGGTCTATGGCGTGCGCGGCGGGTTGGCGGGTGAAGCTCTGCAGGCGCAAAACGCCGCGTTGGCGCAGGTGACACAGGCGTACCGGGACGGTTTGAACGCGTTTTCCGCCTGGCCGGCGGTGCCGTTCAATCGCAATGAAGATTTTGACGCCGATCTGGCGCTGAAGCCCGGCGCGCCGGTGTACAGCCCGTTCGTGCGGCACTGCGATCCGGCTTAGAACCCGGCCTTCAGCAGTTCCTCGCGCAAATCGTCGATAATCGCCGGTTCGATGTCGGGGAACTGCTGCTGAATATCGGCGATGGCTTCGGCCACGCTGGGGCCTGCGAAAGTGCCGGAGAAGGGCACCAGCGGCAGATTCGCGTCGCTGTCCGGCAGTTCACCGCGGATGGTGCCGGTGATCATGCCCGCTTTTTTTTCCGCCGTGAGGTCGTACTCCCCCACGTTTTTGTCGATCGGTTTCATTGGCCGCCTCGCTGTCGGTGAGTGTTTACCCTGTCTGTTAAAGCATAGTGTTTCAGGCAATGAATACCAATCAATGTATATAATATTAATATAAAACAAGGTGATGCGCGTTTTGTCGTTTGACGTTCGCCGGGGGCCGGCGCTATGCTCTTGGCGCTAAAGGAACCTTCCTCACTGACAGGGACAGACGACATGAAAAGACTGAAAAGCGCGGCGCTGTTGTTGCCGCTGTTGGCGCTCAGCGCCTGCACCCATCACCTCAGCAGCGCCGAGCTGCATGCCAAGCACTACATTTATCAAACCCGCGACGATTTCGATCCGCAATTCCGCACCGATGTGAACGGCAGTATTAAGAACGCCGTGCCGATGTTCGAACAGTTCTACCAGCTGGGGAAAAAGGATCGCGCGGCAGGCGTGGTGCGCAGCGAGGCGCAGAAAAAGGCCGACTATCTGGCCAGCCCGGAATTCCAGCAGAACATGGAACACAAAACCATTTTCATCAATCGCGCCTACAGCAGCGCCGACAATCCTAAGCGCCGTCAGGTGCTCTCGCAGGAAGCGGTAGGTGCCTACTGGGATGGTTACGAAGGGCGCTGAACATAATCCCTCACAAATATACCCGTCATGCTTGAAGCTGCATCAGTGTTGACTGCGAGCGCTCACCCCAGTCACTTACTTGAGTAAGCTCCTGGGGACTCCCGCTCTTGCCGCCGTGATGCAACTCCAATTATTTAGGGTATAGAAGGTAATAAAAACTGGTCTTCTGGCGGTTATTTGATTATAAAAACCGCCGCTAAGGACGATGTTCATAGATGAAACCAGGAGTGTTTATGTTGGCAAAAGTTAAGCGTTCGTTCGCCGCCGCCGTCGTATTGATGTTGGCGCTGCCCGCGGTTCAGGCCGCGGATTACCGCGCGGGCGAGCAATACACCCGGCTGGATAAGCCGGTGGCCGCCGCGCCGGCGGTGGTGGAGTTCTTCTCCTTCTACTGCGGCCCTTGTTATCAGTTCGCCGAAACTTACCGCGTGGGCAGCACCGTGGCGCAGGCGCTGCCCGCGGGCGAGAAGGTCACCAAATATCACGTCAGCCTGATGGGCAAACTGGGCAATGCGCTGACCGAAGCCTGGGCGGTGGCGACGGTGCTGGGCGTGGAAGACAAGATTGAAGGGGCGATGTTCGACGCGGTGCAAAAACAGCGCGCCGTCAACAGCGCCGACGATATACAGCGGGTGTTCACGGCGGCCGGCATCGATGCCGCCACCTATGAAAACGCGCGCCACAGCCTGCTGGTCAAAGGGTTGATCGCCAAGCAGAATGAAGCGGTGAAAGCGTTTGACGTGCGCGGCACCCCGTCGTTCTACGTGGCCGGCCAATACAAGATAGACAATGCCGGCATGGCCGCCACCAGTGTTGAAGGCTACGCCAAAGAGTACGCGGCGGTGGTGCGTTACCTGTTGGACAAACAGCCTTAAGGTGGTTCTCCCTTCGGCACCCGATGATCTGTGATCGCGGTGCCAAATCCCCCGCTCGCCATTGATTGTGTGTTAACGGATTGTTATGGTGATTTTCTGTTCAACGGCGCAGCGCCGCCGGCGTTTGAAGGGAGAGATCATGACGGCATTGGCAACGCTCCGCGACGCCGGCTTCGAAGAGTGGCTGGGGAAAATCAACACCGCCTGCGGCAGGTTCTGCGCGAAAACGCTGGGGCCGGGTTTCAGCGGGGCGATGCAGGAGTTCCGCGCCCATGCGCTGCGTCTGAGCGTGGTCGACGTGGCCCAGGCCCGGCTGTATCGCACGCCGCGTGAAATCGCCCGCAGCGACGGCGCGCACTTTTTTACCGTCTTCCAGCTGCGCGGCAGCGCGTTGATGGAGCAGGGCGATCGCCAAACGATGCTCTCTCCCGGCGACATGACGCTGATCGACGCCTCACAGCCCAGCAGCTTCACCTTCCAGCGCGATTCGCGCCAAATCTCTTTGCTACTGCCGCGCGGCTGCCTGCCGCTGCCGCCGCCCTGCGCGCAGCGTCTGGGGGCGGAGCTCAGCGCGGTGCGCCTCAGCCGCCAGCTGGTGCTGAGCAGCATGCAGGATCCTCAGCTCGCCGCAGCGGAAAGCGAGGCGGTGCTGAATGCGCTGGCGGCGCTGCTGCGCCCGGCTCTGGCGCTCGAACAGGCGCGGCCGGAGGGGCAGCAACCGGTCTTCGACAAGGCGCTGGCGTTGATCGACAGGCATATACAGTCGCCGCAGCTGCGTCCTGAGTGGGTGGCAGCCGAGCTGGGGGTATCGTTACGCAGTCTGTATCGGCTGTTCGCCCGTCAGGGGCTGGTGGTGGCGCAGTACATCAGGAACCGCAGGTTGGATCTGTGCGCGCAGGCGCTGCGCAGCGCCGCCGGGCAGGAAAAGCTGGCCGGCATTGGCCTTGACTGGGGCTTCGCCGATCACAGCCATTTCTCGACCGCTTTCAAGCAGCGTTTCGGCATGTCGCCGAGCGAGTACCGTCGACAGTATCAATAAGTCAGGGCGCGGGCCAGGCCCGCGCCGCTGCACTCAATAGCGGATGCAGACCGATTTCGACTCGGTGTAGGCATCCAGCCAATCCGGGCCGAAATCACGGCCGCTGCCCGACTGTTTGAACCCGCCGAACGGCATGTTCGGGTCGATCAACGTATGGGTGTTGACCCACACGGTGCCGGCCTGAATGCGCGGCGTCAGCGCCATCGCCTTTTGCAAGCTGGTGGTCCACAGGCTGGCGGTCAGCCCGAAGTCGGTGTCGTTGGCTTTGCTCAGCGCCTCTTCGGCGCTCGCCACCCGGATCAGGTTGACCACCGGGCCGAACACTTCCTCGCGCGTCAGGTTCAGCCGGTCATCCGGGTTGATCACCAGCGTCGGCGGAATGTAGAAGCCGTTGGCGTCCGGGCCGGCCGCGCCGCCGATAAGCTCGGCGTTTTTCGCCCGGGCGTCGTCCAGGTAGGCCGCCACCTTGTTGCGGTGCGCGAGCGACACCAGCGGGTTGATTTGCGCCCCGGTATCCATCCCCGGCCCGACCGACAGCGATTTCACCGCCTGTTCGAATCCGGCCACCAACCGATCGTAAATCGGCGCTTCGATATAAATTCGCGAGCTTGCGGCACACACCTGCCCCTGGTTGAGGAAGCTGCCGAGCATCAGGCCTTCGATCACCTGCTGCGGATCGGCATCTTGCAGCACGATGGCCGGGTTTTTACCGCCCAGCTCCAGCGTCACGCGGGTCAGGCGATCCGCCGCCGCGCGCGCGATGCTTTTGCCCACCGGCGTGGAGCCGGTAAAGCTGACTTTGGCGATCAGCGGATGTTCGGTCAGTGCCTTGCCGCACACGGTGCCGCGGCCGGTGATCACGTTGAACACGCCCGGCGGTACGCCGGCTTCGCTCGCCAGTTCGGCGATGCGCAGCAGGGTGAGCGGGGTGGTTTCCGACGGCTTGATGACGATGGAGCAGCCCGCCGCCAGCGCCGGCATGACTTTCCACATGCCGATCATCAGCGGGAAGTTCCAGGGCACGATGCCGGCGACGACGCCGATCGGCTCTTTGCGGGTATAAACCTGATATTTGGCGCCCGGCGGCATCGGAATGGACACGTCCAGCGTCTGGCCGGTGATTTTGGTCGCCAGCCCGGCGGTGTAACGCATCCAGTTCAGGGTACTGCCGACTTCGAAAGCGCGGGCGATGTTGATGGATTTGCCCTGCTCCAGGGTTTCGAGCTGCGCCAGCTCTTCGGCGTGCTGCTCCACCAGATCGGCGAAGCGCAGCAGGATGCGTTCGCGCTCGACCGGCAGACGCTGCGCCCAGACGCCTTCGCTGAAGGCTTTGTGGGCGGACTCCACCGCCTGCGCCACGTCGTGTTCGTTGGCGTCGGCGGTGGTGGCGATTTGCTGCCCATTGGCGGGGTTATACACCGCCAGGCGGCCTTCCGCGGCGGACGCGCGCCACTGGCCGTCGATATACAGCCCATGCTGACGATCGAGAAAACGCGACACGCTATCCAGCACGGCTACGGTATTGTCAGACATACATCCTCCGATCAGATTCATCAGGTTATCGTTAACCCTGAGAGTCTAGATCAGCGGTAAAGCGGCGGCTTTGCTCTGCCTGACATTCGATTTGTCCTGCGTGTCATTTTGCCGTGACGGAACAGTAAACTGCGGCCGGCGGGCGCCGGCCGGGAAGGATTACGAACTCAGGGTCGCCAGACGGGTGGCGAAACCGAGGAACAGCAGGCCGATCAGGCCGTTGCCGAGCTTCGCCAGGCCTTTCTTGTGGTTGAAGAAATGCGCCAGCATCGCGCCGGAGAAGATCAGCGTGCTCATGTAGATAAAGCTGACGGCTTCGAGGATCAGCGCCAGAATGGTGAACGACAGCCCGGTGTGCGCGTAGTTGAAATCGATGAACTGCACGAAGAACGACACATAAAACAGAATAGCTTTCGGGTTGGTCAGGCTCAGCGTCAGCGATTTGCGCAGAATGCTGTGGCCGCCTTCAATCTGTTGCTGTTGCGCCTGCGCCTTCTGCACGAAGGTGGCGTAGAGGATTTTTGCGCCAAGGAACAGCAGGTAAATCGCGCCGAGAAAACGCACCAGGGTAAACAGGAACGGCGTGGTGCGGATCAGCGAAGCCACGCCGATATAGGCGCAAAAGATCAGGATCGCATCGCCGATAAACACGCCCAGCGCCGCGGTATAGCCGGCGCGCACGCCGCGCGATATGCCGGTTTTCAGCACGTACAGCGTATTCGGCCCCGGCAGAATGATGATGAAGATCACCCCGGCCAAATAGGTCCATAAATTCAGGACGCCAAAACTCTCTAACACAATAACCTCTCCATGCGCGCAACTAACAGGCAGAAACACTGGCCACGCCCGTGGCCGGCCGCGATCCTAACGCCGTGCAACCGGGTTGGCAACGTAATAAACTTCATGTTGTTGGTTAAAAATTGTCGAAAGATTGTTGAAAACGTCGGCGCCGAATTAAAAAGCAAGAGTCGGCGTGTTTCGCCAACGGCCCGTCACTATGCTGGTTAACATCGAAACCGCAGTGAGGAACGGATGATGAAAAACGTAATCGACAGCGCCGATCCGCGCTGGCTGGCGATTGTCAGCCGCGACAAGCACGCCGACGGCCGCTTTATCTACGCGGTGAAAACCACCGGCGTGTATTGCTCGCCTTCCTGCCCGTCACGCCAACCGAATCGGCAAAACGTGGAGCTGTTTGACGACGCGGAGCAGGCGGAGGCGGCCGGCTATCGGCCCTGTAAACGCTGCCGGCAGGGGCTGACGCCGCTGACGGAACAGCATGCGCGGCAGATAGCTGAGGCCTGCCGCTATATCGAGCAGGCGGAAAAAGCGCCGTCGCTGCAGACGCTGGCGCGCCACGTCGGGTTGAGCCAATACCATTTCCACCGGCTGTTCAAAGCGATCACCGGCCTGACGCCGAAAGGCTACGCCGACGCGCAGCGCAGCCAACGCTTACGCGCCGGTCTTACGCAGCGGGAAACGGTGACCGACGCGATCTTCGACGCCGGTTATGGCGCCAACGGCCGCTTCTACCAGCAGGCCAACGCCGCGTTGGGCATGACGCCGAAGGCCTATCGGGCGGGCGGCAAAGGCATGCGCATCCATTTCGCCGTCGGGCGCTGTTCGCTGGGCGAGATCCTGGCGGCCCAGAGCGAGGTGGGCATCTGCGCCATTCTGCTGGGGGACGATGCGCAGCAGCTGGTGCAGGATCTGCAGGACAAATTCCCCAACGCCGAGCTGATCGGCGGCGACGCGCAGTATGAAGCGCTGATGGCGCAGGTGGTGGGCCTGATTGAAGCGCCGGAGAACGGGTTGGCGCTGCCGCTGGATATTCGCGGCACCGCGTTTCAACAGCGGGTCTGGCGGGCGCTGCAGGCGATACCGGTCGGCGAAACCGTCAGCTATGCCGATATCGCTCGGCGCATTGGGGCGCCCAAAGCGGTGCGCGCGGTAGCCGGCGCCTGCGCCGCCAACATGCTGGCGGTGGCGATCCCCTGCCACCGGGTGGTGCGCAACGACGGCACGCTGTCCGGCTACCGCTGGGGCGTCGATCGCAAGAAAGCGTTGCTGGAAAAAGAGGCGCAGCGATGAGCGGCGCGCTGGTGACCCGGCTGGCCGAATTGGACTGGGCGGCAATTGAACGTGAACTCGATGCGCAGGGCTGCGTGCGTCTGCCGGGCGTGCTCAGCCAAGAGCTGTGCCGCGAGCTTTCGGCGCTCTACCCGCAGGATGCGCATTTTCGCAGCCGCGTCGTGATGGCGAAGCACGGTTTTGGCCGCGGCGAGTACCGCTATTTCGCCTATCCGCTGCCGCCGCCAGTGGCCGAAGCGCGCAGACTGATGTATGCGCGGCTGGCGCCGGTGGCCAACCGTTGGAACGCCTTGTTGGGGCTGGAGACGCGTTATCCCGCCGCACATGAAACCTACCTGGCGGAATGCCACCGGGCCGGCCAGCGGCGGCCGACGCCGCTGCTGTTGCGCTACGAAACGGGGGATTACAACTGTCTGCATCAGGACCTGTACGGCGAGTGGGTGTTTCCGCTGCAGGTGGCGTTTCTGCTCTCCGCCCCCGAGCAGGACTTCACCGGCGGCGAGTTCGTGCTGACCGAACAGCGGCCGCGGATGCAGAGCCGGGCGGAGGTGGTGCCGCTGCAGCAGGGCGACGCGGTGGTGTTCGCCGTGCATCACCGGCCGGTGGCGGGGGTGAAAGGCTGTTATCGGGTCAATCTGCGCCACGGCGTCAGCCGAATACGCGCCGGCCAACGCCACTCGCTGGGGATTATCTTTCACGACGCGCTATAGCTTGCGCGCCAGCAGGGTGGCGAAGCGCAGCGAGATGCGGTTGCCGGCGGCGTCGGTCTTGTGCAGTTGGCCGACGTCTTCGTTGTATTTGAGGATCTCCCAGTCGCGATAATAATGCTTCAGCTCACCCGGCCGGAAGGTAAACGGGAACGGCAGCGGGCAGGGATAATCCTCGGTATCCATCGCCGCCACGATCAGGTTATGGCCGCCGCGCACGGTGCTGTCCTGCATGTCTTGCACGATATGCGGGATCTGTTGCCGCTCGAGGAACATCAAGACCACGGTGGACAGGATAAAGTCGTAGTCGCCGCTGAAGCGGTGGGTGTTGAGATCCTGCACCCTGGCGCTCAGGCGGGTTAATTGCTCGGCGTCGACGATCTGATTGAGGCGGGCTATCGACGGCGCATGCTTGTCCCAGGCGGTGACATCGAAACCTTTCAGATTGAGATAGAGCGAATTGCGCCCGCCGCCGCAGCCCAGATCCAGCGCCTTGCCCGGCGCGATGCGCGCCGCCGCCTCAACCACTTCGGAGTGAGTGCGCGTCAGTTCGTATTTCTTGTGGTAGTAATCTTCCGGCGTGCAGTAAAACGCCAGCCGGCAGGTCATGTCGTCCGAAAAGGAAACGATGCGATGCCACTGTTGGGGGGCGATAAACGGCGGCTGGCTTTCAGGGCTAAACTGCCAGGTCTCGGTGGTGGCGCCGTCTTCGGTCATCATGGCGAACGTCAGGCTGCCGCTCAGCACGGTGAGCTTCGCCCAGGTGCCGCTCTGGGTGTTGTGGCGCTGACGAAAGGCTTCCGGCAGCGTTTCGCTGTTCCATTCCGGCAGGGTTTTATAGCAAAGCAACTGCTGCTCCATAGGGGGCTCCTCTGGCTGGGCAAGCAAAGTGATTTATATGATGTATATAAAATACATTTTTATCGATCGTTTGAACATAGCAGCCTGAAGGAAAGGCGCGGGGAGATCTTTATACTGGATTGTGCGCGGCGGCTGGGCTAATTTCAGTGCTGTTCATGTCATCACGTTCAGGGAAAAGATGCCGATACGCCGTTTATGCCACCCGAAGCCCCTCCGTTTGCTGAGCCTGGCCGCGCTGCTGGCGCTGGCGGGCTGTACCAGCAAAACCACCACCACCTCGCCGGCGGCGCGCCCCGCCGACGTCAAAGCGCGACTGATGACGCTGATCCCGGCCAACGCCGGCGATCGTCAGGGCTGGGCTACCGATATTACCGCCGCCTTTGCCGCGCAGGGCATCGAGCCGAGCGATGAGAACCTGTGTTCGGTGCTGGCGGTGACTGAACAGGAGTCGACGTTCCAGGCTAACCCGCAGGTGCCGGGGCTGCCGAAGATCGCCTGGAAAGAGATCGACCGCCGCGCCGATCAGATGCACATCCCGAATTTTTTGGTGCACACCGCATTGAAGATTTCATCGTCGAACGGCCAGAGCTACAGCGAGCGGCTGGATAAGGTGCGCACCGAGAAGGATCTGAGCGATATCTTCGATGACATGATCGACCGCGTGCCGATGGGGCAGAAGCTGTTCGGCCATTTAAATCCGGTACATACCGGCGGCCCGATGCAGGTGAGCATCGCCTTCGCCGAGGCGCACGCCAAAGGGTACCCTTATTCGATCGACGGCTCGATTCGGCGCGAAGTCTTCAGCCGACGTGGCGGCATGTACTTCGGCATTATGCATTTGCTGGGGTACCCGGCCGACTATAGCCGGCCAATTTACCGTTTTGCCGACTTCAACGCCGGCTGGTATGCCAGCCGCAACGCGGCGTTCCAAAACGCGGTCAGCCGGGCGAGCGCCATTCCGCTGGCGCTGGACGGCGATCTGATCGACTTTGGCAGCGACAAGCCCGGCTCCACCGAGCTGGCGGTGCGCACGCTCGGCAAGCGCCTGAACATGAGCGACAGCGCCATTCGCCGGGCGCTGGAGAAAGGCGACACGGCCGGCTTTGCCGATACCGACCTGTATAAGAAGGTCTATGCGCTGGCGGGCGGCAAGCTGCCGCGCGAGATGCTGCCGGGCATCCAACTGGAAAGCCCGAAAATCACCCGTAAGTTGACTACCGCCTGGTTCGCCAAGCGGGTGGATGAACGCCGCCAGCGCTGCATGGCGCGCGCCGGCGGTTAACCCTAAAGAAAACGCCGCCGGTGGCCTGAGCCACCGGCGGCGCGATCGCGCATCAGGCGCTGCGGCGCGGGTTGGTCAGGCCGAAGTTAAAGCTGTTGCAACGGTTGCAGAACTCTTTCATCACCGGCGGCGTGTCCATCATCGGCACTTTCACCTCGATAAACGCCAGCCTATCCTGCCGCGAGGCGTGTTCCAGGGCCATTTCCAGCTGTTGCGTGGTTTCCACCGCCACGCTGAACGGCTGCGATCGAGTATTCAGCACCGCCGGCAGTTTGGCGTAGTCCCACGGGCTGATGTCGTTGTAGGACGAGCTTTCGCCGAGGATATAGCGTTCGATGGTGTAGCCGTCGTTATTGATCAGGAAGATGATCGGCTTTTGCTCGCAGCGCAGCAGGGTGGACACTTCCTGCGCGGTCAACTGGAAAGAGCCGTCGCCGATGAACAGCAGGTGGCGGCGTTCAGGGGCCGCCATCAGGGTGCCGAGCAGCGCCGGCAGGGTATAGCCGATTGAGCCCCAAATCGGTTGGTTGACCACCTTGACGCCGTCCGGCATGCGCATGCCGCCGATGGCCGCGCCGGAGGTGCCGTTTTCCACCACCACCACGTCATCCGCCCGGATGAAGCGTTGGATGCGCCGCCACAGATAGGCCTGGTCGATAGGCGCGTCGCTCGGCGTCGCCAGCTTCTCATGTGGGCTGGCCAACGGCGCCAGGGGCTGCGCCGGCGCGTCTTCGCTCAGATCCAACAGCGCCTGCAGCAGATCCGCCGTCGACACCGCCGGGTAGGAGGTGTTGCCCAGCTTCATTGAGAACGGTTGGATGTCCACCTGAGCGGCGGCGGGAATGTGCTGGGAGAAATAGCCGGTGGTGGAATCCACCAAACGCACGCCGAAGCTCAGCACGCAGTCCGAGTGGGCCATGTGTTCATACAGTTCGGGGCGCGACAGATTGCCGCTGTAGCCGCCCATCCAACCGGCGGTGTTTTCCGGGATAATGCATTTGGCGGTGGGCATATTGGTCAGCGGAATGGCGAAGCGGTGAGCGACCGCGATGACCAACTGCTGCAACTGGTAGCGATCCACCATTTGATCGACCAACATGATTGGGCGCTGTGCGCGTTTGATTTTGGTTAACAGCGCCATCGCCGCTAATTGCACATTGTATTTATCGCTGGCCGGTAATTGCGGTGCCGTCGCCGCCGCGGCGATTTCAATTTCCACATCGCAAATATCCGACGGCAGCTGTAAATACACCGGTTTCTTCTCTATCCAGGCGCGGGAAATAACGCGTGGGATTTCTTGTGCGGCATTTTCCGGCGTAATCAAGGCTTGCGCAACGGTGAATTGTTTAAAGCAGTTCATGACGTTGTCGAAATTGCCATCGCCCAGGGTATGGTGCAAGAGCTGGTGATTTTTCATCGCATGCAGCGGCGGCGTGCCGGCGATGCAGATAACCGGCGAAGATTCGGCATAGGCCCCGGCGATGCCGGACAGCGCGGCCAGATCGCCGACGCCGTAGGTGACGATCAGCGCGCCGGCGCCTTTCATGCGGGCGTAACCGTCGGCGGCGTAGGAGGCGTTCAATTCATTGCAGTTGCCGACAAACGCCAGCCGCTCGTCGTTTTCCAGCAGCTCCAGCAGGCTGAGATTATAGTCGCCGGGCACGCCGTAAATACGATCGACGTTCAGGGCGTGAAGCTGTTGCAGAATGAATGACCCGATAGTTATTTTCATTGATTGCTCCGAATTATTTATCTTTATTTTGTCAGGCGAAAATCAGCAAAAATAAATTGCTGGCGATGTTGTGTCGTTAGCATTAACAGTTATTTAAAGTGTCGGCTTGTTCAAGACAGGCGTGGCAGCCGATGAATAGGCGGTTTGTATTCGGCGCTTTACGCGATTGAATAATGTATAAATAGTGTGGTTATTATGCAGGAGGACGGTGCGGTATTTTTCCCTGGCGGTATATCGACAGAAAAATGGCGGCGTATTGGCATTTATCATGATGCAGAGCGAATCATCCGGTACTTTTGACGCCGCGTTAAATCCCATCGGGTGGCGTAACGCTCTTTTGCTGGTAAAGAAAGGCAGAAGCCGGCGCAAAGGGGCATTTTGGTGATCCACCGCACGCTTATTTCATGAAACCATCGCGTAACCAATCAAAAACAAAAAATTAACAATGTCGCTTTTTTATTCGCGTCGTGTTGTCAGTTTTATTTTACGGGGCTGCAATGCGCGCCGCCTCGGGCCGGCGTAAACAAGCGTCGTTACGGGCGCTAATATAACGTGGCGACCATCACATTCCTTGGGGCCGATACGTAAACTTTTCTCTACGTGCGCCTGGATGGCGTATACCTACCAAAGGGCCTGCGTCCCAGCGGGGCTCGTCTGAGGGGGAAATAGCCATGAAAAGCTATCGACATGTGCTGGTGCTGATCCACGACGAGCGTGATGGGTTGCCGTTGCCGCGCGTCACCCTTCGGCGTTTTAAAATCGACTGTTCGGCCTTATTCTCTGGCGTTCGTGAACCGCCTCGATGTCGATGTGTTGGTCAAGCACCTGGCCCGCGAGTAGCGAACGACAAAGCGGACTTTTCCCACGGTTTTGCCGTCCGAAAGGCGCTAACATGCAGATGTCGGTGCAACCCGTTATAAACCAATGCGAATTTTCCGATGCTAAGTTTAACCAAGGCGAAACGGGCGTTGGATAAATTGGATACAGCTTGATCTTGCCTGGGCTATCGGTAAAAATCTTCGGCCGTATTTTTACAGGAGCTTTACCATGTTTCTCAAACGGACTCTGTTGGCATGTTCTCTGGCGTTGATATTTCCTGCACTGCCTTCTTACGCTGAGGTTAGTACAGAAAGTGGCAATACCGCGCAGGCCGAAAAACCGGGTCTATGGCAGCGCTTTACCCATAACGTGTCGGAGACCTGGAACAATTCGCCGAACCACGATCTCTATATTCCGGCCATCACCTGGCATAACCGTTGGACTTACGATGACGAACATATCGATAAGTACAACGAGCGCCCGTGGGGCGCCGGTTATGGCATCTCCCGCTACGACAGCGACGGTGACTGGCACGGCATCTACATCATGGCGTTCAAGGATTCCTTCAACAAGTGGGAGCCGATCGGCGGCTACGCCTACGAGAAGATCTGGCGTCCGTTGGATGACAAGGATTTCCGCCTGGGGCTGGGTTTCACCGCCAGCGTCACCGCGCGCGATAACTGGAAATATATTCCTATCCCGGCGCCGCTGCCGCTGGCTTCTATCGGCTATCAGCGGCTGACGTTCCAGGCGACCTACATTCCCGGCACCTATAACAACGGCAACGTGTTCTTCGCCTGGCTGCGCTGGCAGTTCTAAACTTCCTGAATTCCGAAAAACGGCGCGGCGGCGAGATAAAAGGAACTTGTCGCCGCAGGCGGCGTCGGAGAGGTATCCCGGCGCGCTGCGCCGATTGCATGCCGTTCTTACAGGAGTTTTATCACTATGATCACCAAACATCGTTTACTGCTGGCTTTGGCGCTGTCCGCGACCCTGGCCAGCGGCGCCACCCAGGCCGCCGGTCTGATGGATTCTCTCAACAGCGCGGCGGGCGAACTGAGCAAGTCTGGCGGCGAAAGCGGCGGCGGCATGTCGCTCTCCTCGTTGACCGGCCTGCTGAACGGCGGCGACAAGGCGTTAAGCTCCAGCAGCATGACCAACGCCGCCGGCATCCTGCAGTACTGTGTGAAAAACAACGTGCTGTCGGCTAACGGCGCCGAAGGGGTGAAAGATCAGTTGCTCAGCAAACTGGGCATCACCAGCACTGAAAACGCCAAGAGCCAGGATTATCAGCAGGGCCTGGGTGGCTTGCTGCAGACCGGTGAAGGCAAGAGCCTGGATCTCAACAGCCTGGGCACCTCGCAGATCACCGAGAAGGTGAAACAAAAAGCCTGCGATCTGGTGCTGAAACAGGGCAAATCCTTTATTTCATGATCAACCCACGGCGGAGCGTTCCGCCGTGGGTATTTTGCATAAGCTGGAAAAATGAAAAAAACGTTGATGCTTTCCCTGCTGGCAGGGATGACGATGTTGCAGGGGTGTTCCGTGAAATCCAACGATGCGCCGCCACCGCCGCAGGTGAAACCGATCGGCATGGCGAACCCGGCCGACGTGTATTGCACCAAAATCGGCGGCAAGCTGAACGCCAAAGAAAACGCGGCGGGCCAGTATTCGACCTGTACGCTGCCGAATGGGCAGGAAATTGAAAGTTGGGAGCTGTTCCGCCGCGATCACCCGGTGAAAAAGTAACCTCTGCGGCGCCGGCGACTCTGCCCGGTGCCCGATCAGAATTGCCGATCGCCTATCGACTGCAGCTGTAGGCTGCCGTCCTTTTGCAGCGATAACGGTATGCGCCAATCGCTCCGTTTATCCAGGTTGAACGGCCGGGAGCGGAACATGCAGCCGGTCTTGATGTTCTTGATTTTCATCACGTGTTCCGCATCCGCATTCATTTTAACCTCGAAGCTGCCGGCGGCCGGAATAAAGACTTCCGCCAGCTGCTGCGGCGCGGCGGGCGTTTCCATTTTGACCAACACCGCGAAATCGTTGCCTTGATTGTCCAGCGTCAGCCGATGCAGGCCGGTTGCGGGCAGGCCGGTCGGCTGATGCAGATAGCCGGCTGACGCGGGCCAGGGTTGCCCGGCATTATCGTGCAGCGGCCCGCCGCATTGCTCACGTGCTTCGCGCTGCGGCATTTCGCGCTTGATGGCGCGGTTGTAATCGGTGGGGGCGGCGAGGCTGAATTCGTCGTCATACTGGTGGGTGAGCAGATAGCGTTTGACGCCGAGCACCCCGAGGGCGACCAGCATGAAGAACAGAAATACCCTCAGGCGATTTTTAAAAATCAGCCCAAACAGCTTCCCGGGTAATTGAAACAGCCACCTTGCGATCGTCAATAACATCGTTTTCCCTTTACGCCCAAGCCGTTACGTCTGCGGTAACTTCGCTTGCCTCAGTATAGCCAAAGCGTTGCCACCGGGCGGCATGCGCCATGAAATTCCTGTTTTTTTATCCTAAACCTTCTTCCAACAGCAACAGCAGCAGGAAGCCGGCAAAGAACATCGCGGCGGCGAACGGGGTTTCCTTTCCGCCTTCATGCGCTTCGACCAGCAGCTCTTCGGTCACCAGGTAGAGCAGGGCGATCAGGCCAAAGGCCAGAAAGGCGGTCAGCCAAAATGCGCCCAGCATGGCCACCGGCGCTCCCAGCAGGCCGCCGATGGGCAACAGCAGCGCCAGGCCAACTATCGCCGCCATGACGCGCAGCCGCCTGCCGAGAAAGTCTTGCAAATCGCCGACGATCGACAATCCCAGGAACAGCACTTCCAGCGTTAACGCCAGCGTCAACAGCAGGCCGGCTTTGGCGCCGGCCGCGAAGGCAATGCCCAGCACCAGCCCATCGATAAAGATATCGACGCCGACCGCGGCGATAAAACCGACCGGCCCCTGCGCTTTTTCGCCCAGCCGCCGAACCAGCAACATTAACAGCACCCCCACAGCGCCGCCCAGCAACACCGCCAAAGGCGACTGCTGTTTGAGATCGGGCAAGATTTCGGCGGCGGCGGCGGCGAACACGATGCCGGCGGTAAAGTGATGGATGACGCGCATCGCGGCGTCGCCGGGGCGGCGATAGAGCGCCACCGCTGCGCCGACGACGGTGGCTGCGGCGGGAAACAGCGTATAAAGCACGGCGGAGGTCATCGCGTCATAATCCCTTATCTGTGATGTCACTTTCAGTCTAGACGAGCGCCGCCGCTTGAGTGTTGCCAAAAAAGTGTTTGTTCGATTGTGTACGTTTGTGTACATTCATGATCACTTTAGCATCGCCGGATTGACATGATGTCCAAACTGTTACCGAATGAGCGCCATCAGGCCATTCTCGACACGCTCCGCCAACAGGGGCGAGTGCTGGCTCTGGAGATGGCGCAGCGGCTGAATACCACCGAAGCGACCATCCGCCGCGATCTGCGTCAGCTGGCGGCGCAAAATCTGTGCAAACGCATCTATGGCGGTGCGCTGGCGCCGACGCCGGCCGAAGGCCCCGTTGCGGCGCGCATTGCCCTCAGCGGTGATGAGAAGCTGGCGCTGGCGCAGACCGCGCTGGGGGTGATCGGCGAAGAACAGCTGATCTTCCTCGATGCCGGCAGCACCCACCTGTATCTGGCGGATCTGTTGCCGCGCGATCGGCGTTTGACGGTGGTAACCAATGCGTTGAGCATCGCCGGCAAAATGCTGGAACGGCCGGGGATCCGCACCATCCTGATCGGCGGCGAACTGGATGCGCAGGTCGGCGGCTGCGTGGACGCCAAGGCGGCGGAAGAGATCGACGGATTTCATTTCGATCTGGTGTTCACCGGCATTTGCGCCTACGACCCGGCCGGCGGCTTCTCCGCGTTGAGTTACCAGGACGCCACGTTCAAAAAGCGGTTGCTGACGCGCGCCGGCAGCGTGGCGGTGCTGTGCACCCGCGACAAACTCAATACCTACGCCCCTTACCCCTTCCTGCCCGCCGGGCGGGTGGATCATCTGGTGACGGCGCGCGGTGCGCACCCGCAGCTTGAGCAGCAGGTGGCGCAGGGCGGCGGCCAGATCTGGCACAGCGATTTATCGACCGGAGAATGATGATGAAAATAGCCCATGTTGCCCTGTGGACCTGTGACATCGACGCGCAGCTGGCGTTCTGGCAGCGCTATTTCAACGGTGAAGCGGGAGAGGAGTACGTCAGCCGCAATCGGCCGGGGTTCGTTTCCCGCTTCGTCAATCTGGCGGCCGGGCCGACGCTGGAGATCATGCGCGTGCCGACGTTGCTGCCGGCGCAGGCGCAGGAGGAGCGGGTGGGCTGGGCGCACATCGCGCTGTCGCTGGGGGATGAGCGGCAGGTCGATCGGTTGGCGCAGCGCGCACGGCAGGAGGGCATCTTGCTGTCCGCGCCGCGCTGGACCGGCGACGGCTTCTACGAGGCCGTCATTCGCGATCCGGATGGCAACGCGATCGAAATCACCGCCTGATCACTCTTCTTCAATGCTGGCGAACTGCTCCCCCAGATAGTCGAGCAGCAGCCGCACCGCCGGCAGCAGGCCGCGGCGCGACGGGTAGACCGCGTGCACCACGCCGCCCTGTGGCTGCCAGCCCGGCAACAGTTGCACCAGCTCGCCGCGCAGCATGTCGTCGCGCATCATCATCGCCGGCAGTTGTACGATGCCGGCGCCGGCGATGGCGGCGGTGCGCAGCATCAGCATGTCGTCGGTGACCAGCCGCGGCGAGTGCTCCCACTCCACCCGTTCACCCTGTGGGCCGGTCAGCCGCCATTGGTGCTGAGCGCGCGCCGGGCCGAGATCGAGCGTCGGGTATTTACGCAGGTCTTCCGGCGTTTGCGCCGGCCCGAGGGTGCGCACCAGCGCCGGGCTGGCGGCGACGCACCAGGTGCGCTGCGCGAGGATCTTCAGCACCAGATCGCTGTCCTCCAGCGGCGGCGGCCGCACGCGGATCGCCAGATCCAACCCTTCCCCCACCACGTCCACCCGGCGGTTGGTGGCCTCCAGATGCACCGTCACCTTGGGATAATCGGCCATAAAGGCTGCCACCATGCTGCCGACGCGAGTGTGCAGGATCGCCACCGGGCAGGACATGCGCACCGTGCCGCAGGGCTCGGCGCGCGTCTGTTCGATCGCCTGCTGCGCGGCTTCCGCTTCCACCAGCATCGCCTTGCAGTGCGCGTAATAGGTTTGGCCGAGTTCGGTCACCGAGAAGCGCCGCGTCGAGCGCTGGATCAGGCGCACGCCCAACCGCTCTTCCAGCAGCGCCACGCGGCGGCTGAGTTTGGATTTGGGAATGCCCAGCGCCCGGCCGGCGGGGGCGAATCCCTGGTGATCGACCACGCTGGCGAAGAAAAACAGGTCGTTCAGATCGGTCAGCATCGCATCCCTTATCGTTCTACCAGTAGAACGCTGAGTGTACATCTTGCCTACTACTGCAGCAAACCCCGGCGGATTAAACTTCTGACATCAACTTAAGGCCGTGAGGTCTGAAACGGGAGTTCAAGATGAAAAAAATCCTCGGTATTCACAACAGCCCGGAAGCACATTGGGTCGGTAACGGTTTCCTGGTGAATTCGCTGTTCTCTTATAACGATTTGGGAGCGGAAATGAGCCCGTTCCTGCTGCTGGATCACGCAGCGCCAACCAAATTCCGCTCCGCCTCCGGCACCCGTGGCGTGGGTCAACACCCGCATCGCGGGTTTGAAACGGTGACCATCGTCTATCAGGGCGAAGTGGAACACCGCGACTCGACCGGCAGCGGCGGGGTGATTGGCCCCGGCGACGTCCAGTGGATGACCGCCGCCTCCGGCATTCTGCACGAAGAGTTCCATTCGCGGGACTTCTCGCGCAAGGGCGGCACCATGGAAATGGTGCAGCTGTGGGTCAACCTGCCGGCCAAGGACAAAATGGCCGAGCCGGGCTATCAGACGCTGCTGAACGCCGATATTCCGGTGGTTCCTCTGGCGGACGGCGCAGGGCAGGTGCGGGTGATCGCCGGTGACTTTGGCGGCCACGCCGGCCCGGCGCGCACCTTCAGCCCGCTTAACGTGTGGGATATGAAGCTGAATGCCGGCCATACCACCACGCTGACGGTGAAAGAAGGCCATACGCTGGCGCTGGTGATGCTGCACGGCGCGATCCTGGTTAACGGCGAAGACGTGGTGCGCGAAACCCAAATGGTGCGTTTCGACCGGGCGGGGGATTCGATCACCATCGAAGCCAACAACGACGTCGCGCTGTTGGTGCTGAGCGGCGAACTGATCGATGAGCCTATCGTCGGCTACGGCCCGTTCGTCATGAACAGCGACGCGGAAATCCAGCAGGCGTTCCGCGATTTCAACAGCGGCAAGTTCGGCAGCATGAACGCCGAAGCGAGCGCCGGTTGAACCTTGGCGCCTGGGGCGGACAGTGTTCCCCGGCTCAGGCGCTACACTTAAACCTCAACGCCCCGCCCTGCGGCGGGGCGTTTCATCCGCAACATCAACCCCACAGGAGTAAAACCATGACTGCAAATTACAAGCGCCTCGACAAAGACCAGGCCGCCGTATTGCTGGTGGATCATCAGGCAGGGCTGCTTTCGCTGGTGCGTGATATCGATCCCGATCGGTTTAAAAACAACGTGCTGGCGCTGGGTGATTTAGCGAAGTACTTCAACCTGCCGACCATTCTTACCACCAGTTTCGAAAACGGCCCCAATGGCCCGCTGGTGCCCGAACTGAAAGCCCAATTCCCCGATGCTCCCTTCATTCCTCGCCCTGGCCAGATCAACGCCTGGGACAACGACGATTTCGTCAAGGCGGTAAAAGCCACCGGCCGCAAGCAGCTGATCATCGCCGGCGTAGTGACCGAAGTGTGCGTGGCATTCCCGGCGCTGTCGGCGCTCAATGAAGGTTTCGAGGTCTTTGTGGTGACCGACGCCTCTGGCACCTTCAATGAGCTGACGCGTCAGTCGGCCTGGAGCCGCATGGAGGCCGCCGGCGCGCAGCTGATGACCTGGTTCGGCGTCGCCTGCGAGCTGCACCGCGACTGGCGCAACGACATCGAAGGCCTGGGCACGCTGTTCTCCAACCATATCCCGGACTACCGCAATCTGATGACCAGCTACAACACGCTGACGAACGGCAAGTAACGCGATAGATGGGCAGTATTTGCTGCCCATCATTTGTATTTGGATTCTGTATAAATATCAGTACCAGCAATGGTTCACTCGCTATAAATTCCCATCTTTTAATACTTCTCTCTTTTTTTATTGTGATCGACTTTAGGTCTTTTTGTTCCCATTTTGATTAAGGCTATTTGTTCTGCTATATAACTAATAATTAATGCTAATTCTATTAAATATTGACGGAGTTCTATTTAAGAGCCCCGCTTTGTTGCAAGAAAAGCGCTTTTGAACGTGTAATTTAAGACTACAGCGATTTAACACAGCAGAGGGATGATTGATGAATGCATTCAGAGATAAGCTTAAGGCCCATGTTCTTCATGTGGCCTCGGTAGGTCAGCATTGCAATACTGAGGAAACGACTAAGCAGGCATTAATTTTGCCGTTATTAGAAACCCTAGGCTTTCATCCATATGATCCTACTAAGGTGAAGGCAGAGTATGGTGCTGATTTTCCAGGTGTTAAGGTGGGTGAGCGCGTTGATTACGCCCTTTTTTGCCATGCGGTTCCCGTCATGTTCATCGAGGCGAAGTCCTTCAATCAAAATTTGTCAAATCATAGCCCCCAGCTATCTCGCTATTTTAATGCGACACCGGAGGTTACGGTTTCTGCAATAACCAATGGGAAAGAATGGCGATTTTTCACCGATCTGAAAGATAAAAACATCATGGATGATACACCATTCTTGAAGATAGATTTTAATAATCTAAACGATTCTGATATTGATCAGCTCTATCGATTTAGGCACGACCAATTTCAGCCGGAAGCGCTGCGGACATTAGCTGAAGAAAGCATCTATCTGACTTCATTTACAAAAACTATCAGCGCCAGTCTTCGAGATGTTGATTCTGATTTTGTTCGCTATGTAGCAAGTCGCTCTAACGTTCAGCGTCAGCTAAACCAACGATTTTTGGACACAATAACGCCATTGGTTCGTTTGGCTGTTGAAAAAGCGGTGAGTGCGATGGTCGTTTCTGGTCTGTCAGTGACGTCGGAAAATGTTGTAGCGTCTGAGTCACCAGATGAAGGTGAAGCGCAAAACAGACCGGATCCGCTCGCCCCGATCGTTGATCCCGATAATAGTAAAATAGTGACGACCTTTGCAGAAAGGTGCTTGTTTGACAATGTGGCGATGATCTTGGGCACTGAGGCAGAGCTGATTGCGAAAGACACGGAAAGCTATTACAGCATCCTCTTTCAAGGGAAGACGACGCGATGGGTTCTGCGCTATTTCGACAATAAGCAACGTCCAACCATTTTGCTTCCGCTTGAGATAGACGAGGCCAGACAGGCTGAGATAACTCGCGCCGGCCTGGAGTTGGCTGCAGGGGGGCATATCATTATCGACCGTCCGGAAAATATTTTGCGGCTAACGGGTTTGATCGTTGATTCTTACCAATATTGTATTAATGACGAAAACTTTAGGCAGAAGAGAAAAGATAAGCAGGAAAGTTAGTCCATACCCACTTTAAGCCGTTGATTGGCAAAAGAACATGAAGAGCTTTCCACGCAGGGCGGCATGTGTCGTGCGGAAAGTGGGAAAGATCGGAATGCTTACCAAATCTTCTGTTTTCATCACGTTAGACGCGGGATGTAAGCAAAGCGCAGCGGGGCGAAAAGGTAGCGAAAAGCGGCTTTCTCATGGGCCGGGGGCGGGGTAGCGTAATCCCGAACCCGGCAAATGAGGCTAATTCAATGAAACAAGCAATCAAGATCCTGGCGCTGCCCTGCATGGGCATGGCGCTGTTGTTCAGCGCGAGCGCGATGTCTGCCCCCGAGGCGCCTGCGGCCAAAGCGTTGCCGCCTGTGGCGGATGAACCGATGCGCATGCCGCCTTTCCCGGGCGGGCACCCGCCCAAGCCGGGGTTCTGCCGCGGCGGTGAGCTGTTCTGCGCCACCTCGGCCAGCGACAATCCGGTGGAAACCATCAACAAACTGACGGCGGTGATCCCGGCGGGCAGCGCCAAACATTACGAAGTGCGCGTCGCGGTGGTGGCGGTGCCTGACGCACCGCCCGCGCCTTAACACGCCCCGTCATCCCGCTCTGGCCTGGGCGCACCAGGCGCGTTAGGCTAAGGCGAGCATTTTTCGGGAGGCGGGATGACCCCTTTATCACAGCTGCCTTATCTGCAGCCCGGCGATCGCGCGTTGTTGTTCGACGGCGAATGCAACCTGTGTCATGGGCTGGTGAGATACCTTGTTCGCGCCGATCGGCAGCGGCGCATTCTGTTGGCGACGGTGCAATCCGTCGAAGGACAGGCGATCCTGCAGGCGCTGGGATTGCCGACCGACCGTTTCGATTCCGTGGTCTATGTGGAACAGGGGCGCTGTTGGCTGCGTTCGGCGGCGTTGTTTCGGGCGCTGCGCCAAGTGGAATGGCCGTACCGCGCGCTGGCGCTGGCGCGTTGCTTGCCGCCGCGACTGGCGGACAAGATCTACGATGCGGTCGCCGGCAATCGCTACCGGCTGTTTGGCCGCAACGACGGCAGCGGCCTGCCGGGTGCCGACCAGCCCGGGCGCTATCTGCCTCGGCGGCGGGAGCCGCCGGCCTGAGCTTTACGCTTCTTTACCATCCAACCGCTTGAAATATCAGCACTCCAGCTCCATATAATGGGTCATTCAGCCAACAAGGAGCGCGTATGGGAATCAGTGAAGAAGAGCACATCCGCCGTTTGACCCAAGAGAAAAACGACATGGGCAATACGGCGAAATGGGTGGCGATCGTTTCCGCCGTCTACTTTGCCTTGATGGTGTTTTATGGCCATCCAACCGGCGTATTGGCGATGTCGGGCGCGGTATTCATTGTCTCTACCGCCACCTGGTTGAAAAAGCGCCAGAAGGTCAAATCTTACCGCATGGCGTTGGCCAAAATCAGCGACGATCAGCCCTGATAGTCGCAGCGCTTTAGCGTATACACCAGGCTCGGCGCCGCGCCGGGCACGTCATCCAGTGTATCCACCCGCTGCATGCCGATCTTTTCCAGCACTCGCCACGACGCCTGATTCTCCGCACGCACAATGGCGGAAATCTCCTCCAGCGCCAATCCGACAAAACCGTATTGCAGCGATGCCCGCGCCATCTCGGTGGCCAATCCCATGCCCCAAACGCGAGTATCGAAGCGATAGCCGAGGTTCACGGTGCGCTGCGCCCCGAGCGGTTTCCGGGACAATCCGCCAAAGCCGATAATCCAATCCGGCCGTTCGCGCAGAGCGATCGCCCAGGAACCGTAACCGTGTTGTTGCCACCCGGAAATCCTCTCTTGCAGCGCCGCTGCGGCCTGCGCTTCGCTGGTGAGTGGACCGGCGGGATTGAAACGCTGCGTTTGCGGATCGCCGAAGATGGCGTAGAAACGCGCGAGATCCGCCATCACCGGTGGGCGCATCTGCAGGCGTTCGCTGAAGAAAGGAGTGGAAGGATTAAAGCTTGTCATCGTTTCTCTCTGCTGGATAAATGAACAGTGTTCACTGTAGACCAGAATGGCGAAACGGGAAATCCCCCTCTGCGGGTGAGAGGGGGCGAAGGGAATTACAGGAAGGAGTCGTCGTCGTCGCTGTAATCGTCGTCGGCGTAGTCCGTGTCGTCCTGATAGTTGGCGTTCTGGAAGCCGTTGTCCTGGTTGAGGAAGCTACCGCCATCGCCGTTGTTGAAGGTATCCAGGTTGTTGGAGGCGTCGAAATTGCGCATTGCGCTGTCGTCCAGCGGCGCCGGGGTTTCCTCGATAATATTTACGATTTCCTGTGGTTGTGAATGGCGGAACATGCCGGTCAGCATGTCGGCCAATACTACGCCGCCGGCGACGCCCGCCGCCGTTTGCAAGGCGCCTCCCAGAAAGCCGCCGGCGCGTGAAGGCGCCGCCTGCTGCGGTGGGGCATAGGCCGGTTGCTGCGGCTGCTGCGCGTTGTTCCAGGCCGCCGTATTTTGCTGCTGCGCCTGATACTGTTCGCGCGGGCTTGGCGTACTGCGGCTGCCGCCGCCGAACAGGCCGGCCAGGAAGCCGCCGCTGCTCTGCTGGCCGTTGGCGGTTTGCTGCAGCTGCGCCACCTGGGCCTCCAGCTCTTTGACCCGCTGATCCATCTGCTTGAGCGCCGCTTCCTGAATAATCATCGCCTGCGCCATGTAATAAGGGGCGGAAGGCTGCTCGCGAATATGCTGGTTGATTTGCTGCTCTGCCTGGAGATCCCGTGGGCCCGTCTTGGTCTCGGCTTCTTTCAGGCGGCCAAACAGACCATCGATAAGGCGTTGTTCTTCGGATTGCATAGGAGTACCTCAGGAGATAAATAACGGTGCTGGATGATCACTATCATCGGTATCAATTACCCTAGCGCGTTTACATGAACCAATAAATAAATGGCGGGTAAACCTGCCTATGAATTTGTTACCAATTGCGGCAGCGGGATCAGCATCACCAGCTTCAGACCGGCGTGCTCCGCCGGATGGAAGGTGAGTTGGCGATAGCGCAGCGCGCCTCGCTGAGGATGCTCGAACGCTCTTTCGCCGCCTTCGCGCGCCATGACGTCATGTTGCTTCCACCAGTGATTAAAGTCCGCGCTGTTGTGCGTCATGTTGCGCACGAAGGCGCGCATCTCTTCGGTATTTTGATGATGGCTGGTCTCGGCGCGAAACTCGGCCACCACGCGGCGCGCGCGCTCTTCCCAATCGCTGACCAGCGTTTTCGCCAACGGGTGGAAGAACATGAAGTGCAGCAGGTTGGGGCTGTTGGCCACATCCAGCCAGCCGCTGAACAGCGCCGCCGCCTGCGGGTTCCAGGCGACGACGTTCCAGCTCACGTCCAGCAGATAGCAGGGCACCGTCATCTGATGCACGCTTTGCAGCACCGCGTCATTGGCGGTTTCGCGGTGCGCTTCCTGCTCGGGGTCGGCGATACGCGCCAGGGTAAACAGGTAGTGGCGTTCGGCCGGGCCGAGCCGCAGCGCTTTGGCGATGCGCGCCAGCGTGAAAGGGGAAATGGACACCTCGCGGCCCTGTTCGATCCAGGTATACCAGGTGGCGCTGATGCCGCTGATTTGCGCCAGCTCTTCGCGTCGCAGGCCGCTGGTGCGGCGGCGCGAAGAGCTGGGCAGGCCGATCATTTCCGGCGTGATGCGTTCGCGGTGCGCGCGCAGAAACGCGCCGAGGGCTTTTGGCCCGGATAAGGCTTCTGATGACATAGCATGGTACCTATTTATACCAGGATAACTGCTCATATTGTACCCGTATAGTAGCCTGATTATAGTAGCCGAAAGCCTTCAGGCACAGGCGCAAGCCGGATAATAACAGGAGCAAACATGAGCAACAGCAACAGCCATAACAATGCGGTAGACCGGCAGTTCGGCGAGCAGGCCAACGCCTATTTAACCAGCGCGGTGCATGCGCAGGGCAAGGATTTGCAACGTCTGGCGCAGTTACTGGCGCCGCACGCCGAAGCGCGCCTGCTCGATCTGGGCTGTGGCGCGGGGCATGCCAGCTTCACCGCGGCGGCCAGCGTAGCGCAGGTGGTGGCCTACGATCTGTCGGCGCAAATGTTGGCGGTGGTGAAGCAGGCGGCGGCGGAAAAAGGCCTGAACAACATTCAGCAGCAGCAGGGCGTGGCGGAGTCTTTGCCGTTTGAGGATGCCAGTTTCGATCTGGTCATCAGCCGCTATTCGGCGCACCACTGGCGCGATGTCGGCCAGGCGCTGCGCGAGGTCAGGCGTGTACTCAAACCGGGCGGCAGCGCGATATTTATGGACGTGGTCTCGCCGGGGCACCCGCTGCTGGATATCTACCTGCAAACCGTGGAAGTGCTGCGCGACACCTCGCACGTGCGCAACTATGCGCCGGGCGAGTGGCTGACGTTGCTGACCGAGGCCGGGCTGGTGGTACGCGAGGTGACGGCGGATCGATTGACGCTGGAGTTCGGCAGTTGGGTGGCGCGTATGCGCACGCCGGCGCATTTCGTCACCGCGATCCGCGCGCTGCAGCAAAGCGTGTCGCAGGAGGTGGTGGAGCATTTCGCCATCCAGCCGGACGGCTCCTTCACCAGCGATATCATGATGTTTGAAGTGACGAAGGGCTGAAAGCAACGGGGCAGCCGATGAAGGCTGCCCCGTGAAACGCGTCGACTGCGATACGCTTATTTTTTGTCTTCCAGCAGGCAGCGGTAGATCAGGCCGCCGATAATGCCGCCGACCAGCGGCACCAGCCAGAACACCCACAGCTGCTGCAGCGCCCAGGTGCCCTGGAAGATCGCTACGCCGGTGCTGCGCGCCGGGTTGACGGAGGTGTTGGTCACCGGGATGCTGATCAGGTGGATCAGCGTCAGCGTCAGGCCGATAGCCAGCGGGGCAAAGCCTGCCGGCGCGCGCTTGTCGGTCACGCCATGAATAACGATCAGGAAGAAGGCGGTCAGCACCAGCTCAATCACGATTGCGGCTTGCAGAGAGTAACCGCCCGGTGAGTGTTCGCCGTAACCGTTAGAGGCGAAACCGCCTGCCGTGGCGTCGAAACCGGCTTTGCCGCTGGCGATCAAATACAGCACCGACGCTGCGGCGATACCGCCGATCACCTGTGCGATAACGTAAGGGATCACGTCTTTCGCCGCGAAACGGCCGCCGGCGAATAAGCCGACGGTGACCGCCGGGTTAAAATGCCCGCCGGAAATATGGCCGACGGCATAGGCCATCGTCACTACGGTCAGACCGAAAGCGAGCGCGACGCCGAGGAAACCAATACCCAGCTGTGGGAATGCCGCTGCCAATACTGCGCTACCACAACCACCAAACACCAACCAAAATGTGCCAAAAAATTCAGCAAAAAGTCGCTTTGACATAGATTCCATCCTGCGGAATAGACTAACGGGCGTTAGCACTAAAAACTATAGAACAGCTTTTTAAGTTCATGCAGATATTCTATAGAATTTTCTTAATGCACCTTGAATAACGGCGGTATTAAATCCCTGACATTTTATTTTGTCTATGAGAAAAACACCGTTTTTCGCCGTGTTGACGCGCGTTTGCCGATTTTTTTATCTTTGCTATAAGAATTTACCCTAAGCAAAACGGCGGGCTATTTCCGGGCGGTTTTTTCCAGCGGCTTTCTCCATTCAATACGCTCAGGTTAATTGCTAATTTCTATTTGCCAGCCAGCCTTATTGCCTGATGTGCATTTGACGAATTGCCTATTGTCATCTAAGTGTCATGCTAAATTAATATCGTCTTCTGCCTGACAACGCTTCATTTGACCTCGGGTAAAAATATGAAAATAAAATCGCTCTCCCTGCTGTTGGCTTCACTGTTTCCGGTATTGGCTCACGCTGCCGACATTGAGGTGGCGCGTTATGTGGTCGGCTTCCCCGGCGGGGAACGCGTCGCCTATCAGGGGGCGTTTGCCAAGCATTTCCCACAGGGATTGCCGGTAGGGATCGGCTCCGGATTGATGTTCAACAAGAAGCAGGGCGACGATTTGGTGCTGACGACGCTGACCGATCGCGGCCCGAATGCCGATGCCCCGGCGGTAGGCAAGCAAGAGGCCAAGATTTTCGCCAATCCGCAATTCACGCCTCTGTTGATGGACATTCGTATCGGCGGCGGCAAGGCCGTAGCCGAGAATGCGCGGCCCTTGCACGACGAAAAAGGGCCGATCGGCGGGCTGCCGTTGCCGGGCGAGCTGATTGGTTCTACAAACGAAGTGGCGTTGAACGACGCGTTGCAGCCGCTGTCCGGCGATCGCCGCGGGTTGGATACCGAAGGGGTGACCGGTGACGGCAACGGCGGCTATTGGCTGTGTGATGAGTACGGCCCGTTTCTGATCCATATCGACGGCAAAGGTAAAATCCTCGCCAAATATGGCCCAACGCCGCAGGCCGGCGAACAGGCGGTGGCGGGCGGTTTGCCGAACATCCTGAAATGGCGTCAGCCCAACCGCGGTTTTGAAGGATTGACCCGGATGCCGGACGGGCGAATTCTGGCGGCGGTGCAGAGCACGCTGGATGTCGATGGCAAAAGCAAAAACAAGGCGCAGTTTACCCGGCTGGTGAGCTTCGATCCGCGCAGTGGCAAAACCGCCATGTACGGCTATCCCATCGATATCGACAGCTATAAAAAAGCCAAAGACGCCAAAATTGGCGATGTCGTGGCGTTGGACAACCAGCGCATCCTGTTGATTGAACAGGGAACCGGTAAAGATAAGTCGATGATCAACAAGATCTATCTGGTGGATCTCGCGCAGGCCAGCGATCTGAGCGCGTTTGACGGCCAGGGTAAAGCGCTGGAGTTCGACGATGCGAAAGATCTGGCTAAACGCGGCGTGAAGCTGGCGCAGAAACGGGAAGTGGCGGATCTGCGTCAGTTGGGCTGGCGCCAGGAGAAAGCGGAAGGGTTGGCGCTGATCGACGATCGCACGCTGGCGGTGATCAATGACAACGATTTCGGCTTGCAGGCCACGCTGGTGGATGCGTCGCCAAAGAGTAAGAAAATCGGCGACTATCAGTTGGAGAAAGGAGGGCGGTTGAGCCTCGACGGTGACAAAACCGACGCCCGCATCGAATTGCGCCCTCTGGAGCAGCCGGAATCGCTGAGTGAGCTCTGGGTGCTCACCTTGCCGCAATCCTTGAAGTGACCGACATCGGGGGCGATTGCGCCCCCGTCAGACCGCTGACAAAGGAGGAAAAAACATGGGTTTTTCCTCCTTTGTGGCCATCAGCCGAAAATCAATAAATTGATTTTCCTTGTTTTTTATCCACTGCTCTTTGCAAACCCGGTAATGGCATGAGGTTTGTCATCAATCTCACAGCGGGGGCGATTGCGCCCCCGTTTGATTCAGGCTTGCGCGTGCCGCTGTGGCGCTTTGCCGCGCGAGATGCTCTCCCACGCCGCCACCACCACCATGATCAGCGTCGTCAGGCCATTGACCATCAGCAGGTCGGTTAAATAGGCGATCGGGGCCAATACCCCCAGCGCCAGCAGCCCGACCAGATGCGACAGCGGGAAGCGGCGATACACCAGCCGTTTGTACAGCGCGTTGGCGAACAGGTAAATTGCCGGGCCGAGCAGCAGCACCGCCGCCGTGGCGTGTTGGATGCGGCCGTCGGGATGGGCGATCACCAGCTCGTTGGCCACGGCGCAGACGATGATCGCCCCCACCAGCGCGACGTGCACATAATGGAAATAAGCGCCCAGCTGGCCGGGATTTTCCGCCTGGCTGATGGCGTGGCTGCCGGCTTTGCTGCTGGTGTCGAAGTAAACCCACCACATCGCCAGGCTGCCGAGAAAGGCCACCAGCGAAGCGATGAGCACCGGCAGGCTCCAGCTTTCCATTTCGCTCAGGGTGGCGCCGGTGATCAGAATGGTTTCCCCCAGCGCCACGATCACGAACAGCTGGCAGCGCTCCGCCAGATGGTGGCCTTCGATGGTCCATTCGCTGCTGCTGTCCGAGCGCCCCAGCACCGGCAGGCGAAAACCGAACATCGGCGAGACGTATTCGCACAAGACGGCGATCGCCCACAGCGCCAGGCGAGCATGGCCTTCCGCCAGCCCGCCGGCGATCCAGAAGACGGCGGAGATGCACAGCCAGCCGAGAATGCGGCGAAAGTTATGTTTTAACGGATGATCGGGCGCCAGCAGGCGCAATACCGTGGCGGAGCGCCCGACCTGAATGGCGACGTAGAACAGGGCGAAGATCAGACCGCGTTCGCCAAACGCCTGCGGCAACGCGGCGGCGGCGAACAGCCCCAGCAGCATGATCGCGAACAGCAACAGGCGGATCTGGCGGGTATCCGGATTGAACCAGTTGGTGACCCAGGCGGTGTATTGCCAGGCCAGCCAGACGGCGAACCACAGCAGCAGGGTTTCCAGCGCGCCGGTCAGCGTCAGGTGATGCAACAGATAGTGGGAAAGTTGGGTCACGGCGAAAACGTAGATCAGATCGAACAGCAGCTCGGAAAATGAGACCGACGCGCCCTGACCGTCACGCACGCGCAGCAGGTTTTGCGACATAAGCGTTCTTCCTTAAAAGGGTAAGCCACAAAATTCAGCGTAGCTCAGCGCGCTCCGGCGGGTAAAAAATCTTAAATAGACGCGGCGCGCATTCTTTATCACGCGCCGTCTTTAATTGTTCATCAAATAGGGGTAAGGTGAAGCCTATAAAGTCATTCTCGCCTGAAAATACACACCCGCTCTCACTTCCTCCTTATTCTCCTCACAATGATTGATGTTCTTTACGTTGCATGACGTCCGTTTTCATTGGCTAGCGGATAATTAACATCACTGACAACGAGCGAATAAACAAGAACACCTGGAGTCAATCATGAAACTTATCCCAAGCATCGCAGCCGTATTGATCGCCGCCGCTTCATTTTCCACTTTCGCCGCGCCGCTGTCGTCGGTAAAACAGGTCAACAGCGAGCAGGCCGCCAATCTGCAAAGCCTCGGCGTCGTGTCGGTTTCCGGCGTTAGCGGCTCACCGCATGACGCCATCACCGCCCTGAAAGAAAAAGCCGCGGCGGACGGCGCCAGTCATTATCGCATTATCGGTCTGGACACCCCCGGGGACTCCAGCAACTGGCGCGGCAATGCGGAAATTTATCGCTAAGCGTTAGCTTTTTACCCTCTGGCCGCGGCAACGCGGCCAAAAAAATAAACGGTCGCAATAATGATCTGAACGGTCGGCGCATAAACCGCTTATTCTCAGATCATTATTGCGACCGTTTTTCTTTGCGCGCCGCTGACAAGGTTGCATTTTATTACAACTGTGTCCGCCGCTTTCGGAATCATGTTAATGATTACTTAAGAAATTCGGCTCACATTGAGGGCTTAACCCAAGGAGGCCTCAATGTTAAATGCGACCCGACTGCAACTGATGAATCACTTCGCTTACCTGCAGCAATTTATGGCTTCACCGCGCACCGTCGGTACGCTGGCGCCTTCTTCCCCGTGGCTGTGTCAGGCGATGCTGAATCAGGTTGAATGGACCCGGGCGCTGTCGATCGCGGAACTGGGCGCGGCGGACGGCGTGCTGACCAAACGCATTCTGGGGCGGATGCGCGCCGATGCGGCGCTGGAGGCCTTCGAGATCCAACCCCATTTCGTGCATCGGCTGCGCGGGATTGACGATCGGCGGCTGCAGGTGATGGGCCATTCGGCGACCCGGATGGCCACGGATTACGACGTGGTGTTTTCCTGCCTGCCGCTGCTGTCGATCCCGGTCAGGATCAGCGTGCGCATTCTTCAGCAGGCCCGGCAGCGGCTGCTGGCGCGCAACGGCACGCTGGTGCTGTTCCAATACAGCCACCTGTCGGAAAAATTGCTGTCGCGCTATTTTCACTGGAAGCGCCTGCGGGTGGTGCGCAACTTCCCGCCGGCGCTGGTGTATGTCTGTACGCCGCGTTAGCTACAGTTTTTTCTCCATCACCACCACCTCTTCGTCATGCTGCCGCCGGCGCTCCAGAGGTTGCCAACCCCAGCCGGCGTACAGCGCTTCCGATTTGTCGGTAATGAGATGCAGAACCGAGTGATGGCGCTGCCGCGCCGCCTCGACGATGGCCATTTCAAGACGGCGGGCGATGCCCTTGCGGCGGTGATCGGGATGCACGAAGACGCCGGCCAGCCACGGGGTGAGATCCTGGCGCTGATGGTCGTCGCTGGGCCATAGGCTGGCCATGCCCACCGGACGATCGCCGTCGATCATCATCAGCGTCAGGTGGTCGTCGCCCGGTCGGCTGCATTGGGCGAAACGCAGCTGGGTGCGCTCCAGCGAGCCGCCCCGCTGTGAACCCCACTGGCCGAATGCCCAGGCGGCGCACACATCGGCAAACTGCGGGCAATCCGACAGCGGAATGATGCGTTGAGTCATGGAGGTCTCCCGGTTTTTAGCTGTTTCCCCGTTCTATTTAACCGATTTCCCCGCCATTTTTTTAACTTTTTAAAGCCGTTATTTTAGCGGTTTCGCCGTGTTTGCCGCACGCCCGGCGCCGTTTCCCGGATTTCTTTTGGCAATGGCGACGCGGGATTGCAAGTGCTAATGAGAGTGATTATCATGCGCACATTATTTCCCCCTTTCGGCTCAATCATGCGCAATTTCCTCATTTTACTGCTGCTTTCTCTGTGGTTCGGCGTGTTCTCCGCCCAGGCGAAGACGGTGACCGATATCACCGGCCGTCAGGTTGTGGTGCCGGACAATCCGCAGCGCATCGTGGTGGGGGAGAGCCGCATGTTGTATACGCTGGCGCTGCTGGAGCCGGGCAACCCGGCGCAGCGCATCGTCGGCTGGCCGGCGGATCTGGCGCGTTTCGATGCGCAAAGCTGGCAGCTTTATACGCAGCAGTTTCCGCAGATAGCCCAGATCCCCGTCATCAGCGGCAATAACTTTCGCCAGGTCAATGTCGAAAGCCTGCTGCAGCTGAAACCGGATCTGGTGATCCTGGCGCGCTATGCGCGTGAAGACGGCGACAACGATCGGTTGGTTTCTGCGTTGAACAAGGCCGGCGTGGCGGTGATCTACGTCGATCTGCGCATCGATCTGCTGAACAACACCGTGCCGAGCGTACGGCTGCTGGGCGACGTGCTCAATCGCCGGCAGCGCGCCGAGCAGTTCATCCAGTTTTATCAGCAGCATATGGCGGTGATTCAGCAACGCCTGGCGGGCTATCAGGGGCCGAAGCCCAAAGTGATGCTGCACCTGCATCTGGGGCGGCGCGACACCTGTTGCACCACCGCCGCGCACGGCAACCTTGGCGATCTGCTGACCTTCGCCGGCGGTGACAACATCGCCAACGCCAGCGTCAAAGGGGTGTATGGCGAGCTGAACCCGGAAACCATTCTGAGCGCCAATCCCGACGTGTACCTCGCCACCGGCATGGCCGGGCCGCAGGGCAAACGGCTGTCCGATCTGCGCCTCGGGCCGCAGGTCAGCCGCCAAGAGGCCGCTGACAGCTTCCGCCGGCTGATCGCCAAACAGCCGATGCTGACCAACCTGCAGGCGGTGAAAAACCACCGCGCCTGGAGCGTCTGGCACAACTTTTACCTCAGCCCGTACCACGTGGTGCTGGTCGAGGTGTTCGCCAAAGCGTTTTACCCGGATCTGTTCGCCGACATCAACCCGCAGCAGACCTTCCAACAGCTGTATCAGCAGTTTTTGCCGTTACCTTTTTCAGGGACCTATTGGAGTCAGTTAGATAATGAATAACAACAAGCGCGGCTGGTGGTGCGCATTGCCTTTGGCGGTCTGCGCAACATCGCCGACGTGGGCGGCGGAAAAAGCCGCGTCGAAGGAAGAAAGTCTGGTGGTGATTGGCCGCAAAGACGCCGACGGCGTGCAGAGCTATCAGCCGTTGACCAGCGTCACCGGCACCCGCAGCGAAGCCAACCTGCTGAACGTGCCGCAGGCGATCGACGTGGTGCCGCAACAGGTGATTACCGATCAGGCGGTCAGCAGCCTGGACGAGGCGCTGTACAACGTCAGCGGCATTACCCAGGCCAACACGCTGGGCGGCACCCAGGACGCGGTAATGAAACGCGGCTTTGGCGACAACCGCGACGGCTCCATTCTGCGCGATGGCGTGCGTTCGGTGCAGGCGCGCAACTTTACGCCGACCACCGAGCGGGTAGAGGTGCTCAAGGGGCCGGCCTCAATGCTGTACGGCATGGGTGAGCCGGGCGGGATGATCAACATGATCACCAAAAAACCCCAGCTGCAGCAGCGCACTCATGTGGAAGGCTGGGGCAGCAGCTTCAACGGCGGCGGCGGTCAGCTCGACGTTACCGGGCCGCTCGGCACGTCGGGCTTCGCCTATCGCATGATCGTCGATCACGATGAAACCGACTACTGGCGCAACTTCGGCCGCAACCGCCAGACGGTGATCGCGCCCTCGCTGATGTGGTATGGCGAGAACACCACCGTGCGGCTGGCCTACGAGCATATGGAATATCGGGTGCCGTTCGATCGCGGCACCATTATCGATTCGCGCACCGGCAAACCGGTGAATACGCCGCGCGATCGCCGTTTCGACGAAGCCTATAACGCCACCCGCGGCGATCAGGACAGCGTCACTCTGCAGATCGATCAAACGCTCAACGAGCGCTGGAAAAGCTCGCTGACCTACGCCTACAGCCGCAACAGCTACAGCGACAATCAGGCGCGCGCCACGGCGCTGAACCCGGTGACCGGCGTATTGAGCCGCCAGGCCGACTCGACCGCCCATGCCGTCAGCCACGCCAATGCGGTGCAGCTGACGCTCAATGGTGACGTGGATTGGGGCAGCATCAACCACCAGATGCTGTTCGGCTTCGATTTTGAAGATAACCGTACCTACCGCGGCGACATGATTCGCGGTAAAAAGAACAGCGATTTCAATATCTATCATCCGGTATACGGCCTGATGCCGCCGTCGACCGCGGTCAGCGCCAAAGACAGCGACCAGCGGGAAAATCTCACCAGCTACGGCTGGTTTATGCAGGATTCCATCCAACTGACCGATAAATGGCTGGTGATGGGCGGGCTGCGTTACGACGCTTTCGACGTCTATGCCGGCAAGGGGCGGCCGTTCCAGACCAACACCGACAGTTCGGACGGCAAGCTGGTGCCGCGCGCCGGGGTGGTCTACAAGCTGACGCCTTACGTGTCGCTGTACAGCAGCTATACCGAGTCGTTCAAGCCGAACTCTTCTATCGCCACCCAAATTGATTCGCTGCCGCCGGAACAGGGCAAGTCGTGGGAAGTCGGCGGCAAGCTGGCGTTGCCGAACGGCGTCACCGGCACGCTGGCGCTGTTCGACATCACCAAACGCAACGTCATGGTCAGTGAGCTGGTGGAGGGTGAAACCGTGACGCGCACCGCCGGGCGCGTGCGTTCGCAGGGCGTGGAGCTGGACGTGGCCGGCAATCTCACCGACTCGCTGAGCCTGATCGGTTCCTATGCGTATACCGACGCCCGCGTGGTGGACGATCCGGACAACAAGGGCAAAGAGATGACCAACGTGGCGCGCCATACCGCCTCGCTGTTCCTGACCCAGAATCTGGGCAGCCTGGGCCTGTACAGCGGTGATGAGATGCGTATCGGCGCCGGCGCGCGCTACGTGGGCCGCCGCCCGGGCGATGCCGCCAACAGCTTCAATCTGGATAATTACACCGTTGCCGATGCGTTCGCCGCTTACACCATGCCGATCAACGGCTATCGGGTGAAATGGCAGCTGAACGTGAAGAACCTGTTCGATAAAACCTATTACCCGTCCAGCGGCGGCAATTTGCGCGTGGCGGTGGGGGAACCGCGTGAGGTGGTGCTGCGCGGCAGTATCGATTTCTGAGCCGCGGGCGGTGAAATTTGCTTAAATAACCGCCCCAACGTTAAGGAGAACCCATGAGCCTGCAAATTCGTTTGGCGCAGCAGCGGGATATCGCGCATCTGATGGCGGTTGAACGCTCGGCGGCGCAGCTGTTTCGCCAGCAGCCGGCGTGGCGCTTTATCGCCGAAGGCGAGGTGATGAGCCCGCAACAGCACGCCGCGTTTATCGTCGAACGCCGTGAATGGCTGGCCGAAAGCGACAACGGCGAGTGCGCCGGTTTTATCGCCGTGCAGGCTCAGGGGAAAGACTGGCATATCGCCGAATTGTCGGTCGCCGGCGCCTGGCAACGGCAGGGCGTCGGCCGCCGCCTGATCGGGGCGGTGGCGGAAGAAGCCAAACGCCAGGGCGCCGCTCGCCTGACGCTCACCACCTTCATTGACGTGCCGTGGAATGCGCCTTATTACCGGCGGCTGGGGTTCCGGCCGCTCGACGACGCGCGGCTCACGGCCGCCTTGCGGCGGCATCTGGATGAGGATCTGGCGCACGGCTTTGCCGCTGGCAGTCGCTGTGCCATGGAATTTACACTATCGTAAATATTGAAATACAGAGCGGGCGGGGTATGATGCTGCCACCACGCCATCGCACCCGCTCGGTATTTTGGTATGCAATGCACTCAAGTCACCGCATAAGGGACAACCCGTAATGACACAAACCCTGTTCATGATAGGCGCTCGCGGAGCCGGCAAGACCACGGTAGGCAGCGCATTGGCGCTGGCGTTGGGCTATCAGTTCGTCGATACCGATCTGTTTATGCAGCAGGCGGCGCAGATGAGCGTGGCGGAAATGGTCGAGCGCGAGGGCTGGCTGGGGTTTCGTCGCCGCGAGACCATCGCGTTGCAAACCGTGACTAAGCCGTCAACTATAGTTGCCACCGGCGGCGGGGCGATCCTGGCGGAGGAAAACCGCCAGTTTATGCGCCAGCATGGCACCGTTATCTACCTGCGCGCGCCGGCCAGCGTGTTGGCGCAGCGGTTGGAAGAGTACCCGGAAGATGCGCAGCGCCCGACGCTCACCGGCAGGCCGATCGCCGAAGAGATGCTCGAGGTGCTGGCCGCGCGTGAAGCGCTGTATCAGGATGCCGCGCATTACGTGATGGACGGCGCCGCCGATCCTCAGCGGGTGGTGGAACAAATCCTCGCGGTGCTGCCGCGCGAGACGGTGAAATAACCTTTTCTTATCTTCGGGCGCTGGGCGCCCGTTTTCTTATTCCCTTTGCCGAGCGGCCGCAAAGTACGCGCCGGGCGTGACGCCGAAGCGGCGGCGAAAGGCGGCGATGTAGGCGCTGACGTTGTCGTAGCCGCAGGCGTCGGCCACCTCGCCGACCGCTTCGCCGCGTGATAATCCCTCCAGTGAACGCAATACCCGCGCCTGTTGGCGCCACAGCGCGAAGCTGATGCCGGTTTCCTGCAGAAAGCGGCGGCTCAGGGTACGTGGGCTGAGCCCGGCCCAGGCGGCCCAGTCGCGCTGGCTGTGCAGGCTGGCGGGATCGTTCAGCAGCGCCCGGGCGATGTTCAGCAACCGGGCGTCCTGCGGCAGCGGCAATTGCAACGGCGCGCGGCTTGCCGTGTGCATTTCATCCAGCAGCACCTGCAGCAGCCGCCGTTGCGGCGCGCTCATCGGGCCGGCGGAGAACTGCGCGATGCGTTCCACCAGGGCCTGCAACAGCGCTGAGGCGGTGAACAGCTGCGGCTGCGGCGGCATCTCCGGCGCGCTTTCCACCGGCAGATACAGACTCCAGCCCGCCACATCGCCACAGGCCAGCGCCTGATGGGGGCACCCCGGCGGCAGCCAGCCCAGCGCACCGCCGGTGATCGCCCATTGCCGGCCAGGCAGTTCCAGCGCCAGCATGCCGCGCGTCAAGAGATAGATCTGGCCGCCGTCGTGCCGGTGCCAGGGCGTCAGGTGTTTTCTTTCATGCTGAAGGCGTTGGCTGCGGATCTGCGTCATATTGGCCGTTTAACGTTATTGAAAGTCTTGATGCGGTTATTATGCCATCGCCTGGCCGGGATAGGATCGCCATTCCCCCCATTTCGGAGAAACGTGATGACTCAACTTACCCCGCTGAACCTGGTGCTCGATACGCTGCAGCAGGTGATCGCCAGCCCGGAGCATCGGCCGACGCAGCTCGCCGCCCGTTTCAGCGCAGGCTACCGCCAGCAGGTGGATGGCAAGGTGCTGAACTTCGAGCAGTTTGAGCAGCATATGGCGCTGCTGAAGCGGCAAACCCGCCGCATGACGCTGAGCGTGATCGCGGCGGCGGAGCAGGGCGAGGCGGTGCTGACCCACCATCTGGTCGAGGTGGAAAAGCGCGACGGTTCCCGCAGCCGCGTGCGGGTGCTGGCGCACTTCACCGTGCGTGAAGGGCGCATTTGCGCCTGCGACGAACTGACCGAGCTGTTGACGGGCGCCTCCGGCGATCGCGATCTCGGCTCGCGCGTGCCGGAATGAGGGCGGCTGCTATACTTGCTACTGTGTGAAACACACGGGAGAACGGCATGCGCGAAAATGACCAACCTGCTTATCCACGAAGCGCCCGCGTCGTAGAGGTGTTTCGAGGCGACCCGAACCTGCATCTGCGCCGTTTTGAGGTGCGCACCGACGACATTGAGCCGAATACGTTGCTCAGTGAACATGAAACCGAGCAGGAAGCGCTCGACGCCAAGCACCGCTATGAGGACGAGGCGTTAGAGCATTGACCTGCAGCCCAGCGGAAACCGGCGTCAGGCCGGTTTCCTGTTATTCCCGCCTTAGCACATATTTCCCAGAACAATATTGATAATGATAATCATTTATGTGATTTTTATCGCCCCTATTGGGTGTTTCACTTCTGGGAAAAGAGATGTCCAATTCCGAGTTGCAGGCGCTATTTCTGCGCCACATGCGGCCGCTGCAAGCCTATTTGAATGCCAAACTGCGCGACCCTCAGCTGGCCGCGGATTTGGCGCAGGAAAGTTTTACCCGCCTCACCGAGCAATACCCGCAGGGCAATATTCTCGATATCGAGGCCTACCTGTATAAAACCGCCAAAAATCTGATGCTCGACCATCTGCGGCAGCAGCAGCGGCGGCAAACCGAAGCGGTAGAAGACGACATTCTGGCGCAGTACCCCTCCGGCGAACCGGCGCTCGAACAGCGGGCGATCGATGGCCAACTGCTGCAGCTGTTGCAACAGGCGTTGGCGGGCATGCCGCCGCGCACGCAGCAGATTTTCCGCCTTAACCGGCTCGATGGCTTGACCCAGGCGCAGGTGGCGACGCAGCTGGGGGTGTCGCTCAGCACGGTGGAGAAACACTTGGCCAGCGCGCTGGAGCGGCTGATGGCGCGGATGGGCGAACAATAATGGCAATTTTTTTACGGGTTTATCCGCCCTCAGACGTCTTAACCTATAACCAGAAAAAACAGGGGTCTACGTCATCATGAAACCGCTAACCGCACAGGTGCGACAGCAGGCGGCGGCCTGGGCCGTATGCCTGGCCGAAGGGGCGCTGCCCGACGATCGGCGGCAAGCGCTGGACGCCTGGCTGGCCGATGATCCGCAGCATCCGGCGGCGCTGCGTCAGGCTCGCCTGCTTTGGGCGACGCTGGGGCAGCTGCCGCCAGAGCAGCGGCAGGCGCTACAGCCGCAGGTGGCGGCGCTGAAAACGCCCTCTCGCCATCGATGGCCCCGCTGGGCGGTGGCGGCTGCGGTGGCGATCGCCGTTTCCTTCGGCGTTTATCGCGGGCCGGATCTGTGGAGCGGCCTGCAGGCGGATTATCAAACCGTTCGCGGCGAGGTGCGCGAAGTCGCGCTACCGGACGGCAGCCGGGTGGCGCTGGACAGCGGCAGCGCGATCGCGCTGGCGTATTCTGCAGACGAGCGCAAGGTGCGGCTGCTGCGCGGTACCGCCTATTTTATCGTCGCGCCGCTGGGCGGGTCGGAACGTCGCCCGTTCAGGGTGGAGGCGGAAAACGGCGTTACGCAGGCGCTGGGCACCGAGTTCAGCGTGGCGCGCACCGGGCAGGGCGTAGACGTCAGCGTGCATCAGCACAGCGTGCGGGTGACGCTCGAGCGCGGCGAGCGCTCGCTGGTGGTCGCGCAACGTCAGGCGGCGCATTACCGCAGCGGCCTGCTGTGGCTGACGAGGCAAACGGCCGGCGATGACGCCTGGCGGCGCGGCTGGCTGGTGATCGACCGCCAACCGCTGACGCAGGCGCTCGCGCAGCTCAATCGCTATCGCGAAACCCGCATCGTGGCGGTCAATCCCGCGCTAAGAGCGCGCACGGTGAGCGGCGTGTTCGCGCTCAATAAACTCGACGACGGCGTCGGCGCCATTCGTCAGGAACTCTCCGCCCGCCAACTGAATCTCCCCGGCATCACATTGCTTTACTGAGCGGCTAAAGGCGGGCCGGGATGCCCGTTTCGCCGCTATTTTCACTTTCTGTAAAAAATCTTTACGGGTTTTTGCCTCCCGGAACGTCCTTATGTTTAAACGAGATTGATTTCCATTATCATTTAGTTTGGCATTCTTTCGGGTGGAACACACACGCATGTTTATTCACAAGGGAACCACGCCGGCCGGCCGATTGGCCACGGCGGTACGCGCCGCGCTGGCGGCGATGATGCTGACTCAGCCGGCGGTAGCGCTCGCCGCCCAGGCTGATGCGAGCAGCGCGCAGGCCGCACAGCAAAAGAATTTCAACATTGCGGCGCAGCCGCTGCAGAGCGCCATGTTGCGCTTCGCCGAGCAGGCCGATATGCAGGTATTTTTCGACGAGGTGAAGCTCGACGGCATGCAGGCGGCGGCGCTGAACGGCAGCATGAGCGTTGAACAGGGCCTGCGGCGCTTGATTGGCAACAATCCGGTGGCTTTCCGCCTGCAGCCGCAGGGGCAGATCGTATTGAGCCGGTTGCCAGCGGCAAACGGCGACGGTGGCGCGCTGGCGCTGGACAGCCTGACGGTGCTGGGCGCCGGCGGCATCAACGCCAACGATTGGGTTTACGACGAACCGCGCTCGGTCAGCGTCATCAGCCGCGAACAGATGGACAACCGCCCGGCGCGGCACGCGGCCGATATTCTGGAGCAGACTACGGGGGCCTATTCCAGCGTCAGCCAGCAAGATCCGGCGCTGTCGGTCAACATCCGCGGCATACAAGACTATGGCCGGGTGAACATGAACATCGACGGCATGCGGCAGAATTTTCAAAAGAGCGGCCATGGCCAGCGTAATGGCACCATGTACATCGATTCCGAACTGCTGTCCGGCGTGACCATCGACAAGGGCACCACCGGCGGCATGGGCAGCGCCGGCACGCTCGGCGGCATCGCCACCTTCAATACCGTCAGCGCGAGCGATTTCCTGGCGCCGGGCAAAGAGCTGGGCGGCAAGCTGCACGCCAGCACCGGCGATAACGGCACCCACTTCATCGGCAGCAGCATACTGGCATTGGGCAACGAAACCGGCGATATCCTGCTGGCCGCCAGCGAACGCCACCTCGGCGACTATTGGCCCGGCAACAAGGGCGATATCGGTAACATTCGTATCAATAATGACACCGGCAATTACGATCGCTACGCCGAGAGCATCAAGAACAACAAAATCCCCGACACAAATTACCGCATGCACTCGCGGCTGGCCAAGGTGGGCTGGAATCTGCCCGCCAATCAGCGCCTGCAGCTGAGCTATCTGCAGACCCAGACTGCGTCGCCGATCGCCGGCACGCTGACCAACCTGGGCACTCGCCCACCCTATGAACTGGGCTGGAAGCGCACCGGTTACAGCGACGTGATGGCGCGCAACGCGGCGTTTGATTACAGCCTGGCGCCGGAAGGCGTCGACTGGCTCGATTTTCAGGCCAAGCTGTATTACGTCGATACTCAGGACGACAGCGACACCTACAGCACCAGCTCGCTGCTGGACAACGGCTACGCGACGCGTACCCGGCTGCGTACCTATGGCGCGCAGGCGCAAAACACCTCGCGCTTCAGCCTGGCGCCGGGGCATGACTTCCGCGCCAACTACGGGTTGGAGTTCTATTACGACAAGGCGACCAGCGACTCTTCTCGTCAGGGCATGGAAGGGGTGACGCCGGCCGGCAACCGTTCGGTCGCCAGCCTGTTCGCCAACCTGACCTACGACTACGACGGCTGGCTGACGTTGGAGGGCGGGCTGCGTTACGACCGCTATCGCCTGCGCGGCCAGACCGGCCTGAGCTATCCGGATTTGGCCAAGGATGGGCAACGCTACACGATTGACAATCCTTGCAAAGCGCTGCGTCTGACCGGCTGTTCAACCACCACCCGCGAAGATTGGGACGTGGATCGCGATCAGGGCAAGCTGTCGCCGACGCTGGCGGTGGCGGTGCGTCCCGGCGTGGAGTGGCTGGAGCTGTATTCCACCTACGGCAAATCCTGGCGGCCGCCGGCGATCACCGAAACGCTGACCAACGGCAGTGCGCACGGCTCCTCCACGCAATACCCCAACCCGTTTCTGCAGCCCGAGCGCTCGCGCGCCTGGGAAGTCGGGTTCAACGTGCAGCAGCCGGATCTGTGGTTTGAGGGCGATCGGCTGGTGGCCAAGGTGGCCTACTTTGACACCAAAGTGGATAACTACATCAACCTGGCGATAGACCGCAATAAACCGGGGCTGGTGCAGCCGAGCATCGGCAATGCCGCTTACGTCAACAACCTGTCGAAAACCCGCTTCCGCGGGCTGGAGTACCAGCTCAACTATGACGCCGGGGTGTTCTACGCCGATCTGACCTACACCCACATGATCGGCAAAAACGAGTTCTGCTCGAACAAAGCCTGGCTGGGAGGACGCCTGCGCTATGGCGACGGTTCGCGCCGCGGCAACTTCTATGTTGAACCGGATGCCGCGTCCAATGATGCCGTCACGTGCGACGGGGGCTCGCAGTTCGGCACTGCCGCCTATCTGCCGGGCGATCGCGGCTCGGTCACGCTGGGCGGCCGCGCTTTCGATCGCAAGCTGGACGCCGGGGTGACCGTGCGCTTCGCGCCGGGCTATCAGGACAGTTCGGTGCCGTCCAACTACCCGTACCTGGCCGACTGGCCGAAGTACACCCTGTTCGATCTGTATGCCAGCTACAAGCTGACCGACAGCCTGACGCTGCGCGGCTCGGTGGAGAACCTGACCAACCGCGCCTACGTCGTCAGCTACGGCGAGACGCTGGCCAACACGCTGGGGCGCGGCCGCACCGTGCAGGGCGGGGTGGAATACCGTTTTTAAGCAGTAAAAGGGCGTTGCTCATTCTTGAGCACAAGGGCGGCCTCGCAAGGGGCGCCATTCATCAATGGAGATAGAGAAATGGCATTTTCAGTCAACTATGACAGCAGCTTCGGCAGCTACAGCATCCATAACTATCTGAACGAGTGGGCGTCGTCATTTGGCGATATCAACCACACCAACGGTAACGTCACCGACTCCAACAGCGGCGGCTTCTATGGCGGCAGCCTGTCCGGCAGCCAATACGCCGTGACCAGCACCGCCAACAACGTTACCTCGTTCGTGGCGGGCGGCAACCTGACCTACACCTTGTTCAATGCCCCGGCGCACACCCTGTACGGCCAGCTGGATTCGCTGTCGTTCGGCGACGGCCTGAACGGCGGCGGCTCCACGCCGTACAACATCCAGGTGCCTGACGTCAGCTTCGGCGGCCTGAACCTCAGCAGCCTGCAGGCGCAGGGCCACGATGGCGTGGTGCACCAGGTGGTGTACGGCCTGATGTCCGGCGATACCGGCGCGCTGGAAACCGCGCTGAACGGCATCCTCGACGACTACGGCCTGAGCGTCAATTCCACCTTCGATCAGGTGGCGGCGGCGACGGCGGTGGGCGTGCAGCATGCCGACAGCCCGGAACTGCTGGCGGCCTGATCGCGGCCGTTTGCCCGCCGGCGCCGCGCGCCCCGGCGGGCATTTTCTCGTTTTTAGCCGATGGAAAACGCCATGAAAAACGCCGTCAGGCGCGGAGAAGTGATGAGCGTGCTGGCCGCATACCGGCGCGGATTTTGGGGCATCGCGCTGTTTACCGCGGTGATCAACCTGCTGATGCTGGCCCCGGCGCTGTACATGCTGCAGGTCTACGATCGCGTGTTGCCGTCGGGCAACCGCATGACGCTGGCGATGCTGACCCTGATGGTGGTCGGCCTTTACCTGTTTATGGGGCTGCTGGAGTGGGTCCGCAGTCAGGTGGTGATCCGCCTCGGCGCCCAGATGGATATGCGCCTGAATCAGCGGGTCTACGACGCCGCCTTCGAAACCAATCTGAAAACCGGCAACCCGCTGGCGGGACAGGCGCTGAACGATCTGACCAACCTGCGCCAGTTCGCCACCGGCAATGCGCTGTTTGCGTTCTTCGATGCGCCCTGGTTCCCGGTTTATCTGCTGGTGGTGTTTCTGCTCCACCCCTGGCTTGGCGCGTTGGCCAGCGCCGGGGTAATCGTGCTGGTGCTGCTGGCCTGGCTCAATCAGCGGGTGTCGCAGGCGCCGCTCGCAGAGGCCGGCCGGGTCGCGCTGAGCGCCACGCAGCAGGCCAACGGCAACCTGCGCAACGCCGAAGCCATTGCCGCCATGGGGATGCTGACCGACTTGCGCCTGCGTTGGTTGCGGCAGCATCAGCAGTTCCTGCTGTTGCAGAACCGCGCCAGCGAGAAAATCGCCGCCGTCACCGCCTGGTCGAAAACCGTGCGGCTGGCGCTGCAGTCGCTGATGTTGGGCTGCGGCGCGCTGCTGGCGGTCAACGGCGACATTACGCCGGGCATGATGATCGCCGGATCGATCCTGATCGGCAGGGTGCTGGGGCCGATCGATCAGCTGATCGGCGCCTGGAAGCAGTGGTCGTCGGCGCGCCAGTCCCTGCAGCGGCTGGAGGTGATGCTGGCCGCCAACCCGCCGCAGGCGGCGAGCCTGCCGCTGCCGGCCCCCAATGGCACCTTGACCGTGAATCAGCTGGCCGCCAGCGCGCCCGGCGGGAGCGCACCGGTATTGCACGGCGTCAGTTTTCGTCTGGAGGCCGGTGAGGTACTGGGCGTCATTGGCGCATCCGGCTCCGGCAAAACGCTGCTGATGCGCCAACTGGTCGGCGCGTTGACGCCGCTCAGCGGCGACGTGCGGCTGGACGGCGCGGATATCCGGCAGTGGGATAAACAGCAGCTGGGGCCGCATATCGGCTATTTGCCACAGGATATCCAGCTGTTCGCCGGTACCCTGACGGAAAACATCGCCCGCTTTGGCCAGGTTGACGCCGAGAAGGTGGTGGCCGCCGCCGCGCTGGCCGGCGTGCACCAATTGATACTGCATTTGCCCAAAGGGTATGAAACTGAGCTGGGTGAGGGCGGCAGCGGCCTGTCCGGCGGCCAGCGTCAGCGCGTGGCGCTGGCGCGCGCGCTGTACGGTTCTCCGGCGTTGGTAGTGCTGGATGAACCGAATGCCAACCTCGATCGTGAAGGGGAAGAGGCGCTGCAGCGGGCGATCGAAGCGTTGAAGGCGCGCGGCACCACCATCGTGTTAGTGACTCACAAACCGGCGATCCTGGCGACCACCGACAAATTGCTGGTGCTGGCCGCTGGCCAGGTGCAGCACTTCGGCCCCAGTGACGCCATCCTGAAAAAGTTGCCTGGTTTTGCGCCCGCTGCCGTACCGGCCAACGTCGGCCGCAGCAGCGGTGGCTTCAACGTCAACTACGCCAACTTTGCCAAAACGGCCAGCGGTGAACGAAAAGTATGAGCAATCAGAGTGTGATCCCCGGCGATATCGACGCCCTTTCCCGGCAGTTCGACGAAGGGCGCCATCTGCGGCTCGGCGGCTGGCTGGTGCTGTTGGGGTTTGGCGGTTTCCTGCTGTGGGGGCTGTTGGCGCCGCTGGACAAAGGCGTACCGGTCTCCGGCAGCGTGGTGGTGGCCGGTAACCGCAAGGCGGTACAGCACCCGAGCGGCGGCGTGGTGTCGCAAATTCAGGTGCATGAAGGCGACCGGGTTCGCGCCGGGCAGGTGCTGCTGCTGATGGATACCGTCGACAGCCGCACCCAGCGCGATGCGCTGCGCAGCCAGCAGTTGAGCAACGCCGCGCAGCGGGCGCGGCTGCAGGCCGAGCGCGACGGCCTGCAGGCGATCGCTTTCCCGGCATTGCTGCAAGCGCGGCGGGAGGAGCCGGAGGTGATGTCGTTGATGCTGTTGCAACAGCAGCTGTTCACCAGCCGCCGTGCGGCGTTGCAGAGCGAGCTGGCGGCGATCGCGGAGAGCATCGCCGGATCGCAGGCGATGCTGGAGGGGATCCGGCAGTCTTACGCCAGCAAACAGCGGCAAAAGGCCATGTTGCAGGAGCAACTGGGCGGCATGCGCAAGCTGGCGGCGCAGGGGTATGTGGCGCGCAACCGGCTGTTGGATCTGGAAGGACAGTATGCGCAGATTGACGGCCAGGCATCCGAGGATACCGGCAATATCGGCCGCCTGGGGCGCCAGATCCTGGAGCTGAAGCTGCGGGCGATCCAGCGGCGGGAAGAGTATCAGAAAGAGGTCAGCAGCCAGCTGGCCGAGGTGCGGATGAAGCTGGACGAACTGGATAACCGCCTGGCCAAGGCGGAGGCCGATCTGGGCCATACGCAGGTGAAAGCGCCGGTGGCGGGCACCGTGGTGGGGCTGAGCGTGTTCACCGAAGGCGGCGTGATCGGCGCCGGTCAGCAGCTGATGGAGATCGTGCCCAGCGATCGGGGGCTGCAGGTGGAGGCGCGTATCCCGGTCGAGCTGATCGACAAGGTGCAGGTGGGATTGCCGGTCGAGCTGTTGTTCTCGGCGTTTAACCAAAGCACCACGCCGCGCGTCGAGGGCGAGGTGACACTGGTCGGGGCCGATCGCCTGACCGACGAGAAAAGCGGCGCGCCCTATTACAGCGTGCGCGCCAAGGTCAGCGAAGCGGGGCTGCAACGCCTGAACGGGTTGGAGATCCGCCCGGGGATGCCGGTCGAAGGCTTCATCCGCACCGGCGAGCGTTCGATGATGAACTACCTGTTCAAACCGCTGACCGATCGCCTTCATCTGGCGCTGACGGAAGAGTGAGCATGTCGGTTTCGCCGCTGCCTTTCGCCGCGCCCGGCGCTGCCATGCCCTGGCGCCGTTGTCTGGTGCTGGTGCTGGCGCTGCATCTGCTGGGCGCGGCGTTGTTCTGGCCCTGGCGGGACAAGGCTGAGCCGCAGTGGGTGCCGTCGCCTGCGGTCATGGTGGTGATGGCCGCCGCACCGCAGGCTCCGGCTGAGGTAAAACAACCGCCGGGGCAAAGGACGCCTCCGCCTCAGGTTGAACCGCCGGCGCCCCCGGAGCCGTTGCCGGCGGTGAAAGTGCCTGAAGCCGCGCGGCCGAACATCGCCGTACCGCCGAAGCAGAAAAAACCGCCCAAGCCGGTGAAGAAAAAAAACCTGTCGCGCACGCCGCCGCAGGAGAAAACGATCGCGCCGCCGAAGGTTCAGGAGCAAAGCGCCGGCGCGCCGCCGCCGGGCCGGGCGGATAAAACGGCCGCGCCGCAAACCCGCCTGATGCCCTATGCGCAGACAGGAGAGGATAGCTGGCGCAGCCGCATCAACAGCCGCCTTAATCGCTTTAAGCGTTACCCCAAAGACGCATTGCGGCTGAAGCGCCAGGGCGTCGGGCAGGTGCGTTTTACGTTGGACAGGCAGGGCCATGTGCTGGCGGTAACGCTGGTCAGCAGCGCCGGGCTGCCGTCGCTGGATCGTGAAATCCAGGCGCTGGTCAAGCGCGCTTCGCCGCTGCCGACGCCGCCGGCGGACGCTTACGTCAACGGCACGGTGGAGTTGACGTTGCCGATCGATTTCAGTTTACGCGGCGTGGGTTTTTGACGCGGTGGTTTCATGGCGATGGCCTGAGCGTGACGCACGGAAACCTTTGCCTCTGCGCCGCGATCGCATTTCGCGTGAAAAACCAGTGACAGATCAACCGCAATCCCCCAATATGGATTTTCCATACAAGATGATGACGCGGGTGCCAGTCTATGCTGAAAGTGAATGAGTATTTTGCCGGAAAAGTGAAGTCTATCGGTTTTGACAGTAGCAGCATCGGTCTTACCAGCGTGGGTGTGATGGAAGAGGGCGAATACACCTTCTCCACCGCGCAGCCGGAAGAAATGACGGTGATCACCGGGGCGCTGAAAGTGCTGCTGCCGGGCGCGCCGGACTGGCAGGTGTTTACGCCGGGCGAGAAATTCTTCGTGCCGGGGCACAGCGAGTTCAACCTGCAGGTGGCCGACGCGACCGCCTATCTGTGCCGCTACCTGAGCAAATAAAGGTTGCTCGTTAGGGGAACGCAGGGCTCAGCGAACGCTGGGCCCTGGTCGTTTCTGAGGCGGGATTAACGCTGGGCTTCGCCGCCGAGCGCTTCGATGGTGTTTTTGATCAACGCCGCCAGCTCGCTGGTCATCAGGATAAAGTCGGCGTCAAAGCGCTGGGCGAAGTCATCGCGATCGATATCGTCGTTCTGCTCGCGCAGCGTGTCGGCGAACTTCAGGCGCTTGAGCGAGCCGTCGTCCGACAGCATCAGCTGAATGCGCTCCTGCCAATCCACCGCCAGCTTGGTTACCAGCTTGCCGGCTTCGATGTGCACCGCGATTTCGTCGCTGATCAGATTCTGTTTCTTGCAGCGGATCACGCCGCCTTCTTCCAGAATCGCTTTCAGTTCCGCTTCATCCTGAATGGCGAAGCCGGCCGGCATCTCGCCGGAACGCACCCATTCGGTCAGCGTCAGTTCGATCGGGCTTTCCATGGTCAGCGGCACCACCGGCAGCGAGCCGAGGCTCTTGCGCAGCAGCGCCAGCGTATCTTCGGCGCGTTTGGCGCTGGCGGCATCGACCATGATCAGATCGTTGACGGTGTCGATCCACATGAAGGTCTGGTTGAAGCGGCTGAATGCGCGCGGCAGCAGGCTGTGCAGCACTTCGTCCTTCAGCGCGTCTTTCTCGGTCTTCTTCAGTTTGCGGTGTTGTTCCGCCTCCAGGCGCTCAATCTTGGCCTGCAGCTCTTGCTTGATGACCGGCGACGGCAGGATTTTCTCTTCTTTGCGCGCGCAGATGACGATCTGACCGTTGACCGCGTGCGTCAGCGCATCGCTGTGCGAGCCCATCGGGGAGACCCAGCCGGTCTTCGCCATGTCCTGGCTGCCGCACGGCGTGAAGGCGAACGCGCTGAGTTGTTTTTCCATTTCATCCGCGTTTAGCGCCACTTCGCGGCTCAAACGGTAAACCATCAAATTCTTAAACCACAGCATAATGTTATCCCAGGCTGGGCGTGCGTTCGGCACGCTGATTCGTCAAAAGCAGGGCGGCATGATAACGAATTGACGCTGAAAAATCGCCCCATTCTCTCTGAATTGCGTCGCTTTACGCAGCGAGAAAGGACGGGACGGAGGGTGGGAAACAGGTGATTCATTCGCGCGCTTACATTAGGCTGTGGCAACGCTGCGCGGCATCGAGGAGAAAAATACGTGCGCATTGGCATCGATTTGGGTGGAACGAAAATTGAAGTGATTGCGTTGGCGGACGACGGGCGGGAGCTGTTTCGCCATCGTATCGCCACGCCGCGCCATGACTACCGGCAAACTCTGGCGGCGATCGCCGGGCTGGTGAAACTGGCCGAGGATCATACCGGCGAACGGGGATCGGTCGGGATCGGCATTCCCGGCACGCTGTCGCCGTTTACCGGGCGGGTGAAAAACGCCAACTCGGTGTGGCTCAACGGCCAACCGCTGGACGAGGATCTTTCGGCGCTGCTGACGCGAGAGGTGCGCATCGCCAACGATGCCAACTGTCTGGCGGTGTCGGAAGCCACCGATGGCGCCGGCGCCGGCGCGAAAACCGTGTTTGCGGTTATCATCGGCACCGGCTGCGGCGCCGGCGTGGCGCTGAACGGCCAGGCGCATGCCGGCGGCAACGGCATCGCCGGTGAATGGGGGCACAATCCGCTGCCGTGGCAGGATGACGATGAGCTGCGTTACGCCCGCGAAGTGCCGTGTTACTGCGGCAAGCCGGGTTGCATCGAAACCTTTGTTTCCGGCACCGGTTTCGCCACCGACTATGCGCGCCTGAGCGGCAATGCGCTGCAAGGGCATGAGATCATGGCGCTGAGCGAGCGGGGCGATGCGTTGGCGGAGCAGGCGATTGGCCGCTACGAAATGCGGCTGGCGAAATCGCTGGCGCACGTGATCAACATGCTGGATCCGGATGTGGTGGTGCTCGGCGGCGGTATGAGCAACGTGGATCGTCTGTATCGCACGGTGCCGCAACTGGTGAAAGGCTGGGTGTTCGGCGGCGAGTGTGAAACGCCGATCCGCAAGGCCGTTCACGGCGACTCCAGCGGCGTGCGCGGTGCGGCCTGGCTGTGGCCGCAACAGCAGCGCTAAGCGTTGCAACAAAGCGCGAGGCTGCTCGCGCTTTAAACCCTTCACTGTACAAAAACTGGACGGCGCTTTATGCTTTAGCTAACTTAGCTAAGGAGGACGCGTATGCCGATTCAGGCCAATATGCACGAAGCCAAATCCAATCTGAGCCAGTTGGCGGACAGAGCCGCGGAGGGAGAAACCGTGATTATTGCAAAAGCAGGGAAGCCGTACGTACAGCTGGTCGCCATCAAGGGGGAAGCGCGCCGCCCTGGCGCTGCCAAGGGCAGGTTCACCGTGCCGGCGGATTTCAACGCCGGGGATGCGGCCATTGCGGCGTTGTTTGAGGGCGATGAATGAAGCGCCTGTTGCTGGATACCCACGCGTTGCTGTGGTGGCTGATCGACGACGCCTGCCTGGGCGTGAACGCCAAAAGGCAGATCGCCGATCCGGGCAATGCGGTGTACGTCAGCGCGGCCAGCATTTGGGAGATCTCGATCAAGCAGGCGCTGGGCAAACTGGCGCTGCCGGAAGACATCTTTGCGATCATCGAGGCCGAGAATTTTCTGTCTTTGCCGATGGACGCCTTTCACTGCCAACAGGCCGGGCAGCTGCCGCCCCATCATCAAGATCCTTTCGATCGCATGCTGATCGCACAGGCGCAGGCCGAGGGGCTGACGCTGATCTCCGCCGACGCGGTGTTTCCGCAGTACGGCGTGCGGGTGGCGGACGCCCGCCGTTAAGCCGGCTTTTCCTCGCTTTCGCTGCGCACCCGTTCGATATGAATGGTCAGAAACATCATCTCTTCCGTGGTGAGCTGATGCTGATAGTGCTTTTCGATGTGGCGGTTGATCTTACCGGCGCAGGCGAATGACTCGGGGTACTTCTCTTTCACCACCTGATACAGCGAATCGTCGTCGCTGTCGACGTAGTTTTTCCCCAGCAGCCGTTGGGCGAAAAATTTCAAGTGGGTGACGAACCGGTGGTAGCTCAGGGATTCCTCGTTGTAATCAAAGCGGAAATGGTACTTGACCAGGTTGAGGATCTCTTGCATCACGCGGGTAATGTGCAGCGTGTTGTGCATCTCGTCGTTAAGCTGAGCGTTGACCAGGTGCAGGGCGATAAATCCGGCTTCGTCCTCCGGCAACACGGTATCCAGCCGCTGTGCGATCAGGGCCAGCGCCTCCAGCCCGACGGCGAATTCGGCCGGATAGAGTTTTTTAATCTCCCACAGCAGCGCATTCTTGATATCCAGCCCTTGCGCATGGCGCTGCAGGGCGAAGTGGATGTGATCGGTCAGCGTGATGTAGACGATGTTATGCAGCTTGCCCGGCAGGCGTTCGCGGGCGAGGGTGATGATTCTGTCGGCGGTGGTGACGCAGGCCAATGGGATCTCGGCGAGCAGCTCTTTATAGCGCTCGGCGATTTCTCCGCCGTTATGGGTGAAGACCTTTTCGATCAGGCTTTCGTCCAGCGTATCGCCGGGCTTCTTTTTAAAGCCGATTCCTTTTCCCATCACCACCGTCTCTGCCTGACGGTCGTCCAGCGTAATCACCACGTTATTATTGAGTATTTTAGCGATTTTCATGGTTTTTCCCGGTGTTTCAGCATCCTGAAAACGAAAAAACCTGACGCCCGGAAGCGATCCCGGGCGTCAGGTTTTGCCTGTATTTTATCTTTCTGCCCTGCGGCCTGAGCGGCGGAGGGGATACAGTAACAATCCTGTTATGCCTGCATAATAACCCGTGCTCGCCGCGGCTCAACGCTTTTCACCGCGGAGTGCCGCCACGGTCACACTTCTGCGCCGCGCGCGGCGGGATCATTCCAGCCTGAAGTGCGCCTCCAGCCGGCTGACGCCAAGCCCGTTGACCTTTTTCACCTTGATTTGCACCGGAATACGCTCTTTCATCGCCTCGACGTGGCTGATCACGCCAATGGTTTTACCGGAAGCATTCAGGCTGTCCAGCGCGTCCAGCGCGGTATCGAGGGTTTCGGCGTCCAGCGTGCCGAAGCCTTCGTCGAGGAACAGCGAGTCGATGCTGGTTTTGTGGCTAACCAGATCGGACAACGCCAGCGCCAGCGCCAGGCTGACCAGGAAGCTCTCGCCGCCGGACAGGGTGCGGGTATCGCGCAGCGCATCGGCCTGCCAGGTGTCCACCACCTGCAGCTCCAGCGCGTCGCTGGTTTTGCGCTGCAGCAGGTAGCGCCCGTGCAGCCGGCCGAGCTGCCGGTTGGCCAGATAGACCAGATGATCGAGCGTCAGCCCCTGAGCGAAACGGCGGAACTTGTCGCCTTCTTTCGAGCCGATCAGCTGGTTGAGGTAGCTCCAGTCGTCGTAGTCTTGCTGGCTGCGGGCGATTTGCTCGAACAGCGCCTGTTGATTGAGACGACGGGCGGCGTCGCTTTCCAGCTGGTTGCGCAGTTCGCCCTGGCTCAGCTGCAGCGCCTTCAACTGCTGTGCCAGCTCGGCCAGCGATTGAGTGAGCGCATCGATATCCGCATTGGCCTCATCCAGCCCTTCAGGACGGCACTGCCGATGCTGCTCCAGCGTTTGCGTCGCCTGTGTCAGCAGGGCGGCGGCCTCCACCTGCCGCTGTTGCAGCCGCTCTTTGCGCTGCTGCAATTCGCGACGCAGGGCGTCGTCCAGCAGCGCGGCGGCGAAGGCGGTTTCATCGGCGAACTCGCTGTCGGCCAGCGCCTGCTGCCACTGCTGCTGCGCCTGCTGCAGCCGCTCCTGCATCTGGGTGAGCTGTTGTTGCAGCCCGGCCTGCTGGCCGGCCAGGCGTTCGCGCAGTTCCTGCGCCTTTTGCCACTGCTCGGCGGCCTGAACGCTGGCCTGTTCGCAGGCGATTTGTTTGGCGCGCAGCTGTTCGCGCACCTGAGCCACCTGCTGTTCGCCGAACAGCGCCAGCCGCTGCGCACGTCGTTCAGCGAGGGTTTTCTCGCCTTCTTGCCAGCGTTGTTGCAGCTCTTGCTGCTGTTGCAGGCTGTCGGCGTGGGCTTTATGCAGCAGCGTAAAGCGTTCTTCGAGCAACGCCAGCTGTTGCTGCGTCTGCTGCTGCTGCGCTTGCAGAGCGGTGAGCGCGTCTTTCGCCTGCTGTACCGCCTGCGCCGCCTGTTCATGCTGCTGCAGCGCCTGTTGCCCGCACCGCTCTTCGTCGTCGCAGCCGTTCAGCCAGGCGCTGAGTTGCTCGCCATCCGCCAACGTAAAGTCGAACGCCAGCGGTGCGCTGAGCTGCCGCCACTGCTGCTGTTGGGCAGCCAGCTGCTGTTCATCCTGCGCGATGGTTTGCTGTTGGCGCTGTTGTTGTTCCTGCAGGCCTTCGCAGCGGGTACGCAGCTCGGTGCCCTGGGTTTGCAGTTTCTCGGCGAGGGTACGCATCTCGACCAAACGCTGTTCCGTGGCCGAAGGCTGCACCGCCTGATACTGCTCTACCGCCGGATGGCTGGTGGAACCGCACAGCGGGCAGGGGGCACCGTTCTGCAGCAGGGCGCGCTCCGCCTCCAGACTGACGATGCGTTTTTCCAGTTCGTGGATCCGCTCCACTTCCTGCAGCTGCGCCTTGTGCTGTTTGAATTGCTGACGCGCGTTCTCCAGCTGTTGTTGCAACCCGGCGAGCTGCGTTTGCCGCTCGGCATGCTCCGCCTGTTGCCGGGCCAGACGCTCGCGAGTCTGACGGTGAAGGGATGTCAGAGTAAACAGCTGCTGGCGCGTTGGGCGCAGGTCTGCCAGGGCGCTCAGGCGCTGGCGCAGCGGGGCCAGCGGCGTTTTCGCCTCCAGTGCCTGCTGCTGTTGCTGTTGAACGGCCAGCGCTTCGCTCAGCGCGCTCAGTTGCTGCTGATGCTGTGCGGCCTGCGTCGTCAGTTGGTGGCGTTGGACGGTGAGTTGCTCCAGCGCGGTCTGTTGTTTAGCGCACTGCTGCGCGGCGGCATCGCCGGCCTGTCGCCGCTCGGCCTGGGTCGATAGCAGTTGGGCTATTTGGTGATCGAGCGGGGCGACCTGCTCGTCGATCAGCTGTTGCTGTTGCCGCATATGCTCGGCATGGGTTTGCTGCGCCTGGCGGGTTTTCTCCACCGCCTGCTGCAGCGGTGCCAGCTGCGCCGAGTGCTGTTCCTGTTGCTGCGTCAGCTGGGCAGCCTGCTGTTGTATCGTTTGTAGCTCGGTGCGGCAGCGATCGCGTTCGCCGCGCAGCGGCCGCAATTTCTCGGCCGGTTCGCTGAGCGCCAGCCGCTGCAACTGCGGGGCGGCCTCGGCCTGCTCGCGCTGGGCGGTTTCCAGCCGCCGTTGACCCTCGTTTTGCTGTTGCCGGAGGCGTTGCCATTGCTGCAGCCAGCTCAGCGCCTGTTGCTGTTGCTGAGTTTGCTCGCCGAGAGCACTTTCCTGCGCGCTCAGCGCCGTCAGCTGTTCAGTCAGGGAGTGGCGCTGTTCATCATTCAGCAACTCGATGCCGCTGGCGCGCTGGTGCAACGCATCCAGGTCGGTTTTGGCCTGCTTGTGCGACTCGAACACCTGTTCGGACAACCGCCCGTAGATTTCGGTGCCGGTCAGCTCTTCCAGCAGCTCGGCGCGATCGTTGGCGTCGGCGTTGAGGAACGCGGCAAACTGCCCTTGAGACAGCATCATCGATTTGGTGAAGCGGCCGAAGTCCAGCCCGGTGATGGCGGCGGTGATCTCCAGCTTGTCGCGTACCTTATCCGCCAGGATCTTGCCGTCCTCGCGGCGCGCCAGTTCGACCTTCGGCGCCTGCAGATTGCCGTCCGGCGCATTTTTGGCGCGGCGCTGGCTCCAAAAGGCGCGATAGCCGATGCCCTTGACCTCGAATTCGACCTCCGCCAGCGACTCGGCGGTGTGGCGGGTCATCAGCTCATTCTGGCTCGGCGTGACGTTGAGGCGCGGCGTTTGGTGATACAGCGCCAGGCAAATGGCGTCCAGCAGGGTGGTTTTGCCCGCGCCGGTCGGGCCGGTAATGGCGAACAGGCCGTTGCTGGCGAAAGGCTCGGCGGTGAAGTCAATTTTCCATTCGCCCTGCAGCGAGTTGAGGTTTTTTAACCGCAGGCTGAGGATCTTCATGAATTCGTCTCCTCGGCGTTATGCTGCACCGCCTCGACCACCTGGCGGAACATCTGGCGCATCCGCTGTTGACGCGTTTCGGGCATCTCAGCCTCCTGCGCCAGGCGCCGTTCGAACACTTCGTTGACGCTCAGCTCGTTCAGCGTTTCCTTATCCTGCTGCGCAATCGCCTGGCGGCGCTGCTCTTTGCTGCGCCGTAGCAGCACCACTTCCACTGGCAGCTCATCCGCCAGCAGCTGGATGCGGCGCTGGATGTCGCTGAGGTAGTCCTGCGTCGCCACTTCGATATCCAGCCACACCGGCCGCTCGCCGGCATAGTCGGCAAATTGCCGCAGCTGCCGTTCGATCTCGGCCAGATCGCCTTTGATCAGCTGCATGGGCTGGAACTGCGGGATCGTTAACGCGTCAACCCGCTGCAGGGTGCCGTCGGCGAAATCCACCAGGAAGACGCTTTTGGCTTTGCCCAGCTCATCGAAGCTGAGCGGGATCGGCGAGCCGCTATAGCGAATATGCTCCGATTTGGCGACGTTCTGCGCGCGGTGAATGTGGCCCAGCGCGATATAGTCGGCGGGCGGGAAAGCCTGCGCCGGGAAGGCGTCGAGGGTGCCGATATAGATGTCGCGCACCGAGTCGGAGGTGGTGACGCCGACGGTGGTCAGGTGGCCGGTGGCGACGATCGGCAGCGGCAAGCCCAGCTGGTCGCGGCGCTCGCAGGCCGCCTGATACAGCGTCTGATAATGTTCGGCGATGGCTTCCTGCAGCGCCTGCTGTTTCTGTGCGCCGGATTCGCCGGCGCGGCTGGTGAGCAGATCGCGCGGCCGCAGGAACGGAATGGCGCACAGCACCGCGCCCGGCTGGCCGTCGCGCCGGTTCAGCACCACGATTTGCTGTTCCGGGGCGCCTTGCGCGCTGGCGATCACCGTGGTGTTCAGGCAGGAGAGCAGCTCCCGCGATTCGTTCAGCGTCGCTACCGAGTCGTGGTTGCCGCCCAGCACCACCAACTGGCAGCCGGTGCGCTGCAGTTCCACCACGAAGCGGTTGTACAGCTCGCGGGCATAGCTGGGCGGTGAGCCGGTATCGAACAGATCCCCGGCGACGATCAGCGCATCCACCTGTTGCTGTTCGATCTGTTCGATCAGCCAGTTCAGAAAAGCCTGGTGCTCGGCGGCGCGGCTTTTGGTGAAAAAGTACTGGCCAAGGTGCCAGTCAGAGGTGTGGATCAGGCGCATGACACTCCCGGATGCAAAGATAATGGCGATGATTATAAAGGCCGCGGCGGCGGCTGTCCTGGCGCAATGATGATGACAACCGGATGATTTTTCTTTACTGCGGGAAATAATCGCTATGCTTACTGCCTATAACAGCCGGTTTTTTTCATAAAAGTGTCACAAAACTGACGCATAATGGCGCCCGAAAAGTCGCTAACACATTGGCAGGATTGACGATGGCAAGACGCATACTGGTGGTGGAAGACGAAGCGCCGATCCGTGAGATGGTGTGCTTTGTGTTGGAACAAAATGGTTACCAACCGTTGGAAGCCGAGGATTATGACAGCGCCGTGACGCGTCTGTCTGAGCCGTTCCCTGATTTGGTGTTGCTTGACTGGATGTTGCCCGGGGGTTCCGGCATTCAGTTTATCAAACATATGAAGCGCGAAGCGCTGACCCGCGATATCCCGGTGATGATGTTGACCGCGCGCGGCGAAGAAGAAGACCGGGTGCGCGGCCTGGAAGTGGGGGCGGATGATTACATCACCAAGCCGTTCTCGCCCAAGGAGCTGGTGGCGCGCATCAAGGCGGTCATGCGCCGCATTTCACCGATGGCGGTGGAGGAGGTGATTGAAATGCAAGGGCTGAGCCTGGACCCGTCCTCCCACCGCGTGATGGCGAACGATCAGGCGCTGGACATGGGGCCGACCGAGTTCAAGCTGCTGCACTTCTTTATGACCCACCCGGAGCGGGTTTATAGCCGTGAGCAGTTGCTTAATCACGTCTGGGGCACTAACGTTTATGTGGAAGACCGTACCGTTGACGTGCATATCCGTCGGCTCCGCAAGGCGTTAGAAACCAGTGGGCATGATAAAATGGTTCAAACCGTTCGGGGCACCGGCTACCGGTTCTCAACGCGCTACTGATCGCGCTGCGCTGGAGAATATGCCGTGTTAGAACGTCTGTCGTGGAAGAGGCTGGCTCTGGAGCTGGCTCTTTTTTGTTTGCCCGCCTTACTGCTGGGGCTGATTTTCGGTTATCTGCCCTGGTTCCTGCTGGCCTCCGCGCTGGCTGCGCTGGTGTGGAATTTCTACAACCAGCTCAAACTCTCCCATTGGCTGTGGATCGACCGCAGCATGACGCCGCCGCCCGGCCGCTGGAGCTGGGAGCCGCTGTTTTATGGCCTGTATCAGATGCAGCAGCGCAACCGCCGCCGCCGGCGCGAGCTGGCGCTGCTTATCAAGCGCTTTCGCAGCGGAGCCGAATCGCTGCCTGACGCGGTGGTGATGACCACCGTCGAGGGCAACATCTTCTGGTGCAACGGGCTGGCGCAGCATCTGCTCGGCTTCCGCTGGCCGGAAGACAACGGCCAGCACATCCTTAACCTGCTGCGTTATCCGGAATTCAGCCACTATCTGCAACAGCAGGAGTTTTCGCGTCCGCTGACGCTGCAGTTGAACAACGAACACTACGTCGAATTCCGCGTGATGCCGTATTCCGAAGGGCAGTTGCTGATGGTGGCGCGCGACGTCACCCAGATGCGCCAGCTGGAGGGCGCGCGGCGCAACTTCTTCGCCAACGTCAGCCATGAGCTGCGCACGCCGCTGACGGTGCTGCAGGGCTACCTGGAGATGATGGGCGACGAAGAGCAGGACGGTTCGCTGCGCAGCAAGGCGCTCAGCACCATGCAAGAGCAGACCCGCCGGATGGACGGGCTGGTCAAGCAACTGCTGACGCTGTCGCGCATCGAGGCGGCGCCCAATGTCGACATGAACGAGCGGGTGGATATCCCGCTGATGCTGCGGGTGTTGCAGCGCGAGGCGCAATCGCTGAGCGGCGGCAATCATGAGATCACCTTCCGGGTTAACGAGCAGCTCAACGTGTTCGGCAATGAAGACCAGTTGCGCAGCGCGGTGTCTAACCTGGTGTACAACGCGGTCAACCACACGCCGAAGGGCACCCATATCGAAGTGAGCTGGCAACAGACGGCGCAGGGCGCGCAGTTCCAGGTCAGCGACAACGGGCCGGGCATCGCCGCCGAACACCTTCCGCGCCTGACCGAGCGTTTTTACCGCGTCGACAAGGCCCGCTCGCGCCAGACCGGCGGCAGCGGGCTGGGGCTGGCGATCGTCAAACACGCGCTCAGCCATCACGACGCGCGGCTGGAGATCCTCAGCGAGCCGGGGATCGGCACGCGCTTTATCTTTACCTTACCCAACCGGTTGATTGTTCCCGCCGCTTTATCAGAGAATGCGGTGAAAAATTAACGCGAGACACCGGTATGACCCGAATAACCCGAGGGCTGTTGCTTTGCCTGGCGCTGCTGGCCGGACGCGGCGCGCTGGCGCAGCCCGATGGCATGTTGGCGGGCAACCTGTCCAGCGTCGGCTCCGACACCCTGGCGAATCTGATGGCGTTGTGGGCGCAGGATTTCAGCCGGCATTACCCCAACGTTAACCTGCAGATCCAGGCCGCCGGCTCGTCGACCGCGCCGACCGCGTTGGCGGCGGGCGCCGCGCAGCTGGGCCCGATGAGCCGGCCGATGAAGGCGGCTGAGGTTTCGGCGTTCGAACACCGTTACGGCTATGCGCCGCTGGCGGTGCCGGTGGCGGTGGATGCGCTGGTGGTGTTGGTGCATCAGGACAACCCGCTGCGCGGCCTCAATCTGCAGCAGCTCGATCGCATTTTCTCCGCCACCCGGCGCTGCGGTGAAAGCAAACCGCTGACGCGCTGGGGCGAGCTGGGGCTCAGCGGCGATTGGGCGACGCGCTCGCTGCAGCGCTTCGGCCGCAACTCGGCTTCGGGCACCTACGGCTATTTCAAACTGCGCGCGCTGTGCGGCGGCGATTTTATGCCGCGCGTCAATGAGCTGCCCGGCTCGGCCTCGGTGGTGCAGGCGGTGGCCGGTTCGCTCAACGGTATCGGCTATGCCAGCATCGGCTTTCGCGCCAGCGGCGTGCGGCTGCTGCCGTTGGCGGAGTCGGGAGAAGACTATGTCGCGCCTACCGCCGCCAACGTGCGCAACGATCGCTACCCGCTGTCGCGCTATCTCTATATCTATATCAACAAAGCCCCCAATCAACCGCTTGAGCCGCTGACCGCCGCGTTCCTCGATCGCGTGCTGTCGACACCAGGCCAGAGCCTGGTCAACCACGACGGCTATCTGCCGCTACCGCCGGCCACCCTGCAGAAGACCCGTCAGGCGCTGGGGTTGCCACTGCTCGCGCCGGCCATGGCGCAATAAGCGACAAAAAACGGCGCAATTTTCACCTTTTTTTATGGCGAAACGAAGCTCATACCACGCGAAAATCGGCTTTTTATTGGTGATTTCGAGCGGTAAAGCGATATATGCTTCACGTTTTGTGAATTCATTGTTCAAAAATGATACAAATCATGTAGTGTATATTTATTGATAACCAATATGATCGACTGGTGGCAAAAGTTTATATGGTCGATAGCTCTGCTTTTCGCCGTGCGTCTTGCCTTGAAGCGCTATAAACGTTTACCTTAGCCTTCGTTGTCGGATTAAACCTCCATTTTTATAACTCCTAAAATTTTGCCCATCTTTATGAGCGGCCACTTTCGAATAGGGACATAAACGCCGGATCGACTGCGTTTAGGGTGCTTATTTGGCGCGGCGACGATCGGGCATGCCGGCAACCGGGTGGGGCGTCACGCCACCACGCTATCGGACCCTTTTTTTCATTTGAACAGGCAACACGACATCGTATGAGTCATCGTTTAACGTCAAAAGATATCCTGGCACTGGGCTTTATGACCTTTGCCTTATTCGTCGGGGCCGGGAACATCATCTTCCCGCCGATGGTCGGTTTGCAGTCCGGTGAACACGTCTGGACTGCGGCGCTGGGCTTCCTGATCACCGCCGTGGGCCTGCCGGTCATCACCGTCATCGCGCTGGCGCGCGTCGGCGGCGGCATCGACGCCCTCAGTTCGCCAATCGGCCGCGGCGCCGGCTTGCTGCTGGCGACCGTCTGCTACCTGGCCGTCGGCCCGTTGTTCGCGACGCCGCGTACCGCCACCGTGTCCTTCGAAGTGGGCATCGCCCCGCTGACCGGCGACGGCGCCATGCCGCTGTTCATCTACAGCCTGGTGTACTTCGCGCTGGTGATCGGCATCTCTCTGTATCCGGGCCGCCTGCTCGATACCGTCGGCCATGTGCTGGCGCCGCTGAAGATCGTCGCGCTGGCCGTACTGGGCATCGCCGCGCTGCTGTGGCCTGCCGGTGCGCCGATTCCGGCGACGACGGCTTATCAGAGCGTGCCTTTCTCCTCCGGCTTCGTTAACGGCTATCTGACCATGGATACGCTGGGCGCGCTGGTGTTCGGCATCGTTATCGTCAACGCGGCGCGTTCGCGCGGCGTGAAAGACGCCGGTTTGTTGACCCGCTACACCATTCTGGCCGGTTTGATCGCCGGCGTGGGCCTGACGCTGGTGTACCTGAGCCTGTTCAAACTGGGTTCCGGCAGCGGCGCGCTGGTGCCGGACGCCACCAACGGCGCGGTGATCCTGCACGCTTACGTTCAGAACACCTTTGGCGGCCTCGGCAGCTTCTTCCTGGCGGCGCTGATCTTCATCGCCTGCATGGTGACCGCGGTGGGCCTGACCTGCGCCTGCGCCGAGTTCTTCGCGCAATACCTGCCGTTCTCGTACAAGACGCTGGTGTTTATTCTGGGCCTGTTCTCGATGGTGGTATCCAACCTCGGCCTGAGCCACCTGATCCAGATCTCCATTCCGGTGCTGACCGCGATTTACCCGCCGTGCATCGTGCTGGTGGTGCTGAGCTTCACCCTGCGTTGGTGGCACAGCGCGCCGCGCATCATCGCGCCGGTGATGCTTGTCAGCCTGTTGTTTGGTATCCTTGACGCGGTGAAAGCGTCCAGCTTCCAGCAGCTGCTGCCGGCCTGGACCACTCACCTGCCGCTGGCGGAGCAGGGGTTGGCATGGTTGCCGCCTTCGCTGCTGATGCTGGCGCTGGTCGCGATTTATGATCGGGTGTGCACGCGTTCCCAAGTGACCGCGCACTGATAATCCCCCGGCTTAATCTAGGGCCACGGACATGTCCGTGGCTTTTTTACGTTTAAAACTATGGGTCATTTTCATGCAACAACAGTCACCCACCACTGTCCCCGACAATAAGCTGAAACGCGGCCTCAGTACGCGTCATATCCGCTTTATGGCGTTGGGGTCGGCCATCGGCACCGGCTTGTTCTACGGCTCGGCGGACGCCATCAAAATGGCCGGTCCGAGCGTGCTGCTGGCTTACCTGATCGGCGGCATCGTGGCCTTCATCATCATGCGTGCACTGGGGGAGATGTCGGTCAACAACCCACAGGCCAGCTCGTTTTCCCGCTACGCGCAGGACTACCTCGGCCCGATGGCGGGTTACATCACCGGCTGGACCTACTGCTTTGAGATCCTGATCGTCGCCATCGCCGACGTGACCGCCTTCGGCATTTATATGGGGGTCTGGTTCCCGGAAGTGCCGCACTGGATCTGGGTGCTGAGCGTGGTGCTGATCATCGGCGCCATCAACCTGATGAGCGTCAAGGTGTTCGGCGAGCTCGAGTTCTGGTTCTCGTTCTTCAAGGTCGCCACCATCATCATCATGATCGCGGCCGGCATCGGCATCATCATCTGGGGCATCGGCAACGGCGGGCAACCGACCGGCATTCATAACCTGTGGTCGAACGGCGGCTTCTTCAGCAACGGCTTTATCGGCATGATCCTGTCGCTGCAGCTAGTGATGTTCGCTTACGGCGGCATTGAAATCATCGGCATCACCGCCGGCGAAGCCAAGGATCCGAAAAAATCGATTCCGAAAGCCATCAACTCGGTGCCGTGGCGCATTCTGGTGTTCTACGTCGGCACGCTGTTCGTCATCATGTCTATCTACCCGTGGAACCAGGTGGGCACCAACGGCAGCCCGTTCGTGCTGACTTTCCAGCATATGGGCATCACCGTGGCGGCGGGCATCCTCAACTTCGTGGTGATCACCGCTTCGCTGTCGGCGATCAACAGCGACGTGTTCGGCGTCGGCCGCATGCTGCACGGCATGGCCGAGCAGGGCCATGCGCCGAAGATGTTCAGCAAGGTGTCGAAACGCGGCATTCCCTGGGTGACGGTGGTCGTGATGATGCTGGCGCTGTTGCTGGCGGTATACCTCAACTACATCATGCCGGAGAGCGTGTTCCTGGTGATCGCCTCTCTGGCGACTTTCGCCACCGTGTGGGTGTGGATCATGATCCTGTTCTCGCAAATCGCCTTCCGCCGCAGCCTGAGCAAAGAGCAGGTGAAGCAGCTGGCGTTCCCGCTGCGCGGCGGGGTGTTCACCTCGGTGGTGGCGATCGTGTTCCTGGTGTTCATCATCGGCCTGATCGGCTACTTCCCGACCACGCGCGTCTCGCTTTACGCCGGCCTGGTCTGGGTGGTGTTGCTGCTGGCGGGGTACTGGTTCAAGGTCAACCGTCAGAAAAAACGCGCGCTGCTGGCGACGCAGCAAGACTAAATGGAAAAACACCGGCTGAGGCCGGTGTTTTTTTAGGGGCAGGCGTCAAGCGAAGTCCAGCTTGCGCAGTTTGGAAACGTCTATGGACTGCCTGGCCTGCCACAGATCGTAAGCATCTTGCATTCCCATCCAGACCTGTTCGGAACTGCCTATTACGATGGACAGGCGGATGGCCATTTCCGGCGAGATATCGGATTTACCGCTGATCAGGCGTTGAACCGTAGACGGCGCGACGTCCAATGCTTTGGCCAGCGCGCGCGCGCTGAGATTCAGCGTTTCCATGGTTTCTTTGATCAACTCGCCAGGATGAGGAGGATTATGCATGCGGTTCATTAGTGATAGTCCTCATAATTCACGATATAAACATCACCCTCGACCAGTTCAAACGTGATGCGCCAGTTACCGGTCACGGTGACGGACCATTGCCCATTGCGAGCGCCCGTTAGCGGATGCAAGAAGAAGCCGGGTAAATCCACGTCATCAATCACTTTCGCTAAATCCAGCACGCTCAGCCGCAGCGCGATTTTTTTCGCCTGTTTGGCGTCGATACCTGCTGTTGAACCGGTTTCGAAAAACTTTTTGAGTCCCTTATGCTTGAAGCTTCTTATCATCCTGATGGCTCCATGAGTGTTGCGCTATACGCATCATAGTAGGGCGTTGCGTATCACGCAACAAATTGGGGCGTTTTTTAACCTATTATGCCAGGCGTTTGTCCTCCGCTTCCTCATCCCCGGCGGCGCGCGCTTCGATGCGTATGCCGCCGTCGTTCAGCCGTTCCTCCTCTTCCTCGCCGGCGCAGCGCGCCAGCACTTCGCGAATGTCCTGCAGGTTGCTGCTGAGGGCGCTCAGCGAAGGTTGCAGATTGCGGGGCATGTGGCTTTCATCCAGCAAAGCGTTGTGCAGGCAGCCGATAAACAGCAGGGTGGCCATCAGGGTAAACAGCCGGTGACGTAACCGTTTCAGCAAAGGCTTTCCCTCTCGGTGGTGAAGGTGAAGGCGCATTAACGCCGTTTTCGCCGGGGAAAAGAAGGGGGGGGAGATATCTGCTGGCAATTGAAAGAACATCATTACCAGCAGACACAGTTACGTCAGCCGACGTCAGGAAGCGTTCGCGCTTTGTTGCAGCATGCCGCGCAGGTCATTGCCGGTCGGCGTCTGATGCACGCGCAGGCCGAACTCGTCGATCACCGCCAGAATATGGTCGAAAATATCCGCCTGAATGCTTTCGTACTCCGCCCAGACCGTGGTGTTGGTGAAGGCGTAGATTTCCAGCGGCAGACCCTCCGGCGTCGGCGCCAGCTGGCGCACCATCAGCGTCATGTTTTGGTGAATGCGCGGGTGAGCGCGCAGGTAGGCTTCCAGATAGGCGCGCAGCGTGCCGAGGTTGGTCAGGCGGCGGCCGTTGAGCGGCGAGGCCAGATCGACGGCGATCTCCTGGTTGTGCTGGCTCAGCTCCTGGGTCTTGACGTTCAGGTAGCTGTGCAGCAGCGGGTTGCGCTGCAGGCTGCGCTGTTCCTCTTCCGACAGGAAGTGCACGCTGCCGGTGTCGATATTCAGGCTGCGCTTGATGCGGCGCCCGCCGGATTCCGACATCGAGCGCCAGTTTTTGAACGAGTCGGAGATCAGCGCGTAGGTGGGAATGGTGGTGACGGTGTTGTCCCAGTTACGCACTTTGACCGTGGTCAGGCCGATGTCGGTGACCGCGCCGTCGGCGCCGTATTTCGGCATTTCCAGCCAGTCGCCGATCTTCAGCATATCGTTGGCGGAGAGCTGGATGCCGGCCACCAGCCCGAGGATCGGATCCTTGAACACCAACATCAAAACCGCGGTCATGGCACCCAGGCCACTGAGCAGCAGCAGCGGCGATTTGCCCATCAGCAGCGAGACGATCATGATGCCGATCAGGATCGCCGCCACCAGTTTCAGGCCCTGGAAAATGCCGCGCAGCGGCAGCTGATTGGAGATCGGACTTTGGCGCAGCAGCGCCAGCAGCGTATCCAGCAACGAGAACAGCGACAGCAGGGTGAAGGCGAGGATCCACACCTGCGCGGCGGTAACGATCACCGCCTGGGTCTGGCTGCCGCTCTGCAGCCACAGCGTCGCCTGGATGCTGATGATCACCCCTTGCAGCAGCAGCGCCACGCGCTGGAACAGTTTGTATTGGGTGATGGCCTGTTGCCAGACGCGCTGCGATTGCTGGCCTCGGCGCTGAAGGGCAGCCAACACTACCCGGTGCAGCACCAGGTGGATCACCACCGAGATCAGAACAATCAACCCCAATACCATCAACAGCGACATCACTCCGCCGAATTCCAACCCAAATTGTTCCAGCCAGCGCGTTATCTGTTGTTGCATTACCGCTCCTTAAAAAATGCGCAAAAAATATCCTGTAAGCTCAAAACGGGTTAGCCTAAGGGTTAACGTGCAGGATTTGTGCCTGTTTACCTTTTTTTACATCGAGTTAGCGTTATTTTTCGGTCTCCGCCCCCCGGCTCATCCCCGGGTTTTGCGGCCAGAGAGGAGGGGGAGTTGCACTTAACGTGGCATTGTTCGCTTCTTGAAGAACGCCGTCGATTTCGTTTGGTACAGCAGGAGAACAGTATGCTTAACGCCTGGCATCAACCGGTTCCGCCTTTTGTGGTGAAGCAAGGGCAACGTTTGGATATCACACTGTGGTTACAAGGGGATGAACTGCCGGAACGGGTGTTTTTGCGCGCCGAACCGGACAACGAAGAGTGGCTGTTGGTGATGAAAGCGCAGCGCCACGAGGGGATGCGGCGCTACCAGGCCAGCCTGACGCTGAATGAGGGCGAGCCGACGCGGCGTTACTGCTTCAAGCTGCTGTGGGCCGATCGCCAGCAGTGGTTCGGCCCGCAGGGCTGGTCGCCAACGCCGCCGGGCCAGCTGGCGCAGTTTGCCGTCGACGAGCCCGACAACGGCCCCGAATGGGTGGCGGATCAGCTGTTCTACCAGATTTTCCCCGATCGCTTCGCCAGCAGCGGCGGCGAGCACGGCATCCAAAGCGGCAGTTACCGCCATCACGCGGCCGGTGCCGAGGTGATCCGGCGCGACTGGCAGCATCCGCTGGAGGATAGCCACGCCGCTTCGACCTTTTACGGCGGCGATCTGGACGGCATTTGCGCCAAACTGCCGTATTTGCAGCAGCTGGGCGTGACGGCGCTGTACCTGAACCCGATTTTTACCGCGCCGAGCGTGCATAAGTACGATACCGAGGATTATTACCAGGTCGATCCGCACTTCGGCGGCAACGCGGCGCTGGCGCGTTTGCGAGTGAGCACTCACAAGGTAGGCATGAAACTGGTGCTGGACGGGGTGTTCAACCACACCGGCGACTCGCATCCGTGGTTCGACCGCCATCGCCAAGGGCAAAACGGCGCCTGCCACCATCCCGATTCGCCGTATCGCGGCTGGTTCAACTTCTACCCGGACGGCCGCGCGCTCGACTGGAAGGGTAACGCCAGCCTGCCGAAGCTCAACTTCGCCGAGCCGCAGGTGGCGGAAGCGATCTATCGCGGGGAAGGCAGCGTGGTGCGCCACTGGCTGCGTCCGCCGTACAGCATCGACGGTTGGCGGCTGGACGTGGTGCATATGCTGGGGGAGAACGGCGGCGCTGCCGGCAACCTGCGTCACCTGGCGGGCATCTATCAGGCGGTGAAGCAGGAGAATCCTCAGGCCTACGTAGTGGGCGAGCACTTTGGCGACGCGCGTCGCTGGCTGCACGCCGGCGTGGAGGATGCGGCGATGAACTACATGGGGTTCGCGCTGCCGGTGCGGGCGTTTTTGGCGGGGCTGGACGTGGCTTATCACCCGGTGCGGCTGGACGCCGCCGGATGCGCGCAGTGGATGGACGGCTACCGCGCCGGGTTGCCGCACGGCCGCCAGCTGATCCAGTTCAACCAGCTGGACAGCCACGATACCGCGCGTTTCCTCACGCTGTTGCAGGGGAACGCGGCGCGCATGCAGATGGCGGCGGTGTGGTTGCTGAGCTGGATCGGCGTGCCTTGCCTCTATTACGGCGATGAGATTGGCCTGGACGGCGGCAACGATCCGTTCTGCCGCAAGCCGTTCCCGTGGGACGTCGGCGACTGGGATCGGCCGCTGCTGGCGCTGTTCCAGCGCATGGCCGCGCTGCGTAAACAGAGCCTGGCGCTGCGTCGCGGCGGCTGTCAGGTGCTGTACGCCAGCGGAGAAACGCTGGTGTTCGTGCGCCTGTATCAGCAGGAGCAGGTGCTGGTGGCGCTGCAGCGCGACGGCAGCGGCCAGGCGCAGCTGCCGCACAACCCGCTGTTGGCCCGCGGCCCGTGGCGGCGTGTGGAAGGGCGGGGAGAGTTGAGCGAAACGGCCGGCGGGCTGCGCCTGCAGCTGACGGAAGAATCGGCCACCGTGTGGCGCTGTGAAGGCTAAGGGAACTGGGGGGGCCGAAGGGCCCCCGCGATTAAGGTGAGTGGGCGTTTACATCAGTAACCGACCGCGGAGCCTGCCGGGCGACGCACGTCGTTGGCGCCGTACAGGTAACCTTCGCGCACTTTGCCGGAAACCGCCGAATCGTTGCCGGAGTTGGCCGGGCTGACGCCCGCCGCGCCCGGCAAACCGACCAGAATCAGTTCGGCGGCGCCCCACGGCGTTTGTTCGACCATCTTATAGCCCATGCCGCTCAGCAGTTTCAGCGTATCGGCGGAAACGCCGCGCTGTTCGTAGTACACCTCATCCGGCAACCATTGGTGATGGATGCGCGGTGCGTCCACCGCTTCCTGCGGCGCCATGCCGTGGTCGATCACGTTCAACGCGGTCTGCAGGGTGATGGTGATGATGCGCGAACCGCCAGGCGAGCCCAGCACCATAAAGATCTTGTTGTCCTTGGTCACCAGCGTCGGGCTCATTGACGATAGTGGGCGCTTACCGGGGGCAATGCTGTTGGCGGTGCCCTGCACCAGCCCGTACAGGTTTTTCTCGCCCACTTTGACCGTAAAATCGTCCATCTCGTCGTTGAGGAAGAAGCCGGTGCCCGGTGCGATCACCACGGCGCCGAAGCGGCCGTTGACGGTATAGGTGGTGGAGACCGCGTTGCCGTCATGGTCGACGATCGAATAGTGGGTGGTTTCCGGCTTCTCATGCGGTTCCATACCGGGCTGCACGTTTTCCGACGGCGTGGCCTTGTCCGCGACGATTTTCTTGCGGATCTGCTCGGCGTAGCTCTTGCTCACCAGCCGGTCGATCGGGTTCTTGATGAATTCCGGGTCGCCGAGGTAGGTGTTGCGGTCCATGTAGGCATGGCGCATCGCCTCGGTCATGGTGTGAATGGCCGCCGCCGAGTTGAAGCCCATGCTTTTCAGGTCATAGCCTTCCACCACGTTGAGGATTTCGCACAGCGTCACGCCGCCGGAGCTGGGAGGCGGCGCCGACACGAACTTGTAGCCGCGGTAGCTGCAGGTGATCGGTGGGGTTTCGGTGACTTTATAGTTGGCGAAGTCGGCCGCCGTCAAAATGCCGCCGCCCTGTTTGGCCGCCGCCTCTACCGCCTGCGGGATCTTGCCTTTGTAGAAGGCGTCGGTTCCCCCTTTGGCGATGGCTTCCAGCGTATTGGCCAGATCGGTTTGCACCAGTTTGTCCCCCGGCTGCAGCGGGCTGCCGTCCGGGCGCAGGAAGATTTTGGCCGACTCGGGATCCTGTTTGAAGCGTGCAACGGTGGTGTCGAGAATATCGGTATCAGCGCGGGTCAGCACAAAGCCTTCGCGCGCCAGCTTGATCGCCGGCGCCAGCACCTGTTCGCGGCTCAGTTTGCCGTACTTCTCACGCGCGGTTTCCATTCCCAGCACGGTGCCCGGTACGCCGGCCGCCAGATAGCCGTACAGGCTGGCGTCTTTCTTCACCTTGCCGTCGGCGTCCAGATACATGTTGGCGCTGGCCGCCGCCGGCGCAGTTTCACGGAAGTTGATGAAGGTGTCGGTGCCGTCCGCCAGGTGGACGGTCATAAAGCCGCCGCCGCCGATGTTGCCGCAGCAAGGGTTAACCACCGCCTGCGCATAGCCCACCGCCACGGCGGCATCGATGGCGTTGCCGCCCATCTTCAGGATATCCACGCCGACCTGCGAGGCCAGGTGTTGCGAGGTGACCACCATGCCGTTTTTGGCTTCCACCGCCGGGTTGGATGCCGCATACAGGCTGCCGCTGACCAGCAGCGCCGCCATGGTCAGGGGTTTGCTCCATTTCTGTAAAAACATAGTTATTCCTACCCTGTCAGTTTTTTATTGTGTTGTGTTTGCTTGCCGCTGTTCACTTGCAAAGCGCGAGCCAGCGTTATTGATAGTAGCCGCAGATGGGCGTGCGCGCGGCGAGCAGGGTAGGAAATGTGAGCGGAAACAGGGAAATAAAGCACTGAAGGTGGGCGGTCTGCCCCATAAAGGGGCATAAAAAAAACCGGCCGCGTGGGCCGGTTGATTCACTATCAGGCTGAAATTACAGCTTGGCAGCGTTTTCAGACAGGTATTTTGCAACGCCGTCTGGGGAAGCGCCCATACCTGCTTTGCCTTTTTCCCACTGAGCCGGGCACACTTCACCGTGCTCTTCGTGGAATTGCAGCGCGTCGACGGTACGGATCATTTCGTCGATGTTACGGCCGATTGGCAGGTCGTTAACAACCTGAGCACGCACGATGCCGTCTTTGTCGATCAGGAAAGAGCCGCGCAGCGCAACGCCGGCTTCCGGGTGTTCGATGCCGTAAGCTTTCTGGATTTCACGCTTAACGTCAGCAACCATTGCGTATTTCACTTCACCGATGCCGCCTTTGTCGACAGGGGTTTTACGCCATGCGTTGTGAACGAATTCTGAGTCGAAGGAAACGCCAACCACTTCAACGCCACGCTTCTGGAACTCTTCATAGCGGTGATCGAAAGCGATCAGCTCGGAAGGGCATACGAAGGTGAAGTCCATTGGCCAGAAGAACAGTACGGCCGGTTTGCCGTTCAGGTGCTTCTTCAGGTTGAAGTTTTCAACGATTTCGCCGCTACCCAGTACGGCAGCTGCAGTGAAGTCAGGGGCTTGACGAGTTACCAGGACCATAATTACTCCTGTAATAGGTGTTAAAGGGTGGATGTAAAAACAAGGGCCAGTATAGGGGCCGCGACTTGGTGAATAAAGGGTAAAAGACCAATCGATGAGATAGCTTTTACCTATTAAATTCATTAATTAAATTTGACAGGCTTTAAAAATAACCTTTTCCCACAAAAGGGCAAGCGGCAAAACGTAAATTCTTGCAAGGCGCTGCAATTTCAAACGCTTGGGCTTGACCTCACAGCGTTTTTTCCTTCGCCTGCTGCATCATTTGCGGATAAAACTGCCAGAATTGTGTTTCAAGCTGATGATAATGCCGCTCGACGTCGGCGAACGAGCCGGCCAGGGCATCGAGGCGCGGACGGCGGCTGGCCATGCCCTGCAATACCCGGGCGATGAACGGCAATTCGGCGTAGCGTTCCAGCCAGCGTTCCGGCCACAGATAGCCGTTCAGGTTCTGAAAACGCGGCGGCGTGAGCGGCAGGTAAGGTTCGATCTGGCTGCGGGCTTCCTGGGTAAACTGGTGCAGGTCGCGTGAAGGCTCCAGCTGCTGCCAGTGGCGCGCCAGAAAATGGTCCCACACCACGTCGAGGGTGATCGGCGCTACGCGGCGGTAGGGGGCGCTGAAATAGTCGCGGCAGGCTTTCACCTGCGGCAGGCTGTCGGTCAGCACGTCGACGCGGCGGTGCATCATGATGCCGGCTACGACCTCGGGCTGATAGTCGGCGGCGGGGTTGCCGCGCACGAAATCGGCCAGCAGGTTGCCCAGCAGCGAGCTGTCCGCCAGCATGGCCAGGTGAAGATGAGCGAGAAAATTCATCCCTCAACTATACCCGAAGTCAGGCAAATCCTCCTTATTTCTTGCCGCTGACCGCCCCCGGCTTTAGACTAGGCCGCCTGTTTTTTACCAACCAGCCTTAAATTGAAGAAGTGAATACCCATGCGCGTCGCTGATTTTTCGTTTGAACTTCCCGAATCCCTGATTGCCCACTATCCCCAGGCCGAGCGCAGCGCATGCCGCCTGCTGCAGCTGGACGGGCCGAGCGGGGCGCTGACGCACGGCGTATTCACCGATCTGCTGGACAAGCTGGAAGCCGGCGACCTGCTGGTGTTCAATAATACCCGCGTGATCCCGGCGCGCATGTTCGGCCGCAAGGTCAGCGGCGGCAAGATTGAAGTGCTGGTGGAGCGCGTGCTGGACGACCATCGCGTGCTGGCGCACGTGCGCGCGTCGAAAGCGCCCAAGCCGGGCGCCGAGCTGCTGCTGGGGGATGACGAGAGCATCGCCGCCACCATGGTGGCGCGCCACGAGACGCTGTTCGAGCTGCGCTTCAACGACGAACGCGATGTCTTCACCCTTCTCAACGCGGCCGGCCATATGCCGCTGCCGCCTTATATCGCTCGCCCGGATGAGGACGCCGACCGCGAACTGTATCAGACGGTCTACAGCGAGAAGCCGGGCGCGGTCGCCGCGCCGACCGCCGGTCTGCACTTCGACGAACCGCTGCTGGCGGCGCTGCGCGCCAAGGGCGTTGAAATGGCGTTCGTAACGCTGCACGTCGGCGCCGGCACCTTCCAGCCGGTGCGCGTGGAAACCATCGAAGATCACGTGATGCACGCCGAATACGCCGAAGTGCCGCAGGAGGTCGTGGATGCGGTGCTGGCCTGTAAAGCGCGCGGCAAGCGCGTGGTGGCGGTGGGCACCACCTCGGTGCGTTCGCTGGAAAGCGCCGCGGCGGCCAGCAAAGAGGCGCTGATTGCGCCGTTCTTCGGCGACACCAGCATCTTTATCTATCCGGGTTACCACTATCAGGTGATCGACGCGCTGGTGACCAACTTCCACCTGCCGGAGTCCACCCTGATCATGCTGGTGTCGGCTTTCGCCGGCTACAAAAATACCATGAACGCCTATCAGCAGGCGGTGGCCGAGCAGTATCGCTTTTTCAGCTACGGCGATGCGATGTTCATCAGCCGTAATCCGCAGGCGGAAAACGAGTCCGTCGGCGGTTAATTTCCCGGGCTGCGCCCACGGCGCGGCCCCGTTTCAACGACATCAGACTGTTTCTCTGATGCTGGAGGCTTTGTGAAGTACGAACTACAAACTACCGATGGCCGCGCACGCCGCGGCCGCCTGATTTTTGACCGCGGCGTAGTGGAAACCCCGGCCTTTATGCCGGTCGGTACCTACGGCACGGTCAAGGGCATGACGCCGGAAGAAGTGAAAGAGACCGGCGCGCAGATCCTGCTGGGCAACACCTTCCACCTGTGGCTGCGCCCTGGCCAGGAGATCATGAAGCTGCACGGCGATCTGCACGATTTCATGCAGTGGCCGGGCCCGATCCTCACCGACTCCGGCGGTTTCCAGGTGTTCAGCCTGGGGGCGATGCGCAAGATCAAAGAGGAAGGCGTGTACTTCCGCAACCCGATCAACGGCGACAAGGTGTTCCTGAGCCCGGAAAAATCGATGGAAATCCAGTATGACCTGGGTTCCGACATCGTGATGATCTTCGATGAATGTACGCCGTACCCGGCCGACTGGGACTACGCCAAGCGTTCGATGGAAATGTCGCTGCGTTGGGCGCAGCGCAGCCGCCAGCGTTTCGACGAGCTGGAAAATAAAAATGCGCTGTTCGGCATCATTCAGGGCGGCGTTTACGAAGATTTACGTGATGTTTCAGTAAAAGGGCTGGTGGATATCGGCTTTGATGGGTACGCTGTGGGCGGCTTGGCTGTAGGCGAGCCGAAAGAGGATATGCATCGCATTCTTGAACACGTTTGCCCGCAAATTCCGGAAGATAAGCCACGCTATTTGATGGGCGTCGGCAAGCCGGAAGATTTGGTGGAAGGCGTGCGCCGCGGCATCGACATGTTCGACTGCGTCATGCCGACCCGCAACGCCCGCAACGGCCATTTGTTCGTGACTGACGGTGTGGTAAAAATCCGTAATGCCAAGCACAAGGATGATACTTCTCCGCTGGATAAAGACTGTGATTGCTACACGTGTCGCCATTACAGCCGCGCCTACTTGCACCATCTCGACCGTTGCAACGAAATATTGGGTGCTCGACTGAACACAATTCATAACCTGCGTCACTACCAGCGCCTGATGGCGGGTTTACGCCAGGCTATCGAAGAGGGTAAATTAGAGCAGTTTGTTGCGGATTTCTATGGTCGGATCGGCAAGCCGATTCCGCCTTTAAACGCTTGATCTAATAATTGATAACTTAATGAGGGAATTTCAATGAGCTTTTTCATTTCTGACGCCGTCGCATCCGCAGGGGCTCCGGCTCAGGGAAGCCCGTACTCTCTGATCATTATGCTGGTGGTGTTCGGCCTGATCTTCTACTTCATGATCCTGCGCCCACAGCAGAAGCGCGCGAAAGATCACAAGAAGCTGATGGACTCCATCGGCAAGGGCGACGAAGTGCTGACCACCGGCGGCCTGATCGGTCGCGTGACCAAAGTGGCCGACACCGGCATCATCGCCATCGCGCTGAACGACACCACGGAAGTGATGATCAAGCGTGACTTCGTGGCGGCCGTTCTGCCGAAAGGTACCATGAAGGCCCTGTAATCTTTTTTCCCGAAGGGAATTGCCGTGCTAAACCGTTATCCTTTGTGGAAGTATCTGATGTTGATCGTCGTGATCCTCGTCGGTCTGCTTTATGCGCTTCCCAACATCTACGGTGAGGATCCGGCCGTACAAATCACTGGCGCGCGCGGCGTCGCCGCCAGTGAAACTACGCTGGACCAGGTCCGTACCGTATTAGAAAAAGACAACATCGCGAGCAAGTCGATTGCGCTGGAAAATGGCGCCATCCTGGCTCGCTTTAAAGATCCTGACGTTCAGCTGCGCGCCCGCGAAGCGCTGGTGACCGAGCTGGGTGACAAATTCGTCGTGGCGCTGAACCTGGCGCCGGCTACGCCGACCTGGCTGGCCATGCTGGGCGCAGAGCCGATGAAACTCGGTCTGGACCTGCGCGGCGGCGTGCACTTCCTGATGGAAGTGGACATGGACACCGCGTTGAGCAAGCTGCAGGAACAGACCATGGATACCCTGCGCAGCGAGCTGCGCGAGAAGGGCATTCCTTACGCGTCTATCCGCAAGCTGGATAACAACGGCGTGGAAGTTCGCTTCCGCGACGATGCGGCCCGTGACCAGGCCATCAGCTATATCGGCCCGCGTCAGCGCGATCTGGTGCTGTCCGCCAATGGCGCCAACACCATGAAAGCCAGCCTGACGGACGCCCGTCTGAGCGAAGCGCGCGAATACGCCGTACAGCAGAACATCACTATCCTGCGTAACCGCGTCAACCAGCTCGGCGTCGCCGAACCGCTGGTGCAGCGCCAGGGATCCGACCGCATCGTGGTTGAGTTGCCGGGCATTCAGGACACCGCGCGCGCCAAAGAAATTCTGGGCGCCACCGCGACGCTGGAATTCCGTCTGGTGAACACCAATGCGGACGCCACCGCGGCGGCCAACGGCCGCGTGCCGGGCGATTCCGAGGTGAAATACACCCGCGACGGCCAGCCGATCGTGTTGTACAAGCGCGTGATCCTGACCGGTGACCACATCACCGACTCCACCTCGAGCACCGACGAATACAACCAGCCGCAGGTTAACATCTCGCTGGACAGCGCCGGCGGCACGTCGATGTCCAACTTCACCAAGGACAACATCGGCAAACCGATGGCGACCCTGTTCGTGGAGTACAAGGACAGCGGCAAGAAAGACGCCAACGGCCGTGCGGTGCTGGTGAAACAGGAAGAAGTGATCAACGTGGCGAACATTCAGTCGCGTCTGGGCAACAGCTTCCGCATCACCGGCATCGGCAACCCGAACGAAGCGCGTCAGCTTTCGCTGCTGCTGCGTGCGGGTGCGCTGATTGCGCCGATTCAGATCGTTGAAGAGCGCACCATCGGTCCAACCTTGGGTCAGCAGAACATCACCCAAGGTCTGGAAGCCTGTCTGTGGGGCCTGGTGGCGTCCATCGTCTTCATGGTGGTCTGGTACCGTAAGTTCGGCGTGATCGCCACCACGGCGCTGGTCGCTAACCTGGTGTTGATCGTCGGCGTGATGTCCCTGTTGCCGGGGGCGACGCTGACCATGCCGGGCATTGCCGGGATCGTGTTGACGCTGGCGGTGGCGGTCGACGCCAACGTACTGATTAACGAACGTATCAAGGAAGAGCTGAAGAACGGCCGATCCGTTCAGCAGGCGATCCATGAGGGCTATAAAGGCGCGTTCTCCAGTATCGTCGACGCCAACATCACCACCCTGATCACCGCGGTCATCCTGTACGCAGTCGGCACCGGTTCGATCAAGGGCTTTGCGATCACCACCGCTATCGGTGTGGCGACGTCCATGTTCACCGCGATTGTCGGTACCCGTGCCATCGTCAACCTGCTTTACGGCGGCAAACGCATTAACAAGCTGTCTATCTGAGGAGTGCGTTGTGGCACAGGATTATACTGTTGAGCAACTCAACTACGGCCGTAAAGTCTACGACTTTATGCGCTGGGACTACGTGGCTTTCGGCATCTCGTTGGTGCTGTTGGTCGCGTCGATCGCCACCATGTCGGTGCGCGGCTTTAACTGGGGTCTGGATTTCACCGGCGGTACGGTGATTGAAATCAACCTGGAGAAGCCGGCTAACCTCGACCTGATGCGCGACACGCTGGAGAAGGCCGGGTTCCAGGATCCGATTATCCAGAACTTCGGCAGCAGCCGCGACGTGATGGTGCGCATGCCACCGGCGACCGGCACCGCAGGCCAGGAACTGGGCAATAAGGTGATCGGCGTGATCAACGACTCGGTGGATAAAAACGCCACCGTGAAGCGCATTGAGTTCGTCGGCCCGAGCGTGGGCAGCGAGCTGGCGCAAACCGGCGGCATGGCGCTGCTGGTGGCGTTGATCTGTATCCTGATCTACGTCGGCTTCCGCTTCGAATGGCGCCTGGCGCTGGGGGCGGTTATCGCGCTGGCGCACGACGTGATCATCACGCTGGGCGTGCTGTCGCTGTTCCACATCGAGATTGACCTGACCATCGTCGCGTCCCTGATGTCGGTTATCGGTTACTCGCTGAACGACAGCATCGTGGTCTCCGACCGTATTCGTGAGAACTTCCGCAAGATCCGCCGCGGCACGCCTTACGAGATCATGAACGTGTCGTTGACCCAGACGCTGAGCCGTACGCTGATGACTTCCGGGACCACCCTGATGGTGGTGCTGATGCTGTACATCTTCGGTGGCGCGATGCTGCAAGGCTTCTCGCTGGCGATGCTGATCGGCGTGTCGATCGGTACCGTTTCCTCTATCTACGTCGCGTCCGCGCTGGCGTTGAAGCTGGGGATGAAACGCGAACACATGCTGCAGCAAAAAGTGGAAAAAGAGGGCGCGGATCAGCCTTCGATTCTGCCTTAACCGCCGCAGTATTCAGCGAAATGAGAAGGAGCGCCTATCGGCGCTCCTTTTTTTTGCCTCGGATTTCAGTGTTGCTGCACCACCGCCGGCTGGGCGGTGGCTACCAGGCTGTGCAGACGGATATAGCCCAGCTGTTCCGGCGTCAGGCCGCTGAAGCGCAGCTCGAAGTCCTGCCCGGGTTTCGGCAGCAGCGAGTCGGCGCTGGCGATCGGTTGCGACAGCGCCTCGGCGGTCAGCGGCCGGCCGGTGGCCGCGTCCAGTTGGCCCCATTCCACCACCGCTTTAAACGGCGGCAGCGTGGCCTGTGAGAGGATGCGCACATGCAGCTGCGCCTGGGCACCGTTGGCTTCGCTCTTGATGTGGCTCAGCGAAACGCTCAGTTCGCCGATGCCGCTTTGCAAACGGGCGGCGCTCCGCGCCGCCGGCAGCAGGTAGACGCCGTTGTCGGAGTGCTGATTGAGCTGGTTTTGCCGCTCCAGCGCGGTGGCCTGATCGGTCAATACGCTCACTTTTTGGTTAAGTGCGGCGACCTGATGGCGCAGCTGAGGCACGGCGGCGTTGTGCGCGCAGCCAGTGAGCAACACGGCGGCGGCGAGCAGGGCGGTTTTGGGATAACGGGTTGTCATGACGGCGATTTCCTATGCTGAATCTCCTGCTATCAAGCTTAGCCCGCATGGCGGTGAAAGTCATATCGGCGCCGCCTGCCCGCCGCTTATCGCAACAAATGGCCGACGCCCTTTGTTGTGGCTTCACTTCGGGTTAAACTGCATTTATCTATAAAAAACGTTTATCAGGACGTGTTATGCATTGCCCTTTCTGCGCCGCCGTTGATACCAAAGTCATTGATTCCCGCCTGGTGGGGGACGGTTCGCAAGTACGCCGTCGTCGCCAGTGTCTGGTATGCAATGAACGCTTCACCACCTTCGAGGTGGCCGAGCTGGTGATGCCGCGAGTGATTAAAAGCGATGAGGTGCGCGAGCCGTTCAACGAAGACAAACTGCGTCGCGGAATGCTGAAAGCGCTGGAAAAGCGCCCGGTCAGCTCGGACGACGTGGAAAACGCCCTTAACCATATCAAATCCCAACTGCGCGCCACCGGCGAACGCGAAGTGCCGACCAAGTTAGTCGGCAATCTGGTGATGGACGCGCTGAAAAAGCTGGATAAGGTCGCCTACATTCGCTTCGCGTCGGTGTACCGCAGCTTCGAAGACGTGCGCGAGTTCGGCGAAGAGATTGCCCGCCTGCAAGACTAAAGGATCTTTCATGCATCACGACGAATTTTACATGGCGCGCGCCTTCGAGCTGGCGCGGCTGGGGCGTTTCACCACCGCGCCCAATCCGAACGTCGGCTGCGTTATCGTGCGCGACGGCGAAATTGTCGGTGAAGGCTATCATCTGCGCGCCGGCGAGCCGCACGCGGAAGTGCACGCGCTGCGCATGGCGGGCGACAAGGCGCGCGGCGCCACCGCCTATGTGACGCTCGAGCCGTGCAGCCATCACGGCCGCACGCCTCCCTGCGCCGATGCGCTGGTGGCCGCCGGCGTGACGCGGGTGGTCGCGGCGATGCAAGATCCCAATCCTCAGGTGGCGGGGCGCGGCTTGTACAAGCTGCAGCAAGCCGGCGTCGAAGTACGTCATGGCCTGATGCTGGCCGAGGCCGAAGCGGTCAACCTGGGCTTCCTCAAACGCATGCGCACCGGTTTGCCCTATGTGCAACTGAAGCTGGGCGCGTCGCTGGACGGCCGCACGGCGATGGCCTCCGGCGAAAGCCAGTGGATCACCTCACCCGAAGCGCGTCAGGACGTGCAGCGGCTGCGCGCGCAGAGCGCCGCCATTCTCAGCACCAGCGCCACCGTGCTGGCGGACGATCCGTCGCTGACGGTGCGTTGGGATGAGCTGGATGCCGAGACCCAGCGCCTCTATCCGCGCGAAAATCTGCGTCAGCCGCTGCGTATCCTGCTCGACAGCCAAAATCGCATCACCCCACAGCATCGCGTGGTGCAGCAGCCGGGCGCTACCTGGCTGGCGCGGCTGCAGGCGGATGAACAGGCCTGGCCGCAAGACGTTGAGCAGTTTATCTGCCCGGCGCACGGCGGCGGTATCGATCTGGTGGTGATGATGATGCTGTTGGCCAAGCGCCAGGTGAATTCAATCTGGGTGGAGGCGGGCGCATCGCTGGCCGGGGCATTGCTGCAGGCCGGCCTGGTGGATGAGCTCATTTTGTATATCGCGCCGAAACTGTTGGGCGATAATAGCCGCGGTCTGTGTCATCTGCCGGGCCTGGAGCGGTTGGCCGACGCGCCGGAATTTGTCTTTAGCGACGTGCGCCAGGTTGGCCCCGATCTGCGTTTGCGCCTGCGGGCGAAACACTGAATCTCGCGCCCGCGCGCCGGTTTTACAAAAGCGCCGCGCAGGCGATGAAAGAATATGATAGAATCCGCCCCCCTGCGGGGTATTGAACCCATTTTTAAGGAAAGCCCATGAAAGTTATCGAAGGTGTTGTTGCTACTCCAAATGCCCGTGTGGCGATCGCAATTGCACGTTTTAACAATTTCATCAACGACAGCCTGCTGGAAGGCGCCATCGACGCGCTGAAACGCATTGGTCAGGTTGCTGACGACAACATCACCGTTGTCTGGGTCCCGGGCGCTTACGAGCTGCCGCTGACGGCGAGCGTATTGGCCAAAACCGGCAAATACGACGCGGTTATCGCGCTGGGCACCGTTATCCGTGGGGGCACCGCGCACTTCGAATATGTGGCGGGCGAAGCCAGCTCCGGCATCGGCAACGTTGCGATGAATGCCGAAATCCCGGTTGCCTTTGGCGTGCTGACTACCGAAAGCATCGAACAAGCGATCGAACGCGCCGGCACCAAAGCGGGCAACAAGGGCGCTGAAGCCGCGTTGACCGCACTTGAAATGATTAATGTTATCAAAGCTATTAAAGCCTGAATTTAGTTAAGGGGAATTCCGTGAAACCTGCTGCTCGTCGCCGCGCTCGTGAGTGCGCTGTTCAAGCGCTTTACTCTTGGCAGTTGTCTAAAAACGACCTTGCCGATGTTGAACACCAGTTCCTGACGGAGCAGGATGTCAAAGATGTTGACGTCGCCTATTTTCGCGAGTTGCTGTCCGGCGCGGCAGTGAATGCAGGTATGCTGGACGAACTGATGGCGCCTTACCTGTCGCGTCAGCTCGAAGAGCTGGGCCAGGTGGAACGCGCGGTGCTGCGCGTCGCGCTGTTTGAACTGAAAATGCGCGAGGATGTCCCTTACAAGGTGGCGATCAACGAAGCGATCGAGCTGGCGAAAACCTTCGGCGCGGAAGACAGCCACAAGTTTGTGAACGGGGTGCTGGATAAAGTGGCGCCAACCCTTCGCAAGAAAAAGTAAAAACATTAAGGCCGGCATTCCCGGCCTTAATTTCTTCTAGTGGAATATCGATATGGCATGCGGCGAATTTGACCTCATTGCCCGCTATTTTGACCGGTTTAAGCGCGTGCGCCGGGATGTACAGTTGGGCATTGGAGATGACTGCGCACTGCTGGCAGTGCCGGAAAAACAGCTGGTGGCCGTCAGTACCGATACGTTGGTCGCGGGCATTCACTTCCTGCCGGACATCGATCCGGCCGATCTCGGGTATAAAGCGCTGGCGGTCAATCTGAGCGATCTGGCGGCGATGGGCGCCGATCCGGCGTGGCTCTCGCTGGCCCTGACGCTGCCGGAGGTGAACGAACCCTGGCTGAAGGCGTTCAGCGACAGCCTGTTCGATCAACTCAATTATTACGGCATGCAGCTGATCGGCGGCGATACCACGCGCGGCCCGCTGAGCATGACCTTGACCATTCAGGGGCTGATCCCGGCCGGCCGGGCGTTGAGCCGCAGCGGCGCGCGCATCGGCGACTGGATCTATGTGACCGGCACGCTGGGCGACAGCGCCGCCGGTTTGGCGATCCTGCAGGATCGCCTGGCGGTGACGGATAGCGCGGCGCGCGATTATCTGGTCGCTCGCCATCTGCGTCCGCAGCCGCGGGTGCTGCAGGGGCAGGCGCTGCGCGATCTGGCCAGCTCGGCAATCGATCTTTCCGACGGCCTGATTTCCGATCTGAAGCACATCCTGAAGGCCAGCGACTGCGGCGCGCGCATCGTGCTGGACGAGCTGCCGATGTCGCAGGCGCTGAGCAGCCATGCCGATGCCGAACAGGCGCTGCGTTGGGCGCTGGCGGGCGGCGAAGACTACGAGCTGTGCTTCACCGTGCCGGAGATCAACCGCGGCGCGCTGGACGTGGCGCTGAGCCACCTCGGGGCCGATTACACCTGTATCGGCCAGATTGGCCCGCTGTCTGAAGGCATTCGCTATTACCGCAACGACGAGGCGGTGGTGCTGGACTGGGCCGGGTTCGATCATTTCAACGCGGAGCCGGGCACCCATGGATGAAGCCAAGCGTCGGCTGCGGATGAGCAATCCGTGGCACCTGCTGGCCACCGGTTTCGGCAGCGGTTTGTCACCGGTGATGCCGGGCACCATGGGATCGCTGGCGGCGATCCCGTTCTGGCTGCTGCTGATCCAACTGCCGTGGCAGCTCTACTCGCTGACGGTGATGTTCAGCATTTGCATCGGCGTCTATATTTGCCACCGCACGGCAAAAGACATGAAGGTGCACGATCACGGCAGCATCGTCTGGGATGAGTTCGTCGGCATGTGGATCACGCTGATGGCGCTGCCGGTCAACGATTGGCGCTGGGTCGCCGCCGGTTTCGTCATCTTCCGCATTCTGGATATGTGGAAGCCGTGGCCGATCCGCTGGTTCGACCGCAACGTGCATGGCGGCATGGGCATCATGGTCGACGATATCATCGCCGGCGTGCTGTCTGCGGGCATCATCTACCTGATTGGGCACCACTGGCCGATCGGGCTGTTCTGACAGCCGGGCGCGGTTCTTCGCGCCCGCTTTTCTTATTCAAATCCCGTCACCCGATGCGGCACGTAAGCCGTTTCCAACTCCGCCACCTCTTGCGGCGACAAACTCAAATCGACCGCGGCAATGGCGTCGTCCAACTGCTCGCTGCGTGACGCGCCAACGATCGGCGCGCTGACCGCCGGCTTGTTCAGCAGCCAGGCCAGCGCGATCTGCGCGCGTGGCACGCCGCGTTCCTCCGCCAGGCTGGCGACGCGCTCGGCGATAATGGCGTCGATGCCTTCGGTTTCATCGTACAGACTCTTGCCGAACTGGTCCGAGACCAGGCGGGCGGTGGTTTCGCCCCAGGGGCGGGTCAGGCGGCCGCGCGCCAGCGGGCTCCACGGCAGTACGGCGATGCCTTCGGCGGCGCACAGCGGGTGCATCTCACGCTCTTCTTCGCGCTGGATCAGGTTGTATTGATCCTGCATGCTGACGAAGCGCGTCCAGCAGTGCAGATCGGCGGTATACAGCGCCTTGGCGAACTGCCAGGCGTACATGGAAGAGGCGCCGATGTAACGCGCCTTACCGGCTTTCACCACGTCGTGCAGCGCTTCCAGCGTCTCTTCCAGCGGCGTTTCGTAATCCCAGCGATGGATTTGCAGCAAATCGACATAGTCGGTGCCGAGACGGCGCAGGCTGTCGTCGATGGACTGCATGATCTTGGCGCGCGACAAACCGCGCTCCAGGTTGCTCAGCGGGAAATAAACCTTGGTGGCGATCACCACCTCCTCGCGGCGTGCATAGTCGCGCAGCGCCCGGCCGAGGATCTCTTCGCTGCTGCCGTCGGAATAGCTGTTGGCGGTGTCGAAAAAGTTGATGCCGGCTTCCAGCGCCTGTTTCAACAGTGGGCGGCTGCTTTCTTCCGGCAGCGTCCAGGCGTGATTGCCGCGGCTCGGTTCGCCGTAGGTCATGCAACCCAGGCAGATGCGCGAGACGTTCAGATCGGTGTTGCCCAGTTTGAGATACTTCATGCTTGCCTCCCATTCACAGCTCAGACAGTAACTGTAGCGCGGATCCCGGAGGGCGGAAATGAAAACGCCCCCGAAGGCGGAGGCGTTTTATCAGGCGCGAGTGGCGAATTACTGCGCCAGCCAGGTTTCGATTTGGCGCTGAATGCCGGCGGCGTCCAGCCCCAGATCGGCGCGCAGTTCTTCCTGGGTGCCCTGTGAGACGAAGCTGTCCGGCAGGCCGAGGTTCAGCACCGGCACCGGACGGCGTTTGGCCATCAGCAGTTCGTTGACGCCGCTGCCGGCGCCGCCCATGATGGCGTTCTCTTCCAGCGTGACCAGCGTTTCATGGCTGGCGGCCAGTTCGAGCACCAGCTGCTCGTCCAGCGGTTTGACGAAGCGCATGTCGACCAGCGTGGCGTTGAGCGCTTCCGCCGCCGCAGCGGCCTCCGGCAGCAGGGTGCCGAAGTTGAGAATGGCGATCTTTTCCCCCTGGCGGCGCACCACGCCTGTGCCGATCGGCAGCAGGCTGAGCGGCTCCAGCGCAGCGCCGGTGCCGGTGCCGCGCGGATAGCGCACGGCGCTCGGGCCGTCGTTGTAGTGATAGCCGGTATACAGCATCTGGCGGCATTCATTTTCGTCGCTCGGCGTCATGATCACCATGGTCGGGATGCAGCGCATGAACGACAGATCGAACGCCCCCTGGTGGGTCTGGCCGTCGGCGCCTACGATGCCGCCGCGATCGATGGCGAACATCACCGGCAGGTTTTGGATCGCCACGTCATGGATCAGCTGATCGTAGGCGCGTTGCAGGAAGGTGGAATAGATCGCCACCACCGGCTTGTAGCCGCCGATCGCCAGCCCGGCGGCGAAGGTGACCGCGTGCTGCTCGGCGATCGCCACATCGAAATATTGCTGCGGATAGTCGCGCGAGAACTGCACCATGCCGGAACCTTCGCGCATCGCCGGCGTGATCGCCATCAGTGAGCTGTCTTTGGCGGCGGTTTCACACAGCCAGTCGCCGAAGATTTTCGAATAGGTCGGCAGACCGCCGGCGCTTTTCGGCAGCGTGCCGCTGGCGGGATCGAACTTCGGCACCGCGTGGAAGCTGATCGGATCCTTCTCCGCCGGCGCGTAACCGCGGCCTTTCTTGGTCATGATGTGCAACAGCTGCGGGCCTTTCAGATCGCGCATGTTTTTCAACGTGGCGACCAGGCCTTGTACGTCGTGCCCGTCTACCGGGCCGATGTAGTTGAAGCCCAGCTCTTCGAACAGCGTACCCGGCACCACCATGCCTTTCAGGTGCTCTTCGGTGCGTTTCACCAGCTCCTTGATCGGCGGCACGCCGGCCAGCACTTTTTTGCCGCCTTCGCGCAGGGTGGAGTAAAGCTTGCCGGACAGCAGCTGTGCCAGATGGTTGTTCAGCGCGCCGACGTTTTCCGAGATCGACATCTCGTTGTCGTTCAGCACCACCAGCATGTCCGGATTGATGTCGCCGGCGTGGTTCATCGCTTCGAACGCCATGCCGGCGGTGATGGCGCCATCGCCGATCACGCACACCGTGCGGCGGCCTTTGCCTTCACGCTCTGCCGCCACCGCCATACCGAGGCCGGCGCTGATCGAGGTTGACGAATGGCCGACCGACAGCACGTCGTATTCGCTTTCGGCGCGCCACGGGAAGGGGTGCAACCCGTTCTTTTGCCGGATAGTGGCGATCCGGTCGCGGCGGCCGGTCAGGATTTTGTGCGGGTAGGCCTGGTGGCCGACGTCCCACACCAGATGATCGAACGGCGTGTTGTAGACGAAATGCAACGCCACCGTCAGTTCGACGGTACCCAGCCCGGAGGCAAAGTGGCCGCTGGAGCGACTGACGCTGTTCAGCAGATATTGCCGCAGCTCATCGCACAGCTTCGGCAAGCTCTCTTTGGGCAGTGAGCGGAGTTCCTCGGGGTTTTCCGCTAGCGCCAGGGTTGGGTATTTGGCTATATCAAGACTCATTCGATACTCATATCAGAGGAGTTAACGTCACACGTTAATTGTCGCGTTCAATAATGAAGCTGGCTAACGCTCGCAATGGCGCTGTGTTATAAGATTGCGCTGCCAAAGTGTCCAATGCAGCTAATGCTTCCTGATAGAGATCCCACGCTTTTGCTTTCGCGCTGTCAAGCCCGAGTAACGCCGGGTAGGTACTCTTTCCGTGTTGTTGGTCCGCTCCCTGGCGCTTGCCGATTTTCTCAGTCTCGCCGACAACGTCCAAAATGTCATCCTGCACCTGGAACGCCAGGCCGACCGCAGCGGCGTAACGATCCAACTGCGGCAGCGCCGCTCGTCCTGCTTCGCCGGCGCTCAGCGCGCCCAGACGCACCGCGGCACGGATCAACGCACCGGTTTTGTGGCGGTGGATCTGCTCCAGCGCCTGCAGATCGACACGCTTGCCTTCGGCCTCCAGATCCAGCGATTGGCCGCCGCACATGCCGGCGACGCCGCTGGCTGCCGCCAGTTCGGAGACCATCGCCAGCCGATCGCGCAGCGCCACGTCGGGCATTTCGGCATCGGCCAGGATCGAAAACGCCAGCGTTTGCAGCGCATCGCCGGCCAGGATCGCGTTGGCTTCGCCGAATTTAATGTGGCAGGTCGGCTGGCCGCGGCGCAGATCGTCGTCGTCCATCGCCGGCAGATCGTCGTGGATCAGCGAGTAGGCGTGAATGCATTCCACCGCCGCCGCCGGCGCGTCCAGGTTGGTCAGCGATACGCCGAACATCTGGCCGGTGGTGTACACCAGGAACGGGCGCAGGCGCTTGCCGCCCAGTAAGGCGCCATGACGCATCGCCGCCACCATGTTGCCGTTGTTGAACGGCAGCGGGGCGATGAAATCCAGCAGCGCGCGATCGGCGCGCCGGCGGAAAATCTGCAGTTGATCGGCAAAAGCGGCCGATGGGACGATCTCAGACATGTCGGTTACTCGGTATCCGGTGTGAAAGGCGCCAACGCCGCGTCGTCGGCGCTGTCGTTAAGGAGGATCTGCACACGCTGTTCCGCCTGTTGCAGTTTCTGCTGGCCTTGACGCGCCAGCTGCACGCCGCGTTCGAATTCGTTCAGCGCGTCTTCCAGCGGCAGTTCGCCCGACTCCAGACGCGTCACGATGCTTTCCAGCTCGCCGAGGGCGCTTTCAAAGCTGGCTGTTTGCTCTGTACTGGCTGATTGTGCTGGTTTTTTCGGCATAATTTTCTTTTTACGTCATCATGTGAACCGTGGCGCCAGAGCCTATCCTAGCGGATCTTGATTAGCAAATCATGGCGCTCATGTGTGGTTTTGTGCGCAGAGCACGGCGATATGGTGATATACTCCGCGCCGTAATTCTTATCTGACAACAAAGACCGCCATGAAGTTTATCATTAAATTGTTCCCGGAAATCACCATCAAGAGCCAATCTGTGCGCTTGCGCTTTATCAAGATTCTCTCGACCAATATTCGCAACGTCCTGAAGCAGTATGATGAAACGCTGGCGGTCGTCCGTCACTGGGATCATATCGAAGTTCGCGCCAAAGATGAAAACCAGCGGCCGGTCATCGCCGACGCGCTGACGCGCATTCCCGGCATCCACCATATTCTGGAAGTGGAAGATCGCGCTTATACCGATATCCACCACATCTTCGAGCAGACGCTGGAAGCCTACCGCGCCCAGCTGGAAGGCAAAACCTTCTGCGTGCGCGTCAAGCGCCGCGGCAAGCAGGCGTTCAACTCGCAGGACGTGGAGCGCTACGTCGGCGGCGGTCTGAACCAGCATATCGACAGCGCGCGCGTTAACCTGACCCGCCCGCAGGTCACGGTAAACCTCGAGATCGAAGACGACAAGCTGATGCTGGTTAAACGCCGCCTCGAAGGCATCGGCGGTTACCCGGTCGGCACTCAGGAAGACGTGATGTCGCTGATTTCCGGCGGTTTCGACTCGGGCGTGTCCAGCTATATGCTGATGCGTCGCGGCTGCCGCGTGCACTTCTGCTTCTTTAACCTGGGCGGCGCCGCGCATGAGATTGGCGTGAAGCAGGTGGCGCACTACCTGTGGAACCGTTTCGCCAGCTCGCACAAGGTGCGCTTCGTCGCTATCGACTTCGAGCCGGTGGTGGGCGAGATCCTGGAGAAAGTCGACGACGGCCAGATGGGCGTGGTGCTCAAGCGCATGATGGTGCGCGCCGCTTCGCAAGTGGCCGAACGCTACGGCGTGCAGGCGCTGGTAACCGGTGAAGCGCTGGGGCAGGTGTCCAGCCAGACGCTGACCAACCTGCGCTTGATCGACAATGCGTCCGATACGCTGATCCTGCGTCCGCTGATCTCGCACGATAAAGAGCACATCATCAAACTGGCGCGTGAAATCGGCACCGAAGACTTCGCCAAAACCATGCCGGAATACTGCGGCGTGATTTCGAAGAGCCCGACGGTAAAAGCCGTCAAGGCCAAGATTGAAGAGGAAGAAAGCCACTTCGATTTCAGCATTCTCGATCGGGTGGTGAGCGAGGCGAAGAACGTCGATATTCGCTCCATCGCCGAGCAGGCGCAGGAGCAGGTGACCGAAGTGGAAACCGTCGCGGCCTTCGGCGCCGACGAGGTGATCCTGGATATCCGTTCCAACGACGAGCAGGAAGAGAAGCCGTTGCAGCTGGAACAGGTTGAAGTGAAAGCGCTGCCGTTCTATAAGCTGAGCACCCAGTTCGGCGATCTGGATCAGAGCAAAACCTATCTGCTGTACTGCGAGCGCGGCGTAATGAGCCGCCTGCAGGCGCTGTACCTGCTGGAGCAGGGCTTCAGCAACGTGAAGGTTTATCGCCCGTAACGCGGGCAGCGGCGTAAATGAGAGGGGCTGAACCGGTGTTCAGCCCTTTTTTTATCGGCAAGCCGCTCAGTCGCGGAAATCGTACATCCCAGGGATCAGCACCAGCTGCGCGGCGATCTCCGCCGCTTTGGCCTTGCCGAGCAGCAGGTCTATCAGCTTCAGTGCAAACTCCATCGCGGTGCCCGGCCCCTGGCTGGTGAGCAGGTTGACGCGCGCGTCGTACACCACGCGGCGCTCCATCCATTTATCCGCCGGTATCCGATCTTTCAAACCTGGGAAACCGGTCATGTTGCCGATCGGGAACAGATCGTGGTGCTGCAACACCAGCGCCGGGGCCGCGCAGATGGCGGCGACGATGTGGCCCTGCAGATGCATCTGCCGCACTTTTTCCACCAGCAGCGGACTGTCGCGGAAGCATTCCGCCCCCTGCAGGCCGCCGGGCAGCACGATGGCGTCGAAAGGCTCATCGACGATCGCCACCAGCGGCGCGTCGGCCAGCAGCTTGACGCCGCGCGAACAAACGATAGTCAGCTCGCCGTCGCCGGCGACGCTGGCGGTAGTGACTTTAACGCCCGCCCGCACCAGCAGATCGATGGTGGTGACGACTTCGGTTTCTTCGCTACCAGGTGCCAGGCAGACCAGCGCCGATACGCTCATATTCATTTTCCTTTCGTTTAATCAATTCAAACAGCCGCGCATTCTCCGGCAGCGTGAGGCCGTGGCTGCGCGCGCGGCGCAGCAGGTAGCCGGTGATGTAGTCGATCTCGGTATGCCGCTGGCTGCGGATATCCTGCAGCATCGACGAAACGTTGTCGGCGGTGCTGTGGATCACGTCCATCACGTATTGCATCAGGCCTTCGCAGGAGGTGTGGTAACCCTCCATGGCCATCACGCTGGCGACTTCACGACACAGCGCTTCGATCTGCTCCGGGTAGCGCTGCAGATCGCCGTTGCGGCAGCCGTACAGCGCCGTCAGCGGGTTGATCACGCAGTTGACCGCCAGCTTGCGCCAGTTGGCCGAGGCGATGTTGTTGTGCCAGGCGACGTCGGGCAGCGCCTGATGCAGCACTTCCGCCAGGTGGCTGAGGTGCTGGGCGGCCGGTGAGGTGGGGCCGATGTGGGTGATGCCGGTGGCGACGTGGATAATGGTGCTGCCTTCGTGGCGCGCGGCGTGGGTGGTGGTGCCCTGCAAGATGGGCTGGCCGTTCGGCGGCAGTTCTTCCTGAGTGCCCATGCCGTTGTGCAGCAGCAAGATGGCGCAGCGGGGGCTCAGCTTCGGCAACAGCGCGCTGACCGCGCTGGATACCTGCCAGGCTTTCAGCGTCACCAGCAGCAGCTCGCTTTGCGCGAGGTGCTCCGGATCGTTGGTGGGCAAATTGCGATTAAATGAGACGCCTTCCGGCTCTATCACGTTCACGGCGCAAAAAGGCTGCGGCACTCTTAGCCATCCCTGTACATCGTGGCCCTGCTGATACAGCCGGGAGAGCCACAGTTGTCCGAGCGCGCCGCAACCAAGAATGGTTATTTTCATTCAGTCTCCTTGGAAACACGGGAATACCGCTCAATTACCGTGATCTAACTATAGGCTTTATGGCAGCCTGAAGCGCTATCCCTGCGTGCGTTCAGCAGATTTTGTCTGAGGCGGCAAAGCGGTTATCATGCTCGGCATCAAAATCGCCTAAGCTATTAGGCACTCATTCAGGAGGAAGAAGTATGCCATCTTTCGACATCGTTTCCGAAATTGATATGCAGGAAGTGCGTAACGCCGTTGAGAACGCCACCCGCGATCTCGGCACCCGCTGGGATTTTCGCAACGTGCCGGCCAGCTTTGAGCTAAACGAGAAGAATCAAAGCATCAAGGTTGCCACCGAGTCTGATTTCCAGGTGCAGCAGCTGCTCGACATTCTGCGCGAAAAACTGAGCAAGCGCAGCATCGACGGCGCCGCGCTGGAGATCCCGGAAGAGTTTACCCACAGCGGTAAAACCTACAGCGTGGAAGCCAAGCTGAAGCAGGGGATTGAAACCAGCGTGGCGAAGAAAATCGTCAAGCTGATCAAAGACAGCAAGCTGAAGGTGCAGGCGCAGATCCAGGGCGAAGAAGTGCGGGTGACCGGCAAGTCACGCGACGACTTGCAGAGCGTGATGGCGCTGGTGCGCGGCGGCGATCTGGGCCAGCCGTTCCAGTTCAAGAACTTCCGCGATTAATCTCGACGGGGCCGGCATTGCCGGCCCTGATTTTTTACAGCGAATTGACCAGCGCTTCCAACTGACCGCGATTGGTCTGCTTGGTATCCACCTTGACGTAGGCGCTGCGCTCTTCCGGCACCACGATCGCCTCGGCCACGCCGGGCTGCGCCTTCAGGCGGCTTTCCAGCGCTGAATCCTTCACCGCCAGTTCCGACAGCGTAATGCGCAGGCTGCTGACATACGGCGGTTCTTTCATGGTGCTGCTGACCAGGAACCAGACGGCGGCCAATACTGCGCCGGCGATAAACACCAAGCCTGCCCCCTGCAAACCGTACAGCCAGCCGCCGAGGCTGCCGCCGATCGCCACGCCGATAAACTGGCTGGTGGAGTACACCCCCATCGCGGTGCCCTTGTAGCCGGCCGGCGATTCTTTGCTGATCAGCGAAGGCAGGATGGCTTCCATCACGTTGAAGGCCATAAAGAACAGCTGCACGCCGGCGATGATGCCCCATAGATGAGCGCCGGAGAGCCACAGCAGCACTTCGGCGCAGAACAGTACCGCCACGCAGCCCATAAACACCTGCTTCATGCGGCGATATTTCTCGGCATAGATAATGAACGGCACCACGGCGGCGAACGACACCAGCATGGTCACCAGGTAGACGATCCAGTGTTCGCTGGCCGCCAGCCCGGCTTTTTCCATCGCCAGCGGCAGCGCCACGAAGCTCGACATCAGCAGAATGTGCAGACACATGATGCCGAAGTTGAGTTTCAACAGGCGCGAGTTGCTCAGCACTTTGCGGAAGCTGCCGCGCACGATGCTGGACTCGCGGTTCAGCAGATGGGTGTCGGCGGAAGGCACCACTGCCAGGGTGATGACGATGCCGGCCAGCGCCAGCACGGCGATCATCCAGAACAGCGCGTGCAAGCCCAAGGCGTGAGTGATGATAGGGCCCAGAACCATGGCGATGGCGAAGGTGATGCCGAAGCTGACGCCGATAAACGCCATCGCTTTGGTGCGGTTCTGCTCGCGGGTCAGATCGGAGAGCAGCGCCATTACCGCGGCGGCGATGGCGCCGGAGCCTTGCAACGCGCGGCCGAGGATCACGCCCCAGATAGAGTCAGTGACGGCGGCGATCACGCTGCCGAGGGCAAAGATCAGCAGGCCGCCGACGATCAGCGGCTTGCGGCCGATGCGATCGGACACCAGGCCGAACGGGATCTGAAACACCGCCTGCGCCAGGCCGTAAATGCCGATGGCGATGCCGATCAGCGCTTCGCTGGCGCCGTTGAGCGCCATGCCGTAGGTGGTCAACACCGGCAATACCATAAACATGCCGAGCATGCGCAGGGAGAACACGGTGCCCAATCCCCAGGTGGCGCGGCGCTCCTGCGGGGTCATTGAATTATCGTTCACGTCAAACCTCGGTAAAAACCATGCCATCAGACGTTGAGACAGCGCCTGATGGCATGATTTCTGTAAAGCTGCGTCATTTTAGTGTGCAGGGCAGGGGGGGTAAATCGAATGTTGTTTAACAGATATTACAGTTTGGCCGCTTTTCGGCGTGACAAATAAAATGGGCCGCATACGCGGCCCATTGACAGATGATTTGGCTTACCAAACGTAGGTCACCAGCGCTTCAGGCGCCGCCGTGGCGCTGAAGTCGATCGACATCATCACGCTCAGCGAGGTGATGGCGACGATGGAGAACACGAACAGTTTACGCGCCCAGACGCTGTCGTTTTCGGTTTTGTAACCGCGCAGCGCCATGCCCAGCCACCATACGCTCACCGCCGCAGCGACGATCAGGTATTTGTAGCCGGCGTAGCCCACCAGGGTCAGCATCAGCGTGGCGATCATAAACGCCAGGATGTAGACCGTGATGTGGTTCTTGGCGACGGAAATGCCTTTCACCACCGGCAGCACCGGAATGTTGGCCGCCTGGTAATCTTTAAAGCGGAAGATAGCGATCGCATAAGAATGCGGCATCTGCCACAGGCTAAAGATAGCCAGCAGGATCAACGCACCGGCGTCGAACTCGTTGGTGACCGCGCAGTAACCGATAACCGGCGGCGCGGCACCCGACAAGCTGCCGATCAGCGTGCCGTAGACCGAGTGGCGCTTCATGTACAGGCTGTAAACGCCGACATAAACCACGAAGCCCATCACCGCCAGCCACATGGCCAGCGGGTTGGCCGCGATATACAGCAACGCGAAGCCCACAATACCCAACGCGGTCGCATAAACCAGGGTGACACTCGGCGCGATCAGGCCTTTTACCAGCACCCGATTCTTCGTTCTCTCCATCTTCTTGTCGATGTCGCGGTCGATGTAGTTGTTAAACACACAGCCCGACGCGACCACCAACGAGACACCCACCAGGGTGGCGAGAAACAGGGGATAGTCGATGCTCCCTTTGGAAGCGAGCAGGAATCCCCCAACGACAGAAATTAAATTGCCGAAAATAATTCCTGGTTTAGTGACTTGCAGGTATTGCTTAATCATCACGTGCAGCTCAGCTCTTAATCGACCATCATATTGATGTTGAGGTTGTACATAATCCAGAGTGAACCTACAACAACGATACCGATGATCATAGCGGTGAACAGCAATGCCACCAGGTTCCAGCGCTCTTCCGATGAGGTGTTCATGTGCAGGAAGTAAACCAGGTGAACAATCACCTGGATAACCGCCATACCGACAACAACCGCCAGGATGGTGGAATGAGAGGCAGTGCCGTTCATTACCATCGCAAATGGAATTACCGTCAGGATGATCGACAGGATAAAGCCGATCAGGTATGACTTCACGCTGCCGTGGCTTGCGCCGCCGTGAGAGGTTTCATGGGATGAATGGCTCATTACATAACCCCCAGCAGGTAGACAACGGTAAATACGCAGATCCAGACCACGTCCAGGAAGTGCCAGAACAGGCTCAGGCACATCAGGCGGGTTTTGTTGGTCGCGGTCAGGCCGAACTTGCTCACCTGAATCATCAGCACGATGATCCAAATCAGGCCGGAAGTCACGTGCAGACCGTGGGTGCCGACCAGCGCGAAGAAGCTGGACAGGAACGCGCTGCGATCCGGACCGAAGCCTTCGGCGATCAGGTGATGGAATTCATAGATTTCCATCGCCACGAAGCCCAGACCGAACAGGAAGGTCAGGAACAGCCAGGTGTTTACACCGCCAACTTTACCCTTGTTCATGGCGATCATCGCCATGCCGTAGGTGATGGAGCTGAATAACAGCAGGAAAGTTTCGACCAAGACAAACTTCAGGTCGAAGATGTCTTTGCCAGAGGGACCGCCGGCGGTCCCGTTCACCAGGACTGCATAAGTCGCGAACAAGCTCGCAAACAAAATACAGTCGCTCATCAGGTAGATCCAGAATCCGAAGACCTTGGTCTCACCCGCATCGTGGTGCCCATGCTCTGCATGGGCTGCGTTATGATTGGTCAGAGTTTCAGTTGACATGGTTCACGCCTGCTTTACGGATTTGTTCGTAGTGTTGGTTCTCAATGCGCTCGATTTCATCAACCTGCACATAGTAGTCAACATCGTGATCGAAGCTCTTGCCGATCCAGACGACGATCATACCGATGAAACCGGCCAGAGCCATCCACCAGATTTCCCAAATCATTGCGAAACCGAATACCAGGCTGAAGAAGGCGATGATAACGCCGGCGCCGGTGTTCTTAGGCATATGAATCGGTTCGTACTTAGCCGGTTTCTTATAGGCTTCGCCTTTTTCTTTCATGTCCCAGAACTCATCACGGTCATGAATCTGCGGCACTACGGCAAAGTTATAGAACGGCGGTGGAGAAGACGTTGACCACTCCAGAGTACGAGCGCCCCATGGGTCACCGGTCAGATCGCGGTTCTGTTCGCGGTCACGGATACTGACGAAGATCTGGGTCAGCTGGCACAAGATGCCGCAGGCGATCAGCGCCGCACCGCCGGCTGCAACCAGCAGCAGAGGGTGGAACTCAGGGTTAATGTTCTGGCTGATACGACGGGTCATGCCCATAAAGCCCAATGCGTACAGCGGCATGAAGGCGGTGAAGAAGCCGATGATCCAGAACCAGAACGCGCGGATGCCCCATTTTTCGTTCAGCGTGAAGCCGAAGGATTTCGGGAACCAGTAGGTCAGGCCCGCGAAGCAACCGAACACCACGCCGCCGATGATGACGTTGTGGAAGTGCGCGATCAGGAACAGGCTGTTGTGCAGCACGAAGTTCGCGCCCGGCACAGCCAGCAGAACGCCGGTCATACCACCCACGGAGAAGGTGATGATGAAGCCAACGGTCCACAGCATTGCGGAGTTGAGCTTGATGCGGCCCTGATACATGGTGAACAGCCAGTTGAAGATTTTCACCCCGGTCGGGATGGAAATGATCATGGTGGCGATACCGAAGAAGGCGTTAACGTTCGCGCCGGACCCCATGGTGAAGAAGTGGTGCAGCCAGACGATGAACGACAGAACGGTGATCGCGATAGTTGCCCATACCAGTGAGGTATAGCCGAACAGACGTTTTCTGGAGAAGGTCGCGGTGACTTCGGAGAACACGCCGAACACCGGCAGAACCAGAATGTACACCTCTGGGTGACCCCAGGCCCAAATCAGGTTGATGTACATCATCATGTTGCCGCCCATATCATTGGTGAAGAAATGGGTGCCCAGATAGCGATCCAGGGTCAGCAGCGCGATGGTGACGGTCAGAATTGGGAAAGAAACGATGATCAGGACGTTGGTACACAGCGCCGCCCAGGTGAACACCGGCATCTTCATCATAGGCATGCCAGGGGCACGCATCTTCAGAATGGTGGCGAAGAAGTTCACGCCGGTCAGCAGGGTACCCAGACCGGAAATCTGCAGACTCCAGATCCAGTAATCGACCCCGACGCCAGGACTGTACTCTTTACCCGACAGCGGCGGATACGCCAGCCAACCGGTCTGAGCGAATTCACCGACCCCCAGGGAGATGTTGATCAGCACAACGCCCACCACGAAGAACCAGAAGCTCAGGGAGTTCAGGAACGGGAAGGCGACGTCGCGCGCGCCGATTTGCAGCGGCACCACGACGTTCATCAGGCCGACCACGAAAGGCATCGCCATGAAGAAGATCATGATGACGCCGTGCGCGGTGAAGATCTGGTCGTAGTGGTGCGGCGGCAGGAATCCGGCTTCGCCGGCGGACGCCAACGCCTGCTGGCTACGCATCATGATGGCGTCGGCGAAGCCGCGCAGCAGCATGACCATCGCCACGACGATATACATGATACCAATTTTTTTATGGTCGACCGAAGTCAGCCATTCGCTCCACAGCCACTTCCATTTGCCGAAATAGGTCAGCAGCGCCAGCACTGCCAGGCCCCCGACGATAATTGCGGCTACGGTGACCATGATGATCGGTTCGTGGTACGGAACCGCATCAAGTGTTAATTTTCCCAACATCAGTTATTCCTCGGCTCCGGCGTGAGCAGCATGTTCACCCATGTCCATACCTTGGCTCATGTCCATGCCTTCGTGCGCGCCAGCGCCCTTGTGCATATCCATGTCGCCCATGAATTTGGCAATTGTTTCTTTGAACAAATTCGGTTTGACAGCGGCAAAGTACTCGACCGGGTTGTTTTCACTCGGCTCTGCCAGTTTGTTAAAGTCGTCGGTGGTGTTCAGGTTTTTAGGCGATGCCTTCACCTTGGCCACCCACTGATCGAAGTCGCCTTCGGTCGGGGTAACGATCGCGGTGAATTTCATACCGGAGAAGCCTGCGCCGCTGTAGCTGCTGGAGATGCCCTTGTAGGCACCGGCTTCGTTGCCGATCAGGTGCAGTTTGGTCTGCATGCCGGCCATCGCATAAATCTGTCCACCCAACTGCGGGATAAAGAACGAGTTCATTACCGAGTTAGAGGTGATCTTGAATTCGACTGGAACATCTTTCGGGAAAGCCAGCTCATTAACGGTCGCAATGCCTTGTTCCGGATAGATGAACAGCCATTTCCAGTCGAGCGACACCACTTCGATCGTCATCGGCTTCTTGTCGGTGACAATCGGCTTGAACGGGTCGAGTTCGTGGGTAGTCTTCCAGGTAATGGTGCCAAGGATGGCGATGATAATGATAGGAATGGTCCAGACGACCGCTTCGATCTTGTTGGAGTGGGCCCAGTTCGGACTGTACTTGGCGTCTTTGTTGGAAGCGCGATACTTCCAGGCAAAGGCGAACGCCATGAAGATAACTGGCACCACCACGATCAACATCAACGCGATTGCAGTGATAATCAGTGTCCGTTGCTCAACACCAATTGCTCCTTTGGGATTCATCAAAACCATATCGCAGCCACTGAGCAATACAGTGCCTGCAATTAATGACAGCATCCCAATACTTTTATTGTATTTCTTAAGTCTCATCTAACGACCTCAATAACAAAGGCTCAATTGTCGTTTCATGTGTGCGGGCATTTTACGGGAAGGTTGCAGTACTGTAAACATGCTTAAGGGAGTGTCAGCGGCTTGTTGACACTTTCTGTTAAGGGGGTCACAGATGTAACCCTGCGTGACAATTTACCAATGACAACAACGCGTTGGCACGCTGAATCGTGACGAGCAGTCCGTATGTTAAGGAAAACTAAAGGTATGATGAATCTGGCGAAGAAATGCGCGGCGGGGAAATACGCAGAAAAGGTTTATTTAATGTAAAATAATTGTATCTTAAAGGTGAATTTAATTTTATTTCCGAGCGCCGCAGTCGGATAAAAAAATAATTTTCTCGCTGATTATCTTTTTTTAACGAAATAAATACACCCCCGGATCGCTTTTTTTTCGGCCGGCAAAATCGCCGGCCGGTCGGGTTACGCCAAACGAGCGCGGCGCAGCGCCAGATAATCCAGCATGCTGCCCATCGCGACGCCGAGCAGGCTCAATGCGGCGCCGATCTGCAGCAACCGGTCGGCCAACAGCGGCGCCTGCGTCCAGTCGAGCGCATTGGCGATCAGCAGCAGCAACCACAGCCCCAGCAGCGAGCAGCCCAGCGTCAGCAGGCGCAGCGCCCAGCGGTAAGCCTGGGTAAACGCGGTGCGCGGCATAAAGTCGCCATGCTGCTGGGTGTGTTCCAGCGTCTGGCGGCAGACGCCGAGCAACAGCAAGCCCGGCAGCGCGGCGGCGATCGAAAACAGATAGAACAGCGGCCAACCATGGGCTTCGACGAACCAGCCGGCGATCGGCCCGACATAAACGCGGCCCACGGCGGACAGCGCCGACAGCAGCGCGAACTGGGTGGCGGAGAACGAACGGTTGCACAGCGTCATCAGCAGCGCGACGAAGGCCGCGGTGCCCATGCCGCCGCACAGGTTTTCAAGGAAGATGGCGCTGCCCATGGTGAGCAGGTTCTTGTCGGTCACCGCCAGAATCCAATAGCCGAGATTGGAGACCGCCTGCAGGACGCCGAACAGCATCAGGGCGCGGAACAGGGTGAGACGCTGCATCAGCACGCCGCCGAACAGAGCGCCGACGATGGTGGCGAACAGCCCGAGGGTTTTGTTCACCAGCCCCACTTCGCCGGCGTCGAATCCCACGCCGCGGATCAGGAAGGTGGTGCTCAGGCTGCCGGCGAAGGCGTCGCCCATTTTGTACATCACGATCAGTAGCAGGATCAGCCAGGCGTTGTTGCGGCCGAAGAAATCGCGCAGCGGCGCGACGACCGCCTGTTCCATGGTGCGCGGCGCCGGGATGCTTTCATCCGGTTCCGGCGCCATCAGCGTGGCAGCCACGCCGATCAGCATCAATCCGGCCATCAGCCAGTAGGTGGCTTGCCAGCCGAAATAGCGATCCGCCAGCCACAGCGCCAGGCCGCCGGAAACCAGCATCGCCAGCCGATAACCCAGCACCGATATCGCCGCGCCCGCGCCGCGTTCTTCGGCTTTCAGCAGGTCGGTTTTATAGGCGTCGAACACGATATCTTGCGAGGCGGAGCAGAACGCCACCAGCACCGCCAACGCCGCCAGCCACCACAGGTGCTGCGCGGGTTGCATAAAGCCCATCGCCACGATCGCCGCCACCAGCAGCAGCTGGCTGATCAGCAGCCAACCGCGCCGCCGCCCGAGGAACGGCGGGGTATAGCGATCCATGAAGGGCGACCAGAGGAATTTGAAGACGTAGGCCTGGCCCACCAGCGAGAAGATGCCGATGGTTTTCAGATCGATGTTTTCGACGGTCATCCAGGCTTGCAGCGTGCCGGAGGTCAGTGCCAGCGGCAGACCCGACGCGAAGCCCAGCAGCAGCAGAATGGCGGAGTTACGCTGGGTGAAGATGTTCAGATAGTGTTTCGACATGAGTTCCCTGTCTGCGCCGCCCGATCCGCCGGGCGGCGCCAGGCGCGCCGATTAGCGCGCGTTTTGCTTGATAAAGTCGTTGACGCTGGTGTCCTGCGCCATGTCGGCGATCACGTCGCCCAGCACGGAGTTGACGGCGTCGGTGATCTTGTCGTTGGTCGCCGTGAAGGCGCCCTGCACGTTATAGGTCGAGCGGTAGTTTTTCACCTGCTTGTTGCCGTTCTTCGCCTGGGCGATGATCGAGATGTCGGCTTTGGTGGTGATGTTGTAGCGCAGGTTGCCTTCGGATACGTCCGCGTACAGATTATTGACGACCACCTGCAGCGCGACCGGGCCGTCGGCGCCAATCATGTAACCGCGGGCGCCCATTTGTTTCTCCAGCACTTCCTGCAGCAGGAAACGCAGATCGCGCGACGGCGTCAGCGTGACCAGTTGGCCGTCGCGGTTCACCTTGGCCAGCGCCTGATCGGTGCGCTGATCCGCGCCGTTGATGCTGATGGTGATGCCCTGCAGGGTCGGATCCTGCTGCGGCAGAACGATTTTCGGCGTGACGTTCAGGGTGTTGCTGCTGGTCGCGCAGCCGGCCAGCAGCAGGGCGGTCAGCAAAGGAAGACAAAGTTTCTTTAACATGTTTTCTGTCTCATTCTCGATGGATTTAGCAATAATCAGAGCGGGATAGCCGACAACGAATTGCCGACATCATAGCATCGCCGCCGTGCGGTGGAAGCGCGGAAGGCGCCTGAGTGACAAATTTTTACCTGCCGTTGATAAAAACACGCTTTTTTGGCCCGCTCAATCGGATAATCCCCCAAGCGGCGGGGATGACGCTCATCCTCTGACCGCAGAAAAGAGAAATTTGTCCAGGCGATGGTCTAAACGGGGGAAAACCGGCTAATATTGAACTAGATGGGCACGGTCCTCTGCCGGTGTTGTAAGGAGATCCTATGATTCGCGAGCAAATAGAAGCAAAGTTAAGGGCGGCGTTTGAGCCCGCGTATCTGGAAGTCGTTGATGAAAGCTATCGTCATAACGTTCCGGCGGGTTCAGAAAGTCATTTCAAAGTGGTATTGGTCAGCGATCGCTTCGTCGGCGAACGGTTTTTGACGCGTCACCGCTCCATCTACGGGGTATTGTCGGAAGAGTTGGCCGATGGCGTACACGCGCTGGCGCTGCACACCTATACGCTCAAAGAGTGGGAAGGGTTGCAGGATACCGTGCCGGCCTCGCCGCCGTGCCGCGGCGCCGGGACGCTGGCCTGAGGGGGAAATTTTCAGGTATCAGTGGAACTTTGCCCTCGAATTAGGGTATTACTACTGACGAATTTTGAAACGGCCTGCGGGCCGTTTCTGTTTTTGACGACGACACGGCCGATGCGCAATATGGCCAACGTTCGGTCTGTTTTGGCGGCCTTTTGGCGATCGAATCGACAAAAGTGTGATTTTTAGCGCGCCTGCGCCGCCTAGCTTTCCTCGACTCGCCATGCATGCGCCGCTATAATGTCGCGTCTTATTTTTCCGGAATGGTTTCGGGACGCTTCTGTCATCAGGGAACTCGGTTCTTATTTGTAGCCGTCCTGGTTCTTGGAACGGAGTTGACCGAGCACTGTGATTTTTTTGAGGTAACAAGATGCAAGTTTCAGTAGAAACCACTCAAGGCCTTGGGCGCCGTCTCTCTATTACTGTACCGGCTGATACTATCAAGCAGGCGGTGAAGAAAGAGCTGATCAACGCAGCGAAAAGCGTGCGTATCGACGGCTTCCGCAAAGGCAAAGTGCCGATGAACATCGTGGAACAGCGTTACGGCGCCTCTGTTCGTCAGGACGTGCTGGGCGAAGCGATGCAGCGCAGCTTCGTTGACGCGATCATCAAAGAAAAGATTAATCCGGCCGGCGCACCAAACTACGTGCCGGGCGAGTACAAAGAAGGTGAAGACTTCACTTTCGCCGTTGAATTCGAAGTGTATCCAGAAGTTGAGCTGAAAGGCCTGGAAAACATCGAAGTTGAAAAACCAGTAGTGGAAGTGAACGACGAAGACGTCGACGCGATGCTGGACACTCTGCGCAAGCAGCAGGCGACCTGGAAAGAAACCGATCGCGCGGCGGAAGCTGAAGATCGCGTGACCGTTGACTTCACCGGTTCTATCGACGGTGAAGAGTTCGAAGGCGGCAAAGCGTCCGACTTCGTGCTGGCAATGGGCCAGGGCCGCATGATCCCAGGCTTCGAAGAAGGTCTGGTCGGTCACAAAGCGGGCGAAGAGTTCTCCATCGACGTGAACTTCCCGGAAGACTACCACGCGGAAAACCTGAAGGGCAAAGCGGCCAAATTCGCTATCGTGCTGAAGAAAGTTGAAGAGCGCGAGCTGCCTGAACTGACCGAAGAGTTCATCAAGCGTTTCGGCGTGGCGGACGGTTCCGTTGCCGGTCTGCGCACCGAAGTTCGCAAGAACATGGAGCGCGAGCTGAAAGGCGCCGTGCGTAACCGCATCAAGTCTCAGGCGATCGAAGGCCTGGTGAGCGCGAACGAAATCGACGTGCCTGCTGCGCTGATCGACGGCGAAATCGACGTGCTGCGTCGTCAGGCTGCACAGCGTTTCGGCGGCAACGAGAAGCAAGCGCTGGAACTGCCACGCGAGCTGTTCGAAGAGCAAGCCAAACGCCGCGTAGTGGTTGGCCTGCTGCTGGGCGAAGTGATCAGCACCAACGATCTGAAAGCTGACGAAGACCGCGTGAAGACGCTGATCGAAGAAATGGCCTCCGCCTACGAAGATCCGAGCGAAGTCATTGAGTTCTACAGCAAAAACAAAGAGCTGATGAACAACATGCGCAACGTGGCTCTGGAAGAGCAAGCGGTTGAAGCCCTGCTGGCAAAAGCGAAAGTGACTGAAAAAGCCACTACCTTCAGCGAGCTGATGAACCAAACTCAACAGGCGTAATGCCTGCGTGCCGGGCGCGATGAACGGCGCCCCCGGTTTCGCCTGGCGAACCGGCGCACGATGAAAAAGCCCGCAACCTCAGGTTGCGGGCTTTTCTTTTTGCCACGTTGCTGATTAATCTCAGGTTAAGCGGGGCAATATGCACTATATTTACCCTGTTGCCTGGGGAACTGGCTGGCATGATAACGGTCAGAATAACGGCATCGTTTCCGGCGCGCGGAGAAAATCGGCCTCTGGGCTTGAAATCGCGCCGGGCTCCCCCAATCTGTAAAGAATAATTCTGGGGCTGTTTGCCAAAGTGCGCGGGATGAAATAACCGTCGGGTACGTGTGGCGCGGGTCGAATGCTTGAGCATAGTCATCATGGCCGTTCTCAAGTAGAATCGGCGTATTAGGGTGACACCCTGGCCGCCAAGGCAATTTCTATTAGGAGACGGTAATGTCATACAGTGGCGAACGAGATCAATTTGCACCGAACATGGCGCTGGTGCCGATGGTGGTAGAGCAGACTTCACGCGGGGAGCGTTCTTACGACATCTATTCCCGCCTGCTGAAAGAGCGCATCATTTTCCTGACCGGCCAGGTGGAAGATCACATGGCCAACCTGATCGTGGCGCAAATGCTGTTCCTCGAAGCGGAAAGCCCGGAAAAAGACATTTTCCTCTACATCAACTCGCCGGGCGGGGTGATCACTGCGGGCATGTCGATTTACGACACCATGAAGTTCATCAAGCCGGACGTCAGCACCATCTGTATGGGGCAGGCGTGCTCGATGGGCTCCTTCCTGCTGACCGCAGGCGCCAAAGGCAAACGTTTCTGCCTGCCGAACTCGCGCGTGATGATTCACCAGCCGCTGGGCGGCTACCAGGGCCAGGCGACGGACATCGAAATCCACGCGCGTGAAATCCTCAAGGTGAAAGCGCGCATGAATGAACTGATGGCCGAGCATACCGGCCAACCGCTGGAGCAGATCGAGCGCGATACCGAGCGCGATCGCTTTATGACCGCGGAAGAAGCCGTGGAATACGGCCTGGTTGACAGCATTCTGACACACCGCAGCTAGAACCACGCGGCGCCGATGGACTATAGTAATCAGAGTGGGCAGGGGCTCGCTCTGTTGTAGCCCCCCGGCGTTCCCGATATGAGTTTGGGCGCACTGCCGCCGTGATTTTCCTGCGGGACAAGACTAAAGAAGAGGTTTGACTGATGACAGATAAGCGCAAAGACGGTTCAGGAAAGCTGCTGTACTGCTCTTTTTGCGGCAAAAGCCAGCATGAAGTGCGTAAGCTGATTGCCGGGCCGTCAGTGTATATCTGCGATGAATGTGTCGATCTGTGTAACGACATTATTCGCGAAGAGATTAAAGAAGTTGCCCCGCATCGTGAGCGCAGTGCGCTGCCGACGCCGCACGAAATCCGCCACCACCTGGATGACTATGTCATCGGTCAGGAGCAGGCGAAGAAAGTGCTGGCGGTTGCGGTGTACAACCACTACAAACGCCTGCGCAACGGCGATACCAGCAACGGTATCGAGTTGGGCAAGAGCAACATCTTGCTGATTGGCCCAACCGGTAGCGGCAAGACTCTGCTGGCGGAAACGCTGGCGCGCTTCCTGGACGTGCCGTTCACCATGGCCGACGCCACCACGCTGACCGAAGCCGGTTACGTGGGCGAGGACGTGGAAAATATTATCCAGAAGCTGTTGCAAAAATGTGACTATGACGTGCAGAAAGCGCAGCGCGGCATCGTTTATATCGATGAAATCGATAAGATTTCCCGCAAGTCCGACAACCCGTCTATCACGCGTGACGTTTCGGGTGAAGGCGTGCAGCAGGCGCTGCTGAAGCTGATTGAAGGCACCATCGCCGCGGTTCCGCCGCAGGGTGGGCGCAAGCATCCGCAGCAGGAGTTCCTGCAGGTCGATACCTCCAAGATCCTGTTTATCTGCGGCGGCGCATTTGCCGGCCTGGATAAGGTGATCGGTCAGCGCGTCAACACCGGCTCCGGCATCGGCTTCGGCGCGACCGTCAAGGGCGAGTCCGAGAAGGCCACCGAAGGCGAACTGTTGCTGCAGGCCGAACCGGAAGACCTGATCAAGTTCGGTCTGATCCCTGAGTTCATCGGCCGTCTGCCGGTGGTGGCGACCCTGAGCGAGCTGAGCGAAGACGCGCTGATTCAGATCCTGAAAGAGCCGAAGAACGCTCTGACCAAGCAGTATCAGGCGCTGTTCAACCTGGAAGGCGTGGAGCTGGAGTTCCGTGACGAAGCGCTGAACGCCATCGCCAAGAAAGCCATGGCGCGCAAAACCGGCGCCCGCGGCCTGCGTTCCATCGTGGAAGGCGCGCTGCTCGATACCATGTACGATCTGCCGTCGATGGACAGCGTGGACAAAGTGGTGATCGACGAGTCGGTGATTGCCGGTCAATCCAAACCGCTGCTGATTTACGGCAAGCCGGAAGCCCAGGCATCTGGCGAATAATTAGCCAGTTAAACCAGCGCGTTATCAGCAAAATGGGGGATTTCATCCCCCATTTCTTTTTCCTGCATTCTTGCCGTTGAATGTAAGAGATTCATCCCCATATACTCATTAACCAGATTTTATGAAACGTTAGATGCTTGCGTCTCATGAGATTCCCCCTCAACCTGGCGGAAATTAAACTAAGAGAGAGCTCTATGAACCCTGAGCGTTCCGAACGCATTGAAATCCCCGTTTTGCCATTGCGCGACGTGGTGGTTTATCCGCACATGGTGATCCCGTTATTTGTTGGCCGGGAAAAATCGATTCGGTGCCTCGAAGCCGCAATGGATCACGATAAGAAGATCATGCTGGTGGCACAGAAAGAGGCCTCAACGGATGAACCTGGCATTAACGACTTGTTCTCGGTTGGCACCGTAGCGTCGATCCTGCAGATGCTGAAGCTGCCGGACGGCACGGTAAAAGTGCTGGTCGAGGGGCTGCAGCGCGCACGCATCACTACGCTGTCCGACAGCGGTGAGCATTTTGCCGCGCAGGCGGAATACCTTGAATCGCCGGCTATCGACGAGCGCGAGCAGGAAGTGCTGGTGCGCACCGCGATCAATCAGTTTGAAGGCTATATCAAACTGAACAAAAAAATCCCGCCGGAGGTGCTGACGTCACTGAACAGCATCGACGACGCCGCGCGCCTGGCGGACACCATCGCCGCCCACATGCCGCTGAAACTCAGCGACAAACAGTCGGTGCTCGAGATGTCCGACATCACCGAGCGTCTGGAATACCTGATGGCGATGATGGAGTCGGAGATCGACCTGCTGCAGGTTGAGAAACGCATCCGCAACCGCGTCAAGAAGCAGATGGAGAAGAGCCAGCGCGAGTACTATCTGAATGAGCAGATGAAGGCGATTCAGAAAGAACTGGGCGAGATGGACGACGCGCCGGACGAGCACGAAGCGCTGAAGCGCAAGATCGATGCGGCGAAAATGCCGAAAGAGGCGCGCGAGAAAACCGAAGCGGAACTGCAAAAGCTGAAGATGATGTCGCCGATGTCGGCGGAAGCGACCGTGGTACGCGGCTACATCGACTGGATGCTGCAGGTGCCGTGGAACGCGCGCAGCAAGGTGAAAAAAGACCTGGTCAAGGCGCAGGAAGTGCTCGATACCGATCACTACGGCCTGGAGCGCGTCAAGGATCGCATCCTCGAGTACCTCGCGGTGCAGAGCCGCGTCAGCAAAATCAAAGGGCCTATCCTGTGTCTGGTTGGGCCGCCGGGCGTGGGTAAAACCTCGCTGGGGCAGTCGATCGCCAAAGCGACCGGGCGCCAGTACGTGCGCATGGCGTTAGGCGGCGTGCGTGACGAAGCGGAAATCCGCGGTCACCGCCGTACCTACATCGGATCGATGCCGGGCAAACTGATCCAGAAAATGGCCAAGGTTGGGGTGAAGAACCCGCTGTTCCTGCTGGATGAGATCGACAAGATGTCTTCCGACATGCGCGGCGATCCGGCTTCCGCTCTGCTGGAGGTGCTGGATCCGGAACAGAACGTGGCGTTCAACGACCACTACCTGGAAGTGGATTACGATCTGTCCGACGTGATGTTCGTCGCCACCTCCAACTCGATGAACATCCCTGCGCCGCTGCTGGACCGTATGGAAGTGATCCGTCTGTCGGGTTATACCGAGGACGAAAAGCTCAACATCGCCAAACAGCACCTGCTGCCGAAGCAGCTTGAGCGCAACGCGCTGAAAAAAGGCGAGCTGACGGTCGACGACAGCGCCATCATCGGCATCATTCGCTTCTACACCCGCGAAGCCGGGGTGCGCAGCCTGGAGCGTGAAATCTCCAAACTGTGCCGTAAAGCGGTGAAAACGCTGCTGATGGACAAGAAGCGCAAGCACATTGAGATCAACGGCGACAACCTGAAGGACTACCTGGGCGTGCAGCGCGTCGATTACGGCCGTGCGGATACCGAAAACCGCGTGGGCGAAGTCACCGGGCTGGCGTGGACGGAAGTGGGCGGCGATCTGCTGACCATCGAAACCGCCTGCGTGCCGGGCAAAGGCAAGCTGACTTACACCGGCTCTCTGGGTGAAGTGATGCAGGAATCGATTCAGGCGGCGCTGACCGTGGTGCGCGCGCGCGCGGAGAAATTGGGCATCAACGCCGATTTCTACGAGAAGCGCGACATCCACGTGCACGTGCCGGAAGGGGCGACGCCGAAAGACGGCCCAAGCGCCGGTATCGCGATGTGCACCGCGCTGGTCTCCTGCCTGACCGGCAACCCGGTACGCGCCGATGTGGCGATGACCGGCGAGATCACGCTGCGCGGCCAGGTGTTGCCGATCGGCGGCCTGAAAGAGAAACTGTTGGCGGCGCATCGCGGCGGCATCAAAACCGTGCTGATCCCTTACGAGAACAAGCGCGATCTGGAAGAGATCCCGGACAATGTCATCGCCGATCTGGAGATTCATCCGGTGCAGCGAATCGATGAAGTTTTGAACATTGCGTTGCAAAACCCGGCCTTCGGCGCACTGCCGGTAGCGGCAAAATAGTGACGAATCGCAAAAACCATTGATAAAACTTATACTGGCAAGCCATTTCGGACTTGCCAGTATTTTTTTGTACCGCTAAGTTAGATCTCTGTCGGCCCACGTTTTGCCACCCAGTCGGTGGCTTGCCAAGGTTCGATGGGATTGATATAACAGCTGCGCTGTCGCAACCGTAGGGATTTTTCGGTGCGACGATAGAATTCTAGAGGGGATGATAGAGTGAATAAGTCACAACTGATCGACAAGATTGCCGCAGGTGCTGATATTTCCAAAGCGGCAGCTGGACGTGCTTTAGACGCAGTAATCGCTTCCGTTACCGACTCTCTGAAAGCTGGGGATGACGTGGCTCTGGTTGGTTTCGGTTCCTTCACCGTGCGTGAACGTTCGGCTCGTACCGGCCGTAACCCGCAAACCGGTAAAGAAATCAAGATCGCGGCAGCCAAAGTGCCGGCCTTCCGTGCAGGGAAAGCGCTGAAAGACGCTGTAAACTGATTTGGCGTCTAACCGTTTAGCGTAACAGGGTTTTGTAATAAACAATCACCTGACGCAGCGGTGCTGGTAAGGTAAGATACAAGGCGCATCGGACTGATGCGCTTTTTTTATTTTTGTCGCAGGGAACGCGCCTGCACAAGGGTTGTTAATCCACATCACAGCGGAGTGTTGTCACACTATGATGGACAATTTACGCGCGGCTGCCAATCACGTCGTGCTCAAAATCATCCTGGCCCTGATCATCCTGTCATTCGTCCTGACCGGGGTGGGTAACTACCTGATCGGCGGCTCCGGCGATTATGCTGCGAAAGTAAATGGTCAGACGATCGAACGCGCTCAGCTGGAACAGGCTTTCCAAAGCGAGCGTAGCCGCATGCAGCAGCAGCTGGGTGACCAGTTCTCTGCGCTGGCCGGCAACGAAGGCTACATGCAGCAGATGCGCCGTCAGGTGTTGTCCCAGTTGATCGACAACATGCTGCTCGACCAATACGCCAAGAAGCTGGGCCTGGCGGTCAGCGACGATCAGATCAAGGACGCCATCCGCAAGGCGCCTTATTTCCAAACCAACGGCCAGTTCGATAACGCCAAGTACCTCGACCTGATCGGCCGTATGGGCTACACCGCCGACAACTTCGCGCAGTCGATGCGTCAGCAGCTGGTCAATCAGCAGCTGATCCAGGCCTTCGGCGAATCCGGCTTCGTGCTGCCGTCCGAATCACTAGCCATGGCGGCGTTGGTGCTGCAGGAGCGCGACGTGCGTCTGGCGACTATCGATCTGAAGGCGCTGCAGGCGAAACAGAGCGCCGGCGACGACGAACTGAAGGCGTATTACGATCAGAACAAGAACAGCTTCATCGCCCCGGAGCAGGTGAAGGTGAGCTATATCCCGCTGGACGCCGCGTCCATGCAGGACAAGGTGAAAGTGAGCGAAGAGGACATCAGCGCTTACTACGACCAGCACAAGAGCAGCTACGGCCAGCCGGAGCGTAAAAACTACAGCGTGATCCAGCTGAAAACCGAGGCGGAAGCCAATGCGGCGCTGGATGAGCTGAAGAAGGGCGCCGATTTCGCCACGCTGGCGAAAGAGAAATCCACCGACATCATTTCACGCCGTACCGGCGGCGAACTGGGTTGGCTGGAGCCGGAAACCACCGCCGACGAGCTGAAGCAGGCTAACCTGACTGAAAAAGGGCAGCTGTCCGGCGTGGTGAAATCTTCCGTCGGCTACCTGATCGTGCGTTTGAACGACATCGAACCAGAGAAACTGAAGCCGCTGAGCGAAGTGCATGACGCTATCGCCAAGCAGGTGAAGCAGGAGAAAGCTGTAGATGCGTATTACGCGCTGCAGCAGAAGGTGAGCGAAGCGGCAACCAGCGACAACGAATCCCTGGCCTCGGCTGAAGAAGCAGCCGGCGTGAAAGCGGCGCAAACCGACTGGTTCACCCGCGACAACATCCCTGCGGCGCTGAACTTCAAGCCGGTGGTGCAGGCGATCTTCGACGGTTCGCTGATCGGCGAGAACGGCGCGCCGGGCAGTAACTCCGACGTGATCACCGTAGACGGCGACCGCGCCTTCGTGGTGCGCGTGAGCGGCCACAAGCCGGAAGGCATCGAGCCGTTCGACCAGGTAAAAGACCGCGTGGCGGATCTGGTGAAGCGCAACAAGGCGGTGCAAGAAGCGAAACTGCAGGGTGAGAAGCTGCTGGTTGAGCTGAAGCAGGGCAAGGGCGACGAGGCGATGAAAGCCGCCGGCCTGAGCTTTGGTGCCGTGCAGAAGATGGCGCGCGCGCCGGAAGACAGCCAGCTGGTGGAGAGCGTGTTCGCGCTGCCGCACCCGCAGGACGGCAAACCGGTGTACGGCATGTCGCAGGATCGCCAGGACAACGTGGTGCTGATCGCACTCGATGCGGTGAAGCCAGGCACGCTGCCGGAAGACGAAATGAAAACCTTCGTCGGCAAGATGGAAGAGGGCGCGACCGGCGTTTCCTTCGATTCGCTGCTGGCGAGCCTGCGTAAAGAAGCCAAAATTAAAATGGGCGCCGCTGAGCAACAGCCGCAGTAATCGCCGCATTTTTCTGCAACGCAGTGCAACAAACAAAGGCCGCTTTCGCGGCCTTTTCCACATCTGATATCCGCCGATTGCTGAATATCTGCCGCCGCGGCAAGGTAGCCGTGCTGTCACACACAAGGAGGATACAGCATGCAACATACAGAGAAAAAAACGTTATCAGGTTACCGTCATCACGTTAAAGCCGCGCTGGCCGCGCTGTTGTTATGCCTGGCGGTGCCGGCCGCCGCGGCGGATAAAGCCGATGCGCCGGCGCCGATGCTCTCAACCCCGACGAGCAATGGCGGGCAACAGGCGATGACCAAGGCGGCCGAAGAGACGGCGGTCAGCATCAATCAGGCCACCGCCGAACAGCTCGCAGCGGCTTTGAGCGGTGTCGGTCTGAAGAAGGCGGAAGGCATTGTGCGCTATCGCGAACAGAACGGGCCATTCACCCAGGTTGAGCAACTGCAGGAGGTGCCGGGCATCGGACCGGCGCTGTTCGAGAAGAACCGCACTCGGCTGAAAATGTGATCCCGGTCGCGGCTGCGCGGCAAAATGCCGCTGAGGCAATGGCGACTCTGCTACATTTTACAGGTCTTACCAGTTTGGCGCGTTGACCAAACGGGCGAGGGAGCCCACGCGGCTCCCTCTTTCTGTAATCACCAGGCAGGAGCGATCGTTCCCTATGCAAACCTTTATCAAAGTTCGCGGTTATCACCTTGATGTCTACCAGCACGTTAACAATGCCCGCTATCTGGAGTTTCTGGAGGAGGCGCGCTGGGAGTGGCTGGAAAACGAGGCAGGGTTCCGCTGGATGACGGAAAACAACATCGCTTTCATCGTGGTGAACATCAATATCAATTACCGCAGCCCGGCGGTATTGGGGGATAAACTGCGCATCGACAGCCAGATGGTGCAGCTCAACGGCAAAAGCGGGGTACTGAGCCAGAAGGTGACGCAGTATCCGGCGGGGACGCCGGTGGCCGACGCGCTGCTGACTTTCGTGTGCGTCGATCTGAAAACGCAGCGGGCGCTGCCGATTGAAGGGGAATTGCGCGAGCACCTGGAAGCGCTCACGCCCAAATAACATTCGCAGTCAGCTCACCGGCGGCGGCTGCCGCCGTCGCTGCCTCAGGCCAGACCGGCCTTCTGTTTCAACGCCGCCATCACTTCCGCCTGGTTGGCGCGATACTGCGTCAGGCCATTGGCGCGCAGGTTGCAGGCGGCGCATTCGCCGCAGCCGTCACCCTTGATGCCGTTGTAGCAGGTCAGCGTATCCTGACGCACCCGATCCAGCTGCTGGTAATAGTCCGCCAGCGCCCAGGTTTCGGCCTTGTTCAGCCACATCAACGGCGTTTCGAAGCGGATATCGCGGGCGATGCCCAACACCACCGCCTGGTTCAGCGCTTTGACGAACTCGTCGCGGCAATCCGGGTAGCCGGAGAAGTCGGTTTCACACACGCCGGTGATCACCGCCTCCGCTTCCACCTGGTAGGCGTAGATCGCCGCCAGCGTCAGGAACAGGATGTTGCGGCCCGGCACGAAGGTGCTCGGCAGCGCGTTTTTCTGGTTGGGATCGTAGGCGGGAACCGGAATATTGTCGCGAGTCAGGCTGCTGATGGCCAGCTCATTGAGCAACGTCACGTCCAGCACCTTGTGCGCCTTGGCGCCGAGGGCCTCCGACAGCTCCTGAGCCACTTCAATTTCGGCGCGATGGCGCTGGCCGTAATCGAACGTGACGCAGTGAACTTCGTCATACTGTTGCAATGCCTGGATCAAGCAGGTCGTGGAGTCTTGTCCACCGCTGAAAACGACAACCGCGCGCTTCATAAAATCACCTTTTTGGGCTTTGGCCATTCCCGATACACATTCGGGCGGCAGGATAAAAATTGCGTTGCGGCGACAATAGTAGCAGAAAGGGCCGTCAGGCGCAGGGCGGTTCGGCTCCGGTCGGTGCGTCATCCACCGGCGGCGGCAGCCACGCCTGGCAAAAATCGAACCAGCCATGGGCGGTCAGCGTCACGCCATGCATACGCGGCGGCGCGCTGATCTGATACTGGTAGTGGAACAGCGGCGTGATGATGGCGGCGGCCATCAGCTGTTGATAATAGGCCTGCAGCCGTTCGAAGCGCAGTGGCTGCGCCTGCAGCTGTTGGATCTCCCGCAGCGTCTCCTGCTGCTGCTGCCAGCGGCTTGCCGTCAGGATACCGCGCCACAGCGAATCCTGCCGCAGCCAGCTCTCCAGCGTCGCCTCAGGCGCCTCGCCGATCAGGTTGTCTGCCAGCAGCAGGTCGGCCTGGGCGATTTGCACCTCGCTTTGCCAGCGCTTGCCGGCGTAGTAACGCACTTCCAGCTCGCAGCCGTGCTGCGCGAGCAGCCGCTGTAGCGCGACCGTCACCGTTTGCAGCTCGACCGGCGGCCGATACAGCAATGTTAGCCGAGCGGGCAGCGGGACATCTTCTTCAATCCGTTGGCTGGGGATGCGCCAGCCGGGCAGCATTTCATGGCTGGGGGTGATCACGCTGTTGGGGATCGGCAGATGGCTGAGCAGGCCGGACTGCTGGATCAGCATCAGCAGCTTTTGCCCCTGGGCTTCGCTCAGCACGCCGTGGCGCAGGTTCAGCGCCAGATAACACCAGCCCAGGCTCATGCTGCGCTGCACCGGCCGGGCCTGCGCCAAATCGTCTTGCTGACCGATGGTGATGCGCACCGGATGCCGGCAGCTGGCGTCGGCGCCGGTGATGGGCAGATCGGGCGTGATCCAGTATTCGATGGTGTCCAGATACGGATGCTGCAGATGGTAACCGGCATGCTGTTCCAGCCTCACCAACTGCGGTTCATTCAACGCCAGTTTAAATGGGCCGGCGCCGATGGCCGGCAGTTCGGGGTGCGTCATCAGACAAGGCAGCTCCGCCAGCCGGTGTGCCAGCCAATAGTCCGGCAGGTGCAGGTCGAACTGAATGCACAGCGGATGCGGCAGGCTGACGTTCGCGACGCTGCTCAGGCTGGGTTGGCTGCGCGGATGGCCCAGCAGTTTTTCCAGCGTTTGCAGCAGTTGCTGGCCGGTCAACGGTTCGCCGTTGTGCCAGCGCAGCTGGCTACGCAAAAAGAATCGCCAGCGCAGGCCGCCATCGCTTATCTGCCAGTGGTGCGCCAGATCGGGCTGCGGCTCCGGGTTACCGGTCATCAGGCGCGTCAGCCCGGCGTGCAGGGTCGACACCAGATGTTGCTCGGCGCGGCCGGTCAGCGTGAGCGGATCGAGCGCCTCCAGCGTACGGTAATAGGGAATGCGCAGCGTCGGGCTGCCGGCCTGCCATTGCCCGCCGAGGTGCGGGCTGAGCAGATCCTGCAGGTGTTGCGGATCGAGCTGCGCCATCTCCAGCGCCCCCTGATGATTGCCCTGTTGCAACAGCTGCTGCAACAGCTGCGCGCGCAGCTCATCCGGTGTTTTCAGGCAGCGCAGGCTGGCGCGTTTGCCGCGGCCGGGCTGCGAATGCCAGCTCAGCCAGCCCTGATCCTGCAGCTGCTGCACCAGCGTGCGGGCATGGCGTTCGCTGCAGTAGAATATTGCCGCCAGCTCGCCGATGGTCACGGCGACCGTCGCGTTGCCGAGCTGTTGATACAGGCGTTGATATTGGCTGAGACGGTGAACCAGGCGCATGAGCAGAAATCCGGAACAGTTTTCCCAAATTGTTCACTATTACTTCCGCAAATACCATCCCATACTGCACTGATTGTAATCGCGTTCACATTCATGAGGTCTTTATGTATCGCCTGGCGGCTTTCGATATGGACGGCACGTTGTTGATGCCGGATCACCGGGTTGGCCCGGAAACGCTGGCGGTGCTGAACCAGCTGGTGGAGCGGGAGATGGTGGTGACGTTCGCCACCGGGCGGCACTACCTTGATGCGCAACCGATCATGGCGCAGCTGGGGCTGCAGGGCTATCTGATCACCGGCAACGGCACGCGGGTGTATGACAACCGTGGCCAACAGCTGCACGCCACCGATCTGCCGGCGGCGGTCGCCGAAGAGGTGCTGCATCATCATTGGCGCACCCGCGCCAGTATGCACGTGTTCCGCGACGAAGGTTGGCTGACCGAATTCCCCGTGCCGGAAGAGATGCTGCGGGCGCATCACCTGAGCGGTTTTCGTTTTCAGCTGGCCGACGTGCGCCGCCTGCCGGCGTTCGGCAACAGCAAGGTGTGTTTTGTCGCGCCGCACGAGGAGTTGCTGGCATTGCAGGTACAGCTGCGGGCGCAGCTGGGCGGTGAGGCAGACCTATGCTTTTCCGCCTACGACTGCCTGGAGGTGCTGCCGCTCGGTTGCAACAAAGGCACGGCGCTGGACCGACTGAGTCGCCATCTGGGGCTGACGATGGCCGACTGCATGGCGTTCGGCGACGCGATGAACGACAAAGAGATGCTGGGGGCGGTGGGACACGGCGTGGTGATGGGCAACGCCCTGCCGCAGCTGAAATCCCTGCTGCCGCAGCTGCCTGTTATCGGCCATTGCCAACAACAGGCGGTGGCCCACTATTTACAACATTGGCTGCGTTCACCTTGCCTCACCTATTCCCCCGAAGAATGAGGTTCTCCTTACAGCCGGCCGGGTATGACTACCCGGCTTTTTTTTACCCGAAGCCTGGCGTTACAAATTTGCCAGCTGCGCCAGATACGGCTGCAGATCGCCAATGTTGTTGCTGACCCACTCCGGGTTGTAATAGGTATCGAGGTAGCGCTCGCCGCTGTCGCACAGCAGGGTGACGATCGCCCCTTGCTCGCCGTTTTCCCGCATCTGCTTCGCCAATTGCAGCGCGCCCCAGACGTTGGTGCCGGTGGAGGCGCCGACCTTGCGGCCGAGCACGGCCTCCAGCCAGTGAATGGTGGCGACGCTGGCGGCGTCCGGCACCCGCAACATGTTATCGACCACCGAAGGGATGAACGACGGCTCGGCGCGTGGGCGGCCGATGCCTTCGATACGGCTGCCGCAGCTGCCGATCAGGGTGCGATCGCCGTGGTGGAAGCAGTCATAGAACACCGAGTTTTCCGGATCGACCACCGTCAACCGGGTGTCGTGCCCCTGATAACGGATATAGCGCCCCAGCGTGGCGGAGGTGCCGCCGGTGCCGGCGCTCATCACGATGTGTTTCGGCACCGGGAAGGGTTCGCGCGCCATCTGGCGGAAGATGCTGTCGGCGATATTGTTGTTGCCGCGCCAGTCAGTGGCGCGCTCGGCGTAGGTGAACTGATCCATATAGTGGCCGTTCAGCTCTTTCGCCAGCTGTTCGGAAGCGGCGTAGATCTGGGCGGCGTGATCGACGAAGTGACAGCGGCCGCCGTAAAAGGCGATCTGTTCTACCTTGCGGCGTGCGGTGCAGGACGGCATCACCGCGATGAACGGCAGACCGATCAGCCGCGCGAAGTAGGCTTCGGACACCGCCGTGCTGCCGGACGAGGCCTCGATGATGGTGGTGTCCTCGGTGATCCAGCCGTTGCACAGGCCGTAAAGGAACAGCGAGCGCGCCAGGCGGTGTTTCAGGCTGCCGGTCGGGTGGGTGCTCTCATCTTTCAGGTACAGGCAGATGCCGGGAAACGCCGGCAGGTTCAGGCGAATCAGGTGCGTATCGGCGGAGCGTTGAAAATCCGCTTCTATTTCACCGATAGCATATTTTACCCAAGAGTTTGTCATGATTTGGCCTCAGAATAGGGGGCTGATTTATGGCGTAGCATAGCCTGTCGGCAGGAAAAAAGGATTGCCATTTTCCCTGTTTAATCGCCTAATGGGAGAAAATTTTTCTCCAGGTGGCCGCTATGTTAGATAAAACAGACCGTAAGCTGCTGTGCATGCTGCAGCAAGATTGCACCCAGTCGCTGCAGGCGCTGGCCGATGCGGTTAATTTGACCTCTACGCCGTGCTGGAAGCGCCTGAAACGTCTGGAAGACGAAGGCTATATCCGCGGCCGGGTGGCCTTGTTGGATAACGAAAAGCTTGGCTTGGGGCTGACGGCGTTCGTACTGATCAAGACCCAACAGCACAGCAGCGAGTGGTATCAGGCGTTTGTGCAGCTGACCAGCCAAATGCCCGAGGTGCTGGCGTTCTACCGTATGGCGGGAGAGTACGACTACCTGATGCAGGTCGAAGTGGCGGACATGAAAAGCTACGACGGTTTTTACAAGCGCCTGGTGAACGGCGTGCCGGGCCTTATTGACGTCACCTCGAGCTTTGCCATGGAAAAAATCAAATACACCACCGCGCTGCCGGTGCCGGAGTGAAAAGTTCACCGGACGAGCGGCTCAACGGTGGTATCCTGCTCCGTTGAAGCGGAAAAAGAGACAAACCTCATAAAACCCTGGAATCAAACTGCGTGAGATTATTTGCACAAATCGGCTGGTACTTCCGCCGGGAGTGGCGCCGCTACCTGGGCGCGGTGGTATTGCTTATCGTCATCGCCATCCTGCAACTGCTGCCGCCTAAACTGGTCGGCATCATCGTGGACGGCGTCACCGAAAAACAGATGTCTACCGGCATGCTGTTGGCCTGGCTTGGGCTGATGATCGGCACTGCGATCGTCGTTTACCTGCTGCGCTATGTGTGGCGGGTGCTGCTGTTCGGCGCTTCCTACCAGCTGGCGGTCGAGCTGCGCGAAAACTTTTACCGTCAGCTCAGTCGGCAGAACCCGGCGTTCTACCTGCGCCACCGCACCGGCGATCTGATGGCGCGCGCCACCAACGACGTGGATCGCGTGGTGTTCGCCGCCGGTGAAGGCGTGCTGACGCTGGTGGATTCGCTGGTGATGGGGTTGGTGGTGCTGGTGGTGATGAGCACCCAAATCAGCTGGCAACTGACGGTGTTGGCGTTAATCCCGATGCCGCTGATGGCGATCGCCATCAAATATTACGGCGATCAGCTGCACCAGCGCTTTAAATCGGCGCAGGCGGCGTTTTCCAGCCTCAACGATCAGGCGCAGGAAAGCATGACCAGCATCCGCATGATCAAGGCCTTCGGGCTGGAAGATCACCAATCCAACCGCTTCGCCGACGTCGCGGCGCAGACCGGCGCCAAGAACATGCACGTGGCACGGGTGGATGCGCGCTTCGATCCGACCATTTATATCGCCATCGGCGCCTCTAACCTGCTGGCCATCGGCGGCGGCAGCTGGATGGTGGTGAACGGTTCGCTGACGCTCGGGCAACTGACCAGCTTTGTGATGTACCTCGGCCTGATGATCTGGCCGATGCTGGCGCTGGCCTGGATGTTCAACATCGTCGAGCGCGGCAGCGCGGCCTACAGCCGTATCCGCAGCCTGCTCGACGAGGCGCCGGCGGTGCAGGACGGCCCGCAGGCGTTGCCGGCCGGGCGCGGCGTGCTGGAGGTGGATATCCGCGCGTTCCACTACCCGGAAAACCCGCACCCGGCGCTGCATGACCTGGCGCTGACGTTGAAGCCGGGGCAGATGCTGGGGCTGTGCGGGCCGACCGGGGCCGGTAAGTCGACATTACTGTCGCTGATCCAGCGTCAGTTCGACGTCGACCAAGGGCAGATCCGCTATCACGGCCTGCCGCTTCCGCAGGTCAGGCTTGACGACTGGCGTTCGCGGCTGTCGGTGGTGAGCCAGACGCCGTTCCTGTTCTCCGATACCGTGGCGAACAACATCGCGCTGGGCCAGCCGGGGGCGACGCAGGCGCAGATTGAACAGGCGGCGCGGCTGGCCAGCGTCCATGAGGACATTCTGCGGCTGCCGCAGGGCTATGACACCGAAGTGGGCGAACGCGGCGTGATGCTGTCGGGCGGCCAGAAACAGCGCATCTCCATCGCGCGCGCGTTGCTGCTGGATGCGGAGATCCTGATCCTCGACGATGCGTTGTCGGCGGTGGACGGCCGTACCGAGCACCAGATCCTGCACAACCTGCGCAGCTGGGGGCAAGATCGCACGGTGATTATCAGCGCGCATCGGCTGTCGGCATTGACCGAAGCCAGCGAAATCCTGGTGATGCAGCACGGCGGCGTGGCGCAGCGCGGCGATCCGGCGGCGCTGGCGGCGCAGCCGGGCTGGTATCGCGATATGTACCGTTATCAGCAGCTGGAAGCGGCGCTGGACGAAGCGCCGGAAAACGGCGAGGAGGCGTTGGCCGATGAATAAAGTGCAAAAGCTGTGGCCGACGTTGAAGCGGCTACTGGCCTACGGCTCGCCGTACCGCAAACCGCTGGGGATGGCGGTGCTGATGCTGTGGGTGGCGGCGGCGGCGGAAGTCGCCGGGCCGATCCTGGTCAGCTATTTTATCGATAATTACGTCGCCAAAGGGCAACTGCCGCTGATGATTGTCGGCGGGCTGGCGGCGGCCTACATTCTGCTGGAGCTGCTGGCGGCGGCGCTGCACTACTTCCAGGCGCTGCTGTTCAACCAGGCGGCGGTAGGCGTGGTGCAGCGGCTGCGTACCGACGTGATGGACGCCGCGCTGCGCCAGCCGCTCAGCGCCTTCGACACGCAACCGGTCGGGCAATTGATCTCGCGCGTCACCAACGACACCGAAGTGATCAAGGATCTGTACGTGATGGTGGTCTCCACGGTGCTGAAAAGCGCCGCGCTGATCGGCGCCATGCTGGTGGCGATGTTCAGCCTCGACTGGCGCATGGCGTTAGTGGCTATCTGCATCTTCCCGGCGGTGTTCGTGGTGATGGGCATCTATCAATATTACAGCACGCCGATTGTGCGCCGGGTGCGCAGTTATCTGGCGGACATCAACGACGGTTTCAACGAAGTGATCAACGGCATGGGCGTGATCCAGCAATTCCGCCAGCAGGTGCGCTTCGGCGAACGCATGAGCGCCGCCAGCCAATCGCACTATCTCGCGCGCATGCAGACGCTGCGGCTCGACGGTTTTCTTCTGCGGCCGCTGCTCAGTCTGTTTTCGGCGCTGGTGCTGTGCGGTTTGCTGATGTTGTTCGGCTTCAGCGGCGAAGGCGTGATTGGCGTCGGCGTGCTCTATGCCTTCATCAACTACCTGGGGCGTTTGAACGAACCGCTGATCGAGTTGACGTCACAACAGTCGATCCTGCAGCAGGCGGTGGTGGCCGGCGAACGTATTTTCGAACTGATGGATCGCAGCCAGCAAAGCTACGGCGCAGACGATCGTCCGTTGGCCAGCGGCAGCATCGACATCACCGATCTGAGCTTCGCCTACCGTGCGGATAAAAAGGTGCTGCAGCATATTTCGCTGGCGGTGCCCTCACGCGGCTTCGTGGCGCTGGTCGGCCACACCGGCAGCGGCAAGAGCACGCTGGCTAACCTGCTGATGGGCTATTACCCGGTCAGCGAAGGGGAAGTGCGTCTCGACGGCCGTCCGCTCTCCAGCCTGTCGCACCGCACGCTGCGCCAGGGCGTGGCGATGGTGCAACAGGATCCGGTGGTGATCGCCGATTCGGTGCTGGCCAACGTGACGCTGGGACGCAACATCGATGAAGAGGCCGTCTGGCGGGCGCTGGAAACGGTGCAGCTGGCGAGTCTGGTGCGCGGCTTCCCGCAGGGTATCCATACCCGGCTGGGGGAGCAGGGCAATAACCTGTCGGTCGGGCAGAAACAGCTGCTGGCGATGGCGCGGGTATTGGTGCAGGCGCCACAGATCCTGATCCTCGACGAGGCGACCGCCAACATCGACTCGGGCACCGAGCAGGCTATCCAGCGGGCGCTGCGTGTGATCCGCGAGCACACCACGCTGGTGGTGATCGCTCACCGCCTCTCGACGATCGTCGATGCCGATTCCATTCTGGTGCTGCATCGCGGCCAGGCGGTGGAGCAGGGCAACCATCAACAGCTGCTGGCGCAGCAGGGGCGCTACTACCAGATGTATCAGCTGCAGCTGGCGGGCGAGCAGTTGGCGGAAGCGGTGCACGAAGAGAGCCAACCCGCCTGATCCCACGGGCCGCGATCGCGGCCCTTATTTTTCCCAACGCACCACAAGCAGGCAACTCCGCCAGGCTACGCCCCCTTTCTGCACTTTTTCGACGCGACGCGCACCAAATCAGTGCGCATTATTTAACCCATTCAAGGTATCGGTACTGCACCGCGCCGCGGCGGCGCCCGCGTGCCCGCTAATCCGCTGAATCGCCATGCAAAATAAAATTTGGCACAGCCCTTGCTACATATGAGGCGTACCGGGGTGAGTTTGGGCTTAATTCGTGGAGAGGCAATATGAAGCTGGTGACCGTGGTAATCAAACCGTTCAAGCTGGAGGACGTGCGCGAGGCCTTGTCCTCCGTGGGCATTCAGGGGTTGACCGTAACCGAAGTGAAGGGCTTTGGCCGCCAGAAAGGGCACGCCGAGCTGTATCGCGGCGCCGAATATAACGTCAACTTCCTGCCCAAGGTCAAAATCGATATCGCCATCGCCGACGATCAGTTGGATGAAGTGGTTGATGTCATTAGCAAAGCCGCCTACACCGGCAAAATCGGCGACGGCAAAATTTTCGTTGCCGAATTGCAACGCGTGATCCGTATTCGCACCGGCGAAACCGACGAATCGGCACTGTAACCGCGAACTCAGTTAAGTGATGGGGATGATTGATAATGAAAAGACTGTTATCCATGTTGGGCCTGAGTTCGGTAACCCTGGTTCCTTCTTTGGCCCTGGCCGCTCCGGCGGTCGCCGATAAGGCCGACAACGCCTTTATGATGATCTGCACCGCGTTGGTGCTGTTCATGACGCTGCCCGGCATCGCGCTGTTTTACGGCGGCCTGCTGCGCGGCAAAAACGTGCTGTCGATGCTGACGCAGGTCACCGTCACCTTCGCGCTGGTCTGCGTGCTGTGGGTGCTGTATGGCTACAGCCTGGCGTTCAGCGAAGGCAATGCGGTGTTCGGCGGATTCCAGACGGCGATGCTGAAAGGCATCGGCATCGACAGCGTCACCGGCAGCATCAGCCAGATGATCCACGTCGCTTTCCAGGCCTCCTTCGCCTGCATTACCGTGGCGCTGGTGGTGGGGGGCTTCGCCGAACGCATTCGCTTCTCGGCGGTGCTGATCTTCGCGATCCTGTGGTTCACCCTGTCTTACCTGCCGATCGCACACATGGTGTGGGGCGGTGGCTATCTGGCCACCGACGGTGCGCTGGACTTCGCCGGCGGCACCGTGGTGCACATCAACGCCGCCAGCGCCGGGCTGATCGGCGCCTATCTGCTCGGCAAACGCGCCGGCTTCGGTAAAGAGGCGTTCAAACCGCATAACCTGCCGATGGTGTTTACCGGCGCGTCCATCTTGTATATCGGCTGGTTCGGCTTTAACGCCGGTTCCGCCAGCGCGGCTAACGGCATCGCGGCCTTGGCATTCCTGAACACTGTGGTGGCTACTGCGGGCGCTATTCTGTCCTGGACCTTCGCCGAGTGGGTGCTGCGCGGCAAGCCTTCGTTGCTGGGCGCCTGCTCCGGCATGATCGCCGGGCTGGTTGCCGTTACGCCGGCGGCGGGCACCGTGGGCGTGGGCGGCGCGTTGATCATCGGCCTGGTGGGGGGCGTCGCCGGCCTGTGGGGCGTAGTGACGTTGAAGAAATGGCTGAAAGTGGACGACACCTGCGACGTGTTTGGCGTGCACGGCGTGTGTGGCATCGTCGGCTGTCTGCTGACCGGCGTGTTCACCGCTTCTTCCCTCGGCGGCACCGGCTATGCCGAAGGGGTGACGATGGGGCATCAGGTGTGGATCCAACTGCTGAGCGTCGTGATTACGCTGGTGTGGTCAAGCATCGCCGCCTTTATCGCCTTTAAGATCGCGGGCGCGATGGTGGGGCTGAGAGTGCCGGAAGAGCAGGAGCGCGAAGGGTTGGACGTCAACAGCCACGGCGAGAGCGCCTACAACCAGTAAGACTCGAAGCAGGGCAGTGCGCTAAATACGAAAATAATGATGAAGCAAAAAGGGGCGATGGAAACATCGCCCCTTCCTTTATGCCGCGAATCAGGCGTCGCGTTGGCGAATCACCCCTTCCTGTACGGTGGTGGCGACCAGCACGCCGTCGCGGGTGTATATCTGGCCGCGCACAAAGCCGCGTGCGCCGGAGGCGGAGGAGCTTTCCACCGCGTACAGCAGCCAATCATCCATGCGGAACGGGCGGTGGAACCACATTGAATGGTCGATGGTGGCCACCTGCATGCCCGGCTCGAGGAAGCCGACGCCGTGCGGCTGCAGCGCCGTCGGCAGGAAGTTAAAGTCCGATGCGTAGCCCAGCAGATATTGGTGGATGCGCGCATCGTCCGGCATGCTGCCGTTGGCGCGGAACCACACGTAGCGATGCGGTTCTTCCACGCTGCCCTTCAACGGGTTGTGGAATTTCACCGGGCGCATTTCGATCGGTTTCTGACCGATAAATTTTTCGCGTACTTTGGTCGGCAGCATCGGCGCCAGCTTCTGAGCAATCTCTGATTCGGACAGCAGCCCTTCCGGCGGCGGCACGTCCGGCATCTGGTTCTGGTGCTCGAAACCTTCTTCCGGGCTCTGGAAGGAGGCGGTCATATAGAAGATAGGTTTGCCGTGCTGGATGGCGCTGACGCGACGGGCGCTGAAGCTGTTGCCGTCGCGCAGGGTTTCCACGTCGTAGACGATCGGCTTGCTGCTGTCGCCCGGGCGCAGGAAGTAGCTGTGGAACGAGTGCACGCTGCGCTCGTCCGGCACCGTCTGTTTGGCGGCGTACAGCGCCTGGCCGACCACTTGCCCGCCGAACACCTGGCGCAGCCCCAGATCTTCGCTTTGGCCGCGGAACAGCCCTTCTTCGATTTTCTCCAGATCCAACAGATCGAGGAGGTTTTGCAATGCCTGGCTCATAAAATTGTTACCTTTCTAATAATCATTTTGCGCAGTGTGCGGAATATCACGGCGCGGCGTCAATATCTTGCGTTAAAGGGCCGATGAGAATGCTCTTAATAGTGAGCGCATTGGGCTGGCTAAGTGATTAATAGGCGGGGCAAAGTGGATTTATCAGTGTTTTGTGCTAAGTTTAATGAGTGAGGTGGTGAAAGCCACCAACGTGTTGATAATAAAAAAGGAGACCGATCCATGAAACTCTGGCAAATCGTAGGCGGTGCCGCAGCACTGACGATCACGCTGGCAGGATGCGCGCAAAAGAGTGCTGATGTGCCTACACCGGCGGCCGGCAACCCGGCGGCTGCGCAAACGCAGATTCAGGGGCCGGCGGTGACAGGTTCGGTTAATATACGTCAGCGCATTGCGCTGCCGCCGGACGCCGTACTGACTGTCACCCTCTCTGATGCCTCGCTGGCGGATGCGCCGTCCAAAGTGATTGCACAGCGCGCGATACGTACCGAAGGGCAACAAGCGCCGTTCAACTTTACGCTGCCGTACAACCCGTCTGATATCCAACCGAATGCGCGCATCATTCTGAGCGCGGCGGTGACGGTCAACGGGCGACTGATGTTCATTACCGACACGATCCAGGAAGTGGTTAACCGCAACGGCACCCGCGCCGATCTGCTGCTGGTTCCGGTGCAGGGCGTGCCGATGCAGGCTGCGCCAAGCGCGATGCAGTAATTCTGCTGCGGTACGGCAAGACCCAATCAACAGCCTTTGCGCTTCGGCCAAAGGCTGTTTTGTTTTACCAGCGCCAGCCGTAGCGATCGAAATCGACCGTGCTGTGCGGGCCGAAAATAATCCCCTCCGCCAGCAATGCCTGCCGTTGCCGTTGAAAATCCTCCCCCTGTTGCGAGATTTGCCCGTGCCGGTTGATTACGCGGTGCCACGGCAGCGTGCTGCCTTCCGGCAAACGCCGCAGCACGCCGCCGACCTGACGCGCGGCGCGCTGCGAACCGGCCAGACGGGCGACTTCACCGTAGGTGGTGACTTTGCCGTACGGAATAGCGGCCACGATATGGAATACCCGCTGGCTGAAAGAGGCGTCTTCTGGTTGCATGTTGCAGTTCCTGCGCGAGTCAAAACCCAGGCGGAGAGTGTGCCACAATGCAGGTGGGCAAGAAAACAGCGGTTGGCCCGGGTTGGCTTGCTATTTGATGGGGCATCGCCGATAATGCCCACCGCTTCGGAGTACAGAAGCCGTCAATGGGGGCCCTGTTGGTTCTCCCGCAACACTAACTTGTGAACTCGGTCAGGTCCGGAAGGAAGCAGCCGCAGCAGGTGACGTGTGTGCCGGGATGTAGCTGGCAGGGTCCCCACCCATTTGCGTCCCGCAAAACGCTCTTCCCCATTATTCATCAAGTCGATACGCTGAACAGGCGTTACTTGCGCACCTCGCGATCGCGAAGCGTGTCCTCTGCACCGTTTTAGCCTTTATCCCCCTGATAGAAATGTATTGTTGCCAACAGATCCGATGACGGCGAAAAAATAACGCGTATACCGCCATTTGTGGGACAAATAAGGATGGAGAGATGGGGAAAATTCTTAAAGTTGCGCACCTGTTGGGATGACGTTAGTATTGTTTTTTCTCTGTGCGAAAAAACTATCCGCGCTTAGCGGCGGTCGTCGAACTGGCTCAATAAGTTTAAATAATAACCCGTGTGCGCTGTCAGGCTAAACATGATTTATATCATTGATAAAGATATTACATTTAATACTGAAAACGGTTCATTGAAAAGTTTAAAGAAGGGGCGGGAAGTTTTCTTATCCAGCGTCAATGCCAGAGTATTCAAATGCTTGCTTGAACACGGCCATGAGACGGTGAGTCGCGAGACGCTGTTGCAGCAGGTTTGGACCGATCACGGCTTGAGCGCCTCTTCCGCGACGTTAAATCAATATATCAGCCTGACCCGACGCGCATTGACGTCTGTCGGTTTCAACGAGCGCCTCATCGTTACCCTATCCAAAAAGGGGTATAGACTTAATCGAATAATACCTGTCGACCGACTGCGGATTGATTTACCCGAGCCTCCTCAGCTTGCCGATGCCTCAGTGACGTTGGCGTCACCTGCCGCAACGACAAAAAACACCCATCACTATTTTTTTATTCTGCTGCGCAGTTTATCGATCGTCGTACCCTTATCTTTTCTGGCGCTGTGTTTCATCTATTACAAGCACCATCGCGACAGTGAAAAGAAGCAGGTATTGTCCTACGTCGGCACGGTGAACGGTTGCCCGATCTACTATGCCGGCCATTTTTTGGCGAATCACCAGGACGGCTACTTGCAGTTTCTGGTCAGGAAAGATTTGTATGGCCGGCATTGCCGATCCGGCGAGGTCGTCATTACCAAGGTTAACCGTTCTCAAAATGCCAATGAAGACAGCGGACGCCAGTTTATCGCCAAATGCACGAAGGACAGTGCGGCTGTTTTGCATAACTGTGAGAGCGAGTACATTCGGGCATGGAAAAAAAGTTAAATATTCTGTCAGCCACGCTGGTCGGCCTGTGCGTGTTGACCGGCAGCGTGATGTATTCCCTGATACGCAGCCATCATGACTTCAGTGATTTTTCCTGTGAAGCGAACGCCACGTTCAATTATTTCAATTCACTGGACGCGCAGGCGGCCCATAACGACATTCAGCTGTCGCTGAAAATAAACTACATCTTTTTGTCCGGCGATAAGGGCGTGATGGTCCTGTCGGGGTTAGCCAACGACGGTGAAAAGAAATACTTCGTCAATCGGCGGGTTAACTTCAGCTATGTTTCGCAGGGGAGTTTTTATCGCTTTCAGTATGGCGAGGTCAACTATTCGCCGCGTGATACCTTGCCGGAAGAGATTTATACCTACTTTTTCAGCAATGAGTCGACGTTTTATCATATTCGCAGCATTGATAAAAACACGTTGATGTTTAGCAATGCCTATTCGCCGATGTTCTTATGCAATATTGAATCCTGACGTTTACTTTATTGCCCCTCCGATAAAGATGTATTTTATTTGCCGTTTATAGCGTTCCGCCGTCTTTTTAGCGCACAACTAATAACATGAGTTATTATCGGTCATTGTCTATTTTTCGCATCACTAATCGAATTTAATGGCGGTTCACTTATTTTATAAATTCTTCTATCACCATGTTTTTAAATGACTTAATGGCTTTAGGTTTGTGTTGTTTTGTTAGATTAATTTTATATTGTTTATTTTAAATAAATAAGTTGCATGAATATTTTTAACATGATTAATTGAGCCGGCTCTTAACACGGCGAATCACTTATTTGCGTTGAAAATGCATCTGCCGCATGCGTGCAAAGGTAATGGCACAGGGAGCCTTTGGACTTCATTAAACTGATAGGCGAGAGATGGACATACATAGCATTGCCCTGAACGAGACTCTGTTGGAAAATGAGTTGGTGATCTTAAACAACAATGAAAAGACGCTGTTATTTAAAAAAGAGAATGTGCTCATCGAAATGACCGAATTGCAGCGGCGTTTCATGCTGTGCCTGTTGAGTGGCATCTATAAGAAAAATGACATTATTCGCGCAGTCTGGTTCTGCAACCATGAGACCATCAGCGACAATAACTATTATCAAATGATATTCCAATGCCGCGCTTTGCTCTCCCGCCACGGTATTCCGGGCGAGGTGATCAAAACCATTCCCCGATTTGGCGTGATGCTGAGTTTCCAGGCCTGCGAACGCGCGAATACGCGGGAGCAATGCTTGGCACCGGCGGCTAATAAACAGCGGCGAACGTGGCTGGACGCCGTGAATTATAAAGTGGCGCTGGCCATCACGCTGCTGTTTTCCGTGGCGATGGTGTTGGGCATTTCCGCTTAGCGTTGGCGCCGTTGAATAACCGGGGGGCCAGTGAGCAAGCGGTTGATAGACTTTTTTATTCTACTTTTCTTCCTGGCTAATTTGACGTTCATGCTTTCTCAGGTGTGGCGAATGATAACCGTGAATAACGAACCCGTTGAGCCGCACCTTGAAAGTGGGCGTGAGCAAGTGCGCCATGGCGTTTTTCCCCAGGAAGATGACATCGAGAAAATTAACGACGCACACTGGTTTGGCCGCTATCAGGCGGCGAAAAGCGGCGAAAAGGCGCGCGGGTATAAGGTCGGCGAGTGGACGATCGGCGCCGAGCTGCTGGCTAACGCGCCGGAGGCCGCGACGCTCGGCAAGATAACCGGTCTGCTGTTCAGTGATAACGCCGAAAAAAGCCTGGTTATCGTGGAACATGGCGGTAAGCAAACCGGGTATGGCGTTGGCGACCGGCTGGTCGGCAGCAATGCCGTTATCGTGCGGATATTAAAAAACAAAATACTGCTCGATGAAAACGGTTATTACGCCGCGCTGACGTTTAAAGAGTAGCCGGCGCGCCGCTTCGGCGTGGGGTGTTTTACAGCATAAGGCAACACTGTGATGACGCATTTTATTTTTCGTTCCCGCGCAGGCTGGAGCGCCGGTTTATGGCGCGCGTTAGCGGCGGTGGCCGTCATGATTGCCCTGGGGGGCCTGGCGCATGCGGAGCAATTCTCCGCCAATTTCAAAGGCACGGACATTCAGGAATTTATCAATACGGTCAGTAAAAACCTGAGCAAGACCATCATTATCGATCCGGCGGTGAAAGGTAAGGTTACGGTGCGCAGCTACGAACAGCTCAACGAGAAGCAATATTACCAGTTCTTTCTCAATGTGCTGGACGTCTACGGCTATACGGTCATCGGCATGCCCAACAATGTCCTGAAGGTGATCGCCGCCAAAGAGGGAAAAAGAGCCGCGCTGTCGCAAAGCGGCGGCGAGGCGATCGCCGAAGGGGATGAAGTGGTGATGCGCGTGGTGCCGCTGCGCAATATCGCGGCCAAAGACGTTTCGCCGATCTTGCGCCAGCTTAACGACAGCATCGGCGTGGGCAGCGTGGCGCATTACGAGCAGGGCAATGCGCTGTTGATCACCGGCCGAGCCGGGGTGGTCAACGGCCTGCTCGACCTTGTCAGGGAGATGGATCAGGACGACGGCAATCAGGTCGAGACCTTCGCGCTGAAGCATGCGGCGGCGCCGGAGATTGCGCGGATGGTGAACGAACTGTTTCGCGAAGAGGGTAAACGGCGTATGGCCGGGGCAGGCTCGCTGCGGCTGGTGGCGGATGAGCGCACCAACAGCGTGATGATCGCCGGGGACGATCGGGCCCGCGAACACGCCAAAGAACTGATTGAGCAGTTGGATAACAAGAGTGTCACCCAAGGCAATACCCAGGTCATTCCGCTCAAATACGCCAAGGCGCAGAGCCTGGTCGAGGTGCTGACCGGCGTGAGCGCGGGCCTGCAAAACGAGAAAGAGAGCGCCGCCGCCAACGTGGCGCTGTTGAAAAATGTGGTGATCAAGGCCGATGAGCAGACCAATGCGCTGATCATCACCGCCGCGCCGGACGTGATGCGCGATCTGGAGGCGGTGGTCGCCAAGCTGGATGTACGGCGCGCGCAGGTGCTGGTCGAAGCGGTGATCGTCGAAGTGCAGGATGGTCAGGGGCTGAACATCGGCGTGCAGTGGGCCAACAAATACGGCGGCGGCACGCAGTTCGCCGGCCAGGCGCCCGGCATCTCGGCGGGGTTCGAAAACGGCATGAGCGATGTGTTCGGCAAGGCCAACGGCCTGATGACCGGTTTCTACAGCGGCAACTGGGGCGTATTGCTGTCCGCCATCGCCAGCAACAACCAAAACAATATCCTGGCTACGCCGAGCATCGTTACGCTCGATAACGCCGAGGCGGAGTTCAGCGTCGGCCAGGATGTACCGATCCTCACCGGTTCGCAAACCACCAACAGCGATAACGTCTTCAATACCGTGTCGCGCAAAACGGTGGGCATCAAGCTCAAGGTCAAACCGCAGATCAATCAGGGCCAGTCCGTGCTGATGCAGATCGAGCAGGAGGTCTCCAGCGTTGCCGACAGCGCCGGCGCCACGCCGGATTCGCTGGGGGCGACCTTCAATATCCGCACGGTCAACAATACGGTGCTGGTGGACAGCGGTGAGACCGTGGTGGTGGGCGGGCTGCTGGACAAGTCCAACTCGGAGCTGGAGAGCAGCGTGCCGATCCTGGGCAAGATCCCGCTGGTGGGGGCGCTGTTTCGCTCGAACGCCACCAAAGCGAGCAAGCGTAATTTGATGCTGTTTATCCGCCCGACCATCATTCGCAGCTCCGAGGGGTATGCCCGGCAGAGCCAACGCAAGTTAGGCAAGTTCGACGCCGAGCAGCAGGACGATCGTGAGCTGAATAACGCACTGCGCAGCGAGATCGCCGGCGATAAGAAGGCGATCGACAATCGGGCGTTCCTCGCCACCGTCGCGCGTATCGAGGCGTTTTATTCGCGCGGAGCGCGCCCGTGAAGCCCCGTTCTGCGGGGCCGCGGCTGCCTTTTGGCTGGGCGCGGCAGCATGGCGTGCTGGCCGTCGACGGGCAGAGCGGCATTCAACTGTATTGTCATCCCGAGACCCGCCACGCCGCGTTGATGGAGGCGTACCGCTGCCTGCCCGGTGAGCCGACGCTGGCCCGGCTGGACACGGAGGCCTTTGAACAACGGTTGGTGGCGCACTATCAGCGGGAAAGCGGTCAGGCGCAGAAAATGATCGACGATCTGGGTGGCGAACTGGATTTCTATGCGTTGGCGGAAGAGCTGCCGCAGCAGCAAGACCTGTTGGACGAACAGGACGATGCGCCGATTATCCGCCTGATTAACGCCTTGCTGAGTGAGGCGATCAAAGAGCGCGCCTCCGATATTCACATCGAAACCTACGAGAGCGAGCTGGTGATTCGTTTTCGCATCGACGGCGCGCTGCGCCGCATTCTGGCGCCACAGCGCAAGCTGGCGGCGCTGCTGGTGTCGCGCATCAAGGTCATGTCGAAGCTGGATATCGCCGAGAAGCGCGTGCCGCAGGATGGGCGCATGGCGCTGAAGGTTGGCGGGCGGGCGATCGACGTGCGGGTGTCGGTGATGCCGGCCAGCCACGGCGAGCGCGTGGTCATGCGCCTGTTGGATAAACAGGGCGTGCGGCTCGAACTGCCCAGCCTGGGCATGGCGGCGGCGCACCAACAGGCGTTGCTGCGCCTGATCCGCCAGCCGCACGGCATTATTCTGGTCACCGGCCCGACCGGTTCGGGCAAGAGCACCACGCTTTATACCTTGCTGAACCAGATCAATGACGAACAGCGCAACATCATGACGATCGAAGATCCCGTCGAGTATGAACTGGCCGGCATCGCGCAGACGCAGGTGAACCCCAAGGTGGACATGACCTTCGCGCGCGGGCTGCGCGCGCTGCTGCGTCAGGATCCCGATGTGGTGTTGATCGGCGAGATCCGCGACGGTGAAACGGCGCAGATCGCGGTGCAGGCCTCATTGACCGGACATCTGGTGCTGTCGACCCTGCATACCAACACGGCGATCGGCGCCGTGACCCGGCTGCGGGACATGGGCGTTGAACCGTTTTTGCTTTCCAGCTCGCTGAGCGGCGTGTTGGCGCAGCGCCTGGTGCGCCGGCTTTGTCCGCACTGTCGCGAGCCTTATGCGCTGCCTGACGCGCAGCGGCGCCAACTGGGGCTGGCGTCGACGCGGGCGCTGACCTGCTGGCGCCCGATAGGATGCGAGGCCTGCGGCGGGCAGGGCTATCGCGGCCGAATCGGTTTGCATGAACTGTTGGTGCTGGATGAACCGATGCGCAGGGCAATCCACCGTAGCGACGGTGAGCTGGACATCGCCAGGCTGGCCGGGGAGCGCTATCAGCCGCTGCGCCAGGATGGGATCGCCAAAATGTGCGCCGGAGAGACCAGCCTGGAAGAAGTGTTGCGGGTGACGCGCGAAGGGGATGGCGATGAAGTTTGATTATCGCGCCTGCGATCGTGAGGGGCGCGCCCGGCGTGGCGTGTTGGAGGCGGATTCTCTGCGCCAGGCCCGCGATCGGCTGCGTGAGAAGGGGTGGCAGGTGCTGGCGGTGCAGGCGCGCAGGCGATCCGCTTTCGCCGGCATGTTTGCCGGCCGCTGGATGAGCGGCGTGAGCAGCGGCGATGTGGCGCTGTTGACCCGGCAGCTGGCGACGCTGCTGTCCGCTGCGCTGCCGCTGGAGGAAGCGCTGATGGCGGTGGCGCGGCAAACGGAGAAAAAAGGTCTGCAGGCGGCGTTGGCTCAGGTGCGGCAGCGCATTCTGGAGGGCTTTCCGCTGGCGCAGGCGCTGGGTCAGCATCCGCAGATTTTTGACCGCCTCTATTGCGCCATGGTGGCCGCCGGTGAGATTTCCGGCCATCTGGCGCCGGTGCTGGAACGGCTGGCCGACTACGTCGAACAGCGCCAGCAAATGAAGAACAAAATCGTGCAGGCGCTGGTGTACCCGATGGTGCTGACGACGGTGGCAATCGGCGTGGTGGCGATCCTGTTGACGGCGGTGGTGCCGAAGGTGATCGAACAGTTTGTGCATATGAAGCAGACCTTGCCGCTGTCGACCCGGATGCTGCTCGGCGCCAGCGACGGGCTGCGACGATGGGGGGCGTTGGCGCTGATATCGGTGCTGACGGGCCTTGGCGCGTTCCGCTATCGCCTGCGGGATCCGGCGCGGCGCGTGCGCTGGCATGCGTTCATCCTGCGGTTGCCGGTGGTCGGCAAGCTGTCGCTGGCGGTGAACACGGCGCGCTACGCCAAAACGCTGAGCATTTTGAACGCCAGCGCGGTGCCGTTGCTGGAGGCGATGCGCATCAGCGCCGGCGTGTTGGGTAACGAGGCTGCCCGCGAACGGCTGCTGGCGGCGATGGAGCGGGTGCGGGAGGGCGAAGGATTGTCGCCGTCGCTTGAGGGCACCGCGCTGTTCTCACCGATGATGCGGCACATGATCATGTCCGGCGAGCGCAGCGGTGAGCTGGACATGATGCTCGAACGGGCGGCGACGATGCAGCAGGAGGCCTTCGGCCGGCAAGTCACGCTGGCGCTGGGGCTGTTTGAGCCTTTATTGGTGATCGCGATGGCCGGTTCGGTGCTGTTTATCATTTTGGCCATCCTGCAGCCGATATTGCAGCTCAATAATATGGTCGGCTAATCATGCCGTTAATGGAGAGTAAAGTGATTCATATCAGCAAGATGCGCAGGTCGCGGCAGCGAGGGTTTACGCTGCTGGAAATCATGGTGGTGATCGTCATTCTGGGGCTGTTGGCCAGCCTGACCATTCCAAGCCTGATGGGAAACAAGGAGAAGGCCGATCGGCAAAAGGCCGCCAGCGATATCGTCGCGTTGGAGAACGCGTTGGATATGTACAAGCTGGACAACGGGCGTTATCCCAGCGCGGAACAGGGGCTGGCGGCGCTGGTGACCCGGCCGACGCTGGCACCGATCCCAAGGAATTATCCCGAAGACGGTTATATCCGCCGCTTGCCGCAAGACCCCTGGGGGCAAGCGTATCGTCTGCGCAACCCGGGGCGCCATGGCAAGCTGGATGTGTTCACGCTGGGGCCGGACGGTGTCGCCGATACCGATGATGACATCGGTAACTGGGTGGCCGACGCGCCATGAGGCGCATACGCGGTTTTACGCTGCTGGAGACCATGTTGGTATTGCTGCTGCTGGGGGTGACCAGCGGCCTGGTGATGCTGAGTTTTCCGGCGGATGAGAAGCCGTTGGCGCGGCAGGGAGAGCGATTGAGCCATTGGCTGAATGCCCTCGCCGAGCGGGCCGAGCGCGAAGGGGTGAGGTATGGCGTGGCGTTCGATGACGGCGGTTGGCGCAGCGTCGCCGAAGCGGGGCGGGAGAGCCGGGAGCAGTACGCTCTGCCGGACGGCGTCGCGCTGCGGCTGAGCGTTGAAGGGCAAACCGTCGCGCTCGCCGCAGAGGCGGCGCTGCCACAGGTGTGGCTGTATCCGGGGGGCGAAACCACGGCGTTCAGCGTGGAGCTATCGCAGGGCAAGTGTCTGTGGCGATTGCAGGCGCCCGGTTACTTTGTATTTGAAACGACGGACATTCGTTGCGATGACGCGGAAAATGAGACGCCAGCAGGGCATGACGCTGCTGGAAGTGATGGTGGCCATGATGATCTTCGCCATCGGCTGTCTGGCGCTGATCAACAGCACCGGCGGCCAGGTGCGTAGCCTGAGCGCGATCGAAGCCAAGACCGTGGCGCTGTGGGTGGCGGACAACCAGCTGACGCTGCTGCAGCTCGATCCCCGCCCACCGACGCTGGCCTGGCATTCGGGCTCCACGGTGATGGCCGGTGAAACCTGGCACTGGCGCTATCGCGGGCGGGAGACCAGCGACGCCGGGATGCGGGCGATCGCGATTGAAGTCAGGCGCGACCCGCAGGATCGCAATGCGCTGGTGGAGATGCTCGCCTACAGGGCGTTGCCGTGAAGCGCGCTTTGCAACGGGGTTTTACGCTGGTGGAAATGCTGTTGGCCATTGCCCTGTTCGCCATGCTGTCGCTCACCGCATTGACGGTCTTCAGAGGCGTGCTGAAAAACGACGAAATCACCCAGCGCAAATCGACGCAGTTGACCCAGCTGCAACGGGCGCTGGCGATCGTCGAGCGCGATTTGACGCAGGCGCAGGCGCGCGCGCCGACCGGCGATAAACGCTGGCCGGCGGCGCCGGAGTTTGCGGTGCTGCAGACGGCGGGAGAGGAAGGCGGCGATTTTCAGCTGCTGCTGATCCGAAACGGCTGGCCGAACCCCCAGGCCCGATTGCCGCGCGCCACGCAGGAGCGGGTGGCGTATCGCTACCGGCAGGGGCGGCTCGAACGCCTCAGTTACCCGAATTTGAGCAGCCCGCAGGCGGCGGCGCGCAGCGTGCTGCTGCTGTCTGAGGTGACGCGGTTCCAACTGCGTTTTTACCGGCAGGGCGAATGGTTGACGGCCTGGCGCGCCGGCGGGCTGCTGCCGCAGGCGGTGGAGATCGCCATCGACACCTCTGCGCTGGGGGAAGTCCGGCGCATCGTCACGCTGCCCGCCGCGAGGCCACTATGAATAAACAACGCGGTATGGCGCTGTTGATGGTGTTGCTGATGATGTCGCTGATGGCGATCGTGGCGGTCAATATCAACGATAACTGGCAGCGTTCGCTGGCGCGCACCCAGTCTCAGCAGGATCGGTTACGGGCGAAATGGTTGCTGCTGGGCGGCGAGAGCTACGCCCGGCAGCGGCTGCAGCAGGCGGGAGAGCAGCGGAAGGCGTGGGGGGCATCAGGGGCGACCTTCAGCATGCGCACCGAAGAGGGGGAAGTGGCGATACGTCTGCGCCGCGTTGACGCCTGTTTCAACCTCAACGCCCTGATCCGCGCCGCCGGCCCGGCGGATGTCGGCGATAGCGAGGGGGCCCCCCCCAATAAGGAGAGGCGAATATTCATGCTGCTATTGAACAATCAGGGGATCGCCGCTGCCCAGGCGGGCGCGATTGCCGATGCGATCGTCGCCAGAGCCTATGGCGAAGGATATCTGATGGGGGATGTCAGCGAGCTGCGGGAGCTGGCCGGCATCGACCGCGAGCTTTATCTGCGTCTTGCGCCGCTGCTTTGTGCGGCGCCGGATGCCGAGCTGCGCCTCAATCCGGACGCCGTGAACGACGCTCAGCTGCCGCTGCTGCGGGCGATGTTGATGAACGCGCTGAGCGATGAGCGGCTGCGGGCGCTGCTGGCGGCCCGCCCGCCGCAGGGCTGGCAGACGCTGGCGTTTTTGTCGCAGGAAAAAACGCTGCAGGCGCTGGGTGAGGATGACCTTGGCGAGCGACTGATTTTCGACGATAACCGCTGGATTGCGCAGCTGCAGCTTAGGCTGAACGACGGACGTTATCGGCTGGTCAGCGCGTTGCAGCCGGGCCCGTCAGGCGTCACGGTCAGCGGACGTCGGTTCGACAGAGGGGAAGGGTAAACGATGGCGAACACCATCCTGCTTATCGCGCTGGACGATGATGCGATGGCCGATGTGCGCTGGGGCCGCGTCGGCGAGACGCGCTGCCGCTTTGCCGCCCGCCTCGATCTGGCCGAAGGCGGTAGTGAGTTGGCGGCCATGGCGCAGGGCAGCCGGGTCGTGGTGCTGGTGCCTGCCCGTCATGTGGTGCTGAGACAAACGACATTCCAGGGCAAGGCCCGGCAGGCGACGCCGCTGGCGCTGGCGTACTCCCATGAGACCGGGTTGTTGACCGATGTCGAGCAGATGCATTGGGCGGTGCTGGGCAAGGTGCAGCGCGATTTCACTATCGCCGGCGTTGCGCTGGCGCAGATGCAAGGGTGGGTTGATAGCCTCAACGCCTGCGGCATTCGCGTCGATGCCCTGCTGCCCGACGTGCTGGCGTTGCCGTTGCCGAACCAATGCAGCGCACTGCGCTGGCGCGGACACTGGCTGCTCCGAACGGGGGGCATGCAGGGCATGCAGTTGCCCGATGCCTGGGGGGACAGCGTCCCGTGGCCGACGCCGGGCGTCCCGTGGCCGACGCCGGATTGGTGTCTGCACAGTGGCGGAGAGGTGCCGGCGGGCTGGGAAACGGCGCGTATCGATGAGGATCCGCTGTGGCGATTGGCGGAAGAGGCCTGGAACAGCACATCCACGCTGTTGCAGGGGCGTTTCAAACCGGGCGTGCGCTGGCCGCGCCGTCTGCCCGATAAGACCGCCTGCGCGATGCTGTTGCTCAGCGGTTCGCTGCTGGTGGGGGGCTTGCATCACCAATTAATGGCCAGACAGAGCGAAAGCCAGATAACGGCGCTGACTCAGCGCCTGCTGCCGAGTGGCGAGACCGCGCCGGCGTTCGCCGAACGGGCGGCGCAAGCGTGGGCACGGCGTATGCAAGACACCCTGAATGCGCCGCAGCTGTTCAGGCTGTTGCCCTACGCGGCCGAGGCGCTTGCTGTCTGGGAACCTCCGCAGTTGCAGGCGCTGGCTTTCGACGCTGCCGACGATCGTTTGGTGGTGACGGTAAACAGAAACGACGCGCCGCTGCCGGCGCCGGTCAACGACGGTGGCGTCAGCATGACGTTCAGCGAGGGAAGCGCGCCTAACCAGGCGATCCTGACGGTGAGAGGTGAGCGATGAACATCGGTTGGCGCGATAAGGCGCTGCGGCGGGCAGTGCTGTTAAGCCTGTTGATGCTGATGGCCTGCGGCTACTGCCTGTATCAATTTTCACAGGCGCAAAAAAACGCACAACGGCTGGCGGCGCTGCGGGAGCAGGCGCGCGTCATCCAACAATTGCAGGCGCGTTTGCCGCAGAGCGCCGCCGCGCGCGAGCAACTGCCGGAGCGACTGCGACAGAGTGCGCTGGCATATCGCATCGCCATCGCCGAACTGACGGAAAGTGAAGCGGATGTGCGGGTCACGCTGCCACCGGTGCCGTTTGAACGCCTGTTGCCGTGGCTGGCCGCCCTGCAACGCGAGCACGGGATCCGCGTGCTCTCACTCGCCGCAGAACGTGCGGGGCAGGCGCCGGGCGTGGTGCAAATCAGCCAACTGCGGGTAACGGCGCAACCGGCGATGTCACCCACGCGACGACAATAGAGGATCCAGAGAACCATGCTATCCGCAATAAACGCAGTGGCCGATGAACACTGGCTGCTATTTAGCGCCGTGTTGAGCCTGTGCATCGGCAGTTTTATCAATGTGGTCGTTTATCGGCTGCCTGTCATGCTTGAGCGCGAAATGGAAATGGCGCAGGCCGAACGATTTAATCTCTTTTTGCCGCGTTCATTCTGCCTGTGTTGCACAATGAAAATATCGGCGCTCGATAATATTCCTTTATTAAGTTGGCTGCTGTTGCGCGGTCGCTGTCGTTATTGTCGCACGCCTATTTCCATCCGTTATCCACTGGTGGAGCTATTGCTGATGCTAATGGGAATAACGCTGGCCTGGCGCGTCGGCATCGGTGTGGATTGGTTTTTCATGTTGGCGTTTGCTGCATTGCTGCTGGCCTTGGCGGCGATCGACAGCGAGCGTCAGCTGTTGCCGGATTGCCTGACGCTGTCGCTGCTGTGGGCCGGGCTGTTGTGGCATTGCCTGGCGCACCCGGCATTTTTGCCGACGGCGGTCATCGGCGCGCTGGCGGGGTATTTGACGCTGTGGCTGCTGTATTGGGGATTTCGTCTCGCGACCGGCCGCGAGGGGCTGGGATACGGCGATTTTAAACTGCTGGCGGCGCTCGGCGCCTGGGGCGGCTATGCCGTTTTGCCGTCGATTCTGCTGTTTGCCGCCACCGGCAGCCTGCTGTGGCTGCTGCTGCGGGTGTGGCGCGGCGGCGATGGGGCGCAGCCCCTGCCTTTTGGCCCGGGTTTGGCGGTGGCGGGCGCCGGCGCGGTAGCCTGCCAGTGGCTTGCGCTACCGCTGGCGGGTTAACGGAGCTGGGCTAAAAACGGCGCCAGCGTTCGGTTGAGTCCGCTGCACTTCTCTTGCAACGGCGTGGCGTCGGCCTCCAGCTGCGCGGCGACGTTTTTGCCTGCGTCAAGTAACTGGGTGCGATTAAGCGCCGGCGCCCAGCCTTTTCTCTCCGCCGCCTGCAACGCCGCCGCCGCGAGTGGGTCGTTGGCCGGGATATCGGCGCGGTTGCAGCGTTCTCTCAGAAACTGGCCGGCGCCGACCAGCGATGACAGCTGGTCGCGCTGGATGGCGGCGTCAGGGGCCGATTTGGCGGCGTGCTGACAGCCGGATAACAGCAGGCATGCCATGAACGCCGTGGCGATGTTTTTCAATGTCACGTTATTTTCCCTGTGGAAGTGGCGCGGTGTCGGTATTTTCTTGCGCCGCATGGCGGCGCTTTACGAGGTCAGGAATATTTTAACCCTTTATCATGCGGTTTAATATTCTGACGGCATTAGGTTTTATTATTTTAATGCATTCTAAGTGCCGGGCGTTCAGGGCTTCTACTTATTATTCCTCTCGCGGTATCGCCGCATCTCTTTGAGTTTCTTCTCACTCAGTTGGAATCCAATAAATTTAACTGGAGTCGTAATGAAATTATCCAAAATCGCCCTGATGATGGCAGCGCTCACTGCCTCCTCGGCCGCCTGGTCGCACGGTTATATCGAAGTGCCCGAGAGCCGCGCTTACAAGTGCAAGCTGGGCAGCAACACCGACTGCGGCCGAGCGCAGTGGGAACCGCAGAGCGTCGAGCAGGTTTCCGGCTTCCCTGGCGGCGCGACGCCGCGCGACGGCCAGCTGGCCAGCGGCGGGGTGGGCGGTTTCGAGCCGCTGGATCGTCAGGGCGTCAACGTCTGGGCGTTGAACACCATGAAGCCGGGACCGCAGACGTTCACCTGGTACCACACCGCCAAGCACAAAACCAATAACTGGCGTTATTACATCACCAAACAAGACTGGGACGTGAATAAGCCGCTGTCGCGCGAGGCTTTCGAAAAAGAGCCGTTCTGTGAAGTCGATGGCCATGCTCAGGCGCCAAAAGATCGCGAAGTACACCAGTGCGTGGTGCCGGAGAGAACCGGCTATCAGGTGATTTATGGCGTGTGGGAAATTAATGACACGGTGAACAGCTTCTATCAGGTGGTTGACGTCAACTTCGAGGACGACGGCGTCGTGTCCGAATGGCGCAAGCAGCTGCAAGGCTCTCTCACCGGCAAAAACCTGCAGGTTGGCGACAAGGTGATCGCCCGCTTCTTCGATGCGGACGGTGAAGTGCTGACGATGAAAACCGAGCTGGCGATCGACAGTGAGGCGCTGACCGACAAAAACCGCTGGAGCCACGCGCTGGCCAGCAAGATCAACGCCGAACAGAAAGCGGTGCGTGCCGGGGTGAAAGACGGTAAAGGCAACGTCAATCCGGTGTTTGGCAATAATGCGGTCTTTGCCAAACAAGGCAGCACGATGAAGAGCGTGGTGATCTCCTATGAGGAAGAAACGCCGACTATCACCGAAGAGATCCGCATCGGCAACCTGTCCAGCACCAAGATCAAGGACGGTAAAGCTCAGCTGACCTTCAATGCCGAGGTTAAAGGCAAATTGACCGTTGAAGCGCGCGTTTACGATCACGGCCAGACGGAAAAAGGCTACGTGAAAGAGACGCTGGAAGACGCCAGCCAGCCGCTGACCGTCGCGCTGAACAACGTCAGCGAGGGCCATCACATGCTGAAAGTGATCGCCAGCAACGACAATGGGCAGAGCATTCAGCCGGATATCGAAAACTTCAATCTGGAAGCTGAATCCACCGGCGGTGGCGGCAATGGCGACTACAACTTCGTCTTCCCGAACGCGCTGAGTAAATACACCGCCGGCACCACGGTGCTGCAACCGAAAGACGGCAAGGTTTATCAGTGCAAACCTTTCCCTTACAGCGGTTACTGCATGCAGTGGAACAGCGGCGCGACTCAGTTTGAGCCGGGCGTGGGATCCAACTGGCAGGACGCCTGGGTCGTGAAAAAGTAAGTGCGCATCGGATAGTCAAGCGGCCAATGATGGCCGCTTTTAAAGGAGCTTTATGTCACACGAACCTGCCCGTTACGATCTTTTCAGTCGGTTACTGCATTGGGGCATTGCCGCCGTGATGATCTACGTCATGATCGTGGGTTATTCACTGCATTTTATGACGGATGCGCGCATCTTCGCCTTTTTCTCCGTGACCAATATGTCGTTGGCCTTGGTGCTGACACCGCTGATGGCGGCGCGCTTTATCTGGCGTTTTTTCCGGCCTAAAGTGCCTTATGGCGATATGCTGCAAGGGCGCGAGAAGGGGTTGGTGCATTTGCTGCACGAAATATTCTACCTGCTGATTTTCGTGGTGTTGCTGAGCGGATTTCTCATGCTGGAGCACGGCTTTGCGGTTTTCGGCGCAATCGATTTTCCCCGTCCGATTGCGAATCTTGAGGTTAATCGTTTCTTTTTCGCCGTGCACCGTTATTCATGCATCGCGCTGTCGGCCATGATTGTGCTGCACATCGCGGCGGTGATTAAGCATCACTGTTTCGCCCGGCGGGCGATTTTGCGCCGCATGCTCTGAGCCTGGCGGTGATGGATCACGCCGCCCGGCGCGGCGGCGTGGCAGCGATGGCCTCAGGGATATTCGCCGCGATTTGCACCACACAGGCAATGTGAGGCGAGTGTCTTCACGCGTGAATAGCGTTAAGGCGTAATACCCCGGGCATTAACCGAGAATTGTTGCTATTTATTATTAACGGCAAAGATGAGTGTAATTAACATTCCGTTGTCAATAGGAAAATGACCTATTCAACTTGAACATTGAAGCCGATAAAAGCATCGGCTCAACGCGTTGGGGGCTGATTATCTGACATATTTCCAAACGGAGGTGGGGATTTTGTCATACAGCTTGTTCATGGTCAGCTCCGCCAAACGATGATCGGCGGCTGAGTAAAACAGCTCCAGTTCATCATCGGAAAGCTCGTACTTATTTTTTTCAATAACACGTTCGAGAGTATCAATCGTGGTGCATTTACGTAAACGCATCAGATAGTCGGTTTTAGTCATGGTGGCCTTTTAGTTTAATAACCGTAAAATAGCTCGGGAATAATTATCCCCTAAGTTTTCATTGTCGTACAGATGTCCTCTCCTGAGAACATTCTGAATAATCTCGCCTTGGTTTTTTGCCAGCGGCGCAGGTCGGAATCATTGATACCGTAGCTGCTGAACAGCGTATAGGTATCGTCGAGATATTCCTCGACTAACTCCGACAAATCGGATTCGTCCATGTATTTAATTTTATAACTCATCACAAACGAAGCGATATGTTCGATCAACTCATTAAGCTGAAGGTTGACGGAGGATGTCGGATCGTTGACCCACCCGTGGTGGCTGTCTCCCAGGGTGGCGATACCTTCATCATACAAATTTTCGCACAAGAATTTGAGTTGAGCAATGTCGTGTCGCTTAGGCGAATACTCATCCATATCATCCCCTCCGTAAGTCTTAATGGCGGTGTTGATAACACTATGTGAGTAAGCTGATTTACATCATGAACGGAGGCAGCTTAACGGTGGTTAAATAAACTTCCCGTAAAATGAATATAAATCATTTTTTCGCGTTTGGCCTGCAGTTATTACGTAAACTTACAATTCATCCGCGGTTGATGGGCGTGAGTTATCAATGATGTCGAAGATTAAACCCCGTTGCGCCACACGGAACCGGACGCTATCGCTGATCGTGTCTTCGCTGTTGATATCCAGGCAAGCATTAAAAATGCCCCACTTATAGCGATAACTCATTGAATAATCGCTGTCACCTTGTTGCACTATATCAAGTATTTCTAATGAATCTTCGGCATAGCGTGCGCTTTCAGAATAAAAACTGAGTCCGCTGGTCAGCGACGGCACTAACTCCGCAATATTGTCATTAATCACTTTCTTTAATTTTTTAACAGAAAGTGCGTTGACGTCCAGGTTACAGGCAAGGGTAACAAACATTAATCTCGGCCAACAACAATGTTATCTGCTCATCTTACTCCTTTTCCACTCGCGCCGGTAAATTTTTCGATTTACCGCTGTTTTTTTACCTTCCGCCAACATTTTTGCCGAACGGGAATATCCCTGAGTTTGATAAGGGGGCGAGGGGGGAGGGACCTGCTGCGCGACGAGCTGTTACGTTCCGTTGCATTAATGAGTCCGGCAACGCTTGAGACATACCATTTATTGTGATGTTATATTGTAACTATAAATCTGCTGCTTTGGTTATTCCCTTGATTTCCACTTCGCAAAATGACGCCGCGTCGTCGCTGAATTCGTTGTTCACCACCTCCGCGGCCGTGCGCTGTGTGGGCGCTATCGTTTTGTTGACTCTGCTGTGGCTCGGCATTTTTTGGGCGGTGTCGCTGCCATGATTTCATTACGTCAGCTGGCGATAGGCTATGGCGCCACGCCGCTTTTCCCGCCGCTGAGCGGGCAGTTTAGCGCCGGTTCGTTAACCGCGGTGGTGGGCGTCAACGGGGCAGGGAAATCGACGTTGCTGAAAACGCTCGCCGGTTTGTTGCCGCCTGTGGCGGGTCGCCTGGACTTTAGCGGTGAAAAGCCGCCGCGCAAGGCTTATTTACCGCAGCAGGCGGAGCTGGATCGGCAATTCCCGATCGCGGTGAGCGATCTGGTGGCGATGGGATGTTGGCCGCAAAGCGGCATGTTCGGCGGTATGAATCAGCGTGCGGCGAGCCAGGTTAATGAGGCGCTGGCGAGCGTCGGCATGAGCGCGCTGGCGCACAGTCCGGTGGGCGAGCTCTCCGGCGGCCAGCTGCAGCGGGTGCTGTTTGCGCGCCTGCTGGTCCAACAGGCGCCGTTGATCCTGCTGGATGAACCCTTCACCGGCATCGACAGCGCCACTACGCAGATCCTGCTGCAGGTGATCGCGCAGCTGCACCAGCAGGGGAGAACGGTGATCGCCGTCCTGCATGACATGTCGATGGTCGCCGAGCATTTTCCGCAGGTGCTGTTGCTGACCCCGCAGGCGTGTCATTGGGGCGCGGCCGAGCGCGTGCTGGAACAGGTGCCGCGGTATCTCGCCGCCGAACGGCAGCCGGGCCTGCGGGTGGTGGCGCCATGATGCTGTTGCATGGGCTTATCGACCCTTTTCTCTCTTTCGGTTTTATGCGACGCGCATTGATGGCGTGTCTGGCGCTGTCGCTCAGCGCCGCCCCGCTGGGGGTGTTTCTGTTGCTGCGCCGCATGAGCCTGGTGGGGGATGCGTTGTCCCACGCGGTGTTGCCCGGCGCGGCAATCGGTTATCTGATTTCCGGCATGTCGCTGGTGGCGATGGGGGTGGGCGGCTTTATCGCCGGGTTGGCGGTGGCGATGCTGTCCGGCCTGGTGAGCCGCCGCACGCCGTTAAAAGAAGATGCCAGCTTCGCAGGATTCTATCTGGGCTCACTGGCGCTGGGGGTCACGCTGGTCTCGCTGCGCGGTTCCAGCGTAGATCTGCTGCACGTGCTGTTCGGTTCGATTCTGGCGGTGGATGCGCAGGCGATGCTGATGGTCGGTGCGATCGCCACGGTGTCGCTGCTGGCGCTGGCGGCGCTGTACCGCGCGTTAGTGATCGAATCTTTCGATGTGACTTTTCTGCGCGTCAACGCGCCACGCCGGTTGGCGCTGATCCACGGCCTGTTTCTGGCGCTGGTGGTGGTCAATCTGGTGGCGGGATTCCAGATCCTCGGCACCCTGATGTCGGTGGGGCTGATGATGCTGCCCGCCGCCAGCGCGCGCTTCTGGGCGCGCAATCTGCCGCAGACGCTGGCGGTGGCGATGGGCATCGGCGCGCTGTCCAGCCTGATTGGGCTGGTGTGGTCCTATTATGCGTCATTGCCTGCCGGCCCGGCGATCGTGCTCAGCGCCAGCGTCATCTTTTTCGTCTCGATCCTGTTTGGAACGCGCGGAGGCATTTGCGCCTTCGCGCGCCGTTGAGAAGTGCCCTTTGCAAGGAGAAAGTATGAAACGTTTACCTATATCGCTGGCGGTTGCTGCTCTGCTGGCCAGCCCATTGGCGATGGCGAAGACCGTCGACGCCGTCGCCAGCTTTTCCATTCTGGGCGATATCGTCAAACAGGTGGGAGGCGATCACGTCAAGGTTAGCACGCTGGTGGGGCCGGATGGCGATCCGCACAGTTTCGAGCCTTCGCCGCAGGACGGCAAGAAGCTGGCTCAGGCTGATGTGGTGTTCGTCAGCGGCCTGGGGCTGGAAGGGTGGATCGATCGCCTGGTCAGCGCTTCGGGTTATAAAGGGCAGGTGATCACCGCTTCACAGGGGATCAACACCCGCCAGATGGAGGAGGACGGCAAACCGATTACCGATCCCCACGCCTGGAACAGCATGAAAAACGGCGTGCAGTACGCCACCAACGTGATGAACGCCCTGATCGCCGCCGATCCCGAGGATGCCAACTATTTTCGCCAGCGCGGCGCCGAATACATTCAGCAGTTGCAAAAGCTGGATCTGTGGGCCAAAACCCAGTTCGCCGCTGTGCCGCCGCAGAAACGTAAGGTGCTCACCAGCCATGATGCCTTTGGTTACTTTGGGCAAGAGTATGGCGTCACCTTCCTTGCGCCGGTCGGATTTTCCACCGAGGCCGAAGCCAGCGCCAGCGATGTGGCCGGCCTGATCAAACAAATCAAACAGGAAAAAGTTAACGCTTACTTTATCGAAAACCAGACCGATCCGCGGCTGGTGAAACAGATTGCCGCCGCCACCGGCGCCAAGGCGGGCGGCGAGCTGTACCCTGAAGCGCTCTCGCGCGTGGGCGGCCCGGCGGCCACCTATGAGCAGGCGTTCAAGCACAATGTCGACGCGCTGCTGAGCAGCATGAAGTAATCTCCGCCCCCGCTTGCCGGCGGGGGCAGCTTGTAGGCACTTTCTCGCCATAAAAAAAGCCCCGTTGAGCAGCAACGGGGCTTTGCGACAGATGGCACTTTGGAGTTAACGCTTTTTCTTACGTCCCTGTACCGCTTTGAATCGCGGATTGCTTTTACAGATCACATAGATGCGGCCACGACGACGCACGACTTTGCAATCCGGGTGGCGATTTTTCGCCGAACGCAATGAACTCAATACCTGCATGGGGGTTCCTTGTTACTTATTGCCGATAAAGCGGCCAAAGCGCTGCTGGAAGCGCGCCGTGCTGCCTTCTTTGGAATAGTCTTTCTGCTTGCCGGTGTAATACGGATGCGAAGCGGAAGAGACGTCGAGGGTGACATACGGCCAGCTTTCGCCGTCCAGCTCGATTGTGCGATCGGTTTTGATGGTCGATCCCACTTTGAAGTAGGCGTTGGCGCTGACATCGTGGAACACCACGGTGCGATAATCGGGATGGATGCCGGGTTTCATAATGGCTCTCTCGTGCAATGTTATACTATAACAACAATTATGCGCCGACCGGGCATCACGATCAAGCGTAAATTGCACACACGAGTGAATTAATGAGAACGGTTTGCATTAAGCAACTGAAGCAAAAGAAAAAGGCCGCATGCGCGGCCTTTTCGATTATCGGGTAGAAATCTCTTCACTGAACGATCAGTGATGCTCTACCGGGTGGCTGTGTTCCAGGTCTTCGTTCTTCTTGCTGAAGCGGCGGCGAACCACCACGAAGAACACCGGTACGAAGAAGATCGCCAATACGGTCGCGGTGATCATCCCGCCCATTACGCCGGTACCTACCGCGTTCTGTGCGCCGGAGCCTGCGCCGCTGCTGATAACCAGCGGCAGAACCCCGAGGATGAAGGCCAGGGACGTCATCAGAATTGGACGCAGACGCATACGCACCGCTTCCAACGTCGCTTCGATCAGACCTTTGCCTTCTTTCTCCATCAGATCCTTGGCGAATTCCACGATCAGGATGGCGTTCTTCGCCGATAGACCGATGGTGGTCAACAGCCCCACCTGGAAGTACACGTCGTTATTCATGCCGCGCATCGTCGCGGCCAACAACGCACCGATAACCCCCAGCGGCAATACCAGCATGACCGAGAACGGTACGGACCAGCTTTCATACAGCGCCGCCAGACACAGGAACACCACCAGAATCGAGATGGCGTACAGCGCCGGCGCCTGGTTGCCCGACAGACGTTCCTGATAGGACATGCCGGTCCAGTCGTAACCGATGCCGCTTGGCAGTTTGGACGCCAGCTGTTCCATCAGGTTCATCGCTTCACCGGTACTCTTGCCCGGTGCAGCCTGGCCCAGAATTTCCATCGACGGCAAGCCGTTATAGCGTTCCAGACGCGGTGAGCCGTATTCCCATTTCGCCGAAGAGAAGGCGGAGAATGGCACCATCTGGCCGCTGGTACCGCGCACGTACCATTTGTTGATGTCTTCCGGCAGCATACGGAACGGCGCGTCTGCCTGTACATACACCTTCTTCACACGACCGCGGTCGATGAAGTCGTTGACGTACGAACCGCCCAGTGCGGTGCTCAGCGTGCTGTTGATGGTGGTGATGCTCACGCCCAGCGCCTTGGCTTTCTCCTGATCGACGATCAGTTTGAACTGCGGCGTATCTTCCAGGCCGTTCGGGCGCACGCCCACCAGCACGTCCGGATGCTGAGCAACCATGCCCAACAGCTGGTTACGCGCTTCGGTCAGTTTTTCGTGCCCCAGGCCGCCCTGGTCAATCAGCTCGAAGTCGAAGCCGGTTGCGGTACCGAGTTCGATGATCGCCGGCAGGTTGAACGGGAACACCAGGCCTTCTTTAATCTGCGAGAAGGCGCCCATGGCGCGACCCGCGATCGCTTCCACCTTGTTCCCGGCCCCTGGACGCTCACCCCAGTCTTTCAGGCTGACGAATGCCAGGCCGTTGTTCTGGCCGTTACCGTTGAAGCCGAAGCCCGCGACGGTAAACACCGAAACCACGTTGTCCTTTTCCTTGTTCAGGAAGTAGTCGGAGACTTCTTCCAACACCTTGTTGGTGCGGGATTCGGTGGCGCCGGCAGGCAACTGCACCATGGTCAACAGGATGCCCTGATCTTCGTCCGGCAGGAACGAAGAAGGAAGACGCAGGAACAGCAGGCCCATGCCAACCACGATCAGCAGGTAGATGATCAGGTAGCGGCCGGTGCTGCGCAGAATGTTGCCCACGCTGTCGGTATAGTGATGCGTGCTCTTCTCGAACATGCGGTTAAACCAGCCGAAGAAGCCCGTTTTAACCCCGTGATCGCCTTTCGGGATCGGTTTGAGCAGGGTGGCGCACAGCGCCGGTGTCAGGATCAAGGCCACCAGCACCGACAGCGCCATCGCGGACACGATGGTGATCGAGAACTGACGATAGATGGCGCCGGTTGAACCGCCGAAGAACGCCATCGGCACGAATACCGCCGACAGCACCATGGCGATACCCACCAGCGCGCCCTGGATCTGGCCCATCGATTTACGGGTAGCTTCTTTCGGCGGCAGCCCCTCTTCGGACATGACGCGCTCGACGTTTTCCACCACCACGATGGCATCATCCACCAGCAGGCCGATCGCCAACACCATGCCGAACATCGTCAGGGTGTTTATCGAGAAGCCGAACGCCGCGAGTATCGCAAAGGTCCCCAGCAACACCACCGGCACCGCGATGGTTGGGATCAGCGTCGCGCGGAAGTTCTGCAGGAACAGATACATCACCAGGAATACCAGGATGATGGCTTCGATCAGCGTTTTCACCACTTCGTTGATGGAGATCTTAACGAATGGGGTGGTGTCGTACGGATAAACCACTTTCATCCCTTGCGGGAAGAATGGCGCCATCTTGGCCAGCTCGTCTTTCACACCTTTGGCGGTGTTCAAGGCGTTGGCGCCGGTCGCCAGTTTGATACCCAGGCCGGCGGCAGGCTTGCCGTTATAACGCGCGGTAACGGCATAGCTTTCCGCGCCGCGCTCGATGTGAGCGACGTCGCGCAGGCGCACCTGGGAACCGTCGGTATTGACCTTCAGCAGGATCTTGCCGAACTCTTCCGGCGAAGTCAGACGGGTCTGCGCGATGATCGAGGCGTTCAACTGCTGCCCCGGCACCGGCGGCAGGCCGCCCAGCTGGCCTGCGGCGATCTGGTTGTTCTGCTCGGTGATGGCGGAGGTCACATCCGTGGTCGTCAGCTGGTAGTTGTTCAGCTTGTTCGGATCCAGCCAAATGCGCATCGCGTACTGGGCACCGAACAGCTGCACTTCACCCACGCCGGACGAACGGCTGATCGGGTCCTTGATGTTGGACGCCACGTAGTCCGCAATATCGTCCTGAGTCATGTTCGGATCGTCGGAAACGAAGCCGGCCACCATCAGGAAGCTGCTGCTGGATTTTTCTACTTTCAGGCCCTGCTGCTGAACTTCTTGCGGCAGCAGCGGGGTGGCCAACGACAGTTTGTTCTGGACCTGAACCTGCGCGATGTCAGGATCGGTGCCGGACTCAAACGTCAGGGTAATGGTGACGCTACCAGAGGAATCACTGGTGGAGGACATGTACATCAGGTTATCGATACCGTTCATGTTCTGTTCGATAATCTGTGTGACGGTATCCTGCACCGTTTTGGCATCTGCGCCCGGGTAGTTGGCGGAAATACTCACCGCCGGTGGTGCAATAGTGGGATACTGCGCGATTGGCAGTTTCATTATTGCAAGCACCCCCGCCAACATGACGATGATGGCGATTACCCAGGCGAAAATTGGGCGGTCTATAAAGAACTTAGCCATGTATTACAGGCTCCTTTTTATGACTTCTGCGCTTCAGACTGCGGCTGTTTTTGCGCCTGAGTGTCAACTTCCTGCACTTTTACCTGCGCGCCCGGATGCACTTTCATCAGGCCGGTGACGATGACGCGATCGCCGGCTTTCAGGCCATCGGTAACCAGCCATTTGTCGCCAATCGCCTGGTCCGCCTTCAGCGTGCGCAGCTCAACTTTGTTGTCTGCCCCTACCACCAACGCCGTCGCGTCGCCGCGCGGGTTGCGGGTGACGCCCTGTTGAGGCACCAGCAACGCATCGCTGCGTACGCCTTCGTCCAGACGGGCGCGCACGAACATGCCAGGCAACAGCGTATCGTTCGGGTTAGGGAACAGGGCGCGAATGGTGATGGAGCCGGTGGTCTCATCGACGGTGACGTCGGAGAACTCCAGCGTGCCTTCCTGCGCGTATTCGGTGCCGTTTTCCAGCATCAGTTTCACTTTGGCCTTGCCGTTTTCCTGCTTCAGCGCGCCGCTGGCCAGTTCTTGCTTCAGGCGCAGGAAGTCGGTGCTCGACTGGGTGACGTCGACATACATCGGATCCAGCTGCTGCACGGTGGACAGGGCGGTTGCCTGGCCGTTGCTGACCAGCGCGCCTTCGGTCACGGCAGATTTGCCGATGCGGCCGGAGATCGGAGAGGTCACCTTGGTGTACGCCAGGTTGATGCGCGCGGTTTCCACGGCGGCCTTGGCGGCCACCACGGCGGCATCCGCTTGCTGCAGCGTGGACACGGCGTTGTCGTAGTCCTGCTTGCTGATGTAGCTGGTGCCCAGCAATGGCTTGTAGCGGTTTACCGTCACGCGCGCGATGGAAGCGCTGGCCTGCGCTTTGGCCAAATCGCCTTTCGCGCTGTCGTAGCTGGCCTGATAGGTCGCGGGATCGATTTGGTACAGAGACGTCCCGGCCTTGATATCGCTGCCTTCAACGAAGTTACGCTTCAGGATGATGCCGCTGACCTGAGGGCGAACTTCGGCGATGCGATACGCAGCGGTGCGGCCAGGAAGATCGGTAGTGATATTGAGAGGCTCGGCCTTCAAAGTGACTACGCCCACTTCAGGAGCCTGCTGTTGGGCGCCTTGCTGTTGGGTTTCTTTATCGTTACATCCTGTTAGCACTAAGCTGCCTGAAAGCATCAGAACGGCCGCCAGAGGCGTTAACCCTCTGTTTTTGTTCATAGAAAAACCTCAAGTGTCCGATTTCAAAATGATCAATGGATCACAAGCTTTAAAACCCATTGCTGCGTTAATTATATGTGCGTGCTATGGTACATACATTCGCGAATGTATGTAAATCACACTCCCCCTAAATAACAATGCCATGGCACGAAAAACCAAACAGCAGGCGCAAGAAACCCGACAGCAAATCCTCGATGCTGCGGTGAGAGAGTTCTCTGAACGTGGCGTTGCTGCAACGTCACTGACAGATATTGCCACCGCTGCCGGGGTTACGCGTGGAGCCATTTACTGGCACTTCAAAAATAAGGTAGACCTGTTTAATGAAGTTTGGGAATCTACCGAGCCGAAAATTGACCAGCTCGAAACAGAGTATCAGGCAAAGTTTCCCGATAATCCACTGCGGGTTATCCGGGAAATTCTGATTTACATTCTGACGTCTACGGTTGAAGACGGCCGCAGGCGGGCGTTGATGGAGATTATATTCCACAAATGCGAGTTTGTCGGTGAAATGATGCCGCTGCTGGATTCGCGCAAGGTGCTGTACCTCGCCGGCTACGAACGCATCGAAGCGGTGCTGTATAACTGCATTCACCACGAGCAATTGCCCGCCGATTTGCATACCCGCCGTGCGGCGATCATCCTGCGCGGTTATATCACCGGCCTGATGGAAAACTGGCTGTTTATGCCGGAAAGTTTCGATCTGCGGGCCGAAGCCGAAGCGCTGGTCGATGCGTTTTTGGAGATGCTGCAGTTTTGCCCCACCTTGCGCCTCAACCCCGACGTCGACCGCCTTCCTTTATAAGGAGAGATTTCATGTCATCAGTTGTTCTCATCGCCAACGGCGCCGCCTATGGCCATGAATCCTTGTTCAATGCGCTGCGGTTGGCCATCGCGCTGAAAGAGCAGCAAAGCAGTCTCGACCTGCGGCTGTTTCTGATGTCCGACGCGGTGGTGGCCGGGCTGGCAGGACAGCAGCCGCACGAAGGATACCATCTGCAGCAGATGCTGGAGATCCTCACCGCGCAGCAGGTGCCGGTCAAGCTGTGCAAGACCTGCGCCGACGCGCGCGGCGTCAGCCGCTTGCCGCTGGCGGACGGCGTGGAGATCGGCACGCTGGTCGAACTGGCGCAGTGGACGCTGGCGGCGGAGAAAGTGCTCACTTTCTGATTTCGCGACAACGGGACATCACCGGCAACGTTTTTGTTGTTCGTTGCCCGCCGGCGATCGTGATAATCTTCAGGCTTCTTAACCGATCCGAAGCTAAATCATGCATCGCTGGTTGACTCTGCCCTCTCTGACGCCGCGCTCGTTTGTCGGCGCATGCCGGCGGCACATCGCCGCCGCGACACTCCTTTTCCTGATTTGCGCGCTGAGCTCGCCGGTGCAGGCGGCGCTGAACGGCGATTTGCCGCAGCGCAGCGAAGTGCAAAGCCAGCTGGAAGCGCTGAACAAGCAAAAAGCCCTGACGCCGGTCGAAAAGCTGTCCCAACAGGATTTAACCCGCACGCTGGAGCTGCTGGACGCCATCGAGCGCAATCGGCAGGACGCGGCGCAGCTTAAACAGCAGGTGCAGCAGGCGCCGGCGAAGCTCAATCAGGTGACCGCTGAACTGGATGCGCTGAAGAAGCCGGTAGACAATGCGGCGGCGCGCGCCGCGCTGTTGCCGCTGTCGCTGCGCCAATTGGAAAGCCGGTTGTATCAAACGCTCGACGAGCTGCAAAGCGCGCAGGAGAGCCTCTCTACTTACAACAGCCAACTGGTGTCGCTGCAAACCCAGCCTGAACGAGTACAAAGCACCATGTACGCCGCTTCGCAGCGCCTGCAGGAGATCCGCAGCCAGCTCAGCGGCCAGACGCCGGGGCAAGATTCGCTGCGCAACAGCCAGCAGGTGATGCTGACCACCGAGCAGGCGTTGCTCAACGCGCAGCTGGAGCTGCAGCGCAAAAGTCTGGAAGCCAATACCACGCTGCAGGATCTGCTGCAAAAACAGCGTGATTACACCACGGCGCATATCGACGCGCTGGATCGCTCGGTACAGTTGCTGCAGGAGATCGTCAACAGCAAACGTTTGACGCTGTCTGAAAAGACCGCCAAAGAGGCGCAGAACCCGGAAGACGCCACCGATATTCAGCACGATCAGCTGGTCAGCAAGCAACTGGACGTCAACCGCCAGCTGAGCCAGCGGCTGATCGCCGCCACCGAAGAGAGCAACACCCTGTTCCAGCAGAACATTCGGGTCAAAAACTGGCTCGACCGCGGGCTGCAGGCGGAGCGTAACCTGAAAGAACAGATCCAGGTGCTGAAGGGCAGCCTGGTGCTGTCGCGCATCCTGTATCAGCAGCAGCAGAGCCTGCCGCAGGGCACGCTGTTGGCGGATATGGACACGCGCATCGCCGATTTGCGGCTGGAGCAGTTCGATATCAATCAGCAACGCGACGATCTGTTCAAGGGAGAGGATTACATCAACCAGCTTGTGGCCGAAAGCAAGGAAAAGGCCGGCCCGGAGGTGATCGACGCGTTAAACGAGATCGTCGATATGCGCCGCGAGCTGCTGGATCAGCTGAACAAGCAGCTCAGCAACCAGCTGTCGCTGTCGATCAACCTGCAGATCAATCAGCAGCAGCTGACCAGCGTCTACGGTTCGTTGCAAGATACGCTGACCCAGCAGATCTTCTGGGTCAACAGCAACAAGCCGGTCGATCTGGCGTGGCTGAAGGCGATGCCCGAGGCGGTGCGCGATCAGCTCGCCGGTCTCGATCTCAAATTCGACGGCGGCAAGCTGGTGCAGGGCGGGCTGAATGCGCTGGTGTTCCTGATCCCGATGCTGTTGGCGATCGGGGTATTGCGCTGGCGCTACCGGCTGATCGACGGCCATTTGCAAAAGCTGGCCAACGACGTGGGGCAACTTAAGCGCGACGGCCAACTGCACACGCCGAAGGCCATCGCGCTGACCTTGCTGAAAGTGTTGCCCGGCGCCGCGTTACTCCTCGGCGTCGGTTTCTGGATGTATCGCGCGGATTTCGGCATCAGCGACTTTATATGGGCATTGTCGCAGCAGCTGGCGCTGTCGTGGCTGGTGTTCGGCTTCAGCTATCGCATGCTGAAACCGGGCGGCATCGCCGAGCGGCATTTCAACTTCGGCGCCAACCTGTGCGCGCATTACCGCCGTCAGACGCTGCGGCTGGGGTTGGCGCTGCAGCCGTTGATCTTCTGGTCGGTATTGGGCGAGAAAGCGCCGCTGCGTCTGGTGGAAGACGTGATCGGCCAGATCGTGGTGATGTTGACGCTGGCGCTGCTCACGGTGCTGGTGTTTCCGCTGTGCCGCGACAGCTGGCGTGAAAAAGGCTCGCATGCCGTGCGGCTGGTGGTGGTCACCGCGCTGGCCGCCACGCCGCTGATCCTGCTGGGGCTGATGTTCGCCGGCTACTTCTATACCACGCTGCGGCTGGCCAGCCGCTGGATAGACAGCCTGTATCTGTTTTTCCTGTGGAATATCGTATACCTGACCGCGCTGCGCGGCCTGAGCGTGGCGGCGCGGCGTCTGGCTTACCGGCGCGCGTTGGCGCGGCGGCAAAACGTGGCGAAAGAAGGAGCCGAAGGCGGCGAACCGGTGGTGGAAGAGCCGCCGCTGGCGCTCGATCAGATCAACCAGCAGTCGCTGCGCCTGACCACCCTGGTGCTGTTCGCCATCTTCGCCAGCGCCTTCTACGCCATTTGGTCGGATCTGGTGACGGTCATCGCTTATCTGGACAGCATCACGCTGTGGCATTACACCAGCACCGTGGCGGGCAGCAGCGTGTCGCAGGCGGTGACGCTGGGCAACATGATGGTGGCGATCGCCGCAGTGATTGTCGCCTACGTGCTCACCCGCAACTTGCCCGGTTTGCTGGAGGTGGTGGTGCTGTCGCGGTTGCAACTGCGGCAGGGGGCGTCTTACGCTATCACCACCGTGCTCACTTACCTGATTACCGCCGTGGGCGCCGTGGTTGCGCTGGGATCGCTCGGCGTATCTTGGGACAAACTGCAATGGCTGGCCGCCGGTCTGACGGTCGGGCTGGGCTTCGGCCTGCAAGAGATCTTCGCCAACTTCGTCTCCGGCCTGATCATTCTGTTCGAACGCCCGATCCGCATCGGCGATACCATCACCATCGGCACCTTCTCCGGTTCGGTCAGCAAGATCCGCATTCGCGCCACCACCATTACCGACTTCGATCGCAAAGAGGTGATCATTCCGAACAAGGCGTTCGTCACCGAGCGTCTGATCAACTGGTCGCTGTCCGATACCATCACCCGCGTGCTGATCAAGATCGGCGTGGCCTACGGCTCCGATCTCGACAAGGTGAAAAAGGTGCTGCTGCAGGCGGCGCACGACAACCCGCGGGTGATGACCGATCCCGAACCGCAGGTGTTCTTCCTCAACTTCGGCGCCAGCACGCTGGATCACGAACTGCGGCTCTATGTGCGGGAACTGCGCGATCGCAGCTACACGGTGGACGAACTGAATCGCTCAATCGACCGCTTGTGCCGGGAAAACGGCATCGACATCGCCTTCAACCAGCTGGAGGTGTATCTGCATAACCAGCAGGGCAATGAAGTGCAGGAAGTGAAAAGAACGCTGTCGCCGGACGACGGCGGCCAGACGGCGGCGGATAAGCAATGAGAGGCGAAAGGGACAGCGGCGCTGTCCCCGGTTACTGTCCGGCAGGCAGATAGGGAGAGGTGACGCCGGCGCGCTGCAGCTTTTCCTGATAATCCCGTTTGACGATATCCAGCGCCGCCAGCGCGGTGGCCGGATCGATCTCGTTGCATTCCAGCAGGTAAATCAAGTCTACCGCCAGCTGCAGTTCGGGTGAGGCGTTTTCCAGAGACATAGCACCTGCGCTTATTTAATTAATGGGATGAATAACTCGGGTATCGGCAGAGTATAGTGAACCCGGCGCGCAACCGGGGAATAATCATTAAAATATTGTGATAAATCTTCAAAAACCGTTTTCTTTGCGCTCGATATTGCGCTCGATGCGCGCCAACGCCTGACGACAGCGCATCAGCCGCCCCTCCAGCGCCGCCAGCTCGTGCTGCAGCTTTTGCTGCGCCGCCAGCGTGGTCTGGCGCCCCAGCAGGCTTTCCCGATCCTGAATCATGGCGATCAGCCGGCGTTCGTAATCCTGATGCTCGGCCAGCTTGTGGTAGAGATCGACCTCGGGGGCTTCCTTCGGCTGATTCTTGCGCCGCAGCGCCTGGGTCGCCAGCTCGCGCTGCAGGGCGGCGATCTGAGCCACCAGTTTTTCGGCCAGAAAAGCCACCTGGCTGGCGCGGCTGTCGTTAGCGGCGTTTTGCAGCTGGGCGAAGTTTTTCTCCACTTCGGCCAGGTAGTCGCGCAGCCGCGTGCCGCGGTTGGCGAACAGGGCGGCGTCGAACCGCGCCTGCGGGATCGGGGCGTCGCCGCGCGGGCTGACTTCGGCCGCCAGCGCCGCGATCTGCTGTGCCAACACCTGTAATAGACGCTGAGTGCTCACATAAGCTCCCTCTTGATTTCAACAGGCGTAAGCTTGCCCGCGATGCCGTCCTGAAACAAGCGTCGCATGCATATTCCGCCGGCGCGGCGCCGATGCTACAGTAAGCCGCAACCGATTGAGGAGCGAAGAATCGCATGACGCGTGGGTTATTGATCATTTTGGGCTGGTTGGCGGTGGTGCTGGCGACGTTGGGCGTGGTGTTGCCGCTGTTGCCGACCACGCCGTTCCTGCTGTTGGCCGCCTGGTGCTTCGCCCGCTCTTCGCCGCGCTTTCATCACTGGCTGCTGTACCGTTCCTGGTTTGGCCCTTATCTGCGCCATTGGCAGCAGCATCGCGCGCTGCCGCCGGGGGCGAAGTGGAAAGCGGTGCTGGTGATCGTGCTGACCTTCGCCTGTTCGCTGTGGCTGGTGAAAATCTGGTGGGTGCGCGGGCTGTTGCTGCTGATGTTGGCCATTTTGCTGACCTTTATGCTGCGCCTGCCGGTTATTGATCTGCCGCAACAAAAACAGCGCTGATTGTACCTTAAACTCCTCAATAGCTTTCAAGCCGCAGCCAGGCGACAAACGCAGGCATCCCCGGGTGCTTACTTAGGTAAGTAATGCGTGCGGTCAACAACGCTGCGGGTTGAAAGATGCAGGGGAGAGTTGCATTTGTCCGCCAGTTTGCATAGATTTGGGCGTTTTCGTGCGCGGATCGCCTGCCATTTTTTCTCCGGTGTGTTTCACCCGGGGGCGGCGGGTGAGCGGCGCGCCGGTTTTCAGGCAGTTTTATCAGGCAACAATTATGACCGCTACTGCGCAGCAGCTTCAGTTTATTAAAGACAGTATCAAAACCATCCCGGATTATCCGAAGCCGGGCATCCTGTTCCGCGACGTGACCAGCCTGCTGGAAAACCCGTTGGCCTACGCCGCCAGCATCGAGCTGCTGGTTGAGCGCTATCGCGAAGCGGGCGTGACCAAGGTGGTGGGTACCGAAGCGCGTGGTTTCCTGTTCGGCGCGCCCGTCGCGCTGGCGTTGGGCGTCGGTTTCGTGCCGGTGCGCAAACCGGGCAAACTGCCGCGCGCCACGCTCAGCGAAAGCTATGAGCTGGAGTACGGCACCGACAAGCTGGAGATCCACACCGACGCCATCACCGCGGGCGACAAAGTGCTGGTGGTGGACGATCTGCTGGCGACCGGCGGCACCATTGAAGCGACCACCAAACTGATCCGCCGTCTGGGCGGTGAAGTGAAAGACGCCGCGTTCATCATCAACCTGCCGGATCTGGGCGGAGAAGCGCGTCTGAACAAGCTGGGCATCGACTGCTACTGCCTGGTGGACTTCGCCGGTCATTGATGCGGCATCGCCCCTTGGGCACAACGGCCTCGCGGATTGCCGCGGGGCTGTGTTAGCATGACCCTCCAGATTACTCGACTTCTCCGGTATTAATGAGCTATCAGGTTCTCGCCCGTAAGTGGCGCCCTCAAACGTTCGCAGACGTGGTCGGCCAGGAACATGTCCTGACCGCGCTGGCCAACGGCCTCTCGCTGGGGCGGATCCATCACGCCTATCTGTTCTCGGGCACGCGCGGCGTGGGGAAAACCACCATCGCCCGCTTGCTGGCCAAAGGCCTGAACTGTGAAACCGGCATCACCGCCACGCCTTGCGGCCAATGCGACAACTGCCGCGAGATCGAGCAGGGGCGCTTCGTCGATCTGATCGAGATCGACGCCGCTTCCCGAACCAAGGTGGAAGATACCCGCGATTTGCTGGACAACGTTCAGTACGCGCCGGCGCGCGGCCGCTTCAAGGTCTACCTGATCGATGAAGTGCACATGCTCTCGCGCCACAGCTTCAACGCGTTGCTGAAGACGCTGGAAGAGCCGCCGCCGCACGTCAAATTCCTGTTGGCCACCACCGATCCGCAAAAATTGCCGGTGACCATTCTTTCCCGCTGCCTGCAGTTTCACCTCAAAGCGCTGGACGTTGATCAGATCCGCCAGCAGCTGGAAACGGTGCTGACGGCGGAGCAGATCACCAGCGACGCCCGCGCGCTGCAGCTGCTGGCGCGCGCCGCCGACGGCAGCATGCGCGATGCGCTGAGCCTGACCGATCAGGCGATCGCCATGGGGCAGGGGCAGGTGACCGCCGCCACCGTCAGCCAGATGCTCGGTACGCTCGATGACGAGCAGCCGCTGGCGATCCTCGAAGCGCTGGTCAGCGCCGACGGTGAAAAGGTGATGGCGCAGGTCGCGCAGGCCGCTTCGCGCGGCGTGGATTGGGAAAACCTGCTGGTGGAGACGCTGGCGTTGCTGCACCGCATTGCGATGGTGCAACTGCTGCCTTCGATGCTCGACAACCACTACGCCGCCGTGGAACAACGGCTGCGTGAGCTGGCGCGCACCCTGCCGCCGGCCGATGTGCAACTCTATTACCAGACGCTGTTGGTGGGCCGCAAAGAGCTGGCCTATGCGCCGGATCGCCGCATGGGGGTTGAGATGACCCTGCTGCGCGCGCTGGCGTTTCACCCGAAAGCGGTGATCCCGGAGCCGGTGGCGTTGGTGCAGACCGCGCCGACGCCGATGGCGCAGCCGCAGCAGGCCGCATCGCCACAGCCGCCGCAGTTTCAGGACGCGCCGCCGCCGCTAGGGCAGCCGGCCGCGCCGCAGCGACAATCATCGACCCCTTTACCGGATGCCACCGCCCAGCTGTTGAAAGCGCGGTCCCAGCTGCAACGGCAGCAGGGAGCATCCACACCAAAAAAGAATGAGCCGGCGGCGCCAGGAATAGCGCGGCCGGCAAACTCGGCGCTGGGGCGTTTGGCTTCCGTGACCGAGCGCAGCCAGCAGCGCCTGGCGGAGAAGAAGGTGCCGGAAAAACCGGCGAAACCGGAAGCCTATCGTTGGCGCGCGCAGACCGAGCCCGAGGCGGCGCCGGAACCGCTGGCGACGCCGAAAGCGCTGCGCACGGCGTTGGAGCACGAGAAAACGCCGGAGCTGGCCGCCAAGCTGGTGGTGGAGTCGCTGGAGCGCGACGCCTGGGCGGCGGAAATCGATAAGCTGAAGATCCCGAAACTGGTGCAGCAGCTGGCGTTGAACGCCTTCAAGCAGCAGCCGGAGCCGGGCAAGATTAGCCTCCATCTGCGGTCTTCGCAGCGCCATCTGAATTCGCCTTCGGCGCAGAAGACGCTGGCCGACGCGCTCGGTGAGCTGTACGGCAGCCCGATCGAGCTGACCGTGGTGGAGGACGATAATCCGGCGGAGCGCACCCCGCTGGAATGGCGACAAGCCATCTATGAGGAAAAGCTGGCGCAGGCGCGCCAGTCCATCGAAGCGGATACCAACATTCAGACGCTGCGCCGATTCTTCGACGCGGATCTGGATGAAGAGAGTATTCGCCCCCTTTAAACGCTGCGCGATGTGCGCGGCCCTAGCGACGAGAGACGACTATGTTTGGTAAAGGCGGTCTGGGCAACCTGATGAAGCAAGCCCAGCAAATGCAAGAAAAAATGCAGCAGATGCAGGAAGAAGTCGCCAAATTGGAAGTGACCGGCGAATCTGGCGCCGGCCTGGTGAAAGTCACCATCAATGGCGCGCACAACTGCCGCCGCGTGGAAATCGATCCAAGCCTGATGGAAGACGACAAAGAGATGCTGGAAGATCTGATCGCCGCTGCGTTTAACGACGCCGCGCGCCGCATCGAAGAGACCCAGAAAGAGAAAATGGCCTCCGTCTCCAGCGGCATGCAGTTGCCGCCTGGCTTCAAGATGCCGTTCTGATGCAAACCAGCCCGCTCCTTGAATCCCTGATGGAGGCGCTGCGCTGCCTGCCGGGCGTCGGCCCGAAATCGGCGCAGCGCATGGCGTTTCAGCTGCTGCAGCGCGATCGCAGCGGCGGCATGCGCCTGGCGCAAGCGTTGACTCGCGCGATGTCGGAGATCGGCCACTGCGCCGACTGCCGCACCTTCACCGAGCAGGACGTCTGCACCATCTGCGCCAATCCGCGCCGCCAGCAAAACGGCCAGATTTGCGTGGTGGAAAGCCCGGCGGATATCCACGCCATCGAGCAGACCGGCCAGTTCGCCGGGCGCTACTTTGTGCTGATGGGGCATCTGTCGCCGCTGGACGGCATCGGGCCGGGCGATATCGGTCTGGATCGCCTGGAGCAACGGCTGGAAAAGGAAAGCATCACCGAAGTGATCCTCGCCACCAACCCGACGGTGGAAGGGGAGGCGACCGCCAACTATATCGCCGAGATGTGTGGCCAGTATGGCGTGCTCGCCAGCCGCATCGCCCACGGCGTGCCGGTGGGCGGCGAGCTGGAGATGGTCGACGGCACCACGCTGTCGCATTCGCTGGCGGGGCGCCACGCCATCAAGTTCTGATGTTTTCCCGGATGGGGCCGCCCGGCCCCATTGTTTTTTGCCAAAAATTTCCCGCCGTCCGCTTGAAAAACAAGACCCTGACCCTCATCTGATCCTCATTGTTCGATTTTGGTAGCCATTGTCTTTGAGGTAATCAATGAGTATGAAAGGTCAAGAAACCCGCGGGTTCCAGTCTGAAGTAAAACAGCTGCTTCATTTGATGATCCATTCGCTGTACTCCAACAAAGAAATTTTTCTGCGCGAGCTGATCTCCAACGCCTCTGACGCCGCCGACAAGCTGCGCTTCCGCGCTCTGTCCGCGCCGGAGCTGTATGCCGGCGACGGCGAGCTGCGCGTGCGTTTGTCCTTCGATAAAGAGCAGCGCACCCTGACCATTGCCGACAACGGCATCGGTATGCGCCGCGAAGAAGTGATCGAAAACCTCGGCACCATCGCCAAATCGGGCACCAAAGCGTTCCTGGAATCCATCGGTTCCGACCAGGCGAAAGACAGCCAACTGATCGGCCAGTTCGGCGTCGGTTTCTACTCGGCGTTCATCGTGGCGGACAAAGTGACCGTGCGCACCCGCGCGGCCGGCGCCGCCGATGACGAGGGCGTGTTCTGGGAGTCCGCCGGTGAAGGCGACTACACCATCGCCGACATCACTAAAGAGACCCGCGGCACCGAAATCACCCTGCATCTGCGCGAAGGCGAAGATGAGTACCTCGACGCCTGGCGCCTGCGCTCGGTGATCGGCAAATATTCCGATCACATCGCCTTGCCGGTAGAGATCGAAAGCAAGAACGAAGAAGACGGCACCGTCACCTGGGAGAAGATCAACAAGGCGCAGGCCCTGTGGACCCGCAGCAAGGCTGACGTGACCGACGAAGAGTACAAAGAGTTCTACAAGCACATCGCCCACGATTTCACCGATCCGCTGAGCTGGAGCCACAATCGGGTGGAAGGCAAGCAGGAATATACCAGCCTGCTGTATATCCCGGCGCAGGCGCCGTGGGACATGTGGAACCGCGATCACAAGCACGGCCTGAAGCTGTACGTGCAGCGCGTGTTCATCATGGACGACGCCGAGCAGTTCATGCCGAACTATCTGCGCTTCGTGCGCGGCCTGATCGATTCCAACGATCTGCCGCTGAACGTATCGCGCGAGATCCTGCAAGACAGCCGCGTGACGCAGAACCTGCGCGGCGCGCTGACCAAGCGCGTGCTGCAGATGCTGGATAAGCTGGCCAAAGACGACGCCGAAGGCTACCAGAAATTCTGGCAGCAGTTCGGTCTGGTGCTGAAAGAAGGCCCGGCGGAAGATAACGGCAACCAGGAAGCGATCGCCAAACTGCTGCGCTTCGCCACCACCCATGGCGACAGCTCGGCGCAGACCGTGTCGCTGGAAGAGTACGTCGGCCGCATGGCGGAAGGGCAGGAAAAGATTTACTACATCACCGCCGACAGCTACGCCGCCGCCAAGAGCAGCCCGCATCTGGAGCTGTTCCGCAAGAAAGGTATCGAAGTGCTGCTGTTGTCCGATCGCATCGACGAGTGGATGATGAGCTACCTGACCGAGTTCGACGGCAAGCCGTTCCAGTCGGTCAGCAAGGCGGATGAAACGCTGGATAAACTGGCGGATGAAACCGAAGAGCAGAAGGCGGCCGAGAAGCAGTTGGAACCGTTCATCGAACGCGTGAAAACCCTGCTGGGCGACCGCGTGAAGGATGTGCGTCTGACGCACCGCCTGACCGATACGCCGGCGATCGTGGTGACCGACGCCGACGAGATGAGCACCCAGATGGCCAAGCTGTTCGCCGCTGCGGGCCAGCAGGCGCCGGAAGTGAAGTACATTTTCGAGCTTAATCCTGAGCATGCGTTGGTCAAACGCGCATCCGACGTGGGCGATAACGAACATTTCGCCGAGTGGATCGACCTGCTTTTGGATCAGGCGCTGTTGGCTGAACGCGGCACGCTGGAGGATCCGAACCTGTTCATCCGCCGCATGAACAAGTTGCTGTCCGCCTGAAGTTGATTATATGCGCCCTTAACGGCACCGTTAGGGGCGCATTTCCGGTTTTTCCCCGCATTTTCCCCTCTTTTGTTCGCTTGAATTTTTGCATGTTCCGCAATCGATTTCCTTCGCGCGCCTTGAGCCTGCCCCCCCTGAAATGGTATCGTTGAGCGTTTTCGCAATTTTATAAAAACTACATAGCAAGGGGATTTACGCAATGCGTATCATTCTGCTGGGCGCTCCGGGCGCTGGTAAAGGTACTCAGGCTCAATTCATCATGGAGAAATACGGCATTCCGCAAATCTCCACCGGTGATATGTTGCGCGCAGCCGTGAAGGCCGGCAGTGAACTGGGCAAGCAGGCGAAAGAGATCATGGACGCCGGCAAGCTGGTGACCGATGAGCTGGTGATCGCGCTGGTCAAAGAGCGCATCGCTCAGGAAGATTGCCGCAAGGGCTTCCTGTTGGACGGCTTCCCGCGCACCATTCCGCAGGCTGACGCGATGAAAGAAGCCGGCATCAACGTGGACTTCGTGCTGGAGTTCGACGTGCCGGACGAGCTGATCGTTGACCGCATCGTTGGCCGCCGCGTGCACGCGCCGTCCGGCCGCGTATACCACGTGAAGTTCAATCCGCCGCAGGTGGAAGGCAAAGACGACGTGACCGGCGAAGAGCTGACCACGCGCAAGGACGATCAGGAAGAGACCGTGCGCAAGCGCCTGGTGGAATACCATCAGATGACCGCGCCGCTGATCTCTTACTACAGCAAAGAAGCGGCAGCGGGCAACACCCAATACCGCAAAATCGACGGCACCCGCAAGGTGGCCGAAGTGAGCGCAGAGCTGGCGACTATCCTCGGTTGATAGCAAGCTGGCTGTGCATGACGCCGGGCCTGTGGCCCGGCGTTTTTTTTGCCGTTTTCCCGTTAAATTGTGATCGCGGCGGCTTGTTGCGGCCGTGACCGTTAATCGCTCGCGCCAAATGGCGTATAACAAGCCTGCGTTTTCATCCTCAGCAGGGAGCCGGGCATGCTCAGACAGACCAAACTTCTGGCGGAAGCCACCGCGCGCCAGATCGTCCAGCGGGCGATGGGCATCATCAGCCATTCCGTCAACGTGATGGACAGCAACGGCGTGATCATCGCTTCCGGCAACCCACAGCGCCTGTTCCAGCGCCATGAAGGCGCAGTGCTGGCGTTGGCGGAGAATCGGGTGGTGGAAATCGACCGCGCCACCGCCGAACACCTGAAGGGCGTGCGGCCCGGCATCAACCTGCCGTTCAGCTTTCGCAATCAGCGGGTGGGAGTGATCGGCATTTCCGGCGAGCCGGCCGAGGTGCGCGCCTACGCCGAGTTGGTCAAAATGGCGGCGGAGATGATGGTGGAGCAGGCGGCGCTGCTGGATCAGCACCAGTGGGAAAAACGCTACCGGGAAGAGCTGGCGAACCAGCTGTTGCAGCCGCAGCCGAACACGGCGTCGCTGGAAGCGATGGCGGCGTATCTGGGATTGGATCTGCGCCAGGCGCGCATCGTCTGGATCGTCGAGCTGCAAGAGGCGCAGCCGCACCTGCTGCGCGAACTGCTGGCTGAGCTGGAGGCCACCCAGCGCGATGCGTTGATCGCCATTACCGGCTTCAATGAAATGACCCTGCTGCGCCCGGCCAGCATGGCGCAAGGCGAGTGGAGCCTGAAGCTGGAGCGCCAACAGGCGCAGCGTTTGCAAAACCAGCTCAAGCACCGCTTTCGGGTGCGGCTGATCGTCGGCGGTTTCTACGACGATCCACAAAGCGCCTACCGCTCCAGCCTGACCGCGCGCGCCACCCAGGCGATGGCGCAGCGCCTGAAATTGCGCCACGCCACGCTGTTCTACCACGACTATCCGCTGCCGTCGCTGCTGTGCGATCTCGGGGAGGACTGGCGAGCGCAAGAGCTGGGGCGTCCCTGGCGGACGCTGGGCGAACAGGATGAAAAAGGCGTGCTGCGCGCCACGCTGCGCCACTATTTTTCGCAGAATTGTGATCAGACGCAGGCCGCCGCGCAGCTGCATATTCACGTCAATACCCTGCGCTATCGCCTGCAGCGCATCGAAGCCATAACCGGCATGAAAATCAATCAATTAACTGACTCTCTGCGGTTGTATATCGGCATGCTGATGCACGACTGAGTTGTGCCAACCCACAAATTCCGCGCCGTTCCTTCGGCGATTTTTTGTTGTTTCCCCTCAGGCCAACGCCGGGCGCGCGGGATATGTTGGCCTGCACATCAACCACGGAGAAAACAACAATGACAACCGTATCCACTCTGGGGGCGCTGGTGGCGTTAGCCGTCGCCATCGTCCTGATTCTACGCAAGGTTCCACCGGCTTACGGCATGATTGCCGGCGCGCTGGCGGGCGGGCTGTGCGGCGGCGCCGATCTGGTGCAGACCGTGACGCTGATGATCGGCGGGGCGCAGGGCATCACCAACGCCGTGATGCGCATTCTGGCGGCGGGGGTATTGGCCGGGGTGCTGATCGAATCCGGCGCGGCGCACACCATCGCCGAAACTATCGTACGCAAGGTGGGCGAAACCCGCGCGCTGCTGGCGCTGGCGGTGGCTACACTGATCCTGACGGCGGTGGGGGTGTTTATCGACGTGGCGGTGATCACCGTCGCGCCGATCGCGCTGTCGATCGCCCAAAAGGCCGGCATTTCTCGTGCGGCGATCCTGCTGGCGATGATCGGCGGCGGCAAGGCCGGCAACGTGATGTCGCCCAACCCGAACACCATCGCGGCGGCGGACAACTTCCACGTGCCGCTCACCTCGGTGATGATGGCCGGCATCGTGCCGGGGCTGTGCGGCCTGGTGGTGGCCTATCTGCTGGCGCGTCGCCTGAGCGATAAAGGTAGCAGGGTGATGGCTGAAGAGCTGACTCAGCATGCCGAAGGGGCGCGGCCGGGCTTCGCTGCGGCGATCAGCGCGCCGCTGGTGGCGATCCTGCTGCTGTCGCTGCGGCCGATCGCCGGTATCGCCGTCGATCCGCTGATCGCACTGCCGGCCGGTGGTTTGGTGGGCGCGCTGCTGATGGGGCGCATTCGTCAGTGCAATCAGTTTATGGTCTCCGGCCTGTCGCGCATGGCGCCGGTGGCGATCATGCTGCTCGGCACCGGCACGCTGGCGGGCATTATCGCCAACTCGGCGCTGAAGGATGTCTTGATTACCGGTTTGACGCACACCGGGCTGCCGGCCTGGCTGCTGGCGCCGCTGTCCGGCGCGCTGATGTCGATGGCGACCGCCTCGACCACCGCCGGCACCGCCGTCGCCTCCGGGGTGTTCAGCTCCACGCTGCTTGAGCTGGGGGTGAGCGGATTGGCCGGCGCGGCGATGATCCATGCGGGCGCCACGGTGCTGGATCACCTGCCGCACGGCAGCTTCTTCCACGCCACCGGCGGCAGCGTCAATATGGCGGTGCACGAGCGGCTCAAACTGTTGCCGTATGAAACGCTGGTGGGGTTCACCATCGCGGCAATCTCGGCGCTGATGTTTGGCGTATTTAACCTGGCGGGATAAGGAACAGTGATGAAAACGCTGAAAAAAGTGGTTATTGCCCCGGATTCTTTCAAAGAGAGCCTGAGCGCGCTCGGCGTCGCCGACGCCATCGAGCGGGGATTCCGTCAGATTTACCCGCAGGCGCACTACGTGAAGCTGCCGATGGCGGACGGCGGTGAAGGCACGGTGGAGTCGATGGTGGCGGCCACCGGCGGTGAAATCGTTCAGGTGACGGTCACCGGGCCGCTGGGGGAGCCGGTGCAGGGGTTCTATGGCCTGCTGGGCGACGGCGAAACCGCAGTGATTGAAATGGCCGCCGCTTCCGGGCTGCACCTGGCGCCGCCCAACCGGCGCGATCCGCGCATCACCACCAGTTACGGCACCGGCGAACTGATGCTGGCGGCGCTGGAGCGCGGCGTGAAGGCGATCATTCTCGGCATCGGCGGCAGCGCCACCAACGACGGCGGCGCCGGGATGATGCAGGCGCTGGGCGTGAAGTTGCTGGATAAGGATCGCCGGCCGCTGCCGGTGGGCGGGGCGGCGTTGGCGCAGCTGGCGCATCTTGATCTCGCCGGGCTGGATGCGCGTTGGCAACGGGTGAGCGTAACCGCCGCCTGCGACGTCGATAACCCGCTGTGCGGCGAAAAGGGCGCCTCGGCGGTGTTCGGGCCGCAGAAGGGGGCGACGCCGGAGATGGTGGCGCAGCTCGATGCGGCGCTGCATCACTATGGCGAACTGCTGGAACGGGAAACCGGCCGCGCCGTGCTCACCCAGCCGGGCGCGGGCGCGGCGGGCGGCATGGGGGCGGCGCTGCTCGGCATGCTCGACGCGCGCTTGCGACCGGGCATCGAGATCGTCACCGAAACCCTGCGCCTGGATGAGGCGGTGCGCGATGCCGATCTGGTGATTACCGGCGAAGGGCGGCTGGACAGCCAGTCTGTCCACGGCAAAACGCCGATCGGCGTGGCGCGGGTGGCCAAGCGCCACGGGGTGCCGGTGATCGCCATCGCCGGCAGCCTGACGCCGGATTATTCGGTGGTGCATCAACACGGCATCGATGCGGCGTTTTCGGTACTCGATCGCATCGTGACGCTGGAAGACGCGCTGGCGAGCGCCGATCGCAATCTGCAGGTGACGGCGCGCAACGTGGCGGCGGTATGGCAACTGGCGCAAGGGGGAAGCCCACAGGCATAGCCTGTTGCTGTTATCGGTTTCGACGCAGGACTTTTCCGTTACAATAGCCGGCATTAATGGCTGCTGACATCCCGACCCAGAACGGAATGCCGGCCGGAAAGGAAATGAGGGGAACTGAGATGAAGCAAGAGAAACACGGCGTATTGCTGGTGAACCTGGGCACGCCAGATGCGCCGACCTCGTCGGCGGTCAAACGCTATCTGAAGGAATTCCTCAGTGACGATCGCGTGGTCGACACGGCGCCGCTGATCTGGTGGCCGATCCTCAACGGCGCGATCTTGCCGATCCGTTCGCCGCGCGTGGCTAAACTCTATCAGTCGGTGTGGATGGAAGAGGGTTCGCCGCTGCTGGTGTACAGCCGCCGCCAACAGCGGGCGCTGGCGGCGCGCATGCCGAATACGCCGGTGGAGCTGGGCATGAGCTACGGTTCGCCGAGCCTGGCGGAAGCCATCGACAAGCTGCTGGCGCAGGGCGTGACCAACCTGGTGGTGCTGCCGCTCTATCCGCAATATTCCTGTTCCACCAGCGCGGCGGTATGGGATGGCGTGGCGCGGGTGCTGAAAGGCTATCGCCGCTTGCCTTCTGTGGCCTTCATTCGCGATTACGCCGAACACCCGGCCTATATCGCCGCGCTGCAACAAAGCGTGGAGCGCTCGTTCGCCGAGCACGGCCAGCCGGACCGGCTGGTGCTGTCTTTCCACGGCATCCCCAAACGTTATGCGCGGCTGGGCGACGACTACCCGCAGCGCTGCGAGGATACGCTGCGTGCGCTGAGCGCCACGCTGCCGCTGGCGCCGGAGCGGGTGATGATGACGTACCAATCGCGCTTCGGCCGCGAGCCTTGGCTGACGCCGTATACCGATGAGACCCTAAAAGGGCTGCCGGCGCAGGGCGTGAAGCACATTCAGCTGATCTGCCCCGGTTTCTCGGCGGACTGCCTGGAAACGCTGGAAGAGATTAAAGAGCAGAACCGCGAGATCTTCCTTAAGGCCGGCGGCGAGAAGTTTGAGTACATCTCAGCGTTGAACGACGAGCCGGCGCATATCGATATGATGCAGCAGTTGGTGGCGCAGCGTCTGTAATCATCCATAATCTGTCTATTAGGTGCATCGTGATCGGGCGGGGATGTGTTAACATTCTCCGCTTGTTAAACCGCCACCACCACCAATCACATGAAATTTCCTGGTAAACGCAAGTCCAAACACTATTTCCCGGTGAGCGCCCGCGATCCGCTTCTGCAGCAGGCCCAGCCCGAAAGTGAAATCAGCACCTCGTATATCGTCGGCATCGACCAGACGCTGGTGGATATCGAGGCGAAAGTGGACGACGCTTTTGTCCAGCGCTACGGCCTGAGCCTGGGCCACTCTCTGGTGATCGAAGATGACGTCGCCGAGGCGCTGTATCAGGAATTGAATGAAAACAACCTGGTCACCCATCAGTTCGCCGGCGGCACCATCGGCAACACCATGCACAACTATTCGGTGCTGGCGGACGACCGCTCGGTGCTGCTCGGCGTGATGTGCAGCAACGTGAAAATCGGCAGCTACGCCTACCGTTATCTGTGCAATACCTCCAGCCGCACCGATCTTAACTATCTGCAGGGCGTTGACGGCGCCATCGGCCGCTGTTTCACGCTGATCGGCGAAAGCGGCGAGCGCACCTTCGCCATCAACCCCGGCCAGATGAACCAGCTGCGCCCGGAAAGCATCCCTGAAGAGGTGATCGCCGGCGCGTCGGCGCTGGTGCTGAGCTCTTATCTGGTGCGCTGCAAGGAAGGGGAGCCGATAAAGGAGGCTACCCTGCAAGCGATCGAGTATGCCAAAAAGCACGATGTGCCGGTGGTGCTAACCCTGGGCACCAAGTACGTGATCGCCGACAACCCGCAGTGGTGGCGCGACTTCCTGAAGGAAAATGTGACCATTCTGGCGATGAACGAAGACGAAGCGCTGGAGCTGACCGGGCTGAGCGATCCGTTGACCGCCTCGGACATGGCGCTGGAGTGGGTGGATCTGGTGCTGTGCACCGCCGGACCGAACGGCCTGTATATGGCGGGCTACACCGAAGAGGCCAACAAGCGTCAGACCCAGCACCCGCTGTTGCCGGGGCATATCGCCGAGTTCAACCGCTACGAGTTCAGCCGCGCCATGCGTCGCGAACACTGTGAGCATCCGCTGCGCGTTTACTCGCACATCGCGCCGTATATGGGCGGGCCGGAGAAGATCATGAACACCAACGGCGCCGGCGACGGCGCGCTGTCGGCGTTGCTGCACGATATCGCCGCCAACGGTTATCACCGCCACAACGTGCCGAACTCGAGCAAGCACGTGCGCAGTTACCTGACATACTCTTCGTTGGCGCAGGTGTGCAAATACGCCAACCGCGTCAGCTACCAGGTGTTGAACCAGCATTCGCCGCGTCTCACTCGTGGCCTGCCGGAGCGCGAAGACAGCCTGGAAGAGTCCTATTGGGAGCGTTAACCCGCTGAAAAAGAAAAGGTCCGGCATGCCGGACCTTTTTTTGTGCGCGGTGCCTCAGATCGGGCAGCCCCCCATTTTTTCTTCTTCGCTCAGGGTATCCAGCTGCAGGATGTTCAGCATGCTGTTAGCGATCTCCCGTTCACCCATCACCACCTGATTGGCGCCGCGATCGGTGATGTAGGCCACCTCGTCGTCGTAGTGGGCGCGGGCGATGATCTCGATGTTCGGCCGCTTGGCGCGCGCCGAGGCGACGATCTCGCCGGCCTCATAGCCGTTGGGGATGGTCAGCAGCAGCCAGCGCGCGCAGTCGAGCCGCGCCAGATCCATCACTTCCGGATTGGCGGCGTTGCCCAGCACCGTCTTGATGCCCTGTTCGCGCAGCGCTTCCACCCGCGGGCGGGAGTTCTCGATCACCACCAGCGGAATGCCCGCCTCGGCCAGTTTGCCGCCCAGCAGGCTGCCGACGCGGCCGTAGCCGACCACCAGCGCATGGTTGCACATGTCCACCGGGATCTGCTTCTCTTCTTCCACCGCCTCTTCGAGGATTTGCTCTTCGATGGTTTCGGTTTTGGCCAGATAGCGCTCCAGCAGGGTGAACAGCAGCGGGTTGAGCATGATGGACAGAATGGCGCCGGCCAGCACCAGATTGCGCCCGTGTTCCGACATCATGCCCAGCGCGATGCCGAGGCCCGCCAGAATAAAGGCGAACTCGCCGATCTGCGCCAGGCTGGCGGAGATGGTCAGCGCGGTGCGCTTGGAGTGGCCGAACATTTTCACCAGCAGGAACGCGGCGGCGGATTTGCCGAACACGATGATCGCCAGCGTCGCCAGCACCGCCAGCGGTTCGTTAATCACGATCATCGGATCGAACAGCATGCCAACCGAGACGAAGAACAGCACCGCGAACGCGTCGCGCAGCGGCAGGGTGTCGTGCGCCGCGCGGTGGCTCAGCTCGGACTCGTTCAGCACCATGCCGGCGAAGAAGGCGCCCAGCGCGAAGGAGACGTCGAACAGCTTCACCGCGCCGTAGGCGATGCCAAGCGCCAGCGCCAACACCGCCAGGGTGAACAGCTCGCGCGAGCCGGTGCTGGCGGTTTTCGACAGGATCCACGGCACCAAACGGCGGCCGACCACGATCATCAACGCAATGAAGGCGATGACCTTACCGATGGTCAGCGCCAGTTCCATCAGCAGCTGGCTGCTGCTGGCGTTATCGTTGCCCAGCATATTGCCGAAAGCGGGCAGTAATACCAGCGTCAGCACCATCGCCAAATCTTCGACGATCAGCCAGCCGATGGCGATTTGCCCGCGCTGGCTGTCGATCAATTGCCTCTCCTCCAGCGCGCGCAGCAGCACCACGGTGCTGGCGGTGGAGAGACAGAGGCCGAACACCAGGCCGGAGATCAGATCCCAGCCGAGCAGCTTGGACAGCCCCATGCCGAGCAGGGTAGCGACGGCTATCTGCGCCACGGCGCCGGGTATGGCGATAGATTTTACTGCGAGGAGGTCTTTCAAAGAGAAGTGCAGGCCAACACCGAACATCAACAGGATAACGCCGATTTCCGCCAGTTCCGGCGCCAGTGAGGTATCGGCGACGAAACCGGGGGTGAACGGGCCGGCGAGCACCCCTGCGGCCAGATATCCCACCAGGGGTGAGATGCGCAGGCGGTTCGCCAGCATACCGAGGAGGAAGGCGAGTACTAACCCTCCGACGATGGTGGTGATGAGCGGTGTTGAATTATGCATCCATACTCCTTCTGGCTATGCATCGCGGCACGGGAGAAACGCAACAAAGTTACGAAAAGATACATTTAGTTTATTGCATTTGTTCGCGGCTTGCTTGGCTAATTTGGTCTTTTTTGTAAAAAAGCAGAGGATTTCGCTTAAGGCGCGTCAATGAGGGGGTTTTGTGCCAGATAAACCAAATAACATTGATTTATCCGTAGGATAACCCGGATGAATAAATACTTTCATCCGGGCAGTTCGCGGGGTTATTGCGGTTTATGCTCCATATTGGGCAGTAGCGCGGTAATAATGCCGATCAGCGGCAGGAAAGCACAGATTTGGTAGACCAGCTCGATACTGGTCAAATCCGCGACATAACCAAGAACTGCCGCGCCTAACCCGCCCATACCGAAAGCAAAACCGAAGAATAAACCGGAAACCATGCCGACTTTACCGGGGATCAGCTCCTGTGCGTAGACCAGGATGGCGGAGAACGCTGAGGCGAGAATAACCCCGATGATCACCGTCAAAATGCCGGTCCAGTACAGGGATGCATGGGGTAAAATAAGCGTAAATGGCGCTGCACCAAGGATTGAGCCCCAAATAACGTATTTTCTCCCTATCTTGTCGCCAAGGGGCCCGCCGATGATGGTTCCAGCGGCCACCGCAAACAGGAAGGCGAACAGGTGAATTTGCGCATTCTGCACCGAAACGCCGAACTTATGTATCAGATAAAAGGTGTAATAGCTGCTGATACTGGCCAGATAGAAGTATTTAGAGAAAATCAGCACCAGCAGAATGCCCAGCGAGTAGGCGACGGTACGTTTTGGCAGCGGTTTCAGCATTGCGGGGCTTTTCGGCTGCCCTTTCGCCGCCCGATGCTGATGTTGGTACCACTTGCTGACCTGCAGCAATACCACGATCGCCAGCAGCGCCGCCAGCGTGAACCAGGCGACGTTGCCTTTGCCGTAAGGCGCGATGATCAGCGCGGCCAGCAGCGGGCCGAGCGAGCTGCCGAAGTTGCCGCCGACCTGGAACAGCGACTGCGCCAGGCCGTGTCGTCCGCCGGAGGCCATGCGCGCCACGCGCGAGGATTCCGGGTGGAATACCGATGAGCCGGTGCCCACCAGCGCCGCTGCCAGCAGCACCAGCGGGAAGGTGTTCGCCACCGACAGCAGCAGCAGGCCGGACAGGGTAAAGCCCATGCCGATAGGCAGTGAGTAAGGCTGCGGGTGTTTATCGGTGTAATAGCCGATCAGCGGTTGCAGCAGGGAAGCCGTTAGCTGATAGGTCAGGGTGATCATACCGATCTGCACGAAGCTGAGGTGGAAATCGGCTTGCAGGATCGGATAAATCGCCAGGATCAGCGACTGGATCATATCGTTGAGCAGGTGAGACACGCTGATGGCGCCAAGGATGGAGAAAGCGGTCCTCTTTACCGTACTGCCCTTGGCGGGCGGCATCGCGCTTTGGCTACTGTCGGTCATATTATTATTAGCCTGATAAGTTGTTGAGCACAGAGATGACATCTTAGGCAGGGCGTTCAATTTTTACCATATCTGAAATAATCAGACTCACATCGCAAAAAATTGAAATCAGCTGTCATTAATTCGCGCTACAATTTCGCCCTCATCATAAAAGCCATTTAATACACGGAGATCCGCCATGCGTTTTTCGCTGAAAACCACCGCATGCGCGTTGGCCGTATCCCTGACGCTGCTGTCGGGGGCCGCCAGTGCCTGGGAAAAGGATAAGACCTACGCCATCACCATTCTGCATACCAACGATCATCACGGTCACTTCTGGCAGAACGATCACGGTGAATACGGTCTGGGCGCGCAGAAAACCCTGGTGGACGGCATTCGCCGCGAAGTGGCGGCGCAGGGCGGCAGCCTGCTGTTGCTGTCCGGCGGCGACATCAACACCGGCGTGCCGGAATCGGATCTGCAGGACGCCGAGCCGGACTTCCGCGGCATGAACCTGGTGGGTTACGACGCGATGGCGATCGGCAACCACGAATTCGACAACCCACTGAGCGTGCTGCGCCAGCAGGAGAAGTGGGCGACCTTCCCGCTCTTGTCCGCCAACATCTACCAGAAAAGCACAGGCCAGCGCCTGTTCAAGCCTTACGCCTTGTTCGACAAGCAGGGTATCAAGATTGCCGTGATCGGCCTGACGACCGACGACACCGCCAAGATAGGCAATCCGGAGTACTTCACCGACATGGAGTTCCGCGTGCCGGCGCAGGAAGCGAAGCAGGTGGTGGAGCAACTGCGCAAGGACGAGAAGCCGGACGTGATCATCGCCGCCACCCATATGGGGCACTACGACAACGGCGAGCATGGCTCTAACGCGCCGGGCGACGTGGAGATGGCGCGCAGCCTGCCGGCGGGATATCTCGACATGATCGTCGGCGGCCACTCGCAGGATCCGGTGTGCATGGCCGGTGACAACCGCAAACAGGCGGATTACGTACCGGGCACGCCATGCTCGCCGGATCGTCAGAACGGCACCTGGATCGTGCAGGCGCACGAGTGGGGCAAATACGTCGGGCGCGCCGATTTCGAATTCCGCAACGGCGAGCTGAAGCTGGTGCATTATCAGCTGATCCCGGTGAACCTGAAGAAGAAGGTGGAGAAAGCCGACGGCACCAGCGAGCGCGTGTACTACACCCAGCAGATTGCGGAAGATCCGACCATGATGAAGCTGCTGACGCCGTTCCAGGATAAGGGCAAGGCGCAGCTGGGCGTGAAGATCGGCAGCGTCAACGGCAAGCTTGAAGGCGATCGCAGCAAGGTGCGCTTCGTGCAGACCAACCTGGCGCGGGTGATGCTGGCGGCGCAGAGGGAGCGCGCCGACGCCGACTTCGCCGTGATGAGCGGCGGCGGGGTGCGCGATTCGATTGAAAGCGGCGATATCACCTACAAGAACGTGCTCAAGGTGCAGCCGTTCGGCAACACGTTGGTGCATGTCGATATGAAAGGCCGCGAGGTTGAACAGTATCTGGCGGTGGTGGCCAACATGAAGCCGGATTCCGGCGCCTATGCCCAGTTCGCCAATGTCAGTCTGGTGGCGGACGGCAAGGGCGTCAGCGAGGTGAAGATCAACGGCCAGCCGCTGCAGGCGGATAAAACTTACCGCATGGCGACGCTGAACTTCAACGCGCTGGGCGGCGACGGCTATCCGAAGCTGGACGGGCTGCCGAGCTACGTCAACACCGGCTTTATCGATGCCGAAGTGCTGAAGCAGTACATCGAGAAACACTCGCCGCTGGATGCGGCGGCCTACGAGCCGAAGGGCGAAATCGTCTATCGCTAGAGGCGCCGCGGAACGGCGCTCTCGCTTGTCGCGGGGGCGCCGTTCCCCCCCTCGCTTTTCTCCTCTGCATCAACGCCTTTTGTCAGCGTTGCCGTTTTAAACGGCGTCTTACTTCCTTCTCTCCATATACGCCCTCGGCGGGCAGCCCGCCATATTCTTGAAAAAAGTGGCGAAGGCGCTGTCGCTGGAAAACGCCAGCCGACCGGCGACGTCGGATTGGCTCATCCCTGCGGCCAGCATCTCTATCGCTTTGATCAGGCGCCATTGCTGACGCCATTGTTGATAACCGAGCCCGGTTTCACGGCGGAAAATCCGGCTGATGGTTTTCTCGGAAGCGCCGCTATAGCGCGATAGCTCGTGCAGCGGCGGAAGCATGTCCAGATTGGCCAGATGGCGCAGGCGGCGGTCGCTGGGCAGCGGCAGCAGCGTCAGTTCGCGCGGCGCGGCGGCGATCTCGTCCAGGCAGACCGCCAGAATATTGGCGTAAGGCCCATACTGCCAGTCGGTGTCGAAGGCGGCGAACGCGATGCGTTCCAACACCTCGCGCAGCAGCGGCGAGGCTGTCAGTACGGCAAGCTGCGCAGGCAGACAGGCATAGCGATCGGCGTCGAGATAAAGCGAACGGTAACCGACGACGCCGTTGACCTGAACGCGGTGAGCCACCTGCGGCGGGATCCAGGCGACTCTGCCCGGCGGCAGCATGCAGATGCTTTGGTTGAGCGTGATGCGCATGCTGCCTTGCTGACAGAACAGCAACTGCCCCCTGTCATGCCAATGCGTGCCCGAGTCGTGCTGCGCCAGTTCGGCGGCGATCCCGAGCACCCCGTTGTCGAGCGTATCCGGATTAAAACTGTCCTGCGCCTGCAGCCACGCCATAGTCTGTCCGATTTTGTAAATTTATTGTCTTTTATATTGTAATCGGCGCTGGGACCAGATGCTACCTTGTGCAGCCTATTCTTGGCTACAGGATCTGTTATGCAACGTAAACTGACGCTGACGTTGGCGACGTCGATGATGATGTTTCCCCAGGTGGTGGAGACCATCTACAGCCCTGCATTGACGCATATTGCGCACGGTTTCCGGGTCAGTGCGGAAATGGCGGCGCAAACGCTCTCTTGTTACTTTTTCGCCTTTGCGCTGGGCGTGGTGGTATGGGGACGGATGTGCGACGTCATCGGACGCCGTCCCACCATTTTGGCCGGGCTGACGCTCTATCTGCTGGCTTCTCTCGTTGCGCTGTTCAGCGGCAGCTTCAGCGTACTGCTGGCCGCGCGGGTGCTGGCCGCCTTTGGCGCGGCGGTCGGTTCGGTCGGGACGCAAACGGCGATTCGCGATCGCTTCGACGGTTATGAATTGGCGCGGGTGTTCTCGGTGATGGGGATCGCCATGGCGATCAGCCCGGCGGTTGGCGTGTTGAGCGGCGCAGTGCTGACTCACTATTGGGGCTATCAGGGGGTGTTCGGCGGTTTGGCGCTGTTGGCGGCGCTGTTGCTGGGCTATGCCGGTTGGCAACTGCCGGAGACGCGTCCGCAACAGGTGGTGAAGAATTCATTTTTCGGCACGCTGGGACGGATGGTCAAGGACGGGGATATTTGGCTCAGCGCGCTGTTGGTGGCGTTGTTCAATATTTGCATGTTCAGCTATTACCAGCTGGCGCCATTCCACTTCTCGGCGTTGGCGCTGCCGGCACAGTGGTTCGGTTATACCGGTTTGGTGTTGGCGGCCGGGGTGGGTATCGGCGCGGCGATCAACAAGTTTTTGATCGGCAAGCACTGGCTGTTCCCCGCGCTGTTGATGCTGGCCTGCACGCTGTCGCTGGCCGGCGGCCTGCTGGTATTGCTGCTGGAAGGGACCTTGTGGTTCGTTCTGCCGATGATGCTGGTGGTGATGGCGTACGGCATCGCCATTCCCAATATTCTGGCGCGCGCGCTGCGCCATTATAAAGACTGCATGGGCACCGCCGGCGCCATCCTTGGCCTGATGTATTACCTGATGCTCGGCGGTGGCTTGGTGTTGGCGGGGCTGTCGCAGCACCTGGGCGCCGTGCTGTCGCTCTGCAGCCTCTGCGTGCTGCTGTTGGCGTGGCGGGTGGTGCACAACGAGCGTCGTTTGGCGATGCTTGAGAGTGAAAACGCCTGACGGCTATATGCTGGCCGGTTCACTCAGGTGGCCTGCCAGCAACTGGTGAATGCCGGCTATCACGGCGTCGCGCTGCGTGGTGATATACATATGCCCGCCGGCAAAAGTGCGCTGCTGAAAGTCGCCTTGCGCGATCCGGCGCCAGTCGAGCAAATCCTGCCGATCGATCAGCTCGTCGTTTTCACCATAGAACATCGCCAGCGGGGCGGGGTAACCCGGTTGCGCAGGGAAAAGCAATTGGCTGGACAGCATCAGATCGGCACGGATCAGCGGCAGATAGTAATCGAGCAGCGCGCTGTCGTCGATGAGCGACGCATCCAGACCCTCGCCGGCACATAGCGCGTTCAACAAAGCGGCACGCGGCATTCTCAGCAACGAACTGTGGCGCGCCAGGAAGGGCGATGAACTGGCGGAAATGATCAACTGCAGCGGCGGCTGAGGCAGCGCCATCGCTAACGCCAGCGCAACCCGTCCGCCAAGACTGTGGCCGAAAAAGATCAGCGGTTTGTCCTGCAGTGGCTGCAGTGCCGGCATCAGTTGATTGATGAGTGATTGGGGGTGACAGAGCGGCGCTTCGTTTGCCCGCTCCTCTCGACCGGGGTATTGCACGGCATAGAGTTCGATGTCCTGATGCAACGAGGGGCTCCACTCCTGAAAGGCAGTGGCGCCGGCGCCGGCGTGGGGAAAAGCGATCAGCCGCAGGCTGCCCTGGCGCCCTGGCGTCAGCGGTTTCAAGCTGCGTGGGGCGTTGGGGAAGTGGGTGCAATGCATGGCGAAATCCGTATTTTCAGGAGACCAAGGAAGCCTGAGCTTCCTTGGCGTTAAGGAACGCATTCAGTTGATGGCGTTCCACAATTCATCGAAGATCGGCGTGAACAGCGTAGATTTCAGATAGTCTGAACCCGATGAACCGCCAGTACCTTTCCGCTGCCCGATAGTACGTTCCACCAGTTTCACATGGCGATAACGCCACTCCTGCAGCAGTGAATCCAAATCCAGCAGTTGATTGAGCAGCAGCGACTCGCAGCTCGAACGCGTCAGCGATTGCCTGATGATGTCGTCGAAGCCCCGCGCCGTCTGATTGGGCTGGTCATTGAGACGCATCAGATGGCCGCGTATTGCCTGCCATAGTGAAACCGGTTGGATGATAGCCGCCAATCGGCGCTGTGCCTCTTCATCACCCTGATACTGCTGTAGTTTTTTCGGATTTTCCTTGCCGAGCAGCGCTTCTATGCCGGCGAACTGGTAGGATTGAAAACCGCTGGCGGTGCCGAGATAGCTGCGAAAACGCTGGAATTCGTGAAACTTCAGCGTGCAAATCACGGCGATCTGATTCACCACGGTTTGGGTAATGGCATTGACGCGCGTCATCGTTTCGATCGCCGCCGGTATATCTCCTTCTTCGATCTGCGCGATCGCCAGATGAAGCTCATCGATCAACTGCTTGAACCAGAGCTCGTAGGTTTGATGAGTGATGATAAACAAGTTTTCATTGCGGTGTTCCGCAGACGGCGAGGCTGGCTGTTGCAGCGACAGCAACTGGTTTAGCTGCAGATAGCTGGCGTAATTCATGATGTCACTTTCCCTGTAGAAAACGAAAATAAGATGGGCCGGCTGGGAAGGGCATCCCCGCTCAGATCCGGCAGTTGAAGGGTCAGAAAATAGTGTCCCGCCGTGGCCTGCGCGGGAACCTGAATCAGCTCGGTCACGGAGGCGTATTTGCGCCCTTCTTGCGGCCTGTCGGGGGCCTCAAGCCCCCAAAAACGGCGATGATTGTCCATGCGTCCGCCGTCGTATAGCCGGTCGATTGATGGAATATCCACCAACAGATGCTGGACACCGAGTTCGACGATGCGCGCCAGGGCTTGATGGCTGAAGTAGGGGGCGCAGGCCGCGGCGCGGAAATCGCTCGGCGCCTCGGTTGCTATCACCAAAGCCTGCAGGTAGTCGCCCGACAACGGCGCCAACGCGTCATCGAGTGCCGCCCGGGTAATCAGCCAATCTTCAGAGGCAGCGCTGGCGTTATAGCTCTCTGCAGTTGCGTCCGCTCGCTGCGGCCTGACGCGAATCAGGGTGGCGGCGATGAACGGTTCAAGCGGCAAATCCGCCACGTTGTGCGTTTCAGGAAGAATATGGCCGATGCATTCGGTGTGTGTGCCGTGGCAGTGCGGCACCAGGCTGATGCGCTCGGCGTTGCAGACCCCGCCATGACGCACGCTGGCGACGGTATCGCCGTAACTCAGCGGCGCCGAGTCGGCGGGAGCCACGCCATAAAGGTTGGTTGGGTTATCGGCGAAGTCCAGCCTGGCCGAGAGCCGCAGCGGCTCTCGGTGGTCAAGGTGATGACAACGCCCTTGGTGGTACACCTCAATGCGTTTCATCGGCGGCCTCGGCAGTTTTGCTCAAGGCCAGCGCGGTGAGTTCGCGGATCTGACTGTGCATGATGAATTCGCGGATAGTCAGCGAGACGCCCATCTGTTGACGAATGGCGTGCAGCAGCTGCGGGATCTGCAGTGAATTTCCACCCAGGCTGAAGAAGCTGTCGCAGACGCTGATCTGCGTCTGTGACAAGACTTGTTGCCAGATATGCTGCATGGCGCTTTCCGCCTCGTTGGCCGCAGGCGTGTAGTCCGCTTCCGAAGCCGAATAGCGGATTTCCGGTGCCGGTAACCGACGAATGTCGATTTTGTTGTTGTTGGTGAGCGGGAAGGCCGACAGCACCACAAAACCGGACGGGATCATGATATTCGGCAAACGGGCTTTCAGCGCCGCGCGCACCGCTTTTTCATTCAGCTCTGCTCCCGGCGTTAACTGCAGGTAGCTGACGATGCGGGCTTGCTGGTCTTCACCGACAATTAAACTGAGCGATCGCTCGATATTGTCGAGAGACGATAAACTGAGATCGATTTCGCTCAACTCGATGCGGTGACCGCGAATTTTGACCTGGTGATCGTTCCGGCCGAGATACTCCAGCTGCCCCTGTCGATTAAAACGCACAATGTCGCCGGTGCGGTACATATAGCGCTCGGCGCCGAACGCCTGACGCCGTAGAAAGACCTTATCGCTCAGCGTCGGGTTGCGCCAATACCCCGGCGATACCCCTGCGCCGCCCAGCCACAGCTCACCAAATGCGCCGCTTGGCAGCGGGTTGCCGGCCTGATCCATGACCAGAACCTCAGTCGCCTGGATCGGCGTGCCGATACAGTCGCTTGCGCCTTCGTGAGTCAGATCGGCGCAGGTCGACCAGATGGTGGTTTCCGTCGGGCCATACACCTGCAGCACCCGTGTCGCGATGCGTCGCAATTGCGTCAACAGGGCCGCCGGCATTTTCTCGCCGCCGCATAGCACGGTCAGGGGGCGTTGGCTCGCCGCCGGCAGGTGGTGGACGATGGTACTCCAGACGGTAGGTGTCGCTTGAATCACGCTGGGCTGCTGTTGCTCGATAAAGTGATACAGCTTGACCGGATCCATGGCGGTTTCTCGTGGACACAGCGTGACGTGCGCGCCGCCGGCCAGCGAGCAGAACAGTTCCAACCCAAAAATATCGAAACTGATGCTGGTCAGGCTGAGCACCTTATCGCGCGCGCTCAGCGCCAGCCGCCCGACGAAGTCGTTGGTGAAATTGTTCAGGTTGCCATGCGTGATCATCACCCCTTTGGGGTTACCGGTTGAGCCTGAGGTGTACATGATATAGGCCAGCGTATCGTCGGCTGGGATCGGCAACGCGTCGGCCGCTGCAGGATGAGAAACCAGCGAGTCGAAACCGACGGCGGGACTGGCCCAACCTTGCTCTGGCTCACCATCGGTCACCAGCAACCGGGCTTGCGCGTTCTCGATCATGTAGCTCACGCGGTCGGCCGGGTAGTGTACGTCAATCGGCACGTAGTGTTTGCCGGCTCTCAGCACGCCGAGCAGGAGCACGGCGACGTGGCAACTTTTCTCCATCATGACGCCGACCGAGAAAGGCCGGCTGTCGATGCGCAGCAAGGCATGCGCGACGCGTTCAGACTGCGCCCACAGCTGACGGTAGCTGTACTGATGCCGTTCGCAGCTGACGGCGAGGCTGTCAGGCTGGGTATGTGCCAACCGGCCAATTTGCACCAGCAGCGAGTCACGTGAGCCTGCGTCCGCGTTGACGGCCAACTGTTGCAGCCAATCTTGTTCCCGTTCGCATAGCGGGTTAAGGGCATGCTGCGCCGTATTGGCCGGCAGGGTGAGCAGTTGTTGCAGCGTTTGCTGATAGTTGTCCAACAGCATCTGCATGCTGGCGGGATAAAACAGTTCGCTGGCGTAATCGAGTTCGATGGCGACGGCGCCTTGTTCCACACTGAAGTTCCAGGTCATATCGAACATCGAGAAGCCCGATGAAAGCGGCAAGCGATGCAGCGTGCAATCGCGCAGGTTTTGTTGGCATACGTCGCCGGCGTTCTGCAGGATCGCCATGATTTGGAATAACGGATTTTTGTTCGACATCCGCTCGTATTCGATCTGGTGCAAGATCCGGTCGAACGAGAGCTGCTGATGCTGATAGGCGCCGATGCAGGTTTCCATCATGTTACCGATCAGCCCGGCGAGGGTGTCCTGTTCGCCCAGTTGGATACGCAGCGGAACGGTATTGACATGGAAGCCGCTGACTTGCGCCTGATCCAGGTTGTCCCGCGCTGCGATGGCGGTGCCGATGACGATATCCTGCTGCTGAGTATAACGGCTGAGCAGCAAACTTAATGCCGTGCAGAGCAAGGCGAAAGGCGTGGCGCCCAGCGCTTTGCCCCGTGACGCCAGCAGATCGGCGACGTCGGGCTGCAGCTGATAATGGATGCGCTCTCCGGCGTGCGTCGGCATTAGCGGGCGCGGTTTATCCAGCGGGAAGTCCAGTTCGCGGCAGTCTTGCAGTTGCTGTTGCCAATAAGCAACATCCGCCGGCGCGGGTGACGCGATGCCGCTATTGACGATGTCGATAGTTTGAATCTGCGGTTGCGGTGCGTCGAAGCCGTTGTGATTGTCGAGCTCGTTATAGCGCTGCCACAGATCGTTAAGGATCAGTTGTTCGCTCCAGGCATCGGTAATAATGTTGTGTTTTACCCAAATCAAAACATGGTGCTGCTGATGATACTGTACCAGCCGAAGCGCCAGTGGCGGCCGAGCGGTGATGTCGAAAGGCGTAGCACACAGTTGGCGCACCCACTTTTCTGCCGACTGCGTTTGGCCGTCCACCCAGTGGTCGGCAAGGCGAATCGGAGCATGCGGTTCTGCCAACTGATAGGCGACACCGTCGGTTTCGGCGAAACGAGTGCGCAGGCTTTCATGTTTTTCATAAATAAAATTGATCGCCTGCTCAAAGCGCGCCAGATCGAGCGGGCCCTGGATGTCTACCGCCAGCGGCAGGTTGTAACTGCAGTCGTCAGGATTCAATGCGCTCAGGTACCAGAGCAGGTTCTGCTGCGGGCTGAGCGGCGCGCGGCGTTCGTCGCAGATCGCGATGGCGCGCTCCGCGGCAACGGCCTTATTCTCGATATATTCGGCCAATTTGCGCACCGTATTGTGGCGGAACAGATCGGCGATGCTCAGGTGGCAGCAAAGATCGCGTGCGACGAGCGCGACGATTTTGCTCATAGTCAGCGAGTGCGCACCCAGGTTGATGAACTCCTGTGTGACGTCGGCTTGCGGACAGCCGATGGCGTTGGCCACGATGCGCTCGAGAATAGCCTCCGTTTCGGTTTCCGGCGGCGTCAAGCGCTCATTGCGCTCATCCAACGGCCAGTTTTCCAACTGTTGACGGGCGATCTTGCCATTGATGGTCAGCGGCAGCGCCGGCAAGAAAATAAAAACGCTGGGGATCGCGGCGGGGTGGAGCTGTGTGACCAACGCGTGACGCAGCGCGTCGATCGTCAGCTCAGGCGAAACGGGTTGCACGAAGGCGGCGAGAATTTTGCCCGAGGGCTGGCTGCGAGCGACCACGCAGGCGCTTTCAACCAGTGGGTGACTGCGGACGGCGCTTTCCACTTCTCCCATCTCGATGCGCACTCCGCGTATCTTCACCTGGTGATCGCGGCGGCCGACGAAAATAATGTTGCCCTGTTCGTCCCATTTGGCGATGTCGCCGGTTCGATAAAGACGCTCTTCGGCCGCCATATACGGTAGCCGACAGGTAATGAACTTCTCTGCGCTCAGCGCCTCTTGATGCAGGTAACCGTGCGCCAGGCCGCTGCCGGCGATGCACAGTTCGCCCTCAAAACCGACCGGCAGTGGATTATGGTGGGGATCAAGGATGTGGCAACGGTAGTTTTTCAGCGGTTTGCCAATGCAGTTCCAGGGAACGCCGGGACGATACTCGCACAGCGAAGTGGCAATGGAAGCCTCGGTCGGCCCGTAACCGTTGCACAATCGGGTGCGTTCGGCCCACCAGGCAACGACGTCCGCAGGCGGGGCGTCTCCCATGACAATCATCGTCCGCAGCCCCGGCCACATTTCGCGGGGCAACAATTCCAGAATTGCCGGTGTAATAGTGATATGGCCGATATCGTGTTGAGTCAGATAGTCGTGCAGCGCGCCGACATCGGTATGCAGCTCCGAAGGCGCCAGATAAAGCGTCGCGCCGCTGACCAACGCGCCATAGACGTCCCAGCCGAAGGCGTCGAAACCCAGCGAGGCAATGGCCAGCACGCGGCTGCCTTGCGCCAGTCCAATGAAATTGCGGTGGTTTTGCGCCACGTTGCTCAGGCCTTCACGCCCGATCATGACGCCTTTGGGCTTGCCTGTCGTCCCGGAGGTATAGCAGACGTAGGCCAGTGCGTCTCGCGATTGAGGGAGTTGCTCCGCATGGATGTTCAGCGAACGGTAATCAATGCTTGATGGCGCAATGCACGGCACGTCGCCGGAGTGCAACGGCGAGTCGGCCAAAATCAGCGCAGGCTGCACGTCGTCAAGAATGCTTTGATTGCGCGCCGCTGGCGCCTGCGGGTCGAGCAGTACATAGGTTTTATTGCTTTTCAGTATCCCCAACAGCACGATCAGCAGCGTCGCTGACTTGTCCATCGAGACGGCGACGACCGCACTGGCGGCGCTGCTGTGTTCAAGCAGCCAACAGGCAAACTGATCCGAGGCGCGATCGATTTCGCCATAGCTGTATGTCTGGCCATCGGCATGCAGCGCGGCCTGTTGCGGATGAGCGGTGGCGGCATGACGGAACAACGCGATGACGTCGTGCGCCAGGAGCTCGGCATCGTCGGTTGCGTTGAATTGGCTCAGACGATGCAACGTTTGAGGTTGAGTAACAATGGGCGCGGCGGCGGGATCGGCCGGATCTGCCAATAGCGCGTCAAGATAGTCGGTGAACGCGTTGAAACGCATGTCGTCGCCATACAGGGTGAGCTGAGTGCCGTCACCGCAAGCCGCGACGTCGACCATCGCTCGTGGCTGGGCATAGCGTCCCTGTTTGAGCGCGCCGGTTTCATTAAAGAAGAAATGTTGCAACTGTGCGGGGGTCGTGATGTCCGCCACCGGTACCGTATGGAAGTCGGCGCCGGGTTGCCAGGTGAGATGGCAGAGATCGCTGCCGCAACGTCCCTGCATCTGATCGCCAAGGCGTTCCATCAGCAATGCGGTCAATTCGCGCATGCGCGTCGGTGATTCGGCATAGTATTTACGCGCCAAGCGGTAGGGAAGTTCTTGTATCGGCGGTATACCGCCACGCGACAGCTCGACTACAATGTCGACAAGCCTTTCCTGCAGCAGGGGAAGCTGGGCGTCAGCGGCCAGATCGGACAGCGCGTCGCACAGATAAGCGGCTTGGCCGGCGGAGCTAAAGTACAGAGAAAAGTGTTCTTGGTTTTGCAGGGTGTCAATGTCGTTAATATTTTTTTTATTGGTTACCAGCGTCAGCAGGTTTTTCCCCTGCTGTTGCAGCCGTCGTATTGTTTCAGCGTTATTTTCAGTGGTGATAATAAGGTCGAGCTTTTCGGTTGGACGGCGTTCGAGACTGATAAAGCTAACCTGATGGCCGTATTCCTGGATTTCGTCGGTTAATAATTTACCGCAGGCGCTGTCGCCGAAATAGCCAATATTAAGTAATTCCATTTTTGCTTCCTGAGAATAATGGTTTCCCTTGCGGAATATCAAAGATGCTGAGTTTTTATATCGGTCAATTAGATTTTTGCATGCAGCGCATCGGCGATAGGCAGATCAGCCAGAATGCCCGATTTATTCAGCGCCACCAACATTTGCTCCGTGACGATATTATTGGTTTCCCACGGTTTAACATGCGTTGCTGGATAAGTATCTGCGATGATGTCGATAATTTCCGCTTCTGTCAGTCCGAGTTGGCGCAACATGCAGGCGCTGAAATCTTTGGCGATAGCGTCGGTTGCGTAGCCTTCCAGGAAAGCCAAAATCGGTTGTTGCAACGCTTGCTTGGTGGCCGCGTCGCTGTGGCGCCAGATATGGCTCAGCACCTGCTGTGAGAAGCGAGCATGGCGGCCTTCATCCGCAACGTGATCTTTCATCACCAGATAGAAGGTCGGGAAAATATCTTCGTTGTTGATCACATCGATCAGATCGGTCGTCAGCGCCTGCTCCGACAGGGACACGCAAACCAGTCGCAGCAGTTCGCGCAGCCGTTCGTCCCCCATTGCCAACGATTGCGCCAGGGCATAGGAGGCCTCGGTGTCTTTTGGCATCGGCAGCGGCGCAATGGATGTCATCTGCTCTACCTGATTGATCAGATCCAGCGCCACCAGGGCGTGATAGGACTCATCCACGACCACGGTCAGCGCGTCTAAGCGCATTTCAAGCGGAAAGTCTACGCCGACTGCGTTTTTGTAGAGCTTGTAACTGGAATCATTGATGATATCCAACTCGATGTTGGCGATGCCATTCAGGTAATGGTAGAGGGTTTGTACCTGAATATAGCGCAATGCTTGTTCACCGAGCGCGGCAACGCGCGGATGGAGGCACAGCGGCAGACGTTCGAGGGGGAAGAAAAGGGTTGATTGGCTGTCCTGTTCGTTGAGAAGGCGACGCGGGCGGGAGCGGACAATCGCGGCGCGATCCCATTTTTTCAACGTGGTTTCAATGAGGCTCATCGGTTAATCCTTATTAATAGAGTTCTATTTCAATATCCGATTGTGAATAGGCGCAGCAGGCCAGAATAATATTCTCTTCTAACTCCTCTTCGCATAAGGCACTCTGTTTTTCATGGCGTATATTTCCGCTGATTAGAAGTAATTTGCAACAGCCGCACCTCCCCTTTCGGCATAGGTTGGGAATGTCGATATTTAATCTTTCAAAGTTTTCAAGCAGCGACGTTTCAGGACAAAAGTCACCGATGCCCGCGCCATCAAAAATAACTTGATGGCCATCGGGCCCTGTATTTGCAGACATGGCGTGTTATTCCCTATGGAAGTCAGTGAGTGAGATCACATTTTAAAATTCATATAAGTAAATTGTTATTAATAATAGGTTGTGAGTTTTAATGGGGAGTAACGATAGCTTTGGCTTTGTTTATTGTCAACACGACACATTAAAAACATTAACATTATATTAAAGGTTGTTTCACATAATATAGTTCATATTCAAACTTTATTGCCTGGATTGTTTAGCAATTCTTATTATTGCTTGTTTTATAATATCAATAGGCAAAAATCGTTGTTCAGTGAATGGAAAACAGGACGTCGCCGCCTTCCAATGATAGCCTGAGCGACAATTTGGTTTTGATAACGCAAACAGGAAGATGACATGTTGAAAACCGCAGGCTGGCTGCTGCCCGCCATCGTGGCGCTGGCGGGGTGTTCGTCATCCGGCGAACGTCATGGACAAACCCTCAGCCAGGCGCTGGCGGCCCTCGGCCAGGACAAGGCGTTGGCCGGGGCGTCGAACGGCGTGATGGTGCGCGATGCCGACAGCGGCAAGGTGCTGTATCAGGCGCACGCGGAGCAGCGTTTGGCGCCGGCTTCCAACATGAAGATATTCACTTCTTTGGCGGCGTTCGGCGTGCTGGGGGCGGATTACCGGTTTGAAACCCGGCTGCTGACCGCCGGCGAGCAGCGCGGCGACACGTTGCGGGGAGATCTCTATCTGCAGGGCAGCGGCGATCCGACGCTGCATCCGGACGATCTCGATACCTTCGCCGCGGCGCTGGCGCAGCGCGGCATCCGTCATATACAGGGGCGGTTGTTGCTGGACGCCGGCGCCTTCGATCAAACGCCATTCGGCGCCGGCTGGAGCTGGGACGATGAACCCTTCGCCTTCGCTGCGCCGATCTCGGCGCTGAACTATGCCTTTACCCCCGGCGGCGATATCAACGTGGTGCAGGTGGATGTGCGGCCGGGCGCTCGCGCCGGCGCGCCGGGACGGGCGAGCTTCTATCCCGCCAATGACGCGGTGACGCTGGTCAATCGCACCACCACCGGCAGTGACACCGCGCTGACGTACGAGCGCCGGCCGGGCAGCAACCGGATCGTGGTCAGCGGCACCATCGCCGCACAGGCGGAGGCCAGCTCGCGATTGATTACCGTCGATCAACCGGCCCTCGTCGTCGGCGCTTTATTGCAACATGCTCTGCGCGCGCACGGCATCACCCTGCGCGGCAACGCTGAAGAGGGCGTGACGCCGGCCGGCGCACAGCTGCTGGCGCAAAAAACCTCGCCGCCGCTCTCCCGCCTGGTCGTCACCTTCCTGAAAGTGTCCAATAACGGCTACGGCGAGATATTGACTAAGGCGATGGGCCTCAAGACGCAGGGCAAAGGGGATTGGGCCGCCGGCCTTCAGGCGATAAACGGATTTGTGCAAAGCCAGGGCATCGCGGCCGACGCGTATCGCCAGGTGGACGGTTCAGGGCTGTCGCGCATGAACCAGATCACGCCGCAACAGCTGACGACGCTGCTGCTGGCGGCCAGAAAACAGCCGTGGTTCGCCGACTGGTATCGCGCCTTGCCCGTCGCGGGCGAGCCGGGGTTGCTGGTAGGCGGCACGCTGCGTAACCGCATGGTGAAAAGCGCGGCGGCGGGGCGCGCTCACGCCAAGAGCGGTTCCATGACCGGCGTATCGTCGCTCAGCGGCTATGTTGATTCGGCGACCGGGCGGCCGCTGGCGTTCGCCATCATCAGCAATAACTATCTGGTGCCCGGCGCGCAGGTGAAGGCGCTGGAGGACCGCTTGGTGGAAACGCTGGCGGCCTGTGACGACACGGTGGTGTGCCGCTGAGTACGCGGCGTCAGTCGCGTTTGGCGATGTCGGCGAAGCTGCCGGCCAGCAGGCGGCACAGATCGGCGGCGGCCAGCTCAATATCCAGCCCGCGTTTGCCGCCGGAAACGTAAATGGTGGCGAACGCTTGCGCCGGGCTGTCGATCACCGTCGGCAGCCGTTTTTTCTGCCCCAGCGGGCTGATGCCGCCCACCAGATACCCGGTGACGCGCTGCGCCAGCTGCGGATCGGCCATCTCGGCCTTTTTGGCGCCGAGGGCGCGGGCAACCTTTTTCAGATCCAACTGGGTTGCGACCGGCGTGACCGCCACCGCCAGGTGTTTGGCGTCGCCGTTCAGCGCCACCAGCAAGGTTTTGTAAACCCGATCGGCATCCAGCCCCAGCTTTCTCACCGCCTCATCGCCGAAGTTGGTTTCGTCGCTGTCGTGGTGATAAGGATGGAGGGTGAAGGCGACCTTTTGTTTCTCAAGCAGAACGACTGCGGGCGTCATGATGTGTTGTCCAAAATGTCCCCGGTGGGGAAAGGGTGATAACCAGCCTTAAAAATACAAAAATCCAACCAGCCCGGCAACCTGAGCGGCTGTTACATAAAGCGGGTTGCCAAGATATTCACCGGGTTGCTACCCTGTTTACTGTAACCGTTAACACGGTTGCTATGCGTATAACTAGAATACAAGAAATTCCTCTTTGACTGGCCAATAGCGATATTGGCCACTTTTTTACCCCTGCGGCTGCAGCATCGCCGGCAGGTTATCCTCGCCATACAGGTGCAATGCGCCAACCGCCACCACATAGTCTCCGGCCGGCAGCGTCTCCAGCTGACGCCGCCAGTCGCGATTGCGTTGATGCATCAGCACGTCGTAAAGCCCGGCGCTGAAGGTGGCCGGCAGCGTGTCCAGCGTGCCGCGCGGTTTGGCGTCCAGCCACCAGCTCACCATGGTTTGCAGCAGCCGCGCGTTGGTATGCCAGTGCTCCAGCGTATCGCGCAGCAGCGCGATGCCGCCTTCCGGCAGCTGTTCCAGCAGCGCCAACTGCTGCTGCGCCCCCTCGAGTTCGATCACCGGTTTGTCCTGCGCTCTGGCGGCCTGCAGCAGCTGATAATCTACGCCGTACTCTGCGCGCAGCCCCAGACGCTGAGCCTGCCGCGCCTGCATCATCAGCGCCACCTGCCAGCCGGGCAGGGTGGCGAAGGCGTGCGGATCGGCGCCCAATTCGTGGCACAGCGCCAGCAGCTGTTGATATTCTTCGGCGGACAGGCGCTGTTCCAGCGCCGGCTGCAGCTCGGCGTGGTCGAAAGGCGAGGCGGAATCGGTGATATCGGCTTCGACGATCAGCGCGTCGGCCTGTTGCAGCCGGGCGGCCAGCCGGGGCGGCAGCGGCGACATATCGACGGTGCCCATATGGATGCTGCCCACCAGATGGAGCCGACGCTCGCCCGGCAGAGTGATGTCCAGCGCCGGATAAGCGTAACTTTTGGGCGAGATCAGGCCGAGAAAGGCGGCGAGGCGGCGTAACAGTTGACCCATACGGCGTGGCTCCTGAATAACGGGTGCGCGTTTTCGCGTGCAAGGCGAGGGAAAATCGTCATTCATGCTAAACGCTATCCGCCGCGCAGGGAAGCCCGGAAAACAGCGGGGCGCCTTGACGACGCCCCGGAGCTTACTTCCTGGGTTTAAAACGCAGCAGCCGGTTGGCGTTGCTGACCACGGTAATGGACGACAGCGCCATCGCCGCGCCCGCCACCACCGGGCTGAGCAGCGTGCCGGTCAGCGGATAGAGCACGCCGGCGGCGATCGGAATGCCCAGCGTATTGTAGATAAAGGCGCCGAACAGGTTCTGCTTCATGTTGCGCAGCGTGGCCTTCGACAGTTCCACCGCATCCGCCACCCCGTGCAGGCTGTGACGCATCAGGGTGATGGCGGCGGTCTCGATGGCGATGTCGCTGCCGCCGCCCATCGCGATGCCCACGTCGGCCTGCGCCAGCGCCGGGGCGTCGTTGATGCCGTCGCCGACCATTGCCACGCGTTGGCCCTGCGCCTGCAGCTGTTTGATCGCCGCCGCTTTGCCGTCCGGCAGCACGCCGGCAATCACCCGATCGATACCGGCCTCTTTGGCGATGGCGTTGGCGGTCACCGGGTTGTCGCCGGTCAGCATCACCAGCTGATATCCCTGCTGGTGCAGGCGCTGCAGCGCCGCTACGCTGTCCTCGCGCAGCGGATCGCGAATGGCGAACAGCGCAGCCGGTTTACCGTCAACGGCCAGCAGCACCGGCGTCACGCCGCGTTCGGCCTGGGCGCGCATCGGCGCCTCCAGTTCGTCGGCCGCGACCTGATGTTGTTTCAGCAGCGCGGCGTTGCCCAGCAGCACCTGCACGCCGTCGATCTCCCCGCTGACGCCGGCGCCGCGCAGGGTGCGGAACTGCGCCACCTGCGGCAGCGTTTGCCCGGCGGCGCGTTCCATGATGGCGCGCGCCAGCGGGTGATTGGAGCCTTGTTCCAGCGCGGCGGCCCAGCCGAGCGCCTGCTGTTCGCTGACCTGATTGAAGGTCAGGATCTCCACCACCTGCGGTTTCCCTTCCGTCAGGGTGCCGGTTTTATCGAACACCAGGGTATCCAACTGGCTGGCCTGCTGCAGGGCGTCGGCGTCGCGCACCAGCACGCCGAATTCCGCCGCGCGGCCCACGCCGGAGATGATCGACATCGGCGTCGCCAATCCTAACGCACATGGGCAGGCGATGATCAGCACCGTGGTGGCGATCACCAGCGTATAGACCAGCTGCGGCTGCGGACCAAAGAAGTACCACACCGCTGCGCTGAACAGGGCGATCGCCACCACCGCCGGCACGAACACCGCCGAGACGCGGTCGGCCAACTGGCCAATCGCCGGCTTACTGCTCTGCGCTTGACGCACCAGTTTGATGATGCGCGCCAGCGTGGTTTGGCTGCCGATGGCGGCGGCGCGGAACAGCACGCTGCCGTCGTCGACTACCGTCCCGGCATGCACCGTGTCGCCGGGGCCTTTTTGCTGCGGCACCGCTTCGCCGGTCAGCATCGCTTCATCGAGCCAGACTTCGCCCTGCACGATTTCACCGTCGACCGGCACGCGATCGCCGGTGGTCAGCCGCAGCGTCATGCCGAGCTGCACCTCCGCCAGCGGAATATCGCTCTCGCCGTCGTCAGTCACCAGCCGCGCGGTGGGCGGCGTCAGATCGAGCAGCCGCTCCAGCGCCTGCGAAGAACGCTGGCGGGCGCGCTGTTCCAACGCATGGCCGAGGTTGATCAAACCGATGATCATCGCGCTGGCCTCGTAATAGAGGTGACGCGCCTCCATCGGGAAGAAATCGGGCCAAATGTTGACGGCGATCGAATAGAGCCAGGCGGCGCCGGTGCCGAGCGCCACCAGGGTATCCATGGTGGCGCTGCCGTTCATCAATGCGCGCCAGGCGTTGCGGTAGAAGTGCCCGCCGGCGAACACCATCACCGCCAGGGTAATGACGCCGACCAGCAGCCAGGGGCGCTGGGTTTCCGGCGTCAGCGTCATGCTGCCGCCGAACAGCCCCCAGGCCATCAGTGGGATACCCAACGCCAGCCCCAGCGCCGCCTGCCAGCTAAAGCGCTTCATGTTGGCGCGTGCGGTCTGTTGCTGACGTTCGCGGCGTTCGGTTTCGTCCTGAATCATCTCGGCGCCGTAGCCGGCTTTTTCCACCGCCGCCACCAGCGCCTGCGCATCGGCGGCGCCGGTCACCAGCGCGCTGCGCTCCGCCAGGTTGACGCGCGCATGCTCCACGCCGGGAACGCTTTGCAGCGCCTGCTGCACCTTATTGACGCAGCTGGCGCAGGTCATGCCGCTGAGCAGCAGCTGTACGCTGTCGTCCGCGCTGTCGGTTGCCGGAAGAGAAGGCTGCGCCGCTGGCTGAACGTCCGGCAACGAAGGTGTTGCGTCAGTCAACGGCTCAGTTTTTGGGACGACGGCGCCCGCCACGCTGGCGTGATAACCGGCATGTTCCACCGCGGCGATCAGCGCCTGCGGATCGGCATCGCCGTACACTTTCGCGTTGTCGATCTCGACGTCGGCGGCGAACACGCCCGGCACCGCTTCCAGCGCCTTGCGGGTGCTGCCGACGCAGTGCATGCAGCTCAGGCCGCTCAGCTGCAGTTCGGTGTCGGCGCGCGGCGCGACTTCTGCCTGATAGCCGGCGGCGATCACGCTGTCGATCAATGCGCTGTCCGGCGCTTCGCCGGTCACTTTGGCGTAATGGACGTTAACCTCCGCCTGTTCGACATCGCTGCGGCTTTCCAGGGCTTTTTTCACCCGCTGCGCGCAGTTCATGCAGGACAACCCCTGCAATGCCAGCATAGTGGTGTGTGACATGATTGAACTCCTTGCGTAGAGGCGGTGTTTAAAGGTTGACCGCCTGACCTGTTTTCACTAAGAATGGAGCTTAAACCTTCCAGCAAGGGTAAGGTCAAGGAGGGAAAATGAATATTAGCGACGTAGCGAAAAAAACCGGGTTAACCAGCAAGACGATTCGTTTTTACGAAGAGAAAGCGTTGATTACCGCCCCGATTCGCAGCGACAACGGTTACCGCCACTATTCCGCCAAGCATGTCGAAGAGCTGACGCTGCTGCGTCAGGCGCGGCAGGTGGGCTTCAACCTGGACGAGTGCCGCGAACTGGTAGCGTTGTTCAACGATCCGGCCCGCCACAGCGCCGACGTGAAGGCGCGCACGCTGCAGAAGGTGGCGGAGATCGAAAAGCACATCAGCGAGCTGGGGAACATGCGCCAGCGCCTGTTGACGCTGGCGGAACAATGCCCGGGCGACGAGGGGGCGGAGTGCCCCATCATCAATAACCTGGCGGGGTGTTGTCGTTCTAATTAACGGCTGATGGCGCGGATCACCAGCGTGACCCCTTCCACCGCCACCACTTCCACTTCGGTGCCGGCGGGCAGATCTTCCGCCGCCTGCGCGCGCCAGCTGCTGTCACCGATATTAATGCGCCCCATGCCGTTGTGCATCGGCTCCGTCAGCGTGGCGCGGGTGCCGATCAACTGACGGTTGCGCTGGTTGAGCACCGGCGAACCGCCGGATGCGGCCGCCGGGCGGCGACGCAGCCAGTACCACCACAGATAGGCGACGACGACGGTCAGGACGGCGAAGATCACGCCTTGCCATTCCCAGGAAAGCGGTGGCAGCAGCCAGATCAAGGCGCCGACCAACAGCGCCGCCACGCCGCTCCACAGCAGGTAGCCGCCGGCGCCGAGCATTTCCGCCGCCAGCAGCACGCCCCCGAGGGAGAGCCAGAACCACAGCGGATTCGCCGCGATCAGTTCGAGCATGATTATTTGCCTTTGCTTTCTTTCAGCAGTTCGGTAATGCCGCCGATCGAGCCGAGCAGGCTGCTGGCGTCCAGCGGCATCATCACCACCTTGCTGTTGTTGGAGGAACCGATCTTCTGCAGCGCATCGGTGTATTTCTGCGCCACGAAGTAGTTCACCGCCTGAATGTTGCCGCTGGCGATGGCGTCGGACACCAACTGGGTGGCGCGCGCCTCGGCCTCGGCGGCGCGTTCACGCGCTTCCGCCTGCAGGAACGCCGACTGGCGTTCGCCCTCGGCCTTCAGGATCTGCGATTGCTTCTCCCCTTCGGCGCGCAGAATGGCCGCCTGACGCACCCCCTCCGCCTCCAGGATGTCGGCGCGCTTGGTGCGCTCGGCCTTCATCTGGGCGTTCATCGAGGCGATCAGTTCCGCCGGCGGCCGCACGTCGCGGATCTCGATACGGGTGATTTTCACCCCCCAAGGGTTGGTCGCTTCATCGACGATGTGCAACAGGCGGCTGTTGATGCTGTCGCGCTGCGACAGCATTTCGTCCAGCTCCATCGAGCCGAGCACGGTGCGGAAGTTGGTCATGGTCAGGTTGACGATCGCCTGTTCGAGGTTGCTGACCTCGTAGGCGGCGCGCGCCGGATCGACCACCTGGATAAAGCACACCGCGTCGATGGCGACGTTGGCGTTATCGCGGGAAATCACCTCTTGGGAAGGGATGTCCAGCACCTGCTCCATCATGTTGATTTTGCGGCCGATGCGGTCCATGAACGGCACCACCAGGTTCAGGCCCGGCATCAGCGTTTTGGTGTAGCGGCCGAAGCGTTCTACCGTCCATTGGAACCCCTGCGGCACAATTTTGACGCCGGCGAACACCACAATCAGCGCGACGACGATCACGATGGGAATAAAAGTAAGCATGCAAACCTCCTGTCAGACATATGTAAACAGATATTACGACAGCGCCGGAAAAATGCCTACTGATACCGCGACTTAATCCAGGGCACCGACCAAACCCGCGATCAGCGGATCCCGCGTCTGGAACAGAGTGTTGTCACGACAAGTGTGGCACAGCTGAAAAATAAGTATGCCTAAATGGCATGATTTCAATAATTTTTATTCATTTCATGATGTTGCTCGCCTTGGCTAGAGTAAAAACACCCCCGTGTTTACCGTCAAAAATTTGTCATTTTCATTTGCGACTATGCTTTTTGAAATGACATTTCGGCCAAGGATTGTTATGGATTCGCTCAGTGTTGATGAACTCGCCCAGAAGAACGATCGCTGGTATCGCATTGTGGAGGAGATGTTGGCGGAAGCCGGCGTCGCCATCAACGGCCCGCGCGCCTGGGATATCCGGGTGCATAACCCGGCGCTGTTCAAACGCATTTTGCAGGAAGGCTCGCTCGGCTTCGGCGAAAGCTATATGGACGGCTGGTGGGAGTGCGAACGGCTGGACATGCTGTTCACCCGCATTCTGCAGGCCGGCGTCGATGAACGGCTGCCGAAAAGCCTGAGCGACATCGCGCGCATCGCCTATGCCCGGCTGTTCAATCGCCAATCGCGCAAGCGTGCCTGGCAGGTGGGCAAAGAGCACTACGACATCGGCAACGACCTGTTTCGGGCGATGCTCGATCCTTATATGCAATACTCCTGCGGCTACTGGAAAGAGGCGCAGACGCTGGAGCAGGCGCAGCAGGCCAAGCTCAGGATGATCTGCGAAAAACTGCAGTTGAAACCGGGCATGACGCTGCTGGATATCGGCTGCGGCTGGGGCGGATTGGCGCAGTTTGCGGCGCAAAACTACGGCGTCTCGGTGCACGGTGTGACCATTTCCGCCGAGCAGCAGAAGCTGGCGCAGGAACGCTGCGCTGGGCTGGACGTCGAGATCTTGCTGCAGGATTACCGCGATCTGGATCGCCAGTTCGATCGCATCGTGTCGGTCGGCATGTTCGAGCACGTCGGGCCGAAAAACTATGAGACCTATTTTAGCGTCGCGGCGCGCAACCTGAAGCCCGACGGTCTGTTCCTGCTGCACACCATCGGTTCCAATCAGACCGATCTCAACGTTGACGCCTGGATAGACAAATACATCTTCCCCAACGGCTGCCTGCCTTCGGTGCGGCATATCGCCGAGGCCAGCGAAGGGCGTTTCGTGATGGAGGATTGGCACAACTTTGGCGCTGATTACGATCGCACGCTGATGGCCTGGCTGGAGAATTTCAAACGGGCGTGGCCGGATCTGATGGGCGGTTATTCCGAGCGCTTCGAACGCATGTTCACCTATTACCTGAACGCCTGCGCCGGCGCGTTCCGTTCGCGCAACATTCAGCTGTGGCAGGTGTTGTTCAGCCCGGCGGGCGTGGAGGGCGGGGTGCGGGTCTATCGTTGATATCCCTTCGTCTTTCCCGCCGCATCGTTGTTGGCTGCACGTTCGAACCCCTGGTCACTTAGTTATCTAAGCTCCCAGGGCTTCTCACGTTTGCCGCCTGGATGCAGCTTCAGGTATGACGGATATCAGTACAGCAGGGAGTATAGCTGGCGGCGATATTTAGCGGCCAGTGCGTCGCCGGTGCCGAGTGCGGCCAGAATGTCCATCAGGGTCTTGCGCGCGTTGCCGTTGGCGGCGGCCAGATCTTTCTTCAGATGCCCCATCAGCAGTTCCAGCGCTTCTTCGTTACGCCCGACCTGATGCAGCTGCAGCGCCAGCTGCACCGCCAGTTCGACGTTGTCCGGCTGCTGTTGCACCTGTTGTTGCAGCTGCTGGATTTCCGGCGTGTCCGCCGCCTGCTTCAACAGTTCAATCTGCGCCACCAGACCTTGATAGCGGGTATCGCGATCCTGCAGCGGGATGGTCGCCAGCACCGCTTCAGCGTCTTCGCTGCGGCTGAGCGCGATCTGAGTTTCGGCCAGCGTCAGGCCGATGTCGCTGCGCTGTTGGCTGCTCTGCCAGGCGTCTTTCAGCAGCGGCAGCGCTTCGGCGGCGTTGCCGGCGGCCAGCAGCTCCTGCGCCTGTGCCAGTTTCAGATCTTCTTCCTTCGGCAGGAAACGCTGCAGCAAATCGCGGATCGCTTCTTCCGGCTGCGGGCCCTGGAAGCCGTCGACCGGCTGACCGTCTTTGAACAGGTAGACCGTCGGAATGGAACGCAGCCCGAATTGCGAGGCGATCATCTGTTCGGCGTCGCAGTCCACCTTGGCCAGAATGAACTGACCGGCGTATTCCGCCGCCAGCTTGTCCAGCACCGGCGTGAGCTGCAGGCAGTGTTGGCTGCGCTCGGACCAGAAGTAGAACAGCACCGGTGTGGACATCGATTGTTCCAGCGTCTGGTGCAGGTTAGTTTCGTTAATATCAACAACAGCTTGAGCTAGCATCTTTTTTCTCTCTGATCGTGCGGAGCCATGGGGTGTAGATGGGGGCGCGCCGCCATTCTTCAACCCCGTCGGGCGAATTAAGCGTTGCTGCGCAGCAGCCAATCCAGACAGCGGCCCGGCAAAATGCGGCGCAGCACGCTCATCGCGTGCGCCAGCAGGGTGACCGGATAGCGCAGTTTGGCGCGCGGGCTTTCCAGCGCGTGGCGCAGTTTGGGCAGAATGGCCTCCGGCGGCAGCGTCAGGCGCTTGGCGATGCCGGGATTGTGCACCGGTTTGTCGCTCTGCGCCTGGTTGACGTTCTGGCTAAAGTGGGTGGAGATCGGCCCCGGTTCGATCAGGCTGACCTGAATGCCGCTGCCGTGCAGCTCCATGCGCAGCGCGTCCGACCAGGCTTCCAGCGCGAACTTGCTGGCGGCGTAGGCGCCGCGCCCGGCGCTGGAGACCAGGCCCATCACCGAACTGGTCTGAATGATCCGCCCTTCGCCGTGCGGCAACATCGCCGGCAACAGCAGCTGGGTCAGTTGGTGGGTGCCGAACAGGTTGGTGGCGAACTGCCGTTCCAGCTGGCTGCGCGAAATGCGACTGAGCGGGCCGTAAACGCCGAAACCGCCGTTATTGAACAGACCGTACAGTCGGCCGTCGGTCAGCGCGATCACCTCGGCGGCGGCGCGCTCGACGCTGGCGCTGTCGTCCAGATCCAGCTCGATGCCTTCCAGCCCGAGCTGGCGCATGTTTTCCACGTCCTGCGGCTTGCGGCAGGCGGCCAGCACCCGGTAGCCGCGGTTGCGCAGATCCTGCGCCGCAATCAAGCCAATCCCGCTGGAACAGCCGGTTATCAATACCGCTTTTTGCATAACTTTACCTAGTGTACGACCCTAATTTAGTGAGACTCATGCTTTACTAGAGGCTCCAGGCGCTCCGCCATCCAAGTGGCGATAAACGGCTGGGCGTCCCCATTGGGGTGCAATCCGTCATCCTGCATCCATTCCGGCTTCACCACCACCTGTTCCATATAGAACGGCAGCAGCGGAATGTTGAACTGCTTGGCCAGCGCCGGGTAGACGGCGCCGAACGCTTCAGTATAGCGGCGGCCGTAGTTCGGCGGGATGCGGATCTGCATCAGCAGCGGCTGCGCGCCGGCCTGCTGCACCAACGTGATGATTTGGCCGAGATCGCGCTGTACGTCCTGCGCCGGGAAGCCGCGCAGGCCGTCGTTGGCGCCCAGCTCGATCAGCACCCAGCGCGGCTGATGCTGTTTCAGCAGCGCGGGCAGACGCGCCAGCCCCTGCGCGGCGGTGTCGCCGCTGATGCTGGCGTTGACCAGCTGCGGCGCACCCGGTTTTTTCTGCCACTGTTCGGCCAACAGCGTCGGCCACGCCCGCTCGATCGGCAGGCGGTAACCGGCGCTTAAACTGTCGCCTAAAATCAACAAGGTATCGGCGGCGGCAGCGCGTAAACTGAATAATCCCAACAGCAAAAGGAAGGGAAGATGCCAGCGGAAAACGTTCTTGAAGTTCATCATCTTAGTAAACACGTTGGTCAGGGTGAGCATCAGCTCACCATCCTTACCGGAGTCGAGCTGCTTGTCAAACCCGCGCAGACGATCGCCCTGATCGGCGAATCCGGATCGGGGAAATCGACCTTGCTGGGCATTTTGGCCGGGCTGGATGACGGCAGCGAAGGCGAGGTGCGCTTGCTCGGCGAGTCGCTGACCGCGCTGGACGAAGAGGGGCGCGCCGCGCTGCGCGCCAGGAATGTCGGCTTCGTGTTTCAGTCGTTCATGCTGGTGCCGACGCTGAACGCGCTGGAGAACGTGCAACTGCCGGCGCTGTTGCGCGGCGAGAGCGACAGACAGAGCCGCGAGCAGGCGGTGCAGCTGCTCGAGCAGTTGGGGCTGGGGAAACGGCTCGATCACCTGCCGGCGCAGCTGTCCGGCGGCGAGCAGCAGCGCGTGGCGCTGGCGCGCGCCTTCAGCGGCCGACCGCGGGTGCTGTTCGCCGATGAACCGACCGGCAACCTCGATCGTCAGACCGGCGATCGCATCGCCGACCTGCTGTTTTCCCTCAACCGCGATTTTGACACCACCCTGATCCTGGTGACCCATGACGAAACCCTGGCGGCGCGCTGCCAGCGGCGGCTGCGGCTGCGCGAAGGCAAGCTGTGGGAGGAAGCATGATCTGGCGCTGGTTCTGGCGCGAATGGCGCTCGCCGTCGCTGCTGATCGTGTGGCTGGCGCTGACGCTCTCCGTCGCCTGCGTGCTGGCGCTGGGCAGCATCAGCGATCGCATGGACAAAGGGCTCAGCCAGCAGAGCCGCGATTTTATCGCCGGCGATCGGGTGCTGCGCAGCGCGCATCCGGTGCCGGAAGGCTGGCTGCTGGACGCGCAGCAACAAGGGCTGAAGGTGAGCCGTCAGCTGTCGTTCACCACCATGACCTATGCCGGCGATCGGCCGCAGCTGGCGGACGTGAAAGCCACCGATTTGGCCTATCCGCTGTACGGCAAGCTGGAAACGCGCCCGGCCAACATCCAGCCCGAACCGGGCAGCGTGCTGGTGGCGCCGCGTTTGCTGGCGCTGCTGAACGTGAAAGTGGGGGATTCGCTGGAGGTGGGCGACACCACGCTGCGCATCGCCGGTGAAATCATTCAGGAGCCGGACGCCGGTTTCAATCCATTCCAGACCGCGCCGCGCATCATGATCAACCTGGCGGACGTCGATAAGACCGGCGCGGTGCAGCCGGGCAGCCGCCTGACCTACCGCTACATGTTCGCCGGCGCCGAGCCGGATATTCAACGTTACGAAGAACGGCTGACGCCGCAGTTGACGCCGGATCAGCGCTGGTTCGGGCTGCAGGAGTCCGGCAGCGCGCTCGGCAAGTCGCTGCAGCGCTCCCAACAGTTCCTGCTGTTGTCGGCCCTGCTGACGCTGCTGTTGTCGATCGCCGCCGTGGCGGTGGCGATGAGCCACTATTGCCGCAGCCGCTACGATCTGATCGCGGTGCTGAAAACCCTTGGCGCCGGGCGCGGCGCGCTGCGCAAATTGATCGTCGGCCAGTGGCTGGCGGTGATGGCGCTGGCGGCGGTGTGCGGCGGGGCGATCGGGCTGGCGTTCGAGGCGCTGTTGATTCGCCTGCTGAAGCCGGTGTTGCCGGCCGCGTTGCCCGCCGCCGGCGTCTGGCCGTGGCTGTGGGCGCTCGGTGCGCTGGTGCTGATTTCGCTGCTGGTCGGGTTGCGGCCGTATCGCCAGTTGCTGGCCACCCAGCCGCTGCGGGTGCTGCGTCGCGATGTGGCGGCCAACGTCTGGCCGCTGCGCTACTTCCTGCCGGTGACGGCGGCGATCGTGGTCGCGTTGTTGGTGTTGCTGATGGGAGCCAGCACGTTGCTGTGGGCGATCCTGGCGGGCATGGCGGTGCTGGCGCTGCTGCTGGGCGGTATAGGGTGGGGCAGCCTGCTGCTGTTGCGCCGCATCACGCTCAAGAGTCTGGCGCTGCGGCTGGCGGTCAACCGCCTGCTGCATCAGCCGTGGGTGACCATCAGCCAGTTGGCGGCGTTCTCGCTGTCGTTCATGCTGTTGGCGCTGCTGTTGGTGCTGCGCGGCGATCTGCTCGAACGCTGGCAGCAACAGCTGCCGCCGGACAGCCCGAACTATTTCCTGCTCAACATGACCGAGGCGCAGGTGCCGCAGGTGAAAACTTTCCTGCAGCAGCACCAGATCAAACCGGAAACCTATTACCCGATCGTCCGGGTGCGCCTGACCGAGATAAACCAGCAGGTGGCGACCGAACGGGTGCATGAGGACGATCCGGGCGGCGAGGCGGTGAACCGTGAGCTGAACCTGACCTGGCTGGCCGAGCTGCCGGATCACAATCCGTTGGTGGCGGGCAATTGGCCGCCGAAAAGCGGCGAAGTCTCGATGGATGAAGGCATCGCCGGGCGGCTGAAGATCAAGCTGGGCGACACGCTGACCTTCAGCGGCGATACCCAGGCGTTCAGCGCCAAAGTCACCAGCCTGCGCCAGGTGGATTGGGAAAGCCTGAAGCCGAACTTTTACTTTATCTTCCCGCCGGGCGCGCTGGACGGCCAGCCGCAGACCTGGCTCACCAGCTTCCGCTACGACGGCGATGGCCGGATGTTGACCCAGCTCAACCGCCAGTTCCCAACGCTCAGCCTGCTGGACATCGGCGCGATCCTGAAACAGGTCGGCGGCGTGCTGCAACAGGTCAGCCGCGCGCTGGAGGTGATGGTGGTGCTGGTGGTGCTGTGCGGCGGCCTGCTGCTGCTGGCGCAGGTGCAGGTCGGCATGCGTCAGCGGCGGCAGGAGCTGGTGGTCTATCGCACGCTGGGCGCCGGTAAACGGCTGCTGCGTCGCACGCTGTGGTGCGAGTTTGCCCTGCTGGGGCTGGTGGCGGGCATCGCGGCGGCGGTGGGGGCCGAGGCGGCGCTGTGGCTGCTGCAAAGCAGGGTGTTCGACTTCCCGTGGACGCCGACGCCGGTGCTGTGGTGGGCGCTGCCGCTGGCCAGCGCGCTGCTGCTGTCGCTGTGCGGCGGCTGGCTGGGCGTGCGCTTGCTGCGCGGCCGGGCGCTGTTCCGCAGTTATGATGGCTGATCTGGCGATCGCAGGCCCGTTGCCGCCAAGCGTGGCCGGGCCTGCCGATTTTCTTTCGCGCGTCACTGGCGCAATTCCTCTTCATGCCCATTCATTGTGAAATCGATTACATTTATGTCATATCGATACGTTTGCCATTGGTCATCGGTGTAGCGGATAGTTGGCCGACTTCGCCTATTTTACGCATTTATTTAGAGGGTTACGCATGGATTAAGTTAATTCATCCGTCATAAAAAACGGCCTAAAAAGATTAAATTGAATGTAACCGTTTTCACTAATGTGATCGCACTCACTTATCTCCGACGCATTGCCTCCTATCATGTCGCACACTGATGACCGTTTTCTCCTGGAGGCTGTATGAGCGATACCGTCAAAGTGACACCGGCGGAGAAAAGCCCGACTCATGTCGGCATGACTTTTTTCGTCTGTTTTTTAGCCGCCTTGGCCGGCCTGCTGTTCGGTCTTGATATCGGCGTGATCGCCGGCGCCCTGCCGTTTATTACCGACACTTTTCAGATCACCAGCTCTCAGCAGGAGTGGGTGGTCAGCTCAATGATGTTTGGCGCCGCCGTCGGCGCCATCGGCAGCGGCTGGATGAACTTCCGGCTGGGGCGCAAATACAGTTTGATGATCGGCGCAATCCTCTTCGTGGCGGGATCGCTGTGTTCTGCGTTCGCTCCCAACGTGGAGGTGTTGATCGTTTCACGTATTCTGCTGGGATTGGCGGTGGGGATCGCTTCTTATACCGCGCCGATTTATCTTTCTGAAATCGCGCCGGAGAAAATCCGCGGCAGCATGATCTCGATGTATCAATTGATGATCACCATCGGCATTCTGGCCGCTTACCTGTCTGATACGGCATTCAGCTATACCGGCGCCTGGCGCTGGATGTTGGGCGTCATCACCATCCCGGCCGGGCTGTTGTTGGTCGGCGTGTTCTTTTTGCCTGACAGCCCGCGGTGGTTGGCCTCGCGTAATCGCCATGAGCAAGCGCGTCAGGTGTTGGAGAAGCTGCGCGACAGCAGTGCCCAGGCGCAGTATGAGCTGAATGAAATTCGTGAAAGCCTCAAACTGAAGCAAAGCGGTTGGGCGTTGTTCAAAGGCAATAAAAATTTCCGCCGCGCGGTTTTCCTTGGCATTCTTCTTCAGGTGATGCAGCAGTTTACCGGGATGAACGTCACCATGTATTACGCGCCGAAGATTTTCGGTCTGGCGGGCTTCGCCAGTACGGAACAGCAGATGTGGGGCACGGTGATCGTCGGTCTGGTCAACGTGCTGGCCACCTTTATCGCTATTGGGCTGGTTGACCGCTGGGGCCGCAAGCCCACTTTGATCCTTGGGTTTATCGTGATGGCCGTCGGCATGGGGGCGCTGGGCACCATGATGAACATCGGCATGAACTCGGCGGCGGAGCAATATTTCGCCATCGTCATGCTGCTGATGTTTATCGTCGGCTTTGCCATGAGCGCCGGCCCGCTGATTTGGGTGCTGTGCTCAGAGATCCAGCCATTGAAAGGCCGCGATTTCGGCATCACCTGTTCCACCGCCACTAACTGGATAGCCAATATGATCGTGGGGGCGACGTTCCTGACCATGCTGAATTCGTTGGGCAGCGCTCACACCTTTTGGGTTTACGCGGGGCTTAACGTGCTGTTTGTTTTCATCACGCTGGCGCTGATCCCGGAAACCAAAAATATTTCACTGGAACACATTGAGCGCAATCTGATGGCCGGCAAACCGTTGCGTAATATCGGCTCGCGTTGATCTTTGCGGCAATAAAAAAGGCTCAGCCTGGGCTGAACCTTCTTCTTTTCGGCGGTGTAAACCGTTAAGCCAGCTTCTGCTGTGCCCAGGCCAGCCCGCTTTGGTATTCGCCCGGCAGCAGCGGCGCCAGCGCCTGCAGCGCCTGATGCAGATCGGCGGCGCTCGGGTCGTTCAGATTGAGGTGGCCGACCTTGCGGCCCGGGCGCACCTCTTTCTCATACCAGTGCAGATGCACCAGCGGCAGCGACAGCCACTGTTCGTTGACGGCGGTGCCGATCAGGTTGACCATCACCGACGGTGTGCTCACCACCGGCTGCGGCAGCGGCAGGCCGAGGATGGCGCGCAGGTGCAGCTCGAACTGGCTGATGGATGCGCCGTTTTGCGTCCAGTGGCCGCTGTTGTGCACGCGCGGCGCCAGTTCGTTGATCAACAGCCGATCGCCGACGATAAAGCACTCCATCGCCATCACGCCGACGTAGTTCAGCTCGTTCAGGATCGCCGCCAGCATCTGCTCGGCCTGTTGCTGCAGCGCCGGATTGGGCTGCGGCAGCGCCACGCTGGCGCGCAGGATGCCGTCTTCATGCAGGTTGTGGGTCAGCGGGTAGAAGACCGAACGGCCGTCGTGGCCGCGCGCGCCCACCAGCGACACTTCGCCGGAGAAATTGATGCCTTGCTCGACGATGCACTCGCCATAGGCATCGGCCGGCAGTTCGGCTTCCTGCCCCGGACGCAAGCGCCACTGGCCGCGGCCGTCATAGCCGCCGACCCGGCGTTTGACGATCGCCAGCTCGCCCAGCGCAGCGAACACCTGCGGCCATTCGGCGGCGCTCGCCAGCAGCTGCCACGGCGCGGTCGCCAGGCCGAGCTGATCGAGCAGCTGCTTTTGCGTCAGGCGATCCGCCAAACGCGGGAAGATGTCACGGTTGACGAAGGCGCTGTGAGTCGCCAGTTCGCGCGTCAGCGCGGTTTCCGGCCAGCGTTCAATCTCGGCGGTAATGACGCTGTTCTGATACGGCACCGCCTCAGGTTCGGCATCGATGCCGACAGGGTAGACGGCGATGCCCAGCGGTTCGCCGGCCTGGCGCAGCATGCGCCCCAGCTGACCGTTGCCCAATACGCAAACCGGCTTCATGCGTCCTCCCGCGGATCGGGGTGGTTCAAAACGTCTTCAGTCTGCGCCTGACGCCAGTCCGCCAAACGCTGCGCCAGGGCGGCGTCGTGCAGCGCCAGGATCTGCATCGCCAGCAGCCCGGCGTTGGCGGCGCCGGCTTTGCCGATCGCCAGCGTCCCCACCGGAATGCCGCGCGGCATCTGCACGATGGAGTAGAGGCTGTCCACGCCGCTCAGCGCGGCGCTTTGCACCGGCACACCCAGCACCGGCACCAGCGTTTTCGCCGCCAGCATGCCCGGCAGATGCGCGGCACCGCCGGCGCCGGCGATGATCACGTCAAAGCCGTTGGCGGCAGCCTGCTCGGCGAAGCTGAACAGCTTGTCCGGCGTGCGGTGAGCGGAAACGACTTCGACATGGAAGGGGACATCGAGCTGGGTCAGGACTTCGGCGGCGAACTGCATGGTGGCCCAGTCACTTTTCGATCCCATTACAATTGCGATTTTAGCCCCGGCATTGGCGGCTGAAGCGGCGTTGGCTCCCATGGGTGTAAGGCTCCTGTGATTTGTCTGGCGTCGGCTGAGGGCCGAATGAGGGCGTAGAGCATACCATGAGCGCACGGCGAGGAAAACGGTTGCGTCGCCGGTTTTCACCGGCGAAAGCGCGAATTTTCACCCGCGCGCCAGTGCGGAACTCAGAACGGGAATTGGATCAGCTCGACGGCGTCGGCGCTGACTTTGATCATCGATCCTTCGACGTGCCAGGCGCCCAGCACCGCGCGATGGGCTTCGCCGTTGCTCAACGCCAGCCGATGCACCGCCGGGCGATGGGTATGGCCGTGGATCATCCAGTGCACATCGTGGCGCAGCATCGTTTGCTCGACCGCCTGCGGGTTGACGTCCATGATGGCGTCCGACTTGTACTGGTTGGATTGCTGGCTGCGGGCGCGCATCTTGGCGGCGATCTTCAGTCGCCAGCGCAGCGGCAGCGCGAGGAACAGTTTTTGAATCAGCGGGTTGTGCACTTTACGGCGGAATTGCTGATAGGCTTGATCGTCGGTGCACAGGGTGTCGCCGTGCAGGATCAGGATCCTGCGGCCGTACAGCTCCAGCACTTTTTCTTCCGGCAGCAGCTGCATGCCGCTGGCGCGGGCGAAGCGCTTGCCGAGCAGAAAATCGCGGTTGCCGTGGATGAAATAGCAGGGCACGCCGGCCTGTTGCAGCGCTTTCAGCGCCGCGGCGATCTCCGCGTGCAGCGGCTCGGGATCGTCGTCGCCGATCCAGGCTTCAAACAGGTCGCCGAGGATGTACAGCGCGTCGGCGTGCACCGCTTCGCGCCGTAAAAAACGCAGAAAACCGGCAGTGATTGCCGGTTCCTGTGCGCACAAGTGCAGATCTGCGATGAACAGCGTACTCATGCAGCCGCGATTACTCGCTGACGGTCACGCTGTTGATCACCACGTCTTCTACCGGTACGTCCTGGTGCATGCCGCTGCGGCCGGTTTTCACGCCTTTGATCTTGTTGACCACGTCCATGCCTTCAACCACTTCAGCAAACACGCAGTAGCCCCAGCCCTGCACGTTTTCGCCGCGGAAGTTCAGGAAGTCGTTGTCAGCCACGTTGATGAAGAACTGTGCGGTGGCGGAGTGCGGATCGTTGGTGCGCGCCATTGCCAGGGTGCCGATGGTGTTTTTCAAACCGTTGTTGGCTTCGTTCTTGATGGCCGCGTTGGTCGCTTTCTGGTTCATGCCCGGCTCGAAACCGCCGCCCTGGATCATGAAGCCGTTGATCACACGGTGGAAGATGGTGTTGTCGTAGAAACCGGCGCGGCAGTAGTTCAGGAAGTTTTCAACGGTAACCGGCGCTTTGTCAGCAAAGGTCTTGATAACGATATCGCCGTGATTGGTGTGGAAAGTAACCATAGTTTTAATCCTAACAAGGTGAAGTGAGACGTCACGTAAAGCGAGTGAACATTCAGACCGCCCTTATAACATATCCGCCCCAGCGAGTCAGCAGCGGCTCAACCGCGCACTGTCTGTGGTAATTGTATTTGTGTTATATTATAACAATTGCGCCGGCCGGCGAATTTTGCGCTTTTTCTTCGCGTGAAGTCAGCAAAGCATGGCCTTAACCTTGCAATAGATCAGGCTTCAGGTTTCAATACGCTACCGGGCGTTAAATCTGAAGCCCGGTTATCTTTTTTGTTATCACGCACACCACGGAATCTCCCGATGCTAAAGATTTTTAATACCCTGAGTCGTCAAAAAGAGGAATTCAAACCCATTCATGCCGGGAAAGTGGGCATGTACGTGTGCGGGGTAACCATCTATGACCTGTGTCACATCGGCCACGGTCGTACCTTTGTCGCTTTCGACGTGGTGGCGCGTTACCTGCGCTATCTCGGCTATTCGCTGAACTACGTGCGCAACGTCACCGACGTGGACGACAAAATCATCCGCCGCGCGGCGGAAAATCATGAGACCTGCGACCAGCTGACCGAACGCATGCTGGCGGAAATGCATGCCGACTTCGACGCGTTGCTGATCGATCGCCCGGACAGCGAACCGCGCGCGACCCAACACATCGCCGAGATCATTGAGATCACCCAGCGCCTGATCGATCGCGATCACGCCTATGTGGCCAGCAACGGCGACGTGATGTTCTCCATCGACAGCGATCCGCAGTACGGGCTGCTGTCGCGCCAGGATCTGGAGCAGCTGCAGGCCGGCGCGCGCGTAGAGATCGACGACGTTAAGCGCAACCCGATGGACTTTGTGCTGTGGAAAATGTCCAAGCCGGGCGAGCCGAGCTGGCAGTCGCCGTGGGGGCCGGGCCGTCCGGGCTGGCACATCGAATGCTCCGCCATGAACTGCAAACAGCTGGGTACCCACTTCGACATCCACGGCGGCGGTTCCGATCTGATGTTCCCGCACCACGAGAACGAGATCGCGCAGTCGAGCTGCGCCCACGACGGCCCGTACGTCAATTATTGGATGCACTCCGGCATGGTGATGATCGACAAAGAGAAGATGTCCAAATCGCTGGATAACTTCTTCACCATTCGCGACGTGCTCGGCCATTACGATGCGGAGACGGTGCGTTACTTCCTGATGTCCGGCCACTATCGCAGCCAGCTGAACTACAGTGAAGAGAATCTCAAGCAGGCGCGCACCGCGCTGGAGCGCCTCTATACCGCGCTGCGTGGCACCGACGCCAATGCCGCGCCGGCCGGCGGCGAAGCGTTCGAAGCTCGCTTCCGCGAAGCGATGGACGACGACTTCAACACCCCGGAAGCCTACTCGGCGCTGTTCGATCTGGCGCGCGAGGTTAACCGCCTGAAGGGGGAAGACATGGCGGCGGCCAGCGGCATGGCGGCGGAACTGCGCAAGCTGGCGAACGTGCTTGGCCTGCTGCAGCAGGAGCCGGAGCAGTTCCTGCAAGGAGGCGCACAGGTTGACGACGGTGAAGTGGCGGAGATCGAAGCGCTGATCAAACAGCGTAACGAAGCGCGCGCCGCCAAGGACTGGGCGCTGGCGGATGCCGCGCGTGATCGCTTGAACGAGATGAACATCGTGCTGGAAGACGGCCCGCAGGGCACCACCTGGCGCCGTAAGTAATCCGGCAGAAGGAAATAAAAAAGGCGCTGAATTCAGCGCCTTTTTCTATGGCTGCGGGTTAGGGTTTAACCATGACCTTGCCGCCGCCGAACTCCACCACCTGATCGGCGACGATCTTGCAGCGCTTGCGGGTTTCGACCTTACCGTCGACTTTCACCTGCCCTTCGGCGATGACTTCTTTGGCGGCGCCGCCGCTTTCACACCAGCCCTGGAACTTCAGCAGATCGCACAGTTCGACATGGGGATGATTGTCCAGATTGAAAATTTCCATACTGTCTTACTTATTTAGGTTGAACGTCGTGATATTCCTCGCAGGCCTGCAAGGTATTTTGGATCAGTGTAGCCACGGTCATCGGGCCAACGCCACCCGGCACCGGGGTGATGTAAGCGGCGCGCTCGCTGGCGGCGTCGAAATCGACATCGCCCACCACTTTACCGCTTTCCAGGCGGTTGATGCCGACGTCCACTACGATGGCGCCCGGTTTGATCCAGTCGCCCGGAATGAAGCCCGGTTTGCCGACCGCCACCACCAGCAGATCGGCATTCTCGACGTGGTGGCGCAGGTTTTTGGTGAAGCGGTGGGTGACGGTGGTGGTGCAGCCGGCCAGCAGCAGCTCCATGCTCATCGGGCGGCCGACGATGTTGGACGCGCCGACCACCACGGCGTTCAGGCCGTAGGTATCGATGTTATAACGCTCCAGCAGGGTGACGATGCCGCGCGGCGTGCATGGGCGCAGCTTGGGCGCGCGCTGGCACAGGCGGCCGACGTTGTACGGGTGGAAGCCGTCGACGTCTTTGTCCGGATGGATGCGTTCCAGCACCTTGACGTTATCGATGCCGGCCGGCAACGGCAGCTGCACCAGAATACCGTCGATTTCCTCATCGGCGTTCAGCTGGTCGATCAACGCCAGCAGCTCGGCTTCACTGGTGGCAGCGGGCAGGTCGTAGGAGCGGGAGAGGAAGCCGACTTCATCGCAGGCGCGGCGCTTGCTGGCGACGTAAATTTGCGAAGCCGGATTCTCGCCGACCAGCACAACCGCCAGCCCTGGCGCGCGCTTGCCGGCCGCCAGACGTTGTTTCACTTGCTCAGCCACTTCGTTTCTAACCTGCTGCGCAATCGTTTTACCATCAATAATCTTTGCTGACATCAGTGTGGAAATCCATCAATTAAGAAAAGCGGGGATGCCGCTATTCTGGCAGAAGCTGAGCGCGCTGTCAGGCGCAGAATCACCCTCGCCGCCGTTGGCGAGACCGATTTACGCTTTTTTTATGCCGGCTTCAGGAACCTCTACGCCATTTTTACCGGCATTTGCATACGCTGGGGCCATACACAGGGCGAAAGAGGGCAGGATCATGAGAGCGATAACCCGGCTTTATCCGTTGCATCATCAGCCTGATCGGCAACCGGCGCAGCCTAAGCACGTTGGCGAGACGGTGTTCGATTCTTCGCTGCATCCGGCGGACAGTGAGCAACTCAACGCGCTGCATCAGCTTTGTCAGCACCAGGCGACGCCGTCGTGGCGGGCGCGCCTGAGCGCCCTGTGGCGGAAGCTGTGCGCATGAACGGCAGCGCATGGGTAGGGTGCGCGCTATTGCTGGCTTGGGCGCCGTGGAGCCAGGCTTCTTTAAACAGCGCACGCCCTGACTCCGCTCCGGGGAAAAGAGGGGAGGCGACCTGCAACATGCAGGTGGTTGAGCATGCCGATTGGGGCGACATTACGGCGGTCGTTCAGTCCGTGCGCCTTTGCCTGCGGCGGGGCGATGGGCGGCAAGGGGCCGGACGCACGCCAGGCGATACCGCTGTCGGCGTGGCGCAACGCAGCATAGCGCGGGCCGCCGCACGGGCGCTGGCGGAAAAAACGCCATAAAGCACCGTCGCCGCCGTAACGTCATGAAAAGGCATTGACTCGCTAACCTCTGACCGTATAATCGCAACCCGCAACCACAGGTTGCCGCATCTCAATGCGCCCTTAGCTCAGTTGGATAGAGCAACGGCCTTCTAAGCCGTAGGTCATAGGTTCGAATCCTATAGGGCGTGCCATTAAGTATCAATGAGTTACGCCTTTCATCCCGTCTTTCCAATTTCATCATGGGACAGATTTGGGGCTAAACCTCCGAAAATCGCATCAATTTGCCTCGCATGCTCAGTGAGATGGTTCGGTGTAAGGTGAGCGTATCGCTGTACCATTTCTATGCTCACCCAGCCGGTCTATTCTCCAAAGCTCAGCTTTTCGACGGTCGTGCAATTTCTGCGCTTGGCGAGTGATTAGGTATCCGGTCGCGGCGCCGCTGTTCCACCGGTGAAAACTCCTATTTCTCCCTCCCACGTTTATTCGCTAACGATGGTTCACTTCCCGCACCGGGCTCTCCGGTCGGGGAGTGAGTTCAGCACGCGCCGCACGGTGCAGCAATAAAAGACATTAATAACCTCAATGGGTTAGGAGTTTTCTCGGTAACCCTGCAATTTGTAAAGGATTGATCGTTTTCAACGATCGGTAGGATCTTATTGATCTGCACAACCAATTATCTTTGCTGCACGGTCGCCGTTAAGATCGGGCAGGATATTATTCGGCGGTAACTCTTTATTCATCCGGTGAATACCACGTAGCGCTCGACAATTTATCAGGATAAAACCCCCGTACTCAGCCATGACGAGAACGTCTGCTAATCGCCCGCTTTCCCGCGATAACGAGATTGACGGTTCAGGGAGCACGGCAGAGAGAACGGCGTTTTCTCCCTGCAGCCTTCTCGGGTTTTCGAACCGTGGCGCAGCGCTATTTTTATCCTCACGGACTCTTTCGGCCCTGCAGCGGCCTTTTGTATTTTTCTGAGGCGACGAACCATGAATGCCCATCGCACCACCGGCAAACGCCCCGCATCCCCGCTGGCCACACTCCCCGATCGCCGGGTGCCCAATGCGCTTTTGCACCGGGATAGCGTGCAACGCATTCTCGTCATCAAGCTGCGCCACTTTGGCGACGTCCTGTTGATGACGCCGGTGCTCAGCACATTGCGCGTCAACTACCCCAATGCGCTGATCGATGTGCTGGTCTATGACGGCACCGAGGCGATGCTGGCCGGCAATCAGGATGTTTATCTGGCCTTTACCGTGGATCGAGAGCTCAAGCGCCAAGGGCTGAAAGCGCAATACCGCGGCGAATATGCGTTATGGAACAGCCTGCGGACCGGCCATTACGATCTGGTGATCAACCTCTCCGATCAGTGGCGGGCAGCGTTGTACTGCCGTTTTCTCAAACCGACCTTCAGTCTGGGGTTTCGCTACCCCAAACGCGACAATCGACTCTGGCGGGCCTGCCATTCGCTACTGGTCGACGTTGCCGGCCCGGCGCAGCACACCGTGCTGAATAATCTCAGCATTCTGGCGCCACTGGCCTTGCCCACGACAATCACGCAGGTGACACAGGCCTGGCGGCAATCTGATGTGGATGACGTTGACCGGCTCAGTCGACGCCATCACCTGACCGATTTTGTGCTGATACAGCCGACCGCACGCTGGGCTTTCAAGACCTGGACGGTGGACGGATTCAGCGCCGTGATTAACCACCTGACCGCCCAGGGCAGAACGGTGGTGCTCACCGGCGGACGCACGCAAGATGAAGCCGCCATGATAAGCGCCATTATGGCCTGCTGCCTGTTACCGCGGCGGGTGATTAATCTGGCCGGGCGTCTGGAGCTGCCGGAGCTCGCGGTGTTGATTGACCGGGCGCGGCTGTTTATCGGGGTCGATTCGGTGCCGATGCACATGGCCGCCGCGCTGAATACGCCCTCGGTGGTGCTGTTCGGGCCCAGCGACCTCGCGCGATGGTCCCCGTGGCAGGCGCCCCACACGTTGCTGTGGGCCGGAGACTATCGTCCGCTGCCCGCCCCGGACGCCGTTGACACCAATACCCGCGAGCGTTACCTCGCGGCCATCCCGGCCGGCGATGTGATACAGGCGGTTAACAGGCAACTGGCATCCCTCGTCGGGTCTGCGCAGCGTTAACCCTGCGCGGCCTTCCACCGTGTTTTTTCTCTTATCAATGAGTACGCCACGATGCTATTCAACTCAGCAGTTTCCTCGTCGATACAGACGCCCCTTCAGCAACGGTTGTTTGCGTTTACCGCCTTTTTGCTGGGAGCCTCCCTCCCGACCTCCAATCCCCTGATGAATATCTCACTGGGGCTGGTTGTCGTCTGTCTGCTCTGGCTGCGCGATATCCGGCAGTGGGCTGCACTGGCTTGTCATCCCCTGGTCTGGTTGCCAGCGCTGATGTTTGCGCTGCTGGCGTTGTCATTGCTGACGCATGCTCACGCCTACGGCCCCAAAATGGTCGGCAAATACCAAAAATTGCTGTATGTCCTGCCGCTGGCGCTGTTCTTTCTGGCCGACTCGCGGCTGATGACGCAATTTGTCCGCGGCTTTTTGTGGGCCAATGCCGCGATATTGGCCATCAGCTTCATGAGCGGGCTTGGCCATGTCACATTGGGCGGGCTGAACCCCGACAACCCTACGGTGTTTAAGCTGCAAATCACCCAAAACGTGTTTATGGCGCTGGCGGCGCTGGTCTGGTTGTCGCGTGCTTTTGCCTGTAGCGGAAAACGGCGCTGGGGGTATGCGGGACTGGTGTTGTTGGCGACGGTTAATGTTCTGCTGATGGTGCAGGGGCGTACCGGGTATGTGGCATTGGCCGTTGGCATGGGTATCTGGTTATTGCTTACCCTCCGGCGCAAGCAGCAAGTGGCCGTGCTCGCCTGCGGCATACTGGCTGTCGTGATGCTGGTCATGACCCCCAATCGCGCCATGGAGCGCCTGACGCTGGGCGTCCAGCAAATTCAGGGGTGCGTTTTCGCCCCGGCCCAAACGGCTTATGCGGCCTGCGACAACTCCATGGGGCAACGCACCGCCTTCGCCCGCGAAGCCCTGCGACTGATAAAGCAATCCCCGCTGCTGGGCAACGGCGCCGGCAGCTTTTGGTACGGCAATCCATCCACCGGCTATGGCGTGCATAATCCGCACAATGAATACCTGTTGGAAACGATGCAGAGCGGTTTGCTGGGATTGATGGTGTTCCTCACCTGGATGTGGAGTTGCTACCGCGTCGCCTGGCGCTTGCCGCCGGCGCGCCGAAATCTGTTCGTTGCGGTGCTCAGCAGCTACATGGCCTGCCATCTGTTCAATTCATTCCTGCTGGACTCGTCCGAAGGGCACCTGTTTGTCATTATCGCCGCCTTGCTGGCCGGGCTTTCCCTCACCACTCCGCCGTCTCTTCATGCAGACTTGCCTCAACCCCAGATGCGATAGGGGGTTGAAGTGCTTCGAAAATACGCGCTTGAACGCGGCGCTCAGCGCTCCTCCGCGCATCGGTGAAAAGCCAGCAGCCGCCTGGTTCACTCACAACGGCCGCCCCGGCGTTAACGCCGGGGCGGCACGGTTGCGGATGGCTTTTTTCCCTTCCGACGCAGTTTGCTGTGGGCGGAATTACTCTTTTTGCGCCATCACCTTCGCCCGGAACGCCGGACCGGCCACGGCGGTGCGCTCATCGCGGGCCAGCCAGCGGTAGGCGGTCGCGCCGAGGAAGACGCCGATAAACCAGCTGAAGTTGGCCACTTGGTGCAGGGCCGGAATAAAGCTGATGATCAGGCCAATGGCCACCGACGGCAGCAGCGCGGCAATGGCTTTCGGGTTAAAACCGTTGCGGTACCAGTATTTGCCTTTCGGGGTGTCATCAAACAGATCGTCCACGGATACCTGGCCGCGTTTGATCAGATAAAAATCGGCGATCAGGATGCCGAACAGCGGGCCAATAAAGGCGCCCAGCACGTCGAGGGTGTAGTGGATAAGCTCCGGCGAGTTAAACAAATTCCACGGCGTCAGCAGAATCGACCCAACGGCGGCAATCATCCCGCCGGTGCGGAAGCTGATTTTCTGCGGCGAACAGTTCGAAAAGTCAAAGGCCGGCGAGACGAAATTGGCCACGATATTGATGCCAATGGTGGCGGTGATCATCGTCAGCAGGCCAATGGCGACCGCCAGATCGTTTCCAATGCGGCTGACGGTTTCAATCGGGTCGGTGATCATGTGGCCAAACAGCGATTGTGTACCGGAAACAATCACTACGGTGACGATGGAGAACAGCAGGAAGTTGAACGGCAGGCCCCAGCGGTTGCCGCGGCGGATCTCGCCCATGTTTTTGCCGTAGCGGGAGAAATCGCCGAAGTTGAGCAGCGGCCCGGAGAAGTAGGAGACCACCAGCGCGGTGGCGGTGATCATTTGCCAGGTCTGCTCCCCGGCGGTCAGCGATTTGCTGGCCAGGGTAAAGGAAATCCCGTCAAAACCGGTCTTGTATACAATCCAGCCCGCCAGCGCCAGCATCACCACATAGACTGCCGGCCCGGCGATATCGATGAAGCGCTTAATGGCGTTCATGCCGTGCCAAAAGACCATCGCCTGCAGCAGCCACATGGTGGCGAAGCATAGCCAGCCCAGGAGCGACAGGCCGAGGAAGCCGCTTCCGGTGAGCGTGGACAGCGACGGCCAGAACTTGAGCAGCACCAGCATCAGGGCGTTGGCCGCAAGGTAGGTCTGGATCCCATACCAGGCGAAAGCGATAAGCCCGCGGATCACCGCCGGGATATTGGCGCCAAAGACGCCAAACGCCTGGCGGCAGATGACTGCATAGGGCACGCCGGCCATTTGGCTTGGCTTCGCCACCAGGTTGGCGCACAGCTGTACGATGCAAATGCCGATCAGCAGGCAGAGCAGCACCTGCCAACTGGCCAACCCGAGCGTGAAAAAGCTCGCCGCGACCACATAGCCCCCCATGCTGTGCACGTCCGACATCCAGAATGAAAAAATGTTGTACCAGCTCCAGTTTTGGTCGCGCGTCGGCGCGAGATCTTCATTACATAGTCGCGGGCTGTAGCCGGCGGTCGCGTCTTTGGCCGAAACCTGATGCATGTGTGTTGAATGTGGCATGAAACCTGCTCCTCTTGTTATGTGGATTGCTGAGGCTATTGCAGGATCCAGGCCACAATGGCTGATTTTGCATACAGAAACCGAGCGTTATGTATACGATTTTGCTATCGATAGGTGAAACCGGAGTGGGTGAATGAATACTGAACATTGTCTCCAGGCCGCGCCAGCGCTGCAGGACAAAGATGAAACCATTTATCAGGCGTTGATGACGGCGATTGTCGAGCATCAGCTGCCACCGGGCAGCAAATTGCCGGAGGAGGCGTTGTCCGACGTGTTTGCCGTGAGCCGCACCGGCATCCGTAAGGTGCTGCAACGACTCGCCGCTGTGCAAATGGTTAGCCTGAAGCCCAAACGTGGTGCATATGTCGCCAGCCCGACGGTGGAAGAGGCGCAGGCTATCTTCCGCACGCGCGCGCTGCTGGAGGTCGCCAACCTTCCCGATATTATCGCCCGCTGTCGGGCGCCCCATCTGGCGGCACTGGAGCGCATTATTCAGCTGGAACAGCAGGTGCATGAGGCTTACGACGGCCCGGCGGCGATTCGCTATTCCGCCGATTTTCATATTCAGCTGCAGGCGATCTCGGGCAATTCGGTTATCACCGACATGGTGACGCGTCTTTGCCAGCGTTCTTCCCTGGTCATCGCCACCTGGGGCGCGCCGTGGCGGCAGGGGTGCCGTTGCGACGATCATCAGCAGTTGGTCGGTTTGTTGCGGGATAAAGCGCTGCAGCCTCTGAGCGACGCCCTGATGCGCCATTTTGATCATATTGTCGCCAGCCTGCGCTTTGAGCGCGATGGCGTCAGCCTGCCCGATTTTTCCCGGCTGTTCGCCGGTTACAAGGAGCCGTGATGTCTTCTGTTTGCATACAGGTTATCAACCCCAACACCAGTCAGGCGATGACCGACACCATCGCCGCTGCCGCGCGCACCGCCGCCGCGCCGGGCACCGAGATCCTGGCGGTGTGTCCGCGCGACGGGGTGCCGTCCATTGAAGGGCACTTTGACGAAGCCATCGCGGCGATCGGCGTGCTGGAACAGGTGAGGGCGGGGCGACGGCAGGGCGTTGACGGTCATGTGATCGCCTGTTTCGGCGATCCGGGATTGCTGGCCGCGCGCGAGCTGGCGCAGGGGCCGGTGATCGGCATTGCGGAAGCGGCGATGCATATGGCGTCGATGGTGGCGACCCGTTTTTCGATCGTCACCACGTTACCGCGCACGCTGATTATCGCCCGCCACCTGCTGCATCAGTACGGTTTTCATCAGCATTGCGCGGCGCTGCACGCCATTGACTTGCCGGTGCTGGCGCTGGAGGACGGCAGCGGGCTGGCGCAGGAGAAAGTGCGCGAGCGCTGCATCCGTGCTCTGAAAGAGGATGGCTGCGGGGCGATTGTGCTCGGCTGCGGCGGAATGGCGACGCTGGCGCAGGAACTGACCCGCGAGCTGCGGGCGCCGGTGATTGATGGCGTCAGCGCGGCGGTAAAAATGGTGGAGTCGCTGGTGGCGTTGGGGTTATCGACCAGCAAACAAGGGGACTTGGCCTATCCCGAAACCAAAGCGTTAAGCGGTCAATTTCAGTCGTTAAATCTATTTTAAAGGGATGAAGAATGGTCATTGTCGATGAGAATTACCCCCGTGACCTGCGAGGCTACGCCGGAGATCCGCCGCATGCGCGCTGGCCGGGCAACGCGCGGATTGCCGTGCAGTTCGTGCTCAATTACGAGGAGGGTGCGGAGAATCATGTGCTGCATGGCGATGCGGGATCGGAACAGTTTCTCTCCGATATTATCGGCGCCGCCAGCTATCCGGCGCGTCATATGTCGATGGATTCGCTGTACGAATACGGCAGCCGGGCGGGCTTTTGGCGGATCCACCGCGAGTTCAGCCGGCGTGGCCTGCCGTTGACGGTCTTCGGCGTGGCGATGGCGCTGGCGCGCCAGCCGGAGATTGTCGCGGCGATCAAAGCGGCGAAATACGATGTGGTCAGCCATGGTTGGCGCTGGATCCATTATCAACATATGGATATCGCTGAGGAGCGTGAGCATATGCAAAAAGCGGTGCAAGTGCTGGCCGACCTGTTCGGCAAAGCGCCTACCGGCTGGTATACCGGGCGCGATAGCCCCAACACTCGGCAACTGGTCGTGGAGCAGGGCGGTTTTGATTATGACAGCGATTATTACGGCGATGATTTGCCGTTCTGGAGCGAAGTGGCGTGCGGCGACGGCAGCCGTCGGCCGCACCTGATCGTTCCTTACACGCTGGACGCCAACGACATGCGTTTCGCCACCGCTCAGGGGTTTAATACCGCCGAGCAATTTTACACCTATCTGAAAGACAGCTTCGACGTGCTGTACGCTGAGGGCGAGGAGGCGCCGAAGATGATGTCGGTGGGGATGCACTGTCGTCTGCTGGGCAGGCCGGGGCGTTTTCGCGCGCTGCAGCGTTTTCTCGATTATATCCAGCAACACGAACGGGTGTGGGTCTGTACGCGGCAGCAGATAGCGGACCACTGGCGCGAGACCCATCCGTACCCGGGAACATGACGCATGCCTGGCGGCGCTGTGTCGGTTCCACTGCGCAGCGTGTTTTCATATGGCCAATAACGCTGCCGCTCAGCTCGTTCCAGTGCTTTGATGGATCGACAGAGCGGCCGTAGGGCAAACGACCCGCCGCCAATTGAACCTTCGTTTATTTTGCCGCGTTACAATAGGTGAAAATTTCCCCATGGAGCCTATCGTGCGCAAATCCAGATTCTTTCTCGTGACCTTGCTGTGCCTGTGCGGCGCCGCTGTGCTGTACGTCATGGCTTACCGGGCGTTGGGGCATTACCTCAGCGACGGGGAGAAGGCCTACCCGGACATCACCGTTGAAATCCGCTGAGGGCCGTGCGCCGCCGCGGTGATTGCGCCGATTTTTTCGCACTGATTTACCCGCCATTTACCCGCCGTCGGCAATGATGACGCTGCGTCTCCACACTGTGTGGTTCTCTTGGGCGGAATGCGGTTATGTCACTGCAACAGGTATCGAATGTTTCTTTGAGCAATAACGGCTTAAAAGGCATCGGTTACAAACATTACGCGTTGGCGATCGTGGCGTTTTCGGCGATCGTGCGGTTTATTTCCTTAACGGATCGGTATTTTTGGTGCGACGAGGCCTCCAGCGTGCTGACCAGCCGCTATGATGTGGGCGCTTTGCTGTACCATGCTTCCTTCGATGTTCACCCGCCGCTTTATTACCTGCTGCTGCATGGCTGGATGGTGCTGTTTGGCGACGGCATTATGGCGGCCCGCGCGCTGAGCCTGGTGTTCGGCGTGATTACGGTGGCGCTGGCGATGCGTTTTACCCGTTGGTTGGCCAACGAGCGGGCGGCGCTGACCGCGGGATGGCTGATGGCGATCATGCCGATGGCGGTGCGTTACAGCCAGGAGGCGCGCATGTATGCGCTGATGGGGCTGTTGGCGATCGCCGCCGCCATGGCGCTGGCGAAGTGGCTGAAAACGCCGGATAACCGCCGCTATCTGGCGCTGTATGCGCTGTTGATGACGCTGAGCTTTTATACTCACTACTTCACGATTTTCACGCTGATCGCGCACTGGCTGGTGGTGTTGGCGCTGTCGTGCCGCCGCGAAGGCGAGTGTTACATCAGGCTGCCGGCGTGGTGGGGGGCCAATGCGGCGATTGGCGTGGCCTATATTCCCTGGCTGCTGGTGCTGCTCAATCTGCTGGCGCATATTGCCGAACTGCGGGTCGGCGGCGACGTCGGTTGGATCCCTCAGGTTGCCTGGAGCGATCTGCCGGCGATGTATTGGCGTTTTCTCACCGGGCATGATGGCAGCAACTATCCCACGATCATTCTCTGGCTGCTGCCGGCGATGTTTGTCGCCTTATGTTCACTGCTGCTGTGGCGGCGCCAGATGCCGAGAAAATATGCGCTGCTGCTGCTTGGCGGCATGCTGATCCCGGTGACGTTGGTATTCGCCATTTCCTGGCGTTCGCCGCTGTTTGTCGATCGCTACCTTTATTCCGCCGCGCTCGGCATTCCGCTGGTATTGGGCGTGCTGATCGCCGGTACGAAAAGCCGGGTGCGCGGGATCTCTTTGCTGCTGTTCTTCAGCCTGCTGTTCGGCTGCGGCGTGCGCAACGACTATCCGGTCGAGAAAGATGAGTTCAAGGTGATGGTGAACTACATCAACAGTAACTATCAGCCCAACGATGCGGTGGTGGTCAGCAACATGTTCAACTACCTGAGCTATGTGTATTACAACAAGAAGGGCTATCGCGCCTTGCTGTATACCCCCGCCAGGCCCAACGGCATTTCGGGCAAGCCCAATGCCTATGGTTTCGGCACCTTTTTCCACGATCGGGCGGCGCAGACCTACGTCGATAACCTCAGCGCGTTAGCGAAAGGCCATCGCCGGGTCTGGCTGGTCAGCGGCGGGGATTTCAATCAGGACTTCGGCCGTTCGCCGCCGGGGTGGGTCAACACCGGCACCTTCAAAAGCGGCGGTTTCGAGTCGAGGCTGTTCGTGGTGCCTTGAGCGGAATGTCATATTTCCCATTCGGCGTTACATCTGGCCGAGCAAACTTACGCGGGGATGACAGTTCTATACATTGGGATTGGTACTGTAGCTCTACCCGATGATGTTGTGTGTTATCCATTCCCTGTAGTGTATTACCCCATCCCTGTTAAGTTTATCCCGCCTTGTGCGGGATTTTTTTTATCTGCGCATACCCGGCGGCGCGTAGCGCGATTTTTTTGAATAACACCGTCAGTTTTATTCAGTATTCAGCCGTTGCGCGCTTGATTAGATTGAACGCGAGATGGGCGTCGTCGGCGCCTCTGTGCAATGAGTGGAGAATTTCTATGGCGAAGACAGTAGTGGTGTTTCATTCCGGCTACGGCCATACCGAGCGTTTGGCGAAAGTGGTGGCGGAAGGCGCAGGGGCCGAACTGATCGCTATCGATCAGGAAGGCGATATCAGCGATGAAGCGTGGCAGAAGCTGGATGAGGCGGACGCCATCATCTTTGGCTCACCGACCTATATGGGCGGCCCGTCCTGGCAGTTCAAGAAATTCGCCGACGCCAGCTCCAAAGCCTGGTTCGGCCGCAAGTGGCAGGACAAAGTGTTCGGCGGCTTTACCAACAGCGCCAGCCTGAACGGCGACAAGCAGGTTACGCTGATTGCGCTGCAAACGCTGGCTTCTCAACATGGCGGCCTGTGGGTCAGCTTGGGGCTGCTGCCGGCCAACACCAAATCGGCGCAGCGTACCGATGTCAACAACCTGGGCGGTTCGGTGGGGCTGTTGGTGCAGACGCCGTCGGATGCCGGCGTGGACGAGATGCTGTCGGGCGATTTGGCGACCGCCAAGCTCTATGGCCAACGCGTGGCGGGCTTTGCCGCCAAACTGGCGTAAGGCCTTGCCGCGTGCAGCGTTCATTTTCTCTGCACATTTGGCGTGTAAGCTGCGAAATGTTATTAGCCTGCTTGGGCTAACGCTGCATTTCGTACAAATATTCCCGGTTCCTAGGCCGGGTTTTTTGTTGCTAAGGTCTGCTTAAGCTTTCGCCGCTACACTGCATGGCAGCACAGGCATGCAATGAATGGCTGTGTCGTAACTGTCGATTTGCTGTTGTTCAAGCAAGCCCGCTTTAGGCGGGCTTTTTTTGGGTTGTTATTGCACGGGCGGCCCAGTTGCAGGAAAATAATCGCGTAGTTATTCAAATATCATTCAACGAGCAATAACCACAATCTTATTAATGTAATTAACGTCGGTCGGCGGCCTATTACGCTTTGCGCTATGCTGTCAGCAGAGCTGAGCATTATTTTCCGACGGTATGCGGGGGAGTCCGCCGCCGCCACATTAGGTTAAGAAAAGTCTGTTAATTAATTGTTAATGCTTTTTATTATTGATTTGTCTGGCTTTTTTGGTTGAAATCCGGGTTGATTATCCCTCACTGGCCGGGCGAGAGAGTATGCACATTATTATTCTGGTTATTAGCAAAATATGGGCGAGGCGATGAACGCCAGAATAAACGCCAGGCATGGCCTGCCGCTTACGGTTCAGCTCATCAATCTTTTCATGCTGGCCTTTTTACTTTCCCTGGTGGGCATTCTTAGCCGGCCGATTGGCTCGCTTTCTTTATTTTGGCCGGTGAATGCGATTCTGCTCGGCCTGCTGCTGCGCAAACCCGCTTACGCCACGCCGCTCGGCTGGCTCACGACCTATCTGGGCATGGTTGCTGCCGATCTCAGCACCGGCGAGGGCTGGTCTTTGGCGCTGTGGCTGAACGCCTGCAACATGTCGCTGATCGTCGTCGGTTACGGCATCATGCTGATGCTGCCGCAATCTCAACGGCGCATGGGTAAACCCCAGGCGATACTCTATATGTTCAGCGCCAGCCTGGCCGGTGCGGCGGTGGCGTCGACGCTGTCCGTGCTGCGTAACGATAGCCTGTACAACAACACGGTGGTGGTCGCCTGGCTGGCCTGGTTCAGCGAACAGTTTTCGACGACCCTGCTGCTGTTGCCGGTGCTGATGGCGGCGCCGCGGTTGAAACAGCTGTTGCGCATGCAGGTGCGTTGGCGCTTGAAAGGCTGCCTGCCGCTGCTGGCGCTGCTGCTGTCACTGGCGTTCAGCGTCTATATCGGCGGGCCGGGCGCGATCGCCTTCCCGATCCCGGCGCTGCTGTGGTGCGCGGTGCGCTACCAGCTGTTCCCGGTGACGTTGCTGACGCTGTTGACCGGTATGTCTGAGATCAGCAGCATCTCCGCCAACCTGGTGCTGTATGAAACGCCGAACAACCATAATGCCTTCCTCGACACGCTGATGTCCGCCCGATTGGGTATCGCCATGCTGGTGATGGGGCCGCTGATCCTCGCCAGTTCCATCGCGGCCAACCGTAAGCTTATGCGGCGTCTGGAGCACAGCGCCAACCACGATTTCCTGACCGGCGTGCTGGCGCGCAGCGCGATGACGCGCAAAGCGGGCGAGCTGTTGGAGCACAAGCACCGTTCCAAAGAAGCGGTGTCGTTACTGCTGATCGATATCGATCATTTCAAGCAGATCAACGATACGCACGGCCACAGCGCCGGCGATCAGGTGCTGGCGTCGTTCGCGCACATCGTGCGGCGCGAGCTGCGGCACGATCAGCTGTTCGGCCGCTTGGGCGGGGAAGAGTTCGCCATCATGCTGCCGCGCGCGTTGGCGGCGCAGGGCGTGGCGCTGGGGGAGCATCTGCGCCGGTTGGTGGAGCAGACGGAGCTGCAGGCGGAAGGCAAGCAGACGTTGAAAATCACCATCAGCGTCGGCGTCGCCAGTTTGGCGATGAACGAGGTGAAATCGCTGGAGCAGTTGATGAACATGGCGGATATCGCGCTGTATCGTGCCAAATCGCAGGGGCGTAATCGGGTGGAGTCGTTCAACGTGGTGAACGGCAACAGCGTCGAGCATATCCTGTTCCGCTAACCGTTTTCAGCCTTGCCTGGGCTCGAAACGGGTTTCGCAATTAGGGCAAATCAATATCACGTCTTGCAGCATTGCCGCGCATTTTTGCCGGGTAACATAGCCGCATTTAGGGCAGACGATTTGGGTGGAGCGGTTGATAAAACCTTTGACGCTGCTGGAATCGGACATATCAATAGCCTGTGTCAGGTGAAAACTCACGCTAACACAGGCGACGACAAATTTCGTTGGTTATTTTCTGTACGCAGAGGCTTACAGGCTTTTCAGCGCCTTGATGGTCTCATCCATGTCGATCTCGTGCTCGGAGAAGGTATGGGTGGTGTTCTGGAAGGTGGTGATGGTCAGCATGCGCAGCGTTTGCATGGCCTGCGCCTGGTCTTCAGACTGCGGGCGAATGCGGTTCATCAGCAGGCCGACCGACAGCACGGTGTTCTCTTTATCCACGTCGGCTTTGACCGGCACTTCCTTGGTGAAGGTATTGAAAGACTTGATGCTGGTGATCTTGATTCTTTCATTGGCGATGATGATGTATTTGCTGGGCGCCAACACTTTGACCGCATAAGCCGACGGGCCTTTGGTGTTGTTGGTCGGTTCGAAGGTCACCGCCGCGTTTTTCTTAATCAGCTCCGGGTTTTGCACTTTAATCACGTGAAAATAACGATTTTCTCCGTTCTCGTCGGTAATAAAGCCGAAGCCTTTGTCTTCAAAAAAAGTCGTTATCTTGCCGTTCATCGCTATTCTCACAAAAAGGTTCAATACAGCGCTTATGATAGCGCGGAATGCCTTGCAGCGACAGATTGCGCGGGCGGCATTTAGTCATGCGATAACGGCATTTAGCGGCTTCCCGGCGACATGCTATGTTCATGCTGACTTTATTCAATGCGCAAAAAGGAATAGCGATGGGCATCAAACGTCTCAATCACGCCGTGCTGTACGTCAGCGACGTGCGGCAGAGCGCCGACTTTTATCATCAGGTATTGGGCTTCAAGCTGAAGCCGTCCGACAGCCCCGATCGGGCGGTATTTACCCAGGCCGCCGACTCGGACAACGATCACGATTTGGCGTTGTTCAGCAAGAACCTGGGCCAGCAGCGCGCCGGGGTGTTTCGCGCCAACGGCGAGCCGTCGGCGGAGCATGAGCCGCCGGCCGGGCTGTACCATCTGGCCTGGGAAGTGGACAGCCTGGAAGAGCTGGAGCGCATTCGCCATCAGCTGGTCGAACGCGGCATTCTCGGGTTGGAAGAGGATCACGGCGTGCACAAAAGCATTTATGGTCACGATCCGGACGGGCTGCTGTTCGAGGTGACCTGGTTTATTCCCCCGGCGTTGCTGACCGAAGAGGACAAAAACCAGCAGGGGATCCGCCCGCTGGATTTCGCCGCCGAAAAGCGGCGTTTCGCCGGCCTCTAACCTGCTCCTGCGCGGGGCGCATCGGCGCCCCGCGACGCTCACAGCACTTTGTTGAGGAAGTTGACGGTGCGCGGGTGCTGCGGCTGAGCCAGCACCTGTCTGGCATCGCCCTGCTCGACGATCTGCCCGTCGACCATAAACACCACCCGATCCGCCGCTTCGCGCGCAAAGCCGATTTCATGCGTCACCACTACCAGCGTGACGCCCAGATCCGCCAACCCTTTAATCACGTCCAGCACTTCGCCGACCAGCTCGGGATCGAGCGCGGAGGTCGGCTCATCGAACAGGATCACCTTTGGGTTCAGCGCCAGCGCGCGCGCGATGGCGATGCGCTGCTGTTGGCCGCCGGAGAGGTGGCGCGGGTAGGCGTCCGCCTTGTGGCGCAGCCCGACCGTATCCAGCAGCTCATAGGCTACCGCTTTCGCCCGTTCGCGGGAGTGGATCTTGTGCACCACCGGCGCTTCGATGATGTTTTCCAGCACCGTCAGATGCGGGAACAGGTTGAAGTTTTGGAACACGTAGCCGACGTTGATGCGCTGCCGGAGGATGGCCTTTTCCTTCAGCTCGTACAGCCGGTTGCCCTTGCGGCGGTAGCCGACGTAGTCGCCGTCAATGCGGATAAAGCCCTCGTCGACGCGCTCCAGATGGTTGATCGCCCGCAGCAGCGTCGATTTTCCGGAGCCGGAAGGCCCGAGGATCACGGTCACGGTGCCCGGCTGCAGCGTCAGGCTGACGTCGTCCAACGCCTTGTGTTTGCCGAAGAACTTGCTGACGTTGCTGATTTCGATCAGGCCGCGCGCCGGCACCGGGGTGAGATTGCGTGCCGGCTGTTCGGGCAAGGCGTAATAATCAATGGCTTCAGACATGCGGGTCTCCTAACGTTTTAGCCAGCCGGCCAGTTTCTGCCAGGGCGTCGGCGGCAGTTCGCGCACCGCGCCCCGGGCGAAATAGCGTTCGATGTAGTATTGGATCACCGACAGGGCGGTGGTGATGAACAGATACCAGACGGTGGCCACCATCAGCAGCGGTATCACCTGCTGGGTGCGGTTATAGATCACCTGGATGGTGTAAAACAGCTCCGGCAGCGCCAGCACATAAACGATTGAGGTGCCTTTCGCCAGACTGATGATCTCGTTGAATCCGGTCGGAATAATGGATCGCAGCGCCTGCGGCAGAATGATGCGGAAGGTGCGGCGATAGCCCGGCAGGCCCAGCGCCGCCGCAGCTTCGTGCTGGCCGTAATCCACGCCCAGGATGCCGCCGCGGATGATCTCGGCGGTATAGGCGGACTGCACCAGCGTCAGGCCCAGCACCGCCACGGCGAACTGGCCGAGGATATCGATGGTCGGGTAGCTGGCGAACACCACCGAGGTAAAGGGAATGCCCAGCGAGATGGCGTCGTACAGATAGGAAAAGTTATACAGGATGATCAGCACCAGGATCAGCGGCAGCGAGCGAAACAGCCAGATATATCCCCAGGCCAGCGACGCCAGCAGGTAAGAGCGCGACAGCCGCGCCAGCGCCAGCAGGGTGCCGAACAGGATGCTGAACAGCGTACCGAGCAGCGTCAGCAGCAGGGTCTGTCCCAGCCCTGCCAGCACCGCCGGGGCGAAGAACCACTCGGCGAACACGCCCCATTCCCAGCGCGCGTTGCCCGCCACCGATTGCACGATGGCGGCCAGAATAAACAGCGAAAACAGCGCGCCGATCAGCCGCAGCGGATAGCGGGCGGGCACTACTTTCAAGACTTCTTGTTTGGACATGTCATGTCTCCTGATACAGATAAAGGGGCCTTAGGCGATTTTCCTTTCCGACGCGCAACAACAGGCGTCCTCTGCAATCAGGCTTTTGCGGAACGGCAGGCGGCCATCGTAGGGCGGGCGGCTGTAAACCTCGCTGTCGACGGTGGGATCGAACTGCGGCTGATAACCGTTGCTCAGGTACAGGCCCACCGCTTCGGGCTGGCGAAAGCCGGTGGTCAGATAGAGCCGGCGATAACCCTGCGCCAGCGCCAGCGTTTCCAACTGCTGCAACACCCGTTGCGCCAGGCCCTGGCGGCGCAGATCGCCCCGCGTCCAGATACGCTTCAGCTCGGCGGTTTGCCCGTCATAGCGCTTGAAGGCGCCCATGGCGATCGGCGTATCGGCGCGCAGCAGCACGATGAAGGCGCCCTGCGGCGGCGCGTACAGGTCCAGCGGTTCCGGTTCCTGGTCACCAAAATAGTCGCCGTAGCGCTGACGATATTCGCCGAACAGCCCCTCGATCACCGGGGCGATCAGCGGATCGGTCGGCAGCGTTTGAATGAAAGTGTCTTGCGTCATCGCGCGCTCCTAATCGCCCAGACCGGGCGGGTTGATTTCCGACTGCGCAAGGCGTTCGACGCTCTCGCCCCAGCGGTTGAGCACCTGATCGTACTGCCCGCCGCGGATCGCGCCGTTCAGCGCTTCATTCACCGCCTGCACCAGCCCGTTGCCTTTACGGGTGGTGACGGCGATGTGCGCCGCCTTGGGCCACCCGCCTTGCACCGTGCCCGCCAGCCGGGTACGGCCATTCAGCGCCGCTTTATAGGCGCCCAGCACGTTGGGCCCGAAATAGGCGTCGGCCCGGCCGGATTGGATCGCCAGCGTGGCGGCCGCATCGTCGGTCACGTAGATCGGCTGGAAGGGTTTGAGCCCCTGCTGCCGATTCTGCTTGTCCCATGCCAGCAAGATGGCTTCCTGGTTGGTGCCGGAGCCGACGATGATCTTTAATCCGGCGATATCGGCAGGCTGTTTGATCGTCGCTATCTTGCCGCCGGTTTTGACATAAAAGCCGAGCGAGTCGATGCGATAGGTAGCGAAGTCGAAGCGGGTTTTGCGCTCTTTGGTGACGGTGACGTTGGTGATGGCCGCGTCATACTTGCCGGAAACCACCCCCAGCGGCCAGTCTTCCCACGAGGTTTGCACTACGTTCAGTTCCAGCCCCAGGCTGTCGGCCACCAACTGCGCGATATCCACTTCGCTGCCGATAAGCCGCCGGTTGTCGGCGGCGAACAGCGCCAGCGGCGGCGTGTTGAGCGCGGCGATCGCGACGGTGAACCGGCCCGGCTTCACGAAGCGGAAATCGGCCGGCAGCTTGGCGATCGCCTGCGGGTTTTTCGGCGCATGGATAGGGGTTTCATTGGCCTGCAAATCGATGCCGGTGCCCGCCTGCGCGGCGCCGGTCAGGCTCAGCAAGGCCGCCACGAGAGCGGCGGTAACGGTTTTCTGCATAGCGGGTATCCCTGAAAACGATCTTATTATTGGGTGAATCTGTTCAACGGACGCTTCAGGCCCAGGTGCTCGCGCAGCGTATCGCCGTGGTACGCCTGGCGGAACAGGCCGCGCCGTTGCAGGACGGGCACCACCCGATCGACGAAGTGCCCGAAGGCGTTGGGCGTACCGCCGCTGATGATGAAGCCGTCGGCGGCTTCGCCGTCGAACCAGCGTTGCAGGCCGTCCGCCACCGCTTCCGGCGTGCCGCTGAACACCGGGCGCGGCGAGGCGGCCTCCAGCGCCACCTGGCGCAGCGTGAGGTTACGCTCGCGGGCGTTGCGCTTGATGGCGTCGGTGGTGCTGCGGAAGCTGTTTTGCCCCAGATCGCCGATGTTCGGGAAGGGCGCGTCCAACGGATGGCGGGAAAAGTCGTAATGTTCGAAGTAGCGGCCCAGGTAGTTGAGGGCGTTCTCGATGCTGACCAGACGGGCGGTCTCCTGGTACTGGCGCTCGACGTCCGCATCGTCGTCGCCGACGATCACGCTCACGCCCTGGAAGATGCGCAGGTCGTCCGGTTCGCGCCCCTGTTCCACCAGCTGCCGCTTCACGTCCTGGTAGAAATCCTGCGCCTGCTCCAGCGTGTCGTGATGGGTGAAGATCGCATCGGCGTGCTTGGCCGCCAGCCGTTTGCCGTCTTCGGAGGCGCCGGCCTGGAACAGGATCGGGCGGCCCTGCGGCGTGCGGCCGATGTTCAACGGCCCCTGCACCGAGAAGAACTCCCCCTGATGATTGAGGGTGTGCAGTTTCCCGGCGCGGAAAAATTCGCCGCTGGCCTTATTGCGCACGAAGGCATCGTCCTCCCAGGAGTCCCACAGTCCTTTGGCGACGTCGAGAAACTCGCCGGCGATGCGGTAACGCAGGCTGTGCTCCGGGTGTTCGGCGCGCGAGAAGTTTTTGGCCGAACCTTCCAGCGGCGACGTCACCACGTTCCAGCCCGCGCGGCCGTTGCTCAGGTGATCGAGGCTGGCGAACTGGCGGGCGACGGTGAACGGATCGCTGTAGGATGTGGAGAGCGTGCCCACCAGGCCAATTTTGTCGGTGGCGGCGGACAGCGCGGCCAATAAGGTCAACGGCTCGAAACGGTTAAGAAAATGCGGAATGGACTTTTCGTTGATATATAAGCCATCGGCGACGAAGACGAAATCGAATTTCCCTTGTTCGGCTTTTTTCGCCGAGGCGATATTAAATTCGAGGTTGATGCTGGCGTCGGCGGTGGCGTCCGGGTGGCGCCAGGCGGACATATTTCCCGATGCGCCGTGCAGAATGGCGCCCAGCCGTAATTGCCGTTGATTATTCGCGTTGTCGCTCATCGTGATTATCCTGTCATGCGCCGAAAGGCGCGCGGTGTCTGATGCGTCCACTATTGATGAGCGCTGGCGGGATGTAAAACAACAAAACAGCATATTCAAATGTTGAAAACTGCAAATATCACGGCGAGCGAAAATAATAATCCCCGGCGCGGCATCAGCGGCGTCGGGGAAATACTATTTCACGTTATTCAGGCGTTGCTGAGGGCTTTTTTCGCTGCGGGGGTTAATTGTTGCAGCGTGCGCTCCGCCAGCAGCGAAAAATAGTGGGCGGCAGGAAAGAGGGCGCGCTCATCGGGATTGAAACGCGGATGGTGCAGGCCGAATTCGCTGGCGGAGCCGATGCTGACGAACGCGCCCGGCACGTGATGCAGATACAGCGCGAAATCCTCGCCGCCCATTTGCAGCTCCGCCTCTTCGACCCGGTAGCCGGCCTCGGCGGCGACGGTTTTGCTGAACGCCGCCCAATGGGCGTCGTTGATCACCGCCGGCGGCCCCGACTGCCAGTGGAGTTCGGCCTGCGCGCCGAGCGCGGCGGCAACGCCGTCGATCACCTGGCGAATTTTATCCGGCACCTGGCGGCGCACCGCATCGCTGTGGGTGCGCACCGTGCCTTCCAGCTCGACGGTTTGCGGCAGCACGTTCCAGGTATTGCCGCCTTCGATGCGCGTCACGCTCACCACCAGCGATTCCAGCGAGCTGAAGCTGCGGCTGGGCAGCGTTTGCAGCGCGCCGACGATCTGGCTGGCGGTGACGATGGTATCGACACCCTGTTCCGGTTTGGCGGCGTGGGCGCCTTTGCCGGTGATGCGGATCTGGAAGCGATCGACGTTGGCGTAGAACGGCCCGGCGCGGGTGGCGAAGGTGCCGGTGGGCAGCTCCGGCGCATTGTGCAGGCCAAATATCGCCGCGACGTTATCCAGCGCGCCGGCGTCGATCAGGTGTCGGGCGCCGTTGAAGGTCTCTTCCGCCGGCTGGAAGAAGATGCGCACCGTACCCGCCAGTTCGGCTTCACGCGCTTTGAGCAGGTGTGCGGCGCCGAGCATTACCGAGGTGTGAAAGTCGTGCCCGCAGGCGTGCATCACGCCGCTGTTTTGCGAACTGAAGGGCACGTCGGCGATTTCGTCGATCGGCAGGGCGTCGATGTCGCCGCGCAGCGCGATAATCGGCCCCTGGCCGCTGCCGATCTCCGCCACGACGCCGGTTTTCAGCGCCAACGGCAGAAGGCGAATGCCCGCCTCTTGCAGCCAGCGGGTCAGGCGGGCGGTGGTGGCGAATTCGTGATTGGAAAGCTCCGGGTTTTGGTGCAGTTCACGCCGATAGGCGATGATTTTGTCTGCCAACTGGCTGGTCATAGGCTTGGCTCACAGTGGGAAATAAACCCTAACCCTAGTGCAGGGGCCGCCGAAGCAAAAAGACCATCTGGTTATATTTCATAGCGATTGCGTCTGCATGGGGGCGTCAACGCTGGGGTAAGCGGGCGGGTTTGGGCGTTCGCGCGTTGTTCGCCGGCGCAGGGAGAGGATTGACCTGGAACGGTAACTTATCGCAACCGGTGCAATCCATTTACACCGGACAACACGGATTTTTTCACTCTTTATCGGATTTCTGTGATCGCGGTGGTGGACAAAATCCTGCCTGCTTGCTGTACTGTAATCGACACAGGTTTTGTGTCTTTCATTCACGTTAAAGGTAAGTTTGATGTCTAAGATTAAAGGTAGCGTTAAGTGGTTTAATGAATCCAAGGGCTTCGGTTTCATTACTCCGGAAGATGGTAGCAAGGACGTTTTCGTTCACTTCTCTGCCATCGTTAGCAACGGTTTCAAAACGCTTGCTGAAGGCCAGCGTGTAGAATTTGAAATCACGAACGGTGCCAAAGGCCCATCTGCCGCTAACGTTACTGCTATCTAAGCTGCGTAGCTGAATTTCTTAAAACCCGCTCATTGAGCGGGTTTTTTATTGGGCGCGTTATGCGTCGCTGCGGCGGGCCAACAGGCTGAACAGCAGGATGGCGATGGCGTAGCAGCCGACGATGGTCAGCGCCATCGACAGAGCCGAGGTGCCGCCCAGCCCGGTGAGCGGCACGGCGCAGGCGCCGAGCGCGAACATGCACACGCCGATCAAGGCCGACGCGCTGCCGGCTTTGTCCCCCTGGCTTTGCATCGCCAGCGACGAGGCGGTCGGGCCGACGATGCCGATCACCGCCACCGAGAAGAACAGCGGCACCAGCAACACGACCAGCGGCGCATGCAGCGCGGCGGCCAACAGCAGCAACAGCGATGCGACGGCCGCCAGCGTTAACCCGCCCCTCAATACCCGGCGTTCCCCCCAACGTGAACTGAGACGGCTGGCCAGCTGCGCCGCAATGATCAGCCCGACGCCGTTAATGGCGAAGCACAGGCTGAACATCTGCGGGCTGAGGCCGTAGATCTGCTGCAAGACGAAAGGCGAAGCGCCGATATAGGCGAACATGCCGGCCATTACGAAGCCCTGCGTCAGGCACAGGCCCATGAAATAGCGCTGGGTCAGCAACCCGCCGAGCGACATCAGCATCGCCAGAATGCCGCCCTGGCTGCGGCGCTCGACCGGCAGGGATTCGCGCAGCTTCAGCGCCGACAGGCTGAACAGCAGCACGGCGATGGCCGCCAGCACGCCGAAGATGCCGCGCCAGTTCATCACCTGCAGCATGACGCCGCCCAGCACCGGCGCGACGATCGGCGCCAGGCCGTTAACCAGCATCAGCAGGGCGAAGAAACGGGTCAGCTCGTGGCCGGCGTACAGATCGCGAGCAATGGCGCGGGAAATCACCGCCCCGCCGGCGCCGGCGATGCCCTGGAGCAGGCGGGCGATCAGCAGTTGGTCAATGGTGGGCGCCAGCGCGCACCACAGCGAAGCGCCGAGCAGCAGGATCAGCGACAGCAGCAGCGGGCGCATACGGCCCAGTTTGTCGCTGTAAGGGCCAAAAATCAGCTGGCCGACGCCCAGGCCGAGCAGCCCGGCGGTCAGGCTGAGCTGCGCGGCGGCGGTGGAGGTATTCAGCTCGCCCGCCATTTCCGGCAGGGCGGGCAGATAGAGATCGGTGCACAGCGGCCCCAGCGCGGCCAACAGGCCAAGCACGACGGCGTACACCAGACGTTGTCTGGCTAAGTGTTTGGTCATGGGAGATTAAGATTTCCTGAACAGGTGAGAAATGGCCTGCTGATACAGATCGCGCAGCAGGGACGCATCGGCTTTTTGCGTGGTAAGGATACGGTAACCGGTGCCTTCGCTCATGACGGCGATAAACTCCACCCGCGCGGCGATCTCTTCCGCGCTGAAATCGGGATACAGCCGCTGCAGGTTGTGGCACACGTGGCGAAACAGCCGCGCCTCCGCATCGCTGAGCAGTTTGGCCACCACCGGGTTGCGCGTGGCCTCGGCGGTCACTTCCAGCATCAGCATGTGATCGGTTTCGCTCTCGCCCGGTTGCTGAAACAGCGTGCGCGCCGCCAGCGTGCCGGCGATCAGGTTGATGTGATCGCCAAGGTTTTCCAGGCGCTGCATCTTGCTGGTGATGATGCGATTGACGATCTCTTCGATAATCGCGTCTTTATTGGCGAAATAGCGATAGATTTGCCCGACGCTGAGCTGCGAGCCCTGGGCAATCTCCGCCATGCTGGCGGCATGGAAGCCGTGGCGGCGGAAGCTGGTTTTCGCCGCTTCGACGATCTGATCGCGGCGCGCCTGCACTTTGGCCTGTTTACTGTCGTTGGGGGAGAGCATCTGCCCGATCCTTTGCTGCGCGTGAGCCGGGTTCACAATTTTGGGTGTGAACGTTCATTCTCAATTGTAGTGTAACGGATGGGGAGGACGCAAGATGAACGCGCGTTGCGGGGAAAAGGTGTTTAGGCGAACAGGTAGGCGTTGATAAAGGCGGCGACGATCAGCACGCACAGCGCAACGGCGATCGCTTCGGCGGTGGTTTTCGGCAGGCTAAACATAGCGATTTCTCATCCAGTCAGGAGTTCTGGATGAGATTATGCGCATGCAAGATTAAGGAAACATTAAGGGCTTAGCGCCCGTTGACCCACATCACCAGCATGAAGGCCAGCAGCGTCATCGCCAGCGAGCCGGCCAGGTTAAGCAACATGTTGGCCAATGCCCAGCCGAAGCGGCCGTCCTGCATCAGATACACCACCTCCAGCGAAAAGGTGGAGAAGGTGGTCAGGCCGCCGCAGAAGCCGGTGGTGATCAGCAGTTTCCAGGTGGGATCCAGGTGTGTCATGCGGGTGAAAATCGCCATCGCCAGACCGATGATAAAACCGCCGATCAGATTGACCATCAGCGTCCCTAGCGGAATGTGGGCGTTCAGCGGATTCATTTTCATGCTTACCGCCCAGCGCAAAACGCTGCCGACGCCGCCGCCGATAAAGACGGCCAGTAAAGAACTCAACATGGGGCAACTCCCTTTCAAACAGAGAAATTCACGGGCTCGGTAAGGGACAGGCGTAACGCTACGCGCCTCTCTCCGAGAGGTTACGTAGACATCATCAGCCTGTGAAGGCGGTTAGGGAGGAATGTCATCTCCAGCGTGCCGCACGGCCTTTTTCACCGTACCCGATGGATGTTACACCTAACGCCGTCTATTTTGTAGTATCGACCCCCTGCGAGGTAAAACCGATGGAAATCAGAGCGGCGCGTCTGGGCGACCGGCACGCTATCGCCGAATTGATGACGGCGTTGGGCTATCCCGGCACCGAGGCGTTTCTGACGCAGCGCATGCAGCAACTGTTGGCGCACCCGGACGAGGCGCTGCTGGTGGCGGCGGACGGGGCGCAAGTGCTGGGCGTGTTGTCGCTGCATTTCCTGCCGCAGCTGGCGTTGGCCGGCGACATTGGCCGCATCAGCTATTTTTGCGTCGACGATCGGGCGCGCGGCGCGGGCGTGGGGCGGCGGTTGTTGGCGGAGGGAGAGGCGTTGGCGCACCGTCGCGGCTGCGATCGGTTGGAGGTTCATTGCCACAGTCGCCGCGAGCGGGCCCATGCGTTTTACCTGCGCGAAGGCTTTGTTGAAGCGCCGAAGTATTTTGCCAAGTTATTAAGTCAGTAAGTTACTCCCCTGGCGGCACTGCCGTTTCCAGCCGGTTGCGGCCGTTTTGCTTCGCCCGATAGAGCGCGCTGTCGGCCGCTTTCAGCCAGTCCAGATAGCCGCCCAACGCGGGGTGGTAGTTGGCGATGCCGGCGCTGATCTGCAGCCGCAGTTGCGGCGCCTCCTTGAAGCTGACCGCATCCAGCCGCTGCTGGATGCGTCGCAGGACGATTTCCGCCTGCTCGGCGTTGGTGTTCGGCAGCACCGCGCCAAACTCGTCGCCGCCGTAGCGCCCGACGATATCCACGTTACGCAAGCCGATCAGCAGCTCTTCCGCCAGCGCCGCCAGGGCCTCATCCCCCAAAGCATGGCCGAAGGTGTCGTTGATGGTTTTGAAGCGGTCGATATCCATCAGGATCAGCGTGGCCTTATCCTGGTAGCGACGGCAACTGTCGAACTGACGATGCAGCAGATGCTCCCAGTGGCGACGGTTGTATAAGCCGGTCAGCCCATCGTGGGTGCTGATGCGCTGCAGCTCCTGTTTCTTTTCCGCCAGCCGCTTGGCGGTGCGGTAAGTCACCAGCCCGAGCAGCGTCGGGTAAAGGTAGATCATCGGCAGGCACAGATAGACCTGCAACGGCGTGCTGTAGGGGTGAAACGGGAAGCCGAGCAGCGCGGCGGTGAACGCCGCCGTGGCCAGTTGCATGGCCAATCCTTTTACAAACAGCGTTTTGCCGGCTGAAGCGATGTTATTCATGCTCATCATCGACAGGATGACGATGGCGGGCAGCGCGTTGAACGCCATCATCGCCGCCCAGAAGCCGCCGAAAGCGGAGTCGATCAACAGGTTGCGAATTTCGGCTTTGAACGGATCTTTGGCGCGGCGGGCCAGGCGGTAGGCGAGATGTGGCCAGAGAAAGCCGTGAAAGGCCAGCAATAGCCAGACCGCCGCGGGCGGAGCCAGGGGGTAGAGCGCGGCGCAGACGCAGATAAAGCCGAGCCCCAGACCGACGACGCGGGGCAGGTAGGTGCGTTTGGCGAAGCTGAGGCCGGATTTTCGGGCATCGAAAATGGGTGGGGCAATATACATCCGGCATCTCCCTGATGAGTATCATGGCAGCGTATCATGCGGGTGATAAACTAAGAATAGTCTTGGATTCACGTCCAGAGGCCCTGTGGCATTCCTGCGACCGATCTCACTCTGTTACATGTTGCGGTTGTGCGAGCCGAAGGAAAGTCGCTAAATATTCGCAGGCAAGGTCAGTTTTTCTCGCTGTTCACGCAGCGCTCTATGATAAGAAGGTGAGTATGGAAGGTATCAGCATTACCAAACTTCTGGTGATTGCGGTGTTGGTGATTTTACTGTTCGGCACCAGCAAACTGCGTACGCTCGGCGCCGATCTTGGCGCGGCGCTGAAAGGCTTTAAAAAAGCCGTGGGCGATGACAGCACGCCGCCGGCCGCCGGCAACAACGCCGCCGAAAGCCAGTCCGCTCAGCAGAGCGTCGAAAAGAAAGACGTTTAACCCCGTCTGGCCGCGCGCAATAAAAAACGGATGCCTTGTGGACATCCGTTTTTTGGCGTTTCCGCCGTCTATAGCGTAACAAACTATTACGCGTTATTTCACTTCCATCCCTTTGGCCTGCAGATCGGCGTGGTAAGACGAACGCACGAACGGGCCGCAGGCGGCGTGGGTGAAGCCCATCGCCATCGCTTCTTCTTTCATCTCGTCAAACTCGGCAGGGCTGACGTAGCGCTGCACCGGCAGGTGGTGGCGGCTCGGCTGCAGGTACTGACCCAGCGTCAGCATGGTCACGCCGTGGCGACGCAGATCGCGCATCACTTCAATGATTTCCGCGTTGGTTTCGCCCAGGCCGACCATCAGGCCGGATTTGGTCGGGATATCCGGGTGTGCTTCTTTAAAGCGCTCCAGCAGCTTCAGCGACCATTCGTAGTTGGCGCCCGGACGCACCTGGCGGTAGACGCGCGGCACGTTTTCCAGGTTGTGGTTGAATACGTCCGGCGGCGTGGCGGTGAGGATCTCCAGCGCGCGGTCCATACGGCCGCGGAAGTCCGGCACCAGCGTTTCAATTTTGATGTTCGGGCTTTTGGCGCGGATGGCGGAGATGCAGTCGGCAAAGTGCTGAGCGCCGCCGTCGCGCAGATCGTCACGGTCAACCGAGGTGATCACCACGTAACGCAGCGCCATGTCGGCGATGGTTTGCGCCAGCTTTTCCGGCTCGTTGGCGTCCGGCGCGATCGGGCGGCCGTGGGCCACGTCGCAGAACGGGCAGCGGCGGGTGCAGATGGCGCCGAGGATCATAAAGGTAGCGGTACCGTGGTTGAAACACTCGGACAGGTTAGGGCACGAGGCTTCCTCACAGACGGAGTGCAGGCCGTTCTTGCGCATCGCGGCTTTGATGCCCTGAATGCGCGTTGAGTCGGCAGGCAGTTTGATCTTCATCCACTCGGGTTTACGCAACAGCTCCTGCCGTTCGGTGACCACCGTTTTGACCGGGATCAGCGCCATTTTGTCAGCATCGCGGTATTTGACGCCGCGTTCCATCTGAATTGGTTTACTCATAATCGTGCAGGTTCCAGTTACGAAGCTCGACCGTCTGGTAGCCGAGTAAATGAACAAATTCCTGTACCAGGATTGGGTGTATGTCTTCAATGCCAACGCCGGGCGCCAGCGCGCTGACCTGCGTCATCTGCATACCGGCGTAACCGCAAGGGTTGATGCGTTGGAAGGGGCTGAGATCCATCGCCACATTCAGGGCCAGGCCGTGGAATGAGCTGCCTTTGCGGATCCGCAAACCCAACGAACAGATTTTTTGCTCCCCCACGTACACGCCGGGCGCATCCGGACGGGCGCGCGATGTGAGGCGGAAGTGGGCGAGGGTGTTGATAACCGTATCTTCTATCGCCGTGACCAATTGACGTACGCCGACCTTGTTGCGTTTCAGATCGACCATCACGTACATCACCTGCTGACCCGGCCCGTGGTAGGTCACCTGGCCGCCGCGATCGCTCTGGACAACCGGGATGTCGCCGGGCATCAGCACGTGTTCGGCTTTGCCGGCCTGACCCTGGGTGAACACCGGGTGATGCTGCACCAGCCACAGCTCGTCCGGCGTGGTCTCGGTACGACTGTCGGTGAAGTTATGCATGGCTTGGGATACAGGCGCGTAGGGCTGCAACCCCAGCTGACGCAAAATGATCTTGTCTGGTTGCAAAAGAGTCATCGTCAGGTTACAGAAGTGGTAAAGCCATTATACCGGGCGCTCCGGCCTGCGACCAGCCTTTCGCTGACCAAAAATGCGCAACCCGGGAAGACGCTGCGCCATCCCGGGTTGATAAGCAGGGGTTTATGCTGGAATTACAGCACCATGCGAACAATTTCAATGTTGCCCAACTCTTCGTACAGGGTTTCGACCTGCTCGATGTGAGTGGCATTGATGGTGATGGAGACGGAGTGGTAGTTGCCTTTGCTGCTTGGCTTGACCTGCGGGTTGTAATCGCCCGGCGCATGGCGCTGCACCACTTCAACCACCTGGTCAACCAGCTCAGGCTGCGCCAGGCCCATTACCTTGTAGGTAAACGAGCAAGGGAATTCGAGCAGTTCGTTCAGTTTAGTTTTTTGCATGTGCGTGCGCTCCAGAGTGCTAGCTAATCTATAAAGTATAACTCCCGCCGGGGCGGGAGTTAGTGTTATTCACTATATGGGGACGATTTCGCCCGTTTCAACCGTTAACCGAACCAGTGGTGGAACATCAGTTTGATGTAGTCCACGATGCGGCTGAAGAAGCCGCCTTCTTTCACTTCGTTCATGACCACCAGCGGACGCTGGTCGATGGTTTTGCCGTCCAGCTGGAAGTTGATGCTGCCCACCACCTGGTTTTTCGCCAGCGGCGCGTGAATTTCCGGCGTGTTCAGCACGTAGCTGGCCTTCAGATCTTTCATGCGGCCGCGCGGAATGGTCAGGTAGACGTCTTTGTCCACGCCCAGCTCAACGCGGTCGGCATCGCCGAACCAGACCGGCTCGGAGGCGAACTCTTTACCGACTTTCAGCGGCGCCACGGTTTCGAAGAAGCGGAAGCCCCAGGTCAGCAGTTTCTTGCTTTCGGCTTCACGGCCTTTGTAGGTGCGGCCGCCCATCACGGCGGAGATCAGGCGCATTTGGCCTTCGGTCGCCGAAGCCACCAGGTTGTAGCCCGCCGCGTCGGTATGGCCGGTTTTGATGCCGTCGACGTTCAGGCTGTTATCCCACAGCAGACCGTTGCGGTTCATCTGGCGGATATTGTTGAAGGTGAACTCTTTTTCTTTGTAGATCGCGTATTCTTCCGGCACGTCGCGGATCAGCGCCTGGCCGATCAGCGCCATGTCGCGCGCCGAGCTGTATTGGCCCTGCGCATCCAGGCCGTGCACCGTCTGGAAGTGGGTATTCTGCAGGCCCAGCTTGCTGACGTAGGTGTTCATCAGGTTGACGAACGCGTCCTGGCTGCCGGCGACGTAGTCGGCCATTGCCACGCAGGCGTCGTTACCGGACTGCAGGTTGATGCCGCGGGTCAGTTTGGAGACTGGCACGCGATCGCCCGGCTTCAGGAACATCAGCGAGGAGCCTTTGAACACCGGGTTGCCGGTCGCCCAGGCGTCCTGGCCGACGGTCACCAGATCGTCCTGGCCGATTTTGCCCGCTTTCAGCGCCTGGCCGATGACGTAGCTGGTCATCATTTTGGTCAGGCTGGCCGGATCGCGACGCGCATCGGCGTTCATCTCGGCCAGCACCTTGCCGGAGTTGTAATCAATCAGGATGTACGCTTCCGCATCGATCTGCGGGACACCTGGGATCATGGTTTTGATGTTAACGTCATCGGCGTGCGCAACGGAGGCTGCGCTCATTGCGATAACGGTGCCGAGGGCGATGCTTTTGATTAAGCGAAAAGAAGTTACTTGTTTCATGATCGGGACTACAACATCCGTGAAAGTAAAGTTAAAAAACGAGCCACACTATAGCAGATGCGATCCCGGCAGGCATTACCCATTCATCTGACTAATTGCGGTTAGTGCCCTTTTAGCTGCAAGAAAATGTTTCAGCTAAATAACCGCTTATCGGCCGTGAATGCCCGCCGGGCTTAACGCTCAGGGTGCAGCAGTAACGAAAGACTGTTGTTGCGCTTCGCTCGCCAGGCGTTGCTGCAGCTGGGCCGCCTGTTGACGGCTGCTGAACGGGCCAAGCTGGACGCGGTAAACGTTGCCGTTAGCCGCCACTTTGCCCGGCACGCCAAACTGTTGGCTCAGGCTCTGTTGCCAGCTCTGGGCGCGTTCGGCGCTGCTCAGCGCGCCGACCTGCACCACGTAGCCGCCGGAAGAGGCGGCAGCAGCCGTGCCGACAGCCGCAGCGCCGGCCGCGACCGGTGCGGCTACCGCGGCGGCTTCAGGTTCGGAACCTTCCAGCACCCCGGCCGGCACCGCGCTCGGCGCGCCGAGGAAACCGCTGCGGCCGTTGGCGGCATTGCCGCCGGCAGCTGGGGCGCTGTTGTCGTCGGTGCGCAGAGTGCTGTTATCGATCGGGCGCACCGCCGCGCCGCTGGCGATCGGCGCCTCCTGTTGAATAGGGGTGCCCATGCCGCTGGAGCCGAGATCCGGGCGCGCCGGCAGGGCGTAGCTCTGTTTCGCCACGATGGTGCCGATGGTGCCGGGGCCGCTCAGCGTGCCGTCCGGCGCCACGTTGATGAAATCTACCTTGACCTTGGTGTTGTTGGACAGGTTGAGGCGGTCGGCGGCGGCTTTCGACAGATCGATGATGCGGCCCTTGGTGTATGGCCCGCGATCGTTGACGCGCACCACCAGCTGACGGCCGTTGGCCAGGTTAGTGACGCGCACATAGCTTGGGATTGGCAGGGTCGGATGCGCCGCCGTCAGGCCGTTGGGGTCAAACTGCTCGCCCAGCGCCGTGGTGTTGCCGTTGGCCTCTTCGCCATACCAGGCCGCCAGGCCGGTCTGCGAGAAGTTCTGCGGATCTTTTACGATGCGGTAAGTATCGCCATTAACCTTATAATCCTGCATGTTATTAGGGTTATAGGGTTCATATTGAGGCTCGACGCCGCCGATTTCCACCACCGGGCCGTTGTACGGCTGCGGAGGGGCTTGCTGTTCCGTGGTCGGGGCGGTACAGGCGGAGAGCAACACCGCCGCGACGCCGATCCAAAGCCATTCCTTACGCATTACTCACCTCTTATAAACTTTTAGACAGCATTTTCCGATGCGTGTGGATCGACATGATGATGCCGAAACCCGCCATCAACACTATCAGCGCCGAACCCCCGTAACTGACCAGAGGCAAAGGTACGCCAACTACCGGCAAAATGCCACTGACCATACCGATGTTAACAAAGACATAAACGAACAAAATCAGCATCAAGCCGCCGACCATGACGCGGCCAAAGGTGGTTTGCGCCTTGGCGGCGATCATCAGCCCGCGGATGATCACCAGCAGGTAAAGCGCCAGCAGCACCAGCACCCCGATCAGCCCCAGCTCTTCGGCCAGGACGGCGAAGATAAAGTCGGTATGGCGCTCCGGCAGAAACTCCAGCTGTGACTGGGTGCCGTGCAGCCAGCCCTTGCCGGACAGGCCGCCGGAGCCGATGGCGATCTTGGATTGAATGATGTGATAACCGGCGCCGAGCGGGTCGCTCTCCGGATCGAGCAGCATCATGACGCGGTCGCGCTGATAGCCGTGCATCAGGAAGAACCACAGCACCGGGATGAAGGCCGCCAGCGCGACGGCGGCGACGGCGATCAGCTTCCAGCTCATGCCGGACAGGAACAGTACGAACAGGCCGGAAGCGGCGATCAGGATAGAGGTGCCCAGATCCGGCTGCGCGGCCACCAGCAGCGTCGGCAGGAAGATCAGCACCAGCGCGATGGCGGTGTTTTTCAGCGAAGGCGGGCAAACGTCGCGGTTCATAAAGCGCGCCACCATCAGCGGCACGGCGATCTTGGCGATTTCCGACGGCTGGAAGCGCACTACGCCGAGATCCAACCAGCGCTGCGCGCCTTTACTGATCTGCCCGAAGGCGTCCACCAGGATCAGCAAAATCACGCAGAAGATATACAGATAGGGCGCCCAGCTTTCGTACACGCGCGGCGGGATCTGCGCCATGACGGCCATCACGATCAGCCCCATGACGATCTGCCCGATCTTGCGCTCCATCATGCCGATGTCCTGGCCGCTGGCGCTCCACATCACGAAGGCGCTGTAGACCAACAGGGCAAGGATCAGCAGCAGGAACGTCGGGTCAATGTGGATTTTGGTCCAGATCGAGCCTTTTTGTTGGCTTTCAGTCATGTTCTACCTTAGTCACCTTCTACGCCAGGCGGCAGCGGGGCCTCGCTTGGCAATTGCGTATTGTTGTCGCCCAGCAGAATGTGGTCGAGGATCTGGCGGGTGATGGTCCCCACCGCCGGACCGGCGCCGCCGTTTTCCAGAATGATGGCGACCGACACCGTCGGGTTGTTGAACGGTGCAAAGGCGGTCATCAGTTTGTGATCGCGCAGGTGCTCCGCCAGTTTGTGGGCGTTGTAGGTTTCATAGCCGAATACCTGTGCGGTACCCGATTTCGCCGCGGCTTTATAAGGTGCGTCCGCAAAGTATTTGCGCGCCGTCCCATTCGGACGGTTGGCCACACCGTACATGCCGTCTTTGGCAATTTCCCAGAAGCCGGAGTGAATATCGCCGATCTGCGTGTTTTCTTCCTGTTTGAACGGCACCAGCGCGCCGTTGATGCGGGTGCTCTGCAGCAGGTGTGGCGTTTTGACGGTGCCGTCATTGATCAGGGTGTTCAGCGCCTTGGCCATCTGGATCGGCGTCGCGGTCCAGTAACCCTGGCCGATGCCTACCGGAATGGTGTCGCCCTGATACCACGGTTTTTTATAGCGTTTCTGCTTCCATTCGCGCGTCGGCATCAGGCCGGAGCGCTCTTCGGACAGATCGATGCCGGTGTACTGGCCGTAACCGAATTTGGTCAGCCAGGTCGACAGCCGATCGATCCCCATGTCATAAGCGACCTGGTAGAAATAGGTATCTGCGGACTCTTCCAGCGCCTTGGTGACGTTCAGGCGGCCGTGGCCCCATTTCTTCCAGTCGCGAAAGCGTTTTTCCGAGCCGGGCAATTGCCACCAGCCGGGATCGAACACCACGGTGTTTTTGGTGATCACCCCGGCGCTCAGCGCCGACACCGCGATATAAGGCTTCACCGTCGAGGCGGGCGGGTAGACCCCCTGGGTGGCGCGGTTGATCAGCGGGCGATTCGGATCGTTCAGCAACCCCTGATAGTCCTTGCTGGAAATGCCGTCGACGAACAGGTTCGGATCGTAGCTCGGGTTGGAGACCATCGCCAGGATGGCGCCGGTGCGCGGATCGCTCACCACCACCGCGGCGCGGCTGCCGACCAACAGCTGTTCGATATAGCGCTGCAGGTTAAGATCGAGCGTCAGGTAGACGTCCTGACCGGCGGAAGGCGGCTGTTCGTGCAATTGGCGGATCACCCGGCCGCGGTTGTTGACCTCGACCTCTTCATAGCCGGTTTTGCCGTGCAGCGTGTCTTCGTAATAGCGTTCGATGCCCAGCTTGCCGATATCGTGGGTGGCGGCGTAGTTGGCCAGTTTGCCGTCTTTGTCCAGCCGCTCGACGTCGCGGTCGTTGATCTTCGACACGTAGCCGGTGACGTGGGTGAGGGCGGAGCCGTAGGGATAGTAGCGGCGCTGGTAGCCTTTCACTTCCACGCCCGGGAAGCGGAACTGATTGACCGCAAAACGGGCGACTTGCACCTCGGTCAGCGCGGTTTTCACCGGAATGGAGACGAAACGGCGCGAGCGCTTGCGCTCTTTTTCGAAATTGGTGATGTCGTCATCGGTCAAGTCGACCACCGGGCGCAGCGCCTGCAGCGTGGCTTTGAGATCGTCGACCTTTTCCGGCATCAGTTCCAGCTGATAAATGGTGCGGTTGAGCGCCAGCGGAGTGCCGTTGCGATCGTAGATAATGCCGCGGCTGGGCGCGATGGGCACCAGCTTGATGCGGTTTTCGTTGGAGCGGGTGCGGTAATCCTCGACGCGGACCACTTGCAGATTATACAGGTTGGCGATCAGGATGCCGGACAGCACCAGGATGACCAAGAACGCCACCAGGGCGCGGCGTACAAACAGGGCGGATTCAGCCGTATAGTCGCGAAAAGGGTTACGTTCTATTTTCATCCCGCTGCTTTATTTCACTCTGTCACGGTCACCACCGGCTATTCCCGGTGGTAAGGATGATTTGTAGTAATACTCCAGGCGCGGTAGAGGCTTTCGGCCACCAGGACGCGCACCAAAGGATGCGGCAGTGTCAACGGAGAAAGCGACCAACTCTGCTCGGCAGCGGCTTTGCAGGCGGGCGCCAGCCCTTCCGGGCCGCCGATCAGCAAGCTGACGTTGCGGCCATCCTGCTTCCAGCGCTCAAGCTGCTGCGCCAGCTGCGGCGTTTCCCACGGCGTGCCTGGGATATCCAGCGTAACGATGCGGTTGCCTTTGCCCACCGCCGCCAGCATTTGTTCGCCTTCCTTGTCCAGAATGCGTTTGATGTCGGCGTTTTTGCCGCGTTTGCCGGCCGGGATCTCGGTCAGCTCAAACGGCATATCTTTGGGAAAGCGGTGCAGGTAATCCATAAAGCCGGTTTGCACCCAGTCTGGCATTTTGGTGCCGACCGCCACCAATTGCAGTTTCACCGCTTAGCTCCAGAGTTTTTCCAGCTCGTACAGGCGACGGCTTTCTTCCTGCATCACGTGCACGATCACTTCGCCCAGATCGACCACGATCCAGTCGGAGGCTTCCTGGCCTTTCATGCCAAACAGTTCCATGCCCGCGGCGCGGGATTCCTGCACCACGTGGCTGGCGATCGACATCACGTGGCGAGTCGACGTGCCGGTGCAGATGATCATGCAATCGGTGATACTGGATTTGCCCTGTACGTCCAGAGCGACAATGTCTTGGCCTTTGAGGTCATCGATTTTATCGATGACGAAATCTTGGAGCGCTTTACCTTGCAAAGGTTCCCCCTCGGGTGTGTTCTGTTCAGTCGGCTGCGGCGGGCAAAATGCGCGCGCCGCGGCGTAACCGGATAAAGGTTTCGGCAGGCTGCCGCTGAAAGCCAGCTAACTGGTGACTGCCCGGCCAGCTAAGGTTTCCGGGGTTTTCAGCGGATACCTGAAAAATAGCGGCGCAGTATATCACGCACCTTTCGCTAGCGATATAAACCCTGCAACTCGATATAGCGCTGCACCGGGCGCGGCAGCAGATCGTCGCAGTTGAGGCCCTGATGGCGGCGCTGGCGGATCTCGGTGGCGGAAATTTCCAGCTCCGGCGTATCGGCCAGATAGATATGGCCGTGCGGGCGGCGGCTGAGCAGCGCCGGGTCGGCGGTGCGATGACGTTCCAGCCACTGCTGCAGTTCCGGCGTGTCCATGCGATCGTTATAGCCCGGGCGCGCCAACACCAGCAGATGGCAGACGTCCAACAGCGCCTGCCAACGATGCCATTTATGCAGCGTCAGCAGCGAGTCCTGGCCAATAATAAACGCCAGCGGCTGGGCGGCGCCACGCTCTTTACGAATCGTTTCCAGCGTCTCGATGGTGTAGGAGGGGGTGGTGCGATGCAGTTCGCGATCGTCGACCGCGAACAGCGGATTGCCGGCGATCGCCAGCTCGACCATCTTCAAGCGCTGCTGTGCGTTGGCCTCGGGCTGCGGGCGGTGTGGCGGCACGTGGTTAGGCAGCAGCGTGACGCGATTCAGGCCCACTTCGGCGGCCAGCGCCTCCACCGGCCGCAGATGGCCGTAGTGGATCGGATCAAAGGTGCCGCCAAACAGCGCGTGCAATACGGTGGGGTGTTCCGGATTAGTGGGCATCGGTAAAACTCGTGGCCAGGGGTTTGCCGCACAGCAGCATCGACAGGGTTTCCAGTTCCGGCCAGACCGACTGGCCATAGTCCTGCTTGAGGGTCAGCTCTATTTGCGTCAGCAGCTGTACCGCTTGCTGCAGCTGGGCGCTGGACAGGCGTTGCAGCGCCTGGGTCACCAGCGGGCGGCGGTTCTGCCAGACCTTGTGCTGATCGAACAGCGTGCGCAGTGGCGCGGACGCCATGCGGCGCTGCAGCGTCAGCAACAGCAGCAGTTCGCGCTGCAGGGTGCGCAACAGGATCACCGGCTCGACGTCCTCTTGCTGCAGCTGCTGCAAAATATGCCAGGCGCGCTTGCTCTTGCCGGCCAGCAAGGCGTCCAGCCAGTGGAACGGCGTGAAGTGGGCGGCGTCGTTCACCGCCTGCTCGACGCGCGGCAGGGTGAGCTTGCCGTCCGGGTGCAGCAGCGACAGCCGCTCCAACGCCTGCGACAGCGCCAGCAGGTTACCTTCGTAGCAGTAGCACAGCAGCTGATTGGCGGCGTCGTCCAACTCCAGCTTCATCGCCTTGGCGCGCGCGGCGACCCAGCGCGGCAGCTGTGCCTGCTCCGGCGTCTGGCAACTGACGAGGGCGCCGTGCGGGCTGAGCGCCTTGAACCAGGCGCTGTTTTCCTGCGCTTTGGTGAGGCGCGGGCCGCGCAAGATCAGCAGGATGTCGTCGTGCAGCAGGGTGGCGAGCTTGGTCAGCTGTTCACCGATCGGCGCCGTCGGGCCGTTTTCCGGGAAAATCAGCAGCAGCGTCTGGCGGCTGGCGAACAGGCTCATCGCCTGGCAGATGCCGAAGATGGCGTCCCAGTCGGTGTGGGCGTCGAGGGAAATGCTGTAGTGCTCGCTGAACTGCTGCTGTTGCGCGGCCTGCCGGAGCAGATCCTGGCTTTCCTGCAGCAGCAGCGGTTCATTGCCGCTCAATAAATAACAAGCGCGCAGCCCCTCTCGGAGCTGCGCGGCAAGTTGTTCCGGATAAATGCGGATCATTGTGCGGTTTGGCTTGCCGCTCGTTCGCCGACGGCAGCGGCTTTCTGCCGGTTTTCTTCTTCCGCCGCGTGCACGGTCAGCAGTTTGCGCACCAGCTGTTGCGCCGCCTGCTCACGCATTTCCTGGCGAATGATCTCCTGCTCGGAGTCTTTGGCCAGCGCGGTCAGCGGGTTGTCGAAGAACGAACGGAACACTTTCACCGACAGCGGATACAGGTCGTGGCCCGGGAGCAGCACCTGGGCCTGCACGGTCAGCACCAGCTGATACTCGGCGGTTTTACCGTCCTGGAAGATCGAGGCGGTATCCTGGCTTTCCGTCGCGCCGAGGATGCGCAGAGAAGGCACGTCTTTACGCTTCGGATCGCTGACGATGGTCACGTCGTTCAGACGCAATTGCTCACGCACCGCGCGCGTCAACGGACCATAAGGGTCGGCGCTGTCCAGGATCAGCGTTTTCATTTCATTAGGCACCTGCGTGGTGCCACGCAGGTGAAAACCGCAGCCGGCGGTGACCAGCACCGCCAACCCCAGCAACAGCGTCAGAATACGTTGTCGCACAACTCCTCCTTGTGTTAACCCACAACCAGGTTAAGCAGTTTGCCCGGAACATAGATCACTTTGCGAATCGTGACGCCGTCCAGATATTTAGCCACCAGATGCTCTTCGGCAGCGCGCGCGCGCACTTGCTCTTCGGTCGCATCGGCAGATACGGTGATTTTAGCGCGAACCTTGCCGTTCACCTGCACCACCACCAGCTTGGAGTCTTCGACCATCGCCTGCTCGTCGGCAACCGGCCATGGCGCGGTGTCCACGTCGCCTTCGCCGCCCAGCGCCTGCCACAGGGCGAAGCACACGTGCGGGGTGAACGGATACAGCATGCGAACGACGGCCAGCAGCGCTTCCTGCAGCAGCGCGCGATCCTGCTCGCTCTCCTGCGGCGCGCGGGCCAGTTTGTTCATCAGCTCCATCACGGCGGCGATCGCGGTGTTGAAGGTCTGGCGGCGGCCGATATCGTCGGTCACTTTGGCGATGGTTTTATGCAGATCGCGGCGCAGCGCTTTCTGCTCTTCGTTCAGCGACGCCACGTCCAGCGGCTGCACCGCGCCTTTTTCCATGTGATCGTAGGCCAGTTTCCATACGCGTTTCAGGAAGCGGTTAGCCCCTTCCACGCCGGATTCCTGCCACTCCAGCGTCATTTCTGCCGGTGAAGCGAACATCATGAACAGACGCACGGTGTCCGCGCCGTATTTTTCCACCATCTCCTGCGGGTCGATGCCGTTGTTCTTCGACTTCGACATTTTGCTCATGCCAGCATAGACCAGTTCACGGCCTTGCGGATCGGTGGCCTTGATGATGCGGCCTTTGTCGTCGCGCTCGACGGTGGCGTCAACCGGGGATACCCAGACGCGCTCGCCGCTGTTGCCGGTGTAGTAGAAGGCGTCGGCCAGCACCATGCCCTGACACAGCAGGCGCTTGGCCGGCTCATCGGAATCCACCAGGCCCGCATCGCGCATCAGCTTGTGGAAGAAGCGGAAGTACATCAGGTGCATGATGGCGTGCTCGATGCCGCCGATATATTGATCGACCGGCAGCCAGTAGTTGGCGGCGGCCGGATCCAGCATGCCCTGGTCGTACTGCGGGCAGGTATAGCGCGCGTAGTACCAGGAGGACTCCATAAAGGTGTCGAAGGTGTCGGTTTCGCGCAGCGCCGGCTGGCCGTTGACGGTGGTCTTCGCCCACTCAGGGTCGGCCTTGATCGGGCTGGTGATGCCGTCCATGACCACGTCTTCCGGCAGGATCACCGGCAGTTGGTCTTCCGGCGTCGGCATCACGGTGCCGTCTTCCAGGGTCACCATCGGGATTGGCGCGCCCCAGTAACGCTGACGGGAAACGCCCCAGTCGCGCAGACGGTAGTTGACCTTGCGCTGGCCGACGCCTTTGGCGACCAGTTTGTCGGCGATGGCGTTAAAGCCCGCTTCGTTGTCCAGACCGTCAAACTCGCCGGAGTTGAACAGCGCGCCTTTGTCGGTCATCGCTTCGGCGCTCACGTCAGGCTGGCTGCCGTCGAGGTTCAGGATCACCGGTTTGATCGGCAAATCATATTTGGTGGCGAATTCCCAGTCGCGCTGGTCGTGCGCCGGCACCGCCATCACGGCGCCGGTGCCGTATTCCATCAGCACGAAGTTGGCGACCCACACCGGCAGCTTCTCGCCGCTCAGCGGATGGACAACGAACAGGCCGGTCGGCATGCCTTTCTTCTCCATCGTCGCCATTTCGGCTTCGGCCACTTTGGTGTTGCGGCATTCGTCGATGAAGTCGGTCAGCGCCGGGTTGTTGCGCGCGCCCTGTTGCGCCAGCGGGTGACCCGCGGCGACCGCCACGTAGGTGGCGCCCATGAAGGTGTCGGGACGGGTGGTGTAAACCGTCAGCTTCTCTTCGCTGCCAGCCACGTCGAAGGTGATTTCCACGCCTTCGGAGCGGCCAATCCAGTTGCGCTGCATGGTTTTCACCTGCTCCGGCCAGCTTTCCAGCGTGTCCAGATCGTTCAGCAGCTGATCGGCGTAGGCGGTGATTTTGATGAACCACTGCGGGATCTCTTTACGCTCGACCTTGGTGTCGCAGCGCCAGCAGCAGCCGTCGATAACCTGTTCGTTGGCCAGCACGGTCAGATCGTGCGGACACCAGTTCACCGCCGAGGTCTTCTTGTAGACCAGGCCTTTTTCATACAGCTTGGTGAAGAACCACTGTTCCCAGCGGTAGTATTCCGGCTGGCAGGTGGCGATTTCGCGATCCCAGTCGTAGCCGAAGCCCAGCAGTTTCAGCTGGTTCTTCATGTATTCGATGTTGTCGTAGGTCCACGGGGCCGGCGCGGTGTTGTTTTTCACCGCCGCGCCTTCCGCCGGCAGGCCGAACGCATCCCAGCCGATCGGCTGCAGTACGTTTTTGCCCAGCATGCGCTGATAGCGCGAGATCACGTCGCCGATAGTGTAGTTACGAACGTGGCCCATGTGCAGTCGGCCGGACGGGTAAGGCAGCATGGATAGGCAGTAGTACTTTTCCTTGCTGTCGTCTTCGGTAACTTTGAAAGTCTGCTTCTCTTGCCAGTGAAGCTGTACGTTCGATTCTATGTCTTCTGGACGGTATTGCTCTTGCATGGCGGCCGGTGGTCCTGTAGGTGTAAACCGTTGCCCCGGTCAGAGGCAACGCAATGAACATTTAGTATTCGTAGATCCGCATAGCATAGCTGATAAGACCTCCCGGCAACAACTCCAAGCGCCTGACTCGGCGCATTTAAAAAAAACGCCGCCATGACGCGGCTCACAACCTGCGGATCCCGCGTCTTGCCAAGTGACATCAGTCATTTACGGCTAAAATAAGAACAAGTAGCTTAAGGGTATCCCCATGGCCAAGTCCGGCGCAGCGTTTATCGAGGAGAGTCTATGAACAAGGTTGCTCAGTATTACCGCGAATTGGTGGCATCGCTGACCGAACGTCTGAAAAACGGCGAACGCGATATCGACGAACTTGTGGCCAGCGCGGAGCGGCGGTTGAACGAGGCCGAAGATCTGACGCGCGACGAGGTGCGGCAGGTGACGCAGGCGGTGAGGCGCGATCTGGAAGAGTTCGCCCGCAGCTATCAGGAAAGCCGGGACGAGTTTACCGACAGCGTGTTTATGCGGGTGATTAAGGAGAGCCTGTGGCAGGAACTGGCGGATATCACCGATAAAACCCAGTTGGAGTGGCGCGAGGTGTTCAAGGATGTCAGCCACCACGGCGTGTATCACAGCGGTGAAGTGGTGGGGCTGGGCAATCTGGTCTGCGAGCAGTGTCACTACCACCTGGCGTTTTACACGCCGGAAGTGCTGCCGCTCTGCCCGAAATGCGGTCACGACCAGTTCCAGCGTCGGCCATTTGAACCCTGATGACGTCCCCCGCCACGGCAGGGAACGCTGACGTTTACCGTTAACGGAACAGTTTCTTCAGCAGGTTGCTCAGGAAACCGCCGCTGACGGCTTCTTGGGCGACGTTTGCCGGCGCCGGTGCGCTGGCCGGGACGGCGACGCCGGCCGGGATTTTCTGCGCGACCGCGATGCGGCTGTCCTGTGCGGCTTTCTCCGCCGCTTCCGGGCCGTAGGCGAAGCCTTCCGCCAGCACGAATTCAACGTCGGTGATGCCGATAAAGCCCAGGAACAGCTTCACGTACGGGGTGATCAGATCCGTCGGCGTGTCGGCGTGGATGCCGCCGCGGCTGGAGATGACGATCGCTTTTTTGCCCGTCACCAGCCCTTCGGCGCCGGCGGAGGTGTAGCGGAACGTCTGACCGGCGCGGGCGATCAGATCGAAGTAGATCTTCAGCTGCGTCGGGATGTTGAAGTTGTACATCGGGGCGCTGATGATCAGCGTGTCGTGCGACTTCAGCTCGGCAATCAGCTCATCGGACAGCGCCAGGGTGCTTTGCTGATGCGGCGTCAGCGGGTTGTCGCCTGCGGTAAAGCCGGCCATCACTTCGCCATCCAGCTCCGGCAGCGTTGGGTTAGCCAAGTCGCGCACGGTGAAGGTGTCTTCCGGGTGAGCTTCTCGCCATTGTTCAACAAAAAAATCGACTAATTTTCCAGACTGGGAATATTCACCCAGAATACTTGATTTCAGGACCAGTACGCGGCTCATTGGCTTATCTCCAGGCGAAGTGTAATCGGTAACGATGTCAATCGGTGTAAACGCATGGTAGAGGCAAGCCATCAACAGTGATAGCGCAAAAATTCGCTGAGTTAAATCAAAAAAGTTGAATGAGGGCGCGAGCGCGCCCCGAGAGGATTAATAACGCGCGACGCGCTCGGCCAGCAGATCGATAAAGCCTGCGCGATCGATGCCGGTCAGCACTTCCACGTTGGCCGCGTTGCCGGTTTGCTGGAAATAGTCCACCACCGTCATGCCGACGGTGTACTCCCCTTTGGTTTCCACACCGACCCAGCGTTCAACGCCGGTAAACAGCTGCGGCGCCAGCAGCCAGGCGATGGTGCAGGGATCGTGCATCGCAGCGCCGGGCAGGCCGCGCGGATGGCTGAGGTACAGCGGCAGGTAAAAATCGAGCATCTCCGCCACCGCCTGCGCGACCGGATTGTCTATCTGGCGAATGCGCTCGATATCCTGCGGCAGCACCAGCGCTTGATGGGTGACGTTCAGCCCGGCCATGGTCAGCGGCACGCCGGATTTCAACACCATCTCGGCGGCTTCGGGATCGACGAAGATATTGAATTCCGCCACCGGCGTGGTATTGCCGGCATTCATGCCGCCGCCCATAAATACGATGCGCTCGATACGGCTTTTCAGCTCGGCATGCTGGGCCAACAGCAGGGCGATGTTGGTCATCGGGCCGGTCACCACCAGGGTGATTGGCTGCGGGCTGGCGCGCAGCAGGTCGGCGATCAGCTCGACGGCGCCGCGGGGATCGGGTTTGATTGTCGGCGTCGGCAGGTGGGTGTTGCCCATGCCGGTTTTGCCGTGGACATAGTCGGCGATCACCAGCTCGCGCATCAGCGGGCGAGCGGCGCCGGCGGCGACAGGGATGTCCTCGCGCTGCATCAGGGTCAACAGACCCAGCGCGTTGTGCAGGGTTTTTTCCGGCGTCTGGTTGCCGGCGGAGGTGGTGATGGCTTTGATGTCCAGCTCCGGCGAGCGCAGCGCCATAGCCAGCGCGATGGCGTCGTCGAGGCCGGGATCGCAATCTATGATAATAGGGCGGGGCATGTTCTTTCTCCTCTGTTTGTTATCCGGCGAGCATCGGATCAAAAACGAGGAGATACAAGCGCTTTTCGTGCCGGGAGAAAAGATGCGCCCCTGGCGGGGCGCATAGCGAGAACTTAGTGCAGGATCTTGGCGAGGAAGTCCTTGGCGCGATCGGACTCGGGGTTGTTGAAGAAATCGTCTTTGTTGCGGTCTTCGACGATTTTGCCTTCGTCCATAAAGATCACGCGGTTCGCCACCTTGCGGGCGAAGCCCATTTCGTGGGTCACCACCATCATGGTCATGCCTTCGTTCGCCAGCTCGACCATCACGTCCAGCACTTCGTTGATCATTTCCGGATCGAGCGCCGAGGTCGGTTCGTCGAACAGCATGGCGATCGGATCCATGCACAGCGCGCGGGCGATGGCGACGCGCTGTTGCTGGCCGCCGGAGAGCTGACCGGGGAACTTGTTGGCATGGGCGGACAGGCCGACGCGTTCCAGCAGCTTCAGGCCCTTCTCGCGTGAGGCGGTCTTGTCGCGCTTGAGCACTTTTACCTGCGCCAGCGTCAGGTTGTCGATAATGGACAGGTGCGGGAACAGTTCAAAGTGTTGGAACACCATGCCGACCTTGGCGCGCAGCTGCGCCAGGTTGGTTTTCTTGTCGTTGACGGGCGTGCCGTTCACCAGGATGCTTCCCTGCTGGATCGGCTCCAGGCCGTTGACGGTTTTGATCAGGGTGGACTTGCCGGAGCCTGAAGGACCGCAGACGACGACCACTTCGCCTTTTTTCACTTCGGTGGTGCAATCGGTCAACACTTGAAAGTGACCGTACCACTTGGAAACATTTTTCAGGGATATCATCAAACAGTCCTTTTCTTCAAATAGCTTACCAGCGCCGAGGCGGCGAGGCTGATAACAAAATAGACAAAGCCGGCGAACAGGATCATTTCAACCTGGGTGCCGTCGCGTTCGCCGATGGTCGATGCGGTGCGGAAGAAGTCGGCCAGGCTCAGTACGTAAACCAGCGAGGTATCCTGGAACAGGACGATGCCCTGGGTCAGCAGCAGTGGCACCATGGCGCGGAACGCCTGCGGCAGGATCACCAGCCGCATGGATTGCCAATGCGTCATGCCCAGCGCCAACGCGGCGGAGGATTGGCCGCGCGAGATGCTGATGATACCGGCGCGGATGATTTCCGAGTAATAGGCCGCTTCAAACAGGGAAAAGGCTACCATAGCCGAGATCAGGCGAATATCGGTTTTCGGCGACAGGCCTAGAACCTGTTGTAATAAGCTTGGAACCACCAGATAGAACCACAGCAGCACCATCACCAGCGGCACCGAGCGGAACAGGTTGACATACAGGGTGGCGAACCAGCTGATGGGCTTGAACGGCGACAGACGCATCACCGCCAGCACAGTGCCCCACAGAATGCCGACCACGATGGCGGTCACGGTGATCTTCAGCGTGATCGCCATGCCCTGCAGCAGATAAGGGAAGCTTGGGACGATCGACGCCCAGTCAAATTCGTACATTATTTACTCCCCAGGTTGCCAGGCAACTGCACTTTCTTTTCGACCAGACGCATAAACAGCATGATCACGGCGTTGATGCCGATATAAGCCAGCGTAATGGCGGTAAAGGATTCATAGGCGTGTGCGGAGTAATCCAACAGCTTGCCGGCCTGTGCGGCCATGTCCACCAGGCCGATGGTGGAGGCGATGGCGGAGTTTTTGACCAGGTTGAGCATCTCCGAGGTCATCGGCGGCACGATAACCCGGTAGGCGTTCGGCAACAGCACGTAGCGGTAGGTTTGCGGCAGCGTCAGGCCCATCGCCAACCCGGCGGCTTTCTGGCCGCGCGGCAGGGATTGAATGGCGGCGCGCACTTGCTCGCAAACGCGGGCGGCGGTAAATAGCCCCAGACAGAGCATGGAAGAGACGAAGAACTGCACGTTGGGATCCAGCTCGGTCTTGAACCAGGTGCCGATATTGGCCGGCAGCAGCTCGGGGATCACCAGATACCAGGTAAAGAATTGCACGATCAGCGGCACGTTGCGGAACAGTTCGACGTAACAGGTGCCGAGAGTGGAAAGAAAGCGGTTGGGCACGGTACGCAAGATACCGAACAGCGAACCGACGAAGAAAGCGATAATCCATGCACAGACGGAGAGGGCCACCGTGACCTGAAAGCCGGACCAGATCCAGCCGAGGTAAGTGGTGTTCCCAAACGGGGCCTGCTGCAGGAAGATACCCCAGTTCCAATCTATTGACATAACAAACTCCGATAAACGGGCGCAGGGCGCCGAAAAGTGATGACTTGATAGGCGCCGATCGCCGCGCGGCCAGTCGGGCTGGCTTGTTGTGTGCGGAGATCGGTGACGCGCCTTGGGGAAAATGAGGGAGGGGAACGGCCCCCCTCATTCCTGTCTGTCCCAGTCATCAACTGGGCCGGTTTGGCTTGGCGGCCGCCCCGGCTTTATTCTATTGAGTCAGTTCAACGCTTTGTCGTTAGGCGCTTTGAACAGTTGCTTCATGTCGTCCGACAGCTCGAAGTTCATGTTGAGGTTTTTCGGTGGGATAGGCTGCTTGAACCATTTATCAAACCACTTGGCCGCTTCACCGGAGGTTTGCGCCTGGGCGATAGTGTCATCGACCAGTTTCTTGAACTCAGGATCGTCTTTACGCAGCATGCAACCGTAGGCTTCTTTCGACTGCGGCGTGCCGATGATTTCCCATTGATCCGGCTTCTTGGCTTTGGCGCGCTCGCCCGCCAGCAGGGCGTCATCCATCATGAAGGCCACCGCGCGGCCGCTTTCCAGGGTGCGGAAGGAGTCGCCGTGGTCTTTGGCGCTGATGATGCGCATGTTCATTTTGTCGCTGTCGTTCAGTTTGTTCAGCAACACTTCGGACGTGGTGCCGGAGGTGACCACCACCGGTTTGCCGGCCAGGTCTTTAAAGTCTTTGATGTCGGAGCCTTTCTTCACCAGCAGGCGGGTGCCGACCACAAAGATGGTGTCGGAGAAGGCGGCCTGTTTCTGGCGCTCTACGTTATTGGTGGTAGAGCCGCATTCGAAGTCATAGGTGCCGTTTTGCAGCAGCGGGATGCGGTTCTGCGAGGTAATCGGCAGCATTTTCACCTGCAGATTCGGTGCATTCAGCTTTTTCTTAACGGCTTCAACGATTTGGTTGGAGTAGTCCTGAGAGTAGCCCACAACTTTTTGCTGGTTGTCGTAGTAGGAAAAGGGCACAGACGATTCGCGGTGGCCGACAACGATAACGCCGTTGTCTTTGATTTTCTTCAGCGTACCGGTCAGGTCTTCCGCGTGCGCCACGCTACCTGCCATACCGAGCAGCAGTAACGATAACGCCAATTTACGCATTTGCATGGTCCAACTCCTTTGCTGTTGTGGTGGCTCTGACTAAAGAGCGTCAGGTTTAAATCGACTATTTATTGCTCAGGTTATAAAGATAGTCTTAGAACGGATAGCCGTTAAAAAATAACCGATTGTGAATATCTTGAAACTAAAATGTTTCATTTTTTGAGACGCCGCGCGCACCAAATCAATGCAATCAAACCCCGACGCACCTGCATGGTGCGTTCGGTGCCTCCAAAATGTGCACGGGTGCGACAAAACGTCAGCAAAAGTTAGCCGACGTGCGATGTCACCTTAGATAAAGCAAGGAGTGTGCCAGTCGCGTTGATTTAACGACGTTTTCTGACCGAGGTGGGGGAACGTTTACGCAAACGCGGGGCGCGGCGGGCGCGCCCCGGCGAAGAGGACTATTTGCGGCGCAGGCCCAACATCAGCGCCCAACCGCCCAGCAACAGGGTGATCACCCACAGCGGCGTGGCGCCGAAACGCGCGTAAGGCGTGACGCCGGTGGTCGGTGTGACCTTCACTTCAAGCACCTGACGAGTGAACTGCGGGATCTCGGCGATCACGTCGCCGTTCGCGTCCACTGCGGCGGTGACGCCGTTGTTGGTGCTGCGCAGCAGCGGCCGGCCCAGTTCCAGCGCCCGCATGCGCGCCATCTGGAAGTGCTGCCATGGGCCGATGGAGTGGCCGAACCAGGCGTCGTTGGAGATGGTCAGCAGGAAGTTGGTGTCCGGGCGGAAGTTATCGCGCACCTGCTGGCCCAACACGATTTCGTAGCAAATGGCCGCCGTCAGGTTGTAGCCGCGTACGCTGAGCTGCGGTTGTACGTAGTCGCCGCGGCTGAAGGAGGACATCGGCAGGTCGAAGAACGGCGCCAGCGGCCGCAGCAGCGTCTCCAGCGGCACGAACTCGCCGAACGGCACCAGGTGGTGCTTGTTGTAGCGATCGTTGGCCGGGTACCTGTACGGCGTCGGTTCACCGAGCACGATGGCGCTGTTGTAGATTTGCTGGCCCTGCGGCGTGGCGCGCACGTCGACGATGCCGGTGATGAGGCTGCTGTTCTTCGCCCGCATCAGGTCGTCCATCATCGTCAGGAAGCCGTTCTGATTGGCTTCATAATCCGGGATGGCGGATTCCGGCCAGATGACGATCGGCGCCTTGCCCATGTAGGGACGGGTTTCGTCCAGATAGGTTTGCAGCGTGCTGACCAGCGCTTTCGGATCCCATTTCATCGATTGAGCGATGTTGCCTTGCACCATGGCGACATTCACCGCTTTATCCGTCTGCGGAGTAAACCACTGCAGCTGGCGCAGCGGCCATGGCAACAACAGCAGCGCGGCGGCGATCACCGCCGCCGAGAGGCGGCGCTGATTGACGGCGTACACCAGCAGGCCGGCGATGGCCATCAGCACAAAGGTGATGGCGTCGACGCCCAGCAGCGGCGCGATGCCTTTCAGCGGGCCGTTGATCTGGCTATAGCCGAACTGCAGCCATGGGAAGCCGGTCAGCACCCAGCCGCGCAGGAATTCCGTGACCTGCCACAGCGCCGGCGCGGCGATGGCCAGCCGCCACCAGCGGGTCGCCGGCCACAGGCGGGTCAGCAGCCCGGCGAACAGCCCGGTATACAGCGACAGGTAAGCGGCGAGCAGCGCCACCAGGAAGACGTTGACGGCGAAGGGCATGCCGCCGAAATCGGCGATGCTGACATACACCCAGTTGATCCCGCTGCCGAACAACCCGAAGCCCCAGACAAAGCCGAGCAGGGCGGACTGTTTGGTGGTGCGATTGAGGGTAACGGCCAGCAGGCCGAACAGGGAGACGATGGCCGCGGGCCAGAAATCGTAGGGCGAGAACGCCAGCGTCCCGCCGGCACCTGACAACAGCGCCAGCAGGGCGCGAACCCACTGGCGTTCAAGTAATGAGGCTTTAGCCATGTTGGATTTAATCTTCCAGTTTCGGTGGTGGAGAGTCGTCCGGAATTTTTACATGAACCTGGATGATACGTCGACTGTCTGCCATGGCAACTTTAAATAGGTAACCTTCGATTTCAATGGTTTCCCCGCGCGCAGGCAGATGGCCGAAGGCTTGCATCACCAAACCGCCGATGGTATCGACCTCGTCGTCGCTGAAATGGGTGCCGAACGCGTCGTTGAAGTCTTCGATCGGGGCCAGCGCGCGCACGGTGTACATGTGGCGGCTGAGCTGGCGGATATCCAGATCGTCTTCGTCGTCGTATTCGTCTTCGATCTCGCCGACGATCAGTTCCAGGATATCTTCGATGGTGACCAGGCCGGACACGCCACCGAATTCGTCAATGACAATCGCCATATGATAGCGCTGGGAGCGGAACTCTTTCAGCATCCGGTCGACGCGCTTGCTTTCCGGCACCACCACTGCGGTGCGCAGCACCTTGTCGATGCTGAACGGCTCGGAGTCTGCGCGCATGAACGGCAGCAGATCCTTGGCCATCAGGATGCCTTCGATGTGATCTTTGTCTTCGCTGATCACCGGGAAGCGCGAGTGGGCGGAGTCGATAATCACGTCTAGGCACTCTTCCAGCGTCTGGTTGCGCTTGAGCGTCACCATCTGGGAGCGGGGGATCATGATGTCGCGCACGCGCTGTTCGGCGATATCCATCACGCCTTCCAGCATGTCGCGGGTATCGGGATCGATCAGGTCGTTTTGTTCGGAATCACGGATCAGCTCGACCAGATCGCCACGGTTTTTGGGCTCGCCGTGGAACAGCTGGTTAAGGATAAGAGTAAAGAACCCCTTCTTGGGACTGGGGCTGTCATTGCTTTGTGAATGGTCGTCGCTCATGGCGTTTTCGTTACTGTCACTCATGTCAGAGTTAAGGGGCGTCAGCGACAGCCCCGCATGGGGGCTGTGGGGTAAACGGCTGACGTCAGACGGGGTCTTTTTCCGCCAGGTACGGATCAGGATAACCCAGTCCGTGCATGATTTCGGTTTCCAAAGACTCCATTTCTTCGGCTTCATCGTCTTCGATGTGGTCATACCCTAGCAGATGAAGACTGCCGTGGACAACCATATGCGCCCAGTGGGCCTCCAGCGTTTTGCCTTGCTCAATCGCTTCCTGTTCAACCACCTGGCGGCAGATGATCAGATCGCCGAGCAGCGGCAGCTCGATGCCCGGCGGGGCCTCGAACGGGAAAGAGAGCACGTTGGTCGGCTTGTCTTTGCCGCGGTAGGTCAGGTTCAGCTCGTGGCTTTCCGCTTCGTCCACCAGACGCACGGTCACCTCGGCCTCTTCCTGAAATTGCGGCAGCACGCCTTCCAGCCAGCGCTGGAACGTGGCTTCATCCGGCAGGCCGTCGCTGCTTTCACAGGCAATCTGCAGATCCAAAATCACCTGACTCATGGTGTCTCCTGCTCGGAGGCGGCGAGCGCCTCGCGCTTACGTTGTTCGGCAATTGCGTCTTTGCGTTTCTGTTCGGCGGCTTCCCAGGCCTCATAGGCGATGACCACGCGGGCCACCACAGGGTGGCGCACCACGTCTTCGCTGTGGAAGAAGTTGAAGCTCAGTTCTTCCACGTCCGACAGCACTTCCACCGCGTGGCGCAGGCCGGATTTCTGGTTGCGCGGCAGGTCGATCTGGGTGACGTCGCCGGTGATGACCGCCTTCGAGTTGAAACCGATGCGCGTCAGGAACATCTTCATCTGCTCGATGGTGGTGTTCTGGCTCTCATCCAGAATGATAAAGGCGTCGTTCAGCGTACGGCCGCGCATATAGGCCAGCGGCGCGACTTCGATCACGTTGCGCTCAATGAGCTTCTCCACGCGCTCGAAGCCCAGCATTTCGAACAGGGCGTCGTACAGCGGGCGCAGATAAGGATCAACCTTCTGGCTCAGATCGCCCGGCAGGAAGCCCAGCTTTTCGCCGGCTTCGACCGCAGGACGGGTCAGCAGAATGCGGCGAATTTCCTGGCGTTCCAGCGCATCCACCGCGGCGGCGACCGCCAGGTAAGTTTTGCCGGTACCGGCCGGGCCGATGCCGAAGGTGATGTCGTGATCGAGAATGTTGGCGATGTACTGCGCCTGGTTAGGCGTGCGCGGTTTCACCATGCCGCGCTTGGTTTTGATGGTGACCGCCTTGCCGTAATCCGGCACGCTGTCCGCCACCTGTTCCAGCACCCGGCTCTCTTTGATAGCCAGATGGATTTGCTCCGGATCGATATCCGGGATCACGCCGCGAATCGGCGCGGTATCCACGTACAGATGGCGCAGGATATCGGCGGCGGCGACCACGCACAGGTTTTTGCCGACCAGCTTGAAGCGGTTATCGCGACGATTGATTTCGATGCCCAATCGGCGCTCGAGTTGCTTGATGTTGTCATCAAACGGGCCGCACAGGCTGAGCAAACGCTTGTTGTCTGCGGGCTCCAACATAATTTCTTGTGTTGCGACGTTCAAACTATTCCTCTAGGTCACATCGGGCCTGGTTGTTGATGTCACATAGCGCGTCCGGGACGCGCGCGTTCAGGGCGAGCCTGAATACTCTCTTTCTTGAATTATTCATGGTGCGCCGCAACGGCGCAAGTTTACCGCTGATCTATCTGTGCGCCGTCGGCGGAATTCAAGGGAAGATAAGGAAAAAACGCGGCGGGGCGCAAAGCCCGCCGCGTCATCATAGGACAAGGCCGCCGAGAATCAGTTCTTTTTCACGAACTCGGATTTCAGTTTCATCGGGCCGAAGCCGTCGATTTTGCAGTCGATGTTGTGATCGCCTTCCACCAGACGAATGTTTTTCACCTTGGTGCCGATCTTCAGCATCGAGGAGCTGCCTTTAACCTTCAGGTCCTTGATCACGGTGACCGCGTCGCCGTCCGCCAGCAGGTTGCCGTTGGCGTCTTTGACGATCAGCGCGTCCTGATCTTCCGCCGGGGCGCTGTCGCTCCACTCGTGGGCGCACTCAGGGCAGATGAACAGGGCATTGTCCTGGTAGGTGTATTCGGAGTTGCACTTCGGGCAGTGTGGGAGTTGCATGTTATGTCGCCTCTTCAACAATAAAAAATAAAAAAAGAACATCACCGGGCGCGGACGCCCGGCGGAGAAACGGTAAGGAGTAGCGCGAACGGGCGGCGATAATGCGAGCCGCCGCGGCGTCAGGGCTGGTAAATGCCGACGCCCAGCGCGTTTTCTTTGCGGGTACGGGCGATCACCGACTGCGGGGATTCATGTACGCGCAGATCCATCTGCTGTTCGGTGCGCACCACTGCGCCACGCAGGGTGTTGGTCAGCACCTCGGTAATTTCCACGTCGACAAACTGGCCGATCATGTCGGGCGTGCCTTCGAAGTTTACCACACGGTTGCACTCCGTGCGCCCGGCCAGCTCCATCACGCTTCTGCGCGAGGTGCCTTCCACCAGAATGCGCTGGACGGTGCCGAGCATGCGGCGGCTGAACTGCAGCGCCTGCTGGTTGATGCGATCCTGCAGAATATACAGCCGCTGTTTTTTCTCTTCTTCGCTGACGTCGTCAACCATGTCTGCCGCCGGCGTACCGGGGCGAGACGAATAGATGAAGCTGAAGCTGACGTCGAAGTTGACGTCGGCGATCAGGTTCATGGTTTGTTCGAAGTCGGCCTGGCTCTCGCCCGGGAAACCGACGATGAAGTCGGAGCTGAGCTGGATGTTCGGACGCGCCTTGCGCAGCTTGCGGATAATCGCCTTATACTCCAGCGCGGTATGGGCGCGTTTCATCATGGTCAGGATGCGATCCGAACCGCTCTGCACCGGCAGGTGCAGGAAGCTGACCAGCTCCGGCGTGTCTTCGTACACCGCGATGATGTCGTCGGTGAACTCGATAGGGTGGCTGGTGGTGAAGCGAATGCGATCGATGCCGTCGATGGCGGCCACCAGGCGCAGCAGTTCGGCGAACGAGCAGATATCGCCGTCATGCGTGGCGCCGCGGTACGCGTTGACGTTTTGCCCGAGCAGGTTGACTTCGCGCACGCCCTGCGCCGCCAGTTGGGCGATTTCGAACAGCACGTCGTCGCTCGGGCGGCTCACTTCCTCGCCGCGGGTGTATGGCACCACGCAGAAAGTGCAGTATTTGTTGCAGCCTTCCATGATCGACACGAACGCGGTCGGGCCTTCGGCGCGCGGCTCCGGCAGGCGGTCGAACTTTTCGATCTCAGGGAAACTGATATCGACCACCGGGCTGCGGGTGCCCTGAACGTGGTTGATCATTTCCGGCAGGCGGTGCAGGGTCTGCGGGCCGAATACCACGTCGACGCAAGGCGCGCGGCTGCGGATCAGTTCGCCTTCTTGCGAGGCCACGCAACCGCCGACGCCGATGATGACAGACGGGTTCTTCTCTTTCAGCAAGCGCCAGCGCCCCAGCATGGCGAAAACTTTTTCCTGCGCTTTTTCACGGATCGAGCAGGTATTCAGCAACAGCACGTCAGCTTCCTCGGCGTTGTCGGTCCACTCGAAGCCGTGCGTGCTGTTCAACAGGTCGGCCATTTTCGATGAATCGTACTCATTCATCTGGCAGCCCCAGGTTTTGATATGTAGTTTTTTCGTCATTGACTTGCCATTACTCAGTGCGGAGCGAAAGTTGCGTTACGCGACATGCAGGGCGCGTATTGTAATCATTTGCCGCCGTTGTGACCAGCGCGGGGGAAAATGGCATGCAACCTGAAGCCGAAGCGAAAATCCGGTACACTGCGCAAAACGCCATGTCGGGTGGGATGGCGAGCATTCACATAGAAAACATAGCCAATATGAAGACATCTCAAAATCGGTACGACGCGGTGGTGGTGGGCGGCGGCATGGTCGGCGCGGCGGCGGCTCTGGGCCTGGCGCAGGCGGGCTGGTCGGTGGCGTTGCTGGAACATCAGGCGCCGCAGGCGTTCGAGGCGCAAAGCCCGCCGGACCTGCGCATTTCCGCTATCGGCTGCACCTCGGTGGGGCTGCTGAAACAGCTCGGCGCCTGGCCCGCCGTGACGGCGATGCGCACGGTGCCGTATCGCCGGCTGGAGACCTGGGAATGGGCGTCGTCGCGCGTGGCGTTCGATGCGCTATCGCTGGGGCTGCCGGAGTTGGGCTTTATGGTGGAAAACCGCATTTTGCAGCTGGCGCTGTGGCAGCAGTTCGCACAGTGCGCCAATTTGACGCTGCTGTGCCCCGCCAGGCTGCAATCGCTGCAGCGGGCGGACAAGGCCTGGCAACTGACGCTGGACAGCGGTGAAACGCTGCAGGCGCGGCTGGTTGTCGGCGCCGACGGCGCCAACTCGCAGGTGCGCAAGCTGGCGGCGATCGGCACCAACGGCTGGCAGTATCGTCAGGCGTGCATGTTGATCACCGTCGATACCGGCGCGCCGCAGCAGGATGTGACCTGGCAGCGCTTCTTCCCGTCAGGGCCGCGCGCTTTCCTGCCGCTGTACGACAGCTGGGCGTCGCTGGTGTGGTATGACAGCCCGCAGCGCATTCGCCAACTGCAGGCGATGCCGCCGGCGCAGCTGGAGCGCGAGATCGCCGCCGCTTTTCCGGCGCGACTGGGCCCGGTCAAGGTGCATGCCGCCGGATCGTTCCCGTTGACGCGCCGCCATGCGCAGCGCTACGTGCTGCCGGGCCTGGCGCTGCTGGGCGATGCGGCGCATACCATCAACCCGCTGGCCGGGCAGGGCGTCAATCTGGGGTATCGCGATGTGGATGCCTTGCTGAACGTGCTGAGCGAGGCGCGGGAGCAGGGAGAAGACTGGAGCGGCGAGGCGGTGCTGCTGCGCTATCAACGCCGCCGCCGTACCGACAATCTGTTGATGCAGAGCGGCATGGATCTGTTCTATACCGCCTTCAGCAATAACCTGGCGCCGCTGACCGTGGCGCGCAATCTGGCGCTGATGGCCGCGCAGCGGGCGGGTAAGCTGAAAGAGCATGCGTTGAAGTACGCTTTGGGATTGTAACCGACAGGGCTCAGCGGTGGCTGGGCCTATTTAAGGTTGGCTGAACGGCAGACAGCAAAAAGCCCGCCGAAGCGGGCTTTTCTAAATATGGCTGGGGTGCCAGGATTCGAACCTGGGTATGCTGGTATCAGAAACCAGAGCCTTACCGCTTGGCGACACCCCAATTATGGTGGCTACGACGGGATTTGAACCTGTGACCCCATCATTATGAGTGATGTGCTCTAACCAGCTGAGCTACGTAGCCGATGTTACTTTTTACTTCTTTGATTTGCAAGCAGTTTGTTATGGCTGGGGTACCTGGATTCGAACCAGGGAATGCCGGTATCAAAAACCGGTGCCTTACCGCTTGGCGATACCCCACCTGCAAACAAATCTTATGTTGAAACCCCGTTCCCGAAAGAATATGGCTGGGGTACCTGGATTCGAACCAGGGAATGCCGGTATCAAAAACCGGTGCCTTACCGCTTGGCGATACCCCATCAACATACTGCGCCGACGATGAAGAGAAATGGTGCGGGAGGCGAGACTTGAACTCGCACACCTTGCGGCGCCAGAACCTAAATCTGGTGCGTCTACCAATTTCGCCACTCCCGCAAATACAAAAAAGAGATGGTGGCTACGACGGGATTCGAACCTGTGACCCCATCATTATGAGTGATGTGCTCTAACCAGCTGAGCTACGTAGCCCTCTTTTTTTGCTTTGCCTTCATCGGCGTTGCGGGGCGCATTATGCGTATATGACCGATTTGCGTCAACAAGTTTTTTCCCGAAAAAGCGCCCGGAAGCGCCGTTTGTCTGGGTTGTGAACATTATGGCGATAAAATCGGCAATTCAGGCAGTTGGCGGGCGGAAAAGGCAACAAAAAGGCGGGCCAAAAGGCCCGCCTCGGGGAAAATGCCGCACGATTATTTATAGGCGGCCTGGTGCACGCCGACGGCGCGGCCGGAAGGATCGTCCATCTTCTTGAACGATTCATCCCACTCGATGGCCTTGGCGGACGAGCAGGCGACGGATGGGCCGCCCGGCACGCATTCGGCGGCGCTCGGCAGCGGGAACAGCTCCTCGAAGATTTCGCGGTACAGGTAGCCTTCTTTCGACGTCGGCGTGTTGTACGGGAAGCGGAAACGCGCGGTTTCGAGCTGTTGATCGCTAATTTGCTGCGCAGCCACCTCTTTTAGCGTGTCGATCCAGCTGTAGCCGACGCCGTCGGAGAACTGCTCTTTCTGGCGCCAGGCCACGCTGGCGGGCAAATAGGACTCGAAACATTCGCGAACGATGTGTTTTTCCATTTTGCCGTTGCCGCACATTTTATCTTTCGGGTTGATGCGCATTGCCACGTCGAGGAATTTCTTGTCCAGGAACGGCACGCGGGCTTCGACGCCCCAGGCGGACATCGCCTTGTTGGCGCGCGCGCAGTCGAACATGTGCAGCGCCAGCAGTTTGCGTACGGTCTCTTCGTGGAATTCGCGGGCGTCCGGCGCCTTATGGAAGTACAGGTAGCCGCCGAACACTTCGTCCGCGCCTTCGCCGGAAAGCACCATCTTGATGCCCATCGCCTTGATTTTGCGCGACATCAGGTACATCGGCGTCGACGCGCGGATGGTGGTGACGTCATAGGTTTCGATGTGGTAAATCACGTCGCGGATGGCGTCCAGCCCTTCCTGCACGGTGAAGTGGATCTCATGGTGCACGGTGCCCAGATGGTTGGCCACCTCCTGCGCGGCGCGCAGATCCGGCGAGCCTTCCAGCCCGACGGCGAAGGAGTGCAGCTGCGGCCACCAGGCTTCGCTGCGTTCCTGATCTTCCACGCGGCGCGCGGCGTACTTCTTGGTGATCGCCGAAATGACCGAGGAATCCAGCCCGCCCGAGAGCAGCACGCCGTAAGGCACGTCGGACATCAGGTGGCTTTTCACCGACTCTTCCAGCGCGGTGCGCAGGGCGGCGGCGTCGGTCACGTTGTCCTTGACGCTGTCGTAATCGAACCAGTCGCGGCGATAGTATTCGCGGATCTGGCCGTCCTGGCTCCACAGGTAGCTGCCGGCCGGGAATTCCTTGATGGTGCGGCACACCGGCACCAGCGCTTTCATTTCCGAGGCAACGTACAGGTTGCCGTGTTCGTCATGGCCCATATACAGCGGGATGATTCCCAGGTGATCGCGGCCGATCAGGTAGGCGTCTTTTTCGGTGTCATACAGGGCAAAGGCGAACATGCCTTGCAGATCGTCGAGGAACTCCGGGCCTTTCTCCTGATACAGCGCCAGGATCACTTCACAGTCGGAGCCGGTCTGGAAGGCATAGCGGTCGCTCAGCTGTTGGCGCAGCGCCTGGTGGTTGTAAATTTCGCCGTTGACCGCCAGAACGTGGGTGTGCGCAGCGTTGTACAGTGGTTGAGCGCCGTTGTTGACGTCGACGATCGACAGGCGTTCGTGAGCCAGAATGGCTTTGTCGCTGGCGTAAACGCCGGACCAATCCGGGCCGCGGTGGCGCATCAGACGTGACAGCTCCAGCGCTTTCTTACGCAGTTCAACGGGATCGGACTTCAGATCGAGCACACCGAAAATAGAACACATACAACTCTCCTAACGGGCTTTTATGACTGTGATGTTGTTTTTACTGTTATGGGCAGCATTGCCGATTTATCAGCGATAACGCGGTTTTGCTGCGCTGTGGTTATGAAAATGCGCCAAAAGCTGCAGAGGATGCAAGCGTTTTAGCCCTGCGCTGAGAAATAGTTGTTTGCGTAGCTGAGGTTTTTAACGGATTTTCAGTTATCGGCGTGAAAAATTATCGATTATGCAATTTTTAGCGTGATGGCGGGATTGCCGGCCAGTTTGACCGGCAATCGATTAGCGATTAGGCGATGAGCTGCCAGAGGGTGAACGCGGCATCCGGCGTCCAGCCGGCATTGGAGGTGTGCGCCTGAATACAGGTGTATTTCTTGCCTTTATAACTCACGACGTCGCCGGCTTTGTAGCTGTGGTTGTTCTGCCACTCGGGCGCGCCCGGATCGGGCGGCGTACCGTCATTGGCGGTTTTGACCGCCAGCGCGCTGCTCGGCAGGGAGGTATTGCCCAGGGTGTCGGTCGCGGTAACGAAGTAGCTGTACTGGGTTGCCGGCGTCAGACCGCTGTCGGCCAGCGACAGACCGGCGGTTTGGCCGATCGGGTTGCCGTTGCGGTAGACGGTGTAGCTGGCGATCGGTGAGGCGCCGGTGGCGGCGGCCCAGCTCAGTTTCAGCGAGGTGGCGCCCAGCTCGGCGACCGTCAGCGCCGTCGGCGCATTAGGCTTTCCCGGCGGCGGGGTGACGCCGCCCTGAATCAGCGGCGCATAGCGGGTTTTGAACTCCCAATTGTAGGCGACGCCGGCTTTGCTCTTGCCGTTATCCCAGTTGATTGACCAGGTCATCAGGCCCTTGATCGACAGGTTTTTGGCGTCGAGACGTGAGAAAGCGTTATACACCGCCTGTTTATCGATCACGTAGCCGGTGGCGGCGGCGTCGTTGTTGCTCGGCAGGCCGATGACGAATTTCGCCGCCGGGATCTTCGCATAGCCGCGGGTGCCGGTAACCAGGCTTTCCGTCAGGTAGTAGAGGAAGTCTTCCTTCTTGGTATCGTCGTTTTGGGTCAGCCAGGTTTTAATTTCTTCAACCCAAAGGCCATCGCCACCCTGGTTATAATATTGCGGCGCGATAAAGTCGTAATAGCCTTCGAGGGCGCTGATATAATCCAGGTAGGTGCCATTTTCACGTAAGTATGGGAATTCCGGCGCCATGCTGATAATAAAGTTTTTCCCCTGGGCGGCGTAATGGTCTTTTACTTTTTTCAGCGCCGCAGGCAAGACGGTTTTATTATTGGCGGCGCCGATCGCCGCCTGTTCCAGATCGATATCCAGTCCGTCGAAGCCATAGACTTCCACCAGGCGAATAATCTCGTCTTTCAGCTTGTCTTCGTCGCCGGTTTTCAGCTCGATATGCGCGTCTGCGCCGCCGAGGGAGATCAGCACCGCGCGGCCCTGGCTGTTCAGCACGCCCACCTGGCGGCGGAACTCGGCATCGGACAGGTTGTAAGGCTTGAAGGTCGGGATGCCCTGGCCTTTCATAAAGGCGACGGCCACCACGTTGTACTCGGCGGGAATGTCGGTCAGGTTCATATTGGTGAACTGGCCCTGCTGATAGCCGTCACTGGCGCCGGCGGCCCAGTTGTGCCAGAAACCCATCAGGATCTTTTTATTGGCGATAGACGGCATAATGGCCGCGTCATCGGCGGCGATGGCATTAATCGTGTTATTTGTGCTCATGGTAGCCTCATTAATTAGGGGTAAGGGTTTTCCGCTCGCCGGCAATATCAGCTATTGGCGGGGCGTAACGTTATAATGAGGATTTTTAACGCAGGCAGGCTGAAACCTTTTACGGCCATGAACGAATTAAATTCAAACTGACGCTGAGGGAGAAGGAAATAATGGCGGCCGGGCGGCCGCCATGGCCGCATCAGAAGATGGTGATATCGGCGACGGAAGGGTAGACGTAGCTCGGGCGGAACGGCATGGTTTCGATGTCGCTCAGCGTGGAGACGCCGGACAGCACCAGCACGGTTTCCAAGCCGGCCTGGAAGCCCGCCAGAATGTCGGTGCGCAGGTTATCGCCGACGATCACCGTCTCTTCCGAGTGCGCCTGCATTTTGTTCAGTGCGGCGCGAATGATCCACGGGCTGGGCTTGCCGACGTAAAACGGCTTGCGGCCGGTGATCTTCTCAATGGGGGCGCACAGCGCGCCACAGGCCGGCGAGAAGCCGTGGCCGTGACTATCCGGGTTGGTGGCGATAAAGCGCGCGCCGTTGCTCACGAAGTAGGCGGCTTTATGCATCATGTCCCAGTTGTAAGAGCGGGTTTCTCCGACGATCACGAAGTCCGGGTTGATGTCGGTGATGGTGAAACCGGCTTTGTACAGCTCATGGATCAGGGCGCCTTCGCCGACCACATAGGCTTTTTTGCCTTCCTGACGGCGCAGGAAATCGGCGGTGGCCATCGCCGAGGTGTAGAACGCGCTCTCCGGCACTTCCAGCCCGGCGGCGGCGAAGCGGTTCGCCAGATCCTGTGCGGTCTGTGATGGGTAGTTGGTCAGCACCACCAGCGGCATGCCTTGTTCCTGGATGCGCGCCAGGAACAGGTCGGCGCCGGGAACCGGCGTATTGTCATGCAGCAGCACGCCGTCGATATCGCATATAACGTTTTTGATTTTCATTTGTCGCTGTTTCTCATGATTACGGCAGGCGAAGGGTGACGATAACACGCCTGCCAGAAGCGGCGGATCAGCTTTCCAGCAATCGCTGCAAGAGCACGCCGTTGAGCATCGCGCGTTTGGCCAGGGCGAAAGCGCCGATCGCCGAGCGATGATTGAGTTCGGAGGTCACCACCGGCAGATTTTTGCGGAAGTCCTTCAGCACCTGGGTATTGATGCAGCTCTGGATCGCCGGCAGCAGCACCTTGTCCGCTTCGGTGATCTCACCGGCGATCACCACCTTCTGCGGATTGAACAGGTTGATGGCGATGGCCACCGCTTTGCCCAGATAGCGGCCTACGTGTTCGATCACTTCGCTGGCCAGCAGATCGCCGCGGTTGGCGGCCTTGCAGATGGCGTTGATGCCGCAGTCTTCCAGCGTCAGTTTGCTCGGATAGCCCTGGCTCAGCAGCTGGCGCACGCGCTGTTCGATCGCGGCGTTGGCGGCCACGGTTTCCAGGCAGCCGAAGTTGCCGCAGTGGCAGCGTTCCCCCAGCGGATCGATCTGGATATGGCCGATCTCGCCGACGTTGCCGTTGTTGCCGAGAAAAATCTGCCCGTTGACGATGATGCCGGCGCCGGTGCCGCGGTGCAGGCGCACCAGAATCGAGTCTTCGCAGTCGCGGGTGGCGCCGAAGTAGTGCTCCGCCAGCGCCAGGCTGCGGATGTCGTGGCCGACGAAGCTGGTGACGTTAAAGCGCTGCTGCAGGTTGTCCACCAGCGCCCAATTGCTGACGCTGATGTGCGGCATGTAGCGCACCACGCCCAGCGCCGGATCCACCAGGCCGGGCAGGATCACCGCGATGGCGATCAGCTCGCGCAGGCGGCGCTGGTTAGCGTCGATGAATTGGGCGATGGCGGCGAACAGCGCATTCTCCAGCGTTTCTTGAGTGCGTTCCGGCAGCGGATAGTGTTCTTCGCTGAGCGACTTGCCGCTCATGTCATACAGGGTGATGGTGGCGTCGTGGCGGCCGAGACGCACCGCGACGGTATGGAAATGACGGGTTTCCGACACGATGGAGATCGCGCGGCGGCCGCCGGTGGAGGCCTGCTGATCGACTTCTTTGATCAGCCCGCGCTCCAGCAGCTGGCGAGTAATTTTGGTGACGCTGGCGGGGGCGAGCTGGCTGAGTTCGGCAATCTGAATGCGCGAGATCGGGCCCTGCTGGTCGATCAGGCGGTAAACTGCCGCGCCGTTAAGTTGTTTGACTAAGTCAACGTTCCCTATTTGTGCTTGTCCGCCAGTGCTCATCAATAATTTTACTCGCTGTTCATTGAATTAAACCTCGTTACCGTTAACGAGCGTTTTGGTGATCTTGAAATCACGGGTGAAGGCGGTCAGGTTAGCCACCTTGCCGGCTTCGAGGGTGCCCAGACGGTGATCGACGCCGATGGCGCGCGCCGGATACAGCGTCGCCATGCGCAGCGCTTCGTCCAGCGCGATGCCGATATGCTCGACGCTGTTTCGCACCGCTTCGATCATGGTCAGCGCGGAACCGCTCAGAGTGCCGTTCTCATCCACGCACAGCCCATCCCGATAGTATATTGTTTTACCGGCGAAAATAAATTGGTCAATATCTGCACCCGCCGGCGCGGTGGCATCGGTGACCAAGACCAATTTATCACCTTTCAGGCGTTTGGCGTTACGGATACTCGCCCAGGCCACGTGATGGCCGTCGGCGATGATGCCGGTATAGACCTCCGGCGTATCGAAGATTGCCCCCATCAGCCCCGGTTCGCGGCCGGTGATATAAGGCATGGCGTTGTACAGGTGGGTGGCGAAGCTGATGCCGGCGGCGAAACCGGTGCGAGCCTGATCGTAGGTGGCGTTCGAGTGGCCGGCGGAGACCACGATGCCGGCCTCGGTCAGCTGCTTGATAAAGTGCGGTTCAACCATTTCCGGCGCCAGCGTCACCTTGGTGATCACGTCGGCGTTGGCGCACAGGTAATCGATCATTTCCTGGGTCGGCTTGCGAATGAACGCCGGATTGTGGGTGCCTTTTTTCACCGGGCTGAGGTATGGCCCTTCCAGGTGCAGGCCCAATGCCTGGTTTTGGTGCTTTTTCAGATAAGCGCGCATCACGTCGACGCTGTGCTTCATGAATTCGTCGCTGCTGGTGATCAACGTCGGCAGATAGCTGGTGCAGCCGGATTTCTCGTTGGCGCGCTGCATGATCTCCAGCGTTTCTTCCGAGATCGCTTCCAGCGAATCGTTGAACTGTACGCCGCCGCAGCCGTTCAGCTGCACGTCGATAAGCCCGGGGGCCAGGATGGCGCCACCCAGGTCGCGCGTTTCGATGCCGGCGGGCAATTCAGCCGCCGGGCAGACTTTCTCGATCAGCCCATCAGCGATAATGACTGCATGGTCATCAAGTACGTCGTGGCCGGTATAGATTCGGCCGTGGGTTAAAGCGAACATCGTAGCCCCCTGCAAAGATTAAAGACTTTTAACGCTTTCCGCTTCTAACTCGCGGAAATATTTGACGGTTTTGACTTTCAGCTCCATGGTGGCCGGTTCGTCGCACACCACTACCGCTTTGGCGTGCAACTGCAGACAGCTGATGGTCCACATGTGGTTGATATTGCCTTCCACTGCGGCTTCCAGCGCCTGCGCCTTGGCGTGGCCGGTGACCAGGATCATTACTTCTTCCGCGTCCAGCAGCGTGCCCACGCCGACGGTCAGCGCATATTTCGGCACCAGGCTGACGTCACCGCCGAAGAAGCGCGAGTTGGCGATGCGGGTGTCTTCGGTCAGCGTTTTGATGCGGGTGCGCGAAGCCAGGGACGAAGCCGGCTCGTTGAACGCGATATGGCCGTCGATGCCCACGCCGCCCATGAACAGGTTAATTTTGCCGTAAGACTTGATCTTCTCTTCGTACTGGCGGCACTCGGCGTCGACATCCGCGGCGTTGCCGTTCAGCAGGTTGATATTTTCGCGAGGGATATCAACGTGATCAAAGAAGTTGCGGTACATGAAGGTGTGATAGCTTTCCGGGTGTTCCTGCGGCAGGCCAACGTACTCGTCCATGTTGAAAGTCACAACATGCTTAAAGCTTACTTCACCTGCTTTGTGCATCGCAATCAGATGTTTGTAGGCTTCCAGCGGCGTGCCGCCGGTGGGCAGGCCGAGAACAAACGGGCGCTCTGCGGTTGGCTTGAATGCGTTGATGCGTTGAACGATATGACGCGCGGCCCATTTGCCGACTTGTGCGGTATCTTTCAGTGGGATAAGTCTCATCTAACACCTCTTGGGATAAGTAAACTAAAGCTATACTGTACGGGCCTGCGGGAGTCGTAAGCGTAACCCAGCTTTATGATTCTCGCGTGAATCGTCCGTCCGGTTGATTTTTTGAATGATAAAATAAGTTTTGTGTGATGGCCAGCAATCTGGGAGGTGAAGACTACTTTTTGGTGATATTTATCACAAAAAGGGAGGTTTTAATTTGCGATACAAAATAAATTTTTTACACTCGGCATGAGTGATACGTGCCAAGCGCTGTTTCTAAAAAGGTAGTGAGAGCTTCAAATAAACTACTAATAGGGTCCGTCCGCGGACAACATAGGGGGAAAAGGTGAACATTCTTAGTTATTTGCAAAAGGTGGGACGGGCGCTGATGGTGCCGGTCGCCACGCTGCCCGCCGCCGCCATCTTGATGGGCGTCGGGTACTGGATTGACCCTGTTGGTTGGGGCGGCGACAACGCGCTCGCCGCTTTCTTCATTAAATCCGGCTCCGCTATCATCGACAACATGTCGGTGCTGTTCGCTATCGGCGTGGCCTACGGCATGTCCAAAGACAAGGACGGCGCCGCCGCGTTGACCGGCTTCGTCGGCTTCCTGGTGCTGACCACCCTCTGTTCCCCGGCCGCCGTGTCGATGATTCAGAAGATCCCGCTCGATCAGGTGCCCGCCGCGTTCGGCAAGATCCAGAACCAGTTCGTCGGTATTCTGGTGGGCATCATCTCCGCCGAAGTGTACAACCGCTTCAGCGGCGTCGAGCTGCCCAAGGCGCTGTCGTTCTTCAGCGGCCGCCGTTTGGTGCCGATCCTCATTTCCTTCCTGATGATCCTGGTGGCTTTCATCCTGATGTACATTTGGCCGGTGATCTTCAACGGTCTGGTGAACTTCGGTGAACACATTCAGAAAATGGGCTCGGTCGGCGCGGGCATCTACGCCTTCTTCAACCGCCTGCTGATCCCGGTCGGCCTGCACCACGCGCTGAACTCGGTGTTCTGGTTCGACGTGGCCGGCATCAACGATATTCCTAACTTCCTTGGCGGCCAGCAGTCGATCGAAGCCGGTAAAGCGGTTGTCGGCATCACCGGCCGTTATCAGGCGGGCTTCTTCCCGATCATGATGTTCGGTCTGCCGGGGGCGGCGCTGGCCATTTACCACTGCGCGCGTCCTGAGAACAAAGCCAAAGTGGCGGGCATCATGCTGGCGGCCGCTTTCGCCGCCTTCTTTACCGGTATTACCGAACCGCTGGAATTCTCCTTCATGTTCGTGGCGCCGGTGCTGTACGTGATCCACGCCGTGCTGACCGGTATCTCGGTGTTCATCGCCGCCAGCTTGCATTGGATCGCCGGTTTCGGCTTCAGCGCCGGCCTGGTGGATATGGTGCTGTCGTCTCGCAACCCGCTGGCGACCCACTGGTACATGCTGATCCCGCAAGGCCTGGTGTTCTTCGTCATCTACTACGTGGTGTTCCGCTTCACCATCAAAAAATTCAACCTGATGACCCCGGGCCGCGAGCTGGCGGTTGCCGGTGACGAAACCGACGGCTACGACGTCAACGTCGACAGCAACGCCGGTAAAGACGAGAACGAAACCACCACCCTGGCTCGTCGTTACGTCGGCGCGATCGGCGGTTCCGACAACCTGACCGGCATCGACGCCTGCATCACCCGCCTGCGTTTGAACGTGAAAGACTCCGCGCTGGTGAACGACGCATTGGCGAAACGCCTCGGCGCGTCGGGCGTTATCCGCCTGAACAAGCAGAGCGTGCAAGTGATCGTCGGCACCCGTGCCGAACTTATCGCCAGCGCAATGCGCAACGTGATTGCGGCCGGCCCGGTAGCGGCAGCGGTGGCCCCGGCGGCGGCGCCTGCCGCGGAAGCCAAACCGCAGGCGGTGCCGAACGCGCCGAAAGCCGCGTTTGAAACGCTGCTGGCGCCGGTGACCGGCGAAGTGGTGGCGCTCGAACAGGTGCCGGACGAAGCTTTCGCCAGCAAGGCGGTAGGCGACGGCCTGGCGATTCGCCCGACCGACAAGATCGTGGTGGCGCCGGCTGACGGCACCGTGGTGAAAATCTTCAATACCAACCACGCATTCTGCCTGGAAACCGACAAGGGCGCCGAGATCGTGGTGCACATGGGGATCGACACCGTCGCGCTGGAAGGCCAGGGCTTCAAACGCCTGGTGGAAGAGGGCGCGGAAGTGAAAGCCGGTCAACCGATTCTGGAACTGGATCTGGATTACCTGAATGCCAATGCGCGTTCGATGATAAGCCCGGTGGTAGTCAGCAACTCTGACGAGTACGCCGGCCTGGCGGCGCTGGCCAGCGGCTCTGTAGTCGCCGGTCAGACCAAGCTGTATGAGATCCAGAAATAAGGCTGTTTTTACCTGAGTAGTGCCTGGGGCCGAACACGCATCATGGCGGAGTTTGCCCCGACTTGGCGGGAAGAGAGCGATCTCTTCCCGCTTTTTTTATCCCGTTTCGCCCCACGGCGGTGCGCTGCGCGCCGATGGTGCAACGCGCCGCATTTTTCATGAAACAAACGGTTGTTTCCAGACGTGGCTTGTTGGATCATAGGCGGTTATGTGTAGCGCTTTGCATTGAGGAACAGTGAAATGAGTGAGGCTGAAGCCCGCCCAACCAATTTTATCCGTCAGATCGTCGATGAAGATCTGGCGTCGGGGAAACACACGTCGGTACATACCCGTTTCCCGCCGGAGCCTAACGGCTATCTGCATATCGGCCACGCCAAGTCCATCTGCCTGAACTTCGGCATCGCCAAGGACTATCAGGGCCAGTGCAACCTGCGTTTCGACGACACCAACCCGGTGAAAGAAGACATCGAGTTCGTCGAGTCTATCAAGCACGACGTGGAGTGGCTGGGCTTTGAGTGGAGCGGCAACGTTCGTTACTCCTCAGACTATTTCGATCAGCTGCACCAGTATGCGGTGGAGCTTATCAGCAAAGGGCTGGCCTACGTCGACGAACTGTCGCCGGAGCAGATCCGTGAATACCGCGGCACCCTGACTGCGCCGGGCAAAGACAGCCCGTACCGCGGTCGCAGCGTGGAAGAGAACCTGGCGCTGTTCGAGAAGATGCGCAACGGCGAATTCGCCGAAGGCGCTGCCTGCCTGCGTGCCAAGATCGATATGGCCTCGCCGTTTATCGTGATGCGCGATCCGGTGCTGTACCGCATCAAGTTCGCCGAACACCACCAGACCGGCAATAAATGGTGCATCTACCCGATGTACGATTTCACCCACTGCATTTCCGATGCGCTGGAAGGGATCACCCATTCGCTGTGCACCCTGGAATTCCAGGATAACCGCCGTTTGTATGATTGGGTGCTGGATAACATCACCATTCCTTGCCACCCGCGCCAGTACGAGTTTTCGCGTCTCAACCTCGAATACGCCATCATGTCGAAGCGCAAGCTGCACCAGCTGGTGGCCGAGAAAATCGTCGAAGGTTGGGATGATCCGCGCATGCCGACCGTCTCCGGTCTGCGCCGCCGCGGTTATACTGCCGCCTCGATCCGCGAGTTCTGCCTGCGCATCGGCGTAACCAAGCAAGACAACAACGTCGAAATGGTGGCGCTGGAATCCTGCATCCGCGACGATCTGAACGAGAACGCGCCGCGCGCCATGGCGGTGCTGGATCCGGTGAAAATCGTAATCGAGAACATGGGCGATGCGGTGGAAATGGTCAGCATGCCTAACCACCCGAACAAGCCGGAAATGGGCAACCGCGATGTGCCGTTCAGCCGTGAGATCTATATCGATCGCGCCGACTTCCGCGAAGAAGCCAACAAGCAGTACAAGCGTCTGGTGTTGGGTAAGGAAGTGCGTCTGCGCAACGCGTACGTGATCAAGGCCGAGCGCGTCGAGAAAGATGAAGCTGGCGAGATCACCACCATCTTCTGCAGCTACGATGCGGAAACGCTGAGCAAAGATCCTGCCGACGGCCGCAAGGTGAAGGGCGTGATCCACTGGGTGTCTGCGGCGCACGCGCTGCCGGCGGAAATTCGCCTGTACGATCGCCTGTTCAGCGTGCCTAACCCGGGCGCGGCGGAGGACTTCCTCTCCACCATTAACCCGGAATCGCTGGTGATCAAGCACGGTTTCGTTGAGCCGAGTCTGGCGGCTGCACAGCCGGAGAAAGCCTATCAGTTCGAGCGTGAAGGCTACTTCTGCGCCGACAGCCATTACTCTTCGGCTGAGCACCTGGTGTTTAACCGCACCGTCGGTCTGCGTGACACCTGGGCGAAAATCGAAGGCTAATCTTAATCGCCTCGAAAATTAATGTATCAGCGCGGCTCAGGCCGCGCTTTTTTATGCCTGCTATTGAGTAAATCATCTATTCCCGCCACGTTTTTCCGGGCTGCGTTTAATTAACTGCGGTGCGTTAATCAATAAGTTTTCTTAATTGGGCTTAGTAGTCTTAATCTTTACTTATATATTCGTGATGCGAATTAATTTCATTTAGAGAGCGCTCTCAAATTTTATCTCCTGACTGACGGATTTAGTCAGGCTGAAACCATTAATCGTCTCTGGTTGACCTGGTATCCGTCTTTATTCTGATTTAATTGAATTTTTTATTCGACACCTTCCATGAATGCCAGCGTAACAAATTATCACCGATATGTGCTCCTTGTCATACTTTGACAAATCTTCCGCATTTTTCATTTGATAATTCGCGTCGCGAAAAATAGTCTGTCTGTAGCAATTAGTGCTGTGGGAATAACATCTCGTCGGCAATATTTTTTACCCGTTCGGGTTTTTTATTGGCAGTCGTGCAGGGCAGTGGTGAACACAGGCGGCTGCAACTTTTAAGTTAAGTCAAAGAGGAATTTCAATATGGGTACGCACGGTGCTCAGCGTAAAACGCTGGCGCTCGCAGTCGCGGGCGCGCTGTTGGGAACAGGGTTTGCCATGGCGCCTGAGGCGAAAGCCGCAGGGTTTATCGAGGATTCCACGCTGACCGGCGGCATTTATTACTGGCAACGTGAGCGTGACCGTAAAGATCTCAATCCGGACAGCAAGGATTACAATCAATACACCACCAACCTGTCCCACTCTACCGCCAACCTGAGCCTGGATTTCGCGTCGGGCTACGCCTGGGACATGTTCGGTCTGGATGTCGGCACTTTTACCGCCATCGAACTGGCTGAATCCAGCGCCAGCGGTCACCCGAACGAAATCGCGTTCTCCTCGAAGAACCGTACCTACGACGAAGACTACTCCGGTGATAAAGGCGGTATCAGCCTGTACAAAGCCGCCGCCAAATTCAAATACGGCCCGGTCTGGGCGCGCGCCGGCTATATTCAGCCGAGCGGCCAAACCCTGCTGGCGCCGCACTGGAGCTTTATGCCGGGCACTTATCAGGGGGCTGAAGCCGGCGCCAAGTTCGACTACGGCGATGCCGGCGCGTTGAGCTTCTCCTACATGTGGGCCGACAAATACAAAGCGCCGTGGCATATCGAGATGGACGACTTCCGTCAGAACGACAAGAAAACCCGCGTCTCCTACCTGCACTCGCTGGGCGCCAAGTACGATTTCAAAAACGATCTGGTGCTGGAAGCCGCTTACGGCCAGGCCCAGGGGTACGTGAATCAGTACTTCACCAAGGCGTCTTACAAATTCGATCTGCTGGGCAACCCGCTGACCACCAGTTACCAGTTCTATGGCGCGGAAGACCGCATCAGCAACAAGAACGATCCGAACAGCATTTATGACGGCCTGGCCTGGCTGCAGGCGTTGACCTTCGGTTACACCACCGGCCAGTTCAACTGGCGTCTGGAAGGCACCATGGTCAAGGCGGAAGGCAATCAGGGCTTCTTCCTGCAACGTATGACCCCGACCTACGCCTCGTCAAACGGTCGCCTGGACGTGTGGTGGGATAACCGCTCCGACTTTAACGCCAACGGCGAAAAAGCGGTGTATGCCGGCGTGATGTATGACCTCAGCAACTGGAACCTTCCGGGTATGGCGGTCGGCGGCTCTTACGTTTACGCGTGGGACGCCAAGCCGAGCACCAACCCGATCTACGATCAGAGCCAGCGCCTGAAAGAGAGCGCCTGGAGTCTGGACGCGATGTACACCATCCAGGAAGGGCGAGCCAAGGGCACGCTGCTCAAGCTGCATTACACCCAGTATGACAACCACACCAACATTCCGAGCTGGGGCGGCGGTTACGGCAACATCTTCCAGGACGAGAAAGACGTCAAGTTCATGGTCATCGCGCCATTCACCATCTTCTGATGCGTTCCCCGGCCTTGCCGCCGGGGCAGTTAAGGGAATTCAACGATGAAAAAAATCATGCTGATGTTGGCGGCCGCTGCGGCCCTGAGCGCCTGTGCGCAACCCGCCGCGCCGCCGGAAGACGCCAGGTTGAAACAGGCTTACAGCGCCTGCATCAATACCGCGGAAGGCTCGCCGGAGCGTCTGCAGCCGTGCAAGGCGGTGCTGAACGTGCTGAAACAAGAGAAACAGCACCAGCAGTTCGCCGCGCAGGAAACGGTACGGGTGATGGATTATCAGAACTGCATTATGGCGGTTCACAGCGGCAACGGTCAGGCTTACGACGCCAAGTGCGGCAAGCTGTGGCAAGAAATTCGCGATAACAATAATTAAGAAGGACGAGAAGATGAACGCATTCAAACTGAGCGCACTGGCCGCCTTGACGGCAACGATGGGATTCCTGGGCGGCATGGGGAGCGCCATGGCCGATCAACAGCTGGTGGATCAGCTGAGCCAACTGAAGCTGAACGTGAAAATGCTGGATAACCGCGCCGGGGAAAACGGCGTGGATTGCGCGGCGCTGGGCGCAGACTGGGCCTCATGCAACCGGGTGTTGTTCACCTTGAGCAACGACGGGCAGGCGATCGACGGCAAAGACTGGATCATTTATTTCCACAGCCCGCGCCAGACTCTGCGGGTAGACAACGATCAGTTCAAGATCGCTCACCTCACCGGCGATCTGTACAAGCTGGAGCCGACCGCCAAATTCAGCGGTTTCCCGGCCGGTAAGGCGGTGGAAATCCCGGTGGTCGCCGAATACTGGCAGCTGTTCAGAAACGACTTCCTGCCCCGCTGGTATGCCACTTCCGGCGACGCCAAGCCGAAAATGCTGGCGAATACCGACACCGAAAATCTGGATCAGTTTGTGGCGCCGTTTACCGGCGATCAGTGGAAGCGCACCAAGGACGACAAAAATATTCTGATGACGCCGGCTTCGCGTTTTGTCAGCAACGCCGATCTGCAGACGCTGCCCGCCGGCGCGCTGCGCGGCCAGATCGTGCCGACGCCGATGCAGGTGAAAGTGCACGCGCAGGACGCCGATCTGCGCAAAGGGGTATCGCCGGATCTGAGCACGTTGGTCAAGCCGGCGGCGGATGTCGTCAACCAGCGCTTCGCGCTGCTGGGCGTGCCGGTTCAGGCCAACGGTTACCCGATCAAGACCGACATCCAGCCGGGCAAGTTTAAAGGCGCGATGGCGGTGCCGGGCGCTTATGAGCTGAAGATCGGCAAGAAAGAGGCGCGGGTGATCGGCTTCGATCAGGCCGGGGTGTTCTACGGGTTGCAGTCTATCCTGTCGTTAGTGCCGACCGACGGCAGCGGCAAGATCGCCACGCTCGACGCCAGCGATGCGCCGCGCTTCCAGTATCGCGGTATTTTCCTCGACGTGGCGCGCAACTTCCATAAGAAGGATGCGGTGCTGCGCCTGCTGGATCAGATGGCGGCTTACAAGCTCAACAAATTCCACTTCCACCTGAGCGATGACGAAGGTTGGCGAATCGAAATTCCCGGCTTGCCTGAGTTGACGGAAGTCGGCGGCCAGCGCTGCCACGATCTGAGCGAAACCACCTGCCTGCTGCCGCAGTACGGCCAGGGGCCGGATGTCTACGGCGGTTTCTTCACTCGTCAGGACTACATCGACATCATCAAATACGCCCAGGCGCGCCAGATTGAGGTGATCCCGGAGATCGACATGCCGGCGCACGCCCGCGCGGCGGTGGTCTCGATGGAAGCGCGCTACAAGAAACTGCATGCCGCCGGCAAAGAGCAGGAGGCCAACGAGTTCCGCCTGGTGGATCCGACCGATACCTCCAATACCACCTCGGTGCAGTTCTTTAACCGTCAGAGTTACCTGAACCCGTGCCTGGATTCCTCCCAGCGCTTTGTCGACAAGGTGATTGGCGAGATTGCCCAGATGCATAAAGAAGCCGGCCAGCCGATTAAGACCTGGCACTTTGGCGGCGACGAAGCGAAAAACATCCGCCTGGGCGCCGGCTACACCGACAAGGCGAAACCGGAACCGGGTAAAGGCATCATTGACCAGAGCAATGAAGACAAGCCGTGGGCCAAGTCTCAGGTGTGCCAGGTGATGATCAAAGAGGGCAAAGTGGCCGACATGGAGCACCTGCCGAGCTACTTCGGCCAAGAGGTCAGCAAGCTGGTGAAGGCGCACGGCATCGACAGAATGCAGGCCTGGCAAGACGGCCTGAAAGACGCCGAGAGTTCGAAGGCGTTCGCCACCTCGCGCGTGGGGGTCAACTTCTGGGACACCCTGTACTGGGGCGGTTTCGACAGCGTCAACGACTGGGCCAACAAAGGGTATGAAGTGGTGGTCTCCAACCCGGACTACGTCTATATGGACTTCCCTTACGAGGTGAACCCGGACGAGCGCGGTTACTACTGGGGCACCCGCTTCAGCGACGAGCGCAAGGTGTTCAGCTTCGCGCCGGACAACATGCCGCAGAACGCGGAAACCTCGGTTGACCGAGACGGCAACCACTTCAACGCCAAGAGCGACAAGCCGTGGCCGGGGGCATATGGACTTTCCGCTCAGCTGTGGAGCGAAACCCAGCGCACCGACCCGCAGATGGAATACATGATCTTCCCACGCGCGCTGTCGGTGGCGGAGCGCGCCTGGCATCGCGCCGGTTGGGAGCAGGACTATCGCGCCGGCCGCGAATACAAAGGCGGGGAAACCCACTTTGTCGATACCAAGACGCTGGAGAAAGATTGGCTGCGCTTCGCCAATATTCTGGGCCAGCGTGAACTGGCCAAGCTGGACAAAGGCGGCGTGGCTTATCGTCTGCCGGTGCCGGGCGCTCGCGTGGCGGGCGGCAAGCTGGAGGCGAATATCGCGCTGCCGGGGTTGGGCATCGAGTACTCCACCGACGGCGGTAAGCAGTGGCAGCGCTATGATGCCAAGGCTAAACCTGCGGTTTCCGGCGAAGTACAGGTGCGCTCGGTCAGCCCGGACGGCAAACGCTACAGCCGCGCCGAGAAGGTCTAAGAAGGGCGGTGCGGCCCGCAGTTTTGGCGGCGGGCCGCATCATAACGAAGGGGGAATGCGTTCGCCCGCGCGTGTCGGCGCAAGGCGGACGTTGTAGTGAGAGTAGTACGTGGAGTCGCTGTGCCGCTGCAATTGTGGTATTTCATGACATGATTTTCCCCGGCTGGTCCGGGGATTTTTTTTCCCGCTGTACGGCGGGCATAAAAAAACCGCCTCAAAATGAGGCGGTTTTTCATAGCCGGTCAGGGCTTATTTCTTGTCGTGCAGCGTTTCGTCTTCGCGACAGTCACCGGTTTCACAGTGGCCGTACAGGTACAGACTGTGGTTGGTGAGCTTGATGCCGTGCTGCTTGGCGATGTCACGCTGGCGCACTTCGATGGATTCGTCGCTGAATTCGATCACTTTGCCGCAATCCAGGCAAATCAGGTGATCGTGGTGATGCTGTTGGGTCAGCTCGAACACGGACTTGCCGCCTTCGAAATTGTGACGTGTCACAATGCCCGCATCGTCAAACTGGTTCAGTACGCGATAAACCGTCGCCAGCCCGATCTCTTCGCCCATATCAATCAGTTTTTTGTACAAATCTTCCGCACTGACGTGATGGCATTCCGGATTTTGCAGTACTTCCAGGATTTTGAGTCGCGGAAGCGTGACTTTTAAGCCGGCCTTCTTCAATGCGATGTTGTTGTCGGTCATGCGAATTCAGTCCTGTTACTATGCTAATCAAGTTGAGGCGTACTCGCCTGTGGCATCGGTCGGCACAAAGAGTTAATGCGTCTCATTATAGAACCGGTTGTACTAAATGGAAACCGCCGGTTGTTAACAAAGATATAATTGCACTATTGCATGTTTTGCATGCAACGCCTTGATGGATGGGATAAACCGATATCTCAGTCTACCGTGACGGGGTGGGAAGTTACAAATCTGTAGCTTCTATCGCAGCAATCCCTGTTGCCGATGACGGCCCTGTCGGCACACTATGCACTTTACAGGGCCTTTGTTCAACCTTTCGCCAGTCCCGGCGTTTAGCCGACGATATCGGCCAGGCTCAGCTCTTCGACGATCTGTTTGACCCAGGCGTCGACACGCTCGTTGGTCAGCTCCGGCTGACGGTCTTCGTCGATCGCCAGACCGATGAAGTGGTTGTCGTCCGCCAGGCCTTTGGAGGCTTCGAAGTGGTAGCCTTTGGTCGGCCAGTGGCCCACGATGGCCGCGCCGCGCGGTTCGATGATGTCGCGGATGGTACCCATCGCGTCACAGAAATATTCCGCGTAGTCTTCCTGGTCGCCGCAGCCGAACAGCGCCACCAGTTTGCCGTTGAAATCGACTTCTTCCAGCGTCGGGAAGAAATCGTCCCAGTCACACTGCGCTTCACCGTAGTACCAGGTCGGGATGCCCAGCAGCAGGATATCGAACCCTTCCAGGTCTTCTTTGCTGCTTTTAGCGATGTCATGCACTTCAGAGACGTCGTCGCCAAACTGTTTCTGGAGAATTTTCTGGATCATTTTGGCAATGTTTTCGGTATTGCCAGTGTCGCTGCCAAAGAAAATGCCTACAGTAGCCATATCGCGTATAACCTTTAAATTCAAGTAATTGCATTACTCGATGCCAGCACTGCCGCCGCTGACGCCGATTAAAATGATGCCATGGCAAGAGCCGTTCGCCGCGGGGGCGGGCGCCGACAGGCGCAGTCTCTTACCGGTAAATGCGTATCATGCCAGAAAGTGGCGCCGGGGTTTTATCGCATTTATGCGATGCCGGAGATGAAGAAAAGCGTGTCGATCCGGCGTTGTCCTTAACGCCGCGCCGCGCGTGCGGCCGAAGAGATCAATGTTCCGGCTGTTCTTCCGCCAGTTGCGCCAACAGCATCTGCTCGATGAGTTCGCTGCGGCTGATGTTGCGCTGTTCCGCCAGTTTGTTCAGGGCGTCCACCGCATCCGCGTTGATTTTCAGCTCTACGCGCCGCAATCCACGCACTTTATCGCGCCGTAACTGATTGCGCTTATTGATTCTAAGCTGTTCATCGCGGGAAAGCGGGTTGGTTTTCGGGCGCCCCGGACGGCGTTCATCTGCGAACAGATCCAGCGTCGTGCGATCCGTTTGTTCTTTTGCCATAGGTAGCGGTACTGCAAGGGAGTTTGCATCAAAAAGCGCTCGCACGCTTCCGGAGGCATCGGTTAACACACTTCGGGCCAATAAACCCTAACCCAAATTCACCCCCGACCCGGCGTTCGCGAACGCGCTGGCGCGGCGGCAAAATTATAGCGCGCCATATTACCCCAGCAGATGGAGCGGCGACAATGCCTAACTGCGGGCTAAACGCGCTAAGCCGTTATCTTTAGCGCGTTTTTTCACCAGGTGAGCGTATTTTTCAGGCTTCGTCGAGGAAACGGTGGATGGCGCGCAGCACCGCCTCCGGTTTTTCGGCGTGCACCCAATGGCCGGTGCCGGCAACGACGTGCGCGCGGGCCCGCGGGAACTGGCGGGCGATGTCCGCACGATAGCTGTCCTGCACGTACGGCGACAGGCCGCCGCGAATGAACAGGGTCGGGTGCGGCCAGGCCGGCACGTCCTGCCAGCCGGTGATGTCATCATAGCGTTCAATCAGCACCGGCAGGTTGAAGCGCCATTCGCCGTTATGGAAGGACTTCAGCAGGAACTGGATCACGCCTTCTTCCTGCAGGTAATCACGCATCAGCTGGGCGGCGGCCTGGCGCTGGGTGATGCCGGCGGCGCTGACGGCCTTCAGGGCGGCGAAAATCTCGTCGTGACGTCGGGTCTGGTAATTCACCGGCGCGACGTCGATGACGATCAGCTTGGCGACGCGCTCGGGCGCGATGGCGGTCAGCGCCATCGCCGCTTTGCCGCCCATCGAATGGCCGATGACGATCGCTTTCTCAAGCCGCAGTTCGTCGAGCAGCTCCAGCAGATCCTGCGCCATCGCGGGGTAGTTCATCTCGTCGGCGCGCGGGGAGAGGCCGTGGTTGCGCAGATCGACCTTAATTACGCTGTGACGCTGATGCAGATCGCGCGCCAGCACGCCCAGGTTGTCCAGATTGCCGAACAGCCCGTGGATCAGCAGCACCGGCAGCGCGTCTGACTCGGCGGCCAGCAGTTGATAATGTAATTTCATGGCGAAGTTCATACTGAGAGAGATTCAGATTAGGGTATCATGATTGAATCGCACGATGAATCATGCGGAATTTTCGCGGCGCGGGCTTGGCAGTGCCGGCTATAGGTATTAGTCTGCATTTGCCGTCCGGAGGCACATTGTTGTGTTCGCCCCAGCGCTTTTAACCTTATAATCCCATGGCTTGAATGCAGGATCTGGCTTCAGGTTCTAAGTAGAAAAAACAGTATTGGATAAAGATGAAAACTATTGAAGTCGACGAAGAGCTTTACCGTTATATTGCCAGCCACACGCAACACATCGGTGAAAGCGCGTCCGATATTTTACGCCGCATGTTGAAATTCACCGCCGGTCAGCCGGTGCGCGCGTTGCCTGCCGCCAGTGCGTCGCCGTCCGTCGAAGCGGAAAAAGCGGCGCCGGTTCAGCGCCCGCGCGATCGCGTACGCGCCGTGCGTGAACTGCTGCTGTCGGATGAATACGCCGAGCAGAACAAAGCGGTCAACCGTTTCATGCTGGTGCTGTCCACGCTGTACACCCTCGATGCCGCCGGTTTTGCCGCCGCCACCGAGGCGTTGACCGGCCGTACCCGCACCTATTTCGCCGGCGATCAGCAGACCCTGCTGGCCAACGGCACGCATACCAAGCCGAAGCATGTGCCGGGCACCCCTTACTGGGTGATCACCAATACCAATACCGGCCGCAAACGCAGCATGATCGAACACATCATGCAGGCGATGCAGTTCCCGGCGGAACTGATCGAGAAAGTTTGCGGTACCGTCTAATTTAGCGAACAGCCCGTCATGATGGCCGTGCGCGACGTATTTGCCCGGTCACCGACAGGGATGAGGGAGATATGTCGATGGCGAATAATCCACGTGCCGGGCAGCCCGCCCGTCAAAGCGATCTGATCAACGTAGCCCAGCTGACGTCGCAGTACTATGTGCTGCAACCGGAAGCCGGCAATGCCGCACATGCGGTGAAGTTTGGCACCTCCGGCCACCGCGGCAGCGCGCAGCGCCACAGCTTCAACGAAGCGCACATTCTCGCCATCGCTCAGGCGATCGCCGAAGTTCGTCATCAGCAAGGCACTACCGGCCCGTGCTACGTGGGCAAAGACACCCATGCACTGTCCGAGCCGGCCTTCATTTCCGTGCTGGAAGTGCTGACCGCCAACGGCGTCGATGTGATCGTGCAGGAAAACAACGGCTTCACGCCAACGCCGGCGGTATCGCACGCCATTCTGTGCCACAACCGCCGCGGCGGCGCGCAGGCCGACGGCATCGTCATTACGCCGTCCCACAACCCGCCGGAAGACGGCGGCATCAAATACAATCCGCCGAACGGCGGCCCGGCTGACACCAACCTGACGTCGGTGATCGAAAAGCGCGCCAACGAACTGCTGGCGCAGCAGCTGAAAGGCGTGCAGCGTCAGTCGCTGGACAAGGCCTGGAACAGCGGCCACCTGCACGCCAAAGATCTGGTGCAGCCTTACGTCGAAGGGTTGGTGGAGGTGGTCGACATGCCGGCCATCCAACGCGCCGGCCTGAAGCTGGGCGTGGATCCGCTCGGCGGTTCCGGCATCGCCTATTGGCAGCGGGTGGCGGAACACTACAAGCTGGATCTGACGCTGGTGAACGATTCCATCGATCAGACGTTCCGCTTTATGCACCTGGATCACGACGGCATCATCCGCATGGACTGCTCGTCGGAGTCGGCGATGGCCGGCCTGCTGGCGCTGCGCGACAAATTCGATTTGGCGTTCGCCAACGATCCGGATTACGACCGCCACGGCATCGTCACGCCGAAGGGTCTGATGAACCCGAACCACTATCTGGCGGTAGCCATCAACTACCTGTTCCAGCATCGCCCGCAGTGGGGCGCCGATGTTGCGGTGGGTAAAACGCTGGTGTCCAGCGCGATGATCGATCGCGTGGTGGCCGATCTGGGCCGCAAGCTGGTGGAAGTGCCGGTCGGCTTCAAGTGGTTCGTGGACGGTCTGTTCGACGGCAGCCTGGGCTTTGGCGGCGAAGAGAGCGCCGGGGCCTCGTTCCTGCGCTTCAACGGCCAGCCGTGGTCGACCGACAAAGACGGCATCATCATGTGCCTGCTGGCGGCTGAAATCACCGCGGTAACCGGTGAGAACCCGCAGCATCACTATGACGATCTGGCCAAGCGTTTCGGCGCGCCAAGCTACAACCGCATCCAGGCGCCGGCAACCCATGCGCAGAAAGCGGCGCTGTCCAAGCTGTCGCCGGAGATGGTCAAGGCCAGTACGCTGGGCGGGGACCCGATTACCGCACGTCTGACCGCAGCGCCGGGCAACGGCGCGTCGATCGGCGGCCTGAAAGTGATGACCGACAACGGTTGGTTCGCGGCTCGTCCTTCCGGCACCGAAGAGGCTTACAAGATCTACTGCGAGAGCTTCCTCGGGGCGGAGCACCGCGAGAAGATTGAGCACGAAGCGGTCGAGATCGTCAGCGAAGTGCTGGCTTCCGCCAAGTAATCACTTTTCTTGATTGATAAAAAGCGCTGTTTTTACAGCGCTTTTTTTATGGGCGCTATTTAGATATATCTTTTTCACGGCACGCGCTTGCGCATTTAGATATATCGATCTAGATTAGCGCTATCGATGCTGTTTAGATATATCTAAACAACCTCGTATTGATGTTCCCTACTAAAGCGAGGTCTCACCTTATGTTTCATCGATTAGGCTTACACCGGCATCATCATCACCATGAATGCGAAGAGGGTCGTCGTCATCGCGGCGGGCGCCATCACTTCGGCGGCGAAGGCGAAGAGCACGGCCGGGGTGGGCGCGGCGGCCGGGGCGGGCGTCATCGTCTGTTCGAACACGGCGATCTGCGCCTGGTGCTGCTGGCGCTGGTGGCGCGCAAGCCCAGCCACGGGTACGAATTGATCAAGGCGATCGAGGAAGCGTCATCCGGCCTGTACGTGCCGAGCCCGGGGGTGATTTACCCCACGCTGACGCTGCTGGAAGAGCAGGATTTCCTCGAACCGCTCACCACCGGCAACGGCCGCAAAAGCTACCGCATCACCGCGGCGGGCGAGGGCGAGCTGCAAAAGCATCAACAGGTGGTTGAGGTCATTCTGGCGCGTCTGGCGGGCGCCGGCCGCGAGCGTCATCGGCACGGCAACCTGGCGGAAGGCATCTACGACGCCATGAACCGTCTGCGCAGCCTGCTGCGCGGCAACGTGATGCGCGCCGATCTTACGCCGCAGCAGGTGGAGCGCATCAACGCCGCGTTGCTGACCGCCGTGGCGGCGATCGAAAGCGAAATGCAGATTCAACCTTCGCAACAGGAGAAGAACTGATGCCCGGCCACCGTTTTAACATTACCGTTGAAGCCCTGAGCGATCGCCAGGGCAATCCCGTCGAGAAAGCGCCGCTGAGTTTTGAAGTGAGCAACCACGACGATATTCTCGAGATCGTCGAACGCATTCGGGCGCGTGACGATCTGAACTTCGGCCCCGAGCAGAGCGCGGCTTTTGCCGTGGGGTTGAAGCTGTTCTCCGAAGTGATGATCGAAAACCGCAAACACCCGGTGTTCGCTCCGCTGCGCGAGGCGTTTAAGGAGTTTATGGTCGGATTGAAGAAGGGCCCGGCGGCGTAAAGGCGCGGCAAACCGCGCCCTCCGGGGTTAAGGCATGAAGCGATAGCCGACGCCGGTTTCGGTCAGCAGGTGTTTGGGCCGGGCCGGATCGGCTTCGAGCTTCTGCCGCAAATGGCCCATGTAGATGCGCAGATAGTGGCTGTGCTCCACGTAGTTCGGCCCCCAGACGTGGCTCAACAGCTGGCGTTGGGTGATCACCTTGCCGGCGTTGGCCAGCAGCTCCGCCAACAGGCGAAACTCGATCGGCGTCAGATGCAGATCTTCGTCGTTGCGCAGCACCCGGCGATTCACCAGATCGACGGTAATCGCCGAAAAGCTCACCAGCGGGCTTTCCTGTTGGCTAGCTGAGTGGCGACGCAGCGCGACCCGCACCCGCGCCAGCAGCTCACCGATGCCGAACGGTTTGCTGAGATAGTCGTCGGCGCCGGCGTCCAGCGCGGCGATCTTGTCCTCTTCGGCGTTGCGCGCCGACAGCACGATCACCGGAATGGCGCTCCACTGCCGCAGATCGCGGATGTAGCTCAGCCCGTCGCCGTCCGGCAAGCCCAAATCCAGGATGATCAGATCCGGTTTGCGCGTGCCGGCTTCAATCAACCCGCGCTGCAGCGTTTCACTTTCAAACACCCGCAGGCCTTCGCTCTCCAGCGCGGTGCGCACGAAGCGGCGGATCTCTTTTTCATCTTCAACAATCAGAATGTTGGTTGGCGTTATGCTCACGTTTCCCCTGCGTTGATTACAGATCGAAGGCGTCGCCGTCGATCTCGGGCGGTTTTTCCAGCGGCAGCACGAAGCGGAAGCTGGCGCCGCCGTTGGCGCCGTTTTCCGCCCAGATGCGGCCGTCATGCACTTCAATAATGGCACGACAAATCGCTAACCCCAAGCCGACGCCAGGGATCGCCGACTCTTTATTGCCGCGTGAAAACTTGTCGAAAATCAGCTGCAGCTGATCGGCGGGGATGCCGGGGCCGTTATCCCAGACCTCGACTTCCAGCCACTCGGGCAGCGTGCGGGCGCGAATGCCGATGGTGGCCTCGGCGCCGGCGTATTTATTGGCGTTTTCCAACAGGTTGGTGAACACCCGTTCCAGCAGGCTGCCGTCGCAGTTGACCAGGATCTGTTCCGGCGGCAGATCGACCTCGATCGGATGCTGGCTGAGCAGCGGCTCCAGCATGTGCAGCGAAGCGCCGACGATCTCTTCCAGCGACTGCCACTCTTTACGCAGGCTGAAACCGCCGGACTGGATGCGCGCCATATCCAGCAGGTTGTTCACCAGCCGGGTGGTGCTCAGCACCTGCTGGCGGATCTGGCTGGCCTGGGTGGCGTGATTGGAACCTTCGGCCGCCAGGTCCAGCGTGAGAATTTCCGCCTGGCCGAACAACACGGTCAGCGGGGTGCGCAGATCGTGCGACAGCGCCGCCAGCAGCGAGTTGCGCAGCTGTTCGCGTTCGGCGTCCAGCTTGGCTTCTTCGGCGCTGCGCGCCAGGTGCAGCCGTTCCAGCGCGCTGGCGATCAGCACTGCGAAGGTTTGCAGCAGCCGCTGTTGTTCCGGCACCATCAGCTGGCGCAGGTTGTTGGGTTCGATCGCCAACAGGCCGAAGGTCTGTTTGGGGGTATTGAGCGGCAGCAGTTGGTAAGGCACGCCGGGCAGGGTGTCGGTGCCGGCGCCGGCCGGCAAGCCTTTATCGAAACTCCAGCGCGCGATGGCTTCGTCTACCGACAGCAGCCCGCCTTCCTCGCCGATCATTTGCTGCAGCCGGCCGTCTTCCTGCGGCAGCAGCAGCACGGTTTTCGCCTGGAAGCTGCTGGAGAGGAAATGACGGCTGGTGTTGGCGATGTCGGCCACGGTCAGCGCGCGGCTCAGCCCGCGTGACATTTCGTACAGATGGCGCGCCCGCTGCTCGCGATAGCGCGCCACCCGGGCCTGATAACGCACCCCGGCGGTCAGGTTGCCGATGATGATGCCGACGGCGAGCATCACGCCGAAGGTCAGCAGATACTGCATATCGCTGACGGCGAACGACCATTCGGGCTGAACGAAGAACAGATCGAAACTGGCGACGTTGATCACCGCCGCCAGCACCGATGGCCAGCGGCCGAAGAACAGCGCGACGATCGCCACGCCGAGCAGGTAGACCATCACCAGGTTGGCCTGATCGAAGCCCGGCAGCAGCCACTGCGAGAGCAGGGTGATCAGCGCGCACAGCGCCACCGCCACCGCGCAGCCGCGCAGCTGCATGCGCCATTTCTCATTGAAGCTGCGGCCGTCGTGCTCCTTGCCCGGCGGCGGCTGTGCGGCGTCGCTGTCCAGCGCGACGATCACCAGATCGAGATCCGGACCCAGCCGGCCGAGGCGATCGGCGAAACTGCCGCGCAGCTTCCAGCGCTGCTCGCTGCGGCGGCCGATGATGATTTTGCCGAGGTTATGCTCGCGGGCGTAGCGCAGCACTGCGCGCTCTTCGGACGGATCGGCCAGGGTGGCGGTTTCGGCGCCCAGCTCCTGCGCCAGCCGCAGCGCGCGCAGAATGGCGCGGCGCTGGTTTTCCGGCAGCCGGTGCAGCTTGGGGGTTTCCACGTAGACCGCATGCCAGTGGCAGCCGAGCCGCGCCGCCAGCCGGGCGGCGATGCGCACCAGCTTTTCGTTGCCGCTGTTGTGGCCGACGCACAGCAGAATGCTGTCGCGGGTGTGCCACACTTTCTCGCGCCCCTGGGTGTCGCGAAACTCGCGCATCTGGTCATCGACCCGATCGGCGGTGCGGCGCAGCGCCAACTCGCGCAGGGCGATCAGGTTGCCTTTACGGAAAAAATGCTCGATGGCGCGCTCGGCCTGACCGGGAATATACACTTTGCCTTCGTGCAGCCGTCGGCGCAGATCGTCCGGCGGCAGATCGACCAGCACCACTTCGCTGGCCTCGTCAAACACGTGGTCGGGCACCGTTTCGCGCACCCGCACGCCGGTCACGCCGCCCACCACGTCGTTCAGACTTTCCAAATGTTGTACGTTGACGGTAGTCAGCACGTCGATGCCGGCGTCCAGCAGCTCTTCCACATCCTGCCAGCGTTTGGGGTGGCGCGAACCGTGGGCGTTGCTGTGCGCCAGTTCGTCCATCAGGATCAGCGCCGGATGGCGCGCCAACGCGGCGTCGAGGTCGAATTCATGCACCAGTCGCCCGCGATGCTGGATGCGCTTTTGCGGCAACAGCGCCAGGCCGTCGAGCAGGGCGGCGGTCTCGCTGCGGCCGTGGGTTTCCACCACGCCGACCAGCACATCCAGCCCCTGTGCGCGCAAACGCTGGGCCTCCTGCAGCATGGCGTAGGTTTTGCCTACGCCGGCGCAGGCGCCGAAGAATACCTTCAACCGGCCGCGCGGTTTTTCATTGGCCAGCGCCAGCAGGCTATCGGGATCGGGACGCTGCTGTTCTTCTTCGACCATGACAATTCCTTGTGTTACCAAGCAAAAAGGGGTTCGGCACGCCGAACCCTATCACTATGCTGAATACGGTGCGTTACTTCAACGCATCCAGCGCCAGGTTCAGCTTCAACACGTTGACCACCGATTCGCCCATGAAGTTGGGCGTGGCCCGATCGGTGTTGTCTTCGATCAGTTTGGCGACCTGTTCCGGCGGCAGATGACGTGCCGCCGCGACCCGCGCCAGCTGATACCGCGCCGCAGCGGTCGAGATCTGCGGATCCAGCCCGCTGCCGGAGGCGGTCAGCAGATCCACCGGGATCGGGCCGCTCATGGCCGGATTGGCCTGGCGCAGCTGCGCCGCGCGTTCGGCGATAACCTTATCCAGCGCCGGGTTGGTGGCCGCCAGGTTGCTGCCGGCGGAGGCCTGTGGATTATAGGCTGAATCGCCGGTCGCCGACGGGCGGCCCCAGAAATAGTCGGCGCGCGTGAAGTTCTGGCCAATCAGCGCGGAGCCGACCGCCTTGTCGCCCTGGTACAGCAGCGAACCGTTGGCCGCGCCCGAAAACAGCAGCTGCGCCAGCCCGGTGGTCAGCAGCGGATAGGCGATGCCGGTGAGCAGCGTCAGCAGGATCAACATCACCAGCGCAGGTCGTAAATATGTCATGTTCTTTTCCCTCAATGGTTAACCGGCGACGTGCAGCGCGACCAGGATCAGGTCGATCAGTTTGATGCCGACGAACGGCACCAGCAGACCGCCGACCCCGTACAGCCACAGGTTGCGGCGCAGCAGAGCCGCGGCGCTCATCGGTTTGTAGCTCACCCCTTTCAGCGCCAGCGGGATCAGAAACACGATCACCAGGGCGTTGAAGATCACCGCCGACATGATGGCGGAGGCGGGGGAGTGCAGGTGCATCACGTTCAGCGCGTTCAGCTGCGGATAGGTGGCCGCGAACGCCGCCGGAATGATGGCGAAGTACTTGGCCACATCGTTGGCGATGCTGAAGGTGGTCAGCGAGCCGCGCGTCATCAGCATCTGTTTGCCGATATGCACCACTTCGATCAGCTTGGTCGGGTTGGAATCCAGATCGACCATGTTGCCCGCCTCTTTGGCGGCCTGGGTGCCGGAGTTCATCGCCACCGCCACATCGGCCTGCGCCAACGCCGGGGCGTCGTTGGTGCCGTCGCCGGTCATCGCCACCAGACGGCCCTCCGCCTGATACTGGCGGATCAGCGCCAGCTTGGCTTCCGGCGTGGCTTCCGACAGGAAGTCGTCCACCCCGGCTTCGGCGGCGATCGCCGCCGCGGTCAGCGGGTTATCGCCGGTGATCATCACCGTTTTGATGCCCATCTTGCGCAGCTCATTGAAGCGCTCTTTGATGCCGCCCTTGACGATATCCTTCAACGCCACCACGCCCAGCACCCGTGCGCCTTCCGCCACCACCAGCGGCGTGCCGCCGGTGCGCGCCACGCTTTCCACCAGATCGTCCACCGCCCGCGGGAAATGCCCCTGATTGGTTTCGACGTGACGGCGAATGGCGTCCACCGCGCCTTTGCGGATCATGCGCTCCTGCACGTTGACGCCGCTCATGCGAGTCTGGGCGGAGAAGGGCACGAAGGTGGCGTTCAGCGCCTGCAGATCGCGCTCGCGCAGGTTAAAGCGCTGTTTGGCCAGCACCACGATGCTGCGGCCTTCCGGCGTTTCGTCCGCCAGCGAAGCCAGCTGCGCGGCGTCCGCCAGCTCTTGCTCTTTCACGCCCGGCGCCGGCAGGAACTCCGAAGCCTGACGGTTGCCCAGCGTGATGGTGCCGGTTTTATCCAGCAGAAGCACGTCCACGTCGCCGGCGGCTTCCACCGCGCGGCCGCTGGTGGCGATCACGTTGGCGCCGAGCATTCGGCTCATCCCGGCCACGCCGATGGCGGACAGCAGACCGCCGATGGTGGTGGGGATCAGGCAAACCAGCAAGGCGACCAGCACGGTGATGGTGACCACGCTGCCGCTGCCGGCCGCCTCGACGCTGTATTGCGAGAACGGGAACAGGGTGGCGGTGGCCAACACGAACACGATGGTCAGCGCCACCAGCAGGATGGTCAGCGCGATTTCGTTCGGCGTTTTGCGGCGTTTAGCGCCTTCCACCATGGCGATCATGCGATCGAGGAAGGTTTCCCCCGGGTTGACGCTGCACTGCACCACCAGCCAGTCGGACAGCACGCGGGTGCCGCCGGTGACCGAGGAGAAGTCCCCGCCGGATTCGCGGATCACCGGGGCGGATTCCCCGGTGATGGCGCTTTCATCCACCGAGGCGCCGCCCTCCAGCACTTCGCCGTCGCACGGAATGGTGTCGCCGGCTTCCACCAGCACGATATCGCCTTTGCGCAGACTCTCGGCGGCCACTTTCTCCGTGGCGCCGTCGCGGCGCGGGCCGGCCAGTTTTTTCGCCCAGCTGGTTTTCTTGGTGCCTTTCAGGCTTTCCGCCTGGGCCTTGCTGCGGCCTTCGGCCAGCGCCTCGGCGAAGTTGGCGAACAGCACGGTGAACCACAACCACAGGGAGACGCTGCCGGTAAAGGCGGCGGCACCGTCGGTTTGGCCGGCGAGGATCGCCAGCCAGATGGCGGTGGTCAGCAGGCTGCCGATATACACCACGAACATCACCGGGTTGCGCCATTGAACGCGAGGGTCCAGTTTTTTCACCGCATCGATCAGCGCGGTGCGCACCAGAGCCGGTTCAAACAGCGCGCGTTGTTTGCGAGTCATCTCTTATTCTCTCTCTGTGACGTCTGTTAGTTTGCCAACCAAAGTTGCAAATGCTCGGCCACCGGGCCCAGCGCCAGCGCCGGCACGAAGGTCAGCGCGCCCACCAGCAGCACGGTGCCGATCAGCAGGCCGATAAACAGCGGCCCATAGGTCGGCAGGGTGCCGTTGCCCGCCGGCTGGCGTGGCTTGGCGCTCAGCGAACCGGCGATCGCCAGCACCGGCAGGATCACCCCGAAGCGGCCGACGAACATGGCGAAGGCCAGCAGCAGGTTGTAGAACGGCGTATTGACGCTCAACCCGGCGAAGGCGCTGCCGTTGTTGTTGGCGGCGGAGGACAGGGCATACAGCACTTCGCTGAAGCCGTGGGCGCCCGGATTGAGGATGCCGGCGCGGCCCGCGTCGGTGCCGATGGCCAGCGCGCTGCCCAGCAACACCAGCGCCGGCGTGACCAGGATCGCCAGCGCGGTCATCTTCATGTCGTAAACGTCGATCTTCTTGCCCAGGTATTCCGGGGTGCGGCCGATCATCAAGCCGGCGATAAACACCGTCAGCAGTACGAACAGCAGCATGCCGTACAGGCCGGAGCCGACGCCGCCGAACACCACTTCACCGATCTGCATCAGCCACATCGGCACCATGCCGCCCAGCGCGGTGAAGGAGTCGTGCATGGCGTTGACCGCCCCGCAGGACGCGGCGGTGGTCACCACCGAGAACAGGCTGGTGGCGAGAATGCCGAAGCGCGACTCTTTGCCTTCCATATTGATGTTGCTGTCGGCGCCCAGCGCGCTCAGGTGCGGGTTGCCCGCCAGCTCGGCGTACATCACCACCACCACCGCCACCACGAAGATCAGCGCCATCGCCCAGATCAGCGCGTGGCCCTGACGGTTTTCACCGGCCAGTTGTCCGAAAGAGAAGCACAGCGCGCAAGGGATCAGGAAGATGGCCAGCATCTGCACGAAGTTGGTCAGCACGGTCGGGTTTTCGAACGGGTGCGCCGAGTTGGCGCCGAAGAACCCCCCGCCGTTGGTGCCGAGCATCTTGATCGCTTCCTGCGAGGCGACCGGCCCCATCGGCAGCGTCTGCTGCGCGCCTTCGAGCGTGGTGACGTGTAGGTAAGGCAGGAAGTTTTGCAGCGTGCCCTGGCTGACGAAGAACAGGGCGATCAGCAGCGCGATCGGCAGCAGCACATACAGCGTGATGCGGAACAGATCGGCCCAGGCGTTGCCGACGGTCTTGCCGGCGCGGCGGGTAAAGGCACGGATCAGCGCAAAGGCCACGGCGATGCCGGTGGAGGCGGAAACGAAGTTCTGCACCGCCAGCCCGGCCATCTGGCTGAAATAGCTGAGGGCGCTTTCACCGCTGTAGGCTTGCCAGTTGGTGTTGGTGACGAAGCTGACGGCGGTGTTGAGCGCCAGATCCCAGGAGAGGCCAGGGAAGCCTTGCGGGTTGAGTGGCAGCGAGCCCTGCGCCATCAGCAGGGCGAACAGCAGCGCCAGGCCGAGCAGGTTAAACGCCAGGATCGCCAGCGCGTACTGCCACCAATTCATCTCGGTGGGGCGGATGCCGCAGGCGCGCCAGACGCCGGCTTCCACTGCGCGCAGCGCAGGCAGCGGCTCACCTTCGATCAGGCGCGCCATAAAACCGCCCAGCGGCCGTGCCAGCAGCAGAAGCACCAGCAGGAAACTGGCGATCAGTAAAAAGGCTGAAGCCGCCATCAGAAATCCTCCGCGTTAAACAGGGCGTAGACCAGATAGGCCAACAGCAGCAGAACCAACAGCGCACCACCAATAACGCTGAAACTCACGGGACACCTCCAGAGGTGTTGTTTTTGATAGAGGCAGTGTAGGGAGCGGGGTAGAAAGAAGATGAAAAAATCGCGCGGGCGGGTGTAAAAAAAGTATAAAAATGGCTGAAATTTCAGCAAAAATTGAGCATTTCAACCAGCAGGTTGGCGGCGAGATTGCGCCTGATGAGTGAATAAGCAAGGGCAGCGGCGTGGAAGCAGGAACCGGATAATAACCACAACGTAACCAATGTTAAGTTAAAAATTAACTTGGTTGTAACAAAATTACGAATCGCCGCGGTGATTAGCGATTTTTTGTGCGATTTAGTGGTCGGATGAGTAGTAAACTTTCATCAAGTGCGCTAAAATTTTGTCCAGTTACCAAATTACCGATTGTTCATTTGATACGCCCACGCCGTTTTCCCTGACAAATCAACGGCAGGCGTTTTTAAGGAGGTTCGCATGTCTACGACCTATCACGCTTATTCACTGCATCGGATTCTCCTGCGCCGCAGCGCAGTGGTGATCGCGGGCATTTTGGCCCTGCCGGTGATGCTGTTCCGCAGCGATCGCGGGCGTTTTTACAGCTACCTGCATCGCGTCTGGTCAAAAACCAGCGATAAGCCGGTCTGGCTGCAGCAGGCGGAACTGGCGTCCTGCGACTTCTACTGAGTCACTGCCGACTCACGAACAACCCTCGCCCTGCGGCGGGGGTTTTTTTATGCCCCAAGCCCGCTGCCGTCCAGCGCAAGGTCGTATTTGGCAAGCCATTCTTCTACACTTTCCCCATCGACCAACACCACGAGAGAACGGTATGAGTGACAAGATCCCTATAGGCATCAGCGCCTGTTTACTGGGCGACGCGGTGCGTTTCGACGGTGGCCACAAGCGGCTGGCCTTCGCGGTGGAACAGTTGGCGCCCTATGTGCGCTTTGAGCCCGTTTGCCCGGAAATGGCGATCGGCCTGCCCACGCCGCGCCCGGCGCTGCGCCTGGTGAAACAGGCGCAGCCGTGGCCGGCGATGCGCTACAGCAACGACGCCGGCGTGGATCTGACCGAGGAGATGCGCAGTTTCTCCGCGCAGCGCGTGGCCGCGTTGCAGCACCTGTGCGGCTATATCGTCTGCGCCAAGTCGCCGAGCTGCGGCCTGGAGCGGGTGCGGGTCTACAGCGAGAACGGCAAGGACTCGCGTAAAAACGGCGTCGGGCTGTTTACCGCCGAGCTGCTGCGCCAGATGCCGTGGCTGCCGGTGGAAGAGGATGGGCGTTTGCAGGATGCGGCGCTGCGGGAAAACTTTATCGAGCGAGTGTACGCGCTGTATGAGTTGAACATGCTGTGGCGTCAGGGGCTGACCCGCGGCGGGCTGATCGCGTTTCACAGCCGCTACAAACTGTCGCTGCTGGCGCATTCGCAGCCGGCGTACCGCGAACTGGGGCGTTTCGTCGCCGACATTCATCGCTGGGACTCGCTGGAAGACTTCGCCGTGGAGTACCGCAGCCGCCTGATGGCGCTGTTGGCGCACAAGGCGACGCGCCGCAACCATACCAACGTGCTGATGCACGTGCAGGGTTACTTCCGCCGCCAGCTCAGCGCGGCGCAGCGCCAGGAGCTGGCGCACCTGATCGACCGCTACCGGCAGGGCATGCAGCCGCTGCTGGCGCCGATCGCCTTGCTTAAGCATTACATGGCGGAATACCCCGACAGTTATTTGGCGGAACAACGCTATTTCGAACCTTATCCGGAGGCGCTGCGTTTGCGTTACGGCCATTGATTGACAAGGGAATTTTATGACCACGCATCTGGTCTGGTTGCGTAACGATCTGCGTATCACCGACAACAAAGCGCTGCACGCTGCCTGCAGCGATCCCAAAGCCCGGGTGCTGGCGGTGTTTATCGCCACCCCGCAGCAGTGGCGGCAGCATGAGATGGCGCCGCGGCAGGCGGCGCTGATCCACGCCAGCCTGCGGGCGGTACAGCAGGCGCTGGCGCAAAAGGGCATTGCGCTGCATTGCCATGCCGGCACGGACTTTGCCGCGTCGATCGACTGGCTGGCGGAGTATTGCCGGCGAGAGCAGGTGGACGCGCTATTTTACAACCGCCAGTACGAACTGAATGAACGGCGACGCGATGCGCGGCTGGAGCAGCAGTTGAATGGACGGGTAACGTGCCACGGTTTTGATGACAGTCTGCTGTTGCCGCCGGGCAGCGTGCTAACCGGCGGCGGCGAGATGTACAAGGTTTATACGCCGTTTCGCAACGCCTTCATTCAGCGCCTGACTGAGTCCGACGTGAGCTGCCTGCCGGCGCCGAAGATCCGTGCCGATGGCGCGTTGCCTGCGCCTGAAGCGCCGGCGGCGTTCGATTATCCCGCGGCGGACATCGGGGATGATTATCCCGCCGGCGAGGAGGCCGCGCTGCAGCGGCTGCGCGCCTTTTGTCGTGAGCAGGTGCAAGATTACCTTCGGCAGCGCGATCTGCCCGCCATCGCCGGCACCAGCAGCCTGTCACCCTATCTGGCGATCGGCGCGCTGTCGCCGCGCCAGTGTTTTAACCGCCTGCGCGCCGAATGCCCGCAGCTGCTGGAAGATCGCGAGAGCGGCGCTTTCGCCTGGCTGAACGAGTTGATTTGGCGCGAGTTCTATCGCCACCTGCTGGTGGCCTACCCCGAGCTGTGCCGCCATTGTCCCTTTATCGCCTGGACGGACAAGGTGCGCTGGAGCGCTGACGCGGCGAAGCTGCAGGCCTGGCAGCGGGGCGAAACCGGCTATCCGATCGTCGATGCCGCCATGCGCCAACTGAACGCTACCGGCTGGATGCACAACCGGCTGCGCATGATCAGCGCCAGTTTTCTGGTGAAGGATCTGCTGATCGACTGGCGCGCCGGGGAGCGCTATTTCATGTCGCAACTGCTGGACGGGGATCTGGCGGCCAATAACGGCGGCTGGCAGTGGGCGGCCTCCACCGGCACCGACGCCGCGCCGTATTTCCGCATCTTTAACCCGACCACCCAGGGTGAACGTTTTGATCCACAAGGCACTTTCATCCGTAAATGGTTGCCGGAACTGGCGGATGTGCCCGACAATGACATCCATTACCCCCACCGCTGGGCGGAAAAGCAGCGCCGTACGCTGAACTACCCGCTGCCGATCGTCGATCACAAACAAGCCCGCGTGGAGACGTTGGCGGCGTTCGAGGCGGCGAAACGGGGAGAGTCTTGAGGCAACTGCAAGGAGCGACGTAATGATGAAAAAGGTGCTGGCCCTGTGCCTGAGCGGCTATTCCGCGCTGGCGATCGCCGGCTTTGACGTGGTGGCGCTGGGCGTCGACGGCGGCGTCAGCGACGGCAACCTGACCTCTTATCTGATCCGCAGCGATAATCAGCCGCAGTATGTGGCGCTGGACGCCGGCTCGCTGCTGCCGGGCATCGCCAAAGGGCTGGAGAAGGGCAGTTTCCCGCAGGTGACCCCCGAGCTGGCCGCGCCTTATACGCCGCAGGGCTATGTGTTCCGGCAGTTGATCGGCGGCTATTTCATCAGCCACGGCCATCTGGACCACGTGGCGGGGCTGATCGTCGGCTCGCCCGAGGATAATAAAAAAACCGTTTACGCCCAGGCGGACACCGTGCTGACCCTGCGCAACCATTACTTCAACTGGAAGGCCTGGCCGAACTTTACCGACGCCGGCAACGGTTCGCGGCTGGGCACCTACCGGCTGCAAACGGTGCGGCCGCAGCAGCGCTTTACCCTCGGCCTGACCGGGTTGACCGGCGTGATGTACCCGCTCAGCCACGATCGCTACCCGTCGTCGATGCTGCTGATTTCCAACGGCAACGAGTTCTTCGCCTACTTCGGCGATACCGGGCCGGATAAGGTGGAGCAGTCGCGCGATCTCGATGCCGTGTGGCGCGTGCTGGGGCCGCTTGTCGAGCAGAAAAAGCTCAAGGGCATGATTATCGAAACCTCTTACCCTAACGGGGTGGAGGACAAACATCTGTACGGCCATCTGACGCCGGCCTGGCTGCTGAAGGAGCTGAAGAACCTGACGCAGTACAGCGGCGGCGAAGGCTCGCTGAACGGTCTGCCGGTGGTGATCAGCCACATCAAACCGAGCCTGAAGCAGGGCGAAGACGCGCGCGCCGCCATTGCGCAGCAGCTGGCGCAGGGCAACGATCTGGGGGTGAAATTCATCCTGATGGCGCAGGGCGACCGGCAGACATTTTGACTATGAAGAGAGAAGAGAATGCGTAACCTCGATCTGGAACAACTGATCAACACGGAACTGAACGCCGCGGCGTTTCAGGACTATGCCCCCAATGGATTGCAGGTGGAAGGGCGCCCGCACGTGCAGCGCATCGTGACCGGCGTCACCGCCTGTCAGGCGCTGTTGGACGCCGCGGTGGCGCATCAGGCCGACGCGATCATCGTGCACCACGGCTATTTCTGGAAAAACGAGGCGCCGGCGGTGCGCGGCATGAAGCGCAACCGCCTGAAAACGCTGTTGACCCACGACATCAATCTGTACGGCTACCACTTGCCGCTGGACGCGCATCCGGTGCTGGGCAACAACGCGCAGCTGGCGCAGGCGCTGGGCATTCGGGTGATTGGCGACGTCGAGCCGCTGGTGCCGCACGGGGAATTCGAACAGCCGCTGACCGGCGAAGCGCTGCAACAGCGCATCGAAAGCCGACTGGGTCGCGCGGTGCTGCACTGCGGCGATAACGCGCCTGAGCATATTCGCCGAGTGGCCTGGTGCACCGGCGGCGGCCAGGGCTTTATCGACAGCGCGGCGCGCTTCGGCGTCGATGCTTTCATCAGCGGTGAAGTGTCTGAGCAGACCATTCACAGCGCGCGCGAAATGGGCGTGCATTTCTTTGCCGCCGGCCACCACGCGACCGAGCGCGGCGGCGTGAAAGCGCTGGGGGAATGGCTGGCTCAGCACCACGGTTTTGATGTGACCTTTATCGATATCCCGAATCCCGCCTGATTTTTTTCTACGTCGGATCCAGCCCGGCCTGCGCGCCGGCTGAATCCTTTTATCGCGCTATTTCCTTATTTTCCTTATGGTTGCGTTCTATTGACAGCCGGGGCTGCGTCACGCATAACTGGTGTGTTTTTCAGCGCGATAATAATAAGGAGAATAAGGGTGCAACAAGCGCGTTATTACCTTTTAGGTGAAAGAGCGGTAGTGCTTGAACTGTCACCGCCGGTGACGTTGCCGAGCCAGCAGCGCATCTGGGCGCTGGCGGAAAAGCTGAATCACCATCCCGACGTGCGGGAAGTGGTGCCGGGAATGAACAACCTGACGCTGCTGTTGCATACGCCGCAGGCCGACGCCGAAGCGATGCTCGCGTTACTGCAGCAGGGGTGGGAAAGCAAAGAGCGCCTGACGCCGGAGTCGCGTCAGGTGGAGATCCCGGTTGTCTACGGCGGGGAACAGGGCCCCGATCTGGATGAGGTGGCGCGCTATACCGGCATGACGCCGCGACAGGTGGTGGAATGCCATGCGGCGGCGGCTTACGTGGTCTATTTTCTCGGCTTTCAGCCGGGCTTCTCCTATTTGGGCGGCATGCCGGAAAAACTGGCGACGCCGCGCCGCGCCGAACCGCGTCTGGCGGTGGCGGCCGGCTCCGTCGGTATCGGTGGCGGCCAGACCGGCATCTATCCGCTGGCGACGCCCGGCGGCTGGCAGCTGATCGGCCGCACGCCGCTGGCGTTGTTCAATCCCCATGAAATGCCGCCGACGCTGCTGCGCCCGGGCGATAGCGTACGCTTTGTGCCGCAGAAGGAGGGTGTATGCTGATTATTCTGCGCGCCGGCATCTATACCACGGTGCAGGATTTGGGCCGTGAAGGATTTCGCCGTCTGGGCATCAGTACCGGCGGCGCGTTGGATCAACCGGCGCTGAAGATCGCCAACCTGCTGGTGGGCAACGCGCCGGAGGCCGCCGGGCTGGAGATCACGCTCGGCCAGTTCAGCGCCGAGTTTACCCGTCCCGGCTGGATCGCCCTGACCGGCGCCGGCTGCGACGCGCAGCTGGACGGTAAGCCGCTGTGGACCGGCTGGCGCTACCCGGTGAAAAAGGGGCAGCGTCTGGTGCTGGGCACGCCGAAGCGCGGCATGCGCAGTTATCTCGCGATCGCCGGCGGTATCGCCGTGCCGGAAATGCTGGGCTCGCGCAGCACCGACATGAAAGCCGCTTTTGGCGGGTGCGAGGGGCGTAATCTGAAGGACGGCGATCGGTTGCCGCTGGGCAAATCCGCCGCTGAACCGCAAACCCGCTGTGGCGTGAAGCAGTTGCTGTTTACCAATCGCATCCGTGCGTTGCCGGGGCCGGAGTACGCCGAATTCAGCGAAGAGGCGCAAGATGCGTTTTGGCGCGCCGCCTGGCAGCTCAGCCCGCAGAGCAACCGCATGGGCTACCGTCTGCACGGCGGCACGCCGCTGGCACGCACCACCGACAGAGAGATGCTGTCGCACGGCCTGATGCCCGGCGTGGTGCAGGTGCCGCACAACGGCCAGCCGATCGTGCTGATGGCCGATGCGCAAACCACCGGCGGTTACCCGCGCATCGCCTGCGTGATCGAAGCCGATCTTTACCATTTGGCGCAGATCCGTCTCGGCGAACCGATCCATTTCGTTCTCTGTTCACTGGCCGAGGCGCAGCGCGCCAAGGCCGAGCAGGATCTTTTCCTTCGACAGATTGCCTGGGGGTTACATGATCGTTGATTTGAACGCCGATCTCGGCGAAGGCTGCGCCAACGACCAGGCGCTGTTGCAATTGGTGAGCTCGGCCAACATCGCCTGCGGCTTCCACGCCGGCGATGCGCAGACCATGCGTCAGTCGGTGCGCTGGGCATTGCAGTACGGCGTGGCGATCGGCGCCCACCCGAGTTTTCCCGACCGGGAGAATTTCGGCCGCACTCGCATGCAGCTGCCGCCGGAAACGGTGTACGCGCAGGTGGTGTATCAGCTCGGGGCGCTGGCGGCCATCGCCCGCGCCGAGGGCGGGGTGATGGTGCACGTTAAGCCGCACGGCATGCTGTACAACCAGGCGGCGGTTGAGCCGGCGCTGGCGGAAGCCATCGCCCGGGCGGTGCAGGCGGTTGATCCGGCGCTGCGGCTGGTGGGGCTGGCCGGCAGCGAGCTGATCCGCGCCGGGCAACGGCTCGGTCTGACCACCCGGCAGGAGGTGTTCGCCGATCGCGGTTATCAGGCCGACGGCACGCTGGTGCCGCGCGGTTTGCCGGGGGCATTGATCGAGGATGATGAACAAGCGCTGGCGCAAACCCTGGAGATGGTGCGCCATCACCGGGTGCGCAGCGTCGATGGCGTTTGGACCGCCGTACAGGCGGAGACCGTTTGCCTGCACGGGGACGGCGAGCATGCGCTGGCGTATGCGCGCAAGCTGCGGGACAGTTTTGTTCAACAGGGCATCCGCGTCAGCGCAGAGCAGTAAAGCAAGACACAACATCACAAACAAAAAATTATTAGAAAATATCGAGGGAAGACTATGGAACAGGCCGTGAATCTCTGGCCACTGATCGGCATCGCCGCGATCGTGGTCGGGTTTGTATTGCGTTTCAATCCGGTGCTGGTGGTGATCGCCGCCGGCATCATTACCGGTCTGGCGGCGCTGATGCCGCTGGACGTCATTCTGGAAAAGCTCGGCGAGGGCTTTCTCAACACCCGCAACCTGCCGCTGATCCTGCTGCTGCCGCTGGCGGTGATCGGCCTGCTGGAGCGCCACGGGCTGAAAGAGCGGGCGCAGGCGTGGATCGCCAAGATCAAAAGCGCCACCGCTGGCCGTTTGCTGATCGTGTACCTGTTCGTGCGCGAAATTACCGCGGCGATGGGGCTGACCAGCCTGGGCGGGCATCCGCAGATGGTGCGGCCGTTGCTGGCGCCGATGGCGGAAGGGGCAACGGAAAACCGCTACGGCGAACTGCCGGAGCGTACCCGCCACCGCCTGCGCGCCATGTCGGCCGCGACCGACAACGTCGGGCTGTTCTTCGGCGAAGATATCTTCGTGGCTTTCGGCGCGATCATCTTCATGCACAACTTTATGCTGGAATCGGGCGGCATCCAGACCGAGCCGCTGCATATCGCGCTGTGGGGCATTCCGACCGCGATTTTCGCTTTCCTGATCCACGCGTTCCGGCTGTATCGGATGGATAAACAGCTGAGCGCCGAGCTGGCGCAGCTGAATCAGGCGGCGCTGCAGGCGAAGGGGGAGGCACGATGAACTTCCAGCAACAATATCTCTACTGGCTGGCCGGCGCGGTGCTGCTGATTGTGGCGGTGATGTCCTTGCGCGATCGCGCCAACCCGCGCCGCATCACCACCGGGCTGTTTTGGGGATTGTACGGCCTGGTATTCCTGGTCGGCGACTGGACTTACCGCCTGCTGGGCGACGTACTGGGCGAAGGCAGCAACGAAAAACGCATGCTGCACATCATCGTTGGCGGGGTGGTGGTGGTGATGGCCCTGATTGCCGGCTTCGGCGGTGTGCGCCTCGGCAGCTATCATCAGCGAACGCCGCAGGAGCGCGAGGCGAGCGCCAAGCGCCTGGGCAACAAGCTGTTCATTCCCGCGCTGGCGATCCCGGTGGTGACGGTGGTCGGCGTGCTGCTGTTCAACAACGTGCCGGCGTTGCAAAACGCGGTATTCGGCAGCGGTAACCACGCGACGCTAATTACCCTGTTCTCGATGACCGTCGGCTGCCTGATCGGGTTGGCGATCGCGGTGACAATGACCCATGAGAAGGCGCTGCAGCCGATACAGGAAGCGCGGCGCCTGCTGGATTCGATCGGCTGGGCGTTCATTCTGCCGCAGATCCTCGCCACGCTGGGGCTGCTGTTTACCGTCGCCGGCGTCGGCACCGCGATCTCGCATTTGACCCAGGAATATCTGGCGGTCGATAACCGCTTTATCGCCGTGGCGGTCTACGCTATCGGTATGGCGGTGCTGACCATGGTGATGGGCAACGCCTTCGCCGCTTTCCCGATCGTTACCGCCGGCATCGGCATTCCGATCCTGGTGTTGCAGCACGGCGGCAACCCGGCGGTGATGGCGGCGATCGGCATGTTCTCCGGCTATTGCGGCACCCTGATGACGCCGATGGCGGCGAACTTCAACATTGTGCCGGCGGCGCTGCTGGAGTTGCCGGACAAGAATGCGGTGATCAAGGCGCAGGTGCCGACCGGCGTGCTGCTGCTGTTGGTTAACGTGTTCCTGCTGTATTTCCTGATGTTCCTGTAGGAGTAAGGATGCAAAAAGTATTGATTACCGGCTTTGAGCCGTTTGGCGGTGAGCGCCTTAACCCCTCCTGGGAAGTGGTGAAGCAGCTCAATGATATGGAGCTGGTCGGCACGCGCATCGTGGCGCGCCAGCTGCCGTGCGTGTTCGGCGCGGCGCTGGAGGCGCTCAATGCGGCGATCGATGAGGTGCAGCCGGTGATGGTGCTGGCTATCGGCCAGGCCGGCGGCCGCACCGATATCACGATTGAACGGGTGGCGATCAACGTCGACGATGCGCGCATTCCCGACAATCAGGGGCAGCAGCCGGTGGACGAGCCGATCGTCGCCGGCGGTCCGGCGGCCTATTTCAGCACCTTGCCGATCAAAGCGATGGTCAGTTCGATGCGCGAGGCCGGCATTCCGGCCGCCGTTTCGCAGACTGCCGGCACCTACGTGTGCAACCATGTGATGTATGGGCTGCTGCACCGTTTGAGCGGCCAACGCGAGGTGAAGGGCGGTTTTATCCATATCCCGTATCTGCCTGAGCAGGCGGCGGCCCACCCCGGCGCGCCGAGCATGGCGGCTTCGACGGTGCTGTTTGCATTGGAGCTGGCCGTTTCCATCGCTTTGCAGGTGGAACACGATCTGAAAGTGGTGGGTGGCGCAACGCATTAATCAAGAACACTCCCGGCGCACCGGGCTGCGCCGGGCCTACGCAAGGAGTGGTCTATGCCGGAAGGACCGGAGATTCGCCGGGCGGCGGACAAACTGGCGGCGGCGGTGATCGATCAGCCGCTGACCGCCGTCGATTTCGCTTTTCCCCAGTTGAAGCACTACCGCCAGCGTTTGCTCGGCGAGCGCATCGTCGCCATCGAGCCGCGCGGCAAGGCGCTGTTGACCCACTTTTCCAATGGGCTGACGATGTACAGCCATAACCAGCTGTACGGCGTATGGAAAGTGGCGGCGGCGGGAGAGACGCCGGAGACCAAGCGCGATCTGCGGGTGCGCCTGGAAACCGCTCGCAGCGCAATATTGCTCTACAGCGCGTCCGACATCACCGTCGGGCCGCGCGAGGAGATAGAACAGCACCCGTTCCTGCAACGCATCGGCCCCGACGTGCTGGACATGACGTTGACGGTGGATGAGGTGCAGGAGCGTTTGCTGACGCCGCGTTTTCGCCGCAGGCAGCTGGGCGGCATGCTGCTCGACCAGGCGTTTCTCGCCGGATTGGGCAATTATCTGCGCGCCGAAATTCTGTGGCAGGCCGAACTGGCGCCGCAGCACAAACCGCAGGATCTGGCGCCGGAAGCGCTTTGGCGTCTGGCGGAGGCGCTGCTGGCGGTGCCGCGTCTTTCCTATCAGACGCGTGGGCAGGCGGATGAGAACCGCCATCACGGCGCGCTGTTTCGCTTCAAGGTGTTTCATCGCAGCGGCGAGCCCTGTGAGCGCTGCGGCGCGATGATTGTGCGCACCGACCTGTCGTCGCGGCCGTTTTATTGGTGCCCGGGCTGCCAGAAATAAGCAAAAAAAACGCCGCCCGAAGGGGCGGCGCTGTGCGGTTTCAGCCGGGGAAGCGGCTTACTTGGTTTTCAGCTGGGATTTGAAATCACGCTCGGCATAGCCGGTGTACAGCTGACGCGGACGGGCAATTTTGATGCCTTCGTCGTGCATTTCGTTCCAGTGCGCGATCCAGCCGATGGTGCGCGCGATGGCGAAGATCACGGTGAACATGGAAGAAGGAATGCCCATCGCCTTCAGGATGATGCCTGAGTAAAAGTCGACGTTCGGGTACAGTTTCTTCTCGATGAAGTACGGGTCGTTCAGCGCGATGTGCTCCAGCTCCATCGCCACCTGCAGCAGGTTGTCGTCCTTCTTGTTCAGCTCTTTCAGCACTTCGTGACAGGTCTCGCGCATCACGGTGGCGCGCGGATCGTAGTTCTTGTACACGCGGTGGCCGAAGCCCATCAGGCGGAAGGAGTCGTTCTTGTCCTTGGCGCGCTTGATGAATTCCGGAATGTGATCGACGGTCTTGATCTCTTCCAGCATTTTCAGCGCCGCTTCGTTGGCGCCGCCGTGCGCCGGCCCCCACAGGGAGGCGATGCCGGCCGCGATGCAGGCGAACGGGTTGGCGCCGGAAGAGCCGGCGGTGCGCACGGTCGAGGTAGAGGCGTTCTGCTCATGGTCGGCGTGCAGGATCAGGATGCGATCCATGGCGCGTTCCAATACCGGGTTCACCACGTACTCTTCGCACGGGGTGGCGAACATCATGTGCAGGAAGTTGCCGGCATAGGACAGATCGTTGCGCGGATAAACGAACGGCTGGCCCAGGGAGTATTTGTAGCACATCGCGGCCACGGTCGGCATTTTGGACAGCAGACGGAACGCGGTGATTTCACGGTGACGCTCGTTGTTGACGTCCAGCGCATCGTGGTAGAACGCCGCCAGCGCGCCGGTCACGCCGCACAGCACCGCCATCGGGTGCGAGTCGCGACGGAAGCCACGGAACAGATGGGTGATCTGGTCGTGGATCATGGTGTGACGGGTTACGGTCGTTTTGAAGGTCTCGAACTCTTCCGGCGTCGGGGTCTCGCCGTACAGCAGGATGTAGCACACTTCCAGGTAGGAAGATTCTTTCGCCAGCTGTTCGATAGGGAAGCCGCGGTGCAGCAGCACGCCTTTGTCGCCGTCGATGAAGGTAATCTTGGATTCGCAAGAAGCGGTGGAGGTAAAGCCGGGATCAAATGTGAAATAACCTTTGGAACCCAGAGCGCGGACATCGAGGACATCAGGGCCCAGTGTCGGTGTCAATACGCCCAGTTCGATCGGAGCTTCGCTGTCGTTAATGGTTAGCGTCGCTTTCTTATCAGTCATTTACTGTCTCCTTAGCGCCTTATTTTAAAAACCACTAACAACTGAAATACCTTAAATCTCTGCAGGTTGCCCGCAAAAAAATGGTGCGGACGCTAACTCTGTGAGCGACTGCGCAACTGTGCGCGGGTAGGGTACAGAGTGCTGACCAGGCGAACGAGACGGGTGACCAGTTGTTAACGATTCATAGTAATTCGTTATAGTCTGTTAATCTTACCTATGAGCTGTTCGAAGAGATGTGAACCTATCCCAATAATCTGTTTTTATTTGCTTTATTTGCTTTTTGACGCCGGCAAAATCGAGCGGGAAACAACGGCTATTGGGATAGGTTCGTCAAATACACTGTTGCATAACTCGAACCCGGGGGGAAGTGTATCTGCTGACCCATAGCGCATCATAGGACCGTTTGTGCCCCTATATGTAATGGAAATGTTGATCTCTTGTCAAATCAGATAATTAATTTTGCACTAATTGTGAAATCCGTGATCTGAATCACTGTTCGGGGGAAATGTTATCAAAGCGGTTGTATGAGAATTGTAATCAGAATGTGATCCTCCTATACTGCCGCCAGGTCTCCGGATTACCCTGAAGTAGGAGCACCCAGCGTTATAAATGCGCGCCGTTTGAGCACAGAGGATGTTGATGTTTGAGCGCGTGACGTGTAAGGGTTTTAGGCTCTTAACGCTGTCTGATCCCCGCCCAGGCCCGGAGGAAGGAAAATAATAAGAGCTGTGTGGGCAAATACGTGAAAAAACAACGACCTGTCAACTTGGATCTGCAAACGATCCGGTTCCCCGTAACTGCGATAGCGTCTATCTTACACCGAGTCTCTGGCGTAATTACCTTCGTTGCCGTGGGTATCCTCCTCTGGCTGCTGGGCCTGTCACTCTCTTCCCAAGAGGGGTTCCTGCAGGCGGCCGCCATCATGAATAGCTTCATCGTCAAATTCATATTCTGGGGCATCCTCACGGCGCTGGCCTATCACATTTGCGGTGGCATCCGTCACTTGTTAATGGATTTTGGCTACATCGAAGAGAGTTTGGCCGCCGGTACCCGTTCCGCCCAGGTGGCGATCGGTCTGACCGTCGTGCTGTCAGTTCTGGCTGGAGTCCTCGTATGGTAAACAACGTTTCTGCATTAGGGCGCAACGGCGTGCACGATTGGCTGCTGCTGCGCGCTTCCGCTATCATCATCACCCTGTACGTCCTGTATATCCTGGGCTTCTTCGTCACGGCTCCGGAACTCACTTATGACATCTGGCGCGGTTTCTTCGCCACTTCCATTACGAAAGTGTTCACTCTGCTGACCTTGCTGTCGATTCTGGTGCACGCCTGGATCGGGCTGTGGCAGGTGCTGACGGACTACGTCAAGCCGCTGGCGGTTCGCCTGGTGTTGCAGCTGGCTGTCGTGGTCGCGTTGCTGGTCTATTTACTGTACGGAACAATCGTAGTGTGGGGTGCTTAAATGAAACTGCCAGTCAGAGAGTTTGATGCCGTCGTAATCGGCGCCGGCGGTGCGGGCATGCGTGCCGCGCTGCAAATTTCCCAAGCGGGCTCGACCTGTGCCCTGCTGTCCAAAGTTTTCCCGACCCGTTCCCATACCGTGTCCGCACAGGGCGGCATCACCGTCGCGCTCGGCAACAGCCACGAGGACAACTGGGAATGGCATATGTACGACACGGTGAAAGGTTCCGACTATATCGGTGACCAGGACGCCATCGAATATATGTGTAAAACCGGCCCGGAAGCGATTCTGGAACTGGAACACATGGGCCTGCCGTTCTCTCGTCTGGATGACGGCCGCATCTACCAGCGCCCGTTCGGCGGCCAGTCGCTGAACTTTGGCGGCGAGCAGGCGGCGCGTACCGCAGCCGCAGCCGACCGTACCGGCCACGCGCTGCTGCACACCCTGTACCAACAGAACCTGAAAAACCACACCACCATCTTCTCCGAGTGGTATGCGCTTGATCTGGTGAAAAACCAGGACGGCGCGGTGGTCGGCACCACGGCTATCTGCATCGAAACCGGTGAAGTGGTTTACTTCAAAGCCAAGGCCACCGTGCTGGCGACCGGCGGCGCAGGCCGTATTTACCAGTCCACCACCAACGCCCACATCAACACCGGCGACGGTGTCGGCATGGCGCTGCGCGCCGGCGTGCCGGTGCAGGACATGGAAATGTGGCAGTTCCACCCGACCGGCATCGCCGGCGCGGGCGTGCTGGTGACCGAAGGCTGCCGCGGCGAAGGCGGTTACCTGCTGAACAAACACGGCGAGCGCTTCATGGAGCGTTATGCGCCGAACGCCAAAGATCTGGCGGGGCGCGACGTGGTTGCCCGTTCGATCATGATCGAAATCCGCGAAGGCCGCGGCTGCGACGGTCCTTGGGGCCCGCACGCCAAGCTGAAGCTGGATCACTTGGGCAAAGAGGTGCTGGAATCCCGTCTGCCGGGCATTCTGGAGCTGTCCCGCACCTTCGCGCACGTCGATCCGGTGAAAGAGCCGATCCCGGTTATCCCAACCTGTCACTATATGATGGGCGGCATTCCGACCAAGGTGACCGGTCAGGCGCTGACCGTGAACGAGAAAGGCGAAGACGTGGTGATCCCGGGGCTGTTCGCCGTGGGCGAAATCGCCTGCGTATCGGTGCACGGCGCCAACCGTCTGGGCGGCAACTCGCTGCTGGACCTGGTGGTATTCGGCCGTTCCGCCGGCATGCACCTGCAGGAATCGTTGGAAGAGCAGGGCGTGAGCCGTGACGCCAGCGACTCCGACGTGGAAGCTTCGCTTGATCGTCTGAACCGTTGGAACAATACCCGTTCTGGCGAAGACCCGGTCGAAATTCGCAAAGCGCTGCAGTCTTGCATGCAGCACAACTTCTCGGTATTCCGCGAAGGCGATGCGATGGCCAAGGGCCTGGAAGAACTGAAAGTGATCCGTGAACGTCTGAAGAACGCACGCCTGGACGATACCTCCAGCGAGTTCAACACCCAGCGCATCGAGTGCCTGGAGTTGGATAACCTGATGGAGACCGCGTATTCCACCGCCGTGTCGGCCAACTTCCGTACCGAGAGCCGTGGCGCGCACAGCCGCTTCGACTACCCGGAACGCGATGACGCCAACTGGCTGTGCCATTCGCTGTATCTGCCGCAATCGGAAAGCATGACGCGTCGTGAAGTGAACATGCAACCGAAGCTGCGCCCGGCATTCCCGCCGAAAGTGCGTTCTTACTAATTGCGGAGATCGACAGATGAAACTCGAATTTTCCATTTATCGCTACAATCCGGATGTCGACGACGCGCCGCACATGCAGGACTACACCCTGGAAGCGGAAGAAGGCCGTGACATGATGCTGCTGGATGCGTTGATCCAGCTGAAAGAAAAAGATCCGACCCTGTCGTTCCGTCGCTCATGCCGCGAAGGCGTGTGCGGTTCCGACGGCCTGAACATGAACGGTAAAAACGGCCTGGCGTGCATCACTCCGGTTTCGTCGCTGCGCAAAGGCAACGGCAAGATCGTGATCCGTCCGTTGCCGGGGCTGCCGGTGGTGCGCGATCTGGTGGTGGATATGGGGCAGTTCTACACCCAGTATGAAAAGATCAAGCCATACCTGCTGAACGACGGCAAGAATCCGCCGGCGCGTGAGCACCTGCAGTCGCCGGAACAGCGCGCCAAGCTGGACGGTCTGTACGAGTGCATCCTGTGCGCCTGCTGCTCGACTTCGTGCCCATCGTTCTGGTGGAACCCGGACAAGTTCATCGGGCCTGCCGGTCTGTTGGCGGCGTATCGCTTCCTGATCGACAGCCGTGACACGGAAACGCAAGAACGTTTAGATGATCTGGACGATGCTTTTAGTGTTTTCCGCTGCCATAGCATTATGAATTGTGTCAGTGTATGTCCTAAAGGCTTGAACCCGACGCGTGCGATCGGGCATATCAAGTCCATGCTGCTGCAACGCGGCGCATAAACGGAATGAGATGCTGCGCCGGGCTCTTTTCCGGCGCACATCCCATAGGGGAGGGAACCTCTAAAAACTGACCCGCGGCTGCGGCGCTATGCAGCCTGGTTCTTCCGCCGGTTTTTAGAGGTTCCTTGTAAGGGACCGCAAGGTCCATAACAGAACGTATCGGGCCGTCATGGCCGCAAGTACGTCGAGTGAACCGTTTTACGGCAAACCGTATTCATCACGGTAATTATGTTAACCACGGCGAAAACTAAAGCTTCAAAGCTTAAGGGATCATGATGCAGAACGGCGCAATGAAGGCCTGGCTGGATTCCTCCTATCTGGCGGGCGCGAACCAGTCTTACATAGAGCAGCTCTATGAAGATTTCTTAACCGATCCGGGTTCCGTTGAAGATAGCTGGCGTTCCATTTTTCAACAGCTACCAACCGCGGGTGTCAAACCCGATCAGCTCCACTCTCAAACGCGCGACTACTTCCGCCGCCTGGCGAAAGACTCCGCGCGCTACAACACCACCATCACCGATCCGGCAACCGACGCCAAACAGGTCAAGGTACTGCAGCTGATCAACGCCTTCCGCTTCCGCGGACATCAGCATGCCAACCTCGATCCGCTCGGCCTGTGGCAGCGTGAGCAAGTTCCTGACCTTGAGCCCGCTTACCACAACCTGACCGAAGCCGATTTCCAGGAAACCTTCAACGTGGGCTCTTTCGCCATCGGCAAAGAAACCATGAAGCTGGGCGATCTGTACGCCGCGCTGAAGCAGACCTATTGCGGGTCGATCGGCGCTGAATACATGCACATCACCAACACCGAAGAGAAACGCTGGATCCAGCAGCGCATCGAGTCGGTGGTGGGGCGCGCCAGCTTTACCGCCGACGAAAAACGCCGTTTCCTGAACGAGCTGACCGCTGCGGAAGGCCTGGAACGCTACCTGGGCGCCAAATTCCCGGGCGCCAAACGCTTCTCGCTGGAAGGCGGCGACGCGCTGGTGCCGATGCTGAAAGAGATGGTGCGCCACGCCGGCAAGAACGGCACGCGTGAAGTGGTGTTGGGCATGGCCCACCGCGGCCGTCTGAACGTGCTGATCAACGTGCTGGGCAAAAAGCCGGCCGACCTGTTCGACGAATTCGCCGGCAAGCATAAAGAACACCTCGGCACCGGCGACGTGAAATATCACCAGGGCTTCTCCTCCGACGTGGAAACCGAAGGCGGCATGGTTCACCTGGCGCTGGCGTTCAACCCGTCGCACCTGGAGATCGTCAGCCCGGTGGTCATGGGGTCGGTTCGCGCCCGTCGCGATCGTCTGGACGAAGCGCGCAGCAACATGGTGCTGCCGATCACCATCCACGGCGACGCCGCCATTACCGGCCAGGGCGTGGTTCAGGAAACCCTGAACATGTCTCAGGCTCGCGGCTACGAAGTGGGCGGCACCGTGCGCATCGTCATCAACAACCAGGTTGGCTTCACCACCTCCAACCCGCTGGATGCGCGCTCTACCGAATATTGCACCGACATCGCCAAAATGGTTCAGGCGCCGATCTTCCACGTTAACGCGGACGATCCGGAAGCCGTGGCCTTCGTCACTCGCCTGGCGTTGGATTTCCGTAACACCTTTAAGCGTGACGTGATGATCGATCTGGTCTGCTACCGTCGCCATGGGCACAACGAGGCCGATGAGCCGAGCGCCACCCAGCCGGTGATGTATCAGAAGATCAAGAAACACCCTACGCCGCGCAAAATCTACGCTGACATTCTGACCGAACAGAAAGTGGCCAGCCTGGAAGATGCCACGGAAATGGTCAACCTGTATCGTGATGCGCTCGACCGCGGCGATTGTGTGGTTGAAGAATGGCGTCCGATGAATCTGCACTCCTTCACCTGGTCGCCGTACCTGAACCACGAGTGGGACGAAGAGTACCCGAGCAAGGTTGAGATGAAGCGTCTGCAGGAACTGGGCCGCCGCATCAGCACCGTGCCGGAAGCGATCGAAATGCAGTCACGCGTGGCGAAAATCTACGCTGACCGTGCCGAGATGGCGGCGGGCAACAAGCCGTTCGACTGGGGCGCCGCCGAAACGCTGGCCTACGCCACCATGGCGGATGAAGGCATTCCAATCCGCATCTCCGGCGAAGACGCCGGCCGCGGCACCTTCTTCCACCGTCACGCGGTGGTGCACAACCAGAAAAACGGTTCGGTCTATGTTCCGCTGGCGAATATCCACAGCGGCCAGGGCGAATTCAAGGTCTGGGACTCCGTGCTGTCTGAAGAGGCGGTGCTGGCGTTCGAATACGGCTACGCCACGGCGGAACCGCGCACGCTGACCATCTGGGAAGCGCAGTTCGGCGACTTCGCCAACGGCGCGCAGGTTGTTATCGATCAGTTCATCAGCTCCGGCGAGCAAAAATGGGGCCGTATGTGCGGCCTGGTGATGCTGCTGCCGCACGGCTATGAAGGCCAGGGCCCAGAGCACTCCTCCGCGCGTCTGGAACGTTATCTGCAGCTGTGCGCTGAGCAGAACATGCAGGTGTGCGTCCCGTCCACGCCGGCGCAGGTTTACCACATGCTGCGTCGTCAGGCGCTGCGCGGTATGCGTCGTCCGCTGGTGGTGATGTCGCCGAAGTCGCTGCTGCGTCACCCGCTGGCGGTCTCTTCGCTGGACGAGCTGGCCAATGGCACCTTCCTGCCGGCGATCGGCGAGATCGACGATTTGGATCCGAAAGCGGTCAAGCGCGTCGTGCTGTGCTCCGGTAAGGTTTACTACGACCTGCTGGAACAGCGTCGCAAGAACGAGCAGAAAGACGTGGCCATCGTGCGCATCGAGCAGCTGTATCCGTTCCCGCATCAGGCCGTGCAGGCCGTGCTGGAGCAATACTCGCACGTGCATGACTTCGTCTGGTGTCAGGAAGAGCCGCTGAACCAGGGCGCCTGGTACTGCAGCCAACACAACTTCCGTGAAGTGGTGCCGTTCGGGGCTTCTTTACGTTACGCAGGACGTCCGGCCTCCGCCTCTCCGGCGGTGGGTTATATGTCCGTACACCAGAAGCAGCAGCAGGCTCTGGTGAATGATGCGCTGAATATTGACTAATGTTCGCTCGCTTGCCGGCCGAGGGGCCGGCAAGCAGATGATAAAAAACTTAAGGGAAAGCTAAATGAGTAGCGTAGATATTCTGGTTCCTGACCTTCCTGAATCGGTTGCCGATGCGACCGTAGCCACCTGGCACAAGAAACCGGGCGACAGCGTTCAGCGTGACGAAGTCCTGGTTGAAATCGAAACCGACAAAGTGGTGTTGGAAGTGCCGGCCAGTGAAGCGGGTATTCTCGATGCTATCGTGGAAGAAGAGGGCGCGACCGTACTGTCTCGCCAGCTGCTCGGCCGCATCCGTCCGGGCGACAGCTCCGGCAAGCCGACCGCTGAGAAGAGCCAGGAGAAAGAAGCCACGCCTGCACAGCGCGCGACCGCGAGCCTGGAAGAAGAAAGCAATGACGCGCTCAGCCCGGCGATTCGCCGCCTGATTGCTGAACACGATCTCGATGCTGGCGCCATCAAAGGCACCGGCGTGGGTGGCCGCATTACGCGTGAAGACGTGGAAGCGCACCTGGCCAAAGGCGGCGCCGCTGCCAAACCAGCCGCCGCTGAAGCCGCGCCGCAGCCTGCTCTGGCCGGCCGCAGCGAAAAACGCGTGCCGATGACCCGCCTGCGCAAACGCGTCGCCGAGCGTCTGCTGGAAGCGAAAAACAGCACCGCGATGTTGACCACCTTCAACGAAATCAACATGCAGCCGATCATGGACCTGCGCAAGCAGTACGGCGAAGCCTTCGAGAAACGCCACGGCGTGCGTCTGGGCTTCATGTCCTTCTACATCAAGGCGGTGGTTGAAGCGCTGAAGCGTTTCCCGGAAGTGAACGCGTCGATCGACGGTTCCGACGTGGTTTACCACAACTACTTCGACATCAGCATCGCGGTTTCTACTCCGCGCGGCCTGGTGACGCCGGTACTGCGCGATGTGGACGCCATGAGCATGGCTGACATCGAGAAGAAAATCAAAGAGCTGGCCGTTAAGGGCCGCGACGGCAAACTGACCGTGGAAGAGCTGACCGGCGGTAACTTCACCATTACCAACGGCGGCGTATTCGGCTCCCTGATGTCCACCCCGATCATCAACCCGCCGCAGAGCGCCATCCTGGGCATGCACGCCATCAAAGATCGCCCAATGGCGGTCAATGGTCAGGTGGTGATCCAGCCGATGATGTATCTGGCGCTGTCTTATGACCACCGCCTGATCGACGGTAAAGAATCCGTCGGTTATCTGGTGACGGTCAAAGAGATGCTGGAAGATCCGGCTCGTCTGCTGCTGGACGTCTAGTAACCCTTGCCGGGCGCGGCATGCCGCGCCCGCACTCTGTGCTATGTGGCCGGAAAACCATGCGGTTTACCGCGTAATAATGGTCCGGCTAAAAACCTTCAGAACTGAATGGATAGAACATCATGAATTTACACGAATATCAGGCAAAACAGCTGTTTGCTCGGTATGGCATGCCGGCACCAACCGGTTACGCCTGTACCACTCCGCGTGAAGCAGAAGAAGCCGCATCCAAAATCGGCTCCGGCCCGTGGGTGGTGAAATGTCAGGTTCATGCTGGCGGCCGCGGTAAAGCGGGCGGCGTTAAAGTCGTCAACAGCAAAGAAGATATCCGTGCCTTCGCGGAAGCCTGGTTGGGCAAACGTCTGGTGACTTACCAGACTGACGCGCTGGGCCAGCCGGTTAACCAGATCCTGGTAGAAGCGGCGACCGACATCGATAAAGAGCTGTACCTGGGCGCCGTTGTAGACCGCGCGACCCGTCGCATCGTATTCATGGCGTCTACCGAAGGCGGCGTGGAAATCGAGAAAGTGGCGGAAGAAACCCCGGAACTGATCCACAAAATGACCATCGATCCGCTGGCGGGTCCACAGCCTTATCAGGGCCGTGAGCTGGCCTTCAAACTGGGCCTGACCGGCAAGCAAGTCAGCCAGTTCGCCAAGATCTTCATGGGTCTGGCGACGCTGTTCCTGGAGCGCGACCTGGCGATGGTTGAGATCAACCCGCTGGTGATCACCAAGCAGGGCGATCTGGTGTGCCTGGACGGCAAACTGGGCGCCGACGGCAACGCCCTGTTCCGTCAGCCTGAACTGCGTGAAATGCGTGACCCTTCGCAGGAAGACGAGCGTGAATCCCGTGCGGCTCAGTGGGAGCTGAACTACGTTGCCCTCGACGGCAACATCGGCTGCATGGTGAACGGCGCCGGTCTGGCGATGGGCACCATGGACATCGTTAAACTGCACGGCGGCGAACCGGCCAACTTCCTGGACGTTGGCGGCGGCGCGACCAAAGAGCGCGTGACCGAAGCGTTCAAAATCATCCTGTCCGACGACAAGGTGAAAGCGGTTCTGGTTAACATCTTCGGTGGTATCGTACGTTGCGATCTGATCGCTGACGGCATCATCGGCGCAGTGGCTGAAGTGGGCGTTAACGTCCCGGTCGTGGTGCGCTTGGAAGGGAACAACGCCGAACTGGGCGCCAAGAAACTGGCGGACAGCGGTCTGAATATCATTGCTGCGACCAGCCTGACTGATGCGGCTCAGCAAGTTGTTGCAGCAGTGGAGGGTAAATAATGTCCATCTTAATCGATAAAAACACCAAAGTAATTTGCCAGGGCTTCACCGGTAGCCAGGGGACTTTCCACTCCGAACAAGCTATCGCTTACGGCACCAAAATGGTTGGCGGCGTCACCCCAGGCAAAGGCGGCACTCAGCACCTGGGTCTGCCGGTGTTCAACACCGTGCGTGAAGCGGTTGAAGCGACCGGCGCGACGGCCTCTGTCATCTACGTTCCAGCGCCGTTCTGCAAAGACTCCATTCTGGAAGCGATCGATGCCGGCATCAAACTGATCATCACCATCACCGAAGGCATCCCGACTCTGGACATGCTGACCGTGAAAGTGAAGCTGGACGAAGCCGGCGTGCGCATGATCGGGCCGAACTGCCCTGGCGTGATCACCCCGGGCGAGTGCAAAATCGGCATCATGCCTGGCCACATCCACCTGCCGGGCAAAGTGGGCATCGTTTCCCGCTCCGGCACCCTGACCTATGAAGCGGTGAAACAAACCACCGATGCCGGTCTGGGCCAGTCCACCTGCGTGGGCATCGGCGGCGACCCGATCCCGGGCTCCAACTTCATCGATATCCTGAAGATGTTCCAGCAGGATCCGCAGACCGAAGCGATCGTGATGATCGGTGAGATCGGCGGCAGCGCTGAAGAAGAAGCGGCAGCTTATATCAAAGAACACGTCACCAAACCGGTTGTCGGCTACATCGCCGGCGTAACCGCGCCGAAAGGCAAGCGTATGGGCCACGCGGGCGCCATCATCGCAGGCGGCAAGGGCACGGCGGACGAGAAGTTTGCTGCGCTGGAAGCGGCGGGCGTGAAAACCGTTCGCAGCCTGGCGGACATCGGCGACGCGGTAAAAGCGGTGCTGAAGCGCTAAGCATTGAGTACGAAATAACACTATCTCGACATGTTTGGCCACCCATTGGGTGGCCTTTTTTATGGGTGAAGATCAGAAGTCGTTAAGCGCCTTGATCAGCGCGATCCGATCCTGCAGGCGGCGCTGCCGCACCGGATCGGCGGCGGTTTGCCGCTGTTGCTCCAGCGAGGTGAGGGCGGTGCGGTAATCGTCGGCATTGTTGAACAGCGCGTCTTTGACGTTGATCGAGGCGACGTTGGTGTAGCGCCCGTCGTCGGTGGTCGGCACCTGGATAACGCCTTCATTGAGCAGCCGTTTGACGATCGCCCGCTGCGGTTCGTATCCCGCCATGCCGACCAGCTTCCAGCGCTGCGGCGGCACGCTCTGATACTGGCCGTGTTTCACTGCCGTCAGGTAGCGCAGAGTCAGGTTGCGAATGGTGCCTTCTTCTTCACCGTATTGCGCTTTGCTGTCGAACAGCACCGGGAAGGATTGCCCCTCCAGCGCGCCGCCCTTCTGCGTCAGATGGCCCATACGGTAACTGTTCATGCCCAGGCGGATCGGCATGTCGTCGGTGACCGGCGTGCCGTCTGCCAGGCGCAGACTGATGATACGTGAACCGGCCGGTTGACGCAGATCGATAGTGTAAGTGACGCCGTCGAAGAAATCGTTGGTGGAATATTTGGACGAGCGCCGCGCCGGGTTAAAGCTGTAGGTGACGTCGCCCGGCTGCAGCTGATTGAAATAATCGGCAGACCACTCCATGTAGCGTTTGAGCGCGTTGCCGTTGAGCTGATAAACGGTGATCTCGCCGCCGGCGTATTGGTAGTTAAAGGCGATATCCTTGGCCTTGATGTCGCCGACATCCAGTTTGGCACGATCGTTGTCGATCTGCAGGGCGATCACCTGCGCCAGCGGTGCATAGTGACGGGCGGCCTGCTGGAATAACTCACTGATGCCGGTATCCTGAACGTGTACCTGAGGAATGCCGCGGAACTCGTCGGCAGGCACCAGATCGCTGCCGCTCAGCTTCGCCACGACTCGGTTGGCGTTGGCGCGCAAAATGTCATGATACGGCTGGTAGAGAGCCTGCATGGCGCTGTCCGGCGCCAGCCCCTTGATGGAATAGGTGTAGCTGTTTTTGTCGATCAGCGTGAATTTGCCATCGCGGCGTTCAAATTGCAGGTCAATGCGTGACAGCGCGCGACCGTACTTATCCGGCTCCGTGATGATGACGCCGTTCACCACCGCTTTGTCGATTTTCACATGCATGTGGCCGGCGACGATCGCCGCCAGCTCCGGGTTGGCGTTGGCGATGTCCGCCACGCCGGTGCCGGGGCGCTGGTTCTCGTTGTCGATGCCCATATGCGCGACCAGCACGATCGCGTCGACCTGGCCGTCGATCTGCCTGATGACCTGTTTCACCGCCTGTACCGGATCGGTGAAGTTCAGCCCTTTGATGCGATCGGTGCCCTTGGCGAATTCCGCAGTCATCGGCGTGTCCATGCCGATAATGCCGATCTTCACGCCCTGGCGTTCGAGGATGGTATAGGCCGGCAGATAAGGTTTGCCGTTGTCCCAGACGATGTTGCCCGCCAGCGCCGTGCCTTTAAACTGTTTGAGCGGCGTGGCCAGCGCCGGCAGACCGAAGTCAAATTCGTGGTTGCCCATCACCCAAACGTCGTAGTCAAGCGCGTTGAGGCCCAGCATCATCGGGCTGATGGCCTCCTGTTTGAAGGTTTCGACGAAGTTGCCCTGGATGGTGTCGCCGGCGTCCACCAGAATCAGGTTGGGCTGTTCGGCGCGCACCTTTTTGACCTGGGTGGCTATCTGGCTCAGGCTGCCCGCCAGGTTTTCCGTGTCGCTGGCGTAGTCCCAAGGTACGAAAGTGCCGTGCAGATCGGAGGTGCCCAACAGGGTGATATTTACCGTTTCGGCGGCCATGGCGTTTCCCGAGAGTCCCAAGACAGAGGCAAAGATGATTTTTTTCATAAGTTATTGTCACTCAATGCAATTTTAACATAAGTGGTCATTTTGCTACAAAATCGCAACCTTTACGATCCCATTGCGAGAAATAGACTAATATTGGAGAGAGATTTGTTGTTTTGTGACTGCTATCACTGTCACGGCTTATTGGAAATAAAAGGTTAATTATGTCGCATAATAAGTGCGTAATAATACAATGGCGGCTCTTTTGAATTACATTTATTTAACACAAAAATATCATTAAAAAACAATTAAACCATTGCGCAACATGACCCTAAGAAAATTATGCGAAATGTGCTGATGAATATGGAAATAATATGCGGATAGGCTTAAATTGTCTCAGATCAAATTAGGCCGAAGTACCTCTTTCGGCTAAGATTTGACCTGTAACCAAAAGTCCAACCCACGTCACGTAAAAACCTATTTATTGTGTGGGATTGGGCGAGTATCATCCATGTTGTGATTATGGATGGTTGATCTTGTTGCATTTGTTACCCGTTGTCGGTTTTCAGTGGCGTGCTTGTCGACGGCCCGTGCGGGCTATTGGCCGAGTGTGCGGTTGAAAGCGGAGAAGCTGGATCAAATTTGTTGTGTTTAAGGGCATTCACTGCGGGGCGTTACTGGCGGCTTTGAAAGAAGCGTGCCGATAACCGCGTGTCGGAGTCTTCCTGCGAGGAGCAAGGAGTCAAGATGTTTGATATTGTCGAACTGTCGCGCTTACAGTTTGCTTTAACGGCGATGTACCATTTCTTATTTGTCCCATTAACGCTCGGTATGGCGTTCTTGCTGGCAATTATGGAAACGGTATATGTCCTGTCTGGCAAACAAATCTATAAAGACATGACCAAATTCTGGGGAAAGTTATTTGCGATTAACTTTGCTCTGGGTGTGGCCACCGGTTTGACCATGGAGTTCCAGTTCGGGACTAACTGGTCATATTTCTCTCATTACGTCGGCGATATCTTCGGGGCCCCACTGGCTATCGAAGGTCTGATGGCGTTCTTCCTTGAATCGACGCTGGTCGGCCTGTTCTTCTTCGGCTGGGATCGTCTGAGCAAGGTGCAGCACATGGCGGTAACCTGGTTCGTGGCCCTCGGCTCCAACCTGTCCGCGCTGTGGATCCTGGTCGCCAACGGCTGGATGCAGAACCCGATCGCGTCGGATTTCAACTTCGAAACCATGCGCATGGAGATGGTCAGCTTCTCCGAGTTGGTGCTTAACCCGGTTGCGCAGGTGAAATTCGTTCACACCGTGGCTGCAGGCTACACCACCGGCGCCATGTTCGTGCTGGGCATCAGCGCTTACTACCTGCTGAAGGGCCGCGACATCGCTTTCGCCAAACGCTCCTTCGCCATCGCCGCCAGCTTCGGCATGGCAGCGGTGCTGTCGGTGATCGTGCTGGGTGACGAATCCGGTTACGAAATGGGCGACGTACAGAAAACCAAACTGGCCGCCATCGAAGCGGAGTGGGATACCCAGCCGGCGCCGGCGTCCTTCACCCTGTTCGGCATTCCCGATCAGGACAAGATGGAAAACTCCTTCTCTATTCAGATCCCGTATGCGCTTGGCCTGATCGCCACGCGTTCCACCGACACGCAGGTCACCGGCCTGAAAGATCTGCTGGCGCAACATGAAGTGCGCATCCGCAACGGCATGAAAGCCTACCAGCTGCTGGAAGAGCTGCGCGGCGGCAATACCGATCCTGCGGTGCGTGCGGAATTCAACAAAACCAAGCAAGACCTGGGCTACGGCATGCTGCTGAAGCGTTATACCCCGAACGTCAGCGACGCGACGGAAGCGCAGATCCAGCAGGCGACCAAGGACTCCATTCCACGCGTGGCGCCGCTGTACTTCGCCTTCCGCATCATGGTGGCCTGTGGCGTGCTGATGCTGCTGATTATCGGTCTGTCCTTCCTGAGCGTGGTGCGCGGCCGCATCGGCCAGAAAAAATGGCTGTTGCGTGCGGCGCTGTATGGCTTGCCGCTGCCGTGGATCGCGGTGGAAGCCGGCTGGTTCGTGGCGGAATACGGCCGTCAACCGTGGGCGATTGGTGAGGTGCTGCCGACCGCAGTCGCCAACTCTTCGCTGACCGCGGGCGACATTCTGTTCTCGATGGGGCTGATTTGCGGCTTGTACACCCTGTTCCTGGTGGCTGAAATGTACCTGATGTTCAAGTTTGCGCGTCTGGGTCCAAGCAGCCTGAAAACCGGCCGCTACCACTTTGAACAACCGACTGCCGCCGTGCAGGAAGCGCGCTAAACAGGAGTCCACGTATGTTTGACTATGAAGTACTGCGATTTATCTGGTGGGTGCTGGTTGGCGTACTGCTGATCGGCTTCGCCGTCACCGACGGTTTCGACATGGGCGTCGGCATCCTGGTGCGCATCATCGGTAAAACCGATACCGAGCGCCGGGTGATGATCAACTCCATCGCCCCTCACTGGGACGGTAACCAGGTGTGGCTGATCACCGCCGGCGGCGCGCTGTTCGCCGCCTGGCCGATGGTCTACGCAGCGGCCTTCTCGGGCTTCTACGTCGCCATGATCCTGGTGCTGGCGGCGTTGTTCTTCCGCCCGGTCGGTTTTGACTACCGTTCCAAGCTGGAGAGCAGCCGCTGGCGCAACATGTGGGACTGGGGCATCTTCATCGGTTCCTTCGTGCCTGCGTTGGTGTTCGGCGTGGCGTTCGGCAACCTGCTGCAGGGCGTGCCGTTCCATGTGGACGAGTACCTGCGTCTGTTCTACACCGGCAACTTCTTCCAACTGCTGAATCCGTTCGGTCTGTTGGCAGGCGTGGTCAGTCTGACCATGCTGGTCACTCAGGGCGCGACCTACCTGCAGATGCGCACCACCGGCGAGATCCACCTGCGGTCACGCGCCGCAGCGCAGATCGCGACGCTGATCATGGCGGTATGCTTCCTGCTGGCGGGTGTGTGGCTGGTTAAAGGCATCGACGGCTACGTGATCACTTCGGCGCTGGACACCATGGCGGAATCCAACCCGCTGCGTAAAGAAGTGGCGCATCAGGCCGGCGCATGGCTGATCAACTTCAACAAGTATCCGCTGCTGTGGGCCTTGCCTGCACTGGGCGTAGTGCTGCCGTTGTTCACCATCCTGTTCTCGCGTCTGGAGAAAGGCGCGCTGGCGTTCGTCACCTCGTCGCTGACCATCGCCTGCGTCATCCTCACTGCCGGGGTCACCATGTTCCCGTTCGTGATGCCGTCCAGCACCGTGCCTAACGTCAGCCTGACCATGTGGGACGCGACGTCGAGCCTGTTGACGCTGAAAGTGATGACCGTCGTGGCGGCGATCTTCGTGCCTATCGTTTTGGCGTACACCAGCTGGTCGTACTACAAAATGTTCGGTCGTCTCGACAAGAACTACATCGAAAACAACAAGCATTCGCTGTACTAAGGATAAGGAGCTAAACCATGTGGTATTTTGCCTGGATTCTCGGAACGCTTCTTGCCTGCGCCTTCGGCATCATCACGGCGCTGGCGCTTGAGCAGAGCGAAGCGACCAAAGCTCAGCAAGACGGTAAGTAATGAGCTCGTCCGTGATTGACAAGCTGTACGCTGTCACCGACAAGGGCCCGGTTCGGGCCCTTTCCCTGGTGCTGGCGTTGATTTTGGCGGGGTGCGTGTTCTGGGATCCGACGCGTTTCGCCGCCAAAACCAGCTCGCTGGAGATTTGGGAAGGGCTGTTGCTGATTTGGGCCGTATGCGCCGGAGTGATCCACGGCTTCGGATTCCGCCCGCAGCGCAGCGTCTGGCGCGCTTTTTTCGCGCCGCTTCCCGCCATTGTGATCTTGTTCGCAGGATTACTTTACGTTTCTTTATAATCTCCCCGATGTCCCCACGTTATGGGCCCTCACGGCCCATAATTATTTTCATTCCCATCTTGTAACCCATTCCCAACCCGATCTGTCTTGCGTATAGTAGCAGCGTTAAATTGCATTGCTGGGAAGTAGAGTGAGTAATACGTTGTTTCGATGGCCGGTTCGCGTTTACTACGAGGATACCGATGCCAGTGGTGTGGTCTATCACGCCCGCTACGTCGCCTTTTTTGAAAGAGCGCGCACAGAGATGCTGCGTCAGCACAACTTTCATCAACAGCAGCTGCTCAGTGAACAAGTCGCTTTTGTCGTCCGGCGCATGACGGTGGATTATCTGGCTCCGGCTCGTCTCGACGAGCAACTGGAGGTCCAGAGTGAAATCACCTCTCTGCGCGGGGCTTCTCTCACGTTTGCTCAACGCATTGTCAATTCTGACGGGGCCCTACTGAGCCAGGCAGATGTCCTGATTGCCTGTATTGATCCACACCAAATGAAGCCAAGAGCGCTTCCTAAGTCTATTGTCGCGGAGTTTAAGCAGTGACTGACATGAACATCCTAGATTTATTCTTGAAGGCGAGCCTGCTGGTTAAGCTTATCATGTTGATTTTGATATGCTTCTCGGTAGCCTCTTGGGCGATCATCATTCAGCGCACCCGCATCCTCAATGCGGCGACGCGTGACGCCGAAGCCTTTGAAGACAAATTCTGGTCCGGTATCGAGCTTTCCCGTCTGTACCAGGAAAGTCAGGCGCGTCGCGATAGCCTGACCGGTTCCGAGCAGATCTTCCATTCCGGCTTCAAAGAGTTCGCCCGCCTGCACCGCGCCAACAACCATGCGCCGGAGTCGGTGATCGAAGGAGCGTCGCGCGCGATGCGCATTTCGATGAACCGCGAGCTGGAAACGCTGGAAACCCATATTCCGTTCCTCGGCACCGTCGGTTCGATCAGCCCGTATATCGGCCTGTTCGGCACCGTGTGGGGGATCATGCACGCCTTTATCGCGCTGGGCGCGGTGAAGCAAGCCACGCTGCAGATGGTGGCGCCGGGTATCGCCGAAGCGCTGATCGCCACCGCGATCGGTCTGTTCGCCGCTATCCCGGCGGTAATGGCCTACAACCGTCTCAACCAGCGCGTCAACAAGCTTGAGCAGAATTACGACAACTTTATGGAAGAGTTCACCGCTATTCTGCATCGTCAGGCCTTCTCCAGCGACAGCAAATAAGTAGGAGGTAGCATGGCGAGAGTACGTGGACGTAGTCGGCGCGAGCTGAAGTCCGAAATTAACATCGTTCCGCTGCTCGACGTGTTGCTGGTGCTGCTGCTGATCTTTATGGCAACCGCGCCAATCATCACGCAGAGCGTGGAGGTTGACCTGCCGGACGCCACCGATTCCAAGACGGTGTCCAGCGATGACAATCCGCCGGTGATCCTCGAGGTTTCCGGCGTAGGTCAATACACCCTGGTGGTGGATCACAACCGTATGGAGCTGCTGCCGCCTGAGCAAGTCGCGGCCGAAGCCAAGTCGCGTTTGGCGGCTAACCCGAAAACGGTCTTTTTGATCGGCGGTGCGAAGGAAGTCCCTTACGATGAGATTATCAAGGCATTGAATATTCTCCATCAGGCGGGCGTGGCTTCCGTGGGGCTGATGACCCAGCCGATCTGACCGTAAGGCCAACGGCAACCCGGTTCCTGCGCTGCGGCTCAGGAACCCCGTATAAGCAACACCAGTTTTTGGGAATCTATTTTGGTAAAGGCAACTGAGCAAAACGATAAGCTGAACCGCGCCGTTATTGTTTCGGTCGTTCTGCACTTCATACTGATTGCCCTGCTGATTTGGGGATCGCTGCAGGAAAAGGTCGACATGGGCGCCGGCGGCGGCGGCGATGGCACCGTGGTGGGCGCGGTGATGGTCGATCCCGGTGCCGTGGTGGAACAGTACAACCGCCAGCAGCAGCAGAGCAACGATGCGCAGCGTGCCGAGAAGCAGCGCCAGAAAAAAGCGGAGCAACAGGCCGAAGAGCTTCAGCAGAAGCAGGCGGAGCAACAGCAGCGCCTGAAAGAGCTGGAGAAAGAGCGTTTGGCGGCGCAGGAGAAAGCCGCGCAGGACGCCAAAGCGCAGGCTGAGCAACAGCAGAAGGCGGCGGAGCAGCAGAAACAGGCCGCCGAGCAGCAAAAAGCGGCGGAAGCCGCCGCAGCCAAGGCCAAAGAGCAACAGAAGGTCGCCGAAGCCGCCGCCGCCAAGGCGAAGGCCGAAGCGGACAAGGTCGCCAAGGCGCAGGCGGAAGCCCAGAAAAAAGCCGAAGCGGAAGCCAAGAAAGAAGCGGCAGCTGCCGCCGCCGCCAAGAAACAGGCGGAAGAGGCGAAGAAAGCCGCCGCCGCTGCGGCAGAAAAGAAAGCCGCAGAGGCCGCGGAGAAGAAAGCGGCCGCTGAAGCCGAGAAAAAAGCTGCAGCGGAAGCCGAGAAGAAGGCTGCCGCCGAGGCAGAGAAGAAAGCGGCGGCCGAGAAAGCCGCTGCCGCCAAAAAAGCCGCTGCGGACGCCAAGAAGAAGGCCGCCGCCGAGGCTGCGAAACAATCGGAGGAAGTTAGCGATCTGTTTGGCGGCCTGGCGGATGGCAAGAACGCGCCGAAAGGCGGCGGTGCCAAATCGAAGGGCGACGGTAAACCGGCCGGGCAGGGCAATGCCAAGACGGCTGGCGCCAGCGGGGCGGATATCAGCGGTTATATGGGGCAGATTCAAGGGGCGATTCAGAGCAAGTTCTATGACGCCAGTTCGTTCGCCGGCAAAACCTGCGACCTGCGTATCAAGCTGGCGCCGGACGGCCTGCTGATAAGCGTACAAGCAGCGGGGGGCGATCCTGCTCTGTGTCAAGCTGCGGTGTCTGCCGCCAAGTTGGCGCATATACCGAAGCCGCCGAGCGATGCCGTTTATCAGCACTTTAAGAATTCTATACTTGAATTCAAGCCGCAATAACGGTTGATTGAGTGAGTGTTATCACAGGGATGTACTAAGGTAACCAACAGGGATTATGTAGTTTTACGTAAGTTGGTTTGTTAAAATTCTGCTAATTTATCGCAGGCATCCCGCCTGGATAAGGGAGATGAGATGAAGCAGGCATTTCGAGTAGCGCTAGGTTTTTTAATTCTGTGGGCGTCCGTGTTGCACGCGGAAGTTCGCATTGAAATCACCCAAGGGGTCGACTCCGCTCGTCCGATTGGCGTGGTGCCGTTTAAATGGGCGGGCCCAGGCACGCCGCCGGAAGATATCGGCAAGATTGTCGGCGCGGATCTGCGCAACAGCGGCAAATTCAACCCGATCGACGTGGCGCGCATGCCGCAGCAACCGACCTCCGCGTCTGAAGTGACGCCGGCGGCCTGGACTGCATTGGGCATCGACGCCGTAGTGGTCGGTCAGGTTCAACCTGGCGCCGACGGCAGCTACCTGATCTCCTACCAGTTGGTGGACACCTCGGGTTCGCCGGGCACCGTATTGGCGCAGAACCAGTATAAAGTGACCAAACAGTGGTTGCGTTATTCTGCCCATACCGCCAGCGACGAAGTGTTCGAGAAGCTGACCGGCATCAAGGGCGCGTTCCGCACCCGTATCGCCTACGTGGTGCAGACCAACGGCGGGAAATTCCCGTACGAGCTGCGCGTAGCGGATTACGACGGTTACAACCAGTTCACGGTGCACCGTTCGCCTGAGCCGCTGATGTCGCCGGCCTGGTCGCCGGATGGCAGCAAACTGGCTTACGTGACCTTCGAAAGCGGCCGTTCCGCGCTGGTGGTGCAAACCCTGGCTAACGGCGCCATCCGCCAGATCGCTTCCTTCCCGCGCCACAATGGTGCGCCGGCGTTCTCGCCGGACGGCAGCAAGCTGGCCTTCGCGCTGTCCAAGAGCGGCAGCCTGAACCTGTACGTGATGAACCTCGGCTCCGGCCAGATCACGCAGCTGACCGATGGCCGCAACAACAACACCGAACCGACCTGGTTCCCGGATGGCCAGTCTCTGGCGTTTACCTCCGACCAGGGCGGGCGTCCGCAGATTTATAAAATCAGCGCCAGCGGCGGTGCCGCACAGCGTCTGACGTGGGAAGGCTCTCAGAACCAGGATTCTGAAGTCAGCTCCGATGGTAAATTCCTGGTGATGGTGAGCACCAACAGTGGTGCACAACACATCGCCAAACAAGATCTTGGATCAGGCGCCGTTCAGGTTTTGACCGGCACCTTCCTGGATGAAACGCCTAGTATTGCGCCAAACGGCACCATGGTGATCTATAGCTCCACGCAAGGTATGGGCTCCGTGCTGCAGTTGGTGTCAACTGATGGGCGTTTCAAAGCGCGTCTTCCGGCAACTGATGGACAGGTCAAATTCCCTGCCTGGTCGCCGTATCTGTGATGCATGTGTAAATATGTATGGCAAACTATAAAAGGATCAAAGAAATGCAACTGAACAAAGTGCTGAAAGGGCTTCTGCTGGCACTGCCAGTTCTGGCTGTAGCAGCTTGTAGTTCTAACAAAAGCGCGAACAACGACCAATCTGGTATGGGCGCTGGCGCCGGCACTGGTATGGAAAACGGCAGCAGCAACCTGTCTTCCGAAGAACAAGCTCGTCTGCAGATGCAAGAACTGCAGAAGAACAACATCGTTTACTTCGGCCTGGACAAGTATGACGTAAGCTCCGAATTCGCTCAGATGCTGGACGCGCACGCTGCATTCCTGCGTAACAACCCGTCTTACAAAGTGACCGTTGAAGGCCACGCTGACGAACGCGGCACGCCGGAATACAACATCGCTCTGGGTGAGCGTCGTGCTAACGCCGTTAAAATGTACCTGCAGGGTAAAGGCGTTTCCGCTGACCAGATCTCTATCGTTTCTTACGGTAAAGAAAAACCAGCAGTACTGGGCCACGACGAAGCGGCTTATGCTAAAAACCGTCGTGCCGTTCTGGTTTACTAAGAGAATCGCATGAACAGTAACTTCAGACGTCACCTGTTGAGTCTGTCGTTACTGGTTGGCGTAGCGGCCCCTTGGGCCGCTACTGCCCAAGCGCCAATCAGTAATGTCGGCTCCGGCTCGGTCGAAGACCGTGTCACCTCGCTTGAGCGCATCAGCAATGCTCAAGGCCAGCTTTTAAACCAACTCCAGCAGCAACTCTCTGACAATCAACGCGACATTGATTCTCTCCGTGGACAAATCCAGGAAAGCCAGTATCAGTTGAATCAGGTCGTTGAACGCCAGAAGCAAATCTATCAACAGATGGATAGCCTCAGCCAGGGCGGCGCTCAGAGCGCCTCTGCGGCAGCAGGCGCTGCCGGCGGGGCAGCCGCAGGCGCATCTTCCGATGCGGGCAGCAGCGCGCCTGCAGCCGCTTCTGCAACGCCGAGCGGCGGTGATGAGAACAGTGACTACAACGCCGCTGTTTCTCTGGCGCTGGAAAAAAAACAGTATGACCAGGCGATTTCCGCCTTTCAGTCCTTCGTAAAACAGTACCCGAAGTCCACTTACCAGCCCAATGCCAACTATTGGCTGGGCCAGTTGTTCTACAACAAGGGTAAAAAAGACGATGCGGCCTACTATTTTGCGGTGGTGGTGAAGAATTACGCTAAATCACCGAAGGCGCCGGACGCCATGTACAAGGTGGGTATCATCATGCAGGAAAAAGGGCAGGCTGATAAAGCCAAGGCCGTGTTCCAGCAGGTGATTAAACAATACCCAACCAGTGCGGCGGCCAAGCAGGCGAAAAGTCGCGTAGGCGGTTAACGGCTAGAAAAATGAGCCCAGAAGTTAGTCGATTTGACCGATTTCTGGGCTCATTCGCGTGAAGAACAAGCAGTTGAACGCATCGGTAAAAAATTTAGGTTGCGCTGCCAAGATAAATTAGTAATATATGCCGCCGTTGCCAAGACATCTTGCAAGATGTTAAAGCGGCAGGGAAATTGGGTCGTTAGCTCAGTTGGTAGAGCAGTTGACTTTTAATCAATTGGTCGCAGGTTCGAATCCTGCACGACCCACCAATTTCTGAAGTAGCAGTAACCACAACAGTGGGTGATTAGCTCAGTTGGTAGAGCATCTCCTTTACACGGAGGGGGTCGGCGGTTCGAGCCCGTCATCACCCACCACTGTTATGGGTCGTTAGCTCAGTTGGTAGAGCAGTTGACTTTTAATCAATTGGTCGCAGGTTCGAATCCTGCACGACCCACCATTCTTTAAGAATGGCTGCGATAGAGAATCGTAAAGGATGAGAACCGTAAAGGTTCGAGTCTCGCGAAGCGAGACAACATCACTCCGGTGATGGCCCGCAAGGGCGAGGCCAAAGGCCGAGTTATCCTGCACGACCCACCATTCTTTGAGAATGGCAGCTTCAGAATCGGTTTGATGTGGCAAGTAAAGGTCCGAGTCGAGTACCCGTCGAGTTGTCCTGAACATCCCCATCCTTGTTTTCCGCGAGTCGGTTCCAATAACCTATTCGCCATCAGCAGTAAACCACATCAGTGGGTCGTTAGCTCAGTTGGTAGAGCAGTTGACTTTTAATCAATTGGTCGCAGGTTCGAATCCTGCACGACCCACCACTCTTTAATAGAGCAAGGTGTTAAATCGTCAGGATGAGAACCGTAAAGGTTCGAGTCTCGCAAAGCGAGACAACATCACTCAGGTGATGGCCCGAAGGGCGAGGCCAAAGGCCGAGTTATCCTGCACGACCCACCACTCTTTAATAGAGCAAGGTGTGAAAAATAGCAGTACCACAGCAGTGGGTGATTAGCTCAGTTGGTAGAGCATCTCCTTTACACGGAGGGGGTCGGCGGTTCGAGCCCGTCATCACCCACCACACTGCGGGTCGTTAGCTCAGTTGGTAGAGCAGTTGACTTTTAATCAATTGGTCGCAGGTTCGAATCCTGCACGACCCACCAATTCAGAAAAAAGCGCCTTTTGGCGCTTTTTTCGCATCTGCGCCTACCTGGCTCTGCCTTTATCTTCTTGCTGACATAGCCCACTGAGTCGTGCGGGTGAGATCCTGCGTTCAGGTTCGAGCATCGCGCAGCGATACGACAACGCGCAGCGTTGCCCGTAGGGTGAGGCCACAGGCCGAATCAATCCTGCACGACCCACCCATTCAGAGAAAAGCGCCTTTTGGCGCTTTTTTCGCCTATGCAGCACCCCAACCTGAATCCCTGCTTTCTCGTTTCAACTCTGCGCTAATCGGCATCCGGGTCTTCCCTGGGCGTTATGCGTCTTCGCCAGGCCATTATCCGCTGTGTTCTGCGCGGCTCATTCCAGTGTTTTTAATCTATTAAACAATAGGTGCGCAAAATTGAAAATATCAGCGGACTTTTCGCGCTGATTTAGGTATTTTGTTTAGTATATAAAACGAAGGGCGTTGCGGCAGGCAATATTCAAGCGGCAGGCGCCCAGCCTAGCATGAGATTGCAGCGATGAGTGAAATGTTTGATGTCAATGCGGCGGTGTATCCCTTCCCGCCTAAACCGGTACCGCTGAACGTAGCCGAAAAAGCCTTTTATCGCGAAAAGATCAAAACCCTGCTCAAGCAGCGCAACGCGGTGATGGTCGCCCACTATTATACCGATCCGGAAATCCAGGCGCTGGCGGAAGAAACCGGTGGCTGCGTGGCGGATTCGCTGGAAATGGCGCGCTTCGGCAGCGCCCATCCGGCTTCCACGTTGTTGGTGGCCGGCGTGCGCTTCATGGGGGAGACCGCCAAGATCCTCAGCCCGGAAAAACAGGTGCTGATGCCGACCCTGTTTGCCGAATGTTCGCTTGACCTGGGTTGCCCGGAAGAGGAGTTCCATGCGTTTTGCGACAGCCATCCCGATCGCACCGTGGTGGTCTATGCGAACACCTCGGCGGCGGTCAAAGCGCGCGCCGACTGGGTGGTGACCTCCAGCATCGCCGTCGAACTGATCGAGCATCTGGATAGCCTGGGCGAGAAAATTATCTGGGCGCCGGATCGCCATCTCGGCAGCTATGTGCAGAAGCAGACCGGCGCCGACGTGCTGTGCTGGCAAGGCGCCTGCATTGTCCATGACGAGTTCAAGACCCAGGCGCTGCGGCGCATGAAGGCGCTCTATCCGCAGGCGGCTATCCTGGTGCATCCCGAATCGCCTCAGGCGGTGGTCGAGCTGGCGGATGCGGTGGGGTCTACCAGCCAGTTGATTCAGGCGGCGAAAACATTGCCGCATCAACAGCTGATCGTTGCCACCGATCGCGGTATCTTTTACAAGATGCAGCAGGCCTGTCCGGACAAGGAGCTGTTCGAAGCGCCGACCGCCGGAGAAGGCGCGACCTGCCGCAGCTGCGCGCATTGCCCGTGGATGGCGATGAATGGCCTGAAGGCGATTGCCGAAGGGCTGGAGCAGGGGGGTGCACAGCATGAGATCCACGTGGACGCTGCGTTGCGTGAAAAGGCGCTGGTACCGCTGAACCGCATGCTGGATTTCGCCGCTCAGCTTAAGATGCAGGTTAAAGGCAACGCTTAACCGTTTAAAAGGATGACCTCATGAGCTTCTTCAGTACCAGCAATATTCTGGTGCACATTCCGCTTGGCGCGGGCGGTTACGATCTGTCGTGGATCGAAGCCATCGGCACGCTGTTCGGGTTGCTGTGCATCTGGTACGCCAGCAAGGAAAAAATCGTCAACTACCTGTTCGGCCTGATCAACGTCACGCTGTTCGCGGTGATTTTCTTCCAGATCCAGCTGTACGCCAGCCTGCTGCTGCAGCTGTTTTTCTTCGTCGCCAACATTTACGGTTGGTATGCCTGGAGCCGCCAGACGCAGGATAATCAGGCTGAGCTGCAGATCCGCTGGCTGCCGCTGCCGAAAGCGCTGGCTTGGGCGGCGGTGTGCGTCATCGGCATTGGCCTGATGACCTTTAACATCGACCGCGTGTTCGCCTGGCTGACGCAGATTGCGGTGGCGGTGATGCAAGGGCTGGGGCTGAACGTACAGATGCCGACGCTGCAGCCGGACGCCTTCCCGTTCTGGGATTCGGCGATGATGGTGCTGTCCATCGTGGCGATGATCCTGATGACGCGCAAGTACGTGGAAAACTGGCTGCTGTGGGTGGTGATCGATGTCATCAGCGTGGCGATCTTCGCTTACCAGGGCGTTTACGCGATGGCGCTGGAGTACGTCATTCTGACGTTGATCGCGCTGAACGGCTCCTGGCTGTGGATCAAGAGCGCCGGGCGCAACCATTCCAATCCGTTATCTTCCGCTCCGTAACAACGCAGAGGGCGCCGTGATGGCGCCCTCCTGGCTTAGTGGCGATGCCCCAGGTGCGAATGCGCTTCGGCATGTGAGTGTTCACTCGGCTCCGGCGCCCGATTGATACCGCAGTCCGGCGTCTCGCAGTGCCGGTACTCCATCTGAATGGTCACGTGGCCGATCTTGTAGTGTTGCAATAGATAAGCCTGGATGCGTTGCAACAGCCCATCGTGGTCATGTGGCGGGATCACCTGCGCATGCAGCGTCATCAGCTTCTGTTCGCCGATCTGCCAGACGTGTACGTGGTGGATATTGCGCACTTCCGGGATGTTCAGGCACAGGTCTTTTTGCAGCTTGGCGATATCGACCTCCTGCGGCGTGCCTTCCAGCAGCTCGTGGAAGCTCTCCTTCAGCAGCCGCCAGGCGCTGCGCAGCACCAGACAGGAGACCAGTACCGACAGGATCGGGTCAATCGGCGTCCAGCCGGTGGCGAGAATAACGATGGCCGCGACGATAGCGCCCACCGAGCCGAGCAGGTCGCCCAGCACATGCAGCGCGGCGGCGCGCACGTTGATATTTTTCTCTTCGCTGCCGCGATGCAGCAGCCAGAAGGCGAACAGGTTCGCCAGCAGCCCCGCTATGGCGATGATCAGCATCGGGGTACCCATCACCGGCTGCGGTTCGAAGAAACGCCGTATCGCCTCCCACAGGATGAATACCACGATCACCAGCAGCGCCGCGGCGTTGAGGAAGGCCGCCAGCGTGGTCAGGCGCAGGTAGCCGAAGGTGTGGCGCGCGTTGGGTTTGCGCTGGGAGAAGTGCACCGCCATCAGCGCCACCAGCAGCGCGGCGGCGTCGGTCAACATATGGCCGGCGTCGGCCAACAGCGCCAGCGAGCCGGACAACAGGCCGCCGACCACCTCGGCCACCATAAAGACGGCGGTGACTAAAAAAGCGGTCAGTAGGCGTTTACTATTACTGTCTTTCGGCAGGTGTACGTGTGGAGTGTCCGACATTATTCATCCTTATGCATAGCGAAAGAGGGGGCGGCGGTGAGCAGAGCGTCCAGCTCCGGTTCTATCTGCGCCACTAACGCCTTTAATTTAGTATAAGCGGCGGCGGCAAGCTCGCCCCGACGTGCGGTATCCACCAGCTGTTGGCACAGCTGCGCGGCTTCCGGCAGCTGCAGCATCAGCAGGCTGCCCTTGATGCGGTGTGCCGCCTGCTCCAGGCGAGGCCAGTCGTTCGCGGCGACGGCGTCCGCGAGCCGCTGCCGGTCTTGCCGCAGCGTATCGCCGAGCGTCTGCGCCAGCCGCTGCAGCATGGCGCGATCGCCGCCCGCCATGTCGGCCAGCGTTTGCCGTAGGTCAGTAAGGACTGACTTTTCTTCCTGAGCCTGCGGTTGCTGAGCCAATACCTGGCCGATCGCCGTCAGCGAAATCGGCTTGGTCAGGAAGTGATCGATCGCCACCAGCCCCGGCGGGATGCGGGTAAACTCCTGCACGTCCGCCGAACAGAGCACGATGCGGCAAGGCGGGCGCTGCAGCCGCTGTTCGTCGCGCCGGATCAGCCTGGCCAGCGTCAGGCCGTCCGGGCGCGGCATGTTATAGTCGATAAACAGCAGGTCAAACGGCTGCCGTCGCTGGGCCTTCAGCAGCGCATAGCCTTGTTCGAAGCGGGCGGGTTGCTGCCCGAAGTGGCGCAGTTGGCGTTCCAGCAGCAACAAATTGGTGGGATGATCGTCGATCAGCGCGGTACGCAAGGCGGAAGACGGCAGAGCAAAGGTGTGCTCCTCCTGGGCGCCAGTCGGCGCGTCGCCGCTCAGCTCGACCGGTATCACTACCTCGACGCGGGTGCCGACGCCCGGCTGCGAGTGCAGCTCTATGCGGCCGCCCATCTGTTCGACGATTTCTTTGCAGATAGAGAGGCCCAAACCGGTACCTTGCACCGAGATGCGTTGCGCGCCGCGCGCGCGGTAAAACGGTTGAAACAGCTTGCCTACTTCATCGGCGGCGATGCCGTAGCCGCTGTCGTTCACCGTTAACTGCAACTCTCCCCGTCGTTCATCCTGCGCGCGCCAGCCAACTTCGACCTGAATGGTTCCGCGCGTCGTGAACTTTATCGCATTGTTTATCAGGTTGTTAGCCACCTGAAGTAAACGCTCACCATCAATGACCACCGCCTCCGGCAGCGCCGGATCTGCCGCCACTTTCAACGTCAACGGCCGTTCGCCGATAAGCGGCCGGTAAAGGGCGTCGATGCGCGCGACCCAGGGGCGCAGCGCCACCGGTTTTGGCGCCAACGTCAACGACCCGGTTTCCAGTCGGGCGTGATCCTGCAGGTCGTTGAGCAGGTTGAGCAGCGATGAGGCCGAACTGTAAATCACCGGCAGGCCTTCCGGCGCCGGTTGGCGTTTGAGCTCCAGTTCCAGCAGGCCAAGGATGGCGTGCATCGGCGTGCGCAGTTCATGGCTGACGGTGGCGAGGAATTTGCTCTTCATGCGGTTTTCCGCTTCGGCGCGGCGGCGCGCCTGCTCGAGCTCTTCGCGTTCGCGTTTTTCACGGCGCTGCAGCATGAAACGGCGCAGCGTCAGCGCCAACAGCAACACGGTGGCGGCGGCCAACAGCGCCAGCAGCCAGGTGGTCTGCGGCGGCATGCGGTTGTCGTTCACCGCGTCGATAAGGTTGCTGCGGTCGACGATCCACTCGTCGCGCAGCGATTGCAGGGTATCCGCCGGGATCTGCATCAGGTTCTTATCGAGGATCGCCAGCAGCAGCGGCTGATCGCGGCGTACGCCGAACGCTACCGGATAGGGGATGTTGTTGGCGGCGAAGGCCAGTTTGATCGCGCCGGAATAGCGCGACAGCGCCAAAAAGTTGGCGGAAATGACGTTATCCACCAGCGCATCCAACTGGCCGTTGGCCAGCGCGTCGTACATCGACTTGCTGTCGGCGAAGCTGACGGTCTGTTCCTGTTCCGGCACCAGCCCCTGCGCCAAATCGCCCTGCAGCACGCCGATGCGCTTGCCGGCCAGATCGCTCCAGGTCGAGACGCCGTTGGCATACTGGCCGACGTAAACGCCCCACAGCGAACGGTGGATCGGCATGCTGGCGCCATAGCGCGCCTTGACGCCGCGCGCCAGCGGCAGGGCGGCGCGGAAGCTGGCCTGGCCGGATTGCACCAGCTGATCGGCCTGCTCGGCGTTGCGCGCCCACAGCGGCGCGAAACGCAGCCCGGTGTTTTGCGCGATGATGTTGAGAATATCGATGGCGTAGCCGCGCGGCTGGCCGTCGGAACCGCGGTAGGCGAACGGGAAGTTGTTCTCGATGGCGGCGTAGTAAACCACGCGGTGGCTCGCCACCCAATTCTTCTCCATCGTCGTCAGATCGGCATTGCCGGTATCGAGGTAGCTGGGGATCTTTTTGCTCCAGCGGCTCTGCAGGGCATTCATCAGTTCCATCGGCGCGTCGGCGATGGCGGTGTCCAGCGTGTCTATCAGGCGCGGATCGGCGGCGGCGAACACGAAGGACAGGTTGCCCAGGTTCTCGTTGCTTTCAATTTGATAGAGCTGGCCGAGCTGCAGCTGGTCGATGATAAAGCTGGCGCTGGCCTCGTCGGCGATAAAGTAGTCGCTGCTGCCGTTGAGCAGCGAATAGACCGCCTGCAGGTTGTTGTCGTAGCGCTGGATCTGCGACGCCACCGCCTGCAGGGCGCCGCCGGACTGCATGTCGGTCAGCGCGCCGATCGCGACGCGGGCGTTGGCGGAATTGAGCATCACCGGCCTATCGTTGCTGCGATCGCGCAATACGCGCAGGTTGCTGGTGTAGTAAGGCTGGGAGATCTCCAGCCCGTGCAGCGCTTCGCTCTGCGGGATGCCGTACAGCAGGTCGACCTTGCCGTCGTGCAGCGCCTGTTCCAGCTGGGTCAGATCGGCGAAGCCGTAAATGGCGAAGCGGATGCCGGTCACCTGCTGGATATAGCCGAGGTAGTCGGCGTTCAGCCCATACAGATCGTCGTCCACGATGATGTTGTACGGGCTGGTGTTCTCACTGATGATACCGACGCGCAGCGTGCGATCGCGCCAGGGATTTTTCTCGCCGACGATCAGCATATTCTCGGGGGTATTCAGGTTGCTGACCAGCTGATAGCGCACCGGCTCCGCCGCCTGCGCCAGGCCGCACCACAGGATCAGCAGCAGCAGGGCGCGGCGCATCATGGCGCCAGCTCTTTAAACACCGCCACCAGTTCCAGCAGGTTGCCGGCGCCGGTTTTGCGCTGGATGTTTTTTTTGTGCGTGCTGACAGTCTTGTTGCTGATGTGCAGCCGGTCGGCGATCTGCAGGTTGGACAGCCCCTGGCTCAGCAAGCCCAGCACCTCGAGCTCCTTAGGGGTGAGCAGCCCGCCGTCCGCCGTCGGCGCCTCTTCGGCCAGCGCGGCGGCGGGGAAGCTGATTTCACCGTCCAGCACCTGTTCGATCGCCTGCACCAACTCCGCCAGCGAGCTGCCTTTATTGACGAAACCGTCGGCGCCGGCGGCATGCGCCATGCGCGCATAGACATCGGCTTCCTGCGCGGTATAGATCAGGATCTTTTGTTGCGGATAGCGGCGGCGGATTTTTTTCAACAGCTGCAGCCCGTCGACCTGCGGCAGGCCGATATCCAGGATCACCAGGCCGAAAGCGGCCTCGGCCAGCAGGGCCAGCGCCTGTACGTCATCCTGCGCCGCCTGCAGGCGGTAGGGGCGGGATGATTTCATTAGCGCCGCTTCCAGTGCGACATGAACCACCGGGTGGTCATCAACTAATAGCAGAGAGGGCATGTTCAACTCGGGTCACTTTATATTCTGATCGCTAGCATAGCGAAAAAGGAGGCTCTGCGCTCGCCAGATGAAACAGCACAATCTGCTGTTAATTTGGCGGTTCCAGCGGCGGGGGGCAAAGGTGATTTACAGCGCCATTCTCACAGGCTAGATTGTTGGGATCTACACCGTTACGCACTGCGAAATACCCCACGATACCGAATGGAAAAGCTATGAATTACCAAAACGACGATTTACGCATTAATGATATTAAGGAACTCCTGCCGCCGGTGGCTTTGCTGGAGAAATTCCCGGCCACTGAACGCGCGGCAAAGACGGTGTCCCAGGCCCGCAGCGCAATTCACAATATCCTCCGCGGCAGCGACGATCGCCTGCTGGTGGTGATTGGCCCTTGCTCCATCCATGATACCCAAGCCGCCAAAGAGTACGCGGGGCGCCTGCTGGCGCTGCGTGAAGAACTGAGCGGCGAGCTGGAAGTGGTGATGCGCGTGTACTTCGAAAAACCGCGCACCACCGTGGGCTGGAAAGGCCTGATCAACGATCCGCAAATGGACAACAGCTTCCACATCAACGACGGCCTGCGCCTGGCGCGCAAGCTGCTGGTGGAGATCAACGACAGCGGGTTGCCGGCCGCCGGCGAATTCCTCGACATGATCACGCCGCAGTACCTGGCGGATTTGATGAGCTGGGGCGCCATCGGCGCGCGCACCACGGAATCGCAGGTGCACCGTGAACTGGCCTCTGGTCTCTCGTGCCCGGTCGGCTTCAAGAACGGCACCGACGGCACCATCAAGGTGGCGATCGACGCCATCAACGCCGCCGGCGCGCCGCACTGCTTCCTGTCGGTGACCAAATGGGGCCACTCGGCGATCGTTAACACCAGCGGCAACGGTGACTGCCACATTATCCTGCGCGGCGGCAAAGAGCCAAACTACAGCGCGGCGCATGTGAAGGACGTCAAAGCTGGTCTGAGCAAAGCGGGGCTGCCGGCGCAGGTGATGATCGACTTCAGCCATGCCAACAGCAGCAAACAGTTCAAAAAACAGATGGACGTGAGCGCCGATGTTTGCGGGCAAATTGGCGGCGGTGAAAAAGCGATTATCGGTGTAATGATCGAAAGCCACCTGGTGGAAGGCAACCAGAGCCTCGAAAGCGGCGAGCCGCTGGTTTACGGCAAGAGCGTCACCGACGGCTGCATCGGCTGGCAGGATACCGAAACCGTGCTGCGCGATCTGGCGGCGGCGGTGAAAGCGCGCCGCGGTTAATCGCGTAAAGAGGGGCTCGCCAGCGGGCCCTTTTTCTATTTACCTTAAAATTTTATATCTCCTGTCAATTTAAGGCCTACAGTCAATAGGCTTATTAAATCTTTAAGCGGCCGTATTCGCATTATTCCTATTTAATAAAAGAATAATTGTCACCGCTCTCGGCATTGTGCTTATATAAGACGCTTTTTTATTCCATAAACCCCGCAGGCCTAATAAGTGGGGAGTGGTATGACCTTATTCCTTTCAGGATGAAAGAATTATGACAAACAATACCTCGCAGCCGCTGGGGCTGCACCGGATTAAATTCCATGGGAAAGGTGGTGAGTACTTCGCTATTTGGTTAGTCAACGCGTTATTGACCGCTCTGACCCTGGGCATCTATTCCGCCTGGGCGACGGTGCGTCGTCGTCGCTATTTTTACGGCAACACGGAATTGGACGGCGATCGTTTCGATTATCATGCGCAGCCGCTGCAAATTCTGAAAGGACGGCTGTTGGTGATCGGCGGCATCATCGTATTTTATTTCCTGCTGGCGGTGACGCCATTGCTGGGGCTGTTGGCGCTGCTGGTATTGCTTGCCCTGTTGCCGTGGATCGTTATCCGCAGCTGGCGCTACAATGCGATTATGTCGAGCTATCGCGGCGTGCGCTTTAATTATGTCTGCCGCACCGGGCGCGCCTATTGGGCTTTGCTATTCTGCCCGTTATTGCTGATTATCGGACTGTATGTCGGTCTGATCGTCTTGCTCGGCATTGGCAGCGGTCTTGGCAGCATCAACGCCATCGCATTTATGCTGGTGCTGACGCTGATTTTGGCCGTGCCGGCATTTGCGGCGGTAAACGGCATTATTAGCGCACTGCAGCATGATTTGTACGTTAATAACCTGTTTTTCGGGAACACGCCGTTTATTGCCGAACTGAAGAAATCGGCCTTTATCAAATTTGCCTTGATCGGCCTGCTCATATTCCTGCCGTTCATGTTGGTCGCGCTGGTGTGCATCGGTTCGTTCTTCTTTACCCTCTATCAGATGGTATTGATGGGCATGTTGACCAACGAAGCCATCGATGTGCTGGTGCTGGACAATATCAGCAGCCTTCTGCTGATGATGGTGGTGCTGCTGATCGGCGCCCTGGTGGCCAGCAGCTACCAGGTTGTCGCCCAACGCAACTACCTGTTTAACCAGGCAAGGCTGAACGGCGACATCAAGCTGCATTCCTCAATGAAAACGCTGCCGTACATGGGATTGTTGATCACCAATACCCTGATTACCCTGTTCTCGCTCGGTTTGGCGGCGCCGGTGGCGGAAGTGCGTCATGCCCGTTATCTGGCGGCGTGCACGGCGGTTGAAGGCGATCTGGCGCTGCTGGACATTACGGCGCATCAGGAAACCGCCAACAGCGCGGTGGCCGAAGAAGCGGTGCAGGCGCTGGATCTGGGCGGCAGCTTCTGAGGCGCCGATGATCCTTGAAGGCGCTTATCAGTTGCCGGGGCGGGCCGCACGTGAGGCGGCTCGTCTGCTGGTGAACGAAAGCGGCGAAGGCGTGACGTTGCAGCGGCAGGATGAACAGCGTTACATCCCGCTGACGGACATCACCGTTTCTGCCGCGCTGGGCAATATTCCGCTGACGCTTACCTTCAAGGGCGGCGGGCGTTTTGTGCCCGATGACGACGCGGCCTTTCGCCGCTGGTTCTATCAGCGCCGTTCGCCGGGTTGGGTGCATCGCCTGGAACGCCATAAACGCGGCGTCGCCCTGGCGCTGCTGATGACGCTGCTGGCGGTAGTGACTTACGTTTACGTGGTGCTGCCGTGGGCGAGCAGCGAGATCGCCATGCGCATCCCCACCTCGGTGGAACAGAAGCTGGGCGAACATACGCAGACGTTCTTGGAGCAGAGTGGCTTCGCGCCCTCGGCACTGCCGGCCGAACGGCAACGGGCGCTGCAGCAGCTGTTCCGGCAGGTGATGCCGGCCGACATGCGCCAAGAGCGCACGCCGCTCTCGCTGAAGTTGATGGCGGCGCCCGGCGCGCCGAACGCCTTTATGTTGCCGGACGGCACGCTGGTGCTCAGCGATAGCCTGGTCACCTTGTCGAAAAACGACGATGGCTTGGCGGCGGTGATGCTGCACGAAATGGGGCATCACGCTTATCGCCATCCGATGAGCATGTTGGTGCGCTCGTCACTGGTGGCATTGACGCTGATGTGGATGACGGGTGACGTCAGCGGCATCGGCGACACGTTGCTGCAGTCCGCATCCTTCGTAAATGAGATGCAGTTTTCTCGCGGGATGGAGCGTGAGGCGGATGCGTTTGCGATAGCGGAAATGCAGCGCCAGGGGCGTTCGCTGGCGGAAATGGCGGCGATCTACCGCGCGTTGGCGCAGGCGCCTGAACGAGAAAAGACCGATGACTGGGCGCTGCCTGCCTGGCTCAGCACTCATCCGGCGATGCAGGAACGGCTGGATGCGGTAAATGAGGCGATGGCGCAGCAGAAATAAAAAAGCCCCCGGTGAAAACCGGGGGCTTTTTCGTGAACCGGCGAAATTACTTCGCTTTACCCTGGTTCGCCACGGCCGCCGCTTTTGCAGCGATCTCATCGGCGTTACCCAGGTAGTAACGTTTGGTTGGCTTGAAGTTCTCGTCGAACTCATACACCAACGGCACGCCGGTTGGGATGTTCAGCTCGAGGATTTCGTCTTCGCTCAGGTTATCCAGGTATTTCACCAGCGCGCGCAGCGAGTTGCCGTGCGCCGCAACGATCACGCGTTCGCCGCTCTTGATGCGTGGCAGGATCTCTTCGTCCCAGTAAGGGATAACGCGATCGATGGTCAGCGCCAGGCTTTCGGTCAGCGGCAGCTCTTGCTCGCTCAGCGAGGCGTAGCGCGGATCGTGGCCAGGGTAACGTTCGTCTTCTTTGGTCAGCTCCGGCGGGGTCACCGCGAAGCCGCGACGCCATTGTTTCACTTGCTCGTCGCCGTATTTTTCAGCGGTTTCGGCTTTGTTCAGACCCTGCAGCGCGCCGTAGTGACGTTCGTTCAGCTTCCAGGATTTTTCGGTTGGCAACCAGGCCTGATCCAGCTCGTCGAGGATGTTCCACAGGGTGTGGATCGCGCGCTTCAGTACGGAGGTGTAAGCGAAGTCGAAAGTGAAACCTTCTTCTTTCAACAGCTTGCCTGCTGCTTTCGCTTCGGTGCGGCCCTTGTCGGACAGATCAACATCATACCAACCGGTGAAGCGGTTTTCTTGGTTCCACTGGCTTTCGCCGTGACGCACCAGAACCAGCTTAGTTACAGCCATAGCTTAACTCCTTAATAATCTGACATTTCAATGATAACGAAAATCATTATATTGCCGCGGGCCGGGGCTCGGCAATCGATAGTGTCTAACCATAGCCAATTTCTTGCCGCAAAGTAAGGGCTGGAGAAAGGAAAAAGCTGAATCGTTCAGGCTGGGGCGGAAGGGGGAGAAACGGCGCGTCGGAATCGCTTCGGACGCGCCGTGGCAGAGGGAAAATCAGGCCGATTTTTTCAGGCAGTTGCTCATGAAGGTTTTACGCGCGTCGCCCTTCAGATCCTTGGTCTTGGCGTCGGCGTTGCAGCTTTTCATCTTCTGCTGCTGCGGCGTCAGGGTTTTGCCCGTTGCAGCGGCGCCTTCGGATTTCAGACAGGTGCTCATAAAGGTGGAGCGGTCCGCGCCTTTCAGCGACTTGGTGGATGCCTGCTGGTTGCAATCGGTCATGCGTTTCTGTTGGGCCGCCTGCGCCGGCGAAGGCGTTTTCGTCGCCGTCGTCGCGTCGGCCGCCATCAGATTGGTGCTCAGCATTAAGCCCGCCAGCAATGGAAGTGCAGTAATCAGACGCATAGGTGTTCCTTCAGCTATTGATTGGCCGCCATCGGCCGAAAATTGTGACGTTGCACAAGGCGTTGTGCTTATCACGGTAGCCTGAGTGTAGTGCGCGCTTTGGAATAAGGGAAGGTGGGCGCCGGCGGGGGGATAGGGCTAAAAGGTAAGCATTTATAACAAATCGCCCCCGGCCGCACGGCGAGGGGCATGGCGGGTTAGATAGGATAAAACTGATAATGCGTGGCGCTGCGGTAGCGGCTCCCCGGCTGCAGCCAGCAATCCGGCTGCGGCCACTCGGGATGGTGCGGGCTGTCCGGCAAAAACTCGCTTTCCAGCGCCACGCCGGCATGGTTGGCATAGCTGCCGCCGTCGCGCGCCGGCGTGCCGGCCAGAAAATTGCCGCTGTAGAGTTGCAGCGCAGGCGCGTCGGTGAACACGCTCATTTGCACCTGCCCGTCGGCGGACCATAAATGGGCCGCCGGGCTTTCCAGCGCGCCGCAGATGCGGTGCAACAGAAAGGCGTGATCGTAGCCGTTGACCCGCTGTTGGTCGCGATCGCGCAGGAAATCCTGCAGCAGCGTTTTCGGTTGACGAAAATCCATGCCGCTGCCGTCCACCGGCGTCAGCTCGGCGCAGGGAATGCCCTCGGCGTCGACGGGCAGATAGCGATCGGCGAACAGCTGCAGCCGTTGGGCGCGGGCGTCGGTGCCGGGGCCGTCCAGATTGAAATAGGCGTGGTTGGTCAGGTTGACCGGGCAGGGGCGATCGACCTGCGCCAGATAGCTGATTTCCAGACGATTATCGGGGGTCAGGCGGTAGCAAACCTGCACGTTGAGATTGCCGGGGAAGCCCTGATCGCCATCCGCTGAATGCAGAGCATAGCAGACCTGTTGCGCATCCTGCTGTACCCGGCGCCAGCGGCGGGCATGAAAACCGTCGGGGCCGCCGTGCAACTGGTGCGCGCCCTGATTGGCGAGCAGCGCATGGGATTTACCGTCGATGGGCAGGCTGGCATTGGCGATGCGGTTGGCGTAACGGCCAACGGTGGCGCCCAGATAGGCGCCCTGACGTTGATAGTCCGCGGCGCTGCGGCAGCCGAGCAGCAGCTCGCGTTTTTCGCCGGATGTGAGCGGTAATACCGCGGACAACCAGGTGGCGCCCCAGTCCATCAGGGTGACGGTCATGCCGCCGGCGTTTTGCAGCCGCGTCAGCTGGTAAGGCTGCCCATCGGGCGCCGCTTCCGTGCTCACCGTCAGCATGTGCCGGCCCCCTGCGAAGCCTGGCAGACGTAAAACGTTTCCCGCAATCCGCCGGTTTGCAGCGGATACTCGTGCGCCACGGCGGCGCGCACCGTTTCCACGAGGTCCTGTGGCATCAGCGCGACGATGCAGCCGCCAAAGCCGCCTCCGGTCATGCGCACGCCGCCGCGCGGGCCGAGGGTCGCTTTGACAATCTCGACCAACCGATCGATTGGCGGCACGGTGATTTCAAAGTCGTCACGCATCGAGGCGTGAGACTCCGCCATCAGCCGGCCCATGCGTTGCAGATCGCCGGCCGCCAGCGCATCGGCCGCCGCCAGCGTGCGGGCATTCTCGCTGATGACATGGCGCGCGCGTTTGGCCACCAACGGATCCAACTCATGTTGACGCGCTGCAAACTGTTCGGGGCTGACGTCGCGCAGCGCCTTGACGCCGAAGAAACGCGCCGCTTCTTCGCACTGTTTGCGGCGGGTGTTGTATTCGCTGTCCACCAGCCCGCGTTGCACATTGGAGTTGATGATCACCACCGCCACGCTGTCCGGCATCGGCACCGCGCGGGTCTCCAGCGAGCGGCAGTCGATCAGCAGAGCGCTGTCGCGCCGGCCGAGCGCGGAGATCAGCTGGTCCATGATGCCGCAGTTGCAACCGACGAATTGGTTCTCCGCCTCCTGGCCGTTCAGCGCCAGCGCCACGCCGTCCAGCGGCAGCTGATAGAGCGCCTGCAGCGCCTGGCCCACCGCCACTTCCAGCGCGGCGGAGGAGCTGAGCCCCGCGCCCTGCGGCACATTGCCGGCGATCACCAGATCCGCGCCGCCGAAGTCGGCGCTGCGGCGCTGAAGGTGCTTCACCACGCCGCGGACATAGTCGGACCAGCGCTGGTCGGGATGGCTGACGATCGGATCGTCGAGCGAGAATTGATCCTGCTGATTCTGATAATCGGCGGCCAGCACGCGGATCTGACGGTCGTCGCGCTTGGCGCAGGCGATAACGGTTTGGTAATCAATGGCGCAGGGCAGCACGAAGCCGTCATTGTAATCGGTATGCTCGCCGATCAGGTTCACCCGCCCCGGCGCCTGGATGGTCAACGCCGGCGCATAGCCGAAGTGTTCGGTAAACAGGGAATGGGTAAGCGGTTTCAGGCTCATGCTTGGGCTCCGGCTTCACGGTAATGAATATCGCTGACGGCGCGCAGACGCTCTGCGGCCTGTTCGGCGGTCAGGTCACGCTGGGTTTCCGCCAGCATCTCGTAACCGACCATAAATTTGCGCACGCTGGCTGAACGCAGCAGCGGCGGATAGAAATGGGCGTGCAGCTGCCAGTGCCGGTTGTCGGCGCCATTGAACGGCGCGCCGTGCCATCCCATCGAATAGGGGAACGAGCACTGGAACAGGTTGTCGTAGCGGCTGGTCAGCTTCTTCAGCGCCAGCGCCAGATCGCGGCTTTGCGCCGCGCTGAGATCGGTGATGCGCTGCACCGCCGTTTTCGGCAGCAGCAGCGTTTCAAACGGCCAGGCGGCCCAGTAGGGCACCACCGCCAGCCAGTGTTCGGTGTTCACCACGATGCGTTCGCCTGCGGCCAGCTCGCGCTGCGCATAGTCCAGCAGCAGCGGGGAGGCATGTTCCCGGAAATAGTCGTGTTGCAGGCGATCTTCGCGTTCGGCCTCGTTCGGCAGAAAACTGTTGGCCCAGACCTGCCCGTGCGGGTGCGGGTTGGAGCAGCCCATCGCCGCGCCTTTGTTTTCGAACAGTTGCACCCAGGGGTAGTGCTTGCCCAGCTCCTCGGTTTGCGCCTGCCAGGCGGCGACCACCTGCTCCAGCGCCGGCAGCGTCAGTTCGGGCAGGGTCTTGCTGTGATCGGGAGAGAAACAGATAACCCGGCTGACGCCGCGCGCGCTCTGGCTGCGCATCAGCGGATCGTGGCTGTCGGGCGCCGGCGGCGTATCGCTCATCAGCGCGGCGAAATCGTTGGTAAAGACATAGGTGCCGCGATATTCCGGATTGCGATCGCCGGTGACGCGCGCATTGCCCGGGCACAGGAAACAGTCGGGATCGTGCGTCGGCAGCGTTGCCGTGGGGACGCTCTCCTGTTGGCCCTGCCAGGGGCGCTTGGCGCGGTGCGGTGAGACCAGCACCCACTGGCCGCTCAGCGGGTTAAAGCGGCGGTGCGGATGGTCGATAGGGTTAAATTCCGTCATACGGTTCCTTTCTTGGCGTCGACGAGGGTGTAATCGCTTCCAATTACCGTCTTGATACGCCCATTGCTGAACAGGGAGTGGTCAATGCGCAAAAAGATAGCATGGCTACAGCGATAAAAAGGTGATCCAACGCGAAAAATGGAATCGTTTACACTTCGGTGCAAAGCGCCGGACAGGCGGCGTAAAGCAGCATGCAAAGCGGTTGATGGCGGGGCGGTGAGGCGCTTGTGATAGCGTTTTCATCCAGCCACCGGCAGAGAAGCGCTCTCTGCCGGCGTCAGACGTTAGGGATGCTGATACAGCGGGTAGGTGAAGAACAGCAGATGGGTCAGATTAAGCCCGAAATGGAACAGAATCGGTACCCACAGACGGCCGCTCCACATCCACGCCAGGCCGTAGATCACCCCGGCGAGGGTCGCGAAGATCACCATCAGCGTACCGCCCGCCAGATGCGCGGCGCCGAACACCAGGGAGGCGACAATCAGCGCCGGCCAGGCCCCCAGCCACTGGCTGAGGCGCTGCTGCAGGTAGCCGCGAAACAGCGCTTCTTCGGCCATGCAGACGAAGAACAGGTTCGCCATGACGAAGGGCAGGATCCAGGCAGGCGCATGCAGCTCGATTTTTAAGCCGCCCAGCGCCACCGCCAGCAGCAACAGCGCCGGCACGGCCAGCAGCAGCGCAATCCAGCCCGCCTTGCCGCCGTTGCCGCCGCGTTCGGCGGAAAACAATGTGGGCAAGCAGGCGAACAGCAGGAACGGCACCATCGCCTTGTCGAAGTTGTAATACATGGTGAACGGCGCGCTGAGCGGGCCGGCCTTTTCGCCGTCGATCATCAGCTGGTTGTGGATGCCAGGCACCAGATGCAAGAACAGCGCCACGCAGCCGGCGATCACCAACCCTTCGAGCGCGATCGCCAGATTACGCTGCGCGCGAAAATAATGACGTAGACCCGCCAGCGCCACGATGGCCAACAGGCAACCCAGGCTGAGTGGCGTCAGCACCCCATGATAAAGCCCCATGCCCGCCGAGGCGGCCAGGATCACCCAGGCTATCAGCCGGTTAAACGGCAAGAAAAATAACGAAGCAGCCAGTACGCCCCACATAATATGTCCCTTTAAAATATGTACACGGCGCTCAGCGCCTTTGCGGCGTGCGATGATGGCGAAATTGAGCGCTAAAGCGGATAGTAGCACACCAGAATGACGCTAAAGGTCGGGGCAGTGATGCATTCGTGCATTATGCCGGCCGACACAACCGGCGGCGATGCAGGTTAACCTCTCATCCAGGCCTGCGAACGGGTGATTTCGGCCAGATTTTGCAGGGTATCCAGACTCTGCTGGTGGATCTCCTGCGTAGGGGCTGCGCACAGATCGTGCAATACGGTCACCTGAAAGCCGGCGTCGTGCGCCTGACGCGCGGTGCTTTCGATGGCGAGCGGCGTGCTGATGCCCGCCAGCAGCAAATGGTGGCACCGATGTTGCCGCAGCCAGGCTAACAAATTGTTACCGGAGAAGGCGCTAACCGCCGTTTTTTCAAACTGCAGATCGGTCTCTTCCCGGTGCAGTTCGGGCACCCAGCGGCATCCCGGGCCGTTTAGCCGCAGCGCGCCGATCTGCTTGAGATGGTTGAACAGCGGCGAGTGAGGCGGGATGTCATGATAATCGTCGGCGAATCCCACCCGCACCCAAATTACCGGGATTTTTCGCACCCGCGCATAGGCCGCGGCGGCATTGACGTTGGCGAGCAGGTGGGTCGCCGCCACCTGTTCACGGCAGTGGTTGGCGCGGCCTTTGGGCCCGATAAGATCCTCGATCAGGTCGATGATAATCAACGCAGCGGACATGGCGTCTCCAGAAAATGGCCTTCTTTCTTTCTATGATAAAAGGCCAAATGTGATGTGCTGCGGTGAAGTGTTGCCGGATATGTTTACGCCGCGTTTCAGACGGAGGCTGCCTCCAGCCGCTGGTGTTGATAGCCGTAGCCGCCCTCGCCGTCGGGCACGAAGCTGAGGCGGTGGGTGATGCACTGCGGCGCATCTTCGGCATGGTGCGAAACGAACAGCAACTGCGTGGCGCCCTGGCCGATCAGCACGTCGATGAAGCGGCGCACCAGCTGGCGATTGAGCGGATCCAGCCCTTGCAGCGGTTCGTCGAGGATCAGCAGCGCCGGGTGTTTCACCAGCGCACGGGCGATCAGCGCCAGCCGCTGTTGGCCCCAGGAAAGGCTGTGGAACGGGGCGTCACCGCGCGCGCCGTTGAGCCCGAGCAGCGCCAGCCATTGCTCTGTCAGCTGCCGCTGGCGATCCGAGACCGCCTGATAAATGCCGATCGAATCGAAGAACCCCGACAGCACCACGTTGCGCACGCTGGTGTTGACGCGATAATCCAGATGCAGGCTGCTGCTGACGTAGCCGATATGGCGTTTGATTTCCCAGATGGTTTCCCCGCTGCCGCGGCGGCGGCCGAACAGCGTCAGATCGTTGCTGTAGCCCTGCGGGTGATCGCCGGTGATCAAACTGAGCAGGGTGGATTTGCCGGCGCCGTTTGGGCCGACGATCTGCCAGTGTTCACCAGGGTTAACCTGCCAGTCGAGATGATTGAGGATCGGCCGATCGTTATAGCTGACCACGCCGTCACGCAGGACGATCAGCGGACGATCCGCCGGCAGGGCCTCTTTTTGCGTCGGATCCTCCGTTTCCGGCAGCGCCAGCCCGCTGAGATTTTCGCTGTGCGCCAGCTGCGCCACCAGCGCGTCCGCCATCACCTGGCCGCGCGGCCCGCGGTTGGTCAGGGTGCAGTCCGCCAGCACGCCCACCTGCCGGACAAAATCCGGTATTTCGTCGAAACGGTTGAGCACCAGCACCACGGTTTGCCCCTGGGCGGAAAGCTCGCTCAGCAGTGCGGCGAGCTGCGCGCGCGAGTGCACGTCCAGCCCGTCGAAAGGTTCATCGAGGATCAGCAGGTCGGGCTGCGGCATCAGCGCGCGGCACAGCAGGGTTTTGCGCGTTTCGCCGGTGGAGAGGTATTTGAAGCGGCGCGTCAGCAGGGCGGTAATGCCGAACTGCGCGGCCAGTCGCTCACAGCGCGCGGCGTCTTTCACCTCTTCCTGAATGATTTCCGCCGCGGTGCGGCCGGTGTCGTCCTCGTCCGCGCTGAGCAGATCGGTATTGTTGCGTTGCCACTCGTCGCTGACCATCTTTTGCAACTGTTCGAAGGAGATGCGCACCGCATGCTGAAAGTCGCTGCGGCGTTCGCCGCGCAGCAGAACCAGTTCGTCGGCCAGCGCGCGCGCCAGGGCGGATTTGCCGCTGCCGTTGGCGCCGACGAAGGCCCAGCTTTCACCGGCCTGGATCGCCAGCGCTTCCAGCGTCAGGGTGCGGGTATCGCTCAAGCGGAATGAACCTTGCGAAATGTGCAACGACGACATCACCTGTTCCTTTTTTTGCAATTATTTGCCTTAGAAATAGGCGCATTGCCGGGTGATGTCAATCAACAAAAACGCAACATCACGTTGCGCTTAACACAACGTGGCGACAATCACCCGATCGGCGTTGAACAGGGCGTGTACGGCGGCGCCGACGCTCAGCTGCAGGCGCTGCAGCTCCGCCGTCGTCAGGGTGGCGCACAGGGTTTCGCCGCCCGCCAGCGTCACCAGCACCTCGCTGTGTTCGGCGCCCGGCTGAATGCCGGCCACCACGCCCGCCAGCGCATTATCCGCGTCGGCGTTATCGGCCGCATCGACGCTCAGACGCACCCAGGGCGCCTTGATCAGCGCCAGCACCTCTTTGCCGGGCGTCAGCTGCAGCCGATCGGCGCTTTGCTGGGTAATGGCCGCCGTCAGGCGAGTGCTGCCGTCGTTCAGCAGGATCGCCAGATGCTGCTGTACCTGCTGGTGGTCGCGTTCGATCACGGTGCCGAAAAACTGATTGCGCGCGCTGGTTTGCAGCGAGAAGCGCGAGATGGCCGCCAGCAGGCTATCGAGCGGCAGATCGTCCTGCTGCAGCACGTCGAACGCTTTTTGCTGCACCTGGCCCAGCAGATCGTACAGCTGGATCAGCCGTTGGCCGTAGTGCGTCAGATGCGCGCCCCCGCCGCCTTTGCCGCCGGTGGCGCGTTCCACCACCGTTTGTTCCGCCAGTTGGTTCATCTCATTGATGGCGTCCCAGGCGCTTTTGTAGCTGATGCCCGCCAGTTTGGCGCCCTGGCTGATGGAGCCGGTGTGCTGCACCTGTTTCAGCAGCGCGATGCGGCGCGGATCGGCGAACAGCTTTTGCTGGAGTTTGAGAGTCAGAAGAATTTCGGCCTGCATAGCGCATCCTGTCGGCGGCAAAAATCGTATTGTCGCCGATTTGGCGGCAAAGCGCCAAAGGGCACGTTTAGCCGATCACAATTTCGCCTCGCTGGCTAAAATAACTCCGGTTTTAGCGATTTTTTGGGTTAGAATAACCTGATATGCGGTGAAAGGCATTTGCCGCTCAATGGGCAGTTAAGCGAGGCTATCATGTTGGAATTATTGAAAAGTCTGTTATTCGCCGTGGTGATGGTGCCGGTGGTCATGGCGCTCATTCTCGGCTTGATCTACGGTTTTGGCGAAGTGTTCAACGTCTTCTCCAAAGTGGGCCGTTCGAAAGAAAACCGCACCCAGCACTGACCGTTCCCCATCCCGATACCCGTCGGCATCGCCCGGCGGGCATTCCTCAAGTTATCTCACGCTTTGCCGATAAACCGCATGACAAGCTTTCGCGCAACGTTATATTATTTTTTATATAACGAAGAGTGATAATGCACGTTAACTTGCGGAGAAAAACAATGAAACAGCAATGGACCAAATGGGTTGGCGGGATCGTGTTGGCATCGGGCCTGGTGACTCAGGCCTCGGCGGCGGAAAAGATCACCGTGTTCGCCGCCGCGTCGCTGACCAACGCGCTGCAGGACATCGCCACCCAGTATCAAAAAGGCAAGGACGTGCAGGTGGTTTCCTCCTTCGCGTCGTCCTCGACGCTGGCGCGCCAAATTGAGCAGGGCGCCCCGGCCGATCTGTTTATCTCCGCCGATCAACAGTGGATGGATTACGCCATCGACAAGCAGCAGATGGTGAAAGACACCCGCTATACGCTGCTGGGCAACGAACTGGTGCTGATCGCCGCCAAGAACGATAAACAAGACAAGATCGCCATCGACAAGCAGACCGACTGGACCAAGCTGCTCAACGGCGGCCGTCTGGCGGTGGGCGATCCGGATCACGTGCCGGCCGGCATCTACGCCAAAGAGGCGCTGGAACACCTGGGCGCCTGGCGCGCGCTGGAGCCGAAACTGGCGCGCGCCAACAACGTGCGCAGCGCGATGGCGCTGGTGGAGCGCGGTGAAGCGCCGCTCGGCATCGTCTACGGCTCCGACGCGGTCGCCAGCGACAAGGTGAAAGTGGTGGGCGTATTCCCGGAAGACAGCCACAAACCGGTTGAATATCCGATGGCGATTGTGAAAGATCGTCAAAATCCGACGGTCAGCGCTTTCTATACCTATCTGAAGGGCCCGGAAGCGGCCGCTATTTTTGAACATTATGGATTCACCCCGCGTAAATGATTCTGAGTGAGTACGAGTGGCAGGCGGTTGAGCTGAGCCTGAAAGTCTCCGGTTTGGCGGTGGTCTGCAGCCTGCCGTTCGGCATTCTGATGGCCTGGGTGCTGGTGCGTTGCCGCTTTCCCGGCAAGGCACTGCTGGACGGCGTCATTCACCTGCCGCTGGTGCTGCCCCCGGTGGTGGTCGGCTATTTGCTGCTGATCGCCATGGGGCGGCGCGGCGTCATCGGCGAGTGGCTGTACGACTGGTTCGGCTTCAACTTCAGCTTTAGCTGGCGCGGCGCCGCGCTGGCATCGGCGGTGGTGGCGTTTCCGCTGATGGTGCGCGCCATCCGGCTGGCGCTGGAGGCGGTGGATACCCGGCTGGAGCAGGCGGCGCGCACGCTGGGCGCCAACCCGTGGCGGGTGTTTTTCACCATCACGCTGCCGCTGTCGCTGCCCGGCGTCATTGTCGGCGTGGTGCTGGCCTTTGCCCGTTCGCTGGGGGAGTTCGGCGCCACCATCACCTTCGTCTCCAACATTCCCGGTGAAACCCGCACCATTCCGCTGGCGATGTATACGCTGATCGAAACGCCGGGGGCGGAGGCCGCCGCCGCGCGTCTGTGCGTGATCGCCATCGTGCTGTCGCTGGCTTCGCTGATGGTGTCCGAATGGCTGGCCCGCTGGGGCCGCAAACGGATGGGGGTGTAAATGCTGGAGCTGGACTTCTCGCAGCAGCTGGGCGACCTCAATCTCAACGTCCGCGCCGATTTGCCGGCGCAGGGCATCACCGCGATTTTCGGCCTGTCCGGCGCAGGTAAAACTTCATTGATCAACGCCATCGGCGGTCTGACCCGTTTGCAGCAGGGGCGCATCGCGCTCAATGGCCGCACGCTGGTGGATACTGCCGCGGGCCTCTGCCTGCCGCCGGAAAAGCGCCGTATCGGCTATGTGTTTCAGGATGCGCGCCTGTTCCCGCACTATCGGGTGCGCGGCAACCTGCAGTACGGCATGGTGGCCGGCATGCGTACGCAGTTCAACACCATCGTCGAGCTGCTGGGCATCGGGCCGCTGCTTAATCGGCTGCCCCTGACGCTCTCCGGCGGTGAAAAACAGCGGGTGGCGATCGGCCGCGCGCTGCTGACGGCGCCGGAACTGCTGCTGATGGACGAACCGCTGGCCTCGCTCGATCTGCCGCGCAAACGCGAGCTGCTGCCGTATCTGGAGCGGTTGGCGCAGGACGTGAACATCCCCATCCTCTATGTCAGCCACAGCCTGGACGAGATCCTGCGCCTGGCCGAGCAGGTGTTGGTGCTGGATCGCGGCGAGGTGCGCGCGTTCGGCGGGCTGGAAGCCGTCTGGGCCAGCAGCGCGCTGCGGCCGTGGCTGCAACGTGAAGATCAGAGCAGCGTGCTGCGCGTCAGCGTGATTGAGCATCATCAACGCTATGCCATGACCGCGCTGGCGCTCGGCGATCAAAGGCTGTGGGTCAGCGGCATCGATGCCGAATTGGGCACCCAGCTGCGCATTCGCATCAACGCCGCCGACGTCTCGCTGGTGCTGCAGCCGCCGGTCAACAGCAGCATTCGCAACGTCTTGCCGGCCAAGGTCAGCGAGTGTCTGGACGTGGACGGGCAGGTGGAGGTGAAGCTGGCGGTCGGGGAACACGTGCTGTGGGCGCGCATCACGCCCTGGGCGCGAGACGAACTGGCGATCCGCCCCGGGCAGTGGCTGTACGCGCAGGTGAAGAGCGTGTCGATCAGCCGCGAGAGCCGTTAAGGCGAGCCCTCCCGGCGGGAGGGCGAAAAGACTACAGCACGCGGGTGCGGATCACCTCGGCGATGCCCGGCTGCAGGTTATCGGCGATCACCAGATCGGCGCGTTCCTTGATCGCGTCATCGGCGTTGCCCATCGCCACGCCCAAACCGACCGCTTCCAGCATGCTGATGTCGTTGTAGTTGTCGCCGAACGCCACCACCTGATCCATGCTCAGCCCCTGCGACTCCACCCATTGGCGCAGGCGTTTGCCTTTGCTGTTGCCGCCTTTGGCGATATCCACCTGATCGTGCCAGGACCATTCGCACGCCAACTCCAGCTCTTTTTCCACCGTGTCGGCAAACTCGCGCAGCGCCGGAATATCGGCGTGCGAGGTGGCGAATTTCCAGATCGCCTGCGCGTCGTCGGCCGCCTGCGCCAGGCTGCCGACCTGCAGCAGCGTCGGGCGCTGCGCCGCAGGCAGGGTTTCGGCCCAGGCCAGCGAGCGAGTCACGTGGCCGCTCGGTTCCTGATACAGCATGGCGTCGTCAACGTACATCAGCCCGTGAATGTCGGTCTGTTTGAGCATCTGCAGCACCTGTTTGGCCTGCTCCTTCGCCAAGGGATCGGCGGCCAGCACCTTTTTCTGCTGAAAATCATACAGGTAAGTGCCGTTGCAGCAGATGGCCGGGGTGTCGATCTGCAGCGCCTGGTAGAACGGATGGATAGCGACGTGGTGGCGGCCGGTGACCACCACCACCTGGATGCCGGCGGCGCGCGCCTGCGCCAGCGCTTCCAGCGACTGCGGTAAGATGCGTTTTTGGTTGTCCAGCAGGGTGCCGTCAAGATCGAGGGCGATGACGCGGTAGCTCATAGGGTTCTCGTTATCGTTAGCCATAAAATTAATCCGATGGTACACCGGATAGCCAACGGAGAAAACCGCGTGAGCTTCCGGTGCTAAGCGGGGTTGCCATGCGACGGATGTGCGGTAAGCTAGGGGCAATCGAACGGCCTGAAACCGGTTCCTCTTTTACCCTTTGCAAGGAGAACACATGAAGCAAATCGTTTATGTCGCCAGCCCGGAGAGCCAGCAGATCCACGTTTGGCAGTTGGACGATGCCGGCGCGCTGGCGCTGCTGCAAACCGTTGATGTGCCGGGCCAGGTGCAGCCGATGACCCTTCATCCGGACAAGACCCACCTGTACGTCGGCGTACGTCCGGCGTTCGGCATCGTCAGCTACCGCATCGAGGCGGACGGCACGCTGCAGCAGGCCGGCATGGCGCCGCTGCCGGGCAGCCCGACCCATATCTCCACCGATTTGCAGGGGCGTTACCTGTTCTCCGCCTCCTACAGCGGCAACTGCGCCAGCATCAGCCCGATCGGCCACGACGGCGTGGTGACGGCGCCTATTCAGCAGATCGACGGCCTGACCGCGCCGCACTCGGCGAACATCGATCCGACCAACCAGCTGGTGCTGGTGCCTTGCCTGAAAGAAGACCGCATCCGCCTGTTCAACCTGAGCCTGGCGGGCCAGCTGACGCCACACGCGCAGGACGCGGTGGCGACCGCCGCCGGCGCCGGGCCGCGTCATATGGCGTTCCACCACAACGACAAGTTCGCTTACTGCGTCAATGAGCTGGACGGTACGGTGGACGTGCTGGCCATCTCGGAAAACGGCGGTCACTACACCGTGACGCAGACGCTGGACATCATGCCGGCCGACTTCGACGGCACCCGCTGGGCGGCGGACATTCATATCACGCCGAACGGCCGCTTCCTGTACACCAGCGATCGCACCGCCAGCATTCTGACCCTCTTCAGCGTTTCCGAAGACGGCGGCACGCTGAGCGTGGTCGGCTATCACCCGACCGAAGCGCAGCCGCGCGGTTTCAATATCGATCACAGCGGCCGCTTCGTGATTTCGTCCGGCCAGAAGTCCGATCACATCGCGGTGCATGAGATTGATCAGCGCAGCGGTGAGCTGACCACGCTGGCGCGTTATCCGGTGGGCAAAGGCCCGATGTGGGTAAGCGTGCTGGCGAAGTAATTCGGCGGGCAGAGCAGAAAAGCGCGGTTCGGTTGAGCCGCGCTTTTTTATGGGCGGAGATCAATCAGTTGAACATCACCGTCAGCGTGGCGCTGCCGAGGCTGTGGAAATGCACGTTAAAGCCCACCAACGCGCCGCTGGAGCCTTCATCCACCTCAATGCTTTCCACGTCCAGCGCATGCACGGTGAACTGATAGCGGTGGCGTTCGCCATTCGGCGGCGCGGCGCCGCCGTAACCGGCCGAGCCGAAGTCGGTACGGGTTTGCAGCGCGGCGCTCGGCAACGGCGCTTTGCCGGAGCCTGCGCCCTGCGGCAGCTCGCGCACGTCGGCCGGAATATTGGCCACCACCCAGTGCCACCAGCCGGAGCCGGTCGGGGCATCGGGATCGTACAGGGTGACGACGAAGCTTTTGGTGCCGGCGGGCACGCCGTCCCAGGCCAGGTGCGGCGACAGGTTATCGCCGCGGTAGCCCATGCCGTTGAAGACCTGCGTCTGCGGCATTGTGCCGCCGTCCTGCAGATCGTTGCTGTACAAACGAAAAGCCATAATGACTCCCAGTTGTCGATAAACGCGGACCCTTAAGCTAGATCTTTTCGGTGGAACAATACAACCCCTTGCGCCAGAGGCGGACGGTTGATCTCGACGGTGACATGCACCAGTTCGGGACGCGCGGCCAACAGTTGGCGCACCCGATCGGCGGTGAGGGCGCGATCGGCGCTGCTCAGGGCGAGGACGCAATGATATTTTCCTTTGCCGATGCGGCCTACATGCAAATCGGTCAGCGTGAGCGCGTGGCCGGAAGCGGCCAGGGCCTGGCGGATCTCTTGCGCCACCGGGGCGTCCATTTCGGCATCCAGCAAAATCTTTCCGCTATCGCGCATCAGGCTATAGGCCCAGGCGGCCACCATCGCCGCGCCGACGATGCCCATCAGCGGATCGAGCCAGGCGGCGCCCCAAAGCTTGCCGCCGAACAGCGCGACGAGCGCCAGCACCGAGGTGGCGGCGTCGGCGAGCACGTGGATATAGGCGGAGCGCAGGTTGAGGTCATGATGATGGTCATCGTGGTCATCCCCGTGATGATGATGGTGGCCGCCACCGCGCAACAGCCAGGCGCAGAGCAGGTTGACGGCCAGCCCGATCGCGCCGATGGCGATGGCTTCGTTGTAATGAATCGGGCTGGGATTCAGCAGCCGCTGCCCAGACTGAAACAGCATCAGCGCCGCCACCAGCACCAACAACACCGCGCTGGTGTAACCGGCCAGCACTTCGATCTTCCAGGTGCCGAGGCTAAAGCGGCGATCCTTGGCCAGCCGGCGTGCGGCGCCGTAAGCCAGCACCGACAGGCCCAGGGCCAGCGCGTGCGAACTCATGTGCCAGCCGTCGGCCAGCAATGCCATCGAGTTAAACAGCCAGCCGCCGGCGATCTCGATAGCCATCATACTGGCGGTGAGTATCACCGCCCATCTGGTGTTTCTTTCGGCCAATGGGTTACCATCGTCAAAAACGTGGCTGTGCTCGCGGTGCAAAACGGGCGCGTGAGACGTCATGGTGAAGTTCCTCAGCAAAAGATAGTGTGCTGAAATATACTATACCCCAGTATAGTAAATAACAATCAGGCGGAAATGATGAGCCATACCCACAGAGATCAAAAGAAGCTGTTGGCGCGGGTGCGCCGCATTAAAGGGCAGGCCGAAGCGCTGGAGCGCGCGCTGGAGAGCGGCGGCGAATGTTCGGCTGTTCTGCAGCAGATCGCGGCGGTGCGCGGCGCGGTCAACGGCCTGATGGCGCAGGTGCTGGAAGGGCATGTGCGCGAACATCTGGCTGCCGCGGACGCTACGCCGCAGCAGCGCGAGCAGGACATCGAGCAATTGATGACCGTTTTACGTTCTTATATGAAGTAATCATGATTTCACTGAAAAAACGCACGCCGTGGTTCGGCTGGCTGCGCCGTTGGGCCAAAGGCATCAAGCGCGATATCTACGCGCTGTGGCTGGCCGCCCGTGATAAGCGCACCCCGTGGTACGCCAAGCTGATCGCGCTGCTGGTGGCCGGCTATGCGATCTCACCGATCGATCTGATCCCGGATTTTATTCCGGTGCTGGGCTATCTGGACGATGTGATCATCGTGCCGTTGGGCATCATGTTGGCGGTGCGGCTGATCCCCAAACCGCTGATGGCCGAGCTGCGCGAGAAGGCGCAAAAGCGCGTCGATAATCCCACCGGCCGCATGGCGGCGGCGATGATCATTTTACTGTGGCTGCTGTGTTTGGGATTGCTGGCCCGCTATCTGGACCAGCATTGGTAAGGCATTAACGCGCGGCGGCGGCGACGGCGGCGGTCAGGCGGCTGAGCTGGTCCGCTTCGATGATGTAAGGCGGCATCAGGTAAATCAGCTTGCCGAACGGCCGGATCCATACCCCGCGCTCGACGAACCCGCGCTGCAGCTCGGCGACATCCACCGGTTCGCGCATCTCCAGCACCCCAATTGCGCCCAGCACCCGCACGTCGGCCACCTTCGGCAGCGCCGCCAACGGCAACAGTTCCCGCTTCAACTGGGTTTCGATGGCGCTCACCTGCGCCTGCCAGCGATTTTCCGCCAGCAGCGCCAGACTGGCGTCCGCCACGGCGCAGGCCAGCGGATTGCCCATAAAGGTCGGCCCGTGCATAAAGCAGCCGGCCGCGCCGTTGCTGATGGTCTCCGCCACATGGCGGGTAGTCAAGGTGGCGGAAAGGGTCATATAGCCGCCGGTCAGCGCCTTGCCCAGACAGAGAATGTCCGGCACCACCTGCGCGTGCTCGCAGGCGAACAGCTTGCCGGTGCGGCCGAAACCGGTGGCGATCTCGTCGGCGATCAGCAGCACCTGATGGCGATCGCACAGCTCGCGCACCCGCTTGAGATAGGTCGGATGGTAGATGCGCATGCCGCCGGCGCCTTGCACCACCGGTTCCAGAATCACCGCCGCCACTTCACCGGCGTGCTGCTCCAGCAGCGCGGTGAACGGCGCGATATCCTCTTCACGCCATTCCTCGTCGAAGCGGCACTGCGGCGCGGTGGCGAACAGGTGCGGCGCCAGATACCCCTGATAGAGGCTGTGCATCGAGTTGTCCGGATCGCAGACCGACATCGCGCCGAAGGTATCGCCGTGATAGCCGTGGCGCAGCGTCAGGATGCGCTGCCGGCGCTCGCCGCGCGCCTGCCAGTACTGCAGCGCCATTTTCAGCGACACTTCTACCGCCACCGAACCAGAGTCCGCCAGGAACACGCACTGCAGTGCTTCCGGCGTCATTTCCACCAGCCGACGGCACAACGAGATGGCGGCCGGATGGGTAATGCCGCCGAACATCACGTGCGACATCTTCTCCAACTGCTGGCTGGCGGCCTGATTCAGGCGCGGATGGTTGTAACCGTGGATCGCCGCCCACCAGGAGGACATGCCGTCCACCAGACTCCGGCCGTCCGCCAGCTGCAGTTCGACGCCGCTGGCCGATTCGATCGGGTAACAGGGTAACGGGCGGCTCATGGAGGTGTAGGGGTGCCAGATATGGCGTTGGTCAAACGCCAGGTCGGAAGCGGTGACAGACATTGTTGTAAACCAAATTGGATTAAGATTGGTTGACAGTATATCCACAATATTTAAACTGGCGACACTTTTTCGTTTTGGAGACGCCATGATGGCCGACCGCATTCACTGGACAGTAGGGCAAGCCCAGGCCCTGTTTGATAAACCGCTGCTGGAACTGCTGTTCGAAGCGCAAACCGTACACCGCCAGCACTTCGACCCGCGTCAGGTGCAGGTCAGCACGCTGCTGTCGATCAAGACCGGCGCTTGCCCGGAAGACTGCAAATACTGCCCGCAGAGCTCACGCTACAAGACCGGCCTGGAGTCGGAGCGGCTGATGCAGGTCGAGCAGGTGCTGGAATCGGCACGCAAGGCCAAGGCGAACGGTTCGACCCGTTTTTGCATGGGCGCGGCGTGGAAGAACCCGCACGAGCGCGATATGCCTTATCTGCAGCAAATGGTGCAGGGCGTGAAAGCGATGGGCATGGAAACCTGCATGACGCTGGGCACATTGGATGGCACCCAGGCCGAGCGGCTGGCGGAGGCCGGGCTGGATTACTACAACCATAACCTCGACACCTCGCCGGAGTTCTACGGCAACATCATCACCACCCGCAGCTACCAGGAGCGCCTGGATACGCTCGACAAGGTGCGCGACGCCGGCATCAAAGTGTGCTCCGGCGGCATCGTCGGGCTGGGTGAAACGGTGCGCGATCGCGCCGGGCTGCTGGTGCAGCTGGCCAACCTGCCAAAGCCGCCGGAGAGCGTGCCGATCAACATGTTGGTGAAGGTGAAAGGCACGCCGCTGGCGGATAACGATGACGTCGATCCGTTTGATTTCATCCGCACCATCGCGGTGGCGCGCATCATGATGCCATCTTCTTATGTCCGTCTCTCCGCAGGCCGCGAACAGATGAACGAACAGACGCAGGCGATGTGCTTCATGGCCGGCGCCAACTCGATCTTCTACGGTTGCAAGCTGCTGACCACGCCGAATCCGGAAGAAGACAAAGACCTGAAGCTGTTCCGCAAGCTGGGGCTCAACCCGCAGCAGACCGCAACCGAACACGGCGACAACCAGCAACAGCAGGTGCTGGCCAAGCAACTGCTGAACGCCGATACCGCCGAGTTTTACAACGCGGCGCCGTGATGAGCTGGCAGCAACGCATCGAGCAGGCGCTGGCTGAGCGGCGCCTGAACGCCGCCTACCGCCGGCGACAGACCACCGAGGGCGGCAACGGCCGCCAGATCCGGCTCGGCGATCGTCTCTATCTGAACTTCTCGGGCAACGACTACCTGGGCTTGAGCCAGGATGCGCGGGTGATCGCCGCCTGGCAGCAGGGCGCGCAGCGTTACGGCGTCGGCAGCGGCGGTTCGGGCCACGTGACCGGTTTTAGCGCAGCGCATCAGGCGCTGGAAGAGCAACTGGCGGCGTGGCTCGGCTATCCGCGCGCGCTGCTGTTCATCTCCGGCTACGCCGCCAACCAGGCGGTGCTGGCGGCGTTGATGCAAAAGGGCGATCGCATTTTGGCCGATCGTCTCAGCCACGCCTCGCTGCTGGAGGCGGCGGCGCAGTCGCCGGCCGAGCTGCGCCGGTTCCAGCACAATCAACCGCAGGCCTTGGCGGATCTGCTGGCCAAACCCTGCGACGGGCAGCGGCTGGCGGTCACCGAAGGGGTGTTCAGCATGGATGGCGACGGCGCGCCGTTGGCAGAGCTGCATCGCTTAACCCGTGCGGCGGGCGCCTGGCTGATGGTGGACGACGCCCACGGCATCGGCGTGCGCGGCGAACAAGGCCGCGGCAGCTGCTGGCAGCAGGGCGTGCGCCCTGAACTGCTGGTGGCGACCTTCGGCAAGGCGTTCGGCGTCAGCGGCGCGGCGGTGCTGTGCGATGAGGCGACCGCCGAGTATCTGCTGCAGTTCGCCCGCCATCTGATCTACAGCACCGCGATGCCGCCGGCGCAGGCCTGCGCGCTGCAGGCGGCGCTGGTCTGCATTCGCGAGGGCGATGATCTGCGCGCCCGGCTGCAGGACAACATTCGGCGTTTCCGTCAGGGCGCGGCGCCGCTGGCGCTGACCCTGACGGATTCCGACACCGCCATCCAGCCGCTGCTGGTGGGGGACAATCAGCGCGCGCTCGATCTGGCGACCCGCCTGCGCGAGTGCGGCCTGTGGGTGAGCGCCATCCGTCCGCCGACGGTGCCGCCGGGCGGCGCGCGGCTGCGCATTACCCTGACGGCGGCGCATCAGCCGCAGGATATCGATCGCCTGCTGGAGGTGCTAAATGACGTCAGCCAATGACACAGTGAACAAACAGGCGGTCGCCTCGGCCTTCAGCCGCGCGGCCGGCAGCTACGACGCCGCCGCCGAGCTGCAGCGTGACGTTGGCGAGCGCTTACTGGGGATGGGGAGTTCCCACCCGGGCGAACAGCTGCTGGACGCTGGCTGCGGCACCGGCTATTTCAGCCGGATGTGGCGTGAGCGCGGCAAACGGGTGACCGCGCTCGATTTGGCGCCGGGCATGCTGGATGTCGCCCGCCAACGGCAGGCGGCGCATCATTATCTGCTGGGCGATATCGAACAGGTGCCGCTGCCCGATGCGGCGATGGACATCTGTTTCAGCAGCCTGGTGGTGCAGTGGTGCAGCGATCTGCCTGCCGCGCTGGCGGAGCTGTATCGCGTGACCCGTCCCGGCGGCGTGATCCTGTTTTCCACGCTGGCGGCGGGCTCGCTGCAGGAATTGGGGGACGCCTGGCAACAGGTGGACGGCGAACGTCACGTGAACGCCTTTTTGCCGTTGACGCAGATCCGCACCGCCTGCGCCGCCTATCGACACGAGCTGGTGACGGAGTTGCGCACCCTGAACTACCCGGACGTGATGACGCTAATGCGTTCGCTCAAGGGCATCGGGGCGACGCATTTGCATCAGGGGCGCGAGGGCGGCCTGATGTCGCGTGGCCGCCTCGCCGCGCTGCAGGCGGCTTACCCGTGCCGGCAGGGGCAGTTCCCGCTCAGCTATCATCTGGCTTATGGAGTGATTTATCGTGAGTAAACGTTGGTTCGTGACCGGCACCGACACCGAAGTGGGGAAAACCGTCGCCAGCAGCGCCTTGCTGCAGGCCGCCAACCGGGCGGGCTACCGCAGCGCCGGCTATAAACCGGTGGCCTCCGGCAGCGAGATGACCGCCGAGGGGCTGCGCAACGGCGACGCGCTGGCGCTGCAGGCCAACAGCGGCGTGGCGCTGGATTACGACGAAGTGAACCCTTACGTATTTGCAGAACCGACCTCGCCGCATATCGTCAGCGCCGATGAAGGCCGGCCGATCGACGCGGCGCGGCTGTCCAACGGCCTGCGCCGGCTGGAGCAGCGCGCCGACTGGGTGCTGGTCGAGGGGGCCGGCGGGTGGTTTACCCCGTTGTCGGCGGAGTACACCTTCGCCGACTGGGTGCGGCAAGAGCAACTGCCGGTGATCCTGGTGGTGGGCATCAAGCTGGGCTGCATCAACCACGCGGTGCTGACGGCCCAGGCGGTGCAACAGGCCGGGCTGACGCTGGCCGGTTGGATCGCCAACGACGTGGCGCCGCCGGGGCGGCGGCATCAGGAATACCTGGCTACGCTGCGCCGTATGCTGCCCGCGCCGCTGCTGGGCGAAATCCCGCACCTGCCGCAGGCCGAACGGGCGCCGCTGGGGCAGTATCTGGATATCAGCTTGCTGGCGCAGTGAGAGGTTCTGGCTGATGAATCACAACGCCGGGTCTTATGACCCGGCGTTGGCTTTTACATAGCGGTAATACAGGCGTTATCGAGATAAAGCACGCCATTTTTCGCCAGGGCAAACAGGTTGAACGTCAGGATGACATGGGTCGCCCAGACCGGGACTTTTCGTCGATTGGCGTTGAAACGATATTCGGTGTACTCGGCGTAAGCATCGGCTTTCAAGGCGGCGTCCCAGGCTGCCGGCGCGGCTTTGGCGACGAGCGAGACGCCGTTGTCCGCATGGTCCTGGATACAGGCATATTGCAGCGTCGCGAACAGATTGCCGGTACCGCCGTTGACCGTTTTCAGGGTAAAACAGGCGCCCAGCTGCTCATATTGCGCGGCGGGCACGATCACTCTCACTCCGGCGTTGGTATTGGCGTTGCCCAACTTGGTCACTTTCAGGGCATTGCTGCCGTTGACGCCCGCGCCGGCTTCGATACTGATAGTCACTGCGTCTGAGGTAAAGGGCTCGCTGATCGTGCCGCCTGTCACTTCCCAGCCAAACGGCTTAGCGGAAAAGGCGAACTCACCGTCTTTTAACTTGTTATTCACGGCGCCGACCAGCGTCTGGATCCCGGCGCCACCCCCACCGCCATCCAGTCGGCTATTGACGATGACAAAGTCGCCGGTACCGCTGAAATAGCGGCCGCTGGCGGTTCGTACGCCATAGAACTTCACGCTGTCGACGATAATCCCGCTACTGCCGGCCTCGGCGTAAAACAGCGACGCTTGCGCCAGTCGGCCGCCGGCGACGATGATTTCGCCGCCGTGAATCAACAGCGATGCATTTTGATTGGCGCTGCAACGGAAGGGAATTTCCGTGAGCGGACTATTACCGTTGTTGAATTCCATATGGCAGCCATGCAATTCAATGCTACCGGCCTCAACGTCGGCAATCGAGCCGGCATAGTCGATCGAAGTGCCGAACAGGCGGAAGGCGCCGTTGGGGTTAGCGTTGCGAACGGCCAGCCCCTGGGAATTGCCGAGGGTGCCACCGAAGAAGTTGATGCCTTCGCCGAAGTTTTGGGCGCCGCTGTTCGTTGAAGGCATATGCAGGCACTCAAAACAGCGAATGACTTCACAGGCGTAGTGGTGGGCGATATAGGCATTGGTACCGTAGTACAGGCCGTAGTAGAAGCCGGAAATATAGACGTTATTGACGGAAAAGTTGCCCAGCGGGCCTTCAGGCGAATCGAAACGGACGCCGTCGATATAGGTGTATTCGATCGTCGTTTCATCTTTGCTGTTGTTAATCCTGGCGCCGATGCCCTTTACGGTGAAATCTTTCATGATAGGCGCCGGGCGAATAGGAACGTTGTTATCCAGCGCGCCGTTGCTGGTATAGCAGCGCAGGAAATAGTTATGGTCGCTTTCCGTGCCGTTGGGGATCTCGGTAGTGACGTTGACGCCGTTGCCGTCGATATAGACGAATCCGACATTGATATCGGTTTTAGGCGCCGTCCAAAGGGCAAAAGGCGCGGCGAATCTGACAATCGCAGGGCGTTTTAACGTTTTGATGATAAAGTCTTGTGCGCCGACCAGTTCGTCGCGCGAACTGACGTAAATGCCTTCAATATTAAGACGTTCCTGCAGGCTCCAGTTTTTGTTGCGCAAATCCGCGTATTGAATAAATGCCGCGTTGTTGTCTGTCATGCTTACATCCCTCGATATTATGGTGTCGGTGTGACCCCTATCGAGTATGAAAAGATGGCCGGCCCATGCCTATTGGGCGCAGACCGGCCGTGACTGATACAACAGCAACCTAATCGCTAACCCGAGCACTCACTCCGCCAGCCCGGCGCCGATCAGCGCCTCATCCAGCTGCGCCAGCGCGCCGTGCGCCACGGTGCGCCCGCTATCGAGCAGACAAAAACGATCCGCCACCCGGCGCACGAACGGCAGCTGATGCTCTACCAGCAAAATGGTCATGCCCAACTCATAGTTGAGCCTGCGGATCACGTTGCCGATGTCGGCGGCGATCGAGGGCGGTACGCCCGTTGTCGGTTCGTCGAGGATCAGCAGCGCCGGCTCCTGCGCCAGCGCACGACCAATCGCCAACTGGCGCTGAGCGCCTTCGCACAGATCGCCGGCGCGGCGGGCGCGCATCTGGCGCAAATTGGGAAACAGGCTGTAGATCAGCGGCGGAATGCGGTAAGGGGCGCCGCGCACGGCCATCTGCGCCACTTGCAGATTCTCTTCCACGCTCAGCTGCGAGAAGAGTTGCCGCCCTTGCGGGACGTGGCTGATGCCGAGTGCGGCGCGGCGCTCCATCGGTTGCAGCAGCAGGTTTTGCGGCGGCTGATCCGCCGGCTGCCAGGTCATGCTGCCGCTCACCACCGGCAAATGCCCCATGATGCAGTTGACCAGCGTGGTCTTGCCCACGCCGTTGCGCCCGAGCAGCACGGTGCACTGGCCGCGCGGCAGCTCCAGGTTGATGTCCCACAGGGTATGATTTTGCCCGTAAAATTGATTGACCGATCTCAGACTCAGCATGTGGCATTCTCCTCATAGACATAGGCGCCCGTTCCACTCGTTGGTGGGGTGCTGCAAAGGCCGCATTGGCGGTTGATTTCCCGAGTGTGGCAATGTCCGGAACAAAATGCCGTCCCTCCGATTCACCTGAGCAATGTCTGCGGTGGACGGAAAGACAGTCAATATGTCGTGAAAAACGACGTTTATGACGACTTGGTGTCGTTCTCGCGCTTTTACGAGGCATAGCCAGGCGGCGGTTGCACGCCGCATTCGGCAGCGCATTATGCTGTCGCGCCTCGTTCGCACGCGGGAAGATAAAGCAACTCCCAGGCCAGTTTTGCCACTGGCCGAAAAGGGGGAGTGTTATCGCTTTGTTAACCGCCTGTCAGGCCCGACGCGCTCTGCCGCGGCGGCCTGAAAATACGCCGGGAAGTTAACCCGGACGTTTTTTGCACTCTTGTGGTGCTCTCCGGCGTGGGCGTGGTGCAAGGCGTTGCGCCGCCGTCAAGCGCGATCGGCGTGAAAGGGGGTAATGCGATTTTGGCAATGGGGATTTTTAGTATTAATCGGCATAAACAAAGCGATATTTTTATGAAAAAATAACTAAAAAAGCCATTTTGGCGAGTGTAAAGGGCGAAAAGCTTTCTTTCTGTAACTCCCGCCACGGGCGGGGCGGTGAGAGTTATCCACTATTCCTGTGGATAACCTTGTGCATTAGATTTAGAAAAACGCTGTAAAGCGAGAGCCGACGCGGGTTCTGTTCGCTTTGTCCGCAATCTCGTCTTTTTATTAAAACTATTAATTATCAATAAATTAACTAAAATCAAGACGCCAGGGCATTGATCGGGTTTCTATGTGTGATTTTTCGCCGCGGTGCTATCAATAAGTTAATTTTCGGCAAGTTCTGGGGATAAATCTGTTATTGACAATAAAAATGTCACCCCGCTGTAACCTCACGGTGCAACGGCGTTGCCGCGCTGCCGGGCGCAGCGACGAATCCGCTTGAAGCTGGTTTTATATCCAGTATCATGGGCACTGGCGCAAATCGCCGACACTTTCCATAATTAGGGGCCACGTCCGGCGCAGAGCCGGCTGGCCGCCTGAGCGCGCGCATCTCCACAGGGTAGCCGAGCAATGAGTAAACTTTTCAAACTGCATTCTGATTTCAAACCGGCCGGCGATCAGCCGGAAGCCATCCGCAAACTGGAAGAGGGGTTGGAAGACGGCCTGGCGCACCAGACGCTGCTGGGGGTAACCGGCTCGGGCAAAACGTTCACCATCGCCAACGTGATAGCCGATCTGAATCGGCCGACCATGGTGCTGGCGCCGAACAAGACGTTGGCGGCGCAGCTGTACGGCGAGATGAAAGAGTTTTTCCCGGAGAATGCGGTGGAGTACTTCGTCTCTTACTACGACTACTACCAGCCGGAAGCCTACGTGCCCAGCTCCGACACCTTCATTGAAAAAGACGCTTCGGTGAATGAGCACATCGAGCAGATGCGCCTTTCCGCCACCAAGGCGCTGCTGGAGCGGCGCGACGTGGTGGTGGTGGCGTCGGTGTCGGCGATCTACGGCCTGGGCGATCCGGATCTTTACCTGAAGATGATGCTGCATCTGACCAAGGGCATGATCATCGATCAGCGCTCCATTTTGCGCCGGCTGGCGGAGCTGCAGTATTCCCGCAACGATCAGGCTTTCCAGCGCGCCACCTTCCGCGTGCGCGGTGAGGTGATCGACATCTTCCCGGCGGAATCGGACGAGCTGGCGCTGCGCGTCGAGCTGTTCGACGACGAAGTGGAGCGGCTGTCGCTGTTCGATCCGCTGACCGGGCAGATTGAGCAGGTGGTGCCGCGTTTTACCATCTACCCGAAGTCGCACTACGTGACGCCGCGCGAGCGGATCATTCAGGCGATGGAAGAGATCAAGGTCGATCTGGCGGACCGCCGCAAGGTGCTGTTGGCCAACAACAAGCTGCTGGAAGAGCAGCGCCTGACGCAGCGCACCCAGTTCGATCTGGAGATGATGAACGAGCTGGGTTACTGCTCGGGCATCGAAAACTACTCGCGCTACCTTTCCGGGCGCGCCGAGGGCGAGCCGCCGCCGACGCTGTTCGATTACCTGCCGGCGGACGGCCTGCTGGTGGTCGACGAATCCCACGTCACCATTCCGCAAATCGGCGCGATGTTCAAGGGCGACCGCGCGCGCAAGGAAACGCTGGTGGAGTACGGTTTCCGCCTGCCGTCGGCGCTGGACAACCGCCCGCTGCGCTTCGAGGAGTTCGAGGCGCTGGCGCCGCAGACCATCTATGTCTCCGCCACGCCGGGCAAATATGAGCTGGAGAAATCCGGCGGCGATCTGATCGACCAGGTGGTGCGCCCGACCGGGCTGCTGGATCCGATCGTGGAAGTGCGGCCGGTCGCTACTCAGGTGGACGATCTGCTCTCCGAGATCCGCAAGCGCGCGGCGATCAACGAGCGCGTGCTGGTGACCACCCTGACCAAACGCATGGCGGAAGACCTGACCGAATACCTGGAAGAGCATGGCGAGCGCGTGCGCTACCTGCACTCGGATATCGACACCGTGGAACGCGTCGAAATCATTCGTGACCTGCGTCTGGGCGAGTTTGACGTGCTGGTGGGCATCAACCTGCTGCGTGAGGGGCTCGACATGCCTGAGGTGTCGCTGGTGGCGATTCTGGACGCCGACAAGGAAGGCTTCCTGCGTTCCGAACGTTCGCTGATCCAGACCATCGGTCGCGCGGCGCGTAACCTGAACGGCAAGGCGATCCTGTATGGCGATCGCATCACCGATTCGATGGCCAAAGCGATCGGTGAAACCGAGCGGCGGCGCGCCAAGCAGCAGGCTTACAACGAAGCCAACGGCATCGTGCCGCAGGGGCTGAACAAGAAGATCGGCGACATTCTGCAGATTGGCCAGCCGGTCAACCGCGCCAAGGGTAAAGGCAGGGGCAAGGCGGCGGACAGCGGCGCTCAGCTGCAGAACCTCACGCCGAAAGCGCTGGATCAGAAAATCCGCGATCTGGAAGCGCAGATGTATACCCATGCGCAAAATCTGGAGTTCGAGCAGGCGGCTGCGTTGCGCGACGAGATCCACCAGCTGCGCGAGCAGTTCATCGCGATTTCCTGACCGTTGGACGGCGCCCGCGCTGTGGGCGTCAAAATTCCTTGTCGGCCGCGTCAAAGCTGTTATGGTGTGCGGCCCGATTTGACCACGAAGAGTACCGAACATGAGCCAACACCAGTCTAAAGACCCGCTGCACGGCGTGACGCTGGAGCAACTGCTGAATAAACTGGTGGATCACTACGGTTGGTCCGAGCTGGGCGCGCGCATTCGCATCAACTGCTTCCGCAGCGATCCGAGCATCAAGTCCAGTCTGAAATTTTTGCGTCGCACGCCCTGGGCGCGTAAAGAGGTGGAAGATCTGTATATCGATATGGTCAGCCATCCCGCCCCAGCCAGCGATAATCCCTGGCTGCGCGGGCGAGACGGTTAAATTCGGTCAACGGCGGTCGGCCAGCTCTACCAGCGCTTGATCCAGCGCCTGGCGCAGCAGCTGGCGATCGTGGCGGTAGGGGATGTCGCTCGCTTCCAGCGGTTGCTGAATTACCACCCGATCCTGCACTTCACTGGTGTCTACCGCCGGGCTGACGATCAGCGCATCGATCATCCGGCGGCCGATCTTCTCTTCCATCAGCGCCAGCTTATCCTTTAATGACAGCGCCGCGGCGGCCACGCTCAGCTCGCGGCCGAGGTTGCCGATATAAATCATGCTGGCGCTGCTGCGGCGCAGCGCCTGGGTGAGATCGTCCAGCAGCAGCAGCGGCATCAGGCTGGTGAGGAAACTGCCCGGTCCGATCAGGATCACGTCGGCCTGCGCGATGGCGTCCAGCGCTTCGCGCGTGGCGTTGACCGGGGGCGACAGCATCAGCTCCTGCGGCATATGGGCCAGTTGATCGACATTCACTTCACCGTAAACATGGTTGCCTTCGTGATCGTGCGCCATCAAATCCACCGGCTGTTCCGACATCGGGATCAACGCCGCGTCCACCTTCAACAGGCTGCGCACCAGGTTGATCGCTTCCAGCGGGCGCACGCTCAGGTGATCCAGCGCTTTCAACATCAGGTTGCCGAGGTTATGGCCGGCCAGTTCGCCGTTGCCGCTGAAGCGGTATTCGAACATCGCCGAGGCGACGCTCGGCTCGGTGATCAGCTGGTTGAGACAGTTGCGGGTATCGCCCCAGGCAATGCCGCCTTCCGAACGGCGGATTCGGCCGGTGGAACCGCCGTTGTCGGTGGTGGTAACGATGCCGGTCAGGCGGGAGCCTAAGGACGACAGGGCCGACATCACACGGCCCAGGCCGTGTCCGCCGCCCAACGCCACCACGCGGTCGAGATCGGCCAGGGTACGATTACGCATAAATTTCCTTACAAAGGGGCTGAACTGCCCGCATAAGGTAGCGGATCCGGCGTAAAAACGCGATATACCCGTTATCCTTGACGTTGCCTCTGGGGGGAGCGGGCTTGCCGTCGGGAGGCGACGCCCATTATTTAGGGGATAAAGAGTGCCATTTGCGTGATTCTGGTCAATTCGCCCGCGTAAGCGATGTTTATCATGGTTTACCCGATTACGCGGCGTCTAAAAGCGCTGTATAGACAGTTATATAGCGAATTAACGCGTTGGCTATCGTTGCCGATTAGCGCTAGAATTCTGCTGAAAACCACGGTTTCATTCCGGCTACTCAAGGTAGCGGGAAGAGAAATCAAACTCCTAGCCCCTGCGCCTACGTTGTTCATCCGGAACGATATGGCGCCTGGGCCGTGGCGAAGTCAGCCACCAGGGTGCAGAGGGGAAACGCTCGCATCTCCCGACTTTGGAAAGGTGTTATGGTACCGCAACTCATTGATGCTTATGAGCGCAAGTTCTATTACCTGCGCTTGTCGATCACCGACGTGTGCAACTTTCGTTGCACCTACTGTCTGCCCGACGGCTACAAGCCGAGCGGCAGCCCGAAAAGCTTCCTGTCGCTGGATGAAATCCGCCGCGTCAGCCGCGCGTTCGCCGAACTGGGCACCGAAAAGGTGCGCCTGACCGGCGGCGAGCCTTCGCTGCGCCGCGACTTTACCGAGATCATCGCCGCCGTGCGGGAAAATCCGGCCATCCGCACGTTGGCGGTCACCACCAACGGCTACCGTCTGGCGCGCGACGTCGCCGCCTGGCGTGACGCCGGTCTGACGGCGATCAATGTCAGCATCGACAGTCTGGATCCCCGCCAGTTTCATGCCATTACCGGTCAGGACAAGTTCCGCCAGGTGATGGACGGCATCGACGCCGCCTTCAGCGCCGGTTTCAGCAAGGTCAAGGTCAACGCCGTGCTGATGCGCGACGTCAATCACCAGCAACTCGGCGCGTTTCTCGCCTGGATCAAGGATCGGCCGATCCAGTTGCGCTTTATCGAACTGATGGAAACCGGCGAGGGGGGCGAACTGTTTCGCAAACACCACGTTTCCGGCGAAGTGATTCGCCGGCAGTTGGAGCAGCAGGGTTGGCAGCGCCAGGCGCGTGGTCGCAGCGACGGCCCGGCGCAGGTGTTCAGCCACCCGGACTACCAGGGTGAGGTGGGTCTTATCATGCCGTATGAAAAAGACTTCTGCGCCAGCTGCAACCGGCTGCGCGTTTCTTCCATCGGCAATCTGCATCTGTGCCTGTTCGGCGAGCAGGGGGTGCCCCTGCGCGATCTGCTGGCGGACGACGGCCAGCTCGACGCGCTGAAGGCGCGCATTCAGAGCGGGCTGCTGAGCAAGAAGCAGACCCATTTCCTGCATCAGGGCAACAGCGGGATCACCCAGAACCTGTCGTTTATCGGCGGCTGACAGCCAATAGGAGCTTATTGAACCATGAGCCATGCGAGCAGCGAGTTTATTCCGGCGCATATCGCCATCCTGACCGTGTCCGACAGCCGCGGCGCGGCGGAAGACACCTCCGGCCAATATCTGCAGGAAGCGGCGCAGGAAGCCGGCCATCAGGTGGTGGATCGCGCCATCGTCAAAGATGACATTTACCAGATCCGCGCACGGGTTTCCGCGTGGATCGCCGATGACAACGTGCAGGCGGTGCTGATCACCGGCGGCACCGGTTTTACCGCGCGCGACAACACGCCGGAAGCGCTGTTGCCGCTGTTCGACAGAGAGGTGGAAGGGTTCGGCGAACTGTTCCGCATGGTGTCGTACGAAGAGATCGGTACCGCGACGATCCAGTCGCGCGCGCTGGCCGGCCTGGCCAACCGCACGGTGATTTTCGCCATGCCGGGCTCCACCCGCGCCTGCCGCACCGCCTGGGAGCGGATTATCGAAGAGCAGTTGGACGCGCGCCATCGCCCGTGCAACTTCCAGCCCCATTTGAAGAAGCCCTGAGTCATGACACAGCTAACCCACATTAACGCCGCCGGCGAAGCCCATATGGTCGACGTTTCCGCCAAGGCCGAAACGGTGCGCGAGGCGCGCGCCGAAGCCTTCGTCGACATGCTGCCCGCCACGCTGGCGATGATCGTCGACGGCAGCCATCACAAGGGCGACGTGTTCGCCACGGCGCGCATCGCCGGCATTCAGGCGGCCAAACGCACCTGGGAACTGATCCCGCTGTGCCACCCGCTGATGTTGAGCAAGGTCGAAGTGCAGCTGGAGGCGCAAACGGAGCACAGCCGGGTGCGCATTGAAACCTGCTGCCGGCTGACCGGCAAAACCGGCGTCGAGATGGAAGCGCTGACCGCCGCCTCGGTGGCGGCATTGACCATCTATGACATGTGCAAAGCGGTACAGAAAGACATGGTGATCGGCCCGGTGCGCCTGCTGGCGAAAAGCGGCGGCAAATCCGGCGATTTTAAGGTGAACGCATGATCGATATTCTTTTCTTCGCGCAGGTGCGCGAACTGGTGGGCACTGGCGCGCTGTCGATGCCGGCGGATTACCCGACCGTCGAGGCGCTGCGCCAGGCGCTGTGCGCGCGCGGCGATCGCTGGGCGCTGGCGCTGGAGTCCGGCAAACTGCTGGCGGCGGTCAATCAGTCGCTGGTGGCGGCGGATCACCCGCTGCGCGCCGGCGATGAAGTGGCCTTCTTCCCGCCGGTTACCGGGGGGTAAGCATGGAAAACACCCGCATTCGCGTGGGCGAAGCGCCGTTCAACGTCGGCGACGAGTATCAGTGGCTGGCGCAGTGCGACGCCGACGGCGCGGTGGTGACCTTCACCGGCAAGGTGCGCAACCATAACCTCGGGGACGACGTCAGCGCGCTGACGCTGGAACACTACCCCGGCATGACCGAGAAGGCGCTGGCGGAGATCGTGGCCGAGGCGCGCAGCCGTTGGCCGCTGCAGCGCGTGACGGTGATCCACCGCGTCGGCGCGCTGTATCCCGGCGACGAGATCGTGTTCGTCGGCGTGACCGGCGCGCACCGCGGCATGGCGTTCGCCGCCAGCGAGTTCATCATGGACTACCTGAAGACCCGCGCGCCGTTCTGGAAGCGCGAAGCGACCGGCCAGGGCGATCGTTGGGTGGACGCTCGCGACAGCGATCGTCAGGCCGCGCAGCGCTGGCACGACGCGGCTAAATAACGCCTCAACAGCGGAAACAAATCAAGACCTTTGCCGCTTTCGCGCGGCCTATTCTGTGGTACGCTTATAGCAGGCGAAGCCCCGTTTACGGGGCTTCGGAATCTTGTTTACAACGCAAAAGGTAACCGTCATGGACCGATATCCACGCTCTAATGGTTCAATCGTCGAACGTGCCAACAGCGGCATTCAGGCCTACATGGCGCAGGTTTACGGCTGGATGACCTGCGGTCTGCTGCTGACGGCGTTCGTTTCCTGGTATGCGGCCAATACGCCCGCGATCCTCAACTTCATCTTCTCCAGTCAGATCACCTTCTTCGGTCTGATCATCGCCCAGTTGGCGCTGGTGTTCGTGATTTCCGGCATGGTCAACCGCCTGAGCGGCGCGGTGGCCACCTCGCTGTTCATGCTGTACTCGGCGCTGACCGGGCTGACGCTGTCGAGCATCTTCATCGCGTACACCTACAGCTCGATCGCCAGCACTTTCGTCGTCACCGCCGGCATGTTCGGCGCGATGAGCCTATACGGCTACACCACCAAGCGCGATCTGAGCGGCTTCGGCAGCATGTTGTTCATGGCGCTGATCGGCATCGTGCTGGCTTCGCTGGTGAACATCTGGCTGAAAAGCACCGCGCTGATGTGGGCGATTACCTACATCGGGGTGGTGGTGTTCGTCGGCCTGACCGCGTACGACACGCAGAAACTCAAGGCGATGGGCGAGCAGCTGAACGCCGATGATAAAGACGGCTTCCGCAAGTACGCCATCGTCGGCGCGCTGACGCTGTATCTCGACTTCATCAACCTGTTCCTGATGTTGCTGCGCATTTTCGGCAACCGCCGCTAAATCCGTCGTCTTTCATGCCTTAGGGTATTTGGCGATCAAAAAGCTCTGCATGTGACATGCAGAGCTTTTTTTATGCGATTTTGCGGCGGAACAGCGCGTAGGCGGCGCTGCCGGTGGTGGCGGTGATCACCAGCAGCGGCCACAGGCTGTGCCAGATGATGTCGAAGCTGGCGTCCTTCAGGTAGATCTGCTTGGTGATGTCGGTGAAGTGGCGTATCGGGTTGACCCAGGTAAGATCCTGCAGCCACACCGGCATATTCTCCACCGGCGAGACGTAACCCGAGAGCAGGATCGCCGGCATCATGAACACGAACACGCCGATGAACGCCTGCTGCTGAGTGGCGCACAGCGACGAGATCAGCAGGCCGAAACCGACCAGCGACAGCCCGTAGATCAGCATGGTGGCATAGAACAGCAGCAGCGATCCGGCGAACGGGATCTGGTACAGGAAGATGCCGATCAGCAGCACGATGCTGGCCTGGAAGCTGGCGACGATCAGCGCCGGCACCGCCTTGCCGATAAAGATCTGCCAGGTGGTGAGCGGCGAGACCAGCAGCTGTTCCAGCGTGCCCTGTTCGCGTTCGCGCGCCACCGACAGCGAGGTGACGATCAGCACGCCAATGGTGGTGATCATGGCGATCAGCGACGGCACCACGAACCATTTATAGTCCAGATTCGGGTTATACCAATTGCGCACCACCAGCTCGCTGTTGTTGGGTTTGGCGCGGTTGCCGAGCAGCTCGTTCTGATATTCCTGCACGATCTGCTGCACGTAGTTGGCGGCGATCTGCGCGCTGTTGGAGTTGCGCCCGTCGAGCAGCAGCTGCAGCGGCGCGGTGTTGCCGGTGGCGATATCGCGCGAGAACTGCGCCGGGAAGCGGATCAGCAGCAGCGCTCGCTGGTTGTCGATGGTGGTCTTTATCTCCTGCGGGCTACGCAGCAGCAGCACGTGTTGAAAGGCCTTGGCCTTGGCGAAGCGCTGGGTCAGCTCTACCGAGGCCTGGCCGCTGTCCTCGCTGTAGACCGCGATGGTGGCGTTGGTGACTTCCAGCGTCGCGGCGAACGGGAACAGCAGCACCTGCAGGATCACCGGCATGATTAAAATGGCGCGGGTTTGCGGGTCGCGCAGCAGCGCCTGCATTTCCTTGATGATGAGCGTCAACAGACGATGAAACATCGCTCTTTCTCCTCAATCCAGCCGGCGCTGGGTTTTCCAGGCCGTCAGGCCGATGAACACCACGGCGGAAGCGATCAGGAACAGCAGATTGATCAGCAGCACGGTGCCGACGTTGCCCGCCAGGAACAGCGTTTGCAGCGTGCTGACGAAGTAGCGCGCCGGAATGATATAGGTCACCGCGCGCACGATGGCCGGCATGCTGTCGATCTGGAAGATAAAGCCGGACAGCATGATCGACGGCAGGAAGGCGGCGTTCAGTGCCACCATCGCCGCATTGAACTGATTGCGGGTGAGGGTGGAGATCAGCAGGCCCATGCCGAGGGTGCTGGCGAGGAACAGGCTGCTGATCAGCAGCAGGATCGGCAGGGAGCCGCGATAGGGCACGCCGAGCACCCATACCGCCACCGCCATGCACAGCGCCATCGCGGCCATGCCGAGGAAGTAATAAGGGATCAGCTTGGAGAGCAGCAGCTCGCTGCGCGTCACCTGGGTGGACAGCAGGGCCTCCATGGTGCCGCGCTCCCATTCGCGGGCGATCACCAGCGAGGTGAGGATGGCGCCGATCACCGTCATGATGATGGTGATGGCGCCGGGAATGATGTAGTGCCGGCTGATGGCCGCCGGGTTGAACCAGTAGCGCATCTGTACGTCAATCAGCGGTTTGTCGCTGTTCCCCCGATCGGTGGCGCGCTGCTGCTGCCAAATTTGCCATACGCCCTGGGCATAGCCCTGCACGAAGTTGGCGGTGTTCGGCTCGCTGCCGTCGGTGATCACCTGGATAGGGGCGCTGTCGTGCGGGCGCGCCATGCGCTGGTCGAAATCCACCGGGATCACCACCAGGCCGCGGATCGTGCCGGCCTGCATCTGCTGGATCAGCTGTTGGCGGTTGTCGCTGATGGTCGGTTCGATATAGGGCGAGCCGGCGAACGCCTGGGCCAGATCGCGCGCGTCTTCGCTCTGCTGCTCCATCAGAATGCCCAGATGCAGCTTGCTGGAGTCCAGGTTGATGCCGTAGCCGAAGATAAACAGCAGCATCAGCGGGATGACGAAGGCGATCAGGCCGCTGCTGGGATCGCGCAGTATCTGCCGCGTTTCCTTCAGGCACAGCGCGCGCAGCCGGCGCCAGGAGAAGCCGCCGTCGTCGATTGGGGTGCGGTTATCGCTCACCGTGATACCTCCTCATCGTAACCCTGCACCAGCTCGATAAATGCCTGCTCCATCGAGGGGTTGGGATTGTCGTCGCGCGCCACCTGCTGTTTGAGATCGTCCGGCGTGCCGGCGGCGATGATTTTGCCGCGGTACACCAGGCCGATGCGGTCGCAGTACTCCGCTTCGTCCATAAAGTGGGTGGTCACCATCACCGTGACGCCCTTGTCGACCATGCCGTTGATGTGCAACCAGAACTCGCGCCGCGTCAGTGGATCGACGCCGGAAGTCGGTTCGTCGAGGAACAGGATATCCGGTTCGTGCATCAGCGCGCAGGCCAGCGCCAGGCGTTGCTTGAAGCCGAGCGGCAGGGCATCCGGCGTCTGATCGAGGATCGGCGCGAAGTTGAAGGCGCGGGACATCTCGTCGATTTTGTCGCGCTGCGCCTTGCCGCTCAGGCCGTAGACCCCGGAGAAGAACTTCAGGTTCTGCGCCACCGTCAGGTTGCCATACAGCGAGAATTTTTGCGCCATGTAGCCGAGGCGTTGGCGCGCCTTGCCGGAACTGGTCTTCAGATCCATCCCCAGCACCAGCGCCTTGCCGCCGGACGGCACCAGCAGGCCGCACATCATTTTGAAGGTGGTGGACTTGCCGGCGCCGTTCGGGCCGAGCAGGCCGAAGATTTCGCCGCGCCGTACCTGAAAATCGACGTGATCGGTGGCGGCGAAATCGCCGAATTTCTTGGTCAACTGCACCGCTTCGATCACCGTTTCACCGCCTTTGCCGTCAACGGTCGGCATGATCTCCGCCAGCGCCGAGCGATGGTTGGGGCCGCCGCCGAGCAGATCGATAAACGCATCCTCGAAGCGCGGATCCGCTTCGTCCAGTTCGGCGTCCGGCAGATCCAGCGTCTGCAGCAGCTGCCGATGATCTTCGCCTTCTTTCAGGATCAGGCGCAGGTACTTGCCCTGGATCACGCCGTCGGTGACCGCCGGCAGGCAGATCGCCCGCTGCAGCAACGATCGATGGCTGCCGGGCGGCGCGGCGATCAATACCGTGCGTCCGGCCATGCGCTGGGTCAGATCCTGCGGCGCGCCGCTGAACAGCAGCTCGCCCTCGTTGAGCAGCAGCACTTCGCGACACTGCTCGGCCTCATCGAGATAAGAGGTGCTCCACAGGATCAACATGCCGTCGTTGGCCAGCTCGTGCACCATGCGCCACAGCTCGCGGCGCGAGATCGGATCGACGCCGACGCCCGGTTCATCCAGCAACAGCACCTGAGGTTCGCCCACCAGCGTGCAGGCCAGTCCCAGTTTCTGCTTCATGCCGCCGGACAGCTTGCCCGCCAGGCGCTCGGTGAAGCGGGTCAGATCGGTGAATTTCAGCAGCCGTTCGAAGGTCTGGCGGCGAAGATCGCCGGTGACGCCGCGCAGATCGGCGTACAGCGTCAGGTTCTCCATCACCGTCAGATCCTCATACAGCCCGAACTTCTGCGGCATGTAGCCGAGGATCGCATGCAGTTGGCGATCCTGGCCGATCGGATCCAGCCCGGCGACCCGCAGTTTGCCGCTGCTTGGCTTCAGCAGCCCGGCCAGCATGCGCAGCAGGGTGGTTTTGCCGGCGCCGTCCGGGCCGACCAGTCCGATGACCGCGCCGCTGCGCAGGGTGGTGGTCAGGCTGGCGACCGCCGGTTTCTCAAGCGACGGGAAGCGCTTTTCCAGCCCTTCCAACTCGATGGTGTGCGCCTGTTCCATGGCCGGCCTCAGGGTTTGGCGAAGCGCAGGGTGACCGGCATGCCCTGACGCAGCGCATCGTCGGCGTCGGTGACGATCACCCGCAGGCGGTACACCAGATCGGTGCGCAGATCCGGCGTTTCAACGCTTTTCGGCGTGAATTCCGCGGTCGGCGAGACGAAACCGATCTTGCCGTGGTAAGGCTTGCCGGGGCGGCCGTCGGTGTAGATCTCCAGCTCGGTGCCGGGCACAGCCTGGTTCAGGCTGGTTTCGTTGACGTAGGCGCGCACCCACACCGGCCGGGTCAACGACAGGGTGAACACCGTGCCGCCGGCGCCGAGCATGGTGCCCGGCTCTACCGCACGGGTCAGCACCGTGCCGGCGGAAGGGGAGAGCAGCGTGGCGTCTTGCAGGTTCAATTGCGCCTGCGCCAACGCCGCTTCGCTTTGCGCCACCTCGGCCTTGGCCTGTTCAATTTCTTGCGGGCGGTTGCCGCTGCGGTATTGCGACAGTTTGTCTTTCGCCGCTTGCAGATTGGCCAGCGCCTGATTGCGGGCGGTGCGCGCATCCTCCAGCGCGTCGGCGGAGGTGGCGTTTTTCGCCCACAGCCCTTGCTGGCGCTTCAGGAAACTGTCGGCGTAGGCGAAAGCGGACTGGCGCTGCGCCATTTCTGACTGCACCTGGGCTATCTCTTCGCTGCGATAGCCGGCCTGCAGCAGCGACAGTTTGGCGCGCGCGCTGCCGACGTTGGCTTCGGCCTGTTGCAGCGCGTTGCGGTAGGGAGCATCGTCCAGCTTGCCGAGCAGCTGGCCCGGCTGAACGGTATCGCCTTCATCCACCGTCAGCGACGCCAGGCGGCCGTCGACGCGAAAGCCGAGGTTGACCGTGCGGATATCGACGTTGCCGTACAGCGTCAGCGGCCGCTCTTGCTGCTGTTGGTAATGCCATACCCCGTAAGCGACGGCCGCGATCAGCAGAATCAACAACACGATCAAGGCACTGCGTTTTTTGTTCATAACACTCCCTGCCTGAATTTACGCGCCGTGACGTTGGCGCAGCCCAATAACTAAAATCTCGATATGCTCGCTCAGCACCGCCGCGATTTGCGCCGCTTCGCCCTCACCAATCTCTTGCCAGCCGGCCTGACGGCGGATGGTCTCCCGCGCTACGCGGAACGACAGCACCTCGCCGATCAGCGCATGGGTATGCAACACGAGGCGGGCAGCGCGTTCGTCGATGCCGGTGGCGGCCGACAGCAGGCGGCACAGCCGTTCGTGCATCGGCGCGATCACCTGGCGGTGGATCAGCGGGTAGGCGTCGGTTGGGGCGAGCTGTTCGCGCGACATGATTTTGCTCAGATTCAACGTGTGCGGCTGGGTCATCAGCTCGCTGAAGGCCAGCAGGCCACGCTGCAGCAAACGCAGCGCCGCGTCGGGCGATCGCTGTGCGGCAGGCTGCTGCCCAAAGCGATCGACCTCTTCGGCCAGCGGGGCGAATGCCTGCTGGATGAAATCGGCGAGCGACTGCGCCACGGCCAGATACAGCCCCTCTTTGGAGCTGAAGTAGTAGGTGATGGCGGCGATATTCTGGCCGGCGCGCTGGGCAATATCGCGGGTGGTGGCGCCCTGCAGGCCATATTCACCGAACAGGTCGGTCGCCGCGGCGAGCAGTTGCCGGCGCGTTTGCTCGCCGCGCGCCCGGCCGGCGGCCTGATGAGGGACGGAAGCTGGCATAGGTCACGCTCAAAGTTAATCAATCATATGATTAACTTTATGCCAGATTGTTTAAAACGCAACCGCTAACCACAATGAGTTATGTGACCGACTTCAGATAATGCTGAATTTACGGCAGATTGTGCTCTCTGCACGTAAAAGTGCTTTTTATTGCGCGACTTCTGTTACAATCGCCGCCTGGTGCACTGCAGTTTGTGCCAATCCCTCGTGGTCATGCTTAATGCCCCGTCTGATCATCCTCCCAGGAAACTGCACCGAACACTGTTAGGTTAGGGGGGATCTGGAGTTTTTCTCTTTATGTCATTTGAAACCCTCGGCTTAAGTGCTGAAATTGTGCGCGCTGTTGAAGAACAGGGCTATCGCGAACCGACGCCAATTCAGCGTCAGGCTATCCCTGTCGTGCTGGAAGGTCGTGACCTGATGGCCAGCGCCCAGACCGGCACCGGTAAAACCGCCGGTTTTACCCTGCCGCTGTTGCAGCTGCTGAGCAAGCATGACCATCCGGTCAAAGGCCGTCGCCCGGTGCGCGCGTTGATCCTGACGCCAACCCGTGAGCTGGCAGCGCAGATCGGCGAAAACGTCGATGCCTACAGCAAACACCTGCGCCTGCGTTCGCTGGTGGTGTTTGGCGGCGTGAGCATCAACCCGCAGATGATGAAGCTGCGCGGCGGCGTCGATATCCTGGTGGCGACGCCGGGTCGTCTGCTGGATCTGGAACATCAGAACGCGGTTGACCTGTCCAAAATCGAAATTCTGGTGCTGGACGAAGCGGACCGCATGTTGGACATGGGCTTTATCCACGACATCCGCCGCGTGCTGGCCAAGCTGCCGGCCAAGCGCCAGAACCTGCTGTTCTCCGCCACCTTCTCCGACGACATCAAGGCGCTGGCCAACAAACTGCTGCATAACCCGGCCTCGGTGGAAGTGGCTCGCCGCAATACCGCGTCCGAGCAGATCGAGCAGAGCGTGCACTTCGTCGACAAGAAGCGTAAGCGGGAACTGCTGTCGCAGATGATCGGCGAAGGCGACTGGAAACAGGTGCTGGTCTTTACCCGCACCAAGCACGGTGCCAACCACCTGGCGGAACAGCTGAACAAAGACGGCATCACCGCTGCGGCGATCCACGGCAACAAGAGCCAGGGCGCCCGTACCCGTGCGCTGGCCGATTTTAAAGACGGCCGCATCCGCGTGCTGGTGGCGACCGACATTGCGGCGCGCGGTCTGGATATCGACCAGTTGCCGCACGTGGTGAACTACGAGCTGCCTAACGTGCCGGAAGACTACGTGCACCGCATCGGCCGCACCGGCCGCGCGGAGCGTACCGGCGAAGCCATCTCGCTGGTGTGCGTGGATGAACACAAGCTGCTGCGCGACATCGAGCGTCTGCTGAAGCGTGAAATTCCGCGCATTGCGCTGCCGGGCTACGAGCCGGATCCGACCATCAAGGCCGAGCCGATCATCAACGGCCGCCAGGGTGGCGGACGCGGCGCGCCGCGCGGCAACGGCGGTGGCCAGCGTTCCGGTAACGGCGGCGGTCAGCGCAGCAGTAACGCCAACGGCGGCCAGCGTGAAAACCGTGGCAACGGTAACGGCAACGCTCGCCCGCAGGGTGACGGCCAGCGCCGTTCCGGCGCGCCGGCCTCGCGTCGCCCGCGCAACCGCAAACCGGCCGAATAAGCCCGATTGCGCAAAAGCAAGCCGCCTGTATGGGCGGCTTTTTTTTTTGCCTGGCGGAACGGCATTTTCGTACTAGGCTGGACGGTGGCTACCCCTACATTCCAGGAGACGGAGATGAAATTGAAGTGCGCAATTCTTGATGATTACCAGCAGGTGGCGCTCAACATGGCGGATTGGTCAGCGCTGGCCGATCGGGTGGAGGTGTCCGCCATCAGCGCGCACTTTACCGATGAGGCGGAGCTGGCGGTGCATCTGCAGGAATGCAACATTCTGGTCATCATGCGCGAGCGCACGCCGATAACCGCCTCGTTGCTGGCGCGGTTGCCGCAGCTGAAGCTGCTGATCACCTCCGGCATGCGCAATGCCGCTATCGATTTGGCCGCCGCCGCCGAGCGCGGCGTGGTGGTGTGCGGCACCCGCAGCGGGTCGGCGGCGCCGATGGAGTTGACCTGGGCGCTGCTGCTCGGGCTGGCCAAGCATATCGTGCCGGAAAGCGCCGGGCTGCGGAACAACGGCCCGTGGCAGCTGGGCTTGGGCGTCACGCTGCAGGGGAAGACGCTGGGGCTGCTGGGGCTGGGCAAGATCGGCGGCCAAATGGCCAGGGTGGCACAGGCGTTCGGCATGCGGGTGTTGGCCTGGAGCCAGAACCTGACGGCGGAACGGGCAGCGCAGGAGGGCGCCCTGCTGGCACCGTCCAAACGGGCGCTGTTCGAGCAGAGCGATTTTGTCTCCATTCACCTGGTGCTGAGCGATCGCAGCCGCGGGCTGGTAGGGCGGGACGAATTGACGGCGATGAAACCCACCGCTTACCTGATCAACACCTCGCGCGCGGGGATCGTCGATCGGGCGGCGCTGGTGGACGTGCTGCAACAGCGGAAGATTGCCGGCGCCGGGCTGGACGTGTTCGAGACGGAGCCGCTGCCGGCCGACGATGTGTTTCGTCAACTGCCCAACGTGCTGGCGACGCCGCATGTGGGTTACGTGGCGGACGATAACTACCGCGCCTACTTCACCGAGGCGGTCGAGGACATTGCGGCGTTTCTCGCCGGTCAACCGATCCGTCGGCTGGGCTGATGGCGTTTTTAATGCCCGCAGAGGCTTGTCTGGCGCGGGCATTCACCCGTATTATTGCGGGTCTTTTTTTAGCTGGGATTGGTCATGCGCGTATTATTGGCTCCGATGGAGGGCGTTCTCGACTCTTTGGTGCGTGAGTTACTCACCGAAGTGAACGACTACGATCTGTGCATCACCGAATTTTTGCGCGTGGTCGATCAGCTGCTGCCGGCCAAGTCGTTCTATCGGCTGTGCCCGGAGCTGCGTCACGCCAGCCGCACGCCGTCGGGCACGCTGGTGCGGGTACAGCTGCTGGGGCAGTACCCGCAGTGGCTGGCGGAGAACGCCGCGCGCGCGGTGGAATTGGGCTCTTACGGCGTCGATCTCAACTGCGGCTGCCCGTCCAAGCTGGTTAACGGCAGCGGCGGCGGGGCGACGCTGCTCAAAGATCCGGAATTGATCTACCAGGGCGCCAAAGCGATGCGCGCGGCGGTGCCGGCCCATCTGCCGGTCACGGTGAAGGTGCGCTTGGGCTGGGACTCTTCCAATCGCAGCTTTGAAATCGCCGATGCGGTGCAGCAGGCGGGCGCCAGCGAACTGACGGTGCACGGCCGCACCAAAGAGGACGGCTACAAGGCGGATCGCATCAACTGGGCGGCGATCGGCGAGATCCGTCAGCGGCTGAGCATCCCGGTTGTCGCCAACGGCGAGATCTGGGATTACCAGAGCGCGCAGGATTGCCTGCAGACGACCGGCTGCGACGCCATCATGCTGGGGCGCGGCGCGCTCAACGTGCCGAACCTGAGCCGGGTGGTGAAATATAACGAACCGCGCATGCCCTGGCCGCAGGTGGTTGAGCTGCTGCAAAAATACGTCCATCTGGAAAAGCAGGGCGACACCGGCCTGTATCACGTGGCGCGCATTAAACAGTGGCTGGGTTATTTGCGTAAAGAATATGATGAAGCAACTGAACTGTTCAGCGAAATACGCGCGCTGACGACGTCCGGGGATATTGCGCGCGTCATCTGCCGCAGCTGAAAATAAACCCGCGCGTGGCGGGTTTATTTAAATCGGCATTATCAGGCGGCTTTATCAAGACGGTTTAATTCTATCTCGATATCCTGAATGGTTTTTTCCAGTCCTTCCAGACAGGCGCCCTGTTTATTCAATAGGTCGTTAATGGCTTCGGCGAATGCCTTATTTTTGCATTCCCCCTGATCGAAGGCCAGCCAGTGTGCGGAGAGCGTCTCGATATTCGACTGCGCGTAGTGGCGCATTTCCTTCAGCTGGGAAGCGACATTGCGTAAATTATCCAGCTGCGCCTGTGCATTTGCATTGTTGCTCATGAATTTCTCCTTGAGTTGGCCGTTAAATAATTTCGACTGCGGGATCAAGCTTACCCTATTTAAATAAAAATATCACCCTGAGTGGTCTGGGTGGTTATTTTTGAGTGGGTGTGGCTATATTTATTTTTCGGCTGAACAAGGACTTGGGTGGAATTGTAAAAATAGATAAATACGGTGTTTTTGGCGATTATTTTCGGCCATCCCGTTCGGGATGGCCGTTATTCTACCCCTTAAGCGTGAGGCCGATTATGCCGCGTCCGCCAGCATAAACATGCCGTAGGGGTGAATTTCCAGATAATACTGCTCGCCGACGTTCGGTTGCAGGCGGGTGGCGTTAACCTGCAGCAAAATCTGTTGCCCGTGCCACGCCACCGTCACCTCATACTGCGGCCCCATGTAGGCGACATGCTGGATCTCGCAGCGCTGGCTTTCATCGCCATGCTCGCTCAGCGTGATCGCTTCCGGCCGCACGCCCACCGTGCCGGCGCCCTGGGCGGCAAAATGCGCCGGGCGCGGCAGGCGATAGCCGCTGATATCGACATGATCGGCGCTGAAGCTGGCCGGGAACAGGTTGGCGTCCCCCATAAAGCTCGCCATAAAGCGCGAGGCGGGCTGCCGATAGAGATCCTGCGGCGAGCCCATCTGCATGATATGCCCCTTGTTCATCACCAGTACGGTGTCGGAGACTGCAAAAGCCTCGCTCTGATCGTGGGTGACGTACAGCGACGTGATATCAAACTGCTTTTGCAGCTCGCGGATCTTTTCGCGCATGCTGCGGCGCAGGTTGGCGTCGAGGTTGCTCAACGGCTCGTCGAACAGCAGCACTTTCGGCTTGAGGATCAGCGCGCGCGCCAGCGCCACGCGCTGCTGTTGGCCGCCGGAGATCTGATCGACATAGCGATCGTCGAACCCCGCCAAGTCCACCATCGCCAGCGCTTCCTGCACGCGCGCTTTCACTTCGGCGCGCGGAATGCCGAGCATCTTCAGGCCATAGCCGACGTTCTCCCCCAGCGACATGTGCGGGAACAGGGCATAAGACTGGAATACCATGCAGATGTCACGCTGCTGGATGGAACGATGGGTGACGTCTTCACCATCAATGAATATCTGCCCGTCGCTCGGTTTTTCCAGCCCGGCGACCAGGCGCAAAATGGTGGTCTTGCCGCAGCCGGAAGGGCCGAGCAGCGTCACCATTTGCCCCCGTGGGATGGTGAGCGTGATGTTATCGATTACCGTGTTGCTGCCGAACCGTTTGGAGACGTTACGCAGTTCAACGAAATTTTTCTGGCTCATCATGGGCTCCATTACGCCTGGTTTTTGGCTTTTGAACGGGAGATGCGTGCCTCGCCGATCAGCCAGTCAAAGAGGAAAATAATCGCCAGCATCACCACGATCAGAATTGAACCGTAGGCGATCGCCACGCCGTATTCGCCGTCTTCCACGCGGTTGAGGATGTAGGCGGTGGCCACGCGGGTATCGGGGGTGACCAGGAAGACGATGGCGCTGACGGTGGTGATGGCGCGCACGAAGCTGTAGATCAGCGCCGACAGGATAGCCGGGCGCAGCAGCGGCAGCAGGATGTGCGTGATGGTGCGCAGCGAGCCGGCGCGCAGGCTGAGCGAGGCTTCGTCCAGCGATTTGTCTATCTGGCCCAGCCCGGCGATCCCGGCGCGAATGCCCACCGGCACGTTGCGCATCACCATCGAAATAATCACGATGGCGGCCGTCCCGGTGAGGTACACCGGCGCGCCGTTAAAGGCGAGAATGTAAGAGACGCCGGCCACGGTACCCGGCACCGCAAAGCACAGCATGGTGGTGAACTCGATGGTCTTTTTGCCCTTGAACTGTTGGCGCACCACGATCCAGGCGATCAGCAGGCCGAACGCGGCGGTGATCGGCGCGGCGATCCCGGCGTACAGCAGCGTGTCGAGCAGCGAAGGCCACGCGCCGTCGCTCATGCCCTGGCCGAACAGTTTGATGAAGTTATCCAGCGTCAGCGTGTAATCCACTCCCCAGTTGACGGTGAAGCTGCCGTAGAAAATGCTGCCGTATAGCAGGGCGTTAAAGGCTACCCACACCGCCAGCAGCGCGATCACGCCCCACACCAGCGTGACCGGCAGCGGCTGCACGTCGCCGCGATACGATTTGCCGGACACGGTGACGTAGGAACGTTTGCCGATCCACATATACTGGATGCAGAACACCAGCAGTGAGAACAGCAGCAGGAAGGCGCCGAGGGTGCTGGCGGCCTGATAATCGAGCTGCGAACCGGTGATGTAAAAATAGATTTGCGTCGCCAGCACGTCGAAGTTGCCGCCGAGCACCAGCGGGTTGCTGAAATCAGCCAGCGATTGCACCACCACGATCAAAAACGCGTTGGCCAGCGCCGGTTTCAGCAGCGGCACGAACACGCCGTTAAAGGTTTGCCAGCGGCTGGCGCGCAGGGTGTAGGAGGCCTCTTCCAGCGAAGGATGAATGGTCTTGATCGCGCCGTCGAGGATCATGAACGCCATCGGGGTGAACGCCAGCACCTGCGCCAGCCAGATGCCGGTAAAGCCGTACAGCCAGTTGGTGTTGGTCAAACCGAACCAGGCCACCATCCACTCGGTGACGTAGCCGGAGCGCCCCATCATCAGCGTGACGCCCAGCCCGACGACGAACGGCGGCGTGACGATGGGCAAGATGGAGAAGATGCGGCCGATAATGGCGCTGCGCCTGGCGATGCGGGTAGTGTAAATCGCCAGCACCAGGCCGAAAAAGGTGCAGCCGGCGCCCACCGCGATCGACAGGGCGATGGAGTTGAGGATCACCTGAATGATATGCGCCTGCGACAGCACGTTCATAAAGGCCAGCGGCGCGAACGCGCCCGTCTGGTCGGTGAACATCGGAATGAAAATCGCGATGCTCGGCCAGACGATGAAGACGCCGATCAGCGCCACGATGGTGACCAGCGCGCCGATAACGAAACGGTCGCCGCCCAGCCAGTCGAGGCGGGTCAGCGCCAGCGTCATGATGGCGCCCAGCGCGGTCAACTGCACCAGGGTGGCGTAGCCTAAACCGCGTCCCGCCACCGTGGCGCTGACAACGATAAAGGCCATGCACAGCAGCGCCCAGCCGGCATCGAACGCGTGGCGGCGCCGCTGCTCACGGCCCGCCGCAGCGTAAGGGCGCAGCAGCAGCAGGCTCGGCAGCAGGCACCAAAGCCAGCTGATATTGCGGTGTGACCAGCCGTAGGCCGCGAGGATCTCTTCGCCGGTGGACTCCAGCAGGCCGTAATCCAGGCTCCAGCTCGGCAGCAGGGCGAACGCCAGCCAGCCAAGCAAAACCCAAAGGGATATCGCATCTCGTTTTTTCACGAGATGGAGTGCATGTGTATGTGACATAAGTTTCCCGGATGTTCAGGCCGGGCAAGCCGTGAGGCTTACCCGGCAACAGGCGCAGAATGTGGGCTTATTTACCCATCTTGACTTCGCTGACCCATTTATTGATCAGCGCCTTGCGGACGTCGGTCGAACCGTACTTGTCCATGTCGTAGTTGATCAGCTTCAGGTCGTCGAGCTTCAGCGAGTTCGGCGAGGTATCGGCGGTGGTGTTGGTCAGGATCTGATAGGACTTGCCTTGCTTCCACGCCAGCTCCTGCGCCTCTTTCGACAACACCCAATCCACGAACAGCTTGGCGTTGTCGAGGTTGCGCGCGCCTTTGAGGATGCTGACGCCGCCGATTTCGTAGCCGGTGCCTTCACACGGCGAGATAAGCTCAAGCGGCGCGCCCTGTTCCTTTTCGAGCGAGTAATCATGCAGGAAACCGATGCCGATCGCCGTTTCGCCGCGGGCGGCGTTGCGCGCCGGGGCAATGCCGGACTTGGTGTACTGCGAGACGTTGGCGTTCAGCTGTTTGAGGTAAGCGAACGCCTGATCGTCTCCCCACAGCTGGGCAAAGGTCGCCAGCGCGGTGTAGGCGGTGCCGGAGCTTTGCGGATCGGCGATTTGAATCTCGCCTTTGTATTCCGGCTTGGTCAGGTCTTTCCAGCACTTGGGCACCGGCAGATTTTTCTCTTTCAGGCGCTGGGTATTGACGCCAAAGCCGAGAATGCCGACGTAGACCGCCGAGGAGTAGTTGCCTTTCAGCTTGGCCGGATCGCGGAATTGCGTCATCACCTGGTCGAGATTCGGCGATTTGTACGGCTGCAGCAGCCCCATTTCACCGGCCTGGGATTGCGGATCGAGCGTACCGCCGTACCAGACGTCCGCCTGCGGGTTCTTCTTCTCGGCGTCCACTTTCGCCAGCGTACTGCCGGATCCGTTGCGGATGAACGCGGTTTTCACGTCATATTTCTCGCCGAAGGCTTTGGTTTCCGCTTCGCACATTTCATTGGTGGCGCTGCAGTAGACCACCAGGCGGCCCTTGGCGTGCGCGGCGCCGCTCAGGGTCGCCAGCGCGATGCCGGACGCTATCAGGGTAGTGACCCACGTTTTTTTCATTGTTTTATCCTTCTCTCGGTAGAGGTGGTAACGCTCGCCATCAGCAGCGGCATCAGCAATAAACCCATAAGAACGGCGGCGATCGACAGCAAACTGAACATGCCTGACCAGCCGTAGCCTTCGATGACCCGCGACAGCGGCCAGCCCGCCAGCGCCGCCCCCAGATAGGCGAACAGGCCGAGAAAGCCGGTGATGGAGCCCGCGGCGCCTTTGTGCCCGCATTCCACGGCGGCGAGGCCAATCAGCATCTGTGGGCCGAAGACAAAAAAGCCCACCGTAAAGAAACAGCCCGCCAGCAGCGCGTAGTGGTGCACCGGCGCCAGCCACAGCGCGGCGACGGACACCATCAGCCCGAGCGTGAACAGCAGAATCATCGGCGCGCGCTGCCCGCCGAACAGCACATCCGAGCCCCAGCCGGCGAACAGCGCGCCGAGCAGGCCGCCTATCTCGAACAGCATCACTGTCGCATTGGCGCTGAGCAGGTTGACGCCGTGGCTTTCCGTCAGCCACAGGTTGCCCCAGTCGTTCAACGCAATGCGGATCAGGTAGACCAGCACGTAAGAGACGCCGAGCAACCAGATCATCGGGTTCTTCAGCATCGTGGTGCGCAACATTCGCCACAGCCCCATCGGCGGGCTTTGCTGTTCCTGGCGCAGCTCCAGCGGATCGTGGCGCCACTGGCCGACCGACGGCAGGCCTTCTTCCTGCGGCGTGCCTGTCAGCTGCCGCGTGAGCCAGATGCCCAGCACCATGCTGACGGCCCCCGGGATCAACATCGCCGCCTGCCAGCCCCAGCGCTGGGCGGCGAAGGCGCTGATCAGCGGCACAATCGCGCCGCCGAGGTTGATCGACATATTCCAGCAGCCCCACCAGAAGCCGCGCTCGTTGCGCGAATACCAGTGGGTCAGCAGCCGCGCGCAGGGCGGCCAGCCCCAGCCCTGAAAGAAGCCGTTCAGCGCCCAGACCGCCAGCAGCAGCGTCAGCGATTCGCCGAAGGCGAACGCCACGTTCAGCAAACCGGTGGCGAACAGGCCGATCCCCATAAACCCGCGCTGCCCATGGCCGTCGTGCCATAACCCGGCGACGAATTTCGACAGGCCGTAGCTCAGATAAAACAGCGAGCCGAGCAGGCCGATGTCTCCTTTATCCAGCCCCAAATCCGTTTGCAGCGCCGGCAGCACGTAATTCACGCTTTTGCGTGTCAGGTAAAAGGCGGCGTACCCGATGACCATGTACAGCAGCAGCCGCGGGCGCAGCGCGCGGTAACGATGATCGATTTCAGATGCCGAGCGTGCTTGCATAGCCGCCTCCCTGGTGCTGACTATAAGAAGGTGAAAAGGAAAGGGGATGAGATAAAGTCCGGAGTGGCTAAGACTTTTTCCTAGTTAGTCGGCGGTTTGTTGCAAATTTGTGGGCAGGTTAACAATTACCCGGGTGCCTCGCTGCGTTTCCAGCGTCAGTTCGCCGCCGAGCGCGCTGACCCGTTCGCGCATTCCCTGAATGCCGAAGCCCGGCGCGTTGCCCGCATGGATGCCGACGCCGTTGTCCCGTACTTCGAGGTGCAACATGGCGCCTTGCTGATACAAAACGATGGCGACTTCGCTGGCCTCGGCGTGTTTGCACACGTTGTTGAGCAGCTCTTGCAGCAGCCGGTAGAGGGTGAAGCGCACCGTCTCGCCGGCGGGCGTGTCGGTCAGGCGGTAGTCGAAACGGCAACGGATGCCCCGTTCGCTAAAGGCGAATTCGCTCAGCAGGTGGTGAAGCGCGTCTTTGAACGCCAGCTCGTCCAGCGCGGGCGGGCGAAGTTGGCGCAGCAGCTGGCGCGTGGAGTGATGAATGCGCCGGGCGAGATCGCTTATCTGGTGCGCGGCGGCCTGGGTTTGCGCCGGATCGTGCGCCCGTTTGACCAGCTGCGACTGAATTTGAATGGCGGTGATGTTCTGGCCGATTTCATCGTGCAGCTCGCGCGCCAGGTTCTTTCGCGTGTCTTCTTCGGTGTGGATCAGTTTTTCGGTCAACGCCCGCCGCGCCGCCAACTCTTCTTCCAGGCGTCGGCGATAGTGGTGCAGGTTTTGCGCCAGGTGCTGCTGACGGCTGATGGCAATGCCCAGACCGATGCCGAGCAGCGCCTGGGTCGCCAGAAAGATTTCCAGCTCGACCAGATTGCCGAACCCCACGCCGACCTGCCGCGCGAGGGTGATCATCATGCTGCCGAGCAGGCCGGACAGCACGCCGCCCTGCCAACCGAACTTCCACGCCATCACCACGTTCGGCAAAAACACCACGATCAGCAGCAGGCGCTCGATTTCCGGCGACAGCACCATCTGCGTACCGATGCCGATAACGAAAAACAGGCTGCACCAGATGATTAAGGACGCGCGCAGCGGCGGGTTGGCGGTGTCCAGCCCCAGCAGATGGTAGCGGTGCTGCTGGCGCAGAAATTCAAAGATCAGGTAGACGAACGGGGTCAACAAAACACCGCCGGTAAACGACGCCAGGCCGAGCAGCATCGCCGGGCTCTGCGCGAAAGGCGACAGCAGGGCGGTATTGAGCAGCGAGGCGGCGGTCACTGCGGCCAGCAGCAGCGTCAGCCGTTGCCAGTAGAGCGGAAAACGACGCCAGACCCGTTGCGCGAGAAGAGCCGGGATCAGGGTGATGAACGGGGCGGCCAGCAGGCCGTAGCCGCTCAGCAGGCGTTCGCCGTGCAGCCAGAACAGCAGCAGCGCCGGCGGCGCTATCAGGGCGGGCCAATAGCGCCGCCCCAGCAAGATCAGCAGCGCGAGATAGACGCCGTGGGGCAGAAACAGCGCCGCCTGATTGCCGTTGTGGGTCAGATAGAAACCGAGCGTCCACAGCATCAGCCAGCCGCTGCCCCAGGCCAACAGGATAAACAGCGAGATAACCCAGCGCCGTGAGCGGAGTGACATCAATGCCCCGCCAGCAGCTGATGATCGAGGGCGAAATGCACCAGCTCGATGGTGCTGTTGCACTGCAGCTTGCCCAGGACGTTGGCGCGATGTACGTGTACCGTTTTATGGCTGAGATCGAGCTTGAAAGCGATCTCCTTTACGCTGTCGCCTTTGACCAGCAGCTCGAAGATTTCACGCTCGCGCGGGGTCAGCACTTCCAGCGCCGTGGCCGGCTGCTCGCCGCCGCGCAGCGCCCGCAGCGCGTCGGCGCACAGGTAATGGCCGCCCATATCGACGGAGCGCACCGCCTGCACCAGCTCTTCCGGCCCGCAGCGTTTAGTCAGATAACCGCTGGCGCCGGCATCCAGCGCGCTCTGCACGAAGGTGGGGGAGTCATAAATGCTGAGTATGATCGCGCGAAACTGCGGCTTCTGCGCCCGCAGGCGTTTCAACAGGCTCAGGCCGTTTTCATCCGGCATGGCGATGTCCATCACCGCGACGCTGACGTCGTCGCGCAGCAGCGCCGGCCAGGCCGCCGCCGCGCTGCTGTATTGCCCCGCCACGTCGATGTCTGCTTCGAGGCTGAGCAATTGCGCAAAGCCGGAGCGCACCACCACATGGTCATCGACCAGTATCACACGGATCATTTTTCGCACTCTGTTGCCGAATCATGATCCTATGATGCCTGCCGCCGCGATGCTGGCAATCAGCCAAGCGCGGTTATGCAATCGATGTAACAGAATCGTAATAAAAGGGCGTCGCCCGCGCCGTCAACGATCCACATCGATGGCGAAATGCTGCCACAGCGCGGCGCGGCGTTCCTCTTCCGAATGCAGCGTCGTTTCGTGGCGCTGGTGATCTTCAGTCACGATCAGCTTCATGTCGCTGAGGGTCACCCGGCCGTGTTCCGTCGGCCGTGAGCACACCAGGCGTTGGGTGAAATGCGACTGCGGCGAAGTGCTGTGGAAGTGGCACATCTCGTCGAACTCATGCAATTCGCGCGGCTGAACGGTAAAGCGATATAGGGTTTTGGCATGCGAGCGTTGGTCGCCGTTGCGGCGCTCCAGCAGGTAATACTCGCCTTCCTGCTCCAGGTGGAAGGTGCCGCTGGCCTGCGGTTGCGGCTCGGCAACGACGATTTTGAGCGGCGTCAGGAAGGAATCGCCGAAACCGACGTCTACCAGCCATGCTTGATCTTCCAGATCCACCCGCAGCGCCAGGTGGTCGTAGGGCGGGCCGAAATGGCCGTCGCGCGCGCGGATCTCGCCGGAGATGAAGCTCACCTTGAAGCCGAGCTCTCGCAGCAGCAGGGCGAACAGCGTGTTCAGCTCATAACAGAAACCGCCGCGGTTACGCTCGACCACCTTGCTGAACAGCGCCTCCGGCGCCAGTTGAATGCCCTGATGATAAATAATGCTCAGGTTCTCGAACGGGACGCTCAGCATGTGGCGATGGTGCAGCTGTTGCAACGTGGGGAGGTCTGGGCGGGCGGCACCGGTAAAGCCGATATGCTGCAGGTAGCGTTGGGTATCCACAGGGAGTCTCGCATGAGAAAAAGTAGGCATAAAATAGCGGGCTTTGCGGCGTTTGTGAGCGCATTACGTGCTGCGCCACGGCAGCCGGATTACTTTCCCGACGGGCGTCTTAGGTAAAGCGCCGGGTTCAGTGAGCGCAGATGCATTTTCAGTACGGCACCCCGCTGAAAGAGATAGTTGAGTACGGTCAATGACAGCAGTTCGGTCAGCAAGGTGCTGTAAGCGGCGCCCATCATGCCGTATTGCCGAATCAGGCCGTATGACAGAGGAATGTTAATGATAAACACCAACAACATTTTGCGGGAAAGGAAGCTGTAACCGGAAAACAGCACGATGTATTTATAGGCCACGGTCCCCAGGGCGGAGAGCAGGGTGGCGACGGCCAACACCCCCATGGCGGCATAGGCCGCCAGGTATTGCTCGCCGTACAACAGTGCGATGACCGGTTTGCCCAGCCAAACGATCCCGGCGACGATGGCTAAGGCGATGGCCAGCACCAACCCATTCAGTTTGGCCGCGGCGCGCATCGCGTCTTCGCGCCGATAGGCGAATATTTTCGCGAAGAACGAGGTGATGACGGCATCGGTAACGAACATCCAGGCGGTCGCCAGGGTAATGGCGACCGAGTAAATGCCCAGCACCGCGGCGGAAACGAACCACATCAAAAACAGCTGCGCCAGCCGGGTATAGATGGCGATGGAAACATTGGATACCGCCAACGGCAGGCCGCTGGCGAGCAGATAGCGCACATATTTGCGCCGAATACGGCCGGGGGCCGAAAAGCCCGGATGGCGGCGATGATAAAGGTGATGACGGATCAGATAGGGGATGAGGTACACCATCACGATAGGGATGGCCAGAAAGTACAGGTGCAGATCAAAAAACACGATCAGCCAGCGAGCCAACAATGCGCTGGCTAAGCCGGCCACGTTGGCTAAGGTATTGAAACGCGATTCCAGCCGGGCGTCATGGTAAATGGCGAAGACGTCTTTGAGTGAAAAAAACGAGGCCAGGAATGTGGCGGCGCAAAAGTAAAAGGTCGTGAAGTCTTCCCGCAGCCCGGTATAAAGCAAGATGATCGCAGAAAAGGCCAGGAAACAGGCTTGCCTCAGCCGGTTGGTGGAGAACATCAGCGCTGCGCCGGAGCGCGGATTACGGCTAATGCGTTTGAAGAGGATGGTGTCCGACCCCAGCAGCGCCAACGTTTGGGTAATGGCGAAAATCGCCGTGGCAAAGGTAATCTTTCCGAAGCTTTCCGGCCCAATATATTTGGCCATGTAGGCGGTGATGAATATAACGCCGAGGATTGATACCGTCTTTTCCGCTATCATCCAGGAAGCGTTTCTTATTATGCTGAAGTCTATGATCTTTAGTTTCACTGACGCTTCCCTGAATACCTTATGATATAGGATTATTCCGTTTTTTATCCTTTAATAATCACCAAGGCTTTTTTTATATTTTACAATTGAAGTCAATTGCATTTAAACTTTAGCTGGGTCTTTTGTTATGTTGGATTAATGGATGAATCAACGGAATGAGAAAATTCGTAAAATACCTCTATAAGGTTTCGCCTGACTTTATTTATTATCAGCTGTCGCATTATTTTGCTCACGGAAGCTTTGTCAACTTTTTGAATCCTAAAAGTTTTTCCGAAAGGATTTACCACAGAATGCGCTACCCGCGCGAAGAGTTCAGCCTGTTGGCGGACAAGGTGGCGGTGAGGGATTATATATCCAGTCGCGTTTCGGAAAAATACCTAACGCCGGTCATCATGATAACGGAGAACTTCACTGAGCAAGACTATTTGTCGTTGCCTCAATCTTTTGTTATCAAAACAAATAATGCCTCGCAGCAAGTTAAGATTGTCAGAGATAAAGCGCGAGTGAGTTATGATGAGGTTGCAAGCACTCTCAAGAAATGGTCAAAAATAACGTATTGGAAGCGCTTTCGTGAGAAGCACTATGCGAAGATCCCACTGCAAATTGTGGTTGAAAACCTGTTGGACATCGAACGCGACGGTGAATTGATCGACTATAAAGTGCATGTTTTTAACGGCAGCCAGCCTTATCTGTTCGTGGAGTTGCTGCGGGGCGGCCCGGAGCCGACGTCGCTGGAGTTTTTGGACCGCCATGCGCATCACTGCTTTTTTACCCAGAAAGATATTCCCCAGATCAACACGTTGCACGCGAAGCCTGACTTTTGGGATGAGATGATTGAGGTCGCCCAAGCGGTTGCCGCCGATCTGGACTACTGCCGGGTCGATTTCTACCTGACGCAAGACAGGCTCTATATCGGCGAGCTGACGCTCACCCCCGGTGCAGGCAATGAAGTGTACCAACCGCGCGCCACCAACCTGCTGCTGGGCGAGCTGATGGCCAAAACCTGAACGCTATGCCGAGCGTTGAGCCAGTTCCCGCAGCCAGCCCAAAAACGCCGCGGCGTTCCTCTTCGAATGCAGTGTCGTTTCGTGGCGCAGGCGATCTTCAGTCATGAAGCGCATCCCAAGTTGGATGCGTTGAAAACAGGACAGGAAAGAAATAGCGGGAAAGCCACCGGCGCCTTCTACTGCATCGACGGCGGTTATTCCGCGCATTAACAAAAACAGGCCCCTGATGGGGCCTGTGCAGTTACCAGGATTTATGCGGGTTGCGGGAGACGATGTCGATCTTTTGACACAGCAGTTTGGTAATGTCCACCGAGGTTGGCTGAGCGGCGCTGCCGACAAAGTTTTTCAGCACGATGGCGATGCGGGCGTAATTAACGTAGCCCTCAGGCAGCGGCAAATACTCGGCAACGTCGAGCGCGGTAATGCGATCCGAGGTCATCGTTGCTGAAGTGGTCGGGGTGACTGTGCCGGTGCGGCCCCACTGACAGACTTTTTCCAGCAAGGTGGTGACGCCGGCATCGCCGTTCAGCACATACTTTCCTTGGTAGGTGCCGATTGTGACATCAAGGCTGTTCTGGCCTTTTAGGTTTGCCAACGTGGCGCGCCACAGCACCAGATCATTTTTCGCGATCGGGAAGTAGATCTCGATGCGCTTGTCGGCCGTTGTCGCCGTTTTGGTGGTGGCGGTGAGCACGCCGTTTTGCAGCGTTACTGCCAAATCGGCGGTTTCCGTTTGCGAAACGCGTGCGCCGCCGAAGGCGTAGACATTATTCAGCGCCAGCGCACTGCTCTCTTTCCAGGTGGGTTCCGGCAGATGGTTGACGCCATCGCCCAGATAGAGCAGACGCCACATGTTGACATAGCCAGGCGCGACGATCTTTTTCATTTCGATGTGGTTGTTGGACCAGCCTTTTTTAATGTCGGCGTTCACCAGATCGAACCCATCGATATAACATTTTCCGCTCAGATCGCTGGATTTATCGAAGTAGAAATATTCAACGTATTGATAAGGCACCTTGCTGCCGGTATCGGTGTTGTTAGTCATCACGCTGTGCCATTGGCTGTCTTTGATTTTTACCGTGCCGCCGTTGTCGCTGGTAAATACCGGTCGATAGTTGCGGCAGTTGGCGTTGCCCCATTCGAAGTGGCAGTTTTTAAAGTCAAGCGTGCCGCCTTTGAGATCAAACAAGCCGTAATCGGTATTGGCCAACTGTTCGGTTTCATTGTTAAAGCCGCTGTAATCGAAAGAGCAATCTCGGAAGGCCAAAGTATGCACGCCCTGATAGTAGTTTCGGCTGTCGCCGAACAGGCATTTGTAGAAGACGATTTTTTCGCCGGCGTTGGCGGTGGTTTCCGACCAAATTGGCCACACACAACCGCGCACCATGATGCTGTGCCAGCTCTGAATATAGGCGTTGTTGCCGAAGACGATGCCCTTGTGCAGGTTAGTCAGCCAGACGTTTTGCACCAGCAGTTGGCAGGCCGGCAGGCCGTGCATGTTCGAGGCATCGCTGTAGACGCACAGGCCGCGCAGATTGGCCGCCGCGCCGGGCGCTCCGACGATGCGCAGGTTGTAAATCGCCGGCGCACCCAAAGAGTATTGCACGCGTACGCACTCGATATTGGCCGCGCTGCTGAAATCAAGAATGGTGCCCTTAAAATCGACGGCGTTTTTCCATAGCTTCAGGTTGGCGGTGGTTTTACAAGGGCGTACGCCGCCGGGGCCGACCAGAGTAATCCCCGCAGGGGTCGTCGGGATCGGCAGTTGCCACCACTCTTCGCCTTTGACCTGCAAGAAGTTGCAAGCGCGGGTGATGGTCAGAGAGTAATCCAGCTCATCGCCCGGCAGGTGCCACCAATCGATGCTGTAATCGCCGTCATTGATGATGCGCTTCCAGCGGCGGTTTTGCGCGTCGACGAGCAGGGTAACACCGTTATCCTGACTGGTGGAATCCGCGTCGTCTCGGGTAAATACGCCATGGTGGTAGCGGTTTTCGAGCATCACTGCGGTTTCGCTGCCGGCATAGTTGCGCAGATTGGCATAATCATTTAATGAAATCATGGAATAACCCTCATTTGGTACGATAAGAGGCCGATGCAATATGTGGCAGTTGCAGAGGCGGAGGCTTAAGTAAGTGGCATTGTGACCGAAGAGGGAGCCCGTTCATGATCCCGGTCGGCAGGAATAAATTAACAGGCTAAGGCGAGGGCATTAAGCGTCCAGGGTTGTGTCTGACGCCAGCAAACATCACGTTGCGGATTTTAGGTGCTGGCGGCGAGGGCGAGTGCTTGCAGCCAGCCCAAAAACGCTGCGGCGCCGGGTTTTTCCAGCGTGCGCGGCGGGTAAACCACGTAGTAGGGTTTGCTGAGCGGCAGCGCCGGTTCGGCCAGGGTGACCAGCCGGCCTTCCGCCAGTTCACGGGCGATCAGCCGCCGCTGGCCGAGCAGCACCCCGCGCCCTTGCACGGCGGCGTCGATAGCCAGCGAAGTCAGGTTATAGGTCAGCCCGCGCCGCGCCGGCGGCATTCGATCGGCGGCGGTGAACCACTCGTGCCAGCCCGGCAGAAACTGGCTCTCCTTGCCCCAGTCGACGTGGATCAGCGGTAGCTGCGTCCAGTCGCCGCGATCGCGCAGCGCCGGGCTGCACACCGGCTGCACCCGATCCTGAAACAGCCGCACCTTTTCCAGCAGCGGATAGTCCTGATCGCCGAAGCACAGGGCGAAGTCCGCCGCCGAATGGGCGAAATCGACCGCCGCATGGGTCGCGTGCAGCCGCAGATCGCCGTCGGGGCACTGCGCCAGCCAGTCGCCCAGCGCCGGGTTCAGCCACTTGGAGGCCAACGCCGGCAGGGCGAATACCGTCAGCGCCTGTTTGCCGCGCTGGCGCTCGACGTGCTGCTGCGCCACGCGCAGCGTTTCGAACGCCTCCTGCACGTAGGCCAGGTAGTCCGCGCCCTGTTCGGTCAGCGTGACGCCGCTTTTGGCGCGGATGAACAGCGTGATCCCCAGATGTTGCTCCAGCTGGCGGATCTGCTGGCTGACGGCGGCGGCGGTCAGCGCCAGCGTATCCGCCGCGCGGGCCAGGCTGCCGGTGCGGGCGGCGGTTTCGAACGCCAGAATGGCGCTCAGCTTGGGCAAGCGCGCGCGGGACGGTGAGTGCATGGGCAGGGCTATCGCTAAGAATTGGTTAGCTTATCCATAACGTATTTTTGTTATGGCGGCAATGCGCCATTCGCTACAGTGAGAGGCATCCGGCTTTCGCACACGAGGGGAACGTCATGCCGCAACTTGCCGATATTATCGATCTGTCCGCCCACCCCATCGACGACGCCGCGTTCCGCGTCCGCTGCCGGCAAACGCTGGCGCGCGCCGGCGCGCTGGTGCTGCCGGGATTTCTGCGCGAAGCCGCGCTGGCGACGGTGCGGCTGGAAGGCGCCGAACAGCACCATGCGGCGTTTTACGCCACCAGCAAACACAACGTGTATCTACGGCCACAGGACGACGCGCTGCCGGCCGACCATGCGCGCAACCGGCTGGTGGTGTCGTCCAAGGGCTGCATTACCGACGAGGATATTCCGCCGCAGTCGCCGCTACGCGCGTTGTACGACGCTCCGGCGTTTCGCGCGTTCCTCTGTGCGGTGCTTGACGAGGCGCAGCTGTATCCCTACGCCGATCGGCTGTCGTCGATCAACCTGCATTACGCCCACACCGGCCAGGAGCTTGGCTGGCATTTTGACAACTCCTCGTTCGCCATCACGCTCCTGATCCAGAAACCGCAGGCGGGTGGGCGCTTCGAATACGTGGAGAACCTGCGCGACGCCGATCGCGGCGAGATGAACTATGCCGGGGTCACGCAGGTGCTGGACGGCGAGCGGGCGGTCAAACAGCTGGCGATGGAGGAGGGGGATTTGGTGCTGTTTCGCGGGCGCAACGCCATGCACCGGGTGACGCCGACCGAAGGCGACACCATGCGCATGCTGGTGGTGCTGGCCTACAATGCGCAGCCGGACGTGATGCTGTCGGAAAGCGCCAGAATGACGTTCTACGGGCGGTTATAGCGGATAAAAAAACCGCCCCGGAGGGCGGTTTGTCGATTCAGTGCGGGTTCTGCTCTTCGTGAGCCTGCTGTTCCAGCTTCACTTCCTGCGCGCGTTTGCGCAGGCCGAACCAGCCCAGCGTCAGCAGCACCGCCAACACCGGAATGGTGGCGATGGTCCAGGTGCCGTTCGGGTAGTCGAAGGCCATCATTACCACCACGATCAGCAGGAACGCCAGCGTCAGCCACGAAGTGAACGGCGCGCCCGGCATTCTGAACGACACCGGCTGAGCGCGGCCTTCGCGCACGGCTTTGCGCAGGCGCATCTGGCAAACGATGATAAACGCCCAGGAGGCGATGATGCCCAGCGAGGCGATGTTCAGCACGATCTCGAACACCTGCGACGGCACCAGGTAGTTGAGCACCACGCCGATCACGTAGATGCCGCAGGTGACCAGGATGCCGGCGTAAGGCACCTGCTGGCTGCTCATTTTGGCCATCAGCTTCGGCGCGGAGCCGCCCATCGCCAGCGAACGCAGGATGCGGCCGGTGGAGTAGAGGCCGGAGTTGAGGCTGGACAGCGCGGCGGTCAACACCACGATGTTCATGATGGTGCCGATGTAAGGCACGCCCAGCTTGCTGAAGAAGGTGACGAACGGGCTTTGGCCGGCCTGATAGGCGTTCCACGGCAGCAGCAGCACCAGCAGCACCACGGAGCCGACGTAGAACAGACCGATACGCCAGATCACGCTATTGATCGCTTTGGGCATCATTTTGGCCGGATCTTTACACTCGCCGGCGGCGGTGCCGATAAGCTCGATGCCGGCGAAGGCGAAGATCACCCCTTGCACCAACACCAGCGCAGGCAGCAGGCCGTGCGGGAACATGCCGCCGTTTTCGGTGATCAGGTGCATGCCGGTGGTGTGGCCGGCCACCGGCGTGCCGGTACCGAGGAAGACGACGCCGACAATCAGGAACAGCGCGATGGCGGCGACCTTGATCAGCGCGAACCAGAACTCCATCTCGGCGAACCACTTCACGCCGATCATGTTCATGGTGGCGACGATGCCGAGCGCGCCGAGGGCGAACAGCCACTGCGGCACGTCGGCGAAGGTGCCCCAATAGTGCATGTACAGCGCCACGGCGGTGATGTCGACGATGCCGGTCATCGCCCAGTTGAGGAAATACATCCAACCGGCAACGTAAGAGGCTTTTTCACCGAGGAACTCGCGAGCGTAAGAAACGAAGCTGCCGCTGGAAGGGCGATGCAGCACCAGTTCGCCCAGCGCGCGCAGGATGAAGAAAGAGAAGATCCCGCACACCAGATAGACCAGCGCCAGCGCCGGCCCGGCCAGTTCGAGACGGCCGCCGGTACCGAGGAACAAGCCGGTGCCGATGGAGCCGCCGATGGCGATCATTTGGATTTGCCGGTTGCCCATGCTTTTGTGATAACCGGATTCATGAGAGTCTAGCCAGCGTCTTCTGGCGGCGTGTTTTTCATCCGCAGACTGTTTTTGTGAGTGCATTATCCGTCCTGTTTACCTGTCTATGTTAACCCTGCTCTTACCGAGAGCAAACGATTGCTATGACCAATCGTCATGAGAATGAGGTCGTGGCATCATTCCGCTGTTTATTGTGTATACAGCCATCATTAAAATAACGGCGAAGCATGCTACCTTTTCTCCGTAATGGTGGCAAAAAATACTGCGCATAAAACGTGAACAAGTGTGTTTATTTTTTAATCCAAATATAAAAGGATATATTATTCAAAAAGATGTGATGTTTTATCAAGACGGAAATATCGAGGAATAAAAAGTGATTAAAATCACAAAATAATAATTACCGTGCAAATTACAGGGTGTTGTTCTTATATTTCGCGGTGAGAAATAAGGGGAAAGGAAATGGCGACCCGCGCAGAAAATGGCATCAGCAGCGGGTCGGTGGGCGCGTAACGAGTCTTAGGCCGATTCGCTGGCCGGCAGAGCCGATGCGGGCAGGCCGAACAGCTTGTCGAATGCCCAATTGAACACGAAGGTATAACAAGGAATGATGACGATCAACGCCATATCCAGCAGCAGCGCCTGCCACAGCGTGATGCCCATCCACCTGGCGATCAGCGGGATCAGATACACTACCAGCGTCAACTGAAAGCCGACGGCGTGCAAAATGCGGCGTTTGAGCGTGCGGGCGCGCGACACCTGGCGGCTTTCCCACCACTCGAATACATAGTTGTAAATAAAGTTCCAGCTTACCGCGATGGTGGTGATCACCACTGCCAGCGGCCCGGTGCTGCTTGGCGCATGGCCCGACAGCAGCGCCAGCCCCAGCGCCGAGATCGCCATGCCGATGATTTCATAAGCGGTGACATACACCAGTTTGCGTTTGACGCCTTGCATCGTTTTCTCCCGATCTGTTTTTAGTTGCCTCTGTGGCGACGGCGGCTAAGATAACGTCAATCACATTGATAGAAAAAGTCAGGAGTTGTCAGTTAATCTGACAGGTTGAACAATGAATTTTTCCAGCGACAACATCGAACTGTTTTTGGCGGTGCTCGATCGCGGCTCGTTTTCCGCCGCCGCCCGCGCGCTGCGGCGCGTGCCCTCCGCCGTCAGCATGGCCATCGCCAACATGGAGGCGGAACTCGGTTTCGCCTTGTTCGACCGTTCTCACCGTGAACCGACGCCGACCGCGCTGGCGTTGGCCCTGGCGCCGCACGCCCGCCTGATCGCCGGGCAGCTCAAGCAGCTGCAGGTGCATGCCATCGAACTGTCCCAGGGGCTGGAGAGCCGGCTTTCGATCGGCGTGGCGTCGGATATCAACGGCGCCGGCCTGCTGGCGGCGGTGAAAACGCTGTCGCAACGTTATCCGCTGCTGAACATCGAAGTGCTCAGCGCGCCGCAGGACGACGTGTTGCACATGCTGCACGAGGGGCGCATCGGCGTTTGTCTGGCGTTCGGCGGGCTGAACGTCAACAGCGCGGAACAGTTCCACTTCGTGGGCGCGGAATCGCTGGTGGCGATGCTGTCGCCGCAGCACCCGGCGCTGGACGGCGCGGCGGGCGAGCTGTTTCTCGAGGATCTGGTCAACGTGCGGCAGATCATGGTGGCCAGCCGCGATCTGCCGATCGGCGATCTGCGTCCCCAGGTGGCGGAGGCTTACTGGCGCACCGACAGCCTGCCGATGGCGCTGAACATGGTGGAAGCGGGTCTGGGGTGGGGCAATTTTCCGCTGTCGTTGGCCGAGCCGCTGCTGGCGCAGGGGCGGTTGGTGCGGCTGAAGTTCAAAAACACCAAGAACGAGCTGCGCTTGCCGATGCATTTGATCTGGCTTAAGAATCGCCCGTTGGACAAAGCGGCGCGCGAACTGGTCGCGTTGATGCGCGAGGCGCCGCAGGAAAGCTGACGCCCGCTGCGTTTGCTTACTCCGGGTGGCGTTTACGCCACCAGAAACGCACCAGCAGGATGGCGGCGATCGCCAGCGCGACAAACAGCAGGCTGGAGAGCTTTTTGTCGAAGCCGGTAACGAAGCGTTCGATCGCCTGGCCGCCAAAATAACCGAGCATGACGAAGATCGTCGCCCATAAAATGGCGCCGAGGATGTTCAACGGCACGAAGCGCGACGGCGGCAGGCGGCTGGCGCCGATCAACACCGGGCCGATGATGCGGAAACCGTACATGAAACGCACCCCGATAACGAACAGCATCGGGTGGCGGGCGATCAGCCTTCTGGCGCGCGCGATGCGCTTTTCCTGTCCCTTGAGCCGCGAGATGACGCGGCCTTCAAACCGGCGGCCGGCGAAGTACAGCAGCTGGTCTCCCATCATGCCGCCCAGCGCCACCACTGCGATCACCCACGGCCAGTGCAACAGCCCTTCATGAGCGGCGATGCCGCCCAGCAGCGTGATGGTTTCCCCTTCCGCCAGGCAGCCGATAAACAACGCCCAGTAACCGTAGTCCGTAATATAGTGGGCTAAATCGGTCATTCCTTACTCCTTATGTGGCTGACGCATAAGGGCAAGTATACGCCCGATTGCTAACCTTGGGCGATCTGGGCCACCAACGCTCTGCGCCGCTGCAGGCTCTCCGCCATCTGCGCCTGTACCCTGGCGTAAATGTGCGGCGGGGCCAGTTCCGGCGTGCCGCCCTCGAACGGCGGCGCCGGGGCGTATTCCAGATAGAGCTGGATCATTTGGGCGGTCTCTTCGCCGTGCAGTTCGGCGATCAGCGCCAGTGCGAAATCGATGCCGGCGGTGACGCCGCCGCCGCTGATCACATTGCCGTCGCGCTCCACGCGCGCTGAGCTCGGCACGGCGCCGAACAGCTTCAGGCTGTCGCGCATCGACCAGTGACAGGCGGCGCGTTTGCCTTGCAGCAGACCGGCGGCGGCCAGGATCAGCGAACCAGTGCACACCGAGGTCAGGTAGCGGGCATCGGCGCCCAGCCGACGGATCTGCTGCATAAAGGCCTCATCTTGCAGCGCCTGGGTGCAGCCGCTGCCGCCCGGTACGCACAGCACGTCGCAGCGCGCGATCTCCGGCAGCGGGCGCAGCTGGGTGAAGTGCAAGCCTTCCGACTCGACATCCGCGCCGTCTACCGAGGCGACGATGATTTCCGCGCCCGGCATGCGGCGCAGGAACTGCAAGGGGCCCGTGAAGTCGAGCTGGGTGACGCCTTGATAGATGGGAAATACAATCACGAGTGATTCAGACATGATATTCGCCTCATTTTTATCGTTGGACCTGGGTCATAATAGCCGCCCTGTTTTTGGCTGATATGACAGATAACCCTCAAAAAGCGCCATCATGAAAACGATCGGTTTTGTGGTTTTTCCCGGTTTTAACCTGCTGGACTTTGCCGGGCCGCTGGCGGCGTTCGATAACGTCAGCCAGTTCACCGACCCGCCGGCCTACCGCTGTGTGGCGATCTCGCCGCAGGGCGGCATGGTCGCCAGCTCGGCCGGGGTGGAAATCGCCACGCAGCCGTGCGGCGACGAGCGTTTCGATACGTTGGTGGTGGCCGGCGGCAGCGGCAACGTGATGGCGGCGCAATCACCGGCGCTGGCGGCGTTCCTGGCCAACCAAAGCCGACGAGCGCGGCGCATCGCCAGCGTATGTACCGGCGCGTTTATTCTGGCGGCCTGCGGGCTGCTGGACGGCAAGCGCGCCACCACTCACTGGTATCACGCGGCGCGGCTGCAGCAGAACTACCCGCGCATTCGCGTCGACAGCAACCGCATCTTCATTCGCGACGGGGATATCTGGACCTCGGCCGGCATCAGCGCCGGCATCGATCTGGCGTTGGCGCTGATCGAAGACGATCTGGGCGCCACCCTGGCGGCGGCCGTGGCGCGGCAGCTGGTGGTCTATCACCGCCGCCCCGGCGGGCAGTCTCAGTACTCGCTGCTGCTGGCGCTGAATCCGTCGTCGGATCGCATGCGCACCGCGCTGTCGTACGCGCGCGAGCATTTGCATCTGCCGCTGTCGGTGGCGGATCTGGCCGACGCCGCCTGCCTGAGCGAGCGGCAATTCGGCCGGCTGTTCCGCGCCGAAACCGGGCAGACGCCGGCCAAGGTGATCGAGCAGCTGCGGGTAGAGGCGGCCAGAGGGCGTATTGAAGAGAGCGCCGAACCGCTGGAGGCGATCGCCCGCTCGGTGGGGTTCAGCGATCCGGAGCGTATGAGGCGGGCGTTTATCCGCGTATTTGGCCTGTCTCCGCAGGCGATCCGCCGGCTTGGCCGCGCGGGATAACTTTTTTGCCACGCCTGGCGGCGGGGCGCATCAGAGGAGCAACGGATGTATCAGGATTTTGAGAGCGAATTGAGCTGGGCGATGCGTCATATGCCGCGCACCCGGGCGGCGGTGGCGGCGTTGCCGGACCTGCACGGGGTGCGGTTGGCGTGCAATATGCACCTAGATCTGAAAATGGCGCCGCTGGTGGCCGGCCTGCTGGACAAGGGCGCGGCGATCTTTCTGACCACCTGCAATCCCACCACGGTACAGAACGACGTGGTGGCCTGGCTGGAACGGCGGGGCGCGCAGGCTTACGCCTGGCGCGATATGAGCGCCGGCGAATGGTCGGAATCTTTCGATCGCGCGCTGGCCTGGCGGCCGACTCACCTGTGCGAAATGGGAGCGGATCTGACCACCCGTCTGCACCAATCGCCGAACGGCCCGCAGATCGTCGCCGGGCTGGAGGCCACCGGATCAGGCATCAGCCGGTTGAACGGCGTGGCGCCGCGCTACCCGATCTTCAATTGGGACGATCTGCCGGTGAAAGAAGGGTTGCATAACCGGCACATGGTTGGGCTGACCGCCTGGCATACCTTCTTCCAGACCACCCATTTGACGCTGCACGAGAAGCGCGTGCTGGTGATCGGTTACGGCCTGGTCGGGCAGGGCACGGCGGCGGCGGCCAGAGCCTACGGCGGCCAGGTGATGGTGGCGGAAATCGATCCGGCGCGTGCGCTGCAGGCGCGTTATGACGGCTGGCAGGTGGTGGATCTGGCGAGCGCGGTCGCGCAGGCGGACGTTATCGCCACCGCGACCGGCGCGAAAAACGTGCTTTCGGCGCAGCATCTGCAACAGGCGCAGGACGGCGTATTTATTCTCAACGTCGGCCACGTGGCCGAAGAGATCGATGTCGGCTTCCTCAAGAGCCTGCCGCACCACGAGCCGATGCCTTATGTGAATGCTTACCAACTGAATGAAAAGACGGTCTATTTGCTGGCCAATGGCTCGATGTTCAACCTGACCGCCGGCTATGGCGACAGCCTTAACGCTTTCGACGTCACGCTGGCGGTGATGGCGGCCGGCATCGGCCATATCGTCGGCGCGGGAGCGCGGCAAACGCCGGGGCTGTACCTGTTGCCGCAGTCGGCGTGGCAGCCGGCACTGTAACTTTTTCCCCGCGGGCGTTCATCCCAGAGCGCCCGCGGGCTGTACCGATTTTCGGCCGACAGAATTTGTCACAAATCCGCCATACAATCCCAGTGCCAAGCGCTGAACCCTCACATATAATTCGCTGAGTTCAAGCCCCCATTTCAGAGTAATGCCTGTGAAAATACGTGTTTTGGTTCTGACTCTGCTCGCTTTACAGACGGGCGCGGGCTTTGCGCCGCGCGCGCTGGCCAGCGATAACGCCGCCGCCCTGCACGCCGCCCAGCCGGAGCTGGCTTCCGGCAGCGCGATGGTCGTCGATATGCAAACCCATAAGGTGATGTACGCGCGCAACCCGGATGAGGTGGTGCCGATCGCCTCGATCACCAAGCTGATGACCGCTATGGTCACGCTGGACGCGCACCTGCCGCTCGACGAGATGCTGTCGGTGGACATCCACCAGACGCCGGAGATGAAAGGGGTGTATTCGCGGGTGCGGCTGAACAGCGAAATCAGCCGCAAGGATATGCTGCTGCTCGCGCTGATGTCGTCGGAAAACCGCGCGGCCGCCAGCCTGGCGCACCACTATCCGGGCGGCTACAACGCCTTCATCAAAGCGATGAACGCCAAGGCCAGGGCGCTCGGCATGACCAATACCCATTATGTGGAACCGACCGGGCTCTCTATTCATAACGTGTCGACGGCGCGCGATTTGACCAAACTGCTGATCGCCACCAAGCAATATCCGTTGATCGGCCAGCTCAGCACCACGACCGAACGCATGGCCAGCTTCAAGGATCCCAACTACACGCTGCCGTTCCGCAACACCAACCACCTGGTGTACAACCCGAAATGGAACATTCAGCTGACCAAGACCGGCTTCACCAACCAGGCGGGGCACTGCCTGGCGATGCGCACCGTGATCGGCAACCGCTCGGTGTCGCTGGTGGTGCTGGACGCCTTCGGCAAATACACCCACTTCGCCGACGCCAACCGTCTGCGCAGCTGGATTGAAACCGGCAAGGTGACGCCGATCCCGGCCGCCGCGCGTGACTATCGCCGCCAAAAAGACGCCCGTCTGGCGAAGAACGACAGCGAATAACCCGCCTGGCGGTCCGCCCGTTTGCGGCGGGCCGCTATCGGCCCTCGGGCCGTCTGATGACAAATCCCCGCTCGCGATCGCCGTCGAAGCCCGCTTTCAGGTAGAGCTGGTGCGCGCCGGTGCGTTGCTGCCCCGACAACAGCATCACCTTGTAACAGCCTTTGCGCCAGGCCAGCTGCAGCGCGTATTCGATCATGGCGAGCGCCACGCCGTGGCCGCGGTAGGGCTCCGCCGTCACCACGTGTTCGATGACGCCGAACGGTTGTGCCTGATGCGCCAGCCCCGGGATCAGTGCCAGCATGCAGGTGGCGATCGGGTGTTCTTCTTTCGCCGCCACCACCAGACGGATCGCCGGATCGTCCAACAGGCGTTGCAGGGTACGGCGCGCATCGTCGGCGCGCAGCGGCGCGTCCTGCGGGCGCAGCTCGCGATACAAGGCTAACAGGCCGTTGAGATCGTCCGGCTGCGCCAGGCGATGAATGATGCTCATGGTTGCTCCTTTCCGCCGCTTCAACGGTAATCCGCTATCCTCCATTAATACCACAACGTTTGCCGGAGGGGATGTTATGAGTCAGGTTTCGACCTTTGTCATGTTCCAGGGAGAGGCGCAGCGGGCGATCGATCTCTACAGCCAGGTGTTCGAGCGTTTTCGGCTCATGCAGGTGCAGCATTACGATCCGACGCCGGACGGCCGGCGGTTGATCAAGCATGCGTCCATCGATTTTGATCGGCAGAACCTGGTGTTTACCGATAGCCCGATCAGCCATGACTTCAGCTTTACCCCGGCGGTGTCGCTGTTCATCAACCTGCCTAACGAAGAAGCGTTGGAGCGGGCGTTCCACCGGCTGGCGGAGGGCGGCAAGGTGCTGATGCCGCTCGATGACTACGGCTTCAGCGCCCGTTTCGGCTGGCTCAACGATCGTTTCGGCCTTTCCTGGCAGCTCAATGTGCCGGCGGGCGATCTGCCCTGAGCTCAGCGCGCGGCGTGCAAAAGGGATGGTAGCGCCTACTGTTGTTTCATATGCTTATCGCCATGGCGGCAGGGCTCTCTGCCGTGGGCAATACCGACAACATCATGGAAAGGTGCGCTTTGATTGATTTTGACCGCTATGTTGAGCAAGCGAAGTCTTACGGCGAGTGGCCGGGCGGGCATGTGGACATGTCGTCCGGTTGCGTCGAGGGGTTGAGCTATCGTCTGTATCGGCACGCAGCCGAGAGTGAAGACGCGATCGTGGTTTATCACGGCGGCGGGGTTAACAGCGCCGCCGGGTATGACGTCCTGGCGCGCCAGTTGGCGGCCGAGCCAACGCTCGCGGTGTGCCTGGTGGATATCCGCGGACATGGCGATTCCACGGGAAAGCGGGGGACGGTTGAGCGGCCTGAGCGTATTTGGCGCGATGTCGATGTCATCCTGGCGGAAATGCGCCGCCGGTTTCCGTTGGCGCGCAGGCACCTGCTGGGCCATTCCAGCGGCGCCGGGATGTTGCTCAACTACCTGACCCGTTACCCAGGCGAACAGCGTGCGGATAGCCTGATCATGCTGGCGCCCGAGCTGGGGCCATTTTCCGGGATGGCCCGCGATCTGGCGGCGACGGCCCGTTTTGCGCAGGTGCGTCAATGGCCGTTTGTCGCCAATGCGCTCAGCGGCGGGCGCTGGTTTGGGCACGTTCGGGCGGTCAGCCTGAATTTTCCCCCGGCTGTGCTGGCCGCCGCCCCCGATTTTGTCTGCCAATACAGCGTCAATATGGCTAACGCGTTGACGCCTCGCGCCCCGGCCAGGCAACTGGCGGCGCTGCGATTACCGACCTTGCTGCTGGCGGCAGCGCAGGATGAGTTGTTCAATGCGCAAGCGATGCAGCGCTTCGTCGAACAGCATGGCAACGCCCAAACCGCCTTTGGTTTGCTTGAAGGCAGCACGCATTTATCGTGCGTATTTGATGCCCATCCCCTTGTCCTTCAACATATCTCGCGTGCGGCCGCTACCGGATCCGATGAGGGGCCGGCGGGCGAGGGGGTTTAACGTCGGCGCGGGGCGGCCATTGCTGGCCTGGCGTTTTCCTCTCTCATCCTATATCCCTGCATGGCACTTAACCGCTATGCTAAACAAATAATAAATGTGAATGTAAAAGGATGAATCATTTTGGCAGGAAGTAGCTTACTCACTCTCATCGACGACATCGCCTCATTGCTGGACGATGTCTCTTTAATGAGCAAGATGGCGGCGAAAAAAACCGCCGGGGTGCTGGGGGACGATCTGGCGCTCAACGCGCAGCAGGTCACCGGCGTTAAAGCCGACCGCGAGCTGCCGGTGGTGTGGAGCGTCGCCAAAGGCTCGCTGATCAACAAGGCGATCCTGGTGCCGTTGGCGCTGCTGATCAGCGCCTTCGCGCCCTGGGCGATTACGCCGCTGCTGATGGTGGGCGGCGCCTACCTGTGTTACGAAGGGTTCGAAAAGGTGTTCCACAGCCTGAGCCCCGGCAAGGCGGCGCAGGAGGAGGCATCGGACGAGCCCGGCGCCAATGAGGACGCCGCGGCCTATGAAAAACGCAAGGTGAAGGGGGCGATACGCACCGATTTTGTGCTGTCCGCCGAGATTATCGCCATCACCTTGGGCACGGTCGCCGGCGCCACCTTCAGCCAGCAGGTGATCGTCTTGTGCGGCATCGCCGTCGTGATGACGCTCGGTGTGTACGGCATTGTCGCCGGCATCGTCCGCCTGGACGATCTGGGGCTGTATCTGAGCCGCAAACGCAGCGCGGTGGCGCGCTCCCTCGGCGGCGGCATCGTGCGCGCCGCGCCTTATTTGATGAAAACGCTGTCGATCGTCGGCACTGTCGCCATGTTTATGGTCGGTGGCGGTATTCTGACCCACGGTTTGCCGCCGGTGCATCATCTGTTCGAAGACTGGGCCTCGTACACCACTGTGGTGCCGACGTTTGGCCATCTTTTGCAGGGGGTGATCCCGGCGCTGTTGAACGTGGCGTTCGGGCTGGTGGCCGGCGGTGTCGTGCTGGCGGTGGTGTCGGCGCTGGGCGCCGTGCGCGCGCGTTTCAAGGCTTGATGAAAAGTCTCGCCCCGGGAGGGGCGGGACGTATCAGACGAATTAAAAGATCAGTTTGAGAACGCCGGTAATCGTCAACAAACCCACGATGAAGATGATGGCGACAATCCACAGAATAATTTTCATTGGCTTCTTCCTTACCGGTTAAAGGTGGGGCGCGATTGGCGCTAACTTAATGAAATCATTCTTCACTATAGACGCTATCTCTCTATCGTGCGTCGTCATGCCTTCACGGGCGGCGCTTGTCGCCCGCGCCCAGCGCGCGCTGCATAATCTGCGTGTCGCGCCATTCCCCCAGCTTGAACCCCACCGCTTTTAACGTCCCTGCACTGGTGAAGCCGAGTGACTGATGCAAGGCCAATGAGCTGCGGTTGGCGGCGGAATCGCCGACGATCGCCAGCATCTGGCGCCAGGGGCCTTGTTCGCAGCGGACGATCAAGGCGCTCAGAAGCGCGCTGCCGATGCCTTTACCCTGTTGCCCTTCGGCGATGTACACCGAGTCTTCCACGGTAAAGCGGTAAGCCGGCCGGGGGCGATAAGGCGTGGCATAACAGTAACCCACAATGACGCCTGCGCTTTTCGCCACCAGCCAGGGCAGGCCGGCCTCCCGCACCTTGCTCAGGCGCAGCTGCATTTCCGCCAGCGTCGGCGGCTGCTCTTCAAATGAGGCCGCGCCGTACAGCACGTGCTGGGTGTAAATACGCAGCACGGCGGCCATATCGTCCGGTGTGGCGTCAAGAAGGCTGAGTGCGGGGGCGGAGAGCGTTGTCACGTGTCTGTTTACCTTGAAAATCAGCGGATAAACGCCATTATGCGCGCCGCTTGCCGCCGGGATAAATCGGGTTTTCTTATGGTGGGATAAGAAAAGGCGATGATGAGCGGGAAGGGGCTCTTTGGGGAGAGCCCCTGTGGCGCTGCGCCTGGTATTACCAGCCTTTCACCGCGCCGCCGTTGAAGATTTTCTCGGCGGCCTTGGCGACTTCGTCCGACTCATAGGCCTTGATGAAGTTCTGCACGTTCGGCGCGTCCTTGTTGTCTTCGCGCGTGACGATGATGTTGGTGTACGGCGAGTCTTTATCTTCGATGAAGATGCCGTCTTTGGTCGGCGACAGGCCGGTTTGGTTGATGTAGGTGGTGCTGATGACGGCGACGGTGACCTTCGGATCGTCCAGCACATGCGGCAACTGCGCGCCTTCCAGCTCCATGATCTGGTAATGATGTGGGTTGGCGCTGATATCCAGCGCGGTAGGCAGCAACCCTTTGCCAGGCTTCAGGCTAATCAGCCCGGTTTTTTCCAGCAGCAGCAGGGCGCGTCCCAGGTTGGTCGGATCGAGCGGAATGGCGATCACCGCCCCGTCCGGCAGCTCTTTCAGCGATTTTATCTTTTTGGAGTAGCCGGCCATCGGGAAGACGAAGGTATTGCCGACCGCCACCAGCTTATAGCCGTGATCTTTGTTTTGCTGTTCGAGGAACGGGCGGTGCTGGAACACATTGGCGTCCAGTTCGCCTTTGTCGGTGGCGTCGTTCGGCAGCAGCGAACCGCTGAAACCGACCAGCTCGACGTCCAGCCCGTATTTCTCTTTCGCCACCTGCCTGGCGACTTCCGCCACGTCCTGTTCCGCGCCGTTGATGACGCCGACTTTGATATGGTTTTGGTCGGTTTTTTGATCGCAGCCCTGAAGCGCCAAGACGGCGGCGAAGGCCGCCGCCAGAGGGGTGATACGCCAGCGTAAGGTCATCGAACTCTCCCTGAAAAGAACAATAAAATCAGTTGGTTTTTGTTCTTACAGCTAAGCCTGAACCGCCGATGAAGTCAAACGCTCGTTCAGCATAAACGGCTATAGCTTATAGCCGTTATGCGATGGGGGATTATCGGCTGAGCGAACGCAGCACCACGATGCCCGGCGTGGCCATCACGTAATCCATAAAGGGTGAATCGACGACCTGCATGTTGGCCTTGCGCGATGAGGCGTTGCGCAGCACCGGGCCGTTGTCGGTCATGACGAAGATGCCGGTATGGGTCACGTCCAGCCCGGCGAGGTTGGTGTAAATGCCGATGTAGTCGCCGGTGCGCAGCTGAGCCAGCACCTTGTCGTCGACGCGGTCGCTGGGAATGTAGGTCACGCTGCGCTGCACGACGGGCAAGCCGGGCAGGTAGCTGCCGCCGTCGGCTTTCTGATTGAGGTTTTTCACGAGGCTGACGGCGTGTGGGCTGAGCTGGGCGGTGATGTCTTCGGCCACTTTTTTCGGCCGCTGCGCCCAGTCGGTGAAGAAGTGTTTGCGCTGCGGGAAGGCGATTTTGCCGTCGACATAGCGGATGTCCACCAGGCGCTGAACGAACTCGGCTTCGCTGCGGGCGGTGCTGAGCGCTTCGACATAATCGATGTAGGTGAAGCAATCCAGCCCGCGGAAGTCGATCACCAACTGCTCGGGCGTGCTCTGCGAACCGATCAGGCGGTTGGCGAGATAGGGCGTGCCGAGGAATTCACGCGAAATCAAATCGACGGTGCGGCCATGCGGCTGCGCGGCGGGCCAACCGGCGCGCAGTGCGAGGATCTCACGCAGCTTGCTGCGGGTGCTGTCATCCATCTGCGGTTGCAGGTTCGGCGGCGAAACGGCGGCGTCGGTCGGCGGCGTTGCGGGGGTGACGGCGGTGGGGCGATCGGCGCATCCGCTCATGGCGATAGCTAACATCAGTAAAACAGCCTTGTTCTTGTTCATACGGCCCTCCATGGGTGTCGCTGGTTTATCAGAGTAAGTGATAACAGTTCTCATCCGATGGTAGGGGTTAAAAAGTAAACATAACCTCAATGGCAATCGATAAATCAGTAACCGATTTCGCTATTGAACGGCAAATACCAGAACAGCGCGATTTCGTGATCGGCGATCTCCGGTTCGGCGCGGTACAGCAAGCGATCGATGCCGCCGAGGATAAACCCATAGTGCTGGTAGCAGCGGCAGGCCGCCAGGTTGTTGTTCTGCGTTTCGAGCATCATACCTGAGGTTTCCTGCTGCCGCGCCCACTGTTTGGCGCAGTCCAGCAGCGCCCCGGCGATGCCTTGGCGGCGCGCGTCAGCGCTGACGGCGATCTCGTCGATCAGGGTGTAGCCGTTCCAGTTTTTGCTCAGCGTGATGTGGCCAACGGCATCGTTCTGGCGATAAGCCAGGAAGGTCACGCTGTCTTCGTTGGCGAACGGCGCCAGGGGATAGCGTTTGCGAAACGGCGCCACCGGGCGGGTTGGCCAGCTGTCCACCGGGCTGTCGAACTGCGGCAGGGCGTAACAGGCGATGGTGAAGCTGAAATCGCCGCGGGCCAGATAATCGTCGGGCAACGTCTCAATGGCCGCGATGCGGATGGCCGGGTTCATTACGGCAGCTCCCGCAGCAGACGCGCCGGGTTGCCGGCATAGATCCCCTTGCGGGTGATGTCGCGGGTCACGACCGCCCCGGCGCCGATCACCGTGTCGCTGCAGATCGTCACCGCCAGGATCGTGGCGCCGGAACCGATGGACACCCGATCGCCGATGCAGGTGCGCCCCCAGCTGGCCGGATCGGCGTTGGGCGCGCCGTCCCGGAACAGATCGTTGGCGAAGGTGACGCCGTGGCCGACAAAGCACGCTTCGCCGAGGGTAACGTATTCGCAGATAAAGCTGTGCGACTGAATTTTACTGCGCGCGCCGATGCTGACGTGGCGCTGGATCTCGACGAACGGGCCGACGAAGACATCGTCGCCGAGCCGGCAGCCGTAAAGATTGCAGGGTTCTACCACGGTGACATTGCGCCCGGCGTCGACGTCGACGATCCCCGCCTGGCGGGTGATGATAGCGGATGACATAACCTTCCTCACAGCCTGGGTTTAATGGGGGGAGTATAAGACAAAGCGCCGCGCCTTTCGCTTTCCGCACGTTTTTTCGCCAAAAGACTATAATTAGTACAGGGGAGAGAGCCCCGTGGCCGCAATCCTCGCACGGGTAGCTGTCCGTCAGAGGTGTGAAATTCGTTCGCCGATCGCGGCCTACGGCGAGATAGGAGGTGTCTCATGGTCAGTCATGTTTGGGGACTTCTGGCGCATCCCAGCGCCGAGTTCGAACAGATCAAAAGCGAGAATGAAAGCGTCTCGCACCTATACACCCATCACGTGTTGCTCTTGGCAGCAATCCCGGTGGTCTGCGCCTTTATCGGCACCACCCAGTTGGGCTGGCTCTCCGGCGAGGGACATGCCATCAGGCTCGACATGTTTACCGCGTTTTATACCGCCGTGGCGTTCTACCTGCTGATGCTGGCAGGCGTAGCGGCCATGGGGAAAGTCATTCACTGGATGGCGCGGCGTTATGAATCGCGCCCAAGCCTGCACCGCTGCATGGTGTTCGCCGGCTACGTGGCGACCCCGATGTTCCTCAGCGGGGTAGTGGCGCTTTATCCGGTCGTCTGGCTGTGTCTGTTTGTCGGCATTATCGGCCTGTGCTATTCGGGCTATCTGCTGAATCTGGGGATCCCGCACTTCCTGAATATCGACAGTAAGGAAGGGTTCATCTTCTCCAGCTCGACCTTCGCCATCGGCATTCTGTTGCTCGAGCTGCTGCTTGGGGTGACGGTGCTGCTGTGGGGGTACGGTTCCTGGTTGTTCTGAGTTAACGGTTGTTGTTATCGCCCCCGCGCCGGTGGAACGGCGCGGGGGCTTTTGTTTTTAGGCTATGCGCGGCGGAAAACCAGCATCACGCCGAGCACGATGCCCGCCATGCCCAGCAGGCTCAGCGCGGCCAGCGCGTGGCCGAGCAGCAGATAATCCAGCAGAGCGGTGACCGCCGGGATCAGGTAGAACAGGCTGGTCACCTGCACCAGGTTGCCGCGCTGGATCAGCCGATACAGCAAGAACGTCGCCAGCACCGAGATCACCACCGCCATCCACAGCAGCGGCAGCACGAACTCAGGCCGCCATTCGACCCGCAGCGGCTCAAACGGCAGCGCCAACGCACACATCAACAGCCCGACGGCATACTGCAGCGGCAACACCGCCAGCGGCGGCTGCGTCATGCCCTTTTGCAGCAGAGTGCCGGCGGTCATGCAGCCCAAGGCGATAAAGGCGAACAGCATGCCGCTCAGCGAGAAATGGGCCACCATCAGGCTTTGGTACACCACCAGCGTCAGCCCCGCCAACGCCAGCGCCAACCCGAGCTCGCGCAGCCCGGCGCAGCGCCGTTCGGTAATGAACTGGGTCAGGATCGGCTGTACGCCAAGCAGCGTGGCCAGCACGCCGGGGGTAATGCCCCGTTCGAGGGCCAGCAGATAGCAGATCTGATAGCTGCCGATCATCAGCACGCCGATCAACGCGACGCGCCGACGGGTGCCGGCGGCGGGCAGGCACTGGCGCTGCCACAGGCCGATGGCCAACAGCACCGCCAGCGCGATGGCGCAGCGGAAGAACAGAAAAGCGAAGGCGGAGGCGTGCTCCAACCCCCAACGGGAGAAGATCGCGCCGCTGCTCCAAAGCAGGACGAACAGCGTAGCCAGGCCGGCATTGGCCCAGAGAGAAGGTAATCGCATATCAATTTCACCTGTCGTGAAAATTACAGGCTCCGGCGCGCGCGGCGGTCTACGCCTGAACGCAATAAATCAACATAAGCCGGAGGTAAAAGTCGGTGTGGCTTAGCGCACGACCACAAGGCGTGGCGGGTAAGCGGCAACCGCGGAAACGACAGAGAAAACGGCGGGTGGAGCGGAGGAAGCACACAGCAAAACGACGGCCGGAACGGTCGCGTTTGTCGGATCTGTGCTGTGCGCCAGGTAGGTCATGTGAGTTCCTGAAAACCGTGAATGAAACCAATCGCTTCAAACATAGCCAAGTTCAGCGGGGCGCGCAACCGAAAATCACAGAGGCTTAAACGATAATGAAAATCATTATCATTAAATTGAAGGTGTGCTATGTTGCTGCAAAAACGCAGTTTTAACGCCAGCGCGAGGCGCAAGGGGGTAGGCTCCCCGCCGCCGTTTCCCGTCATGCGTGCGGCGAGAGACTTTACGATTCGTTTTTGCAGAGGGCGCGCATTCGTGATAAAAATATTGATATGTTATAATATAACAATTAACGCATGATGAATTCAGCTCACGACATCCTCCATGTTGATGGGGTTAGCCTGACCGGCCACGGCGGGGCCTCGATACTCTACAACATCCATTTCACGCTGCGCGCCGGTGAGAAGCTGGCGGTGATCGGCCCTAACGGCAGCGGCAAATCCAGCCTGTTGCGCACGCTGATCGGCGAAACGCGGCCGGACAGCGGCGAGATTTACTGGCGAGGGCGCGCTTTGTCCGGCTTGTCGGCGGCGGAACGCGCCAGAAGCATCGCCTTTCTGGCGCAAAACGATCTGCCGGATTTGCGGCTGTCGCTGGAGGACTATGTGGCGTTAGGGCGTTTGCCGCATGGCGAACGGCCCGCGGCGGGAAAACGCATCGTTGACGAGATCATCGGGGAAACCGGCCTGGCGCCGCTCAGGCACCATCCGTTGGGGCGGCTCTCGGGCGGCCAGCGTCAGCGCGCTGCGTTGGCCCGGGCGTTGGCGCAGACTCCCGACCTGTTGTTGTTGGATGAGCCGACCAATCACCTCGATCCTCCCGGGCGTTCGGCGCTGCTGTCGTTAGTAAAACATAAAGCCATCGCCGTGATTGCGGTGCTGCATGACCTGCCCGTGGCGGAGGCGTTCGCCGATCGGATCCTGGTGCTCAACGAAAGCCGCCAGGTGGCCTGCGGCTCGCCCGCGGCGGTGTTGCAAACCCCGGTAATTCTGCCGGTGTTCGGCATGCACAGTTTCAGCGTGGCGCATCCCGTCAGCGGGAAAACGCTGCGTATTTTTGAAGTTCCCCATTGCGCTTGATAAACCAGAGAGAAACATGAACATACGCGTATTCCCCTTGCTCCTGCTGTTGGCCGGCGGAGCGGCAGCGGCTGAAAAATTTCCCGTCACCGTAGAAAGCTGCGGGAAGCCGATCACCTTCAATCAGGCGCCGCAGCGCGCCGTCATCAACGACATCAATATGGCCGAGATGGCCTTTGCGCTTCATCTGCAGGATCGGATCGTCGGGCTGACCGGCATCACCGGCTGGTACAAATTGACGCCTGATTTCAAGGCGGCGATGGGCGCCATTCCCGAACTGGCGCCGAAGTATCCCGCTCTGGAAACGTTGCTGGCGGCGCAGCCGGACTTTTTCTTCGCCGGCTGGAATTACGGCATGAAGATCGGCGGCGACGTCACGCCGGAGACGCTCGCGCCGTTCGGCATCAAAACGCTGGTGCTGAGCGAGAGCTGCGTACAGGCCGGCGGTCGGCCGCAGAAGGCCGATATGAACCTGCTGTATGACGATGAGCTGAAGCTCGGCAAGATTTTCGGCAAGCAGCGAGAGGCCGCCGAGCTGGTTGAGGGCTGGCGCCGCCGGTTAGCCGCGCTGCCCGCCAGACCGGCGGGGCAGGCGCCGCTCAAGGTGTTCGTGTATGACTCGGGAGAAGAGAAGCCTTTTACCAGCGGTAAATACGCCATGCCGACGGCGATTGTCGAAGCGGCGGGCGGCCGCAACGTGATGGACGGTTTGGCGGCGAGCTGGACGACGGCATCTTGGGAGGCGGTGGCGGCGGCGGAACCCGACTTCATCATTCTGCTGGATTATCAGACCGGGTCAGGCGCCGAGGCGCTGCGGCGTTTCCTCGAGTCTCATCCGTTGATGAAGTTGACGCCTGCGGTACGGCACCATCGTTATCTGAAACTGCAGTATGCGGAGCTGACGCCGGGGCCAGCCAACATCGGCGCGGTGGAAAAGCTGGCGCGGGCGCTGTACGCGCCGGAGGCTGAATGAACTCGCCGACACGGCGGTTTATGCTGCTCGCGCCGCTGGCGCTGTTGACGTTGTGCGGATTAATGGTCTGGAGCCTGCAATTGGGCAGCGTCGCGCTGTCATGGCGGCAGGCGTTGGCGGCGTTAGGGATAGATTCGGCGCCGCTTTCCGGCATGCTGGACACTATCGTCGTGCAACTGCGCGTGCCTCGGGCCTTGTTGGCGGCGTTGACCGGCGCCGGGCTGGCGATGACCGGCGCGCTGCTGCAGACCACCACCCGCAATGAGCTGGCCGATCCTTTTTTGTTTGGGCTCTCCTCCGGCGCCGCCGCCGGCGCGGTGCTGGTCATCACGCGATTCGGCGATGCGCTGGGCGCGCTGACGTTGCCGCTGTCCGCTTTCGTCGGCGGCATTCTGTCCGCGTTGGCGGTGATGATCCTGTTTCGCGTCAGCCGGGTCAGGCGCGCCGAGCAGCTTATCGTCTGCGGCCTGGCGGTCTCATTTTTGTTCAGCGCGCTCACCAGCTATCTGGTTTTTTCCGGCGATCAGCGGGCGGCCGGTTCAGTGTTGTTCTGGTCGCTGGGCGGCTTGGGGTTGGCGCGTTGGGATAATTTGTTCATTCCGCTGGTGAGTTTCGCGCTGCTGGCCGGGTTTACGGCGCTGCGTTGGCGGGCGCTGGACGCGCTGCTGGCGGGTGAGCAAACCGCCCATTCGATGGGAGTCAACGTGGCGCGCCTGCGCACCGAGACCTTTTTGTGCTGCGCATTGTCTACAGCGTTTCTCGTTTCGCTGACGGGCGTGATCGGTTTTGTCGGGCTGATGGTGCCTTATCTGGCCCGGCGCCTGGTAGGTGTGCGCCACCGCTTGTCCGTGCCGATGTGCGGCCTGCTGGGGGCGATGCTGCTGACCGGCGGCGACATGCTCAGCCGCAGCCTGATCCCCAATCAGGAGCTGCCCATCGGCATCATTACGGCGGGGCTGGGGGGCGCGTTCATCGTCTCCTTGCTGCTGCGCGCGGAGCGGTGAACGCCGCCCTGTCTCAATAGAGCTCCAGGTGCAGCCGCTGCTGCTCAATCAGCGTCTGCCACAGGTTTTCCGTCCCGCAGGCGTGCTCCAGCGCCGTCGCCACGGCATGTTCCAGATACTGGCGATTGCCGCACAGGTAGACATGCGCGCCCCGTTGCAGCAGGCCGCTGACGGCATCGGCGTGATCGTCGATGGCGTGTTGCACGTAATACTTGTCGGCGGCGTCGCGCGAGAATGCCGTGATGAGCCGTGTGAGTACGCCCGTCGCGTTCAGCGTGACCAACTCCTCGCCATACAGGAAGTCTTCATCGCGCCTTTTCTCACCGAAGATCAGGACGGTTTCACGCCGTTCGCCCTGGGCGGCCATTTCGCGCAGTAAGCCAATCAACGGTGCGATGCCGGTACCGGTACCGATAAGCAGCACCGGCAAGGCGGTGTCGCGCGGCAGGTAAAAGCCGGGGTTGGCGCGGCAGAAGAGGCGGAAAGGACCGGGGTGCTTGAGCAGCCAGCCGGTCGCCGTGCCGCGCCGGGTGCGGCCGCCGCGTTCATAATGTACGTCGCGCACGCACAGATCGAGGCTCTCTTCCCGCGTTGCCGAAGCGATGGAGTAGGCGCGCGGCAGGCAAATGGGCAGCAGCGCCAACAGGTTCTCCAGCGTGATCGCGTGCGGCGGGCAAAAATCGTGCAGCACGTCCAGCAGATCGGCGCCGTATAGATAACTCTCCAGGGATTTGCGCTGACGGATCTTGAGCAGGCTTTTGAGCTCTTCGCTGTCGGCCAACTGCGCCAGTTCGCGCAGCGTCGTTTTGCTGATCTGGCGCAGCTCCCGGCGCCGCAGCGCGTCGATGGCCTCCGGCCTGCCGAGCCACTCTGCCAGCCGGATCAATAATCCTTCGTCGTTCTCCGGCAACAGATAGACGGTATCCCCTGCCCGGTAAACGATGCCGCTGCCGGCGATATTCAGCCGCAGATGCCAGGCTTGCGGCGTGCGTGCGCTAAGCGGCCGCCGTTCGAGGAGGGCGGCGTTGAACGCATGGTCTTCACCGTAGGCGGTCACGCGCAGATGCAAATCGCGGCCCGCCTGGGCATCGCCGGCCAGCACCTTATCCAGCGTCGTTAGCCAGGTGGTGAAGAACCGTTCGACGTTAACGTCGGCGTCAACGCGATTGATGATGGCACGGGCGCCGTATTGCGTCAGGCGCGCATCCAGCGCCTGGGTAAACCCGCAGAAATGCGGGTAAGCGGTGTCGCCGAGACCGAAGATGGCGTAGCGCAACCGGTGGCGATCCGGCCATTGCGCCAGCGCGTCGGGGAAACGTTCGGCGTTGGCGGGCGGTTCGCCGTCGCCAAATGAGCTCGAGACAATCAACAGGGCGTCGCGTTTGCCCACATCGGCGGGCTGGATGGCGTTGAGTTCTTTAACGACGGGGCGGTAGGGTTGCAGGCTGCTTTGCTCGCCCAGGCGCATCGCCAGCGCCCGGGCGTTGCCCGACTCCGAACCGTAACCAATCAGGATGCGTTCGATGATGTCGGCCATAGCGGTTACTTGTCGTAGTGGTTGTCGAACTGTTCTTTGGCGAATTCCACCGATTCGAAGTCGGTCATCAGATCGTTAATTACGCGGCGGATGCTGATATAAGCCTCGATATTGCCTTGGGCGTCATACAGCGGTTGCACCGTGGTGTCGACCACGTACAGCACGCCGCCCTTGCCGACGTTCGGGATGATTCCGGTCCAGATGCCGCCCGCCTTGATGGTGTCCCACATTGCTTTGTAAACGGCTTTCGGTACGGAAGGGTGACGCACGATGCTGTGGGGCTGGCCCACCAGCTCTTCCCGGGAAAAGCCGGTCAGTTGGCAGAACAGGTCGTTGACGTAGGTGATAGTGCCCTGCAGATCGGTGGTGGAGATCACCATCACTTTATCGAGCGCGGCCAACAGCTGGGCGGAATCGAGGGTCTGACTCATGGTAGGTTCCTTCTCATTAAGTTCGCGGTGAATGCCACGGCGGATGTCATGTATCCGTCACGACAGCTTTGTAATTAATTCTCATTTGCGATGAATGGTAATCGGGAATTTTATAAGTTGCAATAAGAATGCATCTTTATGGGCGCAAAGATCTCGACGAGGCGGGCAGGGGCGGTGAGGCCCGCGCCGGGTGGGCGGCGGGCCAATCGTGCGGCGTTTAGCGGGGGGCTTCGGCCCAGCCTTTGCGTTTGCTGGTTTTGCCGATGCCGGGGTTGAAGCTGTTGGTCGGATCGGCGGTGCGGTAGAACGCTTGCAGATCCGGTTTGGCGTGGTACAGGTGGCCGACGTTATGCTCCGCCGGGTACTCGGCGCCGCGCCGGTTGAGGATCTCGAGCATCTTTTCTTTCAGTGCATGGCTGTCCACGCCTTTTTTCACCACGTAGTCCTGGTGGAAGACGTGGCACATAAAGTGGCCGTAATACAGCTTATGCACCAACTGACTGTCGATTTCCGGCGGCAGCGTTTCGAACCAGTCGGTGTCGTTGCGGCGCAGGGCGATGTCCAGCGCCAGAATATCCTCCACCTTGTCGGCGTGCACCGCGTGGTAGCGCACGGCGGCGCCGGCGGCGGCGAAGCGGTGCAGGAAAGCCTTTTTGCCCTCGTCAGGCGTGCAGGCGAAGAAGGCACCTTCGGCCTGGGCGAAATAGTCGGTCAGGTAGCGCTGGGCCTCTTCCACGCCGGGGCCGGCCATCTTCAGCAGCAGATGGTGTTCGAAACGTTCGCGGTATTCCTTCATGCGTTTCGGCAGGTGGCTCGGCGCCAGATGGCTCAGGCCCTGCATCAGCCGATCGGTCAGGTTGTGCGGCAGCAGCGGCAGCTTGTTGAGGCTGGCGTCCATTCGGCCCTTCAGGGTGAAGAAGCGCGGCATCTGATCGGTGCCGAGCTTGTCGATCATCATGAAGGTGTCTTTGCCGTACACCTCGGCGATGTCGAAGATATCGCGGTGCATGTATTCACCGGCCACCGGCAGGTTTTCGAATTTGCTCAGCATGTGGCGGCGCAGTTCGGTCAGCACCGCGGTGTCGTTGGTGCCGATATAGAACACCTGCTCTTTGCCCTCTTTCTCGAAGGTGTCGAGCCGCACCGCGAACACCGCCAGTTTGCCGGCGCAGCCGGAGGCTTCGTACAGGCGGCGTTTGTCGGCGTTGAAGCGGGAAGGGGTGTTGGCGTCGACGTCGCGCACCCGGCTGGCGTACTCGTTATCCGAGGCGCGCAGCTCGCCGTATTCGACGTCGCTCGGGCGATAGTCGCCTTTTTCCAGCCGGGTGAGGATCTCTTCCGGCGTGTCGCCAAGCCGGATGCCCAGATGGTTGACCAGGCGCAGCTGGCCGTCTTCCCCTAACTGGGCGTACAGCGCCATTTCGGTATAGGCCGGGCCGCGTTTCACCAGCGAGCCGCCGGAGTTGTTGCACACGCCGCCGATAACCGAGGCGCCGATGCAGGAAGAGCCGATCACCGAATGCGGTTCACGGCCGTAGGGCTTGAGCAATTTCTCGAGGTGGTGCAGGGTGCTGCCGGGGAAGCCGACCACCTGCTTGCCGTTGTCCAGCACCTGAATATGGTCGAGGCGCAGGGTGCTGACGATGACGATATCGCGATCATAGTCGTTGCCGCTGGGGGTTGAGCCCTCGGTCAGGCCGGTGTTGGCGGCCTGCATGATGACGATTTTATCGGCGGCCACGCAGGCCTGCAGAATGCGCCACAGCTGCAGCAGGCTAGTGGGAAACACCACCGCCAGCGCCTGGCCTTCGCCGGAGCGGAACCCTTTGCGATACCGTTCGGTGTTGCGATCGCCGGTCAATAACTGCGGGCCGCCGACGATGTCCTTAAGCTGGTTGAGAAACGCCTGATTGCCTGACTGCATGCTGCCTGTCTCCCTGTCATCCCCGTCGCTTTAACCGCGGCGCCGGAGTGCCGCGCAGTTAGCTAAGAGGCTATCAATTAAATAACTTATCAAGCAATTAGCTTATTAAGCTAATGGCTTGAGGATTTAGTAGCGTTCGGCGTAACCGGCCCGACGCTCTTCGTCGCGCAGCGTCAGGATTTCCACGCCGTCGGCGGTGACCGCTACGGTGTGTTCCCACTGCGCCGACAGTTTTTTGTCGCGCGTCACCACCGTCCAGCCGTCTTTCTTCTGCTTGATGCGGCGGTCACCCTGATTGATCATCGGCTCGATGGTGAACACCATGCCTTCCTGCAGCGCCATGCCGCTGCCGGGTTGGCCGTAGTGCAGCACCGCCGGCTCTTCGTGCATGTCGCGGCCGATGCCGTGGCCGCAATACTCCCGCACGATGCTGTAGCCGGCCTGCTCGGCGTGGCGCTGGATGGCGTGGCCGATATCCCCCAGGGTCGCGCCCGGTTTCACCGCGCGAATGCCCTGCCACATCGATTCATAGACGTTGTTCACCAACCGTTTAGCCAGCGGCGTCACCTGGCCGATGCAGTACATCTTGCTGGAGTCGGCGATGTAGCCGCCGTTTTCCAGCGTGATGTCCACGTTGACAATCATGCCGGAACGCAGGATTTTGCTGGCCGACGGCACCCCGTGGCACACCACGTCGTCTACGGAGGTGTTGAGCACATAGGGGAAATCATACTGCCCCTTGCTGGCCGGGCGCGACTTCAGTTCTTCGACGATAAACGCCTCGGCGCGGTCGTTAATCTCCATGGTGGAGATGCCTTCGACGATGACCTCATCGAGCATAGCAAACACTTTAGCCAGCAGAGCGCCGGAATGGCGCATTTTGGCAATCTCTTCCGGCGTTTTAATCACAATCTGTTTCACCCGACAATCTCCTTCAGCGTCAGCGCATTATCTTTCATCATTTTTTTTACCAGTTGCGGGTAGGTCAGTTCCGGATGGAACTCCGCCAGCATGCCGATCTTGATCCAGTACTCGGCCTGCGCGTTGATCGAACGCGTCATGGTCAGGCTGGCGAGGCGCAGATCGTCATGCAGCGCGTCCGAAATTTTTACGATGCCCATCGGCGTCTCCATAAATGAACGATATACGAAGTGTATACGCTTTGGATGGTCGCGATGTGGCATTCTGTGGCGTAAGAAGATTCTGGCAACAACGATTGCCGCCGCCAGGCAATGCGTTTATTGTGATGAACGACTTTTTTGCCATGATTTTTCAGAAGGATTTAAGGCGTGACTAAACTACGTGTTGGGGTGATTTTTGGCGGTAAATCGGCGGAGCATGAGGTGTCGCTGCAGTCGGCCAAAAACATTGTGGATGCAATCGACAAAGAGAAGTTTGACGTCACGCTGCTGGGGATCGACAAACAGGGGCAGTGGCACATCAACGACGCCTCCAACTACCTGCTCAACGCCGAGAACCCGGCGCTGATCGCGCTGAACCGCTCGAACAAGAACGTTGCGCTGATCCCGGGCCAGGAAAAACAGCAGCTGATCGAAGCGGGCAGCGCCGGCGCGCTGGGCCAGCTCGACGTCATCTTCCCGATCGTGCACGGCACGTTGGGGGAGGACGGCTCGCTGCAGGGGCTGCTGCGCATGGCCAATATGCCGTTCGTCGGCGCCGGCGTGCTCGGTTCGGCGGTCAGCATGGACAAAGACGTGACCAAGCGCCTGCTGCGCGACGCCGGGCTGGCGGTGGCGCCGTTCGTCACCCTGACGCGCGCCAACCGCGCCGGGTTCACGTTTGAGCAACTGAGCGAGCGCCTCGGCCTGCCGCTGTTCGTCAAGCCGGCCAACCAGGGCTCGTCGGTCGGGGTCAGCAAGGTGGAGAACCGCGCCGAGTTTGACGCGGCGGTGGCACTGGCCTTCAGTTTCGATCATAAAGTACTGGTGGAGTCGGCGATCGTCGGCCGCGAGATCGAGTGCGCGGTGCTGGGGAACGACGATCCGCAGGCCAGCGTGTGCGGCGAGATCGTGCTGAGCGACGCTTTCTACTCCTACGACACCAAATACATCAATGAGCAGGGCGCTCAGGTGGTGGTGCCGGCGGCGATCGCACCGGAAGTGAGCGACCACATCCGTGAGGTGGCGCTGAAGGCGTTCCGCGCGCTGGAGTGCTTCGGGTTGGCGCGGGTGGATGTGTTCCTGACGCCGGATAACCAGGTGGTGATCAACGAGATTAACACGCTGCCGGGCTTCACCAACATCAGCATGTATCCCAAGCTGTGGGCCGCCAGCGGCGTCAGCTACCAGGCGCTGATCACGCGCCTGATCGAATTGGCGCTGGAGCGCCACCAGCAGGATCGCGCGCTGAACAGTTCGGTGTTCGATCGCTAAACGCGGCAGGGGGCGGCGGTGCCGCCCCCGTCCATCACTTCACCGTCACGTCGATATCGCCGAAATACTTCTTCGACAGCGCCGTCACCGTGCCTTGTTGTTTCACTTTGGCGATGGCGGCATCCAGTTTCTTCTTCAGCGCCTCATCTCCTTTGCGCAGGCCGAAGGCGATGCCTTCACCGAGGATCTTGTCGTCGCGCACCGCCTCGCCGACGAAGGCGAAGCCTTTGCCGTCCGGCTGTGACAGGAAGCCGCTTTGCCCCGAGGGCGCCATCACCAGCGTGGCGTCGAGCCGACCGGCCGCCAGATCGAGATACACCTGATTCTGATCCTGGTAAGACACCACATCCACGCCCGCCGGCGCCCAATGGGTTTTGGCGTAAATCTCCTGAATCGAGCCTTGCAGCACGCCCACGTGTTTGCCCGCCAGCGCTTTGGCGTCCGGCAGCAGGCCGCTGTCGGCCTTGGCGATCAGACGGTTCGGCACCTGATAGATGGCGTCGGTAAAGGCGATCGCCTGGCGCCGCTGTTCGGTCACGTTCATCGCCGAGTTGATGGCGTCGAACTTGCGCGCCTGCAGCGCCGGGATCAGGCTGTCGAACGAGGTTTCCACCCAGCTGCATTGCAACTGCGCGGCGGCGCACACCGCGTCGCCCAGTTCAATGTCGAACCCTTCCAGTTTGCCGCTGGCGGATTTGGATTCGAACGGCGGATACAGCGCTTCCAGACCGAAGCGCAGGCTGTTTTCCGCCGCCAGAGAAGAGCCGGCGGCCAGCAGGCATCCGGCGGCGAACAGCGTTTTCAAAGCTTTCATAGGCAGTACCCCTTTCCCATGGTCGGACAAAAAATTACGCCTGGCTCAGGCGGCGCGCGCCTTCCAGCAGGGTCTCGTTATCTTTGGAAAAACTCAGCCGAATAAGGCCGGTATCGGTGCTGTCGCTGTAGAACGCCGACAGCGGGATCGTCGCCACCTTCGCTTCGCGGATCAAGCGCACGGCGAAATCATTGTCGCTTTCGTGACTGAAGCCGCTAAAGCGGGCCAGCATGAAGAAGCTGCCGCGGCTGGGCAGCAGCTCAAAGCGCGAATCCTGCAGGGCGCTGGCCAGCAGATCGCGCTTTTGCTGGTAAAACGCCGCCAGCCCCAGGTAGCTCTGCGGGTTGGCGAGCGCGGCGGCGAAGGCGTGTTGCATCGGCGTATCGGCGGAGAACACCATAAACTGGTGCACCTTGCGGATCTCGTCCATCAGCGCCGCCGGCGCCAGGCAGTAGCCGACGCGCCAGCCGGTGACGTGGTAGGTTTTACCGAACGACGACACGATCACGCTGCGTTCCGCCAGCTGCGGGTAGCGTGCCATGCTGTGGTGAATATCGCCGTCGAACACCACGTGCTCGTAGACCTCGTCGGACAGGATCACGATGTCGGTGTCGCGGGTCAGGGCGGTCAGGCGGTCGATATCCTGCGCGTCGAACACTGCGCCGGTCGGGTTGTGCGGCGTGTTGACGATGATCATGCGCGTTTTGCCGTTGATGGCGGCGGCCACTTCATCCCAGTCGACGCGAAAGTCCTGCAGCGACAGTTTGATCGCCACCGGCGTGGCGCCCTGCAGGCGCACGATCGGCGCATAGCTGTCGAACGCCGGTTCGAAATAGATCACCTCGTCGCCGGGATGCACCAGTGCGCTGATCGCCGAGTACAGCCCTTCGCTGGCGCTGGCGATCACCGTGATTTCTTCGTTGGCGTCATAGCGCGCGCCATACAATCGTTCAGCTTTTTCCGCCAGAGCAGCACGTAACGCCGCCACGCCGCTCATCGGCGCGTATTGGTTATGACCTGCGCGCATGGCTTGCGCCGTTGCCTCGATCAGCTGCGGGTCACCGGCGAAGTTGGGTGCGCCCTGCGACAGGTTGAGGGCCTGATGTTCGGCGCTGAGTTGGCCAATGACGGTGAAAATGGTGGTGCCGACGTCCGGCAGCTTCGAGCGGGATGAGCAGGCGCTCTGCATGATGGGCTCCAGGCAAACAGGGAAGTGTTGAGCGATTAAGCATCAGGCGGCGTAGGCGGACAAGGGAAAGTTTGTCATACTTGTCATGCACTACGATCATACCTAATCGAGGCACGCTATGCCGATATCCCTGCCGTCGCTCGACGTATTGAAAACCTTTGTGGTGGTGGCGCAACGCCTCAACTTTACCCATGCCGCCCGGCAGCTGCACCTGACGCAGGGGGCGGTCAGCCGGCAAATTCTCGGGCTGGAACAGCGTCTGGGCTATCCGCTGTTCAGCCGTCAGGCGCGCGGTTTGGCGTTGACGCCGCAGGGCGCGCAGCTGCTGGCGCCGGTACAGCAGGCGCTGGGGCAGTTGGATGAAGCCCTGACGCGGGCCGCCGCTCCGCCGGGGGCGCTGCGCATCAAATGCCCGACCTGCGCCATGCGCTGGGTGCTGCCGCGCATCATTCGCCTGCAAAATGAACGGCCGGACATGCATATCGAGCTGACCGCCTCGGTGTCGCACGGCCTGGATTTCAGTACCGAGCAGTTTGACGCCGCGGTGGTATTCGGCCGGCCGCCGAGTAAAAAGCTGACCGCGCACTTGCTGTTCGACGAAATCCTCACGCCGGTCTGCACGCCGACGTTCCTGCCGCCGGCAGCCCGGTTGACGGACTTGACGGACAAAACCCTGTTGCACCCGACGCGCGATCGGCGCGACTGGCTGCGCTGGCTGAAGGCGGCGGGCGCCGATGCGTTGCCGTCCGGCAAGGCCCAGCATTTCGATACCCTCGATCTGGCGATGAGCGCCGCGCTGCAGGGATTCGGCATCGCCATCGGCGATCTGTGCCTGCTGGAGGAGGATATTCAGGCGCAGCGCATCGTAACGCCGTTCCCGCTCTGCGTCAGCAGCGGCGCGGCCTATTATTTGGTCTATCCTGAACGCACGGTGGCACCGCCGACGTTAACCGCGCTGGTCGATTTTCTGGCGACGGAGGCCGCCGACAGCCGCGCCCGGCTGCGGAATTACCTGCCGATAACCTGTAATGCTTTGTAAACATTAGCGATGCGAATTCCCTTGGCGATGAAACAGAGTGTGGCAAACTGTTTCTTCACTCCGATTAAACTCCGCGGCGTTGGCGGCGGAAACACGCCTGAGATAAAACAAGATGAAATGGCTTTGTGTGGTGAGTATGTTGTCCGGTCTGGCCCTCAGCCCGGTTTTTGCGCAGGAAACGCCGATAACGCAGGGCATTCACGCCCAGCAGCGCGACGCCTTCGTGTCCAATTTGATGAAGCAGATGACGCTGGAAGAGAAGATTGGCCAGCTGCGGCTGATCAGCGTCGGGCCGGATAACCCGAAAGAAGCGATCCGCGAGGGGATCCGCAAAGGGCAGATCGGTGCCATCTTCAATACCGTTACCCGGCCGGATATCCGGGTGATGCAGGATCAGGCGATGCAGCTCAGCCGCCTGAAAATCCCATTGTTCTTCGCCTATGACGTGGTGCACGGCCAGCGCACCGTGTTCCCGATCAGCCTGGGGCTGGCGGCCAGCTTCGATCTGGAGGCCATCGCGCTCAGCGCCCGGGTCGCGGCGCAAGAGGCCAGCGATGACGGCCTGAACATGACCTTCGCGCCGATGGTCGATATCACCCGCGATCCGCGCTGGGGCCGGGTCTCCGAAGGCTTCGGCGAAGACACCTGGCTGGTCTCGAAAATCGCCAAGGTGATGGTCGATGGTTTCCAGAACGGCGATCCGGCCAAACCCGGTTCGGTGATGGCCAGCGTCAAGCACTTTGCATTGTACGGCGCCGTCGAAGGCGGCCGCGATTACAACACCGTCGACATGAGCCCGCTGCGCATGCATCAGGACTATCTGCCGCCTTACAAAGCGGCGGTGGACGCCGGTAGCGGCGGAGTGATGGTGTCGCTCAACTCGGTGAACGGCGTGCCGGCCACCGCCAACCCGTGGCTGCTGAAAGATCTGCTGCGCGAGCAGTGGGGCTTTAAAGGCATCACCATCAGCGACCACGGCGCGATTAAGGAACTGATTAAGCACGGCGTGGCCGCCGACGCGCGCGACGCGGTGCGCCTGGCGATCACCTCCGGCGTCGACATGAGCATGAGCGACGAGTTCTACGACAAATACCTGCCGGGTCTGGTGAAGGACGGACTGGTGTCTGAAAGCGATATCGACCGCGCCTGCCGCGACGTGCTGAACACCAAATACGACATGGGGCTGTTCACCAATCCTTATGTGCATCTGGGCCCGGCGGGTTCCGATCCGCAGGACACCAACGCCGAAAGCCGTCTGCACCGCGCCGAAGCGCGGGTGGTGGCGCGCAAGACGATGGTGCTGCTGAAGAACGATAAGCAGACGCTGCCGCTGAGCAAGCAGGCAACCATCGCCCTGGTCGGGCCGATGGCCGACAGCCAGCGCGACGTGATGGGCAGTTGGTCGGCCGCCGGGGTGGTCAAGCAGTCGGTCACCCTGCGCGAGGGGCTGGAGCGGGCGGTGGGCGACAAGGCGCGCATTCTGTACGCCAAGGGCGCCAACGTCACGCAGGATAAAGGCATCATCGATTATCTGAACGAGTATGAGCCGGCGGTGGCGTTCGATACCCGTTCGCCGCAGCAGATGATCGACGAAGCGGTGCAGGCGGCGAACAAGGCCGACGTGGTGGTGGCGGTGGTGGGGGAATCTCAGGGCATGGCGCACGAGGCCTCCAGCCGCGCCGACATCACGATCCCGCAGAGCCAACGCGATCTGATCGCCGCGCTGAAAGCCACCGGCAAGCCGCTGGTGCTGGTGCTGATGAACGGCCGCCCGCTGGCATTGAGCTGGGAGAGCGAGCAGGCGGACGCGATGCTGGAAACCTGGTACAGCGGCACCGAGGGCGGCAACGCGGTGGCGGACGTGCTGTTCGGCGATTACAACCCGTCGGGCCAGCTGCCGATGACCTTCCCGCGCTCGGTCGGCCAGATCCCGATGTACTACAACCACCTGAACACCGGCCGGCCGTTCGGCAAGGAGAACCCGGGCAAGTACACCTCGCGCTACTTCGATTCGCCGAACGGCCCGCTGTATCCGTTTGGTTACGGCCTGAGCTACACCACCTTCAGCCTGTCGGATCTGAAGTTATCCAGCCCGACGATGGCGCGCAACGGCAAGTTAACCGCCAGCGTCACGCTGAAGAATACCGGCAAGTACGACGGCGCCACGGTGGTGCAGCTGTATCTGCAGGACGTCACCGCGTCGGTCAGCCGCCCGGTGAAAGAGCTGCGCAACTTCAAGAAAGTGACGCTGAAGGCCGGCCAGTCGCAGCAGGTTGAGCTGCCGATTAGCGAAGACGATCTGAAGTTCTACAACGCCAGCCTGAAGTGGGGGGCGGAGCCGGGCAAATTCAACGTGTTCGTCGGCCTGGATTCCGACAACGTGCAGGCGCAAAGCTTTACGCTGAAGTAACCTTTTCCCCCTCTTTCACTGCGGTGGGAGAGGGGGCATCCATCCCTTTCCGCTAACGTCACCGGAGCTTGCCTCATGAAACGCTATCTGGACTGCAGCGCCAGCGATCTGGCCGATATCGGCAAAGCCGATCTGCTCTACGCCATCCGCGCCAGCGAAGGGCGCATCTTGGTCAGCGAAACCATCGCGGTCACTCAGCCGCTGCTCAATAACGTCACCAACGCCGAACTGGCGGCCAGCCAGGGCGCCGACCTGCTGCTGTTGAACCTGTTCGACGTCGATCGTCCACATATCGCGGGCCTGCCCGCCGACGTGCCGCCGCAGGAGGCGCTGCGCACGCTGCAGCGACTGACCGGGCGGGTGATCGGGGTGAACCTGGAGGCCGTCGATCCGGCTTTCGCCAGCGAACATAACGACTTTTGGCAGATGACGGCGGGCCGCGCCGCCACCGCCGAGAATGCGCGTAAGCTGTATCAGCTCGGCGCGCGCATGCTGGTGTTGACCGGCAACCCGAACAACGGCGTCAGCAATCAGGCGATCGCCGCCGCGCTGAAAGCGATACGCGATGAAGTGGGCGACGAGATGGTGCTGGTGACCGGCAAAATGCACGGCGCCGGCATTGTGCGCGAAAGCGGCAGCCAACTGATCGGCGAGCAGGACATCGCGCTGTTCGTGGAGAACGGTGCGGATATCGTGCTATTGCCGGCGCCGGGCACCATTCCCGGCATGTCGCAGGAGAAAGTGGCGGCGCTGATCGCCTTTGCCCAGCGGCAGGGGGCGCTGGCGATGACAGCGATCGGCACCTCGCAAGAGGGGGCCGACGTGCAGACCGTGCGGCAGATTGCGCTGATGAGCAAAATGGCCGGCGCGGATCTGCACCATATCGGCGATACCGGCTATTTGGGGCTGGCGCTGCCGGAAAACATCTTCGCCTACAGCGTGGCGATTCGCGGCGTGCGCCACACCTACAGCCGCATGGCGCGTTCAATTAACCGCTGAAATGGCTGCCGCTTGCGGGCTTTTCTTCCGATAGGCAACACTCGCAACGCATAGCCTAATAACGCCGGCAGACAAAGGTCGGGCTTTGAAGCGTACTGACCACATACAGGTTGCCGAGTACGTGTTCGACGGCGACATGGTAGGAGATTCGGGGATCTTCCGACTGCAAAAAGGTCGCCCAAAGGGGGGCGGGAACCGTATCTCCGGCATGTTTACGGTCGGCGGCGAATCGTAGCGTGTACCCATCGCCGCCGCCATCCTCTTCAGCCGCCTCATCGCCGGGGGTGTCATACACATAGTGAAGTTCGCGGTTCAGCACATAGGTTTTTTCTTGCCGCTCGATAAAACCATTGAGCCTGATAAAGCCAGTGCCGTTGTGGTAGAGGAAAAAATACATCTTTGCTTTTAAAACCGCGGCGGGCTCCATGGCTGGGCCATAGCGGTTGCGCGCGGTGATCTCCGCTTCGCAACGCAGTAAGGTTTTAGGATGGTGCGACAGCTGGGCGACCTGGCTTGCCAGGGGTGCCATCAATAATAACAAGCCGACGATAAAGCGTGTTTTTTTGTTCATGGCGTCATACCGTCGGTGTTTTTGATCGTGCGGCACCGGCCATATTGACCAGGTTGCGCCAGATTGCAGATGGCGATGAAGGTGACCTGAAAAGGAAGATTGGGGTTGGCGATTTTGGTGTAGAACAGATCGGCGGGCGTTGTGCCGCAGTCGGTCGCTTCAGCTTTCAATGCAGCGGCAATTTGCGCTTGCGTTTCACGCCGATCGTTCAGCGCGGCGGTTTCCAACGTAAAAACGTTGCACTGCTCATGGCGATAAAAAAAATCGACCCTGGCGTTTTTGAACGCGTGAACCGGCCGGTTGAACCACAATAAAGCGCAGACGAGGCTAAAGCACGCAATCATCATCAATGCTGCGGCAAGGGGCGCTTTATTTGCCAGGCAGATATTCCCACGCCGTTTTAACAGTGCGCCGGCCCGGGTCAACAGGGTGGGAATAACCGCTTCTTGGTTGTCCGGTGAGCGCATGTTTTCGCATGAGGTAATTTCCGCTTCAAGAATGAACCCCAGTTTGGGGATGGTAATAATGATTTGCGGATCCAGCGCCAACGACTCAAGCGCTTTTCTTATCTCACTGATGCAACCATTCAGATTATTGTTTGAACCCACAAAACCATTATCTTCCCAGACCCGCTGCATCAAATGCCTGCGGGTGAGCATCTCTTTATGATGGGTAACCAACTCTAACAACAAGCGGGTGGCAGGGTTAGATAACGGCATAAAAGATTCCCGTTCATTGATGATGAACAATGCGCGTTCGGCAGGTGAGAAAATAATCATCTGATTAATGACGTATTCCATAATGTGCTGCTTGCCCTTATAGCGACGGCGAAATTTAGCGAGGACAGAGTTATCTATTATTTTTCACCCGTCAAGATGATGGCGATTTTTTCATGTTGTGAAATTTTTGGCGAAAGTTCAAACGTACGGGGGCGCCAGTTTTATAATATTAGGTTTTCTTTGTTTTGGTTTTTAATTCCTTATTTTTATTATCTTTAGGAATTAAAAACTGTTTTTATGGTTAAATTTAATACATATATCTTGATTTTGGCTGCGGCGATACTATGGAACTCGCTGGGAAATGCGACAGGATTTTGCCGGTAATCCACGTTTAAATTGCGGGCTTTCTTTGCTTGAAGCCTGAATGGCCAAGAGGAAAAGGTATGTTTAAAAGAAACTGGACGCTTTTACGCTACAGGCGAAAGCTTTTTGAAGCTATTCAATCTGTCGGGATTGTGATGGCGATAATTACCGGGCTGGTGTTGCTGACAGGCATTTCTTTTATTGCAATTGAAAAATGGCTTAGCCTTTTCTGATGATTTTTCAGATAGATATTTTGGGATGAAATTATTATGTCTATTCCATGTTTAAAGTTCATGGTGATGGTCTATGTCAGCGTATTGCTTTTGTTGGGTGGCTATATTTATCACTATGATATGAACTATTTCTCGCTGACGTTTCCATATTCTCTTGTGATTGGGATTGTGCTGTTTGCTTTATTGGGCGTCGGCGGCGCGCTCCTTTTTTTGCGAAAAGCGTGGGGGATGACCCCCGCGTGTTTTTTCTTTGCGCTGGGCGCGGTGATATTGCTGCTGCCCCTTTTTTATTCTCGTGCCGAGTGGGGCGTGCTTACCGTCGGGCGAATGGCCTGCCTGTTTGGCAGTTGGATTATTTACTTTATCCTATTGCAATATCGGGTCATGCAGCACGTGCGTATTGCGTTTATCTATACGCTGGTATTAGCCGCAGCCGTGGGAGGCATTTGGCTTTTTTCCTTCCCGGCCGAGGCGGCGGCAGGCTATGCCGGCAGCGGGGGGCGTTGGCCGGATGCCGCGAGCAGTTTATTGGCGAGCGGATTATTGGCGGGATGGGGGCTGACGGTGTTGCCTCGGTTCCGCATGTTGCGCCGAGATAGCGAGCGATGGCGTATTTTACTCTTGCTGCCGCTCTTGATCGGTTTATCCGCCGCGCTGGGCTGGGGGGCATCGCAGACAGTTTGTCTCAGCGTGGTATTGGGTGCCGCGCTGTTGACCCTGATGTTTGTGCGCAGATACCCGCTGCATTGCGTGCTCGCGCTGCTGATGACGGCATTGGGATTCTGCCTGGCGATATTGGCGGATGAATTGAACGCCGGCGTTCGTTTGTCGAACGCCGCGCCGTGCTGCGATACGCTGCTTGATTCGCTGGCGCTGGTGGTAGAGCGGCCCTGGTTAGGATGGGGCTATGGCCGATTCGAGCATGGCTTTGAGCATTTACAGGCCCATGCGCTGCCCGCGGTGGCGCGGGCAGGCGCAGCGCGGCAACCCTATAATGAGCTCCTGCTGTGGTGGATAGAAGGCGGCGTCGTTGCGTTGGCGGGCATGCTGTGCCTGCTGGCGGGCGTGGCGGCGCTGGTGCACCAAACATGGCGACGGGAGCGCATCGCCGCCCGCTTGCACAGCCCGGCCGCCGGGGAAGAGGCCGCGTTGGCGACGAGCGGCATTCCCTTGCTGCTGTGCGCGCAGTTTTCCTACCCGTTCGGGCTGTCGCTCATCCAATGGGCGGTTTTGACGCTGCTGCTCGTTACGTTGGATGGGCGCAGCAGGCTCAATGCCGGCCGGTTTTGCCGGTTTGTTTTCGCGCGGAGGGAAACGGCGTGAACACGGTCATCAATATCGCCTTCCTGGATATCGACTGCTTTTTTGTCGCCGGGGCGTATCGGGCGTTGAGCGACTATTTTAGTGAACGTGGCATCGAGGCGCGCTGCAGCGAGCCGCTGAATGCCGACCTTGTGTTCCAGGCGATCGCCAAAGGCGACATGGCGCGTTTTTGCCATCCTCCCCATGCTCCTCACGCCCTTTATCTCGCCGTTTACGATCTCAGAGAAGCTCGCATTCGCGCCATTTCGGGGTGCCTGAGGGAAGCGGGGAGGGTGTACCGCAATGAAGGCGTCGCAAAGCTGTTGCACACGGTAGCGCGGGTGATAAAAGGCCGAACCGGCGGCGCCTGCGGTTTTTCTTGTTGCGCCTGGTGCCAGCCGTTGCCATTGACGCCGCAGGAAAAACAAGTGATGCGTTACCTGAGTTGGGAAATGACGCCGACCGCCATTGCCCGTCGGCTTCGGGTCAGCATCAAGACGGTGAGCACGCATAAACGGGCGGTGATGAGAAAGATGCATTTTCAGCGCGATGCGGAGCTTTACCGCTGGTTGCGTCTGGGGGAGTTCGGTCAGGGAAATGGCGATAGCCACGTCGTCTGAGCGATGGCATGGCAGGTCCGGGCCTGGCGGCCCGGAGCGACTTACCAAAACAGCGGCGTGGTGCTTTCGGCAAGAAACGCCAGCAGCGTTTCATTGACCGCCGCCGGATTTTCCTTGTTGCTGATATGCCCGGCGTTGGGGATCAGCACATGTCGGCAGCCGAGAAGATCCGCCATGCGCTGGCCTTCCGCCGGCGGGCGCGGCTTATCCTGCGCGCCGGTGATGACGATGCTGGCGGCGGTGATGTGTTCCAGCAGCGCCAGCTTGTCGGGCCGACCGAAGATCATCCGGCCCAGCGGTACGATGCTCTCGCGCAGACGATCGGCGGGCAGGCTTTGCAGATGGGCCAGCAACGGCTGCGACAGCGCAGCGGGCACTTCGTCGGAATAGAACTGCGCGGCGATATATTCCAGCAGCGGCGGCGTGATGGCGCCGGCCTGTTCCACGGCGGCCAGCATGCCCATATAGCGCTGCCGTGCCTCTGGAGTTTCGTCGCCCAGGTAGCTGTCCAGCAGCGCCAGCACTTTCACCCGCTCCGGCGCCAGCGCCGCCAGTTCGGCGCCCCACATGCCGCCGACGGACAGGCCGACGATGCCGAACTCTTCAATATCCAAATGATCCATCAGCGCCAAATGATCGGCGGCGATATCCGACAGGCTGTTTCGCCCGGGTGGCAGTGCCGGTGAATCGCCGTGGCCCCAGAGATCCGGTACGATCAGGCGGTAGCGTTTAGCCAGCGCTTCGAACTGCGGCGCCCACATATTCAGATCGAACAGATAGCTGTGGCCCAGCAGCAATGGAAAGCCTGAACCTACGTCGAGATAATGCAGGGATTTGCCCATCGTTGGCATCTTATCGGTTCCTTATATAAAAAGAGTCCCGGCTGCTTATATCACACTCATATTCAACCCACGGTATTAATTTACCTTAAATTACTCAGGTGGAGGCTTATTTTTAATTATCCATTGCTAACAAGACGTCAATAAAAGGTGACATTAAGGATAATATTCTGGTCGATGCCGGAGCCTTGGTTTATGCTGGCGCTCCTTTCGGTATGGAATAGATAAACAGGGAGTCGCGATGAAAAGACTTTTCAGACTATTAATTATTTTGCTTGTCATTTTGCTGCTGGCGGCGGTGCTGTGGTGGTTCTTCGGGCGCGGCAATCCGAATGCGCTGTGGCAGATAGTCAGCCAACAGTGCGTGCCCAATCAGCAGCAGAACCACGATCCTGCACCCTGCTTAAAGGTGGATTTAACCGAAGGATATGTGCTGTTTAAGGACAGCAAGGGCCCTTACCACGATCTGGTGATGCCGACCGAAAAGGTCAGCGGCATCGAGAGCCCGATATTGCAAGCGGATCGAACGCCGCCTTATTTCGCCCAGGCCTGGAATAACCGCGAACATATATCCAGCGAGCTGGGTAAACCGTTAAAAGACGCATGGGTTTCTCTGGCGGTCAATTCGAAATATGGCCGCTCTCAAAATCAGTTGCATATTCACGTTGCCTGCTTGCGCCAGGATGTCTATAACGCGCTGGGGGAACAGGCTGAGCAATTAGATCAACAGTGGCGGCCGCTGGCGGTGAAATTGGTCGGCCATCAATATCTGGCCAGAAAATTGGCGGGCACCGATTTAACCCAGGAAGATCCTTTCCGCTTGTTGCAAAACTACGTGGTCGAGCAGGGCGACAGCATCGGCAATTACGGCCTGGCGCTGGCGATCAGCCCGCAGGGCGAGATGCTGCTGTTGGCAAACCGTTTGAAGTTGACCGATCTCAACCTGGGGTCGGCCGGTGAAATTCAGGACTACCGGTGCGAGGTCGCGGGGAACTGAGTTTTTCTTATCGCTCCCCGTCGTTGGGGAGCGTACGCCGTGCGATACAAACTAACCAAATGTATTAACTTGCTTTTATTTTATTCTCCCTCCTCTGCTTGATCCTGTTCTCATGTTCGATCTACTATTTGTTTGCACAAGCAAATAAATAATCGAGAGTAACCCGACATGTCACAACCACGTAAACTTCCTGCTGCACTGGGCATCCATCTGGATGTGACCAATCGCCTGTGGCGCACGGCGATGGACCAGTCGGTGAAAATGACCAATCTGACGCGCCCGCATTGGCTGGCGCTGAGTGCGATTGCCGATCTGGGGGATGGCTGCACGTTGAAAGACGTTTCGCAGCATTTGAACGCCGAAGTCTCGACGATGTCGCGCGCGCTGCTGTTTCTGGAAAAAAATCGGCTTATCGCCCGCGATGCTCTGTCCGAAGATAAGCGCGCCAAAGGGGTGAGAATGACCGAGGCCGGGCAGGAGATGCTGGCGCAGTTGGATCATTCCAGCCAGCAAGCGCGGGAAAAACTGCTCAACGGCATTTCGGCCAACGATCTGGAGGCTTTTTACCGCGTATTGTTTGGCATCAAGCATAACGCGATAGCGATGCTCGAACAGGAAAATCTGTTGCCGGACGAGTTTGCTCTTCTGGCGGAGGAGCGAGCGGGGGCGATGAAGCCGGAAGGTGAAGCGTGAACGGCCGCTGGCGGAGAGCACAACAGCTGTGCGTTATCGCGTTGGGGATCTTCTCCTGCTCGGTCTTCGCCAGCCAGAATGACCAACAGGTCATCGCACGGGGAAAATATCTGGCTACCGCCGCAGATTGCGCGGCTTGTCACCGCGGCAGCAGTCAACAGGACGCCCCCTATGTCGGCGGTTATGCCATCGCGTCGCCGATGGGCGACATCATCGCCAGCAATATCACGCCCGCCAAAGGAACCGGCATTGGCGACTACAGTGAACAAGAGTTTCGCCGCGCGTTAACGCAGGGCATTCGGCGGGACGGCCAACCCTTGTATCCCGCCATGCCTTATACCGCTTATCGGGGGCTGAGTGATGACGATCTGCACGCGCTGTATCGCTATTTTATGGCCGGTGTCGCACCGGTCGATCGTGCGGTGCCTGAGACCCAACTGACGTTCCCTTTTTCCTGGCGTTATGCGATCCACGGCTGGAACTGGCTGTTTCTGAAAAAGACGCCCGTCGATGCAGACGAGAGGAAGGCGCGTGGTCGCTATCTGGTGGATGTGTTGGGGCATTGCTCGGCGTGTCACAGCCCGCGTAACGGGATGATGGCGGAACGCGGCATGGCGGAGGCGGTGGAGCATAGCCTGCGTTTCCTGAGTGACGACAACCTCGGCGCCATCGCCGATTGGCTTAAACAAACGCCGCCGATCGTCACCGTACAAGGAACGAAAGCGGCCTATCAATATCAGGGGGGCGGTAAAGGCCGTGCCACCGGACAGGCGCTGTATGCCGTTTCCTGCGCCAGCTGCCATCGTCTGGGCGGCGAGGGGGCTTATGACGGCCATTTCCCTTCTTTGACGCACAACACCACCGTAGGCAGCGAACGGGCCAATAACCTGATCATGGTGATGCTGTATGGCGTGCAGCGTCAGGGGGAGACGCTACAGACCTGGATGCCGGGGTTCGCCGATAGTCTGGATGACCGGCAACTGGCTGAATTGGGCAATTACGTATTGCAGCAATTCGGCAATCCGGCGGTCAGGATAACGCCGGAGCAAGTGGCTCTGCAGCGGGCGGGCGGTGAAAAACCGCTGTTGATTACGTCATTGCATTATGTGTTCTGGGGCGGCGTATTGCTGGTATTGATCGTCATTGGGGCGTGGGTGAAACGTCGGGTGAAGCACTGATCCAAGAGAGGATGGCATGAAGTTCAATCTGAACGGCCAGGCGGTCGAATTTAACGGCGAGCCGGATACGCCGCTGCTGTGGGTGATCCGAGAACATTTTAAATTAACCGGCACCAAGTTCGGCTGCGGTATCGGCGCCTGTGGCGCTTGTACGGTACATGTCGACGGTAAGGCTGTGCGTTCATGCTGTTATCCGCTGCAATTGGTGCGCGATCGGCAGGTGACCACCATCGAAGGGCTGTCCATCGATCGCCGTCATCCGGTGCAGCAGGCCTGGATTGCGGAGGACGTGCCGCAGTGCGGCTACTGCCAATCAGGCATGATCATGGCGGTCAGCGCGCTGCTGGCGGAACACCCGAGGCCGGACGATCGGCAGATAGATACGGGCCTGACCAATCTGTGCCGCTGCGCCACTTACCACCGTATCCGTGCGGCGGTGCACCGCGCCGCCGACAAGGGAGAACCCTGAGTATGGCGATCACCCGCAGAACCTTGATAAAAGGCAGCGCGTTGGCAGTGGCCGCCATGTTGCTGCCGATATCGACGCGCAGCCTGGCGGCCGTGGTTTCACAAGACGTGGCGCCACCGGACAGTCAGCATGAATTGAACGATTGGATCTGGATCGACCGCGATGGGCGCATCGTCATCGGCGTGTCGCAATGTGAGGTTGGGCAGGGGATTTACACCGGCCTGGCCGAAGTGGTGGCGGCGGAGATGGATGCCGATTGGGCGCAGGTGACGGTGAAATTCGTCACCGGCCGTGACGCTTACCGTCAGGTTGCCGGGGGCGAGGCTTTCGCGCAGTTTGTCGCCGCCTCAACCTCCATGACCAAATTTTATCAGCGTGCCCGGCTGGCCGGCGCACAGGCGAGAGATTTCTTTCTGCGGGCCGGCGCAAAACATTTCGCGCTTTCACCATCGCAGTGCCGCACGGAGAAAGGCTGGGTGCTTGAGAAAGGCGGGAAGCGCAAGGTCGCCTATGGCGATTTGGTGCGCTATGCCGCCGAACTGCCGTTGGATCCGCAGCCTGCTTTAAAGAGTGAGGCGCAAGAGCGAGAGAGTGTCATTGGCAAGCCGCTGTTGCGGGTCGATACGCCGGAGAAAGTAGATGGCAGTGCGATTTACGGTATTGATATCGACTTGCCGGAGATGCTGATCGGCGTCCCCTGGATGGTGCCCGACCTTAGCGGAAAGCTGGTCGCCGTGCGTAATGAACGACAGATTCGGGCCATGCCGGGCGTGGTGGATCTGGTGCTGACCCGGCAGTGGTCGATGAACAACATGGTCGGATTGGATCATGATATGTCGCTCAATACGGTGATCGTGGTGGCGGCGAGTTACTGGCAGGCCAAAAAGGCGGCTGATTTGCTGGAGGTCGACTGGCTGCCGGGCGCAGGAAAAGCGCTGACCGATAGCGCGATTGCGGCAGAGAATCTGGCGATGCTGGATGGCGATACGCTGGTGCCGGCGGTCGATCGCGGCGAGGCGTCGGCGTTGATTCGTGGAGTTGAACAAGGTTCGCGCTTGCATGAGGCGCGTTACAGCGCACCTTATGTGGCGCACGCCACCCTGGAGCCTTGCAATGCCACCAGCCATTACGGCGAGGGCCGTATCGAAACCTGGGGCCCCTTCCAGGGGCAGGACATGGTGCGCAACGTTCTGGCGAAAATGTTCGGGCTGAAGCCGACGGATGTGGTGGTGAATACGACCTATCTGGGGGGGAGCTTTGGGCGCAAATATCTGCCGGATGCCGTGATGCATGCTACCGCCGCCTCCCGGGCGGTGGGGAAACCGGTCAAAGTGGTCTATCCGCGCGAGATCGACATGCGGCATGAATACTATCGTCCGGCCTGCATCAGCCATTATCGGGCGCTGTTGGATGAAAACGGCTACCCGCAGGCGCTGTGGGCGCGCTATGCCGGGCAGTCGCTCTTCTGGCAAATGCGGCGCGAAACGGTCAACGAGGCCGGGGGATGGGATGAAAGTATGGTGGAGTGCGTTTACAGCACGCCGTATCGCATCCCTCATCTGAAGGTGGAGGCCGGCATCGTCGAACAGCCGATCTCCCTGAGCTATCTTCGCGGTGTCGGCAGCGTCGCCAGTCTGTTCTTTTTGGAAAGCTTTATCAGCGAACTCAGCCATAAGGCCAACCGGGACGAGTATTCGTATCGGCGGCATCTGTTGCAGGACAGCCCGGAAGCGTTGCGCGTCCTGGACGCCACCGCCACGGCGGCCGGTTGGCAGCATGAACCGCCGTCGGGCGTTTCTCGCGGTATGGCGTGCAATATTTGGGTCGGCCGCAATAATGCTTTCACCACCTACGTCGGTTTGGTGGTTGAAATCGCCATTCAGGAGGGGCGACTACGGGTGCTGCGCGCGGTATGTGCGATTGACTGTGGCAAGGTGATAAACCCGAACCTGGTGCGCGCCAACGTAGAGGGCGGCATCGGCTTTGCGCTGACCACCTGTCTGCACAGCGAGCTGCATTTTGAACGGGGCGGCGTGGTGGAAGGGAATTTCGATCGCTATCCGCTGCTCGCGATCGCCGAAATGCCCAAGGTGGAGGTCGTGATACTCGACAGCGCGCGTGCGCCGCAGGGATGCGGGGAAGTGTCGACTGCGGTGGTCGCCCCGGCGATGGCCAGCGCGCTGCATAAGGCCACCGGCAAAACCTATCGTACTATGCCGTTCCCACGCGAGTTCTCGTCGGTGTAACGGCCCGCCGGCTCGATCAGCCGGCGGCTGCCGTGCGGTCAGAGCTTTTTCAGCAGCGCTAGCAGTTGCGCTTCGCTTTTCTCCGCCAATCCGTCGATCGCCAGTTTGATGATGTCGGAGCGGGTGATACGCACGATGCCGTTGCGCGCCGCCTGCACGATCACTTCATCGATAGCCTCAATGTGGTTGTCCGTCAGGCTGACGGAAATCGCCTTATAAGTACGCTTGCGGCCGGCCGGCTTGGCTTCCGGCGCGGGAGCCGCAACCGGCAACGTATGCGAGGTGGCGCTGTTGATGAATTCGTCTTCCGACATGCGGTGGGTGGGGGTGCGTTTCTTCACAGGATCACCTCTTTCACCAGGCATTCAATTTCGGTCTGCGCCTTTTCATTGTTCGCTTCGTGCACGGTGATGGCTTCACCCCAGGCGTCGCGGTAAATCTTGCGGTCGCACAGGCGATTGCTCACCAGGGTGAACTCCGGGTATTCACTCAGCACCTGCGCCGCTTCGTTGGCTTCATTAATGAAGATATTGGTCGGGCACATGTTCAATACGATGTAGCCTTTGACCTTCTCGTTGTATTCCTGCGCGGTGGAGAACATCTCCGACAGATAGCCGATGGTGTCGAGATCCATCTGCGAAGGGCGCAGCGGCGAGAGGAACAGATCGGCGGCCAGCAGGCCGGAGCGCAGTTCGGCGCTGTCGCGGCCGGCGGTATCGACGATCACGTAGTCGTAATGGCGATCGAGCTCCAGCAGCGTTTCCTTGATTTTACCCGACGCGGCCACCACCGGAATGTGCGGCAGCCCCTCGACGTTCTGACGGTCGTTGTACCAGGTCATGATCGATTTCTGGTCGTCGGCATCGACGATGATCGCCGTCTTGCCTTGCTTAAGAATCAGATACCCGGCGATATTCACTGCTTTCGTCGATTTGCCGACGCCGCCTTTTTGCGAGCCAATCAGAACAATCATGCTGCCATCTCTCAAGTTATTAAGCAGGTAACTTATTAAGTTAATGTGCTTATTAGGTTGATAATCAAACAGGTTAACAAGAACAACTCGCGAACAATATGCACCAACTGCGGCGGCTTGCCAAGCCAGTATGTTGTTAACTGCGCAGCTTATTTTGCGGTGAATGGACCGGATGGGTAAGTAGGAATTCTCTGGGAAGTGGCGGAACGGAAGTGCCTTTTGTTAATTTAACAGCTTAATAAGTTAGTGGCTCATTAAGCTGTCGATGGCGTTACTTCTTCATCATCGCCTTCAGGTTGGCGAACGGGTTGTGGGTGGCGACGCCGATATCTTTTTGCGCATCTTCACCGGCCACCACCGTCGAACCGTATTGATCGGCCTCGGTGTATTTCGAGTGTTCGTGGTCGTGGCAATACAGACACAACATTTCCCAGTTGCTGCCGTCTTCCGGGTTGTTGCTGTGATCGTGATCGATGTGGTGCACCGTCAGCTCGCGCAGGTTGGAATAAACGAATTCGCGCGAGCAGCGCCCGCATACCCAGGGGAACAGTTTCAGCGCTTTTTCGCGGTAGCCGGTTTCCAGCTTCGCATAGTTTTTGGGGATATAGGCCATGGTGGTCGTCCGTCGTGAATCACTATGCGGTAAATAATACCACAGTGCGTGCGGCTACAACGTGCGGCTCATCACCGTGACGGTTTCACCGGCGACCTGGCGTTGCTCCAGAGGGCGCCAGCCGAGTTTCTGATACAGCGTCTGCTGGTCGGGCGTATACAGATACAGTTCGCTGATGCCCTGGATTCGGCCGTGCTCGATGCAGCGCGCGATCAGGTTGCGGGCAATGCCTTGGCCGCGGTGCTGCGGGTGGGTAAAGACTTCGCTCAGCCAGTATTGGCGCTCCGGTTTATCTGTCAATTCATATAGCGTCAAACTGGCGGTGCCGACGATCTGTTGCTGTGGCGACAGCGCCAGCAACACGACGCCTTGGCTCTCGGGTGCGCAGCGTTCAGCCAGCCGCCGGCTGATGGTATCGCGGCTGCTCCACTGCGCAAAGGCGCCCCATTCCTGGTGCAGCAACGCGGCCAGTTCCTCAATGCGCCGGCGATGGGCGAGCAGCGGTTCGATATGCATGATGTGCCTATTTTTTTTAAAGTCGGGAAAAAAGCCGCTCCTGCCTAAGCGGCCGGTTAATGAAACGTCTCCACCGCCCAGTCGATGAACGCCCGCAGCTTGCCGCTGAGGTGGCGATTGGACGGGTAGACCACGTACATCTGCTCCGGCGGCGGCTGCCAGTCGTGCAGCAGGCTGACCAGTTCGCCGCGCTCGAGGTGCGGCTGCGCCATAAACCGATAGATCTGGATGATGCCCAAGCCGGCCAGGCTCGCCGCCAGCAGCGCGTTGCCTTCATTGATGCTGACCGGGTAGCGCTGTTGGATGGCGATCTCTTTGCCGCGCTCGACATAGCGTTGCGGATGGATGCGGTCGTTGACCGGATGGCGGTAGTGCACCATCGGAAAACCCTGTTCCAGATCGCACGGATGGCGCGGGGTGCCGTGGCGCGCCAGATAGGCCGGGGTGGCGCAGCTGACCCAGTCCAGATCGAACAGACGCCGGGCGATCAGGCTGGAATCGGCCAACGGACCGCTGCGGATCACGCAGTCAGCGCTGTCGCTGATCAAATCGATAACGCGATCGCCGATGCTGAGATCGATCTGGATTTGCGGGTAGCGTTCCAAAAAGCCGGGCAGCGCCGGCAACAGCAGTTGGCGGGCGGTGCCGCTGCCGGTATCGATGCGCAGCACGCCCTGCGGAGAATTCTGCGACTCGGTCAGACAGCCCTCCATCTGCTCCAAATCCGCCAGCCATTTCACCGTATTCTGGTAATAGCATTCGCCCTCGCGGGTGACCGACACGCTGCGGGTGGTGCGCTGGAACAGTTTGGTCTGCAGGTGATCCTCCAGATTTTGGATCAGCTTGGTGACCGTCGCTTTCGGCATGCCCAGCGAATCGGCGGCGCGGGTAAAGCCGCCGGTTTCCACGACGCGGTTAAATACCCGGATAGCGAGCAAATGATGGTCCATAGGTTCTCAACGCCATGCCCCGGCGCTGGCCGGGGCATGTTTCTGCAGATAGATAATGATTAACACTGTTTAGCGCCAATCGCGCCGGAGCGCAAGCTGAGGCCGAATACCAGCGTGGCGGAGAGGATCAGCGCGCCGCCGAACAGCATGGCGCTGCTGACGCCCTGCCAGTCCACCACCTCGCCGCCCAGCAGTGCGCCGGAGGCCAGCGCGATCTGGATGACGCACACCAACAGCGCCTGACCGGCTTCCGGCGCCTGCGGCACGGCGGCGAACATCCAGTTGGTGGCGCAGACCGGCACGGCGCCAAAGGCCAGCCCCCATACCAGCACCATCAGCGTGGCGCCGGCGAGGCCGCTGAGCAGCGGCGAAACGATCAAAATGCCCGCCAGCATGGCGGCGATCAGTATGAAGGTGGCGCGCAGGCTGTGTTCCGCCAGACGCTCGCCGAGAAAGGTGCCCAGCAGACCGATGGCGCCATAGGCCAACAGCTGCAGCGAGATCGCCGATGGGCTGAGCACGAACACCTGCTGCAGCAGGGGCCGCAGATAGGTATAGGCGGCGAAGTGGCCGATGAACAACAGCACGATGGCGATCAGGCCGATGCGCGCCATCGGCAGGCGCAGCGGCAGCACCAGATCGCGCGGCGTGACCGGTCGGGAAGGCGGTACCGACGTGAGCAAACGCAGCTGCGCCAACAGGACGCCGACTGCCAGCGCCGCACCGCCGAAGAAGGCGGCGCGCCAGCCGAACAGATCGCCGATCAGCGCCCCTGCCGGCACGCCGCATACCGCGCCGACCGAGATGCCGCTGAGGATCAGCGCAGTGGCGCGGCCCTGGCTGGCTTCCGGCACCAGATGGCGGCCGTAGTTGGCGGCGAACGACCAGAAGCCGCCGACGCAGATGCCCAGCAGCACGCGGCCCAGCAGCATCATCGGGAAGTTGACGGCCAGCGCCGCCACCAGGTTGGACACCATCAGCAGCAACGACAGCCCCAGCATCAGCAGGCGTCTGTCCAGCCGGCCGGAAGCCAGACTCAATACCGGCGCGGCCACCGCCGCCACGATGCCGGGCATGGTCACCATCAGCCCGGCGGTGCCGGTGCTGACGCCGAGCGAAGGGGCGATGTTGGTCAGCAGGCCGATCGGCAAAAACTCGGTGGTGACCATGACAAAACAGGCGACCGTCAGCGAGAAGATCGCCGGCCACGGGGATGATGCAGGGTTATCTTTATTATTCAGCATAATGCCGCTCTTCTCAGGTGAATGCGCAGGCCGCGCTCGGGGCGCGGCGTGATCAAAGTCACAATCTACGGCAGGCTGAAGGCGCAGATAAATCCATCTGCGGTGGTTACACTGTTTCTGAGGGGGAACAATGACGGCAGCGAGTTAAAACGCGGCTTGCGCCGCGCCGAGGGGAAAGGAATAAAACGGTATAAGGTTATGACCGGGCCGCGCGCGGCGCTAGAGCCCCGGCGCTTTCCACAATGAGGTGGTCAGGCCGCTATCCACCAGCGTCAGCTGATCGGCGTAGACTCGCCGCCAGTTTTCTTTCTGTTCCTGATACCGCGCATGGTTGGTGAGATCCGGCTGATGCTCGCGCTCCCAGCGCACCAGCTGCTCGCCGGTTTCGGCCAGCGACGCGTAAAGCCCGGCGCCGACCCCGGCGGCGATCGCGCAGCCCAGCGCGGTGGCTTCTTTCACCACCGGCACCCGCACCGTCAGGCCGGTGACGTCGCTGAGGATCTGGCTCCACAGTTTGCCCTTCGCACCGCCGCCGGCGAACACCAGCGAGCGGGCCTGCACGCCGGAGAAGGCGGCGATCTGCTCCAGATTACAGGCTGAGACGATGGCGGCATTCTCCTCCAGCGCGCGGAACAGCGTCTGTTTGTTGCAGCGTTCAGGATCGATAGACATGTTGATGAACGACGGCGCCGCGTGATACCAGGTTTTGAAATGCATGGCGTCAGAAAAGATCGGCATCACGCCGTAGGCGCCCGGCGGCACCCTGGCCGCCATCTCTTCCAGCAGGCTGTAAGCGTCGATCCCCAGTCGCTCCGCCAGCAGTTTCTCTTCGGCGCAGAAAGCGTCGCGGAACCAGCGCATGGTCAGGCCGGTAAAGAAGCTGATGGATTCCGCCTGCGCCATGCCGGGAATGACGTGAGGGTTAATGCGGATGTTCATTTCCGGATCGATGGCCGGTTCCGGCAGGTTGACGATTTGCTGCCAGAAGGTGCCGCCGAGCACCGCCGTCTGCCCGGCGCGCACGATGCCGAGCCCCAGGCTGCCGAGCTGCACGTCGCCGCCGCCCATCACCACCGGGGTGCCGCGCAGCAGTCCGCTCTCCTGGGCCGCCTGTTCGGTGACGCGCCCCAGCACGACGCCGGTCTCTTTCACCGGCGACAGAATATCGGCGCGCAGCCCGGCCATATCGAGCAGCGCCGGCCGCCAGTCGCGGCTGGTCAGATCCAGCATGCCGGTAGTGCCGGCGTTGGAAGGATCGACCGCCAGCTCGCCGCTCAGCATGTAGGCCAGCCAGTCGCTGATCATGGTCAGCGTCGCCGCCTGGCGATAGATGTCCGGCCGGTGGTGCGCCAGCCACAGCAGGCGCGGCATGGCGCTCAGCGCCAGCGTCTGGCCGGAGTACTGGTAGACCTCACGTTCGAAGCCGTGGTTGTGCAACTCTTTCAGTTCGCTGACTTCATGGCTGGCGCGCGCATCGACATTGGCGCAGGCCCAGATCGGCACGCCGTTGCGATCGTACAGAACGATGCCTTCACGCATCGAGCAGCAGGCTACCGCACGGATCGCCTGCGCGCTCAGCCCCGCGCGCTGCAACGCCTGGCGGATGCACTGGCAGGCCAACTGCCAGTTGCGGTTGAGATCGAATTCCATCGAGCCGGGCACGCCCGGCACCGCGAGGTGTTGCCACTCGGCCTGGCCGTGCGCGATCTGATTGCCCGCCAGATCGAAGATCACCGCGCGAATGCTGCCTGTTCCTGCGTCCAGCGCCATCAAGTAGTTATCCATAGCCTATGCTCTCAGGGGGAGGAATAGTAACTATAGATGCCGCCGTCTTCCCTCGCCGGGGGCGGGGTGGGCATCGCCGGTGCGATTTGTGAGCCAGGCGGCAAAATTGCCGTTGCGGCAGGGCAATCGACGGGAATAAACCTATGGTTGGAAAGCGCCATGCTGCGGCGCGCCGTTTAAACAAGGAGCTGTCATGCACGTCACATTGGTAGAGATCAACGTTAAACAGGATAAGATCGACGAATTTATCGACGTTTTCCGCGCCAATCATCTGGGGGCGATCGAAGAGCCGGGCAACCTGCGTTTCGACGTGCTGCAGGATGAGCATATTCCGACGCGGTTTTACATCTACGAAGCCTATCGCGACGAGCAGGCGGTGGCGGCGCACAAGCAGACCCCACACTATCTGCAGTGCGTGGAGAAGCTGGAAGCGCTGATGACCGGCCCGCGCAAGAAAACCACCTTCATTGGCCTGATGCCGGAATAAACGCCGGCGTTTGCCGGTGTCCATGCGCCCGGTTTGGTTGTAACCTGCAAGGCAAAGCGAATTTTCAATGGGATAAGCGGGGCGAGGATGACATTGCGCGATCGGCTGTTGGCGCTGTTGGTGGTGGTGATCTGGGGCGTGAATTTCGTGGTAATCAAGTTCGGCCTGCAGGGGATGCCGCCGTTCCTGTTGGCCGGGATGCGTTTTTTACTGGTGGCGTTGCCGGCGATCTTCTTTATCCCGCGCCCGACCATCCCGTGGAAATGGCTGTTGCTCTACGGCATGACCATGAGTTTCGCGCAGTTTGCCTTTCTGTTTGTCGCCATCAAGGTGGGCATGCCGGCGGGGCTGGCCTCGCTGGTGTTGCAGGCGCAGGTGTTCTTCACCCTGCTGTTGGGTGTCGTGCTGATGGGCGAAAAGCTGCGCGTCAATCATTTCGTCGGCATCGCCATCGCCAGCGGCGGCATGCTGGCGCTGGCGCAGGCCAGCCTGCATAAGCCGGGCAGCGGCGCGGTCCCCCTGGCGGGCCTGTTGCTGACCCTGGCGGCGGCGTTCTCCTGGGCGCTGGGCAACCTGACCAACAAGAAGATCCTGGCCGGTTTCCCGCAGCGCAATATTTTGTCGCTGGTGGTGTGGAGCGCGCCGATCCCGGTACTGCCGTTCCTGATTTGCAGCTGGCTGTTCGACGGCCCGCAGGCGGTGCTGGCCAGCCTGAGCCATGTGCAGGTCGGCACCTGGCTGGCGGTTGCCTATCTGGCGTTCGCCGCCACGCTGTTCGGTTATTCGGTGTGGGGCAGCCTGCTGGGGCGCTACGAAACCTGGCGCGTCGCGCCGCTGACGCTGCTGGTGCCGCTGGTCGGGCTGTTCGCCGCCTGGCTGCTGCTGGACGAAGCGCTGTCGCCGGCGCAGTTCGGCGGCGCGTTGCTGGTGCTGGCCGGCATGGCGGTCAATACCTTCGGGTTGCCGCGCCGACGGGCCGTCGCGGTGCGCTAAACCTAACAGGGCAATTCTGTTCAATACGTTGTCGGCGCGGCCCGGCATTCTGGCGCCTGTGAATTTTTCCTCAGGTGCCCTCATGAATAATATCTACCTTTCCATGGCCGCATTTGCGCTGGCGGCCTCCATCACGCCCGGCCCGGTCAACATCGTCGCATTGAGCGCCGGGGCGCAGTTCGGCTTTGGCGCGACCCAGCGTCACGTGTTCGGCGCCACGCTGGGGTTTACCCTGTTGCTGGTGCTGCTGGGTTTGGGCATGCACCAACTGCTGATCCTGTGGCCGGCGTTGACCCGCTTGATCCAATGGGCCGGCGTGGCCTTCCTGCTGTTTATGGCCTACCGGCTGGCGTTTGACGACGGCAGGCTGGGCAACGGCGAGGCGCAGGCGCCTTCCTGTTGGTACGGCGCGCTGATGCAATGGCTGAACCCCAAGGCGTGGCTGGCGTCGGTGGCCAGTCTCGGGGCGTTTGTCGGCGACGGTGACATCCGGTTGCTGTGGCAGTTCGCCGGGCTCTACTTCGTGATTTGCTATGCTTCGGTGGCCTGCTGGGCTTACGTTGGCGCGATGTTGCGCGGCCTGCTCAGGCAGGCGCGCAACGTACAGCGTTTCAATCGCGCGATGGCGGCGTTGCTGGCGGCCAGCGCCTGCTATCTGTTGGCGGAGGGTTTTTGATACTGGCCGGGTGTCGCGGCCAGAAGCTGTTTGAAGGTGCGCTGGAAGTGCGCCTGATCGGCAAAGCCGCTTTCGCTGGCGGCTGCGGCGATCGGCAGGCCGCTTTTCAATAGCCGATGGCCGTGCTGCACGCGGCGATTGACCAGATAGGCGTGCGGCGTCATGCCGTAGCGCTGGCGGAAGGCGCGGATCAGGTAGGAGGGCGAGAGCGCGGCGGCGTGGCAAATGTCTTCCAGCGTCAGCGACTGAGTGCAGTGCGCGTCGATAAACGCCGCCGCCGCTTCCAGTCGGGGGTGCGGCGGCGTCTCCGGCTGGCGGCCGCTGCCCAGCGCGAGCTGCAGGGCGCTGAAATACTCCACCAGGGCGATCTGTTTTTCCAGCGCGCCGCACTGCGCGTTCGTCAGCAGCGCGTACAATTGGTTCAGCCCGTTGAACAGCGCCGGATCGCGGCTGAGCGGCCGGCTGAAGGGGACAAAGCGGTCGCCGTCGCCGCCCATCATTTCCTGCTGCAGCGCGCCGAGCCAGGCGAGATCGAGATAGAACATGATGTATGACCAACGGCGGTCGGCGATCGGGTTGCAGGCATGCGCCTGCTGCGGATTGATGATCACCACATCGCCGGCGCCGACCTGCATGCGCCGCTCGCCGTTGACATAGGTGCTGACGCCGCCGGTGATGGCGCCGATGGAAAAGAATTCGTGGCTGTGCAGGCTGTAGCACACTTTGCGGCCATCATTGATGGCGCGCGCTTCGACAAAAGGCAACTGCGGGTCGCGCCAGAACTGGGGCGTTTTTTCACTCATGCGCTTTCCTTTTCACTGCGGCGGCATCACAGTGTTATAGCCTGAAAGCGACGAAAAGGGGAATGGCGGATGATGATTTTTAACGTGTTCGGCCGCCTGGTAGGCGTGAAGCGTATCGGGGACGAATGGCGGCTGTTCCGCGTGACGCTGCCGGAGCGCAAATATGCCCCCAGCTACGATATCGTGTTGCCGGCGGATCTGCGCGAAGAGGAGATCGCCGGCTATCTGGGGGATATCTATCACGAAGCCGCGACCCCGCAGCGGCCGGACGTGTTTCGCGTCGAGTAGCGCGGGCGTTACTCTTCCGCGTTGCGCGCCATGAGGCGGCGCTGATGTTCCTCGCTGGCGGCCTGGATCTCTTCCAGCACCGAGCCGACGTCGGCGCGCTTCTGAATTTCGCTGAATCGGCCGCTGAGGACGCTGTCCGGCGTCAGCGTGCCTTCCTGATACAGCGCCCAGACCTCTTTGGCATATTGGCTGTCGCGCAGCTCCGGCGCAAATTGGCCGTAATATTCCGCCAGATTGTCGATATCGCGCTCGAACATGCTTTTGGCGTGGTTGTTGGCGGCGGCGTCCACCACCTGCGGCAGATCGATGATCACCGGCCCGTCTTTATCCATCAGCACGTTGAATTCCGACAGATCGCCGTGCACCAAGCCGGCGCACAGCATGCGCACCGCGTAGTTCATCATCAGAGCATGATCGGCGCGCGCCTGTTCCGGCGTCAGGATGACATCGCTCAGACGCGGCGCCACCAGGCCTTCCTCGTCGGTGATCAGCTCCATCAGCAGCACGCCGTCCAGGCAGATGTCCGGCTGCGGCACCCGCACCCCGGCCCTGGCCAGCAGATACAGCGCGTCCACTTCGGTGTTCTGCCAGGCTTCTTCCTGTTGCTGACGGCCGAATTTGGAGCCTTTGCTCATGGCGCGCGCGTCGCGGCTGTTGCGCACCTTGCGCCCTTCCTGGTAGTGCACGGCCTGCTTGAAGTTGCGCTTCTCGGCTTCTTTGTACACTTTGGCGCAGCGGATCTCATCGCCGCAGCGCACGATAAACACGTCGGCTTCTTTGCCGCTTTTCAAACGGCGGATGACTTCGTCGATTAATCCGTCATCCACCAGCGGCTGGAGTCGTTTTGGAATTTTCATGCAGCCTTGTACCCTATTTAGGCTCCGGTGTGAATGGCTTGCGCAGTTGATAGCGTAAGTTAGACCCGAAAGGCAAACATTAGTTTTGCCGCCGCGGCATCATTGCGCGGCGGCGGGCGTTCACAGGCTGCCTGTCGGCACCCAGACGCTGACGCTGCCGGCGTTGACCGGGAAATGGACGCTGCCCTGGTCGTCGGTGGTGATTTCCTCCTGGCGGTTACCGAGGAAATCGCGCCAGGCGGTGCGCGCCAGATCGGCGCCGAGCGCGACCGTCTTGCCGCTTTCGCCGCCGTTGGTCAACACCACCACGCAGCCGGGGGCGTCGGCGGTGCCGGCGCGGCTGAAGGCCACGCAGTGGCTGTCGTCGAAGTAGTCGGTTTGCGGGCCGTTGGCGAAGCGCTGGCGGGCGGCAATCAGCTTCTCCAGCTCCGGGATCGCCGGCATGTCAATCTGGTACTCGCCGCCGTCACGCCCTTTATCGCGGTAACTGGCGCCATAAAGGTCGGGGTAAAACACGCAGGGCACGCCCTGTTCGCGCAGCAGGATCAGCGCGTAGGCCAGCGGTTTGAACCAGGGTTCCACCGGCGCCTCCAGCGATTGCAGCGGCTGGGTATCGTGGTTGGCGACCAGCGTCACCGCGTGGGCCGGATCGGCGGCGGTCAGGGTATCGGTGAAGATCTGCGCCATGTCGAAGCCGTCGCCCTGTTTTGACGCCTGATGAAACTTCAGGTGCAGCGCCACGTCGAACAGCATCACTTTGCCGTCCACCAACTCGATGTATTGTTGCAGCGCGCTGAGATCGTGCGACCAGTATTCGGCGACGATAAACAGATCGCGCTGCGCGCTGTCGCGCACGTGATCCGCCCACTCTTTGAAGAACCAGGCGGGAATGTGTTTGGCGGCGTCGAGGCGGAAGCCGTCGCACGGCAGCGTGTCCAGCAGCCAGCGCGCCCAGTATTTGAGCTCCTCCGTCACGGCGGTATTGCGGAACTCCACGTCGGCGCCCATCAGGTAGTCGTAGTTGCCTTTCTCGTCGTCGACCTGATCGTTCCAGCCGTCGTCGCCGTAGTCGTTGGCGATTTTAAACACCCCTTTATCGTCCGGCTGCTCAACGTAATCGACGCCGCTGAAGCATTTGTAATCCCAGATAAACTCGGAATGCGCGCCCTGGCGGCCGGGGAAGGTAAAGCGGGTATAGGCCAGCGCGTCGAAGCCCTGGTTGTCAATGTCGTTGCGGTTGTTGGCGTCCACCTTGAACACGTGCACCCGTTCTTTCTCGTCCGCGCCGAGCTTGTGGTTGAACACCACGTCGTAGAGCACCCCCACGCCGTGTTCGCGCAGCGCAGTGGCGGCGTGTTCGAGCGCCGCCTTGTCGCCGTATTTGGTGGCCACGCTGCCTTTCTGGTCAAACTCGCCCAGATCGAACAGATCGTAGGTGTCGTAACCGACGGAGTAACCGCCGGAAGCGCCTTTGTAGGCGGGCGGCAGCCACAGATCGGTAATGCCCAGTTCGGCGAGGTGCGGGGCGCGTTCGGCGGCCTCCTGCCACAGTTTGCCGCCGTCGGGGTAGTACCAGTGGAAGAATTGCAGCAGGGTGGTTTTTTTCGTCATGAGCCAGCGTCCCGGTTAGCCAGAAGGAAAGGAGCAGTTAAAGCATGGGCTACTTTTGGCAAAAGGGACAAGTTTGGCATAGGCGGCCCGAGAAGGCCGCCCGAGAGACTGCTTAACGCTGGCTGGCGTAATGAGGTGAGCGCGGGCCATAAAGAATGGCGCCGTTCTGACCTGTTGCCGACAGGAGGCGAGTGTTGGCGATGGCACCAATGTCGAACCCTTTGTCGCTGATGGTATCCGCGATTTGTGAAATCGCGGCGCTGATCACCATGCCCAGCAGGCCACCGGAATTGTTGTTGCCTTCGTTGCTGGATGCGGTGGCGGTGCCGGCCCACAGCTGTTTGCCGTTGCGCAGGTCAACCAGGCGAGCGGCTACGGTAACGCGAGTTTCGCTGCTGATCACCATGTAGCTGGTACCGTATTGCGTGACATCCAGGTACAGCACGGTGTCGGCGCCGAAAATCTGGTGCAGTTTTTTCGGACTGACGGCGCGGATGTCGTTGGCGTTGGTTAGACCGTTTTGCAGGAAGGTTTCCTCCACTACAGCGACCGGCAACACATAGTAACCGGCCTCGGCCAGCGGTAAGGTTGCACTGGCGAGCACGCTGTGGCTGGCTTTGACATCCGGCGACTGATTAACCGGCGGCAAGACCAGGATCGACTTCGGCTTGCTCTCATGGAATGCCGCATAGTCATAAGGCGTTTGCTTAGCACAGCCGCTCAGCAACAGGATGGCGGTAACGCTGAGGAAAGTGAGTACACGCTTCATTTAAAGCTCCCCTTATCCTTGGCCATCAGGAAATTCATAAACGATGCCGATTCCGGGAACAGCGCTTTTTCCGTGTTGAATTCACTCATGGCTTGTCCGTCGTTGCCGGTTTTGCTGTACAGCAGCCCCAGTTGCGCATGCAGCCCCGGCGGTACGGCTTTATCCTTGGCGCGGGATTTCTCGACGATCTCTTTCAGCGTAGCGATCTGCTGCTCAGGGCTTTGCCCATCCTGCTGGTAGTATTGATAAAGAGAAGTTTGGTAGCCATCCCAATTGTAAAGCGTTTTCGGCGCGGCGCAGCCGGCCAACAGGGTCGCTGCAAACAGCGCCCCGCCCATTTTTTTAGTTATCATCTTTCTGCTTCTAGTCCGTTAGTTAGCAGGGCGCCATGCGCCGTTTTCGATACCGGTAACCAGGTTATTGACGGCTTCACGCACGGCCAGATCCAGCACCTTGCCGTTAAGGGTGGAGTCGTAGCTGGCGGTGCCCCCGAAACCGATGATTTCGCGATTGGACAGTTCGTATTCACCGGCGCCCTGAGAGGAATAGACGACTTCTGAAGTCTGTACGTTCACGACGTTCAGATTGACTTTGGCGTAAGCGACCTGTGATTTACCACGGCCCAAAATGCCCCACAGCTGATGATCGCCGACTTCTTTGCGGCCGAATTCGGTGACATCGCCGGTAATCACATAGTTGGCGCCTTTCAGCGTTTGTGCTTTCCCTTTAATGCCGGCTTCAGTTTTCAACTCTTCCATGTTGGCGCGATCCAGCACGTTGAAACGGCCAGTCTGCTGCAAATGCGTGATCAGGATAGTCTTGGACTGATTGCCCAGCCGATCGACGCCATCGGAGAAGATGCCATTCATGTAGCTGGAGCGGTTGTCGAATTTACCGACGGCGATAGGGCTGCGTGGGCCCTGATAAGTGGTGTTGTAGGAAGCCACTTTCGGCACTTCCAAAGAGCGGGAGGATTCGGTCGCGCAGCCCGCCAGCAAAGTGACGGAAAGGGCGACGGAACAGACGGCGAGTGATTTTTTCATTGGCATGCGATCTCTCCATGAGCATAAAACGGCGCGGGAGCAACCCGCGCCCGATGTTTCCATAACGAGCGTTGTCGCTGTTATGGAAGCGCCGCGATCCTGCCATGAATATGTAACAAATTACAACAAGATATCGGCATTAATGCCGCTATTAACATTGTTGTAACCTATTGTAATGCAATGGATTGATATCGATTTTTTCTCTTATCCGCAGATTTTTTCATGATTGTATGTTTTTTAACTGGTTTATTGTTTTATCAATATTAAATTAATGAATTTTTATTCTGATTTTTTTTAATTAATCAGTTTACTGTATTGGGTAATGTAACGTTTTGCATCAGCTCCTCTGTTATACCGGGGTTCATGGCGGTTTGATGATCCGTTAAGGTAGTGAGAATTAGGTAACACTATCAACTAAATTTCATTTTTTATCGGTAGCTAATTGGGGATATCAATTGTGAACATCAGGGATTTCAGAGCATTGGCGCGCAATTTGGTCAGAGAATTCGGCATGTTGAACAAGCAGAGCAACGGCTCGCGCTTTTCGCCGCTGCAGATCCATCTGATGATCGAAGTTAGCGAGCAGCCGCTGGGCGTCACCGAGCTGGCGGCCCGGCTGTGCATCGACAAAGCCAGCGCCAGCCGGGCGCTGCGCAGCCTGGTGGCCGCCGGCGTGATAGAAACGGTGGATCATCCGGATGACAAGCGGCACAACCTGCATCGGCTGAGTAAACAGGGCGTCAAGGCGCTGGCCGGCATCGAGAGCGACGCCGACGGCTTTATGCAGGCGGCGCTGGCGCAGTTGGATGACGATGAGCTGGCGAGCACCACTGCGGCGATGAAAAAGATGACCGCGGCGCTGCGCAGCGCGCGCAAACAGCGCGACGCCAATCTGCGGGTGCGGCCGATCGCCGAGCGCGACGATGCGGCGATGGCGGCGATCATTCGCGAGGTGTTTCGCGAGTACGGCATGGACAAGATGGAAGGCGTCAGCCTGCACGATCCGGATCTCGATCGGCTGACCGGCCTGTATCGCGACAACGGCGGCCGCTACTGGGTGCTGGAGCGGGACGGGCAGGTGGTGGGGGGCGTCGGCATGGCGCCGCTGGCCGGCGAAGAGCCCGGCTATTGCGAACTGCAAAAACTGTTCTTCAAACCCGGTGTGCGTGGGTTGGGTATGGCGCGCTATATGGTGGTGCAGGCGCTGAAGGCGGCCCGGGCGGCAGGGTATCGCTATTGCTATCTGGAAACCACCGAACAATTGAAAGAGGCGATCGGGTTGTATTACGCGTTGGGTTTCACGCTGCTGACGGAACGGCGCGGCAATACCGGCCACCACGGCTGCAATGTGTGCATGCTGAAAAATCTGCAGAACGACGATATGTGAGCGGTTTCAAGGTTAACGCCCGCGCCTTGTGTCACCCTGTTAACCGTTTGATAACAATCACAACGTTTTATCAGGGAGGAGAATTATGTTGGGGGATCCCATGGCGCTGTCTGCGCTGGTCACGCTGGTGGTCATCGCGCTATGGGCCAGCGCCCGTTTGCCGGAGTATTTGGTCGCGCTGCTGTTCTTTGCGGCGGTGATGGTATTGCAGCTGGCACCCGCCGCGGTGACCTTTTCCGGTTTCGCGTCTTCCGCATTCTGGCTGGTGCTCAGCGGTTTCGTGTTGGGCACCGCCATCCGCAGCACCGGCTTGGCGGATCGCCTGGCCAACCGGCTCTTGCCGCATCTGGCCGGTTCCTGGCCGCGCCTGGTGGGCGGCGTGGTGGCGATAAGCTACGCGTTGGCGTTTGTCATGCCCTCCAATATGGGGCGCATTACGCTGCTGATGCCGATCGTCATGGCATTGGCCGAGCGCGCCGGCTTGGCGGAAGGCTCGCGCGGCCGCATCGGTTTGGCGCTGGCGGTGGGGTTCGGCACCTTCCAGCTTTCCGCCAGCATCCTGCCGGCCAACGTGCCTAACCTGGTGATGAGCGGTGCGGCGGAAAGCGCCTACGGCAGCCACTTCGCTTATCTCTCTTATCTGCTGTTGCACGCTCCGGTGCTCGGGTTGGCCAAAGGCGCGCTGCTGACGCTGTGCATCTGTGGCCTGTTCCGTGCCCGGCCGCAGCCGGTGGCGACCGAGGCGGGGCAAACGCCGCTCAGTGCCGCCGAGTGGCGGCTGATAGCGCTGTTGGGCATTACGGTGCTGCTGTGGATGACCGACAGCTGGCACGGCATCGCCCCCGCCTGGATAGGGTTGGCGGCGGCCTGCTTCTGCCTGTTGCCGCGCATCGGTTTTCTCAACGGCGAGCAGTTCGCCGCCGGGGTCAACGTGCGCACCTGTATTTACGTGGCGGGGATCCTGGGGCTGACCGCATTGGTCAGCCACTCGGGGCTCGGCGATCGGTTGGGCGGCGCGCTGCTGGCGATGATGCCGGATCTGCACGGCAAGCCGTTTACCGCATTCGGTTCGCTGGTGGGGGTCACCGCGCTGTTGAATTTCGTGGTGACCGCCAACGGCGTGCCGGCGCTGTTTACCCCGCTGGCGCAGGCGTTGTCCGCAGGCAGCGGCTTGCCGCTGCTGACGGTGCTGATGACCCAGGTGATCGGTTACGCCACGCCGCTGTTGCCGTATCAGGCCTCGCCGATCGTGGTGGCGATGGGGATGGGCAAAGTGCCGGCGCGTGAAGGGCTAAAGCTGTGTCTGCTGTTGGCCGCGCTCAGCTTTGCGCTGCTGGTGCCGTTGGACTATCTGTGGTTCAGGCTGCTGGGGTGGATCCCGTAAACAGCCCCGCGCCGCCGGCAAAGCAGTCTTCGTCCAGCGTCAGGGTGGCGATTTTATGCACCGGTCCGCGCATGCTGACCTGAAAATCGCCGCTGAAGGCGATCTGCAGTTCGCCGCCCGGCATCCGCACACTAACCCGCTCGCCGACTCGTCCCAACTTGCGCATCACGCTGGCGGCGGCGCAGCTGCTGCTGCCGGAGGCGAGGGTAAAGCCGGCGCCGCGCTCCCAGATGCCGATGCGCAGCGTCTGGCGATCGACCACTTCCACCAGTTGTACATTGGTGCGTTTCGGGAACAGCGGATGGCGCTCAATCTGCGGTCCGAGCCGATGCACCTGCGCCAGATCCAGTTTTTCCACCGGCACCACGCAGTGCGGGTTGCCCATCGACACCAGCGAAACGCTTAACGTCTCCTCCTTCAGGGGCAGCGGATAGTTCAGCGCCTCCGGCAGATCGATCAAGGCCGGCAGCGCCGCCGGGCTGAAATTGGCGCGCCCCATCTCCACGGTTATCTGATGCGCGTCTTCCGCCACCTGGCAACGCACGTCGCCGCCGGCGGTGTGCACCAGAAACGGCTGATGCGCCACGCGCTTGCTGTCGAACAGATACCGCGCGTAGATACGCAAGCCGTTGCCGCTTTTCTCCGCTTCGGAGCCGTCCGGGTTGATGATGCGCAGGGTGGGATTGACGGCGTCGCCGCTGTCGATCAGCAGGCCGTCGGAACCGATGCCGTAATGCGGGTGGCACAGCAGGCGGATTTGTTCCTGGCTCAGGCGATCGGCGACCGAACGGTGGCATACCAGGTAGTCGTTGCCCAGACCGTGATATTTGTGAAACAGCAGGGGAGTCATGGCGTTGCTCGGCTCAGCGGGAAGAGGTCGCTACAGCTTACAACAGAACGTTGGCGTTAAAGCAAACAAAAGGCGGCCTGAGCCGCCCTTTTGCACGATTGCCGATCCGGCCATTAATTGTAGATGATCGCGGTGCCGTGCAGTTTGTTGTCACCGGTAGTGGCGATGATCTGGAAGGATTTGGCACCCGCCGCGTCGGCTTTGGCCGCCAGTTTGTTTTCCAGGCTGCTCAGGTCGGACGCGCCGCTGACGGTAACGACGCCGGCTTTTTGCAGGTCGGCGGGTTGCGCGTTCACCAGTTCAGCGGCGAAGCTGCCGAAGGAGGTGGAAGCCAGTGCGATGGCTGCGATGGTCATTTTCAGGTTTTTCATGGTCTTATTTCCTATCAGTGTTCTTTACGATGTTTGTTTTGTAAGGTCGTTAAATTAATTAACGATCGATAATTTAATGTTAGATACCGGTTTGACGGATTGCAAGTATTTTTTTAATGCTCGTTAATTAATTTTTTTTACGCCCTGGCGTTGTGAGCAATAAGGATATGCAGTCCACAGGCTTAATGCTTTGTTATTGATAGATTTCTGCAGTGCCATGCAGCTGGTTGTTGCCGCCGGCGCTGGTGATGCGGAAGGATTTGGCGCCGGCCTGATCGGCTTTGGCGGCCAGGCTGTTTTCCAGCGAGGTCAAATCGGATGCGCCGCTGACGGTGATGACGCCCACTTTTTGCTGGTCGGCCGGTTGGCTAGTGACCAAATCGGCGGCGAAGCTGCCGAAGGAAACGCTGGCCAGAGTGAGGGCGGCTAAGGTTAATTTTAAGTTTTTCATAATGTTAATTCCTTTCCGATAACGGTGAATAGAGGGTTTTAATCCGCTTCGCTAATTTATCTTAACGATCGATAACTAAATGCTAATCGGTTCTCGACGAGCGCGCAATATTTTTTTATAATGATCGTTAAGTTATTTGTGCTAACCCTGCCGTGGAGCGGGATAGGAGAGGAACGATGAGCATCAATGAAGCGGTCTGCGGCAAAAAAAGCCGTGGCAGACCGAAACAATTTGATCGCGACCGGGCGTTGGAAAGCGCGCTCGATCTGTTCTGGCGGCACGGTTATGAAGCCACCTCGCTGGCCGATCTGGTGGAAGTGACCGGCGCCAAGGCGCCGACGCTGTATGCGGAATTCGGCAACAAAGAGGGGATGTTCCGCGCGGCGGTGGAACGCTATCTGCAAAAATACACCACCTGTACCAACCAACTGTTGGAACAGGATGTGCCGGTGGCCGAGATCGTCGAGGCTTACGTGCGCTCTTCCGTCGAAGTGTTCACCGACCCCGATACGCCGTCAGGCTGTTTTATGGTGTGCGCCTCCGCGGCGCTGTCGTCCGCTTCCGACGACGTCGCCCAGATGCTGCGCAAAAAACATCATGCCCAGGAAGCGGCGCTGAAGGCCTGCTTCGATCGCAAGGTGCAGCAGGGCGAGCTGCTGGCGAAAACCGATACCGCGCTGCTGGCGAAATACGTGATTTGCACCATTGAAGGCATGTCGGTGCAGGCGCGAGAAGGGGCAAGCCGGGACGATCTGTTGCGGTTGCTGGAGGCGCTGATGCTGGTGTGGCCGCGGCTCAGCCAGATTGGCAATAAGGTGTAGAAACAGGCCCGGTTTTTACCGCAATGCTGATCAGTTAATCCTGAGTGGCATTTTTTTATCCAGCTTCTGGGCGTTCTGTGCAGGGGAATTGCCGTAAATGTCCTGCATTTCTCTATGGCCAACATGAACGGCAATTGGAGGGGCCGATGGCGCGGCCCCTCCACCCGCGCCTTTGCTTAACACCGTCTGTCCGCTATGCGGATACCCTCGCCGCGCCTGCATTGTCTGGCGGGTCGGCTGCGACAAACGTCCCTGTTAGTCTCGCCTCAACCGGCCTTCCCTGGCCGGTTGCCCCTGACAACGCCGTCTTGCTCGGCAGCCGGTGATGCGCGCCCAAGGTCAACACCTGAGCTGGCAGCTACCGGGAAATCTGTCGCTTATGAGGTTGTGGTAGAGAAGTTGGAGATGAGCACGGTGTTGGGCGCCCTTGAAGACGCCGAACGCAGACGTAGCGCATTAGGCGAAACCGCCATGGACGGCGGTTTCAGGTGAGACAGGCAGGGACGCCTGTCGCAACCGGCCTCAATGCGCTATGGCGGAGGGAGGGGAGTTGGCAAAGCCAACCGTCTGACAGGGCAAAGGAGCGGGTTGCCAGGGGCCGCGCCTTCGGCCCCTGGCTCGGTCGAGGTGTGGGAGCCACATGGGGCATCTCACTTTTATCGACCGAAAATTTCACGAACGCCTGCATAAAAACGCTAACTGACCAGCATTACGGTTTTTACCGGGCCGTATACAGCGTCACTGATTGACCGGGATCACCGCGCCCTGGTACTTCTCGCGGATAAAGTCTTGAATCGGCTTGGAGTGCAACACTTTCACCAGCGCCACGATCTCCGGCTTGTTCACGTCGGCTTTGTGCACGGTGATGATGTTGGCGTACGGGTTGTTTTCGCCGCTTTCGACCGCGATCGGATCCTTGGTCGGATTCAGCCCGGCGTCGATGGCGTAGTTGGCGTTGATCACCACGGCGTCACCTTCGTTGTTGTTGTACATCTGCGGCAGCAGCGCGCCTTCAACGTTAGCCTGGAACTTCAGGTGTTTCGGGTTTTCCACCACGTCGGCGATGCGCGCATCCACCTTGCTCACCCCTGGCTTCAGCTTGATCACGCCTTCCCGTTCAAAGATTGACAGAATGCGGCCTTCTTCCGCCACCGCGTCGCGCATGATGATTTTGCCGTTTTCCGGCAGATCTTTCAGGCTCTTGTACTTCTTCGAGTAGATGCCGATAGGCTCAATATGGATCGCGCCGGCGCTGACGAAGTCGTAGCTTTTGTCGTCGGCGTGGTCTTTCAGCACCGAGTTCAGGTAAGGCACGTGCTGGAAGTAGTTGGCGTCGATGTCGTGGCTGGCCAGCGCGGTGTTCGGCAGGATGTAGTCCTGGAAGCGCTTGATCTGCAGATCGATGCCTTCCTTCGCCAGTATCGGTTTGGCCTGTTCGAGGATCTCGGCGTGCGGCACGTTGGAGGCGCCAACCACCAGCTTGGTTGCCGCGGCGGCGCCGTAAGAGGCGAGGGTGGCGACAGAGGCGAAAGCCAACATCAGTAGGTGCTTTTTCATCATCGTTTTCCTTGGTTAATTAACGTTTATCGAGCGTTCTTGTCAGGGTGTCGCCAATGAACTGAATGACGAAAACGATCAGCAGGATCGTCAGCGTCGCCACCAGCGTCACGTCACTGTGGTTGCGTTGGAAGCCTTCCAGATAGGCCAGGTTGCCCAGGCCGCCGGCGCCGATCACCCCGGCCATCGCGGTGTAGCTCACCAGCGCGATCAGGGTAACGGTGATGCCGGAAACCAGCGCCGGCGAGCTCTCCGGCAGCAAGACGCGGAAAATCAGGGTGCGGTTTTTGGCGCCCATCGAGCGCGCCGCTTCGATTACCCCTTTGTCGACCTCGCGCAGCGCGATCTCCACCAGCCGGGCGTAGAACGGCGCAGCGCCGACGATCAGCGCCGGCAGGGCGGCGTCCGCGCCGAGAATGGTGCCGATCAGCGACTTGGTGAACGGGATCAGCAGCACGATCAGAATGATGAACGGAATGGAGCGGAAGACGTTGACCAGCACGGAGATCAGGGTGTAGACCGTGCGGTTTTGCAGCAACTGCCCCTTCGAGGTTAAAAACAGCAGCACGCCGAGCACGATGCCCAGCACCAGCGTGGCCAAACCGGCGATGCCGGTCATGTACAGCGTTTCCCAGGTGGCGTCCCACAGTTGGTCCAGACGCAGGTGGGGGAACAGGGATTCAATCATGTTGGATAACCTCGACGGCGATGTCTCTTTCGTTCAGCAGGCTGAGCATGTCGGCGACGTGTTGTTCGTTGCCTTCGGCGTGGATGTACAGTTCGCCGAACGAACCGTTGAGGGTGTGGCTGATCTTGCCGTGCAGAATGTTGACGGTGAGTGGGTAGCGCCGAATCACCTCGGCGATTACCGCCTGATGAGTTTGTTCGCCGACGAAGGTCAGCTTGAAGATCGCCCCCGGCAGGTGGGCGGTGAGCTGCGGGTTGAAGCTCTCAGCCGTGTCCGCATACTGCGACACCTGTTTGACGAACTGCCGGGTGATCGGCTGCTGTGGCCGGGTGAACACCTCGAGCACCGGCCCCTCTTCGACGATGCGGCCGTTTTCCATTACCGCCACGCGGTGGCAGATTTTGCGCACCACGTGCATTTCGTGGGTGATCAGCACGATGGTCAATTTCAGCTGGCGATTGATGGCCAGCAGCAGGTCGAGAATGGCGTCGGTGGTTTGCGGATCGAGCGCCGAGGTGGCCTCGTCGCACAGCAGCACGCTCGGGTTATTGGCCAGCGCGCGGGCGATACCGACGCGCTGTTTCTGGCCGCCGCTGAGCTGCGACGGGTAGGCGTTTTCGCGCCCCTGCAGGCCAACCAGCGCGATCAGTTCCGCCACGCGCGGGGCAATCTGCGCCTTGGGGACGCCGGCTATCTGCATGGAAAAAGCGATGTTTTGGCTGACGGTGCGCGACCACAGCAGGTTGAAGTGTTGGAACACCATGCTGATTTTCAGCCGCGCCTGGCGCAGGTGGCTGCCTTTGGCGCGGGCGATATCGAATCCGCCCACGTCAATGCGGCCGCTGGTGGGCTTTTCCAGGCCATTGAGCAGGCGGATCAGCGTGCTTTTGCCGGCGCCGCTGTAGCCGATGATGCCGTAAATTTGCCCGGCTTCTATCGCCAGGCTGACGTCGTCAACCGCCACGACGCGGCCCTGTGCGCTGTCAAAAGTTTTGCAAACGTTCGAAAGAACGATCATAGCGAAGCGGATCCTTATTGATACATCACAGCATTCCGTCCGGGGCGCGTCGCGCCGGACAAGGATCGTTCGGCTTTTCGGCGGGGCACAACCCGGCGGGAAGTGACGGACGGAACCTCTGTTGCGGGTGAATACCGGGCAATCCTACCGAGGGTTGATAGTGACAGGAAGAATGTAAAATCTATTACTTATTCTGATTTGATATATTAGGCGGCGGGCGAGAGAAGGGGGAGAAAACCGGCCGCAGGGCGGCCGGCGGGGGCGGACTAGCGTTTTTCCAGCTTCATGTGCAGCAGCGGGAACGGGTTGCCCTGGCCGTCGAGCGGTGAGCGGCCGGTGATGACAAAACCGTAGTGGCGGTAGAAGCCGCTGGCCTGCGGATTTTGCTCGTTCACGTCCAGCTGCAGCTCATCGTGCAGCGTTTCCGCGTGGGTGAGCAGCGCTTTGCCCACGCCTTTGCCGCGCTGATCGGCGTCGATAAACAGCATCTCCACCTTGTTGCCGTTCAGACCGATAAAGCCGCAGGGATGCCCCGGCTGCTCTTCGGCCACCCAAACGTTGACCGCCGGCAGATAGTCGTTCAGCACCAGCGGGAACAGTTGTGCGATGTTGTCTTCGGTTAAAAAGTGGTGAGTGGCGCGCACCGAACGCAGCCAGATATCTGCCAATTGCGCGTTGTCTTCCGCCGCGCGTGCTCTGATGGTAATCATCGAACTCTCTGCTATCTAAGTTGAAGGAAAAGAAACTAGATAGAGGTTTTGTGGGGTTAGTGCCGAATTAACGTGGGTTAACGCCCTGCAAAGCGCCTCTGCAGTGGATCGAATAGGCCCGCCTGGTTGCAAGCGGTATAACAACTGTAATTCAGTAAGTTAAAGCTTTCAACCGCCGCAGGGCGCAATGAGGCGCTCGCCGCGTGATACACTGGCCGCTGAATGAGCAAGAGGGCGGTAGGATGGAAGCGGTACGCGCAGCGATAGAAAAACAGGTGCTCAGCCTGACCGGGTTGGCGCTCGGCGGCGTCGATTTTGAGAATCCGCCCGGCGATCCGGGGCTGTTCGGCCCGCAGTCTGTCATCTGGCAGGTACACCGCGATTTCACCCCGATGCTGTGCGGCGGCGTCAGCGCCTTGCTGTTGCAAATGCTGCACCCGTTGGCGCTGGCCGGCGTATGGGATCACTCCAACTTCCGCGACGATATGATTGGCCGCCTGCGCCGCACCAGCCAGTTCGTGTCGGTCACCACCTTCGGCCCGACCGCCGAGGCGGAGCGGCTGATCGCCAAAGTCAAAGCCATCCACCTGCGGGTGACCGGCGTCGGCAGCGACGGCACGCCCTATGCCGCCAGCGATCCGGCGCTGCTGACCTGGGTGCACGTGGCGGAGAGCAGCCGTTTTCTGGCCAGCCACCTGCGCTACCGCAACCCGCATCTTTCCCGCGATTTGCAGGATCAATACTATCGCGAAGCGGCGCGCGTGGCCGCCGCGCTGGGGGCGACCGCTATCCCTCAGTCCTGCGCGGAAGTAGACGACTATCTGCAGGCGATGCGGCCGCAGCTGGTCTGTGACGAACGCACCCAAGAGGTGGCGCGCATTCTGCTGAAGGCGCCGGCGCCGAGCGCGTTGGCGCGCCCGCTCGGCGGGGTGGTGATGCAGGCGGGCATCGATCTGTTGCCCGATTGGGCGCAGCGGCAGTTCGGCTTTCATCCGGGCGCGTTGCGGCGGCGGCTGGTGCGAACGGGGGCTGCAGGCCTCGGCAAAGTGCTGGGCGCGTCGATGCGCAACGGTTCCTATCAGCGCGCGGTGCGGCGCATCACTCAGGCGTCATGAGCCGCAGCCGCTATAATTAACCTTTGTTTATCTTCGTTTACGGCCGTTTTTGAGACTTTTACGGGTGATCCGGCCAGTAATGCGTTTTACACTTGAGGGCAAAGCCACATTCCATTTTTTGCGCGCAGCCGATTCTGCCGCGCCCTGACCCTATTGAGGTGATATGAACGAGTCATACGTACTTGCTGAAGTCAGCAATGAGAACCAGACGCTGGTCGCGGTGGTTCAGCAAGATCACCGGGCAGCCTATTTTTACATCTATCCCGCCGAAGCCTACAGCGATCGCTATCAGGTGCGCGCCTGCTGGCTGCGCAATCTGGCCGCCGCGCCGTTGCAGGAAGATCGCGCCGCGCTGGAGCAGGGGCAACCGCCGATGCTGGCGGCGGAATTTTGCCGCAACCTGGAAGGGGAAGCGCCGCTGAACCCTGAAGGGCTGATGGTGGTGTGGAGCGAAAGCGACGACGGCGCGGCCCTGTGGTATTACGGCCAACTGCTGGCGGTGATCCCCGGCTGGAGCCTGTATATCGACCATTCGGTGTGCTATTCGGCCAGCTGCATCAAGGAGAGCCCGTTGGCCTATCCGCTCGGTTCGGCCTCGACCAACACGCAATATGCGCAGGCGGAAAGCACCCGCCAGTTTTGGCGCAGCTGGCAGCGTGAAGAGGGCAATCCGTGGCCGAAGATGCAGCGCGATTTTCAGGCGCGCTATGAGCAGCATTTCGGCCCTTCGGTAAAATACTACGCCATCGATCAGGGCAAGTGGCCGCCGATGGCCATCACTCAGCACGAGCGCGACGGCATCTATTACTTCCTCACCATGGGCGTCAGCATTCGGCCGATGCCGTGGGTGGAGATCCTGTTCAACGATGAGGCTTCGCGCTATCGCCGCATGGAGATGGCGATCGCCATCGACAGCCAATACATGACCGAAGACAACGCGGTGCAGATGGCCAGCGCGCTGGCCGGTTTCGCTCACGCCCCTTGGGCGCGGCTGACCTGGATCGGCGAAGGGCATACGCTGGAGTCCGACGTGGCGCCGTTGGGCTATGAAGGCTATATTTTATCGTCGTCCTTCTACCCGCATCACGCGCACCTGACGTTGCCTCAGCAGTATGGCGACCCGGTGAACCTGTTCTGGGCCAGCCCGGTGTTTACCGCCGAGCGCCAGCTGGCGCACGCCACGCCGAACGGCGGGCACGATCTGGTGCACAGGCTGCGCGAGCAGGGCGTCGACCATATTTTCCGCCCGCGCCAGCCGGTGTGCTGACGCGACTTGTCTTGTCTTCTCTTCGGGAGCCGCCATGACCAGCGCGCTGTTGATTATCGATGTGCAGGAAGGGTTGTTTACGCCGCCGCCGGCGGATGCCGCGGGCACCGTTGCGCGCATCAACCAACTGAGCGAGCGCGCCCGCCAGGCGGGTGTGCCGGTGATCGTGATTCAGCACCATACGCCGGACGACGAACTGCCGCACGGCAGCGCCGCCTGGCAAGTGCTCGCGGCGCTGAAGGTGGCGCCGGGCGACCATCGGGTGGATAAAACCACGCCGGACTCGTTCCTGCGCACTTCGCTCGGCGCGTTACTGATCGCCAACGGCGTATCGCAGTTGGTGGTTTGCGGCTACTCCACGCCGTTTTGCATCGATACCACGGTGCGCAGCGCGGCGGCGCACGGTTATCCGGTGACGTTGGCGGCGGATGCGCATACCTGCCACGACAAATCCTATGCCGATGGTTTGCTGATCCGTACCCACCATAACGAGACGTTGTCGAATATCGACAGCTTCGGCGTGCCGATCCGCGCCGTGCCCGCGGCGGACATCGTGTTCTGAGTACGGAAAACGGGGGCCAACGCCCCCGTTCGTTATTTCAGGCCCGCTCGTCGCGCCGCTACCTTGGCCAGCGCCGCCCAGTCCAGATCCGCATCCCCCTGCGCCATCGCGTCGAGGAAATTGTCTTTCAGCACCCCGGCGAACGGCATCGGCGTATGGCTGTCGGCGCCGGCGGCCAGCGCCAGCCCGACGTCCTTCAGCCCCAGCGCCAAGCGGAATCCGGCGGGTGAATACTTCTCGGCGGCGATCAGCGCGCCATAGCCCTGATAGGCCGGGGCGGCGAAGACGGTACCGCTCAGCATCTGCAGGTAGTCGGCGCCGGAAACGCCGTAGTTGCGCACCAGCGCGCTGCCTTCCGCCATCGCTTCAATGGCGCTGGCCAGGGTAAAGTTGGTGGCGATTTTGACCACGTTGGCCTGCGCCGGATCGGCGCCGAAGTGCCAGGTTTTCTGGCCGAGGGCATCGAACAGCGGCTGCGCTTGCTTCAGTAGCTCGCTATCGCCGGCCGCCAGAATATTCAGCTTGCCGGCGGCGGCCACGTCGACCCGTCCCAGCACCGGCGCGGCGAGATAGCCGATGCCGTGTTCCGCATGCAGTGCCGTCAAACGCTGGGCGAGTTCGACCGAGATGGTTGCCATGTTGATATGCAGCGCGCCCGGTTTCATCCGTTGCAGCAACCCGCTGTCAACCACCACCTGTTGCGTGGCGGCATCGTCGGCCAGCATGGTGATCAGCACGTCGGCATCGGCCAGCTGCTCCGGCCGTTCGGCCTGCTGCGCGCCGGCACTCACCAGCGGCTGCGCCGCCTGCGGCGAACGGTTCCATACCGTCAACGCAAATCCCGCCTTCACCAGGTTAGCCGCCATGGCGCTGCCCATCCCACCCAGTCCGGCAAATCCGATCTTCATCATGCGCTCCTTTTTCAGGTTGAAGGTTTTACCCTAGCGCGCCAGGCCAGGAACGCAAATGCCGGAGTGTAACGCCGTCTTACGCGCCGGCGGCGGGCTATTGACGCGCTGCCGCTGCGGGTATACCTTGATGGCATGAATATATCGATGCACTCCACCCACAATCAGTCATGGTGGCGCCTCTTCTGAGGCGGCACGAGTATTCACATCTCTTTTTAATGCCGCCGGTTTGGCGGCATTATTTTTTGTGGCGTTGATCCGGCGGTCTACAGACCTTCAGGAGCACTGTCATGAGCTACACCATTCTTACCGGCGATCGCGCCACCGGCCCACTGCATTTAGGCCACTTCGTCGGCTCGCTGCGCCAGCGCGTCGAACTGCAGCACCAGCATAACCAAACGGTGATGGTGGCGGATCTGCAGGGCCTGACCGACAACGGCAACAACCCGCAAAAAATCAGCGCCAACGTGCTCAACGTCGTGGCCGACTATCTGGCGGTGGGCATCGATCCGCATAAGACCACGATCTGCCTGCAGTCGGCGCTGCCGGCGTTGGCCGAGCTGACGATGTACTACCTCAACCTGGTCAGCGTGGCGCGGCTGGAGCGCAACCCGACGGTGAAAAACGAAATCGCCGAGAAGGATTTCGCCCGCAGCCTGCCGGCCGGTTTTTTGATTTATCCGGTCAGCCAGGCGGCGGACATCACCGCCTTTGGCGCCACCCACGTGCCGGTCGGCGAGGATCAGCTGCCGATGCTGGAGCAAACCAATGAGATCGTGCGGCGTTTCAACCACATCGTCGGCCAACCGATATTAACGGAGTGCCAGCCGCTGTTGAGCAACGTCGGGCGTCTGCCGGGGCTGGACGGGCAGGGCAAGATGTCGAAATCGCGCGGCAACGCCATCCCGCTTGGCGCCGGCGCCGACGAGGTGCATAAGGCGGTGATGAGTATGTTCACCGACCCCGGCCATCTCAACGTCAGCGATCCCGGCCGGGTGGAGGGCAACATGGTGTTCACCTACCTGGACGCCTTCTGCGAAGACGCCGCGCTGGTGGCGGATCTGAAGGCGCACTATCGGCGCGGCGGGTTGGGGGACGTGAAAATCAAACGGCTGCTGGAGGATTGCCTGCAGAGCCTGCTTGAGCCGATCCGCACCCGCCGCGCCGAGTTCATCGCCGATAAAGGCGAACTGACGCGCATCCTGCAGCACGGCACCCGCCGCGCGCATCAGGTCAGCCAGCAGACGCTGCAGCAGGTCAAGGCGGCGCTGGGGCTGGACTTCTTTAGCCTGGAATGATGCGTACGCCGGGGCGGCACGCGTCACGCCCCGGCCATAAAACCATCATCCCACTGTCATAAACTTATCCGTTAATAGGTGCCCATAATGATTAGCCACTGAAACCAGAGAAATCATATGGCTCAGGCACTGTTAAAATTGGCGCAGCACGACTTTCCAGGGCAGCACGTCGCCGCATCCCGCAAAGTGTTATCGGTCAAGGGGCTCGGCAAAGCTTACAAAGCGCAGCAGCGCGTGCTGGATGACATCAATTTCGATCTGCACGCCGGTGAATTCGTGGCGGTGATCGGCCGCTCCGGCGCAGGCAAGTCCACGCTGCTGCATACCCTCAACGGCACCATTCCTTCCAGCTGCGGCGAGATGCTGCACTTCGAAGACGATGGCGTGGCGCAGGATATCGCCCAGCTTGCCGGCCGCCAGATGCGCCAATGGCGCGCGCGCTGCGGCATGATCTTCCAGGACTTCTGCCTGGTGCCGCGGCTGGACGTGATGACCAACGTACTGCTGGGGCGCCTGAGCCACACCTCCACCCTGAAATCCTTCTTCAAACTGTTCGATGACGCCGACCGCGCTCGCGCCATCGAGCTGTTGCAGTGGCTCAACATGCTGCCGCACGCGCTGCAGCGCGCCGAGCACCTCTCCGGCGGCCAGATGCAGCGCGTCGCCATCTGCCGCGCGCTGATGCAAAACCCGCAAATCCTGCTGGCTGATGAGCCGGTGGCGTCGCTCGATCCGAAAAACACCCGCCGCATCATGGACGCGCTGCAGAAAATCAGCGAAGACGGCATCGCGGTGATGGTGAACCTGCACTCGGTCGAACTGGTGAAAGAGTATTGCTCGCGGGTGATCGGCATCGCCCACGGGAAGATCGTGTTTGACGGGCATCCTTCGCAACTGAACGAACGGATCCTGCACCAGCTGTATGGCGAGGAAGCCAATCAGATCCATTGAAGCACTTTTGACCTTTACCCTTTACACACAAGGCACACCTAATGAAAAAAGTATTGAGTCTGACCACCCTGATGGCCGGCGCGATGATGGTATTTAATGCTGCCGCAGCGGATGCGCCGAAAGAGCTGAACCTGGGCATTCTCGGCGGCCAGAACGCCACCCAGCAGATCGGCGATAACCAGTGCGTGAAGCAGTTCCTGGATAAAGAGTTGAACGTCGATACCAAGCTGCGCAACTCGTCCGACTATTCCGGCGTGATCCAGGGCCTGCTGGGCGGCAAGATTGACCTGGTGCTCAGCATGTCGCCGTCGTCGTTCGCTTCGGTTTACATCAAGGATCCGAAAGCGGTGGACATCGTCGGCATCGCGGTTGACGACGTCGACCAGTCGCGCGGCTACCACTCGGTGGTGGTGGTGAAGGCCGGCAGCCCGTACCAGAAACTGGAAGACCTGAAGGGCAAGGCCATCGGCTTCGCCGATCCGGATTCCACCTCCGGCTTCCTGATCCCGAACCAGGCGTTTAAAAAGCTGTTCGGCGGCACGGTCGACAACAAATACAACAACACCTTCTCCAGCGTCACCTTCTCCGGCGGCCACGAGCAGGACATCCTCGGCGTGCTGAACGGCCAGTTCGAAGGCGCGGTGACCTGGGCGTCGATGATCGGCGACTACAACACCGGCTACACCAGCGGCGCGTTCACCCGCATGATCCGCATGGATCACCCGGACCTGATGAAGCAGATCCGCATCATCTGGCAGTCGCCGCTGATCCCGAACGGCCCGATCCTGGTGAGCAACTCGCTGCCGGCCGACTTCAAGGCCAAAGTGGTCACCGCCATCAAGAAGCTGGATAAAGACGATCACGCGTGCTTTATCAAAGCGATGGGCGGCAAACAGCACATCGGCGACACCACCCTGGCGGAATACCAGACCATCATCGATATGAAGCGCGAGCTGACCAAAGGCGACCGTTGATTCCCGGCTGCCTCGGCCGCCCGAATGAAGGGGTTCAGCATGCTGAACCCCTTGTTCCATAACGATGGAAGACCTGTTTTGAATACCGATTTCGCACACTATTACCAACGGATCCGCAGCAAGCAAAAGCGCGAAGCGCTGCTGTGGTCGCTCGGGCTGGTGGTGCTGTACCTGGGCGCCGGCAACCTCGCCGAGTTCAACCTGTACACCGTCTGGGTGTCTATTCCGCACTTCTTCGACTACCTGGCCGAAACCGTGCCGACGCTGCACTGGAACCTGCTGTTCGCCGATGGGCGTACCGAAGGCTCGCTGGCCTACTGGGGCTATCGCCTGAACATTCAGCTGCCGCTGATCTGGGAGACCCTGCAGCTGGCGCTGGCGGCGACCATTTTCTCGGTGCTGGTGGCGACCGTGCTGGCATTTCTGGCGGCCGGCAATACCTATACTCCGGCCTCGGTGCGGCTCGCGATCCGCACGCTGGTGGCGTTCTTGCGCACCATGCCGGAGCTGGCGTGGGCGGTGATGTTCGTGATGGCGTTCGGCATCGGCGCCATTCCCGGCTTCCTGGCGCTGGCGCTGCACACCATCGGCAGCCTGACCAAGCTGTTCTACGAATCGATCGAAACCGCCTCCAACAAACCGGTGCGCGGGCTGGCGGCCTGCGGCGCCACGCCGCTGCAGCGCATGCGCTTCGGCCTGTGGCCGCAGGTGAAGCCGGTGTTTCTCTCCTACAGCTTCATGCGGCTGGAGATCAACTTCCGTCAGTCGACCATTTTGGGGCTGGTGGGGGCGGGCGGCATCGGCCAGGAGCTGATGACCAACATTAAACTCGACCGTTACGATCAGGTCAGCATGACGCTGCTGCTGATCATCGTGGTGGTTTCCGTGCTCGACTACGTGTCGGGCGAGCTGCGCAAGCGCGTGGTGGAGGGGGCAAAATGACAGCGGGCACTCCGGCATCGGCGGAAACGCTGCGCCAGTTGAAACAGCAGCATCCGGTGATCTTCGCGCAGCAGGGGCGCTACCTGCGCACCGTCGGCCTGATCGCCTTGGCGATCGTGCTGTACTACGTGTTCTTCTTCCTGGTCTTCGGCATTAGCTGGCCGCAGTTTATCAACGGCTGCCAGCAGCTGGGGCGCTATTTCCTGCGCATGTTCGTCTGGCATGACTTCGCCAACTGGCCGTTCATGTACTACTTCCAGCAGATCGGCATCACCATCGCCATCGTGTTCGCCGGCACCATCACCGCGTCGCTGATCGCGCTGCCGCTGTCGTTCTTCGCCGCGCGCAACGTGATGTCGACGCCGCTGCTGCGGCCAATTTCGGTGCTGGTGCGCCGCTTGCTGGACGTGCTGCGCGGCATCGACATGGCGATCTGGGGGCTGATCTTCGTGCGCGCCGTCGGCATGGGGCCGCTCGCCGGGGTGCTGGCTATCGTGATGCAGGACGTCGGGCTGCTGGGTAAACTGTACGCCGAAGGCCATGAGGCGGTGGACAAGTCCCCCAGCCGCGGCCTGACGGCGGTGGGCGCCAACGGGTTGCAGAAGCACCGTTACGGCATTTTCACCCAGTCGTTCCCCACCTTCCTGGCGCTCAGCCTGTACCAGATCGAGTCCAACACCCGCTCAGCGGCGGTGCTGGGCTTCGTCGGTGCCGGCGGCATCGGCCTGGTGTATGCGGAGAATATGCGGCTGTGGAACTGGGACGTAGTGATGTTCATCACCCTGATCCTGGTGGTGGTGGTGATGATCATGGACAAGGTCTCGTCGATGCTGCGCAACAAGTACATCATCGGCGAAGATATCCCGCTGTATCAGCAAAAAAGCCAAATCGATTGAGAAACCCCTTGCCGATCCCTATACTGCCGCACATTCAAGGTGTGCGGCCATACCCGTCATACTTGGAGCTGCCTCTTTGTTGGCTGCATTTGCGCGCCCCGGTCACATAGTTAACTATGCTCCGGGGGCTTACAAATTTGCCGCCGCGATGCAACTCCAACTATTTTGGGTATGGGGCATTTTTTTACAATGCGCACGTCCCCGTTAGACAAGTAAAGGCAATGCAATCCCATGATGAACAACGACGTGCTGCGCAGCGTGCGCTATATGCTGAGCATTAACAACGCCAAAATGGTCGAGATTATCAAACTGGACGATTTCGAGATGGCGGTGTCGGCGATGGACGCTTACGTGATCAAAGAAGGCGAGCCGGGCTACGAGAAGTGCCCGGACGAAGTGATGGCGCACTTCCTCAACGGCCTGGTGTTCTTCAAGCGCGGCAAGGACGACAAGTTCCCGGCGCCGGCGGTTGAGCTGCCGATCACCAATAACCTGGTGCTGAAAAAGCTGCGCGTGGCGTTCGAGCTGAAAGACACCGACATGCACCAGATTTTCACCGCGGTGGACTTCCGCATCTCCAAGCCGGAGCTGAGCGCGCTGTTCCGCAAAGAGGGCACCAAGAACTACCGCCCGTGCGGCGATCAGATGCTGCGCTACTTCCTCAAAGGGTTGGCGCAGCGCGTTCGCGGCGAGTAACGCGCAGCGTTCACCGAACATCAGGCGCAATCGCAAGGTTGCGCCTTTTTTATTGTCTCCTCCCTCCTACCTTTGTTGTACTGGCCCTCAGCCACCCGCCATCGATGGAGGGCGTGCCGCCCATCCGGTTACTTTTTTAGGGGTCGTTCAATTCAATGTCGATTGAAACGTAAAATCCAGAGGAGTAATTCAATGGCTCAAATGTCAAAAGAAGATCCGCAGTTCAACGCAAAAAATGTCGCTGCTCAGGTCAATGACGGCGGCGAATTCGCTGAATATACCCCTGAGCAGTTCGGCGCCGTAGGCGATGGCCTGGCTGACGATCGAGATGCCGTTAGCGCCATGTTCGCTAAAGTGGCGATTGACGCCGCTAACTCGATGAAAAAACGCCAGGTCAGAATGGCGAATGTCTATCGGTTGACGTTGGGTTCGGCTTGGCAGTCTCTACAGATACCCAGCAACTGCCATATTTATGGCGGTGGTGAAATTCACCTGGATGACGATACGCCTCAAATCAACATTTTTAATACCGTGGAACAGTCGAATTTCATCGTGGAAGATCTGAGGATCACGAGAAAGGTGACTCAGAAAGATGCAGATCCTATTTGGTGGTATGCCACTCGCGCGTGTACCGGCATGGCTTTCACCCGTTGTGAAAACTTCACCGTGAGAAATTGCGTCATCAGCATGCATACCGATGCTTTGGGCCTTTCTGACTGTACGTCAGTTACCCTTGAGAACAATTTACTTAAAGATCTGGGTGAAGAACCTATCGCCGTTCGTGGCGGACGCCATATTACAATCCAGAATAACGAACTGACGAATCACCAGGGTGACGGGATCTTGCTGAAAACGGGCGTGAACCGAGATGCTTATGACATCTTGATTGTGAACAATCATATTCATGATGGACATAAACCCGCTAAACCCGCTGGGGCCGGGCATACGCAAAGAGGGGGCGGGGTGACATTGAATAATGAAGTGACCGGCACGCCTCATTCATTCACTAACCTGACCGTTGCCAATAACCATATTGTTAATACCAGCTATGGCATCTCGCTGGGTGGAATCAGTGACATTAATATCTCTAATAACTACATCAAAACGATCGAAAGGTTCGGCATTCAGATCGACTATTCCTTAGTGAATAACCCCACCAAAATCCCTACGAATAATTCACGAATTATCGGGAATCACGTTGAAGATACCGTTGAGAATGGCATCGACTATCACGGCAATAACGATATTTCTGTCGCTGAGTCCGTTATCGCAGATAATTTTTTAAATTTCTGCGGCACCTCCAATTCCTCGGCCTTCAATGGCATTGCCGCAACGGAGGCGACCCTCTCAGGCAATATTATCAATAATTGCAAGGTTGCCCTGTTCACCAATAGCTGCGTGATGACCGGCAACAAGATAACCAACTCCGGATGGACCAGCAGCCAGGTATGGATCAAGCTGTACGGCGACCGTACGGTGTTTTCCGGCAATCGGGTCACGGACTCTGGGTTTGGTTATATCCGTTTCTTGAATGGGAAAAACGCCATTATTGAAGGGAATGTGATTAAACTTGCTTCTCCCGCTCGGGCGCTGGAGTTAGGCGGGGCATTTGACGAAACGACTCTCATTGGCAAGAACGTCTGGGATTGCGCTTTTAAACCGATTCTCTCTACGCTTGCAGGGGTAACGGGCAATCAACTCATTCAGTATTCCTTCCCGAATGAAGGCGTGCCCCACATTACCCCTCAGATGTTCGGCGCGAAGGGCGATTGGAATGATACAGCTGGCGTTGGTACGGATGATACGCAGGCGTTTAAACAGGCTATCGCTTATGCGATTAGCCAAGGCTGCAAGAAGCTCTATGTTCCTGCCGGCAACTATTACATTACAGATACCTTAAATTTAGGGGGAGAAAACTACACCGGAGATAAAGGCATTGCGATAGAGGGTGAAAATTGGATTAGTACGAAATTCTTCTTTAAGCCGACGTCTAATGATCATGCGTGTTTTGAGTCGAAAGGCGGTTCCGGGATCCATACCAACAGATATATCAGCGATGTGACGATTACGCCGGCCAAGGGCGCGTTATATACGGGCACCGGCTATCGGATCAATGGTTCCTGTTTCATGCGGCATGAAAGATTGCTGATTATGAAGTTTTTTGTGAACTTACATCTGTTGAACGGCTATGCCGGTGCGTTTACCGAGTTCGTCAGTTTTCACTCTTGCCGGTTCCACCGTGGCTTGTCGAACATCTTGATGGAAAGCAATGGCGGGGATAGCTCCTTCCACGGCGTGGGGTTCCATGAAATTCAATGTCAGATCAAGGTCTCCGGCAATCCGGGCGATGGTGGCACAAATACGGATGCCGGCGTGGGGCTGGAGTTGAGAGGAAACGCCAACAGCGTAACGTGGTACAACGGTTTCTGCTATATCCACCTGTTCGGCGGCGTCGGCGCTACGGCGATCAAACTCACCCGAACCAACACCGATAACATCCTGGGGCAGTTTACTTGCGAAGGTGAAACCATTCTTCAGAGTGATGGAAGCACCTTTGAATGTCGGGGCGGTTTCTATAACGTGGGTAATACCACTTACAATGTGGCTGCAGAACCGGTAAACGGCATCGCGGCGGCATTTGTGTTTGATAACATGCTGAGCAATACGACAAGATTCGCCAACGCGGCAATCGCCGATATGGCTCCTAGGCAACTTCCGTGGTCCTTGGCGGACAGGGCCAGCCATGGCGCTTATCCGGCCATTTTCCATGGTATCAAGGACGGCTCCGATAACCTGTTCTATGCCGCCAAAGGAGGGAGTACCAGCTACCATTACTTTGGCGGCATTTCTCCAGGCAATAACCTTCAGGGGTTTGAACCGGGCGTCAGGTTGGCTCAGGACGGGGCTTCCTTAATTAGTTTTTCACCTAAGTTTACGCTTGGCGCTAATAACAATACGACCAGCAGCGGCGTATCCATCTCCCCGGCGGATTTTTCGCCGCAGAAGGATATCGCGACCGCCTTAGGACAACCCTCATTTAAATGGAGCGGGTTGTACACCAAGCAGTTAACGGTTGCGGATAATGGCATCTATCCGGCCGGTAACGGCGCTTATCCTATTGGTGGGCCGAATAACCAATTCTCCTCCGGCCACATAAAAGTGTTGAATATTTATGATTCAGCGAACGTGAACGGAGATCCTGTAGGTGTCAGAGTTGCTGTCCCCGCTTCGGCCGTTGCGCCCGGTAAAATAGGCCAATGGTCGGCAGACTCCACGTTCTTTTATATTTGCACGGCGGCCAATACCTGGAGAAGGGTAGCGCTCACCACATGGTAGGTACTGAGCTTGCGGCTGGCGGTTGACCTATCCCCATCGGCCTGCGGGGCGGCGAGTGAGTCGCCCCGGTTTTTCCTCTGCGTCATCCCGCCATTGCACTCTTTTTGTTCTCCCGCTGCGCGCCGCTGGTGCAGCCCGTTTGCCGCTGCTGTCATAAGTTTTAATTATAATTTATTGAAATCATGAGATTAAAAATTGGCACGCCGGTTGCTCTGTTGAATCCCATCTTGTGTACCAGATGGAATTCAGTCGATGAGCGAACCTGTTGTAGCGTGCGGTTTTACCCTCAGTGAATGGCAACACCATTACCAAACCCGCCCGGCGGGCGAGCGCCTTGCCTGCGTCAGTGCGACGATCGAAACGCTGGTCGCCGGGCTGACCCCAGACGATAACGCCTGGCTGTATCTCGCCACGCCGGCGCAGCGCGAGCAGCAGTATCGGCAGCTGGCACAGAGGCTCGAGGCGGTCGCCGGCGATCTCAGCCGCCTGCCGCTGTTCGGCGTGCCCTTCGCCATCAAAGACAATATCGACGTCGGCGGCTGGCCGACCAGCGCCGCCTGCCCGGCGTTCACCTATCAGGCCGCGGCGGACGCCACCGTGGTCGCCCACCTGCGCGCCGCCGGGGCTATCGCCCTTGGTAAAACCAACCTCGACCAGTTCGCTACCGGGTTGGTGGGCACTCGCTCACCGTATGGCGCAGTGGTCAACAGCTTCGACAGCCGCTACGTCAGCGGCGGTTCCAGCTCCGGCTCCGCCTCGGTGGTGGCGCGCGGCCTGGTGCCGTTCGCGCTCGGCACCGACACCGCCGGTTCGGGGCGTGTGCCCGCCGGGTTCAACAACATCGTCGGGCTGAAGCCGACCAAGGGGCGGTTGTCCAACCGCGGCGTGGTGCCGGCCTGCCGGTTGAACGATACGGTGTCGGTCTTCGCGCTGACGGTGGCCGATGCCGCGCTGGTGGCGGAACTGGCGAGCGGCTTTGACGCGGCAGACCCGTATTCCCGCCCCGATCCGCATACCGCGCCGGCGGATATCCCCGCCGCGCCGCGTTTCGCCGTTCCCGCCCAGCTGGAGTTTTTCGGCGATGTTCAGGCCGAGCGGGCGTTTCACCGAGCGCTGGCGCAGCTGCAGGCGGGCGGCGCCACGCTGGAACCCCTCGATTTCGCGCCGTTTCGCACTCTGGCGGAACAGCTGTATTACGGCCCCTGGGTGGCGGAGCGCACGGTGGCCATTGAGCAGGTGCTGGAAGCGAGCCCGCAGGCCATCGATCCGGTGGTGCGCGGCATCGTCGGCAACGGCCTCGGCTACAGCGCCTGCGACGCCTACAAGGCGGAATACCTGCGCGCCGAGCTGGCGCGGCAAATCGCCCAGCGGCTGGCGCCGTTCGACGCGCTGGTGGTGCCGACCGCGCCCACTATCCGCACCCTGGCGGAGATGGCGCAGGAGCCGGTGCTGTTCAATTCGCAATTCGGCACTTACACCAATTTCACCAACCTGGCCGATCTGAGCGCGCTGGCGCTGCCGGGGCCGCTGCGCGAAGACGGTCTGCCGGCGGGCATCACCCTGATTGCGCCCGCCTGGCATGACCGGGCGCTGGCGGCGTTTGGCGTGCGCTGGCAACGGCAAAGCGCCTTGCCGCTCGGCGCTATCGGTCGGGCATTGCCGCCGCAGCCCACGCCGGCCCCGTCTTTGGGACACGTGCGTCTGGCGGTAGTGGGCGCTCACCTCAGTGGCATGCCGCTCAACGTCCAGCTGACGCAGCGCGACGCGGTGCAGGTGGAGCAAACCGCTACCGCCCCCTGCTATCGCCTGTATGCGCTGGCCGATACCGAGCCGCCGAAGCCGGGGCTGGCGCGCGCGGCGCAGGGGGCGGCGATCCGCGTTGAGCTGTGGGACATTCCGCTGGCCCGTTTCGGCGAGTTTGTGGCGGAAATCCCGGCGCCATTGGGCATCGGCACGCTGCTGCTGGCGGACGGCCGGCGGGTGAAGGGGTTTATCTGCGAAGCCTGGGCGCTGGAAGACGCGACGGATATCACTGAGTTTGGCGGCTGGCGCGACTATCTCGCCAGCGTTAAGGGGGCATGAACATGTTTACTACCGTACTGATCGCTAACCGCGGCGAAATCGCCTGCCGCGCCATTCGCACCCTGAAACGCCTGGGCGTAACCAGCGTGGCGGTCTATTCCGACGCCGACCGCAATGCGCCGCACGTCGCCGAGGCCGACAGGGCGGTGGCGCTCGGCGGCGACAAGGCCGCCGACAGCTACCTGCGCATCGACAAGATCCTCGCGGCGGCAGCGGCCACCGGCGCGCAGGCGATCTACCCCGGCTACGGCTTTTTGTCCGAGAGCGCCGAGTTTGCCGACGCCTGCGAAGCGGCGGGCATCGCCTTTATCGGCCCGACGGCGGCGCAGATGCGCGAGTTCGGCCTCAAGCACCGGGCGCGCGAGCTGGCGGCGTTGGCCGGGGTGCCGATGACGCCGGGCACCGGCTTGCTGGAGAGCGTTGAGCAGGCGGTCGCCGCCGCCGCGCGCATCGGCTACCCGGTGATGCTGAAAAGCACCGCCGGCGGCGGCGGCATCGGCCTGACGCGCTGTGACGACGAGGCGGCGCTGCGCGACGCGTACGACAGCGTCAAACGGCTGGGAGAGCAGTTCTTCCGCGACGCCGGCGCCTTTATCGAACGCTTCGTCGATCGCGCGCGCCACGTCGAGGTGCAGATTTTCGGCGACGGCCAGGGGCGGGTGGCGGCGCTCGGCGAACGCGACTGCTCGCTGCAGCGGCGCAACCAAAAGGTGGTGGAGGAAACCCCGGCGCCGCACCTGCCGGCGGCGACCCGCCAGGCGCTGCATCGGGCGGCGGTGGCGCTGGGCGAGTCGGTGAATTACCGCAGCGCCGGCACCGTGGAATTCATTTATGACGCCGCGCGCGACGAGTTTTACTTCCTGGAAGTGAACACCCGCTTACAGGTCGAGCACCCGATCACCGAGATGGTCACCGGCCTGGATCTGATCGCATGCATGCTGCAGGTGGCGGCGGGCGACGCGCTGGATTGGGCGGCGTTGCAGCGCGCGCCGCAGGGCGCGGCGATCGAAGTGCGCCTCTACGCCGAAGATCCGCTGAAAAACTTCCAGCCCAGCCCCGGCGTGCTGACCGAGGTGCATTTCCCTGACGACGTGCGGCTCGACGGGTGGGTGGCGACCGGCAGCGAAGTCTCGGCGTTTTACGACCCGATGATCGCTAAGCTGATCGTGCACGGCGCGGATCGGGCGCAGGCGCTGGAAAAACTGCGCGTGGCGCTGGCGGCGACCCGTTTGCACGGCATCGCCACCAACCTCGATTATCTGCGGCAGGTGATCGCCACGCCGCAATTTCAGCGCGGCGACGTTTGGACGCGTCTGCTGGACGATGTGCGTTTCCAGCCGCACTGCCTCGAAGTGCTGCAACCCGGTACCTACAGCAGCGTGCAGGATTATCCCGGCCGCCTCGGCTATTGGGACATCGGCGTGCCGCCGTCCGGCCCGATGGACGACTTCGCGTTCCGGCTGGCCAACCGCATCGTCGGCAACCACCCGGCGGCCGCCGGGCTCGAGTTTACCCTGCAGGGGCCGACGTTGCGCTTTCACTGCGACGCCACCCTCGCGCTGACGGGTGCCAGCTGCCCGGCCGATTTGGACGGCGAAGCGGTCGCTTACTGGCGGCCGATCGCGGTGCGGGCCGGGCAGGTGCTGACGCTGGGGCGCGCCACGCACGGCTGCCGCACCTATCTGGCGGTACGCAACGGCTTTGACGTGCCGGTGTATCTCGGCAGCCGTTCCACCTTTGCGCTGGGCCAGTTCGGCGGGCATGCCGGGCGCACCCTGCGCGTGGCGGACATGCTGGCGATCGCTCAACCGGCGCTGACTGCTTGCACCACGCCGGCGCCGATCGCCGCGCCGCAGGCGATGGACGACAGCCTGATCCCGCACTACGGCGACCAGTGGCACATCGGCGTGCTGTACGGTCCGCACGGCGCGCCGGACTTTTTCACTGCCGAATCAATAGAGGCCTTCTTCGCCACCGACTGGCAGGTGCATTACAACTCCAACCGCCTCGGCGTGCGCCTGGCGGGGCCGAAGCCCGAATGGGCGCGGGAGGACGGCGGCGAAGCCGGTTTGCATCCTTCCAACGTGCACGACTGCGAGTACGCCATCGGCGCAATCAACTTCACCGGCGATTTCCCGGTGATCCTGACCCGCGACGGGCCCAGCCTCGGCGGCTTCGTCTGCCCGGTGACCATCGCCAAGGCCGAGCTGTGGAAAGTGGGGCAGGTGAAGCCGGGCGACCGCATCCGGTTCCATCCGATCGGCTTTCGCCAGGCGCAGTCGCTGGAACAGGCGCAGCTTGGCAGCATCGAAGCGCTGGCGGCGGTGAAGGCCATCACCCTGCCGCCGCCGGATCTGGCCCCGGCGGAGACCGTTTCCGCCGCGGTGCTGGCGGCGCTGCCGGCGGCGGAAGGGCGCCCGGCGGTGGCGTATCGCCAGGCGGGGGACGGTTACATTCTGATGGAGTACGGCGACAATGTGCTCGATCTGGCGCTGCGGCTGCGCATTCATCTGCTGATGCAGTCGCTGCGTGAGGGGGCGATACCGGGCGTGGCGGAGCTGGCGCCGGGCGTGCGTTCGCTGCAGATCCGCTACGACAGCCGGCAGATTAGCCAGGCCGACCTGCTGCAGCGCCTGCTGGCGCGCGAACGGGCGCTGGGGGACGTCAGCCGCCTGAAGGTGCCGACGCGCACCGTGTGGCTGCCGATGGCGTTTGAGGATTCGGCCACGCTGGGGGCGGTGGATCGCTATCAACAGACGGTGCGCGCCTCGGCGCCCTGGCTGCCGAACAACGTCGATTTCATTCAGCGCATCAATGGCCTGAGCCGACGCGAGCAGGTGCGCGACATTCTGTTCGACGCCAGCTACCTGATCCTCGGGCTGGGCGACGTCTACCTCGGCGCGCCCTGCGCGGTGCCGCTCGATCCGCGCCATCGCCTGCTGAGCTCCAAATACAACCCGGCGCGCACCCACACCGCCGAAGGGACGGTCGGCATCGGCGGCATGTACATGTGCATCTACGGCATGGACTCGCCGGGCGGTTACCAGCTGGTGGGGCGCACGCTGCCGATCTGGAACAAGTTTCTCAAAAACCCGCAGTTCACCGCCGGTGAGCCCTGGCTGCTGCGCTTCTTCGATCAGGTGCGCTTCTACCCGGTCAGCGAGCGAGAGCTGGACGAGCAGCGCGAAGCGTTCCGTGAAGGGCGCATGCAGGTGCGCATCGAAGAGAGCGAGTTCGACTTCGCCGCCTACACCCGTTTCCTGGCCGACAACGCCGAGGCGATCGCCGACTTCCAGCATCGCCAGCAGCAGGCGTTCAGCGCCGAAGTGGCGCGCTGGCGCAGCGATGACGACGAGGCCGAGGCGCAGCTGTTGCCGCCGGAGGAAGAAGACGCCATCGACGGCGATCTGGTCAGCGCCGATCTGAACGGCAGCGTGTGGAAGATCCTGGTGGAACCGGGGCAGGTGGTGGCGGCCGGGCAGCCGCTGATCGTGGTCGAGGCGATGAAAATGGAGCTGGCGGTCACCGCGCCGCGCGCCGGGATCGTTAAACGCATCAGCTGCCGGCAGGGGCGGCCGGTCGGGCCGGGCGACGCCCTGCTGTGGCTGGAAAAGGCGGTCTGAACGGAGGAGCGATGATGCAAATCACCAACGGAGAGCACAAGGCGCGCCCGGAAGGGTTGGCGGAGCGCATTTATCTGCAGCTCAAGGCCGACATCTTCGAGTTTCGCCTGCTGCCGGGCGATCGCTTCAGCGAAAGCGACGTGGCGCAGCGCATGGCGGCCAGCCGCACGCCGGTGCGTCAGGCGCTGTTTCGGCTGGAGCGCGAAGGCTATGTCGAGGTGTTGTTTCGCAGCGGTTGGCAGGTGCGGCCGTTCGACTTCGCCTACTTCGAAGAGCTGTACGACCTGCGCATCGTGCTGGAGCAAGAGGCGGTGAAACGGCTGTGCGAACGCCCGGCCGGGGAAACGCCGGACGCGCTGGCGGCGCTGAGCCGTTTTTGGACCGAAGCGCCGCGCCTGGCGGACGGCAAGGCGGTGTCGCAGCACGATGAGCAGTTTCATCAGGCGTTGGTGGCCGCGGCGGGCAACGGCGAAATGGCGCGCATTCACCGTGAACTGACCGAAAAGATCCGCATCATTCGCCGGCTGGATTTCACCCAGCAGGCGCGGGTGGACGCCACCTACCGCGAGCACGCCGCCATTTTGCAGGCGATCCTGCAGCGGCAAAGCGGGGCGGCGCAAACGCTGCTCGGCGAGCACATCGCCGTCAGCAAGGCAGAAGTGCGAAAAATAACGCTGCACATGTTGCACCAGGCGCGGGCTCAGCAGCCTGCGCGCTCGGCGTAACGATTTTGATTTCATACACATCAGGAGTTTGAACTATGCAACGTCGTCGTTTTATCAAAGCTTTTGCGCTGTCCGCCGCCGCTGTCGGCCTGGGCCTGGCCTGGAGCGCGCAGGCCGCCGACACCATCAAGGTCGGCATTCTGAGTTCGCTCTCCGGCACCATGGCGATTTCCGAGACGCCGCTGAAGGATGTGGCGCTGATGACCATCGACGAGATCAACGCCAAAGGTGGGGTGCTCGGCAAAAAGCTGGAGCCGGTGGTGGTGGATCCGGCCTCCAACTGGCCGCTGTTCGCCGAAAAGGCGCGCCAGCTGCTGAGCCAGGACAAGGTGGCGGCGGTGTTTGGCTGCTGGACTTCGGTGTCGCGCAAGTCGGTGCTGCCGGTGTTTGAGGAGCTGAACGGCCTGCTGTTCTATCCGGTGCAATACGAAGGCGAAGAGATGTCGCCGAACGTGTTCTACACCGGCGCGGCGCCGAACCAGCAGGCGATCCCGGCGGTGGAATACCTGCTGAGCGAGGACGGCGGCGGCGCCAAGCGCTTCTTCCTGTTGGGCACCGATTACGTCTATCCGCGCACCACCAACAAGATCCTGCGCGCCTTCCTGCACAGCAAAGGCGTGCAGGACAAGGATATCGAAGAGGTCTATACGCCGTTCGGCTACAGCGATTACCAGACCATCGTCGCCAACATCAAGAAGTTCGCCGCCGGCGGAAACACCGCGGTGATCTCCACCATCAACGGCGATTCCAACGTGCCGTTCTACAAAGAACTCGCCAACCAGGGCGTCAAGGCCACCGACGTGCCGGTGATCGCCTTCTCGGTCGGCGAGGAAGAGCTGCGCGGCATCGACACCAAGCCGCTGGTGGGCAACCTGGCGGCCTGGAACTACTTCGAATCGCTGGATAACCCGACCAACAAACAGTTTGTCAGCCAGTGGAAAGCCTACGCCAAGGCGCACAATCTGCCGAATTACGCCACTGCGGTCACCAACGATCCGATGGAGGCCACCTACGTCGGCCTCCATATGTGGGCGCAGGCGGTGGAAAAGGCCGGCACCACCGACGTCGATAAGGTGCGCGCGGCGATGGCTGGGCAAACCTTCGCCGCGCCGTCGGGCTTCACGCTGACCATGGACAAGACCAATCACCACCTGCATAAGCCGGTGATGATCGGCGAGATCGAGGGCAACGGCCAGTTCAACGTGGTGTGGCAGACCGAGGCGCCGGTGCGCGCGCAGCCGTGGAGTCCGTATATCGCCGGCAACGACAAAAAACCGGATTACCCGGTGAAAGGCGGCAAGTAACGTCACTCAGCGCCGGCGCGGCTCGACGCGCGCCGGCCCAACAGAAGAGGCAGCTGATGCAATCTCCGTTTTTATCCTCTCTGCGCGCCGGGCTGTGGCTGTTGTGCGCCTGGCCCCTGCTGGCGCAGGCCGGGCCGGCCGATGAGTTCGCGGCGGCCACTCGCGCGCAGCAGGCTAAACTGCTGCAGGCGTGGGCGGCCGAGCCGGACGCCGCGCGCCTGCCGTTGCTGCAGGGGCTGCAGCAGGAAACCGTGGTGATCGACGGGGCGAAACGCGCCTTTATCCGCCAGGGCGACCGCTATCTGCCGCTTGAAGGTGAGGCGGCCCCGGTTGGCGAGCCGAAGAAGGTGTGGCTGAACAACCGGCTGCGCATTCTGATCGCCAACGCGTTGTCGGCGCAGCGGTTGGTTAGCGCGGACGCGGCGGTGCGGCTGCAGGCGGCGACCGCGCTGCAGCGCGAGGCGCAGGGCGAGCAGTTGCCGCTGTTGACCCGGCGGCTGGCGCAGGAGAAAGACCCTCAGGTACGCGACGCGCTGAGCATTGCGCTGGCGAACCTGCAATTGGCCGACGCCAGCCCGCAGGTGCGCTTCAATGCGGTGCGGCTGCTGGGGGAATCGGGCGAGCCGGAAACCCGCGCGCGGCTGCAAGCCTTGACCGACGCGGCCAATGAGCCGGACGCCGCGGTGCGCGCCGAGGCGCAGCGCAGCCTGCAGCGCGTGCAGCACCGCCTGATGATCGGCGATCTGCTCGGCCAGGCGTTCAGCGGCCTGTCGCTCGGTTCGATCCTGCTGCTGGCGGCGCTTGGCCTGGCGATCACCTACGGCCTGCTCGGCGTCATCAATATGGCGCACGGCGAAATGCTGATGCTCGGCGCCTATTCCGCCTATCTGGTGCAGGGGCTGTTTCAGCAATTTGCGCCGCAGTGGCTGGCGCTCTACCCGCTGGCGGCGCTGCCGGTGGCGTTCGCCATCACCGCCGGGATCGGTATGCTGCTGGAGCGCACGGTGATCCGCCACCTGTACGGCCGACCGCTGGAAACCCTGCTGGCCACCTGGGGCATCAGCCTGGTGCTGATCCAACTGGTGCGGGTGCTTTTCGGCGCGCAGAACGTCGAGGTCGCCAACCCGGCGTGGCTGTCGGGCGGCGTGCAGCTGTTGCCGAACCTGGTGTTGCCGTGGAACCGCATCGCGGTGATCGCGTTCGTGCTGCTGGTGCTGGCGTTGACCTGGCTGCTGCTGAACAAAACCCGGCTCGGCATGAACGTGCGCGCGGTGACGCAAAACCGCGCGATGGCTGCCTGCTGCGGCGTGCCCACCGGGCGGGTGGACATGCTGGCCTTCGGGTTGGGATCCGGCATTGCCGGGCTTGGCGGGGTGGCGCTGTCGCAGTTGGGCAACGTCGGGCCGGAGCTGGGGCAAGGTTACATCATCGATTCGTTCCTGGTGGTGGTGCTCGGCGGCGTCGGCCAGCTGGCGGGGACGGTGGCGGCGGCCTTCGGCCTCGGCATCGTCAACAAGATCCTCGAGCCGCAGATCGGCGCCGTGTTGGGCAAGATCCTGATCCTGGTGCTGATCGTTCTGTTTATTCAAAAGCGTCCGCAGGGGCTGTTCGCCCTTAAGGGCAGGGTGATTGACTGATGAGCCAACCATTGACCGTAACCGGCGTGCAGAAAGCGCCCCGGCTGGCGTTGAGCATCGGCGGGCTGGCGTTGCTGGCGCTGCTGGTCATGCCGTTCATGACGTTGTTGCCGGCGGGTCATCCGCTGGCGGTGTCCACCTATACCCTGACGCTGGCGGGCAAGATCCTGTGCTACGCGGTGGTGGCGGTGGCGCTCGATCTGGTGTGGGGCTATGCCGGGCTGCTGTCGCTCGGCCACGGGCTGTTCTTCGCGCTCGGCGGCTACGCCATGGGCATGTACCTGATGCGGCAGGCGGCGGGAGACGGGCTGCCGGCGTTTATGGCGTTCCTCTCCTGGAACGAGCTGCCGTGGTTCTGGAGCGGCACCCAGCATTTCGCCTGGGCGCTGTGCCTGATCGTGCTGGTGCCGGGCCTGTTGGCTTTCCTGTTCGGCTACTTCGCCTTTCGCTCGAAAATCAAAGGGGTGTACTTCTCGATCATGACCCAGGCGCTGACCTATGCCGGCATGCTGCTGTTCTTTCGCAACGAGACCGGTTTCGGCGGCAATAACGGCTTTACCGGTTTCACCACGCTGCTCGGCTTTCCCATCACCGCCGCCGGCACGCGGGTGGCGCTGTTCCTGGCGACGGTGCTGCTGCTGGCCGCCAGCCTGGCCATCGGCTTTGCGCTGGCGCGCAGCAAGTTCGGCCGGGTGCTGACCGCGGTGCGCGATGCGGAAAACCGCCTGACCTTCTGCGGCTACGATCCGAAGGGCTTCAAGCTGTTCGTCTGGACGCTGTCGGCGGTGCTGTGCGGGCTGGCCGGCGCGCTCTATGTGCCGCAGGTCGGCATCATCAACCCCGGCGAAATGTCGCCGACCAACTCGATCGAGGCCGCCATTTGGGTAGCCCTCGGCGGGCGAGGCACCCTGGTGGGGCCGCTGCTCGGCGCCGGCATCGTCAACGGCGCCAAGAGCTGGTTCACCATGGCCATTCCCGAATACTGGCAGTTTTTCCTCGGCCTGATGTTTATCGTCGTCACGTTGTTTCTGCCCAAAGGGGTGATTGGCCTGCTGCGTCGGAGGAAATCCTCATGAAGGCGATGCAAGTGACCGACGAACTGTTTACCCACCCGCTGCCGGCGGACAAATACCGGCAGCAAACCGATCCGGTGTTGCAGCTCGATAACGTCAACGTCAGCTTCGACGGTTTTCGCGCGCTGACCGATCTGTCGCTGCGCATTGGCGTCGGCGAACTGCGCTGCGTGATCGGCCCCAACGGCGCCGGCAAGACCACGCTGATGGATGTGATCACCGGCAAAACCCGGCCGGACAGCGGCAGGGTGTTTTACGACCAGACCGTCGATCTGACCCGGCTGGCGCCGATGCAGATCGCCCATGCCGGCATCGGCCGCAAGTTTCAAAAACCGACGGTGTTCGAGGCGCTGACGGTGTTCGAAAATCTGGAGATCGCCCAGAAAACCCGCAAGTCGGTATGGGCCTGCCTGCGCGCCCGTTTAAGCAGCGAACAGCGAGACCGCATCGACGAGATGCTGAAGACCCTGCGGCTGGGGCACGAGCGCCACCGGCCCGCCGGGCTGCTGTCCCACGGGCAGAAACAGTTTCTCGAGATCGGCATGCTGCTGGTGCAGGAACCGCACCTGCTGTTGCTCGACGAGCCGGCGGCCGGCATGACCGACGCTGAAACCGACTACACCGCCGAACTGTTCCGCGAGCTGGCGGGCAAGCATTCGCTGATGGTGGTGGAGCACGACATGGGGTTTGTGGAAACCATTGCCGATCGCGTGACGGTGCTGCATCAGGGACAGGTGCTGGCGGAAGGATCGCTGGCGCAGGTGCAGGCCGATGAACGGGTGATTGAGGTATATCTGGGGCGCTGAGGAGGCGTAATCATGCTGCAGGTAGAGGAATTGAATCAGTATTACGGCGGCAGCCACATTCTGCGCGGCCTGTCGTTCGAGGCGCGCATCGGCGAGGTGACCTGCCTGCTGGGGCGCAATGGCGTGGGCAAGACCACGCTGCTGAAATGCCTGATGGGGCTGATCCCGGCGCGCAGCGGCAGCGTCCGTTGGCGGGGCGAAACCATCACCGGTAAAAAGCCGCATCAGCGGGTGCAGGCGGGCATCGCCTATGTGCCGCAGGGGCGGGAGATTTTTCCGCGCCTGACGGTGGAGGAAAATCTGCTGATGGGGCTGGCGCGTTTTTCCGGCGCCGACGCGCGCGCGGTGCCGGATCCGATCTATGAACTGTTTCCGGTGCTGCGGCAAATGAAGGATCGGCGCGGCGGCGATCTTTCCGGCGGGCAGCAACAGCAGCTGGCGATCGGCCGGGCGCTGGCCTGCCGGCCGCAGCTGTTGATCCTCGACGAACCGACGGAAGGGATCCAACCTTCGGTGATCAAGGAGATCGGCGCGGTGATCAAACAGCTGGCGGCGCGGGGCGATATGGCGATCCTGCTGGTGGAGCAGTTCTATGACTTCGCCGCCGACCTGGCGGACAGCTATCTGGTGATGTCGCGCGGCAGCATCGTGCAGCGCGGCGCCGGCAGCGCTATGGAACAGGACGGCGTACGCGGGCTGGTGGCGATTTAACGTTGGGTCAGCTGAAAAAGGATTGGCTGAGCGGATCGCGGGAATGATGCAGCACTCTGATGATATTCACCTCCCGCCTGTGCTGTCGAAAATAAATCAGGTGGTTGGCGACGGGCGATACCCATAGGCCGGGGCCGATTGCATCGATGTTTTTGCCGAGTTGGTGGTGGCTAAGGTTATCGAAAGCCTGATGCAGGCGGCGCAGATAATCTTCGGCCACCTGCAAGCCAAAGTGCGCCAACCCGTAAAAATAGATCTCTTCCATATCGTCCAACGCTTTTGGACGAACGGTTACTCTCCTGCGCATCCTTTTGCTTTGCTCCGTATTCTTTCCATGAACACATCACGATCCCATTCGACGGCTTCGCCGCTGTTCTCTCCTTCGGCGATCAAGCGCCTAAGCTCTTCCAGTTTTGAGGCGGCGGTACGTTCGCGCAAAGTGCGCACGGATTCGCGGATGACTTCGCTGGGCGTTCGGTAATCGCCGCTGGCCACCAGGTCTTCGACGAAGCTACGCAGTTCGTCACCCAGATCTACCGTTAGTGTTCTGCCCATTGTTCCTCCTCACTTTCGGCTATGCTGCGTCATTGTAAGATTAGTTCTTACATTGTGCACGTCAAACTATCAGGCTCTCAAGAGCGGTCCCGTCATGAGGACGGGAGCCACCCGTTTATTCATTAAGGATAACCATGAACGAAACCACTGTGTCACGCCTCGGTTGCATCGTCCTGTCCCTGTTTCCGGCCCTGTGGGGGCTGTTTAGCCTGTTGAACAATACGGCGGATTTCGCCGGCACCGCGCGCAATGCGGTGGGGCCGCTGCTCGCCATGCAGGATACTTATCAAACGCCGGGGCTGATGTGGCGCGCGATCAGCGCCGACTGGGCCTGCATGTTGGGGTTGGCGGTCATCACCGCGCTGGAAACGCTGGCCGGCCTATTCGCGACGGCGGGCGTGGCGCTGATGATCGGGCGATTGAAAGGCCCTTACGCCGCTTTCGCCAAGGGCAAAGCCTGGGCGATGCTGGGGGCGCTTTGCGCGATAACGGTGTGGGGCGTCGGCTTTATGGTGGTCGCCGGCGACTGGTTTATGGCCTGGCAGGCCAAGAAGGATCCGCTGGCGGTGCAGCTGGGGGCGCTGATCTACCTGGCGCCCAATGCGTTTGCCTTGCTGTTCTTGATGCTGCAGCGGGAGCCGCGCTAAACGACGGCGGAGTGGGGCGCGGTTACAGCGCCTTGCTCATATACCAAATGCCTATCGAGCCCTGGGCGCTGGTGTAGCAGGTCTCGCCACAAATGCTCAATCCTTGACGCTGATAAAAACGTTGGGCGCGGGTGTTGCGTTGCAGCACTTCCAGCCACAGCGTTTTTTGCCGACGGTCGATAGCCCGCTGCTGCACCTGTTCGTACAGGCGCTGGCCATAGCCGTTGCCGGCATGGCCCGGCAGAAAATAGATTTTCTGCAGCTCTGCGCCGATGTGCTCGGTTGGTGCCAGCAGGCTGTCGAAGTTCACCCGCGCATAGCCGACGAGGGCGTCATCCTCATGGGCCAACAGCCAGCACACGTCGGGATCGCGCAGCGTCCGTTCCAGCGCGGAGACGGAAAAATCCTCCGCCAGAAAGGCCTCCAGCTCGTGCGGGTAGCGCCACAGCTCACCGAAGTGGGCGCGGTAGGTGCGGATGCCGATATCGCGCACTTGCGTTAAATCTTCCAGCAATGCCTGACGAACGGTGAACATCAGTGCCCCTTTGAGTAAGAAAAATTACAGCCGTTGTTCCAGATGGCGGTGAGGCACCATCGCCTGATGCAGAATGGCGAGAACGGTGATGCCGGCAGGGCGGTTGCGGTAGTAGATCCTATGGCTGGCGTAAGGAAAACGGCGTATCTCTTCGCCCAGATCGTGGAAGTGAGCTTTACCCGCTTCCGGCATATCTGCCAAATGATGCATGACCTCTCTCAACTGCTCAAGATAGCGGCGAGATTGCGCTTGGCCCCAGTGCTCGATGGTGAAATGACGAATAGCCAGCAGATCTTGTTGGGCCTGCGGGGTGAGGCGAAACGCGGGTATCTCAGTCTGTTTCATCGGTGAGCAGACGGTTGAAGAAGGCATCGCCGTCTACCGCCTTACCGGCGTCTTCCTCGGCGGTAGCCTGCGCGATTTTTTGCTGCAGTGCGCTTAATTTGAGATCTTCCAGCGCCTGGTAATCTTCTACAGACATGACGACGGCGACCGGTTTGCCGTTGCGATTGATTTGCACCGGTTCACGCTGCGCCTTGAGCAGCAAATCGCCGAATTGGGTTTTGGCCTCGTTCGCGGTGAGTGCGTACATTTAATCGCTCCAGTTAATTAAATCGTTCGATTTAACCATTATACGGCGCGATGAAAAAATCACCAATGCTATTCCGGCGGGCAGGTTTCGTTGGACAGATGCCGCGGTGTTTCACGGCGAAAACCCAGGCCGATGATGCGGCCGAACAGGCGCGGCAGCCAGCGGCTGTTGCCGACGCGGGCGATCAAGCGCGAGCCGCCCGCCGCGCGGCGTTCGCCCGGCTTGCGCTGGCTCATTTTGATCTGCAAAAACTGGATGGCGCGAGTGGGGAATTCGCGCCGGCGCTGCACGCTCAGCAGATGCTTCAGCTGCAGCCGATGCTGGCGCAGCGGCGGGATCAGGGCGTTGGCGGCGGCCACCGCGTCCTGAATCGCCAGGTTGACGCCCACGCCGCCGATCGGCGACATGGCGTGCGCGGCGTCGCCGATGCACAGCACTCCCGGTTTGGCCCAGCGATCCAGACGATCGATGCGGATGCTCAGCAGCTTCACCTGATCCCACTCGACGATCTCCTGCAGGCGATCGTCCTGGAATGGCGCCACCTCGGCGAGGTGCAGCAAAAATTTCTCCAGGCCGCTACCGCGGATCGCGTCGAAGCTGCCTTTATCGATCGAGTAGCCGCACTGCCAGTAGTCGCCGCGATCGATCATGATGAAGTTCTGCTTCGGCCCGGTGTGGCCCATCGACCAGGCCGGATCGCCCGGCTGCTTGCTGAGCTTCATCCACACAACGTCGCGCGGCGCGCCGAAGGAACGGCTGCTGAGCGCCGCCTGCTCGCGCACCACCGAGTTGCGGCCGTCGGTGCCGATCACCAGCCGGCTGCGCACGCGGATCGGGCCTTCCGGCGTGTCGGCCAGCACGCCGCATACCTGGCCGCGGTCGTACAGCAGCTCATGAACCTGCGCCGAGGTCAGCAGCCTGAAGTTGGGGAAGGCGGCGGCCTGCTGGGCCAAAAAGTTGAGGAACTCCCACTGCGGCATAAAGGCGATAAATTTGCAGCGCGTCGGCAGGCGGGTGAAATCCGCCAGCTTGATGTCGCGTCCGGCGACTTCGGCGTGCAGAGATTCCGCGCGCTGATGCGGCAGCGTCAGCAGCTCGTCGAGCAGGCCCAGTTGATGCATGACTTCCAGCGTCGACGGGTGAATGGTGTCACCGCGAAAATCGCGCAGGAAATCGGCGTGCTTCTCCAGCACCGTCACGTCGATCCCCGCCCGCGCCAGCAGATAGCCGAGCATCAGCCCGGCGGGGCCGCCTCCCACGATGCAGCAGGTGGTGGCGTAAGGTGTGATTGGTGATGACGACATGGCGGTTGACCCCGGAGAGCGGCCCGCATCCCGCGAGCCGCAAATGAATATGCAATATTGATAATGATTATCAATATCACATTGAGCTGTCAACCCGCGGCGCAGTGTGGTCAAAGGGAGCGGACAGAGGGGCGGAACCGGCGGGCAGGGTAAAACGGTATTGCATCGCGAGTATAAGGATTCTCCGGAAAGACATTGACCCGGAGCGCGTGACACGCCATCTTTATCAGTAAAATCGGTATTATTTTGATTGATGATTCAGAAAATCAGGATGGTCAGCATGGGGCGAATAACGTTCGATCTCGAGGATTTGCGCAGCTTCGTCACCGGCGTCGAGCTGGGCAGCTTCGCCAAGGCGGCTGAACGGCTGGGGCGTTCGACGTCGGCGGTCAGCGCCCACCTGAAAAAGCTGGAACAGCAGGTTGGCGCGCCGATCCTGCGCAAGGCCGGGCGCGGCATGGTGATGACCGAGACGGGGGAGACCCTGCTCGGTTACGCGCGCCGCCTGCTGGAGCTTAATGACGAAGCCGCCGCCGCGGTGCGCGGGCTGGATCTGCAGGGCACGGTGCGGCTGGGGCTGCAGGAGGATTTCGGCGAGACGTTTCTGCCGCAGGTGTTGGGCAGCTTCGCGCGCGCCAATCCAAAGGTGAGGATCGAGGCACGCATCGCGCGTAATGCCGAGCTGATCGACTGGGTGCTGAAAGGCCAGCTGGATCTGTCGCTGGCGTGGGATGGCGGTCTGAGCACGCCGTTTCATCAGGCGCTGGGGCAGCGGCAGTTGCACTGGATCGCGTCGCCCGGCTTCGCGCTGGCGCCCTGGCGAGAAGGGGATGAGCCGTTGCCGTTGGTGATGTTCGATGCGCCCTGTCTGATGCGCAGCGCGGCGACGCAGGTGCTGGATCGCGCCGGCATACCCTGGCGCATCGCCTTTAGCAGCCGCAGCCTGAACGGCGTGTGGGCGGCGGTGAGCGCCGGGTTGGGCGTTACGGTGCGCACGGCGGCGGGCTTGCCGCCCGGCCTGTCACCGCTGGCCCCCAATCTGCTGCCCGCTCTCGGCCAACTCGGCGTGGTGCTGCACCGCGCCGAGGATCAGCCTTCGGCCGCCGTGCAGCGGCTGGCGCAGATCGTGGTCGAGCGGATCGAAACTTAATCTTGGGCGATAGGCTGCTTGCCACTCAGCTGGCCCCATTCGCTCCAGGCGCCGTCATACAGCTTGACCTGCGGCGCGCCGAGCGACAGCAGGCCAAACGCCAGCACCGCCGCCGTCACGCCGGAGCCGCAGCTGGTGATGATTGGGCCGTTGATGTCCACCCCCTTGTCGCTGAAGGTTTGGCACAGCGCCTCCAATGATTTGAAGCGGCCGTTTTCCAGCAGCTCGCCGTACGGAATGTTGATGCTGCCGGGAATATGGCCGCGATGCAGCCCGGGGCGCGGCTCTGGCGCTTCGGCATAAAAGCGCGGCGCGGCGCGCGCGTCGAGAATTTGCACCGGCGTGCCTAACGCTTGCTCCACTTGCCGCATACCCACCACCGCGTCGGCGTTGAACCGGGCGTTAAACGTCTGCGGGGCAGGCTGCGCCGGGCCGGTTTCCAACGCTTGCCCCAGCGCGGTCCAGCCGTTCAGCCCTTCATCCAGCACATAAACGCGCTCGGCGCCGAAATTGCGGAAAGTCCACCAGCCGCGCGGTGCGGAGAACTGGTTGCCCTCGTCGTAAATCACCAGGGTATCGCGCTCGCTGATGCCCAATTGGCCCGCCGCCGCGGCGAATTCCACCGCCGTCGGCAACATGTGCGGCAGCGCAGTGTTTTTGTCCGCCACGTCGTCGATATCAAAATAGACCGCGCCGGGGATATGGCCGCGTTCGAACTCGGCAAGCATGTCTTTTTTCGGCGTCAGCCCGACCGGCGACATCCGAACGTCGATCACCACCAGATTTTCATCGTTGATATGTTGCGCAAGCCATTGGGGAGTCACCAGAAACGGAGAGTTCATCGTCATTGTTCGCCTGTTGTGAAAACGGATTTTCACTATACACCAGGCCGCGCGGGGATGAAGTATGATGTTCAGTCAAAGGCGATGGGGCCGGGAGCGGAGAAATCATGACGGACGAGGCGTTTGGCGGGGCCAAGATCGCGCTGCTGTGCGACGGTCTCTTGCTGGTTTACCAACGGGACGACAAGCCGAGCATTCCGTGGCCCGGTCAGTGGGATCTGCCCGGCGGCGGGCGGGAAAACGGCGAAACGCCGCTGCAGTGCGTGCAGCGGGAAACGCGGGAAGAGTTCGGCGTGGCGATCGCCGAACACCAGGTTGTCTGGCGGCGGCGCTACGCCGGCATTTTGCCCGGCTCCCCGCCGACCTGGTTTATGGCCGGCGAGATCGCCCCGGCGCAGATCGCCGCCATTCGCTTCGGCGACGAAGGCCAGCGCTGGCGGATGATGCCGGTGGCGCAGTTTATTGAGCATCCGCAGGGCATCGAGCATCTGCGCCGCCGGGTGGCGGAGTATTGGCGGCGGCGCGGTTGATGACGGTATTTCAGCGCGTCGCCAGTTGATTGATCTGCGGCGGCTCCAGGATGCGCAAGGCCGTTTCCCGGCGCGCCACCGCCAGCATCGCCAGCCCGATTCGTTCGGTGCTGCTCACCTGCGCGGGAAACAGTCGCAATGCGCCGAGCCACAGCGGCTTGAACAGCCGATAAATCAGATCGTATGTGCGGACTTTGGAGCGAATGCCGTGGAGCGGCACAATGGCGCCGGGGCGGAACATCACCGCGTGGAACGGCAGCGCCAGCAGCGCGTTTTCGGTGGCGCCCTTGACCCTGGCCCACATGCTGCGGCCGCGTTCGCTGCTGTCGGTGCCGACGCCGGAAACGTAGAGGAAGACCATCGTCGGATTCAGCCTCGCCAGCGGGCGGGCGGCGGCCAGCGTCAGATCGTAAGTCACCGCGCGATATTCGGCTTCGCTCATGCCGGCGGACGAAATCCCCAGGCAGAAGAAACAGGCGTCATAGCCGGCGAGCTGCGGCTCCAGCGCCGACAGATCACGCAGATCGGGCAGGGAGAGCTGGCGCAGCTTGGCGTGGCTCTGCGCCACCGGACGACGGCCGATGCTGAGCACCTCGCTGACGCGCGGATCGCGCAGGCATTCCCGCAACGCGCCCTGGCCCACCATGCCGCTGGCGCCGAAGATAATCACTTTCATGCTCTGTTCTCCCACTGGCCGGCGGTGCGCTGCATGCGCCAGCGGCTGGGCGTCAGCGCTTCCCACTGAATAAAGGCGCGGCTGAACGAATTCAGCTCTTCGAATCCCAGCACAAAGGCGATTTCCCCTGGCTCAAGATCGGTCTCCGCCAACAAGCGGCAGGCGGTGCGGTGGCGGGTTTTGTCCAACAACTGCTGGTAGCTGTAGCCGTGCCGTTGCAGACGGCGCTGCAGCGTGCGTGGGCTGAGATAGAGCTCCGCGGCCACGCTGTTGACGCTGGGGCGCTGGCCGCGCATGCTGCGGCCGAGGATCGTCATCACCTGTGTGGGCAAGTCTTGCTCGGCGCGCGCTTCGGCCAACTCGGCCTCCAGCTCCGGCAGCAGCAGCGCCAGCATGTCCTGGTCGTGGGTGATAAGCGGCTGCTGCATCAGCGCACGGTCAAATACCAGCACGTCCAGCGGCGCGTCGAATCGCACCGGGCAGCCGAAGTGGCGCAGCAGCGGTGAGTGGGGATCGCGACGGCGGGTCACCTCAAGCGCCTTGGGCTGCAGCGGTAAACCGGTGCCACGGCGGCACAGGGTGGTGATAGAGGCGAACATGGTGTCTATCAGCAATTCCGGCGTATGGTCCTCGATCATCGTCCAACGCGTATGCAGCCGAACGCTGTCGCCATCTTCCTCCAGCATCAGTTCTTCCGGGCACACCAACCGTTTGTAGCGCGCGACTTTACGCAGGGCCTCGCCCATCGTGGCGGAGTGCAGTGCGGCGACTGACGCGATATCGTAATGCTCCGGCGCGACGTCGCCGCCCAGCCGCAGACCAAAGGCGGGATCGTCGCTCAGTTGGGCGAGGGCGCGCCAGACGGCGAAGAACTGGTGGGTGGTCAACCGCACTTTTACGCGCCGCTCGCTGAGCAGCCCGGCGGGCAAGCCGGCCAACTGACCGACCCGTTCGAGATCGACGCCTTGCGCCGCGAGGCGCACCGCCAACGCGTTGGAAACCGGAATTTGATCGCTGCTCATGGTTGTTGCCTGCCAGTGGTAAGAGAAGGCATTACTCTAAAACAGCCTGTCCGTGCGCCGATAATCCGATCGCGTCAAGATTTAATCCGATTGCGCCAAACTGTTGCTCGGCATCAGCGCCTGGATGGTGGCGCCGACCCGTTGTACCGCCTGTTCGATCTCCGTCGTCAGCGTCGGCGCATAGTTGATGCGCAGACAGTTGCGATACTTGCCGGCGGCGGAAAAAATGCTGCCGACGGCGATTTGCACGCCTTGCTGTTCAAGATGGCGATTCAGCCGCAGGGTGTCGAACGCCTCGTCCAGTTCGATCCACAGCATAAAACCGCCGCGCGGCCGGCTGACGCGGGTGCCGGCCGGGAAGTATTTCAGGATCAGATCGGTCATGCGGTCGCGGTTTTGCTGGTAGCGGGCGCGCATGCGCCGCAGGTGCTTCAGATAGTGCCCGCCGCGGATGAAGTCGGCGATCGCCAGCTGCGGCTGCGTGGCGGTGGCGCCGGAGCCGATGAACTTCATGTGCAGCACCCGCTCCAGATAACGGCCGGGCGCGATCCAGCCCACGCGCAGCCCCGGCGCCAACGTTTTGGAAAACGAGCTGCACAGCAGCACGCGGCCATCTTCGTCGAACGATTTGATGGTGCGCGGCCGCGGGTAGTGATAGGCGATGTCGCCGTAAACGTCATCCTCGATGATCGCCGCGTCGTGGCGCTGCGCCAGCGTCAGCAGCCGCTGTTTATGGGCGTCGGGCATGATGTAGCCCAGTGGGTTGTTGCAGTTGGGCGTCAGCAGGACGGCCTTGACCGGCCACTGTTCCAGCGCCATCTCCAGTGCCGCCAGGCTCACGCCGGTCAGCGGATCGGTGGGGATTTCCAGCGCTTTGATGCCCAATCCCTTCAGCGTTTGCATGGTGCCGTGGAAACAGGGGGAATCGACCGCCACGATGTCGCCGGGTTGGCAAACGGCGCGCAGCCCGGCGGAGATCGCTTCCTGACAGCCGGTGGTGATCAGCAACTGATCGGCGCCGATTTGGCAGCCGGAATCCAGCAGCAGGCGAGCGACCTGTTCGCGCAGCGCGGTCACGCCCTGGATGCTGTCGTAATACAGGCTGCGCAAGTCGCCGTGACGGGCGGCGTTGCGCAGGGCGACGATCAGCGGTTTCATCGTCGGCTCGGCGATGTCCGGCATGCCGCGCCCCAGTTGGATCAGGCCCTCGCGCGGCCGGGTGCGCACCAGTTCCAGCACCTGTTCCCATTGCGAAATGTCCACCGGCCGCTGCGTCGGCGCCGTCATGGCGGGCAGCTCGGCCTGCGTGCGCTGCGCATGCACGAAGTAGCCCGATTTCGGTCGCGCTTCCACCAGGCGCCGTTCTTCCAGCAGGCGGTAGGCTTGTTGCACCGTGCTGATGCTGACGCCGTGTTCCAGGCTCAGCGCGCGCACCGAAGGCAAGCGGTGGCCGACCGGATACAGCCCTTGCTGAATGCGTTGGCTGAGAATGGCGGCCAGCGTGGCGTAGCGTGTCATACAGATATCCCTCATCAGGAAAAGCAACCGAAAAACCGGTACAGATGCCTCAAAAGTAAACCATTCAGCGCATTTTGGTATGCAGCTGTATGAAAAAAATAACGCTAACGTGCATCTGTATTGTTTTTTGCCCGGCGCGCATCATCACAACAAGGCGAAAACATCAGGGGGAATAATAAGATGGCTCTGTTTGATGGCATGACGACGTGGCGACGGGGAGGCTGGTCACGCTGGCGTTGGTATTTGTTGCGTCGCAGAACGCGCAGAGAGTTACTGCTGCTGAACGACAGGCAACTGGCGGATATCGGCCTGACGCGGGCGGATGCCTGGCGGGAAGGGTATAAACCGTTCTGGAGAGAATAAGGAAAGCGGATGCTGAAATTATTGGGCAAAGCCTCATCGATCAACGTGCGCAAGGTGCTGTGGACCAGCCATGAGCTGGGGCTGACGTTGGAACGGGAAGACTGGGGCAGCGGCTTTCGCTCCACGCAGGAACCCGAGTTTTTGGCGCTCAATCCCAACGGCCTGGTGCCGGTGCTGATCGACGGCGCACGGGTGCTGTGGGAATCGAACACCATTTGCCGCTATCTGGCGGGGCGGGAAGGGCGCCGCGATCTGCTGCCGCAGGAACCCGGCGCGCGCGCGGCGGTGGAGATGTGGATGGACTGGCAGGCCACCGATCTGAACGGCGCCTGGCGCTATGTGTTCATGTCGCGCGTGCGCGGGCATGCGGATTACCAGGATGCCGCCAGCCTGGCCGCCGCCGAGCGCGAGTGGAATCGGCTGATGGGCTTGCTGGATGCGCATTTGGCGCAGCGCGGCCCTTACGCCGCCGGCGCTGCCTTCACGCTGGCGGACGTAGTGCTGGGGCTGTCGCTCAACCGCTGGCTGATGACGCCGTTCGAGCGGCCGGAGTATGCGGGGCTGGCGGCCTATCAGCAGCGCCTGCTGCAACGCCCTGGCTACGTTCAGCACGGTGCCAACGGTTTACCGTAATATGAAATAAATGGTTCATTTTACCTTATCCGGATACGGCAACGCCGCGTTCGGATTTTCCTTTTTGCATCATCCTATCAACGTTTCATGAACGACATCACGAATCCGAACTTTCTTTTTCCGTGCGCTTGTTATTGAAATTTATATTCCATATAAAACCGTTATCAGCTGGCGCGTTTCACTCAGGGCGCCGGGTTTCAGGCAAGATTTCGGTCACGGGAGAGGATGATGAAACAGGTACGCGTTGGATTAATCGGCACCGGCTATATCGGGCGTTGTCACGCTATCGCTTATGCGCAGGCCCCCACGGTCTTTCCCCTTAAAGGGGATCTGGTGCTGGAGATGTTGGCGGAGGTGACGCCCGAGCTGGCGGCGCAACGCGCGGCCGAGTTCGGCTTTGCGCGTTCGACCGGCGACTGGCGGCAGCTGGTGGCCGATCCGGCGATCGACGTGGTGGACATCTGCGCCCCCAACTTCTTGCACAAAGAGATGGCGCTGGCGGCGATCCGCCACGGCAAGCACGTGTATTCGGAAAAACCGCTGGCGCTGGACGCCGCCGACGCGGCGGAGATGGTGCAGGCCGCCCGCGCCAAGGGGGTGAAAACGCTGGTCGGTTTCAACTACATGAAAAACCCCACCAGCCAGCTGGCGCGCGAGATCATCGCCAACGGCGAAATCGGCGAGGTGGTGCATTTTTACGGCACCCACAATGAGGATTACCTGGCCGACCCGCGCACGCCGATCGACTGGCACTGCCGCCGCGCCAGCGCCGGGCTGGGCGCGTTGGGGGATCTGGCGGCGCACATCGTCAATATGGCGCACTACCTGGTGGGCGATATCGTGGCGGTCTCTGGCGATATGCAGACCGTGATCAAACAGCGGCCGGATCCGCAAGACCCGTCGCGTATGCATCCGGTGGAAAACGAAGATCAGGCCAGTGCGCTGCTGCGTTTCGCCGGCGGGGCGATGGGCACTATCGAAACGTCGCGCATCGCCTGCGGGCGCAAGATGGGGCTGACCTATGTGGTTACCGGCACCAAAGGCACGCTGAGTTATACCCAGGAACGGATGGCCGAACTGAAGCTGTATCGGCACGATGAACCGGCGGAGCGGCAGGGGTTCAAGACGTTGCTGGTGGGGCCGAAGCACCCGGACTATGCGGCGTTTTGCATCAGCGCCGGGCACGGCATTGGTTTTAACGATCAGAAGACGGTGGAGATCCGCGATCTGGTCAACGGCATCGCCGCGGGCGATCGCATGTGGCCGGACTTTGAAGAGGGCTGGAAGGTGTCGTGCGTGCTGGACGCGATAGCCGCCTCCGCCGAGCAGCGGCGCTGGCTGGAGATCAACCGCGATTGAAAAGGAAATGGCGCCCTCCGCGGACAGCGCCATTAATTTATTGTGTTGTTAGCTTAATAGCTTATTAAATTAATTTTATAATAAGTTACTGGCTTGATAACTTAGAACGAGAAACACGAACAGCCGAACGCGCCCCAGAAAGCATTCTCGTCCGACACCGGGATGCTGGAGCGGCGCGCGATGTCATGCTGGTGCGCGTGCACGCCGCACGGGCCGCAGCATTGGTGCGCCTGGCTCACTACCCCGACGCGGGCCGCCGCCGACGGCGGCGCGGAGCGGTAATGGCCCGGCACCTGGGTGACCGGCGACCACTCCGGCAGCACCGGCAGCGGCGGCGGCGCCAGCGGCGAGAAGCTGCCGGCGGCGTAGACCACCTTGCCGTCCACCACCGTCATTACCGACTCGATGCCTTTGATCTGCTCTTCCGGCACGCTGAAGTAGTCCTGCGACAGCACCGCCAAATCCGCCAGTTGGCCGACCTTGATCTGGCCTTTCTTGCCCTGTTCGGTGGAGAACCAGGCGCTGCCCTGGGTCCACAGCATCAGCGCCGTTTCGCGATCCAGCCGGGCGCTGTCGTCGTACATCGCCATGCCGCCGACGGTGCGGCCGGAGACCAGCCAGTACAGCGCCGTCCACGGGTTGTAGCTGGCGACGCGGGTGGCGTCGGTGCCCAGCCCGACCGGCAGCTCGGCCGCCAACATTTTCGCTACCGGCGGCGTATGTTTGGTGGCTTCGATGCCGTAGCGGTCGGCGAAATATTCCCCCTGGAACGCCATGCGGTGCTGGACCGCAATGCCGCCGCCCAGCGCCTTGACGCGCTCGATATTGCGTTCGGTAATGGTTTCGGCGTGGTCGAACAGCCAGTTCAGGCCGTTGAACGGAATATCGCGGTTCACCTTCTCGAACACGTCCAGCATGCGGCTGATGGATTCGTCATAGGTGGCGTGCAGGCGGAACGGCCAGCGGTGCTCGACCAGATGGCGCACCACTCGCTCCAGCTCGTCTTCGGTGCCCGGCGGCAGATCCGGGCGCGGCTGCAGGAAGTCTTCGAAGTCGGCGGCGGAAAACACCAGCATCTCGCCGGCGCCGTTGTGGCGATAGAAGTCGGTGCCCTGGCCCGGCTTGAGCATGTCGGTCCACAGCTCGAAGTCTTCCAGTTCCTGCTTCGGCCGCTGGGTGAACAGGTTATAGGCGATGCGGATGGTCAGCTGCTTTTTCTCGTGCAGCTCGGCGATCACCTGATAATCCTCCGGGTAGTTCTGGAAACCGCCGCCGGCGTCGATGGCGCTGGTGAGGCCGAGGCGGTTCAGCTCACGCATAAACTGGCGGGTGGAGTTGACCTGCTGTTCCAGCGGCAGCTTCGGCCCTTTCGCCAGCGTGGCGTACAGGATCATGGCGTTGGGTTTGGCGATCAGCATGCCGGTCGGGTTGCCGTTGGCGTCGCGCTGGATCTCGCCGCCCGGCGGGTTCGGCGTGTCTTTGGTGTAGCCGACTACCTTCAGCGCCGCGCGGTTGAGCAGCGCGCGATCGTATAAATGCAGAATAAATACCGGCGTGTCCGGCGCCGCCTGGTTGATTTCGTCCAGCGTCGGCATGCGGCGTTCGGCAAACTGGAACTCGGTCCAGCCGCCGACCACCCGCACCCATTGCGGGCTCGGCGTGCGCAGCGCCTGCTCTTTCAACATGCGCAGCGCGTCGGCCAGCGAAGGCACGCCTTCCCAGCGCAGCTCCAGGTTGTAGTTCAGGCCGCCGCGGATCAGGTGCAGGTGCGAGTCGTTCAGGCCCGGAATGGCGGTGTGGCCGTGCAGATCGATCACCTGGGTTTCCGGCCCGGCGTGTTGCATGACTTCGGCTTCGCTGCCGACCGCCAGAAACTTGCCGTCGCGAATGGCGACCGCCTGCGCGGTGAGGTTTTGGCGGTCAACGGTGTGAAATTTGCCGTTGGTGAGGATCAATGAAGCGTGGTGGTTCATAACATTCTCCCGGCGAACCGCCTAGCGGCGGATCAGCCATTGATGAAAAACGCGAGTCACGATGGGCATCCACAGGTACACCACCAGGGCGACCACGGTGGCGTCATTGAGAAAATGGCCGAGCAGCGTGCCGTTCAACTGCGGCAGCGCCAGCCCCCAAAACCAGGGCACCAGATTGGTGGAAGGGAAGATCACCAGCAGGGTGATGATGAACTGCTTCCACTGGGGCGGTTGGCGCACGCCGGGGTTGGGCGGGGTAAACCAGAACTCCGCGCCGGGGCGGATCTCGATATGGTCATTCTCCAGCAACAGCGGAGTGACTTCTTCGATGTATTGCTTGCGCAGCGGCGAGTTGAGCCAGCGGTAGAGATTATCGACATTGTCGAAGCGGACCAGCACCGTATAGGCCTGTTCGCTGTCGGATGGGCGGATGACGTTGACGCCCAGATGGCCGGTGAAGCCCGCGGCGTCCGGCATGATGCGGTTCAGCCAGGCCTCATAGGCCTGCTCGTTCCCCGGCGCCAAACGGTGGGTGATCACCAGCGTGACATGCTGCGGATGGGCCATAAAACCGACTCCTGAAAATACCCCGGCGCGGGGCCGGGGCAGGGGGAATTATTTCACCGTGCGGGCCGGTGCGTGGTGCACCATGGTGTAAGCGTAGTCGACGCCCATGCCGTACGCGCCGCTGTGTTCGCGCACCAGCGCCATCACCGCGTCGTAGGTGTCTTTGCGCGCCCAGTCGCGTTGGTACTCCAGCAGCACCTGCTGCCAGGTCACCGGTACGGCGCCGGCCTGCACCATGCGTTCGATCGAGCGCTCGTGCGCATCGACGGAGGTACCGCCGGAGGTGTCGGTCACCACATACACTTCATAGCCGGCCTCCAGCGCCATCAGCGCCGGGAAGGTCAGGCACACTTCGGTCCACAGCGCGGAGATCACCAGCTTTTTGCGGCCGGTGGCTTCCACGGCTTTGACGAAGGCCGCGTCTTCCCAGGAGTTCATCGAGGTGCGTTCAATCGGGGTGATTTCAGGGTGTACCGCCAGCAGTTCCGGCCAGATATAGCCGCTGAAGCTTTCGGTTTCGACCGAGGTGAAAAGGGTAGGGACGTTGAAAATCTTGCCTGCCTTCGCCAAACCAACAACGTTGTTTTTCAGTTGCTGACGATCAATATTAGCCACGCCGAAGGCCATTTGTGGTTGATGATCGATAAAAATCAGTGCGGAATTGTCTTTATCAAGCAGTTGAAACTTGGACATAATTTACCTTCCCAGTGATATTTCGGTTGAACATCTGATGAGTGTAACGCCGATAAAACGCATGGTAGGCAGAGGGCGATTTCAAAGATACCGCAGAATTTTTGCCGACTTGTTGAGTTTTTTTATACACGGGAGAAAGCATGAGATTAAACCTGGAAGCGCTGCTGATTTTGGACGCGCTGGACCGGCACGGATCTTTCGCCGCCGCGGCCGCCGCACTGTTTAAAACCCCTTCGGCACTCAGCTATATGGTGCAAAAGCTGGAGAACGATCTCGACATCACCCTGCTGGACCGCTCCGGCCATCGGGCGAAGTTCACCGATACCGGCAAGCTGATGCTGGAAAAAGGGCGGGTGCTGCTGCGGGCGGCGCAGGATCTGGAGCAGCAGGCGCGCTACGTGGAGAACGGCTGGGAAAGCGAAATCACGCTCGGGATCGACGCCTCCTTCCCGTTTGCCCGCCTGTTGCCGCTGATCGACGAATTCTATCGGCAGCATCACCATACCCGGCTGCGTTTCAGCCACGAGGTGCTGGCCGGTTCCTGGGAGTCGCTGGTTTACGGTTGCGCCGACATTATCATCGGCGCCATCTGCGAGCCGCCGTCGCGAGTGGGCTATGCGTTCAGCCGCCTGGGGCAGCTGGATTACGTGTTCGCCGTCGCGCCGCAGCATCCGCTGGCCGCGCTGCCGGAACCGTTGCCGAAGGATGAGATCCGTCAGCACCGGGCGGTGGTGGTGCGCGATACCTCGCGGGTCAACGCGCCGCAGAGCCTGAACCTGCTGGAAGAGCAGGATACGCTGACGGTCTTCGGCTTCGACGCCAAACTGCAGGCGCAGTTGGCCGGGCTGGGCTGCGGCTATCTGCCGCGCGCCTTGGCGGAACCTTACCTGAACAGCGGCGAACTGGTGGCGAAACGCGTCGAATCGGAACGTTGCAACGACATCGCCTACTTCGGCTGGCGGGAAAGCGCCAGCGGCCTGGCGGCCAAGTGGTGGCGCGAGCGGCTGCAGCGTTACGCGGATGACGGTGAGGCTTACCCAGCGGCGCAGTAAGGGCGCTCGATAAAGATTAATCCCCAATAAGGACATAGGGAATGAAAAAGACACTAAGCCTGTTGGCGCTGTTACTGTTGAGCGGCTGCGGCGCGGGCGCCGGGCGTCAGGCCGGCACCCCCTTGCCGTCGCCGCAGACCGAGGCGCCGGTTGCGGCGCCGCTCAGCTATCCGGTGCGGGTGCATAACGCGGTGAGCCGCGAGCTGCGTTTGCCGGAGCATGCGCGCGGCCAACGCTGCACCATCAGCATCCGTTTGCGGCCGGACGGGAAACTGGCGAGCAGCAAGATCGTAAGAGGCGATGCGCCGCTGTGCGCGGCGGCCAACGCGGCGGTGCAGCGCGCGCAGTTTCCGCCGATGGCCAGCGCCACTGAATACGCGTTGTTCAACGCCGTGGTGCTCGATTTCGTTCCCTGAAGGGATGTGACCGACGGGCTGCCTGCGCGGCTAATGCTTGTCAGTTAGCGTTTTTTGAAGTACTCGTGACGTTTTCGGTCGATAAATGAGAGGTGCATCATGAGGCTCCTGCGCCTCGACCGAGCCAGGGGCCGAAGGCGCGGCCCCTGGCAACCCGCGCCTTTGCCCTGTCAGACGGTTGGCTTTGCCAACGTTACTCAGCCCATCCCTGGGCCTCGCCCCTTCGGGGCCGCTGCAAGCAGCGTTCAAATCTGCTCCAGGCAGATTTGTCCTCTCTCCGCCATAGCGCATTGAGGCCGGTTGCGACAGGCGTCCCTGCCTGTCTCACCTGGAACCGCCGTCCATGGCGGTTTCTCCTAATGCGCTATGCCTGCGTTCGGCGTCTTCAAGGGCGTCCAATACCGTGCTCATCTCCGATTTCTCTTCTCTGTCATAACCTCATAAGGGACAGGTTGCCCGGTAGCTGCCAGCTCGGGTGTTGACCTTAGGCGCGCATCACCGGCTGCCGAGCAAGACGGCATAGTCAGGGGCAACCGGCCAGGGAAGGCCGGTTGAGGCGAGACTAACAGGGACGTTTGTCGCAGCCGACCCGCCCGACAATGCAGACGCGGCGAGGGCATCCGCACAGCGGACAGACGGTGTTAAGCAAGGGCGCGGGTGGAGGGGCCGCGCCTTCGGCCCCTCCAATTGCCGTTCATATTGGCCACAAATAAATGCGGAACATTGACGGCAATTCAGGCTACACAAAACACACAAAGATGGGATAAAAAATGCCAGTCAGGTTTAACTGACTGATATCACCGCCTGCGCGGCCCGTTTTTTCGCTTTGACGCGTACGCAACCCGCTGAATTTTCACTTAGCTTTGCCATTTTCGTTATTTTGAACGTCACTGCGGCTCACGGATACTGGGGGAAAATCCCCAACCGCGAGCCGCAGCATGTCCCACGCCCACTATTTGCACCCCGAACAGCGCGAACGAATCAGGCAGCTTTATCGGCGCCGGCACTGGCGGCTGGAGCTGCCCACCTGGGGGATCATGGTGGCGGTGTACGGCGGCTGGTTCGGCGTGGCGCTGGGATGGCAAACGCTGGGCCCGTGGCTTGGCGCGCCGCTGTTGATCCTCCTGACCACCTGGTACCTGTCGTTGCAACACGAGCTGATCCACGGCCATCCGACGCGCTGGCCGCGCGTCAATCAGCTGTTCGGCCTGTTGCCGCTGGCGGTGTGGTATCCCTACGGGCTGTATCGCGATTCGCATCTGCGCCACCATCGCAATGAACACCTGACCGATCCGCACGAAGATCCCGAAAGCTACTACTTCAGCGCCGCGCAGTGGCGGCGTTATCCCCGCCTGTTGCCGCTGCTGGCCGCCGTGCGCAATACGCTGATCGGCCGGGTGCTCCTCGGCCCGGCGCTGGATATCGCCGCGACCCTGGCCGGGGCGGTGAAAGCGCTCGCCGGAGGGGAGTGGCGCGCCTGGGCGAGGTGGTTGGTGCACCTGTCGCTGTTGGCGGTGCTGCTGCACTGGCTGCAGATGCAGGGTATCGGTACGGCGTTTTATCTGTTGGCCATCAGCTACCCGGCGCTGGCGCTGACCAAGGTGAGATCGTTTTTTGAGCATCGCGCCGTGGACGCACCGCAGGCACGTTCTATTATTAATGAGGCGGGCTGGCCGTGGCGGCTGTTGTTTCTCAATCTGAACTACCATTTAGTGCATCACGATCTGCCCGGCCTGCCCTGGTATGGTTTGCGCGAAGTCTATCTGGCGGAACGCGAAGCGTATCAGCGCCGCAGCCAGGGATTTGTCGCGCAAGGCTACGGCGAGTGGCTGCGCGATTACGCGCTGACGCCGATCGACGTCTGCGTGCATCCGCTGAGCGCCGGCGAACGGCGGGAGGAACGCGGTGCCCGGCCGAAGAAAAACTTTATTGCGCGCTGGAAGCGCGTTTCTCAGGATTTTCCAACCGAACTGGCCCATGAGCCGGAAAACATATAACCAGAGGAAAAGTATGGCAATCACCTTATCACGCGGACGTTCCTTTGCCATCGCGCTGGCTCTGCTGGCCACCGGCGGCCTGGCGCAGGCGGCCGACTCGGTACGCGTCGGCTCCAAGATCGATACCGAAGGTTCGCTGCTCGGCAACCTCATCGTGCAGGTGCTGGAAGCCAACGGCATCAAAACCACCAACAAACTGCAGCTCGGCACTACCAAGGTACTGCGCGGCGCCATTACCTCCGGTGAGATCGACATTTACCCGGAGTACACCGGCAACGGCGCGTTTTTCTTCTCCGATGAGAAAGATCCGGCATGGAAGAACGCCCAGGCTGGCTTCGAGAAGGTGAAGCAGCTCGACTACGACAAAAACAAAATCGTCTGGTTGGACGCGGCGCCAGCCAACAATACCTGGACTATCGCCATTCGGCAGGACGTGGCGGACGCCAACCATCTCAAAACGCTGGCGGATCTCGGCAAGTGGATCAACGGCGGGGGCAAGTTCAAGCTGGCGGCCTCGGCGGAGTTTATCGAGCGGCCGGATGCGCTGCCGGCGTTCCAGAACGCCTACGGTTTCAAGCTGAATCAGGATCAGCTGCTGTCATTGGCCGGCGGCGACACGGCGGTGACCATCAAGGCGGCGGCGGAGCAGACCTCCGGCGTCAACGCGGCGATGGCCTACGGCACCGATGGCCCGGTGGCGGCGCTGGGGTTGCAAACGCTGGCGGACCCGAAAGGCGTACAACCCATCTACGCGCCGGCGCCGATCGTGCGCGAAGCGGCGCTGAAAGCGCACGCCAATCTGCCTGAACTGCTGAAACCGGTGTTCGCCTCGCTGGACGGGCCGACGCTGCAAAAGCTCAACGCGCAGATCGCAGTGGAAGGCCAGGACGCCAAACAGGTGGCGGCCGCTTACCTGAAAGAGAAAGGATTTGTTAAGGGATAACGCCGAGGTGCCCCCTCTTGCTACGGGAGAGGGGGAAAACCGATGGCGCCGGAGAGTTTCTTTGACTATTGCCGTAAAACATCGCGTGTTGTTAACGCTGTTCGTGCTGTTGCTGCTGGCCGCCTTCGGCCTGCCGTTCCTCAGTTATGCCCCCAATCGTCTGCTGTCGGGTAAAAGCCTGTCCTTATTCTCCCTGCTGAACGGCCCGGCGCTGTGGCTGCTGTTGCCGCTGGCGGCGTTGGCGATCCTCAGCCTGTTGCCGCCGACGCGGGGGCGTGCGCTGTTGACGGCGCTGGCCGCCTGCGGGGTGCTGACGCTGGTCTTTTGGATCGGCGGACAGGCCGCCGAACGCCTGGCGCAGGAGGGATCGCGCCTGGCGCGCACCTCTTGGGGCAGCGGTGCCTGGCTGACGATGGCGCTGAGCCTGCTGATCGCCGCCGACGCCATGACGCGCCTCACCGCGTCGCATCTGCGGCGAATGCTCGGCAACGCGCTGGTGCTGGTGCCGCCGGCGCTGCTGCTGTTCGGCCATCAGCTCGATCAGCTGTCGCTGCTGAAGGAGTACCACAATCGCCAGGAGGTGTTTGACGCCGCGCTGCTGCAGCACCTGACCATTCTGCTGGCGACGATGGCGCCGGCGCTGGCGATCGGCGTGCCGCTCGGGGTGCTGTGTTTTCGCTCCGAGCGCTGGCAGAGGCCGATCTTTTCCGCGCTGAACATTATCCAGACCGTGCCTTCCATCGCGCTGTTCGGCCTGCTGATCGCGCCGCTGGCGGGGCTGGCGGCGGCGGTGCCCTGGCTGGCGGAACACGGCGTCAGCGGCATCGGCATGGCGCCGGCGATCGTGGCGCTGGTGCTGTACGCGCTGTTGCCGCTGGTGCGCAGCGTGGTGGCGGGGCTGCAGAGCGTGCCGGCCGGGGTGATTGAATCCGCCACCGGCATGGGGCTGACGCGCGGGCAGATCTTCCTGCGCGTGCAACTGCCGTTGGCGTTGCCGCTGTTCCTGACCGGCGTGCGCATCCTGGCGGTGCAAACCGTCGGCATGGCGGTGGTGGCGGCGCTGATCGGCGCTGGCGGCTTTGGCGCCATCGTGTTTCAGGGGCTGCTCAGCAGCGCGCTGGAGCTGGTTCTGCTGGGGGTGATCCCGGTGGTCATGATGGCGGTCATCGTCGATTCGCTGTTTAAATTTTGGGTTTCAATCCTGGACGTATCGCGCCGATGATTCACTTTGAGCAAGTCAGCAAAATTTTTCAGGGCAAGCCGGCGGTGGACGATCTCACGCTGCACATCGCCGAGGGCGAATTCACCGTGTTGATCGGCACCTCAGGTTCCGGCAAGTCCACGACATTAAAAATGATCAACCGCCTGATCGAACACGATCGGGGCAAGATTCTCTTTGCCGGCGAAGAGATCCAGTCGTTTAAACCGCAGGATCTGCGGCGGCGCATGGGTTATGCGATCCAATCGATCGGCCTGTTTCCACATTGGACGGTGGAGGAGAACATCGCCACCGTGCCGCAGCTGCTGAAATGGCCGCGCGCGCGCATTCGCGATCGGGTTACCGAGTTGCTGGAGCTGCTGCACCTGGAACCGGAGCTGTTTCGTCGCCGCTACCCGCACCAGCTTTCCGGCGGGCAGCAGCAGCGGGTCGGAGTGGCGCGCGCGCTCGCCGCCGATCCCGAGGTGTTGTTGATGGACGAACCGTTCGGCGCGTTGGATCCGGTCACCCGCGCGGCGCTGCAGGCGGAGATCGCCCGCATTCATCAGATCTCGGGCCGTACCATTGTGCTGGTGACGCACGACATCGACGAGGCGTTGAGCCTGGCGGATCGTCTGGTGCTGCTCGATCAGGGGCGGGTGGTGCAACAGGGCACGCCGCTGACGCTGTTGACCGCCCCGGCCAACGACTTCGTGCGTGACTTCTTCGGGCGCAGCGATCGCGGCATCAAGCTGCTGTCGCTGGGGACGGTGGCGGAGCGGGTGCGGCCCGGTGTCGCCGGGGGCGAACCGATCGCCGCTGCCATGAGCCTGCGCGAGGCGCTGTCGGTGTTCGTGGCGCGCGGCAGCGACTGCCTGCCGGTGGTGGATGAACGGGGCGAAGCGTTGGGGGTTCTGCACTTCCACGATCTGATCGCCGGGCAGGCGCTGTCATGAGCGGGCGTCTCTGGCGCCTGCTGCGCGATCCGCTGCCCTGGACGCTGGCGCTGCTGTTGGCGCTGGTGTTCGGTATGGATCATCTGCGCGGTCTGTTTGCCGCCTGGTTCCCCGATCTGGACCGGCCCATTTATCAGCAGGACAGCTTTATCGCGCTGGTGGGGGCGCACCTGTCGCTGGTGGCGATCTCCAGCCTGATTGCGGTGGCTCTCGGCGTGGCGGCGGGCGTCGCCGTGACCCGACGCGGCGGCCGGGAGTTTCGTTCGCTGCTGGAAACGGTGGTGGCGGTGGGGCAGACCTTCCCGCCGGTGGCGGTGTTGGCGGTGGCGGTGCCGGTGATGGGCTTCAGCGAGCAGCCGGCGATCATCGCGCTGGTGCTGTACGGCTTGCTGCCGATCCTGCAGGGCACGCTGGCGGGCATCGAATCGGTGCCGCCCGCCACGCGCGAGATCGCCCGCGGCGTGGGGATGAGCGCCTGGCAAATACTGTGGCGGGTTGAACTGCCGCTGGCGGCGCCGGTGATTGTCGCCGGGATCCGCACGTCGGTGATCATCAACATCGGCACGGCGGCCATCGCTTCCACCGTCGGTACCAAAACGCTCGGTTCGCCGATCATCATCGGCCTAACCGGGTTTAACACCGCCTATGTGATCCAGGGCGCGGCGGTTGTGGCGTTGTTGGCTATTATCACCGATATGCTGTTCGAACGTTGGGTGCGTTATCTCACCGCCTGGCGTCAGCAGACGCTGGCGGCCACTCCGGCGGGGTAAGGGGGAAATGATGCAGGTGTCTCTACCGATGTACGGCGTTGGCCGGGAGCAGGCCGACGCTTTCTGGCAGGTCTTGCGCGGCAAGCTGCTGCGGCTGGGGCTGCCGGCGGCGCCGGAACGGCTCAGTTGGCCGGACGATTTGGCGCAGCATTGGCGGCGCGAGGATCTCTTGCTCAGCCAAACCTGTGGTTATCCGTTGGTCAGCAGCCTGCCGCAGGTGCAGCTGATCGGAACCTATCATTATCGGGTGGAAGGGTGCGACGGGCCAAATTACCGCAGCTGGCTGGTGGTGCGTGCAGGCGACTCCGGCGAACGGCTGGCGGATTTTCGCGGCCGGACGGTGGCGTATAACAGCACCGATTCCCAGTCCGGCTACAACGGCTTGCGCGCGCTAATCGCGCCGCTGGCGCAGGACGGGAAATTCTTCGGTGCGGCTATTGCCTCCGGGGCGCATTATCAGTCGCTGAAACTGATCCGCAGCGGGCAGGCGGATATCGCCGCCATCGATTCCATCAGCATGGAACTGCTGCGCCGCGCGCAGCCGCAGGCGCTGGAGGGGCTGAAAATCATTGGCCGCACGGCGGCGGTGCCGGGTTTGCCGCTGATCACCGCAGCGGGCACGCCGCCGGAACAGGTGGACATCCTGCGCGCCGGCGCCCGAGCGATGCTGGATGAGGCGGTCAGCGACCGTCTGCTGATCGGCGATTTCAGCCTGGTGCCGCGCTCGGCTTACCAGATTATCACCGTGCTGGAGCAACAGGCCGCCGCACAGGGCGTAACGGCGCTCTAGCCGCCGTTACAGCAGGCCGCCGCCGTCGATGTCGATCACGCTGCCGGTGACGAAACCGTTCTCCATCGCCAGCAGGTAACCCGCCGCGACGTCGGCCGCCTGGCCGATCCGGCCGACCGGCAGGCTGTCGCTCACGCGTTCGAACAGCGCCTGACGCTGCGCGGCGCTCATGCCGTCGTAGGCTTCGGTGGCGGTAATGCCGGGGCTGACCACGTTCACCCGCCGCGGCGCCAGTTCCTTCGCCAGCTGTTTACCGACCGCTTCCAGCGCGGCATTGATGCCGGTTTTGATCAACTGACCGCCGAGGTATTTGCGCGACAGCTGGCCGGAGGTCAGGGTGATGGAGCCCTGCGGCGCCAGCGTCGGCAGCGCGGCCTGCACCGCGCGCAAGCTGCCCCAGAATTTGACGTTGAAGTCGGCCTGCGCCTGCTCAAAAGCAGTCTCCGCCAGCGGTTTCGCCTGCACCAGCGGCCCGGCGGTGATCACCAGATGGTCGAAAGCGCCGACGGCGGCAAACAGCGCATGCAGCGACGCTTCATCGGTCAGATCGGCCTGCATCAGATGCAGCGCGTCGTTTTTCTCCCCGGCGTGGGGAAGGCGGCGCGAAGCCAGCACCACTTCAGCGCCGCGCGCCGCCGCCGCGTAGGCCACCGCGGCGCCAATGCCGCTGGTGCCGCCCAGGATCACCAGCTTTTGTCGTTTCAGGGGGGAGTCAGGAATTGTCATGTTAAGGCCTCTTTTTAGGTAAGTTTCAACGGGATCTATCTTTCCTGATTGAAAATCACCTAACAATCGGCCTTGCTGACAAACTCTTATTAATATTTTTTAAAGATCATGCGGCGCTAAAGCGGGCGTTTAGCTTCTGATCCACGATGATTTCGAAATCGGTAAACAGCGCTCGGGGTTTCACTGAACGCCCCTGTTTTTCCAGTGCCACCAGGCCGTGCCCGCTCAGCGTTTTCAGCGTGGTGGACAGATTGCTGACCTGGCGCCCCGACAGTTCGGCCAACTGGCTGATGGTCTCGGGGCGGGCAGTGTCGATCAGACGCAGCAGGGCAATATTCTCGTTGCTGAGCACCTGGGCCAGCGCAATCATTGACGTAAACCACACTTTGGGCTCACGTTCCTGTGGCTGGTATTCCCCTTTTGCGATCGCCAGTGTGCGCTTGCGAATCAGTTCTTCAGGCATCACGCCAATCAGTGCTTTCATCATCAACCTCGGTTTTCTCTCTTGCGTATGACTTCGTCTATCCGGGTAAAAAAATCTTCCACCAACTGATAGGCGGAATGAAACTCGTAGGGTGAGCCTTTGTCCGTCGGGGAGTCATGTTGGTGATCGTAAACGACGCGGCCCGAAAATTTACCTTTGCGGGGGGTTTTAATGGCATGCGCGTTGTCTATGCCAAAAACCCGGGTATTGTGGTTATCATGCAAGGTCAAATTGTAACGGATGCCGTGAGGGATAAAGGCCGTTTGGGTCACCGTCCAAGCCTCGATTTTCCACCAATAGCCATCCTCACGATTGACCCGCGTGCCATGCAGGCTAAGGATGTAGTCCAGTCCGTTGTGTTCATCCATTGATCAAAGCTCCATTTATTATGATCTAATCATAACTGTTGGGCGTTTTATCGTCAATCCGATACGCCGTGAATCCGGCTCTCTAAGAAGGGAAATACATGACCTCATTTGTCGATCTCGAGGTGTTTGTCCGCACGGTGGACGGCGGCAGTTTTTCCGCCGCGGCGCGCGCGCTGGACATGACGCCGGCGGCGGCCAGCATTGCGGTGAAAAGGCTGGAGCAGCAGTTGGGCGCGCGGCTGCTGGTGCGCTCCACCCGCAGCCTGAGGTTAACGGAGGAGGGGGCTCGCTATCTCGACAGCGCGCGCCTGGCGCTGGGCGCGTTAGCCGAAGGAGAGCAGGCGATCCGCGAGAAGCATCAGGGGCTGTCCGGGGTGCTGCAGATTTCCGCGCCGTCGGATTTTGGCCGCAATTTGCTGCTCTGCTGGCTGGATGAGTTCCGCCTGCAGCATCCGCATATCCAGCTGCAGCTTCTGATCAACGATCGGCAGGCCGACCTGTTCCGCGAACCGGTGGACGTGGCATTGCGCTTCGGGCCGCTGGCCGACTCTTCGCTGGTGGCGCTGCCGATCTTGCCGCAGCATCGGCGGTTGATCTGCGCCAGCCCGGATTACCTGCGGCGTCACGGCGCGCCGCAAACGCCGGCCGATCTGGTTCGGCACAGCATTCTGGTGTATCAGCCCAGCGGCAAACGGCAGGTAGAATGGCGGCTGTGGCGCGGTGAGGAGGGGGTCGAAGTGCCACTGAACGGCAGCTATTTTACCGATGACGGCGAGGTGGCGCGGCGCTGGGCGCTGGCGGGGCACGGCGTGGTGCGCAAGTCGGCGATCGACGTGGCGGCCGACATTCACGCCGGGCGGCTGGTGCAACTGTTGCCGGAATGGCGCAGCGACGCGGTGCCGATCAATCTGGTCTGCCCGCATCGTTCGCAGGTGTCGGAACGCGTCAGGCAGCTGCAGCGCTTTTTACAGCAGCGCTGCCAGCGTTGGATGGACGATCACTTGGCCTGAAGGGTTTCGGTTTGCGCCGGCGTGGCGGCGGTATCCCCGGAAGGCGCGCTTTCTTCGTGCGGGGTGGTGGAACGGGTGTAGATGTTCAGCCCGGCGAGGAATACGCCGCCCAGAGAACCGAAGGCGCACAGGGCGATGACGATGACGAACGCTTTTTTCAGCATAGGAATAATTTCGCAGGTTGCTTGGAACAGCGGGAATTATAGCCCCTTCGCCGGGTGAAACAAGAATCGTTTTTAACGGCGGCCCGCAGACCGCCCTTTGTGATCACCGCCGTTCGCAGTCGATGGCCTGTACGTTGGCCGGGCGGGCGAACAGGTATTTTCCCAGCGTCACCAGCACCACCGCCGCCACGATGATCACCAGCGCCAGCCACTCGCGCGGCGCCAGCGATTCACCGGCAAAACCGATGCCGAGCAGCACCGCCACCACCGGGTTGACGTAGGCATAGCTGGTGGCGACCGCCGGGCGCACGTTCTTCAACAAGAACATATAGGCGCTGATCGCCAGCATCGAACCGAAGACGATCAGATAGCCCAGCGCCAGAAAGCCGCCGGTGCTCGGCATCTGAACGAGGCGCTCGCCGCTCAGCTGGCTGGCTGCCAATAACACCACGCCGGCGACCAGCATCTCCGCCGCGCCGGCCATCGGCCCGGCCGGCAGCGAGATGCGCGATCCCAACACCGATCCGAAGGCCCAACTGGCCGACGCCAGCAAAATCAGCAGCGCGCCGGTCGGATTGCCCACCAGGTTGTTGCCGGTATTAAGCAGCACGATGCCCACCAACCCGAGCGCGATGCCGGCCCATTCCAGCTTGGTGTTGCGCATGCCCCACAGCAGGCTGAAGCAGAGGGTAAACAGCGGCACCGTCGCCACCATCACCGCCGCGATGCCGGACGGCACGTGTTGGTGTTCCGCCACCGTCACCAGGCCGTTGCCCACCGCCAGCAGCAGAATGCCGATGGCGCCGGCGGCCAGCCACTGCTTCGGCGTCGGCAGCGCGTGGCCGCGCCAGGCCAGGAAACTGAACAGCACGATGCCGGCTAGCAGAAAGCGAATCCCGGCCATCATCAGCGGCGGCCACTGTTCGACGCCCAGACGAATGACGAAATAGGTGGAACCCCAAACGATATATAACGTGAACAACGCCCCGATCAACGGCAGGACGCTACGGCTTTGTTGGCTAAGCATAGGATTGTATTTTGCGGGAATGATTATTATTAGAATGCTCAGTAAACCCGATCGGGCAACCGATAAGCAATGGCCTGCGGCATTATTTTTCCGGCGGCCGAAAGCCGTTCAATGGCCTTGCTGTTTCCACTGCAGCCAACTGACGGCCGGCAGATAAATCGACCAGCCGATGGCCAGCAGCAGCAGCATGAACTCCGGCGGCACGCCGGGCAGCAGGGCGTCCAGTTTCCAGGACACGGCGTAGGCGAAGGGGCCGAGGGCGGCGCCCAATACCGCCAGCGGCCAGGGCGCCGCTCTGACCACGTCCAACAGCCAATACCACCAGCAGCCGAAGCCGATCCACAGCGCGATGGTCCAGAGCGGCAGGTCGTGTTGCCCGCTGTAATGCAGCACGCCGCTGTAGCTCCACAGACCATCCATGCCGATGCCGCCCAAGGCGGCCAGGGCGGCGCCCTTGCGGCGGGCGGCGGGGGTAAAGATCAGCGCCAGCGCCGCACCGGCCAGCAGTATGCCGTTGAGCCGATCGCGAGTCAGCAGCGCCAGCAGCCAGCAGACGCCCAGCCCCAGCGTCGCCAGCCAGAATCCGGCATGCGGCTTCTTCATCGTTCAACTCCCGTGGGGTTACTCTGCCGCCGCGCGCGCAGCGCGCCGACGGAGGTGTCAGAACGGGCGTGGGGCCCGTTGTTTGCCTGAATATTCGATAATTCAACCTTAGAAGGGAAGGTGCGGGGTGCACAAGCAGAATAATCTGTACCGGTTGAAAACGCGGGCAAAAACCGGTGTTACAAGAGAGAAATCCGGTAGGCGCAGCGGCGAGAGCCGGCCAGAATGTGTTCGGCGCGCTCCACCTGCGCCTGCAGCACTTCGGTGAAGATGCTCAGCTCAGCGCGGCAGAAGCCCTGGCAGACGGTGGCGGCGGCGCAGATCGGGCAGTGGTTTTCCACCAGCAGATAAGCGCCGTCTTCCTCCTGACGCCATTCGGCCATATACCCTTCGCGGCAGCGGATCTCGGTGAGACGCGCCACGCGTTCGCGCAGATCGGTGGCGCCGATCATCGCCTGCTTGTAGTTGATGCGGTTTTCCTGCTCACGGGTCTCGATCAGCAGGTCGATCGCCTGTTCACCCAGCTTGTCACGCACGGTGCGCAGCAGCTGCACCGTCAGATCCGCATGGGTGTCCGGAAAGCGTGCGTTACCGGCGGCAGTCAAATGCCACAGCTGCACCGGGCGGCCCACGCCGCGCGTTTCCGCGATCGCTTCGACCAGCCCCTCTTTCGCCAGCTTGACGAACTGCTGGCGGGCCGCTTCACCGGTGGTGCCGAGCACTTTTCCTGCGTCTGAGGCTTGCTGCGGGCCGCGGGTCTTCAATAGCGTCAGCAAACGGTCACTGACCGATTGTGCGGTGCTGCCGCCATTTTCCAAGTTTATTCTTGACATATTTCTCCGCCTCGCCCTAACTTATTCCAAGATAACTCTTGTTAAATTTAACGCAATCTCATGACCAACTCAATGCCATTCCTCTGAAAACAGGACAACAACCGTGATAACCCATGATGATAGCCGCTGGAGCGACCTTTTCTCCGGCAAAAATGCGGCCAGTGCGATCGCGCTCTCGCTTGGCGTGGCGCTGCATGCCATCAATATTCTGGTCGCCACCACCATTCTGCCCTCGGTGGTGCAGGATATCGGCGGTCTGGATCTCTATGCCTGGAACACCACGCTGTTCGTGGTGGCGTCGATCCTTGGCTCCGCGCTGTCGGCCCGCTTGCTCAGCGGCTACGGCGCGCGCAACGCCTATCTGGTCGCTTCGCTGTTTTTCATCGCCGGAGCGGGGCTGTGCGCGCTGGCGCCGAGCATGCCGGTGATGCTGATCGGCCGCACGGTGCAGGGGTTCGGCGGCGGGCTGATCTTTGCGCTCTCCTACGCGATGATCAATCTGGTGTTCGAGCAGCGATTGTGGCCGCGCGCCATGGCGCTTATCTCGGCGATGTGGGGCATCGCCACGCTGGTCGGCCCGGCGGTAGGCGGCATTTTCGCCGAGTTGCACGCCTGGCGTTGGGCCTTCGGCATTCTGCTGCCGATCATGGCGCTGTACGCCGCGTTTACCTTCCTGATCCTGCCCAAGGGCCAGGCGCAGCAGGCGGCCGCGCCGCTGCCGGCCGCGCAGCTGCTGTTGCTGACCGTGGCGGTGCTGGTGGTGTCCGCCGGCAGCCTGGCGCACAGCGTCTGGATCAACCTGGCGGGCATCGCGCTTTCGCTGGTGCTGATGGCCTGGCTGATGAAGCGCGAGGCGCGCTCGCTCGCGCGCCTGTTGCCGCATGGCGCATTGCGGCGCGGCTCATCGCTGGCGGCGTTGTACATCACGACCGCGTTGCTGGTGATCGGCATGACCAGCGAAATCTTCGTGCCCTATTTCCTGCAGTTGCTGCACGGCCAGTCGCCGCTGATCTCCGGCTATATCGCCGCGACCATGGCCGCCGGCTGGACGTTGTCCGAAATCCTCAGCTCCGGCTGGCGCGGGGCGGGCATTCGCCGGGCGATCGTCAGCGGGCCGCTGTTCGTGCTGGTGGGCCTGCTGGCGCTGGCGATCCTGATGCCGACGCCCTCCGGCGGTCACTGGCAGGCGCTGACCCCGATCGTCATCGCGTTATCGCTGGTGGGATTCGGCATCGGCTTCGGCTGGCCGCATCTGCTGACGCGCATTTTGCAGGTGGCGCCTGAAGCGGACAAAGACATCGCCGGCGCCTCGATCACCACGGTGCAGTTGTTCGCCACCGCATTCGGCGCGGCGCTGGCGGGGATGATCGCCAACCTGGCGGGGCTGAACGATCCGGGCGGCGCGGCGGGCGCGGCATCGGCGGCGCGTTGGCTGTTCCTGGCGTTCGCGCTGGCGCCGCTGCTGGCGGTATTCAGCGCCTGGCGCTGCGCCGCGATCGCGCCGCTGGCCGCCGAGACGGGCAATTTTGTACCCAACCCGTCCTCGCGCGAGTGCTAGAACGTTTCTCCTCATTCGGCGATGTTTGCGGTGATCCTGGCGTTATTCCTGCGCGACATTGTTAAAATTCGCTTGCTATATCTCTAATTTGAGATTATTTCTCTTATATGGGATTTTCAAGCGGAGTGTGAACGGTGGATAACGGTCTGGACAATGCCGACCTGAGGTTGGCGCAGCGGCTGGCGGATTTGCGCCAGCAACGGGCGTGGTCGCTGGAGGAGCTGGCGCAGCGCACTGGCCTTAGCCGGGCGACGCTCTCGCGGGTGGAGCGCGCCGAGACCAGCCCGACGGCGTCGTTGCTGAACCGGCTGTGCGCCGCCTATGGGTTGACCATGTCGCGCCTGCTGAGCGAGATCGAAGACGAGCCGCCGGAGCTGTTGCGGCCGCAGCAGCAACCGGTGTGGGTCGATCGCGCCAGCGGTTTTCACCGTCGCTCCGTTTCTCCCCCCGCTGCGTTGTATAAGGCTGAATTTATCGAAGCCCGGCTTGATGCCGGCGCGCAGATCGATTACGACCTGCCGTCGATTCCGGCGCTGGAGCACCATCTCTGGCTGCTGTCCGGGCAGCTGGAGTTGACGCTGGAAGGGCGCGTTTTCCGATTATCATCCGGCGACTGCCTGCGCTACCGCCTGTTCGGCGCCTCCCGTTTCCATGTCCCCGGCGATGAGCCGGCCCATTACACCCTCGTTATTTGCAGGCCATAGCCATGATTGAATTGCAACAGTGGGACGCCGGCGCGGCGCAAAGCGCCATTGCCGAATTGGCCGAAATGCTGCACGCCAGCGTGGCGCACGGCGCCAGCATCGGTTTTGTCATGCCCTTTACGCTGACGCAGGCGCAGGCGTTTTGGCAGGGGTTGCTGCCGGCCATCGCGCGGGGAGAGCGTGCGATGCTGGTGGCGCTCGCGAACGGCCGGCCGGTCGGCACCGTGCAGCTGCTGTTGGCGATGCCGGACAACGGCCGCCACCGAGCGGAAGTGGTCAAGCTGATGGTGCACCCGCAGGCGCGGCGGCAGGGCGTCGCCCGGCTGTTGATGCAGGAAGTGCAGGCGCTGGCGGCGCGTCATCGCCGCAGCCTGTTGGTGCTGGATACCCTGAGCGGCAGCGCGGCGCAGGGGCTGTACCGTCAATTGGGGTTCGAGGCGGCGGGCGACATCCCGCAATACGCCCGTGCCAGCGACGGCGGGGCGTTGGAGGCCACCTGCTATATGTACAAACTGCTGTGAGGGTTAGCGCCCGCGCCAGGCTTTGATCGCCTGCTGGCGCACCTGCAGCTTTTGCTGCGGCGTCAGCTTGTTGTAGTCGCGAGCCAGGCCGCTTTCCCAGTCGCCGTACATCGGGTTGGGCAGCACGATGAATTCGGTGCCGAACTTGGCCTGGTTCTCGCTGACGAACGCCCGGCGCTGCGCATTGTCCTGGTGGTAAGTCGCGGCGCCGAAGTCGTTCAGGTTGTCGCCCGCGTACACCACGATGTCATAGCCGGCTTGTTTGATGGCGTCGAAGCGCGCCTGTTTATTGGCGGTGTCGGTGCTGAGCAGCACGGTTTTTGCCGACAGGCCGGTGAAACCGAGCTTCTGCATGTTGGCCACCGTGGCGGCGTAGTCGCTCTGTTTACGGTTCGACACGTAGAACATGGTCCCCTGATGGGCGTTAACATAGCGGGCGAACGCCACTGCGCCCGGCACCGCGGCGGCCTGTTCGGCCTGCGTCCATTTGGCCCAAGTCGCGCCGTCGTACGGTCGGCCCTGCTGCGCCTGCCAGCCGGAGTAGGCGCTGTTATCCAGCATGGTTTCATCCAGATCGACCACCACCGCTTTTTTACGGCCTGGCGCGGCCCTGGCCTGATCGAAGGCGCGCTGCGCGCTGTTGAACGCCTGATGCGCCAGCGCCTGGTATTCGCCGGACTGTTGGAACCAGTTCACCGCCAGCACCGACTGATCCGCCAGCCGCTGCTGGGCCTGGGCGTCGGTGTGCGGCGGCTGCGCACAACCGGCCAACGTCAGCAGCGCGACGCCAACCGCCGCGCCGAGGGTGAGTTTCCTTGCCTGTTTTCCTGCCATCGTTATCTCTCTCGGTTTTATTTTTGTGGGCTGTCCAGCAGCATATCCATCTCGAACTGGCGCAGGGGATCCTGCCGCCAGCCAAGATGCGTAAAGAAGGGGGCGGCTACCTCGGGCACAAAAACGTTGGCGGTCAGCGGCAAAGGGGCGAACTGCGCTTGCAGGGCGGCCAGCAAGGCGCGGGCATGCCCCTGGCCGCGATGCTGCGGCGGCACGTAGATCAGGCGCAGCCAGCAGTGCTCGGTACCGGGCATCACCACGGCGTAGGCCTGACGATTGAGCGTATAGGCTCGCGGTGTGCCCGGCAGTTTGAACAACGACTCGGGGGCGATCAGCCAGGGCAGGTCGGTGGCGCCTTCCGCCGTCAGGCGATGGCTGACGGTCAGCGGATCGACCGCCTGCAGCACCGCCTTGCCTGGCGGCACGGCCGCCGGCGCCTGATGGCCGGTCAGGGTGCGCACGATGCGCAGCCCGGCGCGGTGGTACAGCGCCAGCGCGGCGTCGTTGCCTTCGATCACTTCCAGCGACAGCCGATGATCGCCGCGCTGACGGGCATCCGCTACTACCCGCTGCATCAGCGCCTTACCCAGCCCCTGGCCGCGCATCTCGGGGCGTACGGAAAAGGCCGCGATCCGGCTGTGCCGGCCGCGGCGGGCGATCAGCGCCACCGCCACCGGTTCATTGCGATGGGTGACGATCAGGCTGTCGTTCAGGCTGAGATCTTCGGCGCCGAAGCGGGCGGCGAAGGTCGGCCCGTCGAGGACGAAACGCACGATGTAGTTTTCAAAACAGTGGTTGAGGATGTTCGCCAGTTCGTCGCTGCTGTAGCGCACGGCGTTGTGATAGTTAAACCGACCGTCGTTATGCATGGCTGATTCCGCTCGGGGGAAAGCTATACATGTAGACCCGTTTGTTTGGCAAGGCAAGCGGGGGCATTCGCCGGCGGGGAAAATAAAAACAAAAAAGCCGGACGCAGCCGCCCGGCGAAATAAAACTCTGGGTATCAAGTGACGCTAAAGTTTGCAGTGGTGGTTATTCATTCATCACATCAGAACTGATAGGTCAGGGCGACGGCAATCACGTTGTCGTCTTTCAGACCCAGCTTATTATTGCTGTCGAGCTGGTTGATTTTATAATCGACATAGGTCGACATGTTCTTGTTGAAATAGTAGTACGCGCCGACGTCGATATATTTCACCAGGTCGGCATCGCCGATGCCTTCAATATCTTTGCCCTTCTGCTGAACGTAGCCCAGCGATGGACGCAGACCGAAGTCGAACTGATATTGCGCAACCAGTTCCAGGCCTTCGGCTTTATTGGCGAAGCCGCTGACGGAAGTGGAGCGGTTATTGATGGTGGCGGTGCCGGAAATTGGCGCGATGTTGCGGCTTTCCGAGTAGGTCGCGGCCAGGTAGACATCGTTGTTGTCATACTTCAGACCGGCGGCCCAGATATCGGCCTTGTCGCCTTTACCGAAGGTGCCCGCTTTCTGACTGGCGGTGCGGTTGGAAGAGGCATAGGCGGCGCCCACGCTCAGGCCGTCGATGATTTCATAGCTGGAGGAAAGACCCCAGCCGTCGCCGTTAGCCTTGCTGGCGGAGCGGCCGTCGTTTTCGTTCTTGCCCTGATACTGGACGGCGAATTTCAGGCCGTCGACCAGACCGAAGAAGTTGTTATTGCGGTAGGTGGCGACGCCGTTGGTGCGGCCGTTCATAAAGTTGTCGGTTTTGACGTACGCGTCGTCGCCGAATTCAGGCAGCATATCCGTCCAGGCGCCGACGTCGTAAATAATGCCGTAATTGCGACCGTAGTCGAAAGAACCAAGGTCTTTATATTTCAGACCGGCGAAGCCCAGACGCGTTTTAGTGTCTTTGGTGCCGTCGGATTCAGAATGGTTAGCGGCGATCTGATATTCCCACTGGCCGTAACCGGTCAGCATGTCATTAATCTGGGTGGCGCCTTTAAAGCCGATACGGACGTAGGTTTTATCGCCATCGTTGCCGGCATCATCGGAGAAATAATGCAGGGCTTTCACACGACCGTAAAAATCGAGTTTGTTGCCGTCTTTATTGTAGATTTCTGCTGCCTGTGCCGCTTGCGCAAGTAAAAGTGCCGGAATAATAACGGCCAGAAGATTACGTTTCATGGGTTACCCTGCTTTATTCGATTAAAAGACGCTATCATCAGTTGCATTGCTGCTTTACTGTGCCGTCCGGTTGTTGGCGGCGGAGAATTTTTACCGTAGTAATGTGATCTATTTATGACAAAAAATTCATTTTCATGTCGAACGATTAAAAAAGTCGCGCAAAGGGTGAATTTTTTCTGCAACCGACGGTCGGCGGCTGGTCTACAGTTACCGATAGCCTGATCGGTTTCCGGAGGAATCATGCACGATACTTATACATTGTTCGGTACGCAGGGGTGTGGCTCGACCATCGTGGCCGCCGCGTTGGTGCTGACCGCGTTCCCCTGGGGCTACGAGGAAGTGGATTACACCCAGGACGGCCCGGAGCGGGATCGCCTGTTGGCGTTGAGCCCGCTCGGTCAGGTCCCCACTCTGGTGCTGCCTGATGACGAAGTGATGACGGAGAGCGCGGCGATTATCCTGCTGCTGCACGATCGCGCGCCGCACGCCGAATTGGCGCCGTCCGGCGGCTCGCCGCTGTTGCCGCGCTTTTTGCGCTGGCTGTTGTTCATCAACGCAGAGATTTATCCCACTTTCACCTACGCCGACCATCCGCAGCGCTGGCAGCCGAAAACGGAAGGGGCGGAACAGCTGAAAAACGCAGTGATGAGCTATCGCGAGCGTTTATTGCGGCAGCTGAACGCCGCCGCCGGCGCCGCCGGCCCGTGGTTTCTCGGCAAGAGCTTCAGCGCGCTGGACCTGTACGTGGCGGTGATGTGCAACTGGCGGCCGGGGCGCGCGTGGTTCCGGCAACACTGCACGCGGCTTTACACCATCGCCGAACGGGTGGAGCAGCGGCCGGAGCTGAATGCGCTGCTGAGCGCCCATTTCGACGGCGTTGCGCCGCTGGAATCGTAATATCTCCCCGCCGTCGGCGGGGAACCCTCCCGTTTTTCTGAACCGAGACTGCCGAAAATCCCGATTTTCACTCGCCTCGTCGGCGGGTAGCGTAAGGCTATCCGCAACTGACAGGAGAGTGTGATGCAATCAGAATCCCGGGCCGGACAACAGGCGTTCGGCGATATCGCCCCCAAGCTGGCGCAGCTCAGCGACAGCGTCTTGTTTGACGATGTCTGGCAGCGGCCAGAGCTGAGCCCGCGCGAGCGCAGCTTGATCACCGTCGCCGCGCTGGTGGCGCTCAACCGCCTGGAGCAACTGCCGTTTCATCTGCAGCTGGCGCAGCGCAACGGCGTGGCGCATCAGCAGCTGGCTGAGCTCATCACCCACCTGGCGTTTTACGCCGGCTGGCCCGCGGCGGCGTCGGCCGTGGCGCGCTTGCGCGAGCTGGAACCGGAGGCGCCCCATGCCGTTTAGCCGCATCGCCCTGCATCAGGGCAAATCCGCCGACTACCTGCAAACCTTGTCCGACAGCCTGCATCAGGCGCTGGTGGAGGCCTTCGAGGTGCCGCCGGCGGACAGGTTTCAGGCGATCGATCAATACCGCCCCGGTGAGCTTATCTACGATCGCGATTATCTCGGCGGGCCGCGCAGCGCGGATTTCGTGCTGTTTTACATCACCGCCGGGCGGCCGCGCGACAGCGACACCAAGCGGCGTTTCTACCGACGGCTGGCGGCGCTGCTGATGGAAAAGCTGCGGCTGAACCCCGAGGATGTGATGGTGGTGATCGCCACCACCAAGTTGGACGAGTGGTCGTTCGGCGGTGGTCGCGCCTCGATGATCGATCCGCAGGCGTAACTCGGGCTGACGCCGCCGGCGGTCTGTGGGACAATAGCGCCATCATTTCGTTTAGATAAGAGTTGAATGGCGCTCTCCTCCGCAGTTAAAGATCAGATTGGCCAGTGGTACAAAGCCCTGCAGCAGCAAATACCGGATTTCATTTCCCGCGCGCCCCAGCGTCAGATGATCGCCGAGGTGGCGAAGACGCTGGCCGGCGACTACCCGCGCCATCTGGCGATCGAGGCGCCGACCGGCGTCGGCAAAACGCTGTCTTACCTGATACCGGGCATCGCCGTCGGGCGGGCGGAGAGCAAACCGCTGGTGGTCAGCACCGCCAACGTGGCGCTGCAGGATCAGATCTACAGCAAGGATTTGCCGCTGCTGAAGAAGATTATTCCCGATCTGAAATTTACCGGCGCCTTTGGCCGCGGGCGTTACGTCTGCCCGCGCAATCTGGCGGCGATGAGCACCGACGTTAGCCAACAGGGCGATCTGACGCTGTTTCTCGACGACGAGCTGGCGCCGTCCAGCGGTGAAGAGCAGGCGCTGTGTCAGAAGCTGACCAAGGCGCTGGCCCGCTTTGAGTGGGACGGGCTGCGCGATCACTATCAGCAGAGCATCGACGATCCGCTGTGGGCCAAGCTGAGCACCGACAAGGCCAACTGTCTGGGGCGCAACTGTCACTACATTCGCGAATGCCCGTTCTATATCGCTCGCAAAGAGATCGAGAGCGCCGACGTGGTGGTGGCCAACCACGCGCTGGTGATGGCGGCGCTGGAGACGGAATCGGTGCTGCCGAACCCGAAAGAGCTGCTGCTGGTGCTGGACGAAGGCCACCATTTGCCGGAGGTGGCGCGCGACGCGCTGGAGATCGACGGGGAAATCACCGCGCTGTCGACCAACCTGCAGTTGGACATGATCGTGCGCCAGGTCGAACAGTGCATGACGCAGTACCGGCCGAAGAATCCGCCGGGGCTGGCCAACAGCGAACGGCTGAAAAACCATTGCGAGGAGCTGCGCGAGCTGGTGCAGATCTTCGAGCATCAGGTCAGCGCCTATCTGCCCGGCGACAGCGTGGCGGCCGAGCACCGTTTTGAAATGGGCGAGCTGCCCGCGGAGATGGTGGAGAGCTGCGCGCGGCTGTTCAAACTGACCGATGCGCTGCGCGGGCTGGCGGAGTTCGTGCTTAACGATCTTACCGAACAGACCGGCAAGCACGACATCATGCGTCTGCACCGCTCGATCATTCAGATGAGCCGCACGCTGGGCTATCTGGAGGCGATGAGCAAGCTGTGGCGGCTGGCGGCGCTCGACAAGTCGTCCAACGCGCCGATCTCCAAATGGGTCACGCGCGAACTGCGCGATAACGTCACCCATCTGTATTTGCACTGCGTCGGCATTCGTGTCAGCGATCAGCTGGAAAAGCTGCTGTGGCGCAAGGTGCCGCACGTGGTGGTCACCTCGGCCACGCTGCGTTCACTGAACAGCTTCGCGCGTTTGCAAGAGATGAGCGGGCTGAGCGAGAAGGCCGGCGATCGCTTCGAAACGCTCTCATCGCCGTTCAATCACGTCGAACAGGGCAAGATTGTCATTCCGCAGATGCGCTACGAACCGGCGCTCGCCAATGAGGCGGAGCACCTTGAGGAAATGGCGCGGTTTTTCCGCGCCGAGCAGGCGAGCGGCAAGCACAAAGGCATGCTGATCCTGTTCAGCAGCCACCGGGCGATGCAGACTTTCCTCAGCTACGTGACCGATCTGCGGCTGATGCTGCTGGTGCAGGGCGACCAGCCGCGCTACCGGCTGGTGGAAGAGCACCGCAAGCGGGTGGAGAAGGGCGTCGCCAGCGTGCTGGTGGGGCTGCAATCGTTCGCCGAAGGGCTGGATCTGAAAGGCGAACTGCTGACCCAGGTGCATATTCACAAAATCGCGTTCCCGCCGATCGACAGCCCGGTGATCATCACCGAAGGCGAGTGGCTGAAATCGCTGAAGCGTTATCCGTTCGAAGTGCAGAGCCTGCCGAGCGCCTCGTTCAACCTGATCCAGCAGGTCGGCCGCCTGATCCGCAGCAACCAATGTTACGGCGAGATCGTGATCTACGATCGCCGGCTGTTGACCAAAAACTACGGTTCGCGGCTGTTGGCGTCGTTGCCGGTGTTCCCGATTGAGCAGCGCGCGGTGCCGGAGGCCGACAAGGCGCATCTGGCGGCGCTGAAATCCGCCGCCGACGCGGCTAAAAAAGAGAAGAAGCGCGGCAACCCGCTCGCCCGCAAACGGCGGCGTTGATCAGAGCAGCGGCGGCAGGCGGCGCTTGACCGGCGTGGTTTTCACGATCGAGGTGTTGCTCTGCGCGTGCTCGGCCAGCCGATCGAGGGTGTGGTCGAGCTGTTCCATCGAGTGCGCCACCAGCCGCACGATAAAGCAGTCTTCGCCGGTCACCTTATCGCATTCGACCACTTCCGGGATCGCCTGAATCAGCTGTTCGACCTTCTTCAGCATGCCCGGCAGCGGCTTGATGCGCACCAGCGACTGAAAGGCGTAACCCACCGCCTGCAGATTGACGTTCAGGGTATAGCCCTGGATCACGCCGCTTTCCTCCAGCCGCCGCAGTCTTTCCGACGTGCTCGGCGACGACAGGCCCACCTGCGCGCTCAGCGTCTTCAACGATGCGCGCGCATCTTCCGCCAGAATGGTCAGGATTTGGCGATCGATATCATCCATAACGCCTCCGTTAGGTGTTTTCTTGATTGTAGCTGCGAGAAAAAGGCAGTTAAGCATATCTGCCTTTTTTATGCTATGGAAAGCCGTCCTGCGAAGCCGCAAGCTATGTCTCTGGGCAAGCTTTGAGGAACGCAGAATGAATGCAGAGATAAAACGCGGCTCGTTGGAGATGGCGGCGGCGATGCTGATTTCCGGCTCCATCGGCTGGTTTGTGCTGATGTCCGGCCAGCCGGTGGTCAACGTGGTGTTTTGGCGCTGCGCGGTGGGGGCGCTGGTGCTGCTGGCGGTGTGCGGCGCGCTGGGCCAGCTGCGCCGCGATGCGCTGACGCGCGCCACGCTGCTGCTGGCGATCGCCGGCGGCGTCGCGCTGGTGATCAACTGGCTGCTGCTGTTCGCCGCCTATTCCTATGCCTCTATCTCCATCGCCACCGCGGTGTACAACACCCAGCCGTTTATGCTGGTGGGGCTGGGGGCGCTGTTTCTGGGGGAACGGCTGACCGCCCGCAAGCTGCTGTGGCTGGGCTTGGCGTTCGGCGGCATGATGCTGGTGGTGCTGGCGCAGCCGCGGCAGGCGGGGGAGCAGAGCCATTATCTGGCGGGCATCGCGCTGGCGCTCGGCGCGGCGTTTTTCTACGCCCTGATGGCGCTGGCGGCCAAGCGGCTGAAGGGCACGCCGCCCCATCTTATTGCGCTGATCCAGGTAACGGTGGGGGCGGTGATGCTGCTGCCGCTGGTGGATTTTCATGCGTCGGCCAGCGTGGGGCAGTGGGGGATGCTGGCGACGCTCGGCGTGTTGCATACCGGCCTGATGTACGTGCTGATGTACGGCGCGTTGCAGAAGCTGCCGACTCACCTGATCGGCTCGCTGTCGTTCATCTACCCGATCGCCGCCATGCTGGTGGATCGCCTGGCGTTTGGCCACCGGCTGTCGGCATGGCAACTGCTGGGGACGGCGATCATCCTGCTGGCGGCGGCGGGCATGAACCTGCTGGGCGAGCGGCGAGCGCGACTGCTGCCGGCCTCGGACGGCCGGCGCGCCGGCTGATGCTCAGTTCGGTTTTTTCAGCCGGCGCCATAAAGTGGTGCGGCTGATCCCGAGCAACCGGGCGGCGGCGGCGTGGGCGCCTCCGCACCGCGCCAGGGCTTCGTGGGCGGAGATGGGCGCCGCCGGCGGATCGGGCGGCGTGGCCGTCGCCAGCTCCGGCAGCAGCCACTGCAGGGTCTCGCCGCTCGGCGCGACGCCGGTGCTCAGCATCAGCGCCACCCGCTCCATCATGTTGCGCAGCTCGCGCAGGTTACCGGGCCAGGCGTAATGACCCAGCGCGTCGTAACACCCGGCCAGGGCGGCGCGCAGCGGCTCTGTCAGCGGCACGTCGAGCGCCGCCAGCGACTGTTTCAGAAAGTGTTCCGCCAGCATCGCGATATCGTCGCCGCGCGCCCGCAGTGGCGGCAGCTGCAGCCGCAGGGCGCTCAGGCGGTAAAACAGATCGGCGCGAAAATCGCCCTGTTGAATCGCCTGCTCCAGGCGGGTGTGGGTGGCGCTGATGACGCGAAAGTCGACCTTTACCGGCTGTTGCCCGCCGACCCGAGTGATGGTTTTTTCTTCCAGCGCCCGCAGCAGCCGGGTTTGCAGGTGCAGCGGCATTTCGCCGATCTCATCCAGAAACAGGGTGCCGCCGTTGGCGGTTTCCAGCAGCCCGCGTCGGCCGCCGCGCCGTGAACCGGTGAAGGCGCCTTCTTCATAGCCGAACAGCTCCGCCTCCAGCAGCGATTCGGCGATGGCGCCGCAGTTGATGGCGACGAACGGCGGTGTCGCGCCCCTGGACGGCGCGCCGCGCCGGGAAAAGTATTCGCGGTGGATCGCCTGCGCCGCCAGCTCTTTGCCGGTGCCGGTTTCGCCTTCGATCAACACCGCCGCCGGCGAGCGGGCGTACAGCATGATGGTGCGCCGGGTCTGTTCCATCTGCGGGGAATCGCCCTGTAAATCGCTCAGCCCATAGCGCGGCTGCAGGGTATCGCGCGCGGCGTAGTCGCCGCCGCGTTTGGCGCCGCCCAGCATCAGGCGCGTCACGTCCAGCGCGTCGCTGAAGGCGGCGCGCAGGGTGGCGGCGGAATAGAGAAAAATGGCGGTGAGCCCGGCCTCTTCCGCCAGATCGCTGATGAGGCCGGCGCCGACCACCGCCTGAATGCCGGCGGCTTTCAGCTCGGCGATCTGGCCGCGCGCGTCCTCTTCGGTGACGTAACTGCGCTGCTCCAGCGGCAGATCGAAGGTTTGTTGGAACTCCAGCAGCGCGGGCAGGGGCGTTTTGTAGGTGATGACGCCGATCCGATCGGCGGTTCTGCGCGCCTGGCTCAGCGCCTGCAGCAGATCGAAGCCGCCGGGCTTGACCAAAATGACCGGCACCGACAGGCGGCTTTTCAGGTAAGCGCCGTTGGAGCCGGCGGCGATGATGGCGTCGCAAGGCTCGCTAGCCAGGCGAGCGCGGATATGCTGCACCGCCTCCTCGAAGCCGAGATGGATCGGGGTGATGGTCGCCAGGTGGTCGAACTCGAGGCTGATATCCCGGAACAGATCGAACAGGCGGGTGATGGAGACGGTCCAGATCACCGGTTTGTCCGGCGTGCGGGACGGCGTGATGTGATCGCTCATGGTGGGTTACCGAATGAAAGTGGCTGCATTAGGTGTAGCCTTGTTTCAGTCATGTTTCAAATATGCCGACTGAAACCGAGATTGAAACGTTAACTGAAACGTTTTTTATCGCTTGGTCTGCCCAATGGCGATGCGAATTTTATAACTCACTTATTTTTATCGCTTTTAATTTTTTCCTCGCCAAAGTGCAACCTGGCCCGCCTCTTGCTCTGTCTGTTCCATCTAGCTAATCGGAGAGAACGTCATGACGCTGCGCTCACCCGGGCTCGCCTTTCGTCAGGCCCTGAGTAAAGAAAAACCCCTGCAAATCGCCGGCGCGATCAACGCCAACCATGCCCTGCTGGCCCAGCGAGCCGGATTCCAGGCCATCTATCTTTCCGGCGGCGGCGTGGCGGCCGGTTCGCTGGGGCTGCCGGACCTGGGTATTTCGACGCTGGACGATGTGTTGACCGATATTCGCCGCATCACCGATGTCTGCCCGCTGCCGCTGCTGGTGGATGTCGACAGCGGTTTCGGCGCATCGGCGTTCAATGTCGCCCGCACGGTGCGCTCGGTGAGCAAGGCCGGGGCGGCGGCGCTGCATATCGAAGATCAGGTCGGCGCCAAGCGCTGCGGCCATCGGCCCAATAAGGCCATCGTCTCCACCGAAGAGATGGTGGATCGCATCAAGGCAGCGGTAGATGCGCGCAGCGATCCGGACTTCGTGATCATGGCGCGCACCGATGCGCTGGCGGTGGAGGGGCTGGAGGCGGCCATCGAGCGCGCTCAGGCTTACGTGGCGGCCGGGGCCGACATGCTGTTCCCGGAAGCGATTACCGAGCTGGGCATGTACCGCCGCTTCGCCGAAACGACGCAGGTGCCGATCCTCGCCAACATCACCGAATTCGGCGCGACGCCGCTGTTCACTACCGAGGAGCTGCGCAGCGCCCAGGTGGATATGGCGCTGTATCCGCTGTCGGCCTTCCGGGCGATGAATCGGGCGGCGGAGCGGGTGTACCGCGCCCTGCGCGAGGAGGGCACGCAGAAAAACGTCATCGACACCATGCAGACCCGCAACGAGCTGTATGAAAGCATCAACTACTATTTGTTCGAAGAGAAACTCGACGCTCTGTTCGCTCGCCAACGCGACGAATAAGCGCCATTCACGCAGAAGCCAAATGAGGACAGTATGAGCCAAGCGATCTCCCCGCAAAGCCCGACTGGCGTTAAGCCGAAAAAATCCGTGGCGTTATCCGGCGTGCCCGCCGGGAATACCGCGCTGTGTTCCGTAGGGCGCAGCGGCAACGATCTGCACTACCGCGGTTACGACATTCTCGACCTCGCGCGCCACTGCGAGTTTGAAGAGGTCGCCCATCTGCTGATCCACGGCAAGTTGCCCAACCGCGACGAACTTCATGCCTACAAGCAGCGGCTCAAAGCGCTGCGCGGCCTGCCCGCCAGCGTACGCACGGTGCTGGAGGCGCTGCCGGCGGCATCTCACCCGATGGACGTGATGCGCACCGGCGTTTCGGCCCTCGGCTGCACGCTGCCGGAAAAAGAGCAGCACGGCGCGGCCGGCGCGCGCGACATCGCCGACCGGCTGCTGGCGTCGTTGGGATCGATGCTGCTCTACTGGTATCACTACAGCCACAACGGCGAGCGCATTCAGCCGGAGACCGACGACGATTCCATCGGCGGCCACTTCCTGCACCTGCTGCACGGCGCAGCACCTTCCGCCAGCTGGGAGCAGGCGATGCACGCGTCATTGATCCTGTACGCCGAGCATGAGTTCAACGCCTCGACCTTCGCCGGCCGGGTGATCGCCGGCACCGGATCCGATGTCTATTCGGCGATCGTCGGCGCCATTGGCGCGCTGCGCGGGCCGAAGCACGGCGGCGCCAACGAGGTGTCGCTGGAGATCCAGCAACGCTATGAAACGCCGGACGAAGCGGAAGCCGACATTCGCCGCCGCATCGACAACAAAGAGGTGGTGATCGGCTTCGGGCACCCGGTGTATACCGTCTCCGATCCGCGCCATCAGGTGATCAAAGAGATCGCGCTACGCCTGTCGCAGGACGCGGGCGCGATGAAGCTGTATGACATCGCCGACCGGTTGGAAAGCGTGATGCGCGACACCAAAAACATGTTCCCCAACCTCGACTGGTTCTCGGCGGTGTCTTATCACCAGCTGGGGGTGCCCACCGAAATGTTCACGCCGCTGTTCGTCATGGCGCGCGTCAGCGGCTGGTCGGCGCACATCATCGAGCAACGGCAGGACAACAAAATCATTCGCCCGTCCGCCAACTATACCGGGCCGGAAGCGCGAGCCTTCGTACCGCTGGATCAGCGCTGAGCGCCGGTCGTTATCGTGTCGTTTTCACTCTGGAGCCTTTGGGAATCATGATGCTTGAGTCTGCCAATACCCGCCGTCCGCCATTCGATCGCGAAATGGTCGATATCGTCGATTATGTGATGAAAGAGGCCGTCGATACCCCGGCGGCGTACCGCACCGCCCATTATTGCCTGCTCGATACCCTCGGCTGCGGGCTGGAGGCGCTGAGCTACCCGGCCTGCAAGAAACTGATGGGGCCGGTGGTGCCGGGCGCCGAGGTGCTGAACGGCAGCCGGGTGCCCGGCACCCGTTTCCAGCTGGATCCGGTGCAGGCGGCGTTCAATATCGGCACCATGATCCGCTGGCTCGACTTTAACGACACCTGGCTGGCGGCGGAGTGGGGCCACCCGTCGGACAACCTGGGCGGGATCCTGGCGGTGGCCGATTGGCTCTCTCGCCAGGCGGTGGCGGCGGGCAAAGCGCCGCTGACCATGCGGCAGGTGCTGATCGCCATGATCAAGGCGCATGAGATCCAAGGCTGCCTGGCGCTGGAAAACGCCTTCAACCGGGTAGGGTTGGATCACGTGCTGCTGGTGAAGGTGGCGTCCACCGCGGTGGTGGCGCAGCTGCTCGGCCTGAGCCGCGAGGCGATCCTGAACGCGGTGTCGCTGGCGTGGGTGGACGGGCAGTCGCTGCGCACCTACCGCCACGCGCCGAACGCCGGCACCCGCAAATCCTGGGCGGCGGGGGATGCGACCGCCCGCGCGGTGCGGCTGGCGCTGATGGCCGCCACCGGTGAGATGGGCTATCCCTCGGCGCTCACGGCGCCGACCTGGGGATTCTACGACGTCTCGTTCAACGGCAAACCTTTCCGCTTCCAGCGGCCGTACGGCGCGTATGTGATGGAGAACGTGCTGTTTAAAATTTCGTTCCCGGCGGAGTTCCATGCCCAGACCGCCGTGGAGGCGGCCATGACGCTGCACCGCCAGATGCAGGCCGCCGGCAAAACCGCCGCCGACATCGCCGCAGTGAGCATCCGCACCCACGAGGCCTGCCTGCGCATTATCGACAAGCAGGGGCCGCTGGATAATCCGGCGGATCGCGATCACTGCATTCAGTATATGGTGGCGATCCCGCTGCTGTTCGGCCGGCTGACGGCGGCGGATTACGAGGACCGGGTGGCCGAAGATCCGCGCATCGACGCATTGCGTAGCAAGATACATTGCCATGAAGATCCCGCCTTCACGCGCGATTATCACGATCCGGAAAAACGCTCGATAGCCAATGCGCTGACGGTGGAGTTCGCCGACGGCAGCCGTCTGGATGAGGTGGCGGTGGAGTATCCTATCGGCCATGCCCGGCGGCGCGAAGAGGGCATCCCGCTGCTGATCGAGAAGTTCAAAACCAACCTGGCGCGCCAGTTCCCGGCCCTGCAGCAGCAGCGCATTCTTGAGGTGTCGCTGGACCGGCAGCGGCTGGCGCAGATGCCGGTCAACGAGTATCTCGATTTGTGGGTGATCTGACGCGAGCGGCGCTGACAAGCCACGTCGGCGTCGCTATGATGGACGCTCCATCCCCGTCCGTCTTCTTATCAGGTGATTCATGATTGATGCTGCAACGCTGTTGTTGTTTTCCGGTGCCTGCGTGGCGCTGGCGCTGACCCCCGGCCCGGATATGCTGCTGATCGCTTCGCGCAGCGTCAGCCAGGGGCGGCGGGCCGGTTTCGCTTCGCTGGCGGGCATTCAACTCGGCACTTACTGCCATGCGCTGGCGGCGGCGCTGGGGTTGTCGCAACTGTTCGTCGCGGTGCCGCTGGCTTACGACGCGGTGAGAATGTTGGGCGCAGCTTATCTGCTCTATCTGGCGTGGAAAACGTTGCGATCCGGCAGCAGTCTGCAGGCTTCTGCCGGGTTGCAGGCGGTGCCGACGGCGCGCATTTTCCGACAGGGGCTGCTGACCAACATCCTCAACCCGAAGATGGCGCTGTTCGTGTTGGCGCTGTTCCCGCAGTTTATCGATCCGCGCGCCGGCTCGGTGGTGGTGCAGATGCTGGCGCTGGCGACGGTGCTGAATCTGGTCGGCTTGCTGATTAACGGCGGGGTGATCCTGGCGGTCAGCGGCATGAAAAGCCGTTTCGTCGGCCGCCGTTTCAGCGCCCGCTGGCCGAACTACCTGCTGAGCGGCGTGTTCGCCGGGCTGGCCTGCAAACTCATTTTCGACAGCCGTCGTTAATCCTCGCGCAGCAGCGCTTCAAACGCCGCGCTGGCCGGTTCGTCCGGCAGCGCGCTGTACATCACCAGCCGCAGATGGTTCTCTTCGTCGACGATGAAAGAGGCATGGTCAAAGGTGACCGGGCCGATCTCCGGGACGACGAAGCTGCGCCGCCCCTGACAGCGTCCGTGAATGTCATGCTGCCGCCAGAGCCGGCGGAACGGCGGCGACACCCGCTCCAGCGCCTGCACCCGTTGGCGCATCACCTCATCCTCCGGCGCGCGGGCATAGTCGCGGCGGAAGCTGGCCAGGATTTGCGGCGCCTGCGCCTGCCACTCCAGCAGGCGCTCATTGAGCTGCGGATCGGCAAACAGCATCCACAACATGTTGCGCTCTTGCGCCGGGCGATCGCCGATGGCGAACAGCCGCTGTGCCGCCGGATTCCAGGCGATGATGTCCCAACTCAGGTTCATGACGTAGGCCGGCCGCAGCGCCAAATCGTCCAGCAGACGCCGCACCAACGGCGAAACCTGGCACCACTGATGCCCAACCGGCACCGGCGGGCGCTGATGCGCCAATAAGAACAGGTGGTAGCGGCCGGCGGCGTCGAGCTGCAGCACCCGCGCCAGATTTTCCAAAAACGTCACCGACGCATTGATTTCCCTGCCTTGCTCCAGCCAGGTGTACCAGGTGAGGCCGACGCCGGCCAGCGCCGCCACCTCCTCGCGCCGCAATCCCGGCGTGCGGCGGCGGCTGCCGCTCGGCAAGCCGACCGCCTCTGGCGACAGCTGTTCTCGCTTTTGCCGCAGAAAATCCCCCAGTTCGTGGCGGGTGCGTTCGAGGGTGCGTGGGGGCATGTCGGCCGTCCTGTTGCTGTTAGTAATAGTATAAATGGCTATATAGTAACAGTTTAAACCTTGTTCCATACTGCGGCCATCATAATCTTTGGAGGTGGTATGGAACATTCATTATCTGGTGAGCGGCGAGGGCTGCCCGGCCTGCCGGTGCTGCTGTTGGGCGGTTTCGTCACGGTGTTCGATCTGTTCGTGGTCAACGTGGCGGCGCCGGTGATCCAGCGGCAGTTCGCCGCCGATTTCGCCGGGGTCGGTTTGATCGTCGCCGGTTACGAGCTGGCGTTTGGGGTGCTGTTGATCGCCGGTGGGCGTCTGGGCGATCGCTTCGGGCGTCGGCGCTTGTTCAGCCTCGGCATGCTGGGATTCACGTTGAGCTCCCTGCTGTGCGGGCTGGCGGGATCGCTCGGCCTGCTGATCGCCGCGCGTATTCTGCAGGGGGCGACGGCGGCGCTGTTGTTCCCGCAAATTTACGCCTTGATGCGGGTGCTGTACGCGCCGCAACAGCGGCGACGCGCCTTCGCCTGGCTGGGCATGACGTTGGGATTGGCGGCGATCTTCGGCCAGATCCTCGGCGGATTTATCATCGAGGCCAACCTGTTCGGCAGCGGCTGGCGCATGATCTTTTTGATCAATTTGCCGATCGGTGCACTGGCGCTGTGGGCGGTGCGGCGCATTCCCGAATCGCGGGTGGCGCAGGCACAGCGGCTGGACGGCGTTGGCCTGTGGCTGGCGGCGACCGGCCTGTCGCTGTTGCTGCTGCCGCTGCTGGAGGGGCCGGCGCGCGGCTGGCCGTGGTGGATAGCGCCGATGTTGGCGTTGGCGATGCTGACGCTGTGGGGCTTCCTGCGTTGGGAGCGGCGTCTGGCGCAGCACGGTGACGATGCGGTGCTCGATCCGGCGCTGTTCCGCCAGGCGGGTTTCGCGCCGGGTATGGCGGTGGTGCTGGCGATTTATGCCACCGCCTCCTCGTTTTTCTTGTGTTTCGCACTGCTGCTGCAGGCGGGGGCGGGGCTGACGCCTTTTCAGGCGGGCAGTCTGTTCGCCCCGGCCAGCGCGGCCTTTATGTTGGCCTCGATGCTGGCGCCCCGGTTGGCGCAGCGGTGGGGCAACGGCGTGCTGAGCGTGGGCGTGGCGATTTACGCCGCCGGGTTGGTGCTATTGATGGCGCAGGCGCTGTGGGGTGAGGCGCTGGCGCATCCGCTGCGGCTGCTGCCGGGGTTGGTGATTCTGGGATTCGGTCAGGCGCTGAGCATGACGCCGCTGCTGAATCTGGTGCTGGGTTTGGCGCAGGAGCGGCAGGCGGGGATGGCGGCGGGTCTGGTCGCCACCGTGCAGCAGGTGGGAGGCGCGTTGGGCATCGTGGTCAGCGGCGTCGGTTTTGTGCCGCTGTTGGCGAGCGGCGGCGCGGCGGAGCGCTATGCCCAGGCCTTTGCCGGCGCCATGGTATTTAATCTGTTGGCGATGGGCGTGGCCCTGTTGTTGTTAAACCGGATCACTCGAAATAGCCAGAAAGCGGATCTTAAGTAGGCCGCCGGCGGGTGCTTTACTGTTGTCATCATGAGAGAGCGATAAGGAGCCGCACTGATGTTTCAACCCGCCGCATTTCGCGAAGACGATCTGGATGCCCAACTGGCGTTGATCCGCGCCCACCCGCTGGGGCTGTTGGTCAGCCACGGCGAGCACGGATTGACGGCCGACCCGCTGCCGTTTGTGGCTGATGTCGAGCAGGGGCAGCTGCGGCTGCGGGCGCACCTGTCGCGCGCCAACGAGCACTGGCGGCGGTTGCGGCACGCCGCGGAATGCCTGGTGATCTTTCAAGGCCTGGAAGGTTATGTGTCGCCAGGCTGGTACCCGAGCAAACGCCAGACCGGCAAGGTGGTGCCGACCTGGAATTACAGCGTGGTGCAACTGTATGGCGTGCCGACGGTGACGGACGATCCGGCCTGGCTGCGCCGCCAACTGATCGACCTGACGGCGCAACAGGAAGGGCGCCGCCCGGCGCCCTGGCGGCTCGACGACGCGCCGGCCAACTACATCGCCGCGCAGCTTAAAGGCATTGTCGGTATCGAGATCGCCGTCACCCGGCGCGAAGGCAAATGGAAGATGAGCCAAAACCGCAGCGCCGACGATGCCGGCGGGGTGATCGCCGGGCTGCGCGAGGGCGATGACGCGCAGCGGCGACTGGCGCAGGAGGTTGAGCGGCGGCGCGGATAGGGTATGCTAACTGAAGGGCAGCCAGGGGAACCTTCGGATGGATTACACCAAAATTATCAAAGAAATAGGCCGCGGCAAAAATCATGCGCGCGACCTGGATCAACAGACCGCTTTTCAACTGTATCAGGCGATGCTGGCCGGGGAGGTCCCCGAACTTGAGCTTGGCGGCATTCTGATCGCGCTGCGCATCAAGGGCGAAGCCGAAGAGGAGATGCTGGGGTTCTACCAGGCGATGCAGCAGCAGGTATTGTCGCTGCAGGCGCCGCAAGGGCGCCCGCTGCCGGTAGTGCTGCCGAGCTACAACGGCGCGCGCAAGCAGGCCAACCTGACGCCGCTGCTGGCGCTGCTGCTGGCGAAAGTGGGCCTGCCGGTGGTGGTGCACGGCGTCCTGGACGACAGCACCCGCGTGACCAGCGCCGAGATTTTCCGCGCTCTGGGGCTGCCGTGGTCGGAACAGGCCGCTCACGCCCAGCGGCGTCTCGATAACGGCGAGGCGGTATTCATGCCGGTTTCCACGCTGTCGGCGCCGTTGGCGCGGCAGCTCGGGCTGCGTTGGCGCATGGGGGTGCGCAACAGCGCCCATACGCTGGCCAAGCTGGCGACGCCGTTTGGCGAACAGGATGCGTTGCGCCTCGCCAGCGTCTCACATCCGGAGTATGTTGGCCGGGTGGCGTCGTTTTTCCGCCAGATCGGCGCCCGCGGGTTGCTGATGCACGGCACGGAAGGCGAGGCCTACGCCAACCCGCTGCGCTGCCCGCAAATTCACCACATCGTCGGCGGCGAACAGCAGGTGCTGCTGGAGCGCACCTTGCCGGATGAAACACCGGCATTGCCGGCGGCGAAAGACGCTGAAACCACCGCGCGCTGGACTGAACGCTGTCTGGCGGGCGAGGTGGCGATCCCGCAGGCCATCCAGCGGCAGGTCGCCTGTTGCCTGGTGGCCGCCGGCGAGAGCGAGACGCTGGAGCAGGGGCTGCAGCGTCTGCGTCAGGCCTAAGCGCGGCTATACTGGGATATTTCCTCATCGGCTGAGAAGGACGGTTATGCAACAGGCTCTCGATTACTTCAATCAATTGAACCAGGATTACCTCGACGTTCACCGCGCCAAAGAAGAGCTGTTCTGGCAAAACTACATGGGCACCGGCGGTGAAGACGTGTCGGCGCGCTTTTCCGCCGCGGAAAGCGCCTATAAGCGCTTCGTCGCCGAACCGCGCCGGCTGGCCGAGATCCGCAGCCTGCTGGCCGGATTGGAAGCGCTGCCGCAGGAGGCGCAGCGCGATGCGCTGATCCACGGCCTGCAAGGTTGGCTGCGTTTCTTCGACTGCAACGCCATCGAAGATCCGCAGGCGCAGGCGCTGTTGGATCAGATCATTCACGCCGAGTCCGATCTTTACTCGCGCCGCAAGGGCTATCAGGTCACGCACCTGAACGCCGAGGGCCGGCGGGTGGCGGCCTCGCTCGGCGAACTGTTGACCAACCAGGCAACCAACCCGAACGAAGACTACCGCCGCAGCTCGCAGCAGGCGCTGCGCGACCTGGAGCAATGGCTGCTGCATAACGGCCTGCCGGAGCTGATTGGCCTGCGCAACCGCTTTGCGCGCCAGATGGGCTATCGCAACTATTTCGACTATAAGGTGAACAAAACCGAGCGCATGACGCCGGAGCAGCTGTTCGCCATTCTGGATCGCTTCGAGCGGGAAACCCGCGAGGCCAACGCGCGCAGCCTGCAACAGCTGGCGGCTGACAAGGGCAGCCAGGCGCTGGAGCCGTGGAATGTGCGCTTTGCCAGCGCCGGCGACGTCACCCGTCAACTGGATCCTTACTTCCCGTTTTCTCGTTCGCTGGAACGCTGGGTCGACAGCTTCAAACGTCTGCACATCGGTTTTGGCGGCGCCGAGATGAATCTCGATCTGCTGGTGCGCAAAGGCAAGTATGAGAACGGCTTTATGCACGGCCCGGTGCCGCCGTTTGTACGTCAGGGGGAATGGGTGCCGGCGCGCATCAACTTCACCAGCCTGGCGCAGCCGGGGCAGGTGGGCAGCGGGGCTTATGGGCTCAACACGCTGTTCCACGAGGGCGGCCATGCGGCGCACTTCGCCAACATTCGCCAGAATGCGCCGTGCTTCTCGCAGGAGTTCCCGCCGACCTCGATGGCCTATGCCGAAACCCAGTCGATGTTCTGCGACAGCCTGCTGGACGACGCCGACTGGCTGAAACGCTATGCGAAAAACGCCGCCGGCGAAGCGGTGCCCGATGCGCTGATCGAAGCCGGCATCGCGGCGCGCCAGCCGATGCGCGCGTTCAACGAGCGCCACATCCTGCTGGTGCCGTACTTCGAGTGGGCGCTGTACCAGTGGGATGACGAGCAACGCACGCCGGAAGCCATCACCGCACTGGCGCGCGAGGTCGAGCAAAAGATCCTCGGCATCAGCGGCAGCCCGCGCCCGACGCTGGCGATCCCGCACCTGCTGTCGCTGGAGTCCGCCTGTTCCTATCAGGGTTATCTGCTGGCGATGATGGCGGTGGAGCAAACCCGTCACTTCTTCCTGCAGCGCGACGGTTACCTGACGGACAACCCGGCCATCGGCCCGGATCTGGCGCAACACTACTGGTTGCCGGGCAACAGCGTCAGCCATGACGACACGCTGCGCAGCCTGACCGGCGAAGGGTTTAATCCGGACTATCTGGCGCAGGCCTGCAACCAGACGGTGGCGCAGGCGTGGCACGAGGCGCAGCAGACGATGGCCGCCGCGGCCAAGCGCCCGCAGCCGCCGGCAGATTTCGATTTGCAGGCGCACATCCGGGTGGTGGATGGCGAGACGGTATTGGCGGACAACGCTGAGGGTGACGAACGGATGTGCCGCGACTTCGCTGCGGCGATAGAGGCGCGCTTGGCTTAAGGCGGATAATAAAATCCACGCCGCGGCGTGGATTTTATTTAATGGCTAAACCGGACGCTATTTTATTCGAAATAGACGTCGGGATTATCGGCCAAAGACACGAAGCTCTTGGTGTTTCTATCCAGCGTGCGAATTTCGCCGCTTTCGATGTCGTACACCCAGCCGTGCAGGCGCAGCCCGCTGTTGCGCAGACCCACCGCCACAGAAGGGTGGGTTTTGATATTATTTAGCTGAGCAATAACGTTCTCTTCGACCATAGCGTTAACTTTGTCTGTTTCGCTATTCCACGTTTTCTTTTCGACCACCGCTTTTGCCGCATCGGCATAGTGCAGCCAGTGAGCCACGGCAGGCATGGGATCGAGGCACTGGCAGGAGGCTATCGCTTTCATGGCGCCGCAGTTCGAGTGGCCACAAATCACGATATCGGTAACCCCCAACGCCACCACTGCATACTCGATGGTGGCAGACACGCCGCCCGGCTCCGGGCCGAAGGAAGGGACGATGTTGCCGGCGTTACGGATAACGAAAAGCTGCCCAGGTTCTTGCTGTGTGACCAGCTCGGGCACTAAACGGCTGTCAGAGCATGAGATAAACAGCGCTTTGGGATTTTGGCTGGAGGCAAGGCTGCGGAACAGTTCCTTGCGCTGCGGGAAAATCTCTTTCTGGAAACTGAGGAAACCTTCAATGATATGTTGCATACAACGTTCTCTGCATCTGTAGTCTACGTAACATGATAATCATCCTCTCCCGTTAGTCCAGCTATGGGCAGGTAAAAAAATGTGTGTGCAAGCCCCGCAAACCCCATTGAATACAGGGTTTCTGCCTGTTGGCGACAGAATTTTCCGGCTCGTTTACGCGTGGGGGCTGACGAAGCGGACGATAGGAAAATAGCTGTCGTATCTATTTAAAACTCGCTATGAAACCGTGTTACGGTTGTTCCTTCGAGAGCCGCGTAATCCTAAGGCGATGAAATGAAAAAACTGACTTTTTTATTGGCGCTGGCATTGCTGAGCGGCTGTGTGCAGGAACGTCCCTGGTTCTATCCGGCAAACGTCAGCGTTAAAAACAATCGCGTATGCATTAGTGTGCCGGACGATATTGACGGAAAACGCGAGCTGGTGGGCATCGGAATTTATCAACCGGGGGCCGGAGGGAAGGCGGAATGGTCCACGTCGGTTGCGCCGGGCCAGCAGCCGATAGCGGTCATGCCTGGCGAATGCCTGACGGAGGCTTTCGACGGGTTCAAGATTGGGCATAGCTATTCGGTTGAGATTGCGACGGTCGGCAATGCGTCAAATGAGGCACCGCGCAAATATTGGACTGAATTTACATTGGTTGCTGACAAAGCGGACGGCAAAAAACTCACTGTCTTACCCATTCAGCGCTAATGCACTTGAACATAAAAAAAGCCCGCCGGGGTGATAGCCGGCGGGCTTTTTGACGTCTGGGCGGCGATTATTTGTAGATAACCGCGGTGGCGTGCATCAGGTTATTGCCGCTGGTGGAGGTGATGGTAAAAGCCTTGGCGCCCGCCGCATCGGCTTTGGCGGCCAACTGGGATTTCAGGCTGCTCAAGTCGGTCGCGCCGCTGGCGACGATCACGCCGGCTTTTTCGAATTGGGCGGCATCCTGCGCGCTGACGTGTTCAGCGGCGAAAGTGGTGAAAGAAACGGTAGCCAGGGCGATAGCGGCAGCAAAAGTTTTGATGGTTTTCATGTTCGTCATTCCTGTCAAAGCGGATTAGGGAGAAAGGGAGTACCTTTCGATGGGAAGATTATTGCGCAGGAGAAGACGTGATGAAATCGGAGAGTGTTGACGGTTTTATTCAGATTTTTTGATTGTTAATTCCCCCGTTCATCTTCTGTATAAACGGGGGAGACGATCAGCGCGTCGGGCGCGTCAGATCGAAACGGTGCTGCTCGGAAATGCCGTAGTAGGCGCTCGGGCCGCCGGCGCGCAGGATCGGTTCGGCGGCGGCGGTCTGGTAAACGCCGTGTTCATCCAGCAGCGCCGGATCGAGATGCACCGCCACCACTTCGCCCAACACCAGCCAGGTCTCCACCTGTTCCCCGGCGGCGGTTTGCAACTGAATGCATTGGGTCAGGCGGCATTCGAAGTTCACCGGGCTTTCGGCCACGCGCTCGGCTTTGACCCGGCGCCCGGGCAGCGGCGTGACGCCGGCGAAGGCGAATTCGTCCTCACCGCGCGGCAGGTTGATGGAACTGTTGTTCATCGCTTCCGCCAACGGGCGCGTCGCCAGGTTCCAAACGAACTCGCCGGTTTCCACGATATTCGCCACGCTGTCTTTCCAGCCGGTGCTGGCGAAACCGATGATGGGCGGGCGGTAGTTGAAGCAGTTGAAAAAGCTGTAGGGCGCCAGATTACGCAAGCCGGCGGCGCTGCGGGAAGAGATCCAGCCGATGGGGCGCGGGCCGACGATGGCGTTCAGCGGATCGTGCGGCAGGCCGTGGCCGGCGGCGGGTTCATAATAATAACGAGATTCACGGCTCATGGGGGCCCCTGTGGCAATCGATGAAGCTTTCATTGTGCCGGGTTTCCCGCCGCTGCGCCATTCCGGGCCGGATGTGTTATCTTACGCGCCGGAAATACCTTCAAGAGAGCCCGTCACGGTGGAAAAAAAGAAAACCTTCCCGCAGCAGAAAAGCGGCCTGCATCCGCGCAACCGTCATCGTTCGCGCTACGACTTCCCGGCGCTGATCGCCAGCTGCCCGGCGCTGGCGCCGTTCGTAAAACCGAACGCCTGGGGCGATGTCTCGGTGGACTTCGCCGATCCGGCGGCGGTGAAAATGCTCAACCGTGCGTTGCTGCAACACTTTTACGGCATCGAACACTGGGATATTCCGGCTGATTACCTGTGCCCGCCGATCCCCGGCCGCGCCGACTATCTGCACCACCTGGCGGATCTGCTGGCGACCAGCAACGGCGGCGAGATCCCGCGCGGCAAGGGCGTGGCGATCCTCGACGTCGGCGTCGGTGCCAACTGCATTTACCCGATCGTCGGCCTGCGCGAATACGGCTGGCGTTTCACCGGCTCCGAAATCGATCCGGTGTCGCTGAACGCAGCCAAAATGATCGTCGAGATGAACCCGACGCTGCGCAACAGCGTGCGTCTGCGGCTGCAAAAACAGCCTGAACTGATTTTTAGCGGCATCATCGGCGCGGCCGAGAAATTCGACGCCACTCTGTGCAACCCGCCGTTCCACGCGTCCGAGCAGGAAGCGCGCGCCAGCACCCGCCGCAAGCTGCACAAATTGGGCAAAGGGGAAGTGGCCGACAAGCCGGTGCAAAACTTCGGCGGCAAGAACAACGAGCTGTGGTGCGAAGGCGGCGAAGAAGCCTTTGTGCGCAAGATGGTGGAAGAGAGCGTCAGCAAGGCCAATAACTGCCTGTGGTTCACCTCGCTTATCTCGAAAAACACCACGTTGCCGGCCATCTACCATGCGCTGAAAGTGGCGGGGGCGGCCGAGGTGCGCACCATCGAGATGGCGCAAGGGCAGAAGATCAGCCGCTTCGTCGCCTGGACTTTCCATGACGCCGAGCAACAGGCCGCCTGGGCAGCCGAACGCTGGCGTTAATCTTCCCGGCGCCGGTTATCCTGCCGGCGCCGACAAAAATCCGCATTTTACCTTTCAATTTTCATCACTTACGTTATTCTCAATACAGTTATTCATAATAAAAATCTTAGGTTGTTGGTTTATTTAAATTCGAATAATTACTTTACTGAATAAATAAATTTAATCCGGTTAAGAGCAATAACCAGAAGGATCGGCGCTGCCCGCTCCTTCCGCGATGGCACGTCTGCGTGTGGGCGCGGCATGTGGCCAGACAAAATAAGAAAAGCGCGATCATCTGCCACAAGGACTACACCCTATGCTGTTACAATTCAGTCAGTTAACTACCCACAAAGGCGCCGAGCTGAGCGCGATAGAACACGCCGTTCCCATGATTGTATTCTCGCCCGACGGCACGGTATTGCGCGCCAACGATCTCTTTCTCAGCACGCTCGGATTTCAACGCGATGATGTGATAGGCCGGCATCACCGTATTTTCTGCGATCCGAACTATGTCGCCAGCCCGTTATATCGCGAACATTGGGAGACGCTGAATAAAGGGCAACCCATCACGGACACGATAAAGCGCATCGCGAAAAACGGCGAGGCGGTGTGGCTGCAGGGCACCTATGCGCCGGTGCTGAATAAACAGGGTAAGGTGGTGGAAATCGTCAAGATCGCCAGCGAAGTGACCGAGCGAGTGACCCAGGCGCAGGAACACCGCAGCCTGCTGGCGGCGCTGAATCGCTCGATGGCGATGATTTCTTTCACGCCGCAGGGCGACATTGTCAGCGCCAACGACAATATGCTGGCGCTGATGGGCTATCGGCTGGAAGAAGCGTGCGGGCAGTCGCATGCGGTGCTGTGCCCACCGGCGTTCGCCGCTTCCGACGACTATCGGCGGCATTGGCAGCGCCTGGCGCGCGGCGAGTTCATCACCGGGCGTTTTGAGCGCGTCAACCGGCGCGGCGAACGGGTCTGGCTGGAGGCCAGCTATAACCCGATCCTCGACAACGACGGCCAGGTGGTGAAAGTGGTGAAGATCGCCCAGGACATCACCCGGCTGATGCAACAGCAGCAGCATGAAGAAGAGATGGTGCGCAACGCGCATCATCTGTCGCTCGATACCGACCGGCAGGCGGCGCAGGGCGCGGTCATCGTGCAGCAGGCGGTGAAGGGCATGCAGCAGGTCGAAGCGGCGGCGCGCGAAACGTCGGACGTGGTCACCGAGCTTGGCAAGTGCTCTCAGCAGATCGGCACCATCGTCGAAGCCATTCGTAAAATTGCCTCGCAAACCAATCTGCTGGCGATTAACGCCTCCATCGAAGCCGCCCACGCCGGTGAGCACGGGCGCGGTTTTGCGGTGGTGGCCAACGAGGTGCGCACGCTGGCGGAACAGTCGCGCAAGGCGGCGACCGAGATCGAACGCATGACCAAGTCTATCCAGCAAGGCGTGGCGGCGGCGATCGCCGGCATGGCGACCTGCGTGGAACAGGCCGGCGGCGGTGTGGCATTGACCCATGACGCCGGAGAAGTGATCAACCAGGTCAACATCGGCATGCATGACGTCGTGAAACTGATGCAGGCGTTTACGTCGGTGAAGCAGGGCGACGCGCTGCACTGAGTTTGCCGGGCGCCGCCCCTGAAAGCGGGGCGGCGCTTGTCTCTTCCCACCGATCTCTGCACCGTTGAGCCGCGGTTCAATTTTACCGGTCTATGCTAGACTTGAAAATGAACGAACGTTCGTTCATTTTTTTGTATCAATTTACGGCGCCCAGCGCCCTCATTGCTTCGGGAGCTGCCGATGGGAAACCGAGAAAAGATTGTCGACGCTGCGCTGCACAGCTTTACCCATAAGGGATTTCACCAGACCAGCATGCGGGATATCGCCCAGGCGGCGGGCGTCAGCGTGGGCAACCTCTATAACCATTTTTCCGGCAAGGAGGCGCTGATCGGCGAGATCGCGCTGCTGGAAAACGGCGTATTCGCCGAGTTCGCCGCCGCATTGCGGGCCGAGAAAAAGCGGCCGAAACAGGCGCTGTCGGCCTTTTTCACCGCCTATCACGCTTTTGTCGCCGAACCGGACAATGTGCAACTGTCGGCGGAGATTGTGGCTGAAGTGGCGCGTAACCCGGCATTGGCCGAGCCGTTCAGCGCCAACCAGCGGCAGTTGATTGAGGCGCTGGCGACGACGATCGCCGAGGCTCAGCAAATCGGCGAGATCGCGCCGGCGATAGCGCCCTTGCCGCTCGCGCAGCTGGTGCTGGACGTGATCGAAAGCCAGGCTTGGCGGCAGGCGATCTTCGCGTCGCCTTCGCCGGAGGCGATCACGCCGGTGCGGCTGTTGGAACAGCTGCTCTACCGCCAACCCTAGTCGAGGTTGATATGTTGCACATTGAGCCTTATCGCGACGCTGACCGCCTGCAAACGGCGGCGTTGATCTACGCCGCGTTCTGCGACAAATTCCAGCGCGCGCGCCGTCTGAGCGCCCGCCTTCAGTGGCGTCTGTTCTATCGGCTGTGGCGTTGGCGGCAAAGCGGCAGCCGGGAGCGCAGCTTCGTGGTGAAACAGGATGAACAGGTGGTGGCGGCCTTTGCCCTGAATGCCATCGATGGCGAGAACCGCGCTGGGCCACGTCCGCACGCCTTGCCGATTTGGCGGCTGTGTCGCCGCTATGGCTGGCTGAACGTTTGGCGTATGTATCTGCAAATTGCGGTGTTGCAGCACACCCCGGCGGCCGATGAGCTGTATCTTTCCTACCTGGCGGTGGCCGAGAGTCAGCGCGGCAAAGGCGTGGGCAGGCGACTGCTGCAGTGGATGAACGACTACGCCGCCGAACAAGGCGCAGGCCGGCGCCTGAGCCTGCACGTCAGCCGGCGCAACGTCGATGCGCAGCGTCTGTATCAGCGCTGCGGTTTTCAGGTGCGGCGCGAAGAACATTACGCCTCGCTGGGCTTGCTGTTCGGCCAGGCCGATTGGGTGTTGATGGAGAAACGCAGCGGGGAGGCGACGTGCGCAGAATAGGGCTGTGTCTCGTGGCGCTGCTCTTGCCGGTGCTCGGCTGGGTGATTTACGTCAACGACTTTCGCTTTGTCACCGAACCGGTCGTGGTGACCGCCGGTGGCAATCGGCTGACCGGCACGCTGGTGCTGCCGGAGCATGCGCCGGTGAAGCCCGGCGTCGTGGTGTTCGTGCACGGCGATGGGCCGGCCAACGCCAGCCGCGACGAAGGCTATTACGGCATTTGGGAGACGATGGCGCAGCAGGGCTATGCGGTTTTATCCTTCGATAAGCCGGGCGTGGGCGGCTCCGGCGGCAACTGGCTGCATCAGACCATGGCGGATCGCGCGCGGGAAACGGTCGATATCATCGACTGGGCCCGGCGGGACGGGCGCTTCGATGCGCGCTGCGTGGGGCTGTGGGGCACCAGTCAGGCGGGGTGGGTGATGCCGGAGGTGGCGCGTTTGCGCCCCGACATCGCGTTTACGCTGGCGGTGGCGCCGGCGATCAACTGGCTGCGGCAGGGGCGCTACAACACCCGGGCGGCGATGGCGGCGGCAGGGGACGATGAAGCGTCGATCGCTGCGCGCGAGGCGCACTGGCGCCACATCCAAACGCTGCTCGAACAGCCGGACGGCTACGAACAGTACCGCCGTGAGTCTGGCGCCGCCGCTGCATTGAGCGCCGACCGCTGGCGCTTTATTCGCGCCAACATGGCCAGCGACGCGACGGCGGGATTGCGGCATTTCGCCACGCCGGTGCACCTGATCCTGGGCGGGCGCGACGTCAACGTGGACGCGGACGAAACCGAGCGCGTGTATCGGCAAACGATCCCGGCCTCGCTGCTGACGGTGACGCGCATCGACGAGGCCGATCATGTGATGGTCAAGCCGCTGTTCGCGCGCCATCCGTGGCTGATCAACGTGGTGGGCCTGTTTGCCCCGCGCTCGGTGCAATACGACGCCTACCGGCAGGACGTGGCGGCCTTCCTGGCCGCTCAGCCCTGCGGGCGCGGGCGCTAACCTCAGATCGCCGCGGGCGGCGCCTGCTCGTCATGCGGCTGCGGCGCGCGGGAAATCTGCATCGCCTGCTGCGGCATGCCGATGCCGGCCCGATCGAAATGGATTTTCACCAGCCGGTCGAGGGCGTATTGCACCACCCACTGTTTCAGCGCCTGCGTGCGCACCGTCACGCGGGTGGTGAACGAACGATCGCCCAGCGCTACCACGCCGTTGAAGACCGGCTCGCCAATCAGGAAATGCTTCACCTGTTCATCCTGCTTCAACGCCGCGATGGCCTGATGCAGCACCTCATTGACCCGATCGATGTCCTCGTCGCGGCTAACGGTGTAATTGGCGCGGTATACCCCGAACTCACGCGCATAGTTGGCCAACGTGGTGATCGAAGAGTACGGCACGATGTGATAGACGCCGTAGTCGTCGCGCAGGCCGATCGAGCGGATGGTCATGCGCTCCACGGTGCCGGTGATGCCGCTGACGGTCACGTATTCGCCGGTGTTCATGCCGTTTTCAAACTGGATGAACACGCCGGTGATCACGTCTTTCACCAGCGTCTGGGCGCCGAAGCTGATGGCCAGCCCCAGCGCGCCGGCGCCCGCCAGCAGCGGCGCGATGTTCAGTCCGACCTGCGACAGCACGATCATCACGGTGATGGTGCTGATAACGATAGCCAACACGTTGCGAAACAGCGTCAGCAGCGTGCGTTCGCGCGCGCTCGGCCGCACGCCGTTGCTCAGCTCCAGCGCCAGGCGGTGCTCGATGATGCTGGCCATCAGCGTCCAGCTGAACACGGCGATCAACAGGATCAGCAGAATATGCACCAGCCCGCCGAGCGTCCGCTGGCCATTTTCGCTGCCCGCCCATTGATACAGGTTGATCAGATGCCAGGCATCGAGCAGAAACAGCGTCACTGCCAGCACCACCATCACCCGCAGTATCTTCAACCCGTTGGGGATGTAAGAGTTGATGCGCCGCTCGAGCATCGGATAGCGCAAATTGACGTCGGTCGGCAGCGAAATGCGGTGGAAAATCCAGCGGGTCAGCATGCCGGACAGCAGAGCGCCGACACCGACCACCAGCAGGCTTTTTACCGTGGCGCTCATCATAAAGCGCAGGCTGTTGCCGATGTCGAACTGGGACAGCACGAACAGCACCAGAAAATAGGCGATCGCCAGCAGGTGCCAGACATGCCCCAGCCCGCGCAGGATCACGCTGAAAAACGCCATCGACCGTTCGGCCAGCAGGTTGATCTGTTGCTGTATCGGTTTGCGGTTGTGCAGGATCAGCCAAATGGCGTATAGCGTCAGCGCCAGCATTACCACCAGGTTGACGGCGGCGGCGGCCGAATAGCTGATCTGCACCGCCACCACCGGCACCACCACCATCAGGCCATAGCCGATCAGGCCGCTGAGCCAGGCGAGGCGGGTGTTCCAATAGCGTGCGCTCCGATCGCTGAAGGGGAACGGGCGCAGATAGTCGAAGCTGGGGGCGAAAATCAGCCGCAGCACCGCCTTGAAAAATTCAATGACCGCGAAGGCGCTGAGAAACAGGGTCTGCAGCCGCAGAATGGTGGCGCTGTCGGCGTGGACGTGGCGGGCAAACAGGTTGCCTGCCGCCAGCGCCAGCAGCAGCACCAGCAGATCGATGGCGAAAGCGCCGAGAATGGCGGCGGGGCGCTTATACCACGGGCCGCGCTGCAGCCTGGCGTTGTGCCCCCAACTGCCCATGCGCTTGTACAGCGGCGCGATCAGCCGGCGGATCAGGTGGAACAGCGCAAAGGTGACCGCCACCGTCAGCAGAAAGTAGCCCAGCGCGCGGAAAAAGCCGGCGGGATTGAAAACGCGCTTCGGGCCGGAATCGATCAGCTTTTGCAGCGCGCCGAGCTTCTGGTTAAAGGTGCCGATGCCTTCCTGCGCCAGCGAGTTCAGGCTGTCGCTCAGCGTAGCGGGCGTCGATTCCTCCGGCGTTGTCGGCGCGGCGGCCGCAGCGTCGCCGGCGGTCTGTTTCAGGTGGTCGATGAGTTCCGCGCGCGCTTGGTCGTCTTGCAGCAGATCGGCCAGCGCGGCGTAGGCGGCTTTCTGCTGCTCGCTCTTGTCGGCGGGCGCAGGCGGCGCATTTTGCGCCAGCGCCGGTGGTGCGAAGACGCTCAGGGTCAACAGCAGCAGCAGGAAAAGCAGGTGTTCTCGCAGATGAGAACCTCGTCGGGAGTCTGCGTTTGGCGGCATGGTTCCTCTCTTTGGCGTTCTGTGATCGGCGGATGTCAGAGCAATACGATGAAAAACAATCAATATAGTAGGAAAGGAAACGCGATGGGGCGTGGGAGAGCGTGCGGAATGAAAGCGGCGGGCGCGTGGCGCGCCCGCCGTTAAACCGCCAGGATCAGGAAACGTGCTGCAGGAATTCCTGCAGACGCGGGCTCGGCGGATGGTTGATCAGATCGTGCGGGTTGCCGTCTTCGGCAATCCGGCCCTTGTCGATAAAGATCAGGCGCGACGCCACTTTTTCGGCAAAGCCGACTTCGTGGGTGACGATAACCATCGTCATGCCTTCCTCGGCCAGGTCTTGCATCACCTTAAGCACTTCGTGGCGCAGCTCCGGATCGAGCGCGGAGGTCGGCTCGTCGAACAGCATCATTTTCGGCTTCACCGCCAGCGCGCGCGCGATCGCCACGCGCTGCTGCTGGCCGCCCGACAGTTCGGACGGGTAGTGGTGGGCGCGCTCCGCCAGACCGACCTTGGCCAGCAGCTCGCGCGCCAGCTTTTCCGCATCGGACTTCTTCGCGCCGCGCACGCGGATCGGGCCGAAGGCGACGTTTTCCAGCGCCGTCAGGTGCGGGAACAGGTAGAACTGCTGGAATACCATGCCGGCTTCCTGGCGGATCAACCGATCGTCTACTTTCGGATCGTTGGCTTTCAGGCCATCGACGATCAGATCGCCGCTGGTCACCTCTTCCAGCTTGTTGATGCAGCGCAGCAGGGTGGATTTGCCGGAGCCGGACGGCCCGATGATCACCACCACTTCGCCTTTGTCGATCTTCAAATCGATGTTGTGCAGCACCTGGGTTTGGCCAAAATGCTTGGAGACGTTTTTAAATTCAATCACAGGATTTTCATCCTTCTTTCCAGACGACGCAGCACGAAGCTCAGCACCAGAGTAATAATCAGGTAGATAACCGCCACGGCGCTCCAGATTTCCAGCGCGCGGAAGTTACCGGCAATAATTTCCTGACCCTGACGGGTCAGCTCCGCCACGCCGATCACGATGAACAGCGAGGTATCTTTGATGCTGATGATCCACTGGTTGCCCAGCGGCGGCAGCATGCGGCGCAGCGCCAGCGGCATAATGACGTAGCGGATGGTTTCGCGGCGCGACAGGCCGAGCGCCAGCCCGGCTTCGCGGAAACCGTTATGGATAGACAGCACCGCGCCGCGGGTGATTTCCGCGATGTAGGCGCCGGAGTTGATCATGATGGTCACCACCGCCGCGGTGAACGGATCGATGCGCAAATCGGTGAACGCCATCGGCAGGGCGAAGTAGATGAACATCACCTGCACCACGATCGGCGTGCCGCGGATCACTTCGATAAACACCAACGCGATGTGGTTGGCGATCCATCCGCCGTAGGTGCGGGCAAAGCCGGCGACGAGGCCGATGATCAGGCCGCCAATCAGACCGAGGACCGAAATCCACAGGGTCATTTTGGCGCCCTCTAACAAGATAGGAATGGCGGGCCAGATGGCGCTCCAGTCGAACTGCATGATATTTCTCCCGGTGATCCCAAACGTGGGTATCAGATACAACGAAGCGCAGGGGGTTAAGCGACCCCCTGTGCTTAAGTTAATAGCGTGCCAAGTTCACCGCTTACTTAGGTTCGGTGCCGAACCACTTCTTGTAGATTTCGTTATAGGTGCCGTTCTCGCGCAGGGTTTTCAGCGCGCCGTTCACCTTCTCGCGCAGCGCATCGCTGCCTTTAGGGAAGGCGATACCATACTGCTGTGCTTCCAGCGAATCGCCGACGGTTTTGAACTTGCCGGCGCCGGCCGTCTTGATGAAGTATAAGATGTTTGGCGTGTCGTGCAGCACCGCGTCGGCGCGCTTGGTGCCCAGTTCCATATAGGCGTTGTCAATGTTCGGGAACTGACGCAGATCCTTGGTTTTGATGTGCTGCTTGGCGTAATCCACCGAGCCGGTGCCGCTCTTCACCGCCACCACTTTACCGTTCAGATCGTCGATGCCTTTCACGCTGTTGTTGTCGGCATTGACCATGACCAGCAGGCCGCTTTTGTAGTAACCGTCTGAGAAGTCGATGGCTTTCTTGCGCTCATCGGTGATGGTGATGCCGGCCAGCGCCAGATCGACGTTTTTGGTCTGCAGCGCCGGAATGATGCCGCCGAAGTCCATCGGTTTCAGGGTGTAGTCCAGCTTCAGCTCTTTGGCGACGGCGGCCCACAGGTCGATGTCGAAGCCGACGTATTTGTCGCCTTGCTTGAACTCAAAAGGAACGAAAGCGGTGTCGGTGGCGACCACCAGTTTGTCTGCTGCGTGGGAACTTACGGCAAAGGCCAGGGAGAGTGCGGCCAGGGAGACTTTAAAAATCGACTTCATGAGAGGAATTCCTGTACAGGTTGCGGATTACCCATTTTTTATATTGCAGTTGGTGCCATGAAAAAATCGTGCCATGTTTTCAACTAATATAAAAACAAAGAGTTACTGCGTGATGTTGTGCCGTGACGGCGAATAGTTATGGTTATGCACCACAATGAGGCACCGAAATGGTGCGTAAGAATTATCTTGGTGCACGGGGCTATCATTAACCAAATTTTGGCTGTGAAACAACCGTTCTTTAACGTTTTTGCTTCAATATTGATAACTAACTCTAACTTTCATGATCCATTGACGGTGCAAGCGTGGCCGCGAGAGGGGAAAAAGGGGAGCAGATAATGCTAGCGCAACTGGCTGTCTTTGCTGCCGCGCCGGTTGTACAGGCTGCTGGCCGCGTGTTTTTTGTCTTGTTCGGCCTGGCAGGCGACACAAAAACGCACCCCCTTCAGCGCCTTGCGGCGCGCCTCGGGGATCGGTTCTCCACATTCCTGGCAATAGCGCTCGCTCTCGCCATGCCCGAGCGCATCACGCGCACGCTGCACCGCATCGTCGACGGTAGAATCAATCTGATCTTGTACGGCGCCGTCCGCCGCCCAGCCGCTGGCCATCATGACCTCCTGACAAGGGAAACCTACCGTTTAATATGGGCCGTTTTTTGCACAATTCAACGGCCGCGCAAAAGAAAACAGGCCGGGCGAAGCCCAGCCTGTTCTGCCCGGCACGACGGGCGGTCTGCAACGCGCTGCGGCGTTATTCGATGTTGGATTCGATGAACCACAGGAACTTGTCCAGATCGCGCGAGGCGGCGGTGAACATGTCGGCGGTGTCTTCGTCTTCCACTTCGGTAATGGCCTTACGGATGTCATTCGCCACCGCGCCGTAGCGATCGGCCAGCGCTTTCAGGTGTTCTTGCACGCTGTGGATATTGGTCGGATAGCTTTTCAGCGGCGTGCGATCGTTCACCACCTGTACGGTGCCCAGCGCCACGCCGCCCAGCTGCACCACGCGCTCGGCGAAGGTGTCCTGGTGCTCGATGATGGCGGTGCGGAAGCCGTCCAGCATTTCATGAACCGCGATAAAGTTCGCGCCACGCATGTTCCAGTGCGCCTGTTTGGTGATCAACGAAAGATCGATGAATTGCACGACCTGATGGTTCAGCGCCTTGATGGCGGCCAGTTTGATTTTTTCGTCCAGATCGTTACGGGTATACAGCAGATCAGAAGATTTCGTTTTCACCAGTTTAGCGGTACTCATATCAGATATCCTCTTGATTAGTCGTTGTCCTATTTCATTACGGGATCAATTATAGCAGGGCTGTTTATTTTTGCCGGACGAAAATGGCTATTGCACAAATAGGGTTAGCCTACGAATAATGGGTCTGGTTGAATTTTTAATTAATGCAACACCATGAAAAATATAATTATTTATCATTTTCTGGTTTATTGTTTATGGCTGTGAAAATTTACCCTGGTTATTTTATTTTTTCGCCTGCGGGCTTCGGCTAAATATCCGCTTTGTTATCGTGGTGTTAATTTCTCATCCATTCATATTGATAGCGGTAATTGATGCCGCTACAGTAGGGCAATTATCCTCTCTCTTTATAGGCGAATAATGAAAATTAACGTCGTCGGCACCAGCGGCAGCGGTAAAAGCACCCTGGCGCGTCAACTGGCGGAACGGCTTGGCGTGCCCTATATCGAGATGGACAGGCTGTATTGGCGGCCCGAATGGCAGGGAACGCCTGATGACGCGTTCCTGGCGCGGCTTGAACAGACGCTGGCCGAAGCGGGGGATGGCTGGGTGCTGGATGGCAATTACAGCCGCACGCAGCCGAGCAAGTGGCGCGAGGTCGATTATATTCTGTGGCTGGACTACGGTTTCGGCCGCACGCTGTGGCAGGCCGTGCGCCGCGCGTGCCGACGCGCGGCCGGCAAAAGCGAGCTGTGGCCGGGCACCGGCAATCGGGAAAGCTTCCGCCGTTCTTTCTTCAGCCGCGAGTCGATCGTGCTCTGGACGATCCGCACTTACTCGAAGAACCGGCGAAAATACCTGGCGGAGATGGCTCGTCCCGACGCCGGACGCCGTTTCGTGCGCCTGCGTTCTCCCCGCCAGGCCGCCGATTTTCTACGGGCGCTGCCGCAGGTTCACAGCAGCAGACGGTGATGGATCCTCACCACCGCTTTCTTGATTTGCTGTGGCCGCTGCCACACGCAGCCGGTCTTGTGCGGCTCCATCTGGAAAAAGAGGGCGAACATGCCGTGCGTCATGTGCAGCGTTTGCGGGTGGCGTTTGATGTCCAGCAGCAGCAGATCGCTATTTTCCGCGTGGGGGTGTTCGCGATGTCCGTTGCCCGCCAGACCGTATTCGATGCGCTCTTCACCGCTGATCAGCAGATGCAGCGCAATGTATTCCTGATGCATTTCGGCGCGCTTTTCCGCCGCCGGCGCGGTGGTCAGCGTCATCACGTCCATAAAGATGTTGTCGCCGTCGATCGGGTGATGCCCCAGCGCCAGTTCTGGCAGGTCGCATCGGCGCAATTCGGTCAGGGTTGAAACCAGCGCCGGCGCGAGTCCGCGGCCGAAGCGTGGGTTGAACAGGCTGTTGTGAATCACTGTTATTCTCCATGTGAGCGAAAGTCCAAAGAGCCTGCGATACAGGCTAAGGGGAAGTATGCCGACTTGTCACGAGGAAAACAGTTAACCCGCCTGCATTCCGACGTTGCGGTCTGCAGGCGAGTCGGGTCATCAGGAAAGGCTTTCGAAGCGAGGTTTGGGGCGAATGGTGAGGGCGGAGCCCATGGAGGCGGCGATGATCGCCGCCAGCGCCAGCCATTGCACGCCGCTCAGGTGTTCGCCGAGGAACAGCATGCCGGATAACGCCGCCATCGCCGGTTCCAGGCTCATCAAGGTGCCGAAGGTGCGCGCCGGAATTTTGGGCAGCGCGATGATCTCCAGCGAATAAGGCAGCGCGGTGGAGAGGATCGCCACCGCCAGCGCTATCGGCAGAATCTCAACGTTGAACAGCACGCTGCCGGTTTGCCAGGCGCCGATCGGGCAGAACACCAACGCGGCGATCAGCGAGCCGAGCGCCACCGTGCCGGGGCCGTGATCGCCGCCGGCCTTCTGGCCGAAGATGATATAGACCGCCCAGCAGGCGCCGGCGCCGAGCGCGCAGGCGGCACCGAACGGGTCGATTCCGCCTACGCCGTGACCAAGCGGCAGCAGGAACCACAGCCCGGCGATCGCCAACGCCACCCAAAGGAAGTCAATCGGCCGCCGCGACGAGAACATGGCCACCGCCAGCGGGCCGGTAAACTCCAGCGCCACGGCGATGCCGAGCGGCACGGTGCGCAACGACAGGTAGAACAGGTAGTTCATCGCGCCGAGCGACAGGCCGTAAATCAACAGCGGCAAGCGGCTGCCGGCGGCGATGCGCATGCGCCACGGGCGGAAGATGATGAACAGAATCAGGGTGCCAATGAAAAGACGCAGCGTCGTGATGCCTTCCGCGCCCACGATCGGGAACAGGCTTTTGGCCAACGAAGCGCCGCTCTGGATCGACACCATGGCGATGATTAACAGACAAATGGGCAGCAGCGCGGAGGGCGCTCTGCCGGCAGTAGATAACGACATCCTTAACGGGCCTTTTATGCGCCGTTCCTCAGCCTTGAGAAAACGGTCGAAACGGGGATGCGAGCAGTGTAAATGAAATGGCGAAAATCTGTCTGAGAAAAGCGCGCATCGCGGTGAAATCCGCCGATCCTCGGATGAGATGTGGCGGATTTGGTCAAAAAATGCGCTTTTTCTTAAGAATTATCTGGATATTAAATAGGTGATTTTTGTCACAGAAAGTCGTAGAATACGGCCGAAAATAGAGCGAAAAGAAGAAGATACACTGTTCTTGAAATCTTCTGTTACACGATATAAAGCATTAGACACTCATTTCAAGGCAGAGTTTCACGCTAATTTTTGTTATATTTTCAAAGCATGAACAAATGGATGTACTTAATAATAAAACGCGTTTGAGGTGGTTATGAAAAAAATTGCATGTCTTTCCGCAGTAGCAGCTTGCGTATTAGCAGTTAGCGCAGGTACCGCATTCGCTGGTCAGAGCACCGTATCCGCTGGCTATGCGCAGGGTGATTTCCAAGGCGTTGCTAACAAAGCCGACGGTTTCAACCTGAAATACCGTTACGAGTTCGACAACAACCCACTGGGCGTAATCGGTTCCTTTACCCACCTGGAAAAGGACGGTTCTCAGGACGGTTTCTATAACAAAGCTCAGTACAACTCTATCTCTGCCGGTCCAGCATACCGCATCAATGACTGGGCGAGCATCTACGGTCTGGTTGGCCTGGGTTACGGTAAATTCACTACCAACGCTCAGAACGGCACTTCTCGTCACGACACCGCTGACTACGGCTTCACCTATGGCGCCGGTCTGCAGTTCAACCCAATCGAGAACGTTGCCCTGGATGTCGGTTACGAGCAGAACCGCATTCGCAGCGTTGACGTTGGCACCTGGAACGTTGGCGTAGGCTACCGCTTCTAAGTGTGTTCGTGCCTGCGGGCATGAACCTGCGGCCTTGTTTGCCGCACCCATAAAAAATCCGCCTCCGGGCGGATTTTTTTTATCTGTCATTCACCGCCGCGCCCCGTCGGCTGCGTCGAAAAGCGCGCGCTGCGGGCATCGCGCTCGTAGCCTTGCGGCTCGGTCAACAACCCGTACAGCTCGGGGCGCCGCCCGTAGATCCAGCGGCGACCGGTGCTGAGCGGGATTAGCGTCAGATCGAGCTCGGCGCTGACCATCCGGTCTTCCGCCGCCCAGGTCTCCGCCACGATCCGGCCGTAAGGATCGAGGATCATCGCGTTGCCGGTGCGTATTTCATCGTCATCTCGGCCCACGCCGTTGCTGAACAGCAAGAACAGCCCGTTGTCGTGAGCGCGCGACGGCAGCCAGCGCATCAGCCAGCCGCGGCCGTGTTCGCCGCGAAAGGCGGCTTCTATCGCCTGCGGATCTTCCACGCGCCGCTGCCACAGCGCCTGCGGGATCGGCTTCATGCCGTGCGGGCTGCGCGAATGGGTGCCGCCGGTCTGGTGCGGGGCGATCAGCACGTCCGCGCCCAGCAGCGCCGTTGCGCGCACATTCTCCACCAGATTATTGTCCCAGCAGATCAATACGCCCACGCGTACGCCCCAGGGGGTATCGAACACCGTATAGCGGTCGCCGCTGGCGATAGCCGGGTGCTCGAAGGCGTGCAGTTTGCGGTGCACATGCAGTTCGCCGTCCGGCAGACAAACGGCATAGGCGTTGTAACACCGGCCGTCATCGCCCAGCTCGATCAGCCCGACGCCAATCGCCATGTTGTAACGCTCAGCCAGCGGGCGAATGCGCGCCAGCGAAGGGCTGCTCACGATCGGCTCCGCCAGCGCCCGCACTTCGGCGTCGGACAGATGGCGCACGTGCCAATAGCCGGTGACGCACATTTCCGGGAATGCCAGCAGTTGTATCTGTTGTTCGGCCGCTTCCGCGATAAAGCGTTCCATGGTCGACAGGTTGTAATTCTTGTCATTGGCATGATGCTGGAATTGCACCGTGGCGGCGCGTAATGAGGTGGTCATGGGATCTCTCCGGTTGGGGTCTGCATTGATTACAGCAGGCGAATTGATTACTGTATAATCAATTAAATTCCTTATTTGATAACCTAATGGAATGGATATAAAACAACTGCGCGCCCTGGTGGCGCTGGCGGAGCAGGGCAACTATCGGCAGGCGGCGAGCCTGCTGTGCATCAGCCAACCGGCGCTGAGCAAGCAAATTCAGGCGCTGGAAGCCCAGCTTGACGTTCGGCTGTTCGAGCGCGGCCGACAAGGGGCGGTGCTCACTGCCGGCGGGCGGCGGCTTTACCCGGAGGCGCAGGCGCTAGTGGAGCAGTATCAGCAGTTTCAGCGGCGCGCGCGGCGGGTGGCGCTCGGGGAAGCGGGGCGGCTGGCGCTGGGGTTTGGCCTGTCCAGTTTTCATCTGGCGCCGCAGCTGGTGGCCGCCTTTCGCCAACGGTTTCCCGAGGTGGCGATTGGCCTCGAAGATCTGCCGTCGGAGCGGCAGTATCAGCTGTTGCTGCAGGGAGAGTTGCAGGCGGGGTTCGTGCGCTTGCCGGTCAATACGCCGCTGTGCGGCGTCGCGTTGTTGAGTGATCGGTTGGTGCTGGCCGCGCCGGGCGCGCTGGCGCTGCGCGCCGACGAGCTGATGACGCGTTTCAATCAGCTGCCGCTGTTGCAATTGACCCCTAAACGCGGGCGCGGGCTGAGCGATCAGTCGCTGCGGTTTATCGCCGCTCACCGCCTGACGCCGAACGTGGTGCAGCAGGCCGGCGACATCCAGACGCTGTTGGCGTTGGTCGCCGCCGGCGTCGGCGTCGCGCTGCTGCCGCACAGCATCACACATATCGCGCCGGCCGGCATCGACATTTTACCGCTGAGCGGCGAGGAGACGGAGTGGCAGGTCGGTATCGCCTGGGATCCGCAGCGCACCGACGCGCTGCGGGACAACTTCATTCAGACGGCGTTGGCGGTGCAACGCGCTTAGGCATTCAAAGCAGGCAGTGCATCACCACGATCGGGTTTTGATGGTACTCGCTGCGGTGGCTTTCGCTGAAGCCGACCTTTTTCGCCAACGCCAGCGAAGCCTGGTTTTCAGGCGAGATGATGCAGACGGTTTTTTCCCCCGGCAGGTGCGTTTTCCCCCAGGCCAGCGCCGCCCGCAGCGCCTCGGTGGCATAGCCTTTGCCGTGCGCTGAACTCACCAGCGTCCAGCCCATCTCCGGCGCATCGAGCGCCGGGGTGATGTCGCGCAGGAAGTTAGAGAAGCCGATGCTGCCGAGGTACTCGCCGCTCTGCTTGTCACGCACCGCCCAATACCCGTATCCCAACAGCGCCCAGTGGCCAACGTAGCGCATCAGGCGCCCCCAGGAGTCTTCCCGGTCGCGTGGGGTGCCGCCGATATAGCGCACCACCAGCGGGTCGGCCCACAGCGCGGCCAGCGAGTCGAAGTCGTCCAGCGTGTGCGCGTCCAGCCGCAGGCGTTCGGTGATAAGCGTGGGCGCGGTGTTGATTACGGTCATGTTGCTGCTCCTGCACAGGATGAAAGGCGATGAAAAACAACGGCGTTCAGTATGCCAGAGAAATCACGCCGCCAGCCACAACAGCCAGGTGAACAGGAAGCCGCTCAGGCCGAGCAGGGTGGTCAACACCGTCCAGGTCTTCAGGCCATCGGCCACCGACAGCCCCAGATAGCGCGTGACGATCCAAAAACCGGAGTCGTTGACGTGCGAAAGCCCGAGCCCGCCGAAACAGGTCGCCAGGGTTACCAGCACCAGCTGCAGCTGATTCAAGCCGCTGACCGCTTCCGACAACAGGCCGCCGGTGGTCAGGATCGCCACGGTGGCGGAACCCTGCGAGGCGCGCAGCGCCAGCGAAATGATAAACGCGGCGGGCACCAGCGGCAGGCCGATGGCCGTCAGCACTTCCGCCAGCGCCTTGCCGACGCCGGACTCCACCAGCACCTTGCCGAACACGCCGCCCGCGCCGGTTACCAGGATCACCACCGCGGCGGTCGGCAGCGCGGCCCCCATCACGTCGCCGGCGTGTTGCAGGCTCCAGCCGCGGCGCAGCGCCAGGAAATAGAAGGCCAACAGCAGGGCGATCATCAGCGCCACCGCCGGCGAGCCCAGCAGCGACAGCGCGTCGCGCAGCGCCGAGCCGGCCGGCAGCAGGGTGGCGGAGACGGTGCCGAGCATGATGATGGCGATCGGGATGACGATCAGCGCCGCCACCAGGCCGGCGCCGGGCGGGTTGATGCGATCGCTGAGCGGCGCGTGATCTTCCGGACGCGGCTCCGGCGCCGCCAGCTGCAGCTGTTCCAGCACCTCTATCGATAACGGATAGGTTTTGCGGTTGAGGTAGTTGGCGGCGAAATAGCCGATAACGCCGACCGGAATACAGATCGCGAGGCCGATAATGGTTAGCCAGCCGATGTCGGCGTTGAGCAAGCCGGCGGCGGCGACCGGGCCGGGGTGCGGCGGCAGCGCGACGTGTACCGTCAACATCACGCCGGCCATCGGCAGGCCGAACTTGAGCGGCGACACTTTGGCGACCTTGGCGAAGCCATAGATAATCGGCGCCAGAATGATAAAGCCGACGTCGAAGAACACCGGAATGCCGAGAATAAACGCGGCGAGGGTCAGCGCCGCGACGGTATGTTTCGGCCCCAGACCCTGGCTGAAACGCTGCGCCAGCGACTCGGCGCCGCCCGATTGTTCGATCATGCGGCCGAGCATCGCCCCCAGACCGATGATGATGGTCACCGAGCCGAGCACGCCGCCCATTCCGGCGGTCATCACTTTCATCACTTCGCCGGTCGGAATGCCGCTGGCCAGCGCCACCAGCAAACTGACCACCAACAGCGCGACAAAGGGTTGCACCTTCGCCTTAATCACCATCAATAACAGCAGCACCACGCCGAGTACGGCAATCAGCAACAGCAGAGAGGTAGACATGAAAAAAGCCTTTCGTTGGGTAAGCGTTGGGCACCGCGATCGCCGCGTGGCGATACGGGTGCGTTTCATTGTTATAAAATCGATTTCCTGGTGTCGGCGTGCGGCTTTAGCGGTAAGGCTTCAGCCAGCCGAGCCCGGCGGCGGTGTCGCCGCGCGGGCGGTATTCGCAACCGATCCAGCCCTGATAGCCGAGCGCATCCAGCTTGTCGAACAGCCACGGGTAATTCAGTTCGCCTTCGTCGGGCTCATGACGATCCGGCACCGAGGCTATCTGGATATGCGCGTAGCGCCCGGCCAGCGTCTCCAGCAGCCCGCTGATATTGCCGTCCACCAACTGCGCGTGGAAAAAATCGAACTGGATGAACACGTTCGGTCTTTCGATCGCCGCCACCGCTTCCGCCGCCTGATGCTGACTGGCGAACAGGTAGTCGGGCTTGACCGGCGGGCTGAGCGCCTCGATCAGCACCTTGACGCCGTGCGGCGCAAAAGCGTCGGCGGCATAGCGCGCATTGGCGATAAAGGTGTCGAGATAACGCCGCCGATCCGCGCTCGCGGGCACCACGCCGGCCATCAGGTGCACGCAGGGGCAGGAAAGGGCGATGGCGTAGGCCAGCGCGCGATCGATATCGGCGCGCGCATCCCGTTCGCGGCCCGGCAGCGCCGCCAGCCCCCATTCGCCGGCGGCGGCATCGCCGGGCGCGGTGTTGAACAGCACCTGTTGCAGGCCGTGTTCGCGCAGTTTCTCGGCCAACAGATCGGCGGGATGCTCGTAAGGGAACAGGAATTCCACCGCGCTGAAGCCCTGTGCGGCAGCGGCGGCAAAGCGATCGAGGAACGGCACCTCGGTAAACATCATCGACAAATTGGCGGCAAATTTAGGCATGGTTCAGCTCCGTAATTCGGCAATTTCATCAGCGGTCAAATAGCGGATCGGACGATCGCCGAGGGTGAAGATCAGCCGCGCCGCATCTTCCATCTCTTCGGTATTGTCCGCCGCCGCTCGCAGGTCTTTACCCGTCACCACCGGCCCGTGGTTGGCCAGCAAAAAGGCGCGGTGGGTCGGCGCCAGGCGGGCCAGATCCTGCGCCAGCCTTTCGTCGCCGGGCCGGTAGTAAGGCACCACCGGCACCTTGCCGACGCGCATCACCACATAGGGGGTGAACGGTTTGATGGCGTTGTCGGCGTCCAGCCCCTGCAGGCAAGAGAGCGCCGTGAGGTAGGTGCAATGCAAGTGCACGACCGCTTTGCATTCCGGGTTGTTCAGATAGAGCGCCCGATGAAAGCTGATCTCTTTCGACGGTTTGTCGCCGGAGAGCCAGTCGCCGTTCAGGCTCACTTTAGACAGGCGATCGGCCTGCAACTCGCCGAGACAGGAGCCGGTCGGCGTTGCCAGCAGCGCGCCGTCCGGCAGCATCAGCGAGAGGTTGCCGGCGGAGCCGGTGGCGTAGCCGCGTTGGAAAAACGAGGCACCCAGGCGCACCATCTCTTCACGCGCCTGCTGTTCAATCGTCATGCTCATACCGGGAACTCCGTTTGCGCGCGCGCGAAGAAGGCTTCATCGCCAAAATTACCCGATTTCAGCGCCAGGGAAATGGCCCGATCGCTGGCGCGCACCCAGGGAACGCCGGGGGAAATGCTGGGGCCGATATGGAAGCCGCGAATGCCCAGCGCCTGCGTCACCACGCCGGAGGTTTCGCCGCCGGCGACGATAAAGCGGCTGAATCCCAACTGGCGCAGTTGCACCACCAGCTCGGCGAACAAGGCTTCCACCGCCTCGCTGGCGGCGGCGCCATGCCGTTGTTGCGTTTGCTGCAGCGACTCCGGCGATGCAGTGGCGTAGATCAGCGGGGCAAGCGTTTCTCCGGCATGGCGCTGCGCCCAGTGCGCCAACTCGACGGCGTAGGCGGCGCGCGTCTGGGGATCGAAGCAACGGTCGATATCGATGGCCTGCGCCGCCGCGCGTTCGCGATAGTGCGCCACCTGCCGGTTAGTCATGACGGAGCAGGAGCCAGACAGCACCGCCGCCTTTTCCCCCTGCGGCGCGCCGGCCGCCTCTGCCGAACGTTCGCCGTTCTGCGCCCATTGCCGCGCCAGGCCGATCGCCAGGCCCGAACCGCCGGTCACCAGCTTCATCGTTTTCAACGCTTCGCCCTGGGTAAGCAGATGCCGTTCGTTGAGCGTGTCCAGCACCGCGTAGCGCACGCCTTCCTGCGCCAATTGCTGCAGCTTCTCGCTGACTGCCTCGGTGCCGCGATCCATTTCCGCCGCCATCACCAGCCCACAGCGTCCGGCGGCCTGGGATTCCATCAGGCGAAGCAGGTTGCTGTCGGTCATCGGCGTGACTGGGTGATGACGCATGCCGGACTCAGACAGCAGCTGTTCCCCGACGAACAGGTAGCCCTGATAGACCGTGCGGCCGTTTACCGGCAGCGCCGGGGAAACAACCGTGAAATTTTCCCCCAGCGCGGCGAGCAGGGCGTCGGTCACCGGGCCGATATTGCCCTGTGCGGTGCTGTCGAAGGTGGAGCAGTATTTGAAGTAGAACTGGCGGCAGCCCTGTTTTTGCAGCCAGGCCAGCGCTTGCAATGCCTGTTCGATCGCCTGCTCTGCCGGGCAGGAGCGCGATTTCAGGCTGATGACGACCGCCTGAGCGTCGACCGGCGTTTCGTCCTGCGGCACGCCGTTCAACTGCACCGTCGGCAGGCCGTTTTGCACCAGAAAGCTGGCGATGTCGGTCGCGCCGGTAAAATCATCCGCGATTACGCCGAGCTGCATCAGAGCGTCTCCTTTTTCTGCGGCAGATCGATGCCGGCAAAGATTTTGATTACCGCGCTGTCATCTTCTTTACCGTAGCCGGCGTTGCTGGCGGCGGTAAACATGGTGAAGGCGGTGGAGGCCAGCGGCAGCGGGAAATGCAGCGCCTTGGCGGTATCCGCCACCAGCCCCAGATCCTTGACGAAGATATCCACCGCCGATTTGGGCGTATAGTCGCCGTCGACCACGTGGCGCATGCGATTTTCGAACATCCAGGAGTTGCCGGCGGCGTGGGTGACGACGTCATACATGACGTCCAGCGGGATGTTGGCGCGAGCGGCCAGCGCCATGGCTTCCGCCCCGGCGGCGATGTGCACCCCAGCCAACAGCTGGTGGATGATTTTTACCGTCGCGCCCAGGCCGATGGTTTCGCCGATGCGGTAAACCTTGCCGGCGATGGCGTCCAGCACGGGTTGCAGGCGCGCGAAGGTGGCGTCGGCGCCGGCGGCCATCACCGTCATTTGGCCTTCTTCCGCCTTGGCCGCCCCGCCGGAAACCGGCGCGTCCAGCATCGCCAGGCCGTAGTCCAGCAGCCGTTGCTCGATCTGTTTGGCGTCATCGGCGGAAATGGTCGAAGACACCATCACCGCCGTGCCCGGCTTGAGCTGCGGCGCCAGGCCTTGCTCGCCGAACAGGATTTGCTTCACCTGCGCGGCGTTTACCACCAGCAGCAACACGGCGTCCAGCTCGGCGGCGAAGTCGCGCGCGCTGGGGGCCGTTTGTTTCGCGCCGGCCTGTTGCAGCGCCGCCAGCGCCTGCGGATTGAGATCGGCGCCGTAGGTGGTCAATCCGGCGCGGAGGCATGAACGCGCGGCGCCCATGCCCATCGCCCCCAGCCCGATGACGCAAACGGCATAATTCCCTGGGTGTGTCATACTGCACTCCTGTTAATTTTAGTGATAATTTGTTTTGTTGTGTTAAATGTAAGCGCTTGTCGGTCGATTATCCGCGATCGTTATCACAATAATTAACAATGCGTGAAACGGATTTTTCGTGCGATTTCTGGCCTAAATCAACATTACTATTATGTTTTTAAATAAGTTTATGTTTGGCTGGCCTAACTGCGCTGGCCGTCACGCTGCGAGAAATAAGGGCTATCGGCGAACGAAAATTGACGTAAAATCACAATTATTATCACCGCAGCAACGAGAGGGAACCGTGATACCTGTAGAACGCCATCAACAAATTCTTGCGCTGGTATCCGAACGCGGCGTCGTCAGTATCGCCGAGCTGACCGAACGGCTGGGGGTGTCGCATATGACGATCCGCCGTGACGTGCAAAAGCTGGAAGAGCAGGGGGCGGTGCAGTCGGTCTCGGGCGGTGTGCAGGCGCCGGAACGGGTGGCGAGCGAACCTTCTCACCAGACCAAAGAGGGGATGTTCGGCCGGCAGAAAATCGCCATCGGTCGGCTGGCGGCGCGGCAAATTCCCGCCAATAGCTGTATCTATCTGGATGCTGGCACCACCACGCTGGCGCTGGCGAAACAGATCGGAGAACGTGACGATTTGACGGTGGTGACCAACGACTTTGTCATCGCCGGGTTTCTGATAGAGCATAGCCAGTGCCGAATCATCCACACCGGCGGCACCGTGTGCCGGGAAAACCGCTCCTGCGTCGGCGAGGCGGCGGCGCAGGCGCTGCGCGGTCTGTTTATCGATCTGGCGTTCATCTCCGCCTCTTCGTGGAGCATGCGCGGCCTGTCGACGCCGAACGAAGATAAGGTGATGGTGAAGAAGGCCATCGTCGAGGCCAGCCGCCGCCGCATTCTGCTCAGCGATACGTCCAAATACGGCAAAGTCGCCACCTATCTGGCGCTGCCGATCGCCGCCTTTGACGCCATCATTACCGATGAGGGGTTGCCCGCCGCCGCGCGGGAGGCCATTGAGCAAGCGGGGATTGCATTGCTGACGGCGGAAAAAGAAGAAGAAGAATAAGAACGAACCGGAATCAGGATGAAAGTTCGGTATCGATGCTACGTGCGGGCGGTTCACTGGCTTCAACGCCGCCGCGTTCACGCCATTCGCGGCGCCTTTGTTCAGCCCATTCTTCGTGGAAGGCTTGCATCTCTTTTTGGTGCCGTTCCTTCATGCTCATAGGGGTTGGGTGGGATTCTGCCGTTAACAGGCGGGATTTCGATGACATATAATCCGTCCTCAATAAGCGCTTGGTTGTACAAATAATGTACGCGATGCGCGTGTTTTTTCAAGAGCGAGTCATAAATTCTGGCTAACGCTGGCCTGAGCGGTACGCTGAAAACTAATCTTGCTTGGTATTGCGTCACAAAAGTGACGATCGCCAGGCCGATGCCATTAATGAAGAGTTGTTCTCGTTCATACCGGGTGTAAGCCATCCTGGTATAGGTATCAAATAAGGATCTCGTTACTTCGGCGCGATTTTCCAATGCTCTTACATCGTACAGTTCCATGACGTAAGCATTGTCCAATACTTCCGAGGCAGGATAAGCCCCAATAAGCCATTGACGCATCCTTAACGTCGCTTTTTTAAAATCAAGGTAATACGCAGCAACGCTGCTGGCTTTTTTATAAACCGTTATTCGATACCTATACTCCGTGACAGGCCGTGCATTGATCTCCCTCACATCAATATCCATGATAAAATCCTTTTTACTATTATTTTTCCTATAGTTATCCCCTTTGTGACGAACAGATTATTAACCGCGGCGGAGACGATCCTCCAGCCGCCGATGAAGGTTGTGCGCAGCGCCGCGCAAAACTAAATGCCGCTGAACCAGTTGTAGCCCTGATCTTCCCAATACCCGCCCGGATTGACGTCGCTGACGAAGATGGCGGCGACATGTTTGGCGTTTTTGAACCCCAGCTTGGTCGGCACGCGCAGCCGCAGCGGGTAGCCGTAGTCCGCCGGCAACGCCTTGCCGCCGAAATCCAGCGCCAGGATGGTCTGCGGGTGCAGCGCGGTGGCCATGTCGAGGCTGGCGTAGTAACGATCGGCGCATTTGAAGCCGACGTAACCGGCATTCAGATCCGCGCCGACGTGCTGCAGAAAGGTGCGCAGCGGCACGCCGCCCCATTGGCCAATGGCGCTCCAGCCCTCAATGCAGATCAGACGCGTGATCTGGCTTTGCTGTGGCAGCCGCTGCAGCTGTTCCAGCGTCCAGGGCGCTTTTTTCTCCACTTTCCCCGCGACCTCAAGCCGGTAGCCGGCGAGATCGATCTCGGGGACGTTGTATTCCGGGTAAAATGCGTTAAAGGGGAAAGGGTGAGTGATCTGGTCCGGCCGGTAAGTTTGCGCCAACCGCTGGCCGCTGAACAGCCAGGCCTGCACCCGGTCGTTCCAGCGCGACATGGCCCACAGCACCTTATCCACCCGATCGCCGTCTTGCAGATTACACCCGGTCAGCATGGCGATGCCGCCCAGCGTCAGCCCGGAGCGCAACATCAGCCGGCGTTGCAGATTGACCAGCTGCTTTTTTTGGTCCGGTTCCAGCGTCGGCGCGGTTGCCCGCTGTTTTTTCTCATTCATGTTTGCCACCCGTTATCATCGCCCACAGGGTTTTAGGCACGACAGCCACCATAAATACGTGGATCACCACAAACAGGCCGATGCCGGCCATGGCGAAGAAATGCACGTAGCGCGCGAAGTCGAAGCCGCCAAACAGCGCGACCAATCCCTGCAGCTGAACCGGTTTCCAAATCGCCAGGCCGGACAGCACCAGTAATAGGCCGAGCGCCAGTACGCCGAGGTACATCAGTTTCTGAATGGCGTTGTAGCGGCCATGCCGGTGGTGCAGGCGCAGCGTCATCGCCAGCCAGATATCCTGCCGCAGCGCGTCGGCGCGAAGCGGCAACAGATCGCGGCGAAAATGGCCGCTGAACAGGCTCCACAGCAGATAGCAGACGGCGTTGAGCGCCAATAGCCACATCACCGCCAAATGCCAACCAATCGCGCCGCCCAGCCAACCGCCCAGCGTCATCTGCGGCGGAAAGCGGAAATCGAACAGCGGCGAGGCGTTGTAGATTTCCCAACCGCTCATGAACATGCACACCATGGCGAACAGGTTGATCCAATGAGTGATTCGAACCGGCCAGCGATGCACCGGCCGCGACGCGTTGGTTTTCATGGCTTTCCTCCGGTTACATCGGCGGCACGGTGCCGTCTTTGCCGGCGGAAATGCGGGTGGCGATGCGTTCGCCCTTATCGTTGACGGCGGAGAACAGCACAATGTGCACGCCCGGTTTCAGCAGGCTCAGATCGCCCGGATCCAGCGTCACGATCGGCACGTCTTCCGGTACGACGACGGTTTTCTGCTGGTTGCCGTAGGTGACGGTCAGGGTGCGGCCGTTGGATTTCACCAGTTTACCGACGGTGCCGTTAGTCATGGTATCCACTTTGCCGTCGGCGGATTCCCAGGCCGAATGCCCTTCGCCGGTGCCGCGCAGGCTGGCGGCGAACACGTGCACTTCCAGCGCTTTGAGCGTGCCGTCCGGCTGCGGCACGGCGGCGGTGCCGATAAAGCTGTCCGGTTTGATATCGTCCAGCGTGGCTTTGGACACGCTGAGCACTTTGGTCTGATCGTTCAGCTTGACGCTGAGTGTCTCGCCCTTGCGGTCGGTCAACTGCAGATTGCCGTCGGCAACCTGCGTGATGGTGCCGCGCAGCGGCGCAATCACCTTGCCCGGCGGTTGGGCGGCGGCGGCCAATCCGCTGGAAAGCAGTAACGTGGACAACAGTAAACCGGCTATACGATGACGGGTAATCATAACGTTCTCCTGAAATGAGTTTGCCGGTTAAGCATGGTTGACCTACTGGGTCAGCGCCATGGCCGTTTGATGACATTAATGTCATCAAGTTTGTCCGCCGAAGCTGCTAGTATTTTTGCAGACGTAACGAGGTGGTGAGCATGCGAATACTGGTAGTTGAAGACGATATCGGCACAGGGGATTACCTGAAGAAAGGGCTGGGGGAAGCGGGCTACGGCGTCGATTTGGCGCGCACCGGCACCGACGGGCTGTTTCGCGCGTTGGAGCAGGACTACGATGCGATCGTGCTCGATGTGATGCTGCCGGGGCTGGACGGCTGGCAGATCATCGAGGTATTGCGCAAGAAAAGCGACGTGCCGATCCTGTTTCTCACCGCCCGTGATGGCGTGCAGGATCGCATCCACGGCCTGGAGCTGGGCGCGGACGACTATCTTATCAAGCCGTTTTCCTTTACCGAGCTGGTGCTGCGTTTACGCACCTTGCTGCGCCGCGGGCCGGCGCGCGAAGCCGATCATTACGCTATCGCCGATCTGCAGTTGGACGTGTTGCGCCGCCGGGCGGTGCGCCAGGATCAGGTGATCCCGTTGACCAATAAAGAATTCATGCTGTTGCATCTACTGGTGCGGCGCGAAGGCGAAGTGCTGTCGCGCACGCAGATCGCCTCTCAGGTGTGGGACATGAATTTCGACAGCGACACCAATGTGGTTGACGTGGCGATCAAACGCCTGCGCGCCAAAATCGACCGGCCGTTCGACGTCAAGCTGATCCACAGCGTGCGCGGCATCGGCTATGTTTGCGAGCCGCGCTCGTGAACGCCCGAGCTTCACGTCGGCCGGTGTCGCTGACGCTGCGCACCGCCACGCTGTTCGCGCTGGTGGCCGCCTGCGTGGTGAGCGGGGCAGGCTGGTATCTGTTCGGCGCGATGCGCCAGGAAATGACGCTCCGCAGCGATCTGCAGGTGACCGGGCGCGTAGAGTATTTCCGCCATTTACTGGGGCAGCGCTTTCCTTTGGCGCGCCTGACCGCCAATAACGGCCTGTTCGAAAATATGCTGGGCAATGAACAGGACGTGTTGATTTTCCAAATTCCGGGGCAAAAACCGCTCATCAATGTGAATCCGGCCAGGGTGGCCCTGCCGCCGATCGCGCCGACGCCGCCCGAACAGGCGCAGACGCTGGCCGCCGTGCGCGGCGGGGAGACGGCGCAGGGGGTGCCGCTGCGCGCGGCATCGGCGATGGTGCGTCTGGAAGACGGCAGTTTGCTGCAGATCTCCGCCGCGCACGTGATGGTCAACGAGCAGAAGATGCTGGCGCGTTACCTGTGGCGCATTGTCGCGGCGGTCATTGTGGCTTTCCTGCTGATTGCGCTGCTGGGCTATGGGGTCATGCGCCGGGGATTGAAGCCGCTATGGCGCATGGCGGCGCAGGCGTCCGAGATCGCGCCCAATACATTGTCCACTCGCCTCAGCGAACAGGGGGCGCCGAAGGAGTTGCAGCAGCTGACCCGGTCGTTCAATGCGATGCTCGATCGGTTGAATGAAGGCTATCAGCGGCTGACGCAGTTTTCCGCCGATCTGGCCCATGAGATCCGCACGCCGGTGGGCGCGTTGATGGGCCAGTGTCAGGTGGCGCTGTATCAACCCCGCAGCGTGGAGGAGTACGAAACCCTATTGTCGAACAATATGGACGAGCTGGAGCGTATTTCGCGCATGGTGGAAAACATCCTGTTTCTGGCGCGCGCCGGTGAGGCGCAGTCTGCGCTGAACTACAGTCGTCTGGAGGTGGCGGCCGAGCTGCGGCGGGTGGCGGATTATTTCGAAGGGCTGGCGGAAGAACGCGGCATCGCGCTGAGCTGCGAAGGGGAAGGAGAGCTGAAGGCGGACGCGATGTTGTTCCAGCGGGCGCTGAGCAACCTGGTGGCCAACGCGGTGCGTTATGCCGACGAAAACAGCCTGATCGTGTTGCGGGCTGAACGGCGCGCCGATGCCTGGTGGGTGCAGGTCATCAATCAGGGGCCGCCGATCGCGCCGGCGCATCTGGAAAAGCTGTTCGATCGTTTCTACCGCGCCGATCCCGCGCGCAGCGCCGGCAGCCACGCCAGCGGCCTCGGGCTGTCCATCGTGCGCGCCATCATGACGCTGCACGGCGGTGAGGTGCGCGCCGAATGTATCGAGCGCGCGCCTGTCGCCAGCCTCATTTTCAGCCTGCGGTTCCCGCTAGCGCAATAACCGATATGCCGGATTAACGCGGCGGAATGGCAAAGCGGAAGCAGGCGCCGCTTTGTGGTTGTTCGATCAGCTGAATGTCGCTGTCGTGCAGCTGCAGAATGCGCCGCACGATCATTAACCCCAGCCCGCCGGCGGGGCGTCGGGCGCCGCTCAGGACAGACGGCCGCACGAACAGATCGGCGCGCAGCGTCTGCGGAATGCCGGGGCCGCTGTCGCTGACCTGCACCATCACCTGGTCTTCCTGCCGCCACAGCCGCACGCCGATGTCGCCGCCGGGCGGCGTATGGCGAATGGCGTTGTCCAACAGGTTGGTCAGCACCCGCTCAATCATGCTGAGATCGGCGAACACCGGCGGCACGCCGGGGGCGATGTCGGCGTGCAGCCGCTGGTTGCGCGCCTCCGCCGCCAGCTCGAACTTCTGGAACACGTCCTGCAACAGCTCGCTGAGGGAGAAGGGCTCTTTCTGCGGCTTCACCACGCCATACTCTAATCGAGCCAGCTCGAACAGCTCCTGCGCCAGCTTGCCCACCTTGCGGCTTTGCGCCAGCGCGATCTCCAGATAGCGCCGCCGATCGGCGTCGCTCAGGGTGGCGGCCTTGACCGACAGCGTTTCCAGATAGCCGTGCAGCGAGGTGAGCGGGGTGCGCAGATCGTGCGAGACGTTGGCGATGAATTCGCGCCGCAGCCGATCCTGCTGCGCCAGCGTTTGCCACTGTTCGGCGAGGCGCTGCGCCATGCGGTGGAAGGCCTGTTGCAGCTGGCTCACCTCGTCGCGCCCGGCCGGCACCGCCGGCAGCGCCGCGTAGGCCTGCACCGCCTCAATGCCGCCGCTGTCCAGCGCATTGACCTGACGGGTCAGGCGCCGGATGGGGCGAGTGACCCAGTAGAACGCGAAACCGCCGGCCAGCAGGCTGAACAGCACCATCACCCCGGAGGTCCACAGCGCCATCCTGGCCGCCGAGTTGAACTGGGCGTTGCTGGCCAGCGCCGTGTACTCTTCACCGAGCAAGACCACATACAGATAGCCCTCGACCCTGCCGTCGACCTTCAGCGGCGCAACGCTGAACACCTTGCGCCCGTCCGCGCTGCGCGGATCGTCGCCGTACACCGGCATCTGCGCGCCATCGAGCAGCGCCTGCAGCGGCGCCAGCGCGACCCGCTGCCGCTTCAGATGCCCGGCCGGCGCGGCGTTGCCGATGATTGCGCCCTGGTTGTCGAGCAGATAAACCTCAACGCTGGGGTTCACTGCCATCAGCTGATCGAACAGGGTATGCACCGCCTGTGGATCCGGCCCGTTCACCCCCAGCAGCGGATTGCTGTCGGCGATATGCTGCGCCAGGTTGCCGGACAGGCGCTGTATCACCGCCTGGCTGTACTGGGTATTGCTGCGCACCTGCATCCAGCCGGAAAAGGCGCAGCCGATGACGATCAGCAGCGCGAAGATAATCGTGAGGCGTTGCGCTAACGTAAGGTTTTTCATGGCTCACTCTTGCGGCGCGGCCGCGAATTTATAGCCCATGCCCCACACCGTGAGGATGCGCTCGGGTTCTGCCGGGTTGCGCTCGATCTTGATGCGCAGCCGGTTGATATGGGTGTTGACGGTGTGCTCATACCCCTCGTGCTGATAGCCCCAGACCTGATTCAACAGGCTGAGGCGCGAGAACACCTGGCCCGGGTGGCGGGCGAAAAAGTACAGCAGGTCGAATTCGCGCGGCGTCAGCTCGATCGGCTGTTGGTGCAGGCGCACTTCGCGGGCGATGGGATCGATGGTCAGATCGTTGAAGCTGAGCGCGCCGGCGTCCATGCGCAGGTTGCGGCTCATCGCTTCCTGGCGGCGAAACAGCGCCTTGACCCGCGCCACCAGCTCCAGCATGGAAAAGGGTTTGGCCAGATAGTCGTCGGCGCCCAGCTCCAGCCCCAGCACGCGGTGCACCTCGCTGGAGCGCGCGCTGGTGATGATGATCGGCGTGTAGCGCGTCATGGTGCGCGCCCGGCGGCAAATCTCCAATCCGTCTACGCCCGGCAGCATCAGATCGAGGATCAAGGCGTCCCAGCCGCCCTGTTCCAGCATCGCCATGCCCTGATTGCCGTCGGCGGCGTGGCTGATGGCGTAACCCTCGTCACGCAGATGCAGCTGCAGCAGCTCGGCGATGTCGCCGTCGTCCTCGACGATCAAAATTCGTTTTGGCTTGTCCATTCTCATTATCGCTGATTAGCCCGATTCTCTCTGAAGTCTACACAACCGCCACCGGCGGAGTTATCACATTTTATTTAACTTTGCGTGAGGTCTTGGGGAACAAATCCGGGGAATACTCGGTGCATCGCATCGTTAGCTGGCAGGAATCGTTATGAGCCTCACCCTCACCCCGGAACAACGACAGACCGTACATCCGCTGTGGCTGCGGTTAACGCATTGGCTGAATGCGCTGGCGATGCTGATCATGGTGACCAGCGGTTGGCGCATCTACAACGCTTCGCCGCTGTTCAACTTCAGCTTTTTCAACGAGCTGACGCTCGGCGGCTGGCTGGGCGGCGCGCTGCAGTGGCACTTCGCCGGCATGTGGCTGTTTGGCGTCAACGGACTGTGTTACCTGCTGCTGAACCTCGCCAGCGGGCGCTTCAAACGCAAATATTGGCCGCTCAGCCCGAAGCAGTTTCTCGCCGATGTCGGCGCGGCGCTGCGCGGCAGGCTGCAGCACGCCGACCTGCGCCACTACAACATGGTGCAGCGCGTGGCCTATCTGTCGGTGATGCTCCTCGGCGTGCTGAGCGCGCTGTCCGGGCTAGTGCTGTGGAAATCGGTGCAGTTTCCGCTGCTGCGCACGCTGCTCGGCGGCTATGAGGCGGCGCGCTATATCCACTTTTTCGCCATGTCGGCGCTGGTGGCCTTCGTCGCGATCCATTTGGTGATGGTGGCGCTGGTGCCCCGCACGCTGCTGGCCATGCTGCGCGGACGTTAAGGAGTTCACGATGAAAAAGGATAAACAGATCATGACGATCGTTGAAGGGCAGGCGATCGTCAAAGAAGCGCAGCGCTTGTTGACCGCGTCGTCCCGCCGCCGCTTTCTGCGCAACGGCCTGACGCTGGGCGGTATCGCTATGCTTACCGGCTGCGATCTCAGCGGCAACGCCAACGTCGAGCAGGCGCTGAGCCGTATTTCGCGCCTCAACGATCGGGTGCAGGGCTGGCTGTTCAACGGCGATCGCCTGGCGCCGGTCTACCCGGAGTCGATGATCACCCGGCCATTCCCGTTCAACGCCTTTTACGCCGAGGAGGACGCGCCCGACATCAACGGCGACGACTATCGGCTGGAAGTGGCGGGGTTGGTGCAGGACAAGCGCGCCTGGAGCCTGCCGCAGCTGCATCGGATGGCGCAGGTTAGCCAGGTGACGCGTCATATTTGCGTCGAGGGTTGGAGCGCCATCGGCAAGTGGGGCGGCGTGCCGTTCGCCAACTTTCTTAAGGTAATCGGCGCGGATCTGAGCGCCCGCTACGTCAGCTTTAAATGCGCCGACGACTACTACACCAGTATCGACATGGCCACCGCGCTGCATCCGCAGACGATTATCGCGCTGACCTACGACGGCCAGACCTTGCCGCGCAAGTACGGCTATCCGATGAAGCTGCGCATGCCGACCAAGCTGGGCTACAAGAATCCGAAGCACATTCAGGTGATCGAGGTCACCAACCGCTTCCCGGGCGGTTACTGGGAAGACCAGGGTTACAACTGGTTTGGCGGCAGCTGAGGCGGCCGCCGGCCATTCTCCGGCACTCCGGTGCCTTTGACATGACGGAAGGAAATACCATGAAAAAGTTATTCGCAATGATGATGTGCAGCGCGCTGATGCTGGGCGTGGCCGGCGCCAACGCCGCGGACGGCATGAGTAAAGACGCGATGAAAAAGGACGGCATGAGCCAGATGTCGCACGACGGCATGGCGAAAGATGGGATGAAGAAAGAGTGCATGGGCAAGGACTGCATGAAGAAAGACAAAATGGGCAAAGACGCCATGAAGAAGGATGGCATGGCGAAAGACGGTATGGCCAAAGACGGCATGAAGAAAGACGAGATGAAAAAGGATGCGATGGGGCACTAAGCCGCCTCACCCCGCGGCCGCAAGCGGCAAACCGCGGCGGCTGCGGGCAACATAAGGAGAGAGGATGATGTTGGCGACATGGCTGCGGCGCTTTCGGCGCTCGAACGGGGACGTTATCTTTATGCGCGCGGCGCTGGTGGTGATCTTCGCCGCCTTCGGCTACGCCAAATGGTTTGATTATGAGGCGCAGGGGCTGGTGCCGCTGATCGGCAACAGCCCGCTGCTGAGCTGGATGCATCAGGCGTTCGGCATTCGCGGCGCCAGTTATGCATTGGGCGTCGCCGAATGGAGCTTCGGTTTACTGCTGCTGGCGGGATTCTGGTCGCGGCGTCTGGGTTTGCTGGGGGCGATCGGATCGACGGTGACCTACCTGACCACGCTGACGCTGATCTTTTCCACGCCGGGCGCCTGGGAGCCCTCCGCCGGCGGTTTTCCCGCCATGGCCGGGGCCACCAGCTTTTTAATCAAGGATCTGGTGTTGCTGGCCGGCTCCCTGGTGCTGCTGAAGGCCGATTTGCCGGCCGAGCAGGCATAAAAAAGGGCGTAGCCTGGCTACGCCCTCTGGATATTTCTCGGCCGTCACATATCCGGGAAGGTCAGGGTGCCCCCCGGCGCTTCGCGATGAATGTGCAGGAAGTTCAGGTGCTTCTCGTACTGGTCGAGAATATCGCCAATCACCTGTTCCTTGCTGTAGTCCATCAGGTCGTTGCCCTGGGTGCCTTCCATCAGGAAGGTTTCCAGCCGGTAGTAGTGCGACTTGCCGGAGCGGGCACGGTAGGTGAAGCCCGGCACCGAGTAGCGCATCGGCCAGATCTGATAGATAAAGTTCTGTTCCTCGCCCAGGTGCACCAGCAGCTCCAGGTGGTTCAGGCGTTCGTCTTCGGTCGGCGGCACTTCGCTGAACTCCACTTTCGCGCCGCGCAACTCCAGCTCGCGCGCCACGTCCTGCATCGCCGGACGGCAAACCTTATCCAACATTTTCTGCGTGTACTGCGTGCCCGGGTAGTTCATCACCCGCGACAGACGCTGTTTCCAGTTGAGCACGTCGTGGCTGGAGACCGGCACCGGCGCCAGGGTGCTGAGCGCGCTGGCCTTGCGGTAGTCCTCCACCCGCAGCGATTTGTACAGCCCGGCCATCACGAAGAAGATCACGAAGCTGAACGGCAGGCCCATGATCACCGTGGTTTTCTGCAGCGCCGGCACGCCGTCGGTCATCAGCATGCCGATGGTCAGCAGGCCGATGGCCACCGACCAGAAAATCCGTAGCCAGTTCGGCGCATCATTATTGATGTCGGCCAGGCGCGAGGTGAAGTTACCCAGCACCAGCGAGCCGGAGTCCGCCGAGGTGACGTAGAACAACAAGCCGGTGATGGTGGCCACCGAGGCGCTGAAGGTGAAGCCGGGGTATTGCGCCAGTAGGCTGTAGAAGCCGCGCTCCGGGAACTGCATCACTTCCTGCGCGAACTCGGCGTTGCCGTGGATGATCTGGTACAGCGCGCTGTTGCCGAAGATAGACAGCCACAGCAGGGTGAACACGAACGGAATGATCAGCGTGCCGACCACGAACTGGCGAATGGTGCGCCCGCGCGAGATGCGCGCCAGGAACAGGCCGACGAACGGCGACCACGCCACCCACCAGGCCCAGAAGAACAGCGTCCAGTTGTTCATCCACTCCACCGGCCGATCGAAGGCGAAGCTGTTGAGCGTCATGCCCATAAAGCGGTTGACGTAATCGCCGACGTTAAGCACCAGCGCGTTGAGCAGGAACTCGGTGTCGCCGAAGAACAGCACGAACAGGATCAGACCCAGCGCCAGCAGCACGTTCAGCTCGGACAGGATGCGGATGCCCTTGTTGACCCCCGAGGTGACCGAGATGGTGGCCATGATCACCGACAGCAGGATCAGCGAGCCCTGCACCGTCAGGTTTTCCGGGATCTCGAACAGCACCTTGAGGCCGTAGTTGAGCTGCACCACGCCAATGCCCAGCGTGGTGGCGATGCCGAAGATGGTGCCGAGCACCGCGGCGATGTCCACGCTATGGCCGATCGGGCCGTTGATGCGTTTACCGAAGATCGGGTACAGCGCCGAGCGAATGGTCAGCGGCAGATTGTAGCGATAGCTGAAGTAGCCGAGGGCGATGCCCATCAGCGCATACATCGACCAGCCGGTCAGGCCGTAGTGGAACAGCGTCCAGACCATCGCCTGGCGGGCGGCCTCCAGCGTTTGCGCGTCGCCTTCCGGCGGCATCATGTACTGGGTCACCGGCTCGGCGACCGAGAAGAACATCAAATCGATGCCGATGCCGGCGGCGAACAGCATCGCCGCCCAACTCATCAGGCTGAACTCCGGTTTGGACTGTTCCGGCCCGAGCTTGATGGAACCGAAGCGCGAGGCGGCGATAAATACCACGAACACGATGTACAGCGTCGCCGCCAGCAGGTAGTACCAACCGAAGGTGGTCGACACCCAATTCAGCGTGCGGGTGATCCACTGTCCGGAGAAGTCGGTGAAAAAGATGGTCATCAGCGAGAAGGCCAGGATCAGCCCCGCCGAGGTGAAGAAAACCACAGGGTTGAGGCGGTCCTGCTGCGGTTTGGAGGAGGTTTCGCGTGTTGTCATCGTCATCCTCTGAACTGAGTAAAATCGTGCCGCTCCGCATTCTGGGGCGCGTTGGCGCATCCGGAAAACGGGCGAATGAAGGCGGCGGCCATCCCCATGGGAATGGCCTGAACGATGCCGCTTTCGCCTGCTTATGAAGCACCGGAGCGCTTCGCGGCGGGAACCGCTTACAGCCACTGATTTTGGTCAGATTCGTTAATTACCTCACAAAAATCAGCCAGTTCCACAACCAGAAAATACATTTTTTTAACCAGGCGGCAATAAAATATATGCAATTTTTATTGAACGTTCAATCAAAAAAAAGTTTAATAGTCCTCATGATGACCTGAATCACGGGCGAAACGGCAGTGAAATTTGCCCGCTGAGATAAGGCCGAAGTCGGTTTTGTGAGAGTCGAAATATGCCAAAGGTAGGAATGCAGCCAATCAGAAGGCAGCAGTTGATTGATGCCACGCTCGCCGCGGTAAACGAAGTGGGAATGCATGACGCCACCATCGCGCAGATCGCGCGGCGGGCCGGCGTTTCCAACGGCATCATCAGCCATTATTTCAAGGATAAGAACGGCCTGCTGGAAGCCACGATGCGCTATCTGATCAGCCATCTGGGCGAGGCGGTGAAGCTGCGGCTGCAGGCGCTGACCGACAACAGCCCGGCGGCGCGGCTGCAGGCGATCGTCGCCGGCAACTTCGACGACAGCCAGATCAACAGCGCGGCGATGAAGACCTGGCTGGCCTTTTGGGCCAGCAGCCTGCACCAGCCGCAGCTCAACCGGCTGCAACAGGTGAACGGCCGCCGGCTTTATTCCAACCTGTGCGCCGAGTTTCGCCGCGTCATGCCGCAGCCGCAGGCGCGGTTGGCGGCCAAGGGGCTGGCGGCGCTGATCGATGGGCTGTGGCTGCGCAGCGCGCTGCGCGGCTCCGCGTTCAATCAGGCGCAGGCGCTGGCGCTCACGACCGAATACATCACGTTCCAACTCCGGGGGCAAACGCCGCCCGGAGGATAACTCAAGGAGATCCTATGTCCCGTTTTGGCTTGCAGAAGCTCTATATTCATGGCGCCTATGTAGACAGCACCGCTGGAAAAACCTTCAACGCCATTAACCCGGCGAACGGCGAAGTTCTGGCTGAAGTCCAGTCCGCCGGCGCTGAAGACGTCGATCGTGCGGTGGCCAGCGCGGCCAGCGGGCAGAAGGTGTGGGCGGCGATGACGGCGATGGCGCGTTCGCGCATCCTGCGTCGCGCGGTGGATATTCTGCGCGAGCGCAACGATGAACTGGCGGCGCTGGAAACGCTGGATACCGGCAAAGCGATGTCGGAAACCACCGCGGTGGATATCGTCACCGGCGCTGACGTGCTGGAGTACTACGCCGGCCTGATCCCGGCCATTGAAGGCGAGCAGATCCCGCTGCGCGATACCTCGTTCGTCTACACCCGCCGCGAGCCGCTGGGCGTGGTGGCCGGCATCGGCGCCTGGAACTACCCGATTCAAATCGCGCTGTGGAAGTCCGCGCCGGCGCTGGCGGCGGGCAACGCGATGATCTTCAAGCCGAGTGAAGTCACGTCATTGACGGCGTTGAAGCTGGCGGAAATCTACACCGAAGCCGGCCTGCCGGACGGCGTGTTCAACGTGGTGACCGGCAGCGGGGCGGAAGTGGGGCAGTATCTGACCGACCATCCGGGCATCGCCAAAGTCTCTTTCACCGGCGGGGTGAAAACCGGCAAGAAGGTGATGGCCAACGCGTCGGGTTCGACGCTGAAGGAAGTCACCATGGAGTTGGGCGGCAAATCGCCGCTGATTATCTTCGACGACGCCGATCTGGATCGCGCCGCCGATATCGCCATGATGGCCAACTTCTACAGTTCCGGCCAGGTGTGCACCAACGGCACCCGCGTCTTCGTGCCGGCGGCGCTGCAGGCGCAGTTTGAGACGAAAATCCTCGAGCGCGTGAAGCGCATTCGCCTCGGTGACCCGACCGATCCGCAGACCAACTTCGGGCCGCTGGTCAGCTTTGCGCACATGGAATCGGTGCTGCGCTTTATCGAGAGCGGCAAAAACAGCGGCGCGCGCCTGCTGTGCGGCGGCGAACGCGTCACCCACGGCGAATTCGGCAAGGGCGCTTATGTGGCGCCGACGGTGTTCAGCGACTGCCGCGACGATATGGAAATCGTGCGCGAGGAGATCTTCGGGCCGGTGATGAGCATCCTCAGCTACCAGAGCGAAGAGGAAGTGGTGCGCCGCGCCAACGACACCACCTTCGGCCTGGCCGCGGGTGTGGTGACCCACGATCTGGCCCGCGCGCACCGCGTGATCCACCAGTTGGAAGCCGGCATTTGCTGGATCAACACCTGGGGCGAGTCGGCGGCGGAAATGCCGGTCGGCGGCTACAAGCAGTCCGGCGTCGGCCGCGAGAACGGCCTGACGACGCTGGAACACTACACCCAGATCAAATCGGTGCAGGTCGAGCTGGGCGAATACGCCTCGGTATTCTGATCTTCCCGTCGTCTTTCGAGCCGCAGCCGCGTTGGCTGCGGCCGACAATCTCTAGAGCGCCCAAATACACAGCCTGTTGCCGAGCCGCGCTTCGCGTCTTTGCCTGACCAGGCCTCTATAAAGTAAGGAGATAATGAATGGAATTTGACTACATCATTATCGGTGCCGGTTCAGCCGGCAACGTGTTAGCCACCCGATTGACCGAGGACGCCGACGTCAGCGTCCTGCTGCTGGAAGCCGGCGGCCCGGATTACCGGATGGATTTCCGTACCCAGATGCCGGCCGCGCTGGCGTTTCCGCTGCAGGGCCGCCGCTATAACTGGGCGTATGAAACCGATCCTGAGCCGCACATGAATAACCGCCGAATGGAATGCGGCCGCGGCAAAGGGCTGGGCGGTTCATCCCTGATCAACGGCATGTGTTACATTCGCGGCAACGCGATGGACTTCGACAACTGGGCCAAGGCGCCGGGTCTGGAAGACTGGACCTATCTGGACTGCCTGCCGTATTTCCGCAAGGCGGAAACGCGCGATATCGGCCCGAACGATTACCACGGCGGCGATGGCCCGGTGAGCGTCACCACGCCGAAGGCCGGTAACAACGAACTGTTCCACGCCATGGTGGAAGCCGGCGTGCAGGCGGGCTATCCGCGCACCGACGATCTGAACGGCTATCAGCAGGAAGGGTTCGGCCCGATGGACCGCACCGTGACGCCGAAAGGGCGCCGCGCCAGCACCGCCCGCGGTTATCTGGATCAGGCCCGTTCACGGCCGAACCTGAAGATCGTCACCCATGCGCTGACCGACCACATCGTGTTCGATGGCAAGCGCGCAGTGGGCGTTAACTATCTGCAGGGCGACAGCAATCAGCTGACCCATGCCAAAGCGCGCCGCGAAGTGCTGCTGTGCGCCGGCGCCATCGCCTCGCCGCAAATTCTGCAGCGTTCGGGCGTCGGCCCGGCGGCGCTGCTGAAAAGTCTGGACATCAACGTGGTGCACGATCTGCCGGGCGTCGGAGAGAACCTGCAGGACCACCTGGAGATGTATCTGCAGTACGCCTGTAAGAAACCGGTGTCGCTGTACCCGGCGTTGCAATGGTTCAATCAGCCGAAAATCGGCGCGGAATGGCTGTTCAACGGCACCGGCGTCGGCGCCAGCAACCAGTTCGAGGCCGGCGGTTTCATCCGCAGCCGTGCAGAGTTTGCCTGGCCGAACATTCAGTATCACTTCCTGCCGGTGGCGATTAACTATAACGGCAGCAACGCGGTGAAAGAGCATGGCTTCCAGGCCCACGTCGGTTCGATGCGTTCGCCGAGCCGCGGCCGGGTGCAGGTGAAGTCGAAGGATCCGCGCCAGCACCCGAGCATTCTGTTCAACTACATGTCGACCGAACAGGATTGGCAGGAGTTCCGCGATGCTATCCGCATCACGCGCGAAATCATGGCGCAGCCTGCCCTGGACGAATACCGCGGCCGCGAGATCAGCCCAGGGCCGGAGGTGCAGACCGACGAGCAGCTGGACGCCTTCGTGCGCGAGCACGCCGAAACCGCCTTCCACCCGTCCTGCTCGTGCAAGATGGGCGAAGACGAGATGGCGGTGGTCGACGGCCAGGGCCGGGTGCACGGCATGGAAGGATTGCGGGTGGTGGATGCGTCGATTATGCCGCTGATCATTACCGGCAACCTGAACGCCACCACCATCATGATCGCCGAAAAGATCGCCGACCGCATTCGCCAGCGCGCGCCGTTGCCGCGCAGTACCGCCGACTACTACGTCGCCGGCGATGCGCCGGTGCGCAAGCAGTAACCGACACGCCCTCTCGCCGTTGAGGGGGAGGGCCGCCGTAGCAAGCAACCCCTCTCCATATGCTCTTCCCCAAGGCGAGGGGGCAACTCTCTTTTTATTCCTTATCCCATCATGCCGCCGGCAGCGAGATTGCCTGATCGAAACTGTTGGGCGTCGCCATGCGCCACATGCGAGCGTAGAACTCGCTTTTGATCTCCGGCTGCAGCAGCGCGCCCGGCTCCAGGTAGTAATAGATATCGGCGTACACCTTGATCTCGGTCGGCGTGATGCGGCGCAGCATATGGTGTGAGGTCAACTGCTCCGGGCGGCTGACGCCGGCCGCCGCCAGCATGTCCGCCAGCGCTTTCACCGTATTTTGATGGAAGTGATAGACGCGTTCCGCCTTGTTCGGCACCACCAACGCCTTCTGACGCAGCGGATCTTGCGTCGCGACGCCGGTCGGGCAGTGGTTGGTGTGGCAGCTTTGCGACTGGATGCAGCCGACGGCGAACATAAAGCCGCGCGCCGAATTCACCCAGTCGGCGCCGAGCACCAGCACGCTGGCGATGTCAAAGGCGCTGATGATCTTGCCGCTGGCGCCAATCTTGATTTGGTCGCGCAGGCCGCAGCCCACCAGCGTGTTATGCACGAACAGCAGCCCTTCGCGCAGCGGCATGCCCATATAGTTGGAGAGTTCGAGCGGGGCGGCGCCGGTGCCACCTTCCTTGCCGTCCACCACGATGAAGTCCGGCAGAATGCGGGTGTGCAGCATCGCCTTGACGATGGCGACGAACTCCCACGGGTGGCCGATGCACAGCTTGAAACCGACCGGTTTGCCGCCTGACAGCTCGCGCAGCTGCTGGATGAACTGCATCATTTCCAGTGGGGTGGTGAAGGCGCTGTGCGAGGCCGGTGAGATGCAATCGACGCCTTCCGGCACGCCGCGGGTGGCGGCGATTTCCGCATCCACCTTTTTTGCCGGCAGAATGCCGCCGTGGCCCGGTTTGGCGCCCTGGCTGAGCTTGATTTCAATCATTTTCACCTGCGGGCTTTGCGCCTGTTCGGCAAAGCGGCGCGGATCGAAATGGCCGTCGGCGGTGCGGCAGCCGAAATAGCCGCTGCCCAGCTCCCACACCAGATCGCCGTTGTTTTCGCGGTGATAGCGGCTGATGCTGCCCTCACCGGTGTCGTGGTAGAAATTGCCTTTGGCCGCGCCGAGGTTGAGTGCGCGAATGGCGTTGGCGGAGAGCGCGCCGAAGCTCATCGCCGAAATGTTGAAGATTGACGCGGAGTAGGGCTGGCGGCAGTCGGCGCCGCCGATGGTGATGCGAAAACTGGTGGGATCGGCGGCTTCCACCGGCCGCATCGAGTGGCCGATGCATTCATAACCGGTTTGGTACACGTCCAGCAGGGTGCCGAACGGCTTGTCGCCCATCTCGTTTTTCGCCCGGCGATACACCAGCGTGCGCTGGGTGCGGGAGAACGGGATCTCTTCATTATCCTGCTCGAGGAAATACTGGCGCAGTTCCGGGCGGATGAACTCGAAGAAGAAGCGCAGGCGGCCGATGATCGGGTAGTTGCGGCAAATGGCGTGGCGCTGCTGCGTGAGATCGTAGATACCCAGCACCATCAGGCAACCGCAGGCCAGGGCCGGCAGCCAGAACCACGGATGGTTGTGCATCATGATCAAGAAAACCAGGGTGAGCAAGATGCTCAGCACAAAGCAGGTATAGCGGCTGAATAAGGACGACTTCATAACATCTCCTGATGTTTATTTTTAATCCACACGACATGACTCACGGATAATCCGTGTGCAAATCGTAGCCAACAGGAGAGGATGTTGTGTGTCTGTTGCTGCTTTGTCGCCGGTTGTTACATTAATTTAACTCGGCGAGGGGGCGGGTTGCCGCGCGGCGTACCGCGCAACAAACCAGGGCGTGTTATTTGCCGGCGACGAAGATGGTGCTCATGCTGCGCAGCCGCAGCTTTTTCATCGCGCTGTATTTCTGCGAGAAGATGGTTTTCGGGTGCGTGCCGCGTTTTTCCGCGATATGCAGCAGGCTGTCGCCGCGCAGCAGATTGAAGATCACGTCGCTTTCCGCCGGGCTTAGCTCGCGGGTTTTCTGCACCCGGATACCGCCCGGCTCTTTGCTTTCCAGCAGCCGCTGGATTTTTTCCTGCAGCGAATAAAGCGGAATGCGGGTGGAGACCAACTCGACGGAAATCCCCAGGATCGACAGCAGTTTCACCACGCGCTCGTCGTCATAGAACACCAACAGGCGCGTTTTGCTGTTGTACTGCTGGTGCAGGGACACCAGGCTTTCGATCACGTTGACGCTCTGCTCCAGGTTTTGCGAGGTGAAAATCAGCGCGATATCGTGCTTGGTGATCTTTTCCGCTTTGGCGCCGCCGTGCATGAAATCGGAAAACAGGCGGATATCGTACGCGCCGTAGTGTTTCTTCAACAGCACCGACAGGCCAACATAGCTGTACTTACACTCACTAATCACAAGAACGTTGTTTTTAGACATAGGGCAAACACCAATACCGAGTTAAAAGTATTCAGCTGTAAGAAGCGAGTTCAAATCCTTGATGCTGGATTCCTTCCACAGCTTTCCCTGCAGTGCGTAATATGGCATTTCATCCAGCCATTTCTTGTGTTCGGGAGTTTCAACTCCTTCGATAATTACCTTGTAATGATTAAGGTAAAAGAAGCGCAGTAACGCGCGCATCAAGCCCTCGCCGCCGGACTTTTTCATAAAGTCCCAAAGCAGAAAACGATCGAGCTTAACGAAGCGGAACTGGCTGTTGTACAACGCGGAAAAACCCGCATAGCCAGAACCAAAATCATCGAGCCAAAATGAATAACTATTCAATGACGGATCGCCGTGCACGCGATCTTTCACCAGCCGGGTTGAATTCTCGCTGATCTCAAAATGAATACAGCGCAGGGCATTAATTCTTTCGGCAAAGTGAGTATTCGCCAGCGATTGCAGGGAATAATCGTCAACATTCAAAGTGGCTATCACTTGGTTTTCATGAAACCAGTGTTTGTATTTATCGATCAGATTTATCTGATCCATCAAAATCTCAATCCGGGTAGCGCTGTCGGCATGGCGAAAGAACTGTTCAGGAGAAAAATGGGCATATTCGCTATTAAACGTAAAGCGAGACAGGCATTCAACGGCCAGCAATTGTCCCGATTTCGCGAACATTGGCTGGAAAACATAATTAATGCCGTTATTTTTCTCTCTGAAAGAACCGCTCATTTCCCAATCCTTGGATTGATATTTAACTTGTTGATTTTAAATGATTAAAAAGAAAGTTACTCCGTATTTTTTGGTAAATTTCTTATTTAAAGCGTCAGGATGGCCGAAACGTGTCGACAGACCATTTAACGCGGAATTCGTGCCAAAGTCCAAACGTCGCAATCTGTTACTAAATGTAAATATTCGGGATAATATTCTGATTTTCAGGCCTTAACGCAAAATGTTGAACTCTGCAGCTTTCCCAAACACAGATTATTCCTATTCATATGAATCGTCAACATCGATCGATAGGTATCCGCCGATAGTTTATTCCTATCAAGAGGGGGCTTATGAATGTTTTAAACGATTTAACATTAAGAATATGCTTAGTCTATATTTCGTCCGGCAATGAGTTCATCGAGGCAACGCTCCTTTTCAGCAAGGGAGTGCTATCGCTGAGTGTATGCTCAGTGGCGGCAATATATATATAAGCCCGCCACTGAATCGATTATTTTATTGTTCTATGGAGCTGGAAATGAAAAAAGTATTATTGCCTTTGGCTGCCCTGGTATTGTCTGCAACTGCTTCCAACGCAATGGCAGCAAACGGCAACGTTAAATTCACCGGTGAAATTGTACAGTCCACCTGTAAAGTTGTTGATAAAGACCAGAATAAAGAAGTTTACCTGGGTAAATATCCTACCACCGCTTTCCCAACTGCCGGTTCTACCAGCGGTGCTAAAGCTTTCGATATTAGCCTGGAGAAATGTGAAGCGGGTAACTACACCCTGCGTTTCGACGGTAACACTCCAGCTGGCCACCCAGAGCTGTTGGCTGTAACTGGCGGCGCAACTGGCGTTGGCGTTGAAATTCTGGATAACAACGGTTCTACTCTGCCAATCTCTCAGGAAGTGGCTACCCCAGCTACCGTAACTGTTGCTGCTGATGGCGATAACCCAGGCGCTGCGACTTTCAACCTGCGCGCTCGTTACAAATCCTTCCAGGATCTGGTAACTGCCGGTCAGGCAAACTCTAACGCTACCTTCACCATCGAATACAAATAATTCGCTGGCAGGATAGATAGAGTTATTGGCCAAGGATGGCTAAATTTTGAGAGTTGAGACATTCCGATGAAAAAAATTCTGACTGGTATTTTATTCGCATTCTCTGTTAATGCCTTTGCCGGCATTCAGGTTGATGCGACGCGTGTCATCTATAACAGTGCAAGTAAATCCGCATCGCTCTCAATCAGCAATGACAGCGACGATACCTACATGGTGCAAACCTGGCTGGATACTGGCGACGCAAGCCAGATGCCTAAGAATTTGCCGATCGTGGTGACACCACCCATTTTGAAGCTGGCTGCCAAGAAAGACGCCATTTTGCGTTTTATTTATTCCGGCAGCGGTTTGCCGCAGGACAGAGAATCTCTGCTCTGGGTTAACGTACAGGAAATTCCGCCAACGCCTAAGCAAGATAACGTGCTGCAGGTGGCGATCCGTACCCGTATCAAGCTGTTCTACCGCCCGGATTCGTTGAAAACCAACCTGCAGCAGCAGGCAGAAGCGCTGAAATGGACGCGCCAGGGCGGCAACTTGGTCGTGACCAACGATGGCCCGCTGTTCGTCACGCTGGGCGTATTGAACCTCAAGAGCGGCGGTAAAAGCTGGAAAGTGAACGCCGACATGGTCAAGCCACACGACAGTCTGCGTATTTCCCTGCCTCAGGGGGCGCAATCAGCCAGCAATATGTCGTTTACCTATATCAACGACTATGGCGGTCACACCGAGATTAAAAACGTCGCACTGAATTGATTTGAAGCACTTCAAGGAATGAAAGAAATGGCACACAAAAGAATAACAACCCTCGCGCCAAAACGTTTGGTGAAGCTGATTAATGGTGTAATTTATTTTTCTGCTGTGCCTTTTTCATTCTCACATATGGCCATGGCGGAGGAGCAGTTCAACACTTCCTTCATCCATGGCGATGACAATATCGCCCAGGTGGCGTCGTTGGCCAGCGGGGATGATATTCTGCCGGGTAAATATCCGTTTGATATCTATCTCAACGGGCAGCGTATCGATCACCGTGAAATCGAGTTCAAGAAAGAATCCAAGGACTCTCCTGTCGCCCCGTGCCTGACGGCGGCGGACTATCAGGATTACGGCGTAAAGCTGCCTGGCGATCTGACCACCGCAGGTGCCGAGCAATGCTACGCATTGCCGCAGCAGATCTCCGGCGCCAAGCTGAACTATGACGCCGCCGTACAGCGTATGGATCTGGAAGTGCCGCAGGTGTTTCTGATCCCGCGTCCGCAAGGCGCCATTTCACCGAAAGTTTACGATCGTGGCATCAACGCCGGCTTTGTAAACTATAACTTTAGCGGTACCCATAACCGCTACGGTAATAATCAGAACGACAAGACCTCAGACTATTACTTTTTGAGTCTCAACAACGGCCTCAATATCGGCGATTGGCGCCTGCGCAACAACTCGACGTTGAACCAACAGTCGGGCGCCGGTACGCATTGGAAGAACATTTCCAGCTGGGCGGAAACGGACATCGTTTCTCTGCGCAGCCGTCTGGTGATCGGCCAGACCAACACCAATAACAATGTTTTCGACAGCATTCAGTTCCGCGGTGTGCAGATGTCCAGCGCCGACGACATGCTGCCGGAAAGCCAGCGCGGCTATGCGCCGGTGGTGCGCGGTGTGGCGACGACCAACGCGCGCGTTGAAGTGCGTCAGAACGGCTATACCATTTACAGTACCAACGTGCCGCCAGGGCCGTTTGCGCTGACGGACATTTTCCCAAGCACCTTGAGCGGTAACCTGGATGTTACGGTCATCGAAGCCAACGGTTCGAGAACCTCATTCGTCGTGCCATTCTCCTCGGTGCCGAACATGCTGCGCGAAGGGATTTGGAACTATCAGCTGACCGCCGGTAAATACCACGACGGCACCAGCCGCTATCAGCCCAAGTTTGTACAAGGTACCTTGTCGCACGGCATGTCGTATGACATCACGCCTTACGGCGGCGTGCTGGTGGCGGAAAACTACCGTTCAGCGGTTGTGGGCCTGGGTAAAAACCTGGGGAACTGGGGGGCCGTTTCCTTTGATATGTCCTATTCCGACACCAACCTGGTGAACGGCGATGACAAGCAAGGGGAAAGTTTCCGTTTCCTGTATTCCAAGTCGCTCAACGATTGGGGGACGGAATTCCGCATTGCCGGTTACCGTTACTCGACCTCCGGCTATTATGATTTCTCCGATGCGGTTGCCGAGCGCGAACGCTATGAGAACGGCTATTACCGTAACGATTACTACGATCAAAACGATCGCAACCTGGGCGTGCCGGACTGGGCGGAGTCGCGCCGTCGCAGTTATTATACCAGCCGGTTCAACAACAAACGCCAGCGCGTTGAGCTGTCTGTCAACCAGCGCATCGCCGGTAATTCGACGCTGTACGCCAACCTCAGCAACCAGTCTTACTGGGGCGGGTCCGGCGAAGATCGCACCGTTCAGACCGGTTTCAACAGCAGCTATAAAAATATCAGCTATGGCGTCTTCTATCAGGACAGCCGCAGCAACTACGGCTATAAAGATCGCAGCGTCAACCTGACCGTATCGATTCCGTTCAGCTTCTTCAGCAAGGATTCGTCGGATATGACCGCCAGCTTCAACGCCGGCCACAGCAAGCAGAGCGGCAATACCTACAGCGCCGGCCTGAGCGGTACCGCGCTGGATGACAACCGCTTGAACTATGCGGTGCAAAGCGGCCATGATCGTTATTCGGGCCAAACCAGCTCGGCCAACGTCGGTTACCAGGGCAGCATGGGGAACATCAATGCCGGTTACAGCTACAGCAAAGATTATCAACAATCTTCGTTGGGCGTGGCGGGCGGCATCGTCGCACACTCCGGCGGCGTGACGTTGACCCAGCCGCTGCAGAACACCTTTGTGCTGGTGGAAGCCAAAGACGCCAAAGGCGTTCGCATCGAAAACCAACCGGGCGTCGCCATCGACCGCTTCGGTTACGCGGTAATGACCTCGGCGTCGCCATACCGTCATAACCGCGTGGCGCTGCGCACCGAAGATATCGGCAACGGCCTGGATATCCCGATGGCGGCGCGAGACGTGGTGCCGACTTACGGCGCAATCACCCGCGTGAAGTTTGAAACGCACACGGGCCAAAGCCTGTTGGTGCACAGCAAGATGGCCGACGGCAGCGTACCGCCGATTGGCGCCAACGTCTTCAGTGCGGACGGCAAGAACAACGGTACTGTCGGTACCAACGGCGATATTTATATTTCAGGGGCTTCCGCAGGGGATCGCCTGCTGGTGAAATGGGGCAACGACGCGGGCGAAAGCTGCTCACTGGTGGTGCCGGAATTGAAAGCGGCGACCGAACAGCTGATGGGTTATCAGGAACTTTCGCTGACCTGCGGAAAACCGTAAAAGGAAAGGATATGTCTTCTTTGTTAAAGCACAAGAATCTCGGGTTGGCGGCTGGGCTGCTGGTCACGCTGGGCGCGTTTTCTCAGAGCAGCTATGCGCTGTCTTGTAAGCAGAACGGCAGCATTCGCCAGGATATCGTGCTGGATAAAGCCATCAAGGTGTCGACCGCCAACACCGCGCCGGGCGCGTTGCTGTGGCGTTCGCAGACTTTTACTTCGACCTTCCAATGTACGGATGACTGGAACAACCCGAAAGGGGAGAACGCCTACCTGTACTGGGATCCGCAGTCCCGGATGAGTCAGATCCATAATTCGATCGAAGTGGGTGTCACTTATCAGGGGATTGATGTCAAACCGACTAAAGGCGCACGTCAGGACGTCGGTCCCGGCACGGAATGTCGCCGTTCGGGCAGCCGTTGTTTGTCTCCGGCCAGATCGCTGACGGTAACCGTGTCTTACGCCATCTACATTAAAGCAACCGGCAAGGCGCCGCCGGCCGGCGGCAAGATCAACGACAACAACTCGTACTCGGTATTTCAGGTTGATGGCGTCGGCGGCTTGAACGGCACGCCGAACAGTAACTTTAACGCCTACATTTCCGGGCTGGGCAACATTCAGTTTATTTCCTGCAACCCAAAAATTACTGTGGTGGCCAACAACGGTTCGACGGTGAATTTCGGTACTATCCCGCGTCAGAATGCGGTGGTGGGTAAAATCGAGAAACAGGTACCGTTCTCGGTGGCCGCCAATATGTCCGATCCGACGACCGGACAGGACTGCCAGGGGGAGACGCTGCAGGCCAGCTTCAGCACCACCTATCCACTGCAGGATAACAGCGTGATCCTGCCGACCAGCGACAGCGGTTTCGGGATTTTGATCTCGCAGGCGGCGACGCCGAATACGCCGATCATGATGAACAGTCCGGTCGATCTGGGCCTGGTCAACGGCACCATCGTTGAAAAGAACTTTATGGCCAGCCTGAAATGGTTGAGCACCAACCCGAAAGTGGGGCCGTTCAGCGCATCGGCGAATATTGACGTCACCTTCAAATAATTCGGTGTCTCGTCAATAAAGAAAGGGTTCAGTTCTCGCGAACTGAACCCTTTTTTGTGCCTTTACCATGAGGATTAACGCAGCCCCATCCAGCTGGTGCATACGCCTTCCGGCAGTTTGCCGGCAAACCAGTGCGGTAAGGCGGGGGCGTCGCGGTGTTGCTCAGTCTGCGTCTGCGCCGGCTGCGCCGGCCACTCTGCGACGTCCCAGCGGGTGGTGCGGCGATAGACCGCCGGGGTCTTGCCGAACTGTTTCTTGAAGGCGCGCGAGAACGACGGCTGAGAATCGAAGTGGTATTGCAGGGCGATATCCAGGATCGGGCGTGGGGTGGAGCGCAGCGCCTGCGCCGCCTGCGACAGGCGCCGCTCGCGGATATAGCTGCCGAGCGCGTGGCCGGTGGTGCTGCGGAACATGCGCTGCAGGTGCCATTTGGAGTAGCCTGACTTGGCGGCGACGTTATCCAGCAGCAGCGGTTGGTCCAGATGAGTTTCAATCCAGTCTAGTAAATCGTGAATGATATTGACGCGATCCATGGTTTTAGTTCTCCCGCAAAAACGACATTCAGGTCACAGTGACTTAGCTTAATTATCCAAGAATATACTTTGATAATAGGCGCGACTACGCCGTTACGCAAGGGTAAACCGGGGGTAAATAGGTGGCCAAAAATGCTCTTTGAGCGGCAGGGGTATAGAAAAAAGGCCGCATAAAGCGGCCTTGTCAGCAGGAAACCACGGGGAATCAGTTAGTTTCCGGTTTCACTTCAATGTAGTTCAGACCCAGCACGCTGCTGGTGTAACCGCGGATCTTGTTGGTCATCTCGATATCGCCGTTCAGCTTGTGGCCGTAAGACGGGATGATCTCTTTCAGCTTGCTCTGCCATTCCGGCGTCGCCACTTTGTCTTTGAACACGGTTTCCATCAGATGCAGCATGATCGGCGCAGCGGTAGAAGCGCCCGGCGAAGCACCCAGCAGAGCGGCGATGCTGCCGTCTTCAGAACTGACGACTTCGGTGCCGAACTGCAGCACGCCGCCTTTATCCGCATCTTTCTTGATGATCTGTACGCGTTGGCCCGCGGTCCACAGCTTCCAGTCTTCCTGCTTGGCGTCCGGGAAGTACTCTTTCAGCGCGGCGAAGCGGTCGTCGTCGTTCATCATCAGCTGGCCGACCAGGTATTTCACCAGATCGAAGTTATCCAGACCGACGTGGGTCATCGGCATCAGGTTCGAGGTGCTCAGCGAGTGCATCAGATCGAACAGCGAACCGTTCTTCAGGAACTTGCTGGAGAAGGTGGCGAACGGCCCGAACAACAGCACGCGCTTGCCGTCCAGCATGCGGGTATCCAGGTGAGGCACGGACATCGGCGGTGAACCTACGCTGGCCAGGCCATACACTTTGGCCAGGTGCTGGTTGGCGATCTCCGGGTTGGTGGTGACCAGGAACTGGCCGCCGACCGGGAAGCCGCCGTAGCCGTCGGCTTCTGGGATGCCAGACTTCTGCAGCAGGGTCAGGGACGCGCCGCCTGCGCCGATGAACACGAACTTGGCGTTAACGGTGGTTTCTTTGCCGTCGCGGTTCAGATCGGCAACGGTCACGCTCCAGGTCTGGTCGGCGTTGCGCTTGATGTCGCGCACTTCGTGGCTCAGGTTCAGCTTGAACTTGTCGCTGGCGCTAAGCGCGTCAACCAGCTGGTGGGTGATCACGCCGAAGTTGACGTCGGTACCCAGCGGCATGCGGGTCGCGGCGATTTTCTGCGCCGGATCGCGGCCGTTCATCACCAGTGGCGCCCACTGCTTGATCTGCGCAGGATCTTCGGAGTATTCCATGCCGCGGAACAGGGTGCTGTGCTGCAGCGCCGCATAGCGTTTACGCAGGAAGTTGACGTTGTCGTCGCCCCACACGAAGCTCATGTGCGGCACGCTGTTAATGAAAGATTTCGGATCTTTCAGGACATTGTTTTTCACCTGATAAGACCAGAACTGGCGAGAGATTTCGAAAGACTCGTTGACCTTCACCGCCTTGCTGATGTCGATGGTGCCATCGGCTTTTTCCGGCGTGTAGTTCATTTCGCTGAAGGCGGAGTGCCCGGTACCGGCGTTGTTCCAGCCGTTGGAACTCTCTTCCGCTACGCCGTTCATGCGCTCGTACATGTCGATGGTCCAGGTCGGCTCCAGCTCATGCAGATAGGTACCCAAGGTGGCGCTCATGATGCCGCCGCCGATCAGAACCACGTCGACGGTTTTATTCTTCTCTTCAGCCGCCGCCTGTTGCGTAACGCCAAACAGGCTGAGACTGAAAATCAGGACGAGTAATTTTCTCATTGAATTAAATCTCTTGTGTGTAAATTCTACTCATTGCAGGTGAAAGAATTTAGCGGGAGTTACCCTGGAAATAATGAAGCCGACCGCCCGGCGAAAGCCGATAGGCAGCAATAATGCCTTTTTGTTAATAGGGTTTTTAACGAAAAGTGAACTATTGCAGGCCGTCCGGATGCAAATTGATCGGTTCACGTTACTGGCGGGGTATTATTGTTTGCGAGAATGTTAAAAACTACTTTTGTAACTAAAAAAAATGAATATAAGCAAAAAACGGCCGGTTGCTGTCGCAGGAATAAACAGAGAGGGAAGAAAGGCCGTATAACCGCGTTATTTTCATGGGTTAATTGCCGCGTAATTAGACGTTATTTCGTTATCACACAATAATTGCGGTTAAATTGCAAATACCTAGCGGTAACCAATAATAAATGGCCGCCGTGGCGGGCGGCCATCGTTCAGGGGTCGGTTACTTGATACCCATCGCATCGCGCATGGTGAAGAACAGATCGGTCTGATCGGTCAGGCCCACTACGTTGGCGGCGTGCGGGCCGTAGGCCGCGACGCGCAGCTGGGTGCCGGTGTGTCCCTGAGATTCCTCTTCAGAGTTGCCGTAGCTGAGGGTCATCGGCGCGCCGTCCTTGGTGGTCAGCTTTTGGGTCAGGCCCGGCGCTTTGGCGTCGGCGGAGACGATCTGGCTGGCGTGCGCGTGGTCGGCGGTGACGATCACCAGCGTGTTGCCGTCGGCGCGGGCGAAGGCCAGCGCTTTTTGTACCGCTTCGTCCAGATCGACGGTTTCGCCAATCTGCCCGCACGGGTTGGCGGCGTGATCCTGCTTATCGATCGACGCGCCCTCTACCTGCAGGAAGAAGCCGTTCGGGTTGTCTTTCAACAGCGCGATCGCTTTTTCGGTCATCGTCGCCAGCGTTGGCGTGGCGGCGGTGCGCGCCGGGTTGTTTTCGCAGGTCACTGCCGGTTTGTCGAGGTTGCCATGGTAGCTGGCTTTCGGCCCCAGCCAACGCACCGGCATATTGCCGTCGGCGAACAGCCCCAGCAGCGGTTTTTGCTGGTTGGCGAGGGTAACGGCCTGCAGTTCGTCGGCGTTGCTCACCCACTGATAACCCTGCGCCGCCGCCTGGTCCTTCAGCGATTTTCCTTGCCATTCGCCGCTTTTTGCCAGCTGGTTGAACGATTTCGCGCCGCCGCCCAGCGTGACGTCGGCGCGGGTTTTCAGCAGTTGTTCGGTGATGGAGCCACGGCCGCCATTTTCCAGCGCGTTAGCGGCGCATTTCTCGCTGGTTTCCTCCGGGCCATAGCACTTGCGTGAGATGACGTGCGAGACCAGCGCCGCCGGCGTGGCGTCTTGCAACTCGGCGGTGGAGACGTTGCCGGTGGCCTTGCCGGCCGCCTTGGCGATCTCCAGCAGCGTCGGTTGATCCTTGCCGTTCACGTCCACGCCGAGCGCGCCGTTATAGGTTTTCACCCCGGTGGCCCAGGCGGTGGCGGAGGCGGCGGAGTCGGTCACGTAGTCCGGCTTGTGGGTTTTCCTGTCCAGCGAGTAATGGGTGTATTGTCCGGTCAGCGGCAGGGCGTCGATGCCCTTGAAGTAACCGCCTGCGCCTTCGGCGTAGTTGCGCGCGGCGGTGATCTCGGAATCCCCCATGCCGTCGCCGATCAGCAGGATCACGTTTTTCGCCGTTTTGTCCAACAGCGATGCCTTCAGCGCGGCGGTCTGATCGCCGGTCAGACGGCGGGCGCCGCCCGGTTCGACGAGGTTGCCGCGCGCGGCGCGATCGGTCAGGCCATCGGCATTGGCCGAGGTTTCCGCCGCGATGGCGGAGGAACAGAGCAGGGCGGACAGTACGGCGCCGGCGATCAGGGATACAGCAGGTTGCATGGGGTAAGCTCCTTGTCGTAATACAACAATGTAAATAACATCAAATTGTTACGAAAGGAGAGTAGAGCAGAGGGATGACAATTTTATGACAGCGGAAGGCGGGACGGCCCGGCGGCCATCCCGTTTGACGATCAGGCCGCGCGCGCCGGGATAGCGAGCCCGCGCTGCACCGCCGGGCGCGCCAGACCGCGCTCCAGCCACTGCGCGACGCGAGGGAAACTGTCGAACTCCACCAGTTCGCGCGCCTCATAGAAGCCGATCAGGTTGCGCACCCAACCCAGCAGCGAGATATCGGCGATGGTGTACTCCGCGCCCATGATCCAGTCGCGGCCTTCAAGTCGCGTTTCCAGCACGCCGAGCAGGCGTTTCGATTCGTTTTTGTAGCGCTCCAGCGGCCGCTTGTCTTCATATTCGCGCCCGGCGAATTTATGAAAGAAACCGAGCTGGCCGAACATCGGGCCGACGGCGGCCATCTGGAAGAACACCCATTGAATGGTTTCGTAACGCTGCGCCGGGTCCTGCGGCAGGAAACGGCCGCTCTTTTCCGCCAGGTAGAGCAGAATGGCGCCGGATTCGAACAGCGGCAGCGGCCGGCCGCCGGGGCCGTCGGGATCGATGATCGCCGGGATCTTGCCGTTCGGGTTCAGCGCCAGGAATTCCGGCGTCCAGGTTTCGTTGTTGCCGATGTCGATCAGGTGCGCTTCATAAGGCAGGCCGATCTCCTCCAGCATGATGGAGACTTTGACGCCGTTCGGCGTCGGCAGAGAGTAGAGCTGCAGCCGTTCTGGATGCTGAGCCGGCCAGCGTTTGACGATCGGGAATTGGGTGGAATCGAGCATGGAAACTCCTCGGGTTGGCGGGGTCGCTTAAGCGTACCCCTAGAGTATTGCAGTAAAACTACCCTGTCGCCGGGTTACACCGTGAGGTCAAAATGTGCGGCCAGCGCTTTTTTACCGGCGGGGGTCAGCTGCAGCTCGCGGCTGTCGAGCCGGCGAAGGATCCAGCCGCGTTGGATAAAGGCGGCTAACAGCGCGGCGCCCAGCGCGCCGCCGAGGTGAGATCGGCGTTCGCTCCAATCCAGGCAGCCGCAGGCGAAGCGGCGGCGGGTGGGCGCGGGGGAGCAATCGACGCCCAGCCGCGCCAGCGCGGCCTGACCGATGTCGCTTAACCGGTAGTTTGCCTCGCCGGTCAGCCAGTTCAGCGCATGCAGCCGATCGTGCAGCTTCACCGCCACCTCGCCCGCCATATGGTCGTAGCAGGTGCGAGCATATTGCAGCGAGGTGGGCGTGCGGCTTTTCACCGACGGGCGCGGCACGCCCGCCAGCGCCATCAGGCCTTCCAGCGCTGCGGCCACCGGTTGCCCGGCCAGTCGGAAATAGCGATAGCGCCCCTGTTTGACACAGGCAATCAACTGCTGCTCCAGCAGCTTCGCCAGATGTGCGCTGGCGGTAGACGGAGCGACCTCGACCGCCGCGCTGAGCTCGGTGGCGGTGTAGGCGCGCCCGTCCATCAACAGGCACAGCATGCGCGCCCGGGTGCGGTCGGCGATGGCGGCGCTCAGCGCCGCTAAACGATCTTCTATCTCGATGTTATACATACTTCGAGGTTAGACGAAGTATGGCTGTGCGTCCATTGCTAGCCTGTGGTTATCGCCATCTGGTACCGAGGGAGAAAACCATGTCCGTATGTCCTTATGCCGCCGCGCTCGCCGCCGAGCCGCAGACGCACTATCGCGCCTTGCCGCCCCTGAGCTGGGATAGCGCAGGGCAATGTTGGGTGGCCGCTACGCCGCAGTGGGTGAGGGAAGCGCTGCTCAATGCCGATCTCGGCGTGCGGCCGGCCGATGAGCCGGTGCCGACGGCCTTGCTGGAGACGCCGATGGCGCCGCTGTTCGCCGGGCTGGCGCGAATGCGCGACGGCGAGGAGCATCGCACGCTTAAGGCGGCGCTGCAGCGGGCGTTAGCTTCCTGCGACGATACTCTGATTCAGCAAACCGCGGCACACTGTGCGGCGCGGTTAGCGCCAAAGGCCCCCGAGGCGGCGGCGATCACCCGCTTTAACTACGGGTTGCCGGTCTGCACCCTCGGCGCATTGTTGGGCGTGCCTGAAGCGCAGTGGCAACATCTTATCGACGACAGCCTGGACTTTGTCCGCTGTATCGCGCCCGGCGGCACGCAGCAGCAGCTGGCACGCGGCATTGCGGCGGCGCAGCGGCTCTGTGCCCGGCTGGCGACGGGGAATGGCGTGCTGCGCCAGGCCCTAGTGCGGGAGATCGGCGACGCCCGGCTTGAGTCGGCCAATGCGCTCGGCCTGCTGTTTCAGGCCTGTGAGGCGACGGCGGGCTGGCTCGGGCAAGCGTATTTGCTGGCACGGCAGAACGGCGAAGTGGACACCGCGCTGGATCGGGTGCGGGCGCTGACGCCACCTATCCAAAACACGCGCCGTTTCGTCTTACGCGAGACGCAGCTTGCCGGTTGTACGCTGCGCGTGGGGCAGACCGTCTTGCTGTTGCTCGGCACCGACGGCGAACTGGCCTTCGGCGCAGGGGCACACCGCTGCCCGGGCGAACGCTGGGCGAGGATTATCGCGCGCTGCGGCGTGGCGCATCTGTGTTCGCTGAATATTGATGAGCGGGCGTTGGAATCGGTGCGGTGGCGCCATTCCTACAATGCACGCGTACCTGAGTTTTACCGTTGAGAGGAAACGATAATGATCGCCGTGATTTTTGAACTGCAGGCCGCCGACGGGCAGCGTGATACCTATCTGGCGCTGGCGGCAGAGCTGAAGCCGCTGCTGGCGCAGATCGACGGATTCATTTCCATCGAGCGCTTTCAAAGCCTGGCCGATCCTGCGCGCCTGCTGTCGCTCTCCTTCTGGCGCGACGAGGCAGCGGTGCAGCAGTGGCGCAATCTCGAGCAGCACCGGGCGGCGCAGGCGCGCGGCCGTGGCGAGGTGCTGGCGCAGTATCGGCTGCGGGTGGCGGAGGTGGTGCGGGACTACGGGTTGGAGAGACGCGATCAGGCGCCGCAGGATAGCCGTGGCTATCACCGCACCTGAGAAAAAGCCCGCCGCCGGCGGGCTTTCTTCGTCCGTTATTTCGCTTCGCTGCCCACCTTCATCGCCCCGGCGTAGCTGGCGCCCATCCCCCAGGCAGCGCCGTGGTCGCGGGCGATCTGCAATACGCCTCCCGCCGTGGCTTTGCGGCTCCAGTCCTGCTGCCATTCCAGCATCAACGCCACCCAGTTGATGGGCGTGGCGCCCGCCTGTATCAGGCGCTGCATGGCGTTGTTTTGGCTGTCTGGCGTAATGTCGCCGGTGACGTCCGACAGGATATAAACCTCATACCCCTCGCCCAGAGCGGACAGCGCCGGCAGCATCACGCAGCTGGCGGTCCACAATCCGCCGATGATGATTTTCTTGCGGCCGGATTGTTTAATCAGATCCACTACGCGCCGATCCTGCCAGACGTTGATGGCGGTGCGATCGTACACCTGCAGATCCGGACGTGCCTGCGTCACCTGCTGGAATACCGGCCCGGCGAAGCTTTTGGCGTTGGCCGAGGCCAGAATGGTCGGCACGTTGAACACCTTGGCGGCCTTGGCGATGCCGGCGGCGTTATTCACCAGATTGGTTTGATCGATAGAGGAAATGGTCATGCCGAACATGTCCTGCAGATCGACCAGCAGCAACAGGCTGTTGTCGGCGGTCAGCGGTTGCACATAACCCGTCTGGCGGCTATCGGCGGCGGGGGATTGCGCCAGCGCGGCGACGGGGGCGGTGGCGGCGCTCAGGCCGAGCATCAAGGCGAACAGGGTCTTTTTCATTATTAACTCCATGATTATCAGTAGATTAAATTCACTTCCCACTCAGGGAAGTGGTTGAATAAAGTCTACTGAGGTTGTTGAGGTTAATAATCTGTGTTTTATTGAATTAATAATTAACCTGTAGGACATAATATGGACGTGCTACTGACGATGCGCGCCTTTCGCCGCGTGGTTGAGCGCAACAGTTTCTATAAGGCGGCGGAGGATCTGGCGATCACGCCGGCGGCGTTGAGCAAGCAGATTAAGCAGTTGGAAAGTCGGTTGGGAACGCTGTTGCTGGTGCGCACCACCCGCAGCATGAGCCTGACCGAAGCCGGGCAGCTCTATTACCAGGAAGCCTGCCGGTTGCTTGGCGAGTTCGACGCGCTGGAGCAGACGGTTGCCGCCAGCGCGCAGCAGGTCTCCGGCACGCTGCGGGTCAATGCGCCGCTCTCGTTCGGTCTGACGGTGCTGTCGCCGCTGCTGCCGCCGTTTATGCAACGTTACCCGCAGCTGCAGGTGGAACTGACGCTGGACGACAGGGTATTGGATGTGGTGGCGGCCGGGTTCGATATTTCCTTGCGCATTCGCCGCCGACTGCCGGATTCTTCCCTCAGCGCCCGGGCGTTAGGTGACGTGCACCAGCGAATTTGCGCCGCGCCCGGCTATTTGGCGCAGCACGGCGTGCCGCAAACGCCCAAGGAATTGCAGCGACACAGCTGTCTGGCCTATTCCCTGGCGGAAAAACCGGGGCAGTGGCAGTTCACCGCCGGCGAGGAGAGCCTGAGAGTGACGTTCACTCCCCGGCTGATCGCCAACAACAGCCTGATGCTGCGGGATATGCTGGTGGCGGGACTGGGCATCGGTTCGCTGCCGTCGTTTGTGGCGGATCCCGAGATCGCTGCCGGCAGACTGGTGCGGCTGTTCCCTGAACAGATTGCCGACGTGCATCAGGTCTTCGCGGTTTACCCGACGCGCCGGCATGTGCAGCAGAAAGTGAGTTTATTCACCGAGTTTGTGCGAGAACAGGGATTGATGACGGCGAATTGACAACGCTGCACGGTTGTCATATTCATTAGCTATGAAAAAATCCTACCGCCCATTCGCGAAAATTATTATCACCCTTCTCCAGAGGGTGGGATAGCGCGTGTGTCGCCAATAAAAACCCGCCGGCAGGCGGGTTTTTTTATCCCCTTCCGGCAACGACCGGAGAACGTCATGAAAACCTACCCTGCAGTTTTACACCTGATGTGCGGCAAGGCCGGCGCAGGCAAATCGACATTGGCGCAGCGTTTGGCCCAGCAGCCGCAAACGCTGTTGCTGAGCGAAGATGCGTGGCTGGCGACGCTGTATGAACAGGAGATGGCCAGCCTGCAAGACTACGCGCGCTGTTCCGACCGGTTGCGACGAGCGCTGGGCGGGCACCTCGTTCAGCTGCTGCGCGGCGGTTGGTCCGTGGCGCTCGATTTCCCGATGAATACGCCGGACAGGCGGCGCTGGGCCAAAGCCTTGGCGGAGGAGGCCGGCGTCGCGCACTGCCTGCACTTTCTCGACGTCAGCCATGCGCAGTGCCTGAGCCGGATAACGCTGAGAAATGCGCGCGGCGAGCACCCGTTTACACTGAGCGAGGCGGAGTTTGAGCACCTGGCGCAGTACTTTGTTCCCCCGTCGGAAGAGGAAGGGATGACCGTCTTGCGTTATGGCGAACGGGACTGAAAACCGGCGCCATGACGGCGCCGGCAACAGGGTTAGGCTTCGGCGTTAAACGCGTTGTGGAAGGTGACCTCCGCGCACGGCAGCGCGCCCTGGAAGGCGACGGCGCGGAAGTAGTTTTGCGGCACGCCCGGCAGGGTCAGCGTGCTTTGTGCCTGGAAGCCGAAACGGCCGTAATAGTTCGGATCGCCCAGCACTACGCAGCCTGCGGCGCCACGCCCCTGCAGCTCGGCCAGCAGCTGGCGGATAAGCCGGTTGCCGATCCCCTGGTTCTGACAGGCCGGCAGCACCGACACCGGCGCCAGCCCGTACCACCCGGCGGCGCCGTTGCTGAGTGCGACCGGCGAGACGGACGCGTGCCCGATCGGTGTGCCATTGCGTTCGGCGACCAGCGACAGGGTGAGGGCTCCCGCCGCGCGCAGCGCATTGACGATAAACTGCTCGGTGTGGCTGCTGTGCTCGGCATGCAAGAATGCGGCGGCGGTGAGGGTGGCGATGGCGCCGACGTCGGCCGGCGTTTCGTGGCGTAACGTGATGTTCATGGTTGTATCCTGATTAAATAAGGCTGTGCCGACCGGGCCGCCTGCCCGGCCGGTATCGATGATTAACGGTTATCCAGCTGCGCCCGCACGGCCTTGAGCCCGGCGAAGGTGACGCGATAAGGGCGCCCCTGGCGAGAGAGGATCAGGCGTTTGGTTTTGAGCTTGGTGAAAACGGCCAGCGAGCAGTCGGCCAGGCCGAGCCCTTCGCGGGTGTAGCATTCAACGTGGGTGACGCGACCGGCGTCGTTGCGGGTGAAGGCGATATAGCCGCCTTTGGCCAACACGTGCAGCACGCGTTGTTCCGCTTTGGAAATGTTCATGTTGGGAGATCCTGTAATAACCCCAGATACGCGCATCCCCGCGCAAACGCGCGTCGGATGCGTCAGAGTCCCTCGCCATGCGGCAAGGAAGCGACTATCGGGTGGTTACAATCTCCAACATACAGGCCTCGGGCAGTGAAAAACGCCAGGGGGGCGTTTCAGCGCAGTTAATGTAGCCAATGGCCGGTTGGCTGTCAATTTGCCGGCGACGCGGGCCGCCGGCGCAAGGCCAATCAGAAAGGCTTGGTCGGCAGGTATTTGCCGTCCAGGGTGATCACCGCGCGTTCGCCGCCGTCCGGATCGGGCACCTTCTTGATATCCAGCTTGAAGTTGATGGCGCTGATAATGCCGTCGCCAAACTGCTCGTGCACCAGCGCTTTCAGCGTGGAGCCGTAGACCTGCAGCATTTCATAGAAACGATAAATGGTCGGGTCGGTCGGCACGCCGCCGGGAATGCTGCCGCGCAGCGGGATGGTTTGCAGCAGCTGCACCGCTTCTTCATCCAGCCCCAGCTTGGCCGCCACCGTGCGCGCCGCCGGTTCCGGTAGCGCATGCTGCCCCAGCAGGGCGGCGGTGACGAACGCCAGACTGAGACCGGTGCCCTCGGCCAGCGCTTCGAACGTCAGGTTATGGCGGATCTTGGCGGCCATGATGGTGTCGGTGAGCGCTTCGCGCGGGGCGGCGTTGTGCAGAGAGTGTGTCATGTTGGCTCCTTTTGTGGGCTTAAAAACGGGCGATCGCCGGCGTGGCGGTCACCTCGGGATGGGTGGCGAGCGGCACGAAGCGGCGGGTTTCGCCGTCCAGCGCCTCAATAGCGCCGCTGGCGATGTCATAGACCCAGCCGTGCAACGCCAGGCGGCCCTGATCCAGCGCCAGGGCGACGGAAGGGTGCGTTTTGATGTTGTTGAGCTGGGCGATGACGTTCTCGCGCACCATAGACGCGACCCGCGCTTCGTCGCAGGCGTGCGGATAAGCCTGATTGACCGCCTTGGCGGAATCGGCGTAACGCAGCCAGCCGGCGACCGTCGGCAGGTGATCCAGACACTGGCAGGTGGCGATGGCGGTCATTGCGCCGCAGTCGGAATGGCCGCAGATCACGATATCTTCCACGCCCAGCGCGGCGACGGCGTACTCGACCGAGGCGGTCACCCCACCGGGTTCGGGGCCGAAAGACGGCACGATGTTACCGGCGTTGCGGATAACGAACAGATCGCCCGGCTCGCGCTGGGTGACCAGCTCCGGCACCAGGCGGCTGTCGGAACACGAGATAAACAGCGTGCGCGGGTTTTGGCGGGTCGCCAGCCGCTGAAACAGCGCCGTGCGTTCAACAAAGGCTTCGCGCTGAAACTTCAGGAAGCCTTCAATCACCTCTTTCATTGTCTTTCTCCCTGGGGGGTAAGCGATGACGGCATGATGAACGCTTCTGGCTATAGGGTCTAAGACCCATTTATAATGCCAGCTATAGGTTTTACTAATAGCTGGGGCGCTATGCTGCTGCGACATATCCGATATTTTCTGGCCGTTGCCGAACAGGGCAATTTCACCCGCGCCGCCGAAGCGCTGCACGTCTCGCAACCGACGCTCTCCCAACAGATCAAACAGTTGGAGGATGCGCTGGGAGCGCCGCTGTTCGATCGCAGCGGCAGAAGGGTGCAGCTGACCGACGCCGGTGAGGCCTGGATGCGCTATGCGCGCCTGGCGCTGCAGGATCTGGACGCCGGCGCGCGGGCGATCCATGACGTGGCGACGCTGGCGCGCGGCCATTTGCGGCTGGCGATGACCCCGACGTTCACTGCCTATCTGGTGGGGCCGACGATCGATGCGTTCTATCGCCGCTACCCGGGGATTACGCTGAGCATTGAGGAGATGGCGCAAGAGCGGATCGAGGCGCTGCTGGCGCAGGATCGGCTGGATCTGGGGATTGCCTTTGAGATGGCGCAGTCGGCTGACGTGGAAGCGATGCCGTTGTTCAGCGAGACGCTGGAGCTGATGGTCGGCGCCGATCATCCCCTGGCGGCGCGGCGTCGGCCGCTGACGCTGGCGGAGTGGCGACATCTGCCGCTGGCCTTGCTGAGCGGCGACTTCGCCACGCGTCAGTTTATCGATCGCTACTGCACGCAGTTGGGGTTTCGGCCGCAGGTGGCGGTAGAGGCCAATGCGCTGGGCGCCATCGTCGAGATCGTGCGGCGCGGGCAGCTCGCCACGCTGTTGCCGGCCGCGATTGCGCGCGAGAACCGGCAGTTGAAAAAGGTGGCGCTGGCCAACGCCATGCCGGCCCGTCAGGCGGTATTGCTGCAGCGCCAAGGCGCTTACCGCAGCGCCGCCGCGCAGGCGTTTATCGCCGTCTTGCAGCAACAGGGCGTTACGCCAACGCACTCCAGCGCTGCGTCATCCCCAGCAGATGCACCAGCCCGAAGCCGAGGCAAATCAGCGAGCTGACGACGATGAAGCGTTGGCTGCGTCCGGTATCGCGCAGGGCGAAAGGGCCGGCGACACCGCGCAGCAGGTAGATAAAGGTGATGATAAACAGCGCGGGCCGCAGCAGCGGCAGCGGCGCGATCAGGCCCGCGCCGGACAGCGCATACAGCGCCCAAATAAACAGCACCAGCGCGATACCAGCGGTGACGACGGCCGGGAACTTTTTACCCGCTTCCGCCGCCTTAATGAAGCGATCGCCAGCGCCGCACAGTCGATAGCCGCGCGGCCCGGCGGCGATCACCCAAATATGCAGCAGGGCGGCGATGGCGCTCAGCGCGGCGCCGATCAGCAGCGCGGTGTTATAGAGGTGTGGCATGGTTCAGCATCCTTGTCCTAAATCAGTCTGGTATCAAGCGTAGACCAGAATGGGTAAGTCAGGCCGGGGGGAGCTCAACGGCCGACATTTGCAGCGCGTCTTCAGGCACTACGTGCGCCTGCGCATCGATAAATGCCAGCTGCACCGGCAGCCCGCTGCGTTTATCCACCAGTTGAACGTGGGGGCTGTCATGCAGAATATGCCGGTGGCCCCACGCCATCAGCGCAACCAGGATGGGCCCCAGGCTGCGCCCCTTGTCCGTCAAGACATATTCATGTCGTTCACGCTCGCCCGGCTCCCGGTAAGCGCGTTTGGCCAACAGTTCTTGTTCTACCATGGCATTCAGACGGTTGCTCAACGCCTGGCGTGAAGCGCCGATATTCTCGCGCAGCTCTTCAAAACGGCGGACGCCGTAGAATGACTCGCGCAGGATCAGTAACGTCCAGCGATCGCCAAGCAGATCCGCGGCCTGCGCCAGCCCGCACAGGGCAAGAGAAACGGTAGGGAGATCGGGAGATTTTGACATGGGCATTTTCCTTCGCTAATCTAAGTCTTGTTTTTAGACTTATCTATATTCAAGGAGAGTATAATGCCATTTGTTAATGTGCAAACGGTGAAAGGCATGCTGGATGAACGGCAAAAAAGCGAATTGCTGTCCCGCATTACCGAACTGTTGGTGGAGATAGAAGGGCGAGGCGATCCGGCGTTCAGGCAGTCGGTTTGGGTCCGAATCGATGAACATGCGCCCGAACAATGGAGCCTGGGCGGCGTGCAGCCGACGGCGGCGATGATTGCCGCGAAGTTCCCGCCGCGTTAATTCAGCTATGCCGCCTGCGAAAAGGATCGGATGCCGCAGGCGCTCAAAATGTCACCGAAACTTCCCGCGATCTCTGCACCCCGTTGTGGCATAATGCGCGCCAAATCACATTCCCTATGTATAAAGAGCGAGCGCTGTGTTAAGCACTAACAACATCACCATGCAGTTCGGCAGTAAGCCGTTGTTTGAAAACATCTCTGTCAAATTCGGCGGCGGCAACCGTTACGGCCTGATCGGCGCCAACGGCTGCGGCAAGTCCACCTTTATGAAAATCCTCGGCGGCGATCTGGCGCCGAGCGGCGGCAACGTGTTCCTCGATCCGAACGAGCGCCTGGGTAAACTGCGTCAGGATCAGTTCGCCTTTGAGCAGTACAGCGTGCTGGATACCGTGATCATGGGCCACACCGAACTGTGGGCGGTGAAGGAAGAGCGCGACCGCATCTACGCATTGGCGGAGATGAGCGAAGAAGACGGCTATAAAGTGGCCGATCTGGAAGTGGCCTACGGCGAAATGGACGGCTACAGCGCCGAAGCGCGCGCCGGCGAACTGCTGCTTGGCGTGGGTATTCCGGTTGAGCAGCACTATGGCCCGATGAGCGAAATCGCGCCGGGCTGGAAGCTGCGCGTGTTGCTGGCGCAGGCGCTGTTCTCCGATCCGGAAATCCTGCTGCTCGACGAACCGACCAACAACCTGGACATCGACACCATTCGCTGGCTGGAAAACGTGCTCAACGAGCGCAACAGCACCATGATCATCATCTCGCACGACCGTCACTTCCTGAACATGGTCTGCACCCACATGGCGGATCTGGACTACGGCGAACTGCGCGTTTACCCGGGCAACTACGACGAATACATGACCGCCGCCACCCAGGCGCGCGAGCGTCTGCTGGCGGACAACGCCAAGAAGAAGGCGCAGATCAATGAGCTGCAATCGTTCGTCAGCCGCTTCAGCGCCAACGCCTCCAAATCCAAGCAGGCCACCTCGCGCGCTCGCCAGATCGACAAGATCCAGCTGGAAGAGGTGAAAGCCTCCAGCCGCCAGAACCCGTTCATCCGCTTCGAGCAGGACAAGAAGCTGTTCCGTAATGCGCTGGAAGTGGAAGCGCTCACCAAGGGCTTCGATGAAGGCCCGTTGTTCAGCAAGCTGAACCTGATGGTGGAAGTGGGCGAGAAGGTCGCGGTGCTGGGCGCCAACGGCATCGGTAAAACCACCCTGCTGAAAACGCTGGTGGGCGACGCACAGCCGGACAGCGGCACCGTGAAATGGTCGGAAAACGCCCGTATCGGTTACTACGCGCAGGATCACGAATACGAGTTCGACGACACCCTGACCGTGTTCGACTGGATGAGCCAGTGGAAGCAGGAAAAAGACGACGAGCAGGCGGTGCGCAGCGTGCTGGGCCGTCTGCTGTTCAGCCAGGACGACATCAAGAAGAAAGTGAAGGTGCTGTCCGGTGGTGAGAAGGGTCGCATGCTGTTCGGCAAGCTGATGATGCAGCGCCCAAATATTCTGGTGATGGACGAACCGACCAACCACCTGGATATGGAATCCATCGAATCGCTGAACATGGCGCTGGAGATGTACGAAGGCACGCTGATCTTCGTCTCCCACGACCGTGAGTTCGTCAGCTCGCTGGCGACGCGTATTCTGGAAATCACCCCGAACAAGGTGATCGACTTTACCGGCAACTACGAAGACTATCTGCGCAGCCAGGGCATCGTATAACCCTCGCGGCAACGCATCAGGGCGGGAATTACCCCGCCCTTTTTTTATCCGTCATTCTCCGCCGCACACCTCGCAGTGCGGATCCTTCGGCAGTTTCATCTCGCGGAACTGCATGCTCATCGCATCGAACATCAACAGCTTGCCGCGCAGCGGTTGACCATACTCGGCCAGCAGCTTGATGGCTTCCATCGCCTGCAGGGTGCCGATAGTGCCGACCAGCGGCGCCATCACGCCCGCTTCGACGCAGGTGAGGGCGCTGTCGCCGAACAACCGGCTCAGGCAGCGGTAGCAGGGCTCGCCCGGCTGATAGGTGAACACGCTGAGCTGGCCCTCCATGCGGATCGCCGCGCCGGAAACCAGCGGCCTCTGCTGCGCGTGGCACAGGCGGTTCAGCGCGTCGCGCGCCGCCACATTATCGGTGCAGTCCAGCACCAGATCGCAGGCGGCGATCTCTGCTGTAACCGCATCGTCTTCCAGACGACCGTCGATGGCGTCGATGCGGATATGCGGATTGATGGCGCTCAGTTCCTGCCTGGCGGAGGCGACTTTGCTCTGGCCGATGCGATCGTCGCGGTGCAGGATCTGGCGCTGCAGATTGGAGAGCGAGACGGTGTCGAAATCCACCAGCACCAGATGGCCGACCCCGGCTGCCGCCAGATAAGGCGCGGCGGCGCAGCCCAGCCCGCCCAGCCCGGCGATCAGCACGCGGGCGGCCTTCAGCTTCTCCTGGCCGTCGAAGTCAAAGCCGCGCAGCACGATCTGGCGGTTGTAGCGCAGCGCTTCGGCATCGGTCAATTCCGGCAACATGTTCAGCTCCTCAGCAGGGCGTTGAAAGGCTCAATCTCCACCGTTTCACCCGCCGCCACCGAACCGCGTTCGCGCTCCAGCACGATGAAACAGTTGCCCTGGCTGTAGGAGCTGAAGACGTGCGAGCCCTGGTGGCCGGTGGTGCTCACCTCCAGTTCGCCCGCGGCGTTGCTGCTGAACACGCCGCGCTGAAAATCGAGGCGGCCCGGCGATTTCTTCAGCGGCGTCAGCGCCCGCGCGCGCAAGCGCGGCGGCAGGCGCCAGTCGCTGTGGCCGGCCAGCTTCGCCAGCAGCGGTTGCACCAGTTGGTAGAAGGTCAGGGCGGCGGAAACCGGGTTGCCCGGCAGGCCGCAGAACCAGGCGTGGCCCAGTTTGCCGAAGGCGAACGGTTTGCCGGGTTTGATCGCCAGCTTCCAGAAGCTGACCTGGCCCAGCTCGTCGAGCATCTGTTTGGTGTAGTCGGCTTCGCCGACCGAGACGCCGCCGCTGCTGATCACTACGTCGGCCTGGCTGTCCGCTTGTTCGAAGGCGGCGCGCAGCGCATCGCGATCGTCGCGGATAATGCCGAGATCGAGCACGTCGCAGCCCAGCTGCTCCAGCATCAGGCGCACCGCGAAGCGGTTGGTGTCATAGATCTGGCCCGCCTGCAGCGGCTGGCCGACCGGCTGCAGTTCGTCGCCGGTGGAGAACACCGCCACCTTCAGCTTACGCATCACCTGCACTTCGGCGACCCCGAGCGAGGCCAGCAGCGGCAGCTGCGCGGCGCCCAGCTTCACGCCGGCCGGCAACACGCTGGCGCCTTGGCGAATGTCTTCACCCGCCAAACGGATATTCTGGCCGGCTTCTACCGGGGCGGTAAAACGCACGCCCTGGTCGCTCACTTCGGCCTGCTCTTGCATGATCACCGCGTCCGCCCCGGGCGGGATCGGCGCGCCGGTCATGATGCGCACGCAGCTGTTGGCCGGCCATTCACCGTCGAACGGCGCGCCGGCGAAGGCTTTCCCGGCGACCGGCAGCGGCGCATTGGCCGCCAGATCGGCGAGGCGCACCGCATAGCCGTCCATCGCCGAGTTGGTGAACGGCGGCACGTCGAGGGGCGAGACCACCGGCGCGGCGGTGATGCGGCCGGCGGCGGCGGTCAGCGCGACGGATTCGGTCTGTTGCAGCGGGGCGATCTGCCCGAGCATTTTTTCCAGCGCTTGCTCCAGGGAGATGAGATCGGAAGTATGGCAATGATCCATAAGGGGAACTCCGTAATCAGGGTGCGCAATGATAGCGACAAAGTGCGGGTATTATGGCAGAGAACGCCGGGGGGGAGAACGGGTTATGCCCGCCATCTTTCGCACTGCGGCGCTGGGGCGATCGGGTATAAACTGCGTAAAACAGAGGAGGATCATGATGCATAAACAGGTTATCGAGTTCTGGTTCGACGAGATCGAACCGGTGATGTGGTTCAAAAAGGACGATGATTTCGATCGTCTGCTGCACAGCCGCTTCGGCGAAATCTGGCGGGCGGCGGCGGCGGGAGAGCTGGCTCACTGGCGCGACACCATCGAAGGGCGGCTGGCGGAGGTGATCGTGCTCGATCAGTTCAGCCGCAACCTGTTCCGCGGCACGCCGCAGTCGTTCGCCTGCGACGGCATGGCGTTGATTCTGGCGCAGGAGGCGATCCGCAGCGGCGAGTGCGAACGGCTGAGCCGCGAGCAGCGCGGCTTCCTTTATCTGCCGTTCATGCATTCGGAATCGCCGCTGATTCACCAACAGGCGCTGGTGTTGTATACCGAGCTCAATAACGGCGATCAGCTGGAATTCGAACTGCGTCATAAGGCGATCATCGATCGTTTCGGCCGTTACCCGCATCGCAATGCGATATTGGGGCGCATCAGCACGCCGGAAGAAGAGGCCTTTTTACAGCAACCCGGTTCCGGTTTTTAATCGCGGAGTATCTTCGCCCGGCCGGGAAAAAAACGGCAGGCCGGGCGTCGAAATAATTATTATTCAGCGTGAACGTTTATTTCATGACCCCATGCCGCTATTTCCTCTCGCGAAATTACCAATAATCCCAGCCGCACTCTCAGCGGTTTGCTGCTTTTTATAACCTGCTGTTTTTATTCCAATAAGCTATTTCAAGGTGCGAAACGGTCTAAGCGCGCTACGCTAAAAGTGGGGCATGGACGTTATGCTGTACTTCCACAGTCGGGCTAAATAGCATCGAAAAAAGACTGAATAATAATGATACCGCGCTCAGCTTATTCGCTGTGCTACGGCGGGATTAACACAGGGTGTCAGGCAAATGAGCAAACCAGTGATTGCCATTCATGGCGGCGCGGGCGCAATTACCCGGGCGGCGCTGAGTGCGGAAAAGGAACGGCAGTATATTCAGGCGCTGTCCGAGATCGTGGCCGCCGGTCAGGCGATATTGGCACAGGGCGGCAGCGCGCTGGACGCGGTGACCGAAGCGGTGCGGCTGCTCGAAGAGTGCCCGCTGTTCAACGCCGGTAAAGGATCGGTGTTCACCCATCAGGGCACCCACGAGCTGGACGCCTGCGTGATGGACGGCCGCACCTGCGACGCCGGCGCTGTCGCCGGCGTCAGCCGTGTCCGCAACCCGGTGCTGGCGGCGCGCGCGGTGCTGGAAAACAGCGAACACGTGCTGTTTGCCGCCGAAGGCGCCGAGAAGTTTGCCGCCGCCCACGGCCTGGAAATGGTCGCCCCCGACTTCTTCTTTACCCAAGAACGTTTCGATCAGTTGCACCGCGCCCAGGCGGAGCAGGGGCGGGTATTGCTCGATCACGACGGCGCGGTGCAGGCCGGCGAGCCGCTCGATCCCGATCGCAAATTCGGCACCGTCGGTGCGGTGGCGCTGGATGCGCTGGGCAACCTCGCCGCCGCCACTTCCACCGGCGGCATGACCAACAAGCAGGCCGGGCGGGTGGGCGACACGCCGATCATCGGCGCCGGTTGCTATGCCAACAATGCCACCGTGGCGGTCTCCAGCACCGGCACCGGCGAAATCTTCATGCGCGGCGTGGCGGCCTATGACGTCTCCGCCCTGATCGAATACGGCGGGCTCAGCCTGCAAGAGGCCAGCGATCGGGTGGTGATGGAGAAGCTGCCGGCGCTGGGCGGCAGCGGCGGCATGATCGCCGTCGATCGCCACGGCAATATCGCGCTGCCGTTCAACAGCGAGGGTATGTACCGCGGTTTTGGCTATGTCGGCGATGCGCCGTCCGTCGGGATTTATCGCTAAGCGTTCACCGGGAGGGTGTATGACCGACGTTTCATTCCGGCCCGCCGGCGACGGGCTGTCATTGCCGCCGCAGCGGGTGCTGACGGTGCGCGATCTGAGCATCAGCTTTCCTCAAGCGGACGGCGCCGTAGACGCGGTGCGCAACCTGTCGTTCGATCTCGATCGCGGCGAGACGCTGGCGATCGTCGGCGAGTCCGGCTCCGGCAAATCGGTCACTTCGCTGGGGCTGATGCGGCTGGTGGAGCAGGGCGGCGGGCGTATCGTCAGCGGCGCCATGACCCTGCGCCGGCGCGACGGCGCGCTGCTCGATTTGGCGCGCGCCTCGCAGCACACGCTGCGCACGGTTCGCGGCGCCGACATGGCGATGATCTTCCAGGAGCCGATGACCTCGCTCAATCCGGTATTTCCGGTCGGCGAGCAGATCGCCGAATCGCTGCGTTTGCATCAGGACATGGACCACCGCAGCGCGCGCCAGGAGGCGCTGCGCATGCTCGATCTGGTGCGTATTCCGGAGGCTAAAGAGGTATTGGGGCGCTACCCGCATCAGCTTTCCGGCGGTATGCGCCAGCGGGTGATGATCGCCATGGCGCTCTCCTGCAAGCCGGCGCTGTTGATTGCCGATGAGCCCACCACCGCCCTCGACGTCACCATTCAGGCGCAGATCCTGCAGCTGATCCGCGTGCTGCAACAGGAGATGCAGATGGGGGTGATCTTCATCACTCACGACATGGGCGTGGTGGCGGAGATCGCCGATCGGGTGTTGGTGATGCGCCGCGGTGAGCAGGTGGAACAAAATCGGGTGCGCGAGCTGTTTGACGCGCCGCAACAGGCCTATACCCGGGCGCTGCTGGCGGCAGTGCCGAAGCTGGGGGCGATGGCCGATCGGCCGCTGCCGGCGAAGTTTCCGCTGCCGGATGGCGAGGGCGATGCCGCGCCGCAGGATACCGTGCCGCCAGACGCCGCGCCGATCCTGCGGGTGGAGCATCTGGTCACGCGTTTTGATCTGCGCGGCGGGCTGTTCAATCGGGTCACTCGCCGGGTGCACGCGGTGGAAAACGTCAGCTTCGATCTTTACCCCGGCGAGACGCTGGGGCTGGTGGGCGAGTCCGGCTGCGGCAAGTCCACCACCGGGCGTTCTTTGCTGAAGCTGGTGGACAGCCAGAGCGGCACCATCACCTTCGCCGGGCGGCGAATCGATCGGTTGAAGGGGCCGGCGCTGCAGCACCTGCGGCGCGATATTCAGTTCATTTTTCAAGATCCTTACGCCTCGCTCGATCCGCGCCTGACGGTCGGTTTCTCCATCATGGAGCCGCTGCTGGTGCACAACGTGATGCGCGGCCGTGAGGCGGAAAGGCGGGTGGCCTGGCTGCTGGAACGCGTCGGTCTGCAGCCGGAGCATGCGCGCCGCTACCCGCACGAATTTTCCGGCGGCCAGCGCCAGCGTATCTGCATCGCGCGCGCGCTGGCGCTGAACCCGAAAGTGGTGATCGCCGACGAGGCGGTCTCGGCGCTGGACGTGTCGATTCAGGCGCAGATCGTCAATCTGCTGCTCGATCTGCAGCGCGAGTTCGGCATCGCTTTTCTGTTTATTTCACACGACATGGCGGTGGTGGAGCGCATCAGCCACCGGGTAGCGGTGATGTACCTCGGGCAAATTGTCGAGATCGGCCCGCGGCAGGCGGTGTTCGACAACCCGCAGCACCCCTATACCCGCAAGTTGATGGCGGCGGTGCCGGTAGCCGATCCCGCTCATGCCCACAAACGGCAGCCGCTGCCGGCCGATGAGATCCCGAGCCCAGTGCGCGCACTGGGCGATGAACCCGTTACCGCACCGCTGGTGCAGGTTGGCGCCGGGCACTTTGTCGCCCGCCACCCGATCGCCGGTGCTTTTTAAAGACCTCAGGAGAGACAAGCGACATGAAGCACACATTCAAACGCAATGCGCTGTTGGCCGCCGTACTGCTGGCGGCGGGAACTAGCCCGGTCTGGGCAGCGAAGGACGCGGTGATCGCCGTGGCGTCCAATTTCACCACCCTCGATCCTTACGACGCCAACGACACGCTGTCGCAGGCGGTGGCCAAGTCTTTCTATCAGGGGCTGTTCGGCTTCGACAAGGACATGAAGCTGGTGAACGTGCTGGCGGACAGCTATGAGGTCAGCAAAGACGGCCTGACCTATACCGTCAAACTGCGCCAGGGCATTAAATTCCACGACGGCACTGCGTTCAACGCCGAGGCGGTGAAGGCCAACCTCGATCGCGCCAGTAACCCGGACAGCCACCTCAAGCGCTACAACCTGTTCAAGATGATCGACAAAACCGAGGCGGTGGACGCCAATACGGTGAAGATCGTGCTGAAGGCGCCGTTCTCGGCGTTCGTCAACAATCTGGCGCACCCGGCGGCGGCGATCATCTCCCCGGCGGCGCTGAAGCAATACGGCAAAGAGATCGGTTTCCACCCGGTCGGCACCGGGCCGTATCAGTTCGTGACCTGGAACCAGACCGATTTCGTCAAGGTGAAGAAGTTCGACGGCTACTGGCAGCCGGGGCTGCCGAAGCTCGACAGCATCACCTGGCGCCCGGTGGTGGATAACAACACCCGCGCGGCGATGCTGCAGACCGGCGAGGCGACCTTCGCCTTCCCGATCCCTTACGAGCAGGCCAAGGTGCTGGAGGGCAACGCCAAGCTGGACGTGGTGGCTGCGCCGTCGATCCTGCAGCGTTACATCAGCATGAACGTCACTCAAAAGCCGTTCGACAACCCGAAGGTGCGCCAGGCGCTCAACTACGCGATTAACAAGGACGCGCTGATCAAGGTGGCGTTCGCTGGTTATGCGGTGCCGGCGGAAGGGCCGGTGCCGCCGGCGATCGACTTCGCCGCCCGCTACAAGCCGTGGCCGTACGATCCGGCCAAGGCGCGTGAGCTGCTGAAAGAGGCCGGTTACCCGAACGGCTTCACCACCACGCTGTGGTCGTCCCACAACCACAGCACCGCGCAGAAAGTGCTGCAGTTCACCCAACAGCAGCTGGCGCAGGTGGGGGTGAAAGTGACGGTAACGGCGATGGATGCCGGGCAGCGCGCGGCGCAGGTGGAGAGCGTCGGGGTGAAAGACACCGGCGTGCGGCTGTTCTACACCGGCTGGTCGGCCTCGACCGGGGAAGCGGACTGGGCGCTGTCGCCGCTGTTCTCCACCCAGGCGGCGCCGCCGAAGCAGTTCAACACCGCGTTCTACAGCAACCCGCAGGTGGACAAGGATCTGACCGACGCGCTGGCGACCACCGATCGCGCTGAGAAGCAGAAATTGTATCAGGACGCGCAGGATCGCATCTGGGCCGACGCGCCCTGGATCTTCCTGGCGACCGAACGCTTGCTGTCGGCCAACAGCAAACAGCTGAGCGGTTTCTACGTGATGCCGGATACCTCGTTCAACTTTGATAACGCCGATCTGAAATAAGGCGCCCATCCCCGCCTGCGGCCAGACGGCGGCAGGTGGGGGAAGGAATGAGATGCTCAATTATTTTCTGAAACGACTGCTGGGCCTGATCCCGACGCTGCTGATCGTGGCGGTGCTGGTGTTCCTGTTCGTCCACCTGCTGCCGGGCGATCCGGCGCGGCTGGCGGCGGGGCCGGAGGCCGACGAGGCGGTGGTGCAGCTGGTGCGCAAGGATCTGGGGCTGGATAAGCCGCTGCCGCAGCAGTTCGCGCACTTTTTCGTCAACGCGCTGCGGGGCGACTTCGGCATCTCGATGGTGTCCAAGCGCCCGGTGAGCGAAGAGATCGCCTCGCGCTTTATGCCGACCTTCTGGCTGACCGTCGCCAGCATGCTGTGGGCGGTAGCGTTCGGCCTGGCGATCGGCGTGGTGTCGGCGGTGTGGCGTAACCGTTGGCCGGATCGTCTCGGCATGACGCTGGCGGTATCGGGGATCTCGTTCCCGGCTTTTGCGCTCGGCATGCTGCTGATGCAGGTGTTTTCGGTCGAGCTGGGGTGGCTGCCGACGGTGGGCGCCGACAGCTGGCGGCACTACATTCTGCCTTCTATCACCTTGGGGGCGGCGGTGGCGGCGGTGATGGCGCGTTTCACCCGCGCTTCGTTCGTCGAGGTGTTGCAGGAGGACTACATGCGCACCGCGCGCGCCAAGGGCGTGCGGGAAAGCGTGGTGGTGATGAAACACGGCCTGCGCAACGCGATGATCCCGGTAGTGACCATGATGGGGCTGCAGTTCGGCTTCCTGCTCGGCGGTTCGATCGTGGTGGAGAAGGTGTTCAACTGGCCGGGGCTGGGGCGCTTGCTGGTGGACTCGGTGGAAATGCGCGATTACCCGGTGATCCAGGCCGAGGTGCTGCTGTTCTCGCTGGAGTTCATCCTGATCAACCTGCTGGTGGATATGCTGTACGCGGCGATCAACCCGGCGATTCGTTACCAATGAGGACGCGGCATGATTAAGCATTGGCGGCGCAGCGCCGCATTGAAGGCGATGCCGCTTATCGACCCCAACGCGGTACGCACGCCGTGGGGCGAATTTTGGCGGCGTTTTCGCCGTCAGCGGACGGCGCTGGTCGCCGGCCTGTTGGTGCTGCTGCTGATTGCGGCGGCGCTGCTGGCGCCTTATCTGGCGCCGTTCGATGCGGAAAACTATTTCGATTACGACCGGCTGAATGAGGGGCCTTCGCTGGTGCACTGGCTGGGCGTAGATTCCCTCGGGCGCGATATCTTCAGCCGCATCCTGATGGGCGCGCGCATTTCGCTGGCGGCCGGGGTGTTCTCGGTGCTGGCGGGTGGGGCGATCGGCACCCTGCTGGGGCTGCTGGCCGGCTACTATGAGGGCTGGTGGGATCGCCTCACCATGCGCGTCTGCGACGTGCTGTTCGCGTTTCCCGGTATTTTGCTGGCGATCGGCGTGGTGGCGATCATGGGCAGCGGCATGGCCAACGTGATCGTCGCGGTGGCGATCTTCAGCATTCCGGCCTTCGCCCGCCTGGTGCGCGGCAATACGCTGGTGCTGAAGCACCTGACCTATATCGAGTCGGCGCGCAGCATCGGCGCCTCGGACTGGACCATCATCCTGCGGCACATCCTGCCGGGCACCCTGTCTTCGATCGTGGTCTATTTCACCCTGCGCATCGGTACCTCGATCATCACCGCCGCCAGCCTGTCGTTTTTGGGGCTGGGCGCCCAGCCGCCGACGCCGGAGTGGGGGGCGATGCTCAACGAAGCGCGCGCCGATATGGTGATCGCGCCGCACGTGGCGATCTTCCCCAGCCTGGCGATATTCATCACCGTGCTGGCCTTCAACCTGTTGGGCGACGGATTGCGCGACGCATTGGATCCGAAATTGAAGGAGTGATGGTTTAACGTATGGCACATATTTGAACGGGCTCAAATGACGTCTCAGTGCCATTATCCGTTCAATAAGCTGTATTGTTAGCACGAAGATGATTGCTGGTTTTTGAAGAAATCCGGGCGGTTAACCGCCCGGATTTTTTTATCAGCGGAACAGGTGCTCGGCATGGAAGCGCAGGTGATCTTCCACGAAGGTGGCGATGGTGAAGTAGCTGTGATCGTACCCCGGCTGAATGCGCAGCGTCAGCGGCCAGTCGCGCTGGCGCGCCAGCTCGGCCAACCGCGCCGGCTGCAGCTGGTCGGCCAGGAACTGGTCGTCGTCGCCCTGGTCGATAAGCACCGGCATTTTTTCCGCGCCGCTGGCCAGCAGATGGCAGCTGTCGTACTGCAGCCACTGGCTTTCGTCGCTGCCCAGATAGGCGGTGAAGGCCTTACGGCCCCACGGCACCTGGCACGGGTTGACGATCGGCGCGAAGGCCGATACCGAGCGGAAGCGCTGCGGGTTGCGAAACGCCATCATCAGCGCGCCGTGGCCGCCCATCGAGTGACCGAAGATCGACTGACGATCGCTGACGCTGAAGTGCTGTTCGATCAGCGCCGGCAGTTCGGCGCTGATGTAGTCGTACATGCGGAAGTGGCGATCCCACGGCGCCTGGGTGGCGTTCAGGTAAAACCCGGCGCCCTGGCCCAGGTCGTAGCCTTCGTCGTTCGGCACTTCGTCGCCGCGCGGGCTGGTGTCCGGCATCACCAGCACCAGACCCAGCTCGGCGGCGATGCGCTGCGCGCCGGCTTTCAACGTGAAGTTCTCGTCGTTGCAGGTCAGCCCCGACAGCCAGTACAGCACCGGCGGCGGGTTGTCATCGCGCGGCGGCGGCAGGTAGATGCTGAATGTCATGTTGCAATTCAGGCTCTGCGCCGCGTGGCGATAGCGCTGCTGCCAGCCGCCGAACATGCGGTGCTCTTCGAGAAGTTCCAATGACAACGTCATCTCTGCCTCCTGGCTTATTGGTCGAAGTGGATGACGGAACGGATCGATTTGCCTTCGTGCATCAAATCGAACGCTTCGTTGATCTGCTCCAGCCCCATGGTGTGGGTGATAAAGTCGTTCAGCGCGAATTCGCCGTCCAGATAGCGCTCGACGATGCCCGGCAGCTGTGAACGGCCCTTGACGCCGCCGAACGCCGAACCACGCCAGACGCGGCCGGTCACCAGCTGGAACGGCCGGGTCGAGATCTCTTCGCCCGCGCCTGCGACGCCGATGATCACCGATTCGCCCCAGCCCTTGTGGCAGCACTCCAGCGCGGAACGCATCACGTTGACGTTGCCGATGCACTCGAAGGAGAAATCGACGCCGCCGTCGGTCAGCTCGACGATTACGTCCTGAATCGGCTTGTCATAGTCTTTCGGGTTGATCAGATCGGTGGCGCCCAGCTTGCGGGCCAGATCGAACTTGCTGGTGTTGATGTCGATGCCGATGATGCGGCCCGCGCCGGCCATCTGCGCGCCGATGATCGCCGACAGGCCGATGCCGCCCAGGCCGAAGATTGCCACGGTGTCGCCCGGTTGCACTTTGGCGGTGTTCATCACCGCGCCCATGCCGGTGGTCACGCCGCAGCCCAGCAGGCACACTTCTTCCAGCGGCGCTTCCTTGTTGATTTTCGCCAGTGAGATTTCCGGCACCACGGTGTACTCGGAGAAGGTGGACGTGCCCATGTAGTGGAAGATCGGCTTGCCGTCCTTGAAGAAGCGCGTGGTGCCGTCCGGCATCAGCCCTTTGCCTTGGGTGGCGCGGATCGCCTGGCACAGGTTGGTCTTGCCGGATTTACAGAATTTGCACTCGCCGCACTCCGGGGTGTAGAGCGGGATCACGTGATCGCCGACCGCCACGCTGGTGACGCCTTCACCGACCGCTTCCACCACGCCGCCGCCCTCGTGGCCGAGGATCGCCGGGAACACGCCTTCCGGATCTTTGCCGGACAGGGTGTAGGCGTCGGTGTGACAAACGCCGGTGGCGACGATCCGCACCAGCACTTCGCCTTTTTGCGGTGGCATCAGCTCGACTTCTTCGATCTTCAGCGGCTGGTTCGGGCCCCAGGCAACGGCGGCGCGGGTTTTGATCATCTCCATCATAGTCTCCTCAGTGGTTTTCTTTTTAAATCAGGCGATATCGACAACGTCTGATAAATCGTTGGGGGTGCTTTCATCAACAGCGGCGGTTTCCGTCTGTTCAATAATCAATTCTTTCAGCGCGCGCACGTTCGGCCCGAACGCGTCGCGGCGCCACAGCAGCCAGGTGGCGGTGTCGGCCACGTCCGGCGGCAGGGTGTGAACCCGAACCCGCTCATGGCCCGGCAGCAGGCTGAGCACCGAATGCGGGATCATCGCCAGCCCGGCGCCGCTGGCGACGCAGGCCAGCATGGCGTGATAGGACTGGATCTCCATGATCTGCCCCGGCCGCGCGCCTTCGCGCTTGAACCAGGCCTCCAGCCGCAGGCGGTAGGAACAGCTGGCGCGAAAGGCGAACAGCGTTTCGCCGTTGGCGTCTTTGGCGCTGTGGATCGGCGCGTGATCGAGACAGGAGATCACCACCATATGTTCAGGATAGGCGATGCAGCCGTTTAGCTCGTCATAGGGCACCGGGCCGTCGACCAGCGCTGCCGCCAGCGTGCCGGCGCGCACCCGATCGGCGATTTCGCCGGAGGTGCCGGTAGTCAGCGACAGAGACACCTGCGAGAAACGCTGGTGGTAAGCTGCCAGCAGCGAGGGCAGGCGGGTGGCGGCGGTGCTCTCCATCGAGCCGAGAGCAAAGTTGCCCGCCGGTTCGCCGGCATGGGTGATGCTCATCGCCTCGTCGCTCAGCGCCAGGATGCGATTGGCGTAGCACAGAAAGTTATGGCCCATCGGCGACAGGCGCAGGCGCTGTTTTTCGCGGATAAACAGATCGGCGCCCAGCTCCTGCTCGAGCTGGCGCAGCCGGGTGGTCAGATTCGACGGCACGCGGTGCAGCTGCTCGGCGGCGCGGGCGACCGAGCCGGTTTCCGCTACGCAGCAGAACATGCGAAGCTGAGTCAGATCCATAATATTCTCGTTTCGTGATGAACTTGATAACTATTATTCAGTTTTTGTGAGTTTAATACTGCGGCATGATACTGGCAACTTTCTTTTAACCTTTTGGATACCGGTATGGCTTTACGTATTGCCTTGAGCGGGTTTGCCGCGCTGATCGTGGCGATGGGCATTGGCCGCTTCGCTTTCACCCCTCAGGTGCCGCTGATGATCGCTGACCACCAGTTCAGCCTGACCGGCGCCGGGCTGGTGGCGGCGATCAACTATTTGGGCTATTTGTGCGGCGCCTACGACGCGATGCGCGCCACGCGCCACGTCGAGCGGCGCCTGTGGCTGGGCGTATGGGGGGCGATGGCGCTGACGCTGCTGTCGGCGTTGGCGCAGGATGAATGGACCCACGGCGCGCTGCGCTTCGTCATCGGCTGGGCCAGCGGCTGGGCGATGGTGCTGGTGGCGGCCTGGACCAACGAGCGGTTGGCGCACTACGGCCGGCCGGCGCTGAGCGCGGCGGTGTTCGCCGGGCCGGGCGCCGGCATCTTCCTCAGCGGCATGCTGGCGGTGGGCATCAACGCGCTGGGGCTGACGGCGGCGCAGGCCTGGCTGGTGTATGGCGGGCTGGCGCTGGTGCTGGTCGGGGGGATTAGCGCCTTTCTGCCGCGCAGCGGCGAGCTGCATCGCCCGGACGTGGCCCCGGAGCCGCTGCTGCTGACGCCGGCGCTCAAGCGTCTGGTGTGGAGCTACAGCCTGGCCGGCTTCGGCTATATCCTGCCGGCGACCTTCTTGTCGCAGATGGCGGCGGCGCGTTTTCCCGACAGCCTGTTCGCACAGTTCGTCTGGCCGGTGTTCGGCGGCGCGGCGGTGCTGGGGATCGTTATCGGCATTGTGACCCGCCATCGGCTGACTACCCAAACCCGGTTGGCGATCACGCTGTGGGTACAGGCGCTCGGCGTACTGAGCGCCGAAGTGGTGCCGGGCGTGGCCGGCCTGGCGCTCGGGGCGTTGCTGACCGGCGGCGGTTTCCTCTGTGTGGTGCAGCTCGCCCTTCAGCACGGCCGTGAACTGGCGCCGCGCCATGCGCGTTACATGGCCGGATTGCTGACCACCGGTTATGCGATCGGCCAGCTGGTTGGGCCGATGCTGTCGGCGCTGTCGACCGCCTTGACCCATCGGTTGGAACCGGCGCTGTATGTGGCGGTGATAGCGCTGTTGGTGGCCGGAGGGCTGGCGGTGAATACCCCGGCGCGGCGGTTGGCGCAAAAAACGGCGACTCGGTGATTAAAATCCATACAAAAAGCGTGGAGACCCGCAGCCGGCCTGATTGTGCTAAATGCGAAGATTTCACCTCTGGATGAAGCACTATCACTGGATAATCGCCGCGCTCTCATCTACAGTGGGGGCAAAATCTTGACCGGGTTCACGTTATCCACCACGAAAACTCTGCCGTCACGAGAGCAAGCAATTCGCCGGCCGCACGCCCTATCAGGCCGCCGGCGGGTTCCGTCCGCAGGAGAACAAATACATGACATCATTAAGTAAAGAAGCCGCGCTGGTGCATGCGGCACTGGAAGAGCGTGGTCTGGAGACACCGCTGCGCGGGGAAGTGCTGGATCGCGAAACGCGCAAGCGTCGCATCAAAGAGCACATGACCGAAATCATGCAGCTGCTGAATCTCGATCTGTCTGACGACAGCCTGGCGGAAACGCCGCATCGCATCGCCAAAATGTATGTCGACGAGATCTTCTCCGGTCTGGACTACGCCAACTTCCCGAAAATCACCGTCATTGAGAACAAAATGAAGGTGGATGAGATGGTGACGGTGCGCGATATCACGCTGACCAGCACCTGTGAACACCACTTCGTCACCATCGACGGCAAGGCCACCGTGGCCTATATCCCGAAAGACTCGGTGATCGGTCTGTCGAAGATCAACCGCATTGTGCAGTTCTTCTCCCAGCGTCCGCAGGTGCAAGAGCGCCTGACCCAGCAGATCCTGGTTGCGCTGCAGACCCTGCTCGGCACCAATAACGTGGCGGTATCGATCGATGCAGTCCATTATTGTGTCAAAGCGCGCGGCATTCGCGACGCGACCAGCGCCACCACCACCACCTCGTTGGGGGGGCTGTTCAAGTCCAGCCAAAATACCCGCCAGGAGTTCCTGCGCGCGGTGCGCCATCACCAGGGGTGATGGCGTTGCGGGGCGACTCGCAAAACGACAACAGGCGCCTGCGGGCGCCTTTTTCATGAGCGGAAGACAGCGATAAAAAATGAACAGTCATCCTCTGCCGCGCATCGCCACGCTGGACTGCGTGCGCGGCATCGCCATCCTCGGCATCTTATTGCTGAACATCAGCGCCTTCGGCTTGCCGAAGGCCGCCTACCTCAATCCGGCCTATCTGGGGATGCCGTCATCGCGCGACGCCTGGACCTGGGCGCTGCTGGATCTCTTCGCCCAGGCCAAGTTCCTGGCGATGTTCGCGCTGCTGTTCGGCGCCGGGCTGCAAATGCTGCTGCGGCGCGGCAAAAGCTGGATCCGCGCGCGGCTGTCGTGGCTGGTGCTGTTCGGCCTCGCGCACGCCATCTTCCTGTGGGACGGCGACATTCTGCTGGCCTACGGGCTTATCGGCCTGGTGTGCTGGCGCATGATCCGCGAAGCCAAAGACACACTCCAACTGCTGAAAACCGGCGTGGTGCTCTACCTGATCGGCGTGGCGGTGCTGCTGCTGCTCGGTTTTGTCTCGCACGGTGAACCGGGCAGCTTCTGGCAGCCGGGCGTGGCGGAGTTGCAGTACGAGAAGTTCTGGAAGCTGCAGGGCGGTTTCGAAGCCTGGCGCAGCCGCGCCGATCTGCTCTCGTCCAGCCTGCTGGCCATCGGCGCGCAGTATGGTTGGGAGCTGGCGGGGCTGATGCTGTTCGGCGCCGGGCTGATGCGCAGCGGCTGGCTGCGCGGCAGCTATTCCTCCGGCTATTACCTGCGGCAGGCGGCGTGGCTGTTGCCGCTGTCCGTGCTGATCCAACTGCCGGCGGTGGCGCTGCAATGGCAGGTGCACTGGGACTATCGCTGGAGCGGTTTCCTGCTGCAGGTGCCGCGCGAGCTGGGCGCGCCGCTGCAGGCGCTGGGCTATCTGGCGCTGTGTTACGGTTTCTGGCCCGCGCTGTCGCGCCTGCGCATCGCCCACTGGCTGAGCCAGGTGGGGCGCATGGCGCTGAGCAACTACCTGTTGCAAACGCTGATCTGCACTACGCTGTTTTATCGCTTTGGCCTCTATGAGCAGTTCGACCGGCTTCAGCTGTTGGCGTTTGTGCCGCTGGTCTGGTGGGTCAACCTGGTCTTTTCCGCACTGTGGCTGCGTTACTTCGAACAGGGGCCGATGGAATGGCTGTGGCGCAAATTGACGCAGATGGCCGCCGGTGAAACGGAATCCAAAGCGCTGAAGTGAGCGCCCATCGGCAGGTTAAAAAAATGTATGTAAACGTTTTCTTTCCTGTGACGTAATTCACGCAGAGCTGCGGGTCAATCGGGGTAGGATAGCGCCACCGGCCACTACCCCGATTTCAGGATCCCGCATGCCTCCAGTTCATCCGATCACTATTCGCGACGTGGCGAAACGCGCCGGCGTCTCCGTGGCGACCGTGTCTCGCGTGCTCAATCACAGCGCGCTGACCAGCAAAGAGACGCGCGAACAGGTGCTGCAGGCGGTGGCGGAACTGGGCTACCGCCCCAACGCCAATGCACAGGCGCTGGCGACCCAAAGCAGCGATACGCTGGGCGTGGTGGTGATGGACGTGTCCGATCCGTTCTTCGGCGCGCTGGTGAAAGCGGTAGACACGGTGGCGCAGAAACACCACAAGTATCTGCTGATCGGCAACAGTTATCATCAGGCGGACAAAGAGCGCCATGCGATCGAAGTGCTGATCCGTCAGCGCTGTAACGCCCTGATTGTTCACGCCAAAGCCTTGAGCGACGCCGAACTGATCGGCTTTCTGGAGCAGGTGCCGGGCATGGTGCTGATCAATCGGATTATCCCCGGCTATGAGCCGCGCTGCGTTGGGCTGGACAACGTCTGCGGCGCTGACATGGCGATGCGTCTTCTGCTCTCGCAGGGCCATCGGCGCATCGGTTATCTGGGCTCCAATCACCCGATCGAAGACGGGCCGCTGCGTCAGCAAGGCTATGCGCAGGCGATGGCCGCCGCCGGGCTGGCGACGCCCGACAGCTGGCGCGCGTACGGTTCGCCGGATCTGCAGGGCGGCGAGGCGGCGATGGTCGAGCTGCTGGGGCGCAACTTACAGCTGAGCGCGGTGTTTGCCTACAACGACGCCATGGCCGCCGGCGCCATGGCGGTGCTGAAAGAAAACGGTATCACGGTGCCACAGCATTTTTCGCTGATCGGCTTCGACGACATTCCCATCGCGCGCTACACCAGCCCTAAACTTACCACGGTGCGTTACCCGATCGTTTCGATGGCCACGTTGGCGACCGAGCTGGCATTACAGGGCGCAGCAGGCCTGGCGGAGCCGCAGGCGAGCCATCTGTTCATGCCGACGCTGGTGCGGCGCCATTCTGTCGCCCCCTGGCAAAGTGAGGCGACGGTCACTCTCTGACGATTTAATCTTGTGTAACCGTTTTCAATCTGTGAGAAAATTCACAGAATATTAACATCACGCCGTCTATGCTCTAGGCGTTTTCAGGCGCAAAGGCCCTTGCCGCTGTAACCGTTTATCTCGCGCTGACACAGCATTTCTCGGAAATAACAAGATCCACGGACGACAGGTGTTGAGTGGAAATCGCCTGGCCTGGGGTGCGCGCACTGCCGGTGACCATTGGCTCAAAGACGAGTAATACCCTACACAGAACCGGAGATTGACAATGAATAAGAAGGTTTTCACCCTGGCCGCCATGGCCGCTGCCATGATGTTTGGCGCCGCAGCCCATGCTGATACCCGTATTGGCGTCACGATTTACAAATACGACGACAACTTCATGTCGGTGGTGCGCAAAGCGATCGAGAAAGACGCCAAGGCTTCACCGGACGTTACCCTGTTGATGAATGACTCGCAGAACGATCAGTCCAAACAGAACGATCAGATCGACGTGCTGCTGGCCAAGGGCGTGAAAGCGCTGGCGATCAACCTGGTCGACCCGGCCGCGGCGCCGGTGGTTATCGATAAGGCGCGCGCAAACGATATCCCGGTGGTGTTCTACAACAAAGAACCTTCCCGCAAAGCGCTGGACAGCTATGACAAGGCGTATTACGTCGGCACCGATTCCAAAGAGTCCGGCGTGATCCAGGGCGAACTGATCGCCAAACACTGGAAAGCCAATCCGGCCTGGGATCTGAACAAAGACGGCCAGATCCAATTCGTGCTGCTGAAGGGCGAGCCGGGCCACCCGGATGCCGAAGCGCGCACCACCTACGTGGTGAAAACGCTGAACGAGAAAGGCATCAAGACCCAACAGCTGCAGTTGGATACCGCGATGTGGGATACCGCGCAGGCGAAAGACAAGATGGACGCCTGGCTCTCCGGCCCGAACGCCAACAAGATCGAAGTGGTGATCGCCAACAACGACGCCATGGCGATGGGCGCGGTGGAAGCGCTGAAAGCGCACAACAAGACCAGTATTCCGGTGTTCGGCGTGGATGCGCTGCCTGAAGCGCTGGCGCTGGTGAAATCCGGCGCGATGGCGGGCACGGTGCTGAATGACGCCGACAATCAGGCGAAGGCCACCTTCGAGCTGGCGAAAAACCTGGCGGCGGGCAAACCGGCCACCGAAGGCACCCAATATAAAATCGAAAATAAAGTCGTGCGTATCCCTTACGTCGGCGTAGATAAAGACAACCTGTCTCAGTTCATTAAATAAGAATTGAGATCCCGCTAAGACCCCGCCTGCGGCGCCAACACCAGGGATACCGCCGGCGGGGATGTTTACGACTGCAAGATCGTTAAGCCAGGTGTATTTATGGCCGATAGCTCACGCGAATTTTTGCTGGAAATGACGGATATTTGTAAGTCATTTCCCGGCGTCAAAGCCTTGGACAATGTCAATTTACGCGTCCGTCCGCACTCCATTCACGCCCTGATGGGGGAGAACGGCGCGGGGAAATCGACGTTGTTGAAATGCCTGTTCGGCATTTACAAAAAAGACAGCGGCAGCATTGTATTTCAGGGCCGGGAAATCGACTTCAAGAGCTCGAAGGAAGCGCTGGAGCACGGCGTTTCCATGGTGCATCAGGAGCTGAACCTGGTGCTGCAGCGCACCGTGATGGACAACATGTGGCTGGGACGCTACCCGACCAAAGGCCTGTTCGTCGATCAGGACAAGATGTTCAAAGACACTCAGGCGATCTTCGACGAGCTGGATATCGACATCAACCCGCGCGAAAAGGTGGGCAACCTGTCGGTGTCGCAGATGCAGATGATCGAGATCGCCAAAGCGTTTTCCTATGACGCCAAGATCGTCATCATGGACGAACCGACCTCTTCGTTGACGGAGAAAGAGGTCAATCACCTGTTCACCATCATCCGCAAGCTGAAAGAGCGCGGCTGCGGCATCGTCTATATCTCGCACAAGATGGAAGAGATCTTCCAGCTGTGCGACGAGATAACGGTGCTGCGCGACGGCCAGTGGATCGCCACCCAGCCGCTGGAAGGGCTGGATATGGACAAGATCATCGCCATGATGGTCGGCCGCTCGCTGAGCCAGCGTTTCCCCGACAGGCAGAACACGCCGGGTGAGGTGATCCTCGAGGTGAAGAACCTGACGTCGCTGCGCCAGCCTTCGATCCGCGATGTGTCCTTCGATCTGCACCAGGGCGAGATCCTCGGCATCGCCGGGCTGGTGGGCGCCAAGCGCACCGACATCGTCGAGACGCTGTTCGGCATTCGCGAGAAGGTGGCGGGCACTATCAAGCTGCACGGCAAGGCGATCGACAACCACAGCGCCAACGAAGCGATTAACCACGGTTTCGCGCTGGTGACCGAAGAGCGCCGATCCACCGGGATTTACGCCTACCTCGACGTGGGTTTCAACTCGCTGATCTCCAACATCCGCAATTATAAAAACAAGCTCGGCCTGCTGGACAACGCGCGGATGAAGAGCGACACCCAGTGGGTGATCGACGCCATGCGGGTGAAAACGCCGGGGCATCACACCCATATCGGCTCGCTGTCCGGCGGCAATCAGCAAAAGGTGATCATCGGCCGTTGGCTGCTGACGCAGCCGGAGATCCTGATGCTGGATGAACCGACGCGCGGCATCGACGTGGGCGCCAAGTTCGAGATCTATCAGCTGATGACCGAGCTGGCGAAGAAGGGCAAGGGGATCATTATCGTCTCGTCCGAAATGCCGGAGCTTTTGGGGATCACCGACCGCATTTTGGTGATGAGCAACGGCCAGGTTGCGGGCATCGTTAACACCAAACAGACCTCGCAAAATGAAATCTTACGTCTTGCCTCCCTGCACCTTTAAGGATTCGAATTATGAACGCGCTAAATAAAAAAACCTTATTTACCTATTTCAAGGAAGGCGGCATTTACGTGGTGTTGCTGGTGCTGTTGGGCATCATCATCATTCAGGACCCCACTTTCCTCAGCCTGATGAACCTGAGCAATATCCTGACGCAGTCTTCGGTGCGCATCATCATCGCGCTGGGCGTGGCGGGGCTGATCGTGACCCAGGGCACCGACCTGTCCGCCGGGCGGCAGGTGGGGCTGGCGGCGGTGGTGGCGGCCACGCTGCTGCAGTCGATGGATAACGTCAACAAAGTGTTCCCGCACATGGAAACCTGGTCGATTCCCGTGGTCATCCTGCTGGTGTGTGCGGTCGGCGCGGTGATCGGCCTGGTTAACGGCCTGATTATCGCCTACCTCAACGTGACGCCGTTCATCACCACGTTGGGCACCATGATCATCGTCTACGGCATCAACTCGCTGTATTACGATTCGGTCGGCGCGTCGCCGGTCGCGGGCTTCGATCCGAAGTTCTCCACCTTTGCCCAAGGCTTCTTGCGCTTCGGCGACTTCAAGCTGTCGTACATCACCTTCTATGCGCTGATTGCCATCATATTTGTCTGGATCCTGTGGACCAAGACCCGCTTCGGCAAGAACATCTTCGCCATCGGCGGCAACCCGGAAGCGGCCAAAGTGTCCGGCGTCAACGTGCCGCTGAACCTGATCATGATCTATGCGCTGTCCGGCGTGTTCTATGCCTTCGGCGGCTTGCTGGAAGCGGGGCGCATCGGCAGCGCCACCAACAACCTCGGTTTTATGTATGAGCTGGACGCCATCGCCGCCTGCGTGGTGGGGGGCGTCTCGTTTGCCGGCGGGGTGGGGACGGTGTGGGGCGTGGTGACCGGGGTGATCATCTTTACCGTCATCAACTACGGCCTGACCTATATCGGCATCAACCCGTACTGGCAGTACATCATCAAGGGCAGCATCATCATCTTCGCCGTGGCGCTGGACTCGTTGAAATACGCCAAGAAGAAGTAGATCTACCGCAGCAGAGACGACAAGGCCGGCAAAATATGCCGGCCTTTCTTTTGGGCGTTTGCTGCGTCAAGGCTGTTTGGCTTTCTGTTTCTCTTCTTTCAGCTTGTGCTCCAGCTCCACCAACTGTTCCGGTGACACGGCGGGATAACCCTGGGCGTCTTCCGGCACGGTGTGCATGGCGGAGATCGGGATCAGCGGGCCGAGGAAGCGCGGCTCGCGCTTGAGGATGTACAGATCGGTCAGCGCGCCCAGACGGGCGAAGATCTCGCGGGCGCGCACCGTCATCATGTCCTTCGGCGACGGCACCGCGTAACACTGCGCCTGAATGCCCATGTGCAGGGCGATAAACAGCGCGCGCTCGCAGTGGAAGCGCTGGGTGATGATGATGAAATCGTTGGTGTCGAACACCTTGCGGGTGCGCACGATGGAATCCAGGGTGCGGAAGCCGGCGTAATCCAGCACGATATCGCTCGGCGCCACGCCGGCGGCGATCAGATCGCGGCGCATGGTCATCGGTTCGTTATAGCTTTGCTGGGCATTGTCGCCGCTCAGCAGCAGGTATTTCACCTTGCCGCTGTTATAGGCGTTGATCGCTCCCTGAATGCGGTAACGGTAATACTGGTTGATCACGCCGGTGCGATAATACTTGGCGGTGCCGAGCACTACGCCGACCTGGCGATGCGGTAATTCCTGCAGTTCGTCGTAGACGTAAGGCGCGGTTTTCCAGCTGATCCAGCGATCGAGCGCAATAGCCGAGCCCATCAACACCGCAATGATGATGAACAGGCTGATTATCAGGCGTTTCCACATGTTGTTGCCTTACGCGCGCCGGGCTGAAAAAGATGGATCAAGGCTACTTTACCTGACCGACCGACGCAAGACGCGAACCGCCTGAAGCACGCGCGTCGCCGCATTTTTCGACGGTTCGGGCTGAAAAAAATTGATCGGCTCTGGTTGAAAGGGGGACACACAGACGGAGTTGGTAGATAAAAATGAAAAAAAACCCTGAAACTCAGCGCTCAGGGTTAACTTTTAGTGACGTTTTAAAAGTAAGATAAAATAAACTTGGCTAAGGTTTTTTTCCTGACATTCATCAAACCAATATCTTTGATGACTTCCAGATACTCTTTCTTCAGCTCTTTAGGTAAACGTTTGAAGCAGGCCTTAGCATCATTGAGTGATGAGCTAACACAATGAGAAATAAAACTATTTAAGCAAGCGTTCAATTCATCATCCGTTTGAGAGCGCAGTGCGGTCATTTTTTTCGCCACAGTTAAATAACCAATCGCATTTCGTTCGCTCTTCTTTGATGTCATGACTGAATTAGGGCGTATACGTCTTCTGTAAAGAATATCGTTTATACAAATAATTTTGGATTTCTGTGATAGAAGGATCTTAGTAGTAAATAAATTATCTTCATGCACGATGCCCGGATAAAAAGGATTATCCTTTACAAGTTGCGTTCTGGAAATGAACATGCACGGGCTTACCGTATAGTTATTTAATTTCCATGACCTTTTGAAAAAAGTATGGCTATCCATCGCCTCTTCACACAAGCGGGTATTTCTAATGTACTTAGGAGCAAAACCTGCCGTAAGCTCATCATCTGCACTATCGTAAAAACTTTCACCATTAAAGAAAACAATATCGCTCTTAGTCGCATTAAGTGCCGAGATACATTTTGATATCAATGAGTTATCAATGGCATCATCACTATCGAGAAAAATGACGAACTCGCCTGTAGCCAGTGTTAGCCCATTGTTCCTGGCGACTGACTGTCCCTGGTTTTTTTGCGTCAAAATTTTCAGTTTAGCGTTATTGTGAGCAAGTTCGGATAATAACTCTTCAGTGGTATCAGTTGATCCATCATTGACAACGATGACTTCAATGTTTTCGTAATCCTGCCCAAGCGCAGAGTTCACACACTCAACAATGTATTTGTCTGTATTATAGCTCGCTATAATAATGCTAACTTTAGGGTTCATATTGATTAAACTCAATCGGGATTAGTTTTAATTAGACTAACACGATTAGAAATTTTTTTAAACAAAAAAAACGCATTGATTAAAATTTGTGGGGAAGATCCGAGAATTAATGACGCATTTGTTATAATGAGATGACTGGCCAATTCTACTTTCTGTCGTCAACAGGGCCGGGAGTTGTTCCCCGGCCCTGTGAGTTTATACTTTTTTTAGTACAGCCTTTTTGAAATAATTAATTCTATCGCGTAAGAAAAATATTGATGTGACGAAGTATATAACTGCACCAAACAATGATACGCAAATCAATGAAAATATGCTATTTATCTCAATTTTTAAGTGGGAGAGGTGTAACAGCCAGTAGAGTGCTGCAAACATGATCCCTGAACAAATTCCTGGTCCAATGAGTCTGACAATAACCTCAAACAGGTTACCCCCTAATAGCCGCATTGTGATAGACATTGCCGGAATGAAGTTTATTACGTTAGCAACGAAATACAGCATAGTGAGTGTAATAATGTCGTATTGTACACCGATGATGAATGCACTTAATAGTAGGAAAGAGCCAAGGAAACCTAACATCAACAATATCCCTGCGCGCCCTTTAGACATTAAAACTGCACCGGTAGAACTGGTCAGAGACTGAACAATTCCTGTAGGTGCCAACCAGAGCATAATTGTGGCACTCAATGCCCACTCTGGTCCGAAAACAATATTAAAGAACGGTTCTCTTAGCGTTGCCAGACCTACCATCAGAGGAAAAACAAGGAATGTAATTACATCGATTGATTTCAGAAACAGCTTTTTGACTTCTGCTTCATTGTCTTGCTGACGACTCATTATAGGGAACAGTGAGCGGGACGCAATGAAAGTTAGGTTTTGAAGTGGAAATAGCATGATTCTGTAAGCCAGAGAATAAGAGCCGAGAACACTAGCACTCATATAACGACCAATAAGCATGCTGTCGGCATTTCTGGAGAAGTAATTGACAAAATTGAATAGTGTAAGATTACCGCTAAAGGAGAAAATTAATTTCAACTCTTCTCTGTTAAAAATTTTCTTTAGGCTTGGTCGCCAATCGCTTTTTATCCAAAGTAGGGTTGTTGATATAATTGCCGTCAGTAAGTTTGATACGACAAGACTATATACGCCAGCCCCCATATATGCAAGTATAATCGCAGCGATGAGAGAAATAATACCTGCGGACAACTCAATCAAAGAAGTTGTCATAAACTTTGAATTTCTTTCCAATAACGCCAGGTGGGTAGAACCGCTACTGGCAATAGGAAATGAAATGGACAAGAGAAGCAATACCTCGACTAATCGTGGTTCTTTAAATAAATGTGCAATTAGCGGTGAGAAAATTACAATTACAATGGCTATGATTGTCCCCATTGTAATGTTGAGACCAAAAATAGCGTTAATTGTGCTGTTCTTTAAATCACGATGTTGAATGATGGCCGCAGAGGTGCCCAAATCCCTGATCAAAAGGGAAAAGTTAATCACGACATAAGCCATGGCCATTAAACCGAATTCCCCGGGGGGAATCAGCCTTGCCAGAACGAGCATGCTCATTAACTGGGTGAAAACCTTACCCATTTGTGACAGAGTTACCCACTTTGCATTACTTAATGCGCTCATAAAAAACCTTAATGCTAATTCAAACCCTGAAAATAATGTTCATATTAAAAAACAATAAAAAAGTGCCCCGCCAATAAAAAATTAATTGAAAATACGAAATCTCTTCAAGATGATAAGTACTGTTTTATTTTTCAAAATAGTATGCCCTAAAAAATAATTTATGGGGTATTTAGACATAGCAAGTCACATTTTTCAAGGATTCTATAGGAGCAGAGAGCATTATCAGAATAGGTTGAGATTGGCGAAGGGCGACTTCAGAATCGAGTCGTGAAGTTTGCTTGTAAGGTGGTGAAAATGTATCCATAGCCATGAGGTCGCCAGCATTGCAGCCTTAATGCTCGGTACACAGAAGGGTAGTGATTGGTGGATTGTGGCAATCACTACCTCGGTATTCGTGCAATGTGCCTTGATAAGAAAGTCCTGGCCGGACCGCTATGGCTAAGAAAATTTCAGGCCTATCGTTGCAGACGCAGGGAAGGCTACGATAGGCCTGGATAATTCAGAACGAGGTGCGCTTATAGCTGCGGTACTGCGGCCGCCAGAAGTTGTGCTCGATGGCTTTCGACAGTGCGTCTTCGGAGGTGACGATCGCCACACCCTGCAGCTGCGCCGCTTTGCCCACTTCCATGGCGATGCACTTGGATACGCCCTGAATATCGTCGATATTCGGCAGCAGCGCGCCGTGGCCGTCGGTCGCCAGCGGCGAACAATCCGCCAGCGCGCGGCTGGCGGCCATCAGCATGGCGTCGGTGACGCGGGTGGCGCCGGAGGCCAGCACGCCCAAACCGATGCCCGGGAAGATGTAGGAGTTGTTGCACTGAGCAATCGGGTACAGCTGCTCTTTGTAGCTTACCGGCGCGAACGGGCTGCCGGTCGCGACCAGGGCGGCGCCGTCGGTCCAGTTGATGATGTCTTCCGGACGGGCTTCCACACGCGAGGTTGGGTTGGACAGCGGCATCACGATAGGGCGTTCGCAGTACTTGTGCATCTCGCGGATCAGCTCTTCGGTAAACAGCCCTGGCTGGCCGGAAACGCCGATCAGAATGGTCGGCTTGGCGTTGCGCACCACGTCCAGCAGCGAGATGGCGTCGCTGGCGGTTTCCCAACCGGCCAGGTTGTCGCTCTTCTGCACCAGCTTGCTCTGGAAGTCGAGCAGGTTCGGCAGTTTGTCGGTCAGCAGGCCGAAACGGTCAACCATGAATACGCGGGCGCGCGCTTCGTCTTCGCTCAACCCCTCGGACTTCATCTGCGAGATGATCTGCTCGGCGATGCCACAGCCGGCGGAACCGGCGCCGAGGAAGGTGACGGTCTGATCGCGCAGCTGGCTGCCGGCGGCGCGGCTGGCGGCGATCAGGCTGCCGAGGGTGACCGCGGCGGTGCCCTGGATGTCGTCGTTAAAGCAGCAGATCTCGTCGCGGTAGCGGTTCAGCAGCGGGGTGGCGTTGTTCTGCGCGAAGTCTTCGAACTGCAGCAGCACGTTCGGCCAGCGGCGTTTGACCGCCTGAATAAACTCTTCGACGAAGGCGTGGTATTCCTCGCCGGAGATGCGCGGATGGCGCCAGCCCATGTACAGCGGATCGTTGAGGCGCTGCGGGTTGTTGGTGCCGACGTCCAACACTACCGGCAGGGTATAGGCCGGGCTGATGCCGCCGCAGGCGGTATACAGCGACAGCTTGCCGATGGGAATGCCCATGCCGCCGATGCCCTGGTCGCCCAGGCCGAGAATGCGTTCGCCGTCGGTCACCACGATCACCTTGACGTTCTGTTTGGTGGCGTTTTGCAGCATGTCATCGATGCGATCGCGGTTCGGGTAGGAGATGAACAGCCCGCGCGCGCGGCGGTAGATATCGGAGAAGTGCTCACAGGCCTCGCCGACGGTCGGGGTGTAGATGATTGGCATCATCTCGCTCAGGTGCGAGTCCAGCAGGCGATAGAACAGGGTTTCGTTGGTGTCCTGGATGTTGCGCAGGTAGATGTGCTTATCGTTATCGTTCTTGAAATCCTGATACTGACGGTAGGCGCGTTCCACCTGTTCTTCGATGGTCTCCACCGCTTCCGGCAGCAGGCCGTGCAGGTTGAAGTGGCTACGTTCTTCCTCGGTGAAAGCGCTGCCTTTGTTCAGCAGCGGAAATTCCAGCAGAATCGGGCCGGCGTAAGGGATGTAGAGCGGGCGTTTGCTTTCGTATTCTAGTTCCATCAGTTTTACTCTTCACGTATCAGATAACTGTATTGCCGACGATCCTAAAAGATAAAGAGAAGATGTACAGCATTTGTTGCCCGATGATGAACCAGGTTGGCGTAATTATCGACAATCAAATGATTTTTTAACTAAAGAAAGTGTCTCTGGCGGCGTCGGGGCATTGTATTTGGCTGGCAGTGCTGTTAGCGGCGGAACCGAATGGCTCCGCCGTCGTGCGCTTAGAAGGGGGCGCGGCTGACGTTTTGGCAACCCAGCGCCGCCAGGGTGACGCGGGTGGCATCCCACTGGCTGATGCTCGCGTCCTGCGGTTCAGCCAGGACGGCGCGACGGATAGCCCGGCAGTCGCCGCCGGAGAGGTTCAGCAGGATCAGCGCGGCCTGCAGCGGCGGCAGGCTCGGGTTAAAAGCGGCGTTTTCCGCATAGCGGCCGGCGTAGATATTGCCGTCTGCCGTTTCCAGCGCCACGCCGCTGTGGGCGTTGCTGTACGGCGCGTGGCTCCGGTTGGCCGCCGCCAGCGCCGCTTGCGTCAGCGCATCGTTCAGCGGCAGTTGATGCCCGTGATTGACCTCGTCCATCAGCAGTGAGGCGACATCCAGATCTTTCGGGCCGAAGGCGTCCGGCAGATAGTCCGCCAGCGTGGCCGGCGCGCGGCCAGGCAAACGGATTTGCAGCGCGCCGCCGCTGTTCAGCTCATTCATAAACTGGCGGCAGTGGCCGCACGGCGTATAGTTGACGGTAATCGAGGCCAGCGCTTTTTCGCCGCGCAGCCAGGCGTGAGTCACTGCGCTTTGTTCCGCATGTACGGATTGCTGCAGCGGCGCGCCGCTGAATTCCATATTGGCGCCGAAATAGAGATTGCCGCTTTGCCCGCGCGCGATGGCGCCGACGTGGAAATGCGATATCGGGGTTAACGAGCAGGCCGCCGCCAGCGGCAGCAGCGCGAATGCCAGCGCGTCATCGTCCAACCCGCAGCCTGAGCGGATCGCCGCCGCTTGCTCGGCCGTGAACATCGCCGGAAAGTCGGACGCGTCCAGATAGGGCTGCAGGGCGGATTGCAGTGTCGCGGGCAGTGCGCTGAAAGCGGTGTGAAAACGCGGATGCATGGAAGGTCTCTCTACAGGTTAACGGGATCACATTCTAGGCAGGCCAGAGACATTAAAGTGTGATCAATGTCTCTTAAATGATGAAATCAATGCAATAAAAGGCGTAAATGCGAGATGTATCGCAAGTTTCACCCTGATCAACCGAACAGATGCAACAGCACCGGAAACACAAATGGCGCCAGCAGCGAGGTGATGATGCCGCAGATCACCAGCGCCAGCGAGCCGAAGGCGCCCTCCTGATAGTCCATCTCCGCGCAGCGCGCGGTGCCCAGCGCGTGGGAAGCCGTGCCCATCGCCAGGCCACGCGCCGAGGGCGTCGTGATTTTCAACAGGTTGAACAGCGTGTGGCCGAACACGGCGCCGAGGATGCCGACGAAAATAACGCAAACCGCGCTGATCGCCGGAATGCCGCCGAGCGAGTCCGCGACGGCCATCGCGATCGGCGTAGTGACCGATTTCGGCAAGATAGAGGCGGCGATTTCCGGCGTGGCGCCCAACCACAGGGCGATGGCGCCGCCGCTGATCATGGCGGTCAGGCTGCCGATGAAGCACACCGTGATAATCGACTTCCAGCGCGCGCGGATTTGGTGCAACTGCTCATACAGCGGGAAGGCCAGCGCGACGACCGCCGGCTGCAGCAGATCGTTGAGGATCCTGCTGCCCTGGAAGTAGCGCTCATAGGAAATGCCGCTGAGCAGCAGCAGTGGGATGATCACCGCCATGGAAACCAGCAGCGGATTGAGCAGCGGCATGTTCAACTTGCGCGCCAGCCAGCGCGCGGCGAAATAGACCGCTAGCGTCAGCGGCAGCGACCACCAGATTTCGTGGATCATGAGTTGCCCTCCGTGTCGTCGGGCTTGCCGGCAATGCGGCGCTCGCGGTGAAAATAGTGTGAGGTATAGCCGACCACCACCAGCACCATCAGCGTGCTGATCAGGCAAGAAATGACCAGCGGGCCCAGATGCGCGACGATCTGGTCGTAATATTTCATCACGCCGACGCCGATCGGCACGAACAGCAGCACCATGTAGCGGATCAGCAAATGACAGCCGGGTTTAACCCATTTGGCCGGCAGGATCTGGGTGGAGAGCAGCGCGAACAGCAAGAGCATGCCGATGATGCTGCCGGGAATGGCGAACGGCAGCAGCGCCGCCACTGCGTTGCCGACGAACAGACACAGGTAGATGAGGAGCAGGGCCCTGAGGTATTTCCAGCACAGTGTGAGCACGTTGGCCATTGTCTTTTCCCGTTTAACCGATGAATTCATCATACAATTAAACTGTGAGCCACGCCACAGATCGCACTATGAATTCTCGCTATGCCTGCCATGCGCGATCGGCGGGTTGACATCCTGCTTTGAGAGTTGCAGGCAGGGTCAGCGCGCGTCTTCGGCCGTTGCCGCAGAACGTTCCGCCAAACGATGGCCGAGGAAGAAAAACAGCAGGCTGAGCAGCGCGGCGACGATCAGCATCACGAACATCAGCGGCGGCGCGGCGTAGCTGAGCATGACCCCGCACAGCACCGGGTTGATGGCGCCGCCCAATGCGCTGAGGTTCTGTACGCCATAGTAGCTGCCTTTCAGGTGCGGCGGCGCGATAAAGTCGATGAACATGTATTCCACCGGGATAACGATGATCTCGCCTAAGGTAAACACCGCCATCGCCGCCAGCCATAGCCAGATCGCCTGGCCGGCCACCATAAAACCGAGCAGCCCGACGATGAAAAACAGCGTGCCCAGCGCCAGCCAGCGCAGCATATTCTCCTGGCGCATGCCGCGGCTGAGCAGGTATTGCAGGGCGATGACGATACCGGCGTTGACAATCATCACCAACCCGATGATTTTGTAGGCGAACTCGGTGCTGGAGACGGTGATCAGGTACTGCGACAGATAGCCCGTGAACTGACCGAACACCACCGCGCCCAGCGTGCTGCCGAGGGTGAAGTAGATCAGCCGCCGATCGCTGCGCAAGATGGCCAGCGTTTGGCGGAAGTTGGCCAGCGCGGCCGGTGCGGCGGCGCTGGGTGCCGGGCGCTGTTCACCACCGCGCAAGCGCAGGCTCAGCGCCGTCACCGTCGCCAGCGCCAGGCCGCCTGACAGGTAGAACGGCAGCAGCGGACTTAGCCCGGCCACCAGAACGCCGAGCGCAGAGCCGATCGCCCAGCCGACGTTGACCAGCGTGTAGTTGATTGAGAAAGCCTTGATGCGCTGCTCGACCGGCAGCCAGTCGGCGAAACAGGCCTTAATGGTGATGCTCAGCACCGAATAACAGGTATGCAGGATCGCCAGCACCACGATCACGCCGCCGGGACGCGGGATCCAGGGAATGGCGAAGAAACTCAGCGCGAACAATAAAATCGACAGCAGGATCAGGCGGTTTTTGCTGAATTTGTCCACCAGATAACCGCCGTACAGGCTGGCGATGATGCCGAGGGTGAGGCTGACGCCCAGGATCACGCCCACGCTTTTCGGCAACAGCTGGAAGTGCTCCGTGAGGTAGATGGTGATGAACGGCAGCGTGACGCCGCGGCCGATGGTCAACACCAGCGAACTGGCCAGCAGTACGTTGATCAGCGAGGGGAATCCCTTCATTTTAAACCTGTTTATGCATACAGTTATTGGGCGATGCAGATAACATAGCGCATTTTGGCGGGGACGGAAGGGGGCTGCCGATATTTATCTAAAAAACAGAGGCTGCGTCGGCAGCCTCGTGAAAAACAGCATTATTTACCGTGTTCGGCCTGCAGCGTGGCGAACCACGGCTGAACGAAATCGCTGCTGCTGCCCCAGCCGGGGATGATCTTCGCCAGGCCGGCGACGTTGACCGGCCCCGGTTGCGCCAGCAGCAGCGCCTGCGGAATGACCGCCGCTTTGAACTGATAGTTGTCCGGCGTGCTTTCCCCGGCGATCTTGTTGGCCACCAGGCGCAGGTTGACCGCGCCGATCAGCTTCGGATCCACCGCCACGCTGACCTGCCACGGGCTGCCGGCCTCGCGCATCAGCTGTAAATCCTGATTGGAGATATCGATGCTGTACAGCTTGATTTCGGTGCGGCCGTTCTCTTTCAACGCCTTGTAAGCCCCTTGGGTAAAGGCGTCCCACGTGCCCCAGATGGCGTCGATCTTGCCTTTCGGGTATTTCGCCAGCACCGCGCCCACCTTGTTGGCGGTATCGCCCTGCACGTCGGATGAGACCGCGCCGATCGATTCCAGCTCATGAATGCCCGGATGCTGTTTCAGCAACTGCTGGTAAGCGGCCTGACGGCGCTCCATCGGCGGGAAGCCGGCCACCCACAGCTTGACAATATTGGCCTGGCCGTTGAAATCCTTCACCAGTTGGCCGAAGGAGGCATTGGCCAGTGAAGCGTCGTCCTGCTGCGAGACGGTGACGCCGGGAACGCTGCCGCTGACGTCGGTATCGAAAGCCGCGACGGCGATGCCGGCCGCCGCGATGCGCTTGACCAGGTCGGTGGAATAGGGGGCTCGCCCCTGCGAGAGAATGATGCCGTCATATTTCTGGCTGATAGCCTGATTGACGAAGTCCTGGAAGCGCGCGTCGTCGCCGTTGCTGAGGAAGGTATCCACCTTGAAGCCCAGCTTGCGCCCTTCCTGAATGGCGCCCGCCAAAAATTGCGTGGTGTTGTCGTCGGATCCGAGGTTGCGGATCACCGCGATGCGCACCGGCCCCTGATGCTGAGCGATGGCGGCGGGTACGGTGGCGTTTTCCGCCGCCTGCAGCGGCAGGGCGGACAACAGACTGAGGGCGAGCAGCGAAGTCTTGAGGTTTTTCATTATTATAGGCTCCAAAAAAGCAGGGAAACGATCCCGGTGAAGGTCTGTTATAGCAGTCTTTCTGTCTGGACGTCTATTTTGGGTTTCGGAGCATCATAGCCGGATGCGGCGGGCAGGGGAATCAGGGCGGTTATGACTTTTTCTTCATGCTTATAACGTGGGGGTTGGGGCAATAAAAAAAAAAAAGGGCCGAGCAAGCTCGACCCTCCCTACGCCGCGCATCTGCGCGATTACTTGACCTGCATGCCAGGCTGCGCGCCGCTGTCCGGGCTCAGCAGGAAGATCTCTTTCCCGCCAGGGCCTGCCGCCATCACCATGCCTTCTGACACGCCGAAGCGCATTTTACGCGGCGCCAGGTTGGCGACCATGATGGTCAGACGGCCTTCCAGCGCTTTCGGGTCCGGGTAAGCGGAGCGAATGCCGGAGAAGATTTGGCGCGATTCGCCGCCCAGATCCAGCTGCAGCTTCAGCAGCTTGTCGGAGCCCTCGACAAAGTCGGCGCTCTTGATCAGGGCGATACGCATGTCGACCTTGGCGAAGTCGTCGAAGGTGATGGTTTCCTGGATCGGATCGTCAGCCAGCGGGCCGGTCACCGGCTTGGCGGCGGCCATGTCTTCTTTCGAGGCGCTGACCATCTCGTTGACCTTGTCCAGATCGATGCGGTTGAACAGCGCTTTGAACGCGTTCACCTGATGGCCCAGCAGCGGCTGCGGGATCGCGTCCCAGCTCAGCTCGGCGTTGAGGAACGCTTCGGCGCGTTCGGTCAGCGAAGGCAGCACCGGCTTAAGGTAAGTCATCAGCACGCGGAACAGGTTGATGCCCATCGAGCAGATGGCCTGCAGATCGGCGTCGCGGCCTTCTTCCTTCGCCACCACCCACGGCGCCTGCTCATCCACATAGCGGTTGGCCAGATCGGCCAGCGCCATGATTTCGCGGATTGCGCGGCTGAACTCGCGGGCGGCGTAGGCTTCGGCGATGCTCTGTGCCGCGTCGACGAAGGTCTGGTACAGCGCCGGATCGGCCAGGGTGTCGGCCAGCTTGCCGCCGAAGCGCTTGTTGATAAAGCCGGCGTTGCGCGAAGCCAGGTTCACCACCTTGTTGACGATGTCGGCGTTGACGCGCTGCACGAAGTCTTCCAGATTGAGATCGATGTCGTCAATGCGTGAAGAGAGCTTGGCGGCGTAGTAATAGCGCAGGCAGTCGGCGTCGAGGTGCTGCAGGTAGGTGCCGGCCTTGATGAAGGTGCCGCGCGACTTGGACATCTTGGCGCCGTTCACCGTCACGTAACCGTGCACGAACAGGTTGCTCGGTTTGCGGAACTGGCTGCCTTCCAGCATCGCCGGCCAGAACAGGCTGTGGAAGTAGACGATGTCCTTGCCGATAAAGTGGTACAGCTCGGTGGTGGAGTCTTTGCGCCAGAACTCGTCGAAGTCCAGATCGCCGCGCTTGTCGCACAGGTTCTTGAAGGAGCCCATGTAGCCGATCGGCGCGTCCAGCCAGACGTAGAAGTATTTGCCCGGCGCATCCGGGATTTCGAAGCCGAAGTAAGGCGCATCACGGGAGATGTCCCATTGCTGCAGACCGGATTCGAACCACTCCTGCATCTTGTTTGCCACCTGCTCTTGCAGCGCGCCGGAGCGCGTCCACGCCTGCAGCATTTCGCTGAAGGCCGGCAGGTCGAAGAAGAAGTGCTCAGAGTCGCGCATCACCGGCGTCGCGCCGGAAACCACGGACTTCGGATCGATCAGTTCCGTCGGGCTGTAGGTGGCGCCGCACACTTCGCAGTTGTCGCCGTACTGATCCGGCGATTTGCATTTCGGGCAGGTGCCTTTCACGAAACGGTCCGGCAGGAACATGCCTTTCTCCGGATCGTACAGCTGAGAAATGGTGCGGTTCTTGATAAACCCGTTTTCTTTCAAGCGGCTGTAAATCAGGGTGGACAGCTCACGGTTTTCATCGCTATGTGTCGAATGATAGTTGTCATAGCTGATGCCAAAGCCGGCGAAATCCTGTTGGTGCTCCTGGCTCATCTCCGCGATCATTTCTTCCGGTTTAACGCCCAGTTGCTGCGCTTTCAGCATGATCGGCGTGCCGTGCGCGTCGTCCGCGCAGATGAAATGCACTTCGTGGCCGCGCATTCGTTGGTAACGCACCCAGATATCCGCCTGGATGTGCTCGAGCATGTGGCCGAGATGGATGGAACCATTTGCGTACGGTAGCGCGCACGTCACCAATAATTTTTTCGCGACTTGAGCCATAGTGAGAACTTGCTTTCTGTAATGAATAAAAGGGCCTTCGATGTTAACCGATCGCGCCCTTCGCTGCTAGGGCGGTTTCTTACAGGTTATACGCGCCAGCCGCCGCGCAGTTCTGGTATGCTTAGCCGGAAGCTACCCATTCAAAATCAAGGAGCCGGGATGAACGCAAAATCCCCTGAGCAGACCAACCCCGAAGTTCTGCGCGCCCTGGTGACCGGTGTACTGGCCGCCTTTGAACACCCGACGTTGAAAAACAACCTGACTGCGCTGAAGGCTATTCATCACTGCGCATTATTGGACGACGTACTGCATATCGAATTGACGATGCCGTTTGCCTGGCAGAGCGGTTTTGAAGCGCTGCAGGCGAGCGTCGGCCCTGAGCTGTTGCGTGTGACCGGCGCCGCCGCCATCGACTGGAAGCTGAAACACGATATCACGACGCTGAAACGCGCCAACGGCCAAGCCGGGATCAAAGGCGTGCGCAACATCATCGCCGTCAGTTCCGGCAAAGGCGGGGTGGGGAAATCCAGCACCGCCGTCAACCTGGCGCTGGCGCTGGCCGCCGAAGGCGCCAAGGTCGGCATTCTGGATGCCGACATCTACGGCCCGTCTATCCCCAATATGCTGGGCACCGAACATGAGCGGCCGACTTCGCCGGACGGGCAGCACATGGCACCAATCATGGCGCACGGGCTGGCGACCAACTCCATCGGTTATCTGGTGACCGACGACAACGCCATGGTGTGGCGCGGCCCGATGGCCAGCAAGGCGCTGATGCAGCTGCTGCAGGATACGCTGTGGCCGGATCTGGATTACCTGGTGCTGGACATGCCGCCGGGCACCGGCGACATTCAACTGACGCTGTCGCAGAACATTCCGGTGACCGGCGCGCTGGTGGTCACCACGCCGCAGGATATCGCCCTGCTGGATGCCGCCAAGGGCATCGTGATGTTCGAGAAAGTGCATGTGCCGGTGCTGGGCATCGTGGAAAACATGAGCGTGCACATCTGCAGTAACTGCGGCCACCATGAGCCGATCTTTGGCACCGGCGGCGCCGAGAAGTTGGTGCAGAAATATAACAGCCGTCTGCTGGGGCAGATGCCGCTGCATATCTCGCTGCGCGAAGATCTGGATCGCGGTACGCCGACGGTGATCAGCCGTCCGGAGAGCGAATTCGCCGACATGTATCGTCAACTGGCCGGCCGCGTGGCGGCGCAGATGTATTGGCAGGGCGAGGCGATCCCGACGGAGATTGCGTTCCGCGCGCTGTAATCAGCCTATCGCAATGCAAGAACCCGGCTTAAACGCCGGGTTTTTTTATGGGGTAGGGGTAGGCTTGTGCAGGTCGGCACGGGTATAAGGGCGTTCGATCTGCGCCAGCGTTTTGGCGATATGTTCCAGCAATCCCTGAGTGGGGGCCGGCTGCCGCTGCCCCATCAGCGCCAACGGCAAGGCCAGCGCGATGACCAAATGCGGCCAGGCAAGCTGTGGTCGCGCTTTCCCTCGCTGCAGCCATAAAAACAGCGCGCTGGCCAGGTAGCCTAAAATCAGCCCGCTGATGACTTCGGATACCGAATGCACGCGGATTTCCAGGCGCGACACGCCGATGGTGAAAGGCAATATCCACCCGGTCAGTAAAGCGATGCTACGAATGGGGTGGGAAAAGCGACCGGTCAACGTCCAAAGCAATGGTGGCCAGATGCTTGCCGCGAGGGCCGAATGGCCGCTGAATCCGGTGAAGTCATAACTTGCGCTACCAATGCCCCAGCCCATAAAGGCCAACTTGGACAGGCAGACCAGCCCGCCGGTGAAACCGAAAATCAGCGCCCATTGCCAGCCTGCAACGCGGGTGGCGGAAAACACGATCAGCAACAAAAACAGAATCAGCGCGCAGGGCAGCAGCAGCATGCTGTCGCCGAAAAAAGTCAAAAAATACCAATCCAGCACATCATTCTCCGATGAAAGACTACGGGGTCCCTAAGTCAGCGCAGGAGTGTAACCTGTTGCGGGGCATTGCCCTAGCCGTGAGATTCTTAAAATGTCATATCGCCGGTAGGGCGCGATCGCCTGAATTCGCCCGCCGTCGCGCAATATACAGTGGCGCAAACCCCGACGACTCCCTATAATTGTCGCGTTTTAGTTCCCTCCCTTCACATTACGAAATCAGGTCTTTAATTTTATGACTGACAATCCGCATCAGTGCGTCATTATTGGTATAGCTGGCGCATCTGCCTCCGGAAAAAGCCTTATTGCCAGCACGTTGTACCGCGAACTCCGCGAGCAGGTCGGCGATGAGCACATCGGCGTTATTCCAGAAGACAGTTACTATAAAGACCAGAGTCACCTGACCATGGAAGAACGGGTCAAAACCAACTATGACCACCCGAGCGCCATGGATCACAACCTGCTGTTCCAGCATTTGCAGATGCTGAAGGCGGGCAAAGCGATCGAACTGCCGCTGTACAGCTACACCGAGCACACGCGCAAGAAAGAAACCGTCCACCTGAAACCTAAAAAAGTCATTATTCTGGAAGGGATCTTGCTGCTGACGGATATCCGCTTGCGCCAGGAGATGAATTTCTCGATCTTCGTCGACACGCCGCTGGATATCTGCCTGATGCGCCGCATGAAGCGCGATGTCAACGAGCGCGGCCGCTCGATGGATTCGGTGATGGCGCAATACCAGAAGACCGTGCGCCCGATGTTCCTGCAGTTTATCGAACCTTCCAAACAGTACGCCGATATCATTGTCCCGCGCGGTGGCAAAAACCGCATCGCGATCGATATTCTGAAAGCCAAAATCAGCCAATTCTTTGAATAATGCCGCTTAATGGCCGGAAATGTGTATTTCCGGCCGGTGGCCAACTATTTGCACCCCGGCGTAGACCTTTCGCCCGTTGTGTGGCAATTTTTGTTTAGTTACGCGTTTTGATGGAGAAGAGAGACATGAGACTGTGCGACCGCGATATAGAAGCCTGGCTGGATAGCGAGAAACTGGTGATTTCCCCGCGTCCGCCGCTCGAACGCATCAACGGGGCCACAGTAGATGTCCGTTTGGGCAACCAGTTCCGCGTATTCAGCGGCCATACCGCGCCTTTTATCGATCTCAGCGGGCCGAAAGACGAAGTCAGCGCCGCGTTGGATCGCGTGATGAGCGACGAGATTGTCCTGCCGGAAGGCGAGGCGTTTTTCCTTCATCCCGGCGAGCTGGCCCTGGCGGTGACGTTCGAATCCGTGACGCTGCCGGACGATCTGGTGGGTTGGCTCGACGGCCGTTCTTCTCTGGCGCGCCTGGGGTTGATGGTGCACGTCACTGCGCACCGTATCGATCCGGGCTGGCACGGACGCATCGTGCTGGAATTTTACAACTCCGGCAAGCTGCCGCTGGCGCTGCGGCCGGGCATGCTGATCGGGGCCTTGAGCTTTGAACCGTTGTCCGGCCCGGCGGCCCGGCCATACAACAGCCGGCAGGACGCAAAATATCGCGATCAGCAGGGCGCAGTAGCCAGTCGAATCGACAAGGACTAACGGCGCGGGATGCACCGTCGGTGTGGCGCTGACAAGAGGGTGGCATGAGAAGATTACTGACGACATTGGCGATTTTACTGGTGGTCGTGGTGGCGGGGATGTCCGCGCTGGTACTGCTGGTCAATCCGAATGATTTTCGCGGTTACATGGTCAAAAAGGTCGAGCAGAAGAGCGGCTATCAGCTGACGCTCGAAGGCGACCTGCGCTGGCATATCTGGCCGCAGCTCAGCATTTTGGCCGGGCGCATGACGCTGACCGCGCCGGGCGCGAAAGCGCCGGTAGTGAGCGCGGAAAATATGCGCCTCGATGTCAAACTGTTGCCTCTGCTGTCGCATCAGCTGTTTGTGAAACAGGTGATGCTGAAAAACGCCGTCATTCGCCTCACGCCCGATAGCGAAGAGCATTCGCAGATGGATGCCCCGATCGCGCCGGCCGGCACTGGTACAGACGCGACAGACGCGGCCTGGAAGTTCGATATCGATAATCTGCGGGTCGTGGACAGTCTGCTGATTTGGCAGCGCGCCGACAATGAGCAAATCAATGTCCGGGATATCAATCTCACCCTGCAACAAACGCAGACGCGACAGGCGCAGCTGGAACTTTCCAGCCGGGTCAACCGCGATCAGCGCGACCTGACCTTCAGCATGGCGGCCGATGTCGACTTGCAGCAGTTCCCTCGCCAGATTGGCGCCAAAGTCACCCAGTTCAATTATCAACTGGCGGGTGCGGATATTCCGAACGGCGGTATTCAGGGAGAGGGCAATGCGCAGGTGGTCTATCAGCAGACGCCGGCGCAGATTGCCGTCAGTCAGCTGAGCGTCAGTGCCAATAACAGCCAATTGACCGGCGATATCAGCGCCACGCTGGGGGCGGTGCCCGGCTATGTGGTGAACCTCAATTCGGCTAACCTCGATCTCGATGCGCTCTCCGGCTGGCAATCCAGCACCAATACCGCCGAACAACCCGCCGTGACTTCCGCGCCGGTGATCGCCAGCCAGGTTGACGATCGGCAGCAGAATTTAGAGGCGCTGCGCGATTTCAATGCGCAGTTGAATCTGCAGGCCGCGCAGTTGACCTATCGCGGTATGAACGTCTCTCAGTTGGCCGTCGTGGCGGACAACCAACGCGGACTGCTGACGCTGCATAAACTCGCCGGACAATTGGCCGGCGGTGATTTCTCCTTGCCGGGCTCGCTGGACGCGCGCGGCAATAAACCGGTGATCAGCGTGCAGCCGGCGCTGAACCAGGTTGAACTGGGCACGGTGCTCAAAGCCTTCGACATGCCGCAGATGTTGACCGGCAAATTCAGCATGAAAGGGGATTTGACCGGCGATCGCCTCTCTTCACAGTCATTTGAGCACCGCTGGCGCGGTACGGCGCAGCTGGCGATGCAGGATGCGCAGCTGCATGGCCTGAACATTCAGCAGCTGATCCAGCAGGCTGTGGCGCGCAACGATAACAGCGTGCGCGGGCAAGACAGCTATCAGCGTTATACCGAGGTCAAAAACGTCTCGGCGCAGGCCAGCCTGAATCAAGGCACGATCAAGCTCAGCGGTCTGACGGCGGATTCGCCTTTGCTGGCGCTGACCGGCGCCGGCAGCATCGATATGCCGGGCAAACAGTGCGATATGGCGCTTAACGTGCGCGTCACCGGCGGATGGCAAGGGCGCGGCGAGCTGATCGAGCAACTGCAAAAAACGCCGATCCCGCTGCGGGTCTATGGGCCGTGGCAACAGCTCAATTATCAACTGCAGGTCGATCAAGTGTTGCGTAAAACGCTGCAGGATCGGGCTAAAGATGCGCTGAACAAATGGGCTGAAAAGAACAAGGATTCGCGCGAAGGTCAGGATCTGAAAAAGCTGCTCGACAAGCTGTAATCCCTCCGATGCGGGCCACAGTGTGGCCCGCGTCAATATCGCGGTTCCCGCGATAATTTCTCTCCGTTACCTTGATGAAGGTCATGAAGACCTCTGCTCAGTTTGTGCAGAGTAGGGGCCAGTTTTGCTATTACTGTGCGCTTGAGCGCGAAAAAATGACGAGTTGAGGAAACATGATAGAGCTCCTTATTGGCGCCGCAGTCGCGGCGGGCGTGGGCCGTTATATTATCAAGGGATATTCCGCTACCGGCGTCTTGTTGGTGGGAGGGCTGCTGCTGCTCGGCATCAGCGCCCTGATGGGGAAAACGCTGTTGCCGTCCGGCGCCGCCTCAACCGGCTGGCGCGCGACCGATATGATTGAATACGTCAAGATTTTGCTGATGAGCCGCGGCGGCGATCTCGGCATGATGATCATGATGCTGTGCGGCTTTGCCGCCTACATGACGCATATAGGCGCCAACGACGTGGTCGTCAAGCTGGCTTCGCGTCCGCTGCAGATGATCAATTCGCCTTATCTGCTGATGGTGGCGGCGTATTTTGTCGCCTGCCTGATGTCGCTGGCGGTCTCTTCCGCCACCGGCCTCGGCGTGCTGCTGATGGCGACGCTGTTCCCGTTGATGGTGAACGTGGGCATCAGTCGCGGCGCGGCGGCTGCCATTTGCGCTTCGCCGGCGGCGATTATTCTGGCGCCGACGTCCGGCGACGTGGTGCTGGCGGCCAAAGCGGCGGAGATGCCGCTGGTGGACTTCGCGTTCAAAACCACGCTGCCTATCTCGATTGCCGCCATTGTCTGCATGGCTGTGGCGCATTTTTTCTGGCAGCGTTATCTCGACAGAAAGAGCAATGAACAGCATCACATCATGGACGTCAGCGAAATCAAAACCCATGCGCCGGGATTTTACGCGATATTGCCGTTTACACCGATCCTCGGCGTGCTGATTTTCGACGGCAAATGGGGACCGGAGCTGCACATCATTACCGTGTTGGTGGGTTGCATACTGTTGGCGGCATTGATTGAGTTCGTGCGCAGTTTCAGCGCGAAACAGGTATTCAGCGGCCTGGAGGTAGCCTATCGCGGCATGGCGGACGCATTCGCCAGCGTGGTCATGCTGTTGGTGGCCGCCGGGGTCTTCGCGCAAGGGTTGAGCACCGTCGGCTTTATCAGCGGGTTGATCGGGCTGGCGCAGTCGTTCGGCACCGGCGGTTTGATCATGATGTTGGTGCTGGTGGTGATCACCATGCTGGCGGCCATGACCACCGGCTCCGGCAATGCGCCGTTCTATGCGTTTGTCGAACTGATCCCGAAACTGGCGGCGCAAATGGGCGTTAACCCGGCTTATCTGGTGATCCCGATGCTGCAGGCGTCTAACCTCGGCCGCACGCTGTCGCCGGTCTCCGGCGTGGTGGTGGCGGTCTCCGGCATGGCGAAAATCTCACCGTTCGACGTGGTGAAGCGCACTTCGGTGCCGGTGATTGTCGGGCTGGTGGTGGTGATCGTGGCGACGGAGTTGCTGGTTCCCCAGTAAAACCAAGGCCGGGCAATGCCCGGCCTCAATGTTAAACCTCGTAGTCCTCCGGTGGGGGAGGCGGGGTGATTTTCACTTTCAGGATACGGTGGCTGTTGACCTCCAACGGCTCGAACAGGTAGTCACCGATCGTGATTTGTTCGCCTTCTTGCGGCACGCGCTGGCTGTGTTCCATCAGCAGCCCCGCCAGCGTGTGGTATTCGCGCTTTTCTTCCAGCGGCATCGGCAGGTACAACACCAGATCTTCCAGCGGCATATAGCCGTTGGCGATCCAGCTGCCGTCCTCGTTTTGCTGAATGTCGTGGCGTGCATCCACCTCTTCGCCGGCCTCCGGCAAGTTGCCGGCGATGGTTTCCATCACGTCCGTCAGGGTGACGATGCCTTCGACGGAACCGAACTCATCGACCACAAAGGCAAAGTGCGTCTGTGCCTGGCGGAATTGCTCAAGGGCGCTCAACAGCGTGAGCTGTTCCGGGAAGATCAACGGTTGGCGTATCAGCGCGCGCAGATCCAGCGGCGCCTGCGCCAGCTGCTGTTTGAGGACGTCGATAGTGTGGATAACGCCCAACGGCTCATCGCTGGCGCTGCTTTCTACCACCACGATGCGCGTGTGTTGATTGCGCTCCAGCAATTGCGTCAGCTTCTCCTGCGGATCGTTCAGCTCAAGGTATTCGACGTCGTGACGCGAGGTCATGATGCTGCTGACCGTGCGCTGCGCCATACCCAGCACGCGTTCGATCATGCGCCGCTCTTGCTGATTGAAGATCTCGCCGTTTTCGCTGTCGCTGTCGGCCAGCAGATTGGCGGAATGACTGTCGACCTCGGCTTCTTCATGTTTGCCGCTCAGCATGCGCAGTACCGCCTCGGCGGTACGCTCGCGCAGCGGCCGCACCTTCGACAGGAAACGACGGCGGTTGAACTGCGCCAGTTGGTTCAATGCTTCGATCATCACCGAGAAGCCGATCGCCGCGTAGAGATAGCCTTTCGGAATGTGGTAGCCGAAGCCCTCCGCCACCAGGCTGAAACCGATCATCAGCAGGAAGCTCAGGCACAGAATGACGATAGTCGGGTGAGCGTTGACGAAGCGCGTCAGCGGTTTGCTGGCCAGCAGCATCAGGCCGATGGCGATACAGACCGCGATCATCATCACCGCCAGGTGGTCGACCATGCCGACCGCGGTGATCACCGAGTCGAGCGAGAAGACGGCATCCAGCACCACGATCTGCGCCACCACCGGCCAGAAGCGCGCGCCTTTGCGTGTGCCATGCTGCTCTTCATCCTTGCCCTCCAGCCGCTCGTTCAGCTCCATGGTGGCTTTGAACAGCAGGAATATCCCGCCGACCAGCATGATCAGATCGCGGCCGCTGAAGGGGTGTTCTGCGACGATGAACATCGGTTTGGTCAGCGTCGCCAGCCACGAGATGGAGGCGAGCAACGCCAGACGCATCACCAGCGCCAGCAACAGACCGACGACACGAGCCTTATCTCTTTGTTGTTTTGGTAGTTTATCCGCCAGAATGGCGATGAAGACAAGGTTGTCTATACCCAGAACGATTTCCAGCACGACCAATGTGGCCAGGCCGGCCCAAATTGTTGGATCAGCGATCCATTCCATACGCCCAATTTCACCTGTAAGTTCTACGGCTTATGCCGCACGGGAATGATGGGCGCTGAGGCGGCAAAATTCAACTCTAATCGAGAGGACGTGGATGAAAACAGGTTATTTTGGCTGACAAAAGTGCTCAGTAATCTGAATCACGTTTAAGTGTATCCGGCTTAGCGGGATAACGATGTATAAGAATGCGAACGTGACTGTTCATAAAAGAAACATGCCTTAAACCTTAATAATTTCAAAGTATTGAAATAGGTTTCTTATGCTATTATTAACATGGCTACTACGCGTTAGTAGTCTTATTCTGAAAACACCTAACCACGGGTATCTAAGGCTTGTATCAGCAAGTCAATAGTATAAGAATCTTAGCCATATAAGCGAAGATAACTCGTGTTTTTCGGTTATAAGGGCATAGATTCTCGTTGTTCTTTAAGCTGTGAAATACCAACGTGTGATGCGCGCACTTAGTTATGTACAGAAGCGTGCTTAGCGTTCATTGGATTGCGACAGGAATTTTCATAACAGCGTTTTGGCAGCTATAAGCCAAGGGCGGTAGCGTGTCTGATCGAATAGTTTGCGTTGCCATGCTTTGCCTAAAATGTGTGGTTTATACTATATAAATCAGTTAATTGCTTGTGGAAGTAAAAATGCAGAAAAGACTGAAAGCTGTGATCCCAGTGGCGGGTTTAGGAACTCGTATGTTGCCGGCAACCAAGGCGATCCCTAAAGAAATGTTGCCGGTGGTCGATAAGCCACTTATCCAATACATCGTCAGCGAGTGTGTTGCCGCTGGTATCAAAGATATCGTATTGGTCACTCATTCGTCCAAGAATGCGATTGAAAACCATTTTGACACTTCTTTCGAATTGGAAGCCGTGCTGGAAGCGCGTGTAAAACGCCAGCTACTGGACGAAGTGCAAAACATTTGTCCGCCGGATGTGACTGTGATGCAGGTGCGCCAGGGGCAAGCGAAAGGGCTCGGGCATGCGGTATTGTGCGCGAAACCCATGGTAGGGGACTCCCCTTTTGTCGTCTTGTTGCCGGATGTGTTGCTGGATGACGCCACCGCGGATCTGCGTAAAGAAAACCTGGCTAAAATGATCCAGCGTTTTGAGGCTACAGGGTGCAGCCAAATCATGGTTGAACCGGTGCCAGAGCAGGATGTGTCAAAATATGGCGTAGTGGATTGTGCGGGAGTAGCACTGGCTGCAGGCGAAAGTGCCCCGATGTCGGCAGTGGTTGAAAAACCCTCGCGTGAGGAAGCGCCTTCTAACTTGGCGGTTGTGGGGCGCTACGTACTTTCCGCCGCTATTTGGCCGCTGCTCGAGAAGACGCCGCCTGGCGCCGGCGATGAGATCCAGTTGACCGATGCTATCGCCATGCTGATGGATGAGCAAATAGTGGAAGCCTTCCATATGAGCGGTAAATCACACGACTGCGGCGATAAACTAGGTTATATGAAGGCCTTTGTGCAATATGGTCTGCGCCATGCCACAGAAGGTGAAGATTTCTCGCGATGGTTGAAGCTGGCCTTGAATAACAACTAACATTGTGGCTGAGTACGTTCACAAGATTGAAGAGGACGAGCATGACCAAGTTGAAAGCTGTCATTCCTGTCGCTGGCCTGGGTATGCATATGCTACCGGCGACCAAAGCGATTCCTAAAGAGATGTTGCCGATCGTCGATAAGCCTTTGATTCAATATATTGTTAATGAGTGCGTAGCGGCAGGTATCAAAGAGATCATTCTGGTTACGCATTCATCTAAAAATGCAATAGAAAACCATTTCGATACGTCCTTTGAATTGGAAGCGATGCTCGAGGCACGCGTTAAGCGCCAGCTGTTGGATGAAGTCCAATCGATAACGCCGAAAGGCGTAACGTTGATGCATATTCGGCAAGGGCAACCTAAAGGGCTGGGTCATGCAGTGCTTTGTGCCAAACCACTGATCGGAGACTCTCCTTTCGTGGTACTGTTGCCGGATGTGTTGCTTGACGATGCTAAAGCCGATCTGAAAAAAGATAACCTGGCGCATCTCATTTCCCGCTTTGAAGAGACGGGATTGAGCCAGGTGTTGATACAGCCTGTGGATGAGCGCGTTTTGCGCAATTACTCCGTTGTGGCGTGCCAGAACAATGTGTTGCAGCCAGGCGAATCCTCACCCATTACTGCTATCATCGAAAAGCCGGACAGCGGTGTCCAGCTGAAATCCAACTATTCAGCCGTTGGGCGCTACGTGCTTTCAGCCGCTATCTGGCCCATTTTGGAAAAAACCGAGCCGGGCGTCTGGGGGCGCATTCAGTTGACGGACGCGATTGCCGAATTACTGAAGCATCAGACGGTCGAGGCCTCAGCGTTGGTTGGTGAGTCGTTTAACTGCGGTGAGAAGCTAGGTTACTTGCGGGCATTCGTGACCTATGGCTTACGCCATCCAACGCAGGGTAAAGCCTTCCGTGAGTGGGCTGAGCGGCTTTCTTTGTAAAGTATATCGATTACCCTTAATGACCGGTTGAGAACGATGCTTAACTGGTCGCTGCTATGTTTAGGACAAGAACGACGGGCTTGCCGCTGCTCTTTTTTTTAAGAATTATGCAATAATGCTCCGAGAGTTTAAGTCTAACAAATCTGAATTCAACACTTGCTCAATGAACGCGCATCTTAGAGTGCCTTCGTGCGAGTATTGACAACTCATTTCGCTGAGTGCCGCAGTAGGTGCCATGGTTGGCCTGGGGCTTGGCATTACATGCATTTTTTACTTTGAAAGTGATGATAACTCGATGGCAAAAAAACAATGGAAACTGATACCGCTTCTGGTATCTATCAGTGTGGTTAGCGGCTGTACTATCGTGCCGGGCTCTCATCTTTCAACCAGTGGTAAAGAGGTTGTCAAACAGCAAGATAGCGATTTTGATCTCGATAAGCTGGTTAATATTTATCCAATGACACCAGGCTTGGTTGAAAAAATGCGACCCAAACCTGTTGTTGCACAAACTAACGCTTCACTTGAGCGTGAATTGCAGAACTATGAATACCGAATCGGTATCGGCGATGTTTTAATGGTCACGGTTTGGGACCACCCTGAGTTAACTACACCTGCTGGGCAATATCGCAGTGCCAGTGATACCGGTAACTGGGTGAATTCCGATGGAACCATTTTTTATCCTTATATCGGCAAAGTGAAAGTTGTCGGCAAGACCATGGCGCAGGTTCGGATCGAAATTGCCAACAGGTTGGCGCAATATATCGAAAGCCCGCAGGTTGATGTCAGCATTGCCGCTTTCCGCTCGCAAAAAACTTATGTCACTGGTGAAGTCGCCAAATCTGGTCAGCAACCTATTACGAACGTGCCATTGACTATTATGGATGCGATCAATGCCGCGGGTGGGCTCTCCGAAAATGCGGATTGGCGTAACGTGGTGTTAACGCACAATGGCAGAGAACAGCGTATTTCTCTGCAGGCGTTGATGCAACGTGGGGATTTGACACAAAACCATCTGCTTTACCCTGGTGATATCCTCTACGTTCCGCGAAATGACGATCTGAAAGTTTTCGTTATGGGTGAGGTTAAAAAGCAAGCCACCTTGAAAATGGATCGAAGCGGTATGACCTTGACTGAAGCGCTCGGCAATGCGGAAGGTATGGATCAGAACTTTGCCGATGCGACGGGGGTATTTGTTATTCGTCCGCTGCGTGGCGCTGAAGGTAAAAAACTCGCGAATATCTATCAGCTAAATGCCTCGGATGCCACGGCAATGGTTATGGGGACAGAATTCCAGTTGCAACCTTACGATATTGTTTATGTCACTACTGCACCGCTCGCACGCTGGAACCGCGTAGTCACTCAATTGCTGCCGACTATCTCTGGTTATAACAGTCTTACCGAAGGTACTCAGCGTATCCATAACTGGTAGTTGAGGCTAACTAAAATGTTTGATTCAATTTTAGTGGTTTGTGTAGGTAACATATGCCGTTCCCCCACGGGGGAGCGGTTGCTAAAAAAAATGTTGCCAGATAAAAAAATAACCTCCGCAGGGCTTGGGGCCTTAGTGGATAAACCTGCGGATGCGACAGCCGCCGATATTGCTCAACGTCATGGGCTTTCTTTGGATGGGCACCAGGGGAAGCAGCTTACCTCATCTCTGTGCCGTGAGTATGACCTGATTCTTGTAATGGAAAAGGGGCATATTGATGCCGTATGCCGATTGGTCCCTGAGGTTAGGGGGAAAACCATGTTATTTGGCCATTGGCTAGGCCAGCGTGAAATTGCTGACCCTTATCGCCAAAGCCATGAGGCTTTCGAATTTGTATTTAAGCTTCTTGATGAATCAGCCAAAAAATGGGCTAACGCCTTAAGCCGATAGCTATTCAGGATTACCAATGTCAGAAAAAATTAAAGTAACTCATTCGGGAACCGAGAAATCAGAAAGTATCGACATGGGGCGCCTTGTCGGAGAACTAATTGATAATAGATGGTTGATTGTTACAGTCACGTCTTTTCTTTTATCGCTCGGTGTTCTGTATAGCCTTTTCTCTACGCCCATTTATCGCGCTGATGCAATGCTTCAAGTTGAACAGAAGCAGGGAAATGCGATTTTAAATAGCCTCAGTCAAATTTTGCCAGATAGCCAGCCTCAATCTGCGCCAGAAATTGCTTTATTGCAATCACGAATGATTTTGGGGAAAGCAGTTGATGAATTGAACTTGCAGGCGAGCGTAGAACAAGATTATTTCCCTGTCTTTGGCAAAGGTTGGTCTCGTTTAAATGGAGAAAAAGCCGGTAAATTAGACATTAGCCGACTCTATTTGCCTGCCAACGAAAATGCTAAAGGTGTTCCTGAGATCATTTTGACCGTTCTTGACAACAAACGTTACAAAGTTGAAAACGATGCAATTAGCCTGGAAGGCCATGTTGGTGAGCTGTTAGAGAATAACGGTATTTCCTTGATGGTGAATGCAATTGATGCTGAACCGGGGACGAAGTTTACCGTAAAATACAAGAGCAAACTTGAAGTAATTAATGAGCTACTTAAAGTTTACTCTGTTGCTGACCAGGGTAAGGATACAGGGATGTTATCCCTGACGTTGACAGGCGAAGATCCCGTTAAAATTCGCGAGATTCTTGATAGCATTGCCAACATCTACATGGCACAGAACATTGCTCGTCAAGCTGCGCAGGATGCCAAGAGCCTCGATTTCTTGCAGGAGCAAATGCCTAAAGTCCGTTCAGACCTGGATATTGCCGAAAGCAAGCTTAATCAATACCGGCAACAGAAAGATTCCGTGGACTTGAATCTTGAGGCTCAGTCTGTCTTAAACCAGATTGTCAATGTTGATAATCAATTGAACGAGTTGACGATTCGCGAGGCGGAAGTTTCTCAGCTGTACACGCAAAGTCATCCAACCTACAAAGCTTTATTAGAAAAACGTAGCACGTTGGAACAGGAAAAGAAGAAATTGAACAAGCGTGTTTCCGCTATGCCTGAAACACAACAAGAAGTATTGCGGTTAAGTCGTGATGTGGAGTCGGGGCGAGCTGTGTACATGCAGTTACTTAATCGGCAACAGGAGCTAAGCATTGCTAAGTCCAGTGCAATTGGTTATGTCCGAATCATTGATTCTGCGATAACTGCACCTAAGCCGGTTAAACCGCAGAAAGCGCTCATTATTTTGATCAGTTTAGTCTTGGGCGGTGTTTTCTCTGTTGGCCTAATCCTTGCGAATATGTTCTTGCGTCGGGGTATTGAGTCGCCAGAACAGCTTGAAGAGCTTGGTATCAACGTCTATGCGAGCGTTCCGGTTTCTGAATGGTTGATCAAGGAAAGCTTGGACAGCAAGAAAAAGATCAAGTCCATTTCGACGGTTAAAAATAACCGGAAGGATGCAGTATTTCTTGCAGTTGAAAACCCTGCTGATTTGGCTGTGGAGGCGATACGCGGTTTACGTACCAGCCTGCACTTTGCGATGATGGAAGCCAACAATAAAGTATTGATGATTTCTGGTGCCAGCCCAAATGCGGGTAAGACCTTTGTGAGTAGTAACCTGGCCGCCGTGATCGCCAATACAGGCAAGAAGGTTCTTTTCATTGATGCCGACATGCGTAAAGGTTATATACACAAGAATTTTGGTTTCGAAAATACTGATGGCCTTTCAGATGTGTTGTCAGGAAAAATCCCGGTAGAACAGGCGATAAAGAACGTTGCTTCTGCTAATTTTGACTTTATTTCTCGTGGGCAGGTGCCGCCTAACCCTGCGGAGCTGCTTATGCATGAACGCTTAGCGTCATTGCTCACTTGGGCTGACAAGCATTATGACTTGATTGTTATTGATACGCCGCCAATTTTAGCTGTGACGGATGCGGCGATTATCGGTGGCTATGCCGGGACAACATTGTTGGTTGCCAGATTTGAGCAAAATACCGCGAAGGAAATTGAGGTTTCGATCAAGCGCTTTGAACAGAGTGGTGTTGTAGTTAAAGGCTGCATCTTGAATGGCATGGTGAAAAAAGCAAGTAGCTACTATGGCTATGGCTACAATCATTACGGCTACTCTTATTCAGATAAAAAGTAATTGATGAAGACTAAAGCTGACATTCTAAATCAATGTCAGCTTTATTTTCTTGGTCAATGTAGCTGCCTTTAATATCTGAAACATGGCGCTTCTATGACGTGTTTCACCAAATAATTGTTATTCTTTAGAGTACCACTTTATGAAAAGCATTCTCATACTGAGTCACACAAGAAGCATATCTACCTTTAAAATCGGTAGCCATCACTATGCTAATGAACTACAAAGCGAAGGACGTCAGGTGAGTTTTTCTGGGGTGCCGTTTAGCTTTATTCATTGGGTATTAAGAAGAAAAAATAATACGGGTAGCAAGAAAACCAACGAGGGTGTTAAAGTAGTAAATATAAGAGCATTATTGCCAATTACAATAAAATATAATTATTTTTTATCAAAGGTGAATCTTCTTTCGATGCGGTTGTTTACCCCAGGAGATTTTTTTGATAAACATTACGATGTAATAATCTGCGATACGCCTTTTTTTGAGCCGTACATAAAGAGAATGACTTACACAAAATTAATTTACAGACCTACAGATGATTATTTGTCGATCGCAGGGGAAAAGATAAGGTCGTATGAGGAACGGATTATACAAAGAGCAAATTGTATTGTCAGTACCTCTAACGTGGTTGAGGACAATCTTTTCAAGAATTACCCTTCAGTTATAGAGGGGAAAACCTGTGCTGTCATTGAAAATGGCTATGATTCAAGAGAGTTCTATAATAAAAATAGCGGATATCGGAATAACGCGGTTTATGTTGGGGCGCTTGATTTCCGCTTTGACTTTGGAATGTTGGCATTCCTTGCCAGTAATCGACCAGATTTCATTTTTGATATATTTGGCCCCATCGATGAAAAGTATCGCCAGAGTGTCGAAGAAATAAAGAGGCAAAACAGTAATGTCATCTTCCATGGCGAAATTGACTATGGAAATGTTTGTGACATTCTCAATGAACATAAAATAGGGCTTCTATTGTTCAATTCAAGCCAGGCCAACGTAGGGCGTAGTCCTATGAAACTCTGGGAGTATTTATCTTCGGGGCTGAGTGTGATTTATTCCAATATTAACTTGAATGCTTCTATTGGGTGTTTATATAAGTATCACGACGAAAACGATGTCTTATATGCGTTCGATATGGCTGCCAGCAGTGAGAAAATTGAATCTTCTGCCAGCGAGGATATTGGAAAATATTCATGGAAATATAAGGCCAGTGCCCTTGCGAAATATTTCTAGCAACCGATTATAAAAAGAGATGTAAAAAATTTATGCTTAGTACATATGGTACATTCGGGAATATAAGAGTTATGCCAGTGCTATTCGCGCTGCTTATGACTTTTCCTATCGTAGTCTTTCCATTCTCCCCATTGTTAGGCTACTATATCTCTATTATTTTATTGCTAACCGTTTCTGATTTATGTAATGCGAAACCAATAAGGGTCTACTTCTCTCTTATTGCATTGGTCTGTGGGGTTCTGGTTTCTGCTTCGAGAGTACATCTGACATCAGCAAGTGATGACTTCGGCCATTATTATGCTTCTTATCTTTCTATTCTTCATGGTGGAACAATATTTCAATACGCCGGAGGTGTGGAGTTCTTACTCTCGCTTTATTTTAAAATTCTGGTAATGATTTTTGGAAACCTTCATCCTAGTAGCATTCTTTTCTTTGTTGCGCTGCTCAACAGCTTCCTTTTCTATCTATGGCTAGAAAAATTTGGTTTGAATAGGGTAGATGACAAGTTAAAGTCACTATGCATCGCGGCATCACTGACATTTTACATGTTCACAATTAGCACATTGTTAATGCGCCAAATGTTGGCAACGCCTTTTTTGTTATTTGCTCTTTCTTATACGTTACGTAGCAAGATGGGAATTCTCTCCCTTCTTCTGGCATCTTTTGCACATTTATCCTCTATACCGATTTATTTCATCATTCGTATTTTGATGTCAGAAGACAGAAAGAAAAAGAATTTAATGGTTTTGTTCTTTCTGGTTGTTTTGGTTCTTTTCTCTCTGCTCGTTAAGTTTTCTTCCTCCTTGACTGGTCTGCCGGTTATTGGGATCTTGGCATTTAAGCTTGAGTATTATGGCCGGGTTTCATTATTTAGTTTTGACAGAATAGATTCGTATGTCAAATATTTGGTTGTCATGTTGATCGCTTCAATATTTTTCTTTTCTGAAAAGCATAAGGATTGGAAGAGCTTACTCTATTATGGTGGTGCAATTTATATTATCTGGTTACCAATACCGTTGATGTCTGGTCGGATATTTTTGATGTTAGGGACGGTGGCGTTAGGTTACATTCTTTTTCTTTCCGCCTACAGAATGAGTATAGTGCTGAGATATTTCTTGGTCATTTACTGTGTTTTTAGGGTGCTGACATTAGGTGTTTATTATACAAATAATAACGACGGATTTGATTTATGGTATAGCTATCCCTGGATATCCGAAAATGCATTTTACTTTGTTAGATAACCATAGGGTGAGAATCTGATTTTTACGTCTAGGATGAGTTATGAGTTCAATAAAATCAGGCAAGCCATATCCGGATGTGTTAAAGAGGGGATGATGATTTATATTAACGGTAGGTTTTTAACCCAAAAGACAACCGGTGTACAACGTTTTGCCGAAGAGGTCGGGAAAGCGCTAGCTGGCATACGGAATGATGTCGTCTTCCTTGTACCTGAAAAAACTCAGGTAGTGAAAAAAGAGTTTCTATCTAACTTTAATGTGCAAGAAGTTAAAGGTGGTAACGGGCATTTTTGGGAGCAGTTTACTTTGCCCAAATACCTGAAGCGATTAAATTCTCCGTTACTTCTTAACCTATGTAGTACTGCTCCTGCATTCTATAAGAACAAAATAGTTACACACCATGATATCACCTATGTCCGATTCCCTGAAAGTTTCTCGAAGCCGTTCCGGTTATGGTATAGGGCTTTAGTTCCTATTATGATAAAAAACTCGAAATGTTTGCTAACAGTCAGTGAATTTTCTAAAAAAGAAATTTCGACATTTTATCGTTGTGAAAACAAGCGGGTAGAAGTAATAAGCAATGCAGTTAGTAAGGAGTTTCAGCCACCACAGCCGTCTTTAGGCAACAGTATAGATAGTAGTAATCAATATGTGCTTGCCGTATCTTCACCTAATTATCATAAAAATTTTCATGGGTTAATCGAGGCATTCTCTGCAAGCAACCTCGATATTAAATTGAAAATTATAGGTGATCGAGCCGGTACTTTCAGTAAAGTAAAATTCTCTGAAGATGACCCAAGGATTGAGTTTCTCGGTCGGGTTAACGACGACGAGTTGGTTGCTCTTTATCAGAATGCCAAATTTTTTGCATTTCCATCATTTTATGAAGGCTTTGGGATACCTCCGTTGGAGGCCCAGGCTTGCGGTTGTCCCGTTATATCATCAGATCGAGCTTCTTTGAAGGAAGTGCTTGCCGACAGTGCTGTGTACTTTTCACCTGATTCAAAAGCAGAAATTATTGAAGCTCTGGAGTCTGTAGACAAGGATGCATCTCTGAGAGAAAGTCTGAAAAGAAAGGGTGAGAATAATGTTACCCGTTTTTCCTGGAGCTCTTCTGCTGAAAAACTGAATAAAATTATTTCAGAAGTTCTGTAATTAAGCGTGACGGTAAAAAGTACGGGATAATTCCATATTGAAAAATTGAAATTATTAATCCGTTAAAACTATAGCGGCTATTAATGTTGGCTTTTAAGGTGAATCCGAGATGAGTAATCCAAGTGTTGGCGTTGTGGCCGATTGGTTAGTAACCTATGCAGGGGCAGAGCGTGTCATAAAAGAGTTTATAGACATGTATCCAGAGGCTGATCTTTACTCTGTGGTCGATTTTCTTTCAGACGATGCCCGCAGTTTTTTCCATGGAAAAAAAGCAACAACAACTTTTATTCAAAAATTACCTAAATCAAAAAAAGCTTACCAGAAGTATCTACCCTTTATGCCACTTGCGATAGAGCAGCTTGATGTTTCAAAGCATGATATTGTGCTATCAAGCAGTCACGCAGTAGCAAAAGGGATCCTGACAGGCCCAGACCAGTTGCATATCAGTTACGTTCATTCCCCTATACGTTATGCGTGGGATTTACAGCATCAATACCTGAAAGAGTCAGGTCTGGACAGGGGGGTGAAAGGACATCTTGCGCGATGGATTCTGCATAAAGTGAGAATGTGGGATTATCGCACCGCTAACGGCGTTGACCATTTTATCGCTAACTCTGATTTTATTGCTCGGCGAATTAAAAAAGTCTACGGTCGAGATGCAGACACTATATATCCACCGGTTGATGTCGAGCGTTTTTCCTATCAGGAAAACAAAGAAGACTTCTATTTTACTGCATCACGTATGGTTCCCTATAAAAGGATCGATTTAATCGTCGAAGCTTTTGGTCACATGCCTGATAAAAGGCTTGTTGTGATTGGCGATGGTTCTGAAATGGCTAAAATCAAGGCAAAAGCTAAAAGCAATGTCGAGATTCTCGGCTATCAGTCAAATGAGGTTATGCTTGAGTGTATGCAGAAAGCTAAGGCATTTGTATTTGCTGCTGAAGAGGATTTCGGCATTACACCTGTTGAAGCTCAGGCCTGTGGCACGCCAGTGATTGCCTTTGGCAAAGGTGGCTCCTTAGAAACGGTGCGTCCATTTGGTGTATCGAAAGCGACAGGGGTATTTTTTGCCAATCAAACCGTTACTTCTGTTGTCGAAGCTATCGAGCATTTTGAAAACATTGAGTCATCTATTCTACCCCAAGATTGTCGTGATAATGCTTTACGATTTTCCGTTTCACGTTTCCATAAGGAAATGGAGAAATATATAAGTGATAAATGGAAGGTGTTCAATAGCTCAAAAATGATTGAGTACTGATATGAGTTATCTCTAGATAATATTAGTGGCCCACATGCCAGGCTTTTGAGAGGTTTTTATCATGAAAAAATTAGTGCATATTCTCCTGATTGCTTCAATTTATATTGCCTCAGGCTTTGGATACTCATACGCATTCTATCCTGGTGTTGGTGTACACCCTAATCAATTTAAAGGAAGTGCTGAGGAACTTATCGGTTTGATGGAGAAGTACCATGTTAAATCCTTTCGGACCGACTATCCATGGAGCTTGGTCGAGATTCAAAAAGGTGTTCTGAATAGCTCAAAAGATACGACCGACCGTGTTATCAGTATCGCTAAAAAAAGTGGGATTTCCCCTTTAATTATATTGGATTATGGGAATAAGAACTACGGTGGCGGCAAACCACTTACACCAGAAGCGTCAGCAGCTTTCGTGAATTATGCAGCATGGACGGCAAGGCATTTTAAAGGTCAGGCTGATATCTTCGAAGTTTGGAATGAATGGTCGCATCGTAGTGCCAACTCGAACGAGGCCGTGAGTGAAGCCTCTGCTGAGGCTTATTTTCAGCTAGTTAAGGCAACTTCACTGGCAGTCAAAAAAGAGAACCCTGCAGCTAAAGTTATTGCAGGTGGTTTCAATCCTCTTGGTAACGATGATAAAGAGTGGGGAGTAATGTTGGTTAAATTGGGCATTCTCAACTATGTTGATGGTATTTCTCTTCATCCCTATTCTTATCAGAACAGAACGGTTGCCGACCCAAAATTTAATCTTAAACGAATCGAACTCTATCAGGAAGAGTTGAGCCAAATTGTTGGAAAAATGGTGCCGTTTTATATTACAGAGGTTGGATATCCAGCCTATCCAGGTGGCGCTAACCTGACTGACAGTGAAGTTGCACAGTACGCTTATGAGTATATGACATTAGCAAGCAAAATGAACTATATTGCCGGTGTCTGGTGGTATGACTTTATCGATGATGGTAGTGATAAGAATAAGAGAGAAAATAGCTTCGGCATCCTCAATAATGACTTGTCAGAAAAAATGGTGACGAAAGAGTTTAGCGGTGCTTTAAAAACGATAAACAGTGGCGCTGAGCGTTAAATAATCATATGCTTATATTGTAGTTGCCAAGTGTATAACAGATAAAAGCCATGTTTATTTTTAAACATGGCTTTTTTTGTGCGCAGTTAATTGAGGGTGCTAACTTATCAAGAGTTATTATATTGTAAAAGATACGTTTGTCCGCTGTTAGCACATTTTTCTATTTTTACCAGTCCAAAGTGGTTTTTTTAGGCTTCCCACCTCAGCAGTTATCCTCACTCGTGCTATGCACCTCCTTTTTGCTTGTTCATTCCTTTGCCTTTTCTTTTTCCAAATTTTTTCTTATTAAATCATGTAATTACTCCCCGATTGCTTTACATGGATTAGGCCGAGGAGGCAAAAAATGACTCTGTTTGCATTTTTATTTTAATCATGGTAAGAATATTATTATGTGTAAAAATGTGAGCTGAGGCAAAGAATCCGCCAATAAAAATGGATGTTTTTGGTTATTTGGGGATAATCTTTCCAGTGTTTTTCTCCTCAGTTGCTATACTTTTCTGGGCTGTTAATGGTTCTAGCTGTTTTACGAGGGTGTATGTTAAAAGGCAGGAGAGTCGCAGTTATTTTTACAGCATCCATTCTCGGTGGTCATGAATTAATGACGGTCGCTCATCTAAGGCGATTCAAGAAAAAAGGGATAGAGATAGTGTGCTACATTCCCTTTGATAACAAAAAGTTATCTGAGCTATTGCAAGCGTCAGAAATAAAACACGATTTCCATGATGTTCGCCATGGAAATATAGAAATAATTCATGCCTTTTTGAATCCAAAGCATATTTTTCATGCGGCCAGTTTCCTTACTAGGATAAAAAAACGACATGACTTCACCTTTGTAATTCAAGGCGATATAGAATTTGGTGCTGTTTTTATCAATGCAGGGAAAATTCTGGGGATGAAAAATATTATTAGTTACCTTCCCTATACGCATAGCTTCAAAAAGATGGATAGCTGGGCTCCTTCCGTTAAAGATTTCTTTGCCAAATTCGTATATAAAAACTGCAACTGTTTTTTCACCATCTGCGATGCGACAGCTAAGGATATCACTACCAAAAATAGTAATGCTGCTGTCCGGGTTTTGGAGAATTTTGTCACCAGGCCAGAAATGTCTGAAATAAGAGGCGTAGGATATGAGTTTATACCATCAAATGAAACGTTGAAAGTTGTCATGGCGGGGAGGGTGCTTTTTCGTCAAAAAGGACAGGATATACTTATTAACGCATTAAAAAATATCAAATTCCCTCTTGAATTACGAGTTTTTGGCGATGGCCCGGATCTCAAGCGATTAAGGGAGTTGGCTGCTAACCTCTCTCCGAACATCCAAGTCGTTTTCTTAGGGTGGAAAAATAATGTTTGGACAGATTCTAAAGATATAGACTTCATTGTCATTCCATCACGATATGAAGGGGTTCCATTAATAATGCTTGAGTCTTTGGCGAGAAATATACCTGTTATCTCACCAGCTAGAGATGGAATGATTAATTATCTTAAAGATGACTCACTTTATAATATTGGCAGTGCAGATTTCGAAGCGTATGAGTTGAGTAAGAAAATATCAGATTTTTTCTTCAAGAGGGAAAATAAAAAAGTGACATAATCAGCGTATACCTTTCTATTTTTATAAGGGTGTTAAAAATTTTCCTTGTTGACTGAAATATGACGCCAGTGAACAGGAAGGGAGGGGACGTGAATAATAGGAAAACGTTGCTGCTTAATTCTTTTGCTTTATATGGCCGAACGTTGATATTGATGTTTGTCACTTTGTATACCTCGCGTATGGCGCTAAATTCTCTTGGCGTCTCTGATTTTGGTCTCTATAGCCTTGTTAGTAGTGTCATCTTTTTGTTTGCTTTCATTCAAAATGTTTTTTCACTTTCCACGCAAAGATTTCTTACTGTTGAGGTGGCAAAAGAAAGTGAGCAATTTGAAAAAAGGTTTGCCTCTATTATTATTATGTACTTGGGGATCTGTATCCTTGTCTTTTTTTTGGCGGAAACGGTAGGCTTATGGTTTGTTTTGTCGCAAGTGAATTCTTCAACTGTAAGCACTAACGATATCTTCCTGTTGTACCAATTCACAATAATAACACTCCTTTTTCAAATTATGCAGACACCTCTTATGGGATACTTTCTCGCCACGGAAAAGATGTCTTTTTTTGCTAAGGTTGGAGTATTTGATGCTTTTCAACGTTGGTTGATGGTTTTTATATTCTCGTCTTTCGACTTTCAAAATAAAGTTGTTTCTTATTCTTGTCTTGTTCTCATTGGTTTTGTTTTTGTTTTTATTGTGTACGTTTATTTTTGTTCAAAATACGTTCGGTTATATAGAGGGTTTTTCTCAAGAGATATTGACTTGGTCTTTTTAAAGGAGGTTCTGTTATTCTCTCGTTGGCCATTGTTAGGTGCGTTCAGTATTGTAAGTGTTTCCCAATCAATTGCATTCTTAGCTTATTACTTTGTAGGGTTGGTCGCTAATGCTTCTATCTGGTTAGCTGAACAGGTCCTGAACGCCTTTAATCGGGTTACTGGTGCTCTGCAAATGGCCTTTGCTCCGAAAATAATTAAGAGTGGCTCTTTGGGGCATTATGATGAGATGAATTGCTTAATTTTTCTATCTTGCAAGCTGACTGCATTTGCCTCGATATTGTCAGGTGTGCCTGTTTTTGTTTTTGCTGATTTCGTGAGTACTGTATGGCTTGGTGATGTGCCAGATTATCTCCCCGGTTTTATTCGAATTGTCATTGTTTATGCGTTCATTGATTCCTTATCCAATCCTTTTGTTACTGCTATATATACAAAGGGGGAGTTAAAAAGATATCAATTGGTCATATCTCTTATTCTTGGGTTTTCCGTTCTGTTGATGACCGCTTTATTTTTCTTGCATTATTCAATCTATTTTGTTCTTTTTATAAGGGCGCTGTGCGTGCTGATACTGCTCGTGTTAAGAGTTTTGTGGACGCAAAGTATTTTTCCTCTCTGTAATCTGAATGTTTTTTTGGTTAAGCTTCTCCCAAAATTTTTGATTGTGGCAATAATTTCAGTTTTGACTTGTCTTTATATTAAAGATAAGATTCCTGATGGTTATTTTTCTTTGTTAATGGTTTCTTTTTTTAACTTGTTTTTTGTTGCTATAATGTTCTTCTTTATCGTTTTTGATTCTGATGATAGAGCATCATTTCTCAAGTTGCTTAGGAAACTGAAGTACAGTTAGAGGGGGTTGTAATGACAAAGTATGGATTTCTGACTTACGAAAGTGATCTTTACCGTAAAAGAGGGTGGATTAATTTAGGTGATTATGTACAAACCCTTGCCGCCAGGCAGTTTCTCCCTTCGTGTGATATCCCAATTCCACGTGATGCTATAGGTAGTTATCATGGGGAGCCAGTGAAGGTGATAATGAATGCATGGTATATGGACTCACCAGAAAATTTCCCACCCTCCTGTAATGTTTATCCCTTTTATACGTCTGTGCATATCAATGCTTCGGTTGAAAATAAAATATTTTCTGCTGAAACTATTTATCACCTGAAGCAACATGCTCCTATAGGATGCCGGGATTTCTATACGGTAAGCTTGCTCGAGAAATATGGTATACCTGCATATTACTCGGGGTGTATGACTTTGACATTAGGCAAAACATATAAGCGAAATTCCTGCTCGGATGATATTTATTTTGTTGATGTTATGTATGACGCCCTGACACCGTTTGAACTCATGCGGCAACCTCTGCGATTGGCCAAACGAATTCTTAATGGGCGTGTGGCAGAGTTTTTTCATAAGAAAAAGGTTCTTAAGGAATGCTTCGATGCGGAGCTATTAAGGAAAGTCAAAGTAGTGACTCAAATAGTTCCTTACGCTCCCTATGAAGTCGGCATTGAAATGGCTCATGATTTTTTAATAAAACTTTCTTCGGCTAAGTTGGTTGTCACGTCACGTATTCATACCGCATTGCCTTGTTTGGCGATGGGGACACCTGTCATTTTTATCAATGGTGGCTTTAAAAACAAGATAGATAATTGCCGATTTGATGGTCTGCTTGATTTTTTTAATCGAATTGATGTTGATAGTAGAGGGAGGGTGACGAGAAATTTTGGTTTGCCAAACGATAAAATAAATAATGATACAGTTGTCGCGAATGGCGATAAACATCTTGATTATTCATGCTCTTTGATTAGGGATTGTATGAAGTTTATTGATTAGTGTTATTTTAATAATCTTACTAGAGAGTTTTTTGTTGAGTTTTTATTTCTTTTTTAATCATGCTCTATACTGTTTCGTGCGTTATTATTCGCAAGGAAATGTATTGCTTGTTAAGTAAGTGTTTATGTGGATTGTTTTCATTCATTAATGTTTTTTCTTATAGGATTATCTTTAGTTTGTTTTCTTTTTGCTGTTTGACAACCCTGCTTTTTTGATCTTTCCTTAACTGGCGTGCATTCGCATGTTTATTTTTTTATTTATGTTAACTTTTTGATATCTGAAATAAATTTTTAATTTTGAGGATATACTTATGGCTTCTCAAGTTTTGCTGTACCAGAAGGTTGTGGCAGCGATTCAATATGCTGTTCTGGGTCATAGTACTTTTACCGGTCCAGCGGCTTTTGATGCTGATGCTGGCCAAATTCGGACGGGACAAATTACCGCACAGACATACGTGGGTAACCTGCTGGCTTCTGCTGAAGGGCAAGCCTTGTATGGCTCAAGCACTTCATTGGATATTTTAAGAACGGTTTATACCAAGGTTTATGGTACTGCACCGGCTGACAGCGTTCTCCAGGGCATTTTGGGTACTACGTCGCTGAATAGTGCTATCTATAGCGCAATTGATAACTTATTAAACTATAAGCAGTTCGACAGTACTAACCTGGCTGCACAAACCACCCTCGACAACCACGTTGATGCTCTGCTGTATAGTAATTACGGTACTGCGGCGTGGAATCAGTGGAGCGTAGCGCTGGCCAATCAAGAGCAGGTTGCCTCGCTTTATTTGGCTGCTCCTTATCGAGCTGCCGACGCCAGTGGTTTGAGTTTTTGGACTACTTACTTATTGCAGCCAGGAAACACATTCGCGCTTCTGACTCAAAAACTTCTTGCTTCCTCTGAGTTTCAGCAGAAAGGCGCTAACTTAACTGGTGATGCGTTCATCCAGCACATTTTTAATGGTGTGTATGGTGTGAACGCTACTGCTTCTCAACTAGCGACTTATAACGCCTTGGGAACGAACAAATCTGTCATTACGCAGGCTATCATCAATGACTTACGTAACTCGACGGCTACCGATGCCACTACAGTTACGCAACAGCATGCCTTTGAGTACCAGATTGGTACCAGTCTGGTTTACAACACTGCTGCAGCCTTGTCGTCATCTGCTTCCGGTGGTAATGCCATTGGTACGATCAACTCGGGGCTGTCACACCAGATCAGCAATGCTGAAACGGCGGTATTGACTGATGTTCAACTCAATGCGAGCACAGCCAGCCTGGTCAACCTGAAGTTTGCCGATCACCTGGCCAACCTGACTATCAACGGCACCAGCGCGGCTACGGTTAACCTGTCTGATAACGGCGTTAACCCAGGGGTTGCGGTAACGGTCAATAACGGCAACGTGATCCTGAACGCCAGCTCGGGTGCGGATAACGTAGTCGTCACTTCGACGGCAAACATCGCGACCGGCACGGCGAAGTTTAACCTCGGCGCCGGCAACGACAGCCTGCATTGGGCGGGTAACGCCGTCGCCGGCGGGGCCAACACCGTCGCCAATACCGTCAAGGCTGACGGCGGCGCAGGGACGGACTCCATCTCCGCCAACTTCATCACCAAAACCGTGGTGACCAACCAGAACGCCCTGGGCGTTCGTACCAGCACCGTAACCAGTAACGCCAACAACTTCTCGAACTTCGAGCAGATTGATCTGACCGGTTATATCGGCAAGTCTGTTGGTACGCTGATTACGACACCGCTGGTTGGTTCACCGACTACCACTACCGTCACAACACCGACCAACACCTTCGACTTTGGCCTGACCAACGGCACGTCCACGGTGGAAGGCACCACGGGGGGCACTGTCACCCAGAACGCGGCAGCGACCAACCTGGGTGCGCAAGGGTTCGTGATCTCCGGCCTGGCTAACGTCAACGTCATCAACGCCGCCGGCGGTAACGCCGCACAGCTGGAAGTGAAAGGTGACGCGACCTCCGCCAGTACGCTGAACTTCACCTTCGTCCAAAACGCCACCGACCACTTCAACATCAACTTTGATGCGGTGAGCTCGGCGAACGTGAATGCCGGCGCCATCAGCCTGAACAGCAGCAGCAGTGCGCTGTTGGGCACCGCGCTGACGACGGTGAACGTGGCTTCAGGTGGGACCGGTGCGTTCAGCAATATTCTGTCTCTGGCAGGCACCAACGCGCAGGTTCAGAATATCAACGTGACCGGCGACCATGCGTTGAACCTGACCGTGGGCGCGGGATACAGCAACGTGCGCGACATCAATGCCTCTGCCAATACCGGTGGTTTGAACCTGGATTCAAGCCATGCGGGTACCGGTGACGGTATTATCGTGCAACTGCTGAAAGCCTTGCCGTTGAGTGCGGCTACCACGGCGCTGCTGACTCCGCTGCTGAACACGCTGGGTCTGAACGGTTACCAATTGACGGTGGAAGGGACGTCGACGACCGACAGCTTCAACGTGCTGGGTAACACCACGCTGACTGGCGGTAACGGAGCGAATACTTACGATCTGAAATCCAGTAACTCGCAGGCGGGGGTCACCATCACCGACTTCAGCACCGCGAAAGACAAGATCGTCGATGCCGCTTCCGGCCTGACCTTGTCCAATACCGGCACTGCGGTATCAGACTACGGTACTCGCGCTGCAGATACGCTGGATGCGCTGTTGGGATCGTTGGTTGGCGGTCTGACTACCGGCGTCGTCGGCCTGTTGGGCGGCATCCTGGGGCTGAGCAATCCAAACTCGCTGACCGGGAAAGTGGGTGTGGCCTCTGTGGTGTTCAGCGGGACAGGTAACAATGCTGACTCCTATGTGATTATTGACAATAACAATAACCACACGCTGGATGCCAACGATACGGTCATTTACCTGACTGGCCAGAACCACCAGCAATTGGTGGATACTCTGCACTACGCCTAGGGGTAAAGTTGCAATAACAAATAATTCCATGTGGAACTATTTGGGGTTAAATAATGCGGGGGCGTAATCCCCCGCATGTTTAATTTTGTGAGCGGCGTCATCCTCTCTAAGTTATTCCATTTCGTTCTCTTCCCTCCCTGCTTTTATTTTCTCATATCGCATTGTTTTGTTGGGCTTTTGTCAGGCGCGTTGACCGGCTTTTTTTTTATGACCCACCTTGCCGGTTTTCACTTTCTCTACCTATAGTTAACGAAAGTATCTGCAGTCTCGGGCATTTCTTTGGGGTGAGCCTTCTCGGGATAATTCTTTTTTTAGGAATTTCTTTAGGTAGGGGGTCAATGCGGATTGGACTGACAGTGCACATGATGTAAGGGCAGAACGTGAATCAATTTATCCCGCGCAACGAAATTGCGGATGTTATACGTACACGCAGCAAAGTCTTCTGGACCGTTGGTATATTTACTGCGTTTATTAACCTGTTAATGCTGGTTCCTTCCATTTACATGCTCCAGGTTTACGACCGGGTGCTGCCTTCGCGCAATGAAATCACGCTGTTAATGCTGACGCTGATCATGCTGGGGATGTTCGGCATGATGTCCTTGCTGGAATACGTGCGCAGCATGGTGGTGATCCGCATCGGCAGCCAGCTGGACATGCGCCTCAATACGCGCATTTATACGGCGGCTTACGAGGCGAATTTAAAGAACGGCTCGTCCGATGCCGGCCAGATGCTGAGCGATCTGACCAACGTGCGCCAATTCCTGACCGGTAGTGCGCTGTTTGCCTTCTTCGATGCGCCCTGGTTCCCGATCTATCTGCTGGTGATTTTCCTGTTTAACCCTTGGTTGGGGTTGTTCGCCTTGGTGGGCTCCTTGCTGTTGATCGCCCTGGCGGTGATCAACGAAGTGGTGTCGAAGAAGCCGCTGGCGGATGCCAGCCGGCTTTCAATCATGTCAGGCAATCTGGCCAGCACGAATTTGCGCAATGCCGAAGTGATCGAAGCACTGGGGATGCTGCCTAACCTGAAGGGACGCTGGTTCGGTTTACACCAGCGCTTCCTGAATAGTCAGCGTATCGCCAGCGAGCGGGCATCGCGGGTGACATCGATCACTAAGTTTGTGCGTTTGTCGCTCCAGTCGCTGGTTTTGGGGCTGGGGGGCTGGCTGGCGATCGATGGGCACATCACGCCGGGCATGATGATCGCCGGTTCCATCTTGATGGGGCGCACGCTGGCGCCGATCGAGCAAGTGATTAACGTATGGAAAAGCTGGAGCTCCGCCAAGCTGGCTTATCAGCGTCTGGTGCGCCTGCTGGAACAGCATCCGCCTCGCGGTACCGGCATGTCGCTGCCGCGGCCAGAAGGGGTGGTTTCCGTTGAAGGGGTGACCGCTACGCCGCCGGGCTCGAAGGGGAGCGCGGTATTGCATAACGTCAGTTTCGCCGTTCAGCCGGGAGACGTGCTGGGGATTATTGGGCCAAGCGCCTCCGGCAAATCGACGCTGGCGCGTCTATTGGTCGGCATCTGGCCGGTCAGTGAAGGCATCGTGCGACTGGACAATGCCGACATCTACCAGTGGAACAAGGACGAGTTGGGGCCCTATATCGGTTATCTGCCGCAGGATATTGAACTGTTCGCCGGCAGCATCGCGGAGAACATCGCCCGCTTCAACGAGCTGGACTCGGAGAAAGTGATTGAGGCCGCCAAGTTGGCCGGCGTGCATGAGCTGATTCTGCGCTTCCCCAATGGCTATGATTCGGTGATCGGCAGCGGTGGCGCCGGGTTGTCCGGCGGCCAGAAACAGCGTATCGGTTTGGCGCGTGCGCTGTATGGCGATCCGTCTCTTATCGTGCTGGATGAACCCAACTCCAATCTGGACGATGCCGGTGAGCGGGCGTTGAACCAGGCCATTACGTTCCTTAAACAGCGCAATAAAACGGTGATCCTGATTACTCACCGCACCAATCTGCTGGCGATGACCAACAAGCTGTTGCTGCTGGTTAACGGGAACGTCAATGCATTTGGCCCAACGCAGCAGGTATTGCAGGCCCTGGCGAATGCGCAAAAAGCGCAGGTGCCTCCGCAGGCGGTGCGTGCGGTGAACTCCGAGCCGGATGAAGGCGATATCCCTAAAACTCAAACTAATTAAGCCGTGAACTCGCCTGGCGGCGCCGTTGCGTCGCCGGCAGTCAAAGGAGTTGGTATGTCTACGCATATTGGCGAGCCGCATGACTCGTACTCAGAACAGATCCCGTTGGATGAGCGTCGTTATACCCGCCTGGGGTGGTTGGCGCTGGGAGTGGGCGTGTTCGGCTTCTTGGCCTGGGCGGCGTTTGCGCCTCTGGATAAAGGGGTGGCGTCGCCGGGCTCGGTAACCGTTTCCGGCAATCGTAAAACGGTGCAGGCTCCGGCCAGTGGCATCATCAAAAATATCGCGGTGAAAGACGGCGATAAGGTGAAAGCCGGCGAGGTGCTGGTGCAACTGAGCCAGGTGCAGGCGCAAGCGCAGGTCGATTCGCTGCGCGATCAGTACTACACCACCTTGGCTACCGAAGGGCGCCTGCTTGCTGAACGGGACGGGCTGGGCAATGTCACGTTTTCCCCGATCTTCGCCAAGATCAAGGATCAGCCGCGCGTCGCGGAGATTATTGCGCTGCAAACGCAGCTGTTCGCTTCCCGCCGCCAAGGGCTGCAAAGTGAAATCGACGGCTATAAGCAGTCGATGGACGGGATCCGCTTCCAGTTGAAAGGCCTGCAGGATTCGCGTGCCAACAAACAGATCCAGCTTTCCAGTTTGCGTGAACAGATGAATAGCATGAAGCAGTTGGCCGCGGATGGATATCTGCCGCGTAACCGCTACCTGGAAATTCAACGCCAGTTCGCCGAGGTGAACAGCAGTATCGACGAAACCGTCGGGCGGATTGGCCAATTGCAAAAGCAACTGCAGGAATCTCAGCAACGCATCGATCAGCGCTTTGCAGATTATCAGCGCGAGGTCAGAACGCAGCTGGCGCAAACCCAAATGGACGCCAGCGAGTTCCGCAACAAGCTGCAAATGGCCGATTTCGATCTGGGCAACACTGCCATCACCTCACCGGTGGACGGCACCGTGGTCGGATTGAATATCTTCACTCAGGGGGGCGTCGTGGGAGCGGGTGACCACCTGATGGACGTTGTGCCCAGCCAGGCGACTTTGGTGGTGGATTCTCGCCTCAAAGTCGACCTGATCGATAAGGTGTACAACGGGTTGCCGGTGGATCTGATGTTTACCGCCTTCAACCAAAACAAAACCCCGAAAATTCCGGGAACGGTCACGTTGGTTTCCGCCGACCGTCTGGTCGACAAAACCAATGGCGAACCTTACTACCAGATGCAGGTCACGGTCTCGCCGGAGGGCATGAAAATGCTCAGTGGCGAGGACATCAAGCCGGGGATGCCGGTGGAGGTGTTCGTGAAAACGGGGTCGCGCTCGCTGCTGAGCTATCTGTTTAAACCTATTTTGGATCGCGCTCATACTTCATTAACCGAGGAATAATTTTGATTCATTCAAAACGACAGGCTGCCGGTCTGGTTATCGGCACCCTTTTGTTTGCGATGTCTGCGCCGGTTTATTCGATAGGGATTTTAGACGCATATTCGCTGGCATTAGAAAAGGACCCGACTTTTCGGGCGGCTATAAAAGAGAAAGAAGCGGGAGATGAAAACGAAAATATCGGCAGGGCGGGGCTGCTGCCGAAGGTATCGCTGAATTACCAGAATTCGCCGCGTAACTGGCAAACCCAGAAATATCCACAAAGCGACTTCTTTGGCAACATTACGGAAGCGACGCGGCGCCAGCAGTACCGCAGCTACTCCAGCTCGGTGACGCTGACGCAGCCGCTGTTCGATTATGAGGCCTATGCGCGTTATAAAGGCGGCGTGGCGCAGACGATGATGTCGGATGAGCGCTATCGCGGCAAACTGCTCGATCTGGCGGTGAGGGTGATCAGCGCGTATGTCGAAGTGGCCTATGCCAAAGATCAAATCGCCTTGGCCGAGGCGCAGAAAGCAGCCTATAAAGAACAGTTGGCGTTGAACGATCGTCTGATGAGCGCGGGTGAGGGGACCCTGACCGACGTCTCCGAAACGCAGGCGCGCTACAGCCTGGCAGAGGCGCAGGTGATAGAAGCGCGCGACGCGCTGGACGCTGCGCAGCGTGAGCTGGAGGTGATCATCGGCGTGCCGTTGAATCAATTGGATGAGCTGCAGAGCTTACGGCCAGGGCAATTCAAGGTGGCGCCGCTGATCCCGTCGAAGTTTGAAGAGTGGCAAAAGATCGCCCTGGAAAACAACCCAGTGCTGGCCGCCTCGCGCCATGGCGTCGATGCGGCGAAATACGAAGTGGAGAGAAATCGCGCCGGCTTTATGCCGAACGTGCAACTTTACGCTTCGCATTCGGAAAACGACTCCAGTAGCGATAACACGGTTAACCAGAAATATCGTACCGACAGCATCGGCGTGCAGGTGAGCCTGCCGATATACTCCGGCGGCGGCGTGGCGGCCTCCACCCGGCAGGCCGCGGCGCGCTACGGCCAGGCGATGGCCGAAATGGACACGCAAGTCGGCACGACGCTGAACGATCTGCGCAAGCAGTTCAATCTGTGCATCAGCAGTCGTGCCAAACTGGCGGCCTACGAATTGGCGGTGAAGTCGGCGACTACGCAGGTGACGGCGACCCGGCAGAGCGTGTTGGCGGGGCAGCGCGTCAACGTCGATGTGCTCAACGCCGAACAGCAGCTCTACAGCGCCCAACGTGACTTGGCCTCCGCCAAATACACCTATATCAAGTCTTGGATTACCCTGTTGAGCGATTCCGGCACCTTGGACGAGAAGGATGTGCTGCGCGTCGCGCAATATTTTTCTGCAGGACGCTGAACAATAATTCGGCGAACAGGTTGCCAACCCTAAGTATAAATCTGAAAGAGCAGTTCAAAGCTGCTCTTTTTTGTGTTTATACGTTATGTTATCGCTTGATTGGCGAGGTGAGATAAAAATAGCCTCCCTGTCTTATATAAGCCTTATGAAGTCAGATGTGGTGATGTGTTAACACGCCTTATCGCCGCTTGGTATGCGATGTTTGCCTGGTGACAAACATCGTAGTAGTGACCATTAATGGCAACAAGTGGACGCATACATCAGTGATTGGTAACTGGAAGCCAAGGGCGGTAGCGTTGTATTTTTTAATTTATTGATTCTTATGGCTTTTGTTTTTTCGATTTGATGCTGTCAGTGCCAGGGCCTCACTCGGAGTGCTGGAGCCATGTTGTATAATAGTAAGTCACGTTCCTGATATTAACATTATGTCCTCAGGTTATTCTTATTATTGGTTTGAAAAATCTTACCAGTCATTTGCAGGGTTTTGAGAATTATCACATTAACAATTTTAAAGATTATTTTCGAACGCACTGATTTTCCTATTTCTTATCAAAAATAATAGTTATTAAAGCTCATGTTGAAATAACAGATTAGCGAAGGGTTAAATTATGTCCAAGATAGTCCCGGTAATTATGGCCGGAGGAACGGGTAGCCGCTTATGGCCTTTGTCTCGAGAATCTTTTCCTAAACAATTTCTGTCGATTGACGATAGTGGTTTAAGCCTATTGCAGCAGACGTTGGTGCGCTTGCAGAATGCTTCCAATCTAGAGATTGCGGCACCTTTAGTGATATGTAACGAAGAGCACCGTTTTTTGGTCGCAGAACAGTTGCGTGAGATCGGCCAACTGGGGACAAATATAATTTTGGAACCTATGGGGCGGAATACTGCACCAGCTGTGGCTTTGGCGGCTCATCTGGCGGCAGAAGAAGCCTTTGACGGTATGCTCTTGGTATTGGCTGCCGATCATTTGATCACGAAAGTGAGCAATTTTCATGAGGCAATCAATACGGCTACTCAGTTTGCCACACAAGATCGGCTGGTGACGTTTGGTATTATCCCTCAGCATCCAGAGACGGGTTATGGGTATATTAGACGTGGTGACAGCCTCTCCAAGGAGTGCTTCAAAGTTGATGCCTTTGTTGAGAAGCCTTGTCTGGAAAAAGCAAAAGAATATGTCGCTTCCGGCGATTATAGCTGGAACAGCGGCATGTTTATGTTCAAGACGGAGAAATTTCTCAGCGAGCTGGAAAAATTTAGCCCGGAGATTTACCAAGCGACTAAAAAATCAGTCATGGAGAGCCAACGCGATATGAATTTCATTCGCGTGGAGCAAGAAACCTTCCAATGCTGCCCGAGTGACTCCATTGACTATGCCGTGATGGAAAAAACCCAGGATGCCGTTGTGATCCCGATCGATGCAGGATGGAGTGATGTCGGATCGTGGTCGTCATTGTGGGATGTATCTGCAAAGGACCATTCGGGAAATGTGAATGTTGGGGAGGTTATCTCCATTGATTCAAATAACAATTACATATCTTCTGACTCTGCTCTGGTGGCTACGATAGGGTTGCATGACATGGTTGTTGTTACGACCAGCGATGCCGTGCTTATTGCTACCAAAGATAAGGTTCAAGAGGTAAAGAAAATCGTCGAGGAACTGAAAAAGCGCAATCTTCATCATTTCCGGCAACATTCCTCCTCTTACCGTCCGTGGGGGAAAATTTGCGATATCGACAGTGGCGTTCACTTCCAGGTAAAAAAAATCATCGTGCGCCCTGGCGAGGGGCTTTCGCTACAACGCCATTTACACCGTGCGGAGCATTGGGTAGTGGTTAGCGGAACGGCGAAAGTGAATGTCGATGATAAAGAGTTCTTTCTGTCCGAAAATCAGTCAACTTTTATTCCTGCTGGCAGCGTGCACACATTGGAAAATCCAGGGAAAATCAATCTGGAAATGATTGAAGTCAGATCGGGACGCTATCTGGAAGAGGATGATATCGAACGATTACACGATCGATATGGCAGAACCTAATTAAGGAATCTTTGATGAAAAAGTTGACGTGTTTTAAAGCCTATGACATTCGCGGAAAACTGGGCGAAGAACTGAATGAGGACATCGCGTACCGTATTGGGCGCGCCTACGGCGAGTATTTGAAGCCCAAGTCTATCGTATTGGGCAGCGATGTACGCTTGACTAGCGAAAGCCTGAAACTGGCGCTGGCGAAAGGCTTACAGGATGCGGGCTCCGACGTTATCGACATCGGTTTAACCGGTACCGAAGAAATCTATTTCGCCACGACTTATTTGAAAACGGATGGTGGCGTGGAAGTGACCGCCAGCCATAACCCTATCGATTATAACGGTATGAAGTTGGTGCGCGAAGGCTCTCGCCCAATTAGCGGCGATTCCGGATTACGAGCGATCCAAGAGCTGGCGGAAAAAAATCAGTTTCAGACGCTGGCAGCAACAGCAACGCGCGGCAGCTACGTACGGCAGGATGTGTTAGGGGCTTATGTAGAGCACATTCTTTCCTATATCGATGTGAACAACTTCAAACCGTTGAAGTTGGTGATAAATTCGGGCAATGGTGCGGCAGGGCATGTGATCGATGCCATTGAGGCGCAACTGAAGGCACAAGGCGTACCATTGGAGTTTATCAAGGTACATCACCAGCCGGACGGCACTTTCCCCAATGGTATTCCAAATCCACTGCTGCCAGAGTGTCGCGCTGATACCGCCGATGCGGTGCGCGAGTATGGCGCTGATATGGGGATCGCGTTCGACGGTGATTTCGATCGTTGCTTCCTGTTTGATGAAAAAGGCGATTTCATCGAAGGCTATTACATCGTCGGGTTACTGGCGGAGGCTTTCCTGCAGAAACAGCCAGGGGCGAAGATTATCCATGATCCGCGTCTGAGCTGGAACACCATAGATGTGGTCACCGACGCGGGGGGCGTACCCGTGATGTCGAAAACCGGCCATGCTTTCATTAAGGAACGTATGCGTGCGGAAGATGCCATTTATGGCGGAGAGATGAGCGCCCACCACTATTTCCGAGATTTTGCTTATTGTGACAGTGGCATGATTCCGTGGCTGCTGGTTGCCGAACTGGTCAGCGTGAAGGGACAAACTCTGGGGCAGCTGGTTCAGGATCGTATTGCTGCCTATCCGTCTTCTGGTGAGATCAATATTAAACTGTCGAATCCAGAAATTTCGATTGAGGGTGTTAAAAAACATTATATTTCTAAAGCAAGTTCGGTCGATTATACCGATGGTGTAACCATTGAATTCCCAGAGTGGCGTTTCAACCTACGCTCCTCAAATACAGAGCCTGTGGTTCGGCTTAACGTTGAATCTAGAAATAATAAGAAATTGATGGAAGAAAAGGTTAAGGAAGTTTTGAATCTATTGATTTTATAATTTAAAGGGTGCGCTTTTATTACATAGTAATTGCGCATCATTTTAATAAGAGTAATTTTATTATGAAAATACAGCATCAGCGGGCGCATTCCAAAGCAAATGCATCTCTCATATCGATGGTTCAGCGTTTTTCTGATATCTCTATTATTTTCTTTGGTGGATTTGTTGTAAGTAAAATAAATGGGTTTAACTTTAACTATGAGGCTATTTTGGTTGCGCTCATAGCGTTAGTCGCTTTTCAAATGATAGGCGGCATAACAGATTTTTATCGCTCTTGGCGTGGCGGGAAATTTTCATCAGAACTTCGGCTTATACTTAAAAATTGGACGCTAAGTTTAGTGGTTACTGCCGGTATCACGTCGTTCATGCCGAGTTCTAGCTTTACATTCGAAGTTTTCTTATACTGGTATCTTTCTGTATGCCTCGGGTTTACATTCTGTCGTTCTGCAATCCGTTTTTTGGTTGGGATGATTAGAAATTTGGGATATAACAATCGTAAGGTAGCTGTTGCGGGTTCGATGCCTATTGGTGTCAGATTGCTAAAAAATTTTAAAGAAGAACCTTGGTTAGGATTTATCGTTGAAGGTATATACGATGATGTACAAAGTCACGATGATAATGAAATAACGTACTGCGGTGACCTAGATAAACTGATCGAGGATGCTCGTCAGGGGCGACTTGATTATGTATACATCGCAATGAAAATGAGCGAAGAGCATAAATTCAAGAAGATACTCAGCAAGTTAACAGATACAACTTGTTCTGTTATGTTTATTCCTGATGTCTTTACGTTTAATATTTTGCAATCAAGAACTGAAGAGGTGAATGGGGTTCCCGTTGTTCCATTATTTGACACTCCGCTAAATGGAATAAATAAAGTTTTTAAAAGGGCTGAGGACATTATTCTGTCGATGCTGATATTGATATTTATCTCACCGGTACTGGCTTTGATCGCTTTCGCTGTCAAGTTCACGTCTCATGGTCCTGTTATATTTCGACAAACACGGTATGGCATGGATGGTAAACCTATCAAGGTTTGGAAGTTTAGATCTATGACTGTCATGGAAAATAATGACGTAGTTATTCAGGCAAAGAAAGGGGATGCCAGGGTGACTAAAGTAGGTGCATTCTTACGACGTACCTCTTTAGATGAGCTGCCGCAATTTTTCAATGTGCTTATTGGTGGAATGTCGATCGTTGGACCTAGGCCGCATGCTGTGGCACACAACGAACAATATAGAAATCTTATCGAAGGTTATATGCTCCGACACAAAGTCAAGCCAGGAATAACTGGCTGGGCTCAAATTAATGGCTGGCGGGGAGAAACTGACACTTTGGATAAAATGCAAAAGCGAGTAGAATATGATCTTGAATATATCCGAGACTGGAGTATTTGGTTAGATCTTAAAATAATTTTCCTTACTGTATTTAAAGGTTTTATACATAAGTCGGCTTATTAATTGATATGACCGATAATGTGGGTGTCAAAGTGGTGGCTAGTTGCTAGTCACTACTTTGATGTTAAATGTTACAGACAGCTCTCCTGATTATCTCCCCCCATCTTTTCCCTCATCTTCTTAATACTTCCCATTCTTTTTTTGACATGTTTCATGGGCATATGGTACGAGAGTGTTTTAAAGTAAAGTGATACTATTGTATTGATTTTAATTTATCCTCGTATCTGTGTTTAAGTCTGATTTTCAGGTTGAAAGAGGATAGCAGTGGCTAGCGAGTCTCTGTCATCAATGAATAATAAAAACCAGAACTAATCTGATGTTTATCATCACTAATCCCACTAGAATAAGAGCACATCCTACAGGTAGCATCTAGGCTTAGACGTGAACAAAGGAGCTTGCATGACAATTTTAGTCACCGGTGGAGCCGGTTACATCGGATCTCATACCGTTTTATCTCTGCTAGAGCGTGGCGAAGATGTGGTGGTGTTGGACAATCTGTCGAATTCTTCCGCGGAATCGTTACACCGCGTGGAAAAGCTGACGGGGAAAGCGGCGGTGTTCTATCAAGGCGATGTCCAGGATGAGGAATGCCTGCATCGGATCTTTGAAGCGCACCCGATTACGGCCGTCATTCACTTCGCCGGCCTCAAAGCAGTGGGAGAGTCAACGCGCAAACCGATTGAGTATTATCAGAATAATGTCACCGGCACGCTAGTACTGTTGGATGCTATGCGCCGTGCCGGCGTACATGATTTCATCTTCAGTTCCTCCGCCACTGTTTATGGTGCCAACTCGCCGGTGCCCTACGTCGAGACTACGCCAATTGGTGGCACGACCAGCCCTTATGGCACGTCTAAGCTGATGGTAGAGCAGATCCTGCAGGATTTCGCCAAGGCTGAGCCGCAATTTTCGATTATTGCTTTACGCTACTTTAACCCGGTTGGAGCCCATGAATCGGGCTTGATCGGCGAAGATCCTAACGGTATTCCCAATAACCTGCTGCCTTACATCTCGCAGGTAGCGATCGGTAAGTTAGATAAACTGGGGATTTTCGGTGGAGATTACCCGACGAAAGACGGTACGGGTGAGCGTGACTACATTCATGTTATGGATCTGGCCGAAGGCCATCTGAAAGCGATGGATCATCTGCCGAAGATCAATGGGTTTAAGGCCTACAACCTGGGGGCTGGCGTAGGGCATTCTGTACTGGCGATGGTTCAGGCGTTTGAGAAAGCATCTGGGGTAACAATCCCTTACCAAATATTGCCGCGCCGCGAAGGCGATCTACCCGCGTTTTGGGCGAATGCCGATCTGGCTTATCAGGAGCTGGGTTGGAAAGTGAGCCGGAGTCTCGATGACATGATGCGTGATACTTGGAACTGGCAGAAGAAAAATCCTAAGGGTTTTCAGCGCTGAACCCGCAATTTGGCCCTGCCGTTTATCGGAAAGGATAAATGAAAGGGCCCAAACGGCCATTGGGTAATCAGTAAGCAATGCTTGATAAATTGTAAGCAGTCCCTTAGATAATATGCGATATTTTCTGCTGAATTTTATCGTTTTTCATTTTAAAACAAGATATTAAAACAAGCTTCTGGACGGCGGTCGCAAAGATTTTGCGTATTTTTTTACGTTACGGTGTCGGATGTTTTTGCAAATTGTGCTAGTCTCTCAAACCTTCGCGGACCCTATATTATTTCTGTCATATGCACGCGAGTTTGTTTAAGGTTCGTTCAAAAAGACCTCAAACGTGAAGTGTAAACTCGGTGGCGGCGCGTGTTTATAAACATAATTCTAGGTCTCTGGGTAACGTTTTTCGTGAGTAAATTTCTAATGAAAGTGATAGAGACGCAGGTTGAAGGTGTAAAGCTGATTGAACCCAAAGTGTTTGGCGACCAGCGTGGTTTTTTCTTGGAAACATTCCAAAAAAGTCGATATCAGGAGTTGCTCGGCATTGATGCGGAGTTCGTACAAGATAACCACTCCCGTTCAGCGCGTGGTGTCTTGCGGGGATTGCATTTTCAAACGGCAAAACCGCAAGGTAAGTTGGTGAGGGTGGTACGCGGCGAGGTCTACGATGTGGTCGTCGATATTCGTCCCGAGTCGCCGACGTTCAAAAAGTGGGTTGGCGTCTACCTGTCCGAAGAGAACAAAAACCAGCTTTGGGTTCCGCCTGGTCTCGCCCATGGTTTTGTCGTAGTTTCGGACTCGGCTGATTTTGAATATAAATGCACTGATTACTATGATCCAAGTAATGAGGGGTGCCTGCTGTGGAACGATCCGGAAGTAGGTGTCGAATGGCCAGTCAGCGAGCCGCTGTTGTCGCCAAAGGATCTGCAGGGAAAACTGTTTAGAGAGCTTTTTTAATGCGTGTACTTTTGACCGGTGCTGCAGGGCAGTTGGGGCGCTGTATTATCGATCGTTTCCCTGCCAATTGGACCCTGGTGGCGATGGACAGCCAGCAATTGGATATCGCGGACTCCGCCGCCGTCTCGGCGACGGTTGAGCAGCTAGTACCGGATGCCATTATCAATGCTGCGGCTTATACTGCGGTGGATAAAGCGGAATCAGAACCTGAAAAGGCTCGGGCAATCAATGCGTTCGGCCCCGGCTTCCTCGCTGCTGCGGCGGCGAAGTTAGACATTCCTTTCATACACATCTCGACCGATTACGTCTTTGACGGCACTTCATCGGAACCGTATTGTGAAGAGACACCTTGTTCGCCCAAGAGCGTTTACGGGCAGACGAAACTCGAGGGTGAGCGGGCAGCATTACAAGCTAATCCGAAAACCGTCGTGATCAGAACGGCCTGGGTTTTCAGCGAGTACGGCAACAACTTCGTGAAAACCATGCTGCGAGTCGGCGCGCAGAGAGGGGAGTTGGGCGTGGTGAGCGACCAGTTCGGCTGCCCAACCTATGCGGGAGATATTGCAGCGACGGTCATCGCTATGCTGTCCCATCCTCAATTGCCTTATGGCATCTATCATTACTGCGGCGATAACGCCGTTTCATGGTTCGATTTTGCTTGCGCTATCTTTCGGGAGGCGGAAACATCTGCTCGTTACCCGCATAAGGTGGGTGTCAAACCTATCGCAACCCATGAATATCCAACGCCCGCATCCAGGCCAGCGTATTCGATTCTGAGCACCAGCAAGATTTGTGCGCTGGATCTGAAGCCTAGCCCATGGGAACAGCAGCTTAAAACTGTAATCCAGAAGATATTATCTCAGTGATAATCCTTCAAATGGATGAGATTAAAGGGGATAATGCTATCCCCTTTGGCGTTTTTGCATGTTGATGAAATGTTAACAGCGCTTATGGGCCTGACGTTCAGTCTTTTAACCACCCTAATGGCATGACTTTGTGACTGCGGTAAATTACGGGTTTAGGAACTAGATACAGCATGGCTGTAGACCAAGAAAAATCTCAATTTCAGATCGTTGCATCTATCGTTTTATTCAACCACAGCTATGAGCAGGTGGCGGGTACCTTGACGTCTCTTTTGGCGGAGCGCTGCGTTGATAAGATTATTCTGGTCAATAATGGCGGTGCCGATTGGGCCGATGCCTTGAATAATACCCGTATCAGCTGCATCTCTGCTAAAGGAAATGGCGGATTTGGTCACGGGCACAACCTGGCGATGGAGCGTTACCTTGACTCCTGCGAGTATTTTTTGATCTGCAACCCGGATATCAGTTTTGAAGTCGGCGCGTTGGCGGGTTTGCATCAGTTCGCCAGCGAAGGGAAGCATCAGTTTGTCTCTCCGCGGATACATTACAGTGATGGCCGCTTTCAGTACAGTTGCCGATTGCTGCCGACGCCGGCAAATCTGCTGTTGCGCCGCTTTATCCCCCGTTTAGGGGCTAAGATGGATGCAGCCTATGAGCTCCAGGCTGCTGATTATGATTCAACGTTTGCCGTACCGACCGTTTCAGGGTGTTTCATGCTGATAGCGTCACCGTTGCTGAAAAAGTTGGGTGGATTTGACGAGCGCTTTTTCATGTATATGGAAGATGTCGATCTCTGTCGCCGGGCTTTGCCGCATAGCGACATCATCTACTTTTCGGGAGCGCAAATCACACATGTCTTCGGCAAAGGGTCTTATAAAAATCTGGTGCTGCTGGGCCATCATTTACGCTCTGCCGTTGCCTACTTTTGCAAGTGGGGGTGGTTTTTTGATCGTCAGCGCCGCCACTATAACCAGCAATGCTTAAAGAGCATTCCTATGAAAGAAAACGGTCGCAAGCGGTAGCATACATCGCGAGAAAAAGTGTAAAGACGGCGAGTTAAAAGTATTAAGGTGTTGATTATGATTATTTTTAATGAGTTTATGGCGGTGATACATACTGCCGTGATCATACAGGGGGCAGGGGAATGAGTAATCCGCATAAAAATCAACCAATATCACCGCTCTCCTTAGTGCGTAACATATGGGGCTACAAGCAGTTGATTCTGCAGATGACCAAACGCGAAGTGATCGGCCGCTACAAAGGTTCCGCGATGGGACTGGCCTGGTCGTTTTTAAACCCTTTGTTTATGCTCGTTGTCTATACTTTTGTCTTCTCTGTCGTTTTTAAAGCTCGTTGGTCTGTCGGAGGAGATGAAAGCCGCACCCAATTTGCCGTGATTCTCTTTGTCGGCATGATTGTTCACGGTTTTTTTGCTGAGGTCGTGAACCGTGCCCCGCAGATCATTCTGGGAAATACTAACTACGTGAAGAAAGTGGTGTTTCCTTTGGAAACCTTGCCGGTGATCAGCTTATGTGCTGCCCTGTTTCACACTTTGATTAGCCTGCTGGTTCTGCTTAGCGCTTTTTTCCTGTTCAACGGCTATTTGCATTGGACGTTGGTGTTCGTGCCGTTGGTCTTCTTGCCGCTGGTCATTTTTTGCCTTGGTTTGGGATGGATCCTGGCTTCACTTGGGGTATTTATCCGTGATGTCGGCCAGACTACGGTAATCATTACCACCGTAATGATGTTTTTATCCCCAGTCTTCTTCCCTATCACCGCGCTGCCTGAGAAGTATCGCATCTGGATTATGCTCAATCCTCTGACATTTATCATCGAACAAGCGCGTAATATTTTGATCTGGGGTCAGATGCCCAACTGGAGTGGCCTGGCGGTCTATACGTTGGCCGCGATGTTAGTGGCTTGGCTGGGTTATGCTTTCTTCCAGAAAACCAGAAAGGGGTTTGCAGATGTCCTCTAACGATGTTGCGATTCAGGTTAGCAATTTAAGCAAATGCTACCAGATCTACTCTCGTCCGCGTGACCGTCTGAAGCAGTTCTTTGCCCCTAAGCTGCAGCGCGTCGCGAGAAAAGAAAGCCGTACTTATTTCCGTGAGTTTTGGGCACTCAGGGATGTGTCTTTCACCATCAACCGTGGAGAGACCGTTGGCATTATCGGCAGAAATGGGGCGGGCAAGTCCACGCTGCTTCAGATGATTTGCGGTACGCTGACACCGACGACCGGTGACATTAGCGTCAATGGCCGAATCGCCGCCTTGCTGGAGTTGGGAGCGGGGTTCAATCCTGAATTTACTGGCCGAGATAACGTCTACCTTAATGGCAGCGTACTGGGGTTAAGCAAGGCTGAGATCGATCGCAAGTTTCAAAGTATTCTCGATTTCGCAGATATTGGCGCGTTTATCGACCAGCCGGTAAAAACCTATTCCAGCGGAATGTATGTGCGCTTGGCGTTTGCGGTGCAAGCCTGTATTGATCCCGAGATTTTAATCGTCGATGAAGCGTTGGCGGTAGGAGATATCGGATTCCAGTATAAATGCTTTAAAAGGATGGAAGCACTGAAGAAGCAGGGGACAACCATCATTATGGTGACCCATTCAACCGGCAGCATTCTGGAATACGCCGATCGCTGTCTGGTTATGAGCGACGGCCAACTGATCGGTGATACGACGGATGTCCTGGCCGCGGTGTTGGCTTATGAAAAGGGCATGCTGCTTTCTGAAAAGAAACAGGAGCCAGTGGTCTCTTCCACCGTCGACTCTTCCGCCAGCTATGGGATTGAGGAGCTCCGCGCCCTGCAACAGACGTCGATCAATGCTGAAGTGGATGAAAAGCGTTTTGGTAGTGCGCGGGCGATTATCGAGTCGTTCTCTGTCATTAAAAGTGATGGCACCCCCCTGGCTGACAAGCCTTTAGTGAAATCGGGTGAAGAGCTGTACTTTAACTTTACCCTGGCGTCTTCAGAGACGATCAGCGACGTTGTTTTGGGGATCTCGATTTCTCGCGCTCAGGGGGGCGATATTTGGGGGGATAACAACATCGGCGCCGGGCACCCTCTGACGCTGCAACCGGGTTTGCAAACGTTGAAATACAAAGTCAAGTTGCCGATTAACGCCGGTGATTATCTCATCCACTGCGGTCTGGCGTGCTTTAATAATGGCGAGCGAGAAGAGCTTGATCAGCGCAGGCCTATTGGAAAAATTAAGTACTGGTCCTCACGAGAGCTCGGTGGCGTGATCCATGCTCCAATCCAAATCGTTGCCGATGGAGTGTCATAATGATCAGCGTTTTCTTACCGGCTTACCCCTTTAGAGGCGTTAAAGCACCCTATTTGTGGTTTTTCTATCGCGTCCTGAGCTCGATGAAAGATCCCGTTTATTTCATGATGGGCAATGATTACTTGTCCCCCCTTGAACAATGGGAACGTGAGAGGCGTTGGGAACTTGAGGACGATTCACAAAAGCGCTTGGGCTTCCAGTTGCCCGACCTTGACCAGTTGAGTGCAAAGCATAAAGTCAGTGTGATTGATGAGTCGTTTTTCAGTCACTACATGGGAAAATGCTTTAACAACCCAGATGTCCTCTTTAAGACGTTCATCACCGAGGTGATTCCTGAGCTTGAGACGGCACTGTTTGCTGCTCTCAGTCAGGAAAGTCATATCGAGTGCGTGCTGACATGGTGTAATTGCCCATCCTTGAATGCGGCTGCGAAAAGAAGAAATATTAAAGTCGTCAATCTTGAGTTGGGGCCATTGCGCTCGCCGGAGTATTTGGCGACTGCTTATTTTGACTTTAGTGGGGTAAACGGCAATACGGAGGCGGAAAGACGCTATCTGAGTAGCGATTACCGTTTCAATATGAACGTTCAAGTGGAGCAACTCCGCGAGTTCTTTACCGGCCAGCCTTTGGTGATGCCTCAAGGTGATGAAGATCGAGCGGAAGACAAGTTTGATGTCGGTATTGCGCTTCAGGTTGAAAATGATTCCAATATCATCGCGTTCAGCAATTCGTTCAATAATCAGTCATTGCTGGACTATGCCGAGTTCACTTTCCCTGGGAAGCGATTGATTCGTAGCCACCCTGGCAGTCGCTTTACGTTGCAGGAAGGGCATGATGTCATCGACCATTCGGCAAACAGCATCGACTTTATTCAGCGTTGCAAACATATTCTGACGATTAACTCCAGTGTTGGCCTGGAAGCGATGTTGTTGGACACTCCAGTGACCGTATTGGGCGATTGCTCATACGCTTTCTGTAATGTCGCCAATCAGGCAGAGAAGGTAAAGCGCCTTGCCTTCTACCTATTCTCCTATTTGGTGCCTTTTGAGTTATTGTTTGATATCAACTATATTCGTTTCCGGCTTTCCTCTCCTGATGAAGCGGAAATAATAACGAAACACGTCAATTATTATATTACCCGTGGTGATGGCATGCGTGATGCGGAAATGGAAAAAAAGGCCTCTTCCATTATTGAAGATGGAAGTGTTGAAAGGACTGTTTGTACTTTAATGAACACAATTGAAGATTTGAACTCGGCATTGGCAGCCAAACAGGCTGAGATCGGCGTTCTGGAAGAAAAAGTCGGCGAGTTGGAGGCTGTGGTCAGCGAGCAATCCGAAGAGATCATCGTCGACGTCGTCGTCCCTGTGTACGGTGGATTAGAAGAGACCCAGGAGTGCATTGAGTCCGCGCTGGCCACTTTGCCGCATTGGGCGCAATTGGTGGTCATCAACGATGCTTCGCCGGAGCCGGAGCTGACTCAGTGGCTACGGGAGCGGGCAGAGACGGCGCGTTTCAAACTGCTTGAAAACGAGCAAAACCTGGGCTTTGTGGCAACGGTGAACCGCGGCATGAAGCTCAATCCGAAGCGGGATGTCTTGTTGCTCAATAGCGATGTTGAAGTCGCTAATGATTGGCTGGAGCGTATTCGTGAAGCGGCTTATTCACGTAGCCGGGTCGGCAGCATCACACCGTTTTCAAACAATGCGACCATTTGCAGCTTCCCTAATTTCTGTGAAGACAATGAACTCTTTATGGGAATGAACGTACAGCAGCTGGACGATCAGTTCTCGACTTACGGTAGAGAAAACAACCTGGTGGAAGTGCCGACCGGTGTCGGCTTCTGCATGTATATCCGCCGGGATTGTTTGAATGAGGTCGGGTATTTTGACGTCGAAACCTTTGGACGAGGTTATGGCGAGGAAAACGACTGGTGCCAGCGTGCGGCAAAAGCCGGATGGCCTAACTTCCATCAGCTCAACGTCTTTGTTTATCACAAAGGCGGCGTGAGCTTCGCAGGCGAACAGAACCCGCGCAAAACGCGAGCTCTTGAGTTGCTGAACGAACTCCATCCCAACTACACGAAAGACGTGATGGATTTCATCGCTCACGATCCGGCAAAAAAAGCTCGCCAACAGATGTTACTGCGTATTTTGGCCAAGAAAGACGTCAGCAAAGTCTTGTTGGTCTCTCATAAGATGGGCGGTGGTGTTACCCAGCATTTGCATGAGTTGGTCAAGTTTTATAAAGATAAGGCGCATTTCCTGCTGTTAACGCCGGAAGAGGAAGGGCGCAGCGTTGCATTGTCGTTAAATACGAACGAGGCCGTGTACCGCGAGAAGTTCATTATTGATGTCGCCCAGGGTTATGACACGCTGGTCAACCTGCTGCGCTTTATTGGCGTTGGGCACATTCATTTTCATCATATGATCGGCGTTGCCGATAAAATTGGCGAGTTGAAAAATAGCTTGTCATGCACCTATGACATTACGATTCACGATTATTATTTCGTGAACGCGAATCCAACGTTAACCGATAAAAACGGCATCTTCGCCGGTGATGTCGTTGCGACCCGCGATAAGCTATGCAGTGAACACTATCAGATTCCAGGCGGGTTGTCGGCGGAACAATGGCGCGCAAAACTGCTGCCATGGATCGAAAATGCCGAGCGGGTTATTTTCCCTTCTGCCGATACGCAAGTCCGCTTTATGCGCGATTTTCCGAGTTGCGCACAAAAAAGTGTCATTGCCTGGCATCCGGATTATGAGGTTGCCGCTCCGTATCCTGAAGTCAAGTCCACCTATCAGCAGGGGCAGAAGCTGAAGGTCCTTGTGTTGGGGGCGATCAGCCGTGAAAAAGGCGCATTGATGTTGGATGAAGTCGCCAATGACTTGAAACACGAAGATATCGAGTTTCATCTGTTAGGCTACGCTTTCCGCCCGCTGTGCGATGCCGTCAAAGGTCATGGCGCCTATTCAAGCCGCGATCTGCAGCAGAAGCTGGATGAGATCAAGCCGGACGTCATTTGGTACCCGGCTCAATGGCCTGAAACTTATAGTTATACGCTCAGCATCGCGCTTGAGTACGGTATTCCCGTTGTCGTTCCGAACATTGGCGCTTTCGGCGAACGTGTTGTCGGCCGCCGCGATAGTCGGGTGATTGCCTGGGACACTTCCGCCAAGAAAATGTGCGAGCTCTGGCGTTCTCTGCGTGCCGATCCGCAAGCTTTCTTTGCGGCCGCTAATGCGCCGGCATTGTTGGATCTTTCTCACGCAGAACGCGTAGGGGACTTCTATCGGGACGGTTATCTGCAGGCTGATTGGCTGCGGGAAAGTGAGTTGGGGCGTATCGATTATAAAGCCCTGCTGGCATCCGTTTACGCCTCTGCCTATGTGGAAGTTGTTGCGGTAACGCCAGCTGCACCGCAAGGTCGTAAGGAAAAACTGCTGGCCATTCTGTGGCGGTTGAGCAAACACCCGGCATTGGCTTGGGGCGTCAAATTGGTGCCTTATCGTTTGCAGCGCTACGTGAAGCGAATTCTGTCGCGCAGAGCGATCCATGAGATCATCAGTTAATGAGACAGAGGGTGAGTTTCTTGTATAAAAAACTGGCGCTATAGATCAGTTAAGGATCACTTGAACGATCCTGTCGCTGTGTAAGAATCCGTAATCTCTCTGAGATTACGGATTTTTTTATGTTGCTGAGTCAGGCTCTTGATACCGTTCTTAAATTCTCCCCCAAATAATTCGCTGCGCTTTCCGACTTGCTCTCACCCGAGCTTAGCGATGAATGCCTCGCTGATAACGGATTGTGACTCTCCGTAAACGCCGTCTTCCCATGCAAATGATGGTCTGGGCCGTGGTCGGTATGTCCCTGGCATGGTTTGCCAGATGGAGGTCACCAGTCACTTGCTGACAGGCGTGAGCTTCGGCAGCGTCTCGGAAACCAGTGAGGTTGACCTTGCTGCACAGGTGGCTGAGCAGACACCGGAGCAGTCGTTGACGATACTGGATAAAGGTTTTTATGCGCTGGGACTCCTCCATCACTGGAGCGCCTCGGGAACGGAAAAACACTGGATGTTCCCACTGCGCAAAGATGCGCAGTATCACGTACGGGAGAGGCTGTGAGCGGGACAGGAGCTCGTTGAGTTGAAGTTAAGTCCGCAGGCCCGCAAGAAATGGCCGGGTGCCCCGGAAATACTGGTAGCCAGATTGATAAGCAAAGAGGTTAATGGCAAGAAAGTCCAAATCTTGACCTCGATGTGCGATCCGCTACGCTACCCCAAAGCCGATATCGTCGACCTGTATGGGCATCGTTGGGAAATAGAGCATGGCTTCAGGGAGATAAAACAATATCTGCTGCAGAACGAACTGACTCTGAGAAGCAAAAAGCCGGAGTTGGACAGGCAGGAGCTGTGGGGCGTGGCGTTGGCGTATAACCTGCTGCGCTTCATGATGGCGCAGATGGCTAACAGCCTGAAGCATGTAGAGCCTTATCAAATCGGTTTTAAACAGGCTGCGTTATATTTGACAGCCAAACTGAGCCTGTTTCCGGCAAGTTGCCCCAGGGAAAGCCCCGAAGATAATGAATGATATCCTGGCAATGGCGGGGAGCTTCGTACTTCCTTCTCGACGGCAAAGACGTTACCCGCGGGCAGTAAAAAAAGAAGCCGCAACGTTATACGTTGCGGCTTCCTCAAAAGCTTAACTGACAAGCATTAGGCTTAAGCGCCGGATTTTGTATAGCAAATAGAGCGAGGGGATTTTCCAACGGCGCTATTGGCCTACTTGATAGCCAGTTCGTCCGTATTAATAGTAGATGTGGTCGACGGTATCGCTTTCTTGCGCAGGAAGCGTCTTTCTACGAGATGCCAGGATAAAGCGCCGAGAAGCAGGGTCATTAAAGCGCTGAACAACATGCTGCTATAAAAACCTAACGATGTATGGTTTATAACGATTTGCTGTACAGGGAACGCATAAATATATACGCCATAAGAGTAATCAAATCGACCATAGATAAGCTTGTCCGTCAGCGAGACACCAATGATGATGACCAATGTAGGAATGATGAGATAGCCTAAAACCCGTAATTCATAACTCCCTTTCAGTACATAAAGTAAAACGATGCCTGAAGTGAAGAGGAATTTCTTGGCGTTTCTATTATTCCAACTGCTTTCTGTTAATGCCATTAAGGCACCGCAGAAGAAGGCGACGGCACGTGGCGTAAACAGTTGCAGCGAAATTGAATAAAAGCCGAGTGTCGTTGGGTTTGACAGGAGATAAATAGTAAGTGCCACCATGGAGAGCAGGACAACGAGTATTGGCTTGATATTTTTTGCGAAGCAAAAAGCGACGGCAAGAATAAGATAACAAGCGAACTCTAACGGCAGTGTCCAGAGACTGCCATTTATCGCGTTAGGATAAATATAATGCTGCGCCATAGTGATTGGGTCAGCACCGCGCAAGGCGACCAGGTTAATCGCCGCAATCAACGATCTTTTAGTGAAGACGTTTCCAGGTTGTAAAGCTAAACCTAAGGCAATGTATAAAACGAGACTGCATACGATAAGCGCCGGAAATATTCGCTTTATTCTCTTTTCCATAAACGAGACAAAGCTCCCGCTTCTCATCCCGGACTGAGCGATCAGATACCCGGAAACGCCAAAGAATATGACAACGGCCAATCCGCCGAAGCTTTCAAAGCCCAGAAAAGACGGTTCGGCTTTGCCACTCAAAGCAAAATGATGCGAGTAAAGGACAAGGAATGCTGCAAAAATACGAATAACATCAAAACAGTTTTTTTGATGAGAATAGAGAGGTTTCATTTTCTTTTTTACACAAAAAATGGGTTGCTGGATTTTAGTTCATCTCACTTCAAGTTTAAAGTTATTCCCCTCATTGACTCCACTTTTTGTTAATATGTGTAACAAAATTTGAGTTTACTTGCTATGAATTTGTGCTGTGATGTGACCTATCGCACCAATCACTACCCACGCGGCTCAATCCTGAGTTAACATGTGTGCCACATCACAAAACCTGCTGGCCGACGTTGCCGGCAGGGTCATCCTCAGACAGGAGTTCCTAAATGTCCAAGCAACAAATCGGCGTTGTCGGCATGGCGGTAATGGGCCGCAACCTCGCGCTGAACATCGAGAGCCGTGGTTACACCGTTTCCATTTTCAACCGTTCTGGCGACAAGACTGACGAAGTGATCGCTGAGAACCCGGGCAAAAACCTGGCGCCGTATTACACCGTTGAAGAGTTTGTTGAATCGCTGGAAAAACCACGCCGCATCCTGCTGATGGTGAAAGCGGGCGAAGCGACGGATAAAACCATTGCCTCGCTGACTCCGCATCTGGACAAGGGCGATATCCTGATCGATGGCGGCAACACCTACTATCAGGACACCATCCGTCGTAACCGCGAACTGTCCGACCAGGGCTTCAATTTCATCGGCACCGGCGTTTCCGGCGGTGAAGAGGGGGCGCTGAAAGGGCCTTCCATCATGCCTGGCGGCCAGAAAGAAGCTTACGAGCTGGTGGCGCCGATCCTGGAGAAAATCGCTGCGGTTGCGGAAGGTGAGCCTTGCGTGACTTACATCGGCGCTGACGGTGCAGGCCACTATGTGAAGATGGTGCACAACGGCATCGAATACGGCGACATGCAGCTGATTGCCGAAGCCTATTCTCTGCTGAAGCAGGCGCTGAACCTGAGCAACGAGCAGCTGGCCGAAACCTTCGCCGAGTGGAACAAGGGTGAGCTGAACAGCTACCTGATCGACATCACCAAAGACATCTTCACCAAGAAAGACGAAGAGGGTAAATACCTGGTCGATGTGATACTGGACGAAGCCGCCAACAAAGGCACCGGCAAGTGGACCAGTCAGAGCTCGCTGGATCTGGGCGAACCGCTGTCGCTGATCACCGAATCGGTGTTCGCACGCTACCTGTCCTCGCTGAAAGATCAGCGCGTTGCCGCGTCTAAAGTGCTGACCGGGCCGAAAGTGGCACCGTTCACCGGCGACAAAGCCGAGTTCATCGAGAAAGTGCGTCGCGCGCTGTATCTGGGCAAGATCGTATCCTACGCGCAGGGCTTCTCTCAGCTGAAAGCCGCGTCCAAAGAAAACAACTGGGATCTGCACTACGGCGAAATCGCCAAGATCTTCCGCGCCGGCTGTATCATCCGTGCCCAGTTCCTGCAGAAGATCACCGACGCTTACGCAGCGGATGCCGATATCGCCAACCTGCTGCTGGCTCCATACTTCAAGCAAATCGCCGACGAGTACCAGCAGGCGCTGCGTGACGTGGTGGCCTATGCCGTGCAGAACGGTATCCCTACGCCAACCTTCTCCGCCGCGATCGCTTACTACGACAGCTACCGTTCAGCGGTGCTGCCGGCTAACCTGATCCAGGCGCAGCGCGACTATTTCGGCGCGCACACCTACAAACGCATCGACAAGGAAGGCGTGTTCCATACCGAATGGATGGAATAAGCCCACTCGTTGAGCGATAAAAAAAGCCGCCGAGGTTAACGCCCGGCGGCTTTTTATTGCGCGTGATTTAATGTCACGCTTTTTTCTGATGCCGCTCGCGCAGCCGGCCGATCACCGCGCTCAGATCCAAATCCTGATCCTGCAGCAGCACCAGCAGGTGATAGATCAGATCCGAGGCCTCGTTGGTCAGCTCTTCGCGATCGTTGACCGTGGCGGCCAGCGCGGTTTCCACGCCTTCTTCCCCGACCTTCTGCGCGATGCGTTTGGTGCCGCTGGCGTACAGGCTGGCGGTGTATGAGCTGTCCGGGCTGGCATGCTTGCGTTCCGCCAGCAGCTGTTCCAGCTGATAGAGGAACGTCCAGTCGCTGGCGGCCGGGTGGAAGCAGCTGCTGTTGCCCAGGTGGCAGGTCGGGCCGATCGGGTTGGCCAATACCAGCAGCGTGTCGTTATCGCAGTCCGGCGTGATGCTGACCACCTTGAGGAAGTGGCCGGAACTTTCGCCTTTGGTCCACAGGCGCTGCTTGGTGCGCGAGAAGAAGGTGACATTGCCGCTCTGCTCGGTGGTCGCCAGCGCTTCCGGCGTCATGTAACCCAGCATCAGCACTTCGCCGGAAACGGCGTGTTGCACGATGGCCGGCATCAGGCCGTCGGTTTTCTCCCAGTCCAGCTGGTTTCTCTGTTGTTCTGTCAGCACACGCGAATCTCCACGCCTTGTTCGACCAGGAACCTTTTCAGTTCGCCGATATTGATGATTTGTTTGTGGAACACCGATGCCGCCAGAGCGCCGTCGACGTCCGCATCGCGGAACGCTTCCAGGAAGTGCTCCATCGTACCCGCGCCGCCGGAGGCGATCAGCGGCACCTTGCAGACCTCGCGCACCCGGCGCAGCTGCTGCAGATCGTAACCGTTGCGCACGCCGTCCTGGTTCATCATGTTCAGCACGATCTCACCGGCGCCGCGGCGCTGCACTTCCTGCACCCAGTCGAGGGTTTCCCACTGGGTGACGCGAGTGCGGCTCTCGTCGCCGGTATATTGATTGACGTGATACTTGCCGGTTTCACTGTCGAACCAGGTATCGATGCCCACCACGATGCACTGCACGCCAAAGCGATCCGCCAGGCGGCTAATCAGATCGGGATCGGCCAGCGCCGGTGAGTTGATGGAGATTTTGTCGGCGCCGAAAGACAGGATCTGGCTGGCGTCCTCGGCGCTTTTAATGCCGCCGGCGACGCAGAACGGAATATCAATCACCTCCGCCACGCGCGACACCCAGCTTTTGTCCACCACCCGGCCGTCGCTCGAGGCGGTGATATCGTAAAACACCAGCTCGTCCGCGCCTTCTTGCGCATAGCGCTGCGCCAGCGGCACGATGTCGCCGATGATTTCGTGGTTGCGGAACTGCACGCCTTTCACCACTTGCCCGTCTTTAACATCCAGACACGGGATTATCCGTTTTGCCAGCATGCAATCGCCTCCTCAACGCTAAATTTACCTTCCAGCAGGGCGCGCCCGACGATCACGCCGGCAACGCCGCTGCCGCGCAACTGGGCGATGTCGTCCAGATTGCCGATGCCGCCTGAGGCCTGGAAGGCCACTTGCGGATAGCGGCGGCTGATCTCCTGATACAGCGCCACGTTGGCACCGGCCAGCGTGCCGTCGCGCGAAATGTCGGTGCACAGCACGTGTTTCAGCCCGTAGGGCAGGAACAGCTCTACCACCTGTTCAAGCGTGGCGTCGGAGTCTTCCTGCCAGCCGCTGATGGCCACGCGCTTCACGCCCTGCGCGTCGATGCGCACATCCAACGCCAGTACCAGCGCGTCGGCGCCATAGCGTTCGAACCAGCTTTGCACCAACTGCGGCTGTTTCACCGCGGTGGAGCCGATCACCACGCGCGTGGCGCCGGCCTCCAGCAGGGCGCTGACGTCTTGCTCGTTGCGGATGCCGCCGCCGACCTGCACCGGCACGTTAACCCCCGCCAGCAGCTTGCGCAGCAGCGGGATCTGGCGCGCGGCCGGATCTTTGGCGCCGGTCAGATCGACCAGGTGCAGCACCTGGGCGCCCTGTTGTTGATAGTCCTGCAGGCGCAGCAGCGGATCGTTGCCGTAGTCGCGCTGTTGGCCGTAATCGCCCTGATGCAAACGCACCACGTTGCCGTCGATCAAATCCAAAGCCGGAATAATCATGCTACCTACATCTCCAGAAAGTTTTTCAACAGTTGCGCGCCGGCCGCTCCAGATCGTTCTGGATGAAACTGCACGCCGAAGAAGTTGTCTTTTTGCACGGCGGCGGTGAAGGGCTCGCCGTAGTTCGCCTGAGCGATGGTGCTGGGGCATATCGGCATCGCATAGCTGTGAACGAAATAGAAGTAGGCGCCGTCATCGATGCCGCGGAACAGATGGTGGCCCGCCTGCGCGGATACCTGGTTCCAACCCATGTGCGGCAGCGGCAGGCCGAAGTCGGTCATCTGCTTTACCGGCGTATCGATGAGGCCGAGCGTCGTTATGCCGCCGTTCTCTTCGCTGCTGGCCGCCAGCAGCTGCATACCGAGGCAGATGCCCAGCACCGGCTGAGTGCAGGCCCTGATCAGTTCGATCAGATCGCGTTCGCGCAGCTGATCCATCGCCGCCTGCGCGGTGCCGACGCCCGGCAGGAACAGCTTGTCGGCGCGCAGCACGATCTCCGGATCGCGGCTCACTTCCGGCTGATAGCCCAGGCGCCGCACCGCATAGGTGACGGAGGCCAGGTTGGCGCAGCCGGTATCCAAAATCACCACGTTCATCACAGCACTCCTTTCGAGCTCGGCAGGGTATTGCCCTCGACGCGGATCGCCTGGCGCAGCGTGCGGCCAAACACTTTGAACAGGCTTTCGACCCGGTGGTGGTCGTTTTTGCCTTTGGTCTTCAGGTGCAGCGTACAACCCATGGTGTAGGAGAGCGAGCGGAAGAAGTGCTCGACCATTTCGGTGCTGAGATCGCCGACGCGCTGATAGTTGAACTCGGCCTTGTACTCCAGGTGCGGGCGGCCGGAGATATCCAGCGCGCAGCGCGCCAGACACTCGTCCATCGGCAGCACGAAGCCGAAGCGGGCAATGCCGCGCTTGTCGCCCAGCGCCTTGTTCAACGCTTCGCCCAGCGCCAGGCCGGTGTCCTCTACGGTGTGGTGATCGTCGATATACAGGTCGCCTTTGACGTCGATCTCCATGCGGAAGCCGCCGTGGGTGGCGATCTGATCCAGCATGTGGTCGAAGAAGCCGACGCCGGTTTTGATTTTGCTGCCGCCTTCGCGATCCAGCCAGACGTTGACATCGATCTGCGTCTCTTTGGTCACGCGGTTAACCCGCGCATGACGGTCGCGCAGGGTCAGCTGGCGCACGATCTCTTTCCAGCCCAGCACGCCGCGCTGGTAGCGCAGCCCCTGAATGCCCATGTTTTCTGCCAGCTGCACGTCGGTCGGCCGATCGCCGATCACGTAGCTGTGGGCGGTATCGAGCACGCCGGGTTCGAGGTAACCCTTCACCAGCGCGGTCTTCGGCTTGCGGCAGTCGCAGTTGTCCGCCGGCAGGTGCGGGCAGATCAACACATCGGCGAACTGAATGCCCTGCGAGCTGAGGATCTGCATCATCAGGTTGTGCGGCGGATCGAAGGTTTCCTGCGGGAAACTGGCGGTGCCGAGCCCATCCTGATTGGTGATCATCACCAGCTGATACCCTGCCTGTTGCAGCGCCAGCAGGGAAGGGATCACGTCCGGCTCGAGCGCCAGCTTGTCCAGGCGGTCAACCTGGAAATCTTCCGGTGGCTCGGCGATCAGCGTGCCGTCACGATCGATAAAGAGGATTTTTTGGCTCACATTGGCTCCTGGCGAGTCTGGTTGGCACCGGGCAGGGTGGACAAGGCGTCCACCACGCGTTGACATTCGTCGCGGGTGCCTATGGTGATGCGCAGGCAGCCGGACAACCCGGGCTGTTTGTTTTGGTCTCGTAAGATAATGCCCTGATCCCACAAGCTTTTAAACACATTACTTGAGCCGGTGAAGCGGGCCAGCAGGTAATTGCTGTCGCTGGCGAAAACCTGCTCGACGCAGGCGCATTTCTCCAGCTGTTGCTGCAGCCAGCTGCGGGTGGCGGCGATGTCGGTGACGCGCTGGCGCATGGTGCGGATGCCTTCTTCGCTCAGCGCCTGCGCGGCGATATCCGCCACCGGCGTCGAGAGCGGGTAAGGCGCGATCACCTTCAGCAGCAGGGCGATCAGATCTTCGTTGGCGAGCGTAAAGCCGCAGCGCAGGCCGGCCAGCGCAAAGGCCTTCGACAGCGTGCGCAGAATAGCCAGGTGCGGGTAGTCGCTCAGCCACCCGGCCACCGAGGCCTGCGGGCAAAACTCGATATAGGCTTCGTCCACCGCGACGATCGCTTTGCCTTTGGCCAGCTCCAACAGGCTGCGTAGAGAGTCCGGGTCAATCAGGTTACCGGTCGGGTTGTTCGGGCTGCAGACGTAGATCAGTTTCACGTTGTCCAGGCTGTCCGCGATGGTCGGCAGATCCAACTGCCAGTCCTCTTGGGCGGCCACGGTGCGGCGCTCCACGCCAAAGGTTTCGGCGCTGACGGCGTACATGCCGTAGGTCGGCGGGCAGAACAGAATGGCGTCTTTGCCCGGCTCGCAGAAGGCGCGGATCAGCAGCTCGATGCCTTCATCGGCGCCGCGGCTGACCAGCACCTGCTCTTTCTTGACCCCGGCATAGGCGGCGTAGCGTGCGATCACCTGCGCCGGCTGACACTCCGGATAGCGGTTGAAGGTTTGCGCGGTCAGCTGGAATTCCGGGGCGGTCGGGTATTCGTTGGCGTTCAGCCATACGTCGCCCTTGCCGCCGAGGCGGCGCGCCGATTGATAAGGGGTCAGCTCGCGAACGTTGGCGCGCGCCAGTTTTTCGATGCTCATGCTTGCTCCTTCAGGGCGGCGACGCGCAGGGTCACGGCGTTCTTGTGGGCGATCAGCTGCTCGGCGGCAGCCAGCGTCTCGATGGTGGCGGCCAGGTTGCTGAAGCCCTGCGGCGTCAGCTCCTGCACCGTCATGCGTTTTTGGAAATCGGCCAGCCCGAGGCTTGAGCAGGTGGCGGTGTAGCCGTAGGTCGGCAGCACGTGGTTGGTGCCGGAGGCGTAATCGCCGGCGGACTCTGGCGACCAGTCGCCGAGGAACACCGAACCGGCGCTGGTGATGTTGTCCACCAGATCGCGCGCATTGCGGGTCTGAATGATCAGGTGCTCCGGGCCGTAACGGTTGCTGATGGCCACGCACTCCGGCAGATCGCGCGCCACGATCAGGCGGCTGCTCGCCAGCGCCTGGCGGGCGGTGTCGGCGCGCGGCAGCTCGGCCAGCTGGCTTTCCACCGCGTCGGCCACCGCCTGCGCCATCGCCGCGTCCGGCGTCAGCAGGATCACCTGCGAATCCGGGCCGTGCTCGGCCTGCGACAGTAGATCGGAAGCGACAAACGCCGGGGTGGCGCCGGCGTCGGCGATCACCAGCACTTCTGAAGGACCGGCCGGCATGTCGATGGCCGCGCCGTCAAGGCGCTGGCTGACCTGCCGCTTGGCTTCGGTCACGAAGGCGTTGCCCGGCCCGAAGATCTTCGCCACGCGCGGCACGCTTTCGGTGCCGAACGCCAGGGCGGCGATCGCCTGCGCGCCCCCGACCTGAAACACTTCCTGCACGCCGCACAGCTGCGCCGCATACAGGATCTCATCGGCGATCGGCGGCGGCGAGCACAGCACTACCCGGCGGCAGCCGGCGATGCGCGCCGGCGTCGCCAGCATCAGCACGGTGGAGAACAGCGGCGCCGATCCGCCGGGAATATACAGGCCCACCGAGTCGATTGGGCGGGTCACTTGCTGGCAGCGCACGCCCGGTTGCGTTTCGACGTCCACCGGCGGCAGTCGCTGCGCGTTGTGGAAGGTTTCCACGTTGGCGACGGCCACCGCCATCGCCTGTTTGATGTCGTCGCCCAACCGCGCGGCGGCGGCGGCGATCTGCTCGGCGCTGACGCACAGCGCCGAGACTTCCGCCTTGTCGAAACGGGCGCTGTAGTCGCGCAACGCCCGATCGCCGTTGGCCTTCACGTTGTCGAGGATCTCGTTCACCGTGCGGGTGATGCTGTCGGAAGCGGCGATCGCCGGACGCATCAGTAGCTCGGCCTGGCGTTCGGCGCTGCACGTCGCCCAATCGATCGGCGTGTTGAAGGTCGACATGGCGTTACTCCATCATCTTTTCAATCGGCAGCACCAGAATCGAGCTGGCGCCGAGCGCTTTCAGTTTTTCCATGGTTTCCCAGAACAGGGTTTCGCTGCTGACCATGTGCATCGCCACGCGGTTCTGCGCGCCGGCCAGCGGCAGAATGGTCGGGCGTTCGGCGCCCGGCAGCAGCGCGACGATCTCGTCCAGTTTCTCGCTCGGCGCGTGCAGCATGATGTATTTGGATTCGCGCGCCTGGATCACGCCCTGAATGCGGGTCATCAGGCGGTCAATCAGCTGCTGTTTGGCTTCAGGCATTTCGCCGTCGCGCTGGATCAAGCAAGCTTTGGAGCGGTAGATCACCTCCACTTCGCGCAGGCCGTTGGCCTCCAGCGTGGCGCCGGTAGAGACCAGATCGCAGATGGCGTCGGCCAGGCCGGCGCGCGGCGCCACTTCCACCGAGCCGTTCAGCAGGCAAGATTTGAAGCGCACGCCCTGTTTGTCGAGGTATTGCTTCAGCAGGTGCGGGTAAGAGGTGGCGATGCGGGCGTCCTGCAGGCTTTGCGGGCCGGCGTATTCGGCGTCGAGCGGGGTGGCCAGCGACAGGCGGCAGCCGCCGAAATCGAGGCGGCGCAGGGTGAAGTAGCGCGGGTCTTCACCCTGGGCGCGGCGGCTGAGCAGCTCTTCTTCCAGCACGTTCTCGCCGATGATGCCGAGATCGACCACGCCGTCCATCACCAGACCCGGAATGTCGTCGTCGCGCACGCGCAGGATATCGATCGGCATGTTTTCGGCGAAGGCGATCAGACGCTGCTGCTGCAGGTTAATCTTGATGCCGCAGCGCGCCAGCAGTTCCTGGGATTCATCGCTCAGGCGGCCCGACTTCTGCATTGCGATCCGTAAACGTGTCTTGTCCAGCATGGTAACCTCTGTTTAATCTGTAATTTTATGAATTTATTGTAAAAACTATTCTGTCTGTCTGTCCGGAGCCAAAAAAAAACCCTCGGAAGAAATCTTCCGAGGGCTCTCTCTTGCGTTCTGCGCGCCACTGGAAGATTAACAAACCGTCTTCCAGCACACATCGCCTGAAAGACTAGTCAGGGTGATGGTGATGATGGTGGTTGAACTGAACGCGTGTCATGGTGTTTTCTCTCAGCAAAAGTCGGTAAAAAACCGTATGGCAATTAAGCTAAACTATCCGCTGTCCGCCGTGCAACTCTTTTTTATCGTCATAAATTTAATTTATTGAAACAGGTTGAGTTATTAGCCACACACGGCTTTACCTAACCTTAAGCCGGTCAGATTGTATCGCCGCGCGCAGTGGCGTAGCCTTAAGGGCAGGGCGCTGCGATCTTCAGGAGAGGAAGAGGATGAAAAAGGTAGCCATTATTGGTCTGGGTTGGTTGGGCATGCCGCTGGCGTTGTCGCTGATGGGCCGCGGGTACGACGTGGTCGGCAGCAAAACCACGCCGGACGGCGTCGAGGCCGCGCGGATGAGCGGCATCGAATGTTATCAGTTGGAGCTGACGCCGGAATTGATCTGCGATCCGGACGATCTGGCGTCGTTGCTGCGCGTGGATGCGCTGGTGGTCACGCTGCCCGCGCGCCGCACCGTCGAAGGCAGCGAGAACTATTTCAATGCGGTGCGCATGCTGGTGGACAGCGCAATGGCTTTCGGCGTGCCGCGGGTGATCTTCACCAGTTCCACCTCGGTGTATGGCGAAACCGCCGGCACGCTGCGCGAAGAGTCGCCGCTGCGGCCGGTCTCGCCGTCCGGCCGGGTATTGGCCGAGCTGGAGCGCTGGCTGCACGAGCTGCCGAATACCTCGGTGGACATTCTGCGCCTGGCGGGGCTGGTGGGCGCCGATCGCCACCCCGGCCGCTTCCTGGCGGGAAAGCTCGATGTGAAGGGCGGGTCGCAGGGGGTGAATCTGGTGCATCAGGACGACGTCATCGCCGCCATCCAACTGCTGCTCAAGCTGCCGAAGGGGGGCCACGTGTACAACCTGTGCGCGCCGCGTCATCCGGCCAAGCGCGATTTCTATCCGGCCCTGGCCGAGCAGCTGCACCTGGAGCCGCCGCAGTTTGCCGACGAAGCGGAACAGGATGAGCGGCTGGTGGACGGCAACCGCATCTGCAACGAGCTGGGTTTTGAATACCAGTATCCCGATCCGGCGCGCATGCCGGTCAGTTAACGTCCGTCAGGCCCCGCACATGCGGGGCTTTTTTTCGCCGGCGCGCGCCAAATCCTCCAGCAGCGCGTTCAACGCCTCGTCGGGCTGGACGGGGCGGCTGACCAGGCTGAGCGTGGCGCGGTAAGAGAGCGCTGCGCCGCCCAACTGCCGCAGCAGCCCTTGCTCCACCCAGCGCGCCGCATAGTGGGTGGGCAGATAACCGAGACAGGTGCCGCTCAGCACCAGATGGGCGACGCTCTCCATGTGGTGAGCCACTGCCGCCAGATGGGGCGGAGCGATCGGGCACAGCTGCTGCGCCAGCAGGTAGCCGCGCTTGACCCAGCGCGCGTTTTCAATCTGCTCGCGCTCGGGTTCTTCCACCGCGAACAGCGGGTGATCCTCACTGCAATAGATCGCCTGCGTCTCCTCCAGCCACGGTTGATAACGCAACGCCTCCAACTGCTGGCCAAAGTAGCCGATGCCCAGATCGAGCTGCTGGTGCAGCAGCCCTTGTTCAATCTCGTTCGGTGAACAGATGCGGCACTGCAATTGCACGTCCTGGTGGCGCCGCTGAAAGTGCTTGATGGCCTGACTGAACGGGTTGCCCGGCAGTGAAACCAGGTTATCCACCAGACCAATTTGCAGATCGCCGGTCAGCAGGCCGTTCAGCGACTGGCTGACCCGGGTGAAGTCGCGGGCGGCGTTGAACAAGGAGCGGCAGGCGATCAGCATGCGTTCCCCTTTTGGCGTCAGCCGGAAGCCGGAGCGCCCGCGCTGGCACAGGCGAAAACCCAGTCGCGTTTCCAGCGAGGCCAGATGGGTGCTGATGGTGGATTGGTTCATCAGCAGCGTTTCCTGTGCGGCGCTGACGCCCTGGGCTTCCGCCACCGCGACGAACACCCGCAACAGCTTTAGATCGATATCGCTTAGGTTAGTGAGCATCGCCCCTCCGCAGAACGTCGGCCGCTTAACCCATTTTTAACATCGAAGAAATAGGCGCAGCGCTGAAGATATGGCCTTTCTTATGGCATGAGATTGAAATAAAAATCAATGCTTCAATGGGTTAGTTACATCGTGTTTTTCGATGTTTACATGCAAAAGCGGGAATGGTAGCCGGTGCGGTCAACGGGGTAGTCTGCGAATGTTGCTTAAATGTTTCAATTTATCGCAAGCCCAAGACAAGGAAACGCCATGCTGAACCAACCCCAAAGCGGCAACGACATGCCGCGCTTTGCCGGTCTCCCCACCATGATGCGCCTGCCCGCCGCCGATCAGGCGCGTGATCTGGACGCCGCCTTTGTCGGCATTCCTCTGGATATCGGCACTTCCAATCGCAGCGGCACCCGCTATGGCCCGCGCCAGATCCGCCAGGAGTCGGTGATGATCCGCCCCTACAACATGGGCACCGGCTCCGCCCCATTCGAACGGCTGCAGGTGGCCGATCTGGGGGACGTCGCCATTAACCCCTACAGCCTGGCGGACAGCGTACGGCGCATCGAGGCGGCTTACCACGAGATCCTGGCGCACGGCTGCACGCCGTTGACGCTCGGCGGCGATCACACCCTGACGCTGCCGGTGCTGCGCGCCATCGCCCATCGACATGGTCCGGTCGGGTTGATCCACGTCGATGCGCATTCCGACACCAACGAGGAGATGTTTGGCGAACAGCTGGCGCACGGCACCACCTTCCGCCGCGCGTTTGAGGAGGGGCTGCTGGCGCCGGAAAAAGTGGTGCAGATTGGTCTGCGCGGCAGCGGCTATGCGGCGGATGACTTCGATTGGTCACGGCGCCAGGGCTTCCGCGTGGTGCCGGCCGAAGCCTGCTGGCATCGGTCGCTGACGCCGCTGATGGCGGAGATCCGCGAGCAGATGGGCGATGCGCCGGTTTATCTCAGTTTCGATATCGACGGGCTGGATCCGGCCTTCGCGCCGGGCACCGGCACGCCGGAGGTCGGCGGACTGTCGGTTTGGCAAGGGCTGGAGATCGTGCGCGGCTGCCGTGGGCTGAACCTGATTGGCGGCGATGTGGTGGAGGTGTCGCCGCCTTACGATCGTTCCGGCAATACGGCGCTGCTGGCGGCCAACCTGCTGTTTGAAATGCTGTGCGTGCTGCCGGCTCGCTGAGGCCGGCGTACTGACCCTGCCGGCGGAGCGGTTGCGTCGGGCCCCCTGATAACAATAACAACGGAGTGGAGGTACCCATGAATCTCGATCTGCTGGTTGTGGTGATTTACTTTCTGGTGATAGGCGCGGTGGGGTGGATGGGCATTCGCCGCGCCAACTCCAAAGAGGCGTATCTGGTGGCCGGGCGCAACCTGGGGCCGGGGCTGTATCTGGGCACGCTGTCGGCGGTGGTGCTCGGCGGCGCGTCGACCATCGGCAGCGTCAAGCTCGGCTACACCTACGGCATCTCCGGCGTCTGGCTGTGCGGCGCGCTCGGGCTGGGCATTGTGGTGCTGAGCCTGGTGCTGGCCAAGCCGCTGCTCAAGCTGAAGCTGTACACCGTCAGCCAGGTGCTGTCGCGGCGGTATCACCCGGCGGCGCGGGTCACCAGCGGCGCGATCATGCTGGCGTATGACCTGATGGTGGCGGTGACCTCGATCATCGCCATCGGCAGCGTGATGCAGGTGATGTTCGGCCTGTCGTTCAGCGCGTCTATCCTGCTCGGCGGCGGGCTGGTGGTGCTGTATTCGACGCTGGGGGGCATGTGGTCGCTGACGCTGACCGACATCATTCAGTTCATCATCATGACCGTCGGCATGATGCTGGTGCTGATGCCGATGAGCATCGTCAAGGCCGGCGGCTGGGAGGCGTTCACCAGCCTGCTGCCCGCCGGTTACTACCAGCTGTCGTCGTTCGGGCTGGATACTATTCTGGTATTTTTCCTGATCTACTTCTTCGGCATTTTGATCGGTCAGGACATCTGGCAGCGGGTGTTCACCGCCCGCAGCGCCAACGTGGCGCGCTTCGCCGGGCTGGGGGCGGGCGTCTATTGCGTGCTGTACGGCGTGACCGGCGCGCTGATCGGCATGGCCGGCAAGATCGTATTGCCGTCGCTCAGTAATACCGACGGCGCCTTCGCCGCCATCGCGCAGGCGGTGTTGCCGGTCGGCGTCAGCGGGCTGGTGGCCGCGGCGGCCCTGGCGGCGCTGATGTCCACCGCCAGCGCCTGCCTGCTGGCCTCTTCGACCATCGCGCTGGAGGACGTGTTGCCGGCCATCCGGTGCAAACCTTCCGGCGGGTTGGCCGCCGGGCGCTTCACCACGCTTTTCATGGGCGCGGTCATGCTGGGGCTGGCGTTTGTGGTGCGCGACGTGTTGGCGGCGCTAACGCTGGCTTACAACCTGTTGGTGGGCGGCATGCTGATCCCGTTGGTGGGGGCTATCTTCTGGCCGCGCGCCACCAGCGCCGGCGCCATCGCCAGCATGCTGACCGGCAGCCTGTGCGTGGTGGGGCTGATGATCTGGCACGGCATCGACGCCAACAGCCCAATCTACGGCGGTCTGCTGGGCGGCGGCGTCGCCTTCGTGCTGGGCAGCCTGCTGAGCCGCCCGGCGCCGCAGCTGCAGACCCAAACCGAGCGTTGAAACGACGAGGTGGGACATGAACAATCGCAATGTGGCGCCACGCCCAAAAATTGAAGTGCGCTCGATAGACTATGTGCCCCGTCACGAGCGGCATGGCAAGGTTTGGCATCAGGCGCCGTTTTGGTTCACCGGTAATTTCGTTTTGACGACGATGGTGGTCGGTTTCACCGGCCCGGCGTTGGGGTTGGGCGCGCTTTATTCGATGCTGGCCATTGTCGTCGGCGTGGGGTTCGGCACGTTCTTCATGGCGTGTCATGCCAATCAGGGGCCGCGCATGGGGCTGCCACAGATGATCCAGTCGCGGGCCCAATTCGGCCTGCGTGGCGCCATCGTTCCCTTTGCCGCCGTGGTGTTTGTTTACATCGGTTTCAACGTGTTCAACGTTATTCTCGCGACCGATGCGATCAACACGGTATTGCCGGGTCACCGTCCGCCCTGGTATGCGTTGCTGATCGCGGTGGCCGTGCTGTTGGCGATCGTCGGCCACGATATGCTGCATGCGGTGCAGCGCTGGCTGACCTATGTGATGATGGCGGTGTTCGGCGTGCTGACGGTCGGTGCCGTGCTGTCGCTGCGGATGGACGCCGTCGTCGGCGCCGGGCATTTTTCGTGGGCGGCTTTTTTGATTCAGCTGTCGGCGGCCGCCGGCTACCAGATCAGCTACGCGGTGTATGTCTCCGACTACTCGCGCTATTTGCCGCATGAAACGCCGTCGGCCAACGTGATCTTTTGGACTTATCTGGGGGCGGCCGGATCGGCGCTTTGGCTGATGTCGCTGGGCGCGTTTCTGGCCTCAGCCTTACCGGCTCCCGATGCGATCGGCAGCGTACAGGCGGTGGGGAATGGCATCTATCCGGGGTTCGGCACGCTGGCTGTGCTTATCGCCGTGCCTTCGCTGGTCGGTATCATGGCGGTCAACTGTTATGGCGCAATGCTGACCAGCCTCAGCGCGATTGACGCGTTCCGTAAAGTGACGCCAACGTTGAAATTACGCATGGCCGGCATCGGCGTCGTCGCTCTGACGGTGTTCGCGGTGGCGTTGGCTATCCCGGCGAGCTATCTCGCCAGCTTCAATACCTTCGTGCTGCTGATGCTGTATTTCCTGGTGCCCTGGACGGCGGTGAATCTGATGGACTTTTACGTGGTCCGCGGCGGGCATTACGCGATCGGTGAAATCTTCAACCCGGCGGGGATCTACGGCCGTTGGGGCGGCTCCGGTCTGACGGCCTACGCGATCGGCCTGCTGGCGATGGTGCCGTTCATGACGTTGGGCTTTTACACCGGCCCCTTTGCTGTTTTACTGGGCGGCGCGGATATCGCTTTTCTGATCGGCTTGCTGGTGGCCGGGAGCGTTTATGTCGTCATGTGCCGAAAGCTCGATCTCGAAGCCGAACGGCGGGTGGCGTTGCGTTGCGAGGGATTATTGGAAGGAGAACGGGAGTGAAGGAAAAAATCAGCGTCGCATGCTGCCAGTTGGCGCTGCGGGTAGGGGAAGCGGAACATAATCGGGCGCTGTCCGCCCAGGCGATCCGCCGGGCAGCGCAGCGCGGCGCCAACGTCATCGTGTTGCCGGAGTTGGTGAACAGCGGCTACGTGCTGCGCGACAAGGCGGAGGCGCGGGCGTTGGCCGAGGCCGAAGATGGGCCCAGCCTTAGCCTGTGGTGTGCCCTGGCGAGTGAGCTGGATGTGGCGATCGTCGCCGGTTTTTGCGAGCGCCTGCCTGATGGCGAGGTGGCCAACAGCGCGGCGTTGATCGATGCGCAGGGGGTGAGGGCGATTTATCGCAAAGCGCACCTGTGGCATGAAGAGAGTTCGATCTTTACCGCCGGCGATCGGCCGCCGCCGGTCGTCGAGACGCGTTTTGGCCGGTTGGCGGTGATGATCTGTTACGACCTCGAGTTTCCGGAGTGGGTGCGCTTGCCTGCGTTGGCCGGTGCTCAGCTGCTGTGCGCGCCGGTCAACTGGCCGCTGGCGCCGCGCCCGCAGGGCGAACGGCCGGCGGAGATGGTGAAGGCGCAGGCCAACGCCGCCGTCAATCGGCTGTTCATCGCGGTGTGCGATCGTTGCGAAACGGAGCGCGGCGTTGCGTGGATCGGCGGTTCGGTGATCGTCGACGCCGACGGCTATCCGTTGACGCAGAGCCTGACAGGCGAAGGCATGGTGCTGGCATCGATGGATATCGGCGCGGCTGATGACAAGCACATCGGCCGCCACAATCACGTGCATCGCGATCGGCGTCCGATGCTGTATTGAAGCAACGGGGGCGGCTGGTGATCCCAGCCGCCCCGCGATCGTTTTCGTCGGCGGGAAAAGCGCCGTTCTGACGCTTACAGCCAGCCCGATTTCTTCAGTTTCTGATACAGGAAAATGCAGCCGACGGCGGTCACTCCCAGCGTGGCGTGATAGGCCCACGGGAACTTCAGTTCCGGCATGTCGGCGAAGTTCATCCCGTACAGGCTGAAGACCACCGTCGGGATGGCCAAGATTGCCCCCCAACCCGCCAGCCGTTTCACCACTTCGTTTTGTTTGACCGTCACCAGCGCCAGGTTGACGTGCATGGCGTTGGTTAGCATTTCGCGCATGTCGTCGATATTGCTGACCACCTGATGGGCGTGATCTTGCACGTCGCGCACGTAGGCGCGCAGCTCTTTCGGGATCACCTCTTCGTGCAGGCGGATCAGCTGGTTGCAAATTTCATCCATCGGCAGCGCGGCGTTGCGCAGCGCCAGCAGATGGCGGCGCAGGGTATAGACGTTCTCGATCGCCGCCTGATCGAACTCTGACTGAAACATGTTGGCTTCAATGTTCTCGATGGTGCTCTCGAAGCGCGCCACCACGCTGCGGTAGTTATCCACCACGAAGTCCAACACCGAATAGAGGGCGAAGCCCGGCCCGCGGCACATCTGCTTGTGGTTCTCTTCCGCCTTGGCGCGGATCGGCGCGTAACTGGGCGAAGCGCCGTGGCGCACCGTCACCAGAAAGTTTTTGCCGACGAAGAAGTGGGTTTCGCCGTATTCGATTTCGTCGTGCTCGCCCCACTGCGCGGTTTTCACCACGATGAACAGCGAGTCGCCGTAGGTCTCCAGCTTCGGCCGCTGGTGCGCGCACAGCGCGTCTTCGATCGCCAAATCGTGCAGCCCGAACTCCGCCTGCACCTTGCGCATAAACGCCGGCTCCGGCTGCCTTAATCCCAGCCAGATGAAGGTGTCGGGCTGTTTGACCACCTCACTGATATCGTCGATGGTCACTTCGCCCAGCCGTTGGCCGGCTTTGTACGCTACACAGTTCACCACCATGCTTTTGCTGTCCATCCGTCCATCCATTAATCAGTCAGCGTTTTGGTAAGTAAATAACACTCATGTTCCACCGGATACTCTTTCAGCGTCATTTGCAGCTGATAACCGAGCTTTTCGTAGAACGGCCGCGCCTGAAAGCTGAAGGTGTCGAGGCGGGCGTAGCGGCAGCCGCGCGCCTGCGCCTCGTGCTCGGCGGCGCGCATCAGTCGGCCGCCGAGGCCGCTGCCGCGCTGGGTATCCGCCACCCATAGCCACTCGACGCTCAGCCAGTTGCCCCAGGTTTCGGCGGTCAGGCCGCCGATCACCGCGCCGGCTTCGTCGCGCGCATAGACGCTGAGCGGCTTGCGGTGGCTGGCGTCGATATGCGGCAGGTTGTAAGCGCGCAGGCCTTGCCTGATCGCATCGAGGGTTTGTTCGTCGATCGCGTCGGTAACGGTAATGTCCATTTTTCCTCCTGGGTAATGGATTAACTTAAGCACATGGCGGCTAAAAGGCAACCCGTTGAAATGTAATGCAAACGACCGTGGCCGCTGAGTGGGCTACACTAAACGGGTCATTTCATCTTCAGGAGGACGCCATGCCCCGATTGACTCTGCTGGCCGGTTTGCTGCTGTGCAGCGGCCTGGCGCACGCCGCGCCGACGGTCAGCCAATTGCAGGACGGCCTGGAACACCCTTGGTCGCTGGCCTTCTTGCCGGCGGAACAAGGCCTGCTTATCACCGAACGGCCCGGCCGGCTGCGGCTGTGGCAGCAGGATAAAGGACTGTCGCCGCCGATCTCCGGTGTGCCGCAGGTCTACGCCGAAGGGCAGGGCGGCCTGCTGGAGGTGCTGCCGGCGCCCGATTTCGCCGCCAGCCGCCGGGTGTATCTCAGCTTCGCCGAACCGGGCGAGGGCGGCAAAGCCGGCACGGCGGTCGGCTATGGCCGCCTGAGCGACGATGGCGCGCGGCTGGAAAACTTTAAGGTGATCTTCCGTCAGCAGCCCAAGCTGTCGGTCGGCAATCACTTCGGCGGCAAATTGGCGTTTGATCGGCAAGGCTACCTGTTTATCACGCTGGGCGAAAACAATCAGCGGCCGACGGCGCAAGAGACCGACAAACTGCAGGGCAAACTGGTGCGGCTGACCGCCGAGGGCGCCGTGCCGCCGGACAACCCCTGGGTCGGCCAGGCAGGTAAACGCCCGGAGGTTTGGTCTTACGGCCATCGCAATCCGCAAGGGCTGGCGTTGAACCCGTGGAGTGGCGCAATCTGGGAGCATGAGCACGGCCCGCGCGGCGGCGATGAGCTCAACATCCCGCTGCCGGGTAAAAACTACGGCTGGCCGCTGGCCACCTACGGCATCAACTATTCCGGCCAGCCGATCCCCGAGGCGAAAGGGGAGCGGGTGCCCGGCACCGAACAACCGCTCCACTATTGGCGGGTTTCGCCCGGCCTCAGCGGCATGGCGTTCTATGATGGGCAGCGCTTCCCCGCCTGGCGGCACTCGCTGTTCATCGGCGCACTGGCGCAAAAGGCACTGATTCGCCTGACGCTGAAGGGGGACAAGGTGGTGGCGGAAGAGCGGCTTCTGGGCGATCGCGGCGAACGCATCCGCGAGGTGCGCAGCGGGCCGGATGGCTACCTGTATCTGCTGACGGACGAACGGGACGGCAAGCTGCTGAAGGTCGGGGCGTCGTAACGCCCCGCACGCGTCAGGTGAGTGCGCTCATCACGCCGCGCTGGTAGGCCGGGCGTGCGCGCAGTTGCTGATACCAGCGCTCCATGTTCGGCCGCGGGCGGCGGGCGATCGGCATTTCGAACCAGGCGTAGGCGAAGCTGCCGAGCGGGATATCGCCGAAACCGAACGCGCCGCCGGAGAGGTAAGGCTGGTGCGCCAGCGTCTGTTCGATGACGTCGAAGTGTTTTTCCAGCGTGGCGATCGCCGTTTCGATTTTCGCCATGTCGCGCAGCTCCGGCGCGGTGCGTATCAGGCCCCAAAAGACGATGGTGAAGGCCGGGACAATCGTCGAGGTGGTCCAGTCCATCCATTTCTCGGCGGCGGCGCGCGCCTGCAGATCTTGCGGATAGAACGTCGCGTCGCCGAATTTCGCCGCCAGGTAGCGCACGATGGTGTTGGACTCCCACAGCACGAAGTCATCGTCCTGCAGCAGCGGCACCAGGCCGTTCGGGTTCAACGCGCGGTAACTCTCTTCGTTGACTTTGCCGAACGCCCCGCCGGCGTTGATGTGGGTGTAGTTGAGCCCCAATTCGGCGGCGCACCACAGCACCTTCCTGACGTTGTTCGAATTCTCACGACCCCAAATGGTCAGCATGGGATAACTCCGTTAGCGGATAATAAGGACCCTCTATACCTACGCCACAACGCGCTTTTTGTCACACCGCAGGGCACTTTTTGTCTGCCGCTCAGCGTTCCCAGCGGCACACTTCCCAGCCGCGCTCCGCCGCCAGCGCGCTCAGTTCGCTGTCGGGGTTGATCACCGTGGCGCTGTCGACGAATTGCAGCATCGCCTTGTCATTGAGAGAGTCGCTGTAGCCGTGGCTGTGCTCGAACTTCAGGTGCGGGTGCTGCGCCAGCCAGTGCTGCAGGCGGATCACCTTGCCCTGTTGATAGGTCATGGTGCCGTAGGTGTTGCCGGTGAAGCGGCCATCGCTGATTTCCACGCCGATCGCCAGCGCATCGTCGGCGCCGAGCTGTTCGGCGATCGGCGCCACCAGATGCTCGCCGGTGGCGGAGATCACCAGGATGCAGTCGCCGCGTTCGCGGTGCCACTGCAGGCGTTCGCGGGCGGCGGGATAGACGCGCGGCAGGATGTCGCGGCGGATGTAACGCTGCACCCAGCCGGCCACGGTTTGCACGCTCAGGCCGGCCAGCGGCGCCAGCGTGGCCTGCATGTAGTCCTCCATCGACAGCTTGCCCTGATAATAGAGCTGCATCAGCTGCTGCTCCTGCAGTTCCAGCTCCGCCGGCGCGAACCCCTGGCCGACCAGCCAGCGGATCCACAGGCTGGCGCTGTCATCGTCAATCAGGGTTTCATCCAGGTCGAATAAGGCTAAATCCATCAGTATTTCTCCGGCAGGCAGGGTATGAGGTCGTTTACAGGATAGCGGATAGCGCACGTCGCCAGCCAGCGGCGTCGGCGAAATTGCGCAGAGCATAAGAAACATTGATGACGGTTTTGCGACAGTTTGTTGAACGTTTGCATAACTTAGAACGCAACAATATTGGCCGCTCCGGCGAGCGCGGTGATAACTATGAAGCAAATGCAGCTACCCGCTGGGGAGTGACAATGTTGATTATTCGCCTGTATGGCAGCCCGATCGTGATCGGGGAAGAAGAGGAACCGCATGATGACGCATCTGACGACGCAGAAGACGCTGCCGCTGCTGGATCTTTCGCAGCTTGACGGTGATGCGCGCCAACGGCGCGCCTTTCTCGACGATCTGCGCGCGGCGGCTCGCGACGTCGGTTTTTTCTATCTGCGCGGCCACGGCGTGGACGGCGCGCTGAATGCGCGGCTGCAGCACGCCGCGCGGCAATTCTTCGCCCTGCCGGAAGCCGACAAGCTGGCGGTGCAGATGGTGCATTCACCGCACTTTCGCGGTTACAACCGGGCGGCGGCGGAACTCACGCGCGGGCAGCCTGACTGGCGCGAGCAGTTCGATATCGGCGCCGAGCGCCCGGCGCTGACGCTGTCTGATGACACGCCGCGCTGGGCGCGCCTGCAGGGGCCAAACCAGTGGCCGGCGGCGCTGCCGACGCTGAAACCGCTGCTGCTGCAGTGGCAACAGGCCATGACCGCCATGTCGCTGCGGCTGCTGCGCGCTTTCGCTTTGGCGCTGTCGCTGCCGGAGCAGGCGTTCGATCGCTTGTACGGCGAGAAGCCCAACGAGCACATCAAACTTATCCGCTATCCGGGGCGGGACGCCACCGGCAGCGCACAGGGCGTCGGCGCGCACAAGGACTCCGGGTTTCTCAGCTTTTTGCTGCAGGACGCGCAAAAAGGGCTGCAGGTAGAGGTGAGCGAAGGGCAATGGATAGACGCGCAGCCGCGTGAAGACACCTTCGTGGTGAACATCGGCGAGCTGCTGGAACTCGCGACCAACGGCTACCTGCGCGCCACGGTGCACCGGGTGGAAACGCCGCCGGCGGGGCGCGACAGGTTGTCGATCGCTTTCTTCCTCGGCGCGCGGCTGGACGCGGTGGTGCCGCTGTATCAACTGCCGCCGCAGCTGGCGGCGCAGGCGCGCGGCCCGGCCAGCGATCCGCTCAACCCGCTGTTTCGCGACGTGGGCGACAATTACCTGAAAGGGCGCATCCGCTCTCACCCCGATGTGGCGCACCGTTTTTATCAGGACGTCATCGGCGTCTGAACGCCGGGCGTAAAAAAGCCCGGCGCGTCGGCCGGGCTGATGGTGCGCTGATGCGGTGATTATTCGGCCAGCGCCTGCTGCAGATCGGCGATCAGATCTTCCACATCCTCAATCCCTACCGACAGGCGCACCAGCTGCGGCGTGATGCCGGTTTCCAAGCGCTGTTCCAGCGGAATGGAGGCGTGCGTCATGCTGAACGGCTGGCTGATCAGGCTTTCCACGCCGCCCAGGCTTTCCGCCAGGGTGAACAGGCGCGAACGCTGGATGACCCGGCGCGCATAGGCGTCGTCGCCTTTCAGCCGTACCGAGATCATGCCGCCGAAGCGCGTCATCTGGCGTGCCGCCAGCTCATGCTGCGGATGGCTCGGCAGGCCGGGGTAATAGACGTTTTCCACCTGCGGCTGGCTCTCCAGCCACTGGGCGATGCGCAGCGCGCTGTCGCTGTGGCGCTGCATGCGCAGTGCCAGAGTGCGAATGCCGCGCAGCGTCAGGAAGCTGCTGAACGGATCGAGAATGCCGCCGACCGCGTTTTGCAGGAAACCGAGCTGTTCCCCCAGCGCCGGGTTATTCCCCACCGCCGCGACGCCCGCCACCACATCGGAGTGGCCGTTAAGGTATTTGGTGGCGGAGTGCACCACCACGTCAAAGCCCAGATCCAGCGGACGTTGCAGATACGGCGAGGCGAAGGTGTTGTCCGCCACGCTGATGAGCTGATGCTTTTTGGCGATCGCGGCGATGGCGCTCAGATCCGCCAGCTTGAGCAGCGGGTTGGTCGGCGTTTCCACCCAGATCATTTTGGTATCCGGCTCGATCGCCTGTTCCAGCCCGGCGAGATCCGCCGGCGACACGTAAGTCACGCGCAGGCCGGCGGTGCGGCTGCGCACTTTTTCCAGCAGGCGATAGGTGCCGCCGTACAGGTCGTCTACCGCGATCAGGTGGCTGTCTTTATCGAGCAGCTCCAGCACCGTGGAGCACGCCGCCAGACCGGAGGCGAAGGCGTAGCCGCGGCTGCCGCCTTCCAGTTCGGCGATGGCGCTTTCCAGCGCGGTGCGCGTTGGGTTGGCGCTGCGGGAGTATTCGTAGCCGGTATGTTCGCCCGGCGCCGGTTGGGCGTAGGTGGAGGTGGCGTAAATCGCCGGCATCACTGCGCCGGTCGCGTCCGGGGTGTAACCGGCGTGAACGGTCAACGTATCAAACTTGGCCATAATGGATCCTTATTAACGTAATTTTTGGCGCCAGGCGTTAAGCACGTCTGTGCGGGTAATCAGGCCGAGGAAGCGCTCGCCGTCGAGCACCACCGCGACGTGGCCATGGTTGAAGGTGGCCTGTAATTCCTCGTAGCCGGCTTCCTTTTGCAGCGTCTGGACCTGCTTGGTCATCGCGCTGCCGGCCGGCAGGCTGAAGTGGGCGGCGTCGGCCTGGACGGCGTTCAGCAGATCCCACTCATCGATCAATCCGACCACCCGATCGCCTTCCAGCACCGGTAGCTGCGAGATGTCGTACAGCCGCATGCGGGCGTGCACGATCGCCAGCGTGTCGTCCGGCGCGGCGGAAACGGCGGCGCCTTCGTCGTGGCGATAAGCGATCAGATCGCGGAGATCGCCGTGCTGCGGTTTGCTCAGCAGGCCCTGCTCCAGCATCCAGTGGTCGTTATACATTTTAGACAGGTATTTGTTGCCGCTGTCGCAAACGAAGGTCACGACCCGCTTGGGTTCGGTTTGCGCGCGGCAGTAACGCAGAGCGGCGGCCAGCAGGGTGCCGGTGGAGGAGCCCGCCAGCACGCCTTCCTTGCGCAGCAGATCGCGCGCGGTGGTGAAGGCTTCTTCATCGCCGATGCGGTAAGCGTGGCGCACCTGGTCAAAGTCGCTGAGCGGCGGGACGAAGTCTTCGCCGATGCCTTCCACCAGCCAACTGCCCGCTTCGCCGATTTGGCCGTGGTCGAGATAGTCCGCCAGGATAGAGCCGGCAGGGTCGGCCAGCACGAATTCCGTCTGCGGCGAAACCTCGGAGAAATAGCGGCTCAACCCGCCCAGCGTGCCGCCGGAACCGACGCCGACCACGATGGCGTCCACGTCATGATCCATCTGCCGCCACAGTTCGGGCGCGGTGGTGGTGGTATGGGCCGCCGGGTTGGCCGGGTTATTGAACTGATCGATATAAAAGGCGCCGGGGATCTCCCCGGCCAGGCGTTTAGCGTAATCCTGATAATAAGCCGGGTGCCCCTTGCCGACGTCCGAACGGGTCAGCAACACCTCTACCCCCAACGCGCGCAGGTGGAAGATCTTTTCGCGGCTCATCTTGTCCGGCACCACCAGCAGCAGCTTATAGCCTTTCAGCGCCGCCACCAGCGCCAACCCCAGGCCGGTATTGCCGGCGGTGGCTTCGATGATGGTACCGCCCGGCTGCAGTTTGCCGTCGCGCTCGGCCTGCTCGATCATCGACAGCGCCACGCGGTCTTTGATCGAACCGCCGGGGTTTTGGTTCTCCAGCTTGACGAACAGCCGGCACGGGCCGGTATCAAACTGGGTCAGTTCCAACATCGGGGTATTGCCAATCATCTCGATGACGGAATGGGGGATCGCCATGACTCATCTCCAGGATTATTCGGTATAAAAGTCGTTGTGCGGATGATAGCGCTGAGGATAAGCGCTTTAAAAAGAACAAATAACGGTTCTATATGCCATTATGGAATATATTAATCTTTTTTAGACGTATGGAAGCGCAGATGTTTAGCGGTGCAGATGCTTGGCCGTTTAGCCGTGGATGGGGGCGAAAGTGCGCGTCTCGATGCTTTTTTGAACGATAAATGCGTGCCTGCGTACAGTTATGTAAAAATGCTGAAAATTCACGCTAAACCCTGCAAAAATAAGATAAATCACATAAACTCACAGCAAGGGCATTTTCGGTGTGTTGTGTTACCCGCTACGGGCGCCGCAGGGGGTTGCGGCCGGCACGCGCGCACCGGGCCACTCTCGCTGGTTGGCTTAAAACGTGAACATGTTTGAAAGTTAACGCTATTTCAATGGTTTTGAATGGACACTCTGGCGACGTCATGATGAAAAAAAACTTATCCACTTCCCTGAAAAAACTGACCTTCAGCGTAGGCATCCTGTTGCTGGCCACCCCGGCCGTACACGCGGCCGAGCCGCCGGCGCCGCCGCAGGTAGACGCCAAGGCCTTCATTCTGATGGATTACAACAGCGGCAAAGTGCTGACCGAAGGCAATGCCGATACGCGTCTCGATCCCGCCAGCCTGACCAAGATCATGTCCAGCTACGTGATCGGCCAGGCGATCAAGGCCGGCAAGATCAAGCCGGAAGACATGGTCACCGTCGGCAAAGACGCCTGGGCGCCCGGTAACCCGGCGCTGCGCGGCTCTTCGCTGATGTTCATCAAGCCGGGCGATCAGGTGCCGGTGCTGGAACTGAATAAGGGCATCGTGATCCAGTCCGGCAACGACGCCAGCATCGCGCTGGCGGACTACGTGGCGGGCAGCCAGGATTCGTTCGTCGGCCTGATGAACAACTACGCCAAATCCCTGGGCCTGCAGAATACCCACTTCCTGACGGTGCACGGCCTGGATGCGGAAGGGCAGTACAGCACCGCGCGCGACATGGCGCTGTTGAGTCAGGCGCTGATCCGCGACGTGCCGGACGAATACGCGCTGCATAAAGAGAAAGAGTTCACCTTCAACAAGATCCGCCAGATTAACCGCAACCGTCTGCTGTGGAGCAGCAACCTGAACGTCGACGGCATCAAGACCGGCTACACCAGCGGCGCCGGTCACAACCTGGTGGCGTCCGCCACCGACGGCCCGATGCGCCTGATCTCGGTGGTGCTGGGCGCGCCGAGCGATCGCGTGCGCTTTAGCGAAAGCGAAAAGCTGTTGACCTGGGGCTTCCGCTTCTATGAAACCGCGACGCCGATCAAGGCCGATAAACCGTTCGTCACCCAGAAAGTGTGGTTCGGCGACGTCAGCGAAGTGCCGCTCGGCGTGGCGAAAGACGCCTCGGTCACCATTCCGAAAGGGCAGATGAAAAACCTGAAGGCCAGCTACAAGCTGACCCAACCGACGCTGGAAGCGCCGCTGGCGAAAAACCAGGTGGTCGGCACCATCGATTTCCAGCTGGACGGCAAAACCATCGAACAGCACCCGCTGGTGGTGATGCAAGAGGTGAAAGAGGGCAACTTCTTCAGCCGCATCTGGGATATGGTGATGATGAAGCTGAGCCAGTGGTTCGGCGGGATCTTCGGCTGAATAGCCTGATGTAAGGAGCGCCCCGGGCGCACCATCCTCGACCAAGCCGCAACGGAGACGTTGCGGCTTTTTTTATTTTCAGTATCCGGCCGAAGCGGCGCTTTAAAAATAGTCCACCAGCATGGTGGCGCCGCTGGAGAAGTCGCCTTCCGCCAGGGTGACGGCGCTGTTTTTCACCGGCACTGCATCAAGCGTCGGCGGATTGGCGTAGTCGATGTTCAGCGGCGTATTGATGGCGAAGGCCTTACCGTTGGCCAACAGCTTGATGCCCAATCCAGTGACGCTGCTGGTCAACACGCTGTTGTCAAAGGCCGCCGCGCTGCCCATGATCTTCATTTTCAACTGGCGGCTGTTATCCAGAAACTCGCATTTGATGCTGTAATCGATGCGTTGCATATAGCGGCTGCCGTCGATGCGTTTGATGCCGACCTTGCCGAAGTCGATATCGATGGTGCGCCCGTCGTTGATCACGCAAGGCGGAGGCGCCACCACGGTGGCGGTGATGTTGACTTTGGTGCCCTGATCGGCGGCCTGAGCGGCCGAGCTAATCAATTCCAGCGCCAACAGCAGGGCGCAGCCCGTTTTTATCGTCATGTTCATTCTGGCTCCCGTCTCAAGGTGCGCTGAAGATCAGCGTGGCCGAGCCCGACAGCGGACCGGTGGCGATGCTGGTGTAAGGGACATTGTTCTTCACCGGCACAAAGGTGACGGTGTCGTTGCCCAGACCGTTGACGATGCGCGTTCTGAAGGCATTGTTGGGCTTTACCACCGCGCCGTTGTGCACCATGGCCACGCCGACGTTGGGGTTGGTGGTCTTGATAAAATCGCTGGAGAAGCCGCTGGCGTCGCTGACCATCCGGATCAGAATATCCTGCGTCGCACTCTGATCGTCGCACTGGTAGCTGAGCGCTTTGTCCTGTTTGATCTGGGCGTCGTTGGCGCTCTGGGTCAGGAAGTCCTGGCGGATCTGACCAAAATCGACATTAATTTGCTGGCCGTTGTTGATGGTGCAACTGGTGGTGACGAAGTAGGCGTCGTTGTCGGCGATCAGGCGCCAGCGATAAACGCCGCACTGTGGGCAGCCCGGTTGATCGTTGGTCTGAATAAAGTTGATTTGGCCGATGACATCACCCTTATTCACCTTGATGTCCGGCGTTGGGAAACGGTTCAACACGATATAGACCCGGATGGCGACAGACTGGGTCTGCAAGCCGGTGAGGCTGAGTACGCTGATGCCGGCAGGCACCGGGGAGTTATAGTCGCTGCCGTTGATGGTCGTGCCGCTGCCGATCGAGCCAAAAATCGCGCCGTTCATCGACAGCGCCGGGCTATCGGTTTTGAGATAGTCGTACCAGCTCGCGACGTCGTTTTTACAGGTGACCTGGCTGACGTTGACGATTTCGTTTTTGCCATAAGAAAGCTGCGGCCCGATGCGAACCCGGACGTCAACCGGCGTGGCCGATCCCCCTGGGGGAATAAGTCCGCCATCGGACGTGCGGCAAGTAAATGCGTTGGCGTTGCCAAACAGCAGGAAGAAAGAGAGTGCCAGGCAGCAACGTAAAAATAGCAGGGCTGTTTTTCTCACGATAATATCCCGATATATATAAATGGTGTGCGGCGTTACTCCGCAATGAAATATTGCCAATCAGGCCGGCTGGCCATATTTATTCCGTTAAAGGAGAGTGAGATGCATCTTTGTTGGGTATGCCGTTGTTATCGCCACCGCCTAACAACGCGGTGGGATACCACCTCAACGAGTTGTTGATGGAGCCGTCCGTCACAATCACTTCTTGTCGGGCGACAAGATCCAATAACAGCCGTCGAGCCCGGTAAACACCGACGTTGACGGCATTGGCCAGTTGCCGTGTCGAGAGCCACTGCTGCTGTGGCGGCGGCCCGGCGACGGGACATTGACGGGGCGATTGCGCGAATAATGTTTGCAGCAGATCGTGCTGCAATTGCCGTATTTCCTTTTGTTTCGGAGATAACGCTTCCATAGCACTTCCTCTGTATTCCGATTGCCGTATTCCTAAGAAAAAACAAACATTCGCCGTCTACCAACAACGAGGTAAAACGCGAACAAAGAAAATTCCTATCGATTTATCAGGATTGAAAAAAAAGGCGTTGCCCGCCCCGTTTTTACCTATGTTCAGGCAGGGGGGGCGTCACGCAGAAACCTAAAATTTTGGTTTATTATATTCACAAAGTGCCACTTTGCGATCTGATTACTTGTGAATCTCGCAAAAACAGGATATTGCTCTATAAAAGTATTTTTTACGATCTATGAGCCTAAAAATAACAGTAAATTAACTTTAATTAGGAAATAAATTGCGAATGTTCGCCTTGATCAAAAAAAGCCTTTTTTTGCTGAGAGGCATTTGCCAGAATATTCATCGCCGGACAAGAAGGGCGGATTAGAAAGTATTGGCCCCTGCTCGTTGTGATTTCGTTTATTTTTATAGGACGAATTCATTAATGGGTGGGCCGCTGCAGACTTACCGTTATCGACTTTTTATTGTCGGTGCCTTTGGGTTTTGGCAGTTAACCAACTAGCAAGATGCTAAAGAATCAGGGCTGCGCACATATAAGCGCGAGCAGGTTTCCTGTTGCTCTTTTTCTTGATTGGAATATGCATTTTTTCTTATAAGGAATATAGGTTCTATGAAACTTAACAAAATCATGATGGCTGCAGTGATTGCATTTGGCGCAAGTTCTTTTGCACAGGCAGCCGATCAGGGACACGGTAAGGTCACCTTCACGGGCTCTATTATTGATGCGCCATGCTCTATTGCGCCTGAGTCGATCGATCAGACCGTTGATCTGGGCCAGGTGTCCAACGTGGCGTTGAAAAACGGCGGCAAATCCAACCCGCGTCCGTTTGAAATCAAGCTGGAGCAGTGCGACATCACCACCCTGAAAACCGTTAAAACCACCTTCAGCGGCGTAGCATCGTCTACCGATAAGGATCTGCTGGGCATCGCGGGCACCGCCAGCGGCGCCGGCGTAGCCATCTCTTACAATGGTCAGCCGATCAAACTGGGTGAAGCGACTACCGCGCAGACTCTGAACACCGGCAACAACACCCTGCATTTCGCCGCCTACCTGCAGGGCGAAGGCGCTTCCGCCGCCATCGTTCCGGGCGACTTCACCGCCGTAGCCGATTTCACCCTGGCTTATCAGTAAGTGAGTCCGAAGGCTTAATCAACCAGGCATGGGGTTCGCCGCATGCCTGGTGAATCTCCCTGTCAAAGGAATGTCGCGATGTTTTTACCAAGGAATCGAGCGGGTGCCGTTCTTTTGGCGTCGTTGGCGTTTGCGCCCGGCTATGCAACTTCCGCCGCGCAGGGGTGGGGCAAGGTCAGTATGCACGGCGCCATTATCGATACCGCCTGCGCCATTGCCGCCGGCAGCCGCGATCAGACGATCGATATGGACACTCTTCCTCTCGGGCAGATCATTCGTGACGGCCAGGGGATGACCAAACCTTTCAGTATTGAATTGGTCAACTGCATTTTGGAACGGCCGGAAAACAAACCTGATTGGAAATTCTTTCAGGTCACGTTTGATGGTTATGCGGAAGGCGCTCTGTTTGGCGTACAGGGCGAGGCGCGCGGCGTCGCATTGAAGATAAAAGACAGCAACGGCACGCCGGTTATTCCAGGGAAACCCTTACCGATGGAAGGAATAATACCGGGAAATAGAGTGCTGAATTATTCCATGACGTTGATGCCGAATCATCAGCCGTTGAAGGCGGGAGCGTATTTTTCCACAGTGCGTTTTAAGCTGGATTATTTTTGATTTTTTCTCGTACTGACGGTTAATTCGTTATTGAAAGGACTTTTATTATGCTTTCACCGGCAGGGAAGTTATTTCGTCTTCAAGCTTTGGGGCTCTGTGTTGCCCTTTCTCTGGGAAATCCGATCGCGTTGGTCTATGCCGCCGACGTTATTCAATTCAATACTGACGTATTAGACATCAACGATCGTAAAAATATCGATCTGAGCCAATTTACGCGCAGCGGCTACATCATGCCGGGCGTTTATACCATGGTGGTGCACGTCAATAAGAACGACCTGCCGGAACAGCCGGTGACGTTTTTGGCGCCTGAGAACGATCCTAAAGGCAGTGAAGCCTGTCTTTCACCGGCATTGGTCAACCAACTGGGGCTGAAAGAAAAGCTGTTAAGCACGCTTAACTGGACACACGGCGGCCGCTGCCTTGACGCCTCCAGTCTGGCGGGGATGGAAGCGCGCGGCGATCTCGCCAGTTCCGCGCTGTATCTCAACATCCCACAGGCCTATCTGGAGTACAGCTCGGAAAACTGGGATCCGCCTTCTCGCTGGGATGACGGTATTCCCGGGCTGCTGTTTGACTATAACGTCAACGCCCAAACGCAAAAGCACCAGAAAGGCGGCAGCAGCTACAGCCTGAGCGGCAACGGCACCGGCGGCGCCAACCTGGGCGCCTGGCGCCTGCGCGCCGATTGGCAGGCCAACCTCAACCACCAGACCGGATCTTCTCAGCCGACTGACAAACAGTTCGACTGGAGCCGCTATTACGCCTATCGGGCGATCCCGGCGCTGCGTTCGCGGCTGACGATGGGGGAGGATTACCTGAACTCCGACATTTTCGACAGCCTGCGCTTTACCGGCGTCAGTCTGCGATCCGACGACAGCATGTTGCCGCCCAACCTGCGCGGCTATGCGCCGGAAGTGACCGGCGTGGCGAAAACCAACGCCAAGGTGGTGGTCAGCCAGCAAGGGCGCGTGCTGTATGAAACGCAAGTGGCGGCGGGGCCGTTCCGCATTCAGGACATCAACGACGCCGTTTCCGGCGAGCTGGACGTGCGCGTCGAAGAGCAGGACGGCAGTGTGCAGGAGTTCAAGATGAACACCGCCAACATTCCTTACCTGACGCGCCCGGGCACGGTGCGTTACAAGCTGGCGACGGGCAAACCGTCGGAGTGGGGGCATCACCTGCGCGGGCCGATGTTCGGCACCGGCGAGTTCTCCTGGGGCATCAGCAACGGCTGGTCGCTGTACGGCGGTGGCATCGCCGGCGGCGATTACAACGCGCTGTCGCTGGGGATCGGGCGCGATCTGATGGCGCTGGGGGCGCTGTCGTTCGACGCCACGCAGTCGCGCGCGCGTTTGCCGCAGGAGGGCACGCTTACCGGCGGTTCGTATCGGTTGAGCTATTCGAAGAACTTCGATGAATACGACAGCCAGGTCACCTTCGCCGGTTACCGCTTCTCCCAGGAGGACTTCATGAGCATGGGGGACTACCTCGATGCGCGTTACGAAGGGGGACGCAGCGGCAAGAGCAAGGAGATGTACACCATCACCTTCAACAAACAGTTCCGCGATCTGGGGCTCAGCACCTATCTCAACTACAGCCACCAAACCTATTGGGATCGGGCGCCGAACGATCGTTACAACCTGATGGTATCGCGCTACTTCGATATCGGCGATTTCAAGAACGTCAGCGTATCGCTGTCGGCCTATCGCAACCGTTACAACGAGCGCAACGACGACGGGATGTACCTGTCGCTGTCGCTGCCCTGGGGCAGCGCCGGGACGCTCAGTTACAACATGACGCTCGATCGTGAAGAGAACGCTCATCGGGTCGGTTACTACAACCGGGTCGATGAACACAACAACTATCAGATCAGCGCGGGCGCCGCGCGCAGTGGGGCGACCGCCAGCGGGTATTACAGCCATCAGGGCGATATGGCGCAGATCAACGCCAACGCCAGCTACCAGGCCGGCCGCTATAGCGCCGTCGGCATTGGCGCGCAGGGCGGCCTGACGATGGCGGCGGAAGGGGCGGTGCTGCATCGCGTCAATACGCCGGGCGGCACGCGCTTGCTGCTCGATACCGAAGGCGTCGCCGGCGTGCCGGTGCGTGGCTACGGCAGTACGGTGCTGACCAACCGTTACGGCAAGGCGGTGGTGGCGGATGTGAACAGCTACTACCGCAACAAGGCCAGCATCGATCTCAACAGCCTGGGCGACAACGTCGAGGCGACGCGTTCCGTGGTGCAGGCCACGTTGACCGAGGGGGCCATCGGCTACCGCAAGTTCGAGGTGATTGCCGGCGAGAAGGCGATGGCGATCGTCAAGCTGGCGGACGGCAGTGAGCCGCCGTTTGGCGCCACGGTGCTGAATGCCCGCAAACAGGAGACCGGCATCATCAATGACGGCGGCAGCGTTTACCTGTCCGGCCTCAACCCCGGCGAGCGCATGAGCGTGCACTGGAACGGCGCGGCGCAGTGTGAAATCCAGCTGCCGGCGCCGTTGCCGGCCGAAATGCTGATGAACACGTTGCTGCTGCCTTGCCGTCCTCTCACCGGTAACAAGCCGGCGGAGAACGCCAACTGATACCCCCGGCGGAGCGTGCTTCGCCGCTAAACCGCCGGGGCGGAATCGCCCGCCTTCGGCTGACTGGAACCGTGAAGACATGATGAATCTGACTATGACCAGAAAGACCGTTTCCCTTTTGAGCTCGCTCGCCGCCGCGTTGACGATCGGCGCGATCGGCCTGCCCGCCCATGCGGCTATCGCGCTGGATCGCACGCGCGTGATTTTCGACGGCGACCAGAAAACGGTCAGCCTCAACATCAGCAATCAGAATAAGCAATTGCCCTATCTGGCCCAGGGGTGGATTGAAGACGATCGCGGCAACAAGATCCAAAGCCCTTTCACCGTGCTGCCGCCGGTGCAGCGGGTGGAGCCGGGCAAACCGAGCCAGGTGAAGATCCAGTCGCTGCCGGCGGCGCGTCAGCTGCCGCAGGACAGGGAGACGCTGTATTACTTCAACCTGCGCGAGATCCCGCCGCGCAGCAATAAGCCGAACACGCTGCAGATAGCGTTGCAGACGCGCATCAAAATGTTTTATCGCCCGGCGGCGCTCGCCCCGAAAAAGAACGCCGCACCGTGGCAGGAGCAGCTGACGCTGACCCGGCAGGGTGACAAGTACGTGGTGAACAATCCGACCCCGTATTACGTGACGATCGTTGAGGCGAGCGCCGGCAAGGGCGGGAAAGGGGCCGCCGGCTTTGAACCGTTGATGGTGGCGCCGAAGGCCAGCGCCCCGCTGAACGTCTCAGCCGCGAGCCTCGGCAGCGGCCCGTCGCTGGCGTACATCAACGATTACGGTGGTCGGCCGCAGTTGAACTTCCGCTGCGCCGGCAATGCCTGCCAGGTCGTGCCGGTCGCCAAATGACGAGCCGCGCGCAAGCAGGTAAGACCAAGTCATGAACACAGCGGAGTGAACGAATCATGCAACGAAAGAACCCCATGCTGTTGGGAAAGGCCTATGAACGTCATCAGCGACGCACTATTGGCCTGACGGTGTTGGCCGCGCTGATGGTGCCGCTGACGGCGGGCACGATGTTGATGCTGATGCCGCCGGCCCGCGCGGTGGATAACTGGGACGTTGAGGGGGCGAACGGCACGCTCCACGTCTACGGCGCGTTAACGGAAAGCGCCTGCAGCCTGGAAATGACCACCGCCCGCCAGGAGGTATGGCTGGGCGAGACGGGAACGGCGCACTTCCAGCGCCCGGGCGATCGCGGCACGCCGGTCGCCTTCGAGCTGACGCTGAAAGACTGCCTGCGGGCGCCGGCGAGCAACCGCGACGCCTGGACCGGGGTTCTGGCCTGGAGCGGCAGCCAGCCTGCGGTGTCCGTCGCGTTTTCCGCGCCGACGGATGACGACGCGCCGGGTCTGGTCAGGGTCGCCGGCGTCACCGGTTTGGGGTTGCAGTTGGCGGATGCCCGCGGTCTGCCGGTCCGCCTCGGCGCGCGCAACAAACCGGTATTGCTGACGCCGGGACAAAACACCCTGACGTATACGGTGACGCCGGTGCGCACTCCGGCGACGCTGAGCGCCGGCGCTTACCGCGCGGCGATCGATTTCCGTCTTTATTACGACTAATACGCCGCTTGCGCCTGGCAGGCGCAAGCATAACCAAAGGGAGTGGCGTCATGCGCGCGACAGAGACGAACCGGCGCCGAAGCGCGCTGCTGGGAGCCGGCATGGTGATGCTGGCCGGCATGATGGCGCAGCCGGCGGCTGCGGCGGAAAACATGCGCTTTCACGGTACGCTGGTGGCCGAGCCGTGTGTCATACAACCGGGGGATGAGGACATCCAACTGGATTTCGGCACCATCGTCGACAAATACCTGTACCTGAACACCCGCACCCACAGCCAAACCTTCGCGTTGCACCTGACCGAGTGCGATCTCAGCCTGGGCAATACGGTGGCCATTACGTTTACCGGTACTGAGAACGCCAAACTGCCCGGCCTGTTGGCGTTGGATGGCGGCAGCCTGGCGTCGGGGATCGGCATCGGGCTGGAGGACAGCAGCGGCAAGGCGCTGCCGCTCAATCGCGCCAGCGATAAATTCCGTCTGAACGCCGGCAACACCACACTCACGCTGCAAGCCTATGTGCAGGGAGAGCCGGAAGCCATCCAGACGAAGTCCATCGGCCGCGGCACCTTCAGCGCGGTGGCCACCTTCACGTTGGAATACGAATAAGCGCCTACAAGGACAAGAAACGCAATGATGAGAAAGCACGTCAATCACGCCCTGCGCATGGGGATGCTGTGCCTGTTGGCGTTGAGCGCCGCCGCTTGCCAAAGCCAAAAGCCGGGCAAGCCTGCCGTGAACACCCAAAATCAGGCTGCGCAACCTCCGTCAGAAGAGGTGTTGCGCAAGCAACGTGAGGCCGAGCAACTGCGGCAGTGTCAGGAGCAACTGGGCGCGTTGCGCACGATCAACGAGAAACAGTATCAGCGCTACAAACAGGCGTTCGACAGCCTGATGAGCGGCGCTTCCCAGTACGCCAACCTGCGCGCCCGGGTAAACGGTGACACGCAGGAGACGGTGGATGCGCTGTATCGCTACAAGGTCAACTATCTGTGTGCCGGGGTGAATCAGGCGGTGTTGACCGGGCTGGCGGATCGCGGGGAGCAGGTTAAATGAGGCTGCGTCTGCTGGGCTGTGTCGCTTTGCTGTTCGCCGGCGTCGCGCAAGCGGACGACGGCGTGCCGGCGCTGCTGCAGTTTGCCGAGCAGTATCAACGGCAGAATATCGGTCCGGCGACCGAAAAAACGGCGCCGGACGACCGTGAGTCAGGGAAAAAAAAGCGTGAGCCGGCGAAGCGCCTGTCGGACAACAGCCAATCCACCTCACCGGCCAAAACGTTTACGCTGAGCCAGGAGTTATTGGCGCGCGATCAACAGCTGGCGCGCCAGCGAATGGCGCTGACGGCGCTGCGCCAGGAGCTCGCCGCGCTGCGGGCGGAGAAAGCGGCGCCACCCGTCGCGGCGTTGCCGGACTCGTCAACGCTTCAACAGTGGATCGCCGGGCTGGGCGCCGCCTGGCGCGGTTCGCCCGACGCGCAGCGCGCCGAGGCGCTGTTGCGTCAGGCGACGCAGGAAACCGCCAAAAGCAGAGCGACGGCGGCGCAGGCCGAACGGCGCGTCACCGAACTTGAGTCTGCCGCACAGGCATCGGCACAAACGCTTGCACAGCGCCAACGCGAGCACCAGGAGGCGTTGCACGCTCTGCGCGCCGCGTTGGAAGAAAGCGAGCAGAAGCGGGCCGGTGAGCAGAAGGCGACTCAGCAGGCGCGCGAAGACCTGCTGGCGTTGCGTAAGCGGCTGCAATGGGAGATGACGCCGGAGCAGTTGAAGGATGAACGCAAGCGTTTGTCCTATGCGGCGGGCAGTGCGCTGGGGCGGGATATTCAGGGGTTGATGACGGAGCGTCAAAGCTGGGGCGTGCCGGTGGATCGCGACAGCCTGTTGGCGGGCGTTATCGACAGCGTGTCGGGACGTTTGCAGCTGTCGCCGCAGGAACTGAATACGTTGACGGCGCAGGCGGATGCCGCCGCCGTGGCCGCGCGTGAGAAACGCGTTAACCAGCAGCGGCGGCGCGATGACGATTACCTGACGCAGTTCAGTCAACAAAAGGGCGTAAAGCAGTCGGCGATGGGCTTCTGGTATCGGGTGGATTATGCCGGGGAGGGGGCGCTGGCGCCAACGGCGGTGGTCGATGTTGTGGTGAAAGAGAAGCTGACCGACGGCACGGTGATCCAGGATATGGATCTGAGCGGCAAGGTGCTGTCGCAACCGCTGTCCGAATACCCGCCGCTGTTCCGGGAGGCGATAAGTCATCTGCACAACCACGGCTCGTTGACGATGGTCGTGCCGCCGGCGCTGGCCTACGGTGAAACCGGCTACCCGCCGAAGGTGCCGCCCAACGCCACCATGGTTTATGAATTGCGCATCGACAACAGCCAGGCGCCGGCAAAGGGCGTCCAGGCGGTTAAACGGGAAGCCGACACGGCGGGAGGGCAGGGATGAACACGATGATAAAAATCGCGTTATTTGATGAGAATCGATACTTCAGCGCCGGTTGGCAAGAGGCTCTGGCGCTGCACTTCAGCACTTACGGCAAGCGCACGCTGTTAGTGGATGCGCGGCAGGCTCATGAAGCCGATCTGGTGTTCTGCTATTTTCCTCCCGGCGTGCAAAGCTGTTTTTGTCACCTCTCTGAGGCGCAGCCCGTGGGGCGTAAAACGCTGTATTTCTCGTTGCGAACGCCGGAGGGACGGCATAAACGCACCGTCGGTAACCGCTGCTCGCTGGAGGCCGGCGTCATCTACCACGATATGCCGTTGGTTTCGGCGCTGTATCAGGTGAGCGCCGAGCTGGAGCGGCGCAGCAAATGGCCGGGCAGACTGAACTGTGGCAGGAACTGCGCATGCCAACACCGGGGCTTGACGTTGCGCGAACAAGAGATCATGCGCTGCATGACGCGGGAGATGGGAGTCACGCAAATCGCTCGGATGCTGGATATTAGCGTGAAGACGGTCAGCAATCACAAGATGAGCGTCATGCGCAAAATGGGATTCCGGCGTAATGCCGAACTTTACGGCTGGCTGCGGCACAGCGCTCGTCCCGGGGCTGTGGGGCTTCGCGCGGGCATTCAGCCCGGCGTTGCGGCAGGAAAGGATCGCTATTGAAACGGCGCCGGCCAAGTCACACCGGCCGGCGCCTTAAGTGCCTCGCCGTGGCGATCAGTTGCAGGCCACGACCTTGATCGCCAGCCCGCCCTGTGAGGTTTCGCGGTATTTGGCGTTCATGTCTTTGCCGGTCTCGTACATGGTTTCGATCACCTTATCCAGACAAACCCGCGGTTCGCTGGTCCGGCGCATCGCCATGCGTGCGGCGTTGACCGCCTTAACGGCGGAAATGGCGTTGCGTTCGATGCACGGCACCTGAACCTGGCCGGCGAGCGGATCGCAGGTCAGCCCCAAATGGTGCTCCATGGCGATCTCCGCCGCGATGCACACCTGCGCCGGGCTGCCGCCGAGCAGCTCGGTCAACCCGGCCGCCGCCATTGAACAGGCCACGCCCACTTCCCCCTGACAACCGACTTCGGCGCCGGAGATCGAGGCGTTCATCTTGTACAGCGCGCCAATCACGCCGGACGCCAGGAAATAGCGGGTGTAGGAGTTGGCGTTCACCGGGCGGATGAACTTGTCGTAGTAGGCCAGCACCGCAGGGATGATGCCACACGCGCCGTTGGTCGGCGCGGTGACCACGCGGCCGCCGGCCGCGTTCTCTTCGTTGACCGCCAACGCGAACATGTTGATCCAATCGACCACGTTCATCGGATCGATATTGTTCTTGTCTCCGGTCACCAGAATGCGGCGCAGCGCGGCGGCGCGGCGCGGCACTTTCATCGGGCCGGGCAGCAGCCCTTCGGTGTTGATGCCGCGCTCGATACCGGCGCTCATCACCTGCCAGACATCGGCGAAATGCGCGTCGATATCCGCCTTGCTGCGCAGCGCCAGCTCGTTTTGCATCACCAGGCCGGACAAGGACAGCCCGGTCTCCTTGCAATGCTGCTGCAGATCGTGCGCTGATTTGAACGGATAGGGCACCGGCGTAGCGCCCTCGGCGGACTGGCCGAAGTGCTCTTCGTCGACGATAAAACCGCCGCCGATCGAGTAATAGGTTTTGCTGTGCAGCAGGCGTTCACCGGCGAAGGCGCGGATGCGCATGCCGTTTTCATGCAGCGGCAGGTTGTCGCTGTGGAAGTTCATGCCGCCGTGCAGCGGGAAATCCACCTCGTGGTGGCCGTTGGCCAGCGGCAGGCGGCCGCGTTGCTCAACGTCGCGAATAAAGCCCGGAATGCTGTCGATGTCTACATCGTGCGGCAGGTTGCCGGCCAGGCCCATGATGATGGCGATGTCGGTGTGGTGACCTTTACCGGTCAATGACAGCGAACCGTAGACGTCGACCACCACGCGGGTGGTGTCCTGCAACTGCTGGTGCGCGATCAGCTCGTCGACGAACTGTTTGCCGGCCTTCATCGGGCCAACGGTGTGGGAGCTGGATGGGCCGATACCGATTTTGAAAATATCGAAAACGCTGACCATGGTCTCGCCTCCTTCTTCAGGTTTCAGGCGGTGAATACGGGAAATGGGGGAGTGCGGGAGGGCCGGCGCGCAAGCGGCGCCGGCCGGGCGTGATTAGCCGAGCAGGCTGAACACGATGGCAGAGATGGCGATCAGACCCATCACAACCACGAACACGTTGCTGATGTGGCCGCTGTACTTGCGCATGGCAGGCACTTTACGGATGGCGTACATCGGCATCAGGAACAGCAGCATGGCGATGATTGGGCCACCCAGGGTTTCGATCATGCCCAGGATGCTTGGGTTCAGGGTGGCGACGATCCAGGTGGTCACCAGCATGAAGATAGCGGTCATGCGGTTCAACTTGGCGGTGCTGACGGTTTTGCCGCGGCTCTTCATCGACTTGGCGACCAGGCCGTTGAAGCCTTCACGGGCGCCCAGGTAGTGGCCCAGGAACGATTTGGTGATGGCGACGAAGGCGATAACCGGCGCGATGTACTCGATCATCGGGTTGTTAAAGTGGTTGGCCAGGTAAGACAGAATCGAGATGTTCTGCGCCTTGGCTTCCGCCAGGTTTTCCGGCGTCAGGCTCAGCACGCAGCTGAACACGAAGAACATCACGGTCAGCACCATCATGATGTGTGCATAAGCCAGAATGCGGGAGCATTTCTTCTCGGCGTCTGCGCCGTACTCTTCGCGTTTGGCGACGGCGAAGGCGGAGATGATCGGCGAGTGGTTGAAGGAGAACACCATCACCGGGATTGCCAGCCACAGGGTCATGATCAGGCCGTGACCCATGCCGGTACCGCTGCCGGACAGCGACACGTTTTCGAAGATGGCGCCGGTCCAGTTAGGGATCAGGTATACCGCCAGCAGCATCAGCACCGCCACGAACGGGAAGACCAGGATGCTCATGGTTTTCACGATGGCCTGCTCACCGAAGCGCACGATGGTCATCAGGCCGACGATCAGGATCAGCGACAGGATGGCGCGCGGCGGCGACGTCATGCCCAACTGGTGGGTAATGAAGCTGTCGACGGTGTTGGTGATCGCCACGCTGTAAACCAACAGAATCGGGTAGATGGCGAAGAAGTACAGCAGAGTAATCAGTTTACCGGCGGTGATGCCGAAGTGCTCTTCTACCACGGCGGTGATGTCTTCACCGGGATTTTTACCGGACAGAACGAAACGGCACAGGCCGCGGTGGGCAAAGAAGGTCATCGGGAAAGCGATGATGGCCATGATGATCAAAGGAATCAAACCGCCGATGCCGGCGTTGATTGGCAAGAACAGGACGCCTGCGCCGATGGCGGTGCCGTACAGGCCCAACATCCACATGGTATCCGTTTTACGCCAGGTAGTGCTGGAACCCGAAGCCGCAGAGGCAATTGTGCCGGTCTGTGTAGTGTCCATAAATATCTCCGAAGTGAACACGAATTTAAAATTAAAAGGCAAAACTTAAGGTTAAACCGTCAAACGTCCTATTCAGGCAACGCTTGCGGTAAGAATCAGGTGTTGCTTGCGGGGATGTTTTGGCGTCCCCCTGGTTGTTTATTGTGTTCATTACCACAGGCACAGCGCCGGGTAATTCACCAAAGACTTTTCACCGCCACGGGGTGATAAAAGTCGTTACCGCTGCCGACAGGTCTTTGCCTGTCGATTTTTGTTGGCGGCAAGATAACGATTTACAGTAGAAACAACCGTGATCCTGCTCTCAAATGCGTAATGTGTGCAGTTATCTGCTTTTTCATCGATTTTTCGCGCATTTGTTGCACATTTGTGTAAGATTTTGTGCTGAGAACGCTCTCATAAAAATTTCTGCGATTATGCGGCTTGTACAATAATCAGCCGGATAAAGCGCTGTGCTCAGCAGCAAGCCGAGCAATATATTTTATGCGTGGTTTTGGATCTAGCTAAAAACCCGGATTAAGCAGTTTTAGTGACGTAGATCACATTGTATTTTTAAGTCAAATGAGATGTATTTATTTGTTTTTAAAGGAGTTTCATTGAAAATCGCCGCTAGTAACGAAGGGAAATTACTTACGTGGTTAGCGGATAAAAATGCGTAACCATTCATCATATAAATAACAGATAGCTAACAGGTATTGGCGAGATTTGCTGCAATAGCCTAACCGGCCGTTTATTTAAACATCCCGGTCTTTGGCGCGATTTATCATATAAAAGCCATAAATAGTCGTTAATTCATCCAGCCGAAAGCGGGTTTGACCAGAGAGAAAATAATCACTCGGGTGACCTGTTGCATTTTATTAACCTGATGTTGCGTGAGGATAAGCGAAAAATGCGTATCGATTGCGCATTATTTGTTCATCGCGGGCTGTGGGAAAAGAGAGATTTCAGCGGCGCGCCGTCGCTTCCGACGGCGCTGAAGGGGGATCAATAGCGGGTAGCGATGGCGTTATCGTTGAAGAACGCCATGAAGTCGGCGTCCGGCTGGCGATCGGTGATCACCCGATCGAACTGCGTCAGCGGGCCGATACAGGCCGGCTTGATTTTGCCGAACTTGCTGTGATCCGCCACCAGGATCTTTTGCTGCGCCATCGCCATCGCGCGATGCTTCATCTCCAGTTCGTCGAAGTTGAAGCAGGTGGCGCCGTGCCGCAGGCTGAGACCGGCGGCGGAGATAAAGGCGATGTTCGGGCAGATGTGATCGAGCTCATTGCGGCCGCCGACGCTGGAAAAGATGTAGTTGTTCGGTTTGAACTCGCCGCCGCACAGGATCACCTTGCAATTCGGTTTGTCTTGCAGCGCCAGGAAGGTGTTCAGCGAATGGCACACGGCGGTGAAGGTCAGCTCGTCGGCAATGGCGTCGATGATCGTCGGGGTGGTGGTCCCGCAGTCGAAAAACACCGTGTCGTTTTCATTGATCAACGGCGCCGCCAGCAGGCCGATGCGCCGTTTCTCCGTGACCTGTTTGGCTTTTTGATCGGAAACGAAGTAGTTGGTCACGCCGTTGCTGCGCGGATCGGTCACCACATAGCCGCCGAGCAGCACCACCGCCGCCGGCTCGGCGCTCAGATCGCGGCGAATGGTCATCTCCGAGACCCCCAGCAGCGCGGCGGCTTCTTTCAGGTGGATCTTGTCAGCGCGTTTTAACGCCTGAACTAACCGGTTGATACGTTCTTCGCGCCGCGTTTCCATAGATCCGTCTTCCCACAGGTAGTAGAGGTAAAAAAGCGTGCCGCCGTTTCCGGCGCTAAACACAACGATGCGGGGCAATATCGGGCCGCATCGGCCGCCCGTATTGTCCCGCATCGGAGTGTATTGGCTGCGCCCGTCAAGGCGCGCCGACGATCAGTAGCTGCCAGCCGCCGCCTGCGCGCCGGATACGATGGCAACGCCGGAGCTGGTGCCGATACGCGTGGCGCCGGCTTTGATCATCTTCTCGGCGGTGGCGCGATCGCGCACGGCGCCGGAAGCTTTCACGCCCATTTCGCTGCCCACCGTCTCGCGCATCAGTTTGACGTGCTCTTCCCGAGCGCCGCCGGTGCTGAAGCCGGTGGAGGTTTTAACGAAGGCGACATCGAGTTCGCGACACATTTCACAAACCTGGACGATCTGCGCATCGCTGAGCAGGCAGGTTTCCAATATTACCTTCAACGGGATCGCCGCGCAAACCTCGCGCACGGCGGCGATGTCGGCTTTCACTTCGTCCAGCAGGCCGCTTTTCAGCCAGCCGACGTTGATCACCATATCGATCTCTTGCGCGCCGGCGGCGATCGCCGCTTTGGCTTCAAAGGCTTTGGCGACGGTCAGGCCGGCGCCCAGCGGGAAACCGATCACCGAGCAGACTTTCACGGTGCTTTCCTGCAGCAGCTGGGCTGCCAACGGCACGTAGCCGGAGTTGACGCACACCGCATAGAAGTTGTGCTGCTGGGCTTCTTCGCACAGTTTGGCGATCTGCATTTCGGTGGCGTCCATGGCCAGCAGGGTGTGGTCGACATAGCGGGCGTAATCGATGTTTTCGGAGGTCATCGCGGTTCCTTAATGAAGTTGAGAAAAGAGCGTTGATAGAGGATGTGAAAATAATAACATTACAATGCGGGTAAACCTAGCGGGATTTGAAAAATGTCGACGAGATCATAGTTATCTCACTGTTATATGTATAACTTAGGGGAGGTGTATTTGTTATTTAAATAACATTTTCAGCGGCCGCTCGCGGCCTGCGCGGGCGAAATGTCGAGGGAAAACGATGAAAATCAACATTGATCTGGTTCCTGCCGCGTTCGGGGCGCATCGGCAGGCGCTGTTCCGCAATGCGGATTTCGCGGTGAGCGCCCATCGCTGCGCAGAGCGCGGGCCAATGCTGACGCTGGCGAATCGGCGCGGGGCACTGACGGTCTTGCCGTATCAGGGCCTGGCGATTTGGGATGCTGAATTTGACGGTTACTCATTGAAATCGGGCCGCCGCAGCGGGCGGGGCGCCGGAAGAAAGCGCGATGATGTCGCCGCGTTCTGCCCCGCCTGGCCGAGTCACGACGGCGCATCGCTCCAGATGCAACGCGTGTGGCTGCAGCTGGCGGGCGACGAGCTGACGTTGCAGGGCGAAGGCGAGCGGTTGGGCGAGGGATGGCGCATCGGCCCGGCGCTGCGTTTGGCGGCGCAGAGCGCGCAGTTCGCCATTGAGATGAAAGTCACCAATCTGGCCGATCGGCCGCAGCCGCTGCGCTATGTGTGCCGCCTCAACTACGATTGCATTCCCGACGCGGTATTCCGCCAAAACTTGCCGACGCCGGCGCTGTTGGGGGAGGCGCTCGGGCAGGAACTGCTGTGTTCCGAGGATCTGTCTCGCTACGTGGACCGAGCCGAATTCTTTATGCTGGCGCCGCAAGGCCGGCGCTATGTAACGCGTTTCGCCACCGGGCAATTCAACTATGGTCTCCGGCGCATCGCCGTTCAGGGCAACCGGCAGTTGCTTTCCTTTATCCAGCCGGCAAACTGCCGCCCGAATGCGCCAGAGGGTGAGGGAGTGATGCTGGGAGCGGGAAAAACGCGGGCGTTCTGCGTGACCACCGGCGTGGTGTGAAATAAGCAGGGGCGGTAACGCCCCTGTCATGTTGTGCGGTTACTCTTTCACCCAACCGCGGCGAATGGCGAAGGCGAACAGGAAACGATACAGGCGCGACAGCCTGTCGGCGATGACATCGCCGAACAGATTCCACACCAGTTGGGCGAACAGGCAGCCCACCAGGCCGAGCAGGAAACCGCCGACCATATCCAGCGGCCAGTGCACGCCGAGGTAAACGCGTGACCAGGCGATGCCGACGGCGACGATCATCAGCAGCACGCCGGACCAAACGCGGTGCCAGAACAGGAACGCCAGCGCGAAGGTAAAGATGGCGGTGCCGTGATCGCTCGGGAACGAGCTGTCCGGCGCGTGTGGCAGGAAGGTATAACCAACGCCGGCGACGAACGGGCGCTCATGCGGCAGCAGCGCGCCGATAGCGGAAGCGGCAAGCATGGCGAACAGCAGCGCGATAGTGGTTTTCGCTACCACCTGGCGTTGCGAAACCAGCTGGCTTTGCGGCCCCCACAGCCAAAGACCGACGATCAGCAGCGGCACGATGATGATCAGATCGCGCGCCAAAAAGGTGGCGAAATCGATCATCCATTCGGGAGACGCCGGAGTCGCATTGATCCAGGCGAAAAGAAAATGGTTCAACTGTTCCATAACCGTTACCTCGTCTTGCGGCGCCAATAGCCGCTAACCGTCCAATAAATAGCCAACTGGCTTAACCAAACCCACCAACCCGCCCACAGGTTATGGGTAAGAAAATGTGCGCCGCGCATGATCTGACCAAAGCCCATCACCATGCCAAGCGCGATGCCGCCGCACCAACACCACCAGGCGAGGCGCGGACGCTGCGGATAAAACAGGAAAAACAACGCCATCACCGCGAAACCGCTCGAGGCGTGCCCGCCGGGGAAACAGCGGCCGGGGCCCGGCAGCGCCGGTACCGCGCCGAACAGCGGGAAGGACATCGCTTTGCCGCCGTACTCAATCAGATCCCACGGGCAGGAGTGCGCGCTGGTGGCTTTGAGAATGCCCACCACCAGCGGGCCGATGCCAATCAGCAGCATGGTCACGATCAGGCGCGCGCTGCGGCGATAGATGCCCCAAAACAGCGTCAGCACCGCGCCTACGATCACTATCTGTTTCAACAGGCGGTGATTGATCAGATCCAGCCAATAATTGTTTTGCCACGGGAAATGCCCGCTGGCGGCATCGTACCAATAGTTGCTGATCGCCCAATCCAGCTGTTCGTTGCGGGAGAGCCACAGAAACACCAGACCGCTGATCAGCAGGCCAAAAACCTGCCAACGGTAAAAGGATGTCGACAGGGAGTAAAGGGCGGTTGTCTTAATTTGCGGTGTCGTTGAGGATTGATTTAATGACGATTCTGGATTCACGCGCAGGCTCGGTGACAGGATTGAATGACGTCACTGTAATAATTCTGTCTTAAGAAAACCTTAGTCCGCCGGCAAGAAAATCCTATCTGATACACCCGCTTGTGCGAAGGTAATCGCTTGTTTTTCTCGTCTTAACCCGAGGGTGTGCTGGCTAATTGCTCCGCTTAACGGTTTATATCAGGCGATTGTCACTATTTATCACCTATTGTAAAGAAGATTAAACCTGTGGCGGGCTTGGCGGTAGTGTATTAGTTTATAGTCGGATTATTTGACAAAGTGTAGGGATAAAACATGAACAAGGCATCCGTTGTATTTTCCGGCCTGCTGATGGCCGTTTCCGCTGGCGCTATGGCGGCGACCTCTGGCGATGACGCAGACATGAGCAAACAGCCGCTGGAAAAAGTCGCGCCTTACCCGAAAGCCGAGAAGGGCATGAATCGCCAGGTGATCTACCTGCCGAAGCAAGAGCACGAAGAGAACTACAAGGTAGAACTGCTGATCGGCAAGACGCTGGAAGTGGACTGCAACCGCCATATGATTGGCGGCACGCTGGAGACCAAAACCCTGTCCGGCTGGGGTTACGACTACCTGGTGCTGGAGAAGCTGTCTGAACCGGCCTCGACCATGATGGCCTGCCAGGACAATACCAAGACCAAGAAATTCATCGCCGCCAACCTGGGCGACGCCGCGATGCAGCGCTACAACAGCCGCCTGCCGATCGTGGTGTATGCGCCGAAAGACGCGGAAGTGAAATACCGCATCTGGAAAGCCGAAGACACCGTAAGCCAGGCTGAGCAGAAATAACCGCCGCCTGACGCCGCTCTGCTGGCCATTCCTGGTTGGCGGAGCCTTTCTCCTTCCTGTCTCCTTATCATTCCCGCATCTTTGACACTCGACTGATTGCTTTCGGACGTGGCTTTTAGGCGCGACATGGCAACGAAATACGCAAGTCAATACCTCTTCACAAGGGCACAGGAAGCACGCAGCTGCATGGATGGGAGAGGATGCGCGCGTATAGAAATAGAGCAAAGAAATCTTTACTGAAGTGTGATAATTTTGCGCATTCCCTATTAATGGAATGACACAGAAGATAAGGATATCCAATGCGTTATCGTTCGCTAACGCTCGACGAGCCCCGTAAAAGCCGCACACCTGGCGAGTTGCTTGATGATGGTGCGCCTGTGCCGACCACGGAACCCTGCGAGTGGGCAGGCACCGTATGAAACTGATTCATTTCTCCTCTGAACACACGGCGCCGGAAAGCTTTTCCAGGATACTTAACCCGACAGCAGCGCGGCATGAGCTGGAACGGCACTATTTGTTCGGCGGCGCAGCCGGCATATCGATAAGCAGCCGGTATCCTATTACCCGCAATACTCAATCCGGGATTGGCGTCACCGGTTATCGTGAGGACGTGGCTATGAAGCGCAGCGTACTCGATGAGATCAACCGGGGCGGCTTGCTGGCGATTGATCAGGGAATCGGCACCTGGACGCCGACGAAATATGCCTTTTACGTCGACGCGGAAGGCCGATTACAGCGCTACCCAGGCAGCTCTCTTCCCGCCTTTTATCCTACCGGGCGCGTGATCGCCCGCTATGAAGAAATGGTCAGCCGCTATGGCCACCGGGCAAAACCGACGGTGCTGCCGGCGAGGCAGAGTACGACCCGGAATCCCCCTCTGCAACAAGCCATCGCGACCGCAGTGGCAACCGTTGCCGCCACGGTGCAGGCCATCCGTCCACTGACCAAGGCAGAACGCTGGCAAGAACGCCAGTACCTGATAGGGCGAGGCAACCGCAGCATTTACCCGGATGCGCGCATGGCGGCACAGCGCCTGGCGGAGAACAACGTCGCGGTCGAAAAGGCGAAGTTGGCTGAGAATGTCTATAAGACCACTAACCCGCTCAAGGACACGATAGACATCCCTGAAGGCTGGAAGGATATCAGTAACAATGATGGGGCGCTGGGTAAACTCGGTTTAAGCAAAGATATGCTCTATGACGATGAGGATACGCCGGGCTTTCTGGCTCGGGTTTATCAGCCTGATGAGAAGGTCTTTGGCAAAGCGATGAACCCGACGGTGGTGTTCCGCGGATCGCGTGCGCCCGAGTTCCCGGAGGGAATAAGCAAGGCTGCCCAGAAAGCGTTATTGAACGGCGATTTGTCAGGGATTAAAAACCTGAGTGACTGGTCAAATAACGGCGCTCAGGGGTTGGGGTTTAATTCTGAATACTATAAACAAGCCGTTATAATTGGCGATAAAATTTCGAAAGTATCAAATATTGACGTTGCGGGTCATTCATTAGGAGGCGGTATGGCCTCTGCGACCTCCATAGCCAGCGGCAAACCGGCTTGGACGTTTAATGCAGCAGGTCTGAATGCGGGAACCGTCGAAAAATACGGTGGCTCTATAATAGGCAGCGCCGATAATATTCAGGCGTATCGCGTAAAAGGGGAGCTGTTGACCAAGCTGCAGGAGGTTGATTTGTGGGAAGATGCCAAAGACCTTAAATTTTATCCCCCGGCGGTGATGGCGAAAGAGCGGTTGTCCATGTTGGCGCCTGACGCCGTGGGAGTAAAGCACACGCTTCCCGGTGGAACAGGTTCACTGCTGGATAAGCACGGTATAGACCAGGCGATACAATGCATTGAAAATGAGAAAGACGATGACATTGCCACAATCAAGGAACGAATATGAAAAAAATCATACTCATTATCACGATGCTAGTGTCTATGCTCATCATTCAGGGGTGCAAACAAGGTATGGATTTACAACCGCAGGATTATTTTGAAGGGACGCAGCTGGACATCGCCAACATCATCTACGAGGGTGACAGGCAAAAGCTGGATAAGGTTTTACCGACGGTAAGCAAAGAAACGTTAAATCGACCGGGCAAGGCGGAGATGACGTTGCTATTCTGGGCGATAAATAACGCTATCTTTGACAAGAACACGCCAGAGCGGCTTAAGATAATTACAGATCTGGTTAAGGCAGGAGCAGACCCACTGCAGCCAAGGCCGGAAGGGAGAAGTAGTCCCGCTGAATTTGTTATGAAAGCAGATAAGGGAATCTGGATAAAATCCATGTTAGATGGGGGGCTATCTCCTAATGCAAAAGATAAAGTCAACAATAAGCCAATTATATTTAAAAGTATTCTTGCGAAGAACACAGAGACATTAGAGGTCATGTTGGATTATGGCGCTGATATAAATATAAGAAATTCACTGGGTGATACGCTGCTCATCGATGCTTTAGATTATCACTCCTATGACCACGTCATTCTTCTATTAGAAAAAGGCGCCGATAGCGATATAAGGGGCAACTCGGGTTGGACGATGGGCAATCAACTGCAACGGCTGATTAATAGAAGTCCGGACGGCAGTGAGGCGAAAGCGTCTCTTGAGCGCATCAAAGACGAGCTAATTAAGCGTGGTGGGAAATGGCCACCTCTCCCTGTCAGTAAATAAGCCGTTCTCAGTATCCAAGGGCATAGAGGGATGCTGATACGGTGAAAAAGCAAAGTTGAACCGTGGTTACGCTTAAAATGGAGATGGCATGAGGCACAGCGCTCTTATCATTATCATGTTGCTGTCGATGCTCATGATGCAGGGATGCGAACAAGGTAGGGATCTACAGCCACAAGATTATTTTGAAGGGACGCAGCTGGACATCGCCAATATCATCTACGAGGGTGACAGACAAAAGCTGGATAAGGTTTTATCGACGGTGAGCAAAGAAACGTTAAATCGACCGGCCAAGGCGGAGATGACGTTGTTATTCTGGGCGATAAATAACGCTATCTTTGACAAGAACACGCCAGAGCGGCTCAAGATCATTACGGATTTGGTCAAGGTGGGGGCAGATCCACTGCAGCCAAGAACTGAGGGGGGGAGTAGCCCAGCTGAATTTGTTATGAAGGCGAATAAAGGCGTATGGATAAAAGCTATGTTAGAGGGCGGGCTCTCTCCAAATGCTAAGGATAAGGTTCATAATCAACCCATTATATTCAATAGCATCTTTGCAAAAAATACAGAGACATTAGAGGTCATGTTGGAGCATGGCGCTGATATAAATATAAGAAATTCATTGGGTGATACGCTGCTCATCGATGCTTTAGATTATCACTCCTATGACCACGTCATTCTTCTATTAGAAAAAGGCGCCGATAGTGATATAAGAGGCAACTCGGGTTGGACGATGGGCAATCAACTGCAACGGCTGATTAATAGAAGCCCGGACGGTAGTGAGGCGAAAGCGTCTCTTGAGCGTATCAAAGACGAGCTAATTAAGCGTGGTGGGAAATGGCCACCTCTCCCTGTCAGTCAATAAGCCGTTCTCAGTATTCAAGGGCATAGAGGGATGCTGATACGGTGAAAAAGCAAAGTTGAACCGTGGTTACGCTTAAAATGGAGATGGCATGAGGCACAGGGCTCTTATCATTATCATGTTGCTGTCGATGCTCATGATGCAGGGATGCGAACAAGGTAGGGATCTACAGCCACAAGATTATTTTGAAGGGACGCAGCTGGACATCGCCAATATCATCTACGAGGGTGACAGAAAAAAGCTGGATAAGGTTTTATCGACGGTAAGCAAAGAAACGTTAAATCGGCCGGCTAAGGCGGATATGACGTTGCTATTCTGGGCGATCAATAACGCTATCTTTGACAAGAACACGCCAGAGCGGCTCAAGATCATTACGGATTTGGTCAAGGCGGGAGCAGACCCATTGCAGCCAAGGCCGGAAGGGAGAAGTAGCCCGGCTGAGTATGTCATGAAAGCGGATAAAGGCGTCTGGATACAGGCTATGCTTGAAGGCGGACTATCGCCTAATGCAAGGGATGAAATAAACAATCAGCCAATAATTTTCAAAAGTTTTCAAGCGGTTAATACAGAGACATTGAGTACTCTAATAGCTTACAAAGCTGATGTTAATATCAAAGGCGCTATGAACAGAACGCCATTAATTAATGCGCTGTATAACAGTTGCCCAGAACACATTGAGGTTCTGTTGGCTCATGGAGCTAATCCATTAGCCAAAGATGATTTTAATGACAGCTTCCTCTCGCTGATTTCTGCGGAAATAGCTAAAGGGGATAAGAGCAATGCGTATATAAAGAAACTAATTAAAATTAAAGAAAAAATAAAACAGGTGAATTAGATAGTCTCGACTATCATGGGGGACAATGCTGGTCTTCTTCCAGTGCAGTAACATGACGTTATGATATACAGGAAGATGATGGAATGAGCCACCAAAGAGCACCCAGCCGACGGCGACGAGAGTGCTGTTGTTAAGTCCCGTTTGTGACGCCATCTCTTTGAACAGTGGCGAACCCACAAGCAGCGTTTCTATGTTGAAACCTGCACATTGATAGGGAGGCTGGCGTAAGCGACGCTCAGAGATAGGATGCTTTATGCCTGACGACGAGGCCGCGACAGCAGGTGTTGCGGGCTGCTTCAGGCAACAAAAAACCCGATAATCTTGAACCTAAAAGGCGGGATTATCGGGCTCCACAAAATGGGGACATCAAAGAAAAGCAGTGGCACTAATTCAGACTGCGGCCCCCAACGAAAGTTCTGGCCGGCGACAAAAAAATCAAAATATTTTTATCGCCGATCCATCTCTCCCGCTAATCGATCAGCCGAGTATGCCCGGCCATAGCACCACGATGAGTGAACCCGCCAGCGTTAACAGCACGTTAGCGATGGCGTAGGTGCCGGCGTAACCCAGCGCCGGGATGTTGCTGCGCGCGGTATCGCTGATGATCTCCATCGCCGGTGCGCAGGTGCGGGCGCCCATAATCGCGCCGAACAGCAGGGCGCGGTTCATGCGCAGCACGTAGGCACCGAACAGGAAGCAGATAATCACCGGCACCAGGCTGACGATCAGCCCGGCGATCAGCATCTGGCCGCCGACCGCGCCCAGGCTGTGGCCGATGCCGGCGCCGGCGCTCAGGCCTACGCCCGCCATAAACACCATCAGGCCGAACTCTTTCACCATGTTCAGCGCCCCCTGCGGAATGTAGCCGAAGGTCGGGTGGTTGGCGCGCAGGAAGCCGAGCATAATGCCGGACATCAGCAGGCCGGCGGCGTTGCCGATGCCGAACGAGAAGTTGCTGAACTGTATGGTGATCTGGCCGATCAAAAGGCCGATGATGAAGAAGGCGCAGAACGCCAGCAGATCGGTCACCTGGCTGTGAATCGAGATAAAGCCAATTTTCTCCGCCACGCTCTTCACCCGGCGCGCGTCGCCGCTCACCTGCAGCACGTCGCCTTTGTTGAGCACGATGCTGTCGTCGATCGGCATTTCGATCTGGCTGCGGATCACGCGGTTGAGGAAGCAGCCGTGGTCGGTCAGCTTCAGCTGGCTCAGGCGTTTGTTCACTGCGTTGCTGTTCTTCACCACGATCTCTTCGGTCACGATGCGCATGTCGAGCAGATCGCGATCGAACACTTCCTTACCGTTGCGGAAGCTCGGATCCAGCCGCGCGTGGGCGTCCGGGTAGCCGACCAGCGAGATCTCATCGCCCACCTGCAGCACCGCGTCACCGTCCGGGTTGGCCAGAATGCCGTTGCGGCGGATGCGTTCGATGTAGCAGCCGGTCTGGCGGTAGATGCCCAGCTCGCGCAGGTTCTTGCCGTCGGCCCAGGCCACCAGCTCGGGGCCGACGCGGTAGGCGCGGATCACCGGCAGGTAGACCTTGCGCTGGCTGTCGGTGTCCAGGCCGCGTTCACGAGCGATTTGCTGGGCGGAGGTGGACAGATCCTGGTGCTGCAGCTTCGGCAGGTAGCGCGCGCCAAAAATCAGGCTGACCAGACCGATCAGGTAGGTGAGGGCATAGCCGAGGCTCAGATGATCCTGCGCCGCCAGCAGCGCCGGGCCGTTGACGATGGTGTTGCGCAGCGTATCGCCGGCCCCCACCAGCACCGGCGTGGAGGTCATCGAGCCGGCCAGCATGCCGGCGGTCAGGCCGATGTCCCAGTGGAACAGCTTGCCGAGACCGATGGCGATCACCATCGCCGAACCGACCATTACCAGCGCCAGCATCAGGTAATTTTTACCGTCGCGGAAGAAAATCGAGAAAAAGTTAGGCCCGGCTTCCACCCCGACGCAGAAAATAAACAGCATGAAGCCGAGATTCAGCGCCTCGGTGTTAATGGCGAAGTGTTGCTGGCCGAGCAACAGGGAAACCACTAAAACGCCAATGGAATTACCGAGTTGGACGGAGCCCAGACGGAGTTTACCGAGGCACAGCCCCAGCGCGAGTACCACGAACAGTAACAGAATGTAGTTACCGTTTAACAAACTAGCGACGTTTATGTTCACGGAGGATAACTTATTGTTTACCAGTAAGTGCTTGATATAGATAACTATAAGAGATAAATTCAGCCTTAAAACGACGTCATAAATCACCACCAGCAGAAAGCGAAGCGAACCATCGTTCGGCGGCGTTCATTCTAGACGCTATGACCGATGACAGCCAGCACAGAAAGCTGATTTCCTGCGCCGCCGTGCGCATTTAACTCTCTTTTGACCAAGGAAAAAATTCGGTTCAGCGTCACCTAACGGGTGGCCGGGCTGATTTCTATTGATGCGGTAATTGGGCGGGGGAGAATTCGCATGACGAGTTATCGATATTGGCTGGGCATTCTCAGCTGTTTTCTGTTGTTCAACCTGGTGTTTCTCGGCCAGCAAACCGGCCTGTTCGGCAGCACGGATCATGAGCACCACGGGGAAACCGGCCTGCTGCTGTTTGTGATCCCCGGCGCGATCGCCAGCTATCTGTCGAGCCGCAAGCGGCTGCTGTGTCCGCTGCTGGGGGCGCTTTATGCCTTGCCGCTCTGCCTGCTGATCCGTCACTTCTGGCTGACGCCGTCCTATTCGTTCTGGCAGGAGCTGGCTTACGCCACCAGCGCGGTGTTCTGGTGCGTGTTCGGCGCGATGCTGATGCTGTTCGCCCTCGGTCTGTTGCACACGCTCCAGCAGCTGCATCGGCGGCAGCGGCAATAAAAAAAGGCGCGTTAAGCGCCTTTTTTGTCGTTCAAAAACTTACTGGAACAGGTTCAGGTGTTCTTTAGCGTAAGCTTCGAAATCGGTGCAACCGCCGATGTGCTTCTCATCCAGGAAGATCTGCGGCACGGTTTCAACCGGTTTACCGACGGTTTTTTCCAGATCGGCCTTGGTGATGCCTTCCGCGTGGATGTCAACGTAACGGAAGTTGAAATCGTCGCGTTCTTCAGTCAGTTTTTCCGCCAGTTCTTTAGCGCGGACACAATAAGGACAGCCAGGACGCCCGAAGATTACTGCAAACATGCAACGCTCCTTAATTGGATTTTCAAAAAATTGTTCGCTACCGCAACGACATCCCGTCACCGAAAAAGTCATTACCTGCGTCAGATGGCGCCTACTATGCCCGTTGAGGCGGTGAAAAAAAAGCAGGAATTACCTGTTAATCTGATTCATGTAACCAATTAGTCTGCCGGGGCTGTCGCCGTCGACGGGAATTCACTACACTGGGGGCAGACCTTCTGGAGAAGAAAAATATGCGTTCATTCGGTGACTTACCGCGCCCGGTGCTGGTGTTGGAAGGGCTGGGCATCGTGATGCTGGTATTGGCCTACCTCAGTATTCACGGGCACCTGCAGCTGCCGGGCTGGCTGGCGTCGCAGCAGGCGGCGGTCGGCATGATTTTCCTCGGCGTGGCGCTGATGGTGCCGGCGGCGGCGTTTCTGGTATGGCGCGTGGTGCAGGGGTTCGGGCCGCTGATGCGCGGCGGCCTGCCGCCGGAAAACGATCGCCGCAAGCCGCAAGATGCGGACGCATCGAAAAATCATCAGGACAGCGATCCGCGCGCCTGAGCGCCGCGGCCGCTAACCCGCCTGCGGGGCAGGCGTTGGCCTTTTTGGGGTGACGAGTGAAAATTGCCATTCTTTCTCGCGACGGATCGCTCTATTCGTGCAAGCGGCTGCGTGAAGCGGCGGAAGATCGCGGGCACAGCATCGATATCATCGATCCGCTTTCCTGTTATATGAACATCAACCCGGCGGCGCCGACCATTCACTATCGCGGCCGTCAGTTGGAGCGTTATGACGCGGTGATCCCGCGCATCGGTTCCGCCATCACCTTTTACGGCACCGCGGTGCTGCGCCAATTCGAGCTGCTTGGCAGCTACCCGCTCAACGAATCCGTGGCCATTACCCGCGCCCGCGACAAGCTGCGTTCGCTGCAACTGTTGGCCCGGCAGGGTATCGATCTGCCGATCACCGGTTTCGCCCATTCACCGGACGATACCGGCGATCTGATCGAACTGGTCGGCGGCGCGCCGCTGGTGGTCAAGCTGGTGGAAGGCACGCAGGGCATCGGGGTGGTGCTGGCGGAAACTCGCCAGGCGGCGGAAAGCGTGATCGACGCCTTTCGCGGCCTGAACGCCCATATTCTGGTGCAGGAGTACGTGCGCGAAGCGCAGGGCCGCGACGTGCGCTGCCTGGTGGTGGGCGGCCGGGTGGTGGCCGCCATCGAGCGGCAGGCGAAGCCCGGCGAGTTTCGTTCCAACCTGCACCGTGGCGGCAGCGCCCGCAAAGTGACCATCACCGCCAGGGAGCGGGCGATTGCGGTCAAAGCGGCGAACACGCTGGGGCTGGACGTCGCCGGGGTGGATATCCTGCGCGCCGAGCGCGGCCCGCTGGTGATGGAGGTCAACGCCTCACCGGGGCTGGAAGGGGTGGAAACCACTACCGGGCTGGACATTGCCGGCATGATGATCGAATACATCGAGCAGCGCGGCCGGCCGGGGTTCCGCCTGAAATCGGGCGGCTGACGGTACGCGTGTTGCGCTTTTCCCGCCGAGCAATATCTTAATTAGTGAATTAAGCCGCATTGATCGTGGCGTATCGGGTGAATATTCCGTAAGCTATGCGCCTTTTCGCGTTTTGAATATTGTGAGGCTGGTTATTATGGATTCACTCATTGTCCCCGATTTGGCGCTGTTGCGGCGCTGGCTGGATCAGTCGGGCATTTCTTTCTTTGAGTGCGATTCCTGCCAGGCGCTGCACCTGCCGCACATGCAGAACTTCGACGGCGTGTTCGACGCCAAGATAGATCTGGTGGACAACGTCATTCTGTTCTCCGCGCTGGCCGAGGTGAAGCCGACCGCGCTGATCCCGCTGGTGGCGGATCTGAGCCAGATCAACGCCAGCTCGCTGACCATCAAGGCCTTTGTCGACATTCAGGACGACAACCTGCCGAAGCTGATCGTCTGCCAGTCGCTGAGCGTGGCGGTCGGCATCACCTACGAGCAGTTCACCCACTTCATGCAGCAGGGCGAAGAGCAGGTCTCGATGGTGATCCTCGAGGCGCGGGCGAACGATCTGCTGTTTATGGGGGATGAAGAAGAGATCCCCGCTGGCGCCGTGCGTCAGCCGATGCTGCACTGATCCTCGCTGTACCTTAAGCATGCCGTCGCTCCGGCGGCATGCTGCCGTGACTCCCCTCCGCAATTAAATATTCTGCACTTTGGCCTCTGCCGCCCGATCTTTCTCGGCTTTTACGCCGTTAATGCCGTATCACATAGAGAAAAATTGCATAAAAAATCGATAAATGGCGTTTTTTACCCTGGGGGCTGGCGGGTTGCGATGGCAGCGGCTATGCTGCTGATTCTGCAAAGGGCTTGCGATTTCCCTTGTAACCACGCGAGCAGGGCAGTGCAAAAAGGCGCATGCAATCATATGCATAGCCATTCATTTCGCGGTTGCAACGATTGCGCTCAATCAGGAAAGGTTTTGTATCGCTGCAGATACAAGTTCAATTCTATGATTTACCCTGTTTTGGAGGAAGTTACGGATGGTCACCCAACGTAAAAAGTGGTTATCGGGTGTGGTTGCCGGTCTGTTGATGGCCGCGTCCGTCACGGCGTCAGCCGAAGAGAAAACGCTGCACGTGTATAACTGGTCCGACTATATCGCGCCGGATACCCTGGCCAAATTCCAGAAAGAAACCGGTATCAAAGTGGTGTACGACGTCTTTGACTCCAACGAAGTGTTGGAAGGCAAACTGATGGCGGGCAGCACCGGTTACGATTTGGTAGTCCCTTCATCCAACTTCCTCGAGCGTCAGTCGCAGGCCGGCATTTTCGAGCCGCTCGACAAGAGCAAGATCCCCAACTACAAAAATCTCGATCCCGAGATGCTGAAGCTGGTGGCGCATAACGACAAAGACAACAAATACGGCATCCCTTACATGATGGTGACCACCGGCATCGGCTATAACGTCGACAAGGTGAAGGCGGTACTGGGCAAAGACGCGCCGGTCAACAGCTGGGATCTGATCTTCAAGCCGGAAAACCTGGAGAAGCTCAAGAGCTGCGGCGTCTCCTTCCTCGATGCGCCGAGCGAGGTCTACGCCACCGTGCTGCATTATCTGGGCAAAGATCCCAACAGCACCAACGCGGCGGACTACACCGGCGCGGCCAACGATCTGCTGCTGAAGCTGCGGCCGAACATCCGCTATTTCCACTCTTCTCAGTACATCAACGATCTGGCGAACGGTGACATCTGCGTGGCGATCGGCTGGTCCGGCGACGTGATGCAGGCGGCCAACCGCGCCAAAGAGGCGAAGAACGGCGTGAATGTGGCCTATGCGATCCCGAAAGAGGGGGCGCTGACCTACTTTGACATGTTCGCCATGCCGGCGGACGCCAAAAGCAAGGACGCCGCCTACCAGTTCCTGAACTTCCTGCTGAAGCCGGACGTGATGGCGGACATCAGTAATCACATTTACTACGCCAATGCGGTGAAAGATTCCACGCCGCTGGTGAACGCCGAAGTGCGCGATAACCCGAACGTCTATCCGCCGGCCGATTTGCGCGCCAAGCTGTTCACGCTCAACGTGCAGTCGCCGAAGCTGGACCGTGTCATTACCCGCGCATGGACTAAAGTTAAAAGCGGGAAGTGATGATGGGGGAGCCCCCCATCGTCGGTAAACCGGCAGGCGGGTGTTCCCCGCCTGCATTGCCGTTTTGGGCCACGGCGCTCGCCGTGGTTTTGTGCCGCTTTACGCCGGAGAGCACCCCGATTGAACGACGCCATCCCTCGTCCTCAAGCCAAGTCGCAGAAGGTTTTCACCCCTCTGCTGGAAATCCGTAACCTCACCAAAACCTTCGACGGGCAGAATGCGGTCGAAGACGTCAGCCTCACCATCTATAAGGGTGAGATCTTTGCGCTGCTTGGCCCGTCCGGCTGCGGCAAGTCCACCTTGCTGCGCATGCTGGCCGGTTTTGAACAGCCGACGGAAGGGCAGATCGTGCTCGACGGGCAGGATATGTCGCATGTGCCGCCGTACCAGCGGCCGATCAATATGATGTTTCAGTCGTACGCGCTGTTCCCGCACATGACCGTGGAACAGAACATCGCGTTTGGCCTTAAGCAGGACAAAATGCCGCGGGCGGAGATCGCCGAACGGGTGGCGGAAATGCTGGCGCTGGTGCACATGCAGGAGTACGCCAGGCGCAAACCGCACCAGCTTTCCGGCGGCCAACGGCAGCGGGTGGCGCTGGCGCGCAGCCTGGCCAAGCGGCCGAAGCTGCTGCTGCTGGATGAACCCATGGGCGCGCTGGACAAGAAGTTGCGCGACCGCATGCAGCTGGAAGTGACCGACATTCTCGAGCGCGTCGGCGTGACCTGCGTGATGGTGACGCACGATCAGGAAGAAGCGATGACCATGGCGGGGCGCATCGCCATCATGAACCGCGGCAAGTTCGTGCAGATCGGCGAGCCGGAAGAGATCTACGAGCATCCGAACAGCCGCTTCAGCGCCGAATTTATCGGTTCGGTCAACGTCTTCGACTGCGTGCTGCAAGAGCGCCACGACGATGCGCTGATCCTGCAAAGCCCGGGGTTGCGCCATGCGATCAAAGTGGATCCGGACGCCTCGGTGGTGGACGGCGTGCCGATCCAGGTTGCGCTGCGGCCGGAAAAGATCCTGCTGTGCGAACAAGTGCCGGAAGACGGCTGCAACTTCGCGGTAGGGGAAGTGGCGCACATTTCCTATCTGGGCGATCTGTCCATCTACCACGTGAAGCTGCACAGCGGGCAGATCATCAGCGCCCAGCTGCAAAACGGCCATCGTTTCCGCAAGGGGATGCCCACCTGGGGCGATGAAGTGCGTCTATGTTGGGAAACCGACAGCTGCGTCGTGTTGACGGTGTAGTGGATCCGGTGAGGAGTAACCCGTATGACCCTGCTTTCTGAACGCGCGCCGGAACCGCCGGCCAAAGCGCCCGGCGCCCTCAGGGCGCTGTTCCATCGCCTGCTGATGGCCCATGGCCGCAAGCTGGTGATCGCGCTGCCGTATTTATGGCTGACGCTGCTGTTTATGCTGCCTTTCCTGATCGTGTTCAAGATCAGCCTGGCAGAGTTGGCGATGGCGGTGCCGCCTTACACCGAGCTGATGAGCTGGGTGGACGGCAAGCTGAACATCGCGCTCAACTTCGCCAACTACCTGCAGCTGACCGACGATCCGCTGTATATCGACGCCTATCTGCAGTCGCTGCGCGTGGCGGCGATTTCGACGCTGTGCTGCCTGATCATCGGCTATCCGCTGGCCTGGGCGGTAGCCCACAGCAAGGCGTCGACCCGCAACATTCTGCTGCTGCTGGTGATCCTGCCTTCCTGGACCTCGTTCCTGATCCGCGTCTATGCCTGGATGGGCATTCTGAAAAACAACGGCACGCTGAACAACTTTCTGATGTGGTTAGGGGTGATCGACCAGCCGCTGGTGATCCTGCACACCAACCTGGCGGTGTATATCGGCATCGTCTATTCCTACCTGCCGTTTATGGTGTTGCCGATCTACACGGCGCTGATCCGGCTGGATTACTCGCTGGTGGAGGCGTCGCTGGATCTGGGCGCCCGGCCGCTGAAAACCTTTTTCAGCGTGATCGTGCCGCTGACGCGCGGCGGCATCATCGCCGGCTCGATGCTGGTGTTCATTCCGGCGGTGGGGGAGTTCGTGATCCCGGAGCTGCTCGGCGGGCCGGACAGCATCATGATCGGCCGCGTGCTGTGGCAGGAGTTCTTCAATAACCGCGACTGGCCGGTGGCCTCGGCGGTCGCCACCATCATGCTGCTGTTGCTTATCGTGCCAATTTTGTGGTTCCACAAACACCAGAACAAGGAAATGGGGGGGCAGGCATGAACAACTTGCCGGTAGTGCGTTCACCGTGGCGCATCGCCATCCTGACTGTCGGCTTTACCTTCCTGTATGCGCCGATGCTGATGCTGGTGATTTACTCCTTCAACAGCTCCAAGCTGGTGACGGTGTGGGCCGGCTGGTCCACGCGCTGGTATAGCGAACTGTTCCACGATTCGGCGATGATTAGCGCGGTGGGGCTCAGCCTGACCATCGCCGCCGCCGCCGCCACTGCCGCGGTGGTGCTGGGCGCCATCGCCGCGGTGGTGATGGTGCGTTTCGGCCGTTTTCGCGGTTCGACCGGCTTTGCGTTTATGCTGACCGCGCCGCTGGTGATGCCGGACGTGATCACCGGCCTGTCGCTGTTGCTGCTGTTCGTGGCGATGGGGCACGCTTTCGGCTGGCCGTCGGAGCGCGGCATGTTCACTATCTGGCTCGCGCATGTCACCTTCTGCACCGCTTACGTGGCGGTGGTGATCAGTTCGCGCTTGCGCGAGGTGGATCGTTCGATTGAAGAGGCGGCAATGGACCTAGGGGCGCCGCCGCTGAAGGTGTTCTTCGTCATCACCTTGCCGATGATTGCGCCGGCGCTGATCTCCGGCTGGATGCTGGCGTTCACCCTGTCGCTGGACGATCTGGTGATCGCCAGTTTCGTCTCCGGCCCGGGCGCCACCACGTTGCCGATGCTGGTGTTCTCGAGCGTGCGCATGGGGGTGAATCCGGAAATTAACGCGCTGGCCAGCCTGATCCTGCTGGTGGTGGGCATTCTCGGCCTGATCGCCTGGTGGTTTATGGCGCGCTCGGAAAAACAACGATCGCGTGAATTGCAGCGGGCGGCCCGTAGCTGAATCGTAACAAACCTGCTATTTTTGCAATCAATAAGTATTGCAACTAACTACCTGACTTTACATGCGCCATTTGAATGGCTCCAATGAATTTCACACTGCCGCCAACAACGCGGCAATGTGAAAGGCGTAGGGGCAGTGGCGCGTCGTAGCGGAACACGGATATGTCAGACATGCTGAAAAGCGGGCAGGGAATAAGATCGACTTCGGATGCGCCGGTGCCGGTGATGGTGGCGGGCACCGCCATGGTGGCGATCAAGTGTATCAGCGTGGTGCTGCTGCTGGGCGAGCTGGGCGTCGACGGCGCGAAGGAGTTTGTCAGCACCAGCGCGCAGGCGTGGGATTCCACCTTTATCTTTCTGGCCGGGCTGATGCTGCTGTGCCTGCAAATCAGCTGCGGTTTTGCGGTGATGCGCGGCCGCAACTGGGGGCGCTGGGGCTACGTGGCCTGTCAGTGCATCGTGGTGCTTTACCTGCTGCTGGCCACCATCGGCAGTGTCTTCCCCGAGGTGTTCACCGTGGAAGGGGAAACCAGCGGCCAAATCCTGCACGTTCTGATCCTGCAAAAGATCCCCGACGCGGTGATCCTGGCGCTGCTGTTCGTCCCCACCGCCAGCCGCCGCTTCTTCACCGCGCGCAAGTGAGATTTTAGGCGCGCAGAGTGGTAAACTCTGCGCCCTTAATTCGTCATCCTGGACTTCACGGTATCTTCATGCATTGCGCTTTGTATACGGCGGGCACCTGCCGTTCCTGTCAGTGGCTGGAAAAGCCCTATCCGCAGCAGCTGGCCGACAAACAGCATCACCTGCAATCGCTGCTGGCCGGGCGCGATGTCGCACAGTGGCTGCAGCCGGCGGCGGGGGAACTGAGCGCATTTCGCAATAAAGCCAAGATGGTGGTCAGCGGCAGCGTGGAGCGCCCGCTGCTCGGCATGCTGCACCGTGACGGCACGCCGGTCGATCTGAGCGATTGCCCGCTGTATCCCGCCGGCTTTGCACCGATGTTTGCGGTGCTGAAAAGCTTCATCGCCCGCGCCGGCCTGACGCCGTATAACGTGGCGCGCAAACGCGGCGAGCTGAAATACCTGCTGCTGACCGAAAGCACGCTCGACGGCGGCGTGATGCTGCGCTTCGTGCTGCGCTCGGAAACCAAGCTGGCGCAGCTGCGCGCCGCGCTGCCGTGGCTGCAGCAGCAGCTGCCGCAGCTCAAGGTGATCTCCGCCAATATTCAGCCGGTGCATATGGCGATCATGGAAGGGGAGCGCGAGATCGCGCTGACCGAACAGCAGGCGCTGGAGGAACAGTTCAATCAGGTGCCGCTGTTCATCCGCCCGCAAAGCTTCTTCCAAACCAACCCGCAGGTGGCCGCCGATCTGTATGCCACCGCCCGCGACTGGGTGCGCGCGCTGGGTATCGACAGCATGTGGGATCTGTTTTGCGGCGTCGGCGGTTTCGGTCTGCACTGCGCGCAGCCGCAAACTCACCTGACCGGCATCGAAATCAGCGCGGAAGCGATCGCCTGCGCGCGTCAGTCGGCGCAGCGATTGGGGTTACTGCAGGTCGATTTTCAGGCGCTCGATTCCACCCGCTTCGCCACCGCCGAAGGGCAGGTGCCGCAGCTGGTGTTGGTCAACCCGCCGCGCCGCGGCATCGGCCAGGCGCTGTGCGATTATTTGAGCCGGATGGCGCCGGATTACATTCTGTATTCCAGCTGCAACGCCGAGAGCATGGCGAAAGATATCGAGATGTTGCCGGGATACCGCATCGAACGGGTGCAGTTGTTCGACATGTTCCCGCATACCGCGCACTACGAAGTGTTGACGCTGTTGGTGCGGCGTTAAAGGCGCTTTTTGGCAGCCGTGTAAGCCGCTGAACGTTCGCGTTTGCCCACAGACAGGACCAGAACCACGATCTCCGTTTCCATGACGCGATATACCAAACGAAAGCCTGAGGCTCTGAGTTTGATTTTGTAGCAATCGGGCAAACCGGCGAGTTTGTTGGCGGGGACGTGGGGATTAACCAGCACCGATGCCAGCTTTTTTTTGAACTGTTCCCGGATCACCGGGGACAGTTTTTTAAATTCCTTCAGCGCATGTTCTTCGAATTCAAGCTTATAAGTCATCCAAATTGACCTTAATGCGTTTGCCGTTCATCCGTGAACGAACGATTTCAGCGAGTTCGATATCTTCCAGGTATTCCGCGATCGCCTCCCAGGTTTCCGGAGAGACGTAATATCCCGAAATCTTACCGTTGGTCAGGACGGCGACCGGTTGCCCTTGTGCCTCTTTAAGGGCGGCGTTGGGCGATTTCTTAAAATCGCTGATGCTGACAGCCGAGTCGGCAAGAATGGGTTGAACCGTCATGATGTTATCCTTGATGCTAAATTTAGTATCAAATTTAGCACTAACCGAATGGGGTGGCAATCGGATGGAGCCGCCGAAGGATGGCGACTCCACATGCGGACTTACTGCGGGAACCATTTGTCGTTGATGGCCTTGTAGGTGCCGTCGGCCTTGATGGCGTCCAGCGCGGCGTTCAGCTTGGCCAGCAGCGCCTGATTGTCCGGGCGCACCGCGATGCCAAGGCCGGTGCCGAAGTATTGCGCATCGGTGATATGTTCGCCGACCGGCGCCAGCTGCGGGTTGGTTTTCAGCCACTCGTTCACTACGGCGGTATCGCCGAAGACGCCGTCGATACGGCCGTTTTTCAGCTCCAGAATAGCGTTCTGGTAGCTGTCGTAAGAGACGGTGTTAATCTCCGGGTGCTTGTCCTGCATGTATTTCTGGTGGGTGGTGCCGTTTTCCATGCCGAGCTTTTTGCCTTTCAGATCAGCCAGCGAGCTGAACTTGCCTTTTTGCGCGATCACAATCGCCGAGTTGGCATAGTAAGGTTGGGTGAAGGCGACCTGTTTGCTGCGCTCCGGCGTGATATCCATACCGGAAATCACCGCATCGTATTTTTTGAATTTCAGCGCGGCGATCAGGCTGTCGAACGCCTGGTTGGTGAAGGTGCACTGCGCCTGCATCTGCTTGCACAGCGCGTTGGCCAGATCGATATCGAAACCGACGATCTGGTTGTTGGCGTCCAGCGATTCGAACGGCGGATAGGTGGCGGAGGCGGCGAAGCGGATAGTCTCGGCTGCGGTGGCGTTAAAGGTCATTCCGGCCAACATCGTCGCGGCAAGCAGCAGTTTTTTCATGCGTAGAGCTCCTGTCTGGATCCTGAAAGTGATTATTTCGCTATCGTTTGTTTTTACTGGTAATCGCCAGAGGTTTTTGCGAGGACACCTGCTGATAACCCTGCCATTGAGTGAATTAAAATGCAATATAAATGATTAAATATTGCAATGGGGATAAAAAAAGCCCCGCGCAATGGCGGGGCTGGAGAGGGGGATGGCTTCAGTTGCGGCGCTCAAACGCCAACGCGCGGCGCTCCACCAGCCGCATCAGCAGCGTCAGCAGGCCGTTGACGCACAGGTACACCAGACCTGCGGCGCCGAACACCATCACGTCGTAGGTGCGGCCGTACATCAGCTGGCTATAGCCCATCACTTCCATCAGCGTGATGGTGTAGGCCAGCGACGTGCTTTTGAACACCAGCACCACTTCGTTGGAGTAAGATGACAGCGCGCGCTTGAAGGCGAACGGCAGCAGAATGCGCAGCGTCTGCCGGCGCGACATGCCCAGCGCTTCGCACGACTGCCATTGTCCGGCGGGGATGGCGCGCACCGCGCCGTAGAACAGTTGCGTGGTATAGGCCGCGCTGTTCAGCGCCAGCGCAATCATCGCGCACAGCCAGGGCTGCGACAGCAGGTTCCACAGCCAAGGGTAGTCGCGGATCGCCGGAAACTGACCGGGGCCGTAGTAGATCAGGAAGATCTGCACCAGCAGCGGTGTGCCGGTGAACAGCGTCACATAGGCCTTGACCAGCGGCGTCAGAACCGGCGTTTTCAGCGTCAGGATCACCGTCAGCAGCAGCGACAGCAGCAGCGCGACCAGCAGCGCGGCGACGGTCAGGGTCAGGCTGGTATGCAGCCCTTTGAGGATTTCCGGTAAATATTCAATCATCAGACCGGCCCCCGCTCAAAGCGCGTGGCGCGCAGTTCAATGCGCTTGATGACGTATTGGCTGAACAGCGTCACCAGCAGGTAGATGGCCGCCGCGATCACGTACCAGGTAAAGGGTTCCTGGGTGCGGGTGGCGATGCTTTTGGTTTGCAACATCAGATCGTTCACGCTGATCAGCGACACCAGTGCGGTGTCTTTCAGCAGCACCAGCCACTGATTGCCGAGGCCGGGCAGGGCATGGCGCCACATCTGCGGCATGATCAGGCGAAAGAAGATTGCCGCTTTGCCGAGACCCAGCGCCTGGCCGGATTCCCACTGCCCCTGCGGCACCGCTTTGAGCGCGCCGCGCAGCGTCTGCGAGGCGTAGGCGGAATAGAGCAAGGCCAGGGCGATCACCCCGCACAGGAACGGGCTGACTTCGAAATTGTCGATCGCCAGCTGAATCGGCAACTGAAACAGACCGAGGTTAAGGGTAAAGCCGTCGGAGAGCATCAGCAGCAGCTGCGACGAGCCGAAATAGATAAACAGCACCACCAGGATTTCCGGCAGGCCGCGCAACACGGTTACCCAGGCGGTGCCGAGCCAGCTGACGGCTTTCCAGCGGGACGATTCCCATACGGCGAACAGCATCGCCAGAATCAGCCCGAGGATCAGGGCGCAAACGGCAAGGCCGACGGTCATGCCGGCGGCGCTTGCTAAAGGTTGTAATTCATTCATCGGGGCGTATTACTGCTGGAACCATTTTTTGTAGATGGTTTCATAGGTCCCATCCTGCTTGATCTTGTCCAGGGCGGCGTTGAACTTGCCCTGCAGATCGGTATTTTTCTGGCGTACCGCGATGCCGAGGCCAGTGCCGAAGTAGTCTTTATCCGTTACTTTGGCGCCCACTGTCGCCAGCGCGTCATTCTGCTTCAGCCACTCGTTGACCACCGCGGTATCGCCGAACACCGCATCAACGCGGCCGTTCTTCAGATCCAAAATGGCGTTTTGGTAGCTGTCGTAAGGCACGGTGGTGATTTCCGGGTGCTTGTCGGTCAGGTATTTTTGGTGAGTGGTGCCGTTTTGCACGCCGACTTTCTTGCCTTTCAGCGCCGCCACGTCGGCGATTTTGCCTTTCTGCGCGATGAACAGCGCCGAGTTATCGTAGTACGGCTTGGTGAACAACACCTGCTTTTCACGCTCCGGCGTAATGTCCATGCCGGCCATGACCGCATCGAAACGCTTGAACTTCAGGCTTGGGATCAGGCTGTCGAACGCCTGATTGGTGAAGGTGCACTCGGCCTGCATCTCTTTGCACAGCGCGTTGGCCAGATCGACATCAAAACCCTGAATTTTGTTGCCGGCGTCAATAAATTCAAATGGAGGATAGGAGGCTTCGGTAGCGAAACGGATGGTTTCGGCTGCGGAGGCGGAAACGCTGATGCCGGCCAGAACGGCGGCGATTATTAGTTTTTTCATCGCAAACTCCCCAAATTACAGCAAGTTAATTGTTAGTGTGATAAGTAGTTGGCAAACTCGGTGGTCCGCGGCTGCGTGAAGTGGCTGCTGTCGCCTTGCTCCACCACATGGCCGTTTTCCATGTACACCACGCGGCTGGCGGTCTTGCGCGCCACTTCCACTTCGTGGGTGACGATCACCTGAGTGATGCCGGTGCCGGCCAGTTCGCGAATGATGCTGACGATCTGGGCGGTGATTTCCGGATCCAGCGCCGCGGTCGGTTCATCGAACAGCAGCACCTGCGGCTCCATCATCAGGGCACGAGCGATCGCTACGCGCTGCTGCTGGCCGCCGGAAAGGTGCAGCGGAAAGCGATCGGCGAAGTCGGTCAGGCGCAGACGCTTGAGCAGCTTGTCGGCGCGCTCCATCGCCTGAGCCTTGGTCAGACCCAGCACGCGGCAAGGCGCTTCGATCAGGTTCTGGACCACGGTGAGGTGAGGCCACAGGTTGTATTGCTGGAAGACCATGCCGACATTTTGCCGCAGTTCGCGAATGGCTTTTTCGCCCGGCGCCTGCTTGAAATCGAATTGGTTGCCGGCGATCTTTAGCTGACCCGAACGCGGCATTTCCAGCAGGTTCAGCACCCGCAGCAATGAACTTTTCCCGGCGCCGCTTGGGCCAAGCAGCACCAGGGTTTCCCCGGCTGGACATTCCAGCGTGATGTCAAACAGCGCCTGGTGAGCGCCGTAATAGCAATTGATACCGTTAAGTTGAATACTCATGCGCCAGAATTGAATAGACATTGATGCCGCAAATGTTAACTTCCACAGAATACTTATGCAATCTTTGTGCGTTAAAATTTATGAGTGTGCGGCGGGACAGTAAAAGATTAGCACAAGATACCGCGACTCAGGCCGAGGGGGGGGATTTGTGGCGCAGGCTGTGAGATCGGTAGCGAAATTTTTTCTATCGGACGAAATCTGAGCGGCGCAAGGGGAGACGGGAACGACCGACGCGGCGGGTCCGCGTCGGCCGGGGAGTGCGGGTTATCGGTTTTCCAGCACCTGACGCACGCTGCCGTTGGTGGCGTGTGCTGGAACATTCAGGTAGCGAATATCATCAACCACCCAGCAGGTGCCTTCACGCACCATCAGCACTTCGTCTTGCCAGTTCACGGTACTGTTGGCGTCTTTCTGGTAGCTCAAGTCAACGCGCAGCGGGATGTTCTTCGCATCGGTGTTGGGAATGGTCGAGGCGCTGGCGACGGACGCGCTGCTTGGCCCTTGCGCGTTGCCGGAGAACAGATCGCCGGTTATCTGATGCTTGCCCGGATTTTGAGCGGCGCTGACCAGATCCTGATACAGCACTTTGCTCAGATAAGGCTGCAGCTGCGCCAGGCGGTTGCTGTCCGGCAGGCTGGAACCTTGCTGGATGCGCAGGTCATAGAACTTTTGCGCGACCGTATCCGGGCCGCCTTCCACACAGCTGCCGCTGCGGGTGCCGATATCCTTGTATGCCGGTTCCACCGTGGTACAGGCACTCAGCAACAGCGCTAAGGGTAAAACAGCCGCAATCGTTTTTGTTTTCATCTTATTACCTTATGTGAAAGTCTCTACCATGAAGACCGATAGCTTACAGTATAAATGCGTTTTTTGGCCTTGCATTCGTACTGCGTGCCATTGATTAAGCGAACATAATGCCAATCTTCTGGTCATAGATACGTTGAATTAATCAAACAAGGAGTTCTGATGCAGCTTTCAACTACCCCGACCCTGGAAGGGTTTACCATCACCGAATACTGCGGCGTCGTCACTGGCGAAGCGATCCTCGGCGCCAACATTTTTCGTGATTTCTTCGCCGGCGTGCGCGATATCGTCGGCGGCCGCTCGGGCGCTTATGAGAAAGAGCTGCGCAAGGCGCGCCTGATCGCATTCGAAGAGCTGGAAGACCAGGCGAAAGAGCTGGACGCCAACGCGGTGGTCGGCATTGATATCGATTATGAAACCGTTGGTAAAGACGGCAGCATGCTGATGGTGACCGTCAGCGGCACCGCGGTGAAAGTGAGCCGCTAACGCCATGCTTTCTTTTCGCCCCGGCCATTCCGCCGGGGCGACATCCTCTTGATTTATCCCACCTTGTGCTGCTCGACGATTGGGCGGTGTTCCTGCGGCTTCGTGGGCACCGGCTCCTGGCGATGCGGCATCGGGCTTATCGCCGCCGGATGCTGCGGCGCTGCCGGTTCGCGGATCACCGGCTGAGCGACGTGTGGGGCCTGCAGAACCTGCGGGCGCGCGACGGCTGGATGCACCGGCGCAGCGGCCGGCATTGGATGCGTCTGTAGCGGCGCTGAATGTACGGCTGTCGGCTGCTGCGGGTGAGGTGCCGTCGGAACGGCATGCGTGAACGTCGGCGTGCTCATCGGCTGCTGTGCATGAGGCGCGATGACCGGCTGTCGCACGTGCGGGACGGCCGCTACCGGCTGGTGTATGGCTACCGGCTGCTGTACGTGAGGCGCCACCGGCTGGGTATGCGCAAAGTTCGGCAACGTCATCGGCGCGTGGGCCGCAGGCGCGACGTGCGGCTGTTGCGGCGCGCCGATGGGCGTCGGTTGAGTGACGCGGGGCGCCGGCGCGGCGGCGGTATTGTAGTTGTTCACCGTGCTGGTGCTGCTGCGATTCACAGTGTTCACGTTGTTATATTGGTTGATGTTGGTGACGCGATTCACCACGGTGGTGGAATGCGATACGTAGGGCGCATCGCGGTAGACCACCGGTTGGCGTCGATCGTCCCAGCGCATATCCCAGTTGTGCCAGCCGCTGTTGTGCTGATTGAACAATGAGGCGACCGCAATGCCGACACCGAAGCTGATCACGCCGGCCGCCAACATGTCGCCGCCGCTGTAGCCCGAAGGTTGATACCGATAGCTCGGATAGGCTGGGATCGGCGTGCCGTAGGCCACCCAGGGATCATAATGCGGGACGTAAACCGTATCCGGCTGGCTGGGTTCGATGACGATGGTTTCGCCCGGCGCCGCTACCACGCGCTGGCGATAGGGCTGCTGTTCGACATAATGCGTCGTCGGCGCCACGACGATGCGCTGCTGCGGGGTGTTTTTCAGCGTGCCTTGGCTGGCCGCCCGTTGACGCATCACCTGAATGGCGTTCATCACGTCGGTGGGATCGTTTAGGTAGGCGCTGCCCAGGGCGGTGGTCCAGGGGATGTTTTTCGCCATTTGATCGAGCACGTCGGGGAATTGCACCAGGCCGCGCACGCTGGGATCCCAGGGTTGAGCGTCGGCCGCTGAGCTGAGCGCCGCCGGTTGCAAGCCGCGGTTTTGCGCCAGCCAGGCATCCGCGGCGCTGATTTGGTCAGGATAGCCCGCGCCGGCCAACACCTGCGCCAGCAGCTTGTCGGGGAACAGCGCCACCGGGCTGACCAACTGGTACAGTTGATCGGCGCTCAGCGGCGTATAGGCCGGCGCGCTGGCACTCGTGACGGGCGCGGCCGAGGGCGGGGCGCTCCCGCCCATCGCATCGGCGACTTTTTGCCGATCGCAGCCGCTGAGCGGCAGCATGGCGGCACAGAGCAACCAGGACAGATAGCGTGGCGTGAACATGTTCGACTCCGCTCTTTCAGCGCAGATGATACTTTGAGACTATCATGGGCGGGAAAGGCCGCCAGCCGGGAGCAACACTCGCTTGCACATCGGCGCTATCTGTCATTATTTCTCGATGAGCGTGATGATTGGATACAGATAAATCGCGTCGCGTTACATCTTTCACGGACGTCAATCAGGAGGATAAGTGAAAATTTGGCCAGGGATCATCGCCGCCGTGCTGTTGGCGGGATGCCAAAATCCGCAGCAGGACACGCTCGTCGATCGTGGCGCTTACCAGCTCGAAACCTTGCATCAGGCGCAGGGCGCCGATCAGCGCATTCGGTTTCTGGTGATGCACTATACGGCGGAAGACTTTCATTCATCACTGAAAACGCTGACCGATGAACACGTCAGCGCACACTACCTGTTGCCGGCGCACCCGCAGCGCGAACACGGCAAACCGACGGTGTACCGGTTGGTGCCGGAGGCGATGCGCGCCTGGCATGCCGGCACCAGCGGCTGGCGCGGGCGCAGCAATCTCAACGACACCTCGATCGGCATTGAAATCGTCAACAAGGGTTTCACCCGCAGCATGCTGTTCACCCACTGGCAGCCCTACACGGCGGAACAGATCGCCGTGTTGATTCCGCTGAGCCGCGACATTATCCAACGCTATGGCATTCAGCCGCAGGACGTGGTGGGGCACAGCGACATCGCGCCGCAGCGCAAACAGGATCCCGGCCCGCTGTTCCCCTGGCGGCAACTGGCGCAGGCCGGCATCGGCGCATGGCCGGACGAGGCAGACGTGCAGCGGCTGCTGGCGGGGCGAGACAGACAGGCGCCGGTGCCGCTGGCACCGCTGCTCGAAAAGCTGGCGCGTTACGGCTACGCGATCGACCCGTCGTGGGATGCGCGGCAGCAGCGCAACGTGCTGGCGGCGTTTCAGATGCATTTCCGGCCCGGCGATGTGCGCGGCGAGCCGGATGCAGAGAGTGAGGCGATTATCGATGCGCTGCTGTTGAAGTACGGCGCGTGGCGTTGATTACAGGCCGTGCAGTTTGCCGTGATCTTTCAGCCAGCGGGCGGTGCGCGCGATGCCTTCTTCCAGCGAGACGATCGGCTGATAGCCCAGCTCTTGCTGCGCGCGGGTGGTATCGAGCGTGAGATCGAAGTTGAGTTTGGCGACGCCGTAATGGGTCAGCACCGGCTCCTTTTCGCTTTTGCTGCCCAGGCGCTCCATGCCGCGCGCCATCATGTCGAGCATCGGATAGGGGACGGAGCGGATGCGGCACTTCATGCCCAAATCGTCGATCAGCTGCTGCACCACGGTGCGAAGCGGACGCGGCTGCTGGTTGGTGATGTTGTAGGCGCGGCCGGACGGCGTGTCTTCTTTTAGCGTCGCCAGCCACATGGCGTGCACCGCATTCTCCAGATAGGTCATGTCCACCATCGCCGCGCCGCCGCGCGGCAACAGCAGGTTGCCGTAGCGTTTGATCATCTGCAGCAACCGCGGCAGCATCACCTTGTCGTGCGGCCCGAACAGGCCCTGCGGGCGCAAAATGGTGAAATGGGTCTGCGGATTGGACAGCGCCAATTGCTGGATCACCTGCTCGCCGGCGGCCTTGCTGCGCGCGAACTCGTTGGCGTAACGCTGCGGGCGAAAGTCTTCGGTTACGTTGCGGTGATGGTGGTAGTCGAAATAGATCGCCGGGGAAGAGATGTGAATGAACTGCGCCACGCCATAGGCCGCCGCCCATTCGCCGAGGCGGCGGGTGGCGCGGACGTTGGCCAGTTCGAAGGCTTCTTCGGTGCCCCAGGGTGAGGTAAAGCTGGAGCAGTGCCACAGCACATCGACGTCCGCCAGCATCGCTTTGGCCTGCGAAGAGATTAGGTTGGTGAGATCGGCATGAATGAACTCCGCGCCCATTTTTTCCAGCAGGCCACCCATCGCCTGGTTACGACCGGTGGCGCGCACTTTGATGCCCTGGCGGCGCAGATATTCAACGGCGTTACGGCCTAACCCACTGGTTGCACCGGTGACCAATACCTTCATAACGGACTCTATTCTCACCCAAAATCGGAATACCGGCGGGCGCTTGCGGCGCTCCCAGCAAATAAGATGCCATTCTTCCGTGATTTCGTGCGCTATGCAATCGGAAAGCCCCGAAGCACAGCGGCAAACTGTGCGGTTGATCGACAAATGAACGGCATTCAGCGCTGTTGGCGGTCCAGGTTCTCGGCCAGCGTCGCGATGCGCTTCGCCATGCCGCGAAAAATGAACAGGTGCGCGGGCATCATGGCGAACCAATACAGCAGCCCGCTGAAGCCGGCCGGATGCCACCAGGCGCGCACGTCCAGCGTGCGGCGATCGCCGCGATCGGTAATGGTGAAGCTCAGCCGCCCCAGCCCCGGCGCCTTCATGCCGAACAGCAGCGCCAGCTGCCGCAGCGGCTTCAGCGTGATGACTTTCCACCCGTCGATCTCGTCGCCCAGCGCCAGGGACGCGCGCGCCGGGCGGCCATAGACCACGCCGTTGCCGATCATGTCGTCCATGCGGGCGCGGATCCGCCACAGGATATTGGCGTAGAAATAGCCTTCCTCGCCCCCCAACTGCTGCACCGTTTGCCACAGCGCCTGGCTGGAAGCGGCGGTGTCGAGCGAACATCCCGCCTGTTTCGGGTAATAGCCGTAGCCGGGGCGCCAGCGGGCCCGCGCCGCCGGATCGTAGCCCCAGTCGGCGGAATCGACCACCTCCAGTTCGCGCTGCAGCGTGGCGGTGACCGCCTGATCGAAGGTGTGCAGACGTTGCGGGATCAGGGCCTGCAACGGTTTGCCGTCGGCGGGCAGATCGTGCTTCAGGCCCTGGATCAGCGCGCGCGCGATCGGCGTCGGCACCGAGGTGATCAGGCTGATGAACCACACTGAAATCAGTCGCGTCGGCAAGGGGATCGGGATCAGCCAGCGCCGCTTGCCGCTGATGGCGATAAAGCGTTTGAACATATCCTGATAGCTGAGGTATTCCGGCCCGGCGACGTCGAAGATGCGGTGTTCCTCCGCCGGGTGCGCCAGCAGATCGGCCAGGTAAACCAGCAGGTTCTCCAGCGCCACCGGCGACGACTTCGAGCGCACCCAGCGCGGCGGCGTCAGCACCGGCAGGTTATAGACCATGTCGCGCATCACTTCGAACGCCGCCGAGCCGGGGCCGACGATGATGCCGGCGCGCAGCTCGGTTACCGGCACACCGCTCTGGCGCAGGATCTCGCCGGTCAGGCGGCGCGCCGCCAGGTGCGGCGAACTGTCGTCGTTCGGCTGCAGCGCGCCGAGAAAGATCACCTGCTTGACGCAGGCATTGCGCAGCGCATCGCGCAGATTTTCCGCCGCCTGGCGTTCCTTCTCGATAAAGTCGTCGCCGTCGCCCATCGCGTGCACCAGATAGTAAAGCGTATCGATTTCCCACAGCGCCGCGCTCAGGGTTTCCGGGCGGTACAGATCGACATACAGGCAGTTGACCTGCGGCCAGTTCTGCTCCTGCAGCCACTCGATGCGCCGCGCGGCGGCGGTAATCTGGTGCCCCTGTTCGATCAGGTGCGGGATCAGGTTCTGGCCTATATAGCCGCTGGCTCCAAGAACCAGTACGCGTTGGGGTGTCATCGGGCCGCCTTGTGCGGTAGAGGATTGGCAGAACGACAGGATGCCAAATTCAGGGTTTAAATGCACTTTTTGTATGGGTATAAGCCGGTTGCATCCGCCGCGGCGCGAGTTCACACTACGCGCCCCTTATCGCACGAAAAACCGAATGCCATGAAACTCAATGTGATTTGTTACGCCCTGCTGGGCCTGGCGCTGATCGCCAGCCTGTTCTCGCCGCATCCGGTGTGGATGTGGCTGCTGTCGGCCAACCTGCTGACGTTTCTGATCTACGGCGGCGATAAGCTGGCGGCGCACAAGGGATGGCGACGGGTGCCGGAGACGACGCTGTTGCTGTTCGGTGCGCTGGGCGGCTGGTTGGGCGCGCTGCTGGCGCAGCAGCTGTTTCGCCACAAGACCCAGAAGCAGCCGTTTAAAACCTGGTTCATCCTCAGCGTGGCGCTCAATCTGGCGGCGGTGCTGGGGCTGTGGTACTGGGTTTACGGCCGCTGGATCTTCTGAGTGCGGGGCGCGGTCTGCGCCCCGAGCGATCAGGCGTGCTGCTGAAGAAACTCCCGCCACAGTTCGACCACCCGCTGCAGATCCTGACGGCTGACGTCGAGGTGGGTCAGAATGCGCGTCAGCGGGCCGCTGCTGATCAGCACGCCGCGTTCGCGCATCCACGGGCCGAGTTTGGCCGCCAGCGCCGGCGTTTGGCGCAGGTACAGCACGTTGGTCTGCGCACCGGGATCGGCGATCTCTACGCCGATCTGCCGCAGCTGTTGCTCCAGCCAGACCGCGTTGTCATGGTCTTCGCGCAGCCGCGCGACGTTATGCTCCAGCGCGTAGAGGCCGGCCGCCGCCAAAATGCCGGCCTGGCGCAGCCCGCCGCCGGTCATCTTGCGCCAGCGCAGCGCGCGTTGGATGAAAGCCTCGCTGCCGCACAGCAGCGAGCCGACCGGCGCGCCCAACCCTTTCGACAGGCAAATGGTGAAGGTGTCGCAGTACTGCACGATCTCTTTTAGCGGCAGGTTCAGCGCCACGGCGGCGTTGAAGATGCGCGCGCCGTCGATATGCAACGCCAACTGCCGCTCGCGGGTAAACAGCCACGCCTGCTGTAGATAGGCCTGCGGCAAGACTCTGCCGCTTATGGTGTTTTCCAGGCTCAACAGCCGGGTGCGGGCGAAGTGGATATCGTCGGGTTTGATGGCGGCGGCGAGCTTGTCCAGCGGCAGCGTGCCGTCGGTGTCGGCCTCGATCGGCTGCGGCTGGATGCTGCCCAGCACCGCTGCGCCGCCGGCTTCGTATTTGTAGTTGTGCGCCTGCTGGCCGACCAGATATTCATCGCCGCGCTGGCAGTGGCTCAGCAGCGCCACCAGGTTGGCCTGGGTGCCGCTGGGCAGAAACAGCGCCGCTTCTTTGCCCGACAGACGCACCGCTTCCGCCTCCAGCGCGTTGACCGTCGGATCATCGCCGTAGACGTCGTCGCCGACTTCTGCCTGAGCCATCGCCTGGCGCATGGCGGCGCTGGGGCGGGTGACGGTGTCGCTGCGTAGATCGATAAGCATAGGGTTCCTGGAATATAAGGGAGAGGAAAAGGGTACATGGCATCATATACCCTTTATTTCACCGGGGCAGCTTGCTTAGCGCAGCCAGTTGGTTTTCGCCAGCTCGACCACTTCGTCACCGCGGCCGTTGATGATGGCGCGCAGCATGTACAGGCTGAAGCCTTTCGCCTGTTCGAACTTGATCTGCGGCGGCATCGCCAGTTCTTGCTTGGCGGTGACCACGTCCAGCAGCGCCGGGCCGGGGTGCGCCAACATCTCCTGCAGCGCGCCGTCCAGCTCCGAGGCTTTTTCCACGCGGATGCCCTTGATGCCGGCGGCGTTGGCGATCGCCGCGAAGTCCGGATTATGCAGATCGGTGCCGTCGGTCAGGTAGCCGCCGGCCTTCATCTCCATCGCCACGAATCCCAGCACGCTGTTGTTGAACACCACGATCTTCACCGGCAGCTTGAGCTGCGCCAGCGACAGGAAATCCCCCATCAGCATGGTGAAGCCGCCGTCGCCGCACATGGCGATCACCTGTTTCTCCGGCGCGGTGGCCTGAGCGCCGATCGCCTGCGGCATGGCGTTGGCCATCGAACCGTGGTTGAACGAGCCGAGCAGGCGACGCTTGCCGTTCATTTTCACGTAGCGGGCGGCCCACACCGTTGGCGTGCCGACGTCGCAGGTGAAGATGGCGTCGTCGCTGGCATAGTGGCTGAGCTGCTGCGCCAGATACTGCGGGTGGATCGGTTGGTCGTCGCCGGCGGTCGCCAGCCCGTCGAGATCCTTGCGCGCGTTGCGATAATGCTCCAGCGCCTTGTCGAGGAACGTCCGGTCGCGCTTCGGCTCCAGCTGCGGCAGAAGGGCGGTGAGGGTGGTGTGGATATCGCCCACCAGCGCCATATTGACCGGGCAGTGCGCGCCGATGCTGCCGGGATTGATGTCGATCTGAATGATGTTGGCGTTAGTGGGGTAGAACGCGCGATAGGGGAACTGGGTGCCGAGCAGCACCAGCGTGTCGGCGTTCATCATCGCGTGGTAGCCGGAGGAGAAACCGATCAGCCCGGTCATGCCGACGCTGTAGGGGTTGTCCCATTCGATATGCTCCTTACCGCGCAGCGCGTGCACCACCGGCGCCTGCAGCAGCTCGGCCAGCTTGACCACTTCATCGTGCGCGCCGGCGCAGCCGCTGCCGCACATCAGGGTGATGTTCTTCGCCTTGTTCAGCGTTTCCGCCAGCTTGTTCAACTCGCTCATCGGTGGCTGCACCAGCGGCAGCGCCGGGGTATGCCAGGTCAGGGTCGCGTCTTCCGGCGCCATGCGCAGCGCCACGTCGCCCGGCAAGACGACCACCGAGACGCCGCGGTTGAGGATCGCCTTGCGCATGGCGATCTCCAGCACGCGCGGCAGCTGTTCCGGGTTGGAAACCAGCTCGCAATAGTGGCTGCATTCGCGGAACAGCTCCTGCGGATGGGTTTCCTGGAAGTAGCCGCTGCCGATTTCGCTGGAAGGGATGTGTGCGGCGATCGCCAGCACTGGCACATGGTTGCGGTGGCAGTCGAACAGGCCGTTGATCAGATGCAGGTTGCCGGGGCCGCAGGAACCGGCGCACACCGCCAACTGGCCGGTAAGCTGGGCTTCGGCGCCGGCGGCGAAGGCGGCCACCTCTTCATGGCGGGTGCCCAGCCATTCGATGGTGCCCATGCGGTGCAGGCTGTCGCTAAGGCCGTTGAGCGAATCGCCGGTCACGCCCCAAATGCGTTTTACGCCGGCTTGATCCAGCGTTTTGGCGATCAGTGTGGCTACGGTTTGCTTCATGGTTCCCCCAAACATGGTTTGAAAAACGATGTGTACTCGATCCGGTGAGTGGCAGCAGAACAACTGCAAGCATAGCTTACCGGCTGTGGACGAGATGCGGTCAGGAAGGGTAAAGAGCGTAGAACGGGGAAAAGTGTAACCGGGCTGGGCGCGGGGAACTTGCCGATAAATGCCCCATCGCGGTGATGGGGCCAGGGGATCACGCCAGCGTGACGTCACCCTGCAGTTGGCAACTGCAGGCCAGCACGTAGCCTTGCGCTATTTCTTCCGCGCTCAGCGTCATGGTGCTGGTGGTGGTGTAGTCGCCCTCGAGGATGCGGGTTTTGCATGAGCCGCACACCCCGGCGCGACAGGCGGCGTTGACCGGCAGGGCATGGGCCTCCATCGCCGCCAGCAGCGTGCTGCCGACCGGCACGCGGAATTCGCGCAGCGGGCGGGCGGCGCGCAGCGTCAGCCCTTCGGTGGCATCGGCCTGCGCCGTCGGCGTGTGGAACTGCTCTTTATGGAAACGCTCGGCCGGCACGCCGAGCCGGCGACAAAGCTGCTCCACCTGATCCATGTAGGGCGCAGGACCGCAGGTCATCACCGTGCGTTCGGCGATATCCGGCGCCGCCTGCCGCAGCGTCTGTTCATCGATACGGCCGCTGAGGTAGCCGGGTTGCAGATCCTGCTCGGCCATCAGCGTCAGGCGCAGCTGCGGATGGGCGGCGCACAGCGCGCGCCACTGATCGGCGAAAATCGTGTCGGCGGGGGTGCGCACGTTAAAGATCGCGGCGATATCGCAGGTTGGACGGTTGGCGGTCAGCCAGCGGCACATCGAGACGATCGGCGTCACGCCGCAGCCGGCGGCCAGCATCAGATAACGATCGGCCGGGTGACGCTCGCAGCTGAACTCGCCCTGTGCGTCGGACAGCCACAGCGTGTTGCCGGGCTTGACCTCTTGCGTCAGCCAGCGCGATCCGGCGCCGTCCGGCAGGCAGCGCACGCTGATGCTGAGAAAGCGGCTCTGGCCAGGCGAGGAGGAGAGCGTATAGGCGCGCAGCGTCTCCTCGCTGTTGCGGATGCTGACCAGCGCAAACTGGCCCGCCTGATAGGGATAGAAAACGTCGCAGATCAGGTTCAGCGTCCAGACGTCGGCGGTTTCACGCCGGATGGAATGCACCTGCATGCGGTTCGGGCAAAGCGGAGTGGGTTGAGTCATCGGGGCACCTCAAAAAGCAAAGGGGCCGGCGCAGGCGGCCCCATAACGTAACGGCATCAGGCGAGCAGCGCGTTGATATCCTGCTCGACGGTGGTGATCGGACGCAGGCCGAATTTCTCGTTGAGGACCGCCATCAGGTTGTCGGTCAGGAAGCCCGGCGCGGTCGGGCCGGTGACGATGTTTTTCACCCCCAACGACAGCAGCGTCAGCAGAATGACGATCGCCTTCTGTTCAAACCACGACAGCACCAGGCTGAGCGGCAACTCGTTGACGCTGCAGCCGAGCGTATCCGCCAGCTTGACCGCCAACATGATGGCGGAGTAGGCGTCGTTGCACTGGCCGACGTCCAGCAGGCGCGGCAACCCTTCCAGCGTGCCGAAGTCCAGCTTATTGAAACGGTACTTGCCGCAGGCCAGCGTCATGATCAGGCAGTCTTGCGGCACGCTGCGGGCGAAGTCGGTGAAGTAGCTGCGCTCGTCGCGGCTGCCGTCGCAGCCGCCGACCAGGAAGACGTGGCGCAGTTTTTTCTGCGACACCAGGTCGATGACCGTATCGGCGGCGTTCAGCAGCGTCTGGCGGCCGAAGCCGACGGTGATCAGATGCTCAATCTCGGTATAAGGGAAGCCGTTCATGCCCTGAGCCTGGCGGATCACGGCGCCGAAGTCGTCGCCTTCCAGATGGTTGACGCCCGGCCAGCCGACGATGCTGCGGGTCCAGATGCGATCGCCGTAGTTGCCGACGTTAGGATCGATGATGCAGTTGGAGGTCATCACGATCGGGCCGGGGAATTTGGCGAATTCCGTCTGCTGGTTCTGCCAGCCGCTGCCGTAGTTGCCCACCAGATGCTTGAATTTTTTCAGTTCCGGATAGCCGTGCGCCGGCAGCATTTCGCCGTGGGTGTAGACGTTGACGTTTTGCCCTTCGGTTTGCTCGAGCAGCATGCGCAGATCTTTCAGATCGTGCCCGGAGATCAGAATGGCTTTTCCCGCCACCGGGCGCACGTTGACCGCGCTGGGCTGCGGATCGCCGTAGGCTTGGGTTTCGCCGCGGTCGAGGATCGCCATCACGTTGAAGTTCATCTTGCCGATGCCCATGGCGTTGTTCAGCAGGGTGTCGACGTCGCGCGGCTGGGTGCCGAGCCAGGCCATGAAAGCGTGGTAGTCGGCATAAAGCTGTTCGTCGAACTGGCCGAGCACGTGCGCGTGTTCCATATAGGCCGCCGCGCCTTTCAGGCCATACAGACACAGCAGGCGCAAACCGTGTACGTCGTCGCCGACCTCGGCCTTGTCGCTGTCGAGGGCAAACTGCGCCGCCTGCTGCAGCAGCGCAGGCATATCGTCGCCGGCCAGCTGCAGCGCCGCCATCGGGTGATCGACGCGCACGCCGCCATCCAGCAACCGGCAACGGGCGGCCAGCGAGTCGCGCAGCAGCAGGGTTTCCCGCGCGTAACCGATGATGCGCTGGGAGTCGAAGTTAACGTTGGTCAGGGTGGAGAAGAAGGCGCGCGGGGCGAAGCTGTCGATCTCATGGTCGACGATGCCCAGCGAACGCGCCTGCAGCGCCCAGGCGGAGAGGCCCTGCAGCGCCGCCACCAGCAGATCCTGCAGATCGGAGGTTTCCGCCGTTTTGCCGCACATGCCCTGAGCATACGCGCAGCCGTTGCCTGCCGGGGTTCGAATGGTTTGTTCACATTGCACACAGAACATAGTCGCTTCCTTTTATTTTTAAAGTTGCATTTGTAATGCTTGTTTAAAAGCATAGATCGGCGATCGGGGTTGCAAAAGGCTTTTGTGCGACTACTGCGGGCAAGTTTGATTTAGCGCAATTTTGCCGTGCGGATGGGAATGATTACGCTTTGGGGGCCGGGTGGCCCCCAAGGGGAAAGGATCAGGAGAACAGGGCGATCAGCACCGGCGCCAGCAGGCTCAGCAGGAAGCCGTGCACGATGGCGGGCGGCACCATGTCCAGTCCGCCGCTGCGCTGCAGCACCGGCAGGGTGAAGTCCATCGAGGTGGCGCCGCACAGGCCGAGGGCGGTGGAGCGGCTGCGGCGCACCAGCGTCGGGATCAGCATGATCGCCACCAGCTCGCGTGCCAGATCGTTGAAGAACGCGGCGCTGCCCATCACCGGGCCGTAGGCGTCGGTGATCAGAATGCCGGACAGCGAGTACCAGCCGAAGCCAGAGGCCATCGCCAGCCCGGCCTTGACCGGCAGCCCCAGCAGCTGCGCCGCCAGCGCGCCGCCGGCCAGAGACGCGACGACCACCGCCAGCGCCACCAGCGTGCCGCGGCGGTTGAGCACGATCTGGCGCAGCGTCATGCCGCTGTTGCGCAGCTGAATGCCGACCAGCAACAGCAGGAAGATCAGCGCATATTCGCTGCCTTTATGGGCGAACTGCAGCCATTGCCACTGCGTCAGGCCGAGCAGGAAGCCGCCGAGCACCACGCCGCACAGCTTGAGCGACTCCAGCGCCATATGCACGCGCGAAGGCAGCTTTTCCTGTTTATGGCTGCTGCGCCACGGCATGCGCCGCTCCAGCAGCGCCAGCAACAGCAGATTGGCGCAGAGAATGCAGAAGAAGAACGCTGCGCTGTACTGGAAGATCAGCATCAGATTGCTGCTGAGATTCTCCATAAACGCCAGGCTGATGCCCATGAAAAACAGGATCACATACACCATCCAGCTCAGCAGGCGGTTGATCAGCACCAGCAGCGGGCGATGGCGTAAGGGAATGAGGTAACCGACAATCAGCGGTAACAGAATAATCAACAGTCCTGAGTACATGGTGCAACGAGTGTCCTTGAGTTTTGATGCGCGACGAACAGCGGCGAGGAGCACACGCTAACCAAAAGCCCGGCCGGAGTAAAGCGGCAGATTTGACGCTGGCCGCTTGACCTGCAAGGGGTTTTTTGACCATGCTCTGTGAAAGTCGCCTCATTGAAGAGGCGACGGCGCGCACGGGAGGCGGCGGATGTTCTTGGAGCGTATCGAAATTGTAGGTTTTCGCGGTATTAATCGGCTGTCCCTGATGCTGGACGATAACACGTTGTTGCTCGGCGAAAACGCCTGGGGTAAATCCAGCCTGCTGGATGCGCTGACGCTGCTGCTGGCGCCGGAGCAGAAACTGTATCGATTTGAAGCGCACGACTTCCATTTTCCCCCCGGTGAGGAGGCGGCCAAAGAGCGCCACCTGCAGGTGGTATTCACCTTCTGCGAGAAAGACATCGGCCACGCGCACCTGCCGCGCTACCGCCATCTGACGCCGTTGTGGGTCAAGGGGGAAGACGGCCTGAGCCGCATTCACTACCGCTGCGAGGGCGAGCTGGCCGATGACGGTACGGTGTGTACCTGGCGCGGTTTTCTCGACGCCGACGGCAACGCCTTTCAACTGCACCATATCGAACAGCTGGCCCACGCCATCATCCGCATCCACCCGGTTTTGCGCCTGCGCGACGCGCGCTTTATTCGCCGCCTGCGCCCCAGCAGCCTCGGCGATGAACGCAAACCCGATACCCAGGCGTTGGCGCAGCAGCTGGATCAGCTGACGCGCGAGCTGGTGCGCAATCCGCAGAAGCTGACCAACGGCGAGCTGCGTCAGGGGCTGGCGGCGATGCAGCAATTGCTCGAGCACTACTTTGCCGAGCAGAGCTCGCAGGTGGCGCGGCCGCGCCGCCGCGGCGGTGAACCGGAGCAGGACGCCTGGCGCGCGCTGGACGGCATCAACCGCATGGTCGCCGAGCCGAACAGCCGCAGCATGCGTCTGATCCTGCTGGGCATGTTTTCCACCCTGCTGCAGGCCAAGGGCGACGTCAAGCTGGACCCGCACGCCCGGCCGCTGCTGCTGGTGGAGGACCCGGAAACTCGCCTGCATCCGATCATGCTCTCGGTGGCCTGGGGGCTGCTCAATCAGCTGCCGCTGCAGCGCATCACCACCACCAACTCCAGCGAACTGGTGTCGCTGGTGCCGGTGGAGCACGTGTGCCGGCTGGTGCGCGAGTCGGGCCGCGTCGCGACCTATCGTCTCGGGCCGCGCGGGTTGAGCGCCGAAGACGGGCGGCGCATCGCGTTTCACATCCGTTTCAACCGGCCGTCGTCGCTGTTCGCTCGCTGCTGGCTGCTGGTGGAAGGCGAGACCGAAGTGTGGCTGCTGAACGAGCTGGCGCGCCAGTGCGGCTATCATTTCGAGGCGGAAGGGGTAAGGGTCATCGAATTCGCTCAGTGCGGCCTGAAGCCGCTGCTGCGCTTCGCCCGCCGCATGGGCATCGAGTGGCATGCGCTGGTGGACGGCGATGAGGCGGGCAAAAAGTACGCCAACACCGTGCGCAGCCTGCTGGACAATCATGAAGACAACGAACGCGATCGGCTGACCGCGCTGCCGGCGCCGGACATGGAGCACTTCATGTTCCGCGAAGGGTTCGGCCCGGTTTATCACCGGATGGCGTCGGTGCCGCTCAACGCGCAGATGCCGGTGCGCAAGGTGATCCTGAAAGCGGTCCACCACTCTTCGAAGCCGGATCTGGCGATCGAGGTCGCGATGCAGGCCGGCGAATGGGGCACGGACTCGGTGCCGCCGCTGCTGAAGAAAATGTTCTCACGGGTGATCTGGCTGGCGCGCGGCCGGGCGGACTGACGGCCCGCCGGGTGTTATCGGGCGCAGAAGTGCGCCGCCAATCCCTGTTCCAGCTCGTCCAGCAGCTGATAGCGGCGGCGATACTCGGCGCGCTTCTTGCTGGCGATCTCTTCGATCGGCTTGCGGGCGATGCGTTCGGGCAGCAGGAAATAGCCGCTGTCGAGCGGTTTGGCGCCCATCGACAGCCAGAACTGATCGTAATCGGCGTGCAGCTTGTCCTTCTTCTTACTCTGGTAGCGCCAGTTTTGATAGATATGGGTGGCGTTGCCGACCGCCACAATCTGGCGGATGCCGAGGTGCCGCGCCAGCGTGCAGATGCCTTCCAGCACCAGCCGTTTAGGGAACAGGCCGTGACACTCTTTGGTGGTGTGCTGGATCTCGGCGTGCGGCACGTCATGGTTCGCGCCCTGCAGGCCGCCGATGAACAACGTCGGCTGCTGCTGATAATGCATCAGCGCAAAGGTGATCTCCGCCAGCATCACGCCGTTGGCGTTGCGCAGCAGCAGCGTGGCTTCCCCTTCCTTATTCAGTTTGTCGATCGCCGCCAGCTCCAGCGTGATCGGCGCTTCGTTCTTGCCCATCGCGCTGGCCAGCACGAAGGCGTGCGGGCCGAGGTGGCCGAGGCGCATCTTCAGCGGCATGCGCTGTACGATGAGATCGTAATGATCGCGCAGGGCGAACAGGCATTCGATCTTGCTCATGTTGGCCGCCAGGTAGGGACGATGCAGTTTGCACGGCAGGTTCGGCTGCGCGCTCAGGATCTCCTCCAGCAGCGGATTGCTGGCCAGGGTGCTGAGCAGGCCGCTGGTGGTGCGCCAGTTGAGCAGCGAACGGCCGAGAAACTTCAGGCGAAACGAGGTTTTTTTCCAGGCGTTGCTTGGCGCCTTTTCGCCATTGATCAGCGCCGTCATCAGTTGCCAGCCGTTAAGCGGCCGGGCGGAGGCGAGTGGGTAGCTGAGCTGTGACATGATGAAATCCTTGGCTGTGTTGAATGGCGCTATTTCATCAAGGCTTCACTAAACGGGAGTTCAATGCCGAACTGTAACCAAGCGTGTCTCCACATTGTGTTGAGCTAAGGTTTAGTTATTCCCTACGGTGCGTGCTAATTTAGCTCCGCCGCCGCAATGGGCGGTCGATATTCACAAGCACAGGCAGGTCAATTTTGACAGGGTTTAAAGGACATAAACGCCGCTGGATACTCGCACTGTCGGTGATTGCGGCGATTGCCGCGGCGGCCGTTTGGCACTTCCGCCATCCGGCGCCGACCGATTTCAAAACGGTAAAGGTCACCAAGCGCGATCTGCAGCAGAACGTGTTGGCGACCGGCCAGCTGGACGCAGTGCGCAAGGTTGACGTCGGCGCGCAGGTCAGCGGGCAGTTGGAAAAGCTGTATGTCGAGATCGGCGACAAGGTGAAAAAAGGTCAGTTGCTGGGGGTTATCGATCCGCAACAGGCGCAGAACAGCATCCGTGAAGGCGAGGCGACGCTGCGCGAGCTGCATGCGCAGCTGCTGCAGGCGCAGGCGGAACAGCAGCTGGCGGCGGTTACGCTGCAGCGCAACCAGGCGCTGGCCAAACTGCAGGCGGTATCGCGTCAGGATCTGGATCAGGCGGCGACGCAGCTGGCGGTGAAGAAGGCGCAGGTAGGCACCATCAATGCGCAGATCGCCCGCAACCAGGCCAGCCTGGATACCGCCAAGATCAATTTGGCCTATACCCGCATCGAAGCGCCGATGGATGGCGACGTGGTGCAGATCACCACGCTGCAGGGCCAGACGGTGATCGCGGCGCAACAGGCGCCGAACATTCTGACGCTGGCGGATCTCGGCACCATGCTGGTGAAGGCGCAGGTCTCGGAGGCCGACGTCATTAACCTCAAGCCGGGTCAGAAGGCCTGGTTCACGGTGCTGGGCGATCCGACCCGGCGCTTCGACGGCGTGCTGAAAGACATTCAGCCGACGCCGGAAAAGGTCAACAACGCCATCTTCTATTACGCGCGTTTCGAAGTGCCCAACCCGGAAAGGCTGCTGCGCTTGCAAATGACGGCGCAGGTGCACATTCAACTGGCCGGCGTCCAGCAGGCGCTGGTGATCCCGCTGGCGGCGCTGGGCGATCAGATCGCCGACAATCGCTACCACGTTTCGGTGCTGAAACAGGGCAAGGAAGAGAAGCGTGAGGTGGCCATCGGCCTGCGCAACAATATCGATGTGCAGATCCTCAGCGGGCTCGAGGCGGGCGATGAGGTGATCGTCAGCCGCGGCGGCGTGGAGGCCGGCTGATGGCGGCGCTGTTGCAGCTGAACGGCATCCGCCGCAGCTACCGTTCCGGCGAGCAGACGGTGGAGGTGCTGAAGGGGATCAGTCTGAGCATCGACGCCGGTGAAATGGTGGCGATCATGGGGGCTTCCGGCTCCGGCAAATCGACGCTGATGAACATTCTCGGCTGCCTGGACAAGCCGAGCGCCGGCGTCTATCGGGTGGCCGGCCAGGACGTGGCGACGCTGAGCGACGATGCGCTGGCGCAGCTGCGGCGCGAGCATTTCGGCTTTATCTTTCAGCGTTATCATCTGCTGCCGCACCTGAGCGCGGCGCATAACGTCGAGGTGCCGGCGGTGTACGCCGGGCTGGGCAAAGCGGCGCGGCGCGAACGGGCGGAGGCGCTGTTGCGCCGTCTGGGGCTGGGGGAGCGCGTCAACTATCGGCCGAGCCAGCTTTCCGGCGGCCAGCAGCAGCGCGTCAGTATCGCCCGCGCGCTGATGAACGGCGGGCAGGTGATCCTGGCGGATGAGCCGACCGGCGCGCTCGACAGCCATTCCGGCGAAGAGGTGATGGCGATCCTCAAACAGTTGTGCGCCCAGGGCCACACGGTGATCCTGGTGACTCACGATCCGGCGGTGGCGCGTCAGGCTGAACGGATCATCGAGATCCGCGACGGCGAAATCATCGCCGATTCCCGTCCGGCGCCGTCGGAGGATGCCCAGGCCAAGCCGCTGACGCTGGCCGCCGCGGCGCCTTCCTGGCGGCAGATGGGCGGCCGCTTTCGCGAAGCGCTGGTCATGGCCTGGCGCGCGATGGCGGCCAACAAGATGCGCACCGCGCTGACCATGCTCGGCATCATTATCGGCATCGCCTCGGTGGTATCGATCCTGGTGATCGGTGACGCCGCCAAGCAGATGGTGCTGGCGGACATCAAATCGATCGGCACCAACACCGTCGATATCTACCCCGGCAAGGACTTCGGCGACGACGATCCGACCTACCGGCAATCGTTGAAATACGGCGATCTCGACGCGCTGCGCGAACAGCCGTACATCAGCGCGCTGTCGCCGAGCATCAGCAGCAGCATGCGGCTGCGGCTGGGCAACGTCGACGCGGCGGCCAACGTCAACGGCGTCAGCGAGCAGTTCTTCCGCGTGTACGGCATGAGCTTTACCCAGGGCGTCGGCATCGACCCGATGCAGGTGCAGTCACAGGCGCAGACGGTGGTGATCGACGCCAATACCCAACGGCGGCTGTTCCCGCACCAAAAAAACGTGGTGGGCGAGGTGATCCTGGTGGGCAACATGCCGGCGACGGTGGTCGGCGTGGCTAAAGAGAAGCAGTCGATGTTCGGCAGCAGCAAGACGCTGAACGTGTGGGTGCCATACAGCACCATGGCCAACCGGCTGATGGGCAACAGCTATTTCGATTCGATCACCGTGCGCATCCGCGACGGCTACGACAGCAAGGAAGCGGAACAACAGCTGTCGCGTCTGCTGACGTTGCGCCACGGCAAGAAGGATTTCTTCACCTATAACATGGACAGCCTGGTGCAAACTGCGGAGAAAACCACTCGCACGCTGCAGCTGTTCCTGACGCTGGTGGCGGTGATTTCGCTGGTGGTGGGCGGCATCGGCGTGATGAACATCATGCTGGTGTCGGTGACCGAGCGCACGCGTGAGATCGGCATCCGCATGGCGGTGGGCGCGCGTTCCGGCGATGTGTTGCAGCAGTTTCTGATCGAGGCGGTATTGGTTTGCCTGGTGGGGGGGGCGCTGGGGATTACGTTGTCGTTCGCTATCGGTTTGGCGGTGCAGCTGGTGTTGCCGGGTTGGCAGATCAGTTTCCCGCCGGCGGCGTTGCTGAGTGCGTTCCTCTGTTCCACCGGCATCGGCGTGGTGTTCGGCTATCTGCCGGCGCGCAATGCCGCGCGGCTGAATCCGATCGATGCGCTGGCACGCGAGTAAGTCACAGGCATAAAAAATGCCAGTCACACGGCGGCTGGCATTTTTATCGCAGTCAGAGTCAGTGCAGCGCGACGCTGCCGGAAGCGTTTAGGACAGCGCCTCGCTTTCCACTGGCACAATAAGACTGGCATGGTTGCCTTTGGGCCCTTGATGCACGTCAAAGCTGACCTGCTGGCCCGCCTTCAACGTTCTGTAACCATCCATCTTGATTGTGGAATAATGCGCGAAAATATCTTCGCCGCCGCCGGCTGGGCAGATGAAGCCAAAACCTTTGGCGTTGTTAAACCATTTAACAGTACCCGTCTCCATGCTTTTACATCCCTCGCAACGCTATTTTAAGTGAGATGAATAACTGATGTCGCACTCGCCGTGGGCGAGTAGCAGGGTGGACAAGGGGTGGTTAAAAGACCACCAGCCACGAATTTACACTCTAGAGCAAATGATCGGGGCGTCAAGGGATCGGCTTTTGTCGGCGGGGAGCAGTTCACCAAAGTTTGAAGCAGGTAACGCTATTGCCACGATTCAGTCACAATTGGCCCGTTTTTTTGCGCACGTTACAGTGCGGCGGGACGATGCCGAAGATGATAAAATAGTAACTATCCCCACTTTGAATAACCGAAACCTGTCCCCATATCAGAGGGCAGAGCAGAGAAGATGAGCAGCGATGGGCAATAACAACGATTGGCTAAACTTTGAACACTTGGCCGAAGAAAAACAAATCGATGCGGTAAAACCGCCGTCTATGTATAAAGTTATACTTAACAACGACGATTACACACCGATGGAATTTGTGATTGACGTTCTGCAAAAGTTCTTTTCTTATGATATTGAACGCGCAACGCAACTGATGCTCACGGTCCACTATCAAGGCAAGGCGATCTGTGGTGTTTTTACCGCCGAGGTGGCGGAAACCAAAGTCGTCCATGTGAACCGGTACGCAAGGGAGAACGAGCATCCGTTGCTTTGTACGCTGGAAAAAGCCTGAATAAGGCAATCTATTGGGGAGGTGCTTATGCTCAATCAAGAACTGGAACTCAGTCTCAACATGGCTTTCGCCAGGGCGCGTGAGCACAGACACGAGTTTATGACCGTGGAGCACCTGTTGCTGGCGTTGCTGAGCAACCCTGCCGCGCGAGAAGCGCTCGAGGCATGTACGGTGGATCTGGCCGCGTTGCGCCAGGAGCTGGAAGCCTTCATCGAACAAACCACACCGACGCTGCCCGCCGGCGAAGAAGAGCGCGACACTCAGCCGACGCTCAGCTTCCAGCGCGTGCTGCAGCGCGCGGTCTTCCATGTGCAATCCTCCGGCCGCAGCGAAGTGTCCGGCGCCAACGTGTTGGTGGCTATTTTCAGCGAGCAGGAATCGCAGGCGGCCTATCTGCTGCGCAAGCACGACGTCAGCCGTCTCGACGTGGTGAACTTCATTTCACATGGCACGCGTAAAGACGAGCCGGGCCAAGCGCCGAATGCGGAAAACCCGGTGAACGAAGAGCAGTCCGGAGGGGAAGACCGTATGGAAAACTTCACCACCAACCTCAATCAGTTGGCCCGTGTGGGCGGCATCGATCCGCTGATCGGCCGCGATCGTGAGCTGGAGCGCGCGATTCAGGTGCTGTGCCGTCGTCGTAAAAACAACCCGCTGCTGGTCGGCGAATCCGGCGTGGGCAAGACTGCCATTGCCGAAGGCCTGGCCTGGCGTATCGTGCAGGGCGACGTGCCGGAAGTGATGGCGGACTGCACGCTGTATTCGCTGGATATCGGTTCGCTGCTGGCCGGCACCAAATACCGCGGCGACTTCGAGAAACGCTTCAAGGCGCTGCTCAAGCAGCTGGAACAGGATCAGAACAGCATCCTGTTCATCGATGAAATTCACACCATCATCGGCGCCGGTGCGGCTTCCGGTGGGCAAGTGGATGCCGCCAACCTGATCAAACCGCTGCTGTCGAGCGGCAAGATCCGGGTGATCGGCTCGACCACCTACCAGGAGTTCAGCAACATCTTCGAAAAGGATCGCGCTCTGGCGCGCCGTTTCCAGAAGATCGATATCACCGAACCGACGGCGGAAGAGACCGTTCAGATCATCAACGGCCTGAAGGCCAAGTATGAAGCGCACCACGACGTGCGTTATACCGCCAAGGCGATCCGCGCCGCGGTGGAGCTGTCGGTGAAATACATCAACGATCGCCATCTGCCGGACAAGGCGATCGACGTGATCGACGAGGCGGGCGCCCGCAGCCGGTTGATGCCGGCCAGCAAGCGCAAGAAAACCGTCAACGTGGCCGATATCGAATCCGTGGTGGCGCGTATCGCTCGCATCCCGGAGAAAACGGTGTCGGCCAGCGATCGCGACGTGCTGAGAAACCTGGGCGATCGCTTGAAGATGCTGGTATTCGGCCAGGATCAGGCGATCGAAGCGTTGACGGAAGCGATCAAGATGAGCCGCGCCGGTCTGGGCCACGAGCGCAAGCCGGTCGGCTCCTTCCTGTTCGCCGGGCCGACCGGGGTCGGGAAAACCGAGGTCACCGTACAGCTGGCCAAGGCGATGGATATCGAGCTGCTGCGTTTCGACATGTCCGAGTACATGGAGCGGCATACCGTCAGCCGTCTGATCGGCGCGCCTCCGGGCTACGTCGGTTACGATCAGGGCGGGCTGCTGACCGATGCGGTGATCAAGCATCCGCATGCGGTGGTGCTGCTCGATGAGATCGAGAAGGCGCACCCGGACGTGTTCAACCTGCTGCTGCAGGTGATGGACAACGGTACGCTGACCGACAACAACGGCCGCAAGGCGGACTTCCGCAATGTGATCCTGGTGATGACCACCAACGCCGGTGTGCGGGAAACCGAACGCAAGTCGATCGGCCTGGTGCAGCAGGACAACAGCACCGACGCGATGGAAGAGATCAAGAAGGTGTTTACGCCGGAATTCCGCAACCGTCTGGACAACATCATCTGGTTCAACCATCTGTCTACCGAGGTGATCCAGCAGGTGGTCGACAAGTTTATCGTCGAACTGCAGGCGCAGCTGGATGCGAAGGGCGTCTCGCTGGAAGTGAGCGACGAAGCGCGCGACTGGCTGTCGGTGAAGGGCTACGACCGTGCGATGGGCGCTCGTCCGATGGCGCGCGTCATGCAGGAAAACCTGAAGAAACCGTTGGCCAACGAATTGCTGTTCGGTTCGCTGGTGGACGGCGGTTCCGTGAAGGTCGAGCTGGACAAGGACAAGAAACAGCTGACTTACCACTTCCTCAGCGCCGCCAAGCGCAAGGCGGACGAAGGCGCGGTGCACTAAGGCTGCCTTCAGGCAAAGAAAAAGCGATGCTTCGGCATCGCTTTTTTTATGGGTGAGATTCACCGTACAACAGAAACGAGTGAGCCCTCTCAGTTTACCTGCGCACCTGCAACCCGTTGTTTAACGTCGCTGCGGGGGTAAACGGAAAGGGCTCCCGAGGGATTACATCCTCGATGCCGCCAGCGTGTGGCGCGCGGTGAGCCGATTAACGGCTACGGAAGACAATGCGGCCTTTGCTCAGGTCGTACGGGGTCAGCTCTACAGTGACTTTGTCGCCCGTCAGGATGCGGATATAGTTTTTACGCATTTTACCGGAGATGTGTGCGGTTACCACGTGCCCGTTTTCCAATTCAACGCGGAACATGGTGTTGGGCAGCGTATCAAGAACGGTGCCCTGCATTTCAATATTGTCTTCTTTGGCCATCGAATCCTCTAGGTCTAACTACCTTAGTTTTTAACCGGCAAGATAATGCCGAAAAACCCCCATTATGTAAAGATGTGTCGGTGAACATTGCACCGTTTCCATCAATTAGTTTACTGGATAGGGCGGTTCAACCGGCTGTGGGGATATGACTTGCGGCTCCCAGCACGCCGGTGCCAAAGGCCGCCGTTGAAGGGTGCTGAGCTGCTGCAAGAATTGACGGCGCGGAATTTCACGCGCGCCAAGGCGGGCAGTGTGAGCGTTCAGCACCTGGCAGTCAATCAATTCCCCGCCATAAGCGGCAAAATGGCGGCAAAAGGCCATCAATGCGCATTTTGAGGCGTTGGTGACGCGGCTGAACATCGATTCGCCGCAGAACAACGCGCCCTGCGCCACGCCGTACATGCCGCCAACCAGTTGATCATCCTGCCAGACCTCCACCGAGTGCGCGTAGCCGAGGCGATGCAGATGCTGATAGGCGCGCTGCACCTCCGGGCCGATCCAGGTGCCTTCATCCGGCCGGTGGGCGCAGGCGGCGATCACCGCGGCGAAGTCGTGATTGAGCGTGATGCGAAACGGATCGTGGCGCAGAAAGCGTTTCAGGCTGCGGTTAAGATGAAACTCGGCCGGGAACAGCACCGCACGCGGGTCGGGCGACCACCACAGGATGGCCTCTCCCGGCGAATACCAGGGGAAGATGCCGCGCTCATAGGCCGCCAGCAGCCGCGGCGCCGTGAGATCGCCGCCGATCGCCAGCAGGCCATTGGGATCGCGCAGGGCGCCCTCAGGCGAGGGAAACGCCAGCGACTGGGGGGAAAGCTTAACGATGCGCATACAGGGTCTCTGCGTCCTCTACGGGCCGATTAAGGCGCCAGGTTGCTGATACGGTTGCGAAAGCGGGCATAGCGGCCCTGCTGGCGCATCAGGTCCGCGTGATTGCCCTGTTCGACAATCCGGCCGTCGTCCATCACGCAAATGCGGTCGAGATGTTCCAGGCCGTACAGGCGGTGCGTCACCAGGATCAGCGTCTTGCCCTGACAATGCCGGCGCAGCAGCGCCAGGATCTGCTGCTCGGTTTCGGCGTCCAGCCCTTCGGTCGGTTCGTCAAGCAGCAGCAGCGGGGCCGGATGCAGCAGCGCGCGGGCGATGCCCAGCCGACGCTGTTCGCCGCCGGACAGCTGCCGGCCGCCTTCGCCGAGCCAGGCGTTCAGCCCGCCGTCGCTGTCCAGCAATTTGCCCAGCCCCACCTGCTGCAGTACGTCACTCAGGCGAGCGTCGTCGGCATCCGGTGCGGCCAGCCGCAGGTTTTCCCGCAGCGTATCGCTGAAGATATGCACTCGCTGGCTGACGACCGTGGTCATTCGGCGCAGCGTGGTTTCATCATAATCCTCCAGCGGTTCGCCGTTGAGCAGAATTTTGCCGCCGTCGGTGCGCCAGGCGCGGGTCAGCAGCTGCAGCAGGGTGGACTTGCCGCAGCCGGTGCGGCCGAGCAAGGCGATGTGTTCGCCGGCCGCCACCTCAAGCGTGACGTCGCGCAGCACCGGCTGCGGCTGATCGGGGTAGGTGAAACTCAACTGCTGCAGGCTGAGCTGCGCCCGGTCGGCAGCGGCCGGGCCGGCGGCAGGGAAGGTGACTTCCGGTTGGCGATCGATGATCTGTTTGACCCGCGTGGCGGAGGCGATCACCTGACCGAGATGCTGGAAGGCGCCGGCCACCGGCATCAGCGCTTCGAACGACGCCAGCGCGGCGAAGACAAACAGCGCGATCAACGCGCCGGGTTGGGTATCGCCGCCGATGCCCGCAGCGGTCAGCCACAGCAGCAGCGTCACCGTCAGCCCGCTGGCGAGGATCATCAGCGCCTGCGCCTTGCCGCTCAGCGAGGCCTGCTGCCACTGGCGGCGTTGCCACCGCTGTTCGGTGGCGTTCAGCGTCTTGCGGAAGTCGTTGACGGCGCCGAACACCACCAGTTCCGCCTGCCCCTGCAGCCAGGCGGTCAGGTCGGTGCGGTATTGACCGCGCAGCGCGGTGAGTTGGCCACCGATCGGTTTGCCGGCGCGATAGAACACCGGCGGCACCAGCAGCAGCAGCAGCAGCAGAATGCCACCCAGCGTCAGGGCGAGTGCAGGATCCAGCCAGCTCAGGCCGTAAGTGACGACCAGGATCACCACCGCCGCGCTGATCAGCGGCGAGATCACCCGCAGATAAAGGTGATCCAGCGTGTCCACGTCCGCTACCAGGCGGTTGAGCAGGTCGGCCTGGCGGAAACGGGCGATGCCGCCCGGCGTCAGCGGCAGGATCTTGCTGAAGGTGAACACCCGCAGGTGCGACAGCACGCGGAAGGTGGCGTCGTGGCTGACCACACGCTCGGCGTAGCGCCCGGCGGTGCGGAAGATCGCCGCGCCGCGCACGCCGGCGGCGGGCAGCATGTAGTTGAAGGTCAGCAGACCCGCCAATCCGGCCAGCGAAGAGGCGGCCAGGAACCAGCCGGAGAGCGCCAGCAGGCCGATGCTGGCCAGCAGGGTGACGATCGCCAAAATGATGCCCAGGCTAATCAGCAGGCTATGGCGGCGATACAACGCCAAAAACGGCAGCAACACGCGCATGATTAAAGCTCCCCGCGGCGGTGGGCGATCAGAGTGGCGAACAGGCCCGGTTGGGCGCTGAGGGTGGCGTAATCGCCCTGTTGCACGATACGCCCGTTATCCATCACCCAAATCTGATCGTAGTCTTCGGTATCTTCCAGCTGATGCGTCACCAGCAGGGTGGTTTGTTGATGCGAAGCGGCATTCAACGCCTGCATCACCCGTTGTTCGCTATGGGCATCGAGGCTGGCGGCCGGTTCATCGAGCAGCAGCAAGCGGCGCGGGCCGATCAGCGCCCGGGCGACCGCCACGCGCTGCGCCTGGCCGACCGACAGGCGGGCGGCGTTATCGCCCACTTCGGTGTCGAGCCCCTGCGGCAGATACGGCAACAGCTCGCTGACGTAGGCGTGTTCCACCGCCTGCTGCAGCTGCGCTTCGTCGGCCTGCGGGCAGCCCAGCAGGATATTGGCGCGCAAGGTTTGCGCCGGCAGGTGCGGGTTTTGCCCGACCCAGCTCAGCTGCTGCCTCCAGTTCTCTGCGGACAGGTCACGCAGTTCGATGCCGTTGACGGTCAACGATCCACGGTAGGGCAGGAAGCCGAGCAGCAGATTGAGCAGCGAACTTTTGCCGGCGCCGCTCAGCCCGACCAGCGCCACGCGCTGCTGCGGTTGCAGGGTGAAACTCAGCGGCCCGGCCAGCAACACGCCGTTCGGCGACAGAATTTCCAATTCGTTCGCCTGTAGCGTCAGCGATTGATCGGCGGGCAACTTCCGCGTGCCGTTGCCCATCTGCTCGCCTTCGGCGCTGAGGAAGGTTTCCAGCGCTTCCGCCGCGCCGACCGCCTGCGCCTTGGCATGATAGAAGGTGCCGAGATCGCGCAGCGGTTGGAAGAACTCCGGCGCCAGAATCAGCACCAGAAAACCGGAAAACAGCGTTACGCCGAGGCCATAGCTGCCGAAGTTGAGTTCGCCGAGGTAAGAAAAGCCAAAATACACCGCCACTACGGCGATGGAGATCGACGCGAAGAACTCCAGCACGCCGGAGGAGAGGAAGGCCATGCGCAGCACTTCCATGGTGCGGCTGCGGAAGTCTTCGGAGGATTTGGCGATCTGCGCGGTTTCGGCCTGCGCGCGGTCGAATAGCCGCAGGGTGTCCAGGCCGCGCAGGCGGTCGAGGAAGTTACCGCTCAATCGCGCCAGCGCCACAAAGTTGCGGCGGTTGGCGTCGGCGGCCCCCATGCCCACCAGCGCCATAAACAGCGGGATGAGCGGCGCGGTCGCCAACAGAATCAAACCGGCGGCCCAGTTGATCGGGAAGACGGCGATCAAGATCAGCAGCGGGATAAACACCGCCAGATACATCTGCGGCAGATAGCGCGAGTAATAGTCCTGCATATCCTCGATCTGCTCGACGATGATGCTGGCCCAGCTGCCCGCCGGTTTGCCCTGGATCCAGGCCGGCCCGAGCTGCTGCAGCTTATCCAGCACCTGCCGGCGCATGCGCTGGCGGATCACCTGCCCACACAGAAAACCGACCCGTTCCCGCAGCCAGCTCAGCAGCGCCCGCAGCGCGAACGCGATGGCCAGCCAAATAAACGAAGGGATCAGTTGCTCACGCGGGGTATGTTCGATGATCAGGGCGTGCAGCAGGCTGGCCAGCAGCCACGCCTGCGCCACGATCAGCAGGCCGCTGAACAGCCCCAACAGCATGGAAAGGCGCAGCCAACGCTGCGCTAACGAACTCTGGGTTTTAAGCCAACGGGTTAACTGTTGCTGTCTGGTTTTTTTCATCAGATATGCGTCTGCGTCGCCGGCGCCCGTTTGTTACGGGCTGGGTTAACGTACTGTTAAATAATAGTGTTTGGCGCAATCGGCGACAAACAAGCGAGGCCTCATGTTACCTCGTGACCCGGCAGACTGAAAAGAATAAAGCGGGCAAATATGGCTATAACAGATGGGAGAGAGAGATTGCTGAACCCAGAAACAAAAAAAGCGGCTCGAGAGCCGCTTTTTGCCGATGATGAAAACGTCTTAGCAGACTTCTGCGCCGGCGATGCCGTCCAGATAACGCTCTGCGTCCAGCGCCGCCATGCAGCCGGTGCCGGCGGAGGTGATCGCCTGACGGTAGATGTGATCCATCACGTCGCCCGCGGCGAAGACGCCGGGGATAGTGGTTTGGGTCGCATTGCCGTGAATGCCGGACTGCACCTTGATGTAGCCGTTTTCCAGCTCCAGCTGACCACCGAAGATGCCGGTGTTCGGGCTGTGGCCGATGGCGATGAACACGCCGGCCAGTTCCAGCTCACGGGTTTCGTTTTCCGCTTTGGTGCTGCGGATACGCACGCCGGTCACGCCCATTTCATCGCCCAGCACTTCGTCCAGCGTATGGTCGGTGTGCAGCACGATGTTGCCGCTCTTCACTTTTTCCATCAGCCGGTCGATCAGGATTTTCTCCGAACGGAAGCTGTCGCGACGGTGGATCAGGTGAACCTCGGCGGCGATGTTGGACAGGTACAGCGCTTCTTCAACGGCGGTATTGCCGCCGCCGACCACCGCGACTTTCTGGTTGCGGTAGAAGAAACCGTCGCAGGTTGCGCAGGCGGAAACGCCTTTGCCCTTGAACGCGTCTTCGGAAGGCAGGCCAAGATAGCGGGCGGAGGCGCCGGTCGCGATGATCAGCGCGTCGCAGCTGTATTCACCGCTGTCGCCGAACAGGCGGAACGGACGCTGCTGCAGATCGACGCTGTTGATGTGGTCGAAGACGATTTCAGTCTGGAACTTCTCCGCGTGCTCGCGCATGCGCTCCATCAACGCCGGGCCGGTCAGGCCTTCGGCGTCGCCGGGCCAGTTTTCCACTTCGGTGGTGGTGGTCAGCTGGCCGCCTTGTTCCAGACCGGTGATCAGCACCGGGTTCAGGTTGGCGCGCGCCGCGTAGACGGCGGCGGTGTAACCGGCCGGGCCGGAACCCAGAATCAGTAATTTGCTATGTTTAGCCGTGCCCATGAATAACCTCTTTATTCCACAATGGCGGACAATGAAGCCGATTGTAGGGAAAATGGCGCAGTAAAAAAAGCGCCGGGCGACGTTGTTAACGATTTGTATGATAGTTGTCGCCTATTAATGCATCCGTTGTCGGTAAATCGGTCGTCGAACGCAGAAATTTAACTTATCAAAGCCGCATTCGGCCAGCGAATCGCCAACCGTGCAAAAACGGCGCACTCTGCGGCTTCCGCCGCTCCCGACCGGGGTTTATCAGCCAGCGATTCATAATCAAAAATGGGATGCAGACTTTTCATGACGGTACGTTGTTCTGATTTTGCTTCTTTTACTTTGACAATCCGCTGCGCATTTGCGAAAACATCATAGGAAGAAGAAATTATCCCCGTAACACCAGCAAATCGTACGTATTTGCGCCGCAAGGCGACGATACGCAGCGGGAGTGCGGAGCAGGGCGCGCAAGCGTTTGCTGATTTTTTCTCGACCGAAACATCGTTGCCGGCGCTGCGCGGAGTTGGACAGACAGGCTGCGCGGCGTGGAATGATGGTAGTGAAGAAGCACATGACAGGCATCGGGTCTTCGCTTGGAACGAACCCTTACACATTGACGTTGGCTAGGGTGTGGCAAGTGCACGGAAGAAAATAAGAGAGACAATAATAATGGCAGACAACAAGAAACGCCCGGGTAAAGATCTTGACCGTATCGACCGCAACATCCTGAATGAGCTGCAGAAGGATGGGCGTATTTCGAACGTCGAGCTTTCGAAGCGCGTGGGGTTATCCCCTACACCATGTTTGGAACGCGTGCGCCGTCTCGAGCGCCAGGGTTTCATTCATGGCTATACCGCATTGCTGAACCCGCATTATCTGGATGCGTCCCTGCTGGTTTTCGTGGAGATCACGTTGAACCGCGGCGCGCCGGATGTGTTTGAGCAATTCAACTCGGCAGTGCAGAAGCTTGAAGAGATTCAGGAGTGTCATCTGGTTTCCGGCGATTTCGACTACCTGTTGAAAACCCGCGTACCGGACATGTCGGCTTACCGCAAATTGCTGGGCGAAACCTTGCTGCGTTTGCCGGGGGTTAACGACACCCGTACCTACGTAGTGATGGAAGAAGTGAAACAGAGTAACCGTCTGGTTATCAAAACACGGTAAGGTGCAGGTGCAAAACCTGATTAAATTGGTTACACTCCTGTTTATTCATACAGTTTCGGCGCCGGGGCAGTTTCTCGGCGCTGTTGCTATGTCAGCTAACAGGAACCTGGAGAGCCTTTCTTGAGCCAGGAATATACAGAAGATAAAGAAGTTACCCTGAAAAGACTCAGCAGTGGCCGGCGTTTGCTGGAAGCTGTGCTTATCGTGGTAGCGATTTTTGCCGTTTACCTCATGGCTGCGCTGGTCAGTTTCAACCCGTCTGACCCAAGCTGGTCGCAGACCGCGTGGCATGAGCCGATTCACAATCTGGGCGGCGGTGTCGGGGCCTGGTTGGCCGATACGCTGTTCTTCACCTTCGGGGTGCTCGCCTACGCGATACCGCCGATCATGCTGGTCCTGTGCTGGGCGGCTTATCGCCAACGCAGCAACAGAGACTACATCGACTATTTCGCGCTTTCCCTGCGCCTGATCGGCACCCTGGCGTTAGTGCTCACCTCCTGTGGGTTGGCGGCGCTGAACGTTGACGATCTCTATTACTTCGCCTCCGGCGGCGTGATCGGCAGCCTGCTGAGCAACGCCATGTTGCCGTGGTTCAACGGCATCGGCGCTACGCTGGCGCTGCTGTGCGTATGGGCGGCGGGGTTGACGCTGTTTACCGGCTGGTCCTGGCTGGTGATCGCCGAGAAGATCGGCGGGGCGGTGTTGGGCGTTGCGACGGTGATGACCAATCGCTCACGTCGCGAAGAGCGCTATTTCGAAGATGACGAGCGTTACGTTGACGACGAGCCTGAGCAGGCAGGGAAGGGTGCCGCCGCAGCGGTTGCCGCGACCGCCGTCGGAGCCGCGGCCGCCGATGACGACGTGCTGTTCTCCGCGCCTTCGGTTACCGAAAGCGCCAAAGCGGCGGCGGAAGACGCCGCCGATCCGTTGCTCAGCGGCCTGAGAGCCGACGATGACGAGCTTGAAGCAGAAGCCGCACCCAGCGCGCCGGTGGCTTCGCCTGCACCGACGGTGAAGGCAGAGATCCACGAGCCCGTCGCTGCACCGATCGCCGCTCAGGCGCCGTCGGTAACGGTGGCGCCGGCCGCGCCGGCCTCGGTCAATCAGCACCCGGTAAGTGCGCCGGCGCAAGACGCTACGCCGCCGCTGTATTCCTTCGAGATCCCGGAAGAAACGCCTGCGCCTAAGGCGACGCGTCCTGTCGATCCTTATCAGGATGACGATGAGCCGCGCCTTGGCAACTGGCAAGAGCCGGCCGCGCCGCAGCCGCCGGCGCGTTCTCCCTTTGATTTTACCGCCGCACAGCGTGACAGCGTTGACATCGGCAGTTCGAGCGGTTTCAGCGCCACCGGCGCCAAACCGCAGCCGGATACGGCGGCAGCCGCTGCTGCGGGCGTTGCGGCGGCGACCTTTATGCCGGCCTTCACGGCGACCAGCGACGGCAATCCGCAGGTTAAGCAGGGCATCGGCCCTGAGCTGCCGCGGCCGAACCCGGTGCGCATCCCGACCCGTCGTGAGCTGGCTTCCTACGGCATCAAGCTGCCTTCGCAGCGTGCGGCCGAACAGGAACAGCGCCAGACAGAGGCGGAGCCTCAACAGCTGACGGCGGCGAACCCGCAGGAAGAAGAGGCGCTGCAAGAAGCCGCGCTGCGCCAGGCGTTCGCCGAGCAGCAAAGCCAGCGCTACGGCGAAAGCTACGCGTCGGAGCAGGATGATGAACAGGCTCAGCAGGAGGCTGAGCTGAGCAAAGCGTTCGCCGAGCAACAGAGCCAGCGTTACGGCGAAGACCAGCAGGACGACGAAGCGGCGCGGCAAGAGGCCGCGCTGCGTCAGGCATTCGCCGAGCAGCAGCAGGCGCGTTATGGCCAGCAAGAGCCTGCTCCGCAGGCGCCGGCCGCCAGTCCGGTCGATACCCGCAATGCTTTCAGCTTCTCGCCGATGGCGGATCTGGTGGACGATGGTCCGAGCGAGCCGATGTTCACGCTGTCGCCGCAGCTTGAAGAGCGCATTGAACTGGAAAGCGAACAAGAGGACGACGTGCCGTTCGGCCAGTTTGAGCCTGCGGCGCCGGCTGCTCAACCTCAGCAATCGCACCCTCAGCCTCAACAATACCAGCAGCCGCAGCAACAGCCGCAGGTGCAGCAGCCTCAGCAACCTCAGGCCGAGCAGCATCCGGCGATGGACAGCTTGATTCACCCGTTCCTGATGCGCAACGATCAGCCGCTGCAGAAACCGACCACGCCTCTGCCGACGCTGGATCTGCTGACCGAAGCGCCGAAAGAAGTGGAGCCGGTCGATTCCTTCGCGCTGGAACAGAAAGCGCGCCTGGTGGAGGCCAGCCTGGCCGATTATCGCGTGAAAGCCGACGTGGTGGACATCCTGCCGGGGCCGGTCATCACCCGCTTCGAGCTGGATCTGGCGCCGGGCGTTAAAGCGGCGCGCATTTCCAACCTGTCGCGCGATCTGGCGCGCTCGCTGTCGACTTCGGCGGTGCGCGTGGTGGAAGTGATCCCCGGTAAGCCTTATGTCGGTCTGGAGCTGCCGAACGCCAAGCGGCAAACGGTATACCTGCGCGAGGTGCTGGATTGCCCGGCCTTCCGCGACAACCCGTCGCCGCTGTCCATCGTATTGGGTAAAGACATCTCCGGCGAGCCGGTGGTGGCCGATCTGGGCAAAATGCCGCACTTGCTGGTCGCCGGTACCACCGGCTCCGGTAAATCGGTCGGGGTCAACGCCATGATCCTGAGCATCCTGTATAAGGCCACGCCGAAAGAAGTGCGCTTTATCATGATTGACCCGAAAATGCTGGAACTGTCGGTTTACGAAGGCATTCCGCACCTGTTGACCGACGTGGTCACCGACATGAAAGACGCCGCCAATGCGCTGCGCTGGTGCGTGGGCGAAATGGAACGCCGCTATAAGCTGATGTCAGCTCTGGGCGTGCGTAACCTGGCCGGCTACAACGAACGCGTCGATCAGGCCGAAGCGATGGGGCGTCCGATCCCGGATCCGTTCTGGAAACCGACCGACAGCATGGACATCACGCCGCCGGTGTTGGAGAAAGAGCCGTACATCGTGGTGATGGTCGACGAATTCGCCGATCTGATCATGACGGTCGGCAAGAAGGTCGAAGAGCTGATCGCCCGTCTGGCGCAAAAAGCGCGTGCGGCGGGCATCCACCTGGTGCTGGCGACCCAGCGTCCGTCGGTGGATGTGATCACCGGCCTGATCAAGGCCAACATCCCGACGCGTATCGCCTTTACCGTGTCGAGCAAGATAGACTCCCGCACCATCCTCGATCAGGGGGGCGCCGAGTCCTTGCTGGGCATGGGCGATATGCTTTATCTGGCGCCGAACTCCTCGATCCCGGTGCGCGTACATGGCGCATTCGTGCGCGATCAGGAAGTGCACGCGGTGGTCAAGGATTGGAAAGCGCGCGAGCGGCCCCAATATAAAGAGGGCATTCTCAGCGGCGGTGAAGACGGCGAGGGCGGTGCCGGCGGCGGTATGGACGGTGACGAAGAGCTGGATCCGCTGTTTGATCAGGCGGTGGATTTCGTGGTGGATAAACGCCGCGCCTCCATCTCCGGCGTACAGCGCCAGTTCCGCATCGGCTATAACCGCGCCGCGCGCATCATTGAACAGATGGAAGCGCAGGGCATTGTCAGCGAGCAGGGGCACAACGGCAACCGCGAGGTGCTGGCGCCGCCGCGGCACGATTGATGGTCGTTTAGCCATTGCAACTCAATAAGAAAGGGCCGCTTAAGCGGCCCTTGTGCAAAGAAGCGTAAACCCGTTTCTTCTCGGAACATTGGCCTACCTGCCGTTCGCCGGCTTCGGGTAAAGTAACGGGGTAAAGGGTTGATTTGACCCGCACGGCGCCGCCTTGCGGTTAACGCATTTCATAAGGTATCTGGAATAATGAAAAAACTGTTAGTTGCCTGCTGTCTGCTTTCGGGATTCGCTTCTACCTCCGTGCTGGCCGACGCTGCACAGGATCTGCAAAGTCGCCTGGCGAAGGTGAACAGTTTCCACGCCAGTTTCTCGCAAACCGTGACCAGCGCCGACGGGGCCGCGGTGCAACAGGGTGAAGGCGAGCTGTGGGTGAAGCGGCCGAACCTGTTCAACTGGCACATGACGTCACCCGATGAGAGCGTGCTGGTCTCCGATGGCCAAACCCTGTGGTTCTATAACCCGTTCGTTGAGCAGGTGACGGCGACCTGGCTGAAGAACGCCACCGGCAATACGCCGTTTATGCTGATCACCCGCAACAATGCCAGCGACTGGAAGCAGTACAACGTGAAGCAAAAGGGCGATGATTTCGAGCTGACGCCGAAATCCGCCAGCGGCAACCTGAAGCAGTTCGCCATCAGCGTGACCAACAGCGGCACCATCCGCAGCTTCGCCGCGGTGGAGCAGGACGGCCAGCGCAGCGCTTATACGCTGAAAAGCCAGCAGAACGTCACCGCCGATCCGGCCAAATTCAAATTTACCCCGCCGAAGGGGGTGACGCTGGACGACCAGCGCCAGTGAGGTGCAAGTGAGTAATAATCTGTCGCTCGATTTTTCCCAGAACGAGTTCCAGCCGTTGGCCGCGCGTATGCGGCCGACCACGCTGGCGCAGTATATCGGCCAGCAGCACCTGCTGGCCGCCGGCAAGCCGCTGCCGCGCGCTATCGAGGCCGGGCAGCTGCACTCGATGATTCTATGGGGGCCGCCGGGCACAGGGAAGACGACGTTGGCAGAGCTGATCGGCCGTTATGGTCAGGCGGACGTCGAGCGGATCTCCGCCGTGACCTCCGGGATCAAGGAGATCCGCGAGGCGATCGAGCGGGCGCGGCAAAACCGCGACGCCGGCCGTCGCACTATTCTGTTCGTCGATGAAGTGCACCGCTTCAACAAAAGTCAGCAGGACGCCTTCCTGCCGCACATTGAAGATGGCACCATCACCTTTATCGGCGCCACTACCGAAAACCCGTCGTTCGAACTGAACTCGGCGCTGCTGTCGCGCGCCCGCGTCTATTTGTTGAAGGCGCTGACTGCCGAAGATATCGGCCAGGTGCTGGATCAGGCGATGAACGACAAGGCGCGCGGTTTTGGCGGCCAGAACGTCGAGCTGCCGGCGGAAACGCGCCGCCTGCTGTCGGAGCTGGTGGGGGGCGATGCGCGCCGGGCGCTGAACAGCCTGGAAATGATGGCGGACATGGCGGAGCTCGACGCCAAAGGCGTACGGGTGCTGACGCCGGAGCTGCTGAAGGAGGTGTCGGGCGAGCGCAGCGCGCGCTTCGACAACAAGGGCGACCGTTATTACGACCTGATTTCCGCGCTGCATAAATCGGTGCGTGGTTCGGCGCCGGACGCCGCGCTGTACTGGTATGCGCGCATCATTACCGCCGGCGGCGATCCGCTCTATGTGGCGCGCCGTCTGTTGGCGATTGCCTCTGAAGACGTGGGCAACGCCGATCCGCGCGGCATGCAGGTGGCGATCGCCGCCTGGGATTGTTTTACCCGCGTGGGGCCGGCGGAGGGCGAGCGCGCCATTGCGCAGGCGATTGTTTACCTGGCCTGCGCGCCGAAAAGCAACGCGGTTTACACCGCGTTCAAGGCCGCCATGCGCGACGCCAAAGAGCAGGCCGATTATGACGTGCCGGAGCATTTGCGCAACGCGCCGACCAAGCTGATGAAGGAAATGGGGCTGGGGGCGGAATACCGTTACGCTCACGACGAACCCAACGCCTACGCCGCCGGCGAGAACTACTTCCCGCCCGAAATGGCCAACACGCGCTACTACCAACCGACCTCGCGCGGGCTGGAAGGGAAAATCGGCGAAAAGTTGGCATGGCTGGCTGAGCAGGATCAAAATAGCCCGACAAAACGCTACCGCTAGCGTGGCCGTTGCGGTAAGGTTAGCGGGTATCACTCTTCTTTTATGCGGCTATAAATCAGCCGCATAGAACAACAACACTTCTTTCAATAACAACAAGCACAGGATTAGCATGCTCGATCCCAATCTGCTGCGTAATGAGCTAGACGCAGTCGCCGTCAAACTGGCTCGCCGAGGCTTTAAACTCGATCTGGATCTGCTGCGTTCGCAGGAAGAACGCCGCAAAGTTCTGCAGGTAGAAACTGAAACGCTGCAAGCGGAACGCAACTCCCGATCGAAATCCATCGGCGCGGCCAAAGCGCGTGGGGAAGACATCGAGCCGCTGCGTCGCGAAGTGAACGAGCTGGGTGACAAGCTGGATGCCGCCAAGGCGGAACTGGATGCGCTGCAGAGCGAGATCCGCGATTATGCCCTGACGCTGCCTAACCTGCCGGACGACGCCGTGCCGGACGGTAAAGACGACAGCGAAAACCTGGAAGTCACCCGCTGGGGTGAACCGCGCCAATACGACTTCGCGGTGCGCGATCATGTCGATCTGGGCGAAATGGCCGGCGGGCTGGATTTTGCCGCCGCGGTTAAGCTGACCGGTTCGCGCTTCGTGGTGATGAAAGGGCAAATCGCCCGCATGCACCGCGCGCTGTCCCAGTTCATGCTGGATCTGCACACCGAACAGCACGGCTACCTGGAGGCCTACGTGCCTTACCTGGTCAACCACGCCACGCTGTACGGCACCGGCCAACTGCCGAAGTTCGGCGAAGACCTGTTCCATACCCGCCCGCTGGAAGAAGAAGCCGACAGCAGCAACTACGCGCTGATCCCAACGGCGGAAGTGCCGCTGACCAACCTGGTGCGCGACGAGATCGTGGAAGAGGAAACTCTGCCGCTGAAGATGACCGCGCACACGCCATGCTTCCGTGCGGAAGCCGGTTCTTACGGCCGTGACACCCGCGGTTTGATCCGCATGCACCAGTTCGACAAGGTTGAAATGGTGCAGATCGTTCGTCCGGAAGATTCGATGGATGCCCTGGAAGAGCTGACCGGCCACGCGGAAAAAGTGCTGCAGCTGCTGAACCTGCCTTACCGCAAGGTGCTGCTGTGCACCGGCGACATGGGCTTCGGCGCATGCAAAACCTACGATCTGGAAGTGTGGCTGCCGGCGCAGGATACCTACCGCGAGATCTCGTCCTGCTCCAACATGTGGGACTTCCAGGCACGCCGCATGCAGGCGCGCTGCCGTAGCAAAGCCGACAAGAAGCCGCGTCTGGTCCACACGCTGAACGGCTCCGGCCTGGCGGTTGGCCGTACGCTGGTGGCGGTGCTGGAAAACTACCAGCAGGCCGACGGCCGCATTCAGGTACCTGAAGTGCTGCGTCCTTATATGGGCGGCCTGGAATACATCGGTTAAACGGCAAAGCATTTGAAAAAAGCGCCTGCGGGCGCTTTTTTTTATGTTGGAAATTCAGTCTGTCGCCAGCGCGTAGGCCTGTTTAATGTAGTCCGCCAGGTGCTTGCTTTTCACTTCGGCGGGCGTGTGGAGCTTGATGTGCCGCCGATATTGGCCGTTGCCTTCAAGTTGCTGATAGCGATCTTCCAGTCGGTGCCCTTGGCCGAATTCCACCGTGACGTGATTGCGGTAGGCGAAAACGCCGCAGAAAAATTGAGTATGCGAGAACATGATGCCGCCGTATTTGACCGATTCGGTGATGCCACTGCCGCTCGCCGTGGCGACCCGACGCACCTGTTGTACGATCTCCAGCAGCTCACCGTGCGTGCTGCCGATGTCTGCCAGCAAGGTCTCGACCGCCGCATTATTTGCCTGAATCATCTCGCTTCTCCGTCGTTAAATCCGCTCTGCGCTGAGCATAGCGCTTTTTCAGCCGCTTAGCCGGAAACAAATCGTGCGCTGGAATGATAAGAGGCGATTGACTTTTTTATCGCCAGTGGCATGATGCGCGCACTCTCATTGCGCGTTCGGTCACAATTTCACTATGTCCGCTTACTCCCGCCCGGTGCTCTTATTGCTCTGCGGCCTCTTGCTGCTCACGGTATCCATTGCCGTTTTGAATACGTTAGTGCCGCTTTGGTTAACCCATGCTCAGCTGTCGACCTGGCAAGTGGGTATGGTCAGTTCCTCTTATTTCAGCGGCAACCTGTTGGGCACGTTGGTAGCGGGCAAACTGATCCAGCGCGTTGGCTTCACCCGCAGCTATCATCTCTCTTGTTTGCTGTTCGCCGCCGCGACCGCCGGCATGGTGCTGTCGATCGATTTCTGGAGCTGGCTGGGCTGGCGCTTCTTCGCCGGCGTCGGGTGTGCCTGGATCTGGGTGATCGTGGAGAGCGCGCTTTTGCGCAGCGGCAATTTGAGCAACCGTGGCCAGCTGCTGGCGGCCTATATGATTGTCTATTACCTCGGTACGGTGACCGGCCAATTACTGTTGAGCATGACCTCGACCGAATTGCTGCATGTGGTGCCGTGGGTGACCGCGATCGTGATCAGCGCCATGTTGCCGATGTTGTTCGCGCGGGTAAACCGCCATGAAGACGAGCCGCAGCAGGCGGCGGTATGGACAATGTTGAGACGCCGCAGCGCGCGCCTGGGCATCAACGGCTGCATCATCTCCGGCATCGTGCTCGGCTCGCTGTATGGCCTGATGCCGCTGTATCTCTCTCATCAGGGCATGAGCGACGCTAACGTCGGCTACTGGATGGCGCTGTTGGTCAGCTCCGGCATCGTCGGCCAATGGCCTGTCGGGCGCCTGGCCGATCGTTACGGGCGCCTGCTGGTGCTGCGCATTCAGGTGTTTGTGGTGATCCTCGCCAGCGTGGCGATGCTCGGCAACTACGCTATGGCGCCTTCACTGTTCATCCTCGGCTGCGCCGGCTTTACCCTGTATCCGGTGGCGATGTCCTGGGCCTGTGAGAAGGCAATGCCGCACGAACTGGTGGCGATGAACCAGGCGCTGCTGATGAGTTATACCATCGGCAGCTTGCTGGGCCCATCGATGACGGCGCTGCTGATGCAGAACTATTCCGACCGCGTGCTGTTCGTGATGATAGCCGCCGTGGCGTTGGTTTACCTGCTGATGCTGCTGAAAAAGCAGAAGCCGGATCGCCATCACACGCCGTTCGCCGCCGCCTGAGCATAAAAAAAAACCGGCCATGAGCCGGTTTTTTCTTTGGCGCTGCGTCAGTCAGTAAATCACTTTGTGGCCGTAGCTTTCCAGGATGCCTTTGACGCGATCCATGGTCTCGGCCTTCGGCGGATGTACGCCGTCCAGTTTGTACTCTTCCCCCATCGCTATCCATTTGTGCTTGCCCAACTCGTGGTAAGGCAGCAGCTCGATTTTCTCGATGTTGGTCATGTCTTTGGTGAACTCGCCCAGCAGGTGCGCCGATTTATCGTCGTCTGACCAGCCCGGCACCACCACGTAACGGATCCAGGTGCGCTGGTTGCGTTTCGCCAGATAGCGGGCGAATTCCAGCGTGCGGTGGTTGGAGACGCCGACCAGATTCTGGTGGATCTCGTCGTTCATCTGTTTCAGATCCAGCATCACCAGATCGGTGGTGTCCAGCAATTCGTCGATCACCGGATCGTAGCGGCGCACGAAGCCATTGGTGTCCAGGCAGGTGTTGATGCCTTCGGCATGACAGGCGCGGAACCAGTCGCGCACGAATTCAGCCTGCAGGATCGCCTCGCCGCCGGACGCGGTCACGCCACCGCCGGAAGCGTTCATGAAGTGGCGGTAGGCCACCGCGTCTTTCATCAGCTCTTCGACGGTCACTTCTTTGCCGCCGTGGGTGTCCCAGGTGTCACGGTTATGGCAATAGAGGCAGCGCATCAGGCAGCCCTGGAAGAAGACGATAAAGCGGATCCCGGGCCCATCGACGGTGCCGCAGGATTCGAAGGAGTGGATGCGACCAGTTACTGACATTGCGGGGTTTTCTCCAATATGGACTGTCAAACGCAGTCTAAAAATAGGCGCGTGGCCGCCGGCCAGGTATCTGCGATGCAGCGGCGGGGGATCCGCCACCGGGGGTAATGATGCCTGTCGGCCGGTCAGTTGCCGGATAACTGTTTTGCCGGCTATCCATTCAGTATAGATGTCCGGCAAAACAGACTCGCACAGAGTCAGGGGAGAGCGGTGGGAGAAAAGGGCCGGCAGAACCGGCCCCGACGTTGGCACCGGGCGGTCTCCCGCCCGGTCGGCGTTATTACATCGTTTGAGTGAAGGTACGAGTAATGACGTCCTGCTGTTGCTCTTTGGTCAGCGAGTTGAAGCGCACGGCGTAACCGGAGACGCGGATGGTCAGCTGAGGGTATTTCTCAGGATTTTCCATCGCATCCAGCAGCATTTCGCGGTTCATTACGTTGACGTTCAGATGCTGACCGCCTTCGATGGAGGCTTCATGGTGGAAGTAACCATCCATCAGGCCCGCCAGGTTGGCTTTACGCACGTCGTCGTCTTTACCCAGCGCGTTAGGCACGATGGAGAAGGTGTAGGAGATCCCGTCTTTCGCGTAGGCAAACGGCAGTTTGGCTACCGAGGTCAGGGAGGCGACTGCACCTTTCTGGTCACGGCCGTGCATCGGGTTGGCACCTGGGCCGAACGGTGCGCCTGCGCGGCGGCCATCCGGGGTGTTACCGGTTTTCTTACCGTACACCACGTTGGAGGTGATGGTCAGTACGGACTGAGTCGGTACCGCGTTGCGGTAGGTGCGCAGTTTCTGAATTTTCTTCATGAAACGTTCCACCAGGTCACAGGCGATGTCATCGACGCGGGCGTCGTTGTTACCGAACTGCGGGTACTCGCCTTCCACTTTGAAGTCGATAGCCAGGCCGTCTTCGTCGCGAATGGTGGTGACTTTCGCGTACTTGATGGCGGACAGGGAGTCGGCCGCAACGGACAGACCGGCGATGCCGCAAGCCATGGTGCGATAAACGTCACGGTCATGCAGCGCCATCAGCGCAGCTTCGTAGCTGTACTTGTCGTGCATGTAGTGAATGATGTTCAGCGCGGTCACGTACTGCTTGGCCAGCCAATCCATAAAGTGGTCCATGCGGGCCATGACTTTGTCATAGTCCAGCACTTCGTCCATCATCGGCGCTTCTTTCGGGCCGACCTGCATTTTCAGTTTCTCGTCAACGCCGCCGTTGATGGCGTACAGCATGGTTTTCGCCAGGTTGGCGCGGGCGCCGAAGAACTGCATTTGCTTACCGACGATCATCGGGCTGACGCAACAGGCGATGGCGTAGTCATCGTTGTTGAAGTCAGGACGCATCAGGTCGTCGTTTTCGTACTGTACGGAAGAGGTGTCGATGGACACTTTCGCCGCGAATTTCTTGAAGTTCAGCGGCAGCTTCTCAGACCACAGGATGGTCATGTTCGGCTCCGGAGACGGCCCCATGGTGTACAGGGTGTTCAGGAAGCGGAAGCTGTTTTTGGTGACCAGGGTACGGCCGTCGACGCCCATACCGGCCAGGGATTCAGTCGCCCAGATTGGGTCGCCGGAGAACAGTTCATCGTACTCAGGGGTACGCAGGAAGCGCACCATACGCAGTTTCATCACCAGGTGGTCGATCAGTTCCTGCGCTTGCTCTTCGGTCAGTTTGCCCGCTTTGATGTCGCGTTCGATGAACACGTCGAGGAAGGTGGACACGCGGCCGAAGGACATGGCGGCGCCGTTCTGGGATTTCACCGCGGCCAGGTAGCCGAAGTAGGTCCACTGCACCGCTTCTTGGGCGCTGGTGGCCGGGCCGGAGATGTCGTAACCGTATTTGGCGGCCATCTCTTTGATCTGAGCCAGAGCGCGATGCTGTTCAGCGATCTCTTCGCGCAGCTGGATGGTCATTTCCAGGTCTTCGCCGTTTTCCAGTTTTTCCTGCAGCGATTTGAACTGGTTCAGCTTGTCGGCCATCAGGAAGTCGATGCCGTACAGCGCCACGCGGCGGTAGTCGCCGATGATGCGGCCACGGCCGTAAGCGTCTGGCAGACCGGTCAGCACGCCGGATTTACGGCAGTTCAGGATGTCTTTGGTGTAAACGTCGAATACGCCCTGGTTGTGGGTTTTACGGTATTCGGTGAACACTTTTTTCAGCTGCGGATCCAGTTCGCGGCCGTACACTTTGCACGAACCTTCGACCATTTTGATGCCGCCGAACGGGATCAGCGCGCGTTTCAGAGGGGCGTCGGTCTGCAGACCCACGATGGTTTCCAGCTCTTTGGCGATGTAACCCGCGTCGTGAGAAACGATGGTTGAAGCAACGTTGGTGTCGAAATCAACCGGCGCATGAGTGCGGTTTTCCAGTTTGATCCCTTCCATAACCTTGTCCCACAAGGTGGTGGTGGCTTGAGTTGCGCCAGCCAGGAAGGATTCGTCACCTTCATAAGGCGTGTAGTTTTTCTGGATGAAGTCACGAACGTTGACTTCATTCTGCCAGTCACCCTTGCTGAAACCTTCCCAAGCGTTGGCTAATTTCTCGTTAAGTTCGGTCATTGTACACCTACCTTTGATTGTGGATTTCTAACTCTGCGCGCGGTAACTCACAGCTTAGTGCTGTTCGCGGCCCCCGCGCAGATAAATTACCCAGTAAGTCAACCCAACCAGCAGACCGCCGCCGATGATGTTACCAATGGTGACCGGAATCAGGTTGTCGATGATGAAATTGCTTACTGTCAGATGAGCGAATTGCTCAGGTACCGCCCCTACGGCTTGCCAGAATTCCGGCGTGGCGAAGTGTTTGACCACGATGCCCATAGGGATCATAAACATGTTGGCGATGCTGTGTTCGAAGCCGCTGGCGACAAACATACCGACCGGCAGCACCATGGCGAGCATCTTGTCGGTCAGGGTACGGCCGGAGTAGCTCATCCAGACCGCCAGGCAGACCATCAGGTTAGCCAGAATGCCGAGGCAGACGGCTTCGATAAAGGTGTGATGCAGCTTGTGGTCCGCGGTTTGCAGAACATTCAGGCCCCACTGGCCGTTGGCGACCATATACTCGCCGGAGAACCAGATCAGCGCCACGAAGAACAGCGCGCCGACCAGGTTGCCGAGATAAACGTTCAGCCAGTTGGCGCCCAGTTGGCCCCAGCTGATGCGGCCGCTGGCCTTGGCGATGACGATAAGCACGGTAGAGGTGAACAGGTCGGCGCCCGACACCACCACCAGCATTAACCCGAGAGAGAAACAGATGCCGCCGACCAGTTTCGCCAGCCCGAAAGGCACGCCGGCGGTGCCGGTGGTCGCCGTAATGTAGAAAACGAAGGCGATGGAAATGAAGACACCGGCGGTGATCGCCAAATAAAACGTTTTCAGCGGATGTTTGGTGGCTTTATACACGCCGGCATCTTCAGCGATTTTCGCCGTTGCCGCAGGTAAAATCAGATCGAATGGGCTGTCAGTTTTCAAACTAACTCTCGCTCTTAAGGGTTAAAACAACGCAATGAGATACTAGCAAAGCAGTATAGGGGAAAATTTGATTTGGATCATAAGGCGGGGAAGTAGAGCGCCAAAATGGCATGTTTTCTGTGTGGTTTTTTATGGTTAATTTATTGAATTTAAACAAAAAACAATTTTTTAATGTTTGCAATTTTTTTTGAATTCACCCGATGTGCCGAGGGTGTCAAAGTTAAATTTTTAGGCGTTTTGTCGCCGTTCGTCGCTGAAAGTTTAATTATCGGTTAATTATTATTTCACCGTCCGGCAACAATCGCCGGTTTATTTATTCTTATGCTCGTTTAACCGCCTATTTTCCTGCGGGGAAATAAAACAGAATGCGTTGAAATAAACCGCAAAATGAAAACGCCGCAGCGGAGTGCGGCGTTTGACCGGGAGGGTACCCCAAAAGTGGCGGTACCCCCAATGGCGATTAGGCCTTGGCCCAGTGACGGCGCTTGGCCGCCTGCAGCTTCTCGTAGGCCGCCAGCAGCGCCTGATGGGCCGGCAACGCCTTCAGATCGGCATCGACGGCGAACAGCCCGTTGAAGCGCTCTTCACCGCTGATGGCGGCCGAGGCCGCGTCCACCGCTTCCTGGCCGTACATTTTCACGAACGCGGTATAGTATTGCGCCGCTTCGCGCTCAGGCTCCTGCGCCAGCAGCAACAGCGTTTGCAGGCAACGGTAGTAGTTGCTGCGCGCCGGGCTCAGCACCGAGGCGTTGAAGTCCTGCGTCCATTCGGTCCAAATCAGCGCCTGATCCAGATCGCCGCCCGCCAGCGCCAGCATCGACTTCAGCTCGCCCACGCGCAGGGTATACCAGGCGTTGTCTTTGCCGCTGGCAATGCCCAGCAGTTCGCGTACGCGGGTGAAATCGTCCAGCCCTTCGTCGTCCAACTGCTCGATCAGCGCCAGGTATTCTTCCGGCTCCCACTCGCTGCCCGGCAACGCCAGCAGCGTATCGCGCAGGTGCGCGCCCATGCTGTTGTTGGCCAGCAGCAGGTCTTCCGCCGGGTAGATATCGGACATGCCCGGCACGATGATGCGGCAAGCGTAGACGCCCAGGTGTTCGTAGTCGGCGATGTACACTTCCGCGTCTTCTTTGTCGAAGATGCTCATCAGGGTGGCGAACTCTTCCTGCGTGCTGCCGCTGAAGTTCCAGTCAACGAACGGATAGTCCGCGTCCTGCTTGAACAGATCCCAGGAGATCAGGCCGCTGGAGTCGATGAAGTGCGTTTCCAGGTTGGTGTGTTCCGCCACTTCTTCGTCATCGAAGGTCGGCGCGGTGAACACGTCGAGATCTTTCAGGCTGCGGCCCTGAAGCAGTTCGGTCACCGTGCGCTCCAGCGCCACGCCGAAGTCCGGGTGCGCGCCGAACGAGGCGAAGCAGGTGCCGTTGGTCGGGTTGAACAGCACCACGCAGATCACCGGGTAGTTGCCGCCCAGCGAGGCGTCGTAGGAGAGGATTGGGAAACCTTCCTCTTCCAGCTTGGCGATGGCTTCCACCACGCCCGGGTAGCGGTTCAGCACCTCGTCCGGGATCGCCGGCAGGCTGATGGATTCGGCGATAATGCGGTTTTTCACATAGCGCTCGAACACTTCCGACAGGCCCTGCACGCGCGCTTCGTTGGCGGTGTTGCCGGCGGACATGCCGTTGGAAACATACAGGTTGCCGATGATGTTCATCGGAATGTATACCGTTTGCTGATCGGACTGACGGGTGAACGGCAGCGCGCAGATGCCGCGATCGGCATTGCCGGACTGCAGATCGACAAGATCGCTGGCGCTCAGCTCTTGTTGCGGATCGTAGAAGGCGTGCAGACGCTCGTCGAGGATGCCGGCCGGCAGCGCATCGTCCGCTGGGATCGGGAACCATTTCTCATTCGGGTAGTGCACGAAGTCGCCTTCGGCGATCTGCTTGCCCAGATAGAAATCGGCGAAGAAGTAGTTGGTGGACAGGCGCTCGAAATATTCACCCAGCGCAGAGGCCAACGCGGCTTTTTTGCTGGCGCCTTTGCCGTTGGTGAAGCACAGCGGGCAATCGCGATCGCGAATGTGCACCGACCATACGTGCGGCACCGGGTTCAGCCAGGAGGCTTCTTCGATGTTGAAACCGAGATCGCTCAGTTTCTGCTGGAAACGGGCGATGGAATCTTCCAGGGCGGCGTCTTTACCGGGGATAAAAGTTTGCGTCATTGTCTTCACTTTTTGCGCGTACTAAAAACGCGCAATGATACGGGGTTTTACGCTGGAGCTCCACGTATTCCTAAAGCGGCGGCAAAGTCACAGTTTTTTTAAGGATAAAGGCCATAATTCAGCGAGTTATCTGTCACGGAGAAATCTAATGAAATCAGTGAAACTCAGCGTGTTAACCCTTTTGTTGACCGGCGTCAGCGCCTCGGCGCTGGCGCTGCCCAACATCACCCTGCTGGCGACCGGCGGCACCATCGCCGGCGGCGGCGATTCGGCGACGAAATCCAACTATACCGCGGGCAAACTGGGCGTCGAGGCGCTGGTCGATGCGGTGCCGGCGCTGAAGAACATCGCCAACGTGCAGGGGGAGCAGGTGGTTAACATCGGCTCGCAGGACATGAACGATCAGGTCTGGCTGACGTTGGCGAAGAAAATTGACGCCGACTGCGGCAAAACCGACGGCTTCGTCATCACCCACGGCACCGATACGCTGGAAGAGACGGCCTATTTCCTCGATCTGACGGTGAAGTGCGACAAGCCGGTAGTGCTGGTCGGGGCGATGCGGCCGGCGACGGCGATGAGCGCCGACGGCCCGTTCAATCTGTATAACGCGGTGGTGACGGCGGCGGATCCGCAATCGGCCAACCGCGGGGTGCTGGTGGCGATGAACGACCGCGTGCTGGACGCACGAGATGTCACCAAAACCAGCACCACCGCCGTGCAAACCTTCCAGTCGCCGAACTTCGGCCCGCTCGGGTATATCCACAACGGCAAGATCGATTATCAGCGTTCGCCGCAGCGCAAGCACACCCGGGAGACGCCGTTCGACGTCAGCAAGCTGAACGAACTGCCGAAGGTCGGCATCATTTACAACTACGCCAACGCCTCTGATGCGCCGGTCAAGGCGTTGATCGCCGAAGGGTACCAGGGCATCGTCAGCGCCGGGGTCGGCAACGGCAACCTGTATAAAACCGTGTTCGACACCCTGGCGACGGCGGCGCACAGCGGCGTGGCGGTAGTGCGTTCTTCGCGCGTGCCGACCGGCGCCACCACGGAGGATGCGGAAGTGGACGACGCCAAGTACGGCTTCGTGGCCGCCGGCACGCTGAATCCGCAAAAGGCCCGCATTCTGCTGCAGCTGGCGTTGACGCAAACCAAAGATGCGAAGCAGATCCAGCAAATGTTCAATCAGTACTGATCGTTTTCTCTCCTGCGGGGGCCGTCCGGGCTCCCGCAGCCATCTCGGCTGAATACAGCATAAAACACCGCGTTAACCCGCTGAATTTCCCCATGTCGCAGGGTTTTATCGTCCAAAAAAACGCGCCGACCGCAGAGCCTGTCATCACCCGGTGCGCCTGTTTGCCGCCGGCGGGCGAATAAGCGTTGCAGCCATGGGGCGTGAGTGATAAAACCGAAGGGTTGGTTAACGCGAGCGTTAACTTCGGGCGTCTTTTCGACAGGTCGCTTTTCTGCGGCGAACAGTGAATGTGGTGAGGGGAAATGACTCAGGTTTATAATTTTAGCTCTGGCCCGGCGATGCTGCCGGTGGAAGTGTTGCGTCGTGCGGAACAGGAACTGTGCAACTGGCACGGCCTGGGAACGTCAGTGATGGAGATCAGTCACCGCAGCAAAGAATTCATCGCCGTAGCCGAGCAGGCGGAACAGGATCTGCGCGATCTGCTGAAAGTCCCCTCCAACTATAAAGTGCTGTTTTGCCACGGCGGCGCCCGCGCGCAATTCGCCGCGCTGCCGCTGAACCTGCTGGGCGACAAGGCCACCGCCGACTACATCGACGGCGGCTATTGGGCGCATAGCGCCATCAAGGAAGCGGAAAAGTATTGCACCCCGAACGTCATCGACGTGAAAACCCGCATCGACGGCCTGAGCGGCATCAAGCCGATGAAAGAGTGGCAGCTGAGCGACGACGCGGCTTACGTGCATTATTGCCCAAATGAAACCATCGACGGCGTAGCCATCGATGAAACGCCGGACTTCGGCGACAAAGTGGTGATCGGCGATTACTCCTCGACCATCCTGTCCCGCCCGCTCGACGTCAGCCGCTTCGGCGTGATTTACGCCGGGGCACAGAAAAATATCGGCCCGGCCGGCCTGACGCTGGTGATTGTGCGTGACGATCTGTTGGGCAAGGCGCGTAAAGAAGTGCCGTCTATCCTCGATTACACTGTGCTGGCCGAGAACGATTCGATGTTCAACACCCCGCCGACCTTCGCCTGGTACCTGTCCGGGCTGGTATTCAAATGGTTGAAAGAGCAGGGCGGCCTGGTGGAGATGCAAAAACGCAATCAGGCCAAGGCCGAGCTGCTGTACGCGACCATCGATAAATCCGACTTCTACCGCAGCCAGGTGGCGATCGCCAATCGTTCTTGGATGAACGTGCCGTTCCAGCTGGCCGATGCGGCGCTGGACAAGGTGTTCCTCAGCGAAGCCGAGGCTATCGGCCTGCAGGCGCTGAAAGGTCACCGGGTAGTTGGCGGCATGCGCGCTTCTATTTACAATGCCATGCCGCTGGCCGGCGTACAGGCGCTGACCGACTTTATGACCGACTTCGAGCGTCGTCACGGTTGATCCCGTCAGCTCGCCGGGCGCGGGCTGACCAAGCTGTTGTCCTTTTGCATTAAAGCGGCTCCGGCATTATTCCGGAGCCGTTTCGTTTATCAGAATTGGAGAGTTTTGTTCACATGGTGGATTCCCTGACGTTACAACCGGTCGCCCTGGTCAATGGCACCGTCAACTTACCCGGCTCGAAGAGCGTTTCTAACCGCGCTCTGCTGCTGGCGGCGCTGGCGGAGGGAACGACCCGGCTGACCAACTTGCTGGACAGCGACGATGTGCGTCATATGCTGAATGCGCTGCAGGCGTTGGGCGTGAACTACCGGCTTTCCGCCGACCGCACCGTGTGTGAAGTCACCGGCGTGGCTGGGCCGCTGGTGGCCGACCAGCCGCTGGAACTGTTCCTCGGCAACGCCGGCACCGCGATGCGCCCACTGGCGGCGGCGCTGTGCCTCGGTGAAGGCGACGTGGTGCTGACCGGGGAACCCCGCATGAAAGAACGTCCGATTGGCCATTTGGTGGACGCGTTGCGCCAGGGCGGGGCGCAGATTGATTATCTCGAGCAGACCGATTACCCGCCGATTCGCCTGCGTGGCGGCTTCCGGGGCGGCGATGTCACCGTCGACGGCAGCGTCTCCAGCCAGTTCCTGACCGCGTTGCTGATGACCGCGCCGCTGGCGCCGCAGGATACGCAGATCCACATCAAGGGCGAGTTGGTTTCCAAGCCGTACATCGACATCACGTTGCACCTGATGCGCACCTTCGGCGTATCGGTGAGCCACGACAACTACCGGGTGTTCCATATCCAGGGGCGCCAGACGTATATCGCGCCGGGCGACTACCTGGTTGAAGGCGACGCTTCTTCCGCGTCCTACTTCCTGGCGGCGGCGGCGATCAAAGGTGGCACCGTGCGCGTGACCGGCATCGGCCGCAAAAGCGTGCAGGGCGACACCAAGTTTGCCGATGTGCTGGAGAAGATGGGGGCGCGCATCACCTGGGGCGACGATTTTATCGAGTGCAGCCGCGGTGAACTGCGCGGCATCGATATGGACATGAACCACATTCCGGATGCGGCGATGACCATCGCCACCGCGGCGCTGTTCGCCGAGGGGCCGACCACCATCCGCAATATCTACAACTGGCGGGTAAAGGAAACTGACCGTCTGGCGGCGATGGCCACCGAGCTGCGTAAAGTGGGGGCGGAAGTGGACGAGGGCGAAGACTACATTCACGTCGTGCCGCCGGCCAAGCTGCAGTTCGCCGAGATCGGCACCTACAACGATCACCGCATGGCGATGTGCTTCTCGCTGGTGGCGCTGTCGGATACCCCGGTCACGATCCTCGATCCGAAGTGCACCGCGAAAACCTTCCCGGACTATTTCGAACAGCTGGCTCGCATCAGCCAGCCGGCGTAACCGTCAGATCATTTCTTTTAAGGCCCCTTTGCGGGCCTTTATCGTTTTTAACCCCCGGCGACCGGCGTTTCTTCTATACTTTTTCGCGGTTGTGCGCTTATTTTCAACAACCGGACAGTTCCAGGGTAACAGATCGCCGTAGGGCAGCGTATAATACGCCACCGTATTTGCCCCTGATTGGGCAGGTGACAGAGCACCCGGGCTTCGAGTCGAAGCGCGCCGTGTCTCTGTGAGGTTTTCTACCTGAAGGAGAGAGAAATGACGGCTACAGCCCCGGTGATAACCGTTGATGGACCAAGTGGCGCAGGCAAAGGCACGCTGTGTAAAGCGTTGGCCGAGTCCCTTGGTTGGCGTTTGCTGGATTCCGGCGCGATCTATCGCGTGCTGGCGCTGGCGGCGTTGCATCATCAGGTGGATATCACTTCTGAGGAAGCGCTGGTTCCGCTGGCCGCACATCTCGATGTTCGCTTCGTTGCCCAGGAGGGCAAGCTGCAAGTGATTTTGGAAGGTGAGGACGTCAGCAATGAGATCCGCACCGAAACCGTCGGCAACACCGCGTCGCAAGCTGCGGCGTTTCCGCGCGTGCGCGAGGCGCTGCTGCGCCGCCAGCGCGCGTTTCGCGAGGCCCCCGGCCTGATTGCCGATGGCCGCGACATGGGCACGGTGGTGTTCCCGGACGCGCCGGTCAAGATTTTCCTCGACGCCAGCTCGGAGGAGCGCGCGCACCGCCGCATGCTGCAGTTGCAGGAAAAGGGCTTTAATGTTAACTTTGAACGTCTTTTAGCCGAGATAAAGGAACGGGACGACCGTGACCGTAATCGGCCTATCGCGCCTCTGGTGCCCGCTTCTGACGCCCTCGTGCTGGATTCTACCAGCATGTCGATTGAAGAAGTGATCCGGCAGGCGTTGACGTATGCACAGAAAGTGTTGGCGTTGCCGCAGCAATAAGCGCGGCGGCGCTATTGGCTTTTTGTCATATTTGTCATAGCGGTATCGCAATATATCGGGTAAAATTTTACCCCTGTAACCTTAAACCCTGTCGGCATGGAGCCAATGGCGGGGTATGTGAAACAACCCCATTCGGCGGGACGCTAAATGGACGTTAAACTAAAGAACCCTGAAGATTAACAACATGACTGAATCTTTCGCTCAACTCTTTGAAGAATCCTTAAAAGAAATCGAAACCCGCCCGGGTTCCATCGTTCGTGGCGTCGTTGTTGCTATCGACAAAGATATCGTACTGGTTGACGCCGGTCTGAAATCTGAGTCTGCCATCCCGGCTGAGCAATTCAAAAACGCCCAGGGCGAGCTGGAAATCCAGGTTGGTGACGAAGTTGACGTTGCTCTGGATGCTGTTGAAGACGGCTTCGGTGAAACCCTGCTGTCCCGTGAGAAAGCTAAGCGTCACGAAGCTTGGATCACGCTGGAAAAAGCCTACGAAGAAGCTGAGACTGTAACCGGTGTTATCAACGGCAAAGTGAAGGGTGGCTTCACCGTCGAGCTGAACGGCATCCGCGCGTTCCTGCCAGGTTCCCTGGTTGACGTGCGTCCGGTACGTGACACTCTGCACCTGGAAGGCAAAGAGCTTGAGTTCAAAGTCATCAAGCTGGATCAGAAGCGCAACAACGTTGTCGTTTCTCGCCGTGCGGTTATCGAATCCGAGAACAGCGCTGAGCGCGATCAACTGCTGGAAAACCTGCAGGAAGGCATGGAAGTTAAAGGTATCGTTAAGAACCTCACTGACTACGGTGCATTCGTTGATCTGGGCGGCGTAGACGGCCTGCTGCACATCACTGACATGGCTTGGAAGCGCGTTAAGCATCCAAGCGAAATCGTCAACGTTGGCGATGAAATCACTGTTAAAGTGCTGAAGTTCGACCGCGAGCGTACTCGTGTATCCCTGGGCCTGAAACAGCTGGGCGAAGATCCATGGGTTGCTATCGCGAAACGTTACCCAGAAGGCACCAAGCTGACTGGCCGTGTAACCAACCTGACTGATTACGGCTGCTTCGTAGAAATCGAAGAAGGCGTTGAAGGTCTGGTACACGTTTCTGAAATGGATTGGACCAACAAAAACATCCATCCGTCCAAAGTTGTTAACGTGGGCGACGTAGTGGAAGTGATGGTTCTGGACATCGATGAAGAACGTCGTCGTATCTCCCTGGGCCTGAAGCAGTGCAAATCCAACCCATGGCAGCAGTTCGCAGAGACCCACAACAAGGGCGACCGCGTTGAAGGTAAAATCAAGTCTATCACTGACTTCGGTATCTTCATCGGCCTGGACGGCGGCATCGACGGCCTGGTTCACCTGTCTGACATCTCCTGGAACGTTGCAGGCGAAGAAGCAGTACGTGAATACAAGAAAGGCGACGAAATCGCTGCGGTTGTTCTGCAAGTTGACGCAGAGCGCGAGCGTATCTCCCTGGGCGTGAAGCAACTGGCTGAAGACCCGTTCAATAACTACCTGTCTATGAACAAGAAAGGTGCTATTGTTACTGGTAAAGTCACTGCAGTTGACGCCAAAGGTGCTACAGTTGAATTGGCAGGCGGCGTAGAAGGTTACCTGCGTGCATCTGAAGCCTCTCGCGACCGCATTGAAGATGCAACTCTGGTTCTGAACGTAGGTGACGAAGTTGAAGCTAAATTCACCGGCGTTGACCGTAAGAACCGCGTTGTAAGCCTGTCCGTACGTGCTAAGGACGAAGCTGACGAGAAAGACGCCATCGCAACTGTTAACAACAAACAGGAAGAAGGCAACTTCTCTAACGCAATGGCTGAAGCTTTCAAAGCGGCTAAAGGCGAGTAATGACGGGGGGCGGTCTCTGACCGCCCCGATACGGTAGTTTAGCTGCAAAGCTTGGAGGTACTATGACCAAGTCTGAACTTATTGAAAGACTTGCTGGCCAGCAATCTCATATTCCGGCGAAGGCCGTTGAGGATGCAGTGAAAGAGATGCTTGAGCACATGGCCGCTACGCTGGCCGAGGGCGAACGCATTGAGATCCGCGGATTCGGCAGTTTTTCTCTTCACTACCGTGCCCCGCGTGTAGGTCGCAACCCGAAAACCGGTGACAAAGTTGAGCTGGACGGCAAGTACGTTCCTCACTTCAAACCAGGCAAAGAGTTGCGTGACCGCGCCAATATCTATGGCTAGTCGCTGACTGCTCATAGCGTTGTTGCTTGAAAAGAATATAAAACGGTGCCTGTAAGGCGCCGTTTTTTTTCGCCTGCAATTCTCCGCGATACGCTCGCGAGTTGCGTACTGCGCCGCATTGACGATGTGGCTCCTGCATAGATCTCTCTTATCCTGCCATGTTCAGCGCATCTTCGTTAAAGCCCGCTGGCGGCGACGTGTCGCCTGAATGATCCTGCTTGCTTGCCGTGACGCGTCTTTGCTCATGGCGGAGCCGATGGGAGAAAAGCGATCAAAATTTCGCTGGATCTGGCGATATTCGCCGTTATCTGCGGCATCCTGCCGCTGTTGGTTTTACCGCAGTTGCCCGAGCAATGGCTGCTGTGGCCGCTTTTGCTTGTTGTCTGTTTACTGCTGCGCACGCGCAGGCCATTCTGCCGTTATTTGGCCTACCTGGGGTTGGGGTTCGCGTGGGCGGTTTTCAATGCCGGAAGCCTGATCGGGCAAATGGAGCGTTTGATCCGCGGGCCGGAAGTGACGGCGGTGGTGCAGGTAAGCAGCATCGCGTTGAATCCGGCCGCCAGCAAGCAGACGCTAATGCGTATCGAGCGGATCGATGGCCATTGGCTGGCGCCTGCATTGATGTTTACCACGCTATGGGCCCCGGAACAGCAGCGGCTGTGCGCCGGGCAGCGTTGGCAATTGAAACTGCGCTTGCGGCCGGTGCACGGCAAGCTCAATGAAGGGGGCTTCGACAGCCAACGTTGGGCGATCGCACAGCGCCAGCCGTTGACGGGCCTGGTCAGGCAGGCCCGTTTGCTGGATGGCGGTTGTAGCCTGCGTCAGCGCATAATCAGCCATGCGGAAACCAACATCGGTGAGCTGCGTTACAAGGCGGTATTGTTGGCGCTGGCGTTTGGGGAGCGAACCGCGCTGGAACAGCCTTTACGCACGCTGATGCTGAAAACCGGCATTGCGCATTTAATGGCCATTTCAGGGCTTCATGTGGCGATGGTCGCCATTTTGTTCTGGGCTGCGCTGCGGGCGCTGCAGTTTTTTCTTCCCTCCCATCTGATTGGCTATCGTTTTCCCCTGGTCGCGGGCTGGGTGGCGACGCTGATCTATGTCTGGTTGGTGGGCGCCCAGCCGCCGGCGGTGCGTACCGTGTTGGCCATGACATTGTGGATGTTGCTGCGCCTGCGCGGCGTTCATTGTTCTTCCTGGCAGGTGTGGCTATGGTGTATCGGGCTGATTTTGCTGTGCGATCCGCTGGCGGTATTGTCAGACAGTTTCTGGCTGTCGGTGCTGGCGGTAGGTTGCCTGATTTTTTGGTTTGAATGGGCGCCGCTCGGTGAGCGATTCCGGTCGGCCTGGTATTGGGCGCCGGTGCGCTGGCTGCATATTCAGCTCGGCATGACGCTGCTGCTGGTGCCGATGCAGGCCGCGCTGTTTCTGGGCCTGACGTTGACCTCGCTACCCGCCAATCTGTGGGCGGTACCTATTGTCTCATTGGTGACGGTGCCGCTGATTTTGCTGGCGGTGATATTTGGCTTCTTTCCCTCGTTAAGCTACGGGCTATGGTGGCTGGCGGACTTCACGCTGCACTGGGTGTTTGTGCCGCTGCATTACCTGCAACGCGGTTGGGTGGATCTGGGGGCTGCCTCGCTGCTGGCCAGCGCGGCGGGGTGGCTCATCGTCGTCTGTTGGCGCTTTCATTGGTGGCGGCGTTATGCACCGGGGCTGGCGACGGTAGCGATATGCTGTGTGCTGTGGCGGGAAAAAGAGCCGGGATACCGCTGGCGAGTCGATATGCTCGATGTCGGGCACGGCTTGGCGGTGGTCATTGAGCGAAACGGCAAGGGAATACTGTACGATACCGGCGAGCGTTGGCCGGGCGGCAGCGCCGCCGAACGGCATATTATGCCAATGTTGAACTGGCGGGGAATTGAATTGGAACAGATCATTATCAGCCATGATCATCTCGATCATACCGGTGGCCTGCCGACGGTGCGACGGGCGTTTCCAGGGGCTACGGTACGCAGCCCGATGCGCGGGGAGGGGCACTTGCCCTGCGTCGCCGGTGAGCGCTGGCGCTGGCAAGGGTTACAATTCGAAGTGCTGTGGCCGCCGAAAACGCGTAAAAAGCCGGGCAATGACGACTCTTGCGTGATCCGTATCGACGACGGGAAACACAGCCTGCTGCTTACCGGCGACGCGGAAAAAAAGGCGGAGGCGCAGCTGCTCCGATTGCGGCGCGATCGCTTGGCGGCGACGGTGTTGCAGGTGGGGCATCATGGCAGCCGAACCTCTTCCACGCCGCCGTTTCTGCGCGCGGTTAATCCTCAGGCGGCATTGGCGTCAGCATCTCGTTACAACAAATGGCGTTTGCCGGCGCGTAAAGTGGTCGCCAGATACCGGGCAAATGGCATTATATGGCGCGATACGACGCGCTCCGGCCAGTTATCGGTACTTTTTTTCGACAACGATTGGCAAATTAAAGGCTTTCGCGAACAATTAATGCCCCGTTGGTACCATCAGCGGTTTGGCGTAGAGGGTGATAATGAGTAAAATAGGCCGCTATTTCTTCCGATGCTGGTATTTGCATGATGAATGATAAAGATCTCTCGACCTGGCAGACATTCCGTCGACTCTGGCCGATGATCACTCCTTTTAAGACCGGGCTGATTGTAGCCGCCATTGCGTTGATTATGAACGCAGCGGGGGACACGCTGATGCTGTCTCTGCTTAAACCGCTATTGGACGATGGGTTTGGAAAAACCGACAGCAGCGTGCTGGTGTGGATGCCGTTGGCCGTCATCGCGCTGATGTTGATGCGCGGCGTAACCAGCTTTGTTTCAAGCTACTGCATTTCCTGGGTTTCCGGCATGGTGGTGATGCAGATGCGCCGCCGCCTGTTTGGCCACATGATGAGAATGCCGGTGGCCTTCTTCGATCAACAGTCCACCGGGACCCTGTTGTCGCGCATTACCTATGATTCCGAACAGGTGGCTTCCTCCTCTTCCAGCGCGCTGGTGACCGTGGTGCGCGAAGGGGCTTCGATCATTGGCCTGTTCATCATGATGTTCTATTACAGCTGGCAGTTGTCGGTGATCCTGATCGTGCTGGCGCCGATCGTCTCCATTGCCATTCGCCTGGTGTCCAAGCGTTTCCGCAACATCAGCAAGAACATGCAGAACACGATGGGGCAGGTGACCACCAGCGCCGAACAGATGCTGAAAGGCCATAAAGAAGTGCTGATCTTCGGCGGCCAGCAGGTGGAAACCGAGCGCTTTAATTCGGTCAGCAACCGCATGCGTCAGCAAGGCATGAAGCTGGTTTCCGCGTCTTCGATTTCCGATCCGATCATTCAGCTGATCGCTTCGCTGGCGCTGGCGTTCGTGCTGTTTGCCGCCAGCTTCCCAAGCGTGATGGAAACCCTGACCGCCGGTACCATTACCGTGGTGTTCTCGTCGATGATTGCGCTGATGCGTCCGCTGAAGTCGCTGACCAACGTCAATGCCCAGTTCCAACGCGGGATGGCGGCGTGCCAGACGCTGTTCTCCATTTTGGATATGGAACAGGAAAAAGATACCGGCACCCGCGAAGTGAAGCGCGCGAAAGGCGATATCGAATTCCGCAATGTCACCTTCTACTACCCGTCGAAGGAAACGCCGGCGCTGCGTGATATCAACCTGAACATCGCCGAAGGCAAGACCGTAGCGCTGGTGGGCCGTTCCGGTTCGGGGAAATCGACCATCGCCAACCTGTTGACGCGTTTCTATGATATCCAGGAAGGCGAAATTCTGATGGATGGCCACGATCTGCGCGAATACACCCTGGCCTCACTGCGTAATCAGGTGGCCCTGGTTTCGCAAAACGTGCACCTGTTCAACGACACCATCGCCAACAATATCGCCTATGCGCGTGAGAGCGAATACAGCCGCGAGCAGATCGAGAAAGCGGCCGAAATGGCGTACGCGATGGACTTCATCAACAAGATGGAAAACGGCCTGGATACGGTGATCGGTGAAAACGGCGTCATGCTGTCCGGCGGCCAACGCCAGCGCATCGCCATCGCGCGCGCGCTGCTGCGTGACTGCCCGATCCTGATCCTGGATGAGGCGACCTCTGCGCTGGATACCGAGTCCGAGCGGGCCATTCAGGCCGCGCTGGACGAACTGCAGAAAGACCGAACTTCACTGGTGATCGCGCACCGTCTGTCGACCATTGAAAAGGCGGACGAGATCCTGGTGGTGGAAGACGGCCGCATCGTCGAACGCGGTGAGCACGCCGAGTTGCTTGAGCGGCAGGGCGCCTATGCGCAGCTGCACCGCATGCAGTTTGGTCAATAATGATTGAGCGCATCTGGTCCGGCGGTTCGCTGCTTTATCTGGCGCTATTGCCGCTCTCGTGGCTGTATGGCCTGTTCAGTTGGCTGATCCGCCTCAGTTACCGCTGCGGCCTGCGTAAAAGTTGGCGTTCGCCGGTGCCGGTCGTGGTGGTGGGTAATCTCACCGCCGGCGGCAACGGCAAAACGCCGATGGTGATCTGGCTGGTGGAGCACCTGCAGCAACGGGGCTACCGTGTTGGGGTGGTGTCGCGCGGCTACGGCGGCAAGTCAGCGGTCTATCCTCTGGTGCTGGGTCAGAATACGTCGACCCGCGAGGCGGGTGATGAGCCGGTGCTGATTTATCAGCGTACCGGGGCGCCCGTGGCGATCGCGCCCAAGCGCGCCGAGGCGGTGCAGGCTCTGCTGCAACAACAGCCGCTGGATGTGATCATCACCGACGACGGCTTGCAGCACTACGCTTTACAGCGTGACTTCGAGCTGGTGGTCATCGACGGTGTGCGTCGGTTCGGTAACGGCTGGTGGTTGCCGGCCGGGCCGATGCGCGAGCGCGCTGCGCGACTTGGCAGCGTCGATGCGCGCGTCGCCAATGGCGGCGTGGCGCAGGCCGGGGAAATTGCCATGCGTCTGCAGGCGCGTGATGCGGTGAACCTGCTGAGCGGTGAACGTCGCCCGGTGGCCGAGCTGCCGCGCGTGGTGGCGATGGCGGGTATCGGCCATCCGCCGCGTTTCTTCGCGACGTTGGAAAAGTTGAACGTCGAAGTCGTGCAGGAAGTGGCGTTTGCCGATCATCAGGAATATCAGCAGGCGCAGCTGGCGGCGTTGGTTAATGCAGATCAAACGCTGTTGATGACGGAGAAGGACGCGGTGAAGTGTCGCGCCTTTGCCCAGCCCAATTGGTGGTATCTACCGGTTGATGCGGTGCTACCGTCCGCTCAGGCTGAGCAACTGCTGCAGGATATCGAGTCCCTGCTGTCTAAGTAATCTCAGGATGCCAGCGTGACAAGCCCCAAGGCTTGCGCGCAGGCTTCCAGCGAGCGCTGCTGGGTTTGCTGATACAGCGCCAGCTCGTCGATCACCTCACTGCCCAACGCTTGTTCAAACGCTGCCCGGCTTGACGCCGCATTGTACTGTGTATGGCGGCTGTCCCCCAGATTCGATTGGAAAATCCCCGCCGCGCTGACCGGCAGAAAATCTTCATATACCAGTGGCTGGAAGCGAACGTGTTCTTTCTCGATCAGTTGCTCCAGGGTGCTGTGCTTATCCAGTGATTCTTTGGCCGCCAGGCCGCATTCGGTCGGGAAATAGCGGAACCAGGCCAGCTGTTGCTCGCGCAGCGTGGCGTAATCATCCGGAAACGCCCGGAAGTTTTCTTCCAGCAGCTGATAATAGCGTTCGGCATTTTTCTCGCTCGGCGGCGCCTGCAGCGCATCGTTGGTGGCCTTCAGCAGACGGTCGTAGAGTTCTCTTCCTTTAGTCGTCAGCGCCACACCGCGCTGTTCGATCTCGCCGAAGCGCGCGGTATGATGGCCGGCGACGACGCGGCCGTCATGCTCGACGAAATCGACGCGTTCTTCCAACGCCTTGAAGCTGGTCTGGCGCAGCAGGATCGCGCGACGGCGACGCGGCGGGCCCTCGATGACCGCCTTGGGCGTAATGCCGCGGGCGGGCATCGCCTGCTGAACGCGATCGATATCCAGCGTGCGCGGTGTCAGATGATTGATATGCGGCCCTTTAAACGCCACCACGTCGGCGATCAGGCGATGCTGATCGTGCAACTGCCGGTATTCTTCGGCGCTGACCGTCGCCTGGTTGTGCCAGCGGAAGGTTTCCAGCGCTTGTTCGACAAATTCTTGCGCCTGCACCTCATTTAGCCCGCCTTGCGCTTCCTGCAGCGCGATCAGTTCCAACGCGCGATCGGTAAAGATGCGGCGGCGCGCCAGCAAGCGCTCAGCCAGCTCACGCAGCGCGGGATCTTCTATCAGCTCCAGGCGCAGCAGGGAGGTAAACACGCGGAACGGACTGATTTGCAGGGCGTCTTCGTGTACGGCGCGAAAGGCGGTCGAGTGCACGGGAACGCCCGCCACCGACAGATCATAGTAACCGACCGGCGCCATGCCCATCACCCGGAACAGACGGCGCAGGGTGGCCAGTTCGTCCGCCGTGCCGACCCGGATCGCGCCGTGGCGCTCCATCGCAAGGCGTTCGATCTCGCCGGTGATTTGCAGTTGATGAGCCAGTGCGGCATCTTCGCGCAGAACCTGTCGGTTGGTTTCCGCCACCAGTTCCAGCAGATCGCCGTACAGCGGTACCTCCTTTTGGTACATGTCCGACATCGCGTGAGAGAATCTGGCGCGGATTTCATTAGGTGAAACGAACTGCTGGGCGGTCATGCGCATAGCTCCTTGATTCAGCATAATCTGAAAAATAGTGTTTTTAGCGGCAAAAGTGCTGGCGAAAAAGCCGTCTGCCTTGTTTTCCCCTCAAGTTTAGCCATCTGATTTGGGATTTGTTATAGACGTGGCAAGCATATTAGAGTTTTATGCGTTAGCTCTCATTTGCAGCGCACGGACGGACAAATGATGCCCCGGTGAGGAGGGGAATGCGATGGTTCGGCCGCGGCGAGCGTTAAATTAAGTCATGCATATTCAGAGGGATAAAAATAAATTCGGCGTATTTATGAATTTAATGCAATAAACCCCTTGTGCATTCACCATTTTTATGAGTAAATGCAAGTCGGCCTGTAATCCAGACCTATTTATGTTCGAGTTTAGAGTTAAGCAGTTCCTCCAAAAACGTTATCATCCGATTCCGCTTCAAAGACGAACCTTCTAAGTACCTCCCATAAGTAATGTTTCTGAAATGGCCGCAATTGCCTCTTATGGCAGATTTTGTAAATATATTTAAAGGTAAAAGTAATGTCTAAGAAGACGGGTCAAGTTAAGTGGTTCAACGAAAGCAAAGGTTTTGGTTTCATTGAGCAGCACGATGGCGGCAAAGATGTATTCGTACACTTCTCCGCAATCATGACCGACGGTTTCAAGACCCTGGCTGAAGGCCAGCGCGTCGAGTACACCATCCAGGACAGCCCGCGCGGGCCGGCTGCCGCCAACGTAGTTGCTCTGTAAGAAGACAGGGAACGCGTATAAAGAGATCTTAATACAACCATGGTGACGCTCAGCGCTGAGTCATGCGGAAGATATTAAGTTCAACAAGCCCGCCTTAGTGCGGGTTTTTTAATTTTTTGCTCACGAGAGGTTTGTTACGAAAAACTTTAGGATGGGCTGGTAGCGTCCAGACAATATAAAAAATGACGTTGTCAAGGATGCTCAAGTAAAAGGATATAAGTTATGTTTAAAAATACTGTGTTAAAAATGGGCCGTGTGAAATGGTTTAATCAGGCCGAAGGCTATGGTTTTATTTCACCGGTAGATGGCAGCGACGAAATCTATGTCAATCGCAACGCTATTGCCAACACCAAAAATAAGTCGTTGAACGAAGGTCAGAACGTTGAGTTCTCGATCTATCGCAGCTCGCATGGGCTGTCCGCGGCAGACGTTATCGCGTTCTGATCGCATCCTCCTTCCTCGCCAGTGCCGGTGTCGCCACCCGCAAGCACTGGCGAAGATAAATCCCGCGATATCCACTATTATCAGGCCATTGCCTACTCGCCACGGATATCAGGATGACCACCCCGACCATTTCCCTTACCGCCGCTCGCGCGCTGCACCTTGCCGCCCAGGGGCTACTTTCTCCGCTTAAACGCCAGGCTCGGCCCGATGATGTCGTGAGTGCGATCCAGCGCATGGGGCTGTTACAAATCGATACCATTAGCGTCGTTGCTCGCAGCCCGTATCTGGTGCTGTTCAGCCGTTTGGGAGCCTATCAGCCGGAGTGGCTTGAGCAGGCGCTCGCCGGCCGCAAGCTGTTCGAGTATTGGGCGCACGAGGCCTGTTTCCTGCCGATCGAAGATTTTGGTCTGCTGCGCCACCGCATGCTGGCGCCGCATGATATGGGCTGGAAATACTCCGCCGACTGGGTGCAGCAGCACCAGGCGGCGATGGACAGCTTGCTGCGGCACATCGAACAACAGGGGCCGGTGCGCTCCGCGGATTTCAGCGCCGAGAAGAAGGGCAACAGCGGGTGGTGGGACTGGAAACCGGAGAAACGGCATCTGGAGATCCTGTTTACCGCCGGCAAGCTGATGGTGGCCGAACGTCGCAACTTCCACCGGGTTTACGATCTGACCGAAAGGCTGCTGCCGGCCTGGGACGATGCGCGGCATGCGCTGCCCGTGGAACAGGCGCGCCGGCAGATGCTGTGCCGCACCTGCCGCTATCTGGGCATTTTCCGCGCCGAGTGGTTGGCGGACTACTATCGGCTGAAGCGCGTGGCGCCAAAAGCCTTGCTGGCAGCGCTGCAGGAGCAGGGCGAGATTATGCCGGTGCGGGTCGAGGGGCTGGAAGGGCCGTTTTATGTGCATGAATCACTGGCGGAACTGCTGCCGCTGGCGGAGCAGGGCAAACTCAAATCGACGGTCACCAGCCTGTTGTCGCCTTTTGATCCGGTGGTGTGGGATCGTCGTCGGGCGCTGGAGCTGTTCAACTTTGACTATCGGCTGGAGTGTTACACGCCGAAAGAAAAACGCCGCTACGGTTACTTCACGTTGCCAGTGCTGCATCGGGGCGACCTGGTGGGGCGGATTGATGCCAAGGCGCACCGACGCCAGGGCATCTTCGAGATCATCAGTTTCCATGCGGAGCCGCAGGTGCGCTTCGGCAAACAGCGAACGCAGGATATCCGGCAAGCCATCGCGCGCACGGCTCATTGGCACGGCGCGCAACGCGTTGCGCTGGGCGACATTCCGGCGGCGTTGGCCGCTGAATGGGGAGCCGGCTGGGAAGTGGGATAACGAGCGACGCCGTCGGTGGGGTAAAACGAAGTTAAGCGCCGCTCGTTACAAAGGGGGCTCAGTGGCTGAAGTTAGCGAACAGAGCGATGATTTTATGCAGACGTTTGATCACGTATTACGGTCTTTTTTGTGATTTTAATCACAAAATTCTACGCCGTGTGGCGCCGCAGTTCAAGCCGTTGCGCGGGCGCCATGAGGAAATATCGGCGGCTTGGTGCCGCCGATGATTAACCTGAGGCCGGGCGTTATGCTATCCTCACAGCCTTCCCAGATGACCTATCCCCTTGCGGAGGATGCATGGACCACCGTTTACTCGAAATCGTTGCCTGCCCGGTATGCAACGGCAAACTCTATTTCAATAAAGAAAACCAGGAGCTGGTGTGCAAAGCGGACGGGTTGGCTTACCCGCTGCGCGACGGCATTCCGGTGCTGTTGGAAAATGAAGCGCGTGCGCTGTCGCTGGACGAGAAGCACGCATGAGTTTTATCGCTATTATTCCCGCCCGCTACGCCTCAACCCGTTTGCCGGGCAAACCGCTGGCCGATATTCACGGCAAGCCGATGGTGGTGCACGTGATGGAACGCGCCCGTGAGTCCGGCGCCAGCCGGGTCATCGTGGCGACCGATCACCCTGAAGTCGCCAAAGCGGTAGAAGCCGCCGGCGGCGAAGTGTGCATGACCAGCCCGGATCACCATTCCGGCACCGAGCGTTTGGCGGAAGTGATCGCGCACTACGGCTTTGCCGACGACCAGATCATCGTTAACGTGCAGGGCGATGAGCCGCTGATCCCACCCGTTATCGTGCGGCAGGTGGCGGAAAACCTGGCGGGCAGCCAGGCCGGCATGGCGACGTTGGCGGTGCCGATCGACAGCGCCGAAGAGGCATTCAACCCCAATGCGGTGAAGGTCGTGATGGACGCGCAGGGCTACGCGCTCTACTTCTCGCGCGCCACCATTCCCTGGGATCGCGAGCGTTTCGCCGCATCGAAGGAGAGCATCGGCGACAGCCTGCTGCGCCACATCGGCATCTATGCGTACCGCGCCGGTTTCGTGCGCCGCTACGTCAGCTGGGCGCCGAGCCAGTTGGAGCAGATCGAGCTGTTGGAACAGCTGCGCGTGCTGTGGTACGGTGAAAAAATCCACGTGGCGGTCGCGAAAGCGGTCCCGAGCGTGGGGGTCGATACGCCGGAAGATCTCCAGCGCGTGCGCGACAGCATTCAACCCTGAGCCTGATTTCGTCGGCGCGGCGCGCAACGCGCCGACGATGCAATACCTCCCATTATTGATCCCCGTTTTGTTGATCTGCGTTGAAGAATTTTTCCGCTCACCGTTCGATGATGTTACGCATACCTCCTTATTAGCCTGAGGTGAATGCCTTATGGAGCAGTTACGCGCCGAACTGAGCATCGTGCTGGGTGAGTCCGTCAGCCGGCTGGAGCGGGTGAGCGAGCAGCCTTATGCGCACATGTATTCACTGTACGATCGCCAGGGCAACGCTATCCCGCTGATGGCGAAAAGTTTTATCTGCCAGGGCATCGCCCAGCAGGAGGCGTACAAGCTGTCGATGCTGGCGCGCGACGGGGATATCCGCCTGCCCACGGTGTACGGCGTGGTATGCACCCACCAGGCGCCGTATACGGAAATCCTGCTGATCGAGCGTCTGCGCGGCGTGTCGGCCGAAGCGCCAACGCGTTCGCCGGATCGCTGGAACATGTTAATGGAGCAGATCGTTGACGGGATGTTGGCCTGGCACCGCATCGACAGCCATGGCAGCGTCGGCACCGTTGACAGTACGCAGGAGAATGACTGGTTTTGCTGGTATCAACAGCGGGTCGAAGTGCTGTGGGCGACGGTGGTCAATCTCACTACCCCGCAGCTGACCATGGCAGATCGGCGTTTGCTGTATCGCACGCGCGAAGCGCTGACCCATTTCTTCGTCGGTTTCGACGATCCCTGCGTCCTGGTGCACGGTAACCTGTCGCTGCGCAGCATGTTGAAAGATCCCAAAAGCGATCAGCTGTTGGCGATGCTTAATCCCGGTGTGGTGCTGTGGGCGCCGCGCGAATACGATCTTTTCCGCCTCTGTGAAGCGGGCATGCCCAGCCAACTGTTGTTCAGCTATCTGCAGCGGGCGCCGGTCGCCGACGCTTTCCTGGCGCGGCGCTGGCTGTACGTGGTGTGGGAAGCGGTAGGGCGTTTGATCCATACCGGCAAGCTGGAGCGGCAGCTGTTCGACTATGCGTCGCAACAGCTGCTGCCCTGGCTGGCCGGTTGAACGGGGCCTTACTCGGCGCCGGCGCTATCCGCGCCTTTCAGCCGCTGCCACAGACTGCCCAGCGTTTCATACCAGGCGCGCTCGGTATGGCCGAGGAACATGGACGACGGCGTGGCGCGATCCCAGATATTCAGCGGCGAGTCGATCGCCAATTGGTTGGCCGGGGCCGGGATCGGGTGCAGGCCCTTAGCCTCGAAGAAACGCATGGCGCGCGGCAGATGGTTGGCGGAAGTCACCAGAAGGAAGGGGTGTTCGCCGACCAACTTGGCTACCTGAGCGGCTTCTTCCTCGGTATCGCGCGGTTCCCCCAGGATCACCATGTCGCTGCGCGGCACGCCCAGGCTTTCCGCTACCAGCGCTGCCGTGGCGGCGTTGCTCTGCATGCGTCCGCCGGGCGCGCCGGTAAACACCATCCTGGCGCCAGGGTGCGCCAGATAGAGCCGCACGCCCTCCGTCACGCGCGGCAGACTGTTGCCGAGCAGGTTCGAGCTGGGTGCCCAGTCGGGATTGTAGGTATAGCCTCCGCCCAACACCACGATGTAGCTGACCGCATCGTTGCCGCGATATGTCTGGTATTCGGCTTCGATCGGCCGCAGCAGGCGGTCGGCCACCGGTTGCAGGCTGAAAAGCAGTAAAAACAGCCAGCTCAGCGTGAAAATCGTCTTACCGCTTTTTTGCCAGCGGGTGAACCACAGCAGCAGCAGCGCCAGCCCCATCAGCAGCATCAACAGCGGCAGCGGCATCAGCAGAGCACCAAAGAACTTTTTCAGGTTGAACAGCATCGAAAATCAGATCCTTTTGAGTGAAAAAACGGCATCCAGGCATAAACAGGCCGCAAGAAGATACATTCTAAGCCAGTCTGTGCCAAAATAGCAGGTTTGAATGGGCGTGCGCTTTGCCGCCGACAAGACTGAGATCAGCGGAGCCGTTGTCCATGCAGGATCGTAATTTTGACGATATTGCTGAAAAATTTGCGCGTAATATTTACGGCACCACGAAAGGAAAAATCCGCCAGGCGGTGGTTTGGCAGGATCTGACCGGGCTGCTGGCCCAGTTGCCGCAGCGGCCGCTGCGCATCCTTGATGCCGGGGGCGGTGAAGGCCATATGGCTTGCCAACTGGCAGAATTAGGACATCAGGTGTTGTTGTGCGATCTTTCTGGTGAGATGATCCAGCGCGCCGCGCAGCTGGCGGAGCAGAAAGGTGTGAGCCAGAACATGCAATTCGTACAAAGTTCTGCGCAGGATATCGCTCAACATTTGGAACAGCCGGTTGATCTGATATTGTTTCATGCAGTGCTTGAATGGATCGCTGAACCCGTGGCGGCGCTGCAGGCGTTGTGCGATTGTCTGACGCCGGGCGGCGCGCTGTCGCTGATGTTCTTCAACGCCAACGGTCTCTTGATGCGTAACGTGGTGTTGGGTAACTTCCAATTGGTGGATCCCGAGGTCAGACGGCGCCGCAAGCGTTCGCTGTCGCCGCAATATCCGCACGATCCGCTATTGGTCTACGGCTGGCTGGAACAGCTGGGCATGCGCATCAGCGGCAAAACCGGCGTGCGGGTGTTCCACGACTATCTGCAGAGCAGACAGCTGCAAACCCAAAAATTTGAAGAGTTACTGGCGCTTGAACAGCACTATTGCCGGCAGGAGCCGTACGTGAGTTTGGGGCGCTATATTCACGTCATGGCGCATAAACCAAACCTGAAGGACGAACTATGAGTGAATTTTCCCAGACAGTACCCGAACTGGTCGCCTGGGCACGGAAAAATGATTTCTCTATTTCGCTCCCTACGGAGCGTCTCGCATTTCTGCTCGCTATCGCCACCCTGAATGGCGAACGGCTGGACGGCGAGATGAGCGAAGGTGAGCTGGTTGATGCATTTCGCCATGTCAGCAAGGGTTTTGAACAGACGCATGAAACGGTGGCGATGCGCGCCAACAATGCGATCAACGACATGGTGCGCCAGCGCCTGTTGAACCGCTTTACCAGCGAACTGGCGGACGGTAACGCGATTTACCGCCTGACGCCGCTGGGTATCGGCATTACCGATTACTATATTCGCCAACGCGAATTCTCCACGCTGCGTCTGTCGATGCAGCTGTCGATCGTGGCGCAGGAACTGAAGCGCGCCGCCGATGCCGCCGACGAGGGCGGCGACGATTTCCATTGGCACCGCAACGTGTTCGCGCCGTTGAAATATTCGGTGGCGGAAATCTTCGACAGCATCGACATGACGCAACGCGTGATGGACGAGCAGCAGCAGAGCGTGAAAAACGACATCGCGGCGCTGCTGAGCAAAGACTGGCGGGCGGCGATCTCCAGCTGCGAAATGCTGCTGTCGGAAACCTCAGGCACCCTGCGCGAACTGCAGGATACGCTGGATGCGGCGGGCGACAAGCTGCAGGCCAATCTGCTGCGCATCCAGGACGCAACCCTCGGCAACGTGGAGCTCGGCTTCGTCGACAAGCTGGTGTTCGATCTGCAGAGCAAGCTGGATCGCATCATCAGCTGGGGCCAGCAGGCGATCGACCTGTGGATCGGCTACGATCGTCACGTGCACAAATTTATCCGTACCGCTATCGATATGGATAAAAACCGCGTGTTCGCCCAACGCCTGCGCCAGTCGGTGCAAACCTATTTCGACCACCCGTGGGCGCTGACTCATGCCAATGCCGATCGTCTGCTGGACATGCGCGACGAAGAACTGGCGCTGCGCAGCGAGGAAGTGACCGGGGAACTGCCGCCGGATCTGGAGTTCGAAGAGTTCAGCGAGATTCGCGAACAGCTGGCGGCGATGATCGAAGAGGCGTTGAAGGTGTACCAGGAACAGCAGATGCCGCTCAACCTTGCAGCGGTGATGCGCGATTACCTGGCGCAATATCCGCGTGCGCGTCATTTCGACGTGGCACGTTTAGTGGTCGACCAGGCAGTGCGCCTCGGTGTGGCTGAAGCAGATTTCTCAGGGTTGCCGGCGGAATGGCAGGCAATCAATGATTACGGAGCCAAGGTCCAGGCCCATGTCATCGACAAATATTGAACAAGTAATGCCAGTCAAGCTGGCCAAAGCGTTGTCCAACTCGCTGTTCCCGGCGCTGGACAGCCAACTGCGCGCGGGTCGTCACATCGGTATCGATGAGCTGGACAACCACGCCTTTTTAATGGATTTCCAGGATGAGCTGGAAGAGTTTTACAACCGTTACAGCGTCGAGCTGATTCGGGCGCCGGAAGGTTTCTTCTATTTGCGCCCGCGCTCCACCACGCTGATCCCGCGTTCGGTGCTGTCCGAGCTGGATATGATGGTCGGCAAGATCTTGTGTTACCTGTATCTCAGCCCCGAGCGCCTGGCGCACGAAGGCATTTTCAGCCATCAGGAGCTGTACGATGAACTGCTGAGCCTGGCGGATGAGAACAAGCTGCTCAAGTTCGTCAACCAGCGCTCCACCGGTTCGGATCTCGATCGGCAGAAGCTGCACGAGAAGGTGCGCACCTCGCTCAACCGCCTGCGCCGCCTCGGCATGGTCTATTTCATGGGCAATGACAGCAGCAAGTTCCGCATTACCGAGGCGGTGTTCCGCTTCGGCGCCGACGTGCGCAGCGGCGACGATCCGCGTGAAGCGCAGCTGCGCATGATTCGCGACGGCGAGGCGATGCCGGTTGAAACCAGCCTGTCGCTTAACGATGAGAATGACGCTGAGGATCAGCAGGTTGATAACGCTCCTGACGGTGCAGAGGATGAACAGGAATGATTGAACGCGGTAAATTTCGCTCGCTGACGCTGGTTAACTGGAACGGCTTCTTTGCCCGCACCTTTGATCTCGATGAGCTGGTGACCACGCTGTCCGGCGGGAACGGGGCGGGGAAATCCACCACCATGGCGGCCTTCGTCACCGCACTGATCCCCGATCTGACGCTGCTGCACTTCCGTAACACCACCGAAGCGGGCGCCACCAGCGGTTCGCGCGACAAGGGCCTGCACGGCAAGCTGCGCGCCGGCGTATGTTACTCCACCCTCGACGTCGTCAACTCGCGCCACCAGCGCGTGGTGGTTGGGGTGCGTCTGCAGCAGGTGGCGGGACGCGATCGCAAGGTCGATATCAAACCTTTCACCATCCAGGGCCTGCCGACCGCGGTACAGCCGACTGAATTGCTGACCCAGACCGTGGGTGAGCGCCAGGCGCGCGTGCTGTCGCTGCAAGAGTTGAAAGAGCGCGTGGAAGAGATGGAAGGCGTGCAGTTCAAGCAGTTCAACTCGATCACCGATTACCACTCGCTGATGTTCGATCTGGGCGTGATCCCGAAACGCCTGCGTTCGTCCGCCGATCGCAGCAAATTCTATCGTCTGATTGAAGCGTCGCTGTACGGCGGCATCTCCAGCGCCATCACCCGCTCGCTGCGCGACTACCTGTTGCCGGAAAACAGCGGCGTGCGCAAGGCGTTCCAGGACATGGAAGCGGCGCTGCGCGAAAACCGCATGACGCTGGAAGCGATCCGCGTTACCCAGTCGGATCGCGACCTGTTCAAGCATTTGATCTCCGAGGCCACCTCCTATGTGGCGGCGGACTATATGCGCCACGCCAACGAACGCCGCATCCACCTGGACGGCGCGCTGGCGTTGCGCAGCGATCTGTTGGGCAGCCGCAAGCAGCTGGCCGCCGAACAGTATCGCCATGTGGAAATGGCGCGTGAGCTGAGCGAGCAGAGCGGCGCCGAATCCGATCTGGAAACCGATTACCAGGCCGCCAGCGACCACCTGAACCTGGTGCAGACGGCGATGCGTCAGCAGGAGAAGATCGAACGCTATGAAGCCGATCTGGAAGAGCTGACCTACCGTCTGGAAGAGCAGAACGAAGTGGTGGCCGAGGCGAGCGAGCAGCAGGCCGAGAACGAAGCGCGCGCCGAAGCGGCCGAGCTGGAAGTGGACGAGCTGAAGAGCCAGCTGGCCGACTACCAGCAGGCGCTTGACGTGCAGCAGACCCGCGCCATTCAGTACCAACAGGCGCTGCAGGCGTTGGAGCGCGCGCGCGCGCTGTGCCAACTGCCGGACCTGACCGCCGACAACGCCGAACAGTGGCTGGACACCTTCCAGGCTCGTGAGCAGGAGGCGACCGAAGCGCTGCTGATGCTGGAGCAAAAGCTGAGCGTGGCCGACGCCGCGCACGGCCAGTTCGAGCAGGCCTATCAGCTGGTGGGTAAAATCGCCGGCCAGGTCAGCCGCAGCGAAGCCTGGCAGTGCGCGCGCGAATTGCTGCGCGACTGGCCTTCGCAGCAACACCTCGCCGAGCGCGTTCAGCCGCTGCGACTGCGCCTGAGCGAACTGGAACAGCGCCTGCGCTCGCAGCAGGACGCCGAGCGGCTGCTGCAAGAATTTTGCAAACGCCATGGTCAGGAGTACCAGCCGGACGATCTCGACATGCTGCAGCAGGAGCTGGAAGAGCGCCTGGAAGCGCTGTCGCAGAACGTCAGCGAAGCCGGTGAACGCCGCATGGAGATGCGCCAGGAGCTGGAGCAGATCCAGCAGCGCATCCGTGAGCTGACGGCGCGCGCACCGGTGTGGCTGGCGGCGCAGGACGCCCTGAGCCAGCTCAGCGATCAGAGCGGAGAGCCGCTGGAAAACAGCCAGCAGGTGACCGAATACATGCAGCAGCTGCTGGAGCGCGAGCGTGAAACCACCGTCGAGCGCGACGAAGTGGCGGCCCGCAAGCGCGAAGTGGAAGCGCAGATCGAACGTCTCAGCCAGCCGGGCGGCGCGGAAGATCAACGCCTGGTCACCTTGGCCGAACGTTTCGGCGGCGTGTTGCTGTCGGAAATTTACGATGACGTCACCATCGACGACGCGCCTTACTTCTCGGCGCTGTACGGCCCTTCGCGCCACGCCATCGTGGTGCCGGATCTGTCGCTGGTGCGCGAGATGCTGGAAGGGCTGGAAGATTGCCCGGAAGATCTTTACCTGATCGAAGGGGATCCGCAGTCGTTCGATGACAGCGTATTCGCCGTCGAAGAGCAGGACAAAGCGGTGGTGGTGAAGATCGCCGATCGCCAGTGGCGTTATTCCCGCTACCCGGAAGTGCCGTTGTTCGGCCGCGCGGCGCGCGAAAACCGTCTGGAAGTGCTGCATGCCGAGCGTGAAACGCTGGCGGAGCGCTATGCCACGCTGTCGTTCGACGTGCAGAAAACCCAGCGTTCGCATCAGGCCTTCAGCCGCTTTATCGGCACCCATCTGGCGGTGGCGTTCGACGCTGACCCGGAAGCGGAGATCCGCAATCTGAACGCCCGTCGCGGCGAGATCGAGCGTGCGCTGAACAATCACGAAGCGCAGAATCAGCAGCAGCGCCAGCAGTACGAGCAGGCCAAAGAGGGCATTTCCGCGCTCAACCGCCTGATGCCGCTGGTGTCGTTGCTGAACGATGAAACGCTGCAGGATCGCGTCGACGAGATCCGTGAAGAGCTGGAAGAAGCGCAGGACGCCGCGCGCCACATTCAACAGCACGGGGTGTCGCTGACCAAACTGGAGCCGCTGCTGTCGGTGCTGCAGAGCGATCCGCAGCAGCATGAACAGCTGCAGCAGGACTACGCGCAGGCGCAAAGCGTGCAGCGTCAGGCCAAACAGCAGGCGTTCGCGTTGACAGAGGTGGTGCAGCGTCGCGCGCACTTCAGCTATACCGACTCCGCCGGCATGCAGAATGCCAACAACGATCTCAACGACAAGCTGCGCCAGCGTCTGGAACAGGCGGAAGCCGAACGCGCCCGCGCCCGTGAGCAGCTGCGTCAATATCAAACCCAGTTCACCCAATACAGCCAGGTGCTGGCCTCGCTGAAAAGCTCGTATGACGCCAAGCGCGACATGCTGAAAGAGCTGAGCCAGGAGCTGGTGGATATCGGCGTGCAGGCCGACGCCAACGCGGAAGCGCGCGCGCGTCAGCGCCGCGACGAGCTGCATGCGGCGCTGAGCAACAACCGCGCTCGCCGTAATCAGTTGGAGAAACAGCTGACCTTCTGCGAAGCCGAAATGGATGGCCTGCAGAAGAAACTGCGCAAGCTGGAACGCGACTACCATCAGCTGCGCGAGCAGGTGGTGACCGCCAAGGCGGGCTGGTGCGCGGTGATGCGTCTGGTGAAAGACAACGGCGTGGAACGCCGCCTGCATCGCCGCGAACTGGCGTATATGGATGGCGACGAGCTGCGCTCGATGTCGGATAAGGCGCTCGGCGCGCTGCGTCTGGCGGTGGCGGACAACGAACACCTGCGCGACGTGCTGCGTCTGTCGGAAGATCCGAAGCGGCCAGAGCGTAAGATTCAGTTCTATATCGCGGTGTACCAACACCTGCGCGAACGTATCCGCCAGGACATCATCCGTACCGACGATCCGGTCGAGGCCATCGAGCAGATGGAGATTGAGCTGGGCCGTCTGACCGAAGAACTGACCGCGCGCGAGCAGAAGCTGGCGATCAGTTCGAAAAGCGTGGCCAACATCATTCGCAAAACCATTCAGCGCGAGCAGAACCGCATTCGCATGCTGAACCAGGGGTTGCAGGCCGTTGCTTTCGGCCAGGTGAAGAGCGTCCGTCTGAACGTCAACGTGCGCGAAGCGCATGCCACCCTGCTGGACGTGCTCTCCGAGCAGCAGGAACAGCATCAGGATCTGTTCAACAGCAACCGCCTGACCTTCTCCGAAGCGTTGGCCAAGCTGTATCAGCGTCTGAATCCGCAGATCGATATGGGGCAGCGCACGCCGCAGACCATCGGTGAGGAGTTGCTGGACTACCGCAACTACCTGGAGATGGAAGTGGAAGTGTACCGTGGCTCCGACGGCTGGCTGCGTGCGGAAAGCGGCGCCTTGTCTACCGGCGAAGCCATCGGTACCGGGATGTCAATTCTGGTGATGGTGGTGCAGAGCTGGGAAGAAGAATCCCGCCGCCTGCGCGGTAAAGACATCTCGCCATGTCGCTTGCTGTTCCTCGATGAAGCGGCGCGTCTGGATGCCAAATCGATCGCCACGCTGTTCGAGTTATGTGACCGTCTGGAGATGCAGCTGATTATCGCGGCGCCGGAAAACATCAGTCCTGAGAAGGGCACCACCTATAAACTGGTGCGTAAGGTGTTCCAGAACCACGAGCATGTGCACGTGGTGGGGCTGCGCGGTTTCGCCAGCGAGCCGCCGGCGCTGGGCACTGCGCCGGTCGAAACGCCGTAACGCAGAAAAACGCCCTAAAAATCTGAAAATAGCCGCCGCAGGGTGGCTATTTTTTTGTGCGCGTGGATGATAGTCCTGCTTTTTTATCCGTTGAAAAGCGGTTAGTTTAATCAGATAAACAGTAATTCGACGTCCGCAGGGCGAAACGGCCTTTCTGTTTGTATACTGAAGCTATATGCAGTTTTTTGACGTTTTTTTTGTGAGCATACAGGGGGCAAGGGATGTTGCTTAAAAAGGGAAACTCTCTACGACGTTTGGCGCTGAGTGGCGCTATCGCCTGTAGTCTTGTGTCGTCGTTTTCCGCATTGGCCACCGTAACGGCGTTACCGGTGGCATCAGCAGGCATGTCCGTTGCGCAGAGCCGTTCTGAACTGCTGGCCGCGTTGCCGCGCGGCATGGATCTGCACTACCTTTCCACGCTGGCGCCGCTGTATGCGGCGAATCATATGCAGCCGATGTGGCAGGATCGCGAGGCCGTTCAGCAGTTTCAACAGCAGCTGGCCGAGCTGGCGATGTCCGGCGTGCAGCCGCAGTTCACCCAATGGGTGAAGATGTTGACCAATCCGGCGCTCAATGACGTAGGCCGCGATGTGGTGCTGTCCGATGCGATGCTGGGCTATTTGCAGTTCGTGTCCGCTATCGGCGCCAACGGCACCAGTTGGCTGTACAGCAATATTCCCTACAAGCTTAGCTTGCCGCCCACTGCGGTGATCAACCAATGGCAGCTGGCGGTGCGTCAGGCGCGCACGCTGAGTTACGTGAATTCGCTCGCGCCGCAGCACCCGCAATACGCCAAGATGCATCAGGCGCTGCGCGATATGCTGGCGGATAACCGCCCCTGGCCGCAGGTGGGCAGCGGCCCGAGCCTGCGCCCAGGACAAATGAGCAACGATATTCCTGCGCTGCGTGAGATCCTGACGCGCACCGGCATGTTGGCCGCTTCGGCACCGGAGGCCGAGCCGGAGCCGGCGGTAGTCTCGGCGAAGAGCAATGAGCCTGATGACGGCGGGCTGACGGTAGACGAAGAGAAGGGGCGTGTGACGGTCAGTCCGTCGGCGGCGCCAGTGACGGAGTTGACCGCTGAACAGACGCCGCCGCAGGTCGGCAGCGTGGTGAGCGACAACCTCTACACCAACGAGCTGGTGGAGGGCGTCAAACGTTTCCAGAAATGGCAGGGGCTGACGGCGGACGGCGTGATCGGCGTGCGCACTCGCGAGTGGCTCAACGTGTCACCGAAAACCCGCGCCGCGCTGCTGGCGCTGAATATCCAACGTCTGCGAATTTTACCGGGGCATGTCGGCACCGGCATTATGGTGAATATTCCCAACTACTCGCTGACCTACTACCAGAACGGCAACGAAGTGTTGTCCTCCCGCGTTATCGTCGGGCGGCCGAGCCGCAAGACACCGCTGATGAGCAGCGCGTTGAACAACGTGGTGGTCAACCCGCCTTGGAACGTACCGACTACGCTGGTGCGTGAGGATATCGTGCCGAAGGCGATGCGCGACGGTAACTATTTCCAGAAACACGGCTATACCGTGCTGTCGGGCTGGAGCAACGATGCGGAGGTGATCAACCCGGCGATGATCGACTGGAGCATGGTCTCTGCGCGCAACTTCCCGTATCGTGTGCGCCAGGCGCCGGGTGCCACCAACTCGCTGGGGCGTTTCAAGTTCAATATGCCGAGTTCGGACGCGATCTACCTGCACGATACCCCGAACCACAGCCTGTTCCAGAAAGACATTCGCGCGCTCAGCTCCGGCTGCGTGCGGGTGAACAAGGCTTCCGATTTGGCAAATATGCTGCTGCAGGATGCCGGCTGGAACAATAGCCGCGTTTCCTCCACGCTGAAAGAAGGGAATACTACTTATGTGAATATTCGCCAGCGTATTCCCGTAAAACTGTATTATCTGACCGCCTGGGTTTCGGATGACGGCCAACCGCAATTCCGTACAGATATTTACAATTATGATAATACGGTGAGATCGGGCGCACAAATTTTGGCTCAGGCCAAAAAATTAATGCAGTAAATGCAGTAATTATAAATAAATAACGGTCAGAATGTTTGGCTATACCGCAGGCCCTCTTACCTGGGGGCCTGTAAACCTAGGCGTATCGCGGGTTGACTCAGCATACGCAGGCGGTTATGGTTCGGACAGTGCGCTGCTTTGTGCATTTATTTTGACATTCTTGCCGGGTTTAACAGAGTCATGGACAAAATTGATCATCATCGCCGTAAATGGCTGGCGCTAGGCGGCGCAGCTATGGGCATAGCGCTGCTCCCTGGGCAGGCGTTTGCCAGTCTTTCCACCGCTCGACCGCGTATTTTAGTGTTGAATAACCTGAATACCGGTGAATCTATTAAAGCCGAGTTCTTTGACGGCAAAGGCTACAATAAAGAAGAGTTGGTTCGGCTAAATCATCTGTTCCGCGATTATCGCGCCAACAAGGTTAAATCGATCGATCCCAGTTTGTTTGATCACCTCTATCGCCTGCAGGGGCTGCTGGGTACCAGCAAGCCGGTGCAGCTGATCTCCGGTTACCGTTCCGTAGATACCAACAACGAATTGCGCGCGCACAGCCGTGGTGTGGCCAAGCACAGCTACCATACCAAGGGCCAGGCGATGGATTTCCATATTGAAGGTATCCAATTGAGTAATATCCGTAAAGCGGCGTTAAAAATGCGCGCTGGTGGTGTAGGATATTACCCACGTAGCAACTTCGTGCACATCGATACCGGCCCGGTTCGGAGCTGGTAATCGCGGTGCCCTCAGTGAATAACGCCGCTCCTTGCGGAGGCGGCGTTATTGTCGTTGGAGCCTTATGAAATACCATCTTATTCCCGTTACCGCTTTTAGCCAGAATTGCAGCCTGATCTGGTGTGAAAACACGCAGCAGGCGGCGTTGGTCGATCCCGGCGGCGAAGCGGAAAAAATCAAAGCGGAAGTGGCGAAGCAGGGTGTGACAATCACGCAGATTTTGCTGACGCACGGCCATTTGGATCACGTCGGCGCGGCGGCGGAGCTGGCGGAACATTATCAGGTGCCGATTTACGGCCCGGATAAAGAGGACGCTTTTTGGCTGGATGGTTTGCCGGCGCAGAGCCGGATGTTCGGGCTGGAAGAGTGTGCGCCGCTGACCCCGACCCGTTGGTTGTCGGAAGGCGATGAGATGCAGGTGGGCGAGATGAAGCTCAAGGTGTTGCATTGTCCTGGGCACACACCGGGCCACATCGTCTTTATCAATGAGCAGGCGCGTTTGGCGCTGGTGGGTGATGTGCTGTTTAACGGCGGCGTGGGGCGCAGCGACTTCCCGCGCGGTGACCATCAGGCGCTGATCGCCTCTATTCGCACCAAGCTGTTGCCGTTAGGCGACGACATGCGCTTTATTCCCGGCCACGGTCCAATGTCGACCTTCGGTCACGAGCGCCAGACCAACCCGTTCCTGCGCGAAGAGCCGGCGGTGTGGTAACGATCATTTCCCGGCAGAAATAATTAAGGGGCGCATAGCGCGCCCCTTCAAACTGGTGGCTTTCGCCGACGCGCTTAGAGCACGGCGACGATGGCTTCACACAGCGGCGCCATATTGTCCGGCGTCATGCCCGCCACGTTCACCCGACCCGAGTTCACAGCGTAAACGCCAAACTCTTCACGCAGACGCAGCACCTGCTCTTTGGTCAGGCCGCTGAACGAGAACATGCCGTTCTGCTGGATGATGAAGCTGAAGTCCTGCTGCGCGCCTTTCTCCTGCAGGGTGTTCACAAACAGCTGACGCATGCGGTGAATGCGTTGGCGCATATCGGTCAGCTCTTGTTCCCACATCGCGCGCAGCGCATCGTTGCCCAGAATAGTGGCGACAACGGCGGCGCCGTGTGACGGCGGGTTGGAGTAGTTGGCGCGAATGGCCGCTTTCACCTGGCTGAAGGCGCGATCGGCGGTTTCGGCATCGGCGGCTACAATAGTGCAAGCGCCGACGCGTTCATTGTACAGACCGAAGTTTTTCGAATAGGAACTGGCGACGATCAGTTCTTTATGTTTGGCGGCGAAAATACGCAGGCCCTGCGCATCTTCTTCCAGGCCGTTGGCGAAGCCCTGATAAGCGAAGTCGAACAGCGGCAACCACCCGTTGGCGACGGAAAGTTCAGCCAGCTGCGCCCACTGTTCCGGCGTTGGATCGATACCGGTCGGGTTATGGCAGCAGCCGTGGAACAGCACGACATCGCCGGCCTGCGCCTGTTTCAGGCTGTTCAGCAGGCCGTCAAAATCCAACGCGTGGTTGGCGGCGTCATAGTAGGCGTATTCCAGCACTTCCAGGCCCACGGCGCTAAAGACGTTCTTGTGGTTCGGCCAGCTTGGGTTGCTGATCCAGATGCGTTTGGCGCTGGTCTGGTTGGCGATAAAGTCTGCCGCCACGCGCAGGCCGCCGGTGCCGCCAGGCGTCTGTGCGGTGCGCGCGCGGCGATCGGCGACGATCGGGCTCTCTTTACCGAACAGCAGCTCTTGCGTGCAGCTGGCGAACGCCGGGATGCCCTCAATGCCGAGATAGTTTTTGGTGGTCTCATTTTCCAACAGATACTGTTCAGCTTTCTTTACGCTGGTCAGCACCGGGGTTTTACCGGTTTCGTCTTTATAAACGCCAATGCCTAAATTGATTTTATTCGGGCGGGCGTCGGCGCGGAAAATGTCGGTCAGGCCCAGGATCGGGTCGGCGGGTGCGGCGGTGATTTTTTCAAACATGTCAGGTGCTTCCAAATCTCGGAGTTAAGCAGACAGAAGCATCAGGGTAGCGCCAGTTATCGGCTTTGCCAACCGTTTGCGATAAAAACACCGCGATCTTATGAACGTGAAGGATTCGACAGAAAAAATGATGGGGAAGGGGGAATCGGCAGGATAAAAAGTTACCGGCTGATACAAACAAAAACAGGGCCGAAGCCCTGTTTTTTTAACTTAGTCGACGGTGAACCGCCGATAAGCGAGACAACTTAGAACTGGTATACCAGACCAACGCCTACGATATCGTCAGTTGCGATGCCGGTTGCTTTGGTGAAGTCGTTGTCATCCAGCAGGTTGATTTTGTAATCAACGTAGGTGGACATGTTTTTGTTGAAGTAGTAAGTGGTGCCAACAGAAACATATTTAACCAGATCTTGGTCAGAACCCACGCCTGGGACGTTCAGGTTTTTACCCTTAGACTGCAGGTAAGACACTTCTGGGCGCAGACCGAAGTCGAACTGATACTGAGCAGTCACTTCGAAGTTCTGAGTTTTGCTAGCGAAGCCGCCGCAGTTTTCAGTCGCTGCGCAAGTGTTGGTGAAGTTACCGCCACCGAACGGAGTCATGTTACGGGTTTCTGCATACATTGCCGCCAGGTAGACGTTGTTGGCGTCATATTTCGCGCCCACGGTCCATGCGTCAGCCTTGTCGCCACGCTCGTTGGAACGCAGTTTCTGGTCGTCGGTACGGTTGGAAGAAGCGTATGCAGCGCCGAAGCTTACGCCTTCGCCGATGTCATAAGTAGAGGAAATGCCCCAGCCGTCGCCGTTTTGTTTTTTGACGTCACGGCCGTCGTTCTGGTTTTTGCCCTGGTATTGCAGAGCGAAGTTCAGACCGTCAACCAGACCGAAGAAGTTGTTGTTACGATAGGTCGCAACGCCGTTGGTACGGCCGGTCATGAAGTTGTCGGAGTAGGTGTAAGTATCACCACCGAACTCTGGCAGCATATCGGTCCAGCCTTCCACGTCGTACAGTACGCCGTAGTTACGGCCGTAGTCGAAGGAGCCGTAGTCAGCGAATTTCAGACCGGCGAAGCCCAGACGGGTTTTGGTGCCTTCGGTGCCCTGAGATTCGGCGTGGTTGGACTGAACGTTGTATTCCCACTGGCCGTAACCGGTCAGTTGGTCAGTAATCTGGGTTTCACCTTTGAAGCCGAAACGAACATAGGTCTGATCGCCGTCATTACCTTTGTCTTTGGAGAAGTAGTGCAGACCGTCAACTTTGCCGTACAGATCCAGCTTGTTGCCGTCTTTGTTGTAGATTTCAGCTGCGTTTGCTGCACCAGCAGCCAACAGAGCCGGGATTACCACTGCAAGAATGTTGCGCTTCATCATTATTACCCTCATTGGTGTTATTCGGACACCTTTGCCACTGCCGCCAATAATTCTTTGGGAACTATTGTTGATAGATTGGTGTCGTCCTGTGTCTGAACGCAGTGTTCCATTCACAGGCGGGTTAATCTAGGACGAAAATGATACCAATGTCCCAATCAGGTTGCAAAAGGAAAACATGTGTAACCAAATGTAATTTTTCGGGAACTTTGTGACGTGCGTCAATATTAAAAAATGCGAAAGGCCAGCGATGCTGGCCTTTGTTTTGTAACGAAATCGTTTAAAAAACGTGTGATCGTATAAATTAGAAGCTTGCGTTACGCGGCGTGCGCGGGAATGGAATCACATCGCGCACGTTTTGCACGCCGGTGACATAGGCGATTAAACGTTCAAAGCCCAGGCCGAAACCGGAATGCGGCACGGTGCCGTAGCGGCGCAGATCGCGATACCACCAGTAGTCTTCTTTATTCAGCCCCATCTCTTCCAGACGCTGATCGAGCACGTCGAGGCGTTCTTCACGCTGCGAGCCACCGATGATTTCGCCGATGCCCGGCGCCAGCACGTCCATGGCCGCGACGGTCTTGCCGTCTTCGTTCATGCGCATGTAGAACGCTTTGATGTCTTTCGGGTAGTTTTTCACCACCACCGGCGCCTGGAAGTGTTTCTCCGCCAGGTAACGTTCATGCTCGGAAGAGAGATCGATGCCCCAGGAAACCGGGTTTTCGAAGGTTTGGCCCGAGGCCAGCAGGATCTCAATGGCCTCGGTGTAGTCCACCTGGGCGAAATCGGAAGACACGAAGCGCTCCAGACGAGCGATAGCGTCTTTATCCACGCGCTCGGCGAAGAATTTCAGATCGTCGGCACGTTCATCCAGCACCGCCTGGAACACATACTTCAGCATGCTTTCGGCCAGGCCGGCGACGTCGTCCAGCGTAGCGAAGGCCACTTCCGGTTCGATCATCCAGAACTCCGCCAGGTGGCGGCTGGTGTTGGAGTTTTCGGCGCGGAAGGTTGGGCCGAAGGTGTAAACCTTCGACAGCGCGCAAGCGTAGGTTTCGCCGTTCAGCTGGCCGGAAACGGTGAGGAAGGCTTCCTTACCGAAGAAGTCTTCGCTGAAATCGACGGTGCCTTTGTCGGTGCGCGGCAGGTTTTCCAGATCCAGCGTGGACACGCGGAACATCTCGCCGGCGCCTTCGGTATCGGAGGCGGTGATCAGCGGAGTAGAGACCCAGAAATACCCATTTTCATGGAAGAAGCGGTGGATCGCCTGCGCCAGAGTATGACGTACGCGCGCCACGGCGCCGATCAGGTTGGTGCGCGGGCGCAGGTGAGCCACTTCGCGCAGGTATTCGATGCTGTGGCGCTTGGCCGCCATCGGGTAAGTGTCCGGATCGTCGACCCAGCCGACCACTTTGATTGCGGTAGCCTGCAGTTCGAAGCTCTGGCCTTCGCCCGGTGAAGCGACGACTTTGCCGGTGACTTCAACCGAACAACCGGTGGTCAGATGCAGCACTTCATCCTGATAATTCGGCAGAGAATTATTAACGACGGCCTGTAACGGATCAAAGCAGGAACCGTCATAGACGGCCAGGAAGGAGATACCAGCTTTTGAATCTCTCCGGGTACGTACCCAGCCGCGTACGGTGACTTCACTGTCAACCGCAGCACGACCTTGCAGTACGTCGACTACAGGCACTACGCTCATAGATTTCTCTCTTTAATAATTTGGTTTAGAAATAGCTTACAACCCAAGAATATGGGGGTAATGGCTATGTTACTTGCCGCGGTGCAGAGCACAAGCAGAAATCATCGGATTGGCGCAACATTTATCGCGGCTGACTGAAAAGAGGGCGTTCGGGATAAAAACAAAAAAGCCGGCGCGTAAACCGGGCCGGCTTTCTTTCTCTCTATATAGAGAAGGTTCAGCTGGCTTTCTTCACCAGCGGCAGATCGAAGGCCTTGCGCAAGGCCCGCACGAATGCCTGGTCCTGGCAGATGGTCTTGCCGGGGCTGTCGGAGAGCTTAGCCACCGGTTTGCCTTTGCATTCGACCAGCTTGATCACGATATTCAACGGTTTAACGCCCGGAATATCACAGGTCAGGCGCGTGCCGATACCGAAGCTGAGATTGATGCGCTGATAGAAGTGGCGATAGAGCGCCAGCGCTTTTTCCAGATCCAGGTTGTCCGAGAACACCAGCGTTTTGCTCATCGGGTCGATGCCCAGTTTCTGATAGTGGGCAATGGCTTTCTCACCCCACTCGACGGGATCGCCCGAATCGTGGCGCAGCCCCTGATAACGCTCGGCGAACTGCGGGCCGAAGTCGCGCAGGAAAGCATCCATGGTAATGCAGTCGGTGAGCGCGATGCCAAGCTGATCGGGGTATTCATCCAGCCAGGCCTGCAATGCGGCGCGCTGGCTGTTGGCCAGCACCGGGCTTATCTGCTGATGCGCCTGGAACCATTCATGCGCCTGCGTGCCGACCGGCGCCAGGCCGAGCTGATGCGCCAGATCGTAATTGCTGGTGCCCGACAGGTACGGGAATTCGGCCTGCAAGGTGCTGACGATGGCCTGTTGTACGCCCTGGGAGAAACGGCGACGGGTGCCGAAGTCCATCAGCTTGAAGCGTGAAAGATCCAAATCGCCCGCCAGCGTCTTGAACTGCGCCAACTTGGTTTGCAGGTGGGCTACCGCCTGTTCCGGCGTCGCCAGCGGAGAACGCCGGCGGTGCACCACTTCGCTGATCACCGCCAGCAGCGGCACTTCCCACATGATCACTTCACGCCACGGCCCGGCGATGCGGATTTGCAGCTTGCCGTCGCGGTTGTCGATGGTCACCTGCTGCGGATCGTATCGGAACGTGCGCAGCCAGCTCAGGTAATCTTGACGGAAGAAGGGCAGACCCGAAAGGTAAGCGAATTCGGCGTCGGTCAGCGCCAGCTGGCTCATCAGGGCGACCTGCGCGCGGATCTCGTCGGCATATTCGCCCAGCAGTTCGTCGCCGCGGCAGCGGAATTCCGCCGCCACGCTGATCGCGGGATAGCGATGGAACACTGCTTGCTGCATATGAAGCTTGTAAGCATCGGTATCAAGCAGTGATGTCAAAATCGGGGAAGCGTATTGAGTCATAGCGCGTTACAGCATCCTCGTCAGGCGCGTGTCCAAATCCGGATAATCATAAAAGTGGGGGTGGAGTATACCCGGATTATCCTGTTATTGAAGCTGCATCACACCATAAATCACCGAAGCGGGTCGAGGATTAAACGTGCCTTTATGGCGGGCTGGCGACGGCGGCGGGGGAAAAAAGCCAGATATGCCTGTAAGGTGAATGACTTAGCCTAATTAGTCATAAAAATTATAATGTTAATTATTTTAAACAACAAATCAGATAAACCCGGCCTGGGTGTGCACGCTGACCCGATCCTTGCCGTTCTTTTTGCAAAAATAGAGCGCTTCGTCCGCCTGTTTGATCGCCGCCTGCAGCGCAGTGAACGCGTTGACCGGCGCAATGCCGCAGCTGGTGGTGAAACGCACTTGCCGCCCGTCGGCCAGATTCAGCGTCAGGCGATGGGTGCGGGCGCGCAATTGCTCCATGATGTCCCGCGCGTTGTCCAACGAACAGTTGCCCAGCAGCACCGCGAACTCTTCGCCACCGTAGCGGCAGAAGATGTCGCTGGCGCGAAACGCGCGTTGCAACAGATGGCCGAATTCCACCAGCGCCCGGTCACCGACATCGTGGCCGTAGCTGTCGTTGAGCTGTTTGAAGTTGTCGATATCGATCAGGCAAAAGGCCTGCGGGTAGCTACCGTCGCCCAATAGCTGGCATTCGAGGAAGAATTTACGGCGGTTATAAATGTTGGTGAGCGGATCGAGGAAGGAAGAGGCCTCAAGCTCTTTAATCAGCAGCTGTTTCTCGCTTTCCAGCGAGACCTTGTCCAACTGATATTGTCTGAGCTGTTGAATGGCGTCGCTGATGGCGATCAGTTCCCGGCTGTAGAAGGCGTCGTTGCGATCGATATTCATCTCGCCGCGCGACAGCCGCACGATATTGTTGTGGGTTTTGGTCAACCAGCGGTTGATGTTGGTGCAGAACACCAGCGCCGGCAAAATGAACAGCAGCACCCCCAGACCGGCGAGCGCGATCATGCCGTAAATGGTGGTCTGGCTGTCATAAATCTTGTGACGCGAAGCGACGGTTTCCAGCTCGAAGCTGCGTTGATACAGCGTCTGAGAAAGCCCGCTCAACTCGTCGACATAGCGCGAGATCAGCGCGGCGGGATAGGGCTTTTGGGTATTGATGGCGGTGTATAGCCCATCGGTAATCTGCTTGAGGCGTTCGGTAGACACCTGGGTGAGCAACTGATTGACGATGCTGGTGGTTTGCACGTCGTCGTAGTTGAGCTTCATGAAGATCAACCGGGTGCTCAGCGCGTTCAGGACGCCGGTCAACTGAATGGACTTCAGATAGGCGTCTTTGCGATCGAGTGGGCTGACGTTGACGTCGATAATCTGATCGCTTAACTCCGTCAGCGACATATTCAGCCGGTTGTTGAGGCGAATGGCCTCGAGAAACATAAAGGAGTCGGTATCCACCATTCGGGTATCGTAGGTGTAGCGGTAATAGCTCTTGCTGGTTTGCGAGATGTAGTAGGCGCTGTTGATATTGAACAGGTTGGCGTTGGCGTTGTTGACCTGCGAAAGCTGCAGGTTGTCGTTATCCAGCAACTGTTCCATCAGGCCGATCATCGACAGCGCGGCGATTTTTTGCCGCACACCCAGCTCCCTGGCGACCGTGTCGTTCAGATGCTCGCGGATCCGGGCGATTTTCTCGCGCGCCACCCGATCGGCGGCCAGACACTGCGCGCGAGTGATTTGCGGATCGATCAGGCTCAAGCGTTTGAGACGGTGAGCCTGCAGCGAAGCCTGAAAGGCCTCGGAGATTTCTTTGGCGCGATCGATCTTATACAGGTTGAGCTGGTTATCGCGGTACTCGGTATGGGCTTCGAGCAGTTCCTCGACGATGAACAGCGAGAAGGAGGTCATCAGGCACAGGGTGAAAAAATAGATAGCGTATTTGATTTTCATAGTGCGAGTCATCCCTGAGCCTGATTCGGCAATTATACCATCATGCCGCCTGTGCCGCCTCAACAATGCCGGAGCGCCGCGAAGGCGGTTTTTTAGCATTAAATGCTGATTTTTATTTAGCCATTGGTCACCCGCGCTGCCATCTGGTGGGTGAACTATGATTTGCCTCTGATTTCTTTATCGCGCTTGCCCGGCGGATCTGGGCTTTTCAGCCAGCTGTGATACAGTTTATTCACAATCAGGTTCGCCGAGCGCCGCAGGGGAAATCTCCAGCGACGGCGCGGAGGAGAAGAGCGGCCTGGCACCTATAACTCACTGAGACGTTTAAGGGTTTTTATGACACAACAGCCACAGGCAAAATATCGCCACGATTATCGCGCGCCCGATTACACCACGACCGACATCGATTTGGACTTCAGTCTGGACGCGGAAACCACGCGCGTGACCGCCGTCAGTAAAATCAAACGTCAGGGCGCAGCCGGCGCACCGCTGGTGCTGGATGGCGAGGATCTGACGCTGGTGAGCATTCAGGTCGACGGTCAACCGTGGAGCGCCTATCGTCAGCAGGATAACCAGCTGATCGTCGAAGCGTTGCCGGCACAATTCACTCTGACCATCGTCAACGATATTCACCCGGCGAAAAACACCGCGCTGGAAGGGCTGTATCTGTCCGGCGATGCGCTGTGCACGCAATGCGAAGCCGAAGGCTTCCATCATATTACCTATTACCAGGATCGCCCGGACGTGCTGGCGCGCTTTACCACCCGCATCGTGGCCGACAAGGCGCGCTATCCGTTCCTGCTGTCGAACGGCAACCGTATTGGCCAGGGTGAATTGGCCGATGGTCGCCACTGGGTGCAATGGCAGGATCCGTTCCCGAAACCTTGCTACCTGTTCGCGTTGGTGGCGGGGGACTTCGACGTGCTGCGCGACAGTTTCACCACCCGTTCCGGCCGTAAGGTCGCGCTGGAGCTGTTTGTCGATCGCGGTAACCTGGATCGCGCCGACTGGGCGATGACCTCGTTGAAAAACTCGATGAAGTGGGACGAGACCCGCTTCGGTCTGGAATACGATCTCGACATTTATATGATCGTGGCGGTCGATTTCTTCAATATGGGCGCGATGGAGAACAAAGGGTTAAATATCTTTAACTCCAAATACGTGTTGGCGAAGGCGGAAACCGCCACCGACAAAGATTACCTGAACATCGAAGCAGTGATTGGCCACGAATACTTCCACAACTGGACCGGCAACCGCGTCACCTGCCGCGACTGGTTCCAGCTCAGCCTGAAAGAGGGGCTGACGGTGTTCCGCGATCAAGAGTTCAGTTCCGATCTGGGCTCGCGTTCGGTCAACCGCATCGATAACGTGCGCGTGATGCGCGGCGCGCAGTTCGCCGAAGACGCCAGCCCGATGGCGCATGCCATTCGTCCGGATAAAGTCATCGAGATGAACAACTTTTACACCCTGACGGTGTATGAGAAAGGTTCTGAAGTGATCCGCATGATGCACACCCTGCTGGGGGAAGAGAACTTCCAGAAAGGGATGCAGCTCTATTTCGAACGCCACGACGGCAGCGCCGCCACCTGCGATGACTTCGTACAGGCGATGGAGGACGCGTCCAACGTGGATCTGTCGCGCTTCCGCCGTTGGTATAGCCAGTCCGGCACGCCGCTGTTGACGGTGCGCGACGAGTACGATGCGGAAACTCAGCAATATCGCCTGCATGTCAGCCAGAAAACCCCGCCGACCGCCGATCAGCCTGAGAAGTTGCCGCTGCATATCCCGCTGGATATCGAGCTGTACGACAGCGAAGGTAACGTCATCGCGCTGCAGAAGGGCGGCCTGCCGGTCAACAACGTGCTGAACGTCACCGAAGCGGAGCAGACCTTCGTGTTCGACGGCGTGGCGCACAAGCCGGTGCCGTCGCTGCTGCGTGAATTCTCTGCGCCGGTGAAACTGGATTATCCGTACAGCGATCAGCAACTGACCTTCCTGATGCAGCACGCGCGCAATGAGTTTGCGCGTTGGGATGCGGCGCAGAGCCTGCTTGCGACCTACATCAAACTGAACGTGGCGCGGCACCAGCAGAAGCAGCCGTTGTCGCTGCCGCTGCACGTGGCCGACGCGTTCCGTGCGGTGTTGCTGAACGAGACGCTGGATCCGGCGCTGGCGGCGCAGATCCTAACGCTGCCGTCGGAGAACGAAATCGCTGAACTGTTCGCCACCATCGATCCGGAAGCGATCGCCGCGGTGCACGAAGCGATCGTTCGCTGCCTGGCGCGGGAGTTGGCCGATGAGTGGCTGGCGGTGTATCACGCCAACAAGACCGACGGCTACCGCGTGGAGCACGCCGACATCGCCAAGCGCGCCTTGCGCAATGTGTGCCTGGGTTATCTGGCGTTCGGCGAAGATGCGGCGCTGGCGGACCAACTGGTGAGCGAACAGTATCGCCAGGCGGATAACATGACCGACTCGCTGGCGGCGCTGTCCGCTGCGGTTGCGGCCCAGTTGCCGTGTCGCGATGCGCTGTTGGCGGCGTTCGACGAGCGCTGGCATCAGGATGGCCTGGTGATGGACAAATGGTTCGTGCTGCAGGGGAGCAGCCCATCGGCGGATGTGTTGAGCAAGGTGCGTGCGCTGCTGCAACACCGCTCGTTCAGCCTGAGCAACCCGAACCGCACCCGCTCGCTGATCGGCGGCTTCGCTTCAGGCAATCCGGCGGCGTTCCATGCGGCGGATGGCAGCGGTTATCAATTCTTGGTGGAGATCCTCAGCGATCTCAACCAGCGCAACCCGCAGATCGCCGCGCGCCTGATCGAACCGCTGATTCGCCTGAAGCGTTACGACGCCGGTCGCCAGGCGCTGATGCGCAAAGCGTTGGAACAGCTGAAAGGGTTGGAAAACCTGTCCGGCGATCTGTACGAGAAGATCAGCAAGGCGCTCGACGCCTAATCTTTTCACCGTGAATACCCAAAGGGACGGCCTGCGCCGTCCCTTTTTTCGTTCAATTCGCCGCCTGGCGTGGGCTGGCCGCGGTGACCGGCGGCGATAACACCCGCTCCAGCACTTCAGCTTCCAGTTCCGCCAGCCTGGCTGAACCCTTACGGCGTGGCCGCGGCAGATCGATGCTCAGATCCAGTCCGATGTGGCCCTCTTCAATCAGCATCACCCGATCCGCCAGCGCGATGGCTTCGCTGACGTCGTGCGTCACCAGCAGTACGGTAAAACCGTGCTGTTGCCACAGCGATTCTATCAGCCCTTGCATCTCGATGCGCGTCAGGGCATCCAGCGCCCCGAGCGGTTCGTCCAGCAGCAGCAGGCGGGGGCGGTGGATCAACGCGCGTGCCAGGGCGACCCGCTGCTTTTGTCCGCCGGACAGCGCCGCCGGCCAGTCGCGGGCGCGATCCGCCAAACCGACCGCGGCCAGCGCCTGCAGCGCCGCGTCGCGCCAGTGGCCGCGCAGCCCCAGACCCACGTTGTCGATCACCGTTTTCCACGGCAACAGGCGCGCATCCTGAAACATCAGCCGGGTATCCTCTTTGGCGGCGGCAAGCGGCGCATTGCCGCTGAGCAGCGCGCCGCTGCTGGCCTGTTCCAGGCCGGCCAACAGACGCAGCAGGGTGCTCTTGCCGCAGCCGCTGCGGCCGACCACCGCCACGAACTGCCCGGCAGAGATGCGTAGCTGAATGTTATCCAGCACGGTGCGGTTGCCGTAACGTTTGCCGATGGACTCCAGCGTCACCGGCGTGCCTTGCGCAAGGCGAGCGGGAAGGGTCATAGCGCTTCTCCCTGTTTCAGTTGATAGGCCGGATGCCAGCGCAGCCAGACGCGTTCCAGCAGTTGTGCGCCCACGTCCGCCAGCTTGCCGAGCAGGGCGTACAGCACGATCGCCACCACCACCACGTCGGTTTGCAGAAATTCACGCGCGTTCATCGCCAGATAACCGATGCCGGAGTTGGCCGAGATGGTTTCGGCGACGATCAGCGTCAACCACATGAACCCGAGGGCGAAACGCACGCCGACCATAATCGACGGCAACGCGCCCGGCAGCACCACCTGCGTGAACAGGCGAAAACCGCTCAGACCGTAGCTGCGCGCCATCTCCAGCAGGCCGCGATCGATGTTTTTGATGCCGTGATAGGTATTGAGATAAATCGGGAACAACGTGCCGAGCGCTACCAGAAAGATCTTGGCGGATTCATCGATGCCGAACCACAGGATCACTAGTGGGATTAGCGCCAGGTGCGGCACGTTGCGGATCATTTGCACCGAACTGTCCAACAGGCGTTCACCCCAGCGCGACAGCCCGGTAATAAAGCCGAGAATCAGTCCGATGCTGCCGCCGATGGCGAAGCCTAACAACGCACGCTGGCTGCTGATGCTCAGGTGCTGCCACAGTTCGCCGCTTTGGCTCAGGCGCCAGAAGGCGGCCAGCACCGCACTCGGCGCCGGCAAAATGCGGTTGGACAGCCAGCCGGTTTCGACGGCGACTTGCCAGATGATCACCAGCGCCAGCGGCAGCGCCCAAGGGGCCAGCCGGTACAGGATGCGTTGCGCGTTCTTTGCCATCGGGGCGCTCCTCAGCTCTGCGACACTTTTTGCGGAACATAGATGTTGGCCACTACTTCGCCCTGCGGGCGCACTGGTTGAAGGCGCGCGGGCGTTTCCTCCTGCGCCAGATCGAGGTGCGGAAACAGCAGTTCGCCGACGCGGTAGGCCTCTTCCAGATGCGGATAGCCGGAGAGAATAAAGGTGTCGATGCCCAGATCGGCGTATTCCTGCATGCGCGCCGCGACCGTCGGGCCATCGCCCACCAGCGCGGTGCCGGCGCCGCCGCGCACCAGGCCGATGCCGGCCCACAGGTTCGGGCTGATCTCCAGATTATCCTTCTTGCCGCCGTGCAGCGCCGCCATGCGCCGTTGGCCGACGGAGTCGAAGCGCGCAAAGGCCTGCTGCGCGTTGGCGATGGTTTCCTCATCGAGGTGAGCGATCAGCCGATCGGCGGCGCGCCAGGCTTCTTCGGTGGTTTCCCGCACGATGACGTGCAGACGGATGCCGAAGCGTACCTGCCGGCCCTTCGCCGCCGCTTTGGCGCGCACCTCTTCGATCTTCTCTTTGACCTGCGCCGGCGGCTCTCCCCAGGTGAGGTACATTTCTACCTGCTCGGCGGCCAGATCCTGCGCGGCGGCGGAGGATCCGCCGAAATAGAGCGGCGGGCGCGGTTGCTGCACCGGCGGGAACAGCAGTTTGGCGCCTTTCACCTGAATATGCTTGCCGTGGAAATCGACGGTTTCACCTTCCAGCACCCGGCGCCAGATATGAGTGAACTCGGTCGAGGCTTCGTAACGCTCTTCATGACTGAGATGCAACCCCTCCGCCGCCAGCTCTTCCGGATCGCCGCCGGTGACCAGATTGAACAGGGCGCGCCCGTTGGACAGGCGATCCAGCGTCGCCGCCTGACGCGCCGCCAGCGTAGGGGAGATGATACCCGGCCGCAGCGCGACCAAAAATTTCAGCCGCTGGGTGACCGGGATCAGCGAGGCGGCCACCAGCCAGGAGTCTTCGCAAGAGCGACCGGTGGGGATCAGCACGCCGCCGAATCCCAGCCGGTCCGCCGCTTGGGCGATTTGTTGCAAGTAACCGTGATCGACGCTGCGAGCGCCCTGTGCGCTGCCAAGATAGTGGCCGTCGCCGTGGGTGGGTAAAAACCAGAAAACGTTCAGGCTCATCGTCAATGCTCTCCCGTATTTATTGCGCGCTTGGGCGCCAGATGCGTTGCGAGATGTCGACCTTCACCGGCACCAGCCGGTTGGCGTAAAACAGGTCGGCGGTTTGCTGCTGCGCGGCGATCGTATGCGCATCGAGCGGTGTGATGGCGGTCGGGGGACGGTGATCCAGATAGCTGGCGATCACCGGTTCCGGCAGCCCCATGGCGTTGGCCAGCAAGGTCACGCTTTGCGCCCGGTCGCTGCGGGTGAGCGCATCGGCCTGGGTCAGCACCGTCAGGACCTGGCTGATAAAGGCGCCATTGGCTTCGACATAAGGGCGCGCCGCCAGATAGAAGGAACCGGTCTGGTTCAGATCGGTGCCGTCGCCGAGCACCCGCACGCCGCCCTGCAGCAGCGCGGCGGAATAATAAGGATCCCAGATAGCCCAGGCATCGACGTTGCCTTGCTGGAATGCGGCGCGCGCATCGGCGGGGGTCAGGTAGGCGGGTTGGATATCCGTAAATTTCAGGCCGGCCTTTTGCAGCGATCGCAGCAGCAGGTTGTGTGAGCTGGATCCTTTCTGAAATGCGACCTTATGGCCTTTCAGATCGGCGACGGTTTTGATCGGGCTGTTTTCCGGCACCAGGATCACTTCCGCCTTCGGTTTGGGCGGCTCAACGCCGACATACAGCAGGTCCGCCCCGGCGGCCTGCGCGAAGATCGGCGGAATATCACCGGTGCTGCCCAGATCGATGCTGCCGACGTTCAAGGCTTCCAGCATCTGCGGGCCGGCGGGAAATTCAATCCAACTAATGCGGGTGGCGGGGAAGCGCTCCTCCAGCAGCCGGTGGCTTTTCGCCAGCACCAGACTCACCGATCCTTTCTGGTAACCGATGCGAAATTGCGCCGGATCCTGCGCGACGGCGGCGTTGGCCCAGACCAGCGACAGCAGGCCGGTGAAGGCCGCGGCGCTCAGCCAACGTCGCAAAGCGTTGCGTTCTTTCATTCAGGCTCTCCTTTTCCAGGCGTTTCAGGCGGTTTGACGCGCCGTCAGCGGCGACGCGACGCGCAGCGCGGGCGGTTTGCGGCGCCCAAGCGCCAAATAGAAACTGGCGAGCGCTTCTTCCAATCGGGCGGCGACGGCGTCGGTAAGCGTGGCGCCTTCGCCGGTCAGCTGGATCTGGCTGTCGTCGGCGAACACGCCATGCAGCACCTCTTGCGCTTTCAGTGCCGCCAGCACCGGTTTCAGCGCATAGTCCACCGCCAGCATGTGGCCGACAGAACCGCCGGTCGCCAGCGGCAGCACCACCTTATGATCCAGCGCGCGTTCCGGTAGCAGATCCAGCAAGGTTTTCAGCGCCCCGGAGAACGACGCTTTATAAACCGGCGTGGAAATCAGCAGGCCGTCGGCCAGCGCCAGCTGGTCGGCAAACGCTTTGATCGCCGGACTGTTGAAGTTGGCGTACAGCAGATCTTCGGCATCGAAGTCGTGCAGGGTATAGGCCGTCACCTCCACCCCTTGTTGCCGCAGCCAGTTCTGACTCAGCGAGAGCAGCGCGGCGGAACGTGATGGGATGCGTGGGCTACCGGCCAGTGATATAACGCGCATTGCCACTCCTTATAACTAAAAGTTAGGTTTAATTAGAAAATTAATGGGAAGTGTTTTAAACCTACCAGCAACCGGGCGCGTTTTTTAAATCTCATTTTTTGATTTGGATATGCGTAAAAGCGGATTGGCGCCGATTTGGCAGTGACAAGGGAAAACGATTGCGTAAAAACGGCTTTTTTTGCCTTTAATCAATTCCAATTAGGCGGGGGATACCGGATAATACGCCCCCGGTTTGCAACCGGGAAATCAGGAGAGTCCATGTACTACCCCCTCATCAGGAAAGCGTTGTTCCAGCTCGATCCGGAGCGCGCGCACGAAGTGACCTTTCGTCAGCTCAGCCGTATTACCGGCACCCCATTAGCGTTTCTTGTCCGTCAGTCCGTGCCGACCAAACCGGTCAGCTGCATGGGGTTGTCGTTTAAAAACCCGCTGGGGTTGGCCGCCGGTCTGGATAAAAACGGCGAATGCATCGATGCGTTCGGCGCGATGGGCTTCGGCCATGTGGAAGTCGGCACCGTGACGCCGCGTCCGCAACCGGGCAACGACAAGCCGCGCTTGTTCCGCGTGGTTGAGGCGGAAGGCCTGATTAACCGCATGGGGTTCAATAACCATGGTGTGGAAAATCTGGTTGAAAACGTTAAGAAATCCCATTTCGGCGGCATTCTTGGGATCAATATCGGCAAGAATAAAGACACGCCGGTCGAGCAGGGCAAAGACGATTATTTGATCTGCATGGATAAAGTTTATCCGTATGCCGGATATATCGCGATTAACATCTCTTCACCGAATACGCCGGGGTTACGATCCTTACAGTATGGCGAAGCGTTAGACGATCTTTTGGCTGCGATTAAAAATAAGCAGCAGGAATTACATGCGCGCCATCACAAATATGTGCCGGTGGCGGTAAAGATCGCGCCGGATCTTTCTGAAGAAGAATTGATCCAAATTGCCGATAGCCTGGTGCGGCATAATATCGATGGCGTGATCGCCACCAATACCACGTTGGATCGAAAATTGATCCAAGGGCTGAATTACTGCGAACAAGCGGGCGGGTTAAGTGGGCGTCCGTTGCAATCACGCAGCACCGAAGTGATCCGTCGCCTCTCCACCGAGCTGCAAGGACGTCTGCCGATTATCGGCGTAGGCGGCATCGATTCGCTGACGGCGGCGCGCGAAAAAATGGAGGCCGGCGCGAGCCTGCTGCAAATTTATTCCGGATTTATCTATCACGGCCCGCGTTTGATTAAAGATATCGTTACCCATATCTAATATTTTTCCTCTCATTTTATTCCGGGGGTTTATTTCTGCCCCCGGCTCGTCTATATTTTGTTCGTTAGCTTAAATATCGTTCGCGGAATTATCCGATGTTTAAGCTATTTCATCGGTGATAAAATCGCCTTTTAGGGTGAGTGCGGCGTTGGCATGGGCAGCGAGAAGGATACGAAATGAAGATAAAACCTGACGATAATTGGCGTTGGTATTTTGATGCCGAACACGATCGGCTAATGCTGGATTTAGCTAATGGTATGATCTTTCGTTCACGTTTCCCGGCCAAAATGTTAACGCCGGACGCCTTCGATGAATGCGCTTTTTGCGTGGATGACGCCGCCCTTTATTTCACCTATGAAGAACAGTGCAAGCAGGTCAAGCTGAGCCATGAACAGCGCGCCGAGCTGGTGTTGAATGCGCTGGTCGCCTACCGCTTCCTGAAACCGCTGATGCCGAAGAGCTGGCATTTCTCGCAGCAGCACTACCCGTTGCAGCCGAAAAACGGCGAGCTGGCGGCGGTGAAAGTGATGGAAAGCGGCGCGGAAGCGCGCCTGCTGGTGGTGGAGGCCGGGGATAACGCCAGCCTGTGCCTGCTGGCGCAAAATCAGCTGACGGTCGCCGGCCGTACCATGGTCTTGGGCGACGCCATCAAGGTGATGCACGATCGGCTGAAACCCTGCGCGCAGGATGAAAGCGCCGCCCCGGCTTACGACAGGGCGGTATAAGGCGGATTACGCCAACGTCAAATCAGTTTTCGGGATGCAGCTGCAGCACAGGATGGTGCCGTTGTCGCCCAGCGCGCTTTTCTTCAGGGGCGCGACTTCACCGCTTAGCAATGTAATGCGGCAGCTGCCGCAAATCCCGGCGCGGCACGAGTAAGGCACGCGAATGCCTTGCTGTTCCAGTTGTTCGAGCAGGATCTGCTGGTTGTTGCCGGTAAATACCTTTCCTTCATATTCGATCGTGACGCTGTGCGCGCTGTCCTGCGGCGCCTGCACGCTCTCCACCACTTTACCTGCACCATAAGGGCGCGGCGGCTTGGTTGACAAGACTTCCACCGTATCGCCCACGCGAATGATGCCGCTGTTGCGCGCGATCATATTCTGGCCGAAATCGATGTCGCCGTTGTCGGCGGAGCGGAATTTTTGCAGCGTGCTGAGCGGTTCGCCGCTCGGGTGCTTGCGGCCACGCTCGGTGCTGACGGTGGTGAGCACGCAGCGGCTGCAGGGTTTCACCAGATCGAACATCACATCGCCGACGCGGATCACCTGCCAGCCGTCTTCAGCCCAGGCGGTAGCGCCGCTCACCACCAGATTGGGGCGGAACTGTTCCAGCTTGATGCTGCCGGGGCAACGCTGCTGCAGGTCGTTGAATGAAGCTTGGTTAATCAGCAGATAAGGGTAGCCGTCGGCAAACGTCAGCGGGATTTCAGGGTGTTTCTTGACCCGGCGGGTCAGCTCAGGCCCCAGCCAGCGCAGCTGCACGTCGCGCTGGAAATAGCCGCTCAGCCAGCGGTTGATCTCATCCGGCGCGATCAGCGCGGTGAAATGGTTGCCCCACACCTCGGTCGGCTGCGGCGCGGCCGCGAAGTCGCTGAAGCGAATAGCGGCGCTTTCACCGTCCGGCGCGGTCAGAAACAGCCCGTCCGGCAACAGCGCCGGCGTGAACAACACCATCTGCGGATATTGGCGCGCGGTAATAAAGGTGCCGTCCGGTTCGGTGATCATAAAGTTGCGGTCAAAGGCCAGACCGCTGCTGCCGACCTGGGCGTAGGAAAGCTGCAAGCCGCGCAGTGATTTAACCGGATGGACGTAGAGTCTGGAAAGCGTGATCACCCTTATCTCCGTACGATGATTAAATAGAAGGGAGCAACTTTATGACAAGCGGTGCGGATTAGCTATAATGCGCAACAATTTTCTTTTTGGTGATAAGTACGATATGAACTCTCTGTTTGCCAGCACGGCGCGTGGATTGGAAGAACTGTTAAAAAGCGAGCTGGAAACGCTTGGCGCTCACGACTGCAAAGTGGTGCAGGGCGGGGTACATTTTCAGGGTGACGATCGTCTTCTGTACCAAAGCCTGCTGTGGAGCCGCCTGGCTTCGCGCATTTTGTTGCCGCTGAACGAATTCCGCGTGCACAGCGACCTGGATCTGTACCTCGGCGTGCAGGCGATTGACTGGCCGAGCATTTTTGGCGTGGATAAAACCTTCGCCGTGCATTTCAGCGGCGTGAACGAAGAGATCCGCAACAGCCAGTATGGCGCGCTGAAGGTGAAAGACGCCATCGTTGACAGCTTCACCCGTAAGCTCGACCAACGCCCGACGGTTGCCAAACAGCAGCCGGACATTCGCGTTAACGTCTTCCTGCAACGCGATATGGCCAGCGTGGCGCTCGATCTGAGCGGCGAAGGCCTGCACCAGCGCGGCTACCGCGATCTCACCGGCCAGGCGCCGTTGAAGGAAAACCTGGCGGCCGCCATCGTGTTGCGTTCCGGCTGGCAGCCGGGCACGCCGATGCTCGATCCGATGTGCGGCTCCGGCACGCTGTTGATCGAAGCGGCGATGATCGCCGCCGATCGCGCGCCGGGCCTGCACCGTCAACACTGGGGCTTCAGCGCCTGGAATGGTCACAACGCCGAACTGTGGCGTGAAGTCACCACCGAAGCGCAGGTGCGCGCGCGTCGCGGCCTGCAGGAAACTACCTCTCGCTTCTTCGGTTCCGATATCGATCGTCGGGTGATTGAGATGGCGCGCGGCAACGCCCGCCGCGCCGGCGTCGCCGAGCTGATCACCTTCAACGTCGGCGACGTCGCGCGCTTGACCAACCCGCTGCCGGAAGGCCCGCACGGCACGGTGATCAGCAACCCGCCGTACGGCGAGCGTCTGGAAAGCGAACCGGCGCTGATCGCGCTGCACAACATGCTGGGCCGCGTGATGAAAAGCGCCTTTGGCGGTTGGCAGCTTTCGCTGTTCAGCGCCTCGCCGGAGCTGTTGAGCTGCCTGCAGCTGCGCGCCGAGCGCCAGTTCAAGGCGAAGAACGGCCCGCTGGAGTGCGTGCAGAAAAACTATCAGCTGGCGGCAAGCCCGGCCGGCAATGCTACCGGCGGCGTGCAGGTGGCGGAAGATTTTGCCAACCGTCTGCGCAAGAATTTGAAGAAGCTCGACAAGTGGGCGAAGCAACAAGGCATCGAATGCTACCGCCTGTACGATGCCGATCTGCCAGAATACAACGTCGCGGTGGATCGTTACGGCAGCAAGGTGGTGGTGCAGGAGTATGCGCCGCCGAAAACCGTCGATGCGCAGAAGGCGCGTCAGCGCCTGTTCGATGTGATCAACGCGACGCTGGCGGTGCTGGAATTGCCGTCGAATCAGCTGATCCTGAAAACCCGCGAGCGGCAGAAGGGCAAAAACCAGTACGAGAAACTGGCGCAGAAGGGCGAGTTCTTGCTGGTGGAAGAGTATAACGCCAAGCTGTGGGTCAACCTGACCGACTATCTCGATACCGGCCTGTTCCTCGATCACCGCATCGCGCGCCGTATGCTGGGCGAGATGAGCGGCGGCAAGGACTTCCTCAATCTGTTCGCCTATACCGGCACCGCCAGCGTGCATGCCGGGCTGGGCGGCGCGCGCAGCACCACCACGGTGGACATGTCGCGCACCTACCTGGAATGGGCGGAGAAGAACCTGCGCGCCAACGGCCTGACCGGCCGCCAGCATCGGCTGATCCAGGCCGACTGCCTGTCGTGGCTGAGCAATGCCAATGAACAGTTCGACGTGATCTTCATCGATCCGCCGACGTTCTCCAACTCCAAGCGGATGGAGAACACCTTTGACGTGCAGCGCGATCACCTGGCGCTGATGAAAGATTTGAAACGGTTGCTGCGCCGCAACGGGACCATCATGTTCTCGAACAACAAGCGCGGTTTCCAAATGGATATGGCAGGGCTGAGTGCGCTGGGCCTGGAGGCGAAAGAGATCACCGCCAAGACGCTGTCGCAGGATTTTGCCCGTAACCGTCAGATCCACAACTGCTGGCTGGTGACTCACGCCGGCGAAGGAAAATAATTACTATGTCGTTAATCAGCATGTCCGGCGCCTGGCTCTCTTTCAGCGATGCGCCATTGTTAGACAACACCGAAATTCATATCGAAGACAACGAGCGCGTGTGTCTGGTCGGGCGCAACGGCGCCGGCAAATCCACGCTGCTGAAGATCCTAGGCAAAGAGATCCCGCTGGATGACGGCCGGGTGATCTACGAACAGGATCTGATCGTGGCGCGTCTGCAACAGGATCCGCCGCGCAATATCGGCGGCAGCGTATTCGACTTTGTGGCGGAAGGCGTCGCGGAGCAGGCGGAACACCTGAAGGCCTATCACGCGATCTCTCACCTGGTGGAAAGCGATCCGAGCGAGAAAAACCTGGCGCGCATGGCGCAAATCATGGAGATCCTCGATCACCAGGGGCTGTGGCAGCTCGACAGCCGCATCAGCGAAGTGCTGCTGCAGCTGGGGCTGAACGGCGACGCCGAGCTTTCCTCGCTGTCCGGCGGCTGGCTGCGCAAAGCGGCGCTGGGCCGCGCGCTGGTGAGCTCGCCGCGCGTGTTGTTGCTCGACGAACCGACCAACCACCTGGATATCGAAACCATCGACTGGCTGGAAGGCTTCCTGAAAGAGTTCGACGGCAGCATCGTCTTCATCTCGCACGACCGTTCGTTTATCCGCAACATGGCGACGCGCATCGTCGATCTGGATCGCGGCAAGCTGGTTTCCTGGCCGGGTAACTACGATCTGTACCTGCAGAGCAAAGAAGAAGCGCTGCGGGTGGAAGAGCTGCAAAACGCCGAGTTCGACCGCAAGCTGGCGCAGGAAGAGGTCTGGATCCGTCAGGGCATCAAGGCGCGCCGCACCCGCAACGAGGGCCGCGTGCGCGCGCTGAAGGCGCTGCGCGTCGAGCGTTCAGAGCGCCGTGAAGTGATGGGCACCGCCAAGATGCAGGTGGAAGAGGCGACCCGCTCCGGCAAAATCGTATTCGAGCTGGAAGACGTCAATTATCAGGTTGGCGAAAAGGTGCTGGTACGCGGTTTCTCCGCCCAGGTGCAGCGCGGCGACAAGATTGCGTTGGTGGGGCCGAACGGCTGCGGCAAAACCACGCTGCTGAAACTGATGCTCGGTCAGCTGAAAGCCGACAGCGGCCGCGTGCACTGCGGCACCAAGCTGGAAGTGGCCTATTTCGACCAGCACCGCGCCGATCTCGATCCAGAGCGCACGGTGATGGACAACCTGGCGGAAGGCAAGCAGGAAGTGATGGTCAACGGCCGTCCTCGCCACGTGCTGGGCTACCTGCAGGACTTCCTGTTCCACCCGAAACGCGCGATGACGCCGGTGAAGGCGCTGTCGGGCGGTGAGCGTAACCGCTTGCTGTTGGCTAAGCTGTTTCTGAAACCGAGCAATCTGCTGATCCTCGATGAACCAACCAACGATCTCGACGTCGAAACGCTGGAGCTGCTGGAAGAGCTGATCGACGGCTATCAGGGCACTGTGTTGCTGGTCAGTCACGATCGTCAGTTCGTTGACAACTCGGTGACCGAGTGCTGGATCTTCGAAGGCAATGGCGTGATCAACGCCTTCGTCGGCGGTTACTACGATGCGCATCACCAGCGCGCGACAGCGAAACCGATTCGTCAGGCGGCGCCGAGCGCGAGCAAACCGGCGGCGGAGAAAAAGGCCGAACAGCCGAAGAAAGCGGCGGCCAAGCTGAGTTACAACCTGCTGCGCGAACTGGAACAGCTGCCGCAGCGGCTCGAACAGCTGGAAGCGGAAATCAAAGCGCTGCAGGCGCAGATGAGCGATGCCGACTTCTTCACGCGGCCGCACAGCGAAACGCAAGAAGTGCTGACGGCGTTGGCTAACGCCGAGCAGGCGCTCGAGCAGGCCTTCGCCCGCTGGGAAGAGCTGGAAGCGATGAAAAACGGCTGACCGTTGCGATACCGCCCGCGCGCTGCTGCGGGCGGTATCGACGTGCCGGTGAGCAACGTTATTTAGGAGGAATATGGTGTGTTCCCACAACAATCATCAGCAGCATAGTCATTCCGCACCCTCGGCGGCGCAGCAGGATAACCTGATGCTGTGCCCGCAGTGCGACATGCTGGTGGCGCTGCCGCCGCTGGCCTATGGCAGCAAAGCGGTATGCCCGCGCTGCAAAACCACGCTCAGCGCCCGCTGGGACGAGCCGCGCAAGCGGCCGATCGGTTACGCGCTCAGCGCCTTGTTCATGCTGGTGCTGGCCAACATTTTCCCGTTTATCAACATGCGCGTCGCCGGCCTCGGCAACGAAATCCGGCTGATCCAAATCCCGGAAGTCATGGTGGCGGAAGACTACGCCAGCATGGCCACCTTGTTTATGGTGTTCGTGCAGCTGATCCCGGCGTTTTGCATGGTGGCGATCATCCTGCTGTGCGCCAGGGTGCGCTTGCCGCTGGGTCTCAAAGAGTGGATGGCCCGGGTGCTGTTCCAGTTCAAGACCTGGTGCATGGTGGAAATTTTCCTCGCCGGGGTGCTGGTCAGCTTCGTCAAGCTGATGGCCTACGGCGACATCGGCATCGGCAGCAGCTTCGTGCCTTACTGCCTGTTCTGTCTGCTGCAGGTGCGCGCTTTCCAGTGCGTGGATCGGCGCTGGCTGTGGCAGGATATCGAACCGGCGCCGCGGCTTAATCGCCCGCTGACGGTGGGGCGCACCGGCATGCGCCAGGGCGTGCGCTCCTGCGCGTGCTGCACGGCGATCCTGCCGGCCGATCAGGTGCGCTGCCCGCGCTGCCACACCAAGGGCTACGTGCGTCGCCGCCACAGCCTGCAGTGGACGCTGGCGCTGCTGGTGACCTCTGTCATGCTGTATATTCCGGCCAACCTGATGCCCATCATGGTGACCGAGGCGCTGGGTAACAAGATGAATTCCACCATCATGGCGGGGGTGATCCTGCTGTGGGGGGACGGCTCTTATCCGGTAGCGATGGTGATTTTCATCGCCAGTATCATGGTGCCGTCGCTGAAAATGTTGGCGATCGGTTGGCTGTGCTGGGATGCGAACGGCAGGAAGAAACCGCGCGCCGACAGCGAGCGTATGCATCTGATTTATGAAGTGGTCGAATTCGTTGGTCGTTGGTCAATGATCGACGTGTTTGTGATCGCCGTGTTGTCGGCGTTGGTGCGAATGGGGCAGTTGATGAGCATTTATCCCGCGACGGGCGCCGTGCTGTTCGCGCTGGTGGTGATCCTCACCATGTTCGCCGCCATGACATTTGATCCCCGGCTGACCTGGGATCGCGCAAGTGAAACAATAAACAAGGAGCCGCAAGGTGACGGAAAATAATCATAGCGTCGCGGACGTCGAGAAGATCAAACGCTGGTCGCCGGTGTGGATCATTCCCATCGTGACCGCGCTGATCGGCGCCTGGATCCTGTTTTACCACTTCAGCCATCAGGGGCCGGTGGTGACGCTGGTGACCACGACGGCGGAAGGGCTGGAAGCGGGTAAAACCAAAATCAAAAGCCGCAGCGTTGACGTCGGCGTGGTGGAAACCGTCACGCTGAGCGATGACCTGAGCAAGGTGATGGTGCAGGCGCGTCTCAATTCCGGCATGGAGAAATTGCTGCGCCAGGATTCCGCCTTCTGGGTGGTGAAGCCGCAGATCGGCCGTGAAGGCGTCTCCGGGCTGGGCACGCTGCTCTCCGGCGCCTATATCGAACTGCAGCCGGGCAACAAAGGCAAAGACGGCAAAGACAACTATCAGCTTCTCGATGCGCCGCCGCTGGCTTCCCCGGACGCCAAAGGGTTGCGCATCGTGCTGGACAGCGAGAAGTCAGGCCAGCTCAACGCCGGCGATCCGGTGCTGTTCCGCGGCTATCGCGTCGGGTCGGTGGAAACCAGCTACTTCGATCCTAAAGAGCGCGCCATGCGCTATCAGCTGTTCATCACTGCGCCTTACGATCAGTTGGTCACCACCAACGTGCGCTTCTGGAAAGACAGCGGCGTGGCGTTTGACATGTCGGCACAGGGCATGCGGGTGGAGATGGGCTCGTTGACCACGCTGTTCAGCGGCGGCGTCAGCTTCGATGTGCCGGACGGTTGGGATCGCGGCGAACAGGCGAAAGAAAAGGCGGAGTACCGGTTGTTCGACAACCAGCGTAGCACGCAGGATTCGCTGTATACCGTGCATAAAGACTACCTGCTGTTCTTCTCCGATTCGGTACGCGGCCTGCAGCCGGGCGCGCCGGTCGAGTTCCGCGGCATCCGTCTGGGGACGGTGGCGCAGGTGCCGTTCTATAAAGACGGCATGGCGCAGCGTCTGGATAACGATTACCGCATTCCGGTGCTGATCCGCATCGAGCCGGATCGCTTCCAGAAACAGCTGGGCGGCAACTTCGATATTGAAGGGCACTTGAAAGATGCGGAATCCCGCGGCATGCGCGCCTCGATGAAGTCCGCCAACCTGCTGACCGGTTCGCTGTACATCGATCTCGACTTCTATCCGCAGGAAAAACCGTGGAAAGGGCCGCGCGAGCTGTTCGGTTATCCGCTGATGCCGACCACCAGCGGCGGTCTGGCGCAGATCCAGCAGAAGCTGATGCAGACGTTGGATAAGATTAATTCGATGCCGATCAATCCGATGATCAGCGAAGCGACCAAGACGCTGGCGGAAAGCCAGAAAACCATGAAGTCGACGCAGCAGACCATGAAGTCGTTGAACGACATCATCGCCAGCAAAGAGATGCAGGCGCTGCCGCAGGACATGCAGAAAACGCTGCTGGAGCTGAACCGCAGCATGAAAGGGTTCCAGCCTGGTTCACCGGCTTACAACAAGATGGTGGGCGACATGCAGCGCCTCGATCAGGTCTTGCGTGAGCTGCAACCGGTGTTACGCACCCTAAATGAGAAGAGCAACGCGCTGGTGTTTGAAGCCGCCGGCAGCAATGACCCTCAGCCGAAGAAGGCCACGAAATGATGAAATGGATCCCGGTAGCCCTGGCGCTGTTGCTCAGCGCCTGCAGCAGTTCGCCACAGAAGACTTACTATCAGTTGCCGGCGCTGGGCGCGCCGGCCGCGGCCGGCAGCAGCGCCGCCTCCACGCGCCAGCTGTGGTTGGAGCACGTGAGCGTGGCGGATTATCTGGCGCAGAGCGGCGTGGTGTATCAGACCAACGACGTGCAGTATGTGATAGCCCAGAACAACCTGTGGGCCAGCCCGCTCGATCAGCAGCTGCAGCAAACGCTGGTCACCAACCTCAGCAGCGCGCTGCCGGGGTGGGTGGTCTCTTCGCAGCCGATGAGCAGCGAGCAGGATGTGCTGAACGTGACCATCAGCGGCTTCCACGGCCGCTTTGACGGGAAAGCGATCATTCGCGGCGAGTGGGTGCTGAACCGCCAGGGGCGTTTGATCAAAAGGCCTTTCAGCCTGGAGCTGAAACAGGGTGAAGACGGCTATGATGCCCTGGTGCGCACGCTGGCGCAGGGGTGGCAGCAGGAAGCCCAGGCTATCGCAGCACAGATGGGCGGCATTTAGTCATAATTTGGTCTAAAATCGTCTAATCCCTGTCGGCGTGAAAAGTCGTTTTTTCTCGCTGGCAGGGATTTCTATTTTATTTCAATTGGTTAACTCCTTCCTCTGCAGATCAGCCACTTAGCATTTTCCTCGGGCGTAGCTCACAAATATGACATTGGCGTGAATTTTGCGCATTGATCTTCTCTTCTTTTAGCGCTATTGATTACTCGTGGCTGCGCAAAAAGCAGCCATTGTTTTCTTTCCACCAGACCAAAATGAGGGAAACGAGGCATGAAGAGACAGAAACGCGATCGTCTGGAAAGGGCGCATTCGAGAGGGTATCAGGCAGGTATTTTAGGGCGTTCCAGGGAACATTGTCCCTACCAATCATCAGTGGACGCCCGGTCTCAATGGCTGGGAGGTTGGCGAGAAGCCATGGAAGACAGGGCTGTGACCGCTTAAGCGGCTCCCTGTCAAATAAAAGGAATAACCTCCGCCCCCTGGCGGAGGTTTTTGTTTCAGGCGCTTATTCATCCCGCCAGCGTTTCAACAAAATACTCGCATTCACGCCGCCAAAGCCGAAGCCGTTTGATAAGGCGTAGGTCATGTTCATCGATTCCGCCTGTTTCGCGACCAGATGCAAACCTGCCGCCGCCGGGTCGGGGTTATCCAGATTTAGCGTGGCAGGGGCTATCTGATCGCGCAGAGCCAAGGCGGTAAAGATGGTTTCCAGCCCCCCGGCGGCGCCCAGCAGGTGCCCGGTCGCTGATTTTGTTGAGGTCACGGCGACAGTCCCGGCCGTGCCAAACAGGTGTTTGATGGCGTTGATTTCGCCCAAATCCCCTACGGGTGTCGACGTCGCGTGAGCATTTAAATGCTGTACCTCCTCGGGAACGACGTTCGCCTGCTTCAACGCGATTTTCATCGCCCGATAGGCGCCGTTACCGTCTTCAGCGCCGGATGTCATATGGTAGGCGTCGGCGCTGGTGCCATAGCCGACGATTTCCGCGAGCGGGGTGGCGCCGCGCGCCAGCGCGTGTTCCAGCGTTTCAATGACCAGCATGCCGGCGCCTTCCCCCATGACAAATCCGTCCCGGGCGCTGTCGAAGGGCCGAGAGGCCTGTTGCGCCAATTCGGCCGGAGCGGTGGACATGGCGCGCGCGGCGGCGAACCCGCCCAGGCTGACGGTATCTATAGCGGCTTCGGTACCGCCGCACACGGCGATATCGGCTTCATCATTGCGGATCATACGCACTGCGTCGCCAATGGCTTGCACGCCGGCGGCACAGGCGGTGACCGGCGCGCCAATCGGCCCCTTGAAGTGGTGTTTGATTGAAACGTGGCCGGCCGCCAGATTGACCAGGAATGAGGGGATGGTGAACGGCGACAGCCGCTTGGCGCCGCGGCTGTCGGTTGTGCGCACCGCCTGGGCAATCGCCGGGAAACCGCCAATACCCGAGGCAATGACGGTGGCTGTGCGCTCTTGTTTTTCGTCCGTATCGGCTATCCAGCCGGCCTGACGAATGGCTTCGTCCGCCGCCGCCATAGCAAACAGGATAAAGCGGTCCATTTTCTTTTGGTCCTTGGGGGCGACGGAGGCGTCGGGGTTGAAGCCCGCTTCAGCATCTTGCGCCAACGCCGGGACCTGTCCTCCGACCTTGACCGGTAAATCTGCAACGATCTCGTCAGGCAACGCTCGAATGCCGGATTCTCCTTTTAACAAACGTTGCCAGATGGCTTCAACACCGCACCCTAGCGGTGAAACGGCGCCCATACCGGTAATGACGATACGACGATTGCTCATGATGGCTCCTTGGTAAATTCGGGTAAGTCGGCGAGGCGCCGCTGCCGCATCAGTTCGGCGCGTTGATGTATGCCGTCGCTTGCCGCCGGCCCTGGCGCCAGCGTAATGAACTGCGGCGGCACCGGCTGTTGGGTATCACGATTGACCAACTGGACTTGGATCGGCCGATCGTTGCGTCCGTCGACCAACAGGGCGCTGACGTCCCCGTCGGTCAGATGATTGTTGCCCCATTGTGAGAGCGCCGCCAACACCGGGAGAAAATCGTTGCCGCGCTCAGTAAGCAGGTAGTGATAGCGCGCCGGCCGCGTTTGATAACGTTCTTTATACAGAATGCCGTGGGCCACCAAATCCTTCAGGCGACGCGCCAGTAGCGTGGGTGACATCCCCAGACTTTGTTGGAATTCGTCGAACCGGGACAGCCCCTGAAAAGCATCGCGAAGGATCAGGATGCTCCACCATTCCCCCACGCGATCCAATGCACGCGCTACGGGGCAAGGCGCGTCGCTAAAGCGGGTTTTTTGCATACCTTCCTCACTAAGTACAATAATTGTAGTTACTATGCTAGTCATGTTAGAGGATCTTGAGGGGCAAGAGAATAACCGGACGCAAAAAAACCGCTATCGCACTGATGCGGGTATTTAGGGAGGCCGCCTTTCAGGCTGCCTGTTGCTTTGGCCGCTTCGGGTAAGCATAGGGCAGAGAGCTGTGGCGGAAGACATTTCGGTGTCGGGCGATGAAATAAGGAGCACCCAACGTTTTCATATCGCCCGATAGCGCATCTTCGCTATCGGCCCTAATCCTCTTTGATGAGAACTGAATAATAAGATGATGCTAACGGCGGTTAAAAAGAGGGGCGGGAGTCTTTGAAAGGCCGGGAAAGGATAAGAGAAAGAAATGCCATCACGTCGAACATGACGGCATGCGAAGAACGTTAGAGAGAAGGCAGTGGCCGCCTTCTCGTCAGCGTGATTAGAACGCGGTGGTATCTTTGAACAGGCCCACTTTCAGATCGGTGGCGGTATAGATCACTTCACCGTCAACCAGCACTTCGCCATCGGCGACGCCCATGATCAGCTTGCGGGTGATGACGCGTTTGAAGTTAATACGATAGGTTACCTTTTTCGCGGTCGGCAGCACCTGGCCGGTGAACTTGACTTCACCGACGCCCAGCGCGCGGCCTTTGCCTTCGCCACCGAGCCAACCGAGGTAGAAACCGACCAGCTGCCACATCGCATCCAGGCCCAGGCAGCCCGGCATGACCGGATCGCCGATAAAGTGGCAACCGAAGAACCATAGGTCCGGATTAATATCCAGCTCCGCTTCCACATAACCTTTGTTGTGAGTCCCGCCGTCTTCGGTCATTTTGACCACGCGGTCCATCATCAACATGTTACCCGCCGGCAACGGTGGGCCACCGGCGCCGAACAGCTCGCCGCGGCCGGATGCTTCGAGGTCTTCTTTCGTATAGGAATCGCGTTTATCTACCATGTTCTCAGTAAGCCTTATTTTAATGAAGGACGCAGGTTAGCTAACACGTGTACGCTGAACAAGTCCGATCAGCCGTGGTTGAACCAGTTGAGCCAGCGTAGCGGCCATGGACGGCGGCGTTCCTGCAGGCTCACCTGCGCAATCCGTTCCTGAATGGCCGCCAACAAATTCGGCTGTTGTTCGTCAGAGTAGAGGCAACCGGTGAGCAAAGGCAAGGCTTCCGCCGCGCTCTCTACCGCCCACAGGTGGAATTGCCCCTCGCGCACTGCGTCAATGACATCCTGACGCAGGCACAGGTGGCGCACGTTGGTCACGGGCAGTATGACGCCCTGTTTGCCCGTCAGGCCGCGGCGTAAACAAACCTCGAAGAAACCTTCGACCTTTTCGTTAACGCCCCCTATCGGCTGTACGTTGCCGAATTGGTCAACGGAGCCGGTGACGGCGATCTGTTGTGTGATCGGCTGCTGTGACAGGGCGCTGATCAGGGCGCACAGTTCAGCCAGCGAGGCGCTGTCGCCATCCACTTCACCGTAAGATTGTTCAAAAACGATCGAGGCGGAGAAGGGCAACTGCTGATCCAGGTCCAGTTCGGCGATCACGAACGCTTGCATGATCATCATACCTTTAGCGTGCAGGTTGCCGCCCAGCTCGGCCTTGCGTTCGACGTCGGTAAATTCGCCGTCGCCGAGATGCACAACGCAACTGATGCGCGACGGTTCGCCGAAGCTGCGTGGGTGGCCGGGATAATCCAGGACTGACAGGCCGTTGATTTGCCCAACCACTTCACCCTCGGTCTCGATCAGGATCTGACCCAGTTCGATCTCATCCTGCATACGCTCGGCGAGATAGCTTTCACGCCATTCGCGGGCATTCAATGCCGCTTCAAACGCTTTGGCCGTAATGCGGTCTTCTTCGGCATATAGTGCCGCTTCGGACAACTGCTGCCCAAGCCAAACCGGCGAGAGTGGCAGGATGCCCTGATCGCCACTATAACGCACCGCCTGAACGATCAGCGGCAGCCAGGCATCGGCCGCCAACATCGGTAACTGCCGCTCGGCGATCACACCGTTGACGTAGCCGCACCACTGCGCCATATCATCAACTTCAGTCAGTTGCAGATCGTCTTCATATTCGCCATAGACCGCTTGTTCACTCAGTTCTGGCTCGATATCGTGGAAATCGGCCAGGCCGTGGCGGTCGCCGACTACAATCAGCCGCAGGTCCAGCGGCATCGACGGAATGGCGACCGGCAGCGGGCGGGTTTCGTCAGGCGAAACCCAATGGAACTGACGCTGGCCGATCATTTGCTTCAACCGCAGCCATAGCAACGGCTGGGCCAGCAGCGCCCGGGCTGACAGGATCAGAATACCGCCGTTGGCCTGGTGCACCAGGCCGGGCTGCAGAGTGATGTCGCCATTGTGGATCCGCACGCAACCAAACAGCTGCTCCGGTTCAATCCACTCTTGGAACACGCAAGCACCGCCGGCAGCGAAAGGTTCATCGCCATGGCTGGCAGGCTCTACGCTGACCTTGCCATCCTGAATGACATAGTGGCTGCCGCGGCATGCCGTGTTTTGCGGCAGCAGTGGTTTGACGGCGTTAGCGATCAGTTCCAGGTATTCTCGCGTTTCTTGCGCTTTCAACAGCATGAATCGCGGTGGCGATTGGGGGTGACAAAATAGCGTCAGGGCATTTTCCAGCCGAGGCTGAATGGCGGAAAAGGGCACGGGTGCCAACTGAGCGGCGGTATCAAATATCGCCTGATAAGGCGTTACGTCCGGCAATAAAGATTGCCATTCAAGTCGGTTATTGGTCAAAGTGTTAGATGCAATCGTTAAAAAGGGAAAGGGCGATTATACAAGAATAACGGCAGCTTGATACATGTGGAGTGCCAGTTGGCATCAGGGAGTTTGACATCGCGCGATGACTGTGCAAAAAACAGTCTAAAAGACGGCTTAATTGCCGGGGAAATTCGGCGTAAAGCTGTTATGCTTATTTGAAGTTACGCGGTCACTGAAGAGCTCAAGATGAAATATCAGCAACTGGAAAATCTGGAGAGCGGTTGGAAATGGAAGTACCTGGTGAAGAAGCACCGGGAAGGGGAACTCATTACCCGCTACATTGAAAACAGCGCTGCTCAGGAAGCGGTTAACGAGCTGCTGAAGCTGGAAAATGAGCCGGTAAAGGTACTTGCATGGATTGCCGCTCATATGAATCCGGATCTGGATAACCGGATGAAACAAACGATTCGCGCCCGCCGCAAACGTCATTTTAACGCAGAACACCAGCATACGCGTAAGAAATCTATCGATCTGGAGTTTTTGGTTTGGCAACGTTTGGCTGCTCTGGCGCGTCGTCGCGGCGTGACGCTGTCGGAAACCGTCGTGCAGCTTATCGAAGATGCTGAGCGCAAAGAGAAGTATGCGAATCAGATGTCGTCGTTGAAAGAAGACCTGAAGGCGATTCTCGGCAAAGAACCTAAATAAACGGGGCAGAGCGCCTTCGTTGCACCAGGCCTTGAATGCTCTGACAAAAACAGGACGAAAAAAAACCCCGCATTGCGGGGTTTTTTATTAGGCGAGTAAACTTAGCCCTGAGGCTGAGTTACAACGTCTTTGATACCTTTAACTTCGATCTCTACGCGACGATCTGGTGCCAGGCAAGCGATCTGAGCTTTGGTAGCGCGGCCAGATTTGTAGCCACAGGTGTTGCCAGTAACTGGCTCTGCTTCACCCATACCACGTGCAGAGATTTTGTCTGACGGGATACCTTTGGAGACCAGGTAGTCAACAACGCTCTGTGCGCGTTTTTCAGACAGTTTCTGGTTGTACTGGTCAGAACCAACGGCGTCGGTGTAACCCAGAACCACTACGGAACCGTCTTTAGGATCCATGGAGCTCAGTTGGGTGTACAGCTGATCCAGAGCCTGCTGGCCTTCTGCTTTCAGAGTAGACTTGTTGAAGTTGAACAGCACGTCAGACTTCAGAGTGAAACGCTTGGTTTCAACAACTGGAGCCGGAGCTGGAGCTGGAGCAACTGGAGCAACTACGTCATCCTGACCGAAGCGGTAAGAAACGCCCAGGCTCAGCATGGTGTTGTCTGGACGCGCGCCAACGGTACCTGCGTCACCGATGTTGCTTACGAACTGGTAGTCCAGGCGGGTAGCCCAGTTTTTGGTCAGTGCGTATTCAACACCCACAGCAGCCAGCGGAGAAACGCCGGTGTCGTGGTCGCTCAGGCGACGAGCGCCGTTGTCATAGCTAGCTTTAGAGTCTGCGCGCCATACCATACCACCCAGACGAGTGTAGATGTCCAGATCGTCAGCAATTGGGTAGCTCAGTTTAGCGGCCAGTTGAACGCCCTGCGCTTTGAAAGCACCGTTGTTCACGCTGCCTTTGTAAGGCATACGGCCAAGCCAGTCATAGCCCAGTTCGAAGCCCAGGTATTGGTTTGCCTGGTAGCCCAGGAACGCGCCTGCACCCAGCTGATCTTTGTGGGTTGGGCCGTTGCCGATACCGTTCTGGTAACCGTTGCCGTAGAAGCCAACGTCATGGTACTGGGACCAGCCCAGTTTAGCACCGGTGTACCAGGTGTTATCTTTTGGAGCGGCTTGCGCTACGGTAGCGAAACCTGCCAGTGCCACTGCTAATGCGATAGCTGTCTTTTTCATTTTGCGCCTCGTTATCATCCAAATAGGCAATGAGCTTTAAAGCTGTTTTAAGCCCTTGGTTAAATTCCTTCGCCAAGGTTTAAGCCCTCGTTTGTTACTCGCCAGTTTTTCTGACGTTATAGAGCAACCTTGGCGATGTAAAGTCTACAACGTGGCGCGAAAGTTACAAGTGTGATGTGATAAGGCTCTAAAAAAAAACGCAGAATCGTACATATTTGCTAACATTCTCAGCTCAAAAAAACGGCGATAAACAGGGCATTTTCCCTTGCCAAACCGCGGCTGGACTAGCTTTTTGCCTTATTCCGCAAAGGTTCCCTTTACGGGGTGCGAAAATGATGGGAAAAATCCTAAATTTACTTAATGATACAAAGAAGAGTGAATTTTTAGGGTAGAACACTGTCCGTGAGTCGGGCTAATGTCACGTTGTGGACGCATGATAAACCCGTATGCGTTACCCAATTCTGCCGCACGTCTTAATTTTAGACGATCCTCCTCCGTTAGCTCGGGCAACCAGCCGAGAACCACGCTGTAATTCCCCGTTTGCAGCGCTTTTTCCATTGCCTCAACCGTATTCACCGGGCTGATCTGGCTCAATTGCACCACTTTATCCACCGGCAGGCCGGATTGCTGCAGCCATTGTTTGCTTAATTTTTGCTGCGGCGTGAGCCACAGAAGCCAGCGAGACTGCTTGCCCAGTTGCTGCAGCAGGGGCAACAGCAGTTGAGCCACTGCGGGCTGGCGTTCGTTGTAAACAAGTTCACTGATCAAGCCATTCTCTTTGCCGACATCCGTGTTCTTCGCAACATTGCGCGTTGTATAAGAGCCATGGCCGAAATGAGGTTGGTAGAGTGATTGAGTACGCATAAAGTTCCCGCCCGTCGTGTTACTGTATGTTTATACAGTATCCCTGATTTAGGATAAGATCAACCCAAATTTTCGTAGCGGCTCGCATAATTGCGATCATTTTTTGTACCGACGGTTTTTGTGATTGGCAGGCGGACGGATAGTGCGTATTTTTCTAATTAGTTGTTCACGTTACTTTTTTCATTGATGAGAGAAATAATACGGCCAGAACCTAAAGGCCAGAACCTAAAAAGGAGGAACGCTATGAAAAGGATGTCGACGAGAAGAATCGCGCAGGCTAAAAATTGCTTTGCGGCATTGGGGGCTATCACGACTCGGTCGCAGTTCGGCGGTTACGGTCTGCTGGCTGAGGGCGTCATGTTTGCGGTGATAGCGGAGGGGGAGCTGTATTTGCGGGCTACGGCAAGCATGGAACCCGCCTTTCGCGCCCGCGGAATGGTCAATATGGTCTATTCCAAACGCGGTGTGCCCATTACCTTGCGCTATTACTGGGTTGACGAGTCGCTGTGGCGGGAACGCAACGAACTGGTGGGGCTGGCCTGGCAGGCTGTCAGGGAGGCGCGCCGGGAGCAGCGGCTTAAGGCTGGCGATCACGGCCGACTGAAGGCATTGCCGAATATTGACGTCAATATGGAACGTCTGCTGTGGCGAGCGGGCATTCGCAACGCTTATGACCTACGGCTGCATGGCGCCAAACGCAGCTATCTCCGTTTATTGAAACAGCAGACTAATTTGGGGCTACGAGTGCTGCTGTCGCTGGGCGGGGCGATAGCCGGTTATCATCAGGCGGCGTTGCCGGCCGAATTACGCAGCGAGTTAGTGCGTTGGTTCGATCATACGATGGCGATGCGCCGCCATGGGCATGAGCCGGTTATTCAGGGCCCATCGATCGGGCCCTGAATAGTTAGGCTGCCTTATTGATTTGGGCATGCAGCGCGGTGAGCTCCGGCAGCAGTTCGAGCACCAAACCCACCTGCTGCAAGACCAATTGTTCTTTGCTTTCAGGTTCCGGAACGGCTTTGCTGATGCGCTCCGCCAGCTGTTCCAACGCCTGCGCAATGCGCTGGCTGTTCCGTTCTTCCTGATGCAGGGCGCCGTCCACGTAACACACGGCGTCATTGAGCAGATCGAGTGTGGCCGGGGTGTTCAGCCGCTCGCGGTGCGCCCCCAATGCGGAGATATAGCTCAGGAGCGTGTGGTTCAGACAGAGCAAGCGGAAGGCGGCTTCCTGCAGCGCTTTGTCGGCCTTGGGATCGGCTGACATGTTGGAGATGACCGAAGCCAGTTCCGCATCGCTGTTATGGGCATCTCGTCGTGCGATGCGGTAAGCGAGGCCGTTATCCTTACCTTGATGATATTGCACCAAAATGGCGTCCAGATAGCGGCAGTTGGCATTCAGCGTTTTATCCACCACCGCCGGCAGTTGGCGGAACTTCCAGTCTGGCCAGATGAAGCTGACGGCCGCCCAGGCGATGGCGCATCCCAGCAAGGTATCGTAAACGCGCGGGGCGGCCACTTCGAATCCTTCACCCAACAAGTTAAAGCACAGCAACACCAGCAGCGTGATGAACATCGTCGCGTGGGCATATTGCACGGTGCGGAACGCGAAGAACAGGACGCCGGTGATGACGATCAACACCAGTTGCCCTTCTACGGAAGGCACGAAATAGAGGATTGGCAGGCCGATCAGGATACCTGCCAGAGTGCCGATGATGCGCAATGCCAGGCGCCGGCGGGTGGCGTTGTAGTTCGGTTGGCAGACGAACAGGCTGGTCAGCAGGATCCAGTAACCGTGCTGCATACCGGTGAACTGGATAAAGGCGTAACCGACGCACAGCACCGCCGACATGCGGATCGCATGGCGGAACAGGGCCGACTGCGGCGTTAAATGGCGGCTGATGCGCAGCCGGATGTCGCTCCAACCGGTCAAGCGATCGTCGGCCAGGCTGTTCTCTTCCGCTTGTCCGTTCGCCAGCGTTTGCTCGGACTCGATATTGGCCAACTGCGCATCTATCGCATGCAGGTTTTTCAGCAGATGCGCCAGCGCCTTGGTCTGTTCGCTATTGCCCTGGGTTTCGGCGATGCGCGCCAACGCCTCCTGAATGCGGCTGAAAGCCGGCTCAAAACGCGGGTTGTGCTGGTACTTTTGCCGCAGCAGGATAGATTGCGCCAGCTGGCGGCAGGCGCGCGCCTGCATACTCAGCAAACGCTGGAAGCGGAACAAAATGTCGCTGTGACGGAATTGCCGGCTGAGCGCAGGGTATTGAACGTGGGAAGAACTGGCGCGTTCGTGGATATCCTGCGCGACAAAATAGTAGTGCAAGGTGCGACGGGTGCCGCGCTGGCCGCGATCGCCTTTCAGGCGTGTCAATAACGAGGCTTTGGTCTGGTTGAGTAGCGCGACCAACGCGCTGTTGGCCATTGCGACGTCCATCCATGGCAGATCGGCGTCGCGTTCGGCATCGGGATCGAACAGGTTGGCTTTGGCGTCCAGATAATTGGCCAGTTGATCGTAACAGCGCGCCAGGTTTTCTTGCAGCGGTCGGATCGGGAACAGCAGGTGGCCCGCCAGCGTCAGCAGGTTGTACCACAATGCACCGATCACCAGCAGCAGCGGTTGCTGATACCAGGCATCGTACATGGAAGTGCCGAGCATGGTGTAAACCGCGATCAGCAGCGCACCGAAGGCGATGGTGGCGTAACGTTGCCCCAAGGCGCCCAGCAGGATAAAACCGCAGGTCGAGGTGGTTAAGCCAAGCGCGAACAACCAAGGGTAGGGAAACAGCAGCTCAATCGAGGCGGAAGCAATAAAGAAGCATACCAACGTGATCAGCAGATTGCGTAATCTGCCGGCCAGGCGGTCGTCCAAATCAGTCAGGGCGGCTGCCACCACGCCCAGCGTTAACGGGATAGTCAGCTTGGGAATGCCGAGCCACCAGGGAACGGCGGTGGTGCCGATCAGCGCAATGAGGATGCGCAAGTGATACAGCAGGTTGCTGTTGTAAGTATAACGACGAACTGCGGGTGCAAAAGAGAGCACGAAAAACTCCTCAAACGGAGAAAAAATTAACGCTGTTGATAGTGGCGGCGAGCATTCTCAATACGGGCTTGCTGAGCCATTTCTACCGAGACGACGCGGCGTCCCACCGGCCACAGCGCGATGGCGGCTATTTTGAAATTGGCGATGCCGACCGGAATGCCGATGATTGAAACGCATTGCACGATACCGGCGGCGATGTGTGACAGACACAGCCACCAGCCGAACAGCACCAGCCAGATAATGTTGAGCAGTGAGCCGCCGGCGGAGAGCAGCGCATTGCTTTTTTCCGGATACAGTTCATCGACGTGTATCGCTTCGTTGCCGAACGGCACCAGCGACAGCTTGGTGATTTCCCAACAGGAGCGGGTAAGCGGCAGTGTGATGACAAGCAGCACGCTGAACACCGTAGCAATAAGCCAGCCTAGCGTGGTGAAGAAACCGCCCAACACAAAATTAAGAATATTCAGTACAGTACGCATAGACGTCATTCTGCTCTAATGATAGCCAAACCGCGATGCGGGCGTATTCACGATAAAAACGCAAAATCTATTCTACCCTTTTTTTAGCGCTAGAGTGCCACTGCTTATAGCAGGTAAACTGGCAGATATCCGTTATTTAATCTCAACATAGTCATGGCGCGACGATATGGAACTTAAAGCGACATCGCTGGGGAAACACCTGGCTCAGCACCCTTATAACCGCGTGCGGTTGCTGCACGCCGGCGTTGAGGTGAGCGGGGAAAAACATGAATACCTGATCCCCTTCAATCAACTGATTCAGGTCAGGTGCAAGCGTGGCATCGTCTGGGGCGAGCTGGAATTTGAATTACCGGACGAAAAAGTAGTGCGGCTGCACGGCACCGAATGGCAGGAAACGCAGCGTTTTTATCACTTTCTTCAGCAGGCGTGGCAGCAGTGGAGCGCCGAAATGAGCGACGTCAGCGCCGGCGTGTTGCAACAGCAGGTGGCGCAGATTAAGCGCATTGAGCAACAAGATAAATGGTTCAAAAAGTCTGAGCTGGGCAAGTTGCAGCAGCAAATTCGCGAGGCTTTCTCCGCGCTGCCGATGCCGGTGGCGCGCCTGGAGGAATTCGATAACTGCCGGGCTGATTATCATCTGTGTTTACAATGGTTGCAGCAGGGGGAGCGCAGCATCGAGCAATGCAACCGGCAGTGGACCGAGCGCATGCTGGAGCAACACCATGATTTCTTCCAGACCGTCGAGAGTTCGCCGCTCAACGACGCCCAGAGCCGGGCAGTGGTCAATGGCGAGGATTCCGTGCTGGTGTTGGCCGGCGCCGGCAGCGGCAAAACGTCGGTGCTGGTGGCGCGCGCCGGCTGGCTGCTGCGTCGTCAGGAGGCTGAGCCGGGTCAAATCTTGCTGTTGGCGTTCGGCCGTCAGGCCGCCGGCGAGATGAATGACCGCATCAAAGAACGTTTGGGTGATGTCGGCATTCAGGCCAAGACCTTCCATGCCTTGGCGTTGCAAATCATTCAACAAGGCAGCCGCAAAGCGCCGGCCATCAGCCGGTTGGAAACCGATGCCAAAGCGCGCAAAGAGCTGCTGATCACCCATTGGCGCCAACAGTGCGCGGAGAAGAAAGCGCAGGCCAAGGGGTGGCGTCAATGGTTGACCGAAGAGTTGGAGTGGGAAGTGCCGGAAGGCGACTTCTGGCAGGATAAGCGCCTGGCGGATCGCCTGGCAAGCCGGTTGGAACGCTGGTTGGGGCTGATGCGCATGCATGGCGGCAGCCAGGCGGAAATGATCGAGCAGGCGGATGAAGAAATCCGCGATCTGTTTTCAAAACGCATCAGGCTGATGGCGCCGCTGCTGAAAGCCTGGAAAAGCGCCTTGAAAGAGGAAGGGGCGGTGGACTTCTCCGGCCTTATCCATCAGGCGGTCAACATTCTCGACAAGGGGCGCTTCGTCAGCCCGTGGAAACATATTCTGGTCGACGAGTTTCAGGATATCTCACCGCAGCGTGCACTGTTGCTGGCGGCATTGCGCCGACAGAACAAGCAGACCTGCCTGTTTGCTGTAGGGGATGACTGGCAGGCGATTTATCGCTTCAGCGGCGCAGAACTGACGTTAACCACGGCCTTCGCCACGAACTTCGGCGAAGGCGCGCAGTGCGCGCTGGATACCACCTATCGTTTCAATGAACGCATCGGCGAGGTGGCCAACCGGTTCGTGCAGCAGAACCCGCACCAGCTGAAAAAACCGCTCAATAGCCTGAGCAAGGGCAATAAAAAGTCGGTGACGATCCTGCCGCACGAGCAGTTGGAGCCGCTACTGGACAAGCTGAGCGGCTACGCCAAGCCGGATGAGCGCATCCTGGTGCTGGCGCGTTACCACCATCTGAAACCGGAAGCGCTGGCGAAAGCGGCCACCCGCTGGCCAAAGCTGGATCTGGAGTTTATGACCATCCACGCCAGCAAGGGGCAGCAGGCGGAATACGTCATCATCGCCGGTTTGCATGAGGGGCGTGACGGCTTCCCCGCCGTGGCGCGCGAGTCGGTGTTGGAAGAGGTGTTACTGCCGCAGCCGGAGGACTTTCCGGATGCTGAAGAGCGCCGTCTGCTGTATGTCGCGTTGACTCGCGCCAAACATCAGGTATGGCTGTTGCAGGATCGTGAACGTCCTTCGGTGTTCGTCGACCACCTTCGTGAGCTTGGCGTTCCGGTGCAGAAAAAACCGTAAGCAGCTGGCCTGGCGGTAGCCAGGCCGAAAGGACTATTTCAGGCGGTCTTGCAGGTAACGCTGATAGTCGGGGATGGCGATCGCCACCTCGCTTTTGAACAGCGGAGAGTCAATCAAAAAATCAGCGGTCGAACGGTTGGTCGCTACCGGAATATTCCAGACGGTCGCCAGCCGCAGCAGCGCCTTCACGTCCGGATCGTGAGGAACCGCATTCAGCGGATCCCAGAAGAAGATCAGCATGTCTATCTTGCCTTCCGCAATCAGTGCGCCGACTTGCTGATCGCCACCCATTGGGCCGCTCAGCATGCTGGTGACGGGAATGCCGCTGGCACGCTGGATCAGGTTGCCGGTGGTGCCGGTGGCGTACAACTGGTGCTGCGCCAGAATGGTCTTGTGGCTTTCAACCCATTCCAGCAGGGCCTGTTTGCGGTGATCGTGCGCCACCAGCGCAATGTGTTTGCGCTCGGCGATAGTGCGGGTGGTCAATTCCATCTCAGTGTCCTTCGCTAATCGGTGATGTGCGACAGATTACTGAAACTGTTTTTCACTGCCTAGCGTTTGCAGTTGAAAATGCGAAGAAAAGGCGCCTTCGCGGCTAAGGCGCCGGGAGGGATCAGCGAACCGGTTGTTTGTTGGCCCAGTGCAGGAAGCGCTTCTGGGTTTCCTTGTCCGCCTGTTGGAACCAGTATTGCAGCATCTGTTCCGACACGTTTTCACCTTTCAGCGTCACCGTCGGGGCATTCACCGGTGCGCCGGCCGGCAGAGAGGCTGTTGTGTTGCCTGCGTTCGGCTGGACGAAAAGCGGGACGGAAGCCGGGCGGTTTTGGCGGTTGTAATCCGTCATCACCTTTTCCAAATCGGCATTGAAGGTGACGCTGTCGGGATGCAGCATATCATGCTGGAACGGCAGGGCATTACCCTCTTTATCCACTACCCGATAGTTCAGCGTTTTATCGAAGCGTTGCGCGTCACGATCGTTCTCGATGCGCGGCAGTTCGATCGCCACCTGACTGATCTTTTGCGTATTGAAGGTGGCAACCAGCGGCAGGGACGCATAGGCCTGCGTATGCTGGCCGGAACGTACGGTTTTGGTCACTTTAAACAGCAGCTGGTGCTGTCCGCCATCCAGTTCAAGGCTGTCGGCGCCTTTTAACAACGAACCTGTCATTTTCTTGCCGTCGACCACCAGCAGATCGATGTCCGGGGAGAGTTTCAGGGTCGTAGCCGCGGCAGGCATGCTGATGCTGAGCAACGCCGCAACCACCAGACCAAATTTCATCATTATCTCCTTATAAAGTGACGTAGCTCTAAGTGTTGAACATGGCATAGGTTGTGTCAAAATTTTTCAATCGGGTATTTTATTTACATTTTTACATATTTATTTGTAATTAGACACGTCTGTGCGTGGCTGAACCGCGACAGCCTCAGACCATAAGATTACCCTGAAGTTTCCTGCGCGTAGCGTTTAGCCGCGCGAATGCCGATCGGTTACACTCGAAACGGAAGAGTGACGCAGTGATAAACGGGAGTTGAAGATGCAAGATCAAGAGATTGTTGAGTTATTGCAGCAGGTGAAAACCATCGCGCTGGTGGGCGCCAGCGATAACCCGTCGCGGCCCAGCTATGGGGTGATGGCTTATCTGTTGTCGCAGGGATATCAGGTGATCCCAGTGAGCCCAAAACTGGCGGGGCAGACGCTGTTGGGGCAGCCGGTTTATGCCACGCTGGCCGCCATCCCGCAGCCGGTCGATATGGTCGACGTTTTTCGCAATTCGGAGGCAGCCTACGGCGTGGCGCAAGAGGCGATAGCGATCGGTGCCAAGGCGCTGTGGTTGCAGATCGGCGTGATTAATGACCAGGCGGCAGTGCTGGCGCAACAGGCTGGGCTGCAGGTGGTGATGGATCGCTGCCCGAAAATCGAAATCCCGCGTTTGGGGCTGGAGCGCTAAATAAAAAGAGCCCGGCGCGATGCCGGGCTCTTTCAGGGTTTCTCAGGTCTTGGCGCGGTCAATTGCGCAAGCGTGGCGCCTGTAACTGGTGACGGATGGATTCCGCCAGTTCATCCAGCGATGGTTGCTCGGGATGCGCTTCCTGGGGCTCGCCATCCAGCTGCGCTTCCGCCAGATAGGTATGCACCGGTTGGCCTTCCTCGTCTTCCATCACCACGTGGTACCAAGGAGCGGAACGCAGTTCATCGTTCGCCGCTATCTCGTCAGCTTTGGGTTGTTCCAAAGAGTATTCAGGGTCGATATCGATAACGACGCCCAAATACCCCAGCAGTTTATGCCTAACCTGTTGTCCGATACCGAATTTGCTGGCAATCATGATGACCTCCTGAGAAACAATGCCTTGCTCATATATGGGGGCAAGGCAGCGCATTTCAAGTTACATCACCCGACAAGCGAAGCCTTTCAGATACAGCCCCTCAGGGTACGTGGCGATCACCGGGTGATCGGCAGCCTGGCGGAACTGTTCTATAAATTGTACATCACGTCCGGCATCTACAGCGGCGTCGGCCAAAATTTTCTGGAACAGATCGGTCGGCATCAGCCCGGAGCAAGAGAAGCTGAGCAGAATGCCGCCCGGGTTCAGCAGCTGCAGCGCCAGCATATTAATGTCTTTGTAGCCACGGCAGGCGCTGGCCAGCTGGTTTTTGTTCTCGACGAACTTCGGCGGATCCATGATGATCAGATCGAATTTCTCGCCCTGGGCGCGGTAGTTGCGCAGCAGTTGGAACACGTCATCGCGAACGAACTCTGCCTTGTTCAGCTCCAACTTGTTGAGCTCGACGTTCTGTCTGGCGATATCCAGCGCCGCCTGCGAGGTATCTACACTGATCACCTGCGCGCAGCCGCCCATCAGAGCGGAAACGGCGAAGGCGCCGGTGTAGGAGAAGCAGTTCAGCACCCGGCGGCCGGCAGAGTAGTTACGCGCCGCCAGGCGGCTGTCGCGCTGATCGAGATAGAAACCGGTCTTGTGCCCTTGCTGAATGTCCACCAGCAGTTTCATGCCGTGTTCGGTGATCGGCAGCAGCTCCGGCGGCAGATCGCCCAGCACCGGGCCCTGCGCCAGCGGCAGGCCTTCTTTTTTACGCACCGCCACGTCGGAACGGTCGTAAATCGAACATTCCGGGTAACAATGCTGCAGAGCGGAAAGCAGCGCCGGGCGCTGATATTCGGCGCCGGCGGACAGCAGCTGCAGCACCAGGAAATTCTGGAAGCGATCGATAGTGATGCCCGGCAGGCCGTCGGATTCGCCGGCGATCAGGCGGTATCCGTCCAGGCCGTCGCGCTGCGCGACCCAATCACGCCAGCTTTGCGCTTGCTGCAGGCGGCGAATGAAGAAATCGATGTTAATCTCTTCATCCTGCTGGAAAGTCCAGACGCGTGCGCGGATCTGCGACTCGGGCGAATAGGCGCCGCGAGCCAGCCATTTGCCCTGGCTGTCGAGAATATCGATGGTTTCACCGGAGAGCGCTTTGCCCTCGACGCGTTGAACGGCGCCGGAGAACACCCAAGGGTGGCGACGGAGTAAGGACTTTTCACGTCCTTTGGCGAGAAACAGGCGTACGGTCATAATTAATAATGCTGCCAGCTAGGATAGAAAGAGTGACACGGCGGTGCAAAGGCACGGCAATGCCATAACGAAAACTGAATTAAGGGGGCGATTATGACACAAGTTTGCATTGCTGCGTATGTGTATGGCGTGGTGCAGGGGGTAGGGTTTCGCTATTCCACTCAGCGGCAGGCTGAGGCGCTGGGGGTGACGGGCTATGCGCGCAACCTTGATGACGGCAGCGTTCAGGTGGTGGCCTGCGGCACACAGGAGCAGGTGGACTCGCTGGTCGCATGGCTGAAGCAGGGCGGCCCGCGCAGCGCGCGCGTCGAACGCGTGCTGGTGGAGCCGCAGGGCGTGACCGACTACGACGGGTTCGGCATTCGCTATTAAGTGCTCGCCTGCAGCGGCGCTGCGGGCGGAGCGGTCAGATGCATTTTACCGGTTTGGGCAATCCGGCGATCTTGGTGGCCTGTTTGGCCGGCCCTTTCGGGAACAGGCGGTACAGATAGCGGCTGTTGCCTTTTTCTTCACCGTATTTCTGCGCCATGGCTTTGACCAGCATGCGAATAGCCGGTGAGGTATTGAATTCCTGATAGAAGTCGCGCACAAAGCGCACCACTTCCCAGTGTGCTTCGGTGAGCACGATCTCTTCCTGCGCGGCCAGCAGCGGCGCCAGGCCTTCATGCCAGTCGGCGCTGTTTTTCAGATAGCCCTGCGCGTCAGTGTCGATAACCCGACCTTCAAACTCCAACATACTGCCTCGATAACGGATAATTCGGAACGGCCGCCAGTTTAGCAAATTTTTTCAGCCGCAAAAAATAAAGCCCCGCCGGAGCGGGGCCTGGAAGGCGGGGTAACACGCGATCAGTTGCTGCGGGCGAAGCCCAGAATGCTCAACAGGCTGATGAACATGTTGTACAGCGATACGTACAGGCTGACGGTGGCGCGAATGTAGTTGGTCTCGCCGCCGTGAATGATGTTGCTGGTTTCCCACAGGATCGCGCCGGCGGAGAACAGAATGAACAGCGCGCTGATCGCCAGGTGCAGAGCAGGGATCTGCAGGAACAGGTTGGCGATCACCGCCACCAGCAGCACCACAAAACCGGCCATCATCATGCCGGACAGGAACGACATGTCTTTACGGGTGGTCAGCACGTAGGCCGAGCAGCAGAAGAACACCGCGGCGGTGCCGCCCAGCGCCAGCATGATCAGATCGCCCGCGCCGGCGTTCAGGAACGAGCTGAGGATCGGGCCAAGGGCATACCCCATGAAACCGGTCAACGCGAACGCCGCCAGAATGCCTGCCGGGCTGTTGGCCAGTTTATGCGTCAGGAACATCAGCCCGTAGAAGCCAACCAGCATCAGCAGCAAGCCCGGCGCAGGCAGGCCCAGCAGGGTACTGGCGGTTGCGGTCAGCGCCGAGAAAGCCAGCGTCAGGGATAACAGGAAATAGGTGTTGCGCAGGACTTTATGCGTGCTGAGCAGGGAGTCGCGCGAGGAAGACGAGACGACAATGCGGTCCATAATGATCTCTCTTATCAGGCCATCACAAAATAATCCCGATGATAGGCAGCGCAAGCGCTTGATTAAAGTTTGTTTACCAATCTTTACCCTTAGTTATCATTGTTGCAACAGCGGGGGGAGCGGCCGCGCGTTTGTTCGCCGGCTTGCATCATTCCGTCGATTTTTCGCGCGGTTGAACGCGCCTGGGCTTTACAAGCGAATAAGCTCTGTTTATAGTGCGCGTCGTTGCGGAGGGGTGGCCGAGTGGCTGAAGGCAACGGTCTTGAAAACCGTCGACGGGAAACCGTTCCAGAGTTCGAATCTCTGCTCCTCCGCCATACATTCTGACCCCGCGCTCTTAGAGCGCGGGGTTTTTTGCTTTTGCGTGCTGAGAACTTGACGGTCGCCCGCAGGAAATGCGAACGGCTATTGATAAGGGCTACGCATCGGTGAGATTATGCGGTCATCAAGGCAGGCCGCTCGGATGCCTGCTGCTGTCAGGCGTGACCGGCACGATAATTAACGCCGCCTTATCGATTTTGCTTAATACTCTTAGGAGACAGAGATGAACTGGTATCAAGTCGCCCTATGGACCATGATTTTTCTCAAGTCCGGCGCTTTCCTGGTGTTCGTATGGTGGTGGATGTTCAAACGTGCGACCAAACCCTATGAGCGTCCGAAAGACGTTGTGGTCGACGAGACGCCGTATGACGATAGCCTTACGATGGAAGAGGTGATGAAGAATCACGGCATCGTACGGACTGAAAAGCCGCTCTGATCGTCGAATATCTGTGTTGCTATCAACCCGAGCCTGTGGCGCTCGGGTTTTTTATTCCCGCCGTTACTCGCGAAGCATCCCTTTTCCCCTATCTTGTTTGACCCCTGTAGCGATTTATTTAAATGAATTATCTTTCAGTATATTTTTTAATATACTTTAAAGGTGGGTTTTATATTGATAGGGAAAGATATATTTTTCTCTGAAAAATTCACCCTTATCGACTGAGCAAAGAAAAATTCGGACGCTGTTTCTTGTGTGTCTGAATATTCATGTGCAGAGAGTATCGCATTTCCGGGCTACTCCTATAGCGGTAGGTCGGATAATTTTTAAGGTAGGGGAAAAGTAAACCTTACGTGGAGGGATGAGGAGGGTTAAGGAATCTAAGATTTTTCTTTGTGTGTTTTTTCTTTTTATATCAATGGCTTTTTGTTTTTTATGCCACAAGCGCTTTTATGAGGAAATGGCGGCCATCATTTAACCCGCGCAGTAAGCAGCCTGCCGTACTCACTCTTTTAAGGCACACATCCTTCCGGTCATTGCTCGATTCATTTTTTTTATTGTCATGAAAATTATTTGATTCGATGTTGCAATTTTTTTGTCTTTGGAATTAATATGTCCTGCATCTGGCGGTGAATGAGATTTTTCCCATTGCCGGATACCTTTTAGAATACACTTGGATATATATAAATATATACCGTCGCATATAAACTTTTAGATGGCAGGATGCTGTCAATACTCTGCTATTGCCTAAGCTTCGTTAGCCTCTAAACGGTTTAATGGTGTAGGTCATTTTATATATGCTCTCTCAGCGAAGAAAGTAATGGGGTTTATTATGATTAAGCAAGGCATCTCTTTGGCGGTATTGGCTGCCGCGTTAACATCTGTGGGCGCAACGGCGGCAGATAATTCCGCCGGTGGCGTTATTTCGTTTAGCGGTGCCGTTACGGATACCACTTGTACCATCAATGGCGGGAAAAGCGCCGATTTTACCGTTGCGCTCAGCCCGATTTCCGTGACTGATGCGGGCACCGTGGTCGGCCCCATCACCAAAAACAAGAAATCTTTCTCGCTGACGTTCTCCGGCTGCACGCCGGCGGCGGGAACGGCCGGTACGCCGCTGAAGATCTACTTCTCTTCGGCGAATAATATCTCTACCGACGGGAAATATCTGCTGAACAGCTCCGTGAATGAAAGCGACGCCGCCGTAGCGAAAAACGTCGGTTTTTCTCTGGCTGAGCCGGGTTCATCCACGCCGATTCCGTTGAACGTGCCTTATGTCACCAAGATCAAAGGCGATAAAACGGCGCCGGATGCCGAAACGCTGACGCTGGACGCCTATTACTACAAGACCAATGCGTTGGAAGCAAAAGTGGGGGAATTGAGTTCCAACGTGACTTACACCATTTCTTACCTGTAATTGCAATTAAGCCAGGCCTGCGCCCAAGGCAAAGGCCTGGCTTCTGGGGTGACTATGAAACAGTGCTTAATCTTTGCTGGATTGTTTCTCAGCAGCTTTTGCGCCGATGCCAATATTGTAATTAATGGAACGCGCGTTATTTATCCGGAAAAAAACAAGGATGTTATCGTTCAGTTAGTCAACAATGGTGACGATCCGGCACTGGTGCAGGCATGGATTGATGACGGTGATATAAACTCGACGCCTGAAACGGCAAACGTGCCGTTCTTGTTATCCCCGCCGGTTGTGAAAGTTGCCGGAAATAATGGCCAGCAATTACGCATACAAAAAATGAACGCGGCGCTTCCCGGCGATCGTGAGTCGGTATTTTATTTGAATGTGCTGGATATCCCGCCTACGCCGGAGAATTTGCAGGGCGTCAATACGCTGCAATTAGCCATCAAATCACGCATCAAGCTATTTTATCGCCCGGCAGGGTTAACCGGCAGTGTCAATAACATCACCGACTTCATTGAACTCCAGGCGGCGGGGAAGGGATTTAAGGTTATCAACAAAGGCCCTTACTATTTTACGTTGGCCAATGTTGATCAGAAAGGCAAAAAGAATCTGTTGGTCGATTCAGTGATGGTCGGGCCATATTCCAGCCTCTTTGCCCCGACCAAAGTTGGCGTGAGCCGGAATATTCCCTACACCCTGCTCTATATCGACGACCTGGGGGCTTATAAATCTAAAGCCATTACAGCCCGCTAACGTGAAGAACGGCCATGAAGCTTAAACTAAAATTGCTTTCGATACTGACCGCATCTGTATTCATACCGTTAAATAAAGCATCGGCGATGAAATTCGACACTTCTCTATTGGCCGGTGCGTCCAGCGAATCCGATCTGTCGCGTTTTTACCTCAATAATGACATGCCGGCAGGCACGCAAACGGTCGACGTGTATGTCAACCAGAGTTGGAAAGGGCGGTTCTCGTTGCAGTTCGGCGAACATAAAGGCGATATTCGCATCGCCCATCGTGACGCCGCCCTGTTGGGCATCGATATGAGTCGTTTGTCCATCGGGGGGGACAAGGGGCCGATCCCCGTCCAAACGTTGGTGCAAGGAGGAAGGGCGGACTTCGATGTGGGGACGTTGAGCCTTAAGCTGACGGTGCCCCAGTCGCGAGTGATTCGCGCAGAGGCCGGCTATGTTGACGCCAAATTTTGGGATCGCGGCGTGCCTGCGTTGCTGCTGGCCTATAACGCCACCTATTACCACGTGCAGTCGTTGCAGGGCGACAAGGCGTCAAACGACGATTTCTATACCGGTTTGGAATCGGGGGTCAATCTGGCGGGTTGGCAATTCAGAGACAGCAGCAATTTCCGCAGCAGTTCGCGGCAAGGCAGCGATTGGCAAAATAATACTCGCTATGTGCAGCGTGGCTTCGCCGCCATCAAATCGAACCTGACGATGGGCGATTTCTATTCGCCGGGTGATTTGTTCGACTCGATTCGGGTGCGGGGCGGCGCTTTAGCCTCGGATATCAACATGCGGCCCAATTCGCAGCAGGGCTTTTCGCCGATAGTACGGGGCGTGGCGCAGAGCAATGCCCTGGTGAAAGTATTGCAAAACGGCAACCTCATCTATCAGGAGAACGTGCCGCCGGGCGCCTTTACGCTGGACAATATATTGCCGACCGGTTCTGCGGGGGATCTGTTGGTCGTGGTCAGGGAAGCCGACGGGCGGGAACAATCCTTTACCGTGCCGTTTTCCGCCGTTCCCAACATGTTGAAGCAGGGCGTCAGCAAATATGGCCTGGTGGCCGGTAAGGTCAATCAGGCGGATACCGACTATGCGCCCGCTTTCGTGCAGGGCACGCTGCAGTACGGCTTCAATAATCTGGTCACCGGTTACGCCGGTACGATCCTCAGCGAGGACTATCGCGCCTGGCTGCTGGGCAGTGGCTGGAATCTGCCGTTCGGCGCGGTATCCGTCGATGTGACTCAGGCCTCGACGCATTTGCAGGATCGCAACGAGAATGGGCAAAGTTTTCGGATCGCCTACAGCAAGTTTTTGGACGCTACCGCAACCAACTTCACGCTGGCGGCATACCGTTATTCGACCAAAGGTTATTACAGTTTCAACGATGCCATCTACACCCATCAAGGCTACCGCGAGCGTGACAAGCGCTTTCACGATTATTGGAACGATCGGGATGACGATGAGCTTGCCCCGCTGGATTTGAATACCTGGGATGCCGTTCGCGCCGCTCGTCCGCGCAATACCTTCAATTTGAACCTAAATCAGAGGCTCGCAGACGGGTGGGGCACGCTCTATTTCTCCGGCACCCAGCGCGACTATTGGTCGGATACGAATAAAAGCCGGGAATACCAGCTCGGGTATTCAAATGCCTTCGCGCGCGTCAGTTACAACATTTCCGCGAGTCGCGTGAGAAATTCCGATCGCAAAGAAGAGACGCGGTTTTATCTCTCTCTGAGCGTGCCGTTGTCGATGTTCGACAACAATGCCTATCTCAGCACCAGCTTATCCGCCACCGATTCGCACTATCAGCAAAGCTCGCTGAGCCTGAGCGGCAATGCGCTGGAATCAAACCGTCTGAGTTATGCGCTTGCCGGCAGCAATCAAAGCGGCGGCAACAGCATGGCGAGCGTGAATGCCGCCTATCGCGCCAACGCGACGACCGTCGGCGGCTCCTACAGTGAATCATCAGACTATCGACAGTTGGGCATGAGCGCCCGCGGCAGCCTGGTGGCGATCCCTTGGCATTTGCTGGCGTCCAACGAAATGGGCAACACCATGATGGTGGTGGACGCGCCCAAGGCCAAAGGGCTGATGGTGAACGGCGACGAGAGCATCGTCACTAACGACGAAGGGCTGGCTTTGGTGCCTTACGCCACGCCTTACCGGCAAAACTCCGTAACATTGTCGGATACCGGCAACAGTTCCGGCGCCGAGATCGTCGGCAATATCGCCAACAGCGTGCCCTATGCCGGCGCCGTCAACTATTTGAGATTCGAAACCGATCGGCGTCGGCCTTATACGCTGCGCGCCTTTAAGCCCGGCAATAAGCCCCTGCCATTTGGTGCGGAGGTGGCGGATCAAAGCGGGCATGCCATTGGCTTCGTCGGGCAGGCCAGCGTCCTGTATCTGCGGGTGGAGCAGCAGCCAACGTCACTGGAGGTCAGGCTGAATGACGGTGTCTGCAAGATTGAACGCCCGAAAATCTCGATGGACAGCGCAGCCAACACATGTCGATAAAAGGATAATTACACCATGCTCAGGATACTCGCACTGACCCTGTCCCTGTTGTTCAGCGGTTACAGTTACGCTTCATGCTACGGCAACGGCATCCAATATGCGCCGCCTATCTACGTCGATTTGTCGGATAAGCTCAGCGATAAAACCCCGGTCTGGGAAGGCAGTTTTTATACGCAATACAGCGGTTCATTCAGTTGTTCAACCTCGAGCAGCGAATTCGGCTATACGCGCATCCTGTCAACCGACAGCACAAAGGCGACCATTCTGGGATTCAACAACGGTAAATATTGGATACGCGCGGAAATAACCAACGACATCGCCAACAAAAAACTTAGCGGTTGGGGATCGCACTCCGCTTCGGAATTGAATCAGCCGATGAATATTCGTTTCAGTCTGGTCAGCAAGACGGGCACATCGATACCCGGCGACACGGTTAGCCTTAAGGACGTGATGTTCGTGACCGATCTGAGCGGGATGTCCTTGCTGGAGATCATTTTGTGGCCCGCCAAGCAGTTGGTGAAGATTTTGACCTGGCTGCTCAACGGTTTCAATTGGCCTTACGATCAGCGCGACATGTACGGGCAGCCGATGACCATCAAGTATGCGCCCAAGATGACGACCTGCACTTTCGACAATGCCGGCCTGGCGGTGAAGTTGCCGACGCTGGGGATATCGCAGATTACTCAGGGGGCGCAAAATGGCCTGACGCCCTTTACGCTGAATTTCAGCTGCCAGAATCGGCAAAGTGGCGGCACGGCCGATCGGGATATCAATATGTTTTTATCCAGCAATAATCTGTTGTCTTCGGATAATACGGTTTTGATTGATAAAAGCGCTGAGGCGGCAAAAGGCATTGGCATCCGGCTGGTCAAGACGGCTTCGCCGAATAATCCCGTCACGCTGTCGCTTTCCAGCGTGACGCCAGGCGCGGCGACTTCATTATTTCACGTGGGAACCGGCAATGCCTTGGATGCACAATTTTCCATCGGCATGGCGGCCTATTATTATCCTTACAGCCCCACCGCAATGAGCAGCGGGGGAATTAACACATCGGCTACGCTTAACATTATATATAAATAATTCTTTTGTTATTTTTAATAATAAAAAACAGGTTGCCACATATAAGAAAAATCTTAACATGGTAATTGGTGGCGAATATTATTTGCTTGAATAATATTGGTGTTTAATCCGGATCTCTATGTTGAGGATGAATTGTATGACGGAACAAATCCAGATCGGTGTCAAAGTGGAAAAATCGCTAAAAGATGAGGTTGACGTCATTCTTCGCGGTTTGGATATTAAGCCGACGACGGCGATAAATGGGCTTTATCAATATATCTCGCAGCATGGAGAGCTCCCTTTTGTCATATCAACCAGCGTGAAAACACCGAAGGATATCGCCGGCGGGTTGTTCAAGAACCTGTTTTCCTTACAAAGCACGCTCAGCGTTTTCCTGGATAAAGTGCAAATGAAGCGGTGTGTCAGCAGGGAGGAAGTATTGATTGTGCTCGATATATTGCGCGATTTTATCGTTGGTTTTCGCCAAAGCGCGCAATATCTCGGCGCTTCGCCTTTCGGTCGGCGCGTAGTTTGGAAGGATGCCGTATGCGCCGTCGAGAGTATTCATGAAATTCTAGATAATAACGTGAAATACAGTGAAGATGGCATTATGAATTTGGATGAAAAATATCTTTCATCGCTGTCCGCATTGCTGATCTCATTATGTTCTTCACTTAAGTAAGTCGGACCAATAAAGTTAATTGACATGACTGCCATGGGGGCGTTGTTAAAAACGCGCCCATGACAAATAGCAATGGGGTGATCCTGTGCGAGTGGCTATATTTTCTGATGATTACTATTTATTCTATGGCATATCGCAGATCTTAATGTCGTTGGAGGGCGTTGAAGTTATGGGTCTGCATTCATCTGCACGCCGTGGATTACATGCCATGTATTGTCATGCAGAAGTGGTCATCGTCTCTTTCTCGTCTATCTGTCGGGTTATGAATTTCTTATCGCATATTGTCGACAGGCCTGACAATACGATCGTCTTAACCGGCGTGGAAACGCCGCGACTGGCGAATTTTAACTGTCTGAAAAAAAACATCGGTCTTACGACGTTCGTTGAGGCAATAAAAATGTTCACCGCGAGCTGCAAAGGGCAGAGCCTGTCGCCGCGCGAGCTTTCGGTGTTGGCCATGCTGCTGGCGGGAAAACCGAATACCGGCGTCGCTAAGGCGTTGGGCATTTCCGAGAAAACCGTCAGCCAGCATAAAATGAACGCCATGCGTAAATTGGAAATCGAACGTTTTCACCAATTTATTGTTGCGGCAGATGAGCGAGTGTAAGCGTGATGCCGTTGGCAGAGTGAGCGCCGTCTGATGCCAGAGTAAAATAAACCCGCCGAAGCGGGTTTTTCCGTCAGTTTTTGCAGCCCATCAACTCCGGCAGAACGCCGGGCTTGTTCTTCAGCGAAGCCTGTACGTCGTCCGGCAGACCAGCCCAGATGATCAGGCCGGTGCGTTTCTCGATCTCGTCCACCGTCACGCGGAATTGGCAAAAATCGGCGCCCTTCGGCGTGTTTTGATCGAATAGGAAAGCGGCATAGTGGTTCACCGCCGGGCTGTTGTTGATGAAAATCACCTTCCAGTAGGCGCTGGGGATAGTGTGCGCTTTCTGGGTGCCCGGCAGTTTGCCCATATCGCGTTCATACAGCGGCCCGGTCACGGTATAGACCGAAGAGATGTCTGCGCGATCGATCAGCTTGCGCTCCTGATCTTCCAGCCGCGCCCAGGCGCCCTGGTTCAGGTCGGACTTTTGCGGCGTGATGTTGGACAGGTAGTTCAGCGATTCCCAGTCGGAAACGCCGGCCAACGAGGCCAGCGGCGCCTGATGGCCGCGATCGACCTTCAGCGCCGCGTTGGCGCCGGTGTAATCGGCAGGGGCCAGGGTATCTGCCGGATTGAGAGCCGGGTCGGTTTTCCAGTTGCGCGTCTTGCCGCTGGCCGGCGTGTCTTTGGTGATGTGATAGGCCACCCAGTTGGCGAATTTGGTGGTGCTGTTATTGTTCAACGTATAAGCATGACGCACGATCGACACATTGCTGCTGCCGCCGGTCGGGCAGCCAACCGCGCAGTTGTCGATAGATTCGAGCGTCTCGGCCGACGCCTGTGCGGCGAACAGCAGGGCGGCCAGGGCCAACATCTTGTTGTTAAAGCGCATATTCATATCCTCAATAAGTTAAAAAAAATACTGTATATATTTACAGTAAATTAAACTTATCGCAGTGAAACGAATACAACAATGCAACACATTTATGTTGTGAATGTGTCAGTCATGGTACAGCGATACCGCACGTTAAAGTCGGCAGAAATAAAAACGGCGTCCAACAGACGCCGTTTCAAAAGGGGGTTATTCCAGCAGGTCGTTGACCGTGCGGCGAACGTAGTGCGTCATCTGCGCCAGATCGTCCGGTGATACCGGCCCGCCGCCGGCGCGCACCACCTGCTGTTCAATCTGGGCGATCTCTTGCTCGACCTTGTTGGCGATTTGCACTTTGACTATCTTGTCCACCGAAGACAGCAGCACCTTCAAGACCACTTTCAGCGCGATGTTCTCGCAGAACGAGTCGTAGTGATGAACCGGCGGCGGCGGGGCCGGAGCCGGCTCGGGCGCGCGCGGAGCCAGAGCCTTGAAGCTGTCTACATTTTCAATAATAAGATCCATGTCTCTTATTAGTTCATCAAAATCTTTAGACACTGACTTATTCCCTTCGCTGTGCGCAAAAAACAGAGCGCCCGTCCTCGCGCCTAAGGCTGACAAGCGACGGGCAGAACGAATTCGGGCCTGGCCTTCAGACGCTGAATGGCCGGGGGAGGGGCATTCTAACCTTGCGGCGGGTCGGCAACAAGATGGGGCCGTGCGAATGCGCGGCCCTTTGAATCACGGGTGCAGGGGGGCGATTAACTTTTCAGCTTGGCGGTGATTTTCGCCACGTGCTCGCCCTGATAGCGGGCAATGGTCAGCTCTTCGTTGCTCGGCTGTCGCGAACCGTCGGCGCCGGCGATAGTGGTCGCACCATAGGGGGTGCCCCCGCGCACCTGCGAAACGTCAAACAGCTCCGGCGTCGCATAGCCGATCGGCACGATGATGAAGCCGTGGTGCGCCAGCGTGGTCCAGGTCGAACTGATGGTTTGCTCCTGGCCGCCGCCGGTGCCGGTGGAGGAAAATACGCTGCCCACCTTGCCGTACAGCGCGCCGGAAGCCCACAGGCCGCCGGTCTGATCGAGGAAGGTGCGCATCTGTCCGGCCATGTTGCCGAAGCGGGTCGGCGTACCGAAGATAATGCCATCATAGTCCGCCAGCTCTTGCGGGGTGGCGACCGGCGCCTGCTGGTGTTGTTTGCCCCCGGCCTTGGCGAAGGCTTCCGGCGTCATGGTTTCCGGCACGCGTTTGACCGTTACGTCCACGTTATCGACCCGATTCGCCCCTTCGGCCACCGCCTGCGCCAGGCGTTCGATGTGGCCGTACATTGAGTAATAAAGCACCAACAGTTTCGTCATGTTTCGTACTCCCGCTCAGATGATTAACAAAAACCCCTGATAAGCATAGAAGCGAATGACGAACTTGGCGTCGTGGCGTTACCTGATGCCGGCGATCGCCAACAGGGCGCCAAAGACAATCAGCAGCCCGCCAAAGGTGCGATCGATGCCGCGGCGCAAACGCAAAAAGCGCGCATTGACGCCCGGCGCGGAAAACAGCAGCGCGACGGCGGCGAACCAGAATACATGGACGGCGGCGATAAAGAGGCCATAGCCGATCTGTACGCCGAGCGCGGTGTGGGGAGAGACCACCTGCATGAACAGACTGACGATGAAGATGGTGGTTTTCGGGTTTAACGCGTTGGTGAGAAAGCCGGTTTTCAGGGCGGCGAGATCGCTGATGGCGGCCGGCGTCGTGGTGGGCGCGGCGTCGTGATGGGTTGCGTTGCGCAGCAGCGTAAAGCCGAGGTAGATCAGGTAGGCGGCGCCGATGACTTTGAGCAGGTTAAACAACCAGGGCGACTGTTGGATCAACACGCCGACGCCAATCAGCGTATAGCTGACATGGACCAGTACGCCGGCGCCAATGCCGCAGGCGGTGAAGATGCCGGCGCGGCGGGAGAGCAGCAGGCTGTTGCGCGATACCATGGCGAAATCCGGTCCGGGGCTGATTACAGCGAGTAAAGTAATGGTGACGACAGCGATGAGTTCAGTCATAGTTATCCTTGCGATTTTTATCAATAGAGTGACTGATTTATAAGAGTAATTTTTCTCGGTGACAAACGATGAATAGTGACGATATCGGTGAGAAAAACTCACGCAATAGAGCCAGGCCATTGCCGCTGGGCGGGCTGCGCTGCTTCGAGGCCGCCGCGCGGCTGGAAAGTTTCACCCAGGCGGCGCAGGGGCTGAATTTGACACATGGCGCCATCAGCCGGGCGGTGCGGGCGCTGGAAGAGGAATTGGGCGTGGCGTTGTTTGAGCGCCGCCATAGGCGAGTACTGCTCACGGCGGCGGGCCGCAAGCTGTTTCAGGCGACACAGCAGGCCTTCGGCATTCTGGACCATACCGCGCTGGAGCTGCGCCAGCAGGCGCTCAATGCGCCGCTGGTCTTGTCCTGTGAACCGACCTTATTGATGCGTTGGCTGATCCCGCGTTTGCCGGCTTTTCAGCGGGCGCACCCGGACATCAACTTACAGCTGGTGGCGGGCGGCGGGCCGTTTTCGTTCCATGACGGCATCACGGCGGCGATCCGGCGCAATGACTTCGATTGGGGAAAGCAGGCGCATAGCCTGGCGCTGTTCAATGAAAAGGTCGGGCCGGTGTGCCAACCCGAGGCGCTGACGAGGCTGACGGCCTCTGTGGACGGACGGCGGCTTTTGCGGCCGGGCGCCAAACTGCTGCATGCCGCGACCCGGCCGGATGCCTGGCGGCACTGGGCGCATCAGCAGGGGGTGACATTGGCGGGGCATCCGGAACAGCGCTTTGACCATTTCTATTTCAGCCTGCAGGCCGCGGTAGCCGGCCTTGGTATCGCAATCGGCCCATGGCTGCAGGTGCGAGACGATCTGGCCGCCGGCTTGTTGAGCGCGCCGTTCGGTTTTACGCCCGACGGCAGCGGCTATTACCTGCTGTCGCCGCAGCCTATCGTGCCGGGCAGCGCGTTGGCCCGGCTGGCCGAGTGGCTAACGCTCACGGCAGGCGCCTGAGTTTTTGCGCCAGCCGCTGTTCTTGCCAGCGGCTGAAGACGTTGCGCAGCAGCAGGGTGCGCACCGCCCGCATGATCAGCGCGAGGCTCATGCCGCCGAGCGCCCATAGCGCCCAGAGATAGTGCGGGTGGGTAAAGACGTTGACAGCGAGCAATATCGCGCCGATGACGGCGAAACGCACCGCCATGCTCAGCAGTTTACCCTCTGCCGCAACCTGGCGACGAAGGCGCTGCGCCTCAGGCGTCTCCTCCTGCGGTGTCTGCGGCGGCGCGTTGAGATCGCTGATCTGCACGCCCAGTGCGGCGGCGATCGCGGTCAAGGTTTCCAGGCTGGCCTGTTCGCCGTTTTCAATCCGCTGTACGGTGCGGGTGCTGAGGCTGGCGATGGCCGCCAACTGCTCCTGCGACCAGCCTTTTTCCAGGCGTAATGGTCTGATGCGGTACTTTTGCATGGTGCACTCCCGAGTTCGCTGTCACTGTCATCCAGTGTAGGAGGCGCGGGGTAGCGGCGCCACGACAGCGGCACGACAGCGACACGACATCCGCCGCCGGCGCGGGCCGGCGGGCAGTCAGAAGGCGACGTTGCGGATAAAGCGCAGCGGGAGATCGCCGTGGTTGGCGTAAGCGTAGCGCTGATCGCTGTTGAAGGTTTGCGTGGCGCCGGCGCTGAGCGTCAGCGTGCCTTGTTCCAGTTCCAGCGTCAGGGTGCCGGCAATCACGTAGAGGATTTCGCTCCAGCCTTCGGCGTCCGGCGCCGAGTCGTAGCGCTCGCCCGGCATCAGCGTCCATTCCCACAGCTCGGCCCGTTGGCGCGCCGGTACGCTGGCGGCAAACAGCGCCTGGCTGCCCGGCTGTGCGCCTTGCCAGGCCAACTCGCCTACCAGATGGCTGCCGCGAGCCTCTGGCGCCTGAATCAGATCGGTGAACGAAATCGCCAGGGCGGCGGCGATCTTGTCGAGCACCGCCAGACTGACGTTGCGATCGCCGGCCTCGATGCCCGCCAGCATGCGGCGGCTGACGCCGGAAAGTTCGGCCAGCGCCATCTGGCTCAGGCCCGCCTGTTGGCGGTAGCCGCGCAGATTGCTGCTCAGGTACTGCAGCACTTTGGGGGGATCGGTTTTCGCGTTATGCGCCGTATTGCTCATCGCCGGACTTTATCTCATACTGGCAGGATCTGTGCATTATATTGCACTCAGCAGGAAGGGCAAGCCGGTGTCAGCAGCAAAAAAATCCTTTATTTCCGCCGTGGTTCCGCAAATCAGGTTGCCGGAAGCGGTGTTGATTTTCATCACCATGATCTGGGGCGGCACCTTTTTGGCCGTGCATCACGCGATGCAAGTCAGCGGGCCGTTCTTTTTCGTCGGTCTGCGTTTCGCCACCGCCACGCTGGCGTTGACGCTGTTTTCGCTGCGCGTGCTGCGCGGCCTGACCCTGTATGAACTGAAGGCGGGCGTACTTATCGGGCTGGCGATCATGTTCGGCTACAGCATGCAAACCGTCGGTCTGCAGACGATTACCAGCAGCCAATCGGCGTTCATCACCGCCATGTACGTGCCGATCGTGCCGCTATTGCAATGGCTGGTGCTGGGGCGGTTCCCCGGCATCATGTCGTGGATCGGTATTCTGCTGGCCTTTACCGGCCTGATGCTGCTGGCGGCGCCGAGCAGCACGGACATGTCGCTGAGCCTCGGCGAAATTCTGACGCTGGCCGGCACGCTGGGCATGGCGGCAGAGATCATTCTGATCGGCGCCTTCGCCGGCAAGGTGAATATCCGCCGGGTGACCATTGTGCAGCTGGCGACCGCCTCGCTGGCCTCATTTTTGATGATGGCGCCGACCGGCGAATCGCCGCCGCCGTATTCGGATTACCTGCTGTACAGCGCCATTGGGCTGGGGCTGGCCAGCGCGTTGATTCAGCTGACCATGAACTGGGCGCAGCGCAGCGTTTCACCCACGCGCGCTACGGTGATCTACGCCGGCGAACCGGTCTGGGCGGGCATCGTCGGGCGGCTCGCCGGTGAGCGTTTGCCGGGCGTCGCGTTGTTGGGGGGCGCGTTGATTGTGATCGGGGTGGTGGTCAGCGAGCTGCGCGTACGGCGCAAGGGGAAAGCGGCGGTGGCGACGGAAGCGGATTAGCGCAGAGGCAAAAAAGAGCAAAGGGGCGGAGATATCCGCCCCTTTTTGCATCACGCGGTTTTCTTCTTGCGCAGGAACACGTAAGACAGGCCGAGCAGGATGAACCACAGCGGGGTGACGATCAGCGCCTGGCGGGTGTCTTCGCGCAGCGACAACAGCACCAACACGAACACGAAGAACGCCATGCACACCCAGCACATCAGTTTGCCGGCCGGCATTTTGTAGATCGATTTCTGGTGCAGCGCCGGGCGCCGTTTGCGGTAGACCAGATACGAACACAGGATGATGGTCCAGACGAACATGAACAGAATCGCCGACACGGTGGTCACCAGGGTGAAGACCGTCATCACGTTCGGGATCAGGTAAATCAGCACCACGCCGCCCAGCAGGCAGATGCAGGAGAAGGTGAGGCCGTTGGCCGGCACCGCGCGCTTGGACAGGTTGGCGAACGATTTCGGCGCGTCGCCTTCCTGCGCCAGCCCGAACAGCATGCGGCTGGTGGAGAACACCCCACTGTTGGCGGAGGAGGCGGCGGAGGTCAGCACCACGAAGTTGATCACGCTGGCCGCGGCCGGCAGGCCAATCAGCACGAACAATTCAACGAACGGGCTCTTGTCCGGCACTACGGAGCTCCACGGCGTCACCGACATGATGACGATCAGGGCGAACACGTAGAACATGATGATGCGGATCGGAATCGAGTTGATGGCGCGTGGCAGTGACTTCTCCGGATCCTTGGTTTCCGCCGCGGTGGTGCCCACCAGTTCAATGCCGACGAAGGCGAATACCGCGATCTGGAAGCCGGCGAAGAAACCGCTGATGCCTTTCGGGAACATGCCGCCGTCATTCCACAGATGGGTGAACGAGGCTACGGTACCGGTCGGCGACTGGAACTGCATGGCGATCATCACCAACCCGGCGACGATCAGCCCGACGATGGCGACGATTTTGATCATCGCAAACCAAAACTCCATTTCGCCGAACATCTTCACCGTCGCCAGATTAAGGCCGAGCAGCAACAGCACGCACAGCAGCGAAGCGATCCACTGCGACAGTTCAGGGAACCAGAACTGGGCGTAGGCGGTGATCGCCACGACGTCGGCGATGCCGGTGACCACCCAGCAGAACCAGTAGGTCCAGCCGGTGAAGAAGCCGGCCCACGGGCCGAGCAGATCCGCGGCGAAATCGCTGAACGATTTGTATTCCAGGTTGGACAGCAGCAACTCGCCCATGGCGCGCATCACGAAGAACAGCATAAAGCCGATGATCACGTACACGAAGATGATCGAAGGGCCTGCCAGGCTGATGGTTTTACCGGAGCCCATAAACAGACCGGTGCCGATGGCGCCGCCGATGGCGATCAGTTGAATATGTCGGTTAGTGAGGTTTCGCCGTAGATGATCTTCTGAGGCGGGCGTCGCGTCAGTCGCTATTTTAGAGTGATCTACCATCTGATGATGTCCTGTTTTACCTGTCATTAGTGAAGTCGTGAGCTCTGAAGTGGCTCTTTTTTATACATTTATCCGGTTGGTCCGGCTTTAGTAAGGTAGTGCAATAACGCCACCTTTGTGCAACATGTTTACAACATTTATACGCGGGATAAAAGTCGATCAATCTTTACACGAGAGGAGGCAAATCGGACGTTCAGGGAGCGGAAGATTACTCTTCAAACGGTGGGATTAACAGACCTTATGCGGCTTATCTCGTTGATTAAACAAAGGGTTGTAAAATTCGCATGAGAAAAAGTAATGGGTGTAAGCGTTCGACAGCGAGGCTGACAAGAAGGGCGATTTATCTCGTTGGGCCGTTAGCTCAGGCGGATGAGCCGTTGACGCCTAATCAACGAGACAGAGGTTCGCCCCCTGTACGGCCCGCCAACCAAATCAGCGTGTTACGCTCAGACATTTCTTTGATTGTGCCCTCATGGCGCCGTTTTAAGCGCGTATTCTGCAAAAAAATTCGCATTTTTCGACTGATGTTCAGAAAGGTGATCTGGCGCAAACTGCGATGTTGCACCGTACTTTATACGGCAAGGGAGGCTGTGCGCTGGCGCAACGTCGGCGCAGGGATGGGGCATTTGCCCAAGAATCTTTCAGGTCAAGAAACGGGGAACACATGCGCGGCCGACATCAAGAGCAGTGCCCAAACGGCGGCTGAGAGTGCGGCGGTGGCATAGACGTGCCTCGCCGGCAGTTGCAGCATGCCGGCCATCAGCGGCACGGTGTAACGCATCACCGCCAGAAAACGCGAGGCGAACAGCAGCGGCAGCCCGCGCTTTTGCAAGGAACGTTGCGCTTTGCGCAGTGGGGCGTGAAAGCGTGCCGGCAGCCAGCGGCCAAGATCGCGACGGCAGAGCAGTGCGCCGCAGTGGAAAGACAGGATTGAGCCCAACGCCGCGCCAAGGGCGATGGCCGCCCAAACCGCGCCGATCGGCAGCGCATGTTTGCCCGCAAGGATGCCCATCAGCAGCGTCACCGAGGCAGGCGGCAGGACGGAGGACACCACGATCACGGATTTTCCCAGCGCGAACAGGAAAATCAGCAGCAGCAACATCTCCGGTTCCGGGCTGTATTTGGCGATAATGTGCGTCAATTCATCCATTTAACACCTGTGGGCGAGAGGGCTGACTGTCAGTGTCCCATCCGCAGGTTCAATAATGGCTAAATAACGCGTCGCTATCCGGTTATCTCTGCGTCTTGCTTACGTGCCTCAGCATGCCGATGTCTGAGCGCCCCTAACAGCACGGCGCACAGCAGCGAAAAGGCGGCCAGCACCAGCGGCCCGGCATGCGGGCTGTGAAAACGCTGTTCCGCCTCAGTGCGGATCAGCGGGGCTAAAAAGCTGAATGCGGCGCCGAGCGTGGTGCAAAAACCGATGCCGGCCGCCAGCGCCGGACCGGTGAGCAACTGAGCGGGAAACGTCCAGAAAATGGGTTGTACCGCCAGAAAACTGACTGCGCAACAGCTCAGGGCGACGATAGCGAGCAACGGGCCGGCATAGGAAGAGACGACCAACCCCAGCGCTGCCGCGACCATGCAGCCAACGGCGATCGGCAATCTTCTGGCGGTTTTTCTGTCGGCATAGCGCGGCAGGAAATAGACGCCAAGCGCGGAGCATGCCCAGGGAATGGCGGCCACCAACGAGGCCTTGAAGCCGAGATGGGTGCCCATCAGCGAGGCGATCTGCGACGGCAGAAAAAACATCAGGCCGTATACGCCGATTTGCAGGGTGCCGTAGATCAACGCCAGATGCCAAACTTTGCCGCTTCTCATCGCCGCTTTAACGCTGCTGGTTTCGGTGCGCTGCTGTTCAGCGGCCAGCTGTGTGACCAGCGCATTACGTTCTTCCTCGGTCAGAAAGCGGGCCTGCCCTGGGCTATCGTCGAGATAGAAAAAGGCGAAGACGCCGAGGACGACGGCCGGCAACCCTTCCAGCACGAACATCCAGAACCAGCCGGGCTTGCCCAACACGCCGTGCATCTCCAGCAAGGCCCCCGACAGCGGTGAGCCGAGCGTCAGGGCCGCCGGTACGCCAAGCACGAAAATGCCAATGACCGAGGCGCGCACCTTATTGGGAAAATAGATCGACGCCAGCAGCAGGATGCCGGGGTAAAAGCCGGCTTCGGCGATCCCCAGCAGAAAGCGCAGGACAATAAATTGCTGCTCGTTGGCCACCAGCCCGGTACAGGCCGACAATGCCCCCCACAGCGCGGTGGTGGCGCTGAGCCAGCGTTTGGCGCCCCAGCGATTCATCAACAGGTTGGCCGGAATGCCGAACAGCGCATAGGCGGCAAAGAATATCCCCGCGCCCAGCGCAAAGGCGGATTGCGACAGCGCGATATCGATGGCCATCGCGTCTTTGGCAAAGCCGACGTTGACCCTGTCGATAAACGCAATGAAGTACATGGCGAACATCAATGGCACCAGTCTGCGCCAGGTTTTGCGGATGGCGGCGTTGAGCGCTGGAGCGGCATAGGTGGCGTGATTCACTGGCGGTAACCTCTCTTCTGAGAATGATAAACGTCGGTCATAAGGACCGTCCTGGCGCCGTGGCCCATCATGCGGCGATGACATGGCTTTTCTGCGTGAGCCTTAAAGGTCTAAAGGACTAATGGTCAGGCCTTTAGGGGCGAAAAAAACGCCGCGTATTGCGTCGGTATATCGGTACACATATCACCATGGTGAATGGTGTGTTGCCTTTTTGTTAATTGAAAGTTCACACAGGGCCAGGAGGCGTTCAAGCGCTTTGATCGAGATCTGTGTGCGCTATCACCGAATTGGGAACCCGATGACAGACACTGGAGAGTGGCGCTTTCATCTCGCGAGGGAGGGCGATAAGGTGAAGCACGGCACAACAGAACGCAGGAGCGCAACATGCTGAAGGTCATTGCTGAAGATTTCATTCACCCGGAACACATTGACACCGTTATGCCGTGGTATCGCGAGCTGGTGGAGAAAACCCGGCAGGAGCCGCTGTGCATCAGTTATGAACTGTGCATCGACCAGCAGGATCCCGGGCACTTTATTTTTATCGAAAGCTGGCCGGATCGCGCGGCGCTCGAAGTGCATTGCCAGACCGAGCATTTCACCCGGCTGGTGCCGCAGATCAATCAGTATCAGCGCAAGCCTTGCACCTTCCTGTTTATGCAGGCGTTCCCTGAAACAGGCGATAAATAGGCGAAAAAATCCCCGCAGGGGGCGGGGTCAATGGCTTCTCAACACTATCTTGTTGTGATTAAAAAATAGGCTGATAATGATTTTCATTCTCTAAGAATGCTCTTAAATTAATCAATCTGGTGAATGATTCGCCGTCTGCTTTTCGCTGGCGGTTTTAATGGCGCGCAGCATGCGGCGTCTTATCAACCCACTCACCAGGCGAATCGCATACCAGTAGGGGGTAAACCGCCGCCGGCTGGCGCTGTCGGGGCAGAAGATGCGCGTTTCCGTTACCAGACGGCAGCGCCCGTCCTCCAGGGGGCTCGCGGCATACCCCAGCGCCAGTTTGGCGACGCCGGGCTGAGCGAAGGCCTGAAAGTCCGCCCCGTCAGCGACCTTCACCAAACCGTATTCAGCCTGCCAAAACCGGCCGATCAGGCCATAGACCAACGCGGTTTCATCCTGCTCAAGCAGGCAAAAGTTATGCAGGCCAAACGGCGGAGGACGGGGCTTATCGCGTGGCATCAGCCGCGCGGGCAATTCGCGCAGCGCTATCATGCTGCGGAAAAAACGATCGCGCTTGGGATCGTAAGCGGCCACGGCGTCCAACACCCGCGATTGCGGCGCGGTGATGACGATCGTATGCCGCTCAGAGAACTGGTATTGCCCAAGGTATTTATTCAACAGCGTCATGTTGTTCATGCTCCCGCCATTCGCTATGCAGCAGGGCGAAACCGAATTCATCACCCCATGCGCCTTTGAAAAACACGTTTTGCCGCCAACAGGCCTCACGGCGAAAGCCCAGCTTACTGAACAACGCGGCGGCGCGAAGATTACGCGCGTCCACCACGGCGGTAATGCGGTGTTTCGCCAGCGGCCCGAACAGCAGGGCGATGACGGCGCTTAGCGCCTCGCGCGCCTGTCCTTGCCGCTGATGAACCGGATCGAAGGTCACGCCCAGTTCAGCCTGACGCCCTTCATCGAAAAAATGCACCGCGACATCGCCCAGCAACGCGCCGTCCTCGCGGCGCTCGACCGCCAGTTGAAACCAGGTGTCATCACGGTTGAACGCGAGCCGCTGTTGCTGTGCGAAAAAGGCCTGCGCCTGCGCGGCGCTGTAGTCGCTCCAGCTCTGGTAGCGCGCCACGTCAGGATGGTTGCGGTAGGCGGTAAAGTGGGGCAGATCGTCGGCGGTGAACGGACGCAAGATCAGTCTGGGGGTCAGCAGAGGCAAGTGGCGCATTATTTTTCCTTATCAGCGCATGAGGGCTACCGGCAGTGTAGCCCAGCGCCGAGAGGCGGGCTGCGTAAAATGAGCTGTGGCGGGGAGGCGCAGCGGGAAATGCCGGCTCAGGCAAGCCGGCAAGCAATAAGGGGATTAACGACGAGCGGCCGCCTGACGCAGGCGTTCGACCGGCGCCTGCTGAAAATCGAACGATGGCGCCTCGCGCTGCGTCAGCCCCTGGCGCACGATGGCCTTCACGGCCAGGCTGGCGGCGAGATCCTTCCCGGCGATCTGCTCGGCGATGCGCAGCGCTTCTTCCCGAGCCGAGCCCTCGCTGATGCGGGAAATGGCGCCGTGTGACAGGGCCTCCCGCGCACCGACGGTTCTGCCGGTCAGCAGCCAGTCGAGGGCGACATAGGGAGAAACTCGCGCCGGCAAGCGCGCGCATCCGCCTTGCGCGGCGACCAAGCCGAGCCCGGTTTCGGGGAAGCTGAAGCGCGCGTTCTGGCCGGCGACGATCAGATCACAAGCCAGGGCGAGCTCAAAGCCGCCCCCGTAAGCGATGCCGTCAACGGCGGCGATGATCACCTTGGCGATCTGCGCATGGATCAGTCCCCCGAATCCCTCCGGCGTGACGATGGGCAGTTCGCCCTGTCGGAACGCGGTGACATCCATGCCGGCGGAAAATACCGCCGGCTGACCGGCCAGGACGATCGCGCGTATCGTATCGTCATTATCCGCCTGCCGCAGGTAACTGCGGATCAACTTGGCCATCTGCAGGTTGATGGCGTTCTTTTTCTCCGGCCGATTGAGGGTGATGACCGCAACCTGCGCGCCATAACGTTCGTAAAGCACCGGCGGTGATTCACTCATCGCTGGCCTCCCCGCGGAAAAAGATCAGCGTCAACAGCAGGGCGATGGCGCCGAGCGGTAGCGAGAACAGCGGCAAATAGTGGGCCGGCAACGCGTAGAGCGTCAGGCCGCCCAGCATGCCGCCCGCCGCGATGCCGGCGTACAGCACCGAGCTGTTGAGCGACACGGTCAGCGCCCCAAAACGCTTCGACAGCGACAACAGGTGATGTTGGATTGGCACCAGATACATCCAGCCGGTAATGCCCCAGATAAGAAAGATGGCCAATACCCACCACGGCGAGGTGACGTAAAAGGCCAGCAGGAACAGGGACAGCGTCTGGATCGCCACCGAAAACAGCAGCACGAATTTGCTGCCTAGGGCGTCGGTCAGCGCGCCGGAGGCAAAATTGCCGATCACCGCGCCAATGCCGAACACCAGCAGCGCCAAAGGCAGAATGGCTTCCGGGCCGAACTGGGTGTCTTTCAACAGCACGCTGACGTAGCTGTAAACAATGTGCTCCGAGCACACGGCGAAAAAGGTGATCAGCAGCGTGGTCAGCACCGCCTTTTGCCGCAGCGGGGCGAGCCGTTCTTTCAACGAATGTTTGCCCGGCGCCGCAATGGCGCGCAGCGCCAGCGACAGGCCGAGCAGCGCCACCGCCCCCAGCAGGGCGATGAACAGAAAGATGTCGCGCCAGCCGATCAGTTTGGCCAGAAAGGTGCCGAACGGAATGCCGAGCGCGATGGCCAGCGTCATGCCGCCATAGACGATGGAAATAGCCAGGCCGCGGCGTTTTTCCGCCACCAGCCCCACCGCGGCGGCGGCGGCCTGCGGGGTGTAACAGGCCGCGCCCAATGCCGCCAACACTCGGCCGAACGATATCTGCAGGTAGCTGGTGGCCCAGGCGCAGGCCAGGTTGCCGGCGATGAACAGCACCAGCGCCAACTGCAGGATGTGCTTGCGGTTGACGTTGCCCAGCAGCCAGGCGGTCAGAGGCGCAAACAGCATGTAGGCCAGCGCGAATACCGATATCAACTGCCCCGCTTGCGCGGGGCTGACGGCAAAGGTCTCGGAAATGTCGCTGAGCACGCCGGCGACGATAAAGGCGTCGGTGCCGATGGCGAAGGTCCCGGTCGCCATCAGACACAGCGTGACCAGATGGCCGTTATAATCCGCTAACTTCATCCCGCCCTCCGCAGATCGTTTACCGCCCAGACCCGGCTCAACGCCGCCAGGAAGGTCTCCACGTCGGCATGGGAATGCGCCGAGGTCGGCGTTACCCGCAGCCGTTCGCTGCCCGCAGGCACCGTCGGGGCATTGACCGGTTGCACGTAAATGTCGTGCTCATCGAGCAGCACTTTGCTGATGTGTTTGTTGCGATGGGGATCGCCGATCAGCAGCGGCAGGATATGGCTGTCTGCCGACACCAGCGGGATGCCGGCGGCGCGCAGACCGGTCTTCAGGTGATCGACGATCGCCAGCAGGTGCTTGCGTTGGGTGTCGTGCTCGAGGTTGTATTTAAAGCTGGCCAACGCGGCGGCCACCACCGGCGCCGGCGACGAGGTGCTGAAGACGAATGCCGGCGCCCAGCTGCGCACGGCTTCCACCACCGAACGGGGCGCGGCGATATAGCCGCCCGCCGCACCGTAAGACTTGCCGAACCCGCCCTGGATAATGGTGATTTTATCCAACAGGCCCAGCTGTTCGGCATAGCCCAGCCCCCGTTCGCCATACACGCCGGCCGAATGAATTTCGTCGAGATAGGTCAGCGCCTGATACTGTTCCGCCAGCGCCACAATCTGCGCCAGAGGAGCAAAGTCACCGTCCATGGAATACAGCGACTCAAAGGCGATCAGCTTTGGCCGCGCCGGATCGGCGGCCTGCAGCAGCTCGGCGAGGTGCGCCACGTCGTTATGGCGGAAGATTTTTTTCTCCGCCTTGCTGTAGCGAATCCCGTAAATCATCGAGGCGTGATTCAGTTCGTCAGAGAACACGATCAGATCGGGGATGGCGTCGCACAGGGTGGACAAGGTGGCGTCGTTGGCGCCGAAGCCGGTGGTGAACAGCAGCGCCGACTCTTTGCCGTAGGCGCTGGCCAGCAGCGTTTCCAGTTCAGTGTGATAGACCGAGGTGCCGGAAATGCTGCGGGCGCCGCAGGTGCCTAACCCGACTCGGTTAACCGCGTCGGTGGTGGCCAGCAGCACTTTGGGGTGGTGGCTCATGGCCAGATAGTCGTTTGAGCACCAGACGTTGAGACGGCGCTCGCCTTGCTGCCCGTGGCTGGTGGCCCAGGGTTTGTCCTGCACGCCGCGTTCAAGGTTGAGGAACTCGCGAAAACGCCCCTGCTTTTTGGTTTCCGCCAACTTTTCTTCAAGAATGTTCAGTACGCTCATAGCATGTTCCTTGTGTTAAACGGCTTTAAGGTTTAATGACAGCCCCTGACCGACGCCGACGCACATTGTGACCAATGCGTTGCCGGCCTGCCGATCGCGTAATTCCAGCGCCGCCGACAGCACCAGGCGCGCGCCGGACATTCCCAGCGGATGGCCGAGCGCGATGGCGCCGCCGTTTGGGTTGACGCGCGCGTCGCCGGCGTCGATGCGCCAGTGTTTCAGCGCCGCCAGAACCTGCGCGGCGAAGGCTTCGTTAATCTCGATGATGTCGAAGTCGTTCAAGGTGAACCCGCCGCGCTGCAGTAAGCGCTCGGTGGAAGCGATCGGCCCCAGCCCCATCAGCGCCGGCGCGACGCCGGCGGCCGCGCTGTCGCCGATCTCCGCCAGCGGTTGCCAGCCCTGGCGTTTCACGTAGCGTCCGGAGGCCAGCAGCAGCGCGGCGGCGCCGTCATTGATGCCGGAAGCGTTGCCGGCGGTGACCGAACCACCGGCGGCGAAGGCCGGTTTCAGCGCCTGCAACTGCTGCAACGTGCTGAGCCGGGGGAATTCGTCCTGTGCGAATATGCGGGTGGTTTTACGATCCGCCGGCACATCCACGGGCGTGATTTCCCGCGCCAATCGACCGCTGTCGATCGCCCGGCGGGCTTTTTGCTGCGAGCCCAACGCGAACAGATCCTGTTCCTCTCGCGAGATACTCTGCTGTTGGGCCACGTTTTCCGCCGTGATGCCCAGCGGATCGCTGCCGTAGCGTTCCGCCAGGCGCGGGTTGACAAAGCGCCATCCCAGCGTGGTGTCGTACAGCTTTACCCCCTTGTCGAACGGCGTTTCGCCCTTGCTCAGCACATAGGGCGCGCGGCTCATGCTTTCCACGCCGCCGGCCAGAATCAGTTCGCTGAGGCCGCTGCGGATTTTCGCCGCGGCGTAGATCACCGCATCCAACCCGGAGGCGCAAAGGCGGTTGAGGGTGATGGCCGGCACCGACTGATCCAACCCGGAAAGCAGCGTCGCCATGCGGGCGACGTTGCGGTTGTCTTCGCCGGACTGGTTGGCGCAGCCCAGCACCACTTCATCCAGAGCCTGCTGCGCCGCCGGATGGCGCTGAAGCAGGCTGCGAATAATCGTCGCCGCCATATCATCGGGGCGGGTATGCGCCAGGCTGCCGCCATAGGCGCCGATCGCCGTGCGCGTGCCGTCGATCAGATAAACACCGTCATCTTTAATGCTCATCATGGATCCTTAAGGCGTGGTGGTCAGCGCCGGTTGGGCGGCGTGCAGAAGGGTGTAATGCGGCGCATAGCGCGCCGCGTGCAGCAATTGCGCCAGGTTGCTCAGCGTCGTCCTGACATTTTCCTCCCCGAGGCGAGTGAGCCAGCCGAAAATACCGTCGGCGTAGTTCACGCCGGCGACGGCGGCGACATCAATGTCTTCCCGGCTGCAGACGCCGCTTTCCACCATGATCACCGACTCGTTGATCAGGCTGCTGAGCACGCGGGCGACGATCAAGGCCGGGGAATCCTTGATAAATTCCACCTGCGGGATCGCGGTGTGCAGCAGGCGTAAAAACAGCGCCTTATTGGCTGCAGAGGCGTGGCGGCTATGCGCCGCCACCAGGTACGCCGTATCGCCGTAGTTCAGGGCGACATCGACGACAAAGGCGTCCGCCGCGGTCTGTTCGGCAAGCTGGTTTGCCGTGCGGCCATCGGTAACGCTGACGGTGAAAGCGTCATTAACCTGAATGGCGGCGCCCAGGCCCGGTAATGTCGGCCGTTGTTCCACGCGCAGCCGCGGCCATTGCAGGGTGGCCCGCTGCTGTAGCAGAGTAAAGAGAGGATGTTCACCGTAAATGCGTAGCGTCTCGACCTCCGCATCGACGGCGGCCGCAAGCGGCGGAGGAGATTCTTCGGCGGAAAAATAGGAGCGGCCGTTCTTTTTGCCCAACAGACCGGCATCGACCAGCGAGCGCTGCAGATGGCCCGGGGTATAGCGCGGATCGTACTGCATGTCCTGCCAAATTTGCCGGCTGACCTGATAGTTGATGTCCTGACCGATAAAATCGGTCAGTTCGAGCGGCCCCATGCGAAAGTGTCCGCCGGCTTTGAGGGCGCGGTCGATCTGCGGCGCACGCGCCACGTGTTCTTCCAACAGGCGGAACCCTTCCAGATAGTAGGGGCGGGCCATACGGTTGACGATAAATCCCGGCGTGGCCTGACAGACGACATCGCGTTTCCCCAACGCCGCCACCAGTTGACGGCAACGTTCGGTGGTGACCTGTGCGGTAAAATAGGCCGGAATGATTTCAATCAGCTTCATCAGCGGCGCGGGGTTGAAAAAGTGCAAACCGATAAAGCGTTCGCTGTGCGTCACCGCCGTCGCCAGCTTATTAAGCGACAGTGAGGAGGTATTGGTGGCGATCAGCGTGTCGGGCTTGACCGTCGCGGCGATGGCCGCCAGCACCTCGAGTTTGGCTTGCTCATGCTCTGCGATGGTTTCGATCACCAGATCGCTGTCGGCGATGGCCCCAAATTCCGCGGAGAACGTCAGATTAGCCAGCACCGTGTCTTTGTCCTGCAGCGCGAGCTTGCCCTGTTCCACCTTTTTGTTCAGGTCTTGCACGATAGCGTCGCGAGCTTGATTGAGGGTATTGCCGTTGCGATTATAAAGCACCGTACGAATGCTTTTTTGCGCCAAAAGATAAGCGATGCCTCTGCCCATCGTTCCCGCGCCGATAATCGCAGCCGATTGAATTGCCGCATTACTTTCTGCCATAGAAAATCCCCGTCACTGTATGCCATGCGAAATTCGCAAATGCTTATTATCTCTTTGGATTTACGGCGGCACCGGGTGCCTGTGAGGAAAGTAATTGGCGGTGTCTTGGCTGTCTAACGGTAGAAATGACAGGTTTACCTGCAGACGGGGTTATGCTATTCGCGTAGTTTTTAGGCTCAGCCCAATAAAAAGGCTTATTCTGAGGGAAATAAACCGGGGAATAGCTTTTTTCGTTATAGCGTTCGTATTTTTTATTATATGAAACGGCTATTGGCGCCGGGCGGCGATATCCTATAGTGAGTCTGACCTATCGATAAATCGACATCGCTATTTGGAGAACCTGCGTTATGGATACCCGCACTCAACGGCTCATGGCGGAGGTGATTGGCAGTTTGACCGATCGCGAACGTTTTCTGACCCAACTGGGGCGCTGCGTCGAGGCGCTGGGTTTTGATTATTTCTCCTACATCGTTTTTTCCTGTTATCCGGCGAGCCGGCCAAAAATGCGGGTTGAAGGAACGTTTCCGGCGCGCTATCTCGAGGATTATCGGCGGCAGCGGGCGTATTTGCAGGATCCTGTCATCGAGCGAGCCCACCATTCCACGCTGCAATTCCAGTGGGACGAAAGTTTTTATCACGAGCGGCCGGCGCTTTGGCAGCGCATGTCGCAGTTTGGTCTGCACACCGGGTGGTCGCAATCGGTCAAGGATTGCTATGGTCGCCTGGGGATCCTGACTTTTGCCGGCAAGACGCTGCCGCAGCAAACGCCGCAGGCCGGCGCGGTGAATGAACTCTTTTTCCTTTGGCTGGCGCAAACCGCCCACAAAACGCTGCGTGAAGCGTTGATATCGGTGAACGACGAAGCGATAAAAGATGTGCTGACGCTGCGCGAGAAAGATATCTTGCGCTGGTGCAGCGAAGGCAAAACCGCGGAAGAGATCGCGCTGCTGATGGGTGTGAGTGAACGTACGATCAATTTCCATATCGGTAACTCGATTAAAAAACTTTCGGTCGCTAATAAGACCGCAGCCACCGCCAAAGCCGTTTATTTACAGCTGATTTAATTGCGAGAAATAAATAATTAATCGCCTATCAGTTAGCGGCGCGATGTTTATATTTTGTTAAATTAAGCATTGTCCTTATCAGTATTTACCTCCGATCACAAAAGCGTGATAAAGCGGTTCACCGCGCCCGTGCGCGGCAGTACTCTGTAGGCACCCGGTTTACATAGAAAGGATGTGATATGTACAAGACTATTTTAGTGCCGATAGATATTGAAGAGGATCTGTTGACCGAGCATGCGCTGAAGCATGTGGAATATTTGGCGAAGATGTCCGGCGCTAAAGTGCATTTTTTCCATGCGCTGCCGGATGCCTCGGCTTTTGTTACTGCCTATTCGTTCGGTCTCAAGGAGTTTGAGAATCAGGCGGAAGTGAAGGCGGTGGAGAAGCTGAAGAAAATCATGTCGGAAATCGATCTGCCGTTAGATCGCCTCAATTACACCGTCAGCTTTGGCTCTGCGCGCGATCAGGCGCTGGAACTGGCGGAAGAGATCGACGCCGATCTGATCATCATCGGTTCGCGTCGCCCGAGCGTGAAAACTTATCTGTTGGGCTCCAACGCCGCCGCCATCGTTCGCCATGCCAATATATCGGTGATGGTGGTTCGATAATCCTCCTTTAAGCCCGCCGTTTTCATGCGCGTTCTGCGGTCGCCGGTCGGCCGCAGAACGCAGGCTGCTTTATTGCCATCTCAGCCTGAGCTGCTACGATTTTAGCTGACGTTTTTTATGCCGACCGGGCCAGCGGCCTTGCGCATATTCTTTATTTCAGCCAGAAGAGGGGCAGCCATGCCATTAGAAGTCGATGGGATCATCAGAGGCGATCGAGGCAGTGAACCGAGCCATTGGCAACATACGCCAACCAAACCGCTTATCACGCTGACCTGGCATCACACCATCCCCTGGAACTGTTTACGCAATGTCTGGAATGGTCTGGTGGCTGGCGAGCACTGGAACGCGCTCGACGAGTTTATGAATCTGATCGGTGTGCCTAACCGCGCCGAGGTGCTCAAACAGATCAAGAATGAAAATCTGCAGGATCGCGATGGGTTACATACCCTGGTGACCTGGCAAGGCTGGAATATCGTCGAGGGGCCGGGTAACGAATATCGCGCGCAGGGTGACGATCCCGGTGAAAATTTCGACGACTGGTCCGGCAAAGGCATGAGCACGAATCAGCAAGCGACGCTACAGCAGGTCAAAGTGTTGTATCAGGTGATGGCACCGCTGGGAAGCCGCGCGCTGGACGCCGCCAGACAGGCGCCGAACATTACTGCGGAAGAAGCGAGCGTCTTGCAACGAACGATTAAACAGACCCGCCCAACGTTGCGCGGAAAGGAACCGATCCGGTGGCAAGAGGGCATGTGGCACAAAGTGCAACCTGGTAAAGAGGCGAAACATTTCGCCCAATGGGACAGCAAACCCGTGTGGCGCAAGCGCCTGCACAGCGACTTGGCTCAGGCAGGCTAAACTTCGCCCCGCGCCGGATTGGCGGCGCGGGGGCATCAATTCGGCGCTAATCGCACAGCGCCGCTATCTCGTTATACAGCGTCCTGGGGATTTCCACGCCGTATTGTTCGCTGTGGCGTCGTTGCCGATAGCGCCGCTCGCCGGGAATGCGTGCGCCTTGCGCTTGCATGTCGGCAAACATCGCCTCCGCGCTGGCGAAATACCGCTCCTTATCCGCGCCGAGAAAACGCTCGGGATCGAACGCGATGATCAGTTCACCGCCGTAGGGCGATGAACCCGTGCCGTCGTCATAGGCCAGCGATTCTTTGCTGGTCATGTCGCCGATCAGCGGCCCAGCCAACAATTCAACCATGGCCGCCAGCGCCGAGCCTTTATGGCCGCCGAAAGTCAGCATCGCGCCCTCCAACACGCTGGCGGCGTCGGTGGAGGGGTTGCCTGCCTTATCAATGCCCCAGCCTTCCGGCAGCGGGGTGCCGGCGCGGCGATGCAATTCGATTTCGCCGCGCGCCGCCGCGCTGGTGGCCATGTCGAACAAAAACGGCGGCCGAGCCGGGCGCGGCCAGCCGAAGGCGATGGGATTGGTGCCGAATAGCGGGCGTGAACCGCCGGCCGGCGTCACCCAGGCGTGGCTGGGCGTGCAGGCTAAGGCCACTAAACCCTGTTCGGTCAGCGGTTCGATGTCGGCCCACAGCGCGGAGAAATGCACGCAGCGGTTGATCGCCAGGGCGGCGATGCCGTTGGCGCGCACCTTATCGATAAAGGCCGGCAGAGCGGTGCGGTAGGCGAGCAGGGAAAAGGCGCCGCCGGCATCGGCGCGCAAGATGGCCGGCGCCTGGTCGAAGAGCCTGGGTTTCGCATCGGCAGAGACTTTGCCCGCCCGTAATGAGCGGACGCAGCCCAACAGCCGGTACAACCCGTGCGAAGCACAGCCGTCGCGCTCGCCCTGAATGACATTTTGCGCCACTGTCTCGGCATGCGCCTGATTGAAGCCGTTGCAGCGCAGTGCGCGTAGCGCCAGTTGATAAGCGTGTTCCAGCGACAAAACGTGCATGGTTGTCATTTCGATGTCCTCCCTGGGTCATTCTTCTTCATCGCCGATAAAATTGGCCTGGGGTAAACAGGTATAGGCGCCCCAGTAGTAAATCGCCAGCGCAATCACCGCCATGGTGAGGGTGTCCCACGGATGAGCAATAGCGCCGATGCCGCCGAAACTGCTGAGGTAGGAAAGCGCGATCGTCAGCGCATAGAAGACGATTAGCCACAGCGAGGACCAAATTTGCTGCCTGAGGCTAACGGCGTGGGTCGGCACCTGATTCTTGAACAGGGTGTAGATGAAGAACATCAGTATCTGCAAGCCGAGCAGCCAGGAGACGGTGTCCCAGCCGGACCAGAAGACGATTAGCGCCGAAATGATAAATGACAGCGGGCCGAGCACGCAGAAACCGCGCACCCGGAACGGACGCGGCATATCGGGCGCATTGCGCCGCAGCCCGGCGGCGGTGACCGGGGCGATGGCGTAACTCAGCACCAGCGCGGCGGACACCACGCCGATCAGCTTTTCCCACGATGGGAACGGCAGCGTCCAGAAGACCGAGAGGGCGAAGGTCAGCCACAACGCCGGGCGCGGGATACCGGATTCACCATCCACCCGGGTGAACAGTTTGAAGAAGGTGCCGGCGCGCGCCCACCCGTAGATCACGCGAGGCGTGGCGTTCATGTAGATGTTGCCGGTGCCGCTGGGCGAAACGATCGCGTCGCTGACCACCAGAAACGCCAGCCATCCCATGCCGAGCGTGATGGCGATATCGCGGAAAGGCAGGGAAAACTGTTGGCTGATGCCGGCCCAGCCGCCGCTCAGCATCTCGCTGGGGATACTGCCGAGAAACGCTATCTGCAGCAGCACATAGATGATGGTGGACAGCACTACCGACAGGATCAGCGCGATGGGAATGGTGCGCTGCGGTTTTTGCACCTCGCTGGCGACCGAAATGATCGGCGTCAGGCCGAGGTAGGCGAAGATGATGCCGCCGGCGGAAATGGCGGCTTCAACCCCGGCGGAGCCGAAGGGGGCAAAGCCCTGGCTGTGCAGGTTTTCCGGTTTGAAAAAGCTGAACAGCACCACGATCACCAACAGCGGCACCAGAAACTTCAGCACGCTGATGAGATTATTGGATTTGGCGAAGGTTTTGACGCTGTAGTAGTTGAGCGCGAAGAAAAAGCACAGCAGCGCCAACTGCACCAGCCAGCCGAGCGCTGTCGGATCGCCGGAACCCGGCTGGCTGAGGAGCGGGAACCAGGCGGCGGCGTACTGACGGGCGGCGACGACCTCGATAGCGATCAGGCTGGAGAAGGCGATCAGCGTGATAAACCCCAGCAGATAGCCCATCAATTCGCCGTGCGAGAACACCGGATAGCGAATGATGCCGCCGGCGCGCGGCAGGGCGGCGCCCAGCTCGCAGTAGACGATGCCCAGCAGCAGCACCGCCAGGCCGCCGATCAGCCAGGAATAGATGCCGGCGGGGCCGGCGATGGAGGAGACATGGCTGGCGGCGAACAGCCAGCCTGAGCCGAATATGGCGCCCAGACCGATGAACGTCAGATCGGTGAGCGTAAGCTGCTTCTTGAATTTGCCTTGGGTTGTCATGGTATTACCCTTTTGTTATTGAGTGGCAGGCAGATGCGGCCGGGCTAATGTTGAGCAGGTGAAACTATGGGATCTCGGGTGTAAACGCCGTTCACCAGCCGCAGCAGGTTGAGCGGGTTGGCGTCCTGCAGCGGCGGCGGCAGCAGCGCCGCTGGGGTGTTTTGCAGGCAGACCGGCCGCAGGAAACGCTCGATGGCCAGCGTGCCTACCGAGGTGCCGCGTGCGTCGCTGGTCGCCGGGTAAGGGCCTCCGTGCACCATGGCGTCGCACACCTCTACCCCGGTTGGATACCCGTTGAACAGCACCCGGCCGGCTTTGCGCGTCAGCAATGCCGTCAGCCCGGCGGCCATATCGAGATCGCCGTCCTCCGCCAGCAGCGTGACGGTCAGCTGGCCTTGCAACGCCGCCAGCGCCGCATGCAGCTGCGCTTCGTTATCTACCGCCACCAGCACGCTGGCCGGGCCGAAGACCTCTGTTTGCAGCAGCGGATCGGCCTGCAGCAGCAATGTTTCCTCCGCCTGATAAAGCTGCGCCGCTGCCCGGTGAGGCAGAATCTCGCGCTCCCCCGCCAGATGCCGTATGTGCGGATGGGCATCGAGCGCGGCCAGCCCGCGCCGGTAGTGTTCGAGCGTGCCGGCATTCAGCATCGGCTGTGGGGGGGCGGCGTCGACCAATGCGCTCATCGTCGCGGCCAACCGTTCGAAGGCGACGCCGCGCAGCGCGACGATCACGCCGGGCTTGGTGCAAAACTGGCCACAGCCGAGCGTGAAGGAGGAGACCAGTTCCTGCGCGATGTGCTGCCCGCGCCGAGCCAACGCCTGTGGCAGGATCACGACCGGGTTAATGCTCGACATCTCGGCGAAGACCGGGATCGGCTGGGGACGCTGCGCGGCCAGATCGAACAGCGCCCGGCCGCCTTGCAGTGAGCCGGTAAACCCCACGGCCTGAATCGCCGGATGCTGCACCAGCTCGGCTCCTACACGGTTGCCGAAGATCATGTTGAAGATGCCGGTGGGCATGCCCATACGTTCCCTTGCGCGCTCGATCGCCTGAGCGGTCAGCTCGGCGGTGATCATATGGCCGCTGTGTGCCTTGAACACGACCGGGCAGCCGGCGGCGAGCGCGGCGGCGGTATCACCGCCCGCGGTGGAAAACGCCAGCGGAAAGTTGCTGGCGCCGAACACCGCCACCGGACCGAGCGCCGTGCGATATTGACGCAGATCGGGACGCGGCAGAGGAGAACGCTGCGGCAACGCGCAGTCGATGCGCACGCCCTCGACGTCGCCGCGTCGCAGCAGCGTGGCGAACAGCCGCATCTGGCCGCTGGTTCTGGCGCGTTCGCCGCTTAACCGCGCTGGCGGCAGAGCGGTTTCCTGCATGGCGAAGGCGAAGAAGGTCTCATCCAACGCGTCCAGTTCCTCGGCGATGGCGTCGAGAAAACTCGCGCGTTGTTCGGCGCTGCATTGCGAATAGGGATCAAAGGCCGCCGCGGCGGCTTCGGCGGCGGCGGCGGTTTCTGCCGCCGTAGCCTGGTGGAAGCGGTAGCCGGTCGGCTGACCGTCGTCGGCGCGCAGGCTGGGCAGCGCCGCTTCTCCCGTAGCACGGCGCTGGCCGCCGATAAATTGTTGGCCGCTGATGGCGGCATCGCGAGCGTTGGGCATGGGTCCCCCCGGTAGAGAAAGTGCGACGCCCGGCGTGGCCGGGCGGTGAAGGCGTTACAGGCCGACGTTCGGCAGCGCGGGACGAGTGGCCAGCGCTTTATCGATCACGGCGTTGATTTCGGAGAGCGTTTCCCCCTGCAGCGCCAGACGCGGCGGGCGAGTGACGGCGCTGCCGCGGCCGACCCGCTGTTCGCACAGCTTGATGCATTGCACCAGATCGGGGCGGGCATCGAGATGCAGCAGCGGCATGAACCAGCTATACAGCGCCAGCGCTTCCTCATAGCGTTTTTCCTTCGCCAGACGGAACAGGGTTTCCCCTTCGCGCGGGAAAGCGTTGGACATGCCGGAGATCCAGCCTTGCGCGCCGACGGCGATGCTCTCCAGCACCACATCATCCAACCCGGCGAACAGTACGAAGCGGTCGCCGACTTCGTTGCGCAGATCGATAAAGCGGCGGGTGTCGCCCGACGAGTCTTTGAAACACACGATGTTCTCGCAGTCGACCAGTGAGGTCAGGATGTCGGGCGTGACGTCATTTTTGTAAATGGGAGGGTTGTTGTAGACCATGATCGGCAGATCGGTAGCGCCGGCGACGCTGCGAAAGTGCGCGGCGGTTTCGTGCGGCTTGGCGGAGTAGACCAGCGCCGGCATCACCATAATGCCGTCGACGCCGGCCTTTTGCGCTTCACGCGCCATGTTTTGCGCGAAGGCGGTGGTGAATTCGGCGATGCCGGCGATCACCGGCACTTGGCCGTCGGCGGCGTCCCTAGCCACTTCGATCACCGCCAGCTTTTCCTGTACCGTCATCGAGGTGTTTTCACCGACGGTGCCGCAGACGACCAGGCCGGAGACGCCGTCACGCACCAGGTTTTTGATCACCGTATGCGTGGCGTCGAGGTCCAGAGAAAAATCGTTGCGGAACTGGGTCGTCACCGCCGGGAATACGCCGCTCCAGCTTAGGGTTTTATGGCTCATCGTGTTTGTCCTGTCGTCCGAAAGTGTTAATAAAAAGTGAATCTTTGGTGAGGCTCACCGACAGATTGACCGGTATTGCACAGGGAGGCTTGACGCTTTTCGCCGATTGCTGCGACGAAATTGGCACAATGGCGCCGGAAAGCGGGCATGCAGAAATCGGGCGCCGGTGCGCCATAAAGAATGCTTTTAATGCGGTAAATCAGCGAATTAAGCGGAAAGCGTCAGGCGGAAATCGCGCGGTGTGGAACCGGTCATCGCTTTGAACTGACGGCTGAAGGCGCTGTGATCGGTATAGCCGCACTGCAGCGCGATGTCGGTGATCGGCAGATCGCCCGCCAGCAGTTCCGTGGCCTTTTCCAGCCGCACTTTGTGGATCATCTGGCGCGGAGTGAGGTGGAAGATACGTTTGCAGTAGCGTTCTATCTGCGCCACCGACAACCCGGTCAACGCCGTCAGCTCCTCGAGCGCGATCGGCCGGGCGTAGTGGCGGCGGATGTATACGTCGATCGCGGCCAGCCGTTGGTAAGCCGGATGATTGGCTTTGGCCTCTTGCAGATCGTGTGAAATGCCCGCCATTCCGATGATTTTTCCCTGCGCGTCGTACAGCGCCAGCTTTTGCGTCAGGCACCAGCCGGTTTCACGGCCGTTGTACAGGTGCATTTCCAGCTGATCCTGGATCAGCACGCCGTGGCGCAATACCCGCAGATCTTGCTCGGTGTAGCCTGATCCGAGCTGCGCGGGGAAAACGTCGGCGGACGTCTTGCCCAGCAGCGGCGCGACGGTCTTGAAACCGCAGCGCCTGGCCAGCGTCAGGTTGGCCAACAGGTAGCGCGCCTGGGCGTCTTTGATAAAGAACACCACATTGGGAATCGCGTTCAGCAACGGCGCGATCAGCGCCAGCGTATTGAGCAGATCGCGCAGGTTGTTCGGACGCTGCTGCGCCAGCCCGTCGCACAGGCGCGACAAATGTTCGACGGCGAAAACGTCCTCCTGATCCGGCAGCTCCACCAGGGCAGGCGGCGAGAGAGAAATCTGATGTTGATGGTCTGAAATGGATCGCATAGCAGTCCCTTTTCGGTCGTTAGCCGGAAAAACAGGCGGCCAGGTTGGCGCTTTCGCATCAATATTAACTTTTTTGTAACGAATCAAGCGCTATTTCCGGCTGGCTACCAAATATGCGGATCGCCGCATACTTTTGCCGGACGGCGCGCGCCGGTTGCTTGAAAACTGCGGCATTTCTCGCTACGCGGTGGTTTAGCATGAAAGTAACGTCATGATAAATAAGTTATTGTTATGGTTGCGTTAAACGTATGCCCGTGATGGGCCAGGCTAGCCTGTCGTCATTGTGCTGATTTCTTCATTCGCCACGCCGAAACGCATCAAGCCGTCATGCGCGCATTCGTTCAGGCTAACGTCATTGGTAACATCTCATTAACCCTGGAGACGCCGATGGCACTTTCTGCGCATATCACCGCTTTGCGGGCGATTGATTCTCATACCGGCGGGGAGCCGACCCGGCTGATCGTCGAAGGCTTCCCCGACCTTGGCGAAGGCAGCATGGCGGAACGGCGGGCGCATTTCGCGCAACATTATGACGATTGGCGCTGCGCGGTGATGCTCGAACCCCGCGGCAATGACGTGTTGGTGGGGGCGTTGCTGTGTCGGCCTTGTTCGCCGCAGGCTACCGCCGGGGTGATCTTTTTCAACAACACCGGCTATCTGGGCATGTGCGGCCACGGCACTATCGGGCTGATTGCTTCGTTGGCGCATCTCGGGCGCATCCGCGCCGGGCGTCATCTGATCGAGACCCCGGTCGGCCCGGTGAACGCCACGCTGCATGATGACGGCAGCGTTACCGTAGAGAACGTGGCGGCTTATCGTTATCGCCACCAGGTGCGAGTTGAGGTGGCCGGTTACGGCCCGGTGACGGGGGACATTGCCTGGGGGGGAAACTGGTTTTTTCTCATCGGCGAGTCGCCGTTGACCATCGATAAACACAATCTGGAGGCGCTGACCGCGTTCACCTGGGCGGTCCGGCAGGCGCTTGAACAGGCGGGCATTCGTGGCGAAGACGGCGGGGCGATCGACCATATCGAGCTGTTCGGTGACGATCCGCAGGCCGACAGCCGCAGCTTCGTGCTGTGCCCCGGCAAAGCCTACGATCGATCGCCGTGCGGCACCGGCACCAGCGCCAAGCTGGCGTGTCTGGCGGCGGACGGCAAACTGGCGCCCGATATGCACTGGCGCCAGGCCAGCGTTATCGGCAGCGAATTCCAGGCTTATTACCGCTGGAACGGCGAGCGCATCACCCCCTTTATTCGTGGGCAGGCTTATGTATGCGCCGATAGCCAACTGTTGCTCGACGAACGCGATCCTTTTGTCTGGGGCATACGCTGATGGGCGGCGGACGGGGAGTTGATGCCATCGTGGTGGGTGCCGGCATCATCGGCGCCGCCTGCGCCTGGCGGTTGGCGAGGGAGGGGTACCGCGTCTCGGTGGTGGACGACTGTCGCGCTGGCGCCACCGCCGCCGGCATGGGGCACCTGGTATGCATGGACGACAACCCGGCCGAGCTGGCGTTGAGCGCTTATTCGCTGCGGTTATGGCGTGAAGTGACGGGCCGGATGCCGCAAGCCTGCGCCTGGCGCGGCTGCGGAACGCTGTGGTTGGCGGAGCAAGCGAATGAAATGGCCATCGCCGAACAAAAGCGGGCGCGGCTGGCGGAGCAGGGCGTGGCGGCGGAACTGCTGACGGCGGAGCAGGTTGCCGCCATGGAGCCGATGCTGCGGCAGGGGCTCGCTGGTGGGCTGCGGGTGCCGGGCGACGGCATTTTGTATGCGCCGCAGGCGGCGCGTTGGCTGTTGGCCGACGCTGGCGTGGCGATCGATGTGGTGCAGGGTGAAGCGATCGCGCTGGACGAGGCGGCTGTGCGGTTGGCGGACGGCAGAGAGCTGGCGGCGCCGGTGGTCGTCTTGGCCTGCGGCCTGCGGGCCAATGATTTGTTATCGCAGCCGTTGCTGCGTGCCAAGAAGGGCCACCTGGCGATCACCGATCGTTATCCGCCGCGGGTGCGGCATCAGTTGGTGGAGCTGGGGTATGGCGCCAGCGCGCATGCCAGCGACGGCGCTTCCGTGGCGTTCAATGTGCAGGCGCGGCCCACCGGGCAATGGCTGATCGGTTCTTCCCGCCAGTTCGATTCCGTCGATTCGTCATTGGATATGCCGCTGCTGGCGGCGATGCTCATGCGCGCGCAGCATTTCTTGCCCACACTGGCGCAGCTGAACATCATTCGCTGTTGGACCGGGCTGCGCGCCGCCTCTGCCGATGGATTGCCGCTGTTGGGCGCACATCCGCGGCATACCTGGTTGTGGTTGGCGTTGGGGCACGAGGGGCTGGGCGTCACGACCGCCCTCGGCAGCGCCGCGCTGCTTGCTGCGCAGATCGGCCGGCAGGCGCCGGAGATTGATGATTCCCCGTATTTGGCGGCGCGGGCGTTTGCCGCCGAGGAGTTGTCCGTATGAAAGAGAGGCAAAACACGCTCGCGTTGAGCATCGATGGCAAACCCTACCGGGTGCCGGTTGGCATCAGCGTTGCCGCGGCGCTCAGTTTGTGCGGCGGGGATCATTGCCGGTTGTCGATTTCACGCCAGCCGCGCGCACCATTTTGCGGCATGGGCGTTTGTCAGGAGTGCCGGGTAACCATTAACGGTCTGCGCCGCCTGGCGTGCCAGACGTTGTGCCAATCCGGCATGCGGATTGAGAGGAGCGATGATGAGTGACTTCGATTGCGAGGTGCTGATCGTCGGCGCCGGGCCGGCCGGCATGGCGGCAGCGCTGGCGGCGGCGGAAAACGAGGGGCAGATACGGGTGATCGACGATAATCCGCACCCCGGTGGGCAAATCTGGCGTGATGGGCCGCAGGTGGCTTTGCCTGAAGCGGCGAGACGATATCGGCAGGCGATGGCGGCGCGGGAAAATATTGTGCTGCACTCCGGCTGCAAGCTGGTGGCGCAGTGTGGCGCTAACCGATTGGCGTATGAAGACGCCGAAGGCTGCGGCGTGATTCGCTATCAAAAGCTGATTCTATGCAATGGCGCCCGTGAGCTGCTGCTGCCGTTTCCTGGCTGGACGTTGCCGGGAGTGAGCGGCGCCGGTGGTCTACAGGCGCAAATCAAGCAGGGGCTGGCGATCCGCGGTGAGCGGGTGGTGATAGCCGGCAGCGGTCCGTTGCTGTTGGCGGTGGCGAAAAGTGTGAAACAGGCCGGTGGCGAGGTCGTGCTGGTAGCGGAACAGGCGGCTCTGCGGCGATTGGCGGCATTCGCCGGCGGCCTGTGGCGTTGGCCGTCCAAGCTGCGTCAGTCGTTTTCTCTGATTCAGCCTCATTACCGTGCCGATAGCCGAGTATTGGCGGCATTGGGGCAAGAGCGCTTGACGTCAGTGCGCGTCGGCAACGGCGGGCGGGAAAGTACGGTGGCCTGCGACAGGCTGGCCTGCGGCTTCGGTTTGGTGGCGAATATTGAACTGGCGATGCTGCTGGGATGCCGGATCGCACACGACGCCGTCGCGGTGGATTATTGGCAGCAAACCAGCCAGGCGCAAATTTATGCCGCCGGAGAGTGTACCGGTATCGGCGGCAGTGAACTGGCGCTCACCACCGGCGCCATCGCCGGTTATGCCGCCACCGGGCAAAAGGCAAAAGCCGAATCCCTGACGGCGCAGCGGCGGCGATGGCGGCGTTTCGCCACGTCGACAGCGGCCGCTTTTGCGCTTGATGAACGCATGAGTTATCTGGCCAAACCGCAGACGCTGCTGTGCCGCTGCGAAGACGTCACGCTGGAACAGGTGTGCCATCAACCGGACTGGAACACGGCCAAGCTGAGCAGCCGCTGTGGTATGGGAGCCTGTCAGGGCAAGGTTTGCGCGACGGCGGCGCGGCACCTGTTGGGGTGGCCTTTGCCGCCGCCACGCGCCCCTTTAACGCCGGTGCGGACGGAAACGCTGGTTGCTCTGGGAAGGCATTGCAGCGACGACGATAATTGATGGGGCATCGCGGCAGTGGCGTTTCAGTCCAAATCGATTTCGCTGTATCACCACTGCGGCCAATAGTAGGTTTTCTCTCGCCAGCCCTTGCCGTACATACAAGCCTCGATGGTGGCGTTTCGGGCTGACTGATTGCGATCGGTCTGTACCGTTTTGATCGACGGCTCTTTGTCATAGCGATATCCCGATGGACAATCTTTCTTATTCTTCTCGCAAGGGATGTATTTGTTTTCGTAGCTGAACTCTACGTCCCGCACGACGTCTGGCGGGAAGCGATCGTAGCCCCGACTGCGGCATTCGGCATATTCGGCATTTCGGGTGCTCTCAACTGCGCCGGGTCTTTCCCATTGGGTACAGGCAGTCATCATCAATAACGGCAAAACAATCAAACAACGGTAATTCTTCATGGTGTCCCTAACTCTTCCTCTATCCAGGTGATCACTGACTAGGAATCTTCCCAACCAGCGATGCGAAAAAGTGTAATCAACTGACGACACAATTGGAAATGATAATGGTTATTGTTTAGGTGTGATTGAGGCAACGGCACCCTGAAATGCGCCGTCGGCGATAGGGGAGAGGCTTACAAGGGGCAGATCTGACGATGAGAGTGTGTGGGCAGAGCGATTTTATATCTTTTCTCTTTTTGCTGCATGGCCTGGTCATTATCTCAGCGTTATGAGAGGGAAGAACAGTATGCAAGCTAAGTATTTTCTTATCCTGTTTAAATGGAATTTTGAATTAAGATATTTACCCATGGCCAAGTTTTAATGCACGGTATTAATGCTCTATTTTTTTATTTCTGTTTTTTTATTGTGCCTTTATTTTCGGAATTCTTCCATTAAATACTTTTTAGTTACAGGGAATTCATTTGCATTTTAAATTTGGATTTTTTAAATTCAGCTCAGATGAGGGATAACCGTTAGCGACAGGTTCAAAAAAGGAGTTTATTTTGTCTGGGATAAAGAAAACGCCTGAAAGCCATGGCGGTTTGCCTTCACCATCAGGGGATTATGATAATTTTAAGCACCTTTCCGATGTTGGCACCGTGTTGGGATATGGGCGAACTCGCTTTTATCAGTGGTGCCGCGGACGCGGATTTCTAACGCCGATGAATGTTCCTTCGCATGAAATGCTCAGTCTGGGATATATGGTGGCAGTGCTGTCAGAGACCGGTCATACCCGGGTTTACGTCACGCCGGATGGCTTCAGCTACGTCAGTGACGCGTTTGCGGCAGATATCCAACGTGGCATGGTAAAGTTTTAAATTTGTAAAAATCGCCTTTATTTCAAGGTCTTTAATACAGAATCTTCTTATCCGGAAAGACGCGCTGGGCGATGAGTGGGAAGTTATCCGATTTTTTCGTCTCTGCGACATGAGGACTACTGACAGCAGCTATTCTCTTGTTACGATAAGCATTATTTTTTTCAGGAGCCAAGGATGAAGCATTACGCCGCGTTGTTGTTCGCCTCTGCACTGTTGACGGGATGTGCGACCCAAGCCGTACCACCGCAACAGGCTGAATTACCGCCCCCAAGCCGTCTGATGCTTTATCAGAATATCCCGGATACGCCATACGCCACGGTGGTGGTGGTGCGCGACAGTGGAATGCTGGCGGGTAGCTGCCGCACCGGCGTTTATGTGAATGGGGAGTTCGCCGCTTCGCTGGGCGCGAAAGAAAAAGCGGAGTTTCGCGTGCCGCCGGGCAATACTTCGGTGAGCATCGGGCAAGATATGATAGAGAACTCTCTGTGTATTTGGCGAGATACCAGCGGCAGCGTGCCGATGACGCTGCGCGCCGGTGAAAGCCGCTATCTGCGGATCGCCGGCGATCGGCAGCGAGGCTTCGTTTTGCAGGCTGGGCGGCCGTAACCGCCCAGGCAAGGGCGTTAACGCCCTTGCCACCATCCCCACAGCGTAATTAATAGCCACGCCGCCGCAATCCAGCACAGTACCGCCGCCCCCAGCGCTAACGACAGCCGCAGACTGTTAATCAGGAAATACAGCGAAATCAAATACACCAGATAGGGCAACACCGCCCACATGCCGAAAATCAGCGTCGTTTTCAGCGCCGCTATTGAACGTTCGCTGCCGACAACATAATGCGCAATCAAAGCGAAAGTGGGGAAGAGCGGGACTAAACCGGCGATATAATAGTTGCGCGTTTTGGCCAGCAGGCCGATCAGAACCACGACCAGCGCGCCTATCAGCGCTTTGACAAAGATGCCCATAACGGTCTCGGGTGTCGGGGGAAAGCCAACACACTGCCCGAAAGCCTGAGCAGAATCAATGGCGTATTGCGTAGTGCGGGGAAAAACAGACCCGCATGAATCGCGGGTCTGAGCGGCAACGTTTACTGGCGGTAAGCGTGCTTGATTTGCTGAATGCTGTTCTTGAAGATTTCCGCCTGAGTCGGATCTTCAATCTGGGCGATGAAACGTTCCATGTTGATGATGACTTTCCCGGCATCGGCCTGGCCGATCGACTTCAGGATCAGCGTCAGCGTGGCTTTGAGGCAGGCAACCTCGGTCGCCAAGATCTCCGGGTTTGCAGACGTAGTGAAATCAACGTTGCTCATTTTCTCTCCTGATTTTTGAGGCCGTAGCCTGATACAAGCTGCTTTAGCGCACCGCGCGCGGACTATAGGCAAGTTGCCCACGCACGGCGGCGAATTTAACTGGGCGCGGAGTATAGCATAGCATGCGTCAGCCATCTGCACCGGGCTTGCTCTGGCGGCGCTGGTGGGTGAAGTTTGCTCATTGCACGTCCGGGTCATCCATTGTCGGCCAGTTATTTCGAGGCGGTTAACAAGTATTTGCCCGGCTCGTTATTGTTGAACAATCGGGGTTATTATAATTATTAGGGGCGGGTGGCACTGATTTTGCCGGCGTTGGTCGGTAATAATAGTTTTGTACGCCGGCTGTCAGGCTCGCGTTGGCCGCGGCTTTAAATATCAAATGATTACAAACAGCCAACAGCCGTGTTAATATTATTCATGTCGTGATTGCTTACACAGATTTCTCCCTCGCGGCATGATTGTCGCGCTATCCTGTGTCTGACGCAGCGCGACGAAATTATTTTCGTCGCTCGATCTTTTCCGACGTGACGATTTATCGGCGGCATAGACGGCTAAAATTGAAAAATCAGCTATGCTCCGCAAAGTTATTCGGAAGTATGTATTAATCTGTGTTCATTCTTGTCTGAAAAACAAGTAATATCTCTGGCGAAAACAGAGGCTGATTGCGTTACTCCCTTTTTTTGGAGAATTTTCCTTGATTAGCGTTCTTCTTGTTGATGACCACGAACTGGTGCGCGCAGGGATACGACGCATTCTTGAAGATATCAAAGGTATAAAAGTTGTCGGTGAGGCCCAGTGCGGTGAAGACGCCGTAAAATGGTGCCGTGGCAACGCTGTCGATATCGTGCTGATGGACATGAATATGCCGGGCATTGGCGGGCTGGAAGCCACGCGCAAGATTGTGCGTTATGCACCCGACGTCAAAGTCATCATGCTGACTATCCATACCGAAAATCCCTTGCCCGCGAAGGTGATGCAGGCGGGTGCCGCCGGCTACCTGAGCAAGGGCGCCGCGCCGCAGGAAGTGATTAACGCCTTGCGTTCCGTGCATGCGGGGCAGCGCTACATCGCGTCTGACATCGCCCAGCAAATGGCTCTGAGCCAGCTGGAGCCGCAGGCCGAAACGCCGTTCAGCTGCCTGTCTGAGCGCGAGCTGCAGATCATGTTGATGATCACCAAAGGCAAAAAAGTGAATGAGATCTCGGAGCAACTGAGTCTCAGCCCGAAAACGGTGAACAGTTACCGTTACCGTATGTTCAGCAAATTGAATATCAGCGGCGACGTCGAACTGACCCACCTGGCCATCCGACATGGATTGTTCAATGCGGAGACGTTGTTAAGCAGTGAATGACCGTTTTGATGCCAAAGCTTTCCTGAGTACCGTCACCAGCCAACCTGGCGTCTATCGTATGTATGACGCCACTGGCACGGTGATCTACGTCGGTAAAGCCAAAGACCTGAAAAAACGTCTCGCCAGCTATTTTCGGCAGCAGGTCAGCAGCCGTAAAACCGAAACGCTGGTTAAAAATATCGCGCAAATAGACGTAACGGTTACCCATTCCGAAACAGAAGCGCTGTTGTTGGAACATAACTACATTAAATTGTACCAACCGCGATATAATGTTCTTTTGCGAGACGATAAATCTTATCCGCTGATTTTTCTCAGCGCCGATACCCATCCCCGTTTAGCGGTGCATCGCGGCGCCAAACACGCCAAGGGCGAATATTTCGGTCCTTTTCCCAACTCTTACGCCGTGCGCGAAACGCTGGCGCTGCTGCAGAAGCTGTTCCCGATCCGCCAGTGCGAAAACAGCGTGTATCGCAACCGCTCGCGCCCGTGTCTGCAGTATCAGATCGGCCGCTGTCTGGGCCCTTGCGTCGCCGGCCTGGTGAGTGAAGAAGAGTACCGGCAACAGGTGGACTATGTGCGGCTGTTTCTTTCGGGCAAAGATCAACAGGTGTTGCACCAGCTGATTGCCCGCATGGAAGAAGCCAGCAAGCTGCTCAATTTCGAAGAGGCGGCGCGCATACGCGATCAAATTCAGGCCGTGCGCCGCGTTACCGAGCGGCAGTTCGTCTCGGGCGACAGTGACGATCTGGATGTCATCGGCGTGGCGTTCGACGCCGGTATGGCATGCCTGCACGTGCTGTTCATCCGTCAGGGCAAGGTGTTGGGCAGCCGCAGCTATTTCCCTAAGGTGCCGGGCGGTACGGATATGAGCGAAGTGGTGCAGACTTTCGTCGGCCAGTTTTACCTGCAGGGCAGCCAGGCGCGCACGCTGCCCGGCGAGATCCTGTTGGATTTCAGCTTGCCGGAAAAGGACCTGCTCGCAGAATCGCTCTCCGAGTTGGCGGGGCGCAAGATCCAAATTCAAAGTAAGCCGCGCGGCGACCGCGCCCGTTATCTGAAGCTGGCCCGTACCAACGCGGCAACGGCGTTGACCACCAAGCTTTCGCAACAGTCGACGATCCATCAGCGGCTGGCGGAATTGGCCAAGGTGCTGAATCTGGCGGAAATCAATCGTATGGAGTGCTTCGATATCAGCCATACCATGGGCGAACAGACCGTAGCTTCGTGCGTGGTGTTCGACGGAAACGGCCCGGTGCGTTCGGAGTATCGGCGCTACAATATTAGCGGCATCACCCCCGGCGATGACTACGCGGCGATGACGCAGGTGCTGAAACGCCGTTACGGCAAAGCGCTGGAAGAGAAAAAAATCCCGGATGTCATTTTCATCGACGGCGGCAAAGGGCAGCTCGGCATGGCGATCGACGTGTTCAACTCGCTGAACGTCACCTGGGACAAGAATAAACCGTTGCTGATCGGCATCGCCAAAGGCGCCGATCGCAAGGCCGGGTTAGAAACGTTGTTCTTCGTGCCGGAAGGCGAAGGGATTTCGTTGCCACCGGATTCGCCGGCGCTGCATGTGATCCAACACATCCGCGATGATTCACATAATCATGCGATTACCGGTCACCGGCAGAGAAGGGCGAAAGTCAGAAATACCAGCGCACTGGAACTGATTGAGGGCGTAGGGCCGAAACGGCGCCAGGTGCTGTTGAAGTATATGGGCGGACTGCAACCTTTGTTGAACGCCAGCGTGGAGGAAATTGCAAAAGTGCCGGGTATTTCACAAGCATTGGCAGAAAAGATCTACAATGCATTGAAACACTGAGGGCAATGTAGCAACATACTCTTAATTTCCACTTTAGCCAGATAGTTACCGTAGCATTATGCAATTGAATATACCGACTTGGCTTACCCTGTTTCGCGTAGTTCTGATCCCATTCTTTGTGCTGGCGTTTTACCTGCCGTTCAGCTGGGCTCCGATGGTTTGCGCCGTTATCTTTGTGTTTGCCGCTGTCACCGACTGGTTTGACGGTTTCCTGGCGCGCCGCTGGAAACAAACGACGCGCTTCGGGGCGTTTTTGGATCCGGTCGCGGACAAAGTGATGGTGGCGGTAGCGCTGGTGCTGGTGGCGGAGCACTACCACAGCTGGTGGATCACGCTGCCGGCGGCCACCATGATCGCCCGCGAAATCATCATTTCGTCGCTGCGCGAGTGGATGGCGGAAATTGGCAAACGCAGCAGCGTGGCGGTGTCCTGGATCGGCAAAGTGAAGACCATGGCGCAGATGATGTCGCTGGTGGGCTTGCTGTGGCGCCCGGATCGCTCTGTGGAATATGTGGCGATCGGCTTGCTGTATATTGCGGCGGTGCTGACTTTCTGGTCGATGTTCCAATATTTGAACGCGGCGCGTAACGATTTGCTGGAACCGTGATCGATACGCTGCAAAAAGCGGCAAACGATCGTGATGGGCCAACAATTTTATTGACTCATCACGTCAGGTAAGTAGAATGCATCGCATCAGACGACAACGATGAATTGCAAAAGATAGCAAAGAAATCAGTCAGTTCTGGTAATGCGGGAATAGCTCAGTTGGTAGAGCGCAACCTTGCCAAGGTTGAGGTCGCGAGTTCGAGCCTCGTTTCCCGCTCCAAACATTAGCCTGTTGAATCCCCGCGATTCGGCAGGTAAGGAAAAGGGGCTTCGGCCCCTTTTTCGTTTTCTGCTTCTGCGCCATTCGGCGACACCTTTCTTCATCTTCCCATATCGATTATTGACTCTTCTCACGTATCTTTCCTGTCGTTGTCATACTGTTGGATGCAGCCGTTAAACGGTGCAACAATAATTTGTTACGTCCGGCGGTTCGCCATGCAAGAAGAAAATAATGCGGCGTATGACGCCATCTGAGCACTCAGGCACAGCCATGCATCGCTGTCGCCTCGTCAAATCGCTGGGTTATCGGCAAAGTGAAGCGGTAGGTCGGTCTTTTGAAACCGGGCATAGGAGGATGTATGGAATCTGGTGCTTTAAAGCATCTGATAAGAACGGCGGCGGGATGTGCGCTGTTCTTCGGCCTGGTCGCCCCGCCGTTGGGGGGCGTGCTCATGTTTCTGCTGATGGCGTTCGGCAGCGGTGAGTGGGTGGGAATAAGTCTTCTCGATGCCGGCGACTTGCTGGGCATGGCGGGGTTTATCGGCATTTTTTCTTATGCGCTCGGTTTTTTGCCGGCATGTTTGGCGGGGGCTATTGCCGGTATCGCCCATTTAGGCATTCGCCAATTGCGGTGGTTTCTGCTGTTGTGTGCGGTGGTTTCCGCCATTGCTCCCGGTTTGCTGAATGCCGATCAGCGTATTTTTGGCGCGATCGCGGTCTTACCGGGAATGTTCGCCGGGTTTTTATGGTGGCGTCGAAGATTGCGTGATGCCCCGACCGATGAGGTTTTGCACGATAGCCCTTCGCCATAAGCAAGCGAAAAGCCGGGGAGAGCTATTCCTGTCGAGAAAAAGAACCGTTTTGCCCGTGAATTCCTGAGCCGATGCATATAATATCAACATTCCGCTTGCCTTTTCGTTGGCATTGTGAACAGTGCGCCCACAAAATAAGCAGTTGAAAGCGTTAGAGAACTTTTTGCTATTTCGGGGGGTTGCCAAGGTGGGGGGTTTAGTCCATAATGCAGTCCATCGATTCGGCAGTAACGAAATAAATTACTTAAGAATCAGATGATTAGGATAAGCGATTTTATCATCGCAATCCCGAAGAACAAAACGAAGTGGGTGATTCACCGGCTTTGGCCTGAAAAGGCAAAACAGAATAAAGGCGCGTTAACAAAGCGGTTATGTAGCGGATTGCAAATCCGTCCAGTCCGGTTCGACTCCGGAACGCGCCTCCAATTTTCCCGAGCCCGGGTGGTGAAATCGGTAGACACAAGGGATTTAAAATCCCTCGGCTTATGGCTGTGCGGGTTCAAGTCCCGCCCCGGGTACCAGGGAACGAAAATACCGAATAATCAAAGCAATAAGTAGTAATGTCGTAGACCGCCGAGAGGCGGTTTTTTTGTGTCTGAAATTCGCATTACGCCTGCATTTTTTTCCTTTCTTGTCATGCCGCCACCCTGCCTGCAGGGAGCCCCGCAGGGCTCCACACTACAGATCATAAGAAACCGAACGCCGCGGCGAGGATCCAGCCGAAGACGCAGGAGACGCTGACGCCGATCAGGCCCGGTAGAATGAAGCTGTGATTGATCACGAAGCGGCCGATGCGGGTGGTGCCGGAGCGGTCGAACTGAATTGCCGCCAAATCGCTGGGGTAGGTCGGTAAAATATAATAACCGTAGCAGGCCGGCGCCGAAGCGACGATATAGGCCGGGTTGACGCCGATCGCCAGCGCCACCGGCACCAGCGCCGCCAGCGCGGCGGCCTGCGAATTGACGAATTTCGACACCAGCAGCAGGATCAGCGCATAGGCCCAGGGGTACTCTTTCACCAGCACGCCCAGCGTGGCTTCTATCTGCGTCAGGTGCGCGCCGAACATGGTTTCCGCCATCCAGGCGACGCCATACACCGCCACGATGGCAATCATGCCGGAACGGAACACCTCGTTTTTAGAGATAGACGCCGGGTTGGTGCGGGTAATGATGACGATCAGCGCCCCGGCCATCAGCATGCACATCTGGATCACCAGAACCATGGAAAGTGGCTTGCCACCGAAGCTGGGCCGCAGGTCGGAAAAAGCCCCCAGCACCGCCACCAGGGCGATCGTGGCGAGGAAAATCCACATGGCGATCCAGTTGCTGCGTGGCAATACCCGATCCAGCAGGGTGGCGGCGTCGCCATAGACGTAGCGATGGTTCTCCGGCACCGAGATGAATTTCTGAAACTCGGGATCTTTGTCCAGGTCTTTGCCGCGGAACCAACTGAAGATACCGATCGCCAGAATGCCGCACAGGGTGGAAGGAATGGTGATCGACAGCAGATCGAGGAATTCCAGATGGCGGCCATTGAAGGTGTAGCTGCTGAGCATCGCCACCAGTGAAACGACAGCCACCGAGACCGGGCTGGCGATAATGCCCATCTGCGCGCCGATCGAGCTGGCTGCCATCGGCCGTTCCGGGCGGATGTTATTTTTGATCGCCACGTCATAGATGATCGGCAAGATGGTGTACACCACATGGCCGGTGCCGCACAGGATAGTGAGAATGCAGGTGACGAACGGCGCGATGATCGAGACATATCGCGGGTTGCGCCGCAGCATCCGCTCGGCGATCTGGAGCATGACGTCCAACCCGCCTGAGGCCTGCAGGGTGGCGGAGGCCGCCACCACCGCGATGATCACCAGCATCACGTCTACCGGCGGTTTGCCGGGCTGCAGGTGAAAGCCGAACACCAGAATCATCAAACCGATACCGCCCAGCAACCCCAGCGCAATGCCGCCTTTACGCGCCCCATACAGCAGGCATGCCAATATCACCGCTAATTGCAGAAAGAAATCCATGATAGATACGCCTTAATAATGTTGAACTTAACTACGTTCAGTTTCCGGCGGCGTTTACAGCAGAAAGTTGTTTTAAATCTAAAGGCATTAATAAATTGTGGTTATTAACCTTAAAGAGTGATGTCGGTCACATTCAAAGAACATAGAGAGCGGGCGGAAAGCGGTATCAGCACGAAAAAGCAAGCCAAGAGGTCAGACCTCTCCTATATGACGGATTTACCACCAGAGGAGAGAGTTATGGATCCGACAAAAATGACGGGGCTGGCGTTATTACAGGCAGCGATGGCCGGCAAAATTCCACCGGCTTCGATCGCTGAAACGGTGCCCATGAAACCGGCCGCGGTTGAAGAGGGATATATCCGCATCGTGGCGCGGGCCGACGAACGCCATCTTAACCCGCTGGGCGGCGTTCATGGCGGCTTCGCCGCCACGGTTTTGGACTCGGTGACCGGTTGCGCGGTGCACAGTACGCTGGGCGCAGGGACGGGTTATGGCACCGTCGATCTGCAGGTGAAAATGTTGCGCCCGGTGCCGAAGGAGATTGATCTGATCGCCGAGGGGCGTCTGGTCTATGCGTCGAAAAACGTCGCTTTCGCGGAAGGCACGCTCAAAACGGCGGAAGGAAAATTGCTGGCTTCGGCAACCGCCACTTGCTTTATCATTCGCTCTACCGAACAGCCGCCACAATAACCTGCCATTTATCAGGCCCCGGTTCTTCCATCCGGGGCCTGATGCATTTCTCTGTCGGCTGCACCGATCGCCGCGATACGGCCGCAGGCGCGATGCGTCATTGTGGTCTAGTATTCTTGGGTAAAAATTTATCGGGGTGAGTATGCAGCCGTATAAAGAGGTTGAGTTTGATCATGAGCTTTGTCTGGCGATCGGCAGAGCCGTATTGGACGTGGTAGCGCAAGGGGAAGAAACCAGCGCGACGTCGGTGATGAGCGCCATTGAGCGGGCGGTGGAACAGGGGCTGAACGACGACGACACCGCCGTTGCCGACGACGCGCTGGATTTGATGGCTCGTCTTATTCACGGCTGCGGATTTATTAATCTATCGGGTGAAGAGGAGACTTCCCATGCATTGGTTGAATTTCAAGCGCTACAAGAGTGACGTCGCCAAACAGGCCGTGCCGCCGCATCTGAATGCCGCTGAATTTGCGCGGCATTATGCCGATAAGCCGCAGGAGAATACGGAAGAGTATCTTTCGCTCAGCGGGGAGATGTGTTGGGATGCGGTGGTGCTGTGCGCCCACCGTTCCGGCGCGCTCAGTAAGGCGAAATACAAGCAACTGTGGCTGACGGTGTTCGATAAGCAGTACAGACATTTTGTCAGCCCTGACGATACCGAGATCCGCACCATGGCGGATATGCTGCGCGCCCCGCAGGGATGTTTTATCGGGATATTCTCCATGCGCGACGCGGCCTCGCCCCGATTGCTGCATGCCATGATCGGCACCGGCGCGGGATTTGCCGCAGGCAATAAAAATCTTTGCATCGGCGTGGGAGGCGCGGTCGGCTGGGAGAATCTCAATCTGGCGCGCGATCTGCGCTGGCAGCCGGAAGGCGGTTTTCTACGCCAGGGCGACAGTGAAGTGCTGCGTATTTTTTATCGGCCTTTCCCCGCCTGAAACGGTCCGGACGCTTTTTAGGGTAAAAAAACCGCCGTTGGGCGGTTTTTTGCGTCTTATTTGAACCCGCCGCTGCGGATGAAGTCGAGACCGGCGGCGGTGATCCGCGTTTGGTGCGGATCGATATCATAGTTGTTCTCGTCGATGTCGCTCATCACGTAGGCCTGTATCAGCCCCTTGGTTTTGAGATAGGCGAAGGGATCCGCGAAGGCGTGCGGGCTGGTGGCGTCCTGCTTCCACAATTCGTAAGTTTTCTCATCCAGCGTGCCGGGATGATTAGCGGCCAGTCGGGTCAGGATCTGATTGTAGAACACATAGTCGGTCATGATGCGGTCCTCTTTATCGCGAGCGACAGTCTCGGAAAATGACGTAACGTCTATCAATCATAGCCGATGTTTGCTCGCCGCCTGCGTTATCGCGAATCCAGATTATCCACGCTGGCTTTCGAACCAGTGAAACAGACGCGAAATGGTGAGGCTGAGATCGCCGATGTTGAAGAGCGCGCCGAGCCACAGAGTTAGCATAACCAGGATGCCGATGATGACGGGAAGATCCATTTTGCCCATGAGAATGTTTTGCAGAGGTGACGGTGCCACAAGGGTAACACCGTTTTCCGGCAGGATAAAATGTGCCGCCGTTATTTCGATTGTGCCGCTGTGGAATGGCGAAGGCCGGCCATCAGGGTGACCGGCCGGGTTTCAACAGCCTATCTTGCCGCCAAACGATCAGGCATAGTGGCGGGCGATATGCTCGGCGGTGGCGATCGTCGTCACATTAGTGGCGACGGAGGGCACGTCGGGGAAAATGGATGCGTCGACAACCCGAAGCCCGTGCACGCCGTGCACGCGGCCCTGAAGGTCAACGACCGCCTTCGGGTCGCCGGCATTCCCCATTGGCGCGGAGGAGGTCGGGTGATGATAGGTATCCAACGTCGCCGCCATCGAGGCCAGAATGGCCTCGTCGCTGTCTGCGGCAGGCGCAAGCTCGCTGTGGATAAGCGTAGACAGCGGAGCGGTTTGCCCTATTTTTCGCGCCAGTTTAACCCCCTCCAGCAAGCGAACACGGTCACTCTCTTGCGCCAGGAAGTTAAGGTCAATGTGAGGGGCTGCCATCGGATCGCGGCTTTCCAGCCAGATGCGTCCGGTGGATTGCGGCCGAGTCAGCGCCACCGCCAGGACAAAACCGACGCCGGTGGGGCTTTGGTCATGTGGGAACAGATGCGTCGCGGTAATGTGCAGATCGAGCTCCTCCGGTTCCGCTCGGCTGCTGCGGGTCCACAGCTTGGCGCCGATAACCGGCGATTGGCTGCCGATGACGTCGGGGCGGGCTGCGTAGGCATTGTAATAAAAGGGGTGATCGACCAGGTTTTCACCGACGGGCAAATCGGCGATGACGGGGATCCCCAGACGCTTCGACTGTTGCGCAGGCGCAATGCCGGATCGCATCAAAACGGCGGCGCTGCCGTAGGTTCCGGCGCTCAGGATCACTTCAGCGGCATGGATTTCTTCGCCACTGGCCAGGCGAACGCCGATCGCGCGCTGCCCGTCAAATATCACGCGGTCGACCAGCGTATCGGCACGCAGGATGAGATTGTCTCTGGCGCGCGTTTTCTCATCCAGATAGGCCATGCCGGTGTTAACGCGCACACCGTTGACGATATTCATCGGGTAGGGGCCGACGCCATTCGCTGAAGGGCCGTCAAAATCGTCGATGGCGTCATAGCCGTTGGCGCGCGTGGCGGCGACGAAAGCGCGTTGCATTGGCGTGATGTCATCCAATGTGAGTTGCACGACGGGGAAAGGACCGCTATCGCCATGGATTGCGCGGTCGTGCAGGCCATGACGAGTCTCCAGTTTTTTGAAGGAGGGCAGCAGATCCTGATAGCGCCATCCCGGCAGATCCCAGCGTTTGAAATCTTCCGGGCGGGCGCGGATCGCCACGGCGCCGTTGACGCCTGAACTGCCGCCCAGGACTTTACCGCGGATGGCGCCGATCGCGTGGCTGACATAGCCGGGTTCTGTCCGGTATCCCCATTCGAATTCCGGGTCGCCATTGGCGCCGAGCACGTCGCTGTCCGCGATGAGGCGCGGATAATCGTAGGGCGCGTAACTGTGTCCGGCCTCTATCAGCAGGACCCGGCGCGTTGGGTTTTCGCTGAGGCGAGCCGCCATCACCGCGCCGGCGGAACCGCCGCCGACGATGATCACGTCGAAGGTGGATGGCTCGCTGGCGCGTTGGGCCGGTTGTGTTTGCGCCGCCGACGCGGAACTCGATGCGCAAGCGCTGAGCGTGGCGGCGGCTGAAACGGCCAGCGTTTGGGATATCAGCTGACGGCGTGACAGGTCTTTCATGGCGTAGTCTCCAGAGCGGGCGGAAGGTGTGTTCTGCAGACTAAAACCCGGAGATAAAAGCGACAAGCGGGCGAAATTCGAACCTGCCGTTCGCGTTCTGCGAACCTTTCAGGTTGACGTCAGGAAAGGGGACAGCGCGGTTTCCCAGCTGGGCGTAGGGCCAATGTGCTCGCTCAGAAAGTCCACCAGCGCCTTGATCTTGGGGGATGCCCGTTTTGAACGGCGATAGACGGCGGAAATGTCGCCGCCGTCGGGTGAATAGGCGGCCAGCACAATGCGCAGTTCCCCTGCGCGTATCGCGTCGGCGGCGATAAATGCGGGCAGGATGGCGAGGCCCAAACCAGCTTTCGCCGCCGCCAGCAGGTGAAAAGCATTATCGGTGCGCAGGCGTTTGCCGATACGAAACGATCGGATCTCGCCTTCGATGGGGAGTTGCAGCATGCCGGTCGGCTCGCGGTGAATATACAGCAACCCCTGATGCTGTTGCAGGTGTTGCGGGTGCGTCGGCGTGCCTTGACGCGCAAGATAGGTTGGGCTGGCGCAAATCAAGTGACGGTTGGCGCAGATGCGCTGCGCGATCAGGTCGGAATCCGCCAAGGCGCCGATACGGATGGCGACGTCGAAATTTTCCTGATTCAGATTGGCCAGGCGATCGCTGTACTCCACGTCCAGATTGAGGTTCGGGTATTGTTCCATAAAGGCGGATAACAGCGGCGCCAGATAGCGGATGCTGAACGCCATCGGCGCGGTTAACCGCAATGGGCCCTGCAGTTGGCCGTGCAGTGTTCGCACCGACTCTTCGGCATCGCTCACTTCGCTTAATATGAGAACGGCGCGCTGATAGAACAGATGGCCGGCGTCGGTCAGCCCAAGCGTTTTCCCGCGTTCGAACAGCACAGTCCCAAGGCGCGTCTCCAACTGCTGGATGCGTCTGCTGACCACCGACTTGGTGGTGCCCAAGCGGCGGGCGGCGGCGCTGATGTTGGCGGCCTCGACCACGGCGATATAGGTCGCCATCTCCTGAAACTGATTCATTCATCTCTCCTTCGGCATCCGCCGGGTCAAGTTACCACTCTGTGCACGCCAGGCAAAAAAAACCACCCGGGCGGGTGGTTTTTGCTTGTCAGTGCGAATCAGTCCAGTTTGGGGTGCTGGTCGATCAGGATCTGTTTTTTCTTTTCCAGTTCGGCGATCTGCGCGTTGATGTCCTCGACTTTCTGTTCGATGTTGTCGTAGGTTTCCTGCAGTAGCTCTTTTGCCTCGGAGCGGTCAGAGGCGGCCGGCGTCGCGCCACGTAGCGGCTTGTTGGCGGTTTCTTTCATGTACAGACCGGTGATAAGACCGATCACCGCAACAACCATCAGGTAGTAGGCCGGCATGTACAGGTTGCCGGTCGCTTCCACCAGCCAGGCGGCAACGGTCGGCGTCGCACCGGCGATCAGTACCGAAATGTTGAACGAAATCGCCAGCGCGCTGTAGCGGATGTGCGTCGGGAACATCGCCGGCAGGATGGAGGCCATCACCCCGGTGAAGGAGTTGAGCAGCACCGCCAGCACCAGCAGGCCGACGAAAATCAGGCCGATGACGTTGCTGTTGATCAGAATGAAGCACGGGATCGCCAACGCCAACAGGCCGATGCTGCCGCCGATGATAAACGGCTTACGGCCGATGCGGTCACTGGTCAGGCCGATCACCGGCTGCACGAACAGCATGCCGATCATGATGGCGATGATGATCAGAACGCCGTGATCTTCCGAGTAGTGCAGGTTATGCGACAGGTAGCTCGGCATGTAAGTCAGCAGCATGTAATAGGTCACGTTGGTGGAAATCACGATACCCACGCACACCAGCAAACTTTTCCAGTGTTTGGCCGCGATCTCTTTGAACGAGGTCTTTGGCGGATTCTCGATGGCGTTGCGATCCTCTTTCTCCATCTTGTCCACGTGCTGCTGGAACGCCGGGGTTTCTTCCAGCGCATGGCGCAGGTAGAGACCGATCAGGCCCAGCGGCGCGGCGATGAAGAACGGGATACGCCAGCCCCAGTCGAGGAAGTTGGCTTCGCCGACGATACTGGAGATCAGCACCACTACGCCTGCGCCCATCACAAAGCCGGCGATGGAGCCGAAGTCCAGCCAGCTGCCCATAAAGCCGCGTTTGCGGTCCGGTGAGTATTCGGCGACGAAGATCGCCGCACCGGAATATTCACCGCCGACGGAGAAGCCTTGCGCCAGTTTGGCCAGCAGCAGCAGGATCGGCGCCCAGATGCCGATCGACGCATAGGACGGGATCAGGCCGATACAGAAGGTGCTGACCGCCATGATGATAATGGTGACCGAGAGCACTTTTTGACGGCCGAACTTGTCGCCCATGGCGCCGAAGAACAGACCGCCGAGCGGACGCACCAGGAAGGGGACGGAGAAGGTCGCCAGTGCGGCGATCATTTGCACGCCGGGAGAGGCGCCGGGGAAGAAGACCTGGCCAAGCGCATAGGCGACAAAGCCGTATACGCCGAAGTCGAACCACTCCATTGCGTTGCCGAGGGCCGCGGCGGTAATGGCCTTCTTGAGTTTGCTGTCATCGATGATGGTGATGTCGTTAATGTGCATCGGTTTATGTCGTTTTTTTCTTAACTTCATATAATCATCCCTTAATGAATTATTCGTTGTTCGTGAAAGCGTAATCTCCGTTCACTGTTGTTTTCGAGTTATCAAATCGGCTAATCGAATCGCGGTTCAAGACGATTCATTATCCACATTTAAGTTGAGATGTGGATCACAAAATAGCGTCGCTCATGCCGATGTTATGTCATTTAGGTGACTAATTATTTTGCATCTATAGCTTAACGTTATATCTTGCGGCGATCAAATCCAGCAGTTTAACTTAAGTGTTTGCACCGATTTGGTGCGAGAATGGTCTGATAATTGTGCGATCTGGCGATTTTTCGGCTGATTGATGGTGTTTCCAGTATAGAGAATACGGGAGATAAAACAGGAAAAATTGATGTGTTCGCCGCTAAAAAAACGCCTGGCCAGGTGGCCAGGCCGGTGAGATTACGGCGCCGATGAACCGCCGAATTCGAGATAGATTTTCGCCAGATTCTGGTACTGCGCGAAGCGGTTCTCATCCACCGCCAGTTCCGCCTGACGGCGTTGTTCCTGAGCGTTCAGCCAGTCGGTAATGGTGACGGCGCCCTGTCGGTAACGCACCTCGTTCAACCGCTCCGATTTACGCGCCAACGCCAATGAGGCGCGCAACTGCGTCTCCTGCGCCAGCAGCTGCGTGCGCAGTGACAGCGCGTTGTTCACATCGCCCATCGCTTTGTACAGCGCCTGCTTGAAGGCCAGAACTTGCTGTTCATAGTCGTTGCGGGCGATCTTGATCTCCACGCGCATTTGCCGCCACTGCAGGAACGGCAGCGTCAGGCCGGCGCTGAGGCTGCCCGTCGGGTTGCGCAGGAATTCCAGCAGCGCGCTGCTGCTGGCGCCCAGTGAACCGGTCAGGCTGAACGCGGGATAGTATTGCAGACGTTTTTCATCGACGTTGGCCAGGGCGGCGCGCAACCGCAGCTCTTGAGCGCTGAGATCCGGGCGACGGCTCAGGACGCTGGCGGGAATGCCGGTGTTGATCTGCGGCATCGCCGTCGTCGGCAGGCGCGCGGGCGCGATGGTGGCCTGGCCTGATGGCGCGCCCAGCAGCACCGCCTGTTCGTTCAGCGCCTGTTGACGATCGTGTTGTAACGCCACCAGGCTGCGTTCCTGAGTCAGCAAGTTTTGTTCCGCATTCACTACGTCCAGCGCCGAGATGCTGCCGGCCTGATAACGGGCGTTGGCCAGCCGCAGCGTCGTTTTGGCATAGGCGATGCTCGCCTGGCTGACGCTGATTTGTTGATTGAGAAAACCGATGCGCCAGTAGTTGGTGGCGGCGTCGGCCAACAGCTTCAGGCGCGCCGCCTGCAGATCCTGCACGGAAGCCTGGCTGCTCCACTCGGCCGCGTCGCGCTGGCGTGCCAGCTTGCCCCACAGATCGACCTCATAGCTGGTGGTGAGCGACGCGTTGCTGGTTTTATTCCACGCGGAGGACTCGGACAGCGGGCGATTAATGCCGCTGCCTAATGAGGCGCTGACGCCGGGCGCGGTGCTGATGCCGACGCGTTCCGCCTCGAGCCGCGCGCGGTAAACGCGCAGCACGGCGGCGGCCAGATCGTTATTGCTCGCCATCACCTGTTGCAGCCAACGATCGAGCTCGGGATCGTGGAAATCGCGCCAGTCGAACGGCGTCGGCGCGGCGTTGTCGGCAGCGTATTGCCACCCCGCAGGATAGTTGACCTGCGGCGCCCGGTAGTCGCTTTTCAGGGCATTGCCGCAGCCGGCGGTGAGCAGGGCGGCGAGGCTTAACGCCAGGGGAGATAAAATTTTCATGGGTTACTCGCTGGCCAATGAAACGACCGGATCCATCCTTGCCGCTTTGCGGGCGGGGAGATAACCGAAGATCATGCCGATTAAGGTTGAACAGAAAAATGCCGTGGCGGCGGCTTGCCAGGAATAGATGGCGGTGAACATGCCGCCCGCCAGCGAGGTGAACAGCGACCCGGCGGCGAATGATAGCGCGATGCCCAAAGCGCCGCCGATCAGACAGACCAGCACCGCCTCTATCATGAACTGTTGCATGATGTCGCTGCGCCGCGCGCCGACCGCCATGCGCACGCCGATTTCGTGGGTGCGTTCGGTCACCGAGACCAGCATGATGTTCATCACGCCCAGGCTGCCGATCACCAGCGCGATGGACGCCACCATCAGGATCAGCAGGCTAAAAGTCATTGACGTGCGTTCGATGGACTTTCGGATTTTATCGAAGTTGTACAAACGGAAATCTTTTACGCCATGGCGTTGGGTCAACAGCTGTGTGATAGCGGTGACGGCCGATTCGCTGGCGACATTGTCCTTTAGCCGAACGGTGATGCCGCTGAGCGTCGGTTTGCCTACCATGCGATACATCACCGTGCTGTAGGGCATCCAAACAGTGATGCGATTGGGCGCGTAGTTGCGATTGCTTTTCGCCACACCGATCACCCGGGCCGGCACCGAGCCGAGAAACACGATTTGGCCGAGCGGCTCGACGCCGAAATCGCCGAACAGCGCCTGGCGCGCATTGTCGTCGATGATCACTTCCTGCAGCGCATTACGATCGTCGCGGAAAGTCACGCCTTGTAACAGCTCGACGCCGTTAACGCGGAAATAGTCGCGCCCGACGCCGGTGATCGAGGCGGTGGCGGATTTGCTGCGAAAACGGATGCTGTCGGAAGCGTCTACTTCCGGGCTGACGCTGTCGACGAAGCTTTGCTGCGCCAGCGCGTCGGCATCGGCCGGCACCAGGGTGCGGATGCTGTCGATGGCGTCGTCGAAGAAATCGCGGCCCGGATAGATGCTTACCACGTTAGTGCCGAGATCTTTGAGGTTTTCCAGCGTGCGCTGTTTGGCGCCTTCGCCCAGCGCCACTACCGTGACCACGGCGGCGATGCCGAAGATGATGCCGGTCATGGTCAGCGCGGTGCGCAGACGATGAGCGTTCATCGCTTTCAGCGCCATGTGCAGCGATTCGCGGGTGCGGTCAATCAGGCGTTGCCAGCCGCTTTGCCGGCTGCGGTGCGGCGGCGGCAACGATGGGCCGGACGCCGACTTGCGGCCGCTGTCAGCGATGATCTTGCCGTCTTGCAGTTCGATGACGCGCTGCGCATGTTGCGCCACTTTCATATCGTGGGTGACGATCACCACGGTATGGCCGCGCTGATTCAGTTCGCTCAGGATCGCCAGCACTTCCTGGCCGGATTGGGTGTCCAGCGCGCCGGTCGGTTCGTCCGCCAGGATGATCTCACCGCCGTTGATCAGGGAGCGGGCGATGCTGACGCGCTGCTGTTGGCCGCCGGAAAGCTGGCCGGGCTTGTGGTCTTCGCGTCCCTCAAGCCCCAACCGCGCCAGCAATTGCGCCGCCCGCTGCCGACGCTGATCGCGCCGGGCGTTGGCGTAGATGGCCGGGATTTCGACGTTGCCCAGCGCGCTGAGATCGGGCATCAGGTGATAGCGCTGGAAGATAAAACCGATATGTTCGCGGCGCAGGCGGGCCAATTCGTCCGGCGACAGGTGGGCGGCGTTTTGGCCGCTGATGTAGTAATCGCCGCGATCCGGCACGTCGAGGCAGCCCATGATGTTCATCAGCGTCGATTTACCGGAGCCGGAGGCGCCGATGATCGCCACCAGCTCGCCGGCGGCGATGGTCAGATCGATGTCTTTCAACACCGTTAACGCTTGACCGCCGTTGGTGTACGTTCGGCTGATGCCTTTTAGTTCGATGATCGCGTTCACAGGAAGATGCCATCCTCAGCCGATTTGGCGGCGGGCTGCGACAGCACCACGGTTTCACCGGCTTTCAGGCCGCTGAGGATCTGAATGTCGACATTGTTGGTGATGCCGGTGGTCACTTTGCGCGTTTCCAACCGCTGGTCCTGGGTCAGCACCTGCACCTGCTGCTCTTTGCCACCGATTTTATGCACCGCCTGGATCGGCACCAGCAGGGTGTTCTTCGCGTCGCCGAGCAGCAAGGACACCTGCGCGGTCATGGCGATGCGCAGGCGGTTTTCCGGGTTTGGCACGTCCAGCAGCGCGTTGTAATAGACCGAGGCGTTCGAGGTGCCGGAGCCGGAAGCGGAGCTGGTGCCGGCGAGCGAGTCGTCTTTCATCACCGATTCCGGTGCCAGCTCGATAGTGCGCAGCGTGGCGTCGTAGCGTTTATCCGGATCGGAGAAAATAGTGAAGTAAGCCTTTTGTCCCGGCGAAATGCGGGTGATGTCGGCTTCGGAGATCTGCGCCTTGATGGTCATCATATCCAGCCGCGCCAGCTTGACGATGGTCGGCGCACTTTGGCTGGAGTTGACCGTTTGTCCCTGCTGCGTGACCACGGCGATAACAATGCCGTCCATCGGCGCAACCACGCGGGTATAGCCCAGATCGATTTTTTTCTTCTCGACTTCGATCTGCGATTGCACCAACTGCGCATTGAGCGCCTGCAGATCGGCGCGAGTGGTGGCGAGCGAGGCTTCGGCGGTCTCGAAGTCTTCCCGAGAACTGGCTTCGTCGTTCAGCATGCGGCGCTGGCGTTTGAAACGCGACTCCGCCTGTTTCAGCAAGGCCTGTTTGGCTAACATATTGGCTTTGACTACGTTCAGCGCCGCTTCGGCGTTGCGCAGATCGTTGCGCTGTTGCAGATCGTCGATGTCGGCGATCGGTTGCCCTTTGGTGACGCGATCGCCCAGCTTGACCTTCAGCGATTTGACTTCGCCGGAGACGCGGGCGCCGACGTTGACGCGTTCGATGGCATCCAGCCGCCCGGTGGCCAGCACGGCGTTTTCGATATCGCCCAGGCGGGCCGGCGCGGTAACGTAATCCTGCTGCGGCGGGCGTTGCCAAAAGATGGCCAGCGCGACGGCGACGGCGATGAAAACGATGGCGGCGATCAACGCCAGACGGCGGGAGGGGAGTTTCAGTGATGACATACCCAGGTTTTCCATAACGATAAAAGCGGCGGTTCCAGTCTGCCATCATGGCAGCGCCAGCTTGAACTGGCGCTAAACGTGAGGCGCTTTCCCGCTGGAAAGGGGATAGTAAAGGCTTTCCCGTTAAAGATCACGGTGAGTTATTATCCGCCGGGTGTGCAACCGGCTGCGTTGGGCGTTATACTGGGTAAAAAACCAGTATTCATTCATCAGCAGGATAATGCCACCGCCATGATGCCAAACCGCCTCGAGCCAGAACTCGACATTTATCAATACCCGGAGCACCTGCGCGCCTGCCTGACGCCGTTGCCTAAAGGGCCGGGCGTGTATGTGTTTCACGGTCAAAGCGAGAGCCTGCCGCTTTACATCGGTAAAAGCGTCAATATACGCAGCCGGGTGATGGCGCACTTTCGCGCGCAGGACGAGGCTAAAATGCTGCGCCAAACCCGACGCATCAGCTTTATCGAGACCGCCGGTGAGTTGGGCGCATTGCTGCTGGAGGCGCAGTTGATCAAACAACAACAGCCGTTGTTCAACAAACGTCTGCGGCGCTCGAAACAGCTGTGCGCGCTGCGCTTGCAGGCTGATGCGGTGACGATTGCTCACGCCAAAGAGATCGACTTCGCCGTCACGCCCCATCTCTACGGGCTGTTTGCCAATCGCCACGCCGCGTTGGAAAAGCTGCGCGCCATCGCCGACGAGCATCGTTTATGTTACGGCAAGCTGGGGATCGACAAGCTGCCGGCGGGGCGAGCCTGTTTCCGCTACAGCCTGCGCAAGTGCGCGGGCGCCTGCTGTGGCGTGGAGTCGGCGCAGGAGCATGCGCTGCGGCTCAGCGCGGCGCTTGAGCAGCTGCGTATCACCTGTTGGCCGTTCGCCGGGCGCGTGGCGCTGGAGGAGCAGGGCGAGACGCTGCGTCAGTACCATGTGATCCACAATTGGTTTTATCTGGGCTCGGTCGGCAATCTGGCGCAGGCGGAGCGGCTACAGAGCGCGGCCAGCCATTTCGACAGCGATGGCTACAAGATTTTGTGCAAGCCGCTTATCGCCGGCGATTACCCGATTATTGAGCTGCCATAAGGCCATAACGCTGGCGATAACCTAAGACTTATCCGTAAAATCAGGGCATTATGCTAAAAAAGCTTGAGTCCATAATGTTGTTATGGATAATAACGCCCCGAAGCGAAGGAACGCGCTATTAACTCAGTTGGCAGAGTGATTGGTTTTATAATGGCTTGTTTTGGCTTGAAAATTGATAGACGCGGGTTCGAGTCCTGCATAGCGCGCCAGCTTTCTTTCACTTCATCTCATCGCGCTTATCGTAAAGCGCACCCGGGTTGATTTGCACTATCGGCTCCTCGTTGGGATTTTCGGGTGTGCTTTACCGTAACCGCTGGCTTTCCTTCCTCTTTCTCTCTCGATCCTTTGCTAAACTGTAATCAGGCAGGCTTGCTGCCCGGCAACAGGAGGTCGATATGTCCCACTCCGAGCAACTGCAGGAACTCTTGCAACGCGTCGCCGCCCTCGAGGCGAGAGAGAAGGTGCTGACCGCCGCGTCCAACGCTTACCAGGCGATTATCACCACCATGTTGGGCAATATGGAGAAGACTGAACGTGATCGCATCATCGCGATGATCGATCAGGCCCATGAAATCGCCTACGCCCGCGCCATTCAACGCAGCAACGAACCGCAAAAGCAGAAAATCAAACAGGCCGACGACGTCGCCCAGCGCATGTTCATGTTTGCGCAAGGCAAAGCCGCTCAACCGCGCTGAAGCCGAACTATAACAGTTGCCGCCATTAAGTTGGTTAACTGATCTACCCGGCAAAACTGTACTTGTGTTACTTTTAGCGGTGAGATTTGATGGCAATGCTGTTTCCAGCATAAGGTTGTAACGATGGACGCGATTAAAAGCATCTTGGTTAAAGAGATTGAACAGATCAATCGGCGCGAAGGGCGCGACGGCAAGCCGCGCTTCAACAGCGAATTCGCCCGCACTCACCGCTATTTGTGCCTTGCCATGTTCGCCGGTTACTTCGCGGTGATCGCCGTGATGTATCAGGTGCCGTACATGGGGATGTATGCCTTCCTCGGCTTCACCGCCTTTGTGCTGTTCATGTTCGCCATGCTGCTGATAGAGATCCGGCCGGTCTACCGCTTTGAAGACATCGGGGTGCTGGATCTGCGGGTGTGCTATAACGGCGAGTGGTACTTCACCCGCGCGCTGTCGCCTTATGCGGTGCAGCAACTGCTGGATGAGCCGTCCATCGGCGCCGCGCTGAAACAGAAGATGAGAGTCATCATCGGCAACAAGGGCGAAATCGACTTCTACGACGTGTACGACATGGCCTACGGAAAAAAGCCTCAGGATGAGCCACCGCAGCTGGCGGCGGCAAACTGAAAGGTTTCCGGCCGGTGGCTTGTCGATTATACTCAGCGTTTGAACGCGAAGCAGAATGAGGACCAAGCGATGAGTGATGATATTTTCGATTTTGATATCGATGCCGAACTGGCGAAAGCCGAAGAAAAAGCGGCGCAGAAGGTAAAAGAGGTCCCTGAATTCCTCGAAGACGAAGCGGACTGCGAAGGTTGCAAGATCTGATCGCCTGACCCATAAAAAAACCGCCGCGGCGGTTTTTTTTATCTCTGAGCGTCCTCGGCATCAGTCCAGCATGAATCCCCAGATGAGGAACGCCGCCACCAGAATCAGGCAAAGCGCGGACACCGTCACCAGTATTTTCCCCAGAATGTCTTTTTCTTGTTCCCGCTGCGTCACGTTGAAATTATCCAATTAAAAGTCTATGGACCAAACCGGCGATGCTGAGATCGAGCGCCGCTACGCCCAGCGCCATGATCATCATCACCGAAAGAAATCGAGTCTTGCCGTTCACATCCCTAATCCCCGTTGGCGCCGCTGTTAAATTGTTTTTATATCAAACGGATATAATTCAGCGACGCCGTACTTCATGCATCATGATAGTGATTAAGAACGTTCTTAAGGCCAGAAGTTCCCTCATCTGATATCGCGGCCGCGTTAGTCGGTCACGATCCTGACGCCTATCTTGCTGACCTGATTGCCCTCCATTTCGGCAATGGTCCAGGTCAGGCCGTCCCACTCCACCTGGTCGCCGATCACCGGTTCACCGCCGATCAGCTGAATGACGAACTGCCCCAGCGTCTGTTGCTCGTCGACATCGTCTTGCAGATTGAGGCCATAAACCTGCGAGATGTCGCTTAAACGGGCGTCGGATTGCAGGATAAAGTCGCCGAAGAAGCGTTCGTCGAGCGTCACGGCCGGCGCTTGGCTAAACAGTTTGCCGAGGATCGGCAGATCGTGCTCATGGCCGATAACGCACAGGATATCGTTCTCGCGCAGCCGGGTACTGCCGCTAGGGTGCAGCAGCTCTTTGCCGCGGAACAGGGCGGCGATGCGGGTATTGGGCGGCATTTTCAGCTCGCGCAGCGCGGCACCGACGCACCAGTTTTCCGCCGAAAGCTGATACACAAACTGTTCCCACTGGTTTTCCGGGTGCACGTCCAGCCCAACGCGGGAGATCGGCGTCAGCGCCGGCGGCACGATCACCTTGGCCTTTTTGGCGGCGAACGACAGCGTGGTGCCTTGCAGCAGCAGGGAGACCAGCACCACGAAGAACGCCACGTTAAAGAACAGCTGGGCGTTGGGCAGCCCGGCCATCATCGGGAACACCGCCAGGATCACCGGTACCGCGCCGCGCAGGCCAACCCAGGAAATAAAGCCGCGTTCGCGCAGGGTAAAGCTGCGGAACGGCAGCAGGCCGATAAACACCGACAGCGGGCGTGCGAACAGGATCATCCACAGCGACAGCAGTAGGGCAGGGATGGCGATCGGCAACAGCTCATGCGGATTGAGCAGCAGGCCGAGCACCAGGAACATGCCGATCTGGCTGAGCCATGCCAGGCCATCGAAGGTTTGCACGATGCCGTGACGGTTGCGAATTGGACGGTTGCCCAGCAGCAGGCCGCACAGGTACACCGCCAGAATGCCGCTGCCGTCCAGCGCGGTGGTCAGCGCGAAAATAAGAATGCCGCCGCTCACCGCCAGCAGCGGGTAGAGGCCGTCCGCCAGCTTGATGTGGTTAATCAGCGTCAGCAGCAGCCAGCCGCCGCCGAGACCGAAGACGATGCCCATGCCGAACTGCTGCATCAGATGCAGCGGGAAGGTCCAGCTCAGCGCGGTTTCACCGGCGGCGATCATCGCAATCAGCGTGATGGTGAGAAATACCGCCATAGGATCGTTGCTGCCGGACTCGATCTCCAGCGTGGCGCTGACGCGTTCGTTCAGGCCTTTGCCGCCCAGCAGCGAAAATACCGCGGCGGCGTCGGTAGAACCGATGATGGCGCCGATCAGCAACCCCTGCAACAGATCGAGATTGAACAGCCAGGCGGCGGCCATGCCGGTCAGCCCGGCGGTGATCACCACGCCGACGGTGGCGAGAGACAGTGCCGGCCACAGGGCCACGCGGAACGAGCTGACCCGGGTGCGCATGCCGCCGTCGAGCAGGATCACCGCCAACGCGAGGTTGCTGACCAGATAAGCGACCGGGTAATTGCTGAAGACGATGCCACCGGGGCCGTCAACGCCGGCCAGCATGCCGATCGCCAGGAAGATCACCAGGATCGGAATGCCGAGCCGGGAAGAAAATGAGCTGAGCAGAATGCTTGCCCCCACCAGCACGGCACCGATGACGAACAAGCTGTTAATGGTGCTGGCATCCAAAATATCGTTCTCCTGAGGCTGGGGGATAGGGGACTCTGCGCGTATTTCGATGATAACGTGTTTAGTGGGTAAAACGCCAAGGCTGATTGCGAAAACAATCGATCAATTATTACCCTTTGGTGCGATTAAACTAAGAAAGTGAGGGGAAGAGGTGAAGTTCTGCCTTTTATCCAACATTATCAGGCTGCTGTATTTCGGTTTTGGCAACAATGCCGGGTTTGCACGGCGGGAAAAACCATTAAGCCCGCGCAGGCAGGCTTAATGGTTTGCAGGCGCGGTAGGGTTAATGGTCGAGCGATTCCAGCGACCGTTTGATCAGCTCGGTGGCCAGTTTGCGTTCCGCTTCGGAAATGCCGTCGAGATTGAAGTTGGAGAGCTCAGCGACCAAAACGCTGCGTTCTTTACCGCTGATCGAAGCGTCCAGCGCGGACAGCAACCTGCTGAGGATCTTCAGCAGGGTGGCGTTTTCCGCTACGGCTTCCTGAGCCTGGGTATTTTTATCGGTCATTCAAAATCCTCTCTGTCGTGACGGAAGGGAGAGACAGGTAACGCCATCGAATCAATCAAGCGATCGCGCAGCCCTTCGGGGGTTGAGCCCAATCACTACCGTAAGGCAGGGATCCGGATTTCTACTTATGCATTGCAGTTATAACGGCCATGTTATCTATGCCGCCGTATCACTTTGCCTTAACGGACGACGTCAAGCTGAACAATGTGTGCTCTGCATGCAAACGACCAGTATAGGCTTTTTGCGCGGCGGTAATATGACAGAAAACCCCTGCAAACATTCAGGTTTACAGGGGCCAGGTTTATTGCGGCTTGCCGGAGAACAGGAAGCGCAGCACCGGGATGCGTTTGTGCAGCTCATATAAAGCGAAGGCCAGCGAGAACACAAACAGCAAGCCCAGCAAGAACCCCAACAGGTTGTTGCCGATATAAGGCGTCACGAAAGCGCCATATATCAGGGTCAACGGATGGTGCACCAGATATATAAACAGCGAGGCGTTGACCAGATAGGTGATGCGCGGCGAGTGATAATTCAGCAGGTTATGCCCGAAAGAGAACACCACATTGGTCATCAGGATCCCCATTAGGGTTTTGATCACCACTTCCAGCTCGAACATATAGCTGCTGTGCGCCAACAGTTTCTGGTTCAGCATATATGCGATAAACAGCAGCAGCGAGCCGAGCAGCGCCAGCGGCGAACGGCGCAGAAAAATCTCTTTAAGCCACACATACTTAAACGCATAGGCGCCGAGGATGAAGAACGGCAGGTAGAACATCGTCTCCATCACCACGAAATTGAACAGGCCATTGGATAATAGCTGTGGCGCGAAAATTAAAATAATACGGTGCGCGGCCGAATAGCATACCGCATAAATAAAGAAACACAGTGAGATGTTTCCTAATCCACGCATTCTGTTGATTAACGCTGGAATAGGCTCGCGTGTTTGACGCTTGATTTTGCGGAACAGATAAAAGCAGGCGAAGGTTAACAATGACAGGGTCAATAAGAACCACAGATGAGACACCAATTCCCAAACTGTTACATTTATTTTCTGATAGAGAGAAAACTCGTCCCAGCCGTTTAATTTATCGGTGAAATATTTCAGCATGAAAAATTGCGGCACCGTAATTAGCGGGATGGAGCTCAACAGCGGGATCGCCACCCGCTCCAGCCTGACCTTCAGCCACTGATGGCGCTCGTAACGCTCGTAGAGCATGTAGGAGAAGTAGCCGGAAATCACGAAGAACACCTGCATGCGGAAGGCGTGGATGAAGTCGTTCAGCACCGTGAGTGAGAAGGAGGGCGACGCGCTGTTCACCGCCCAGGCGTGGCTGGAATAAATCAGGGAAAGGTGAAACGGAATGCCGAGCAGCATCAAATAGGCTCGGATCGAATCGAGGAAAAACTCGCGCTGTTTGCTGCCTTTAGTCATAGATTACCGCTGGTGATTTAATCGGGTGCTCATTAACACGCTTAATAAGTCGTCAAACGTTAAATTGTTATCCGGAACCCTACTATAGCCCCTCGCATTTTTCCATAGCGTCTTGTTGCGCGGCTTGCTACGCTGGTGCTCCATCAGCTGCTTAAACAATGAGCCGTAAACATGAACCATCCATTTATCATGTTGTCGGAAAGCTGAGTAATCCATTAATATGGATTTAAATGATTTGAGCACACGAATAGGGGGGGATGTGCTAGTTAATATATTATCCGGACAACCACGCGCCGCGAGCGTTCGTTGGTTAGGTGCTACCGTATTGTTCACGCTGTTCAGTTCGCCGGCATGGGCCTTTTCTATTGATGATGTGGCCAAGCAGGCGCAGGATCTGGCTGCGAAAGGTTTCGAAGCCCCGAAGAGCAACCTTCCTTCTCAGTTCCGCGAGATGAAGTTCGCAGACTATCAGCAGATTCAGTTCAATCACGATAAAGCCTATTGGAGCAAGCTGAAAACCCCTTTCAAGCTTGAGTTTTATCATCAGGGGATGTATTTCGATACGCCGGTGAAAATCAACGAAGTCACCTCTACCAGCGTAAAACAGATCAAGTACAGCCCGGATTACTTCAACTTCGGCTCGGTCAAACACGATCCTGAATCAGTGAAGAACCTCGGCTTTGCCGGCTTCAAGGTGCTCTACCCGATCAACAGCGCCGACAAAAACGATGAGATTATGAGCCTGCTGGGCGCGAGCTATTTCCGCGTGGTGGGTAAAGGGCAGGTTTACGGGCTTTCCGCTCGTGGCCTGGCTATCGATACCGCTTTGCCTTCCGGCGAAGAGTTCCCGCGTTTCCGCGAATTCTGGGTTGAGCGTCCGAAGCAGGGCGACAAACACCTGGTGATCTACGCGCTGCTGGATTCCCCGCGCGCCACCGGCGCTTACCGTTTCACGGTGATCCCGGGCCGTGACACCACCGTGGACGTCGAGTCCAAAGTGTTCTTGCGCGATAAGGTGGGCAAATTGGGCCTGGCGCCGCTGACCAGCATGTTCCTGTTCGGGCCGAACCAGCCGTCGCCGACGCTGAACTACCGCCCGGCGCTGCACGATTCCAACGGTCTGTCTATCCATGCCGGCAACGGCGAGTGGATCTGGCGTCCGCTGAACAATCCTAAACACCTGTCCGTCAGCACCTATACCGTTGAGAATCCGAAAGGCTTCGGTCTGCTGCAGCGCGGTCGCAACTTCAAAGAGTACGAAGATCTGGACGATCGTTACGATCTGCGCCCGAGCGCCTGGATCGAACCGAAAGGCGACTGGGGCAAAGGCAAGGTCGAGCTGGTGGAGATCCCAACGGCGGATGAAACCAACGACAACATCGTCGCGTTCTGGACGCCGGATACCTTGCCGGAAGCCAAAAAACCGCTGACGCTGAGCTACCGTCTGAACTTCACCCGCGATGAAGACAAACTGCATTCGCAAGACATCGCCTATGTGGCACGGACCATGCGTTCGACCGGTGACGTGAAGCAGTCCAACCTGATCCGCGAGCCTGACGGCAGCGTCGCCTTCCTGGTCGATTTCGTCGGCCCGGTGCTGAAAGCGCTGGACGCCAATACGCCGGTCGCTTCTCAGATCAGCATCGGCGACAACGGTGAAATGGTAGAAAACAACGTCCGCTATAACCCAGTGACCAAAGGCTGGCGCCTGACGGTGCGTCTGAAAGTGAAAGACGACAAGAAGCCGGTAGAAATGCGCGCGGCGCTGGTGAATGGCGATAAGACACTGTCGGAAACCTGGAGCTATCAGCTACCTGCCAATGAATAAGCCTACTCAACCCGCCCAGGATTATCTTGCGGCGCTGCCTCTGACCGCCGAGCGGTCGGAGGCGCTTACCCCTAAAACGGCGGATGACGCTCAGGCTCTGGAGGCGCTCCATCGGCAGATGGGCGCCGCCGACGCCAACGTCAATAGCCTGTCGGCGGATGACGTGGCGCTGGCCTCGGTCAAACCGCGCATCGAAAGCGCCTGGCCGGATGCGGTCAGCGATGACGACTTCGATACCGACGCCGAAGGGCGCGCCATTCTGAAGGCGACGCCGCCGATCAAACGCACCACCATGTTCCCGGAAGCCTGGCGCACCAACCCGGTGGCGCGCTTCTGGGATTCTCTGCTGGGGCGGTCGCCGCACAATCGGCACGCCACCAAAGAGGAGGCCGAGGCCGAGAACCGCTGGCGTACCGTTGGCTCCATGCGCCGCTATGTGCTGCTGGTGCTGATGCTGGTGCAAACCGGCATCGCCACCTGGTACATGAAAACCATCTTGCCTTACCAGGGCTGGGCGCTGATCGATCCTATCGCCATGCTGGACCAGGATCTGATGCAGTCGGTGCTGCAGCTGCTGCCGTATGTGCTGCAAACCGGCATTCTGATCCTGTTCGCCGTGCTGTTCTGCTGGGTCTCGGCCGGTTTCTGGACCGCGCTGATGGGCTTCCTGCAGCTGCTGATCGGCAAGGACAAATACAGCATTTCCTCCACCATCAAGGGCGATGAGCCGATCAACCCGGCGCACCGTACCGCGCTGATCATGCCGATCTGCAACGAAGACGTCGAACGCGTGTTCGCCGGCCTGCGCGCGACCTATGAGTCCGTCGCCGCGACCGGTCAGCTGGAACACTTCGATATCTACGTGCTGAGCGACAGCTACGATCCGGACATCTGCGTGGCCGAGCAAAAGGCGTGGATGGAGCTGTGCCGCGATGTCGACGGCCACGGCCGCATCTTCTATCGCCGCCGTCGCCGCCGCGTCAAACGCAAGAGCGGCAACATCGACGACTTCTGCCGTCGCTGGGGCGGTGAGTACAGCTACATGGTGATCCTGGATGCCGACAGCGTGATGAGCGGCGAATGCCTCACCGGGCTGGTTCGCCTGATGGAAGCCAACCCGAACGCCGGCATCATCCAGTCCGCGCCGAAGGCGTCCGGCATGGATACCCTGTACGCGCGCGTGCAGCAGTTCGCTACCCGCGTTTACGGGCCGCTGTTTACCGCCGGTCTGCATTTCTGGCAGCTGGGCGAGTCGCACTACTGGGGCCATAACGCCATCATCCGCGTGAAGCCGTTTATCGAGCACTGTGCGCTGGCGCCGCTGCCGGGCGAGGGCTCCTTCGCCGGTTCTATCTTGTCGCACGACTTCGTTGAAGCGGCGCTGATGCGCCGCGCCGGCTGGGGCGTGTGGATCGCTTACGATCTGCCGGGCAGTTACGAAGAGCTGCCGCCGAACCTGCTGGACGAGCTGAAACGCGACCGTCGCTGGTGCCACGGCAACCTGATGAACTTCCGCCTGTTCCTGGTGAAGGGCATGCACCCGGTGCACCGCGCGGTGTTCCTCACCGGCGTGATGTCCTACCTGTCGGCGCCGCTGTGGTTCATGTTCCTGGCGCTCTCCACCGCATTGCAGGTGGTGCATACCCTGATGGAGCCGCAATACTTCCTGCAGCCGCGGCAGCTGTTCCCGGTCTGGCCGCAGTGGCGGCCCGAGCTGGCGATAGCGCTGTTCTCCACCACGCTGGTGCTGCTGTTCCTGCCGAAGCTGCTCAGCATCGTGCTGATCTGGGCCAAGGGGGCGAAAGAGTATGGCGGCGCGTTCCGTTTGTTCATTTCGATGCTGATGGAAATGCTGTTCTCGGTGCTGTTGGCGCCGGTGCGCATGTTGTTCCATACCGTGTTCGTGGTGAGCGCCTTCCTCGGTTGGGAAGTGGTGTGGAATTCGCCACAGCGTGACGACGACGACACGCCGTGGGGCGAAGCGTTCCGCCGCCATGGCTCGCAGATGTTGCTGGGCCTGGTGTGGGCCGGCGGCATGGCGTGGTTGGATCTGCGTTTCCTGTGGTGGCTGTCGCCAATCGTGTTCTCGCTGATCCTGTCGCCGTTCGTGTCGGTGCTGTCGAGCCGCGCGACGCTGGGCATGAAAAGCAAACGCGCCAAGCTGTTCCTGATCCCGGAAGAGTACAATCCGCCGCGTGAGCTGCTGGCGACGGAAGAGTACCTGCATCTCAACCGCAACCGGGCGTTGACCAACGGCTTTATGCACGCGGTGGTCAACCCGTCCTTCAACGCGTTGGCGACGGCGCTGGCGACGGCGCGTCACCACCTGCGCGCGACGCTCGATCGCAATCGCGAGGAGCGGGTAAACGAAGCGCTGCAGCTGGGGCCGGAGAAGCTGGTGAAGGGCAAGCGTCTGGAACTGCTGAGCGATCCGGTCACGCTGGCTCGTCTGCACCAGCGCGTCTGGCTGCTGCCGGAAGGCGCCGCCTGGCGTGAACACTACCAGCAGTTGCCGCACAACCCGCTGGCGCACCCAACGGGCCGGCGTTAATCGCTTAGCGGCAACGCTTAGACGGGGAATGCGCACGGCGCGTTCCCCGTTTTTTTTTACCTTTTGCCTGAGCGCGCCGGTGCCGGTGAAAAAAGGGAACTGTGATAGACTGCGGCCGATGCGTTGTTCACTCGCGAAACAACCCCTTTCTCAGAGTCAATGTCGTGAAGCTCTCTTCCTACTTTCGCCTGGCCTGCGTGACGGCCGGCGTGATGGCCCTAACCGGCTGCGGCAGCATCATCAGCCGCACCGTGCCCGGCGCCGGGCACGGTCATCAGTATTATCCCGGCGTGCAGTGGGATCTGCGCGATACGCCCTGGCGCTACGTCACGGTGATAGACGTGCCGCTGTCGATGGTGGTGGACACCTTTATGCTGCCGTTCGATGCGCAGCATGGCCCCTACGAGTAACTTCGTTCAGCGGGTGGCGAACACCACCAGCTGGTAGCCTTTCTGCCCGCAATGGAAAGGCGCCAGCGCCGTCATCCCCAGCCCTTGCACGTGAGCGGCCAACGAATGCGGATTGTCGTCGTCGATAAACAGTGCGCCCACGTCGTAATCATGGCGGGTGTGCGCTTTGACTGCGGCGTAGAGGCGCTTTAATACGCCTTTGCCGCGCCAGGCCATGCTGAGGCAGACCGGGCCGTAGAGAAATACCCGCTGCTCACGCAGCGGCCGTCCGGCGAAGGAGTGCGTGGCGAGCGTCGCCAGCATCGCATCCACCACCGGCGGCCGCGGCTGCGCGTCGGCGGGCATCAGGCAAACGAACCCCGCCAGTTGACCTTCCTGTTCCGCCACCCATATGCCGATGCCGCGGTTGATCGCCGTCAGCTGCGCCTCATTCATGCGCGATACGATAAATCCTTGCCGTTTTTGGCGCTCATCGAGCGCTTCCGGCACGTTTTCCGCCTGCAGCTGCAAAATGGCGGGGTAGTCGGTGGGGCGGGCCTGGCGAATGTTCATGCTGCCTCCTTGGCGTTCAAAGCGTCGTGCGGGTTAACGTTCATCCCACTCATCGGCGGCGGCCTGGCCTTCTTCGGTATCCAACGGCGGCTCGAGCTGGAAGTCGCCTTCCTCCCATTCGTACAGGGTGTTTTCGTCTATCCACTCGGCGGTGATTTCCACCTCGTCGTAGTCACCGTCGAAGATCGCCTGCGCCGCCGCACCGCTGCGCAGCGTCAGGCATTCCACCGCCTCGCCTTCTTCTTCGAAGAACTCCGCCTGCCACATCGTGTCGCCATCCTGCATCACGTACTTTTGCAGATTGAACTGCTGCGGCACCGGCGGTTCGTCACCGCCGCCGCCTTCGGCGGTGTCGAGAAACTCTTCGCGTGCGGCCTCGATGGCTTCTTCCAGGGTTGCATACAGGCTCATGTTCGCCTCCGTTGACAATGAGAGTAAAGCGTCCGGCGTGCTGCCGGCGCGGTGGGGGAAAACGTCAAAACTAATTGTTGTCTCACTGGCGCAGGATGCAAATTTTTTTGTTGTCCGCTCTGCGACGACGGTTGTCCGCAAAGCGGGAGAAGCAGGCGCGGAGGCGGGAAATAATGACGGTATCGTTCACTCAGGCATCAGGAGAAGCCCATGTTAATCGACCCTTCAAGCAAATACCGACCGTTCCCGCCGGTGACGTTACCGGATCGCCAGTGGCCTTCGCGTACCCTGCGACAGGCGCCGCGCTGGTGCTCCAGCGATCTGCGCGACGGCAACCAGGCGCTGGCGGAGCCTATGGATAACGCGCGCAAGCGCGAGTTCTATCAGCTGCTGTTGCAGTGCGGTTTCAAAGAGATTGAGGTGGCTTTCCCTTCGGCGTCGCAAACGGACTTCGACTTTGTGCGCGCCCTGATCGACGAGCGGCTGATCCCGGACGATGCCACCATTCAGGTGCTGACGCAGTCGCGCGACGATCTGATCGACCGCACCTTCGAGGCGCTGCAGGGGGCGCCGCGGGCTATCGTGCATCTGTATAACGCCACGGCGCCGATGTTTCGCGACATCGTGTTCCGCCAGGATAAGGCGGCTACCGTGGCGCTAGCGGTGAACGGCGCGCGGCGCATTCGCCGGCATTGCGAGGCGCAGCCTGATACCGTCTGGTGCTTCGAATATTCGCCGGAAACCTTCTGCTTTACCGAATTGGCGTTCGCGCTGGAGATCTGCGAAGCGGTGGCGGATGTTTGGCAACCGGGGGCACAGCGGCCGATGATCATCAACCTGCCGGCGACGGTGGAGGTGAGTACGCCCAACGTGTATGCCGATCAGATCGAATGGTTCTGTCGCCACTTCAGCCGTCGCGCTGATGTGACGATCGGCGTGCACCCGCATAACGATCGCGGCACCGGCGTCGCCTGCGCCGAGCTGGCGCTGCTGGCCGGCGCCGATCGGGTCGAAGGCTGCCTGTTCGGCAACGGCGAGCGTACCGGCAACGTTGATCTGGTCACGCTGGCGTTGAATCTCTATACCCAGGGCGTGGCGCCGGGCCTGGACTTCAGCCGCTTGAAGCAGGTGGTGGAGGTGGTGGAGCAGTGCAATCAGCTGCCGGTACATCCTCGCCATCCTTATGCCGGTGAGTTGGTGTTTACCGCCTTCTCCGGATCGCATCAGGATGCGATCAAGAAAGGCTTCGCCGCGCAACGGCAGCGGCAAGATGGCTGGTGGCAGGTGCCTTACCTGCCGCTCGATCCCGCCGATGTCGGCTGCAGCTATGAGGCGGTGATCCGGGTTAACAGCCAGTCCGGCAAAAGCGGCGCCGCCTGGCTGTTGGAGCAGAACCATGGGCTGGCGTTGCCGCGCGGTTTGCAGATTGATTTCAGCCAGGTGGTCCAGCGGGCGACCGACGGCAGCGGTAAGGAAATGAGCGTCGCGCAGCTGTGGCGCTTATTCCGCGACACTTACGGGCTGGTGGAGCAGCCGCGCTTGCAGCTGTTGAGCTATCAAACGGAAAGTCACGGCGTGGAAGCGTACAGTTTCAACGCGCGAGTCGCCTGGCAGGGGGAGCCTCTGCAGCTGCAGGGGGCCGGCAACGGCCTGCTTTCCAGCGCGGTGGATGCGCTGCGCCAACGCTTCGGTTTGCGGTTGGCTATCGAAGATTACCACGAGCATACGCTGGGGCATCAGAGCGACAGCCGAGCGGTGGCTTACATTCGCTGCGTTTTGCCGTACGGCGAGGCGAGCTACGGCGTTGGCATCGACGTCGACTCCGCCAGCGCTTCGCTGCAGGCGTTGTTCAACGTCGCCGGGCGCTATCTGGCGTCAACGTCGGCGCGGCCCGGCTGAAATAGTCGCTGGGCGCGACCCCCAGCACCCGGCGAAACATGGCGCTGAACGCGCTGGGGCTGTCATAGCCGAGATCCAGCGCCACTTCCAACACCGAACGTCCGATCGCCAGCGCGTTCAGCGCCGCCAGTAAACGGGCGCGTCGCACCCAATCGCCAAAACGCAGCCCGGTTTCTCGCTGGAAGCGCCGCGACAGGGTGCGTCCGCTGACATTGAGGCGTTCGGCCGCCTGTTCCAGCGTCCAGGGCTGCGCCAGCGTGGCCTGAATATGGCGGCACAGGGCGAGCAGCGAGGCCTCGCGCGGCTCGGGCAGGTGCAGCGGCAAGCTCGGCAGTACCCGTAATTCATCCAGAATCAACTCCATGATGCGCTCGTCGCGCCCGCCGCTGGGGTAGCCGGGCGCAATCTCCATCGCGCTGATAATCAGCTCGCGCAGCAGCGGCGACACCTGCACCACCTGGCACTGAGCCGGCAGATCGGCGCGCGCCAGCGGATCGATGAACAACGTCCTGGCCGCTACCTGGCCGGTGATGCGCAGACTGTGCACCACTTTCGCCGGTACCCAGACGCCGCGGCCGGGCGGCACCACCCAACTGCCGAGCCGGGTAGTGACCTGCACCACGCCGCTCAGGCTGTGGATCAGCTGCGCGCAGTTATGGTAGTGCTCCGGCTCGCTGTCGCCATGATGATAATCCCTGGCTAACGGCCGGACAGGCTGATCGGGCGGCAGAACGTCGTGAAAAAATAGCATCGCTGGCGCCCTCCGCGCGGCAAAAGGATAAGACCAAACAGCATGCCATGCGGCGTTATTTCACGCCAGCCGGTGGCTTTGTGTGCGAATACTTTATAAAATAATATTATATAATTTTATATATTGATGGAGGGGCAATGGATATTGACGCGATGCGTAAGGCGGCGACGCAGGCCGGCGCGATGCTGCGCATCCTGGGCAACGAAGATCGGCTGCTGCTGCTGTGCCGGCTCAGTCAGGGCGAGATGGCGGTAAGCGAGCTGGCGCAGGCGCTGGATATCCGCCAGCCGACGCTGTCCCAGCAGCTTGGCGTGCTGCGGGAGGAAGGGTTGGTGTCCACCCGGCGCGCCGGCAAGCAGATTTACTATGCGGTGGCCGATGCCAAAGCGCTGGCGCTGCTCCATACCCTGTATCAGCTTTATTGCCCACAACCGGAGAACCGCGATGACCATTGACTGGCAACACTTCACGCCTTATTCCGCGCTGGCGGGCGGGGCCATTATCGGCGGCGCGGTGGCGCTGCTGCTGCTGTTCAACGGCCGGATCGCCGGCATCAGCGGCATTACCGGCGGTGTATTGAGTGCCGCTGGCCAGGAGCGGGGCTGGCGCGCCGCATTTATTGGCGGGTTGCTGCTCTCTCCCTGGCTGTATGCTGCTGCGGCGGCTTTGCCTCCTGGTGAGATCGCGGCCGGCAGCGGCTGGCTGGCGATCGCGGGGCTGTTGGTGGGATTGGGCACTCGATTGGGCAGCGGTTGCACCAGCGGGCATGGCGTGTGCGGCGTCGCACGGTTGGCGCCGCGTTCGCTGGCCGCCACGGCGGTGTTTATGCTGCTGGGCTTTATGACCGTGTGGTTGATGCGCCACCTGGCGGGAGGTTGAGAATGCTTAAAACGCTGTTGGCGCTGCTGAGCGGCGTCATTTTTGGTCTGGGGCTGATCGTCGCCGGCATGGCCAATCCGGCCAAAGTGTTGGCGTTTCTCGACGTTACCGGCGCGTGGGATCCCTCGCTGGCGTTGGTGATGGCTGGTGCGATCGCGGTGGCGGCGCCGGCCTTCCTGTGGGCGAGGCGACGAGAGCGTAGCCTGTTGGGGGAAACGCTGCAGATCCCGGCCGCCGGGCGTCTGGATCGTCGTTTGCTGGCGGGCAGCGCGCTGTTCGGCATCGGCTGGGGTATCGCGGGTATTTGCCCCGGCCCAGCCTGGGTGTTGGCCGGGGCGGAGATAAGCCGGGTATGGCCGTTCCTGCTGGCAATGCTGGCGGGCATGGCGCTGTATGACGTTATCATGAGGAGGAGGAGGACATGTCGATAGCCAAAGCGGTGTTGCGCATTGCGCGCCCGACCGATCGGTTGCAAGAGATTGCTACGCTGTATTGCCGCGGGTTGGGGTTCGAAAAGCTGGGCGAGTTTGTCGATCATCAGGGCTTTGACGGCATGATGATCGGGCATCCGCAGCATGCCTACCATCTGGAGTTCACGCAGCATCGCGGGGTACGGGTCGGGCAGGCGCCGACGCAGGATCATCTGCTGGTATTTTATCTGCCGGATGAGAACGAATGGCGGGCCGCGTGTGAGCGGATGCGGGAGGCGGGATTCTTATCGGTCGCCGCCTATAATCCCTATTGGGATCGGGCGGGGCAAACCTTTGAAGATCCTGATGGCTACCGGGTGGTATTGCAGCATCAGGCTTGGCAAGCATAAAAAAACCGGCGCATCGAGCGCCGGTTTGCGAGATAAAACGGGCTATCCGTCAGGCGTTGGTCGCCGGTTTTTGCGCGCTCTTGGACTGGGTATTTTCCAGCATGCGGCGAATCGGCACGATCAGCACGATAAGCACGGCGGCGCAGATCAGCAACGCGACTGAGCAGCGGGCGAACAGATTCGGCAGCATATCCAGTTGGTCGGCCTTGACGTGACCGCCGATCAGACCGGCTGCCAGGTTGCCCAACGCGCTGGCGCAGAACCACAGCCCCATCATCTGACCGCGCATTCTCTCCGGCGCCAGCAGCGTCATGGTGGCCAGCCCGATCGGGCTCAGGCACAGTTCACCCAGCGTCAGCATCAGAATGCTGCCCACCAGCCACATCGGCGATACGCCGGCGCCGCCGTTGCTCAGCACATTCTGCGCGGCCAGCATCATCAGGCCAAAACCGCCGGCGGCGCACAGGATGCCGATCACGAACTTGGTGATGCTGCTCGGACGCACGTTATTGCGTGCCAGTGCAGGCCAGGCCCAGCTGAAGACCGGCGCCAGCAGGATGATGAACAGGGCGTTGATCGACTGGAACCATACCGCCGGGATCTCGAAGTCGCCGATCATGCGATTGGTGTAATCGTTGGCGAACAGGTTAAACGAGGTCGGTTTCTGTTCAAACGCTGACCAGAAGAACGCGGCGGAGATCAGCAGGATGAAGCACACCAGCAGGCGTGCGCGCTCTTTGCGGCTCAGGCCGGCAAAGGCGAACAGATAGATGAAGTACAACGTGACCGACGCGGCGATCACGTACACCAGCAGGCTGGCCACCTCGACCGGATTGATGACGATAGTGCCTTGGGCGATCAGCACGATGACCGCCACCAGGATGGCCGCCAACGCCAGCAACCAGGCGCCGACGCCTTTTTTCTTCGCGACCGGGCTGTTCCAGGTGGAGTCCAGGCCCACTTCGCGGTCATAGCGTTTCATCGCCGGGACGGCGAACACCCGGAAGATCACCAACGCCACCAGCATCCCGATACCGCCGATGCCGAAGCCCCAGTGCCAGCCGTGTGACTTGATCAGCCAGCCGGAGATCAGCGGGGCGATGAACGAACCGATGTTGATGCCCATGTAGAACAGCGAGAAACCGCCGTCGCGACGCGCATCGCCTTTCTTGTACAGCGTACCGACCATCACCGAGATACAGGTCTTGAACAGGCCGGAACCGAGCACGATGAACATCAGACCGATGAAGAACAGGTTGGTGCCCATCACTGCGGACAGCGCGATCGACAGGTGGCCGAGGGCGATCAGGATAGACCCGTACCAGACGGCCTTGCGTTGGCCGAGCCAATTGTCCGCCAGCCAGCCGCCCGGCAGTGCCGCCAGGTACATGCTGCCGGCGAAAATGCCGACGATCGCCGACGCGTTCTCACGCGCCAGACCCAGGCCGCCGTCGTACACGGTGGCGGCCATAAACAGGATCAGCAGCGGACGGATGCCGTAGAACGAAAAGCGTTCCCACATTTCGGTGAAGAACAGAGAACCCAGCGGATAGGGATGGCCGAAGAAGGTCCGGCTTTCTGACTTATTGACAGAGGATTGCATAACGATTTCCCAATAAAAAGGCGCTGCATGGCTGCAGCCCGTACTGTGGTTGTATGTGTATTTAATGAAGGCGATCCGCCCAATGCGGATTACCCGACAAAACCGTGGCTGCAACGCTGATAAACCGTGGAAAGCGTGCTGACCTTTTTTCACTTGGCCGATGGTTCACATCTGGCGTGATATTATTTAACCATTTGATAACTGGTCGTTGGTTTTGTCTAGTACCTGTATCCCATTTTTTAGACGAAAAGTCGACAAGCATCTCCTTTTCTGGTTTTTCTGTTGGTTGTGGCGGGAATATGATTGACAGCGGGTTTTATGCGCTGAAAGTTAATTAATTGTTGATAAACAAGATGTTGTATTAAGAAGGTTCTGAGTTAGGTGAAAATTCACCGGCGGCGAGAAAGCATTATTAAAAATAGGGGAAACGCGCCGTTGATCCGGCCAATGGCGAAAGCTGGCGATAAATGCAGCTATTGCTCTTCCTGCAGCGTATCTTCCCGCATATAGCCCGGCCGTCGTCGCAGACACCACCAGGAATAGCCGGCGTTGAACAGCACCACCAGCGCGGTGACGCCGAAGACCGCGCGAAAACCGTAACCGGCGGAGACTGCGGCGCCGAGCAGCGGGCCGCTGACGTTGCCGACGTCGCGGAACGACTGGTTATAGCTGAAAATACGGCCGGCCACCTGATTGGTGCAGTTATAAATCAACAGCGTCTGTACCGCCGGCAGCAACGCGCCGTCGGCCGCCCCCAGCAGAAAACGCAGCACCCCGAGTTGCCACGGTGTTTGCACGAACGCCATCGGGATCAGCAGCAGCACCGAAACGATCAGCATGAACACCAGTATGCGTTCCGGGCCGATGCGATCGCCCAGCTTGCCCAGCCGCGGGGCGCTCATCAATGCCGCGACGCCGGGCACCGAGGCGATCAGCCCGCTGATAAACGCCAGATTGTGGGTGGCGCCGGCCAAATCGCGCACATACAGCGTCAGGATCGGCGCGATCGAGCCGGTGGCGATCTGGATGATCATGGTGGTGACGAACAGGCTGAGCACCAGCTTCGGGTTTTTCAGCGAAGCGAACACCTGTTTTGCGTGCAGCATGTCGCGCTTTTGCACCGGGGTGAATTGTTCTTTGACATACAGCAGCGTCAGCACGAAGCAGACGAACAGCACCGCGGCGGTGATATAAAACACCGGGCGCAGACCGTATAAATCGGCCAGCAGCCCCCCGATCAGCGGGCCGATCAGCGCACCGCCGACGCCGCCGGTGGACAGGGTGCCGAGCGCCCAGCCGCTGCGGTTGCGCGGCACCTGGGTGGCGATCAGCGCGTTGGCGTTGGGAATGAACCCGCCGAGCAGCCCCAGCACCGCACGCAGTGCGAGAAACTGCCAGACCGTTTGCGCCATGCCCATCAGCGCCATGACGATCGCCATACCGAGCGCCGAACGCAGCAGCATCAGTTTGCGGCCGCGTCGATCGGCCAGGGCGCCCCAGAACGGTGCGGCGATAGCGGAAAACAGGAAGGTGATGCTGAACAGCAGACCGGACCACATGTTGAGCGCCTGATGGCCGGTAACGCCCAGCGTCTCTACGTACAGCGGCAGAAACGGCATCACCAGGCTGAAGGCGGCGCCGGTGAGAAAACATCCCAGCCAGGCGACGAAAAGATTGCGTTTCCAGTTAACGGGTTCTGCTGCCGAAGCCATAAATGTCCACTGCCGAAAGGTGACGCGTTTTGCCGGTGGCGAGATGATGGGGCAAAACGTGAAAGTTAGCGTGGTAAGTATGCGCCGCAGGCGCGGCGACGGCAAACGAGGGGACGCAGATAGGGCAAAAAATGAAATAAAGTTTTAAAAATGGCGTTTAAACCTTATTCCGCGCTTGGCGCGCGGAATTTACAGCGTTTTATAGTCCGGCCAGCGCCTCGAAACCGGCGGCGGTGGTGGTGGCGCTAAAGTCGGTGACCTCGTAGTGGGCCACGGCGTTGAACGGATCTTCGGCCAGGATGGCGTCCAGCCGAGCACGCTCAATGCCTTTGGCCAGGATCACGCCGCCGGTGCGGGGATTCTTGCGGCCGGAGGCGACGAAGGTGCCGTCCTGAAAATATTTCTTAAGCCAGGCGATGTGCCCGTCAAGGTGGCTGTCGACGTCGGCGATCGGGCGATGGTAGGTCAGGCTGACAATATACATGGCGGCTCCAAGGGTGGCGGCAAAAGCATTACCATCCCACCCTCGCCGGCGATTCTCAAGGGGCGTGCAATAAAAAACCCGCCGGCGGCGGGTTTGCGTGATCAGTACAGCGAAGGCTCGCCTTCCGGGCGGGTCTTGAAGCGGCGGTGCAGCCACATGTATTGGTCCGGCGCCATCAGGATCTCTTTTTCCACCACTTTATTCATAAAGGCGGCGGCGTCGAGTTCGTTGTCCAGCGGGAAGTTTTCCACCGCCGGCTGCATGATCAGCTCATAGCCTTTGCCGTCCGGCAGGCGACGCGGGGTGAACGGAATGATCGCCGGTTTGCCCATCCGCACCAGCACGTAGCTGCCGGTGGTGGTGGCGGCTTTATCCACCGCGAACAGCGGCACGAAAACGCTGCTGCGCGGGCCGTAGTCGTGATCCGGCGCATACCAGATGATATCTCCCTGTTTCAGGGCGCGGATCATGCCTTTGACGTCTTTACGATCCAGCATCGATTTGTTGGAACGCATCCGGCCCCAGGTTTGCAGCCAGTCCATCAGCTTGTTGTCGTGCGGGCGGTAAACGCCGATGCCCGGGTTGTGAATGCCGAAGATGCGCGCGCCCAGCTCCAGCGTCAAAAAGTGCAGGCCGATCAGCAACACGCCCTGATGGTTGTCGCGCGCTTTTTGAATGTGCTCCAGGCCGCTGACCTTGAACCAGCGCTCGATGCGCCAGTTCGGCCAGAACCACGCCATGCCGGTTTCAAACAACCCCATGCCGACCGATTCGAAATTCTTTACCACCAGCGCATCGCGTTCAGCCTGCGGCATGTCGGGAAAACAGAGTTCGAGGTTACGTTGGGCGATAACGACGCGTCGCTTGAGAAAGCGCATGGAAAATCGCCCGATCGAGGTGCCGAGCCAGTAGATGACGGGATAAGGCAGCAACACCAGCAGATACAGCAAGCCGATGCCTACCCAGGTCAGCCAGTAGCGCGGGTGCAGTAAGGAGCGATTGAAAGTAGGAACTTGAGTCATGGGTTCTCTGTTTTAATACGGTTGTTTAAGTGTAATGACAGAGTCATAGCATGGTCTGACGGCCGGGTGGGCTCGGTCGCTAGGTTCGTTTCTGCCGATTGTTTGCGACTATTGTGGCATTTTTCTGACGATCCGGGAAAACACAACGCATTAAAATCCCTTTTTGGGCGTTAAATATGCATCGAATGCCGAATTTTTCCACAATGTTTCCTGCCAAAAGCCCATGGCGATATCATTATCAGGAAGGTCAATACGGTGGCTTCCGGGATGAGTGCGCGATGCGGGTATGCGTACGCGAGCGCCAGGGCTGCGCGGCGGCGGTTTTTCGGGTATGATGTGCGCCGCGCGCGGGCCGGCTGGCTGCGCGCGGTAATCAGTCACCTCCCGAAAGACAGGAAAGTACACCATGCCAGTGTTACATAACCGAATTTCTAATGAGGAACTGAAGGCGCGCATGCTGGCGGAAACCGAGCCGCGCACCACAGTTTCTTTTTACAAATACTTCTCCATCGACGATCCCAAGGCGTTTCGCGACAGCCTGTACGTTCAGTTCGAAAAACTGAAGGTGTTCGGCCGCATCTACGTGGCGAAAGAGGGCATCAACGCGCAGATCAGCGTGCCGCAGCATAACTTCGACGCGTTCAAAGCCGCGCTGTTCGCCTCGCACCCGGCGTTGGATCAGGTCCGCCTGAATATCGCGCTGGAAGACGACGGCAAATCCTTCTGGGTGCTGCGCCTCAAGGTGCGCGAGCGCATCGTGGCTGACGGCATCGATGACGAGAGCTTCGATCCGAGCAACGTCGGTGAGTATCTGCAGGCCGATCGCGTCAATCAGATGATCGACGATCCGAATACGGTATTCGTCGATATGCGCAACCACTATGAGTACGAAGTCGGCCATTTCGAAAACGCCATCGAGGTGCCGTCGGATACCTTCCGCGATCAGCTGCCGATGGCGGTGGAGATGCTGCAGGACAGCAAAGACAAGAATATCGTCATGTACTGCACCGGCGGCATTCGCTGTGAAAAAGCCAGCGCCTATATGCTGCACAACGGCTTTAAAAACATCTACCACGTGGAAGGCGGGATTATCGAGTACACCCGCAAAGCGAAAGAACAGGGGTTGCCGCTGAAGTTTATCGGCAAAAACTTCGTGTTCGATGAGCGTATGGGTGAGCGCATCTCCGACGATGTGATCGCCAACTGCCACCAGTGCGGCGCACCGTGCGACACCCATACCAACTGCAAGAACGACGGCTGCCATCTGCTGTTCATTCAGTGCCCGAGCTGCGCCGCCAAGTTTGAAGGATGCTGCAGCGAGATTTGCCGCGAAGAGCTGAAGCTGCCGCGCGAAGAGCAGCGCGCGCGCCGTGCCGGCCGCGAAAACGGCGTCAAGATTTTCAATAAATCGAAAGGATTGTTGCAGACCACGATGCACATTCCGGCACCGGAAGAAGAAGGCCCAGCCCGCTGAGCCTGAGGAACCGACAAGCCCGGCCGCCAAGCCGGGCTTTTTTTTTATTTCTCGCGCACGCCTTCTACGGAGATGATCAGCTCAACGTCTTGCGACGCCGGGCCAAGATCGGTGGTGATGCCGAAATCTTTCAGCTTGATCTTGCCGTTGGCTTCAAAGCCGGCGCGGTAGCCGCCCCACGGATCGTTGCCCTGGCCAATCAGTTTGGCATCGAGCGTAACCGGTTTGGTGACGCCGTTCAGCGTCAGGTTGCCGACCACCGCGTAACCGTCGCCGCTTTTCTTCACTTCGGTGGATTCAAACTTGGCTTGCTTGTTCTTCTCCACGTTGAGGAACTCGGCGCTGCGCAGGTGCTTGTCGCGCTCGGCGTGGTTGGTGTCGACGCTGGCGGTATTGATGGTCACGTTGACCTTGTCCTTGGACGGATCTTTCTCGTCGAAGGTGAAGCCGCCGTCGAAGTCTTTAAAGCTGCCGTACAGCCAGCTGTAGCCCAGGTGCTGGATGCGGAATTCGATAAAGGCGTGTTGGCCTTGTTTGTCGATCTTGTAGTCTGCCGCCAGTGCGGAACCGGCGCTCAGCAGCAGGGCACCTGCGGTCAGGCCCAATACGGTCTTTTTCAACATAGCAATCTCCATAAATCCAAAGGTTAATCGGCGCTGCTACCCAGCATCCGTTTCAAAGTGACATCACGATCGATAAAGTGATGTTTAAGCGCGGCCAGCCCGTGCAGTACCGAGAGCACTACCACGGCCCAGGCCAGGTAAAGGTGTATGGCGCCGGCGGTGTCGGCCTGTTCCGCCATGCCGGTCACGGTGGCGGGCACGTTGAACCAGCCGAACACGCTGATCGGTTGGCCGTCTGCGGTGGAGATCAGATAGCCGCTGATCAGAATGCCGAACAACACGGCGTACAGCGCCAGATGCGCGAGGATGGCGCTGACGCGAGTGAGGCGGCCATAGCTGGCCAGCGGTTTAGGCGGCGGTGAGACAAAGCGCCAGACCACGCGGATCACCATCACAATGAACAGCAGCGTGCCGATGCTTTTGTGGATCTCCGGCGCCTGATGGTACCAGACGTCGTAATAGCCCAGCGTGACCATCCACAGGCCGAGTGCGAACATGCCGTACACCGTCAGCGCCACCAGCCAGTGGATCAACACTGACACATGGCCGAAACGATCGGCGGTATTTTTCCAGAGCATCCTGTTTCCTTCGATTACCGATTGGCTGGCTGCAATAATTAAACTTTAGGAAACATAAAATCAATAATAAATTTAACTATGTTACTACTTTGAAATATTAGTCAGTGAATTTGTTCGAGATGTTCGGAGTTAATCAGATAAATCGTTGGAGATAATATTATTTCGCTCACGAGAGGTTCATGTTAGTCATTGAAAAATGGGGCTATTATCTATTAATGTCAGCTTTTGTCATTTTACGTAAACCCCTCGTGAGTTGCCCGGCGAGATTATTTGTTGGCAAAGGTTATGCCTATTTATTGCGGCGCAGGGCAGGGCGGAAAGATTAACTTTGTCGAACGGTTGCGCTAAACCCCCTGCGGTGCAGCGGCGGATTTTGCTACCATTAGCGCCAAGAGCCGGCGCCCTGGCGCCGGTTAACCCAGTGAAATAACAAGGAAACGTCATGGGCCGAACCCGTGTGACCGACAGCAGCCTGCGTCTGGCCGTCCTGCTGGCGATGTTGGTGATCATTTTGGCCGGGGTGAAAGCCGCCGCCGACATTGTGGTGCCGTTTTTGCTGGCGGTATTTCTCGCTATGGTGCTGAATCCGCTGGTGGCGATGCTGGAGCGTAAACGGGTGCCGCGTATCGTCGGGGTGACGCTGCTGGTGGCGGCGGTGATCGTGGTCGTGATGCTGTTTATCGGCATGCTGGGGGCTTCGCTGAACGAGTTCGCCCGTTCGCTGCCGCAGTACCGCGGCATGATGATCGAGAAGCTGCGCGAGCTGCAGCATTACGCCGACCGTTTCAATATCAGCCTTTCCAGCGAAGCGATGCTGCAGTATGTCGATCCCAGCGCGGCGATGAATCTGGTCACCCGCATGCTGGGGCACCTGTCTGGCGCGATGACCAACGTCTTCCTGCTCCTGATGACCGTGGTGTTTATGCTGTTCGAAGTGCAGTTGCTGCCTTACAAGCTGCAGCAGGCGCTGGATAAACCGAACGAGGGGCTCGCCGCGATGCGGCGGGCGCTGGATGGCGTGACGCGCTATCTGGTGATTAAAACCATCATCAGCCTGGCCACCGGGGTAATCGTCTGGATCTTCCTGGCGGCGGTCGGCGTGCGTTTTGCCTTTATCTGGGGGCTGCTGGCATTTCTGCTTAACTACATTCCCAACATTGGCTCGGTATTGGCCGCCATTCCGCCGCTGATTCAGGCGCTGTTGTTCAACGGATTGGGTGATGCGCTGGTGGTGGCGGGTGGCTTTATCGCTGTCAACATGGTGATCGGCAATATCCTCGAGCCGCGCGTGATGGGGCGCGGGCTGGGGCTGTCGACGCTGGTGGTGTTCCTGTCGCTGATCTTTTGGGGCTGGCTGCTCGGCCCGGTGGGCATGTTGCTGTCGGTGCCGCTGACGATCGTGGCGCGCATCGCGCTGGAGACCACCGAAGGCGGCTATCGGCTGGCGGTTATCCTGGGGGACGGCCGCCCGCCGCGCCAGCCTCCGGCGCCGCCGGAGTGAGGAATATTTTGCCATTCACGCCGGGCTGGGCGGCGTGGTGCAGCGCCGCTGCGTACTGACGCAAAGGATAAATCGCGGCGGGTGGGCGCAGCGCCAGCTGGCCGCGTCGCAGCAGCAGGAATAACTGATAAAACGCCGTCTGCCATTGCGCCGGCGCTGCCTGTGCGTTCCATTTACGCAAGTGGAACAGCGAAGCGCGCAGCTTTAACTCGTTCACCACGCGCCGCCAGTCTACCTGGCGGCCGCTCAGCAGGCCCAGCGCCACAAAATCGCCGCCGGTGCGAACCGCCCGCGCCAACTGCAATCCGTCTTCTCCGCCAATGCAGTCGATGGCCGCACGGGCGCCAAAATTCGTCATTTCCGCCAGCTGCGGCGCTTCGATAACGCGCCAGGCGCCGGCGGCCAGCAACGCCTGGCGATGAGCGGCATTGCGCACCACGACCGCCAGACGAATGCCGCGCAGCGCCGTCAGCTGCGCCAGCAGCAGGCTGACAGCGGAGCCGCCGCCGTTGAGCAGCAGTACGTCGCCGGCGCTGAGCGGCAGCCATTGGGTCAACAGCACCCAGCAGGTGAGCGGGTTGATATAGATTTGTGCTGCGCAGGCGTCGTCGATGTCGTCCGGCACCCAGACCACCCGATCTTCAGGCAGCGTGACGAACGTTTGCCAACTGCCGTTACCTGCTACCGCCAGCGCGCGTCGGCCCGTTGAATACCCATTCTGCGGATTGACGACGACGCCCACGCCTTCATATCCCGGCACCTGAGGAAGGGCGATGCGGTGCGCGTATTGGCCGTGGATCGGGATCAGATCGGAAGGGTTGATCGGGGCATAGCGCATCTGCAATAACCGCTGTCCGGGGCGCAGCAGCGGTCTGCTCATCTGCTGGAATTCCAGCACCTGGGCGGGATCGCCGAAGCGGCTGAAGCTCAATCGGGGAAATAACGGCGGCATGGATCACATGACGAAGAAGAAATAGACATCCAACGCCAGCAGCACCAGCCACAGACAAAGGTACAGCACCAGGTGCTCACGCACATTGTTGACGATAGCCGCCAGTATTCGGTTTAACATTTCAGCCGCCTGAAGAGAAGGACCCTTGATTATAGTCCTTTTCTCGGCGTCATTTATAGCGCGCCGCGCGTGAGTGGCGGGAAAGTGGCGATAAAAAAGCCTGCGTTATCGCAGGCTTGAGGTTACACGGCCAACAGCGCCAGCGGCGTTGAATTCGCCGGCGTGCTCGGCGGGTAGAAATAGCGCAGCACGTTATACAGCGAGTAAAACTCCAGCCGGTTGCGCGCGTTAATCTTTTCCGTGATGTGACGCTTGTGCACATAGACCGTATGGGAGCTGATCTGCAGTTTTTTCGCAATGCGGTAGTTAGGCATCTCTGCCATCCAATACTTCATTACCGTCAGCTCCTGCGGGCTGAACAGGGAACGCTCTTCGCCGTCATCGGCCAGCGCCAGCGGATTCTCGCGCAGCGTGCGTAAGGTGAGCGGCAGAATGCTTTTATTGAACAGAAAAGCGTTATCGGCGATGCGCATTGGCGCTTCGCTGTAAGGGTAAGGTGTGTCGAGATAGATAAATAGCAAGGCGGACTGGCTGGCTTCCATAAAGGCCTGCAGTTGCGCGTCCGCTTCGTTATAGCGGCATTGGTTGCTGAGGTTCACCAGAATGTGGCTCGGCTGAAAGCTGGCCAACAGCGATGTAGCGTATTCAATGCTGTGGCAGCACTTGATCGTCGTGATCCCACTATCAGCAAAGTAGCTGGCTATACCGACCCGGGTGAAGCAGCATTCGTCCACGACAAGTAGTTTCATGGTGACGTCCTTGTTGAAAGCCGATGGAGCATATCTTCTGTAAAATAGGACTTACACTGCAAGTGTTCAATTCGGAAATTCAACTGCTGAATATAAGAAATTTCCGTTATCAGGATTTTTACTTGGTATTTAAAAGAGTTAGCAGGTTAACAAATTGTAACCGCCAAATTTCGCTGTCCAGTGCCTGAGGGGGACTTGGACAGCGAAATCCTTCGCTCAGCTAAATCGTTTCAGACCAAAGCTTGAGACGTCAACCGGCGGCGCTTTGTCCTGCGCGAACAGCGCGGCGATCTCGCCCAGAGCGCTGGCGAACTTGAAGCCGTGGCCGCTCAATCCGCTGATGACCATCAGGCGATCGCAATCCGGCAGGGTATCGATAATAAAGTCTTCGTCGGGGCTCATATCATAGCTGCAGGCTTCACCGTGTAAACATACGCCTACACCCGGCAAAAATTGCCGCAGGAAGGAGAAAACTTCCGTGCCGTCGCTGGCGTAGCTGCCGAAGGGTTTGCGCTGCTCAGGGGCATCCATCGGCTGGCCGCCGTCATGTTTGCCCACTTTCAGGCCGTCGTTATCCGCCGGAAAACCGTAATAGTGCGTGCCGTCTTGCGCTTCGACGGTAAAGGCCGGGAAACGATTGTTCACGCTGTAGCGGCCATCTGCCTGATGCCAGGAGAAGACTTTGCGCAGTGGCGCGATCGGCAGTTGCGGTAACAGCGCTTTGACCCAGGTGCCGGCGGTGATCACCGCTTTTCGCGCCGTGAAACGCCCTTCGCCGGTGATGACCTCAACGCCGCCATCGATGGGTTCTACCGCGTTGACCGGGCAGTTGAACAGCTGGCTGCAGCCGGCTTCTTTCGCCAGCTTGATCAGGCTGGTTATCGCCAGCTCGGCACGCAGGAACCCCGCGTCTGGCTCGAATACGCCGACATAACCTTCCGGTGCTCGGAATTCCGGCCAGCGCTGATTGATCTGTTCGGCGCTGAGGGTTTGCGCGTTCAGGCGGAATTTTTGCGCGCTGAGCTGCGCATTGCGAATGAATTCGGAGTGCTGTGGCCCTAGGTTGAGCACGCCGCACGACTGGAACAGTTCCTCGCCGGATTGTTGAATCAGCGCATTCCACAGCGCCTGCGCGCGCAGCACCAACGGCACGTACTTTTCGCCTTCGCCGTAAGCGTGACGGATAATGCGGGTATCGCCGTGATGGCTGCCGTTTCGGTGCGGAGGGATAGCGCTGTCGATCATCAGCACTTTCAAGCCAGCCCGCGTGGCATAATAGCCTGCCGCCGCGCCGACGGAACCGCTGCCCACCACAATCAAATCATATTCCACGTGCCAACCCTCTCTGATAGCGATTTCTTATGCCCCCATGATAAAAGGTTGGCAGACGCAATGCACTGATTGAACGGCGAAAGGCGAAGAAAAGGCGCCGGGAAAGGTCGCGGCGCCTTAGGGGGTAGGAGACGATGAATCAATGTTTTCTGCGATCAAGATCCTGGTAATCCGTAGCTTCAATCTTGGCGATGCCGGCCTCTAAGATATTGATTAATTGACGGGCGACATCTGTGGTCAGCCAAAGCGTTCGGTCTACTTGGGCTTCTTCGGGCGTTTGGTCTAGTGAAGACAGGTAATGAAGGCGTATCATCATGGCGTCGTAAACGTCGACAGTACTGATATCCCAACCGACAAGCGGGTGCGTCTGAATTACTTCATCATTTCTGTCCATAAAGACCCCTTATTGAGTAGTAACTACCGTGAGTGACTAACGAGGATCAATGCGGCTCATCATCATGAGAGCAATTACAGTATACGCATCCGCTTTCATCGGTGGAGGGGTTGTCACCTAAAATTGCAAAATAAATATTTATTTGAACAATTATTCTACAAATTCGGGTGCGAACGCGCGATGAGTAAAGCCTGTGGCGTTATTCCGCGCCGCCGGTGGGTGGGGCGGAGCCGTGCAGACATTTTTCCAGTTCTTCTGCCAAGTGCGCGAAATGTTTCTGCGTTTCGGTGTCGCGATTCTGGCTTTGCGATTCCAGCCTCAGGCTGTGGATCAGCCGTTGGTTGGCTTTGTCATCCAGGCTGAAGGCCAGGTAAGAGAAGGCCACTTCCAGTACGTTCAAGCGTCTTTTCTGATCGGCAATCAGCGCCAGCAATTCGCCAAACGTCATTGCGTCTTCGGATTTCACCTTGTCCGGGGCCATGCTTACTCCTTTGCGTTAAATACAGCGCTGAGGCGGATTTGGTTCCAGAGTAAGGGTAAGCGATGAATGGGCAGGGCGCCAGAAACAAAAAAGCCGGAGAGCGACCCCCGGCAAAAACAGCATTGCAGTGTTATTCTGCGCTGAACCATTCGTCCGCGCTTTCCCAGGTTTCCTGAAGGATTTCCTCAATCAGATCCCGGTCGATTTTGGCGCCCCCCAGCACGGAGAGCCCGTTGGCGCCGGCATAACGGACGTGCACGACGGCGTCTGGAAACTGGCGATTGACCCGTTTGCCCAGCTCGCCGGTCAGCGCCTCAATGGCGCCCGACGGCAGCGGCCGGGTTTTATCTATAGTGACTTCAACACGCATAATTGCCCCCGAAGCGATTTTACTGTTTATTTATACAGTTAACCGTAAGCGAGGGCAAGAGGGCGAAGCAAAAATATCAGCCTTTCAGCGACCAGTTCAGGGTTTCGCCGGCCAGGAATGGGATCACGGATTCATTGCCCAGGGCGATCTCTTCCGGCTGGGTGGTCGGCACGCGCTGCAGTTCGATGAAATCTTCGTTGATCGGCAGGCCATAGAAGCGTGGGCCGTTGAGCGAGCAGAAGGCCTCGAAGTGCTCCAGCGCGCCGAGCTGTTCGAAGACGGCAGCGTAAGCCGGGATCGCATTCGGCGCATTGAAGCAGCCGGCGCAGCCGCAGCTGGACTCTTTGCGATGCTTGAGGTGCGGCGCCGAGTCGGTGCCGAGGAAGAAACGGTCCGAGCCGCTGGCCACCGCCTGACGCAGCGCTTCCTGATGGACGTTGCGCTTGAGGATCGGCAGGCAGAACAGGTGTGGGCGAATGCCGCCGACCAGCATGTGGTTGCGGTTGAACATCAGGTGCTGCGGGGTGATGGTGGCGCCGAGGAAACGGTTGCCTGCCTGCACGTACTGCGCCGCTTCTTTGGTGGTGATGTGTTCGAAGACGATTTTCAGTTCCGGGAAGTGACGGCGGATAGGCTCCATCACCTGTTCGATAAAGCGCGCCTCGCGGTCGAAAATATCGACGGCAGGATCGGTCACTTCACCGTGGATCAGCAGCGGCATGCCGATTTTTTGCATTTGCTCGAACAGCGGGTAAATGCCGGTCACGTCGCTGACGCCGTGGCTGGAGTTGGTGGTGGCGTTGGCCGGATACAGCTTGGCGGCGGTAAACACCCCTTGCTCGAAACCGCTGACCAGTTCACTGGCCGCCAGAGAGTTGGTCAGGTAACAGGTCATCAGCGGAGTGAAGTTGTGACCCTGCGGCACCGCCGCCAGAATCCGATCGCGGTAGGCGCGCGCGGCGGCCACGGTCGTCACGGGCGGAACCAGGTTCGGCATCACGATCGCCCGGCCAAATACCTGGCTGGTATAGGGCACCACCGTTTTCAGCATCTCATCGTCACGCAGGTGGATATGCCAGTCGTCTGGGCGGCGGATTTTCAGAACTTGAGGTTGTGCGGTCATCTAGCTAGGCTCCGGCGGTCAAATACGTCTAATGAAAAGCGAATAATGGGTTTATTCACGCCGGGGTGTAAGGATAAGCGGAAAGTGCCGCAGATGCATCTGTTTGTTGGCGACAAGTTGAAATCAACGGCGCAGCAGGCGCATAGTGACAATGATTTCAACGATGCCGACGCCAATACCGTCGACTTTCATCAAGTGGAAAGGGAGAAAACAATGGAAGTACGCGTTATCGCCACCCTGCAAGCGAAAGCGGGATTTGAGGCCGCAGTCAGTGAAGCGGTGCACGACATTCTCGAGCCGAGCCGCCAGGAGCTGGGCAACCTGCAATATGATTTGCATCGCGATCTGGAAAAACCGGGCACCTTCGTGTTCTTTGAGCGTTGGGCCAGCAGCGAAGCGCTGGATAAGCATAATGAGACGGCGCATTTTCAGCAGTTCGTCAGTCGACTTGACGGCAAGTTGGATGTTCTGGACATCAAAAAACTGAAAAAGATCGCCTGAGCTTTTTGCAGGCAAGAAAAAACCCGCCGTCGGCGGGTTTTTTTAGGTGTGCAGATTAACTTATTCGTTAACCGGCTGCGGCTTGGTGGCCGGCGCGGTGGCCTGGCTCACTGCCGAGTGACCACCGGCTGAACCTTTGCCTTCAAAGTTGAAGGAAGGGCGCTGCCAGTCGCTGTGCTTGCGTTCTTCCGGCACATAGGCCGGCGCAGGCGCTTTGGTCATCGGTGCAGTGGCGATGTGTTTGTACAGCGCGTCCTGCACGGCTTTCACCGGTGCCGGCTGCTGAGCAACCGCAGGCGCAGGTTCGGCGGCCGTTGGTTCCGGCGCTTTTTCTACCGGAGCGGCTGCCGCTGCAGGTGCGGCTTCTACCACTGGCGCTTCTTCCGTAGGTGCGGCTTCTACCGGTGCAGTTTCGACCACAGGCTCGTCTTCCGCTGGCTTAGCTTCAACCACTGGCTCTGCCGCTACGGTTTCAGCTACCGGCTCAGCTTCCACTGCAGGGGCAGTCTCTTCCGCTTTCGGTTCTTCAACCGCAACCGTTGCCGGGGCGGTTTCCACCGGCGCCGGAGTTTCCTCGGCCGGGGTGGCAACAACCGGCGCTACGACTGCCGCTTCTTCCGTTACGGTGACGGCTGCAGTTTCAACGGCGGCTTCTGGTGCCGGTTCGTTGACGCTGGCCGCGGCCTGAGTTTCTTCCACGGCAACGCTGTGCTGTTCAACCGCTGCGGCGACAACCGGCGCCTGCTCTACGGCTTCGGTTTGCACTTCGGCTTCTTCAACCTGAGCGACCGGGTAGCTTACCCAGACTTTGCCTGATGCCATTTCCGGAGAAGCGAACGCGCCCACCAACGGCATTGGGGATTGCAGTGGGTAACGCTCGTCGCGGTAACGACGGCGACGCTGGCCGCTGACGCGCAGGTGACGCGGTGAACGACGGGAACGACGCGGCATGCCTTCGCCGTTGCCGCGGTTTTCGCCCTGGGCATCGTCTTCCGCCTGAGCGGCAACGGTTTCCGGCAGCAGCTTCACGCTGTCGTCGGCGGTTGGCTGCGCATCTTCGGCTTTCGCTACCGGCGCTTTCGGCGCCAACAGCTCTTCCGCTGCGCGCTGCAGCTCTTCTTCCGCGGACAGGATGCGCACTTTCTGCGTCAGAGGGCGGCGCTGACGGCGCTGCATGTTCTGCTGCTGGCGTTCTTCCTGCTCTTCGTCGGTGCTCTCGACCGCGTCAACGCTTTCCAGCGCTTTCACTTCCTGCTGAGCCTGACGTTTCTCTTCCTGACGACGACGCTGGCGTTCAGCACGCTGTTCACGGCGCTGCTGCTGATCTTCGCGCGGCGCTTTAGCGCTTTCTTCCGAGGCAGTTTCCTCCGCTACCGGCGCGTTCTGCTGCTGGTTGCGGCGGTTACGGCGCTGCTCATCGCGGGATTCACGCGATTCACGGCCTTCACGGTTCTCACGCGGTTCACGGTTGTCGCGTTCGCGATTGTCACGGCCTTCACCGCGCTCTTTACGTTCGCCGCGTTCCGGACGATCGCCACGGTCGCTACGCTCACCGCGCTCTTTACGGCCGGTGCCTTGACGGCGCTGACCGCGACGATCCTGACGACGGTTTTCACCGTTGCCTTCCGCCTTCGGTGTTTCGGCCGGTTTGGCTTCTTCGACGGCAGGTTGTTCTTCACCGGCGAACAGGCTCTTCAAACCACCGAACAGGCGGCCCAGGAAGCCCGGCTTGGCGGCGGCCGGCGCTGCGGCTTTAGCCTTGGCGGCTGCAGCGACAGGTTTGGCAACGGCGACGGGTTCTTCAGCCGGCGGCGGCACATCGGCGGACAGGGAGAAGGAAGCCAGGGCCGGTTGCTCCGGACGCTTGCGTTCCATCGGCGCATCTTCCAGCGGACGCTCCATGTCTTCTTCGTGCAGTTTCGGCAGCAGGTAACTGAGGGTAGAGGTTTCCTCGCCCTTGCGTACGCGCAGCACCGAGTAGTGCGGGGTTTGCATTTCATCGTTCGGCACGATGACGGCTTTCACGCCACCCTGACGTTTTTCGATCGCGCTGACGGATTCACGCTTTTCGTTCAGCAGGTACGAAGCGACCTGAACCGGTACGATAGCGTGAACTTCTTTGGTGTTTTCCTTCAGCGCTTCTTCTTCGATCAGGCGCAGGATGGACAGCGCCAGCGATTCGTTGTCGCGGATGGTGCCGGTGCCGTTACAGCGTGGGCACACGTGGTGGCTGGATTCACCCAGCGACGGGCTGAGGCGCTGACGCGACATTTCCAGCAGGCCGAAACGGGAGATGCGGCCGATTTGGATGCGCGCCCGGTCTTGACGCACGGCGTCGCGCAAGCGGTTTTCCACTTCGCGCTGGTGGCGTACCGGCGTCATGTCGATGAAGTCGATGACGATCAGGCCGCCGAGGTCGCGCAGGCGAAGCTGGCGAGCGATTTCGTCCGCCGCTTCCAGGTTGGTGTTGAACGCCGTCTCTTCGATGTCGCCGCCGCGGGTTGCGCGTGCGGAGTTGATGTCGATGGCGGTCAGCGCTTCGGTGCTGTCGATGACGATCGAGCCGCCGGACGGCAGGCGCACTTCGCGCTGGAAGGCGGATTCGATCTGCGATTCGATCTGATAGTGGCTGAACAGAGGAATTTCACCGCTGTACAGTTTGATTTTGCTGCTGAAATCCGGGCGGCCCAGCGCGGCGATGTGCTCTTTGGCCAGATCGAGAATTTTCGGGTTGTCGATCAGGATTTCGCCGATGTCCGGGCGCAGGTAATCGCGGAAGGCGCGCACGATAACGTTGCTTTCCTGGTGGATCAGGAACGGCGCAGGGCGGCCTTCGGCGGCTTTTTTGATCGCTTCCCAGTGCTTCAGGCGGAAGGAGAGATCCCACTGCAGCGCGTCGGCGGATTTGCCTACGCCCGCGGTGCGAACGATCAGGCCCATGCCGTCCGGCAGTTGCAGCGAAGAGAGCGCTTCTTTCAGCTCGGTGCGATCGTCACCCTCGATGCGGCGAGAAATACCGCCGGCGCGCGGGTTGTTCGGCATCAGCACCAGATAGCTGCCCGCCAGGCTGATGAAGGTGGTCAAGGCGGCGCCTTTGTTGCCACGTTCTTCTTTGTCTACCTGAACGATGACTTCCTGGCCTTCGCGCAGCACATCTTTGATGTTCGGGCGGCCATGGGAAGAGTAATTGCTAGGGAAGTATTCGCGGGCGATTTCTTTAAGAGGGAGGAAACCATGTCGTTCTGCGCCGTAGTCCACGAACGCTGCTTCAAGACTTGGTTCAATGCGGGTGATTTTGCCTTTGTAAATATTCGCTTTTTTCTGCTCATGACCCGGACTTTCGATATCCAAATCATACAGCCGCTGTCCATCTACGAGGGCAACACGCAACTCTTCCTGCTGAGTTGCGTTAATCAACATTCTTTTCATCTTAACTTACTCGTTATTTTTACATTATCGACAAAGCTGCGGGCAAAATAACCTCATGGCCGGAGTTAAACCGAAAGCCCCGTGTCTTCTCGCAAAGCCGTCAACCTCACGGTTGTCGCCTGCATAGGGGCGCATTATCTCGGTAAGCCTGCTTTTCTTTGTGAAAGACAGCACTTTTACTAGGGGAATAGCCTCTGATTTACGTCGACAGATCTGATTCCATTTGCCGGCCAAGCTGCAACCCGCAGCCCGCTAATTGTTTGATTTCGCATTACGTCTTACGCCATTGCTGCGTTTTTGCGCGATCAGACAAATTTTATAATTCCACCGTTTTCCCTGTTTAACGAGAATCAACGCGGAAAGTGACTGCATTATTCCACTGCTGATGCCGTTATAGCAAGGTGACTTTTCCTTAACTGCGGAAGAAATCGCAAACGTTCAAATCGGCTTGCTGCCTTATTGTCCGCTGGGGTTTCGCCCGCCGTCAGAGAGACAGTTAAGCACAGAAAAAGATGTGGCGCTATTCACGCGCTCTATTTAGAATCCCGCACCATGAAAACGAACAATCCAGCAGTACAATTCATCACGATTTCCGACGACGAAGCCGGTCAGAGAATCGACAACTTTCTGCTCGCTCGCCTGAAAGGCGTGCCGAAGAGCATGATTTATCGCATTGTGCGCAAAGGCGAGGTGCGGGTTAATAAAGGGCGCATCAAGGTCGAATACAAATTGGCGGCCGGCGACGTGGTGCGCGTGCCGCCGGTGCGCGTGGCCGAGCGCGAAGAGGCGCCGGTGTCGGCGAAGCTGGATAAGGTGGCGGCGCTGGCCGACTGCATTCTGTATGAAGATGACCACCTGCTGATCCTCAACAAGCCTTCCGGCACCGCGGTGCACGGCGGCAGCGGCCTGAGCTTCGGCGTGATTGAAGGGCTGCGGGCGCTGCGCCCTGAGGCCCGTTTCCTGGAGCTGGTGCATCGGCTCGATCGCGATACCTCCGGCGTGCTGTTGGTTGCCAAGAAGCGTTCCGCGCTGCGTTCGCTGCATGAGCAACTACGGCTGAAGGGCATGCAGAAGGATTATCTGGCGCTGGTGCGCGGCCAGTGGCAGTCCCACTGCAAGGCCGTACAGGCGCCGCTGCTGAAAAACATTCTGCAAAGCGGTGAACGTATCGTGCGCGTCAACAGCGAAGGCAAGCCTTCGGAAACCCGCTTCAAGGTGGAGGAGCGTTACGAATTCGCCACCCTGGTGAAGGCCAGCCCAATCACCGGGCGTACCCACCAGATCCGCGTGCACACCCTGCATGCTGGGCATCCGATCGCCTTTGACGATCGCTACGGCGACCGCGAGTTCGATCGTCAACTGGCGGGTACCGGCCTGAAGCGTCTGTTCCTGCACGCCGCGGCGCTGCGCTTCGAGCATCCGGCCACCGGCGAAACGATGCGTATCGAAGCGCCGATGGACGAAGAACTGCGTCATTGCCTGCAAGTGCTGCGCCGGCAGGCCGCCAAATAATCCGCGTCACACCAGCGGGTTGATGCCTTCAGCCCGCAACATCTCCAACAGCGCAATCAACGGCAGGCCGATCAGGGCGTTCGGATCCCGGCCTTCCAGCCTGTCGAACAACGCGATCCCCAACCCCTCGCTCTTGAAACTGCCCGCGCAGTTCAGCGGTTGCTCCAGACGCACATAGGCGGCGATCTCCGCTTCGCTCGGCGCGCGAAAATGCACGTGGAAAGGCTCGCACAGGGCCTGCAGCTGCTTGCTGCGGCCGTTGTACAGCGCCAGGCCGGTGTAGAAGGTCACGGCCTGGCCGCTTACCTGGCGCAGCTGCGCGCGGGCGTTTTCCTCGGTATGGGGCTTGCCGGTGATGCTGCCATCGATCACGCAGACCTGATCGGAACCGATGATCAGATGCTCGGGGTAGGCGAGGGCCAGCGCCTGGGCCTTCGCTGCCGCCAGGCGCAGCACCAGCGCTTCCGCGCCTTCGCCCGGCAGCGGGGTTTCATCCACCTCCGGCGCGGCGCAGTCGAACGGCAGCTGCAGTTTCTCCAGCAGCATTTTTCGATAGGGGGAGGTGGAGGCTAAAAGCAATCTCTGCATAATTTTTTTCGCAAACCGTAGCGTAAATGGGTACGGCATTTTAAACTGTCGGCCGCTGTGGAAGCGAATATTGGTGAAAGGAGCCGTTTTACGGCCTTTTTCTTTGACTCTATGTCGTTACAAAGTTAATATGCGCGCCCTATGCAAAAGGTAAAATTACCCTTGACCATTGATGCGGTACGTACCGCTCAGAAACGCCTGGACTATGCTGGTGTCTATGCGCCTGAGCAGGTTACTCGTGTTGCCGACTCCGTGGTCAGTGTGGATAGTGATGTTGAGGTGTCGTTGTCGTTTAATATCGACAATCAACGCCTCGCGGTGATAACAGGGCATGCGGACGTCACGGTAACGTTGATGTGCCAACGCTGTGGAGTCCCGTTCGAACATCAGGTTCACACAACATATTGTTTTAGCCCGGTCGTCAATGATGAGCAGGCTGAGGCATTACCGGAAGCGTACGAACCGATCGAAGTTGACGAGTTTGGCGAAGTCGATCTGTTGGCAATGATTGAAGACGAAATTATTCTTTCACTGCCTGTCGTTCCGGTACATGAATCTGAACACTGTGAAGTGTCCGAAGCGGACATGGTATTTGGCCAACTGCCTCCCGAGGCGGAGAAACCGAATCCGTTTGCCGTATTAGCCAGTTTAAAGCGTAAGTAATTGAGGAGTAAGGTCCATGGCCGTACAACAGAATAAACCAACCCGTTCCAAGCGTGGCATGCGTCGTTCTCACGATGCTCTGACCACGACTACTCTGTCTGTAGACAAAGTATCCGGTGAAACTCACCGTCGTCACCACATCACTGCCGACGGTTTCTACCGCGGTCGCAAGGTTATCGGCTAAGTAGCGATACCTTGACTCGTCTAACCCTGGCGTTAGATGCAATGGGCGGGGACTTCGGTCCCTGCGTCACAGTGCCTGCTTCGTTGCAGGCACTGGCCTCTAATTTACAGCTTCATCTCTTGCTGGTCGGTAATCCCGACGCCATCTCCCCTTTGCTTGCCCACGCCGATCCGGTTCTTCTGGAGCGTCTGCAAGTCGTGCCCGCCGAGTCTGTGATCGCCGGCGACGCCAAACCCTCACAAGCGATACGCGCCAGCCGCGGCACGTCGATGCGCATTGCGCTCGAACAGCTCAGCAGCGGCAACGCGCAGGGCTGCGTCAGCGCCGGCAATACCGGCGCGCTGATGGGATTGGCGAAGCTGTTGGTCAAGCCGTTGGAGGGCATTGAGCGCCCGGCGCTGATGACGGTGATCCCGAACCAGCAGCGCAGCAAAACCGTGGTGCTGGATCTGGGCGCCAACGTCGAGTGCGACAGCACCATGCTGGTGCAGTTTGCCGTGATGGGCGCGGTGATGGCGGAAGAGGTGATCGGCATTGCGCAACCGCGGGTGGCGCTGCTGAATATCGGCGAAGAAGAGACCAAAGGCCTGGATAATATCCGCGAAGCGGCCGCTGTGCTAAAAAATACTCCGGCAATCAACTATATTGGTTACCTGGAAGGAAACGAACTGCTCACCGGCAAGACCGATGTGTTGGTCTGCGACGGCTTCGTGGGCAACGTCACGCTGAAAACCATGGAAGGGGTGGTCAGGGTGTTCTTATCGCTGCTGAAATCGTCCGGCGATGGAAACAAGCGAGCCTGGTGGCTGAAATTGTTGGGCCGTTGGTTGCAAAAACGGGTGGTCAAGCGGTTCGGCCACCTGAACCCCGACCAGTATAATGGCGCATGTCTGTTAGGATTGCGCAGCACCGTAGTCAAGAGCCACGGCGCTGCGAACCCTCACGCGTTTGCAGTCGCAATCGAACAGGCTGTGCAGGCGGTGCAGCGGCAAGTCCCGGAAAGGATTGCTGCGCGCCTTGAGGCTGTATTACCTAAGAGTGACTGATCGTACATGTATACAAAGATTCTCGGTACGGGGAGTTATTTGCCCGTACAAGTGCGCACCAATGCTGATTTGGAAAAAATGGTGGATACCTCTGACGAGTGGATCGTCACGCGTACCGGTATTCGCGAACGTCGCATCGCCGCTGCGGATGAAACCGTCGCGACGATGAGCTTCCAGGCCGCTGAGAAAGCGCTGGAAATGGCAGGTGTGGCTAAAGAAGACATCGGGCTTATCGTCGTGGCGACCACCACGACGACTCACGCGTTCCCGAGTGCGGCGTGCCTGGTGCAGCAAATGTTGGGCATCAAAGACTGCGCGGCGTTCGATCTGGCTGCGGCCTGCGCCGGCTTTACTTATGCGCTCAGCGTGGCCGATCAGTACGTGAAAAACGGCGCGGTCAAACATGCGCTGGTTATCGGCGCGGACGTCTTGTCGCGCACGCTGGATCCTGAAGATCGCGGCACCATCATTCTGTTTGGTGATGGCGCAGGGGCGGTGGTGCTGGGGGCTTCTGAAGAGCAGGGCATTCTGTCTACCCACCTGCATGCCGACGGCAGCTACGGCAGCCTGCTGACGCTGCCTTACAAGGATCGTCAGAATCAAGACAAGCCGGCCTATGTCACCATGGCGGGCAATGAAGTCTTCAAGGTTGCGGTCACCGAACTGGCGCGCATCGTCGATGAGACGTTGCAGGCCAACAACATGGACCGCAGCGAGCTGGATTGGCTGGTGCCGCACCAGGCCAACCTGCGCATCATCAGCGCAACGGCGAAAAAACTGGGCATGGGGATGGACAAAGTGGTGGTGACGCTCGATCGTCACGGCAACACCTCTGCCGCCTCGGTGCCTTCCGCACTGGACGAAGCCGTGCGAGACGGGCGAATTCAGCGTGGCCAGCTGGTGCTGCTGGAAGCCTTCGGCGGCGGCTTTACCTGGGGCTCGGCGCTGGTTCGTTTCTGATTTGAACAGGAATAAAAAATGACGCAATTTGCTTTTGTTTTCCCGGGCCAGGGGTCACAGGCCGTTGGCATGCTGGCCGAATTGGCCGCACAGTTCCCGATCGTCGAAGAGACTTTCGGCGAGGCCTCTTCCGCGCTGGGTTACGATCTGTGGCAGCTGGTGCAGCAAGGCCCGGCGGAAGAGCTGAACAAGACCTGGCAGACCCAACCGGCTCTGCTGGCGGCTTCCGTGGCGATTTTCCGCGTGTGGCAGCAGCAGGGCGGTAAAGCGCCCGCATTGATGGCTGGCCACAGCCTGGGCGAATACTCGGCGCTGGTCTGCGCCGGCGTGCTGGACTTCAAGGCGGCGATCCGCCTGGTCGAGCTGCGCGGCAAGCTGATGCAGGAAGCGGTGCCGGAAGGCACCGGCGCTATGTACGCCATCATCGGCCTGGACAACGACGCGATCGCCAAGGCGTGCGAAGAGTCCGCGCAGGGACAGGTGGTTTCTCCGGTCAACTTCAACTCGCCGGGCCAGGTGGTTATCGCCGGCAATAAAGAAGCGGTTGAACGTGCAGGCGCCGCCTGTAAAGCGGCGGGCGCCAAACGTGCACTGCCGCTGCCGGTGAGCGTGCCTTCGCACTGCGCGCTGATGAAACCGGCCGCCGACAAGTTGGCCGTGGCGCTGAAGGACATCACCTTTAACGCGCCGCAGGTGCCGGTGGTGAACAACGTCGACGTACGCACCGAAAACGATCCTGAAGCGATCCGCAGTGCGCTGGTGCGTCAGCTGTACAGCCCGGTGCGTTGGACCGAGAGCGTAGAATTTATCGCAGCACAGGGAGTGACGTCGCTGCTGGAAGTGGGGCCGGGCAAAGTGCTGACCGGTCTCACTAAACGTATTGTTGACACCCTGACGGCTGCGGCGGTGAACGACACCGCCAGCCTGTCGGCGGCGCTTGAACAATAAAGAGGAAAATGATGAGCTTCGAAGGTAAAATCGTTCTGGTCACCGGCGCGAGCCGCGGTATTGGCCGAGCTATTGCAGAAACGTTTGTGGCCCGCGGCGCCAAAGTGATCGGCACCGCGACCAGCGAGAGCGGCGCTGAAGCGATCAGCGGCTACCTGGGCGCAAACGGCAAAGGGTTTATGTTGAACGTTGTTGATGCGCAATCTATCGACAGCGTGCTGGCATCGATTCGCGCCGAATTTGGCGAAATCGACATTTTAGTGAATAATGCCGGCATTACGCGTGATAACCTGCTGATGCGTATGAAGGATGATGAGTGGGAGGATATCCTCGACACTAACCTGACTTCCGTATTCCGCCTGTCAAAAGCGGTAATGCGCGCTATGATGAAAAAGCGGTTTGGCCGTATCATCACCATCGGTTCCGTTGTCGGCACCATGGGGAACGCAGGGCAGGCGAACTACGCGGCGGCTAAAGCCGGTCTGATTGGTTTTAGCAAATCTTTGGCACGTGAAGTTGCTTCTCGTGGCATTACGGTCAACGTCGTGGCACCTGGCTTTATTGAGACGGACATGACACGGGCGTTGACAGATGATCAACGCGCAGGCATTTTGTCATCAGTTCCAGCCAACCGGCTGGGCGATGCTAAAGAAATCGCCAGCGCTGTTGCATTTTTGGCCTCTGATGAGGCCGGCTATATCACCGGTGAAACGTTACATGTCAATGGCGGCATGTACATGATTTAAAAAATGTGAAAACCATTTGCGTTATTTGAGGCAAAAACCGCAAAATAGCGTAAAATCGTGGTTTGACCAGCCGGGATTTAGTTGCATCTTTTTCAGCATTTTATACACTACGAAAACCATCGCGAAAGCGAGTTTTGATAGGAAATTTAAGAGTATGAGCACTATCGAAGAACGCGTTAAGAAAATCATTGTTGAGCAACTGGGTGTTAAACAGGAAGAAGTTTTGAACAACGCTTCTTTCGTTGAAGATCTGGGCGCTGATTCTCTTGACACCGTTGAGCTGGTAATGGCACTGGAAGAAGAATTCGACACCGAGATTCCAGACGAAGAAGCTGAGAAGATCACTACTGTTCAGGCAGCTATTGATTTCATCAACGCTAGCCAGCAGTAAGAGAACATATCTAGGCGGTCGTTCGACCGCCTAAGTTTTTTCTATCCCTAGTGTCATATTTTTCCCTCCCTGGAGGACAAACGTGTCTAAGCGTCGAGTAGTTGTGACCGGACTGGGCATGTTGTCTCCTGTCGGCAATACGGTAGAGTCCACGTGGAACGCTCTTCTTGCCGGTCAGAGTGGCATCAGCCTGATCGACCATTTCGATACCACTGCCTATGCGACCAAGTTTGCTGGCCTGGTAAAGAATTTTAATTCTGAGGATTTCATCTCTCGCAAAGATGCGCGCAAGATGGACGCCTTTATCCAGTACGGTATCGCTGCGGGCATGCAAGCCATGCAGGATGCAGGTCTGGACATCACCGAGGCTAACGCCAGCCGCATTGGAGCCGCGATCGGTTCCGGCATCGGCGGCCTGGGTTTGATCGAAGAAAACCACAGTTCACTGGTTAACGGTGGTCCACGGAAAATCAGTCCGTTCTTCGTGCCTTCCACCATCGTGAATATGATTGCAGGCCACCTGACAATCATGTACGGCATGCGTGGCCCAAGCATCTCCATCGCCACCGCCTGTACTTCAGGTGTGCACAACATCGGCCATGCGGCGCGTATCATTGCTTACAATGATGCTGACGTGATGCTGGCCGGTGGGGCAGAGAAAGCCAGCACCCCATTGGGCGTCGGCGGCTTTGGCGCAGCTCGCGCCCTGTCCACCCGTAATGACAACCCGCAGGCGGCGAGCCGTCCGTGGGATAAAGACCGCGACGGCTTCGTGCTGGGCGACGGCGCCGGCATGATGGTGCTGGAAGAGTACGAGCACGCGAAAAAACGCGGCGCGAAAATCTACGCCGAAGTGGTTGGCTTTGGGATGAGCAGCGATGCTTATCACATGACGTCACCACCGGAAAACGGCGCAGGTGCTGCGTTGGCGATGGAAAATGCCCTGCTTGACGCCGGTGTGACCCCGTCACAAATCGGTTACATCAACGCACACTGCACCTCTACGCCGGCGGGCGACCAGGCGGAAGCGCAGGCGGTGAAATCCGTGTTCGGCGCTGATGCCCAGCGCGTGCTGGTGAGCTCGACCAAATCGATGACCGGCCACCTGTTGGGTGCGGCGGGCGCGATCGAGTCCATCTTTACCGTGCTGGCGCTGCGCGATCAGGCGGTACCGCCGACCATCAACCTGGATAACCCGGATGAAGGTTGCGATCTGGACTTCGTGCCTCACGAAGCGCGCCAGGTCAGCGATATGGAGTACACCCTGTGTAACTCCTTCGGCTTCGGCGGCACCAACGGCTCGCTGATCTTCCGCCGAGTGTAACTCGCGAGGTTGTTCGCTGATGAAAAGCCCGGTTTTTAACCGGGCTTTTTTACGCCTGGCGTCCGGCCGTCAGCAGGGCTGCGTATTGCCTCGCCGCCTGCTATTCTGCGAGCCTAATGAAATCACCCGGCAACAGGAGAAAGCATGTACTGGATTAACGGACAACGCCACGATGCGCTGGCGCCGAGCGATCGTGGCCTGCAGTTCGGCGACGGCTGCTTTACTACCGCCCGGGTTATCGACGGTAAAATCGAGCTGCTGCCCTGGCATCTGGAGCGGCTGCAGCAGGCGGCCCAACGGCTGATGCTGCCCGCCACCGATTGGCCGGCTTTCGAGCGCGAGATGGCGCAGGCGGCAGAATCAATTTCGCTCGGCGTGGTCAAAGCGATACTGACGCGCGGCAGCGGTGGACGAGGCTACAGCCCGACGGGGTGCGAAAACCCGACGCGCATCGTCGCCCGCAGCAGCTACCCTGCGCACTATTTGCAGTGGCGCGAGCAGGGCATCACGCTTGCGCTCAGCCCGGTGGCGCTGGCGCGCAATCCGCTGCTGGCGGGGTTGAAGCATTTGAACCGCCTGGAGCAGGTGCTGATCCGCGCGCATCTTGACCAGACGGCCGCCGACGAGGCGCTGGTGCTTGACACTGCCGGTATGCTGGTGGAATGCTGTGCGGCTAATTTGTTCTGGCGTAAGGGAAAAGCGGTGTTTACCCCGGATCTGAGCCAGGCGGGCGTCGCGGGCCTGATGCGGCGACGGGTGCTCGCGTTGCTGGCGGGGTCGGAATACCGTCTGCACTGCGTCAGCGAGCCGCTGGAGACGCTGGCCAATGCCGACGAAGTCCTGGTGAGCAATGCGCTGATGCCGCTGCTGCCGGTAAACGTTGCTCAATCATGGCGTTATCATTCGCGCCAGCTGTATGATTTTTTGCGTCCACACTGTTAACCATGGCTGATTGATGAAGAAAAGAAAGCTGAAGGTCCTGTCTGTTATTGTTGTTCTGGCATTGGCGCTGCTGTTTTGGGGCTACCAGAAGATCGAACGCTTTGCCGATACGCCGCTGGCTATCCAGCAAGAGACTATCTTCAAACTGCCTGCCGGCACCGGCCGGGTGGCGCTGGAAGGGTTACTGGTGCGCGATAAACTGGTGCGCAGCGGCCGCTGGTTCCAGTGGCTGCTGAAACTGGAACCGGAGCTGGCGGAGTTCAAGGCCGGTACCTACCGGTTCACGCCGGGCATGACGGTGCGCCAGATGCTGAAACTGTTGGCCAGCGGCAAAGAGGCGCAGTTCACCGCGCGCTTTATCGAGGGCTCACGCCTGCGTGACTGGCAGCAGGTGCTCCAGCAGTCCAAATACCTGAAACACACCCTGGCGGGTAAAAGCGACGCGGAGATCGCCGCCGCGCTCGGCATTGCTGCAGGAGAAACCCCGGAAGGGCGGCTGTACCCGGATACCTACCAGTATACCGCCGGCATGAGCGACATCGCGCTGCTCAAACGCGCCCACGTCCGCATGAACAAAGCGCTGCAGGCCGCCTGGGACGGCCGCGACACCAGTCTGCCGTACAAAACGCCGGAAGAGCTGCTGACCATGGCATCGATCGTCGAGAAAGAGACCGCCGTGCCGGAAGAGCGCAGCAAGGTGGCGTCGGTGTTCGTCAACCGTTTGCGTCTCGGCATGCGTCTGCAGACCGATCCGACGGTGATCTATGGCATGGGCGAAAGCTATAATGGCAACATCACGCGCAAGGATCTGGAGACGCCGACGCCTTACAACACCTATGTGATCGCCGGCCTGCCGCCAACGCCGATCGCCATGCCGGGTGAGGCCTCGCTGCAAGCGGCCGCCAATCCGGCCAAAACGCCTTATCTCTATTTTGTCGCCGACGGCAAGGGTGGGCATACCTTCACCACCAATCTGGCGAGCCATAACCAGGCGGTGCGCGTGTACCGCCAGGCGTTAAAGGAAAAGAATGAAAAGTAAATTCGTTGTAATCGAAGGGCTGGAAGGCGCGGGCAAAACCACCGCGCGCGACACGGTAGTCAATGTGCTGCGTGAACATGGCATCAACGACATCGTCTTCACCCGTGAACCCGGCGGCACGCCGTTGGCGGAGAAGCTGCGCGACCTGTTCAAGCGCGGCATCGACGGCGAATTGCCGACCATCAAGGCCGAAGTCTTGATGCTGTACGCTGCGCGCGTGCAGTTGGTGGAAACCGTGATCAAACCCGCCCTGGCGCGTGGCGCCTGGGTGGTGGGCGATCGCCACGATCTCTCTTCACAAGCCTATCAGGGCGGCGGCCGTGGCGTGGATCCGCAGCTGATGACCTCGCTGCGCGACACCGTGCTGGGGGATTTTCACCCGGATCTGACGGTCTATCTCGATCTGCCTCCGCTGGTTGGCCTGCAACGCGCGCAGGCGCGCGGTCAGCTGGATCGCATCGAGCAGGAGGCGCTGCCGTTCTTCGAACGCACCCGCGCTCGCTATCTCGAACTGGCGGCGCAGGACGAAACGATCGTCACCGTCGACGCCGCCCAGCCGCTGGAGCAGGTGACTGCGGCGATCCGCGACTGCGTCAGCCACTGGCTGCGGCAGCAGGAAGGCGCATAATGAACTGGTACCCGTGGCTGAATGGCCCTTATCGCCAGCTGATTGGGCAGTACGCCGACGGCCGTGGCCATCATGCGCTGCTGCTGCATGCGGCGGCAGGCAATGGTGACGATGCGTTGGCCTACGGCCTGAGCCGTTGGTTGATCTGCCAACAGCGCAACGGCGAAAAAAGCTGCGGCGAGTGCCACAGCTGCCGGTTGATGCTGGCGGGCAATCACCCGGATTATCATGTGTTGGCGCCGGAAAAGGGCAAGAGCAGCCTGGGCATCGAACCGATCCGCCAGGTGATTGAAACGCTGTACGCCCACGCGCAACAGGGCGGCGCCAAGGTGATTTGGCTGCCGCAGGCGGAACAGCTGACCGAGGCGGCGGCCAACGCGCTGTTGAAAACGCTGGAGGAGCCGCCGGAGAAAACCTATTTTCTGTTGGGTTGCCGTGAGCCGTCGCGGCTGATGGCGACGCTGCGCAGCCGCTGCCTGTACTGGCATTTGGCCAGCCCGGATGAGCAGCTCAGCCTGCAGTGGTTGGGCCGGCAGGCGGCGGGCTCTCAGACAGACCGAGTCACGGCGCTGCGCCTGCACGACGGCGCGCCCCTGGCCGCCGAACAGCTGTTGCAACCGCAGCAGTGGCAACAGCGCGGCGCCCTGTGCGCCGCATTGAGCGCCGCGCTGCCGCAACGCGATATGCTGTCGCTGTTGCCGGTGCTAAACCATGAAGACGTCGCCGAACGCCTGCATTGGCTGTGCGCGTTATTGGTGGACGCAATGAAGTGGCAACAGGGCGCGCATCACTATGTATTGAATCAGGATCAGCAGCCGCTGGTGCATCAGCTGGCCAGCCTGCTGAGCAGCTCCTCGCTGCAACAGATTGTGCAGCAGTGGCTGAACTGCCGTCACCAGCTGCTCAGCGTGGTGGGCGTCAACCGCGAGCTGCTGCTGACCGAACAGTTACTTCGCTGGGAACAGATGCTTGGCGCCGCCGGCTATTCCCAACCTCATTCGCTGTAAAGTATAAGAGTTAAAAATTATGTTGTTAGTCGATTCTCATTGCCACCTTGACGGTCTGGATTACCAAACGCTGCACCACAATGTGGACGACGCGCTGGCCAAGGCCAAGGCGCGCGACGTCGGCTATGTGCTGGCGGTCGCCACCACGTTGCCGGGTTACCGTTCCATGACCGAACTGATCGGCGAGCGCAACGATGTGGCTTTCTCCTGCGGGGTGCATCCGCTTAATCTGGAAGAGGGTTATGATTACGCCGAGCTGCGTCGCCTGGCGGCGGCGGAGCGGGTAGTGGCGCTGGGAGAGACCGGGCTCGATTACTTCTACCAGAAAGACAACCTTGAGCTGCAGCAGGACTCTTTCCGCGAACATATCCGCATTGGCCGTGATCTGAACAAGCCGGTGATCGTCCACACCCGCGAGGCGCGCGCGGACACGCTGGCGATCCTGCGTGAAGAGAACGCGCAAGACTGCGGCGGCGTGCTGCACTGCTTCACCGAAGATCTGGCCACGGCCGAAGCCTTGCTGGATCTGGGCTTCTACATCTCCTTCTCCGGCATCGTCACCTTCCGCAATGCCGAACAGCTGCGCGAAGTGGCACGCTACGTGCCGCTGGATCGCATGCTGGTGGAAACCGACTCGCCTTATCTGGCGCCGGTGCCGCATCGCGGCAAAGAAAACCAACCCGCCTATGTGCGTGATGTGGCTGAATACATGGCGGTATTGAAGGGCGTCAGCCTGGAACAGCTGGCCGAAGCGACCACCGCCAACTTTTCACGCTTATTTCACCTCGAACTGTGATCTTTGACCTAGGCTATAGCGGTAGGTCATTGTCTGCGTAATTTTTTTTAAGCTCGTAATTAATCACTGAAACGGGTAAGGTTCGCTCCCGTTTCAGGGTGATTGGTGCGCGTTTTTTGCTCTGTTTTGCCAAAAAACGCCGGTTTATGCAAAGTTGCCGCGGCTCGATCATCGAAACGTGATTGTCATCAAACATTGCGCAGGCTATTTATTTTACTCTGCGTAATAAATTCAAGGGGTGCTCAGACACCCTGAATTGCAGGGGTTTTTCTCCCCCCCTTGCAGCGCGACCAATCGCGACAAGAAGTAGCAAAGCATTATTACTCAGGAGCACACTCAACTATGTTCAAGAACGCATTTGCAAACCTGCAAAAAGTAGGTAAATCGCTCATGCTGCCGGTGTCCGTGTTGCCTATCGCAGGTATCCTGCTGGGCGTCGGTTCCGCCAACTTTAGCTGGCTACCTGCGGTAGTCTCCCACGTGATGGCGGAAGCGGGCGGTTCGGTCTTCGCCAACATGCCGCTGATTTTCGCCATCGGCGTCGCCTTGGGCTTCACCAACAACGACGGCGTTTCCGCGCTGGCGGCGGTGGTGGCTTACGGCATCATGGTGAAAACCATGGCGGTGGTTGCGCCGCTGGTGCTGCACTTGCCGGCTGAAGAAATTGCGGCCAAACACCTGGCGGATACCGGTGTGCTCGGGGGGATTATCTCCGGCGCCATAGCGGCCTATATGTTTAACCGCTTCTTCCGCATTCAACTGCCGGAATACCTGGGCTTCTTTGCCGGTAAGCGTTTCGTGCCGATCATTTCCGGTCTGGCGGCGATCGTTCTGGGCGTAGTGCTGTCCTTCATCTGGCCGCCGATCGGTACGGCTATCCAGACCTTCTCGCAGTGGGCGGCTTATCAGAACCCGGTCGTGGCCTTCGGCATCTACGGCGTGGTTGAGCGTGCTCTGGTGCCGTTCGGTCTGCACCACATCTGGAACGTCCCGTTCCAAATGCAAATTGGCGAGTTCACCAACGCGGCGGGCCAGGTATTCCACGGTGATATCCCTCGCTACATGGCGGGCGACCCGACCGCGGGCAAACTGTCCGGCGGCTTCCTGTTCAAAATGTACGGTCTGCCTGCTGCGGCCATCGCCATCTGGCACTCGGCCAAGCCGGAAAACCGCGCGAAAGTCGGCGGCATCATGATCTCCGCCGCGCTGACCTCGTTCCTGACCGGTATCACCGAGCCGATCGAGTTCTCCTTCATGTTCGTCGCGCCGATCCTGTACGTGATCCACGCTATCCTGGCCGGCCTGGCGTTCCCAATCTGCATCCTGTTGGGCATGCGTGACGGCACCAGCTTCTCGCACGGCCTGATCGACTTTATCGTACTGAGCGGCAACAGCAGCAAAATCTGGCTGTTCCCAATCGTCGGCATCATCTACGGTCTGGTGTACTACACCATCTTCCGCGTGCTGATTGCCAAGTTGGATCTGAAAACGCCGGGCCGTGAAGACACCGCTGCCGAGCAGTCTGCGCAGGGCGGTTCCGAAATGTCCGCGGCGCTGGTTCAGGCCTTCGGCGGCAAAGAAAACATCACTAACCTGGATGCTTGCATCACCCGTCTGCGCGTCAGCGTGGCCGACGTGTCCAAAGTCGACCAGGCGGGCCTGAAGAAACTGGGCGCAGCCGGCGTAGTCGTCGCTGGCTCCGGCGTGCAGGCCATCTTCGGCACCAAGTCCGACAACCTGAAAACCGATATGGACGAATACATCCGTAATCACTGATTCAGGCAGGGGAGTTATCGAGGGAGGCGAAAGCCTCCCTTTTTTATTGCCTGTCGTCAGGCGCTAAGGCGCTGTTCGAGTTCGGCGAGAGAAGGAAGGAACCAGACCTGTTCGCCGCGGTTGGCTTCGCGAACGAAATCTTGCAGCGCGTTGCTTTTCGCCAGCCAGGGGGTGATATCGCCTAGCAGCGCCACGCGCAGGCGGTAGTTGATGAATTTCTGCAATACGGCGCCGGCAATGCCGCTTCTGAGCTGGAAAAAGGTGGCGTCCAGGCGGTTGACGGGGAGGGCAATCATCCCGGCCTCGTGTTCAAAGGCGGGCGCGATAAACAGGCTGACGTCGTTTTCGTCTTTCAACATCGGCCCGGCTTCGGCGAAAACCACCAGGCACAGATCATGGATTTGCTGCACGGCGTAGCTCATCGGTGCTCCGGGATTCAGGGGTTGGCATGTTTTTGCAGGTAATGCTCGAACACCGCCAGCGTTTCGTCCGAGATATGGTGTTCAATCCCTTCGCTGTCCAGCTCGGCGGTTTCGCTCGGCACCCCGAGGCACATCAGCAGATCGACCACGATGCGGTGACGGCGGCGCACCTTCTGCGCCAGCTGTTCGCCTTCCTCGGTTAAAAACACCCCGCGATAAGGGCGCGACTCCACCAGCCCGGCGCTTTTGAGCCGTGCGATATTTTTGATCGCCGTCGGGTGAGAGACGCCGAAGCGGCGCGCGATATCGGTGGTTCTGGCTTCGCGGGTGCTTTGCAGCAAATCGGCGATCAGCTCAACGTAATCTTCGATCAGCGCATTGGACTGCGCTTCGCGGGCGCGGCTAAAACGCATGGCGTGCTCGGCCTCGTCCGGCATGTCGGTCTGGGCGTGGCGGTCGGCGTTATCTGGCGCGCGGGTAACCATAGCGTAGGGCGTCCTGTAAGAATAAAAAAGGCGTCTCCCGGCAATAGCGGGAGGGTTGCCCTAAGTTAGTCCAAATAGCACACATTATCAATTCGATGCCATGCATTGTGGTAGTTAGAAATATCTCTACACAAAGCCCATTAATTTCGCCTGTTGCATAAAGTGTAGCCGATGCTACATTGTCAGCATGATCGGTGGAAAAATAACCAGTAAAAGATTAAGGGTACTTCATGCGAGACGCGGCAACCCCCTCATCGTTAACCGAACGGACCAACATCGCGATTGGCGCCGCCCTTGCCGGGCGCAAGCGCGGCGCCTTTACGCCGCTGCTGTTCGCCGGCCCGGCGGTGATTGCCTCGATCGCCTATATGGACCCCGGTAACTTCGCCACCAACATCCAGGCCGGGGCGAAATACGGCTATAGCCTGCTGTGGGTGGTGGTGATGGCCAACCTGATCGCCATGCTGTTCCAGGCGCTGTCGGCCAAACTGGGCATCGTCACCAACCGCAATCTGGCGGAGATGTGCCGCGACCAGTTTTCACGGCCGGTGGTGATCGGCATGTGGCTGCTCAGCGAAGTGGCGGCGATGGCCACCGATCTGGCGGAGTTTCTCGGCGGCGCGATCGCGCTGGCGCTGCTGTTCCATATGCCGCTGCTGGCGGGGATGGGCGTGACGGCGGTGATCACCTATGCGCTGTTGATGGTGGAAAAGAAAGGTTTTCGCCCGGTTGAGCTGATGATCGGCGGCCTGGTGGGCATCATTGCGCTGTGTTACCTGGTGGAGATGTTCATCGTACCGGTGGATTGGCAGGCGGCTGGGATCGGCATGGTGACGCCGCAGCTGCCGGACGCGCAGGCGCTGACCATCGCCGTCGGCATTATCGGCGCCACCGTGATGCCGCACGCCATTTTCCTGCATTCGGGGCTGACCCAGCACCGCAGCCCGGCCAGTGATAACGGCGAGCGGCGCAAGCTGCTGCGTTTCTCCAATATCGAAGTGGTGATCGCGCTGGCACTGGCCGGGCTGGTGAATATTGCGATGGTGATCATGGCCTCGAGCGCCTTCCACGCCGGTAACAGCGACGTGGCCGAAATCGGCACCGCCTACCATACGCTGACGCCGCTGTTCGGCGCGGCGGCGGCCGGCATCTTCCTGGCTTCGCTGATCGCCTCCGGTATTTCCAGCTCGGTGGTGGGCACCATGGCCGGGCAAATGATCATGCAGGGCTTCGTCGGTTTCCGTATCCCGGTGTGGGTGCGCCGTCTGGTCACCATGGTGCCGGCGTTCATCGTGGTGGCGATGGGCGTCAACGCCACCGACGCGCTGGTCTACAGCCAGGTGGTGTTGAGTCTGGCGCTGCCGGCGCCGATGATTGCGCTGGTAATGTTCACCCGTCGCCGCGACATCATGGGCGAGTTCGCCAACGGTCGCTGGACCAGCCTGGCGGCGGTGGTCGGCACGGTGGTGATTGTGCTGCTCAACGTGGTGTTGCTGCTGCAGACTTTCGGCGTCGATATCCCCGGGTTGGGATGAGCTGCGCGATCAGTGCCCGGCGGATTTACCGGCGAACAGTTCGCTGATGAAGTCGACGAAAACCCGAATTTTATGGCTGCGATCCCGCAGGCGCGGATAGAGAATATTGATCGGCGCCCCAGGGGGCGCCCACTCCTGCAGTATCGGTTCCAGTTCGCCCGCCTTCAGATAGTTTTCCAGCGTGCAGTCCAGCAAGTAAACCAGACCGAGATGGTTCCTGGCCACCTCACACAGCGATTGTGAATGGTTGAAGCTCAACAGCGGGCTGGGCGCCAGACGGTAGCGCTCGTCACCACGAATGAACTGCCAGTCGTCCGCCGCCGCCGCGCCTGAACGGATAAATCCCAGCCGCTGATGGCGTTGCAACTGCTCCGGGTGTTCCGGCCGGCCGTGGCGCGCAAAATAATCGGGAGACGCACAGCACAGATAGCGGGGTTGCAGCAATGGGCGGCTGACCATCTCGGGGATGTTGCCGGCGCCGATGCGAATAAACACGTCGGCGCGATCTTCCGCCGGATTGACCAAGCGATCGCTGACCGACACGCTGAGCTGCAACTCTGGGTATTGCGCCAAAAAAGCCGGGAGCGCCGGGGCGATATGCATGCTGCTGAGCATCGAGGCTATCTCGACCCGCAGCGGTCCTCGTGGTTGTTCAAAATCGCACGACATGTCGTTTTTCAGCCGGTCAAACTGCTGCAAAATTTCTTGCGCGGTGCGATAGCAACGCTCCCCGGCGCTGGTCAGCGAGAAGCGCCGGGTTGAACGCTTGAACAGGCGTTGCCCGAACTGTTTTTCAAGCTGATTGATGCTGTATGTGACGCTGGCCGGAGAGAGCCCCATTTTGGTTGCCGCTTGGCTGAACCCCTCCATTTCCACCACCTGGCAGAATACGCGCAGCGCGTGCAGTTCATTCATGTTAACGGCTTCCATTATTTAAATTATTAAAAGAGTATTTTTAAATATGTCGGCTGTCAATTTAACGCGGTATTGGATAATTTATTTCCAGCGTTTTTATTTATCTGAAATCGCATCCTGTATTGCCATTATGAAATAACGCCTGAGAGGATATTTATATGAAAAAATTAACTGCCGTATTGTTATTGGCGGGCGTGGGCTTGTGCGGCCAAAGTTATGCCGCAAGCAGCGAGGCCGCATCGCAAAGTTACAGGGTTTCCGCTGAGGCGGGCGTCGCGGCCGAGCAGAAGGCGGTGTATAACCTGATAAGCCGCTACCAGGCAGCGCTTAACGCCGGCGATACGCAAACAATTTTGTCACTTTTTGCCCCGGAAAGTTACTCGCAATGGAACGAAAAACCGACGGCGGACAGCAATGAAAAACGCCGACAACAGTATGACAATTTATTTAAAAACGAGAAATTTGAAACCGAGTTTGCTTATGACAGCATCAGTGTGAACGGAAATATGGCCTATGTGCGCACGCACCATCATCGCGGCGCGACGGTAACCCGAATAAGCGACGGAGCCACCTTGATCGATTTAAACCGTGAAGTATTTGTATTGGAGAAACAGCAGGGCCAGTGGAAGATCGTGGTCTACACCTTTAATACCAACCCGATTCAAGGGGTGAGTTGAGTGACACTGACAAAGGCCGCGCAAGCGGCCTTATTGTGTCGCGCGACGGCTAAAGATTCCCCACGCCGCCGTCCATCTGCAGCTCCGCGCCGACCATAAAGGCCGACTCATCCGCCGCCAGAAACACCGCCGCTTTGGCCAGCTCCAACGCGCTGCCCATGCGGCCGATCGGCACCAGCGCGCGGATATCGTCGCGCAAGGCCCGCTCATCCGCTTCTGCTAGCCCCAGCTTACCCAGCGCCGGGGTTTCGGTCGGGCCGGGGCTGAGGCCGTTGACGCGAATGCCGCGCGCGTGCAGCTCGCCAGAGAGCGTTCTGGCCAAAGACAACAAACCGGCTTTGCTGGCGGCGTAGGCGCTGCTCTGCGGCAGGCCGATATGGGCGCTGACCGAACCGCACAGGATCACCGAAGAAGGGTTGGCCAGTAGCGGTAGCAGCGCCTGGATCAGAAAGAACGGCCCCTTCAGGTTGATGTCCATCAGCCGCTGGTAGCTCTGCTCATCCCACTCCTGCAGCCGGCGATGCGTGACGTCGCCGGCGTTAACGTACAGCACGTCCAGCCGCGGCCACCGTTGCTCCAACTGCTGCGCCAGCGCGCGCTGCTGTGGGATATCGCCGGCGTCGCTCAGCAGCAGCAGCGCGTTGCCCGCCAATGCCTGGCCCGCCGCGTCCAGGGCGCGTTGGCTGCGGCCGGTGATCGCCACCGTTGCGCCCTCGGCGATGAACTGGCGGGCGGTTTCCAGCCCGATGCCGCTGGTGCCGCCGGTAATCAATGCGTATTTGCCTTGCAGTCGTGACATAACCGATTCCTCTTTAGCGTCTGTTGCGGCATTATTTGCGCTATAGTTCCTTTTGCATAGTAGGCACCTTTTGGATACTAAAGGACGAGGAGGGATGAAATGACGGCGCAAGCGCCCTTAACGACGGAAAATAATTTGTCGGCGCTGCCGACGGCGGGCGAACCCTGCCCGATGGTGGACTTCGTCAATCTGGTGTCGGGCAAATGGGCGATACCCATCCTGTACCGGCTGATCATAATCGATGGCCCGGTGCGATTCAGCGAGCTGCAGCGAGCGGTGGCGCCCATCGCGCAAAAAGAGCTGACGCGCCAGCTGCGGCTGTTCGAACAACGCGGTCTGGTGACGCGGCAGGTGTATCCCGAAGTGCCGCCGCGGGTGGAGTATCAGGTCACTGCGCTGGGCAAATCGCTGCGGCCGACGCTGGACTCGTTGGCCGAGTGGATGCGTCGGCATGCCCCGCAGCTGATCGGTGGTTAGTCGCCGATGCCCGGCGGGTTGATGGTTGAACGCTCGACCTTTTCGTCGCCTTCGCCCCAGCGTTCCAGCACCTGCGCGTATTCGCCGCTGACGATCGCGCCATTGATCGCGGCGTTGACGGCGTTCACCAACCCGTTGCCTTTTTTGGTGGTGACCGCGACGTAGGCCACGTTGGGGCCGATGCCGACCATTTTGGTTTTGCCGGTCAGCGCCGCCTTGTAGGCGCCGGTGGAGTGGGGGCCGAAGAACGCATCGGCGCGCCCGGACTGAATGCTGAGGTTGGTGGCGGCGTCGTCGGTCACGTAGATCGGCTGTACCGGCGGCAGCCCGGCGGCGCGATTCTGCTTATCCCATCCCAGCAGAATGTTTTCCTGATTGGTGCCGGATCCGACGATGATCCGCAGCCCGGCCACGTCCTGCGGGCGGTTGATCGCGGTGATGTGGCTGGTGGATTTGACGTAAAAGCCCAGCGTGTCCACCCGGTAAGTGGCGAAGTCGAATTTGGTTTTACGCTGTTTGGTGACGGCGATATTGAAGATTGCCGCATCGTATTTGCCCGCGCTGATGCCCAAGGGCCAATCTTCCCAGGAGGTGGGCACCAGATTCAGCTCCAGCCCGAGGCTGTCGGCCACCAGGCGGGCGATGTCCGGATCGCTACCGATCAGCGTTTTATTGTCTTCGGCGAACAGCGCCAGCGGCGGGGAGTTCTCGAATGCTACCGCCACCGTCAGCTTGCCGGGCACCGCGAAGTGAAAGTTCGCCGGGATCAGCGCGATAGCCGCCGGGTTTTTCTCCGCGCGTATCGGCTCTCGGTTAGCCTGCAGGTCGATACCGCCCGTCGTGGCCGCCTGCACGGCGGCGCTCAGCAACAGCGCGCACAGCGCCGCAATCTTCAGTGGCATAGTACCCTCTATCCTTTGTTAATCATGGGGTTACTATTGGCGGCGGCGCGGGGCAAGTAAAGCAACAATAGTGAATAACCAAAGTGAAAAGATGCACAAGCGGGGCGACGGCCTGCGCGAATCTGCAGCACTCGACGTGGAAAGTGCGCAATCAGGTTGAAAGCAGTAGAATTTGTCACTCATACTGCGTACAGCTAATTGTGTAAAACAAGGAACGCCAGATGGCCGAAGAAACGATTTTCAGTAAAATTATCCGCCGCGAAATCCCTGCTGATGTGGTTTACCAGGATGAACTGGTCACCGCTTTCCGTGACATCTCCCCCCAGGCGCCTACCCATGTGCTGATCGTTCCCAACGTGCTGATCCCAACCGTCAACGACGTGACCGTGGAGCATGAGGCCGCATTGGGCCGCATGATCACCGCCGCGGCGAAAATCGCCGAACAGGAAGGCATCGCCGAGGACGGCTACCGCCTGATCGTCAACTGCAACCGCCACGCCGGTCAGGAGGTCTATCATATTCATATGCACCTGGTCGGTGGCCGCTCGCTGGGGCCGCTGCTGTCACGTTAAGCGAGGAAATCATGCGCGGTAAAAAAACTCTGCGTTGTCTGATGGCGTTGGCGCTGCCCGCCGCGTTGCTGATGGGGTGCAGTTCGCCATCCGGCATCGCGGTTAACCGGGGGCAAACGGTGGTGATGGATCCTTCGGTGCTGACCGCCGGCATTTTTGCCGATACGCCCTCTGTCTCGAACGCTTCCGGGCGGGTGATGGCGACTTCGGTGCTCAATAACAGCCAACCGACGCCGGTCACCGTGCATTATCGTTTCTATTGGTACGACGCGCAGGGGCTGGATATTCGCCCCTTCGAGAAACCGCGTGAGATCGTCGTGGCGCCTAACTCGGACGCCAAAATCTACTCGATTAACGGTAATCTGGAAGCTAAAAGCGCGCGTCTGTATCTGTACCTGTAAGCGCTTGCCAGGTTTGGAGAAAAAGCATGAAAAAGTACGTCTTAGTGGCGCTGGCCGCATTCACCCTGAGCGGCTGTCTGTCGCGCCCGCCTGAGCCGGATCAGCCGTTGCCGCCGGTCACCGTCGAACCGGAACAGCCGACGCCGCCGGTCGAGCAACCGCAGCCGCCAACCACCGAGCCGGTGCCGCAGCCGCCGAAAATCCAGCAGCTTGACTGGCTGGGCAGCGTTCAGCCGCTGGTTAATCAGATGCTTAAGGCCGATGGCGTCACGGCCGGCAGCGTGCTGCTGCTGGACAGCGTCAAGAACAACACCAACGGCTCGCTGCAGATGGGCAAAGCCACCGCAGCGCTGTATAAGGCGCTGGCGTCAAACTCCACCTTCAGCGTGGTGCCGGAAGCGAAGCTGACGAGCGCCAGACAAACGCTGGGCCTGTCGGCGGATGACAGCTTCGGCTCGCGCAGCAAGGCGATTGGCCTGGCGCGCATCGTCGGCGCGCAGTACGTGTTGTACAGCGACGTCAGCGGCGACGTGAAGTCGCCGGCGTTGGATATGCAGCTGATGCTGGTGCAAACCGGCGAGATCGTCTGGTCGGGCAATGGCGCCGTTAAACGCTGAGGCCGCGCTGCGACAATTGATGGAAACCAGACTGCCGGCGGTGAATACCGCCGGTTGTCATTTCAGCCCGGTGCAGGGGCTGACCGGCGAGAGCTGGCGCATCGACGGATCGGGCATTACGCTGCTGGCGCGGCAAAACAGCGCGGAGAAACGCGCGCTGGGCGTGAGCAGACGGCGGGAAGCGCAGGTCTTGCGTCGCTGCGCGTCGGGGCTCGGGCCACGGGTTTTCGCGCAGAATAATCAGTGGCTTGTCCTCGAATGGCTCGAAGGTGACATCGTCACAGAAGCTGAGTTTGACATGCTGAATCAACGCGGCGAGCTGGCGGCGATGGCGACGACGCTGCATCGGCGGCCGCTCAGCGGTTACCGGCTGGATCTGCGGCGGCAGTTCCTCCGCTACTGGCAGCAGCTGGATACGCGGCGTTTAACCCCCGCCTGGCTGCGTTGGCAGCGTCATTTCTTACGCTGCGCGCCGCCGCGGCCATTACGCCTGGCGCCGCTGCACATGGACATCCACCCGGGCAATTTGCTCGCGACTGGCGAGGGGCTGCGGCTGATCGACTGGGAGTATGCCGCCGACGGCGATGTGGCGTTGGATATCGCCGCGCTGTTTCGCGGCAACGGCTGGGCGGCTGAGCCGCAGCAGCGCTTTTTGCAGCACTACGCGCGTCAGGGCTATCACGACGTCGCCCGGCTGCAGGCGCAGGTGCAGCGCTGGCTGCCGTGGGTGGATTATCTGATGCTGCTGTGGTTTGAAGTGCGCTGGCAGCAGAGCGGCGACGTTGAATTTTTGCGCTGGGGCGCGGCGCTGCGCCGGCAATTCTGTTTATCATCATCCGAATTCTGAACGAACAATATGAAGTGAGGTGCCCGTGGGCCCAGTAATGCTAGATGTCGCCGGCTACGAGCTGGATGCAGAAGAACGCGAGATTCTGAAACACCCGCTGGTTGGCGGATTGATCCTGTTTACCCGCAATTTCCACGATGCGGAGCAGCTGCGTGAGCTGGTGCGCCAGATCCGCGCCGCTTCGCACGATCGGCTGGTGGTGGCCGTGGATCAGGAGGGCGGGCGCGTGCAGCGCTTCCGCGAAGGCTTCACCCGCTTGCCGGCGGCGCAATCGTTCGCCGCCTTGAACGATGCGCAAGAAGGTGGCCGCCTGGCGCAGGAGGCCGGCTGGCTGATGGCGGCGGAGATGATCGCGCAGGATATCGACATCAGCTTTGCGCCGGTGCTGGACATCGGCCATGCCAGCGCGGCGATCGGCGAGCGTTCGTTCCACAGCGATCCGCAGCAGGCGTTGGCGATGGCGGAGCGCTTTATCCTCGGCATGCACAGCGCCGGCATGAAAACCACCGGTAAGCACTTCCCGGGGCACGGCGCTGTCAGCGCCGATTCGCACAAGGAAACCCCGCGCGATCCGCGGCCGCTGGCGCAGATCCGCGAGCATGACATGGCGATCTTCCGCGAGCTGATCAATCGTCAATTGCTGGACGCCGTCATGCCGGCTCACGTCATCTATACTGAAGCGGACCCGCGTCCGGCCAGCGGCTCGCCGTACTGGCTGCAGCAGATCCTGCGTCAGGAGCTGGGCTTCGACGGCGTGATTTTCTCCGACGATCTGTCGATGGAAGGCGCCGCCATCATGGGCAGCTATGCCGAACGCGGCCAGGCGGCGCTGGATGCCGGTTGCGACATGATCCTGGTGTGCAACCACCGCGAAGGCGCGGTCAGCGTGTTGGATAACCTGTCCCCGGTCAAAGCAGAGAAGGTGAAGCGGTTATATCATCGCGGTCAGTTCACCCGTCAGGAACTGCGCGACTCCGAGCGCTGGCAGCAGGCGCACAAGGCGCTCAGCGCGCTGAGCGAACGCTGGGAGGAGCACAAGCAGCGTTCGCAAGGGTGAATCCAGGCGCCGCATCGCGGCGCAGAGCGGAAATGATGAGGGCCGCGCCCGCGGCCCTTGGCTTGTTGCGAGGATCCACATGATTATCTATTTGCACGGCTTCGATTCCACCAGCCCCGGCAATCATGAAAAGGTGTTACAGCTGCAGTTTATCGATCCGGATGTGCGCTTTATCAGCTACAGCACGCTGCACCCGCGTCACGACATGCAGCATCTGTTGAAAGAGGTGGACAAGGCGGTGCAGCAGGGCGGCGATGCGCACCCGTTGATCTGCGGGGTCGGCCTCGGCGGCTTCTGGGCGGAGCGCATCGGCTTCCTGTGCGGCATTCGCCAGGCGATGTTCAATCCCAACCTGTACCCGGAAGAGCACATGCACGGCAAGATAGACCGGCCGGAAGAGTATCGCGATATCGCCACCAAGTGCGTGGAGGATTTCCGCGAGAAAAACCGCGATCGCTGTCTGGTGGTGCTGTCGCGCCACGACGAGGTGCTGGATAACCGGCGCAGCGCCGAATTGCTGCATCACTACTACGAGATCGTGTGGGATGAACAGCAGACGCACAAGTTCAAAAACATCTCGCCGCATCTGCAGCGGCTCAAGGCGTTCAAGGCGCTGGGTTAACAGTTTCATAACGCTGCCGCGAGCCGCGCTCCCCGTTTTTCACCGACGGAAAGTGCGGCTTTTTTGTGCGCCAAAGCCAGATTTTGCGTGGCAATCGGCAAAATTTAAAACTGTGACTTAGCGCTAACTATTTGAATCGCAATCCCCAAAAAATGCCCTCGTCCAGCCTTTAACCAAAAAAAATTGATGTACGTCAATTTTGGTATGACCAAATAACCTCACATGCTATTCTGGCTGCAGAGAGCCGATTTATTTTACGCGAACCCTATGTATTCTAAGGATATTATTTATTTACCCTGGGATAACAAATGGTTCACATTTAGGGGGTTATTTTGACAACGCCAAAGAAGAAAATCGTTATTGTCGGCGGCGGCGCCGGTGGTCTGGAGCTGGCGACCAGCCTGGGCCATAAACTTGGCCGTAAGAACAAAGCCGAGATCACGCTGGTGGATCGCAACCACAGCCATTTGTGGAAACCGCTGTTGCACGAAGTGGCGACCGGCTCCCTCGATGACGGCGTGGATGCGCTCAGCTATCTGGCGCACGCGCGCAATCACCATTTCAGCTTCCAGCTGGGGTCGTTGACCAACATCAACCGCGAGACGCAAACGCTGCAGCTGGCGCAGATCTGCGACGAGCAGGGCGGCGAGCTGGTGCCGGCGCGTGAACTGCCGTACGACATCCTGGTGATGGCGCTGGGCAGCACCTCAAACGATTTCGGTACGCCGGGCGTGAAAGAGCACTGCATCTTCCTGGATAACCCGCATCAGGCACGTCGTTTCCACAACGAAATGCTTAACCTGTTCCTGAAGTTCTCGGCGCAGCCGGGGCAAAAAGAGCGGGTCAACATCGCCATCGTCGGCGGCGGCGCCACCGGCGTTGAACTGTCCGCCGAACTGCACAACGCGGTGAAACAGCTGCACAGCTACGGTTTTGAAGGCCTGGACAACAGCGCGCTCAACGTGACGCTGGTCGAAGCGGGCGAGCGCATTCTGCCGGCGCTGCCGCCGCGCATTTCCGCTGCGGCGCACCAGGAGCTGATCAAGCTGGGCGTGCGCGTGCTGACCAACACCATGGTGACCAGCGCGGACGCCAAAGGCCTGAATACCAAGGGCGGCGAGTTCATCGACGCCGATCTGATGGTGTGGGCGGCGGGCATCAAAGCGCCGGACTTTATGAAGGACATCGGCGGCCTGGAAACCAACCGCATCAACCAGTTGGTGGTGGAGCCGACGCTGCAGACCACGCGCGATCCGAACATCTTCGCCATCGGCGACTGCGCCTCTTGCCCGAAAGAGGGCGGCGGTTTCGTGCCGCCACGCGCCCAGTCGGCGCACCAGATGGCCTCACGCTGCGCCACTAATATCCTGGCGCTGATGAACGGTCAGACGCTGAAGCCTTACGTGTACAAAGACCACGGTTCGCTGGTGTCGTTGTCGCGCTTCAGCACCGTCGGCAGCCTGATGGGCAACCTGATGCGCGGCTCGATGATGGTGGAAGGGCGCATTGCGCGTTTCGTCTACATCTCGCTGTACCGCATGCACCAGGTGGCGCTGCACGGCTACATCAAAACCGGCCTGATGATGCTGGTGGGCGGCATTAACCGGGTGATCCGCCCGCGTCTGAAGATGCACTGATCCCGCCGTTGTCGATCAACCCGCGCCGGTTCGCCCGCGCGGGTTTTTTTATGGCGGGGCGAGGCTAACGGCGGCGGTTGCTTGATTCTTCAGCATAAGCTGTCGCCGATATGGGTAAAATTCTTAAGATTCCTCCTAAACAACGGCAAAACGGCCGTTTTCCCGCATTTTTGGTCCCCTTGTCTTATTGCGAGCCCTCAAATCATTGTGCAGACTTTACCTCGTTTACAGACGGCGCGTCGCGCACGCCGTAAACCGGGATACCGCAAGCCGCCCATGCGCAAAATAATAAGCGCGGTGCCATGCCGGTAACAGACCCGGAAAAAATGCGTGGTAACACTTTCAGGAGGTTTCCTGTGAACAAGTCAATGTTAGCCGGTGTTGGGATTGGCATCGCTGCCGCTCTGGGGATTGCCGCGGTAGCCAGCCTGGACGTCTTTTCTGCCGGTCCGCAATATGCGCAGGTGCTCGCCGCAACGCCGATTAAAGAAACCATCAAAACGCCGCGTCAGGAATGCCGCAACGTCACCGTCACGCACCGTGCACCGGTGCAGGATGAAAACCGCATCGCCGGTTCTGTGCTGGGCGCAGTGGCGGGCGGCGTGATCGGCCACCAGTTCGGCGGCGGTCGCGGACGCGACGTGGCGACCGTGGTGGGCGCTCTGGGCGGCGGCTACGCCGGTAACCAGGTGCAAGGGGCGATGCAGAATAACGACGTCACCACCAGCGTTCAGCAGCGTTGCAAAACGGTCTACGACAAGTCTCAGAAAATGCTGGGCTATGACGTGACCTACAAGATCGGGAATCAGCAGGGCAAGATCCGCATGGATCACGATCCGGGCACCCAAATCCCGTTGGACAAAAACGGCCAGCTGGTGCTGAACAGAGCCTGATCGACGCATTCGAATTAAACCCGCGGGCAGTGTTAGTTCTGATCGTTTAACTCGGTTAAGCGAGCGGCGTTAACATTGACGCGGGTTTCTGCTTTTTGTCTGCCCGCGAATTCGACGATCGTTCTAATGTCTGCGTGCGATATCACTGGGCAAAACTTCAAAAAAGCCCCCGCGTTTGTTATATTATTGTGCGATTAAGCGGTGTGTTCGGCGCTAATCGCCGCACCGGCCAAACCCGAGTATTTCGTCTCGCAGAGATAACGACATGTTAGATTTTCGCTTTCCGACAGCGTTGCAAATGGTCCTTAGCGTCGCCGTAGCTGAGAAGCAGGGCATGCGTTCGACGAGCGCCACGCTCGCCGCCACTCTGGAAGCTAACCCGAGCTTTATCCGCAAACTGATGGTGCCGCTGACCAAAGACGGCATCATCGTTTCCACCCTGGGCCGAAACGGCTCTATCCACCTTGGCCGCCCGGCGGAAGAGATTACCCTGCGGGATATCTACCTGGCGGTGATCGACGACAAGCGCATCTGGGCCTCACGCCCTGAAGTGCCGGCCCGTTGCCTGGTGAGCGCCAACGCCTGTTGGTATTTCAAATCGGTGGTGAACGAGGCCGAGCAGGCTTCGCTCGCGGTGCTGGCGCGCCACACCGTGGCTGACTCGCTGGCCGAACTGGAGCGGGGTGACAAGCGCGCCTGTGCGGAATATGCCGCTGCGCAAGAGGCTGAAACCGCCGATAAATAATCGCGGTTCGCATGCATAAAAAAAGGTCGGGCAATGCCCGACCTTTTTGCATGTTAAGACGAGGATTACGCCGTCTGCGTCTGCGTTTTGCGTGCCACCAGGCGACGCAGGGTGACGTAGAACACCGGCGTCAGGAACAGCCCGAACAGCGTGACCCCCAGCATGCCGGAGAACACCGTGATGCCGGTGACGCCGCGCACTTCGGCGCCGGCGCCGTGGCCGAGGATCAGCGGGATGGTGCCGGCGATGAAGGCGATGGAGGTCATCACGATCGGTCGCAACCGCAGGCGACAGGCTTCCAGTGCCGCCTCGACGATGCCTTTGCCCTGCATTTCCAGCTCGCGGGCGAACTCGACGATCAGAATAGCGTTCTTGCAGGCCAGCCCCATCAGAACGACCAACCCGACCTGCACGAACACGTTGTTGTCGCCGCCGGTCAACCACACGCCGAACAGCGCCGATAGCATGGTCATCGGCACGATCAGGATCACCGCCAGCGGCAGCGTCCAGCTTTCATACAGCGCCGCCAGCGCGAGGAACGCCAGCAGCACCGCGACCGGGAACACCACCAGCGCGGCGTTGCCCTGGGTCGATTGCTGGTAGCTCAGATCGGTCCACTGGATGTTCATGCCGTTCGGCAACAGCTTGTCGGCTATTTGCGTCAGTGCGCTCATCGCCTGGGTAGAGGAGAGGACGCGCGGATCGGCGTCGCCGATCAGGTCCGCCGCCGGGAAACCGTTGTAGCGGATCACCGGATCCGGGCCGTAGGTCGTGCCGATGCTGACCATACTGCCGATCGGCACCATTTCGCCTTTGTCGTTGCGGGTACGCAGGTTGGCGATGTCTTCCACGCTGTCGCGGAACTGGCCGTCGGCCTGCGCCATCACCTTCCAGGTGCGGCCGTAACGGTTAAAGTCGTTGATGTAAGACGAACCGAGGTAGGTCTGCAGCGTGCTGAACAGCGCATTGAGCGGCACCCCCTGAGCCTTGGCCTTGTCGCGATCGATTTTGGCGTCCAGCTGCGGCACATTGGCCTGATAAGAGGAGATCGGGAACCCCATGCCTGGCGTTTGCATAATGGCGCCGGACATCGTGTTGATCGCGGTCTGCAGTGCGCCGTAACCCAGCCCGCCGCGATCCTGCACGTACAGCGAATAGCCGGAACCCTGGCCGATGCCGAGGATCGGCGGCGGCATGATCGAGAAGGCGAAACCTTCCTGGATCTGCGAAATGCGCGCGTTGATCTCGGCGTTGATCTGCGCTGCGGTGCGGGTACGGGTGCTCAATGACTCCAGCGCGAAGAATACCGTGCCGGTATTCGGCGTATTGGTGAACTGCAGCGCGTTCAGGCCGGGGAAGGCCACCGCATCGGTGACGCCGTCCACGCTCAGGCCGATGGCGCTCATCTTGCGGATCACCGCATCGGTGCGCTCCAGCGAGGCGCCTTCCGGCATCTTAACGCCGCCAATCAGATACAGCTTGTCCTGCGTCGGGATAAAGCCGCCGGGCACGGTCTTGAACATCACCCCGGCGGCGACCAGCAGCAGCAGGTAGACGACGAACACTGCGCCGCGTCGGCCCAGCACGCGGGATACCCCGTGCTGATAACGCTGCGAGCCGCTGGCGAAGAAGCGGTTGAACGGCCGGAACAGCCAGCCGAACAGCCGGTCGATCAGGCGCGACGGCAGATCTTTCGGCGCGCCGTGCGGCTTCAGCAAGCGCGCCGCCAACGCCGGCGACAGGGTCAGCGAGTTGATGGCGGAGATCACCGTCGAGATGGCGATGGTGACGGCGAACTGTTTGTAGAACTGGCCGGTGACGCCCGAAAGGAAAGCCATCGGTACGAACACCGCGCACAGCACCACGGCGATGGCGATGATCGGGCCGGAGACCTCGCGCATCGCCTGGTGCGCCGCCGCCAGCGGCGACAACCCCTCTTCGATATTGCGCTCGACGTTCTCCACCACCACGATGGCGTCATCCACCACGATGCCGATCGCCAGCACCAGCCCGAACAGGCTGAGGGTGTTGAGCGAGAAGCCGAGCAGATACAGTGCGGCGAAGGTACCGACCACGGAGATCGGGACCGCCAACAGCGGAATGATCGAAGCGCGCCAGGTCTGCAGGAACAGAATGACCACCAGCACCACCAGGATCACCGCTTCCAGCAGGGTATCCACCACCGCGCGGATCGAATCGCGCACGAACACCGTCGGATCGTACGGCGATTTCCAGCTCATGCCGTCCGGGAAGCGGGTCGCCAGCTCGGCCATCTTGCCGCGCACCGCATCCGACAGCTCTATGGCGTTGGCGCCCGGCGACTGGAAGATGCCGATGCCGACCGCATCCTTGTTATTGAGCTGGGCGCGCAGCGCGTAGCTGCCGGAACCCATTTCGATGCGCGCCACGTCGCGCAGCCGCACGATCTCGCCGTTATCGCCGCTCTTGAGAATGATGTTGCCGAACTCTTCTTCGGTTTGCAGGCGGCCCTGGGCGTTGATCGACAGCAGATAGTCGCTGCGCGTCGGCATCGGCTCCGCGCCGAGCTGGCCGGCGGAGACCTGCACGTTCTGCTCCTGCATGGCGCTCACCACGTCGGAGGCGGTCAGCCCGCGCGCGGCGACCTTGTTCGGATCGAGCCAGATGCGCATTGCGTATTCGCCGGCGCCGAAGATCTGCACCTGGCCGACGCCCGGCAGGCGAGCCAGTTCATCCTTGACCTTCAGGGTGGCGTAGTTGCGCAGGTACAGCGAGTCGTACTTGCCGGAAGGCGATACCAGATGCACCACCAGCGTCAGCGCCGGAGACTGTTTCTGGGTAGTGATGCCCTGGCGGCGCACATCTTCCGGCAGGCGCGCTTCGGCCTGTGCCACGCGGTTTTGCACCTGCACCTGCGCCTGATCGGGATCGGTGCCGGGGCGGAAGGTGACGGTGGTCACCAGCACGCCGTCGGAACCGGCGACCGATTTCATGTACATCATGTTTTCGACACCGTTGATCGCTTCTTCCAGCGGCGTGGCCACCGTTTCAGCGATCTCTTTCGGGTTGGCGCCCGGGTATTCGGCGCGCACCTGCACGCTGGGCGGCACCACGTCCGGGTACTCGCTGATCGGCAGCAGCGGAATGGCGATCACCCCGGCGACAAAAATCAGTATCGACAGCACTGCGGCGAAGATCGGCCGGTCGATGAAAAAACGGGAAAAGTCCATGGGTCAGAAGTCTCGGCTGGGGGCTTAGTTAAGTGCGGAAGCGGTGGTGGTCATCGCGACGCTTTTCGCGTCGACCGGCATGCCCGGCATAAACACTTTCTGCATGCCGTCGACGATCACCCGATCGCCGTTTGCCAACCCTTTCTGCACGATGCGCAATCCTTCGGCCATGCGGCCCACGTCGATGTCGCGGCGCTGCGCCTTACCGTCTTTATCGACGATGTAAACGAACTTGCGGTTTTGGTCGGTCATGACCGCTTTATCGTCGATCAGCATGGCGTTGAACTCGGCGCTGCCGGGCATCTGCACGCGTGCGAACAGCCCCGGCGTGAAGCGACGATCGCGGTTGTCGAGCAGGGCGCGCATGCGGATGGTGCCGGTACCGGCGTTCAGTTGGTTATCGGTGAAATCCACCAGCCCTTGGTGCGGGGTGCCGTCTTCGCCCACCAGGCCCACCTTCACCGGCAAGCGGGCGTCATGCCGACCCTGCTGCTGATAGCGCAGGAAGGTCGCCTCATCCACGTCGAAATAGACGTAAACCTTATCGAGCGATACCAGCGTCGTCAGCACGCTGGCGCTGTCGCCGGCGGTGACCAGGTTGCCGGCGGTGATCATCGCGCGGCTGGCGCGCCCGTCGATCGGGGCGGTGACGCGGGTAAAGTCGAGATTAAGCTGCGCCATATCGAGCTGGGCCTGCGCCGCCAGCACGTTGCTTTGCGCCTGCGCGGCGGACGAACGGCGCTGTTCCCACACCTCTTGCGAGATGGCCTGAGTGCCGATCAGTTTCTCGGTTCGCGAAGATTCGCTGCGCGCGAGGGCTGCCTGATTGCGCGCCCGCACCAGCTCCGCCTGCGCCTGTTCGCGCGCGGCGCGGTAGGTGCGATCGTCAATGGTGAACAGCACCTGGCCTTTCTTCACCTCGTCGCCTTCGGTGTAGTTGACCCGCTCGATGTAGCCGGAAACCCGCGGGCGCAGCTGTACGCTTTGCACCGCTTCGACCCGGCCATTGAACGCATCCCACTGGCTGATCGGTTTGACCACCACGCTGGCGGCGCTGACCACCGGCGGCGGTGGCGGGGCGTTGTGCGCGACGCTGTTGTCACACCCGGCGAGCAGGGCGGCCAGCAGCGCCACCCCGGAGAGCCGCTGGCCCAGAGCGAAGGCGCGCGTGCGGCCGCCGGCGTTGAACGATGAGTTTGGTTGATTTGGCATTATTTTTATTCCGATAAGTAAGCGCTGTCTGGCCCCATACCCAGCCCTGTTTTCCGGGCTTTTCCCTTCATGCCGGCGTTCGGCGGAAGGGGCGCCGCGCTTTGTCATGGCGCAACGTTAGGTTTTGAAACATATTGGTGTCACATTAATGTATCAATATCGGTTACATTAATTGGGTGGAGTATAGAGGCGGCTTTCTGGTAAATGCAATAATAAAAATTGCATTTAAAGCGAAACTGTTGCAACGTATGCGCACTGGGCAGAGGGGGACCCTGCCGACATGATGGGAGCATCAGCATGAACACGACGGGTTTCATTACCGATTTGAAGACGTGGATCGACAACAATCTGGAAGAAAAACTGGATATCAACACCGTAGCGGACCGCGCGGGCTACTCCAAATGGCATCTGCAGCGCATGTTCAAGCGCCAGACCGGCTATGCGTTGGGGGAGTATATCCGCATGCAAAAACTGAAGGTGTCGGCGGAGCGCTTGGCCAACAGCGGCGAACCGATCGTTAGCGTGGCGATCTCGCTCGGCTTCGACTCACAGCAGTCGTTCAACCGCAGTTTCAAACGCCAGTTCGGCCAAACGCCGGGGGACTGGCGCCGCGCACTGGCGCAGCCGACGGCGGTGAGATGCACGCACCACTGAGCGGTTTGGCAGTGGGAATAAAAAAGCCTGAATTTGCGTTCGGGCTTTTTTGTTAGCATCTAAATGACTTTTTGAGTAACTCGAAATTTTTACAGTTAAGTTTTGATATTAGTTTGTCTCGTTTTTCCAGTTTATATATTTACAGAGCCCTTCCAAATCAGGGAATAAGGTTCGGCTACTGACACCATGTCTGTCTAGAGATTTTAATAGTTTTTCCCTGGTATCTTCTGGGATTTTTATTTCTTGAACTGACTCTGATATTTCATTGTTTTTTTCCAGGGGAACGAACTTCTTAGAGGATTTTGAGTACTTATGTGCAGTAAACCAACCATGCTGCGCGATAATTCTAGGGTTATTTAACTTTGGCCTTATAACCTGTGTTCTTCCTGTGTCAAATGGTCCTTTTTGCGGCTCTTTCAGATATCGATTTGCATCCAGTGCATAAACATAAACATCCCCTTTTTTCCAATCATTACATGCAAAGAATAAGGCTGCAAGTGGATTGCTAGTCCAATCTAATAACCGAGTCTTCATGCCGAAGTGTTGTGCTATTACTAAGAGATCCCAATCATCAAGATCATTTTTAGGTAGAATCGATGCGCCCATTCGCTTTAACTCTTTTATTAATTCTTGCTCAGCACTTGTTGAGTCGGTTTTTGGATTTTTTCGCGCTATACTTGGCAGTAAATTACCTTTTTCTGCTTGCCCCCTGAATAGCATCAGCTCCGAGTCATTGCCAAGTCTCTCCACTATATCGACAAATTCAGAAAAATTTTTTGCTGTTTGTGATTTCATTTCTAACCTATTTTTATTTTTTGTTGAGTTGATAATGCATATATTTATCTAATCATCTAAGTAGAAAGATGCTAATGGGGATAAATATATCTCTACATTTACTCTAAGTAAATACGTTTGACGTGATTGCCGAGACGTTCTCAAGAAAATAGAGTTTAATTTAAGTGGTTTTTAAATTAAACCCATCAGGAAAGTGATGGTAGGCTTCTTCGTAGAATATGGCGGTGAGGGAGGGATTGATTCGCTACGCTCACCCTGCGGGCCGCCGTTGGCGGTCCAAAACGCGGGCGTTTTGTCGAACCCTGTCGAGGATTCTCACCCTCCCGGTTGATGCGCTATGCAAACAAAAAAGCCTGAACGCGAGTTCAGGCTTCTTCGTAGAATATGGCGGTGAGGGAGGGATTCGAACCCTCGATACACTTTCGCGTATACACACTTTCCAGGCGTGCTCCTTCAGCCACTCGGACACCTCACCATATTTTTTTGTTGCGAAATCATCGCTGCAACGGGGCGCTACTATAGGGAGTGGGGCCGATCCGGTCAAGAATAATTTCTGTGTTTTTGCTTGTCCGCTCAAGCTGTGCGCACTTTGCTGAAAACTGCGGCGAACCACACGTCGAAGATCATCAAAGATGATAGTAAGATAGAGTCATGTCTTATGGGGAATCGGTGAGAATGAGTATCTTGTGGCTACGAGAAAGAGGAGCGATCTTCCAGCATTGCCATTGCTGATCATTAGAGAGCGCAGCTACAACGGCATTAGCTGCGTTCTCTAGATGTATCTTTACATATCTACACTATATTTACTTAGCTGTTGTGCAACTGCATCATCTTTATCAGATAAATATTTTAATAACTCTTCAAGCACGCATACTTCGAAAACAGGTCTCTCTCTTCCTGGCATAAATGCCTGATGGGTACTGGCGTAATATTCTCGAACATTACCTTCATATTCTGGTAGGATAGGTCTTAGTGATAGTTGTTCTCTGTATTTCCCACTTGCTGTCCAACAAACGACAAAATCTACGTGGTCATAAAACTTTATCTCTTTATCAAAATCATCAAGAATTGAATCGAAATCAAATTTATACTCGAGAACTTTCGGTTCAGACTGATATGGAAGAGGCAAGTCATTGCGTACACCTAGAGGTTGTTTTTCAACCTCAAAGAGGTAGGACTCATCTTGATAATTGTATTCTATTAATGCGTCATATTTATCATGGTGAGTGGTTGAGTAAAAGTGTAAGCCACGAATTAATCCAGCACCCACCATTTGATTATAGATTGCAACGACATCTTGCTCTTCTCTTGGTATTGATAGGTATGATAAATTGCTATTTATTGATTCAAATCCGGATGGGTTAGAGTCTCTCCATATCTCCTGGTTTTTTTTCCAATCGTGTAAGGCTCGATTAGGTAGAAGAGTTGGTGCTGAACCTGTATCTTGCCTTACATACTCACGAAACTTCAGTAAGTGATTTGTTAGCTTCTCTGATATTTTCTCTGCTAAGCTCTTGATCTCAGGTTGAAATACTTTTCTTCCCAAGTCGGGATTGCCTTGAGTTAAATGTATGATTACAAAAGTATTCCTCTGATATCCTATATAGCGTTTTAATGGGATTATCAATAATTCTCCTTGAGGCATTGAATCTGATGCTATGAGAAGCCCTCCTCTAAGTATTTCTGTGCCTGCTCGTAACCCTAGAGACTCATTAAATTTCAAAAATGTTTTTCTTGAGTCTAAATGAGCAGCATATGCACACATTTTATGCATTCTAATGAGGGATTCTTCATCGGTGTCGAAATCAATAGATAGACTAGTGTCAGAGCTTAACAATGAATTTGTGTCCCAAACGTCATATATACACTCTAAGTTTTTATATGCTGGTGGCATTTTTTCTTTAATGTTCTTATGATCGCCGCCAATTCTATTGATCAAATGATTTATGTCGGATAGGCTTTGAACTTTGATGTTCTGAATTTCATGTGGATAGAAGAACTCACAGTTTGACTGTTTAACTTCCGTTATCGATCCTGAGTAATCTATAACACGGAGCTGAACTTCTGGTTTAAATGCTTCAGATTCTAAATAAACCCCACCTAGTGGCGATACAACTCTTAATATATCAAACCATTGAGCTGCACTTGAAGCCCCGTGCCAATCAAGTTTTTTTGGTTTTTCTCCGCCCTTGCCACTTAGTCTAATTTCAATGCATGTCCCAGAATTTTCGTTTTCAAGCTCATCTACTAAAAAATTCTCAACTTGGAATTTTGGCCTCTCCATTTTTCCAGAGTGATCTTCAACCCATAAACGCCCCCCTCGTAGGACGATCGAATTTTTAATGTCTCCCTTTTTGCTTTGAAGAGATAAGTAATTGAAGCCATAGGCAAGGAAGGTTGCACCTACCCCTTTATTACCCCTTAAATTTTGTCCTTTTTTAAAACTCACATTTGGAGTTAGACAATAACAGAACTGCTGTTTGTCCATCCCAGTTCCATTGTCAATGATACGGACGTAGCCATCTTTTATAGATATCTCTATCCAAATTTTTGGTGAGTAATTGCCATCACTATTTCTAAAAAGATTTTGAGTTGAATCCAGGGCATTTTGGATTGGTTCTGATAAAATGTCAAAAAATCCGGTGTAACTCTTAAGTATATTTGAAACGGTTCCCTTTGCTGCTTCACTCAAGACATTACTCATCCTGTCTGTATCATCTTGCTTAACTGTGAGAAGAGATAAAGGATCGAGTCCACTTAAATTAATGTCCATTTCTACCTCGCAAATTTAATTTATAGCCTGTAAAGTGTAATCATCAATTTTTATTGATTTTTCACTAATGTTAATGATACCATGATGTTAACCTCATTAAAATAGATTGGATCAAGTTTAGTGAGTGTTTATTTAATATGCCTTATTTTTTTATTAATGGGTTGTATTGATATTTTTTACATGGAAATTTATGAGGTGTGCGCAGTTTCTATTTCTTATTAAGGAGTGGGGCTTTATTTATACTGGGTGAATGGTGATGATAGCTATAAGTTATATACCCGATGATAGCAAGCTAGTTGCTCATGAAATATAATTTTCATTTGACCCCCCCCTTATTTAAGAAAAATAAATGTTATTGAGCTCTGTCGAAGGGGGACTCTCTGTAAGCATCCCTGCAAAACGGCACATTCACTTTTAGAGATCTTCCGACATACTGATTATGCCTCCTGAGGAGAGCGCTATGCGTAAGATCCGATTCACTAAACACCAGATCATCGCCGTATTGAAGTCCGTTGAAGCCGGACGTACCGTCAAGGATGTGTGCCGTGAAGCCGTCATTTCGGAAGCCAGCTATTACAACTGGAAGGCAAAGTATGGCGGAATGGAAGTGGCGATATTAAAAAAATCAAAGATCTGGAAGATGAGAATCGGAGGCTTAAACAGATGTTTGCTGATCTCAGCCTTGAGTCCCGCGCGCTTAAAGACGTCATCGAAAAAAAGCTTTAAAGCCAGCGATAAAGCGTGAACTCGTCAGCTATCTGACGGCGCAATTTGCCATGAGTTTACGTCAGGCCTGCAGGACATTATCGCTGAGCAGGGCGGTCTATTTTTATCAGCCCGATACCCGGCGTGATGAACCGGTGATTTGTGCGCTAATTGAACTGGCAGAACGCTATCCGCGCTACGGTTTTAAGAAGCTGTTCCAGCTACTGAGTAGGCAGGGCAATACCTGGAACCACAAACGCGTTCACCGGATTTACTGCCTGCTGAAACTGAATTTTCGTCGTAAGGTAAAACAGCGGCTGCCAGTGCGTAATCCAGCACCACTGGCGACACCACAAGCGTTAAACGAGAGCTGGTCCATTGATTTTATGCACAACGCGCTGGTCTGCGGTAGACGTTTCCGGACCTTCAATGTGGTGGAGGATTTTAACCGTGAAGCGCTGGCGATAGAAATTGACCTGAATATCCCGGCTCAGAGAGTCGTCCGGGTACTGGACAGGATCGTGGCAAACCGCTGAAAATGCGGATGGACAACGGGCCAGAACTGGTCTCACTGGTGCTGGCACTATGGGCCGAAGAACATGGTGTGCAGCTCGAATTTATAAAGCCGGGTAAGCCTACACAAAATGCGTTTATCGAACGATCCAACCGGACATACCGGACAGAAATCCTGGATTTTTACCTGTTCAGAACACTGAATGAAGCACGGGAAATTACCGAGCGCTGGCTGATGGAATATAACAACGAGCGGCCTCATGAATCCCTGAACAACCTGACGCCGGAAGAGTACCGGCTGATGGCTGAAAAAGCGGAACTCTCAAAAAGTGCGTGGAACTGAAGCCGGGATGCTTACACGGTCCAAAACGCGGGCGTTTTGTCGAACCCTGTCGAGGCTTCTCACCCCTCTCGGCGGTGCGCCATGCAAAAAAAGCCTGGACGCGAATCCAGGCTTTCTCTTTAAATTTGGCGGTGAGAGAGGGGTTCGAACCCTCGATACACTTTCGCGTATACACACTTTCCAGGCGTGCTCCTTCAGCCACTCAGACACCTCACCGTTTTATTGCCGATAACGCTTTGCGCTGTCGACGGGCGCTAATGTAGGAGAATCTGATCCCAGCGTCAACCCTCTTATTTCATTCTCATGACTGTTTAGCCAAACTTGCAGCAATTTGCTGATTTACCGAACGATATTCTCACTCGTGGCCACACGTGGGCAGGGTAGACCGCAGTCGGAATCCATAAAAGACGATTGTTTGACCTTTTTCTGTACAGGTAGCTCAATATATCGCCACTGACGTTAGGTTGTCTGCTGTTATATGCATTAATACTGGATTATTAGTCAGATGTGTCGCTAAATGGAATCATGTCGGCGCGGCGTTTTTGGCAAGGAACATCACGTCGCCGCGCAGATTGCCGAGTGACAGGCCGGCGATACCGCAGACAGGGACAGACTCATTACATAATAATGCAGTAGAGGTTCGTTTTGACTCCTTCAGATGCCATACCGGCGCCGCAAGCGCGCCATGCCATTCCCCCCGGCGCGGGGGCGCTGTTCTTCATCCAGATCTTCGCCACGCTGGGTTTCGCCGTGCTCTATTCCACGCTGGTGCTGTACGCCACCAAGCGATTGGGTTTCAACGAAAGCAGCGCCAATGCCATGATGGGCGTGTTCGGCGCCTTCAACTATGGCCTGCACATGTTCGGCGGCTATCTCGGCGGCCGTTTCCTCAGCAACCGCAACCTGTTCGTGCTCGGTATGGTGCTGCAGGTGTTCGGCTGCGCGCTGATTGCCGTCGCGGGCGTGTGGGGGTTGTACTGGGGGCTGGCGATGTTCCTGACCGGCAGCGGTCTCAACGTGACCTGCATCAATATGATGCTCACCCAGCGTTTCAAACCGGACGATGATCGGCGCGAATCGGCGTTCCTGTGGAATTACGCCGGCATGAACCTCGGGTTCTTCGTTGGCTTTACCGTGGCCGGGTATTTCCAACTGACGGAAAATTATCGCGCGCTGTTCCTGTTCGCCACGCTGGGCAACGCGGCGGCGATCATCGTCGCCGTCTGTCGCTGGCGCATTCTGGCCGATCTCAATACGCCGCTCCACGACGCCAGCCGCAGCCAATACCGCTGGCGCATGCTGGTCGGGTTGGCGGTGCTGGTGGCGCTGGTGCCGATTATCCGCGTGATGCTGACCCATGCCGAGTTCAGCGGCCATTTCGTGATCGTGCTCGGCGCGCTGATCTTCCTGATGCTGTGCGTCGTGACGCTGCGCCACCATCCGCGCGATGAGCGCCGCAGAATGGCGGCCTATCTGATCCTGGCGCTGGGGTCGCTGGTGTTCTGGGCGCTGTATCAGCTGGCGCCGATGGGGCTGATGCTATTCTCCGAGCACAACATCAATCTGAACGTTTACGGCATTCAGGTGGCGCCGCAGTGGATCCAGAACATCAACACGCTGGTGATCGTGGTGGGCGGCCCGCTGCTGGCCTGGTGGTTCAACCGCCTGCGCGCTCGCGGCTGCAACATCGACATTCCGCTGCAGTTCTCCGGATCGCTGTTTTGCATCGGGCTCGGCATGCTGGTATTGCCGCTGGGCATCAGCATGGCGGGCGGCGACGGGCTGGTGGCGTTTAAATGGATCGTCATCAGCTATGTGCTGCAAAGCGTCGGTGAATTGATGATCTCGCCGATCGGTTACGCGATGATCGGCAAGCTGGCGCCGCCGCGCTATCAGGGCGTGATGATGGGCTGCTGGATGATGGTGACCGGCGTCGCTTCGGTGTTGGCGGGCTACGTATCCGGCCTGATGCCGGAAAATAGCGGCAGCACGCCGCTGCAAACCAATCCCGGCTACAGCGAAATCTTCAGCGCGCTGGGTTGGGGGGCGACGGGCGTCGGCGTGGCGATGCTGATTTTAATTCCGCTGTTGCGGCGTCTTATCCGGCGCGACGGCGCGTCTGCCGCCTGATTTTGCGCACATGCACAACAGCCCCACTGGTCGGGGCTGTTTTTATTTTGGGCTTTAACGCTTGCATCCGGCGATGAATCGCGGAAGGCTGAAGGAAAACCAATAAAAACAAACGGGAGCCCGCAGTATGAACATCATCTATTACCATCCCTTATTTAACGCCCAGGAATGGCTGACCGGCATCAAGCAACGCCTGCCGCAGGCCGAGATCCGCGAATGGCAGCGCGGCGACGAGCGGCCGGCGGATTACGCGCTGGTATGGCGCCCGCCGCACGAGATGTTAGCCAACCGCCGCGATCTGAAAGCGGTGTTCGCCCTCGGCGCCGGCGTCGACGCCATTCTCGATCAGGAGCGCAAACACCCCGGCACGCTGCCCGCCGGCGTGCCGCTGCTGCGGCTGGAGGATACCGGCATGGCGCAGCAGATGCAGGAATATGCGTTGAGCTATGTGCTGCGCTATTTCCGCCGTTTCGACGAGTATCAGGCGTTGCAGCAGCGGCAGGAATGGCAGCCGCTCGATCCGCACTCGCTGGATGATTTCCCCATCGGCATCCTCGGCGCCGGCGTGCTGGGGCAGAGCGTGGCGCGTAAGCTGACCGAGTTTGGCTTTAGCGTGCGCTGCTGGAGCCGCAGCGCCAAACAGATTGACGGCGTGCAAAGCTTCGCCGGGGAGGATCAGCGCGCGGCCTTCCTCGACGGCGTCAAACTGCTGATCAACCTGCTGCCCAATACGCCGGAGACCGTTGGCATCCTCAACCGCGAGCTGTTCGCACAGTTGAGCGCGGGCGCCTACCTCATCAACATCGCGCGCGGCGCGCACCTGGTGGAAGCCGATCTGCTGGCGGCGTTGGAACAGGGGCAACTGGCCGCCGCCACGCTGGACGTGTTCGCCCGCGAGCCGCTGCCGCAGGATCACCCGTTCTGGCGTCATCCGCGTGTCACCATTACCCCGCATATTGCTGCCATCACGTTGCCGCAGCAGGCGATGGATCAGATCGCCGCCAACATTCGCGCGCTGGAGGCGGGGCATACCCCTGCCGGCGTGGTCGACAGGCAACGGGGGTACTGATCCTTCAGCCGCCGTTCGGTAACTGATAAGCTGACACCGTCATCGCGCCCGCCCGCACCGCTGCGGGCAGGCCCTCTGGAAGGAGAAACAATGTATCCCGTTGATTTGCATATGCACACCGTCGCCAGCACGCACGCTTACAGCACGCTGCACGATTACATCGCCGAAGCCCGGCAAAAGGGCATCCAGCTGTTCGCCATCACCGATCACGGCCCGGACATGGCCGATGCGCCGCACTACTGGCACTTTATGAACATGCACGTTTGGCCGCGCCGGGTGAACGGCGTGGGCATTTTGCGCGGTATCGAAGCCAACATCAAAAACCTGCAGGGCGATATCGACTGCACCGGCCCGATGCTGACGGCCACCGACGTGATCATCGCCGGTTTCCATGAGCCGGTGTTTGCGCCGCAGGATAAAGCGTCCAATACTGAAGCGATGATCGCCGCGATGGCGCAGGGGGACGTGCATATCATCAGCCACCCCGGCAACCCGCGTTATCCGATCGACATTCCCGCCGTCGCGGCGGCGGCGGCCAAATACGAGGTGGCGCTGGAGCTGAATAACTCGTCGTTCACCCACTCCCGCAAGGGCAGCGAGGCCAACTGTCGGGCGATCGCCGCCGCGGTGCGCGACGCCGGCGGCTGGCTGGCGCTGGGTTCGGATTCGCACGTCGCCTTTTCGCTGGGTAACTTTGAGCACTGCGAGCGCATTATCGAAGAGGTGGGCTTCCCGCAGGAGCGCATTCTCAACGTCAGCCCGCGCCGGCTGCTGGATTTTCTCGAGCGGCGCGGCAAGCCGGCGATTGCGGAATTGGCCGATTTGTGACATCGTCCCGGCAAAATTTTCCGTATTGAATAAGGCTTTATCATGAATGAGTTTTCGATTGTCTGCCGCGTGCTGGGTACGCTGTTCTACCGCCAGCCGCAGGATCCGCTGTTGGTGCCGCTGTTCGCGCTGATTAAAGAGGGCAAGCTGCAGCAGCACTGGCCGCTGGAGCAGGATGACCTGCTCAAGCGCCTGCAGCAGGGCGGCGACGTCAACCAACTGGCGACCGACTTCAATGCGATGTTCGTCGGCAGCGAATGCAGCGTGCCGCCGTTCCGCTCCGACTATGTCGAAGGCGCAAGCGAGGCTGAAGTGCGCGCCTTCCTGCAGCAGCGCGGCATGCCGCTGGCTGAGGCGCCGGCCGACCATTTCGGCCAGCTGCTGCTGGCGGCGTCCTGGCTGGAAGATCAGTCGCAGGAAGATGAAGCGCAGGCGCAGATCGCGCTGTTCGACGAGTTCCTGCTGCCGTGGTGCGGCCGCTTCCTCGGCAAAGTGGAAGCGCACGCCACCACCGGTTTCTACCGCACGCTGGCGCTGATGACCCGCGATGCCCTCCAGGCGATGCGCGACGAGCTGGCCGAGTACGAGCAGGACGACGAAGCGGGCGACGAAGACGCGTAACGCCGCAGCCATCCAGGCGGGCCGCCCGGCCCGCTAAACACAGGTTTGCATCCCCCAGACGTAAATTGACAAAAGATCCCCTAATCTGGCGGTTTACCGTCGGTTCGGCCGCGCCTGCGCGCCGCGTTTTCTCACGCAAGGGGTAGATGATGAAAAGTAACTGGATGCAGCAGATTCAAACGTTGATCGGGCAGAAGGCTGGCGCGATGGGCGGGGCAGAAGGCATCGGCAAGCTGCTGGCGCCCACCGCGCTGGGCGGCCTGGTCGGCGTGCTGTTGGCCAACAAATCTTCGCGCAAGCTGGTGGGTAAGTTCGGCAAGAATGCGCTGATTATCGGCGGCAGCGCGGCGGTGGGCGCGGTGCTATGGAACAAGTACAAGCAGCGGGTGAAAGAGACCCATCAGGACGAACCGCAGTTCGGTTTGCAAACCACGCCGGTGGATCTGCGCGCCAAGCGTTTAGTGCAGGCGCTGGTGTTCGCCGCCAAAAGCGACGGCCATATCGATGCCGACGAGCAGCGCGCCATCGATCACAGCCTGGCGCAGCTGCAGGTGGGGGAAGAGGCGCAGGGCTGGGTGCAGGAAGCGCTCGACCAGCCGCTCAACCCGGCGTTAATCGCCCGCAGCGTGCAAAACGAAGACGAGGCGCTGGAGGTTTATTACCTGAGTTGCCTGGTAATCGACGTCGATCACTTTATGGAGCGCGGCTATCTTGATGCGCTGGCGCAGGCGCTGAAGATCCCGGCGGACGTCAAACAGGGCATCGAGAGCGACGTCAACGAGAAAAAGCGCGAGCTGGCATAGCGCCGCTTGGCAAGCCGGGGGGAATCGTGTCACTCTTGCCGCAATCTATGTAAGCGGATGATTTAGCAATGATGACCCCACCGAAAGCGGAAAAACGGCCTTATCCCATCACTATCCACGGCGATACGCGCGTGGATGACTACTACTGGCTGCGCGACGATGAGCGCGCAGATCGTCAGGTGCTGGACTACCTGCAGGCGGAGAATGCCTACACCGATGCGATGTTGAAGCCGCAGCAGGCGCTGCGCGAAGCCCTGTACGAAGAGATGGTGGCGCGCATCCCGCAGCAGGAACATTCGGTGCCTTACGTGCGCCACGGCTATCGCTATCAGACGCGCTACGAGCCGGGCAACGAATACGCGATTTATGTGCGCCAGCCGCAGGCCGAGAGCGAGCAGTGGGATGTGCTTATCGACGGCAACCAACGCGCCGAGAACCACGAGTTTTACACCCTGGGCGGGCTGGACGTCAGCCCCGACAACCAGCGTCTGGGGGTGGCGGAGGATTTCCTGTCGCGCCGCCAGTATGACATTCGTTTCAAGAACCTGGCCGACGGCAGCTGGGCCGACGAAGTGCTGGAAAACACCTCCGGCAGCTTCGAGTGGGCCAACGATTCCTCGACGGTGTACTACGTGCGCAAGCACGCCAAGACGCTGTTGCCGTATCAGGTTTATCGCCACGTGGTGGGCAGCGATCCGCAGCAGGACGAGCTGATTTACGAAGAGCAGGACGATACCTTCTACGTCGGGCTGGAGAAGACCACCTCCGAGCGCTTTATTCTGATCCACCTGAGCAGCACCACCACCTCGGAGATCCTGTTGCTGGATGCCGATCGTGCGGACGCCAAACCGCAGCTGTTCGTGCCGCGCCGCAAGGATCACGAGTACGCCATCGATCACTATCACCAGCATTTCTATATCCGCTCCAATAAGGACGGCAAGAACTTCGGCCTGTACCAAAGCGAGCAGGCGGACGAAGCGCAGTGGCAGACGCTGATCGCCCCGCGCGCCGACGTGATGCTGGAGGGCTTCAGCCTGTTCCGCGATTGGCTGGTGGTGGAAGAGCGCAATGCCGGCCTGACGCTGCTGCGCCAAATCCACTGGCAAAGCGGCGAAGAGAAGCGCATCGCCTTCGACGATCCGACTTACACCACCTGGCTGGCGTATAACCCGGATCCGGAAACCGCGCTGCTGCGCTACGGCTATTCGTCGATGACCACCCCGACCACGCTGTACGAGCTGAACATGGACAGCGGCGAGCGGACGATGCTCAAACAGCAGGAAGTGAAGAATTTCACGCCGGAAAACTACCGCAGCGAGCGGGTGTGGGTGAAGGCGCGCGACGGCGTCGAGGTGCCGGTTTCGCTGGTGTATCGCCAGGACAGCTTCCAGCGCGGCGCCAACCCGCTGATGGTGTATGGCTACGGCTCTTACGGCAGCAGCATGGATCCAGCGTTCAGCGCCAGCCGCCTGAGCCTGCTGGATCGCGGTGTCGTGTTCGCGTTGGCGCACATTCGCGGCGGCGGCGAGCTGGGGCAGCTGTGGTATGAAGACGGCAAGTTGTTCAACAAGCAGAACACCTTCAACGACTTTATCGACGTGACCGAAACGCTGGTCGCCCAAGGGTACGGCGACGGCAAGCGAGTGTTCGCGATGGGCGGCAGCGCGGGCGGCCTGCTGATGGGCGCGGTGATCAACCAGGCGCCGCAGTTGTTCCACGGCGTGGTGGCGCAGGTGCCGTTCGTCGACGTGGTGACCACCATGCTGGATGAGTCCATTCCGCTGACCACCGGCGAATACGACGAGTGGGGCAACCCGAACGAGCAGGCCTATTACGACTACATCAAGCAGTACAGCCCGTACGATCAGGTGAAAGCGCAGGAGTACCCGCATCTGCTGGTGACCACCGGCCTGCACGATTCGCAGGTGCAGTATTGGGAGCCGGCCAAGTGGGTGGCCAAGCTGCGCGAGCTGAAAACCGACGATCGGCAGCTGCTGCTGTATACCGACATGGATGCCGGCCACGGCGGCAAATCCGGCCGCTTCAAGGCCTATGAGGATATTGCGTTGGAGTACGCCTTCATTCTGGCGCTGGCGGAATAACGGCGTGCGGCGGGCGGCCTGAGCCGCCCGCCGTGTTAGCCAATCAGATAGTATTTCAGCGTGTGTTTCATGTCCGGGCTCAGATCGTCGATGGATTTCAGCATCCAGCGCAGATAGCCGGGGTCTTCCTGGGCGATGCGATCGATCTCCTGCCCGCGATACTTGCCGAACTTGAACTTCTTCAGCAGCACCGGCTGTTCGGTGATCTGCACCATTTGCTCCGGCGTCCAGCCCGAATCCTTGATGATGCGTTGCAGCAGTGCGGCGGTGACGTAGCAGTCATACAGCGCGCGGTGCGGGTACAGCGTGGCGTCTGCCGGCAGCTGCACGTCCAGATTCAGCGCGTAGCGCAGATACTGGTTGCCGTACTTGATGTCCGGATACAGCGTGCGCGCCAGCTTGAGGGTGCAGATCCAGGCGCCGTTCATCTCCGGCAACACCCCGCGATCAAAGGCGGCGTTGTGCGCCACATAGTAGGGGCTGCCCTGATAGCGGCCGATCGCCACCGCAATGCGCGGTTTGCCTTCCACCATCTGTTCGGTGATGTGATGAATCGCCATCGCGTCGAGGCTGATGGGGCGGTCCGGGCTGATCAGGTCGCTCATCGGGTTGGTCAATTGGCCGTCGAGCAGATCGAGGGAGGCCACTTCCACCACGCCGCCGTCCAGCCCGCAGGTCTCGGTATCTATTACGCGTAACGTCATGCTTTCCTCCGCGTTGCCGTCAGGCTTCAGCTTAACCGGCACAGGCGGCCGTGCCAACCGTCGCGGGTCCTGTCGGCGATGACAAGGCCAGGGGCGTCATCCGGCGCGGCAACCAAAAGCGCTCCCGTTTCATCCCAGATGGCGCTGCGGCCTGCCGGGATCCAGCCTCCGGTCGGCGCCGCATGGTTGGCCATCAGCGTGACCATGCCATAACGACGGGCATAGCCTGCCAGCGCAGCGCTGTCTTTCGCGTAACCGGCTTCAGATACCAGCACGCCGGCGGCATAAATCTGCGCACCCGCCAGCGCGGCGGCGCTTGCGTGGCCGGGTTGCGAGGTGTCGGCGCAGATAGCCAGCGCGATGCGTTGCCGATGTATTTCCAGCAGCGTGCCGCCATTACCGGGCAAGAACCGTTGTTGTTCCGCGCCGTGCAGATGTTGCTTGGTATAGGCGGCCACCGCGCCGTTGGGGTGAAAGATCAAGGCGGCGATATGCAGCGCCTGGCCGCTGCGCAAGGGCGCGCCGACGATGATCGTCATCTGATGCGATTGCGCCGCCGCAGCGAGCGGTTGCAGACGCGGATCGTCCAGCGTCAGCGCCAGTTCGGCGGCATCGGCCAGCTCATAGCCGCTTAGCGACAGTTCGGGAAAAACCAGCAGTTGCACCTGCTGTTCGGCTGCCTGCGCGACAAATTCAAGGTGACGTTCAAGGTTGCAGGCGATATTGGCCGCAGCGGCGGGGTATTGGGCTGCGGCGAGGGTAAAGCACGGCATTGGCCATCTCTCCAGTGAGGCAATAAAAAACCCGCCTTGGCGGGTTTAATGACGGATGGAAGGACGTTTACTCACCAGACGGATGCGCTTTTTTAGCGCGTTTCTCCGCACGTTTCTCGGCTGGGGTTTTCAACGGCTTCTTCTTCGCATTTTTTTTGCTATCCATTCCCTTACTCATGATGGCCTCTCGTTACCTATGATTGGGTGGCTTGCTCAGCCATTAACCGCCTAAAGCCGACAGGATGCAAGCGACAAAGTGCAAGTAGCATGTAACTGGCTGTTTGCACGTGAAATTTTGTTTTTGGATGACCGGGTGCTTAAAATAATTATTATGTTATAATATTACACTTTTAGAGTTCGGAGAACGCAATGACAGTGATGACATTACCGGATGCGCAGCAACTGCTGGCCATGCCGGATTCTGATTACATGAACTCGGTTCAACGGGCTTTTTTCCGCCAGCTGCTGCAGGATGAGCGGCAAAAACTGCTGTTGCACATCGATGAGCTGAAGAAGGCGATCGACAGCGGCGAAGCGACGGGCGATGAAGCCGACAAGGCGGCGCGCGAAGAAGAGCTGCGCCTGTTGTTCCGCCAGTTGGATCGCGAAAGCCGCCTGCTGCCGAAAATCGATGCGGCGCTGGCGCGGTTGCAGAACGGCGAATACGGCTACTGCCGGGAAACCGGCGAACCCATCGGCTTGGCACGCCTGATGTTGCGCCCGACGGCGGAACTGAGCATCGAGGCGAAAACCGCACAGGAGATGCGCGAGCCGCATATGCGTAAAGGCGTGTAGGCGTAACAAGGCGTGAACTGATCGGGCCTGTGGGCATTTTGCAGGCGGGTCGTTGCGATTTTGAGCAAACGCGCGCCGAGTTCCCGGCGCGCGTTCGAGTTTTCAGGTTTTACCGTTGACCTGCCGGGCGGCTTCCGCTTTGATGAAAGCATGACTCACAGAGAGACGGAAAGCGCCATGGAACAATTACGAGGTTTGTACCCGCCGTTAGCGGCATACGACAGCGGTTGGCTGGACACTGGGGATGGCCACCGGATCTACTGGGAGCTGAGCGGCAACCCGAACGGTAAACCGGCGGTCTTCATTCATGGCGGGCCGGGCGGCGGCATCTCTGCGCATCATCGCCAGCTGTTCGATCCCGAGCGCTACAAGGTATTGCTGTTCGATCAGCGCGGCTGTGGCCGCTCCCGTCCGCACGCCAGTCTGGACAACAACACCACCTGGCATTTGGTGGCCGATATCGAGCGGCTGCGCGAAATGGCCGGCGTCGAGCAGTGGCTGGTGTTCGGCGGCTCCTGGGGATCTACGTTGGCGCTCGCCTATGCGCAGACCCACCCGGAGCGCGTCAGTGAAATGGTGCTGCGCGGTATCTTTACCCTGCGCAAGCAGGAGCTGCATTGGTATTACCAGGATGGCGCCTCGCGCTTCTTCCCGGACAAGTGGGAGCGCGTGCTGTCCATTCTGTCGGATGACGAGCGCAAAGACGTGATTGCCGCCTATCGGCAGCGGCTGACTTCAGCCGATCCGCAGGTGCAGCTCGAAGCGGCCAAACTGTGGAGCGTGTGGGAAGGGGAAACGGTGACGCTGTTGCCAAGCCGTGAATCCGCTTCGTTCGGCGAGGATGATTTCGCGCTGGCGTTCGCCCGCATTGAAAACCACTACTTCACGCATTTGGGGTTCCTGGAGAGCGATGACCAACTGCTGCGCAACGTGCCGCTGATCCGCCATATCCCGGCGGTGATCGTCCACGGCCGCTATGACATGGCCTGCCAGGTGCAGAACGCCTGGGATCTGGCCAAGGCCTGGCCGGAGGCGGAGCTGCATATCGTGGAAGGGGCGGGGCATTCGTTTGATGAACCGGGCATTTTGCACCAGCTGATGATCGCCACCGACCGATTCGCCGGCAAGTGACACGAAAAACCCGCCGTAACGGCGGGTTTTGTTATTTGGCCTTCGGTTCGTAAGGCAGACGCGAAAACTTGTGGGATTCCGCGCGGTAGTGCGCCACGCGCTCGCGAAAATAGTCGCGCAGCGGCTCCGGCTGCTCGCGCTCCACCACTTCCGGGATCACCGGCATGTTGTAACGCTCTTTGTACGCCACGCCTGAGGCGGCGAGATCCACATTCACCCTGTCCATTTCTTCTTTGGACAACTCGGCCAGATTGTAACCCACCTTATGCTCCTTACTTTGCCGCATTGAATCTGCGCAGAAGGTAATCCACCCGGCGGCGCTTGGCAAGCCCGTTGCGCCGCGGCGGCGGGCGATATTTATCCAAGAGTAATGCAATCTATTTATTCTTTTAAATAAGAATGATTCGCTTTTTGATTAAAATAAAAGATCTAAATAATTCTCATGTTAATTACCAATAATTTTATGATATTTTAACTTATTGATATAATTTGTTTTTGTAATTGATTTGGTTTGAATGTAAATAAGGTGTTTTTATTTTTACGGCGACAGGGCATAATGCGCGGAAATTAAATTCATGACCTGCAAAATAAAAGGAATGATTATGCTGACGCAAGAAATGACTCAAAAGCTGAATGAGCAACTGAATCTGGAGTTCTACTCCGCCAACCTGTATCTGCAGATGAGCGCATGGTGCAGCGACAAAGGCTTTGAAGGCGCCGCCGCATTTCTTAAAGAGCACTCTCAGGAAGAGATGCAGCATATGCAACGTCTGTTCGACTACCTGAGCGACACCGGCTCTCTGCCGCTGCTGGGCACCATCGCGGCCCCGCCGGTGGCGTTTGAGTCACTGGCGGACGTGTTCGAACAGACCTACGAACACGAGAAGCTGATCACCCGTCAGATCAACGAGCTGGCGCACGCGGCAATGTCCTCTCACGATTACTCCACCTTCAACTTCCTGCAATGGTACGTGGCGGAGCAGCACGAAGAAGAGAAACTGTTCAAATCCGTGCTGGATAAGCTGGCGCTGGTGGGCACCAGCGGCAAAGGCCTGTTCTTCATCGACAAAGACCTGAAGAAAATGGGCGCGATGGGCCAGGGCGGCAACGGCCAGGCCTGATCCCTGACTGAACATTGAAAAACCGCGCGCGGGGCAAACCCGACGCGTGGTTTTTTTTACCCTGCGTTTATCGCGGTTATGCGGCGATACGTGCTGCCGGATCGCAAAATGCCAGTGATGCGCTCGACTTGCTGAGGCGTGCTCGTTATGATTTACCGCGATACGCTACAGGGATGGTAGAGTCAAAACAGCGGGTTAGCCGATACAACCCGTTTTTCTGTTTACCCGTGGCGCAATCATTTGCGGTGGGTTGGGGCCGCTGATACATCGCCTTGGCTGTGGCCTTAACCCTTATGACCCTCTTTATATTGTTAAGGGATACCACTGTGATCGGTAAAATTCGTTCCTCCTGTCGCCTGCTTTCCACCGTTTTCGTCCTGTTCGTTGGCCTGTCTTCACAGCAAGCCTTGGCGCACGCTCACCTGAAAGTGGAAACGCCGAAGGCCGACGCCAGCGTCAGCCCGGCGCCGAAGGCGCTGACTCTCAGCTTCTCCGAAGGCATCGAGCCGAACTTCAGCGGCGTGAAAATCACCGGCCCGGATAACGCCGTGGTGAAAACCGGCAAGCTGCAGCTCGATCCGAACAACAACACCCAGGTCAACGTGCCGATCGAAGGCGAGCTGAGCGCGGGCAAATACAACGTCAGCTGGCATGTGGTGTCGGTCGACGGGCATAAAACCAAAGGCCAGTACAGCTTCACCGTAAACTGATCGTGAGTTTGGCGACCCTGTTCGTTCTGTGTCGCTTGGTGCACTTTGCGGCGGTGATGCTGATGTTTGGCATCAGTCTGTTCACCGCCTTATTGGCACCGCAGCGCCTTTCCCCGATCCTCTCCCGCGATGTGCGTCCGCTGCTGCTTGCCGGCACCTGGATTGCCGGGCTTTCCGCCGTGGCGCTGCTGGCCATTCAGGCCGGGCAGATGGGGGACGGTTGGCAAGACACCTGGCGGCTGGAGGTTTGGTGGGCGGTGCTCGGCACCACCTTCGGCGAAGTGTGGCGCTGGCATCTGGGCCTGTCGCTGCTGGCGATCCTGAGCCTGCTGCTGCCAAAACGGCCGCGCGCGCAGGCGTTGGCGCTGTGCTCAGCGCTGCTGCTGGTGAGCCTGGCGTTCATCGGCCACGCGGCGATGCACGAAGGCGCGCTGGGTGCGCTGCACCGCGCCAACCATGTGGCGCACCTGCTGGCCGCCGGTTACTGGTTCGGCAGTCTGGCGCCGCTGCTGGTTTGCCTGCGCTACCTGCAGCCGCCGCAGTGGCGCAGCGACGCCATCACCACGCTGATCCGTTTCTCGCGCTGGGGGCACCTGGCGGTGGCGGCGGTGATCGTCACCGGCATCGTCAACAGCCTGATCATACTCGGCGGTTGGCCGCTTAATCTCAGCTCGCCTTATCAGCGCCTGCTGCTGATCAAAACCGCGCTGGTGGCGCTGATGGTGATGGTGGCGCTGGCCAATCGCTACGCCATCGTGCCGGCGATGAGCCGCGTACCGGCGCTGGCGCAGCGCGGGGTGGTGCTGGCCTGCTGGCTCGAAGTCGGGCTGGGGATGGCGGTGCTGCTGCTGGTCAGTTTATTTGCAACCTATGCGCCGGTTTGACATTTCAGCTTGCCGCAGGCCGGCAAGCTGCGGGAAAATCGACGCGAATAGCAACCTTAAGGCCATCACATGAAATCGGTATTACTCGGCATTACGCTGCTGGCAACCGCGACCGGCGCGCTGGCGGCAGACAAACTGGTTAACATCACCAAACTGGAGTACGGCAAACAGTGGGCGTTCACCAAGGAAGAGGTGACGCTGCAGTGCCGCAGCGGCGGCGCGCTGTTCGTGCTGAATAACAGCACCCTGATGCAATACCCGCTCAACGACGCGGCGGAGCAGCAGGTGAAGAAGGGCCATCAGCGCGCACAGCCGCTGGACGTGATCCTGCTGGACGATCCCGCTGAACCGGGGAAGAAAATGAGCATGGCGCCGTTTATCGAACGCGCCGAGAAGCTGTGCGCTGACTAACCGCTTGTTTGCCAACGCCTTGCCCAGCGCGCGCAGATTGATGCGCATTTGCCGCATAGTTATTTCGTCACGAAACTATCACGCGGCCGCCGGGCGGCTGGCAAAACTGGCGCGGTAGGCTACTCTTAAAGTGCACGGCTGAACAAGCCCTGCATTAAATGCCAACTTTTAGCGCACGGCTCTCTCCCAAGAGCCATTTCCCTAGACCGAATATAGGAATCGTATTCGGTCTTTTTTTGAGTTGTTGATTTTAAAGGGTTTATTTTCGCTTGTCCGAAAATGTCCGAAATATGTCCGAATTTTGATATTCGGTCTTTTACAGCATCACGTACTCTTTCCCCCTCGTTTTGAGATATTTCAGCGTCATCATTTCCGTTGTATGCCCCAGCAGCTTTTGAGCAAATGCCTTGTCGTTCTGCTTTTCGTACAGGCGGCCGGACAGGCTTCGGATCTCGTGGAACGTCGGTGGGCTTTCCTGAAACTCCAAACCCGATGCTTTCCGCGCGGCGACAAATTTTTTCGTTAACCCGTCGGGATGGATCGAACCATCTGGGCTATTTTTCCTGATGCCGGCGCTGATCATGAAGTCCGTCGTGCTGACCAATCGGCATCGGTCGATAACGGCGCCAAGCCGCAGGCCCATGCATTTCAGTTCAAGATCAAGGGGGAGGGAGAGCAAAGCCCCTGTCTTGCCTTGTTCAACCTGCAGGCGTCCGTCAACGATATGGCTAAAGCGCATTTGTGTCAGATCCTCGCGGCGCTGGCCGGAGACCAGAGCGAGATCCATCGCCAGGCAGAACCAAGGCGGCATTGTTTCCGCGGCCTCTCGAATCGGCCCGTATTGCTTCAGTTCCAGACGTTCGCGCATCACGACAGCTTTCGCCGCGCGGGTAGGGGTCACAGGGTTATTTTCTATGTGACCTTCCACGATCGCCTCGCGGAAAATATCAGACAGCACCGATCGCATGGTTGCGGCCATTGTCTTTTTGTTCTGGGCGATCCAAAACTCGAGAAATTCGGCGATGTGGCGTGTCGTGATTTTTGTCAGCACCATGTCGCCCAGGCGCTCCCGGATAATGGCAATTTGGCCGGCGCGCACTTTGTATGTGTTCTCGGCAAGTTCTCGCCGCTTGAATAGGACATCGTACCGATCGAGCCAGGCGTTTAGCGTGTATTCGTGGCTGCCCTTGATTTTCTCCAGGAGCAGAACGGGAGAGTAATTTTGTTCGATATAGTGGTTGGCTTCAATCGCCTGGGCGATAGCCTCGCGTCGCGAAATCTGACCGAGAGAGATCTCCTTTTTGGTGACTGGATTGCGCCAGTAGAACGCGTTCCGGTTTCGGCGGAATGTCAGGTTTTTAGGCAGTCTCATGTCATACTCCCCCCTTTGCCGAGTCATTAATCACTTTCTCCATAAACGCTGTTCTTGCTGGCTCGATGCTGCGAGCTTCTTTTATTTTTTTGCCTAAGCGAGGATCGCTTGGGTCTATGTATATGGCACCAGGTACAAGCCTGTATTGCTTACCGTGTTTTTCAGCCGCCGGGTAAAAATTGCCGTTTCGAGCCCAGCGCTGAAGAGTTTGCAATGACGGTTTTTTCCCAGGATAAGTGCTATTGCACCATTCCTCTAAGGTCAAAAATACGGCGTGGCTAGTGTTGTTGATTGTGTTTGGAAGATGACTATTGCAACTCCCCTGGATCAATTTGTTGGACATGGTCTTTCCTCAGTTTCAGCTTCAGTGATTGGGCGATTGCGTCGTCGGTCACACGACACGCCCGGGCGATATCGTCATCGCTCAGCGTCGCTTTTCTGACGCTGGCAGATAGCCGGCCGATCTTGATATCGAAATCAGAGAGTAGGCGGGCGCCTGGTTGCCATGGTTGCATTGCTGTTCCCCGTTGTGTGGTTTCCAACAATGCAAACATGGCGGGGGTGGTTATTTCTGATTAGGCGTAATCGGTTTTTTAAAGGCTTCTTTCTCGCGTGTCAGGCGTACAGATTGCGGGAAGTGGAAAGCCAGTTCGCCGCGGCTCTCGGCCTCAATGATTCCGGTGGTACCGTCAGGGAAGGTCACGTGCACCGCATCGCCTTTGGCCAGGTACATTCTCAGCATGTGAGATCCTCAGTATTGGCCCCGTCGCCGGGGCCGGATGATTAACGCACCTGCAGCGACGGTTCGCCGATTTCGATATGCGCGCCTTTGACTTCCACGCCGTTCTCGATTGCCTCTTTGATGGCTTTCTTGTCCGGCGCTACCACCGTTTGCACCGTCACCAGTTCATCCGGCAACAGGTCGGCATTGTCGACCACCACACCGGCGGATCCTTTGCGCGCCGTGAAGGTATTTGCGGTGGTTTTAATGGAGCCCTGGCCGCTGGCCAGCAGGCACGCCAGCACATACTTGCGGATCGACTTGGCGCGGTTCTCGAATGATTTTTTACGGTCTGTCAGGCGTTTGATTTCAGCCGCCAGCGTGTCGGCTTGCCCCTCGATATTACGAACGTGGATAAAAGCCGCGTCCAGTTTGTCGCCCAGCGCCCCCTCGATACCTTCCAGCGTGTCGGCGATCATCTCCGGCGTCAGATCGTCGGAGGTTTCGATCAGCTCCTGAAACTTGGCGTAATCAGCTGCTAATGCAATGGCGTTAATACTCATTATGCTTTCTCCTCGGTCAGCGCGGCGATACGTTCATCTTTCAGGGTTGTCAGGCGGCGCAGGCGGCCGGTCAGGTACTTGGCGTGATCGGCATCGCCTTTTTCCTCAGCGGCCTTGCGATGCGTTTCGACCTCGCGAGCGATGGAGGCGTGAACCTTACTGGCCTCGTTGACTGTTACAGCAGATGTGATGGTGTCGGCGACTTTTGCCAGCTTCTCGTCCAGTTCTTCACGCAGGCGCGTTACGTCTTCGGCCTTGTCACTGGCATTTCTGATCGCGAACTCGGTGGCGTTTTCTTCGCGATATTCCGGCAGGTCATGCCAACCCAGGAACACGTCGGCGGAGAAGCCCAGCATGGACAGCGACTTTTTGATCGCGTCGGTGAGGCTCTTTTTCATCACCTCACCGTCAGCCATAAAACCGCGTTTCGTTTTGTACATATATGGCGTGGCGCCATATGCCGTAACTCGGCCTTTGGTACCGTTCAGGACATACCAAAACTCGATCAGCAGGCTGTGGTTCTGCTCGAACAAGATAGAGCCGTCGGCATCGCGAAGAATGCGGTTACCAATAATTTTCCCGCCCTCGAATACGGCCTCGCTCATTGGTGCGCCGGCGATCATCTTCTCCTCTACAATGTCAAAGCCCCAGCCCGTACCGATAGGGCCAAAAATTTCGGTTGCGCGCATAAACATGTATTCGCTGTTGATGCTTGTACCTACATAGCCAGCCCCCTCGATCGGCTTCGTATATCGAGGATCTGTGCGCATAACGCGCTTCCAGATATCGAGATTCTGCTGGGCCTCCGCTGGCTGCTCGGCGATCACCTGCGCAACCTGCGCGGCACGCTGCTGGAAATCGTCGGCTTTCAGCTGCTGCGCCAGCGCTTCGGCGCGGTCGGCGTTTTCTTCCGCCTGCTGCAGTTGCGGGGATTTCTCCGCTGGCGCGTTGGCGTAAACGCCATAGCCCATCTGATCCAGTTGCTGCTTGGCCTGCGCAGCCGCGGCGTCGGTAACCTGCTGCTGCGCCACTTCCGTTTTTTCACCCTGATTTGAGGCGGCAGGTTGCGCCGTGTCTGGATCCGTATGCTGCTGCTCACCGCTTCCGATCAGACCTTCGATAGAGAAGCGGCCGCCGCCAAGGTTGGCCACCTCGACCGGCTTCTCGTCGCCCTTGCCATAGTTCGCCAGTTCGGCGCATGCAGGGTGACCAGCAAGACGGGATTTCACAAAGTGCAGGCGTTCTGCGTCGTCGCTGATCAGCTTGAGGTTTTTCAGGCCGTCGGAAATGATGCCGTGGCGCACGTCCGTTTCGACGTTGAGAATGCCGACGATCACACGCAGCGTTTTGTCCCACGCGCGCCAAGCGTTATCGCGGTTTGCGATAATCTCTTTGGCGTTCTTCACGTCAGCCGCTTTCGCATCCGCAGGATTAACGCCCATGATCGACAGTGCGGTGTGCATGCTCAGGGTGTTGTAGTCGGCCGCACCGCCGGTATTGTCGGTGCTGGTGCTGGTGCTGGTGCTGGTGCTGGTGCTGGTGCTGGTTTGAGTAAAGTTTTCGCGATCGCGCGGATTATCCACCCAGGCCTGAGCAAACTCGACAACATCGTCATGCGACGGCATATCATCCCCAAAGCTCTGAATGACAGCCTGCGCCAGCCGCAAAATCGCCTCTGGTGACATTGCACCGACCGCTTTTACCGACTGCAGACCAGTGATTAGGTCGCGCATGCCGGTATCGTCCGGGGTTTCTTCGTCGTTGATGAAATCCGCAGCCATCGACAGTTGATGGTTATCGATCTCGGTGTTGCAGTACATGACGACGGCGGCGATCCGAATATCCGCAGGCTGCGCCATCAGGTCGATAGGCCCGGCCGGCAATTCTGGATCTGGCTCTTTTGGCGTCCACGCGTTGCCGTCGAACACGTTATCAGCGGCAAATTTTTCATCGAACTGACCGACAGCCGGGCGAGGGTGTCCAGTTTGATCTTCGACGGTTTTCGGATTGAAGAAGTTGTCGCCGCCCTCCGGGTAGGATTCGTACAGTTTGCCGGTGGCGATGCTTTCGGCCGCGCGCTTGTTTGGAGCTTCCAACGCGATCACCAGCGGTACGGCGCCGTTAACCTGGGCCTTTTTCTTCGGCTCAAAAAGTGAAATGTAGATAGGCATTTTTGGTCTTTCCTCTGTTTAAAAACGGCGCTGGTCAGGCGCCGGGGTGGGTTAAAACTTCTCGCGCGCTACGGCTTTCACGTTGTCGCAATACCAGCTGTAAAGCTCACGTTGGCGCTGCTGCAGGGTGTCAGACGTCGCCATCATTACGGCCATTAGCAAGCGGTCGCGGGTGTCGGCGGCGTTGCCGTCGATGTAGGTGAAAACCTCGATCGCCTCGTCGGAATAGCCGTGCGTCGCCGCGGCTTCGAACTGATCGCGTTGGCTTGCTGGATCGACTCCATACCACAGCACCAGCTCTGATTTCAGGTTATCCATTTCGATATCCATGGCCACGCCCTCAGTACGGGAGTTCGTCGGCGTCGACAGGGCAGTGCTCAATGCAAAGCAGCTGCTGCACCTGATCGTCGATCTCGGCAATGCGTTTGTAAGTGGCGTCGGCCAGACGGGCTTTTTCCAGCTTCAACGCTTCAACCTGTTTCCCGATGATGTCGATCGGTTCAGGCTGGTTAACGTCGATGTGAATTGTGCGGGTTTCCAGCAGCACGTATTCCGGGTACTGAGACATGTCCATGGTGAACACAGAGATTTTCTCTTGCGTGTACTGGCTAACGTTCGCGTGGATAAACAGCGTGACGGGTATCTGTAGTGCTTTCATAGCGACTCCTGATATAATCGGAGCTGATCAGTAGCTCCATGGGTTATTGGTCTTTCCTCGATACAGGGTTGGTCCCCTGTATCATTCCCGGTTGCTTTGGTCGGCGCCGGGGTAAAAGAACCCGCTTCGGCGGGTTTTTTTACGTCTGGTGGTTGCCGGTCTTTCCCGGCTGTCAGGCTGGTCAGGCCGCTGGTCTTTCCTCTATTTGCTGGGTGAAAAAATTGCCCCGGCGCGCGGGGCGAAAGACTACACACAGCAATGTCTTTCGGGTTGTGGTGGCCGAGAACAACGCCCCGAAGTTACGACCACCACGTTTAAATTCTTTGCCGCGTATCGCCCGGCTGGCGGAACATTTCTGAACAACCGCTGCAGGGTTAGTGCGCTGTTGATGAAATTAGCTTAACTAAAGGTAAGTTAATGGTCAATAAAAATTACTTGCAAAAAGTTAAGTCTCTGCATCGAATTGAGTAATTTACTGATATTTATATTATTTTTTCTTTGAGTTTTTTCTTGCAGTCAAAAGCTCTTCAAAAAGAGCATTGAAGTCGTTGACCTTGGCCTCTAGATCAGCCAAGTGACGATCTTTCTCTGATTCAGGAAGAGAATCAAATAGTTCGATGAGCTTGGCTTGTCGTTCGTCAAGCTCTACAGGCAGCTGATCGGCAGGGAGTGGGGTTTGATCTTCATCACCGTAAAGCAACCAGGTAGGAGTACAGCGTAGAGCCTTAGACAACAGAAAAAGGTTTTTGCCTTTCGGTTCAGTGTCTCCGTTCTCCCATTTAAAAACTGTGACGTGAGAAACCTTCACAGCGTCAGCTAGCCGCTGCTGTGAAATGTCCAGTTCTGTCCTGCGCATCTTCATGCGGTCGCTTAATGAGGTCATTTTCATCCAGTTACTATAAATTAATTTGACTTAGCTTTTGTTAAGTTGTAATTTTCAAACAAATGTTAATCACAGGAGGCAAGAATGCTTACTGAAGACGCAGTTAAATTCTTCGGAAATAAAACCAAACTCGCTGAAGCCGCGGGCGTTTCGCAGGCTTCAGTATCGCGCTGGGGGAAGCAAATTCCCGAACGACGCGCTGCTCGTTTAGATCGCTTAACTGATGGTGAGCTGTCTTACGACCCCGCGGCATACCAGCACCCGAAATCAACGGATGCAGCTTAACAACCAACCCCACCGAAATCCGATTAAGCAAAATGGGTTTTCGAGCGACAGGAGACGCGAAGTGGAAAACATCGAGAAACTGAAAAACGAGATCGTGGGCTGGGCGGCGGAGCAGGGGCAGGAACACGTTGCCATCGAGATCACCCGCGCATGGTTCCAGCTCGGCGCCGACGGTGATCGGGTTCGGCTGTATCCGATTGAGGATGAAACCGGTGCCGCCGACTGGCGAGCGATCAACACCAACCGGCAGGCGATATTTCGCCATATGCGCAGCGAGTCGAAAGCCGCGCGTGAGAAGGTGCGGGAACTGGCCGACGCTATGCTTGCCGCGCTGCCGGCGGAACGGCGCGCCAGGCTGGCCGGCCCGACTCAACAGTATTTGCTTTCGGTGGCCATCCGTGAATTTGCCGCCGCGATTATCGCAATCCTGCTCGGCGCCTGTGACTCGCCGCAGCGCATTGCCGGCGCACTTGTCGCCCTGCAGGAAACCCAGCGCCTGACCAGCGCCGCGTAAAACTTTGTACCGAGGAAAGACCAATGCAAGCCAACCACATCACATACCGGAACGGCTGGCGCCTGAATGGCATGCCTGCCGACGCCGCAGAAATCAGACCGATCTTTGAAGATCGACAGGCTGCCGCGCATGCTGTCTGGGAACAATACGAGCAGGGCAAGGCCGCGCTGCGTGAAGAAAACTTATCGCCGGAGCAGTACCAGGACGCGTGCCGCCAGCTTGCAGACTCGCTGGGGATCTGATCATGAGCATGGAACTGATGGTGCGGGCCATGAAAATCAAAGTCGGCAACCCGCTGCGCAAATTGGTGCTGCTGAAACTGGCCGACAACGCCAACGATCAGGGGGAGTGCTGGCCAGCGGTTCAGTACATCGCTGAGCAGTGCGAAATCTCCAAGCGCTCTGCCCAAAATCACATTCAGCAGCTGGTCAAAGACGGTCTGGTGCGTATCGAAGAGCGCAAAGCCGAGAACGGCCTGAATCGCTCAAATATCTACCACTTAGTGCTGGGTGGGTATGGTGCAAATGCTGCACCCTATGGTGCAAATGCTGCACCCTATGGTGCAAATCCTGCACCCATGGGTGCATCTGCTGCAGGGGGGGAGGGTGCAGGAGCTGCACCCAGAATCAGTCATTCTTTTGAACCAGTCAATGAACCTATTGTTGGTGGATCAGCTGGCGCTGATCACCCTGAACAGCCGCAGGCCGATCGGATGGATTATCAAAAAATCCTCGAAGCCTATCACGCTACGCTGCCGGAAATGGCGACGGTGCAGATCCTGACGGATACCCGTAAGCGCACGCTGCGTAACTTCTGGAAGAAATTCAAGTTTAACGAAACCCGCTGGCAGGCATACCTGCAGTTTATCGCCGAGAACTGCCGGTGGATGCTGGAAGACCGGCCGAACGGCCGTGGTGGCCAGTGGCGCCGCAAAAACTTCGACTACCTGATCACTGAGCGCTGCTATGTCGCCGTGAAAGAGGGCCGCGCCGATGATCGATAACCTGCCGGCCGCCCCGTACAACATCGACCTTGAGCAGGCCATTCTCGGCAGCCTGATGCACAACACTGAGCACGACAGGGCGGCGGCAGTGTTCGGCCTGTTGAAACCGGAATCGTTCTACCTGGCGGCGCACCGGATAATTTTCACCGAGCTGCGCGCGCTGGTGAACGCCAGCCGCCCGACTGACCTGATCACTCTGAGCGATTCACTCGAGAGCAAGGGCGTACTGGAGCAGGTAGGCGGATTCGCGTATCTGGCGGAAACCGGCAGGAATACCAGCGTCCCGGCGATGGTCAGCTATGCGCATGCAGTGCGAGAGAAAGCGGTTCTCCGCTATGCGCTGGAGAAGCTTTACGCCTGCGTTGAGCTGGTGGGCGCCAACAACGGCATGGACGCGGCGAACAAGCTGGCCAGCGTGCAGCAGATGATCACCGCCGTATCCGACCATGCGAGAACCGGCAAACGCGGCGGCCTGCGTGCTGCGGGGGAAGTGATCGGCGAATGGGTGGACGAGATGGATCGCCGATTCCAAGACCCGGACAGCGCCGCCGGCCTGACGTTGGGGATCGAGAGTCTCGACCGGCTGATGTACCCGAAACAGGTGCTGCGTGGCGCGCTGGTTGTGGTGGGCGCCCGCCCGAAAATGGGCAAAACCGCGCTCTACAACAAAATCAGCGCGCACTTTGCACTGAATCACCGACTACCGACGCTCGTTTTTAGCCTGGAAATGACCGACCGGGGGATCATCGAGCGAATGGTCGCACAGGAAGCCCGCGTGAAGTCCGAAATTTTTTACGTTGGCGCCCACGACGACAGCGATATGGCGCGCGCCATGGCCAAGGCCACCGAGCTGGCCGAGTCGAATCTGATGATCGACAGTACGCCGGGCGTGACGTTGGCGCACATCGTGGCGGAGTGCCGCAAAGTGAAGCGCCAGCGCGGCACGGTGGGGCTGGTGGCGATCGACTACCTGACCCTGATGAAAGCCGAGGAAGCCGAGCGCCGTGATATTGCGTATGGCGATATCACCACTGGTCTGAAAAATTTGGCCAAAGAATTGGATTGCCCGGTGCTGCTGCTGACCCAGCTGAACCGCAAACTCGAAGACCGCGCCGACAAGCGCCCGGTGCCGAGCGACAGTAAGGACACCGGCCAGATCGAGCAGGATTGCGACGTGTGGATCGGCCTGTACCGTGACGCCGTATACACCAAAGGCGCCGACCCGCAGCTGATGGAAGTGATTTTGCGCCTGAACCGCGAGGGCTCTACTGGCACCGCGTATGCGCTGCTGGAAAACGGATATATCCGAGACATAACCGATGAGGAGGCCGCGCGCCGGGCGCAAACCGGGCAAGCGAGAGAGCGGCGTTACGCCGACAAGAATGAAGCGACAAAGAGTTTTTAACCGGCGCCTGACCAGCGCTTGAACGACCAAAACGAGGAAAGACCATGAGCACTATCAACGAAATGATCCGCGATAAGCGGTTTGTGATGGATGACGGCTGCGATCACCTGCCGGCCATCATAGACAGAATCAACCAGGCGGCCCGCGCCCGTTCCCGCGCGCCGTACTGCCCACCGCCCAAACCCCAGCGCGTAGCCCGACCGGCAGCAGAATCTGGTCCGATCGTCAAAATTGGTGACCGTATCAGCTACGGCCGCCGGGTGATGACCGGTATCTACGAGCTGCAGCGCCTGGGGCGCTCCCCCGAGTGCATCGCGCTGATGCTCCGCATGCCCCTCGATCGTGTGTTGCACATCCTGAAGCCTATAACGGCCGTACGCCGCGAAATACAGAAAAGAGTGGCAAGTGGATTACCCCCACAGGAAAAAGACGTCATGCGCCGTCTGGCGGCCGAATCGAGGGCGTAAACCATGGCTGGGCAATCGGACTATCTACCGTCCGGCCTGCCATTCAATCGAGGAGCCTGGACGCAGGAACAACGAGACCTGGAGCAGTACGACCTGCGCGCCTGCGGCCTGATCCGTGACCTGTACGCACGGAAAATCACACGCACAAAAGTGCTGGTGGCGATTGAAGAAGCACCGGGGCAATACCGCGAACATTTCAGAGCGCGCCTGAATTACTGGCGTGAGCGTAAAGACGGGATAAAGACATGAAAGCGAGCATCGTAAAAACTCACATCGGGACGGTTATCACGAAAGACGGACCTAAGCGCAAGAAGCTGCACGAAACGAGCGCGATGTGGGTTGTCGGGAAAAACGAGTATTACCGAAAGGACACCGGCAAACGCCATTTTGCGGAGCATACGCGCCGACGCCTGGTACTCGACTCCATTAAGCCGATCCAGGGGGACGAAAATGCTTAATCAAACCGAAATAGCCATTGGCCAGATATCCGAATACATCCAACGAGTATGTCAGGGCATGCAGCTGCAGGAAGCAAAAGAACGGCTGGCAAAAAAGTTGGTTCTGTACTCCGTAGATGGATGCAATACCGAAACACTGAATACCACGTTTGCCGCGGCACTAAAAAGCCATACGCGTGATTCATTATTTTCGCATATCAAGCAGTCGGAAAGTAAGAAATTCATATGTCCTCGCTGCGGAGCGGAGGGATGGCACTACTGCCATGCTGGACAGGAGGTAGAGCGTGACTGATATCAAACACCCAGCAATCCGTTACCATGGAGCAAAATTCCGTCTGGCGCCGTGGATCATTGAGCACATGCCGACGCACACATGCTACGTGGAGCCGTTTGGCGGCGCAGCTGGCGTATTGCTGCAAAAGCCACGCAGTTATGCTGAGGTTTATAATGACCTAGACGGTGAGGTAGTCAACCTGTTCCGCGTACTGCGCGACCCGGTGCTGAACCAGCGCCTGCAGGACTCATGCCTGTTGACGCCGTACTCACGCGATGAATTTTGCTTTGCCCGTGAGCATATCAACGATCCAGTCGAGCGCGCCCGCCGAATGGTTGTTCGCGCCTGTATGGGTTTCGGTTCCGCTGCTGGCATCGGCGGCCAGTCAGGATTCCGCATTGATAGCAAACGGGAATATGCCATCGCATCGCATTTATGGGCGCGCTATCCAGCGAACTTGTCAGCAGTTTGCCAGCGTCTGCAGGGCGTCATCATAGAAAACAAAAAAGATGCGATAGCAGTGATGCGCGCTCACGACGCAGAGACAACGCTGCACTACATCGACCCACCGTAGGTGCCGGAAAGCCGCGTGCAGGGAAACCGCTACTACAACCACGAAATGACCGCAGAAAATCACGAACAATTACTCGCCGTGGCCAGTAACGATGGCAGGTATGGTGATGATCAGCGGGTACGACAGCGAGCTATACAACGATTTGCTGGCCGGTTGGCGGAAGGAAACAAAATACTCTCGGATCAGCGCCGGCCGTGGGACGAAAGTACGACAGGAATGTTTGTGGATCAGCACAAACAGCAAGAAGGTGTAAACACCTAGAATAAAAGCTGGCCTTGGCCAGCTTTGCTTAGAGGGAATCAACCCATGGCCAGTTTAGGGCCGGTATTTTGATGCCGGAATTTTGATTGCGAATGCAGTCAATCCCTTCTGATGAGCATAGATACGTTTACCTTTCACCGTGATAAATGGACGAAAGATAGTGATAAATTCCTCAGAAGAGGTGTTTTTGATGTTCATAAATATACCTGTAAAAGTTTGCGCTGTTGACAAAACTTTGGGTACACGTATACTCATAACCGCCAAGTTTATCGTATTCGTGTACGACCAAAAGAAAGCCAGCGACAGCGATGCGCTGGCTTTTTTCCATATCGAGATCATCTGTTTTTCCTAAGCCATGTTGTAGCTGCGGATAAACTGACGCCAAAATCATGGCTAATTTTTTCTGCTGTACTTCCGGGTTCGACCAATCGAGAATCTATGAGGAAATGGCTTGCAAAAACATCAGCTTGCCACTCACTATCTTCGTAGATCTTATGCTTTCCCGCTGTGCTACTTCGTGCATAGGCCATTTGATTCCTATGCATAATCAAATGACCTAGCTCATGCGCAACTGTGAAGCGGGAGTGGTGTTCTCCTTCACAAAGGCCATCATAAACCGATTGCCGTAACACAATCTTATTGCGATCAGGGTATGTCAAAGCATAGCGGCCTTGAAGCTCGCGGTCTTCAACAATTTCCAACATGATCGAGTCTGTTGCAGCAAGTCCTTCTAACAAGACATCAAGCCTCATGTAACGGCTATTGTTGAGTTCTAATGCATCCCTAAGTTGTTGAGCATAATACTTAATTTTTTCATTGCTCAGTGGGGAAACGCGATGGCCAAGTTCTCGTTTCGGTACCATAGTCAGTCCTTCAGCATTTTATTCAGCTTATCCAATTGTTCAGGGTTTAGGTCCTTGAACTTTCGAGCGAAAGCAAGAAGAACCTCTTTGTTTTGCTCTTCCGCATCGCTCATATCAACTTTGAGCGTGGGCTGAGACAGTTGAGCTAATCTGCACAGCTCAGAGTAATCAGTACCATTTATGCTGAACGCAGTTGCTATGTTATTAACGAAAGCTTCGGGGATAGCTCGTTTACCTAATTCAATAGCAGAAAGGTAGGCAGAACTCACACCAACCAAATCGGCCATATTTTTCAGTACCATACCCCGGTCTATCCTCAACTTCCTGAGATATTTACCAAAGCTAGTAACCATAATCACACCCTCTCATAATTCTAGTGTTAGTTATACTCCTATCAGTTCTCTAATTCAACACTTTTTGTTGAATTCAACTCTCCTCGGTGTGTTCAAATACTACCACGCAAAAGATGTGATGCAATGATTTTCTATATGTTGTGTTTGTTTTTCTCTTTTTGCGTATATATGGTGTTTTTTGTTTTCCATATCCATTCAGAGACCGGGTGCCGGCTAGTCTACTTTTGCCGTTCCTGCCAACGCTGGCATTCTTGCTCTTCTATCGCACAAAAAATGCCTGTGTTTATATACAGTGTTTTTGTGACATACTTCTCCTGTGAATTGGTTGTGCCAGGGGAGAAACAAAAATGATTACGAAACAAGATGCTATCGATAATTTACCATACACAGGACGAGTCATTATTCGCTGTGAAAACGGTAGCGTGAAGAGCATTCGTAACGTATACAATAATGAACACGTTGCATCATTTAACGCGTTGATTGATTTAGCAAAATCCGCAGGTTATTCGATTGTGTCACCAGACGGGATTAAGCTATAATTAATGGGTCGGATTGAACACCCGGCCTATTCAATTTCTGAACAACTGCTGCGCTACTGGAGAACATTCAATGGCGCAGTATTCGTACATCAAAGCAGCAGGTGATCTGCTGGTACCCGCAACCAGGGATGCCAGAGATTTTCTGCGATCCAAAAAAGTCGGCTCTGTTTTATACGCCGATTTCAAACAGGCCAGAAACCCGGCATTTCACCGCAAGTTGTTCTCGTTGCTTAATCTCGGCTTCGACTATTGGCAGCCGACTGGTGGCGCCATATCCCCCGCAGACAAAGCGCTTGTAAATGGGTATGTAAAATTCCTCGCATATTACGCCGGCGGTGAAGATGCGTTGCAGGCCGCCGCCGATGAATATCTTGCGGATATAGCAGAAAAGCGAGCCGGGAATATCAGCGCCGCAAAGTCATTCGAAGCTTTCCGGGCATGGGTAACTATTCAGGCGGGCTTCTACACCAAATTCATCATGCCTGACGGAACCACTCGTAATGAGCCAAAGTCGATCTCGTTCGCCAAAATGGACGACATCGAATTCGGCGAATTTTATAAAGCCGTCCTTGATGTGCTCTGGAACTACATCCTGTTTCGCACTTTCCCCGATCAACAGTCTGCAGAAAACGCGGCCGCCCAGCTGATGGGGTACACGTCGTGAGCAAATTAACCAAAGAGGCTCGCGGTCGAGAATGCCAGGTGCGGATCCCCGGCGTCTGCAACTTCAACCCAGAAACCACTGTGTTGGCGCATTACCGGTTGGCCGGAACCTGCGGCACGGCAATAAAACCAGACGACACACAGGCCGCTTGGGCCTGCAGCGCCTGCCACGATGAAGTAGATCGCCGCACGCGCTTTATCGACGCGAACGACGCCCGACTGATGCACGCCGAAGGCGTCATGCGCACGCAAGAAATTTTGAGAAAGGAAGGAAAGCTATGATCTACCCCGACAACATCGGTAAAGGCGACGGCAAAGAACTGCATTTGCGTGCACTGGAGCGCGTTTGGATACAAGGGCGGCTGAAAATGTGGGGCCGGTGGTCAGGGATGGAAAGTTTCGGCAGGGCCGGCAACATGTTCAACCGACTACTGACGAGCAACAAGGTGACAAAAGCGGCGATCACCCAGGCGCTCAATCAGTTGAAAAAGGCGGGATGTGAGCAGGAAGAATTGCGCCAGTACCTGCTCGACATTCTGGAGGGGAAGCAAAAAAGCAGCCTGGCATTTTGCACTGATTCCGAGGCGGCGATTATGGATCGGGTGATCGGGGGCGTTCTGCTGGATTACCCAGGACTGAAATTTATCATTCAGCAGCGCTATATCGGTAAAGGAAAGAGCCTGAAGGAGATGGCCGCGGATCTGCATGATTACCGCCCTGATTGGTGCATGCGCACCTGCGAGACGCGCATCGCGGTGTGGGTGAAAACGGCGGAATACATGCTTTATCGCCCGATGAGTGATGCATTTGAGTTGAATGGCGAGCGATTTTGGCGTTGACTTTGCGCGAAAAATGATTAAATTGGGATAAGCTTCGCGAAGTTATATCCGCAGCGACAAATTCAAAAGAAACCCGCCATTGAGCGGGTTTTTTGCTAAAATAGCCTTCTTTAAAATGGAGGGCATCATGGATTGGCAAGGTATTCCTTTTAAATTTTTGGGCGAAGAACCCTTACAGCAAGCATTTTTAAGTGTTAGTCATCTTCCGAATATAATTGTGAAAACTGATTTTGCGGTTGACACCTTTTTATCAGGTTTATTTGCTGGTCTCATTCCCGCTGGTGTTGCCATCTGGGCGATGCGCGCGAATGCAAAAAACATTCGAGAGGAACGATTACACCAAGAAAAATTATCCAGCATAACAATTACCAAACAAATAGTATCTGCATCTCGTCAAGTTTGGATTAACGACCTTAGAGAATCCACAGCGAAATTCATTGGTGTAGTAACTGGTGTAACTAACTGTATTAATGGGATGGCTACAGAGCTGTTGGATAATGGTAGCGAAACTACCCATTATAAGAAGCTATTCGACGAACATAGGCTTGCAATGAGCGAGCTTGGATTACTAATGTCGAAAATTGAGTTGTTGTTAAATCCTGGGGAAGAGAGAACCAAGAAAGTGAGTGCGGCTCTCAAAAAACTTAGGAGCTTCTTGTTGGAAGAGAAGGTTTATAGTGAGGGAATAGATTTTGATGAGCTTGGAGTTCATACAAACGAACTTAAGTCATGTATTTATTCTGTTATTAAAAATGAATGGGGAAAGATATCTTTAGTAGATAGGGAAGATAAAAGGGATTAATATTTAAATTTAGCTTATCCCCATTGCGTTAAGATAATTATTTATATCAGAATTTAGTTCTTTTCTACACGTATGCTTAGATGGGCGCCCCGGCGAGTTGCCGCTCTCCGGGGCTGTATGCCCGCGTCAACAGTCACGAGCACACCCGCCTATTGGAGTGCCGAGACATTGAAAAATCATTCAAATTCTGTTGTGTCACGCACCAGCGGAAAGCCCGCGCCGATCGTCTATGCCGGCGAAACCGTCGGTTATGGATGTGACGATCTCCACGTCGCAACGATCCCCGTTTGGCTTGCCCGCCTGGTGATCAGCCATTTTCACTACAGCAAGCGCGTAGTGAACAACTCCTATCTGCACCTTGGGATTTTCGACGGCCGCGAACTGATGGGCGTCATGCAGTGGGGCTACGCAATGAACCCGAGCAGCGGCGCGCGCGTCGTGAATGGCACCGGCAACCGCGAATATATGGAGTTAAACCGGCTCTGGGTGCATGACCGGATGCCGCGCAACACCGAATCGCGCGCAATCAGCTATGCGCTGAAAACTATCAAGTTGCTCTATCCCGCTGTGGATTGGGTGCAGACGTTTGCAGACGAGCGGTGCGGCCGGTTCGGCGTCGTGTATCAGGCGAGCAATTTCGATTACGTTGGCAGCCATCAAACGACGTTCTACGAGCTCGACGGAGAGTGGTATCACAAGATTGCCATGACGACGAAAGGGCGCAAGGCTGGCGCCCGTGGAAAATTCTTGCAGACGAACGCACACCGCGCCACCGCCCACACATTTAATCAGTTCAGGTATATCCGCTTTCTGAACAAGCGGGCGCGCCGGCGGCTAAACACGAAGCTGTTCAGCCCGAAGCCATATCCCAAACCTGAATCACCATAGCGACCGCCTCCCGGCGGTTTTTCGCTTTTATCACCCGATGATCGGGGCATGCCCCGGCGAGGGGGAAGGATGAGATCCATGCCGGAAAAAATCGCAGATAGCGCCACGCATGGCGGCTGGTTGGTTGGCCTGCTGCTCGGGGCAATAAATTATTTTTCGCCCAGTGAGTGGATGGTGATCGGCATTTTTGTCGGCATCCTCAGTTCCGTTATTGGGTGCATCGTGGGTATTTGGTTCAGGTGCCGGCGAGAAAGGTTACTGAAAATGTACCTCATTGACCGCTCAAATAAGAACATCAGCGCGCGGGACGTTGACCTGTTAGGGGGCGAGTAGTGGCTTCGATAAAAACCAAACTCAGCGCCGCTATGCTGGCGTTGATTGCTGCTGGCGCATCGGCCCCGGTCATGATGTCGCAGTTTCAGGAAGAAAAAGAAGGTCAGCGCCTGACTGCATACCAGGACGGTGTCGGCATCTGGACAATTTGCGGCGGTGTGACGATGGTCAACGGCCAGAAGGTTGTGAAGGGTCAGCGCCTGACCGCCGAGCAGTGCAAGCAGATTGACGCAGCAGAGCAGAAAAAGGCGCTCGACTGGGTAGACCGCAACGTCAAGGTAACGCTGACCGAACCGCAAAAAGTCGGGATCGCCTCGTTCTGTCCGTGGAACATCGGCCCCGGAAAGTGCTTCACTTCCACCTTTTACAAAAAGTTGAACGCCGGCGACCGCATTGGCGCCTGCCGCGAAATCCGCCGCTGGATATACGACTCTGGCCGAGATTGCCGCATCCGCTCGAATAACTGCTACGGGCAGATCGTACGGCGCGATCAGGAAGCCGAACTGGCTTGCTGGGGATTGGACAAATGAGCGGCTGGATCTCAAAACTGGCCGGCGGGGGAATGTTGCTCCTGCTGGTGACGGCCATATGCCTGGGTGGTTACAGCTCGCTGTTGTCGCACCGGTTGGAGCTGGCACGCCAACAGGTTGCAGAGCAGAAAAAGACGCTGGCGCAGCAGACAGGACTGATCACCACACTGCGCGCGGATGACGCCCGTAATCGCGCAATGATGGCCGAACAGCAACGGAGAGAGCAGCAGCTGCGCCAGCAGGGCGAAAACTACCAGAGGAAATATCGTGAAGCAATCCAGAATGATGCCTGTGCTGCTCAGCCTCTGCCTGCCGCCGTGCTTGAGCTCTTGCGCCCGGACACCGGAACAACCCCCGGCGCCGTTAATCCTCCTTCCCCCTGAATCTGTATTCACTCTATGTGAGCAGCCAGAAATGGCCGGTGACACATGGGGCGACGCCGTCGGCTATACGCTGGCGCTACAAACCTCACTGAAAATTTGTGCCGGCAGAATTGCCACACTGAACGCCTGGCGGGCCGGCTTACCGAAAAGGTAAAATTAACAAAGTGCCGAGCCGTTGCCGTTCTCCTGCTTTAGCCACGACCGGGCTCCTCACTGTGAGCGAGCGGGAGAAATCAAAAACGGTTAATACCCCGCGAGCTAGGGGGCGGTCATAGCGGAAACATCAGCCGTGCTAGAAGAAACGGTGTGACAGCCGGAGAGACGGTAACTAAAATCACCTCGTCAAAATTGCGAGGTTAAAATGGATACTGATTTAATCAATTATGAGACCATGCTAGCTGCTAAGGATTCGGCTCAGTGGGCTTGGTGGACTATGGCTGCTACCATTTTTAGCGTTTTTATTTCCTTGGCAACTCTAGGTATGGCTTATATCGCTCTTGACTCTTGGCGTGAACAAGAGAGATTGAAACTAAAGATGGAGTTCAAACGAACTGTTTTGGAGCTTCGCTACTCACTTGATTCTATGCCTGAATCTTGGTCTTATCACAATGTGAATATCGCTCGAGAAAGGTTAAAATCGTATCCTCAAGTTGCAAATAGAATTGGTGACGAGTCTGAGATATATTTTAAGAAGCAGGCGCTAAAAATTGCATTTGATGAGGCATCAAAAGCATGGATTATGTGTGGATACTTGTATTCAGATACCCAGGAAGAAGAACTGTGGCTCAAATTTAACAGAGGTATTAGAGAATACATAAAAACAGGCGGGGAAAAGATATTGCTTTCTAGAAATATATCGCAATTATGTTCGGCACTTAAAGTGTTATGAATACAGCATCCATCTGGATGATTGCTTATTGCCCATCATCAGACGTAGATTAAAGATTTCTGAGATGGGCATGGTATAAGCTAAATTACTTCGTTATCTATTTTGACGCGAGCATCAGCAGTCTCATCATACGGAACGTTGATCTCGATTTTTTTACCTGACGTTGTTCGAACAATGATGCTCAAAGATTGAGGCGGTGCACCGGTATCATCACCAGTGAAAGCAACAACTAACTGCTTGGAACTCTTAGCCTCAGAGAATAACGGCATTAAATCGCCATTAACTAAATGTGCATGAATAGTAATGTTTCCCATAATCTTTTCCTTTGATTTGGTTGATAACTACATCTACTTAGGTGTGCATCATAGACAGTCATTTGCATTCTCTCTCTAATGCGCAAGCAAAGCCACAGGCGATACCCTCCGATCACTCAGATCATGGTTACTCGTGGCTTTTTTATTCACGGAGAACGTTATGTCACAACCGGAAGAAAGCTGCCTCGAGCGCGATTACTGTGCCGGTCAACTTTCTCTCCGCGACTTGGCAGAGATATACGGCCTCAGTGAGGGGGCAATCAGGAAGCGCGCCAAAAAGCATGGCTGGGTACGCAAGGGAAAGAGCGGTACGCAAAAAGGTACGCAGGTACGCAAAAGCGGTACGCATAATGGAAAGGTGCGTACTAGTCCCAAAGCCAACATAGAAGCAGTCGCCCCGGATAATGACATCAATCCTTATGCCGATTATGGGGATGACGATACGCCAGGCCTAGACCCGCGCAAATACGGGTTAAACGATATGCAGTGGCGTTTCGTGAATGAGTACCTCATCGATCTGAACAGGACGGCGGCATACAAACGCGCGGGTGGGAAGGGCGAAGGCAACACGGCATATGTCAGCGCTAGCCGCATGTATAGAAACGCTAAGGTGAACAGGGCAATCAGCGACGCGCTGGCTGCTCGCGAACGTCGCACCCAGATAACGCAGGATGCTGTCCTGAGAATGTGGTGGGACATCGCCACGGCCGACGTCAACCAGATCACTGAGTACCGCCGGTTATGCTGCCGTTATTGCTGGGGCTTCGGCCACCAGTATCAGTGGATGGATGCGGTGGAGCACGAGGAGGCATCGGTGAAGGCTAAAGCCGCAAATAAGCCTGAGCCATCCGACAGAGGTGGTTACGGCTTTGATGCGATGCTGGATCCCAATCCTGAATGCCCCCGGTGCAATGGCGCTGGCGTTGGCCGCGCACACTTCCACGACTCCCGAGATTTGACCGGTGCCGCCCGGCGGCTCTTCGCTGGCATCAAAGAAGGCAAGTTCGGGATTGAGGTGATCACCCGTAATCAGGATGACGCGCTGAAGATGGTGGCGCAGCACCTGGGCATGGTGAGAAACAAGACTGAGCTCAGTGGCCCGGATGGAGGCCCTGTAAAAACGGAAAGCGTCAACCTGACGCCGGAAGAAGCTGCAGAGGCCTATCGTAAGCTGATGAGGTAAAGCCGCCATCACATTGGCGGCATTATCCATAATATTAACTTTATGCCCCAGGGCGAGACATGCGACCCAAGGCTTTCGTAGCCGCTATTTTTACATCAGTGTTTAAATCATTACTCAGTTCTAACAATCTTTCGGTAATGGCTGGCAGTGCAACACCACCCTCTCCAAGAGCGTAAATAGCTGCAATTTTAACCTGATTATTAAGGTCACGGGTTAATTCCAGAAGTCTGACACTAACATTCGGTAACATACATCCTCCACTGATTATTAAGAACAATTAATATGTTGTTTTAGTCAATGAAGTACAAGGTACATGGATCACGTTATGCCCATTCCATTCCCGTTCAACTTCAAAAAACCAGATTACACCCAGGTGTTCGAATGGCGGATGGAGCGCCTGCAGCGTATCAGGGCTAATCCTGAATCACTCCCAATCATGAAGGCCTTTTATAAGGACAACCCGGCCCAGTTCATCATTGATTGGGGAATGACGGTTGACCCGCGCAACGTCGAGCGTGGCTTACCGGCGCGTATCCCATTTCTGCTGTTCCCAAAGCAGGAGGAGTGGATCCAGTGGTTTGTAGAGCACTGGCGGGCATCAAAACCCGGCATCACGGAGAAAACCCGCGACATGGGCATGTCGTGGCTGACGGTAGGGATGGCGTCGTCGCTCTGCCTGTTCAATCATGGTGTCTTTGCCGGCTTCGGCTCTCGCAAAGAAGAATACGTCGATAAAATCGGCTCACCGAAGTCGCTGTTCGACAAAGCCCGTAACTTCATTAGCCTGTTGCCGGTAGAGTTTCGTGGAGGCTGGAGTGCCAAACAGCACGCGCCGCACATGCGAATTCTGTTCCCGGAAACCGAATCAGCAATGACCGGTGAGGCCGGCGACGGCATTGGGCGTGGTGACCGCACCAGTTTCTACATCGTGGACGAATCCGCGTTCCTGGAGCGGCCTTATCTGGTTGATGCTTCGCTATCTGCCACCACCAACTGCCGGCAGGACATTTCAACGCCGAACGGCATGGCCAACTCCTTCGCTGAGCGCCGTCATAGCGGCAAGATCGACGTGTTTACGTTCCACTGGCGTGATGACCCTCGCAAAGACCAGGCTTGGTACGACAAGCAGGTAGAGGAACTCGACGCGGTCACCGTGGCACAAGAAATCGACATCAACTACAGCGCATCCGTCGAGGGCGTGCTGATCCCGTCTGCATGGGTGCAGGCGGCGATCGACGCTCACATCGCGCTTGGCATCGAGCCAACGGGCGTGCGCATGGGGGCGCTGGATGTTGCCGATGAGGGCAAGGACACCAACGCCTTTACGTCCCGCCACGGTTTCCTCCTGGAGGATATCGACGAGTGGTCGGGGAAGGGCGACGACATTTTTGGAACCGTTCAGAAAGCTTTTAACATTTGCGATCAGCAACTGCTTGATCACTTCAGGTTTGACTCAGACGGTCTGGGGGCCGGGGCGCGCGGCGACGCACGGGTAATAAACGAAAACCGTGAAGCTGAGGACATACCGACAATTGTCGCTGTCCCATTCCGCGGTAGCGGCGCGGTATTCGATCCCGAAGGCGAGGCCGTTCGTGGCGATAACGGAAGGCCAGCCCGCCTTAACAAGGACTTTTTCGCCAATGCCAAAGCACAGGGGTGGTGGTCACTGCGTACCCGGTTCCAAAAAACCTACCGCGCAGTGACTGAAGGGATGGAGTTTGATCCTGACGAAATTATTTCCATCTCTGGGACGATGAAAAAAAAGGACAAGCTGGTTATTGAATTATCCCAGCCCACTTACACGGTGAATGGTGTGGGGAAAATCGTGGTTGATAAAAAACCTGACGGCACCAAATCACCGAACCTCGCCGACTCGGCAATGATCGCCTACGCCCCAATGGAAATGCCAATGCTCATTTCCGACGACTTTTTGGAGAGTATTTGATGTGGCCCTTTAAGCGAAAAAAAACGAGTGGCGAGGCGCCGCTAGTGCAGGAGGCGCCAAAATCGCCAGGGATTGCGATCAGCGACGAGATGCTCGCCGAGGTCGGACACAAAAAGCGGCGTGAGTTCGAGAAGTACGAACCGCCGGCCGGTGTTATCCCTGACGATATCCGCAGTGGAATTCTTGCGATGGATGCTACGCCATACGATTCACTGAACGGCAGCTACCCCGATTACGTTTTCGGCGGCTTCCCTGGCTACCCCTATTTGGCGCAACTCGCCCAACTGCCGGAATATCGCCGGATGGTGAGCGTGATCGCCGAGGAAATGACCCGCAAATGGATCAAGGTTAAAGCGGCCAGTGACGGGGATGAAAGTAAGGGTGACCGCATCGCGTTGCTCGTTAAGGCGATGGAGCGCTACAAGGTGCAGGATATTTTCCGCCTGGCTATTGAGCACGACGGATTTTTCGGCCGCGGCCAGATATACATCGATGTGCGTTCCCCGCGCGGTTTGTCCGCATGGACGGATCCGGAGGAGCTGCAATCCCGGCTGTTCCTGTCCAACAAAAAAATCACGCCTGGCTCGCTGGTGGGCTTTCGCGTGATTGAGCCGGTATGGACCTACCCAGGCATCTACAACGCCGATAATCCGCTGAGCGATGATTTCTACAAGCCTGCGGAGTGGTTCGTGATGGGTAAGACCGTGCACGCCAGCCGCATGTTGGATCTGATTTCCCGGCCGGTGCCTGACATGTTGAAGCCGGCCTATAACTTCGGTGGCTTGTCGCTGACACAAATCGCCGAGCCCTACGTCAATAATTGGCTGCGTACCCGCGATAGCGTGGGTGATGTGCTTCATTCCTTCTCCTTGAGCGGCATCCTCACGAACATGGGGAATGCGTTAAGCGGAAAGAACGATCCCAACTATGCCAAGCGCGCGGAGCTGTATAACCGCACGCGGGACACGCGCGGCTTGTTGATTCTGGACAAGCAACAGGAGGAGTTCTTCCAGTTCAACACGCCACTGAGTGGGCTGGACACGCTGCAGGCGCAGGCACAAGAGCACATGTTCTTTGTCAGTGCGATCCCGTCGGTGAAGTTCGCAGGCCTGAGCCCCACGGGGTTGAATGCCTCGAGCGAGGGCGAGATCAAGGTGTTCTACGACACGATAGCGGCCGGCGCGTCCAGATTGCTCAAGCACCCGATAAAGCGCGTGATGGACATTATCCAGCTTTCGGAGTTTGGCGACATCGATCCGGATATCACCTTTGAATTTGAATCCCTGCACGAAATGACGCGTGAACAGCAGGCCGCCATCCGCAAAACAGAAGCGGAGACGGACCAGATTTACGAGAGTATCGGCGCGGTGACGAATAACGAGGTGCGCGAAAAATTGGCCTCGGATCCGAACAGCCCCTACAGCGGTCTGGATTTAAGCGGGGAGATTGAGATTGACGACGACGAAGACGACGAAAACTTCAACCTCGAGGAAAGCGCGTCGGAAAAAGACCCTCCGTCAGATCCGACCCAACGCGGGGATTGAGGCCTGGTACCGGCGGCAGCTGGATAGGGCGGTGCAGGAGCTGCACAACAGCACGCTCTATTGGCTGCGCGCCGAATACCGGCAGACCGGGCTGGCGCAGGATGCCTCACCGGCGATCATGATGCGTGATGCCATGCGCAAATTGTCGCGGCGCTGGCGAAAAAAATTCGATGTGCTGGCCGGGAAACTGGCTGAGCGTTTCGCTTCTGATGTGATGAAGAATAGCGATGCGTCGCTTTCCACTGCATTGCAGCAGGCCGGTTTCACGGTGCCCTTCAAAATGACGGCGGAAATGAACAACGCACTGCAGGCGACCATCACCGAGAACGTCAATCTGATCCGCTCCATTCCGCAGCAATACCTCACGCAGGTCGAAACGCTGGTAATGCAGTCGGTATCTCGCGGGCGTGATCTCGGCACCCTGACAAAAGAGCTGCAACAGCGCTATGGCGTCACCCGGCGCCGGGCGGCTTTTATCGCGCTGGATCAGAACAACAAGGCAACGTCTGCCATGCAGTCGGCGCGCCAGCGTGCGCTTGGCATCCGCCGGGGGCGCTGGCGCCATTCCCACGCAGGGAAAGAGCCGCGCATCTCCCATGTGAAAGCCGACGGCAAAGAGTTCGATCTGGACAAAGGCATGTTTATCGATGGCGAATGGATCATGCCAGGGCAAAAAATACGTTGCAGGTGTGGATGGGAGGCGATTTTACCGGGACTGGAGTAATGAATGACGACTGAACGACTGGCATTTGACCGGGGTTCGGTGCGGCAAATTGATAAGGTCGGACGGCTGCAGGTCGAACGCAGCAACATCAGCAAGGCCAACGTGTGCGGCTATTACGGGCGAGAAATCCCGAATTCCGAGGCGCTAGGACTTGAGCCCGACCGGCTGTACATGCTGTACCGCGACCCCGACGAGCTGCGCAAGGCAGCGAAAACCTTCAATAACATCCCCATCCTTTGCCGACACAAGCCTGATTACCCAGGCGCGCCCGCGCGTGAGCTTCGGGTGGGGACAACGCACGCCAACAGTGATTTTGATGGCACCTACCTAACAAACGGATTGTCGATTTGGGACAACTCCGCCATCGCCGGTATCGAGACCGACGAGCAACGAGAACTGTCATCGTCGTATGCGTACGTCGCTGACATGACCCCAGGCGTTACCCCGGATGGCGTCAAATTTGACGGCGTGATGCGGGATATCGTCGGTAACCACGTGGCGCTGGTCGGTGACGGCCGGGCCGGATCCGATGTGCTGGTATTTGATTGCCTCCCGAAGGAGTTACAAAACATGAAATTAAATCGTAAGGGTGTCGCCATGCGCGCAGCGCTGGGCGCCTATCTCAAACCTCGCCTGGCGCAAGACGCCTCGCCGAAAGACCTCACGCAATTGGTGGGCCAGCATAAACGCCCCAACGCGATCGCGAATGCGGTCAAATCCGCGTTTTCCGGCCGCCTGGCGCAGGATATGGAAATCGAGCCGGCCGAGCTTGCCGAACTGATGGAGGCAGCTGAAGAGGTGGTCGAGCCGGAAGAGAACGGACCAGCGTTTGATACCGAAAACCCACTGGAAAGCATCCTGGCGCTGTTGTCCGACAAAGTGCCGGAGGAAGTGCTGGAAAAAATCAAAGCGGTACTGATGCCGGCGGCGGATGACACCCCGGACGATCCAGCAAAAGACCCGGTAAAACCGAATCCCGATATGGTCAGCAAACCGGCGATGGACGCTGCTATCAGGCTGGCGGCTGACAACGCCACCAAGGTGGCGGCGAAAAACTTCCAGGCGGTTCGCACCGCTGAAAGTGAGGTGCGCCCTCTGATTGGTGACGTGGTGGCGATGGACTCCGCCGAGGAGGTTTACCGCACTGCTCTCGAACAGGCCGGGATCGATATCACCGACGTACATCCAAGCGCTTACCGCAGCATGGTGAAGTATGCCGTAGAGCAAAAACAGGCCGTCAAGGCGCCGAAACTGGCGCATGACTCCGCGGCTGCATCGTCTTTTGCTGCCGATTTCCCTACCGCCAGCAAACTTAAAAAAGGTTATTAACATGTCAAGATTTCAGACGAGCATTAACCAATACCCGGCTCCGGGTATTGAGGGGGCTTTTGCCAGTAACAACCCATACACCAGCTATGTGGCCGGTGAGGGGGCATTGGTCACCGGTGCCGACGGGTTAACCATTGGGCGATTTGCCTGGGTGGTGAAGGGCGTGGCATCGAACAAAGGCACTGGCGCGCCGTCGGGGTTTGTTCCTCGCGATGGCCAGGCGTCAATCGTTGAATGGCTGGGCGCGGCGTCTAACGTGATCCAGCCGGGGCGAGAGTGCACGCTGCACACCGGCGGTGATTACTGGGCGGTTACCACGACAGCGGCCACTGTCGGCCAAAAAGTGTTTGCGTCACTGACCACCGGCGAGATTGCTACCGGTGCCGCCGGCGCGACCATTGAAGGCTTTGCGGAAACGGCATTCTCGGTGGCCAGCGCCGCGGCGGCCAAAGAACGTATCAAAATCAGCACCTGGAGCAAGTGATGAATAAATTTAAGCAGCATTACGCTACCGCCAGCCGCGATTACGGCATCATCCTGCCGGGCGCGCAGGCTTACCTGCCGCCGGAGTATGCGAGCGATTTCGCGCTGGCGATGGATGCGCAGCCTAATCTGGTAACGGTCTCAAACTCCGGCGTGCCGGCCTATTTCACCAACTACGTTGATCCAGAATTAATTCGTGTGCTGGTGACACCGATGAAAGCGGCCCAAATCCTGGGCGAAACCAAAAAGGGTGACTGGACGACGCTGACCACTCAATTCCCGATCGTGGAATCAGCCGGTGACACCAGCTCTTACGGCGACTACAACAACAACGGCATGGTAACCGCGAACGCAAACTGGGTGCCGCGCCAGAGCTACCACTACCAGACGCACACCCGCTGGGGTGAACGCGAACTGGATATGTACGGCGCAGCGCGCATCGGCTGGGCGGCGGAGTTGAATGTCGCGTCTGCCCTGGTGCTGAACAAGTTCCAGAATAAATCCTACTTCTACGGCATCGAGGGCTTGCAGAACTACGGCCTGCTGAACGATCCATCGCTGTCGGCGCCGATTACCCCGATTGACGTCGGCGGTAAGTTGAAATGGGACGATAAGGACGCCGAGGCGATTTATAACGACATCGTCAAGCTGTACAAGCAGCTCGTCAGTCAGACCAAAGGGCATGTCGAGCGAACCGACAAGATGAAGCTGAATATGTCTCCGTTGTCGGAAGCCAACCTGACGAAGACCAACCAATACAAGGTCAACGTTGCAGACCTGCTGCAGAAAAACTTCCCGGGTATGACCATCGAAACGGCGGTGGAGTATTCCAGCGACGCGGGTGAAGTGATTCAGCTGATTGCCGAGCGTCTGGGGGAGAACGACACCGGTTACTGTGCGTTCACCGAGAAAATGCGCGCGCACGCCGTGGTGACGGAGTCTTCAGCCTGGCACCAGAAAAAATCCGCCGGTACCTGGGGGGCGATCATTCGCCAACCGCTGGCTTACGTACAAATGTTGGGGGTTTAAAAGATGGTAGAGCAAGTAACAGTTGGCTGCAAATTGCCGAACGGTTTGGTGTTGGAAGTCGACGGCCATCAGCAGGCGGTCGCGGGTTACCGCGGCGAAGATGTGCGCATTATCGGCGGCTATGGCCTCACACCGGTCGATAAGGAACTGTGGGATGCCTGGTTGAAGATCCACAAAGATCAACCGTATGTAAAAAACGGTGTGATCTTCGCCCAGGACAATGGCAACAGCGCCCGTGCGCAGGCCAAAGAGCAGGAAAAGTTGAAGTCAGGCCTTGACCCATTGCCGCAGAACAACCCGGCGCCGGGGATCAAGCGTGATGATGAAGCGATGAATAAGAAGGAGTAATGCATGGGCGCCGTGGTTTTCAACATCAAGGCATTTCGGGCGCTTTACCCGGCGTTTGCAACGGGATGCGGATCGGCGCCAAGTGATGACCTGCTCGAGGCGCTGTTCAATCAGGCCTCGACCCTCTACCTCGATAATACCGATGAAAGCAAAGTGCAGGATCTGAAAGAGCGCGAGCAGTTATTTTTCCTGCTTGTTGCTCATCTCTGTGCGTTGCGCGGATTTGGTTCAGGACAGTCGGGCGGTCAGGGAAGCGGCCTTGTTGGCCGCATTACCAGTGCCTCAGAGGGATCGGTTTCTGTATCGGTGGACAGCGCCGGCAGTAACGATCAGTCATGGTGGTATCTGCAGACTCCCTATGGCGCGGATTATTGGCAAGCGACCGCGCCCTACAGGACGATGGTTTATCACCCGGGCTCATCGCCATCGCGCTATCCAGATCACTACTATCGGCCGGTCAGGCGGGGGCGCTAAATGGGTGCCAGTGTTCGCGGCGGTGCCGCGTTTAAAGCGCGCCTGGCGCAAATTGCCGACGGCCTGTCTTCGGATAAGAGCCTCAAGGTGGGTTTTTTGGCCGATGCGACCTATGAAGACGGGACCCCGGTTGCGCTGGTGGCCGCCGCGAACGAGTTCGGAAAAATGGTGATGACCAAGGCCGGGGAGTCCTATTTTCAGCTGCCGCGGCCTTTTTTCCGCAACATGATTTCAGCCAACAGTGCGCAGTGGCCCGGTGAGTTTTCGCAGCTTATCCGTTCATCAAATTATGAAGCGCGGTTAGCGCTTGGATTGATGGGGGAGCGGATAAAAAGCCAGCTGCAGGACTCTATCCGGGAGCTCAACTCTCCGCCGTTGGCGGAATCGACCATTAAGCGCAAAGGGTTCGATAAGCCGCTGGTCGACACTGGCCACATGCAGAACAGCATCGACTATGCCGTTGATGGAGGTGATGAGTGAATTTGCACGGTATTGTTTCGCGCGCCGTCGGCGCAGTTAATCCCTTCGTTGAGGCGCAGATTTATCGGTCGCTCGGTGCTGAAAAACGTGAGGATTATTCCCGGTCGCCGGCCTATGACGCGCCCATTCCGATGATGGTACAAAAACAGGCGGTTACCCAGGGCGATATCCGCCACCTGGACAACCTGAATATTCAGGGGGTGTTCACGTCCATCTATACGAACGGGAACTGGTGCGGTGTGAGCCGACCGAAGCAGGTCGGCGGTGACAAATTCGTCATCGCGGGCGAAACGTGGCTTGTGGTGGCGGTGCCGGAGAACTGGCCGGATTGGACGAGGGTTGTTGCATGTCTGCAAACGTAACGCTCTCGATCACTGAAAGCGATCTCTATAAAGCCCTTGGCGATTTTCTCCAGGGGCTTTTTGTTGATGCGCAGATCGAGCGCACTCAGCAAAACGGGGTGCCGATGCCACAGGGAGAATTTATCGCGATGACTTCGCTGAATTCCGCCGGTTTGTCTACGGCGGTGGTGAAGTACACGCCGCCACCGGCGGCCGGAATGGGTACGCAACACATCACGCGCACCACGCGCTGGGAATGTCAGCTTGATTTCTTTGGCGACAGCGCGGAGCGAAATTCCCTGATGTTCGCCACGCTGATCCGCTCGGAGTTTGGCACCTCCGCTTTTCGTTGCTCCGGGGGCGTCTTAACGCCGCTCTACTGTAGCGATCCCCGTCAGACCACGATGATTAACGGCGAGTGGCAATACGAACCGCGCTGGACGCTGGAATTCATCGCGCAAATCAAACCGGTGGTCAGTGCGCCTCTGGCGTTCTTCGACAACGTGACCATCAAAACGACCACAACGGAGTCCATCGATGGCAATTCCAATCAGTAAAGACGTAAAAATCAAACCGGGCGTGCTATCCGCCGTGGGTAATGCGGTCGACCTCAACGGCCTGCTTTTAACCGACAGCCCTTATGCGCCAGTCGGCGATGTAGTGTCGTTTTCGTCACCCTCGAGCGTGGCCGATTATTTCGGTGGTGACTCTGACGAATACGTTATGGCATCCATGTATTTTCAGGGCTACAACAACGCGACAAAATCTCCGGGGGCGTTGCTGTTCGCCCGATTCAACCGCGCGCCGGCGGCCGCATGGTTGCGCAGCGGATCGTTCAAAGGGGTGACGGTCGAGGAGCTGAAAAAAATCTCCGGTACGCTCACGATCGGCATCAGCGGGAAGAATGCCAGTGCGGAAGTCAATTTCAGCGCGGTAACCAGTTTTGCGGAGGCGGCCGCCGCGTTGCAAACCTCATTGACGGCCGCCGTGGCGACGGTGGTATATGACACCACGCACAATGCCTTCATCATCACTGCTGCCGGCGCCAAGCCGGAAGCGACGACTATCGCGTATGCGACCGGCACCGCAGCGGCACCCATGAAGATGACCAGCGATCTCGGCGCCAAGATCTCCCAGGGGGCGCCGGCGGCAGTGGTTCCCGCGCTGTTCACGGCAATCATCGCCAAGTCGCAGCAGTGGGCTTCATTCTCGACCGTTTTCGAGTGCAAGGATGATGAACACCTGGCGTTGTCCGCATGGGCCAGCGCGCAGGAGGAGCGCTTTTTCTATGTGGCGTGGACCACCAACGAAAAAGCCCGAATTACGGGTAATCAGGATCACATCGCGTACAAGATCATCACCGTGAATAATTACGGGAGTGTCGTGCCGGTGTTCTGCACTGACGTGAAAAAACCTGCATCCGTATTGGGATATGCCGCTGCGCTGGACTTTACCCGCACAGAAGGGCGCGTGCCGTTCAAATTCCGCGAATACAACGGGCTGGCGGCCGATGTGACCAGCGGGGATGAGTACGACGTGCTGATCGCCAATGGCTATAACTTCTACGGCAAGTACGCCGCCAATAACATCGTCGAGGATTATTGGGCAGATGGCTCGATCACCGGCGATTTCAAATGGCTGGACAGCTTCGCCGGGCAAATTTGGCTGAACGCCAACCTGCAGGGCGCGGTGCTGGCGCTGTTCAAATCCAACAAGACGATCCCTTACAACAACGCCGGGCGCGCGCTGGTTGCAACCTCGATGACCGATGTGATCGAGCAGTTTAAAACATGGGGCGGCATTCGTGCCGGGGTGACACTGTCCGCGGCGCAAAAACTGGAGATCAGCAACGCAGTTGGGGAAGACGTGTCGGCGACAATTTTCGCGACGGGGTACTACCTCTATGTCGGTGAAATGCTGCCGGCCCTTCGACCAGGTCGCACCAGCCCGAACTGCGCGTTGTGGTACAGCGACGGCGGCAGCATCCAGAAATTGAATATTGCATCGACGGAGGTTCAATAATGTCCAACACCATCACTTCTGCCGACGCCATCATTACGCTGTCGGTAATGAACCTGTACCCGTCAGGTGTGCAGCTGCAGGGCTTCGCTGCGGATAATATCTACGGGACCGACGCGCTGAGCCTGGCGGAAACGGTGCGCGGCGCCGACGGCAAGTTATCGGCCGGCTTCATTTACGGCAACATCAACCAGACGATCTACATTATGCCGGATTCGGAAAGTCGGGACGTGTTCGATACCTGGGCGACCACATCGCGCGCCAGCGTGGCGGTGTTCCGCTGCAATGCAACGGTTATCTTGCCGGCGCTCAAGCGCAAATATAAATGCGTGAACGGCGTGCTGAAGCAGTGGAAGGCGCTACCGGATGCCGGCCGCATTCTGCAGGCCAGCCAGGCGATCATCGAATGGGAATCCATCACTCCGGAGGCGTTTAACTGATGGCACGTAAAGAGACGTTTATCACTATCGACGCCGCCGGGCGCGATCAGGGCAAGGTTTTCTACATCAAGGAAATGTCGGCGTCACAGGCTGAATGGTGGGCTTTGCGGGCGCTCATGGCGATGGGGCGCGGCGGCGTCGAGATCCCCGATAATTTACGCAGCATGGGGATCGCGGCGATGGCTGTTGAGGGTTTAAAGGCGATTTCGAAGATCCCCCCGGATGAGGCCAAACCGCTGCTTGATGAGTTGATGACCTGTGTTCAGGCCGTGCCGAATCCAGCGGATAAAACCGTGGTCCGCCCCTTGATTGAAGCCGATATCGATGAAGTGGCCACACGCCTTAACCTGCGCGCGGAGGTGTTCAAACTGCACGTGGATTTTTTCGCTACCGCCGGCCGCTAGATATCCCGCCTCGTTTTGCCAATCCTGACAGGCCGTTTGGGCTTGTCGATTACACCAACGTCCCGCACACCATCGCCACCGTGATTTCCGCCGGCAAAGCCTCCAAGGCTGAGCTGGATGCGGTGCTTGGTGTGCAGGACCTGTGGGATTTGTTGGAAATCATCCAGGTGGACGCCCATAACGCACGCGTAATGCAGGAGGGGAAATAGTGGCAATAGTACTTGACGAGCTCGTCCTCGCCCTGGGTATTGACGACAAAAACTTCAGCGCTGGCGAGCAGGCGGTAGTGGCAGGGCTTGACCGTCTTACAGCGGTCATGGAGAACGTTGCGCAGGCGTTCGACACCGGCGAGAAGAAAAGCAGCGAGGCGCTGGATAAAACCGGGAAAAATGCCGACAAAACCGCCAAAGACATGGAAGCCAGCGGCAAAAAAGCGGCGTCGTTCTTTTCCAGTATTCGCGCCCAGGTGCTGGCGCTGGCCGGCGTCACGTTGTCGCTGGGCGGCCTCAAAAGCTTTGTTACCGGGTTCACCAGTAACCTGAACCAATTGGCGACGGCGGCCGATGCCTTTGGCATGTCGGCCAAATCGCTGGATGGCTGGACCAAGGCGGGCGAGGCGTTCGGTGTCAGTGCCAACGAGATCGTGGGCGCGTTCTCTCGCATCAACGATGCAAAGGCACGCTTAAAATCTGGCCTTGGGCTGGATCCTCAACTTCAAAGCCTGCTACTGGCCGCTAACCAGGCGGGCGCCAATATCGATCTGGGCCGGGATGGGACTGAAGATATTGTCCGCAAATTGGCAGCCGCGTTTCCAAACCTGAATAAGGATCAGCAGCAGGCCTATGGCAGTGAGCTGGGCTATGGCTACGCCGCGCAGCAATGGTTCGGCTCTGGCCATGCGTTGCGCGATGTTGACCGATTTACAGCGCGCTCAGGCGTTGACGATCAGTCAATCGCAGCGGCGCGGAAGTTTCGCCAGCAGTGGGCAGAGATCAGCCAGGCCTTTGAGAAAACGGGATACATCCTCTTTAACGCGCTGCTGCCTTACATCAAACAGTTCAACGCGTGGCTGAATGATCTGGCGAACTGGATGGCGCAGCACCCGGATGAAATCAAAGCCGCGGTGCAGGGCGTGTTCGATGTTCTGTCGAACATTGTTGGTGTCGCCGGTGAAGCCGCCAAGGCGGTAGGAGGCTGGCAGAACGCCATTCTGCTGCTGGTTAGCGCATCGGTGGGTGGCAAGCTGCTTTCCCTGTTTAAAGGGCTCAGCGGGGCGCTGATGGGGCCTGCCGGCCTTATTGCAGCTCTGGTGGCGCTTGAGGAGTTTGTCATCAAACCCCTCGAGGAAAAATACCCTGCGCTGAAAAATAACCCCGTTGCGGATGCCCTGAACAATCTGCCATTCAGTGACAAGGTAGAGGGATGGGGAAAATCCGCTCACGATTGGGTTAAAGATACATTCGGGATCAATCTTCCGCGTGGTGATGGTTACGGGCAAGACCAGGCTCCGACGCAGTTTGCTCAATCTGTACGCCGCCCACAGCCAACAAAGGCCGGTGAGGAAATGCTGGCGTGGCTGCAGCCGAAACTCAGCAAGCTGGAGGAAACGTTCGGGCTCCCTGTCGGGCTGCTGCGCAGCATGGTGATCACGGAGTCAGGCGGCGATACTCAGGCTGTATCGAAAGCGGGCGCCAAAGGGCCGTTTCAGTTCATGCCAGGCACGGCGAAGGACTTCGGGCTGGTCGGCGATGACGTTTTTGATCCGGAGAAATCAGCCCATGCCGCAGCGCGCTACATGTCGCAGCTGCTGAAAATGTTCGATGGTGATCTGGGTAAGGCGCTGGCGGCGTATAACTGGGGCCAGGGTAATGTTGAGCGCAAAGGGCTCGGCGCGGCCCCGCAGGAAACGCGGGAATACGTGCCGAAGGTGTTGTCGAATTTGCCTCAGCCGGGCGCAGGCATGGCGGCGCAGGCGCGCCAGCCGGTCGGCGGTTCGCAATCCACGATCACTGAAACAACCCATATCGGCACTCTGCAGGTGAATTCGCCAGCGGACAGCACGAAAGGGATCATCGACGACGCAAGGCAAAAAATTAATCGCTCCAGCCTTGTGGGCGCGTATGCATCGGGAGTATCGACATGAGGTTTTCCCTGAATCAGGCGACTGTACTGAATGCTGTGCGGGGCGGTGGCCTGCTGTCTGTCGTTAACAGCGTGCTGGCACCGGGATACGGAATTTATTATGCCTCCGGCGCCAGTGTTGGCACGAAGCCCTTTTCGCCAACGTCATTTGTCGTTATCGAAGTGGGGGGCGAAGCGTCGATCACCACGGCGCCGATCGAGCGAGGTGGTTACACGTCGTTCAACAAGGTGCAGCGGCCGGCAGAATTACACATTACGTTTACCGTGGAGGGCTGGACAGGGTTTTCAGGCGGGCTTCCGAACCTGACCAATCTCACGCTGACATCCCGCTCGGACGTGCTGGCCACCCTGGAGACGATGCGAACAACGGCGGAGGTTTATGACATCGAAACCCCCGACAAAACCTATTCGTCTTATGACCTGACCAAATACGATTATCGGATCCGAAGCGACGGCGGCCCGACGTTGCTTACGGTAACGGCGGTTTTTCAGGACGTGCAGGACGTGGCCGAGGTGACCGTCAGCAGCGAGACATCGCAGGCCGACACTACCAATAATCAAATCACCCAGGGAGCGAGCGCCAAAACGGAGCTCGTTACCTCTTCAACGAGTGGTTCCACCCTTTCTGATGTGAAGAAAGCGATCTCCGGCGTGCAGCGCTCGGCGTCGGAATTGGTTGGGAACATTGCCGACAAGGTTTCGTCAGCGGTCGAGGATGTGACCAAACCTCTCGGAGAGGTCACCGTAAGCGCGACGCAAAAGTTGGATGCGGCGGTTAAGCAATTGGCGGGGAGTTTAACCTGATGCTGGAAATTGTACTCAAGCCCCTAAAATCTCAACGGTTTACCGTCTCCCTGAATAATCAGGCCTGTGAAATTCGTTTGGCACAGCGTACCACGGGGCTATATATCGATCTTACCGTTAACGGCACTCCCTGCCTGCAGGGGGTGTTGTGCCTGAACGGCAACAAGATCGTGCGTTACGGCTATCTGCCATTCGCCGGCGAATTATTTTTCGCTGACCTGGCGGGAAACGCAGATCCTGAATGGTCCGGCCTGGGTGAGCGTTTCAAACTTTACTACCTTGCGCCGGAGGAAATGCCGTGAGCTATCAACAACGGGATATCAGGGTGGAGTTTACCCTGGCAGAGGGGCGAACGTTTGACGATCGGGGTAACGTGCTTACCGTCAAGAATGCGCGCTGCTATATAAGCCTGGCGGCGTATGGCGGGATTGCCGGCACGCAAATTACCCTTTATCTGTGGGGGCTCGTGGCCCAGCAGATGGCGGCGCTGAGCTACAAAGGGATTTGGATTGATGGGGCCAAGCCTAATCGGATCCGCGTATGGGCTGCTGACCGCCTGATTTTCGAAGGGTTTATCAGCGATGCATATGCGGATTACAACCAGGCGCCGGATGTGCCGCTGATTATTACGGCGAACATGATGTTTTATCTTCGGGCGAAAAAGGTGTCGCCATTCAGCGCGAAAGGCCCCGTCTCGATCGATGACATTTTGATGCCAATGGCATCATCGGTGGGGCTGAAATATGAGAATCAGGGCGTTAAACGCACGCTGCCCGATCCGTATTTCCAGGGAGATATCACGCAGCAGATGATCGAGGCGGCACGGGCTGTTGATGCCGAGATCGATATCAACGTGGAGAAGGTGACGATCTGGCCAAAGGGAGTATCCCGAAAAGAGCCGGCATTGTTCGTTTCTCCCGACCACGGATTAATCGGATATCCCATTTTTACCAATGTTGGGCTGAGCATTTCATGTCTGTTCTGTCCTGATATTTTTATTGGTCGCAAATTGTCGTTGGTGACCTCACTCCCGAACGCCAGCGGCCGCTATGCGGTGCTCGGTGCAATGCACACGTTAACCTCATGGATTGAGGGCGGTCAATGTTCAACATCCTGCGAATTGTTGCGGCAACCCGGGGGCTGATATGGAGAATTTTCATGTAAACGGCTCCGATCTGAATGGTGATATCAACGCGCAGGACTTCGTTATGCGCCAGTTTCTGGGGCGTCATGCGTTTATCACGTTGTGTAGGGTGATCAATGCCAATGGGGAGCACGTGGACATTCGCCCTATGGTGATGGCCGTCGCTGGCGACGGCTCACCTATCCCGCATGAGGTGATTTACAACGTGCCGGTATGGCGTCTACAGGGTGGCCAAAGTGCGGTGATTATGCCACCGAAAGCCGGTGATATTGGGTTCATAGCGATTTGCGATCGGGATATCAGCGGGGTTAAAGCCACGCGCCAGCCCGCGATGCCCGGTTCAAGGCGCACGCACAGCCTGTCAGATGCGATCTATCTGGGTGGTGTGCTGAATGGCGACCCGGTGCAATTTGTCGAGTTTGCCGATCAGCAGATCAATGTAACTTCACCCTGGAAAATTACGCTGAATGCGCCGGATGTTGAAACCAATGCATCGAAGCGCTTTGCCGTTAACTCGCCGGAAATCGCACTGAACGGCGCGACCGAGGTGAGCCAGAAGTTTACAGCCAAAGGCAAAGCGGAACTGTCCGCCGGCGCCACGATTAGTGGCATCGAGTTTGGTGACCACGTGCATGGTGGCGTGCAATCAGGCAGCGCGCAGACGAATAAACCGCAATAGGGGGCATGATGCAAACTCGCTCACTTCTTCTCGATACGAATACCTGGGATCTGATGCTGGACGACAAAGGCAACCTGGCGGTCACGGACAATCCTTATGCGGTGGCGCAGGATGTGGCGTGCGCCTGCAGCACTTTCCTTGGCGAGTGTTGGTATGACAACACGCTCGGAATTCCTTATTACCCGCGGATCCTCGGCCATTGGCCCGGCACGCAGCTGATTAACACCAAAATGCAGCAGGAGGCGATGAAACTGCCGACGGTCTCCAGCGCGCTGTGTACGGCAGTCTCTGATGGCGATCGCCGCATTGGTGGCGTAATGACGATCACCGATACCAATTTCAACGATTACACGGTGCTGTTATGACGGATGAAAACACCAATTACACAACTGCGGTACCGGCGGTTACGTTTTCAAAAACGGGGCTGCTGGTGCCGGATGAGGTGGACATACTAAACGGCCGGTTAACCGATTTCTCCACCGCGCTGGGGAGCTCGATGGGGACCAGTCTGACAAGCCCACAGGGGCAGCTGGCGATGAGCGATTCGGCCATCATCGCCGATAAGAACGATCAGTTGCTGGCGATCGCGAACCAGGTGAACGCGGACTACAGCAGCGGCAGGTTTCAGGATGCGATTGGCCGGGTTTATTTCCTCGACCGCATCGGTGCCACCGGCACGACAGTAACCGGGACGTGCTCAGGGCTGGTGGATACGCTGATCCCTGCTGGAAGCCTGGCACAGGATGAAGCAGGGTATCTCTACGCCAGCCTTTCCGATGCAACGATCGGCGCCGCCGGTAGCGTGGATGTGGTTTTCCAGAACCTCACGACAGGCCCGATCGGTTGCCCCATTGGTGCGCTCAGCAAGGTCTACAAAGCGATCCCTGGCTGGTCAGGTGTGACCAACCGCGCCGCCGGGGTGCCGGGCAACAATGAGGAGAGCAGAGCCGACTTTGAGCACCGCCGACGCAATTCCGTTGCCAACAATGCCCGGAATACATTGAACGCGATCCGCGGCGAGATCCTCGCAAAAGTTCCCAACGTAGTGGACGTATACGTTACGCATAACCCGACCCCGGTAGACAGACAAGTCGGCCCATCCAAATATACATTGAAGAAAAACTCGTTCTACGTTGGCGTATATGGCGCAAAGGCTGAGGATATCGCGGATGCTATCTGGCGCAAGGCGCCGCCCGGTGTCGACATGAACGGAGATTCCTCATACACGATTGCAGATACCGACGGCTATGAGCCGCCATACCCGGAGTATGTGATCACTTGGCAAGGGTTGAAGCCGGTGAGCGTGTCAGTGAGGGTTATCCTGAGAAAAAGCGAATATTTGCCATCGGACATTACCGATCAGGTAAAGAATAAAGTGATTGCGGCATTCAATGGCGCTGATGGGGGCAATCGCGCGCGTGCAGCGGCTGCGCTGGCCGCCGGGCGATTTTATGCGGGCATTTACAGCATTGACCCTTCAAACATCGATATTCTCAGCCTGGCGCTGAGCAGGGATGGTAACGCCTTTTCCTCATCCCTCCAGTTTGGTATCGACGAAATTCCGACGCTGGATCCGAACAATATCAGCGTAGAGCTGCAGGAGGTCTAAATTGCAGAATGTGGCCGCCACTGTGCTCGCACAGTACGCCGCCAGCCCCCGCCTTAACGCCCTGATCGGCAGCTTCAACGAAGCCGTTTCCCCCGACAAGTTCGTCGATGATTTTTACGATCTGATCTGGAACATCGAAACCGCAGAGACCTATGGCCTCGATGTGTGGGGAAAAATTGTGGACGTAAGCCGGCGGCTAACGGTCGACGACGACTTTAATTATTTGGGGTTCAGTGAGGCGCGGCTGGATACGCCAACGCGGACAGATCCCCGCCCATTTGACCAGGCGCCGTTCTATAGCGGTGAGAGCACAACGCAGACCATTGAACTTGCGGACCCGATCTATCGCCGTCTGATCATGATGAAAGCCATGAGCAATATCACCGATTGCTCAATACCGAATATCAATCGGATGTTGCGTTACATGTTCGGCGATCGGGGGCGCGCCTATATCCAGAACGATGGCGGAATGAAGATGAGCTATGTGTTCGAGTTTGAACTGTCGACCGCAGAGCTGGCTATCGTGCAGTCCTCCGGCGCACTGCCGGCGCCGCCAGGTATTAACGTTTCAATAATTCAGAAGGCATAAAATGAAACTGACAGATAAACCGCGTCAGATTGTAGTGCCGTTCGCCAGCGGTACTGCTGACAAAAACACGATCCCCAATAACGCCACGCAGGAAACCAAGGAAAAGGGCAAAGCTGCCTATGACTCTGGCTTTCCGCCACTCACAATGACAGCGATCGCGGCCGGCGGTATCCCGCCGCACGGGAAGGATTTTAACGGACTGCTGAACGACATCACTGCGGCAATTCGTTTTTCTCAAGCCGGCGGTCAGTATACCTTTGATTCCGCTTTTGCTCAGGCTATCGGCGGATATGCAAAAGGCGCGACGGTATTAAGCGCTGACGGCTCGAAAATCTGGTGGAATACCGTTGATTCAAACACCACGGATCCGGACGGCGCCAGTGCAGCGGGCTGGAAAAATCTGTTGGCGGATCCCAATGGGCTGTTTCTTCAAAAGTCACAAAACTTGGCGGATTTACAAAATAAAGCGGAGGGCCGGAAAAACCTTGAGCTCGGTACTGCTGCGACAAAAAACGTCGGCACTGGCAGTGGTAATGTTATGGAAATGGGCACGGCGGGTTTGGGTGTCGGGCCAATAGCCAAAAGCGACGCTTACAGTAACATCGCGCAGTTTTACCGCGTAAATGCCTCGGCAGCTAATAAGCCCCCAGCGGTGTCCGGGAACGTATCAGCTGGCGTTGTATGCTTGCCTATGGATGCCGCACCGTCCTCAGGCTACGTTGCTGTTGTTGGCGGTAATATGGCTGCGTATGTTGGTGTTTCTCAAGCAGAGGCTGGTGGGATTACCTGGGCGAGAATTTATACCGATAAGTTTAAACCTACTGCTGCTGATATTAATGCTGTTGCTAAGACTGGCGACACTATGACGGGACAATTGTTTTCCCCCGCTATTTCCACAACGCCAGGAGCAATTCCGTGGGGAGCTGGGCCATTTTCCGAACAGTTGAACAATCAGGCGCCATTCTTTCAGCCTAATTGGCAATGGCCTGTAACATCAGGCGGTGTTTATGTGCCAATAGTTAAAGGGGTGTCAACTCGACAAGGGCAAGGCTATCCAACTGCAGTGAGTTTTGGATATTTGCTCAGTGGTACGCCAAGCTTTGCACAAGCCTGCATCCATGCAAAGGGCGATAATACAGATGTAAATTGGCGATTTGACGCAAATGGCGGGAACTTTTATTGTCCAGGCGGAGTTTATGCAAATAATGCTATTTTTCATGTCGACGGTAATATTACCGGTAATATCTGGGGTGGGTATCTTAGTAACTGGCTGAATCAAAATATATCAAATGCGCAAAATAACGCTCAAAACTGGGCTTATCAAAATCTTGTCCAAAACGTCAGGCTCACTGGACGAATTAACCAGCCTGATACTGGGGGGCAAGTTAGAGCTCCTGACGGTTGCGTGTTTACTGGTATGTCTGGGGCCAACTATAACCCATCTATTTGGGCTTCTTATTCATATGTCCAAGTTTTAATTAATGGTTCTTGGCGAAATATAGGGACTTCTTAATCATGGTTAAATTTGAAAACTTTGCTATTTACAAGCCTGATTTTAAATCCACCGAAGAGAATGAGCCAGCATATAGACCTGATATTCTTTACGCCAGAGATAAAAATGGGCGAGACTGGTACGCCTGTCAGGCGGATTTTAGTCCAGACACGCTGAAGGTCATGTATGACGAGAATGGCATTATCGTCTGTATATCAAAAGACGTCACAGCAATTTTCCCTCCTGGTTTCTCAGTAGCAGAGGTGGCGATTAGCGAAACCCCACCTGAAGCGTGCAACGATATGACGTGGGTATATCGTGACGGAAGGGTGATTAAGCGCACCTACAGCTCTGCTGAAAAACGCAAGATGTTACAGGGGGAGAAAGAACGTCGTATCGCACGTGTTAACCACGTTACGCAAACCCTCAATAGCAAGTTGCTATTGGGTATGGCTACCGATGAAGAGAAAGCCAAATTGCGGGTATGGATGGACTACGTTAACGAGATCGAGAAGATCAGCGATGACACAGATCTTGAAAAAATCGTGTGGCCGGAACCAAAAATAAAGCCCTCATGGTAGAGGGCTGAATAGGTCAATTATTATCCGTTCCCAATGATACAATGGCTGTATTACCTGAAATGAACAGAGAATATTCCTTATTAGTTGAGATTGGTTTAATCCCACTGCTAATCATACGAGAAAGCACATTTTTATTGTTTTGTTCATCTCCATAACCATGCAGAGTCTGCGGGAACCCTTTGTTAATTAGTTGAAAAGAGGCTAAAAACTCAGATGCAGGGCTAAGGAAATAGCCTATTAATGGTTTGTTGTCCACTAACAATTTAGCCCTTTCATTTATATTGACCTGGCCAACTGTTCCGATGGTGGTAATTTCATTATGAGTGAGCAAGTCACGACTGATCATGTTAAAAATAAAATCTTCATACTCGCGCTGTGATTTAATGGCACTGCCTAATTGTGCGCTGAATGCAATTGCTGTAATAACAGGAATTAGTGATAAATATTTCATTTTTGGTAAAAAATAAACAATGGGAATCGAAATTAAAACAAGACACGCTGAGAAGGAAACTAAAGTCCTGGGGAATACCGGAGCATCTTTAAGAAATATGGTTGGCCCCATCAGTGAAACTAAAAATATAATTAGGGAAATAACCAAATAAAGGCTGAATGATAATATTGATTTTTTCTTATGGCGATTTGCAAACAAAATGAAAATCAAGCCAGCAACAACTGGAATCAAAAAATAAATATAAACCGGGCCATAGAAATATGATAGCACCATGTTTTTTAATGAACTAAGCGTAGAGGCTAAATGCTCTAGCCCTTCAGTATTAGCTGATATGATCTCTGCGCGTGAATTACTTTTTGCAGCAAAGAATAACATGTAAACCATGTAAAAAGAGACGAATAAGGCTGTTTTTTTAAGTATTCTTCTTATAATGTCAGTGGCTTTACAGTCATTTTTTACTGCTGCGATCATTACGTCTACAGCAAGTAAACCAATAAATACATTTGCGCATGGTTGGTATATGGTTAAAGATAGTACGCCAGCGAAAAGTTTTACTAAAGTTTGTCTGGTAGGATTACTGGCTGTATAGGTATAAGCCATAACCGCTAGGAAAAAAGCAATGGACATGCCTAAAGAGTCATATCTGTAAGCGATATTTTGCAGCATGAATGGATTAAAAATTAGAAGAGCCGAAACTAATTTGTGTGAAGGAACTTCTAACCTCGATAAATGATCGCTAAGTAAAAGCGATGCCCCACCGATAAACAAGCAGGAAGCAATCATAGTATAGGGGTATAGATCAAGGTTATAGTGGCCACTGGCGGATAAAACTTTCATGAGAATATCTGCAACAGGCCGACCTAATCCTCTCCATCCATACTGACCAGTTATGGCTCTATCTAGATCATCCCTATAAAAAACACCAGCTTGGATTAATGGATAAATAAAAAGAAGAGCAATCCCTGAGTAAAGGAGCAGTGCTTTTTTGTCGATTTTACAAAACATTTTAATTCTCATCTCACTTCTTTATTATATAGCGTGGGCGACGTTTGGTTTCAATGTATATTCTACCAATATATTCCCCAAGCACTCCGATTCCTATAAGCTGTACACCGCCAAGGAAAAGAATGGAAACAATAATTGAAGGGTAGCCAGCTACCGGGTTGCCCCAAATAACCTTATCTATGATCATCCATGCGCCATACATGAAGGAAATTGCAGCAACAAAAAATCCAATGTAAGCCCAAACACGAAGAGGGAAGGTGGAAAAACTTGTAATTCCCTCTATTGCCAAATTCCAAAGCTTCCAGCCATTAAATTTGCTGGTTCCTGCGACTCGCTCGGCTCTAGAGTATTCAACAATTTCAACATTTCCGCCAACCCAGCTAAGGATACCTTTCATAAATAGGTTTCTCTCTGGAAGTAATTTAATGCTTTCTACCACTTCCCTGGTCATCAGCCTAAAATCACCTACATTCTCTTCTATGGCCGGTTTACTTATTTTATTGTGTACTCGATAAAACCATTCTGCTGTTTTTCTCTTCATTCGGCCATCGCATTGCCTATCCATACGTTTAGCCAACACCACGTCTGCACCATCTTGCCACTTATTCAATAATAGTGGGATAACATCAATTGGATCTTGAAGGTCAACGTCAATTGGGATAATAGCATCACCGGTAGCGGCTTCCAAACCAGCAAATAATGCAGGTTCTTTCCCGAAATTCCTGGAAAAATTTATCGATTTAACATTTTGATCATCATTAGATAAGGAAGACAGTATTTCTTCCGTTCTATCTGAGCTACCATCGTTGACGAAAACGATCTCTACATCTATATGCTGAAAAGGTTTAAACTGACGCACAGATTGGTAGAATAGAGGAATTGCTTCTTCCTCGTTGAATACGGGAACTACAAGTGAAATTTTCATTTATCTTCCCTGAAGACAACTAACTTAGAATAAATGAAGCCACAGATTAGGCTGATCACTGAAAAAGTAACGAGAGTTACAATTGGGTTTGCATGTAGCGTATCTGCTGCCCAACCGACAGAGAATGCCATACCTCCCATAAACAACACATACACCATATAGCGGTAAGTTGTAGCTTGTGCCTTGAACGTCCACTTGGCGTTAGCAAAGAACGAAACGGTTACAGCGATGCCAAAAGCGACAACATTTGAAACTGATTGTGAGAAACCGCTAAAGAGCATGAGCCCAAAAACAGCCCAGTGAGCCAGGGTATTCATTACCCCTACAGATGCATAACGTATAAAAGTATTCAATGCGTAAAATTCTTAAATGTTGGTTTGCTATATTCTGCCATCGCATGATATTGATGGCAAAATTTTCTAGCCCATCAAGATGATAAGTAAGCACAATCACTATCGTTGGGGCATGGTGACGTACTGTAGTAACAACGTATGACTCCCAGCACGCCGTCCGTCAGCGTTGCCTCACGCCACCTGATAGTTGGGTTCTGGCGCTCCTCTCAGACTGATATCTCAAGGGATAATGTCGCGATAAACATCAGCACAGTGTTCTACTTGTGGATGCGAAAACGCGCTGAAGGTCGAACTTCGATCGTGAGTTGTAGCCTGGAGGGAACTCGGCCATTCATCGAAACTATCTTTCTTTACCGATCAATATCCTACCTTTCTAACAAAAATCCGAACTTTCCCCCGTCAAAATCTTGCGCATATACTGTATAAAAACACAGTAACAAGGCAACATTATGACTTTCTTTTATCCAACACCAAACCCAACCAAGCTCAAAATCCCGCTTTTCGCCGACAAGGTGCCGGCGGGGTTTCCCAGTCCTGCAGCAGATTACGTCAGTTCGCGCATCGATCTGAACGAGTACTGCATCAGCCATCCCAATGCGACCTATTTTCTCTATGCGACAGGTGAATCCATGCTTGAGGCAGGGATCACTGAGGGCTCTATGCTTGTTGTTGACCGCAGCATCAGTCCGGCCCATGGAGATATTGTTATTGCCAGCATAGCCGGCGAGTTCACCGTGAAGCGTCTCTGTTTGCATCCTCGCGCGCAATTGGAACCCATGAACCCGAAGTATGAGCCGATCCTGCTTCATGATGGCGGTGACGATCTGGAGGTGATGGGCGTTGTTGTGTCTTCGATAACGAGGCTCAAGTGATGTACGCGCTTGCTGATGTGAACAGCTTCTACGCGAGCTGCGAAACGTTGTGGCGCCCAGATCTGCGAGGGCGTCCTGTCGTCGTTCTGTCGAATAATGACGGATGCGTCGTAGCCAGGAGCAAGGAAGCGAAGGCGTTAGGGTTAAAGATGGGAGAACCCTATTTCAAAATTAAGCGGGAATTTGAGCGCGCAGGGGGCATCGCGTTCAGCAGCAACTATGAGCTATACGCCGACATGTCTCAGCGTGTGATGGCTGTTTTAGAAGAGATGGCGCCACGCGTAGAAGTGTATTCAATTGACGAAAGTTTTCTTGATCTGACTGGAGTTCGTAACTGCATTGATCTGGATACTTTCGGCCGCCAGGTGAGGGCCAAGGTACTGCGCAACACTGGGCTAACTGTAGGCGTTGGCATTGCCCAAACCAAGACGTTAGCCAAGCTGGCAAACTTCGCGGCGAAGAAGTGGGACAAGACTGGCGGAGTAGTGGATCTGTCCAATGAAGGGCGCCAGCGCAAATTGATGGGCCTCGTGCCTGTCGATGAGGTCTGGGGTATCGGACGCCGGATATCGAAAAAGCTCAACATGATGGGTATAGAAACGGCACTACAACTGGCCGATGCAAGCACTACGATGATCCGCAAGCATTTCAGCGTTGTGATAGAGCGAACCGTCCGCGAGCTACGTGGTCAGCCTTGTCTCGAGCTGGAGGAGTTTGCGCCGACAAAACAACAGATCATCTGCAGCCGCAGCTTCGGAGATCGGATAACCGATTATGACCAGATGCATCAGGCTATTTGCATGTACGCGACGCGTGCAGCGGAGAAGCTGAGGGAGGAGCATCAGTATTGCCGGCATGTTAGCGCGTGGCTCAAAACCAGCCCATTTGCCATCAATGAGGAATACTACGGCAATACTGCAAGCATAAAACTGAGCGTACCCACACAGGATACTCGCGATATTATTGCCGCGGCTATGCGTTGCCTTGATGCGATTTGGCAACCCGGTCATCGGTATCAAAAAGGCGGGGTGATGCTGCAGGATTTTTACAGTCAGGGCGTGGCTCAGTTGGGGTTGTTCGATGAGTACAAACCACGGCATAACAGCGAACAACTGATGGGGGTGCTTGATCGGATTAATAACTCGGGGAAGGCAAAACTGTGGTTCGCAGGACAAGGGGCGCATCAGGTGTGGTCAATGAAGCGTGAGCTACTGTCGCCGGCATACACGACACGGCTGAGTGATCTGCCGCGTGCGCGAGTATATTAGCGTTTGTGATTGAGAGTTTTAGTACCTAAATTATTCCGAATTGCTCCGAGGGTTCTGGTAACTATCTGAAATTAAAAGCATGGAATGCAAGGTATAGCAAGGGATTGCAAAGACCGAAAGGTTGATAAGGCGTTGTTAAAAAAGGATATTTTCATTCTTCTTCGTATAAAGGAATCGTATTCGGTCTTTTTTTGTGTGATTGATTTATAAGTAAATTTCACCTAAGACGCCAGCAACAATCCCCGTTTCTCTTTTCGCGTCACAGCCATCAGCCCGAGCTCCCGTCTCACTCCCCAACCGCACCTATCGCTAATTTGACCGCACCAAAAGTCATTACGTCATCTATGGCGCTGATAAGCTTCGGCCATTGCTCCCATCAACGGTTTCGAGAGTGTCATTATGGGAAATATCCCGGCATCAGGCGCTATAAAAGGTAATCCGCAGTGAACGAGCAACTGAGTCAATTAAAGATGATGTTGCCCGGCTATCTCGAGGCGTGGCGTGAGGGGGCCTTACCCTCTGACTGGGAGCAGGTGGCTAATCCTGAAGTGATCGCCGCCCTGTTGGCGGAGTGGGAGGCGCTCAGCGAGTTGGCCTCTCGGTTCGACACCGCCACTGAAACACGCGCCGATGCCACCGCGTTTTGGCATGCGCGCGCCGAGCTGATGGCGCAGCGCAATCGTGGTCTTATGGCCCAACTGGCGACGCCAATCCGTTTGCCCAGCGCACGGGTGGCCTTTTTTGGCTATGTGAAAACGGCCGTGATGGACGCCAGGCAGGTTAAGGCGGCGATTCGCGATGCCGGTTTTATCGTTGCGGGCGGCGCTCCCAATAAGAACACGGTTTAACGCGGTTTCTTCTCAAATTTCTCGGCAAAAAAGAACCGCAGCAATTTATGGGTCCACAGCAGGATGGCGCCGACCACCACCAGCGAGACGACGAAATGCGACAGATTTTTAGGCGCGGCGTAGCCGTGGGTAAAGGAGACCCCCGCGCCGCTGAGCAGCAGGGTGGCGATCCAGAAGCCGAGCAGCAGGCATAAGGTACGAAACAGTTTAAACATGGTTATCACCAAAAATACGGAAAGCACCGACCGAACGGAGAGGCTCAGCCGGGGCTTTGATTAATTAAAACCGCTTAGCGCGAACAGGTATTGCCGCCTTTATTGCTATTGCAGTTGCTGCCGCTGTTTTTGTTGCCGCCTTTCCCCATGCCGACGTTGCCGCCGCCTTTGCTGCCTTCCTTGAAGCAGCCGCCGTTGAGCGCGCCCACCGCCAGGCCGCCAAGGCCGCCCAGAGAACCGGTGATCACGCCGTTAACGCAATCCGGCGAGGTGTGCTTGCCGTAGAATCCCTGATTGGATGACCCGCCCCCGTTCTTGTTGCCGCCGTTGTTGTTGACGCGGCCATTGCTGCCGCGGTTGTCGGCAAAGTTACCGGCACCGGCGATCAGGTGAAAGTGTTTGGCATCGATCTCTTGCATAAAATTCCCTCTTTATCGATTCAGTTAAATTCAGTAAAGCTTGCGCAAGCCAGCTGTTTTTAACAGAAAAAATAGCGGGGGTAATTACCGGTTCGGATAAGAATAGGGGGTTTATTTTGCGATATTTTCCAGACTGATAGAGCACCGAGGAATGATATTTTGGGCGTGTGGAACCGTATCGCTATCCGTTCTCTTGAGCCGGTTAATTTGTTAGCATGGCGCCCCTGGATGACTATTGGTGCAGTACATTGAAAATTAAAGCGTTGTTATTTGTTGCGTTGGCCGCGCTGGCCGGCTGCAGCCAGGAGGGAACCTCGATGAATCAGCCCGCAAACGAGAAAGGCGGCCAAACGGAAGTGTTGTTGGTCAACAGCTCGCTGGTGGACTGCGTGGGCGTCGGCCCGATGAAGTGCATGCAGGTGCGCCGCTCCGCGCAGCAGCCGTGGGAGTTGTTCTATACCGGCATCGAGGGTTTCACCTTCGAACCAGGCTATCAGTATCGGCTGAAAGTGCGCGTCACCCCGGTGGAGAACGTACCGGCCGACGCCTCATCGCTGCGTTACACGCTGATCGAGCAGTTGGAAAAGTACAAGGCGTAATGGATCTACCTTGTCACCACCAAATGGCGTTTCATTTGGTGGTGACGACTTCAGGAAAGTTTGTCTTTTTTCTTTCTTCTGGAGGATTCGAAAGTGGCGAAGGCATGTGCAAGAGCAAACCCCAACGCACAGTAGCGTAAAGGCCAATTTTCTTTGGTCCATGTTTCAGAGTCAGCAATAAACATCGCGTTGCCGTTGGCAAAAAGGGTAAATTGCCAGCAAAGGATTAAAAAACATATCGTAACCAGAACGACATAACCCTTGGAACCCAGAGGCGGTCTGAAGCCGTATTTCACGGCCAGACAGGCCGCGGCAGCGAGAGTAGAAAGAATATAATATAAAGTTGGTTCCATCACTGTTCCTGGCTGCCTTTATAAATGGAATTAAGGGTTGAGACATCTGCGCCACCTTCAAGCATCAAGCTGGTTCTTCCCATGTTTCTCCAACCGCGAATATAGTCTGTATTGATGTAGCGAAATAATCGCCAGGCTTCTGGTTTCAGCGACAGTTTTAGTAAACCATAGCCTGATAACAGTAAGTCTACGCCACCTAACGCCATGTCTGCTGCTGAATGGGAATAGCCTAGCGTTGAAGCCGCAGAACGGTACATCATTCGGCCTGGACCAATAGTATTCTTGCCAAATAACAGCGTATAACCGTTTTCGTAGACATTATTGATGCCATTGATTAAAAGTAACGTTCCTGGAATGGCTCCGACGCCAGTCCAATCCAAGCCCACGCCGAGTAAAATTTGTGCTATTCCCGAGAGGAAGCCAACGCCGGCTAACACGTAGGTCACTACGGCGTCATGACTGACTTTCTTTCTCATTACGGCATAAGGTGTCACGGCGTCAGTTCGCAATAAGCGCTCTTGCTCAGAAAGCGATTGATATTCTTGCTTCATTTCTCTCATTGCAACATTCGCCGCTTCACCTACTTGTTGGCATTTTTGCAATTTATCATTCACAAAGCAGTGCATCTCATGTCTGAAGGCATTACCGACTGTCCGATCTTTTAAAAAGTCCCTATTAACGCGCTCTGAGAGTTCTAAAAGCATACGTCCTTGTTGACGAGCCATCGTTTGCGAGTAGGTATTTAAACGTTCCTTTAGTAACAGTGGATTATCCATTTTTCTTTGTTCCTCCCTGGATTTCGACCGAAAAACAGCCACACCATAACGCAACGCCAGAAGCATGATCAACTTTTGCTGATTTTAAGAGGGAAGGCTTGAACGCGCTGAGGGTGCGAAGCGTGGCGCGTGGAGGCATCACGATGCGGAGTTGGGCAACCCTGATCCCTCGACTAAACTGGTCTGTTCACTGCGCTTGTTTTCGCACTTTCTTAAGTATATTGAGAAAATCAGGTATATTGTCCTTCGGTTTTTAGCTACCAAGAAAAAATTACTATGATTATCAAACCTAAAATTCGTGGTTTTATCTGCACCACCGCTCACCCGGCAGGCTGTGAAGCCAACGTCCGTGAGCAAATCGCCTACGTTAAGTCGCGCGGCGAACTGAAAAACGGGCCTAAAAAGGTGCTGGTCATTGGTGCATCCACCGGTTACGGTCTGGCCTCGCGCATCAATGCCGCTTTCGGCAGCGGTGCGGCCACCATCGGCGTATTTTTCGAGAAGCCTGGCAGCGAAGGCAAAACCGGTTCCGCCGGTTGGTACAACTCCGCCGGTTTCGACAAGGCAGCTAAAGAAGAAGGCCTGTACGCGAAAAGCATCAACGGTGACGCATTTTCCAACGAGTGCCGTCAGACCGTTATCGATCTGATCAAGAAAGACCTGGGTCAGGTTGACCTGGTGGTTTACTCGCTGGCTTCGCCGGTGCGTAAGATGCCGGAAACCGGCGAAGTGGTGCGTTCCGCACTGAAGCCGATCGGCGAGCCGTACAAATCCGTCGCGCTGGACACCAACAAAGACGTGCTGGTTGAGGCCGTGGTCGAGCCGGCCAACGAGCAAGAAATCGCCGACACCGTGAAGGTGATGGGCGGCCAGGACTGGCAGCTGTGGATGGACGCGCTGGACGAAGCGGGCGTGCTGGCGGATAACGCGCAGTCTGTCGCTTACTCCTACATCGGTACCGATCTGACCTGGCCAATCTATTGGCACGGTACGCTGGGCAAGGCGAAAGAAGATCTGGATCGCGCGGCGCACGCCATCAACCAGAAGCTGCAGGCCAAAGGCGGCGCGGCTTACGTTGCGGTGCTCAAGTCGGTGGTGACGCAGGCTTCTTCCGCCATTCCGGTGATGCCGCTGTATATCTCCATCGTGTTCAAGATCATGAAGGAGCAGGGCATTCACGAAGGCTGCATCGAGCAGATCCAGCGTCTGTTCGCCACCAAGCTGTACAGCGGTGCGGCGCCGGATACCGACGAGAAACACCGTCTGCGCCTGGATGACTGGGAACTGCGTGACGAAGTGCAGGAAACCTGCCGTGAAATCTGGAAGCAGCTGAACGACAGCAACATCAACGAACTGACCGATTACCAGGGCTACAAGGCGGAATTCCTGCGCCTGTTCGGCTTCGGTCTGCAGGGCGTTGATTACGATGCCGATCTGAGCGGCGAAGCCAACTTCGATGTGATCGAACTGGTCTAAGCGCGTCGAGCGGTCAAACAAGGTCGGGTTAGCCCGGCCTTTTTATTGTCCGCGCGTTGGCGACCACCGCCTGACTCATCAGTCCACTTGATCATTGACAGCAATAAATTATCGTTTTACGATAATTTATTGCTGTTGATTAAGGGATAGAAAATTATGGGCGCTGCGCCAAGGATCCATCTGCCGCTGTATGTGCGTTGTCTGTGTTTGCTCATTATGGCGATGCTGATCGTCAGCACCGGCGTTGAGATGTTCATCATCGTGCGGGACTGGCTGCAGGGCGTAGCCTATCGCGATATCGTCGCCTCTTACCGGGAATATTACCCGGAGCTGCTCGCCTACGCGATCCCGCAGCAACGCTGGGCGCTGTTCGCCACGCTGGTTATCGACATGCTCGGTTATTTGCCCTATTACAGCGCGCTGCTGTGCGGCGCCGGGCTGTTTTATCAATTCTTCCGCGGCAACGTGTGGCATCGTAACAATATGGTGCTGTTGCAGATCATTGGCATCTTGCTGATCGTAGATGTGTTGTTCCCGTCGTTAGCCGGTCTGCTGCAGGTAATGGTATTGACCGCCGATGAAAAAATGCTGTTTATCCTTTATTATGGCGTCAATAGCGAGTCGGTGCGCTCGCTGATCGTAGGCTGCGCAATCCTGGTATTTAGCCGGGTATTTCTGGAAGCGTTGCGGCTGAATGAAGAACAGCTTTCTTTCGTGTGAGAATAGAGTGGCAATAATCGTAAGTCTTGATGTCATGTTGGCCAAAAGGAAGATGCGTTCAAAGGAGCTGGCGGAGCAGGTGGGGATCACCGAGCAAAACCTGTCTCTGTTGAAAAACGGCAAGGTCAAGGGAGTCAGGCTGGAAACGCTGGACAAGATCTGCCGCATTCTCGACTGCCAGCCTGGAGATCTGCTGGCCTGGCAGCCGGACGGCGAAGAGTAAGATCCCAGCGCACTCGGAAGTGCGCTGAGCCTGCTGGCCCATTTCTGCGATTAGCGTTGTCTTATTGAACGATATTTGTTTGATTCAGGTTAATTAAAATAACGGGTGATTAACACTTGCGTATTCTTTTTGTCGCAGGCGATTGCATGCGGCGAAAGTTATTAAACTAAATAAACTCGTTTTTCATTTACCGTCACTACCAATAGCGTTATTTTAAGGGAAATAGTATGACATGGCGTAATTCTCTTCTGGCATTGTGTCTTGTATTAAACGGATGCAGTGCCATTCACCCCACTGTTTCATCCTCATCCTCCTCCACTCACTGGGGGAATTGGGGAACTCCGCAGCCCGCAACGCGAGAACAGAAACAGCGCATTATCGCCGGCGAATCCGCCGCTGCCGTGCTGAATGAAGGCCGGGTCGGTATCGGCGGTACGCTGGACTGGTCGAAAATAGGGGGGCGCTAACCGCCGCTCTTTATTCGGCGGGGCGGCAGACGTTATCTCAAAGATATTGTGGAACGGTTTATTATTAATTCGCTACTCTGTTTTTCCGATGCGTTATTTATCTTTAAACGATGAATCTCTGCTTGTTGAATATATATCAACATACCCAGACATCCTTACAGGAGTTTTCAATGGCAAAGCGTATTGTCGCCATGTTGATAATGTCGTTGTTGAGTCTGCAAGCAAATGCGGCCCGTTACGATCGGCAATGCGAGGGAATTTCTCCCGTGCTGTTTCAGAAGAAATTGAAAGAGCTGGCGCATGGCCTGCGACAAGAGATGGCTGAGCCGACCCCGCCCACGGAGAATGAGGCCGAAACCTTGGCGCGTCTGGCGGAATGCGATGCCGAAAACGCGAAAGCGCCGGCGACGGGAGGGCAACATGCGCCCGATTCCGCGGAGCCTCAGGTGTCTTCACTCAACGGCTGTTGAACGGTTCTCTGCGTCGTTTTTCGCGGCGCGCCCCAGTCGGCTTATTCATGGAGCTTGTGTATTGAAACTACCTTCGTTAATCGCTGCGGCGCTGGCGCTGCTGGCCTCATTTTGCAGTCAGGCGTTCATCGATCGCCATTCCTCGCCCGGCGTCTCGACGGAAAGTCCCTCTGCGGCGGGGTGTCCGGCGCGGCTGGATGGCTTGTTGCAGCATATTTGGTTGGCTGAACAGATTCAGGCGGAGCGCATGCAGCTGGCGCTGCTGCGTGCGGAGCGGGAAGCGTTGGAAATCCGGTTGCAAACGCAGGAAGCGGCGAGACCTTCCGGGCAGGGGCATCAGAGCGCCCGATCGGCCTGTGAGCAGGGTGCCGATATCGTCCGCTGCCTGTCGCTGCGTCTGCGGCGGACGTCTCTGACGGGGCCGCATCGGCCGTTTGTCGGCGTTTATTGCCGCGCCTGGCTGAATGGCCGGCCGCTGAATTGCTAAAGATGAGAACAGGGATTTGTCAGGAGTTTATCGATGAAGAGGCTAGTGTTGGCCGGCGTGGCCCTGTGTTGCGCCTGCTTTGCGCAGGCGCGGGTGGATTTGGAATACCACGCGGCGCCGCCGAAGGACAATAAAGTCCCCGAGGAGTACCAGAAAAAACGCAGCGCGCTGCGCCACAAGGTGTGGAATGTCGACAGCCTGACGCAGGCCAATGAGCAGGCGATCGCGCGTGAGCAGCAGCGCGAGGCCGCAGAAGCCGCCAAGCGGCAGCAGCGTCACCTGGAGCAGCAGCAGAAAAAGCGGCGCTGCCTGCGGATACACTCGAAAGATCCTCACCGCGAGGCGAGGTGTTACATGTACAACTTCTAGCTTTCAACGTCCGGGCGCTTGCAGCGCCCGGCGTCGTTTATGCCGGGCGGCAATGCTCTTTCAGCATGGCGATCGCGTCCGGCTTCAGCTGATACAGATAAACCGGGCGGCCCGTCGCGCCGTACAGAATGCGGGTGCCGAGAATGCCGCTTTCCGCCAGATAGATGAGGTACTTGCGGCAGGACACCCGCGAAATGCCGATGGCGTTGGCCAGGTTGTCGGTGGAGAATTCGCTGTCGTGCTGCTGTTCTATCCACTCGCAGACCGTGCTCAGGGTGATGCTGGTCAGGCCCTTCGGCAGCTTTTTGCTCTCCTGGCCGCCGGGCTGGCGGCGCAGCAGGCTGTCGACGTCGGCCTGCGAAAACTCGCGCTGCGCCAGCAGCTGCGACTGTTGTCGATAGTGGCTGAGCGCCTCTTTGAAGCGGCTGAACTGGAACGGCTTGATCAGGTAATCCACCACGCCGTAGTGCAGCGCCTTTTGCACCGTGTTCACATCGCTGGCGGAAGAGATGATGATCACATCGGTCTTCTCGCCGAGCTCGCGCAGGCCGGGCAGCAGATCCAGCCCGTTCTCCTGCTGCATGTAGATATCCAGCAGCACCAGATCGATGCTGACGCTGGCGTCGGCCAGCAGGGCGCGCGCCTGGCCCAGGGTGGCGACCGTCGCCTGGCAGTGAAAACCGCCGATCTGGCTCAGGTAATATTTGTTCAGCTCCGCCACCATCGGGTCGTCGTCGACAATCAGTACGTTAATCATGGGTTTCGCTCTTGGCCTGATAGGGAAGGTGCACGAAAAATTGGGTCAGCTCGCCCGGTTCGGACTCGACATCGATGCCGCCGCCCAGTTTCTCCAGATGGCTGCGGATCAGCGCCAGGCCGATGCCGCGTCCCGTTCCCTTGGTGGAAAATCCGTGTTCAAAGATGTGCGCGGCGATCGCCGGATCGATGCCGGGGCCGTCGTCGCTGACGATACAGTGTAATTGATCGTCGTGGTGATGGAAGCTCAGGCCGATCTCGTGGCCTTCAACGCCGTCGATGGCGTCGATGGCGTTTTCGATCAGGTTACCGAGCACGCTGATCAGCACGTGCGTGGTTTCCGCGTCGTCGGTTTCCGGCAGCAGGCTGGTTTCCTCGATGGTCAGTTCGATGCCGGCTTCGTGAGCGCGGCTGATCTTGCCGATGAAGAAGCCCGCCACTTCCGGCGAGTGGATCTTGCGCAGCAGTGCGCCGATCTCTTCCTGGTAGTTGCTGGCGGTATTGATGATGTAGTTTTCCAACTGCTGATAAGCCTTCATGTGCAGCATGCCGAGTATCACGTGCAGCTTGTTCATAAATTCGTGCGACTGCACCCGTAGGGCATCGGCGTAGTGCGCCATGCCGCTCAGGCGCTGCAGCAGCCGGCTGACCTCGGTCTTGTCGCGGAAGGTGGCGATGGCGCCGGTCACCTGGCCATTGACGATCACCGGCACGGTATTGGTCAGCAGTTCGCTGCCGTTGAAGCTGATCTGTCGATCGCGCAGCGGTTTGCCGCTGGCCAGCACTTCCGCCAGATGCAGCTGTGCCGGCCAATGCTTGCTGGCGGCGTCCAGCAGCAGGTTTTCCACCGGGCCGCTCTGGCGCAGCAGGCGCTTGGCCTCGTCGTTGACGATGGTGATGCGGGAATCATTATCGACCGCGATCACGCCTTCTTTAATCGACTGCAGCATGGCGTTGCGCTGCTCGAACAGGGTGGATATTTCGTAAGGCTCGAAACCCAGCATGATGCGTTTGAGCGCGGAGACCAGGAAAAAAGTGCCCAGGCTGCCGACCAGCGCGGCGAAGGCGATGGTCCAATAGATGATCCAGCGGCTTTCCGCCACCACCCGCTGCACGGTGTCCAGCGCGATGCCGAGCGCCACCACGCCGATTTGCCGCCGCTGCTCGTCATACACCGGCACGAACACCCGCAGCGCCGGGGCCAGCGTGCCGCGGTTGATGGCGCTGTTGACGTTGCCCTGCAGCGCCGGCGTCAGATCTTCGCCGATGAAATGTTTGCCGATCAGCCAGGGTTTGGGATGCGAATAGCGGATGCCCTGCATATCCACCACCACCACGAACAGCAGCTCGTTTTGATGGCGCACCTGCTCGGCGAAGCGCTGCACGGCGCCGCTTTGATCGCGTCGCTGCAGGCCGTCTATCACGGTGCTCGAGAGCGCCAGCGTGTTGGCGATAGCGATGGCTTTTTGCTGCAGCTGATCTTGCCCTTCGCGGCTCATCTGCACGAAAAACAGCGCGAACACCACCAGCAGCACCGAAGCGATGATGGCGGACACCATCAGCGTGATGGAGGTGCTCAGCTTGAGCGGCACCCGTTGTTTTGGCATGGCGGTTCTCCGAATGGCGATATCACGGCGTATTCTAGCGAGGAATGAGGCAAGCTGCAGTTACCGGCAGCAGGTTATAGCATGCTGCCGGGTCGCGAAGGGGTTATTTTAGTTACAAAAGCGGGTCACTGCTGGTGGTAGATCTCCAGCGCCTGTTGGCCGCTGGCGCCTTGATGGATGATCGCCATCAGGGCGCGCACCACCTGCGACGGATTGCTGTGTTGATAGACGTTGCGGCCATAGACCATGCCGGACGCGCCCTGGGCCATCAGCGCCGCGGATTTCTCCAGCACCGGGCCCAGCTCCCCCTTGCCGCCGCCGCGCACCAGCGTCGGGCAGCGCGCCGCTTCCACCACGCGGTGGAAATCTTCCACCCGTTCGGTCGGGTCGGCCTTGATGATGTCGGCACCCAGTTCGCGCGCCAGCCGCACCAGCGGCACGATCTTTTCCACGTCGCCGAGCGACCCGTAGGCGGCGCCCTGGCCGGCCGGGGCCATCACCAGCGGTTCGATCATCAGCGGCATGGCGTAGCGATCGCAGGCGTGGCGCAGGCGGCCGATGTTCTCTACGCACTGGCGGAAAATGCCGGGTTCATCCGGGATCATATACAGATTGACCACCACCGCGGCGGCGTCCATTTGCAGCGCGGCGAGGATCGGCGCTTCCGGGTTGTGCAACACCGCCCACATCTCACGGTGGCGCGCGGCGTTATAGGCGTTGCCGACGTCGGTGCGCATCACCAGCGCCGGCTTTTCGCGCTGCGGCGCGCGCTGCAGCAGCTCCGCCTGGCCGTAGTTGACCTGAATGGCGTCGGGGCGCGCGGCGATCAGGTTGCCCATCACCCGTTCGATATCTTCCAGACCGATTAAGAAATCCGGTTCGTTGGCGATGCCGTGATCGATCGCCACATCCAGGCACTTGCCGTTATTGAACAGGCGGTTCATCCGCACCTTACTGCTGAGCTGCATGTCAGGTCCTCCTGAGATAGGGATATGTCCATTATTGCCGAGTAAGGATGGTCGGGAAACGCGGAAACCGCAAACTGCGCGCCCGCTCGCAGTTTTTGCCGTCGCCCGGCGTGGCGCACGCGCGGGGCGCGTTACCCGATGGCTTTCACTGCATTTGTTAGATCCGTGTCATGTTTTTGTTAATAAGCCATTCCAAAACGCATGTTTCGCTTGTTTGGGTTAAAAAGTTTCAATAATCTCAATTATGAAATAAATATTTAAAAAAGCGGCGAAGACGCGGCTTGCTCTACCAGGGGTTTATTTCAATTGATTGTTTTTAATCTGTTTTGAGATATCGATCACCATTTTGTTCACGGCCTTAATACGGTGATAACGCGGTAATTTCGCCGTATCAAAGGGATAACACCGACCGTAATGTTGTTTGAATGTAAAAAATATCTTTCATTAGCTGTCAATCAACAGACCACTTCATTCTAACGATTAAAGGGTAACGAACATGAAGCTGAAGAAACTGATCGCCGCCTCCGTACTGATGTGCATGCTGCCGGCCAGCGTGTTGGCGAAAGACATCAAGATCGGCGTTTCCATGGCTTACTTCGATGACAACTTCCTCACCATTCTGCGCCAGTCGATGCAAAACAAAATGAAAGCCGACGGCAACGTCAGCGGCCAGTTCGAAGACGCCAAGGGCGACATCGCGCAGCAAATTCAACAAATCGAAAACTTCGTCAGCCAGGGCGTCGACGCCATCATCCTCAACCCGGTGGATACCCAGGGCGTCAAGCCGATGATCAAATTGGCCGAGAACGCCAAGATCCCGCTGGTGTTCGTCAACCGCAAGCCGGAAGTGACGCTCCCGGCCGGCATGGCCTATGTCGGCTCCGATTCCAAGCTGGCCGGCAAACTGCAGATGGAAGCGTTAGCCAAGCTGATGAACGGCAAGGGCAACGTGATGATCCTGATGGGGGAACTGTCGAATGAATCGACCCGCGACCGCACCCGCGGCGTGGAAGAGGTGGCGGCCAACTATCCCGGCATCAAGATTGTCGATAAGCAAACCGCCAAGTGGACGCGTAAAGATGCGGTGGATATCACCACTGACTGGGTGCTGACCGGCCAGCAGATCGACGCCATCGCCTCCAACAACGATGAAATGGCCATCGGCGCCATCCTGGCGCTCAAGCAGGCTAAAAAGTCCGGCGTGCGGGTGGCCGGCGTGGATGGCACGCCCGATGCGCTGGAATTCATCAGAAAAGGCGATCTGGCGCTGAGCGTGTTCCAGGACGCCAAAGGCCAGGGCGAAGGCGCGGTGCAAACCGCCGTTCAGTTGGTGAAAGGCGAGAAGGTGGAGAGCAACGTGCTGATCCCTTATCAGTTGATCACCCAGGCCAATTACCAGCAATTCGCCGATAAAAACAAAAAATAAGCCTTGAAGCCTGCCGCAGGCGCTCCACCTGAGCGCCCGCCGCAGAAAACGTGGGTCAGTGCGGAGGTAAGCGGTATGTACCCTTATGTTCTTGAGGCCGAAGGCATCAGCAAGCAGTTCCCCGGCGTCAAAGCGCTGGATAAGGTCTCGATTAAAATCAAACCCGGCAGCGTGCATGCGCTGATGGGCGAAAACGGCGCGGGCAAGTCGACGCTGATGAAATGCCTGATCGGCATCTATCACCCGGATGAGGGCTCGATCAAAATCAAAGGCCGGCCGGTGACCTTCAGCGACACGCTGCAGGCGCTGCATTCGGGCATTTCCATGATTCACCAGGAGCTGAACCTGGTGCCCTACATGACGGTGGCGGAAAACATCTGGCTGGGGCGTGAGCCGGCGCGGCTGGGGTTCGTCAACCACGAACAGCTGAATGAACAAACCCGCGAGCTGCTGGCGCGGCTGAACATCAAACTGCGGCCGGAAACGCTGGTGGGCGAACTGAGCATCGCCAGCCAGCAGATGGTGGAGATCGCCAAGGCCGTATCCTACAACGCCGACGTGCTGATCATGGATGAGCCGACCTCGGCGCTGACCGAAGGTGAAGTGGTGCACCTGTTCGCCATCATTCGCGAGCTGCGCGAGCAGGGCAAGGGCATCATTTACATCAGCCACAAGATGGACGAAATCTTCGCCATCACCGACGAAGTGAGCATTTTCCGCGACGGCACCTTCATCGCCTGCGACAAAACCGAAAATCTGACCAAACAGTCGCTGATCACCATGATGGTGGGGCGTGAGCTGACGCAGATGTTCCCCAAATTCAACAACAACATCGGCGAGGAAGTGCTGCGGGTGGCCGGGTTGCGCCGCAGCGGCTGGTTCCACGACGTCTCGTTCAGCGTCAAACGCGGCGAGATCCTCGGCGTCGCCGGGCTGGTGGGCGCCGGACGCAGCGAAGTGATGGAAAGCCTGTTCGGCATGCACCCGGCGGACGGCGGCGAGATCTTTATCGAAGGCCAGGCGGTGAAGGTGGATTCCCCGGCGAAGGCGATCGAGAGCGGGCTGGCGTTTCTCACCGAAGATCGCAAGAAGTCCGGCCTGTTTCTGGTGCTGTCGGTGGTCGAAAACATGAGCATCGTCAACCTGTCGGAATACATCGGCAAGAACGGCTTCGTCAGCCATGTGCAGATGGCCAAAGACTGCATGGCGCAGATCAAGAAGCTCAACATCAAAACGCCGACCATGGATCAGATCATCAATAACCTCAGCGGCGGCAACCAGCAGAAGGTGCTGATCGCGCGCTGGCTGCTGGCGCAGCCGAAAATCCTGATACTTGACGAACCGACGCGCGGCATCGACGTGGGAGCCAAAGCGGAAATCTACCGCCTGATCAGCGAGCTGGCCAACCGCGGCGTCGCCATCATTCTGGTGTCTTCCGAGCTGCCGGAGATCCTCGGCATGAGCGATCGGGTGATGGTGATGCACGGCGGCCGCATCACCGGCATTTTGGACAAAGACGACGCGGACCAGGAAAAGATCCTGGCGCTGGCCTCAGAATAACGAAGGGTGAACATCATGAGTAACGTAAAGATTGAGAAGCCGCTCTCCGCCGATTCAACGGGCAAGGGATCGCTGTTCTCCGGGCTGAGCGGCAAAATGCCGAAAGACACCGGTATTTTCATCGTGATGCTCGGCATTGCGCTGATCTTCGAAATCCTTGGCTGGTACATGCGCGATCAGTCGTTCCTGCTTAACCCGAACCGCCTGCTGCTGATCGTGCTGCAGGTGGCGATCATCGGCATCATCGCGGTGGGCGTCACCCAGGTCATCATCACCACCGGCATCGATCTCTCATCCGGTTCGCTGATTGCGTTGACCGCGGTGGTGGCGGCCAGCCTGGCGCAGACCTCGGACAGCATTTCGCCGATGTATCCGGGGCTGCTCGATCTGCCGGCGGCGATCCCGATCGGCGCGGGGATCGGGGTGGGCATCGTCTGCGGCTTTATCAACGGCTTCCTGATCACCCGCACCGGCATTCCGCCGTTCATCGCCACGCTGGGGATGATGGTATCGGCGCGCGGTCTGGCGCAGTACTACACCAAGGGTAACCCGGTCAGCTTCCTGTCGGATGGCTTCACGGCGATCGGCCAGGGGGCGATGCCGGTGATCATCTTCCTGGTGATCGCGGTGATCTTCCACATCGCGCTGAAGCACACCCGTTATGGCAAATACATCTACGCCATCGGCGGCAACATGACCTCGGCGCGGGTTTCCGGCATCAACGTCAATAAGTACCTGGTGACGGTTTACACCATCGCCGGCGGGTTGGCGGGACTGGCGGGCGTGGTGCTGGCGGCGCGCGTCAGCAGCGGCCAGTCGAGCATGGGCATGTCCTATGAGCTGGACGCCATCGCCGCGGCGGTGATCGGCGGCAGCAGCCTGATGGGCGGCGTCGGGCGCATTACCGGCACGTTGATAGGCGCGGTGATCCTCGGCCTTATCAAAAGCGGCTTCACCTTTATCGGCGTCGATTCTTACATTCAGGACATCATCAAAGGCGTGATTATCGTCGCCGCCGTGTCGATCGACATGCGTCGCAACCGCAAGAAACACTGATTGCCGTGAATTGCCGCCGGCGCCAAGGTTGGCCGGCGGCGTTTTTTTACCCGGGGGGACACATCATGAACTTTCTGAAAGGGCTGTGGCTGGCGGCGGCGCTGTGCGCTTCCGCGCCGGCATGGGCGCAAACCATCGGCGTATCGATGGCCTATTTCGACCAGAACTTCCTCACCATTATCCGCCAGGCGATCGACAAGGAGGCCAAAGCGCGCGGCATTACCGTGCAGTTTGAGGACGCGCGCGGCGACGTCGGCCGCCAGACCGATCAGGTGCAGAGCTTTATCAGCGCCGGGGTGGACGCGATTATCGTCGATCCGGTCAACTCGGCCAGCACGCCGGTGATGACCAAAATGGTGCAGGCCGCCGGCGTGCCGCTGGTGTACGTGAACCGCACGCCGGGCGACGCCAGGCTGCCGCAGGGAGTGGTGTTCGTCGGCTCCGACGAGCGGGAGTCCGGCACGTTGCAGATGGAAGAACTGGCGCGGCTGGCCAACTATCAGGGCAATGTGGCGGTGATGATCGGCAACCTGACCGACGCCGGCGCGCTGCAGCGCACCAAAGACGTGGAGCAGGTGGTGGCCAAATACCCGAAGATGAAGGTGGTGCAGAAACAGAGCGCCAACTATTCACGCAGTGAAGGTATGGACCTGATGATGAACTGGCTGACCAACGGCGAAACGATCGACATCGTCGCCGCCAACAATGACGAGATGGCGATCGGCGCGATCATGGCGCTGCAGCAGGCCGGCAAAGCGGACAAGAACGTGCTGATCGGCGGCATCGACGCCACGCCCGACGGCCTCAAGGCGCTGGCCTCCGGCAAGATGCAGGTCACGGTGTTCCAGGATGCGGTCGGCCAGGGCAAGGCGTCGGTCGATGTGGCGCAGCGCATGATCAACGGCGAAAAGCTTGAGCCGTATTACTGGATCCCGTTCGAGTTGGTGACGCCGGCCAATCAGGAGAAATACGCGGCCAAACCGTGAGTTCGCCGTCGGATCCGCGTTGCCGGGGCGCTGCTTGCAGCGCCTTTTTCATGGCGCCAATTGCATGTCCGCTTGCGGCCAGCGCTGCGCCGGATGTTGCGTCACACTGAGGCTCTTTTACGGTGTGAGGATAAGAGATGAACGCATTGAACGGTAAGGTGGCGGTGATTGGCGGCGCCAGTTCGGGGATCGGGCGGGCGGCGGCGCTGTTGTTCGCCCGGCAGGGGGCGACGCTGGTGCTGGGCGCCCGGCGCGAGCGGCTGCTGGCTGAACTGGTGGAGGACATTCGGCGCGAGGGCGGCCGGGCGTTGGCGGTAGCCGGTGACGTGCGCGACGAAGCCTTCGCCGAACGGTTGACGGCGACGGCCGTCGATGAATTCGGCGGGCTGGATATCGCCTTCAACAACGCCGGCACGTTGGGGCCGCTGGGGCCGTCGCTGGCGCTCAGCGCGTCAGAATGGCGCGACGTGCTGGAAACCAATCTGTCCAGCGCTTACTACAGCGCCAAATATCAAATCCCCGCCATGCAGGCGCGCGGCGCGGGCTCGGTGATCTTCACCTCTACGTTCGTCGGCCACACCGCGGCGTTTCCCGGTACGGCGGCCTATGCGGCCAGCAAATCGGGGCTGATCGGCCTGACGCAGGCGCTGGCGGTGGAGTTTGGCGGACACGGTATTCGGGTGAACGCGCTGCTGCCGGGGGGCACCGACACGGCGATGGGGCGGCAGATGAGCAATACCCCGGAAGCATTGGCGCAGGTGGCTCAGCTGCACGCGCTGAAGCGGTTGGCGATGCCGGAGGAGATCGCGCAGGCGGCGCTGTATTTGGCGTCTGACGCTTCCTCGTTCGTCACCGGCACCGCAATGCTGGTGGACGGCGGCGTTTCCATCCAGCGCGGCTGAGGCTGTCATCGCCCGTGGCCAGGCGCCACGGGCCCTACGCGCGGCGTTACCAGCCTTTGACGGCGTCGCCCTTGTAGATTTCGGCGGCGCTGGCCGCCACTTCATCGGTCTGGTAGGCCTTGACCAGATCCTTCACTTTCTCGCTGTCTTTGTTGTCGATGCGGCTGGCGAAGATGTTGACGTAAGGCGAGTTTTTGTCCTCGACAAACAGCCCGTCCTTCGCCGGCGACAGACCGATCTGGCTGGAATAGTTGGTGTTGATGATCGCCAGCGTCACCTGCTGGTCGTCCAGCGCGCGCGGCAGCTGCGGCGCTTCAATCTCGACGATTTTCAGCTTTTTCGGGTTGCTGACGATGTCCAGCGCGGTCGGCAGCAGGCCGACGCCGTCTTTCAGCGTAATCAGCCCCTGTTTTTGCAACAGCAGCAGCGAGCGGCCCAGGTTGGTCGGATCGTTCGGCACTGCCACCTGCGCGCCGTCCGGCAGTTGGCTGAGCGCGGTGATTTTCTTCGAATAGCCGGCGATCGGGTAGACGAAGGTGTTGCCTACTGCCGCCAGTTTGTAGCCGCGCTCCTGCATCTGTTTGTCCAGATACGGCTTGTGTTGGAAGGCGTTGACGTCCAGATCGCCGTTGTTCAGCGCTTCGTTCGGCAGCACGTAATCGTTGAAGGTCACCACCTCCACGTCCAGATCGTATTTCTGCTTGGCCACTTTCTGCACCACCGCCCACAGCGACTGATCGATGCCGGCGCTGATGCCGACCTTGATGTGGTGATCGTCCTGTGCGGTCGGGCCGCAGGCGGTCAGCAACAGCGTGCCGGCGGCGGCCAGCGCCAGCGTGAGGTTTTTCAGCGTAAATGTCATTTTCCCAGGGTCCTTGTCAACATTGCCTGCTAATTTAGGCGGGCAGAATAGTGGCAGTGACTGTAGGTAATCGCTGAGCTAAAACAAAATACTGATTCACTATGACTAATAGCGATTGGCTATGAGTAGCCGCCGCCCGGCGCGATGCGGATTGCTTTGACGGCGAATCGGCGGGCTTATTATGATAGCCGCTGGCCCGCGAGGGCAGACTGGGTACTGAAACGAAGGAAAAGACAATGCGATTGAACACTTGGAGCAAGGCGCTGCTGCCGCTGGTGGTGTTGGCCTGCGTCTCGGCGACTCAGGTTCGGGCGGCGGAGAGCGATACCGGGCCGATCCCTAAACAGCTGCTGGGCAACTGGCGCGTCAGCAAAATCGTGCCGACCCAAACCACCGGTTGCTGGGATCAGCAGCAGGCGCAGAGCCTGATCGGCGGCAAGATCAGCTATAAAGCGGATGCGTTCAGCTGGAACGGCACGGCGCTGAAAAGCGAGGGGGCTACCGTCAGCACCGTAGAGGCGCAGGAGTTTGTCGAGGACAACGCCGGCAGCAGTTCCTACATCGATTTCCCGATGCTGGGCATCAGCACGCCGTCGGTCGAGCGCGTGGCCATTCAGCATGCCGATATCGCTATCAAAGGCATCACCGATCAAGGCACCGAAGGGGTGCCCGGCGACAACGTGCTGGTGAAAGACGCCAACACGCTGATCCTGTCGTTGTGCAACGTCTGGTTTGAGGCGCAGCGCGAGAAGTAATTTCTGCCTTCAGCCCCGGCAACGGGGCTTTCCCACCGCATCACCTCCCGCCACGAGTGCCATTTCTGAACTAAAATTAACCATAACGATATGACCCCGGCGTGATATCGGAGCCTCGGCTCTACCGAGTCCATGACAGGAGGCGCTATGTGTTACCACCATATTGTCATCGCCACCGATCTGAGCGATGACGGCAAACGGCTGGTCGAAAAGGGGGCGCTGCTGGCGGAAGCGCTGAAGGCCAAACTCTCGCTGATCTATGTGGACGTTCATTACGACACCTACCACGCGGCGATCGGCTTTTCTGAGCGCAGCGACGACGGCGTGCCGTTCGAAGAGAAGATCCGCAAAGAGCTGGAACCCACCACGCAAAACGTCAATTACCCGATCGCGGAAGTGATTATCGGGCGCGGCGGCTTCGTTGACGAACTGCGCACGGCGATCGTGGATAAAGACATCGATCTGCTGGTGTTCGGCCATCACCACGATCTGTGGAGCAATCTGTTTTCTTCCACCCGCAACGCCATCAACCAGTTGAATATCGACGTGCTGGTGATCCCGATCCGTTCATAAGCGCGATCATGCCTCGTCCATTCACTCCGCGCTTCGGCGCGGAGTTTCTTTTGCAGCAAAAAATGCCTTGCTCGGTTGCATAATACATAAGTGAATACTAATGTGTTTGTATGAACGAAAATGACATCTTCAAGGCGTTGGCCGATCCGACCCGCCGCTGCATCTTCGACAAACTCGCCGCCGGCAGCATGAACGCCAGCGCGCTGCGCGAAGGGCTGACCATCAGCCAGTCGGCGATGTCGCAACACCTGGCGGTGCTGCGCAATGCCGGGCTGGTGCGTGAGGCGAAGCAGGGGCGCTGCGTCAATTATCAGGTCGACCCGGACGGGCTGGCGCAGATCGCCCAATGGCTGGCGAAGTACCGCGCCTGGTGGCCGGCGCGCATCGATGCACTGCAAACCTTGCTGAAGGACATGGACCAATGAACAAACGGGCTGAGCCGCCGCCGCACGATCGGCTGGTGTTGGAATATTCGCTCGATGCGCCGCCGGAAAAAGTGTGGCAGGCGCTCAGTATTCCTGCGCTGCGCGAGCAGTGGCTGCCAACGGGCGACCTGGCGCAGGCCGAGCCGTTGGCCACCACGCCGGGCGAAGCGGTGAGCTATCGCCTGCGCGACGACCAACCGCCGTTTCTCGAAAGCGTCGTCACCCTGCAGATCGTGCCGGACGCCGGCGGCGGCAGCCTGCTGCGGATTATCCACCAGCTCGACGCCGCCAACTATGGCCCGACGACGGTAATGCGCGCCGCCTGACGCGTTAAACACCTTTCTCTTTGTTGCCAACCCAGGAGTTCACCGATGCGTGAGAAGATGATGCTCGTCCCGATGGTGGTGGAGCAGACCAGCCGGGGAGAACGTTCCTTTGACATTTACTCGCGCCTGCTGCGCGATCGGATCGTGTTCCTCAACGGCGAAGTCAACGATGACGTGGCCGAAATGCTGTGCGCCCAGCTGCTGTTTCTGGAAGCGGAAAACCCGGAAAAACCGGTCCACCTGTACATCAACTCGCCGGGCGGGGCGATCACCAGCGGGCTGGCGATTTACGACACCATGCAGTATATCCGTGCCCCGGTGCATACGCTGTGCATGGGCACCGCGCGCTCGATGGGGTCGTTCCTGCTGATGGCCGGTGAGCCGGGGCACCGCATGGCGCTGCCCAACGCCAGTCTGCATGTGCACCAACCGCTGGGCGGCTTTCAGGGGCAGGCGTCCGACATTCTGATCCAGGCAGAGGAAATGAAACGCACCAAAGACCGGGTGATCCGGCTGTATGCCCAACATTGCGGCCTGAACGAAGAGGAAGTGGAGCGGGTGTTGGATCGCGATCGCTTTATGACCGCCGACGAAGCGGCGGCCTGGGGATTGATCGATCGGGTATTGCGGGCGCGGTGAGTGTCGGCTCCGATAGCGGAATGAAGGGGGCAATATCACTCGATTATTGGTAGGTGAGCGCCGTTGAGGTGATCCAGCCTCGCTGACCGGCACATTCGCCGGTAATGATGGAGATTTCTTTCCATTCCGCATTGCCGATGTCCATTGCAGCGCTTTTACCTGTCAATGCGACCTGTGTGCCGGCGATGAGCTGGCAAATATGTTTGGTGGGTTCCAACAAGTTACCCATATTGGGTTGAGCAATTAAAGGCATCGGCCGCTTCAGCACTAGCTGAGGCGCCTTTTCACCCGGTGTGTTAGTGATGGTGATATTTCCGCTATTACTACCAATCGTCGTATTCGCGCTGCCATTAACGAACTGACTGCGTGTTTCCGTTGAAGATGAAAAGGCAGAATAACCAGCGAAGAGGGTGCCGATAATGGTGGCTATGCCCGCGAGGATGGTGAGTTTATTTTGCAAGATATTTCTCCAGAGATATTTATTATATTGATGTTTGGTAAATATACCTTTCTCAATAAAATGGGTAAAGCGTAAATGAAACTATAATCCATCATATTTAAAAATGCATTTATGTTTAATTATTCACTTGGAATATAACTACAAATGCGTGTCATTCTAATTATTGTATTTGGTTGTTTCCTTATGTTAATAAACCAAGTTGGGAGAAATGTTTCATCTTTCTCACAATCATTCACGCGGGGATGTTTGTTTTTTCTTTATTTAACAGTAAAGTTAGCCATTTTTTGTCTCACTTTTGCACACTTCACGTTGCCTCTTTTTTTGAACCAGTAATGTCTTTTTTTCTTCATGGCTAATTGTTATGAATTTGTTATTGATCACAAATTAAGCAATTTCGTGTTGCCATTGCCTTGTCTATACAACTATATACTTAAGGGGAAAGTAATGTTCAATAATCATCTTAACTTTTCGTGGTTAACTTTTTCAGGTGTTTGATTTTACGACTTAATAATGTCTAAGCATTAATTCATTTTTAATTTGAATGAAATTGATGGGTTGAATGTCAATTTGCCGTATATCACGTGCTAATCGGGATTTTACGCTTCAAGGAGATAATCGAACATGAAACTTGGCGCATTTTTAATGCCGGCACATCCGCGTTATCGCTCGTTGCACGATGGGCATTACCACGATCTTGATACCTTGAGGTTTTTGGACAAAATCGGTTTTGATGAGGCTTGGATTGGCGAGCATTATACGATGCCGGCTGAACCGTGCCCTTCTCCAGATTTGCTCATCGCTTAAGCCATTTTGCAGACTGAGCGCATAAAATTGGCGCCGGGCGCCTTTATGCTGCCGTTTCATCATCCAGCCGAGTTGGCTCATCGCATTTGTTGGCTGGATCATATATCGAAGGGGCGATTAATGGTGGGAATTGGCGCCAGCGGTACCACGTTGGATCTCGACATGTTCGACATAGATCATAAGTCGGGTGTGCATCGGGAGATGACGGCAGAATCGATAGCGATCATGATGCGATTTTGGAATAGCGATGGGCCATTCGAATTTAAAGGTAAGTATTGGACAGCGCGTCGGCCGGCGGATCAGTGGGATAAAACCTCCGGTTATCACCTCAAGCCCTATCAATCACCCCATCCGCCAGTAGGCGTGACCGGCCTTTCACCTTCATCCTCGACGTTAAAGATTGCCGGTCGTAATGGCTGGATCCCTATCAGCTTTTGTTTTACGCCGCAGTATCTCCATACCCATTGGCAAGTTGTTGAAGAGGGCGCCGCATTGAATGGAAGGGTTCCTCCGGCCAGGGATACATGGCGTGTCAGTCGTCCTATTCTGATCGCCGACACAGATGCGCAAGCATGGCGGCTTGCTGTCGAAGGCGAAATGGGACGTTACTTTCGTGAGGATTACTTGCCGATGATCGCCGGCAACAAGGCGCTTGGTTTGTTCAAACATCACCCGGATGTACCCGACAGTGAAGTCACCGTCGAGTATTGCGCCAAGCATTGCTGGCTCCTTGGATCGCCGGAGACGGTACGTGAACGCATAGAAGAAATGCAATCGCTGTCTGGCGGATTCGGTGTGTTGCATGTCATGGGGTTCGATCATTTGGATGAATTGAAACCCGTACGTGAAAGCCATCGCGCATTGCAAGAGCTCGTCACGACGTATTTCGCCTGACCCAGACCGAATATCGGCACCGTGCGGTCATTCATGGAGAGAAAGATGCAACGTCAAAAAGCAACTCAGCCCCCCAATCGGACACGTCGATTTGCCGTTTTGGTGATCGACATGCAATACGACTTTCTGGATGAAGATGGTCCTGTTCCTTGCGAAGGAGGGCGGGAGATTATCGCGTCGCTTCAAGTTTTGTTGAGCTTTGCGCGCGGTGCGGGCATCCCGGTGATCTATACCCAGGAAAGTCACCGCGTCAACCGTGTGGACTTCGGCCGGGAGCTTGACTACGGCGAGACACTTCATTGCCTCGAAGGGAGTCGTGGCGTTGAGATCATCGCAGACTTATCTCCACAGGTTGGCGATCAGGTATTAATCAAACGCCGTTACAGTGCGTTCTTCGCCACCGACCTGGATCTTCTGCTGCGTGGGATGGGAGTAGATACCGTCGTTCTGACCGGTGTTGCCACGGATGTTTGTGTTCGTGCGACTGCTCAGGACGCCATGCAATTAGATTATCGCGTCATAGTGCCGCGCGAGTGCGTCGCGGGGACGCGTCAAGTGCGACATGAGGCGGCGCTTGAGAACATCGGTTATGTATTTGGCCGTATTCAGAGTTTGACTGAGGTTATGAATCTCTTGCGGGCGGGATTGGAGGAGACATGAGCGCAACGCTGTCGATAAAACCGCTGGAAGAGCGATTCAGAAACGTCTTGCAAATCTTGGTTGAAAAACGACTTAGCTTGAGCCGAGAACAGACCCGAGATCTGGTTCAGGCCATGCTGGAACAGCAATTGGATGATATGCAGATCGGCGCGTTGCTCGTCGCCATGGCACAAAAGGGCGAGTCCGCTGACGAGATAGCCGGTGCGGTTGACGCAATAGCGGCACGTTGCCGGCCATTGGCAAGCGGTTTGCCGCTTACGTTGAATATCGGTGGTACCGGAGGAGACCGGAGCGGGACCTTCAATATTTCCACCACGGCAGCCTTGGTTGTGGCCGCGGCCGGTGTGCCAGTGATCAAGCATGGAAATAGTCGCGTAACCAGCGTCAGCGGCAGCAGCGATATGATGTCGGCATTGGGAATTGATGTTTCGCGCAAGGGTGATGAAGCATGGCTGCGGCGGTCGTTGGCAACGAGCAACTTCGCGTTTCTCTCTACTTCGTCTTGGTATGCGTTTCCTGAACGGCTGACTGTCGTACGGCGAGCTTTGGGGGTTCGTAGCCTGTTTAATCTGAGTGGGCCGCTGGTTCATCCCGCTAACGTGACGCACCAACTGATAGGCGTTGCGCATGCTTCGCTTTTGTATCCCATGGCTGAGGCGCTGGTGAGGTTGGGCGGGGTGACGGCTTTTATCGTACATGGTGCAGGAGATTTGGATGAAGTCAGCTGTCTGGGAGAAACCCAGGTCCTGTGTGTAAGTGATGGATGCGTAAGTCGGTTTTCTGTGCAACCGGATGATTTTGAAGTTCCAGCCTGTGAATTACGGGCGCTGCGAGGGGGGGCTGCGGAGCGTAACGCGAAAATCTGCCTGGCAGTGCTTAACGGCGAGCGGGGTGCCCATCGCAACGCGACTATAGTGAGCGCCGCGACGGCGCTGGTGTTGGCCGGCAAGACGCGCTCCTTTGGCGAGGCGGCGAAACTCGTGCGGCAAGTATTGGATAACGGGCGGGCGTATCAGGTTCTTAAACGATTCAAGGAGACGATGAATGAGAACGAGAGTGAAAGTCTGCGGCATCACGCACCTTGAGGATGTTCTGGCGGCATTAAACGCGGGGGCCAATGCATTGGGGTTCATTTTTTCACAAAGTCCACGTCAGGTTTCGCCCGACGAAGCCCGTTCGATCATTGAACGATTGCCGCCTTTTACTCAGGTGGTCGGTGTGTTTGTCAATGAACCCAGGGAATGGGTGAAAAACATTATATGTTATTGCGGCCTGGCAGCGATTCAGCTTCAGGGTGACGAAACGAATGAGTATTGCCAGGCATTTGATGTCCCGGTCATTAAAAGTTTCCATCTCGAAAGCACTTTGGCTCTGGACAGGATAAACGACTATCAGGTTAGTGCATACCTATTGGACACACAGGTCGAGGGGCTGAGCGGCGGTTCTGGAAAGCCATTCGATTGGAGTTTGTTGAAAAACAAAACATTTGCGCGGCCGGTAATTGTTGCGGGTGGACTGCATGCCGGCAATGTCAGCCATCTGATTCAGCATTGTTTCCCCACGGCCATTGATGTCTGTTCTGGCGTCTCTCGGTCCGCGCGCCGTAAGGACCCTGTGCGACTCCAAACCTTTTTTGACGCTGTCGCCTATGCCGATCGCCTTCGCGTGCAGGCGCCGGCTGAGAGTGGGCAAGAGGACATCCTCAAGGCGTCTTTTGATCGGCAGCCTTTGGTGGAGATTCAGGGGCGGCGGTTTTTGTTGAATGCTCTGACGGAACAGATCCCGGCAACCCCGGCTGAACTCTTGCGTGAAGCAGCTAGGCGAGTCTGCGATGCGGCGCAATTTCCGCCGGGAACCAAGCTGGTGGGGGAGGAAGACAAAGGAGGCGGTTTATTGGCTGCCGTTTCGCTGCTTTCAGGCCTGCCATACGGCATTGCCCGCTGGTACCCATCCGGTCTTGAAGGACAGGTTCAGGTTGATTTCGATTGCGAATATACCGGCGGCAGCCTCTTTTTGAACGGCGTGGAGCCCGGCGATAACGTTTATATCGTGGACGATCTCATCAGCACTGGCGGAACATTGGTGGGGTTGGTTTGTGCAGTGCGGAAAGCAGGGGCTGATGTATCAGGCATCTTATGCGTGGTGGAAAAACGCAATTATGGTGGAGCCAGGCGCGTGTTCGAGGCGACGGGGATCTCGGTGCAATCGCTTATTGAAGTGGATGTGAGCGGCGAGCATTCGGTCGTTGTCGGCGTTAATTATTAAATAAAAAGGAGGCTGTGATGGTCAAGGAAAGAAAATTCCGCGGTTGGTACATGGTCGGTGCCGTTCATCTTTTACTGGCGGTTATTTTTGGCGCTGCTTACTCATTCGGGGCATTTTTTACTGCATTACAGACGAACTTTGACGCAGGGCGTTTTTCTACCGCCTCAATCTTCTCGCTGACGGCGTTAATTTACTATGCCGTTGGGGTATTTTCCGGTGCCTGGAGCGATCGTACTTCGGTAAGGACGGTAACCGGCATTGGTATTTTACTGCTTTCGCTGGGATTCTTCGGCAGTAGCCTGCTGGCGTCGTCACTGACGGCGTTTTTGCTCACGTTTTGCCTGTTGGTAGGGGTTGGCGTCGGATTGGTTTACGTGCCGGCTGTTTCAACCATTCAACGCTGGTTCGTCGTTCATCGCAGCTCGGCTTCCGGCCTGGCGCTGGCTGGCACCGGCTTGGGAACGCTGGTGGGGCCGATGGTGGCCGGTGGGCTGATGCGACATTTGTCCTGGCAAAGCACTCTGCAAGTGTATGCCGTCGCTATCGCCGTGTTGGGGTTGGCTGCCGCCTTCATTTTACGAGGCAGGCCAGAGGACGTGGGAGAATATCCCGATGGGCTTCGTCCCGTAGAGGTGGCATCAATACCGGGTTCCGCGTTTAACGGTAGCGTTACGTTGCGAGAAGCGGCGAGACAGGCTCAGTTTTGGTGGTTTTTTATCGCGATATTTTTCGGCTCTATCGGACTGTTCCTGGCGTTGGTTCATATTAATCCTTATGCACAACAACAGGGGCTAAATGCAACGCAGGCCAATCTGCTCATCGGTTTGATCGGCGTGGGCAATATCGGCGGCCGTCTGGTTTTGGGGCGGATAGGCGACCGTATGGGCGCGCGGCATTTTTTGGTTATCGTCACGTTGAGTTTGGCCCTGTTATGCGGTTTTTGGAGTGTCGCGCACAGCTTTACCGCGCTGGCGATTTTCGCGCTGCTGTTCGGCGCGGCCAACGGCGGCTGTATTGCGCTGTACCCGGCAGTGGCCAGTACATGGTTCGGCACCGCCAATCTGGGCGCCATTCTGGGGGCATTGTATATCGCCGTGGGGATCGCCGCCGTTGGCGGGGGCAGCGCCGCCGGTTGGCTGTATGACCTGTATCAGAGTTACACGTTGTCTATTGCGTTGGCCGGCATGGCGGCGCTGTTGTCTGCGTTGGGGATCGTCTTGGCTTCTCGCTGTACTTCCCGGATGGGATGAGGGAGGAGTCAAATGCTATTGCCTAATGACTTGCGCTCTGCCTTGGCGTTGTTGCGGCAAGCAGGGGATGAGATTACCCCGGTGGAGAGATCGATTTCTCCCGAGGTGGAGATGATTGAAGATTTTCTCGATGCCTATCGCCAGCCTGGCGGTTCTTGGTTTGCCGATGAGCAACCGTTACGGCTTTATCGACGACCAACGCGGGGCGAGTTTCCCGTTTTGATGGGGATGTTTGGTAATCGCCGTCGTTGCAGGCTGTTTTTGGATCCCTTCGGACGTTACTCCGCAGACATATCAAATGCTCAGTTGTTGTTGCAGGCGGCGAGTAGGCCGATAGCGCCCAGATTACTGGGCGGGGAGGAACGCAACTTTCACAACGTGCGTAAGCCTGCTGAAATCCTGGCTTTGTTGCCGATTCTACGTTATCTGCAAGATGATCCTGGGCCGACGGTGACGTTGGGGTTGATCTATGCGCACGATAATCGAACCGGAGCCGCGAATTGTTCTTACCACCGAATTACCTTCAAAGAGGATTCGGCGGTGGTGGCGATTGACTCTCGTGGTCACTTACAACACATGCTTTCGACACATCTGGCGCGCGGAGAGCTACTGCCGATTTCCGTCAATATCGGGCTTGATCCGGCCATTTATCTGGCTTCGACATTGACTCGGCCTTGTCTTTCTTACGGTAGCGACGAGTTAGGCGTTGCGGGGGCCCTGCGCGGCAATGCGGTGGAGATTGCGCCATGTCACGCCAATACGGGGCGATATATCGCCCATGCCGAGATCGTTATAGAAGGGATGTTGGGGGCGGAAAAAGAACCGGAGACAGCGGAGGTGGCCGGTTTTTCCTTACCTGAGTATCTCGGTTATCGCTCGCCATGTGGTATGGCCACAACACTGCAGGTTCAGGCGGTAAGCCACCGCGCCGGGGCGATATATCAGACGTTGTCGGGTCCTGGTGTGGAGCAATCCATTCTGCTTGGTTTAGGCCAAGAGTGTTCGCTGCTCGCCCGACTAAAAACAGAGGGGCTTGAGAGGCTGTTTTGTCGCGTCGCGGCTCTGCCTTCCGGCGGCGGTCACTTGCTTACCGTATTGCAAGTCGTTAAACGCGCTTGCAGTGATGACCTGCGCGTTATCGACGCAGCCAAGAGATTGCTCGGTGAGGTGCCGTCACTCAAAAATGTGTTACTGGTGGATGAGGATGTTGACCCTTATTCGGAGCGTGATGTCCTCTGGGCTATGAGTACGCGCGCCCGACTTGAACGCGATATTCATGTCAGCGCTTTGCTGCCCGGCACTTCCCTTGATCCCTCGCAATTGCCGCTCTATGGCGGGAGTGATGCGAATGGGCTCGTCAATAAATGCGTCGTTGATTGTACGGTTCCTTTTAGCTCTCGGCGGCGTTTTCAACGGGCGTTTTAATGTGAGCGGTACGCCTTTCTGTAGCCTGCCTGACCAGGCTGGCGAACCATGATGTCTGTCATGTTGAAGGAGACAAACCATGACGAATACTCTCGATCCTCGTTTCGATTCCACCCGGACTATTTGTGCTCCCAGGGGCAACGAATTGACCTGCAAAAATTGGCTGACCGAGGCGGCCTATCGCATGATTCAAAATAATCTGGATCCCGACGTCGCCGAAAACCCGCAAGGGTTGGTTGTGTATGGCGGTATCGGTCGCGCTGCGCGCAATTGGCAATGTTACGATCAGATTTTGGCCTCACTTAAAGCGCTCAATGAAGACGAAACTCTGTTGGTTCAATCCGGAAAACCGGTTGGTGTATTCCGCACCCATACCGATGCTCCCCGAGTGTTAATCGCCAATTCTAATTTGGTTCCACAGTGGGCCAATTGGGAACACTTCAGCGAGCTTGATCGCAAGGGATTGTTCATGTACGGGCAGATGACTGCCGGTAGTTGGATCTACATCGGCAGTCAGGGCATTGTGCAGGGCACGTTTGAAACATTTGCCGAAGCAGGCCGCCAGCACTATGGCGGGGATCTGACCGGACGCTGGATCCTCACCGCCGGGCTGGGGGGGATGGGCGGGGCGCAGCCGTTAGCGGCGACATTGGCCGGCGCGGTTTCGTTGAATATAGAGTGTCAGCAGAGTAGCCTGGATTTTCGTTTGCGTACGCGCTATCTCGATAAACAGGCAAAAGATCTGGATGAAGCTATCGCCTTGATCAAGGCGCACACGGCGGCCGGACAGGCGGTTTCTATAGGCCTGCTGGGCAATGCCGCAGAGGTGTTGCCTGAACTGGTTAAACGCGCGCATGCAGGCGGTATCCGACCCGATCTGGTTACCGATCAGACGTCTGCGCACGACCTGATCCACGGTTATTTGCCGGTGGGATGGAGCGTGGCGCAGTGGAAAGCAGCGCAACGCGATCCGGGGCAGCATGCCAGGTTGGCTGACGCCGCAGCCGCTAGCTGCGCCATTCATGTGCAGGCAATGCTTGATTTCGTTGACATGGGTGTGCCGGCTGTTGATTACGGTAACAATATTCGCCAGGTCGCACGCGATATGGGCGTGGAAAATGCTTTCGATTTTCCTGGCTTCGTACCGGCTTATATTCGCCCCCTGTTTTGCGAGGGCAAAGGGCCGTTTCGCTGGGTGGCGTTATCTGGCGATCCGGAAGATATCTACAAAACGGACGCCAAGGTTAAAGCGCTGTTTCCTGAAAACCAGCATATCCATCGTTGGCTGGATATGGCGCGTGAGCGCATTGCTTTCCAGGGATTGCCGGCGCGTATCTGTTGGTTGGGGGTGGGCGAGCGTCATCTGGCAGGCCTGGCTTTCAACGAGATGGTGCGTAGAGGGGAGCTTAGCGCACCGGTTGTTATCGGCCGAGATCATCTGGATACTGGCTCTGTCGCCAGCCCCAATCGTGAAACCGAAAGCATGAAGGATGGAACCGATGCCGTTTCCGATTGGCCGTTGCTGAATGCATTGCTCAATACTGCGGGCGGCGCTACCTGGGTGAGTTTGCATCATGGTGGCGGTGTGGGGATGGGATATTCGCAGCATTCGGGAATGGTGATCGTGTGCGATGGCAGTGAGGAGGCTGACCGGCGGCTTGCTCGGGTGTTGGTCAACGACTGCGGTTCCGGCGTGATGCGCCATGCCGATGCTGGCTATGAGCAAGCCGTTGCTGCCGCGAAAAGATTTGGATTGAAACTGCCGATGCTTTGAGAATAAGAGCATATTGAGGCTTTATAGCGGTTCTTATAAGGTAGAACCGCTATTTCTCTATAGGATGATTTTTACACCGTATTGCCTGTCTTGTGAGTATTTCACCTCTGGGCATGTGACGATTTAGTCTTGGCGTCAACTTACGGTTTTGCTGTCTGGCCTTCTTGCCAGTTTTGCCAAACGTGTTCAAGCCCGAATTCGACCATCGCGAAATAGAGACTGAAATAACGCTCCGCCATGATGAAAAACGAACTGTTGAGTTCGATCACCACATTATTGGTGGTGGCCAGCAGGCCGGATTTTTCCGCCGCCTGCAGAATGCGGTTCACGTGAGCGCGAGAGACGGAACACGACTTGGCGATTTTCGCCGAGGAGAGCAGCAGAAAGGGGGAGTCCTGTCGGATGCTTTCGATAAACAGCATCAACAACACCATGTGGCCGGCGTCTTTGCTGATAAACAGCCCGGACTGTTGCACCAGGTCGATCAGGTAGATCTCCTTGAGCATCAGTTGCCCGTAGGCGGCGAAAAAGGTGGGCAGAAAGTCGGGCGCCGCCAGCAGCGCCGCGATGGGCATCTGTGGCGCCAGCGCCTGATAAGGCCGCGCCATTGAGGCGATCAGCGCCTGAGTTTCCGCCAGCGCGTGCGGCGTAGGTTTATAGCGCAACTGGCGTTTGTCATGCTCGCAGGGTTTGACCTCCAGCCGGCGCCCGACCCGTAAAAAGAACAGAAAGGAATCCAGGGAGTTCTCGCTGATCATATTCTTCCCTTTGAAAAAGGCTTTGATGTCTTTCAGCGCGGCGGCGGGCTGGTGGTAATAAATGGACAGGATGGTGGAGCAGATGATGAACCGGCTGTTCCTGAAAATGATTTTGTAAAACAGCGGATGCTTCTTGTAGGTCTCCCTCAATAATTCCCCGTGTTTGACGATGGCGGTGTGAAACGCCGCTGACTGCCTGATGTTGTTGGCCTGTTTCTCCAGATGAAACTGTAGCTGGAATCTGCTTAGACTCATTTTCCCTATTTCCTGTACTTAAAAAAATGTGCTGCTTTTTATCGTTATGGGTTTGCTGTGTATGGCTTGACGATCTGCTGGCCCTGGTCGTTGATGAGGGTGGCCTGAACGGTGGCCCGAGAGGGGAGCGCGGATGCCGAAACGCCGTCGAGGTGATAATCCCGCGAGCTGAATGGCGCGGTCATCATGTCGCTTTCTTGCCGCACCGGGTAATCGCGCCTGTCGGCGTGCACGGCGATGCGCGCGAACGAGAGATAAAACGCCGATCGGTTTTGACAGCGCAGCAGATAACCGTCCGGCGATTTTTGCAGCGTGAATGAGACGGCCTCGGCCGCATTTTCGGCTTTCCCCTTCAGCGCCCTGGGCCGATAGAAGATTTTCATCTGGGTGTTCATCGCCAGCGTCACGCGCGACGCCAGCGGCGGCGTGGCTGGCCGGCTGGGCGGGATCTCATACAGGTTAAGCCAGAACACCGACTCTCTGTCGGCGGGCAGGTTCGCGCCGGCAAACAGGATCCGCAGCCCTTTCAGCGCCGAAGGCTGCAGCGCGAATACGCTGGGCAGGGCGACAAACGGCGCGCGAGACAGTTCGGGGGCGGCGTTGACGTCACCGTTATCGACCCAGGTTTGCGCCACGATCGGGTAGCCGTTGGTGTTGAGCAGCATCAGGGTTTTTTCCGTCTCGCCCTCGTGAAAGATCACCCGCGTGGCGGAGGCGATGATGCCCGCCTGCGCGCCGATGGAGGCCAGCGCCAGCAGCAGGGCGCATCCCATAATCAGGTATTTCTTTCTCATTATTGCACCTTAACCCAGACGTAGGCCCTGGCATCCACCTTGCCGGCGGTGACGGTCTGGCCAGGCAGCCGGGCGAGCGTGGCGGTGAGTTGAGTGGTGTAGTGGGTGAATCCCGCTGCGGTGCTGCCGCCGCCGCTGGCGCCGTTGAGCACCGGGTACCAGCCGGCGTCGCTACCCTGCGGGCATTGCCCGGCGCTGCAGCGCGCCCAGCCGACGAAGTTCATCGGCGCGCCGTTGCCGGCGTTGGCGAGCGCGATGCCCACGCCGGTGGCGACGCTGCTGTCGGTGCCGTAGCCGCTGGAGAGCAGGTAACTTACGCCGCCGTTGGCGCTGACCAACCCGAGCCGCTGCGCCGCGACATAGCTTTCATACGGCACCTGCAGGCCGAGGGCGGTATTGTTGCTGCTGACGCCGGACACGGCGGCGTTGTCGCATTCGATATTGAGGGTGAACTGCGCCTGCGAGGTTTGCCCGGCGGTCAGTTGGCTGACGGAGAGGGTCGGCAGGATCACCAGCGGCGTGACGTTGCGCGCCACGCAGGTGGCGGTATAGGTCAGCGAAGAGATCGGTGCGGTGCCCATGCCCATCGCGTTCCAGCGCCCGGTGCCCCAGGTGGCGTAGTTGGTGGCGGAGTCGCTGCCGATAGGATCCGAGGCGATGCCGGGCCCCTGAAAGGTGACATAGCCGTTCGGCTGCGTGCAGGTATAGTTCGAATTGCCGGTGGTCGACGCCATGCCCACCAGCGGGTTGCCGGCGCTGTAGCCGCAGTAGTTGCTGGCGCCCGCGCCCGGCAGCGAGCTGATGCGGATCAGATCGGCGCGGATGGCGCTGAAGTCTTTCACCCGGATCTGGATTTTGTTGCCGACGGTGGCGTAGCGGGTAATCGGCGCCGACTGCCAGTAACGGGTAAAAACCTTGCCGGAATCCAGATGGGTCAAACGAATGCCGACGTAAGGGAAGTAGGTGGCGTAATAGTTGGGATTGCCGTCCCTGGCGCCCAGATCGTAATAGCCGCCGACGCGATCGTCGCCGTTGGTGGCGAAGACTTCATAAATTTGCCCGACATCGCTGGCATCGCATTCATATAGCACCTTGTTTGGGTCGGGATAGCGGGTGCCAGAGGTCAGATCGAACACGCTGGTGCCCAGCGGCGTGCCGACGGGCTGCAGATAGGTGCTGGTCAGGTTGACCCGACCCAGCGCCGTGCCCACCCCGCAAGGATCGCAGCCGGAGTCGATCCAGGGGGCGACGCGCGTGCATTGCGCCAGCGCCGCGGGCGCGCCGAACAGCGACAGGGCGAACAGCGCCGGGGCGGCGACCAGATAAGAAATGCGTTTCATCGTCTCTCCTGAGATAAGTTAAACGGGTTAGCGGCACGGAGCGCTGAGCCGCTGAATCGGGCTGTCTTCCGCGGCGGGCAGGCGATAGTGCAGCGTGCACTGCTGGCCGGGTGCGTCGCCCCAGTTCAGCGTCAGCGTGCCGGTATTCCGGTCGCTGCGCAGATACACCTGATTGGCCTGGCCAACCATGCCCACGCTGTTGCCCGCGTTGTCCAACACGTTGGCGCCCATCGGGATCGGCGCGTTGTCGGGACGCTGTGCGGTAATCAGCAGCGCCTGGCCGCGCACGGTGTTGAAGCGCAGGCGCACCGTGGCGCCGGCGTACGGGGCGACGCGTTGCTGGCCGTCCTCCAGTTCCGCTTTATCATTCATGCCCTCGGGGTTCAGCGCGACGGTGTTGTAGTGATAGGGCACCAGCGCCGGCGCCAGCGCATAGCCGAAGCGATCGACGCGCGCGCCTTGGCCGCCCATCACCTGCGCGCCGTTGGCGCCGGGCGCCTCTATCAGGGCGAAGGTATCACCGACATACGGCCCTAATGTCACGCCGCCGCGGTGCGCCACCACCGCGCCCTGCAGCGACAGTGAGCCTTGTCGATACTGGCGCGCGGTGGAGAACGAGCCGGTGACGTTGGCGTAAGGCAGGCGGGTTTGCAGGTTGCCGCCCCAGATGCTTTGTTGGCGATCGTCGTCGGTGGTGAAGTTCAGACCGTAGCTGACCGGCTGTTCGTCGCCGACGCTGCCCGACAGCGCAGCCTGATAGTTGCCGCCCTGACCCTGGCTGTGGTTGGCCAGCAGCGAGACGCTGGGGGCGGATGACGAACGCCCGAGCGGGAAGCTGAGCGACAGGGCGGTGACGGTTTGCGTGTTCTGCGCCAGCGGCGCGCTGTAGACGTTATCCAACGGCCCGTAGCCGCGATAGTCGCCGTTGCTGTAGCCCAGACTGCGGGTGCGGGTGACGGAGAGGTTAAGCGCCACGCCGTTGCCGAAGGTTTTCCCCCAGCCCAGCTGGAGCTGATTGTCGCGGCCGCGCTGATCGCGGTAGTCCTGGGTCGAGCCGGACATCGTCAAGCTGCCGAACGCGCCCATGCCCTGATTGACGGCCACCTCGAAACGCGAACGCTGGCGGTAGGAATCGGACTGCCAGCGTTGGCCGGTGACGGCGGCGCGCCGCACGCCGAGCACGTCGCTGAGATCGCGGAAGCCTTCGGTGGAGTAACGGTAGCCGGCGATGGATAAGGTGGTGTCCGTCGGGCTGAAGGTTCGGCTGTAAGAGAGATGCAGCATCCAGCCTGAGGCGCCGCCGTCCGGCAGGCTGGCGTGGGAATAGGTGGTGTCCATGCCGAAGGCGCCCAGTTCGCTGCTGTACACGCCGCCCAGCATCATCGCCTGATAGCCGTCCGCCAGCTGGTTGCCGACGTTGAAGGTCAGGGCGTTGGTCAGGCCGTGTTGCCAGGTCAGTTCGCTGAACAGATCGTTATCGCCGACGTAGCGGGAACGGCCGACGATGGCGGAGTAGCGCGACTGGCCGGGGCGGATGGATTCCGGCACCGCGGCGAACGGCACGGTGAAGGTGCTGACGCTGCCGTCGGCCTCGGTCACCACCACGGTCAGATCGCCGGCGTAGTTGGTGGCGTACAGATCGTTGATGGCGAACGGCCCCGGCGCCACGGTGGTTTCGTACAGCGTGCTTTTACCCTGCAGCACCGTCACGCGCGCGTTGCTTTTCGCCACGCCGCGCACCACCGGCGCATAGCCGCGCTGTGAATCCGGCAGCATGCGATCGTCCGAGCTGAGCTGAATGCCGCGAAAGCCCAGGCCGGAAAAGAAGTGCCCGTCGGTAAAGCCTTCGCCCAGCAGCATTTCGCTGCGCCAGGGCAAGATCGCGCGCTGCACGTAGCGGCGGCTGGTGTCCAGGTGGCCGCCGAACTCCCGATCGTAGCGGTAGCTGGATTGCTGGCGGTAGCGCCAGAGCCCGAGGTTGAACCCGCCGTTCAGGTTGGCGTAGGTCGAGTCGAGGTCGCGGGTTTGCCCCTGTCGGTAGCTGACGTGGTACTGGTTGAGGTTGTAATTGACGAAGACCATCGATTCGCCGCCGTCCAGGCTGGCGGGATTGACGCTGCCGCGCGGCTGGCCGTTCAACAGCGCCTGCGGAATGCTCAGATCCAGGCGCAGCCGCGAGATATCGGCGTTCACCGTGATGTCCTTCAGATCCCGGCCGGGCAGCAGGCATGCCGTTTCGGCCGCCGGCGGATTTTTCAGCCCGAAGCGCGTCAGCTGCGCGCGATCGAAACAGGGCAGTACCTGCTTGCCATCGCGCACGAAACGAATTTGATCGCGCTCGAGAAACTGGTCGTTGAGGTACAGATCGATCTGATAGCTGCCGGGGGCGACGGCGTCCTGTTGGTTGAATTGACTCAGGGCGCTGTTGCTCAGCACGCTGCCGCGCAGCAGCGCGGGATCGAAGGTGTAGCCATCGGCGGCGGCGCAGCCCAGCGGCAGCGCCAGCAGCGCGCAACACCAGCGTGCGGGAAGCGGCGTCGCCTTGCGAGCATCGAACATGAAAACCTCCCTGTCTGGTTTCAGCGCGCGACGTTCAGGGTGCGTGTGATTTCCACCCCATAGTCATTGATGACGCGCAGCGCGATCTGCCGCACCTCACCGTTCACCGGCCAGCTGGCCTGCGAAAACGGCGGGATCAGGTCCGCCTGCGGGATCGCGGTGCGTTTTGCGCCGCTGAGTATCGCGGCCTGGCTGACGTTGGCGTAGTAGCCGGTCGGGTTATCGACGCGCAGCGCGTTGCCGACCTGGCGCAGGCTGAGCTTATCGATGACGTGATTGGCGTCGCCGGCCAGCCCGGCCGGGCGATAGAACACTTTCAGGCGATTGGTGACCACCAGCAGCAGTTTGTTCTTGTCGCTGTCCGTCTGACGCACGGCGGGCACCTGCAGGAAGTTGAGGTAGAACAGCGATTCGCGATCGCGCGGCAGCGGCTGGCCGACGAACGACAGCCGCACCATCTGCCCGCTGTGCGGATTCATGCGGAAGATTTGCGGCGAGGCGACAAAAGGCGCATCGGCGTTTTCCGGCGTGGACTTGGGGTTATTGATATCGAGCCAGATCTGCATCAGCGCCGGGGCGCCGTCGTCATTGGTGAATTGCAGCGTTTTTTCCCGCGCCTCGGCGGGGTAGATCACGCGATTGCCGAGCAGCGTGACGCTGGCCGACGCGTAGCTGGCGGCAAAACTCATCAGGCAAAACGATAGGGCGGCCCAACGGCGGGCGTAACGGGTTATCTGCTGCATAAACGTGAACCGATAAAGGGAGCGAGTCATTCAGCGCCGTCCGCTAAGGAACGGCGCTGTCATCAACAGGTATGGCGCCTGACGCCGGCTTATCTGTAGGTAATGGCGAACTGGGCGGTGGCGATCACCGAACCGGCCGCTACGCCGGTATCTTCCGCGTAGTAGCGAGCCACCAGGTTCTGCGAGGTGGACGTGGCGTCTTTCGCCAGCGTCATCGCCGACGTGGTGACGGTAGAGCCGCTGGCGAATGACAACGGCGTAGTGGCGTCGCTGTCCAGCAGTTGAATGGAAACCTTGGCCGCATCGCCCGCGTTGCCCAGGTTGCCGTTAACTGTCGGGTTGTTGCCCGCCAGCACGGTTTTGATCGCCGTATCGCTGGTTGCCGCCGCACAGCCCGTGACGTTAACGGTAAAGGTGGTGTCGCCGGCGGTGGCGCCTTTGGTGGCGAGCTGGCTGGCGGCGACGGTCGGCAGCAGAACAACCGGGTTGGATTGGTTGCCGTTAATATTCACCGAACAGGTTTGCGTGCTGACTTCGCCTTTAAATTGCACCGTATTGGACGAGGCGGCCGCACAGGCGCCGGAGAGAGTCAGCATGGATAATGCGACTAATTTAACATTCATGTGAAATGCCCTTTAATTTACTTTAGAGAAAAGCTTTCCTGACAGTAATAATTTACTGACGTGCGGTTGTTGATTAATCATGTTGCGCAATTGTTTTTTAAACGCGTCGGCAAACATGGATTTTCATCCTAACAAACTAAGAATTTTCCCTATAGATATTTTGAATAAGGCAATAAGGCGATGGCTCCTGTTGTTACATTTGCTTTCATTTTCGCTTATATCATACAAAATAGAAAATAGATCTATATCATTGCGTTGCATTTTTATTGAATTGTCAGTTTTTGTGAATGAAATAATTTGAAACATTCATGCCTTTTTTGCGTATTAATCAAAGCGCTGGCTGTTGCGTGATTATTTGAAAAACATGTTATCAAGATGTTTTATATCGGTGTGCTTTGCAGGCGAATTACCCCAAAAAAGAGCAGCGACAAGCCGCCTGAGGTGTGGAAGCATACTTTTACGCTGATAAGGAGAATTAAAGTGAGAGTGATTTATATCGACGGTTCACCGCTGTGCCGTTTGGGGATGAAAACATTATTGGGAGAAGGAGTGATAACCTTATCCTCGCCTAATATTAATATTATTAAAAATATAAGCCCTGCGCCTGATTTAATTATCATGGATTTTCCCCATGAAATTTATCGGTTCGAAGCGTATTTGCGATTTATTCACGCCTCACGTGCTGAATATGAAGGCGTCCGGATACTGTTCTTCGTCGATAAGACTTCGCCGCTGATCCTGGCGTTTATCGCGGCGGCGCAGCCGGATGCGATTTTGCACAAACGGGAAGCGCTACAGGTGGTGCGGGAGACCTGCGCGGCGCTGAGTCGCCGGGAAAAGGCGGGCGAACGGCGCGCGCTGAACAGGCATCGGGCGGCGGCGATCACGCCCGGTGAGGCGGCGGTGCTGTGTGAAACGGCCCGTACGGAAGATATCCGCCTGACCGCGCGGCGGCTGAATTTGCACCCGAAAACCGTTTATTCGCACCTCAACAATGCAGGCAAGAAGTTCGGCATCCGCAATCGGGTGGAATTGCTGAAGATGATTGCGCTGCTGTAGATCACAACGAACGGGCTTGGCCGACGGCCAGCCGCCATTGCGTCATTTCGTCGGCGCCCGGCCCGGCCGCCAGCGCGAGGTTTTGCGCCGGCAGCGATTCGCCGGTCACGGCATCCACCGCGCGCAGGGTGGCAGGGTGGCCGGTTACGCGGTCAACCACGCGCAGCGGCGGCCCGGCCAGCTCGGACAGATTCCATTTGTCGCCAATCTGAATCATCGCCATCACCAGCAGCCCGAGATCTTTTCCTTTCTCCGTCGGCAGATACTCATAACGAGCGGGGCGCGTTTGGTATTGCCGCTTTTCGATAAGGCCGTGGCTTTCCAGGGCCTTGAGCCGGTCGGCCAGCGTATTGTTGGTGATGCCGGTCGAGTGGCGCAGATCGTCATAGCGCGAGAGCCCCAGCAGCAGATCGCGCATGAGAATAGCGCCCCAGCGATCGCCCAATGCCGACAGCACGTGCGCCACCGAGCACGTCATGCCTTCAAACCCTTTTGCTTTCACGTTGCTTTACCTCCGCTTGCCGCCTGATTGCCGAGAATGTTATCGCCTCGGCTTGATAACTTCAATAATTGGAGTTATTACTCTTATTATTGGAGTTTATCATTAACAGCGGCTGATGGCCTGAACGCCGGCCGGAAACCCTAGGAGACAACGCGATGCCACTGTGGCAGATTTACCACCCTGAGCCGGCCTTCAGCGCCGCCGATAAACGCGCGATTGCGCAGAAGGTCACCGCCCTGTACCAGGACTTTTTGCCGCGCTTTTACGTCAACGTGTTCTTCCACGCGCTGCCGCCAGGTTCGGCCTATCTCGGCGGCGAACCGGCCGATGATTTCGTGCGGGTGACCATCGACCATATCGCGCGCGCCATGGACAACGACGCAGAGCAGCAGCAATTCCTGGCGGCCTGCACCCGCATCTTGCACCCCTACATCGCCGCCCGCGGGCAGCGCTGGGAACTGCACGTCGACGAAACGCCGTTCTCGCTGTGGACGATTGACGGATTGAAACCGCCGGCGCCGGGGACGGCGGCGGGGGAGAGGTGGCGCAAGGAGAACCGGCCTTCGGCGTGGGAGGGGGAAATAGGGTGAGACTGGGGATACTCAGGACAAAAAAATCCACGCCGAAGCGTGGATTTTTCCGTTTCCGGCAGCGGAGAAAAGCGCTGCGGAGAGAGGCTTAGACGTTGAACAAGAAGTTCATTACGTCGCCGTCTTTGACGATGTAGTCTTTACCTTCGGAGCGCATTTTGCCGGCTTCTTTGGCGCCTTGCTCACCTTTGTAAGTGATGAAGTCGTCATAGGAGATAGTTTGGGCGCGGATAAAGCCTTTCTCGAAGTCGGTGTGGATCTTGCCGGCCGCCTGCGGGGCGGTGGCGCCCACCGGGATGGTCCAGGCGCGCACTTCTTTCACGCCGGCGGTGAAGTAGGTTTGCAGGTTCAGCAGTTCATAACCGGCGCGGATCACGCGGTTCAGGCCCGGCTCTTCCAGGCCCAGTTCGGCCATGAACTCGTCGCGCTCTTCGTCTTCCAGCTCGGCGATGTCGGATTCCACGGCGGCGCACACGGCAACCACCACGGAGCCTTCGGCGTCGGCGATTTTACGCACGGTGTCCAGGTACGGGTTGTTCTCGAAGCCGTCTTCGTTGACGTTGGCGATGTACATGGTCGGCTTCAGCGTCAGGAAGCTCAGGTATTTGATCGCCGCCTTGTCTTCATCGGTCAGATCCAGTGCGCGCAGCATGCCGGCGTTTTCCAGGTGCGGCAGGCATTTCTCCAGCGCCGCCAGCTCGGCCTTGGCGTCTTTGTCGCCGCCTTTGGCTTTCTTTTGCACGCGGTGGATAGCGCGCTCGCAGGTGTCCAGGTCGGACAGCGCCAGCTCGGTGTTGATCACGTCGATGTCTTCGGCCGGATCGACCTTGTTGTTGACGTGGATGATGTTGTCGTTTTCAAAGCAGCGCACTACGTGGCCGATGGCTTCGGTTTCACGGATGTTGGTCAGGAACTGGTTGCCCAGGCCTTCACCCTTGGACGCGCCTTTCACCAGGCCGGCGATGTCGACGAATTCCATGGTGGTCGGCAGAATGCGTTGCGGCTTGACGATCTCGGCCAGCTTATCCAGACGCGGATCGGGCATCGGCACCACACCGGTGTTCGGTTCAATGGTGCAGAACGGGAAGTTGGCTGCTTCAATGCCCGCTTTGGTCAACGCGTTGAACAGGGTGGATTTGCCTACGTTAGGCAGGCCGACGATACCGCATTTGAATCCCATGTTGTAATCACCTTAAATATCTTAACTATCAGCTGGTTAGGTTTAACCGGCTGCATAAAGGGCAAAATAATGCCGCCATTATACACGTAATGGGCGTTTATCTCGATCAGACTTGCTTGGCCGGGGCGAGTGCCGTGCGGGCGACCGGTTTTTGATTGAGATTTGGATCACATTTACCCATACTGGCCGTTCCGATTAACCGACAGGAAACGCGCCGGATGTATTTCTTGCCTACGCCACCCTGAGCTGTGCCCGCCTGCAGTCTGCCGCGCCTTGCGGTACCCCATACCCGCTACGCGGGGAGATGATGTCATCTGTCATAAGTGAATAATGCATGTTTAACCTGAGTAACGTCAGGATCGCGGACGTTAAAAATGAAGTCCTGGCGGGCTTTGTGGTGGCGGTTTCGATGATCCCCGAGGCGGTCGGCTTTTCGCTGGTCGCCGGTCTTTCGCCGATCGTCGGTTTGCATACCGCGTTTATTATCGGCCTGGTCACGGCGCTGTTCGGCGGCAAGCCGGGCATGGTTTCCGGCGCCGCAGGTTCCATTGTGGTGGTGCTGATGAGCCTGGCGGCGCAGTACGGCATGGGTTACGTGCTGTGGGCCACGCTGTTTGCCGGGGGGATCCAAATCCTGATCGGCGCCTTCCGGCTGGGCAAGTTCATTCGTCTGGTGCCGCTGCCGGCGATCCACGGCTTCGTCAACGGCCTGGCGATCGTCATCATGCTGGCGCAACTGAAGATGATCGCCGGGCAGGGGCCGCTGATGTACGGCCTGGTAGCGCTGGCGATTGCGGTGGTGGTGCTGTTCCCGCGCCTGACCAAAGCCATTCCGTCTTCGCTGGCGGCGCTGCTGGTGGTCTCGGCATTGGCGATCGGCCTCAACCTGCACACGCTGCGGGTGGGCGATCTGGCGGACATTTCCGGCGCGCTGCCGCACTTCAGTTTGCCGACGGCGCCGTTTACCCTGGAGATGGTGCGGGTGGTGTTGCCCTATGCGGTGGTGATTGCCTTGGTCGGTTTGATCGAATCGCTGTTGACCATGACGGTGCTGGATGAAATGGGCGGCAAGAAGGGGAACGGTAACCGCGAAAGCATCGCGCAGGGCGCCGGTAACGCGGTATGCGGCCTGTTCGGCTGCTTCGCCGGCTGCGCGATGATCGGCCAGTCGATCATCAACTTCACCTCGGGCGGGCGCGGGCGCCTCTCCGGCACGGTGGGTGCCATCCTGCTGATTTTGTTCGTGGTCAGCCTGTCGCGCTATATCGGCCTGCTACCAGTGGCGGCGTTGGCCGGGGTGATGCTGGTGGTGTGTTACAACACCTTCGAATGGAGCTCGCTGCGCCGTTTGCGCCGTATGCCGAAGGCAGACGCGCTGGTGATGGTCGCCGTCACGTTGATCACCATCTTTACCGATCTGGCGGTGGCGGTAATCAGCGGGGTGATTATCTCGGCGCTGGTGTTCGCCTGGCAGCAGGCGCGCATCCGCGTGCGCCAGCGGCAGGTGACGGGCGACGTGGCGGTGTATCGGCTCGATGGCCCGCTGTTCTTCGGCTCTGCCGCGGCTTTCGCCGAGCTGTTCGAGCCGCAAAGCGATCCGCAGAACGTGGTGCTGGATTTTGCCGGCACGCGAGTGATGGATTCCAGCGGCGTAGAGGCGATAGATAAGCTGACGGCGCGTTACCTGGCGGCGGGAAAAAGCATTCGGCTGCGCCACCTGAGCGGTGACTGCGTGCGCCTGCTCAAGCGCGCCGGGCCGTTTTGCAGCCATGAGCTGGACGATCCGCAGTATTACGTGGCGGAAGAGGGATTCGCCGCCGATGACCGCCGCGTGAGCGAGGAGACCTTCAACCCACGCGGCTAGACGCCAGCAGCGGGCAGGGCGCCCGCTGCGGCAAGGTTCAGGCCTGCGCCTTGAAACTGTGCAGGCGCTGAACGGTTTTTTCCAGCCCGTCCTTCATCAGCATCTCGGTGCAGCGCAGCGATTCGTCGATCGCTTCGTCGATCATCTTCTGCTCGCCGGCCGGCGGCTTGCCGAGCACGAAGCCCACCACCTTGTTCTTGTCGCCCGGATGGCCGATGCCGATGCGCAGGCGATAGAAGTTCGGGTTGTTGCCGAACTTGTTTTGGATGTCTTTCAGGCCGTTGTGGCCGCCGTTGCCGCCGCCGAGCTTGATTTTGGCTACGCCGGGCGGCAGATCCAGCTCGTCGTGCGCCACCAGGATCTCGCTTGGTTCGATGCGGTAGAAGTTGGCCATCGCCAGCACCGCTTTGCCGCTCAGGTTCATGAAGGTGGTCGGCACCAGCAGGCGCACGTCGTTGCCCGCCAGGTTCAAACGGGCGGTATAACCGAAGAACTTGCTCTCTTCTTTCAACTGCTGATTGTGGCGCTGGGCCAGCAGATCGACGTACCAGGCGCCGGCGTTGTGGCGCGTCTGGGCGTATTCCGCGCCCGGGTTAGCCAGGCCGACTATCAATTTAATACTGCTCACTGAGTGATTCGCTATGATCAGGGTAATGGAAAGGGAGTTAGTCTACCTGTCGGGGCGGCGAATGACAAAATCCGATCTCCGCCGTCGTCGCAGGTAACAAAGACGAATGATTCATTAGCTGAATAATTCAATTTGTCCGCTAATTTTCAGCCGTGTGTTAAGAAGTGTCAATAATTCTTTACCATTTGTGATCGCCTCCGCAATCCCCTTGCCGCAGCAAGGGCTATACTTAACTTATCAAAGTGGGTTAACAAGTTGCAGCGTTATCCCGGTTGGCACATGGCAATCATGGAGGTGGCATATGAAACGTAGAAACGCGGACAGAATGGGCAACTTTTTTATGGGGCTGGGCCTGGTCGTGATGATCGGCGGCGTCGGATACTCCATTCTTGCTGAAGTATCGCAGTTCAATTTACCGCAATTTTTCGCCCACGGCGCCATCATGAGCATCTTCGTCGGCGCGCTGTTGTGGCTGGTGGGCGCGCGTATCGGCGGCCGCGAGCAGGTAGCGGATCGCTACTGGTGGGTAAAACACTTTGATAAACGGTGCCGCAACGATCAACATCGTTCGTCGCATTGATTAAAAAAGCAGAAGGGAAGCAAGAGCGGGGCAAGGGAACATCTGCCGTGCATTAAGGTTTGAGGTCATGTCGGACTACAAGTAGAAAACCCGTTGTTGCTCGCGCACCAACGGGTTTTTCTTTTTCTGCTGTCGGGCTCGCTATCTTTCCGGCGCAGTGGGCGCCGCACCGGAAAGACGACGAATCAATGCTCGAACATCGCAGAGATCGACTCTTCGTTGCTGATGCGGCGGATGGCTTCAGCCAGCATGCCGGACAGGGTCAGAGTGCGAACGTTTTTCAGTGCCTTGATTTCCGGCGACAGCGGAATGGTGTCGCAGACGATCACTTCATCAATCACCGAGTTCTTGATGTTGTCCACGGCGTTGCCGGAGAAGATCGGGTGCGTCGCGTAGGCGAATACGCGCTTGGCACCGCGTTCTTTCAACGCTTCAGCCGCTTTACACAAGGTGCCGCCGGTGTCGATCATGTCGTCGACCAGCACGCAATCGCGGCCTGCCACGTCACCGATGATGTGCATCACCTGAGAAACGTTCGCGCGCGGGCGACGTTTGTCGATGATGGCCATATCGGTGTCGTTCAGCAGTTTGGCGATAGCGCGGGCACGCACCACGCCGCCGATATCCGGAGAAACCACGATCGGGTTTTCCAGATTTTGCTGCAGCATGTCTTCCAGCAGGATCGGGCTGCCGAACACGTTGTCTACCGGTACGTCGAAGAAGCCTTGAATCTGCTCAGCATGCAGATCCACCGTCAGAACGCGGTCAACCCCTACGCTGGAGAGGAAATCGGCGACAACCTTGGCGGTGATTGGCACACGCGCGGAACGCACGCGGCGATCCTGGCGGGCATAGCCGAAGTAAGGGATAACGGCGGTAATACGACCTGCGGAGGCGCGACGCAGGGCGTCGACCATCACAACCAGTTCCATCAGGTTGTCGTTGGTCGGGGCACAGGTGGACTGGATGATGAAAATATCACCGCCGCGTACATTTTCGTTGATTTGCACGCTCACTTCGCCGTCGCTAAAACGACCTACAGCGGCGTCACCAAGGCTGGTGTACAAACGGTTGGCAATACGTTGTGCTAGTTCCGGGGTGGCGTTACCAGCAAAAAGCTTCATATCAGGCACGAGAAGAACCTCAGGCTTGCGTCCAGAGAAGATATTGTCATGCGACATCGCCAAGGGGCAGTCGGCGACGCCGGCGCAATATACATACGGGTATGTAAAACTAAAATTGAGACCGCAGGCAGCGCAGGGATAACAGGGCCAGGTGTGCATGACCCTGCGCAGCGAAACGTTGAGCTACGACTCAAACCGCCCGGAACGGATGCGATGTAGTGGGGAGACGTTAACGCCGCGCGCTACAAAACCACACAACCACTCCGGGGCTTGATTTAACACCTGACGGGCGGCGATTTCTGTGTCGAATTCAGCAAACACACAAGCACCTGTGCCAGTCAGGCGTGACGGGGCGTATTCTAACAGCCATGAAAGAAGCTGTTCAACCTCGCGAAAACGTTTTCTTGCGATCGGTTCGCAATCATTTGCGTACGGCGCCTGCAACAGCTCACTTAAGGAGCGAACCGGGGTGTTTCTTTTCAATTCGGCGTCGCCGAAGATAACCGGCGTCGGGATGCCGACGCCGGGATGCGCCACCAGATACCATTTTTCCTGCGGCTCGGCCGGCTGCAGGCGCTCGCCGATGCCTTCGGCGAAGGCGGCGTGGCCGCGCACGAACACCGGCACGTCGGCGCCGAGGCTGAGCCCCAGCTCTGCCAGTTGGTCGTCGCCAAGACCGCAGCGCCACAATTCGTTCAGCGCCACCAGCACGGTGGCGGCGTTGGAGGAACCGCCGCCCAAACCGCCGCCCATCGGCAGGCGTTTGTCGATGCTGATGTCGGCGCCGCGCGGCGCGGTCTGCAGGCCGCGTTCATTGCAATAGCGTTGCAGCAGGCGGGCGGCGCGCACGATCAGGTTCTGCTCGTCCGGCACGCCCTCGACCGGCGTCAGCAGGTGAATGCGGTCGTCCTGGCGTGGGTCGATGGTCAGGGTGTCGCCGTAGTCCAAAAACTGGAACAGCGTCTGCAGCAGGTGATAGCCGTCTTCACGACGGCCGGTGATGTACAGAAACAGGTTGAGTTTCGCGGGGGAGGGCCACTGGCGGATCATTTGAGCGTCCAGTTATCCATCTTCAGCTTGATGCGCTGGTCGCCCTGCTGCAGCTCCAGGCGGTTCGGCAGCGTCGGCTGCACCTCGTTGCTGTAGCCCTGGTAATCCACTTTCCAGGTCTGGCCGCCTTGCTGGTAGGTCAGTTTGCTCAGACGATATTGGTCATCCAGCGCAAAATCGCTGGCTTCGCCCGGCAGGCCGAGCATCCACTGGCGCAGGTTGTTCAGCGGGATCGCCATGCCGGTCAGCTTGCGGATCATCTCTTCCGGGTTGTCGCTGACGTAGCGTTTGCCCTGGTTGTCGGTCAGCTGCACCACGTTTTTCTGCACGTTGAGATCCATTTCCGTGCTGCCCAGCGGGTTGGTCAGCAGCAGGCGGTAGCGCTCCGGCGAGAACTGCTGCCAGAAGAAGCGGGCGTAGACTTTTTTCTGATCAGACAAGTAGGCGAAGGAGCCGCGGGTCTGATAGGTGCTGAGCTGTTGCACCGCCTGCTCATGGGCGCGCCACTGCGGTGAGGTTGGGCTGGTGGCCGGGCCGGTCGGCTTGGTGGTGGTACAGGCGGCCAGCACCAGGCTGGCCAGCGGGATCAGACGGAGCAAACTAACTTTGCGTATTGGCATAACTTTCTCTTGTCCTTTTGTCCTTGCGGGCATGCGCGACGAAACCCGGATTCAGCGCTCACGCTAACGGGGCGGCGGCGACGCGTCAATGTCTACTAAGAATACGTAATGCTGGTGGGATAACGCCAGACCTGTTGTTTAACTTTGATGTTGTTGTTCATTAAAAAGGCTTTTTCCTTGCGATGGTAAGAGAAGAACGTGAACGTTAGGGGAATTCTGAAAAACATACTCTCAATGTTTCCGACGAAGCCTACTGCGATATGATTAAAAAGGAAGAATGTTATGAAGGCAACATTTGCCAACGTTTGTAGCGGTGTCTTTCTAAAACGCTAAGTGGCAGTAATTGCATAGTTTTTGTAAAAAATATCTTTTGAACTCGATGCGGGTATTGGTTAACTGATTGCAAAACACTAAAAAAATGCTACTATTTTCAATCTTTAGCGCATTAATAGAGATTTTTCTGTGAATACTTTACCCACTCAGAAAACTACAAAGCTTAAATGTCTTGATTCTGTCAGAGGCCTTGCCAGTGTGGCTGTTGTGCTTTCCCATTTGTCATTGATTTACTTTGTCTATCTGCATAACTTTATTGGGGAAGATATACCTGAAGGCTTTCCTGTCCAAAAGTTTCTTCATCACTCTATTTTTGGTTTTTTCTACTCTGGGACATCTGCTGTTTTTGTCTTTTTTGTCATGAGTGGGATCGTTTTATCCCGGGGGATTGAAAAAAGAAGTGATGAATATTACTTCATAACATCATTCACAAGATATTTCAGACTGGCAATTCCCGCGACTTTCTCTTGTTTGTTGATGTTTGCTGTCTTGGTTTTCATATCCGGTGATTTCCAACAAATGCCGGGTGTCTCCGATTGGATTGCTCCACTACTAATTGATAATCCCTCTCTGATTGGCGCATTTTCGTATGGGGCTTTCGGTTCATTCATTGGTGGCCCGGTATGGGATGGTAATCTCTATAATCCAGTTTTATGGACCATGAGGATCGAGTTGATTGGCTCTTTGTTTGTATATATGGCCTGCATAATTTTTAAAAGAAGCAAGGTGCTATCTCTTTCGGTGTTTTTGATCGCATCACTTGTAATTTTATCTTTCAATTCTCTCATCGGCTTTGGTATGATTTGTTTTTTTTGTGGCTTTGTTTATTCCGCATTTGACATAAGCTACAAAAACAATTTATTGGGTTTTTTACTTGTTATTGTTGGTCTTTACTTGGCTGGAATCCATAATGACAGTGAAAGCTATCGGTGGTTAACTGTTATTTTAAAGGAACGGTCATATCTGTTTTTTAATTTCGCCTCTGGTATTTTAATTGTTTATGGTGTGCTAATTAGTGCTTTTATTAGTCGGGCTCTGGAAAATAAATGGCTAGTTTATCTGGGCAAACTTTCGTTCCCTATCTACATTATCCATTTCCCTGTCATTATGCTCACAATTTACTTAACCCGTGATCTGGCCACGACGTCTGTTGCCAGCATGTTGACCGTATCGGCCATTTCTCTTGTTGGTACCGTATTGTTAGCGCGCTTTGTCGTACCGGTAGATGATTTTTCCATCAGCTTCTCGAAGCGCGTGTATAACAAAATCACCGGGCTACGGATGGTCAGGAGAACGGAGTAATTCATTGTGCACGTCGAGCCGCTGTGTCGAGGGCTCGACTTCCGTGCCCGGTCGACCGTATTTTTAATCCCGCACGGCGGAGTTTTTAGTTCATAATTTTGCTATGGCATGCCGTTCTGTCTGCGATTCGCGTGGCGTCACCAGCGAGCAGCGAAGGTAAAGCGTTCACTATTTTGACAACATTATGAATTTATTGATTTTCATCGATTGATGTCATCTATGACAGCGATTGAACGGAAGATGCGGTTGTTACTTTTATTGATCCCGCGCATCAAGTAGAATGCCGTTCAACGAGAACCCGTACCAAGATAAGTATTACTCGAAGCAATGACCCTGCTGGCGTTAGGTATAAATCACAAAACCGCTCCGGTTTCTCTGCGTGAAAGGGTGACCTTCTCGCCAGAGTCCATCGATGAGGCGCTAACCAGCTTGCTCCAACAACCGTTGGTGCAGGGCGGCGTCGTGTTGTCTACCTGCAACCGCACCGAGCTGTACCTCAGCGTAGAGCAACAGGAACACATGCACGAGCAGCTGGTCGCCTGGCTGTGCGCGTATCACAACCTGCGCCCGGAAGAGGTGAAGAAAAGCCTGTACTGGCATCAGGGCAACGACGCGGTCAGCCATCTGATGCGGGTGGCCAGCGGGTTGGACTCACTGGTGCTGGGCGAACCGCAGATCCTCGGCCAGGTGAAAAAGGCCTTCGCCGAGTCGCAACGCGGCCAGTCGCTGTCCGGCGAGCTGGAGCGGCTGTTCCAGAAATCCTTCTCCGTCGCCAAGCGCGTGCGCACCGAAACCGAAATCGGCGCCAGCGCGGTCTCCGTGGCTTTCGCCGCCTGTACGCTGGCGCGGCAGATCTTCGAATCGCTGGCCGATCTCAACGTATTGTTGGTGGGCGCCGGTGAAACCATCGAGCTGGTGGCGCGCCACCTGCGCGAACACAAAGTGCGGCACATGATCATCGCCAACCGCACCCGCGAGCGCGCGCAGCTGCTGGCGGACGAGGTCGGCGCTGAGGTGATCACCCTGCCGGAGATCGACGAACGCCTGGCGGACGCCGACATCATCATCAGTTCCACCGCCAGCCCGCTGCCGATCATCGGCAAGGGGATGGTGGAGCGCGCGCTGAAGGCGCGCCGCAACCAGCCGATGCTGCTGGTGGATATCGCCGTACCGCGCGATATCGAGCCGGAGGTCGGCAAACTGGCCAACGCCTATCTGTACAGCGTGGACGATCTGCACGCCATCATTCAAAGCAACCTGGCGCAGCGCAAAGCGGCGGCGGTGCAGGCCGAGTCGATCGTGCAGCAGGAAAGCACCAACTTCATGGCCTGGCTGCGTTCGCAGGGCGCGGTGGAAACCATCCGCGACTACCGTTCGCAGGCCGACCAGATCCGCGCAGAAATGGAGGCCAAAGCGCTGGCCGCCATCGCGCAGGGCGCCAACGTGGAGCAGGTTATTCACGAGCTGGCCCATAAACTGACCAACCGTCTTATTCATGCCCCCACCAAATCCCTCCAGCAGGCCGCCGGCGACGGCGACGTGGAGCGGTTGCAGTTATTACGCGACAGCCTCGGGCTGGATCAGCATTAGTTTTCTCTATTAACAGGGTTTATTACCACGCATGAAGCCTTCTATTGTTGCCAAACTGGAAGCGTTACAAGAGCGCCATGAAGAAGTGCAGGCGCTGCTCGGCGATGCCGGCGTCATCGCCGACCAAGACCGGTTCCGCGCGCTGTCGCGAGAATACGCGCAGCTGACCGACGTCAGCCGCTGCTTCCTGGAATGGCGTCAGGTGCAGGAGGATCTGGAGACGGCGGAAATGATGCTGGACGATCCGGAGATGCGCGAGATGGCGCAGGAAGAGCTGAAACAGGCGCGGGCGAGCAGCGAAGAGCTGGAACAGCAACTGCAGGTGTTGCTGCTGCCGAAAGATCCGGATGATGAGCGCAGCTGCTTCCTCGAAGTGCGCGCCGGCACCGGCGGCGATGAGGCGGCGATCTTCGCCGGCGATCTGTTCCGCATGTACAGCCGTTACGCCGAAAGCCGCCGCTGGCGCGTCGAGGTGATGAGCGCCAACGAAGGCGAGCACGGCGGCTTCAAAGAAGTGATCGCCAAAGTTTCCGGCGACGGCGTGTACGGCCAGCTGAAGTTTGAATCCGGCGGCCATCGCGTGCAGCGCGTGCCGGAAACCGAATCCCAGGGGCGCATCCACACCTCCGCCTGCACCGTGGCGGTGATGCCGGAAGTGCCGGAAGCCGAGCTGCCGGACATCAACCCGGGCGATCTGAAAATCGACACCTTCCGCTCCTCCGGCGCCGGCGGCCAGCACGTTAACACCACCGACTCGGCGATCCGCATTACCCACCTGCCGACCGGCATCGTGGTGGAGTGCCAGGACGAACGTTCACAGCACAAAAACAAAGCCAAGGCGATGTCGGTGCTGGGCGCGCGCATTCGCGCCGCCGAGATGGCCAAGCGCCAGCAGGCCGAGGCGTCCACTCGCCGCAACCTGCTGGGCAGCGGCGATCGTTCCGATCGCAACCGCACCTACAACTTCCCGCAGGGGCGGGTGACCGACCACCGCATCAACCTGACGCTTTACCGCCTGGACGAAGTGATGGAAGGCAAACTGGACATGCTGATCCAGCCGATCGTGCAGGAGTATCAGGCCGATCAGCTGGCTGCGCTGTCCGCCGAGCAAGAGTGATGGACTATCAACACTGGCTGAAAACCGCCGCCGCGCGTTTGACCCACAGCGACAGCGCCCGGCGTGACGCGGAAATTCTGTTGGGTTTCGTGACCGGCAAGGCCAGAACCTTCCTGATGGCGTTCGGCGAAACCACGCTGACGCCGCCGCAGCAACAGCAGCTGGAGACGCTGCTGGCGCGCCGCGAACGCGGTGAACCGGTGGCCTATCTGGTGGGCGAGCGCGAGTTTTGGTCGCTGCCGCTGTCGGTTTCGCCCGCGACGCTGATCCCACGCCCGGATACCGAATGCTTGGTGGAACTGGCGCTGGCGCGCCTGCCGCCGCAACCCTGCCACTTCCTCGATCTCGGCACCGGCACCGGCGCCATCGCGCTGGCGCTGGCCAGCGAGCGCCCGGATTGTTCGGCAATCGGCGTCGATGTGCAGCCGGACGCGGTTGCGCTGGCGCAGCACAATGCGCACAAGCTGAAGATCGACAACGTTCGATTTTTACAGGGCAGCTGGTTTGCGCCCGTGGCCGGGCAACGCTTTGCGCTGATCGCCAGCAATCCGCCCTATATCGACGCCGCCGATCCGCATTTGTCGCAGGGCGACGTGCGCTTCGAGCCGGGCAGCGCGCTGGTGGCCGCCGAGCACGGGCTGGCCGATCTGGCCGCCATCGTGCGCCAGGCGCCGCACTATCTGCAGCCACAGGGCTGGCTGCTGTTGGAACATGGCTGGCAGCAGGGTGAGAGCGTGCGCGCGCTGCTGCAGGCCGCCGGATTTTCCGCTGTCGCCACCCACCGTGATTACGGCGACAACGATCGTGTGACGCTCGGCCAATGGCCGGGATAAGCGCCCCTCATAATAACGACGTCCGGGCCATCTAAGGGAGCATCATGACTGCATACACCGCGTTGAAACATTTCCATTTGCTGACGGTCGCCATCAGTATTACCTTGTTTGTGCTGCGTTTTTACTGGCAGTGGCGCCGCTCGCCGATCGTGGGGCGCCGCTGGGTCAAGATAGCGCCGCACCTGAACGACACGCTGCTGTTCGTCAGCGGCATCGCGCTGGTGGTGACGTTCGGGTTTTATCCGCTGCTGGGTATGGACTCATGGCTGACCGAGAAGCTGTTTGGCGTTATTATCTATATCCTGCTTGGCTACGTCGCATTGGGCAAGAAGACCAAAAGTCAGCGGCTGCGAACCGTGGCGTTCGTGCTGGCGTTGGGCTGTCTGTATCTGATAATTAAACTTGCCACGACGAAAATACCGTTTCTGATGGGATACCTATGAGTAGCATTGCTGATTTTGAATTTAACACCTCGCCGCTGAGCGAAGGGGTGATCCTGGTGTCGCAGTCGGTAAGGCGTGATTTCCCCGCCGCCGACGTGGAGCGCAAGCTGCAACAGCTGGTGGACGAAGCGCGCGCGGCGGTGCCGGCCGACATCACACAGGAGCAGCAACTGGATGCGCTCATCGAACTGTTCTACAAAACCTGGGGATTCGGCGGCGCCAGCGGCGTCTATCGCCTGTCGGACGCCATCTGGCTGGATAAGGTGCTGGAGGGGCGGCAGGGCACGCCGGTTTCGCTCGGCACCATCTTCCTGCATATCGCCAACGCGCTGGATTTGCCGCTGCTGCCGGTGATTTTCCCCACTCAGCTGATCCTGCGCGCCGATTGGCTGGATGAAGAGCTGTGGCTGATCAACCCGCTGAACGGCGAAACCCTGAGCGAACACCAGCTGGAAGTGTGGATCAAGGGCAACCTGGGGCTGGGCGCCGAGCTGGAAGACGACGATCTCGACGAATCCGAGAACATCATGGTGGTGCGCAAGATGCTGGATACGCTGAAGGCCGCCCTGATGGAAGAAAAGCAGCTGGAAATGGCGCTGCGCACCAGCGAAACGGTGCTGTGCTTCGATCCGGAAGATCCGTACGAGATCCGCGATCGTGGGCTGATTTACGCCCAGCTGGAGTGCAACCATATCGCGATTTCCGATCTCAACTATTTTGTCGAGCAGTGTCCTGAAGACCCGGTCAGCGAAGTGATCAAAGTGCAGATCCATTCGATTGAGCCGAAACAGGTGACGCTGCATTAATTCAATGACTCCGTGCAGTTTGCAAGGCGACGGTTACAACCTTAACAAAGGCGAAAGCATGAAACAGAAAGTGGTTAGCATTGGCGACATCGACGTAGCAAACGACCTGCCGTTTGTGCTGTTTGGCGGTATGAACGTGCTGGAATCGCGCGATCTGGCGATGAGCATCTGCGAGCACTACGTCACCGTGACGCAAAAACTGGGCATTCCTTACGTTTTCAAAGCCTCTTTCGACAAAGCCAACCGTTCTTCCATCCACTCGTACCGTGGTCCGGGCCTGGAAGAAGGGATGAAGATCTTCGAAGAGCTGAAGAAAACCTTCGGCGTGAAAATCATCACCGACGTTCACGAAGCGGCGCAGGCGCAGCCGGTTTCCGAAGTGGTTGACGTGATCCAACTGCCGGCCTTCCTGGCGCGTCAGACCGATCTGGTGGAAGCGATGGCGAAAACCGGCGCGGTAATCAACGTCAAGAAGCCACAGTTCGTCAGCCCGGGACAGATGGGCAACATCGTCGACAAATTCAAAGAAGGTGGCAACGACCAGGTGATCCTGTGCGATCGCGGCAGCAACTTTGGTTATGACAACCTGGTGGTCGACATGCTGGGCATCAACGTGATGAAGAACGTGACCGGCGGCCATCCGGTAATCTTCGACGTGACCCACGCGCTGCAGACCCGCGATCCGTTCGGCGCCGCGTCCGGCGGCCGTCGCGCTCAAGTGGCCGAGCTGGCGCGCGCCGGCATGGCGGTTGGCCTGGCAGGGCTGTTCCTCGAAGCGCACCCGGATCCGAACAACGCCAAGTGCGACGGCCCGTCCGCGCTGCCGCTGGACAAGCTGGAGCCGTTCCTGGCGCAGATGAAAGCCATCGACGACCTGGTGAAGAGCTTCCCGGAGCTGGATACCAGCAACTAAGCGCTCATCGCCAAAAAAAAGCCCGACTTGTCGGGCTTTTTTACGTTTAGGCGCCGGTAGCCGCCAGCGCTTCCGGCAGCGTCGGGTAGAACTGCAGCCGGCCCTCGATCGGCTGCACCCGCGCGCGCGCCAGGGTTTTCAGCGGCTGGAACGGCACGTCGGTGATCACCAGCTTTTTATCCGCCGGCAGCGCGTCGATAAAGCGACGCAGGGCGCTCAGGCCGCCGGCGTCGAGTACCGGCACCGCATCCCATTGCAGCACGATCGTCCGATAGCCCTCGCTGCGCGCCAGCAGTTCGGTAAAGATGCGCTCGGCGGCGGCGAAGAACAGCGGGCCGTTCACTCGCAGCACCAGGCGGCCATCGTCGGCGCTCAGTTCGCTTAGCCGCGTCATGCGGGCGATACGGCGCATAAACAGCAGCGACGCCAGCACGATGCCTACGGTAATGGCGATCACCATGTCGAACAGCACCGTCAGCGACATGCACAGCAGCAGCACCAAAATATCGTCCTTTGGCGCCCGGCGCAGCAGGTAAACCACCTTGTGGGCCTCACTCATGTTCCAGGCGACCATCAACAGCAGCGCCGCCATCGCCGCCAGCGGCAGATAAGAGAGCCACGGCGCCAGGACCAGCAGCGCCAGCAGCACCAGCAGCGCGTGGATGATGGCGGATACCGGCGAGGTGGCGCCGGCGCGCACGTTGGCGGCCGAACGGGCAATCGCGGCGGTCGCGGTGATGCCGCCGAAGAACGGCGCGATGATGTTGCCCGCGCCCTGGCCGATCAGTTCGCTGTTCGAGTTATGCTTCTTGCCGGTCATGCCGTCGAGCACCACCGCGCACAGCAGCGATTCAATCGCCCCGAGCATCGCCATCGAAAACGCCGCCGGCAGCAGGGCGGAGACGGTTTGCCAACTGAGGCTGAACGGTTGCCCGCCGCCGCCCGGCAGATCCCAGGGCAGCAGCAGCTGCGGCAAGATAGGCGGGATGCCCTGGCCGCTGCTGCCGTCGGCCAGCAGGTAGCTGAAACGAGAGCCGATGGTCGCCACCGGGTGGTCAAACAGCGTCAGCAGCCCCATCAGCGCGGTGCCCGCCAGCAGCGCCGGCAGGTGGCCGGGCACCCGCAGGCCGAGCTTGGGCCAGAAGATCAGGATCAGCAGCGTCACGGCGCCGATCAGGGTATCGCCGAGATCCAGCGTTGGCAGCGCCTGCAGCAGGGCGTACAGCTTGCCAACGTAATTTTCCGGCGTGTGCGCCAGCTGCAGGCCGAAAAAGTCCTTGATCTGCATGGTGGCGATGGTGATGGCAATGCCGGAGGTAAAGCCCAGCGTCACCGGCAGCGGAATGTATTCGATCAGCCGGCCAAAGCGCGCCAGCCCCATCAGCAGCAAAAATACCCCGGAGATCAGCGTGGCGACCAGCAAGCCGGCCAGGCCAAACTGCTGCGAGACCGGATAGAGGATCACCACGAAGGCGGCGGTGGGGCCGGAGACGCTGTAGCGCGAACCGCCGCTGACGGCGATGACGATGCCGGCGATGGCGGCGGTATACAGGCCGTACTGCGGCGGCACGCCGCTGGCGATCGCCAGCGCCATCGCCAGCGGAATGGCGATAATGCCGACCGTCACCCCGGCGATAGCGTCTTTCAGCAACCGCGCCAGACTATAAGGTTCCCGCCAGCAGGCGTCTATCAGCGCGCTGAAGGGGCGAATTTTGTTTATTTCATGCGTTTTCATCTACGGTGCGTACCAAATCTTCAAAAGTGAAAGGAATGGCGGGCCCGATGAGGTCCGTCTTGTCACGTGACAGATACCATACGCCTTTTGTTCAGCGGATTACCAGACCTGTGTCAATTTGGCACAGGAAATCAGAGAGTCGTCGTTTTATCCGGCGCTAAATGCCGTTAATAGGTAAGTCAGCCGCAGATTCTGCGGCTGAAAAAGAAAGGAATAATCAAGGTTTTGGCGGTTAGTGCAGAGCGGGTAGGGATAAGCCGAGAAAGTGGGCTAAAGTGCTTACCAATAGCTGGTGATCTTCCTTCTGCGGCGCGCCGGAAATGCTGATGCTGCCGACGCAGCCGAGGCCGGTCAGGGTGAGCGGGAAGGCGCCGCCGTGCACCGAATAGTCGCGCACGCTCAGCCCGTAGCGCTCCTCCAGCGACGTTTGCCGCTGCTGCAGACGCAGGCCGATGGCGTACGAACTTTTGTGAAAATGGTTCACCAGATTGCGCTTGCGCCGCACCCAGTCGGCGATATCCGGCGTGGCGCCCGGCATGGCGTAATAAAACAGCGTTTGCCCGGCCAGTTGGATCTCGATGGCGATGCTCAGGCCACGTCGCTCGGCGGCGGTTTTCAGCGCCGCGCCCAGTTCCCAGGCGGTGGCGGCGTCAAAATGGGTAAAGGCCAGCGTCGCTTCCTGTTCACTGAGCGCCTGCAGTTCATCGTCGATATTCATGCGTTTCTCCCCCGATATACAAAGGACAGAGTAGCCTGAAGCGTGCGTCGTGAGATAGACGGCTTGGCGATAAGATAGAACTGCTACTCTATTAATAGACCGTGTAACATGGCCGCCGCTGAAGCGGAAACGACAGGGATGCGTTATTCAACGTCTGCATATTACCCCCCTGGCGACACCGAGGAGCGCGCTGACTATCTATGACTTACATTGCGTCCATTTCCACCCTTTACAGCGACGCTTGCATTACCTACGCCACGCTGTCGGTAAGCTATTTCGTTCTCAGCAAGAGTGCCCCATTTTCCTACCGTTCCGCACTGTGGAAGCGCGTCGTTTTCGGCCTGTTGGCCGGAGTGGCGGTGCTGTATTTGAGTCAGGATCGGCTGGAGCTGACCGATAAGGTGCATTACAGCTTTGCGATGATCCCGATGATATTGGTGATGTTCTTCGGCGGTGCCGTCAGCGGGCTGGTGAGTTTTCTGTTCGCCATGGCGCTGACCGGCGGCTTCACCGTCGATAACCTGTTCATCGCTTCAATCATTGCGCCGCTGCTGCTGTCACGGGTGTGGCTGAAGAAATCCCATCGGACGTTTTACCTGACGATCGGCATCATCGCGCTGTATCGCATCGCGGTGGTGTGGCTGCTGGTGGACCTGAGCGGGCTGTGGCCGGATGTGTTGCTGTACCAGGCGGTTTCCGCGCTCTGCCTGGCGATTTGCTATCATGCGCTGAATTTCAAAGAGCGACATATCTACGCCTATTTCGCGATGCGCGCGCGCGCCACGACCGATAGCCTGACCCACATCAACAACCGCGCCAGCGTCGATTATCAGCTGATGCTGCAGCGTGCCGAGCGCCGCCCGTGCGGGTTGATGATCCTCGATTTGGATAATTTCAAAAGCATCAATGATACCTACGGTCATCCGGCCGGCGACGTGCTGCTGGCCAGCGTCGGTCGGCTGCTGCAAAACAGCGTGCGTAACGAGGACTTCGTCGGGCGCTACGGTGGCGAGGAGTTTATGGTGATCACCGCCAGCTACGATCCGCAGATCATCGGCGGAGTGGCGGAGCGCATTCGCAGCGCGGTGGAAAGCTCGACGTTTTTGCTGAATGCGCACGACGAAGCGCACATCACGCTGTCGATCGGCGTGTCGCTGTATCTGCCCGGCATGACGCTGGACAAGGCGATCGCCATGACCGACGAGGCCTTGTATGAGGCGAAGCGCAGCGGCAAAAACCGGGTGGTGACCAGCCGCGTGATGCAGCTGGCGCCGCTGGGGGCCGGTTTTCCGCGCGAATAAGCCGCCTCCCGCCGTGCAGGCGGGAAGCGTTGGTTCAGGCCGCCAGCGTGTGTTCGCGGAACGCGTTCAGCAGCTCTTCGGTGAACGTCAGGCGTTTCTGGCGATCGGCCAGATCGAGCGTGAACTTCAGCTTGCTCGGGCCATCCAGGCGGTAAACCTGCGGATTGCCCTGCAACAGGCCGATCAGATAACCCGGGTCGACGCGGTTGTTGTCGCCGAACTCGATAAAGCCGCCGCGCTCGTTGCTCTCGATGCGTTTGATCCCCAGCTTCTGCGCATGAAGCCGCAGCGCTGCGCACTGCAACAGGTTACGCGCCGCGTCCGGCAGTTGACCGAAGCGGTCGATCAGCTCGACCTTCAGCTCATCCAACTCACCGTCGTTCTTCGCGCTGGCGATGCGCTTATACAGCGACAGGCGGGTATTGACGTCGGGAATGAAATCTTCCGGCAGCAGCGCCGGCATGCGCAGCTCCACCTCGGTCTGGCTGTTGGTAAGATCTTCCAGCGACGGTTCGCGGCCGTTTTTCAACGCGTCGACGGCGCTTTCCAGCAGCTCCATGTAGAGCGAGAAGCCGACGGTGGTCATCTGGCCGCTCTGGTCTTCGCCCAGCAGCTCACCGGCGCCGCGGATCTCCAGATCGTGGGTCGCCAGCGCAAAACCGGCGCCGAGGTCTTCAAGCGAGGCGATGGCCTCGAGCCGTTTATGGGCGTCGGTGCCCATGGCTTTCGGGTTTGGCGTCAGCAGATAGGCGTAAGCCTGGTGGTGCGAACGCCCGACGCGGCCGCGCAATTGATGCAGCTGCGCCAGGCCGAAGCGATCGGCCCGCTCGATGATGATGGTGTTGGCGCTGGGGATATCGATGCCGGTTTCGATGATGGTGGTGCACACCAGCACGTTGAAGCGCTGGTGGTGGAAATCGTTCATCACCCGTTCCAGATCGCGTTCACGCATCTGGCCGTGGCCGATGGCGATGCGCGCTTCCGGCACCAGTTCAGCCAGACGCTGCGCCGCTTTCTCGATGTTTTCCACGTCGTTGTAAAGGTAGTAAACCTGGCCGCCGCGCAGCACTTCGCGCAGGATCGCCTCGCGCACCACCAGGCTGTCGTATTCGCGCACGAAGGTCTTCACCGCCAGCCGGCGCGCCGGTGGGGTGGCGATGATCGACAGATCGCGCATGCCGCTCATCGCCATATTCAGCGTACGCGGGATTGGCGTGGCGGTCAGCGTCAGGATATCGACATCGGCGCGCATCGCCTTGATGCGCTCCTTGTGGCGCACGCCAAAGCGGTGCTCTTCATCGACGATCAGCAGCCCCAAATCCTTCCAGCGCAGATCGCTCTGCAGCAGTTTGTGGGTGCCGATGATGATGTCCACTTTGCCTTCGGCCGCGTCGTCCAGCACCTGTTGCTGCTCTTTGGCGCTGCGGAAGCGCGACATCATCTCGATGCGGATCGGCCAGGTGGCGAAGCGATCGCGGAAGTTGTCGAAGTGCTGCTGCGCCAGCAGTGTCGTCGGCACCAGCACCGCCACCTGCTTGCCGTTTTCCACCGCCAGGAAGGCGGCGCGCATCGCCACTTCGGTTTTGCCGAAGCCGACGTCGCCGCACACCAGGCGGTCCATCGCCAGCGGCTGGCACATGTCGCTCAGCACCGCGTTGATCGCCTGTTCCTGATCCGGCGTGGTTTCGAACGGGAAGCTCTGGCAGAACAGCTGGTACTGCTCGCGGTTGTGTTTGAAGGCGAAACCGGCCTTGGCGGCGCGCTGGGCGTAGATATCCAGCAGCTCGGCCGCTACGTCGCGCACCCGCTCGGCCGCTTTCTGCCGCGCGCGCGTCCAGGCGTCGCCGCCCAGTTTGTGCAGCGGAGCGTTTTCGTCCGCGCCGCCGGCGTAGCGGCTGATCAGATGCAGCGAAGACACCGGCACGTACAGCTTGTCCTCACCGGCGTAGGAGAGGATCAGGTATTCGGCCTTGATGCCGCCGGCCTCCAGCGTGGTCAGGCCGACGTAGCGGCCCACACCGTGCTCCAGGTGCACCACCGGCTGGCCGGGATGCAGCTCCGCCAGGTTGCGGATCAGGGTATCGGTGTTGATGGTGCGCCGGTTGTCCTGCCGGCGACGGCTGACGCGCTCGCCGAGCAGATCGCTTTCGCAGATCAGCGCCCGCTGGCGCAGGCCGTCGAGGAAGCCGTGTTCGGCGGCACCGACCATCATGTAACGGCCCGCCGTTTCCGCCTGATCGAGGCGCTGAATCAGCGCCGGCGCCAGCTTGATGCGGCCGAGCAGATCCTGCAGCGTTTCACGCCGCCCCTCGCTCTCGACGGAGAAGATCACGCTGCCGTCAAAACTTTCAATAAAGCGGCGCAGATTATCCAGCGGGGATTTATGCTGCGCCTGCACCGCCAGATCGGGCAGGGCATGGTAATCCAGATTGGTATTGCCGGCTTTGGCCGGCAGCTCATCGGTTTTCAGCGCGATGCGCGGCCAGGCTTTCAGCTCGCCGAACAGCGCGTCAACGCGCAGCCACAGCGTATCCGGCGCCAGCAGCGGGCGCATCGGATCGACGCGGCGGCTTTCGAAACGCTGGTTGACGTCCTGCCAGAAGCGCTCGGCGGCGCCCTCCAGATCGCCGGTGTTGACGATCAGCGTATTGGCCGGCAGGTAGCTGAACAGCGACGGCAGCGGCTGGCTGAAGAACAGCGGCTGCCAGTATTCGATGCCGGCGGGCCATGCGCTTTTGCTGACCTGCTGATAGATGTGCTCGGCGTCGCGACGCACCTCAAACTGCTCGCGCCACTGGCTGCGGAACAGCTCGATGGCGTTTTTGTCGGTAGGGAACTCGTGGGCCGGCAACAGATTGATGGCCTCGACTTCGCTCAGCGTGCGCTGGGTATCGACGTCGAAGATGCGCAGACTGTCGATTTCGTCATCGAAGAAGTCGATGCGGTAAGGCTCATCGCTGCCCATTGGATACAGATCGAGCAGCGCGCCGCGGGTGGCGAATTCGCCGTGCTCCATTACCTGATCGACGCTGCGGTAGCCGGCCTGTTCCAACTGCGCGCGCAGTTTGTCACGCGACAGGCGCTGGCCTTTTTTCATCACCAGCGCATGGCCGTGCAGGAACTCGTGCGGGCAGACGCGTTGCATCAGGGTATTGACCGGCAGAATGATCACGCCGCGCGCCATGGTCGGCAGGTGATACAGGCTCGACAAACGGTCGGAGATGATTTCCTGGTGCGGCGAGAAGCTGTCGTACGGCAGGGTTTCCCAGTCGGACAGGGTGGTCACCATCTGATCGGTGAACTGTTGGATCTCGTCGCGCAGCCGCAGGGCGTTTTGCATGTCCGGGGCGATCAGCATCACTGGGCCAGGGTGACGCTCGACGATCTCGGCGCACTCCACGGCGCAGGCCGCGCCGGTCAGTTGCCCCAGCTGGCGGAGATCGCCCGCGCGATCGGGCAGAGAATAACGGGGGGATGAGGAACGGTTACGGCTATCGGAAGTGCTCATTCAGGTATCTTTAATCAATGTGTTGGATGGCGTCCCGGCACGGATAACCCAGCGCCTTTATGCTGTTTATAGTAGCCCAGCGGCCGGCAAACTGACACAGCAAAAAGCGCTGCCCATCAATTTTCTGCCGGTTATTTAACCGGTTAATGCCGTCTGTTTTTTGCGGCTGAGGATAAATAACGCGCGAAGCTGCCGCCGTCTCCCTCTTCGCCGCCACGCAATAAAAGGCCGTCGGGTGTTCCCTAAACGAGGGAGAGCCTTTATTATCCATGATCACTTTGCTTAAGCCACGGCTATCAAACGGATTTCATGTATCAACCTGTCGCGTTATTCATTGGCCTGCGCTACATGCGCGGGCGAGCCTCAGACCGCTTCGGGCGGTTTGTTTCCTGGCTTTCCACCATCGGCATTACGCTGGGGGTGATGGCGTTGGTCACCGTGCTGTCGGTGATGAACGGTTTCGAAAAGGATCTGGAGAACAACATTCTCGGCCTGATGCCGCAGGCGTTGGTTACCAGTCCGCAAGGATCGGTCAACCCGCAGCAGCTGCCGGCCTCCGAGGTGCAGAAGCTGCAGGGCGTCACGCGCGTTGCGCCGCTGACCACCGGTGACGTGGTGCTGCAAAGCGCTCGCAGCGTGGCGGTCGGGGTGATGCTCGGCGTGAATCCCGACGAGGCCGATCCGCTGACCCCGTATCTGGTCAACGTCAAGCAGCAACAGCTGCAGCCGGGCCAATACAACATCATCATCGGCGAACAGCTGGCGGGGCAACTCGGCGTCAAGCGCGGCGATTCGCTGCGCGTGATGGTGCCGAGCGCCAGCCAGTTCACGCCGATGGGCCGCATTCCCAACCAGCGTTTGTTCACCCTCATCGGCACCTTCCACGCCAACAGCGAGGTGGACGGCTATCAGCTGTTGGTCAACCAACAGGATGCTTCGCGCCTGATGCGCTACCCGGCCGGCAACATCACCGGCTGGCGTCTGTTCCTGCAACAGCCGCTGACGGTCGATACCCTCAGCCAGCAGGCGCTGCCGGCGGGCACCGTCTGGAAAGACTGGCGCGATCGCAAGGGCGAGCTGTTCCAGGCGGTGCGCATGGAGAAGAACATGATGGGGCTGCTGCTCAGCCTGATCGTGGCGGTGGCGGCGTTTAACATCATTACCTCGCTCGGCCTGCTGGTGATGGAGAAGCAGGGCGAGGTCGCCATTCTGCAGACTCAAGGGCTGACCCGCCGCCAGATCATGTCGGTATTTATGGTGCAGGGCGCCAGCGCCGGCATCATCGGTTCGCTGCTCGGCACGCTGCTCGGCGTGCTGCTGGCCACCAACCTGAACAACCTGATGCCGATCCTCGGCGCCTTGATCGACGGCGCTTCGCTGCCGGTGGCGGTCGATCCGCTGCAGGTGACGATCATCGCCGTGGTGGCGATGGCGGTTTCCCTGTTGTCCACGCTCTATCCTTCATGGCGCGCTGCCGCCGTACAACCCGCTGAGGCTTTACGTTATGAGTAACCATCTTTTGCTGCAGTGTGACAACCTGTGCAAGACCTATCAGGAAGGCAACCTGCACACCGACGTGCTGCGCAACGTCAGCTTTGCCATGCAGCAGGGCGAGATGATGGCGATCGTCGGCAGCTCGGGTTCCGGCAAGAGCACCCTGTTGCACCTGCTGGGCGGGCTGGACTCGCCGACCTCCGGCGAAGTGATCTTTAAGGGCGAATCGCTGAACGCCATGTCTTCGGCGGCCAAGGCCGAGCTGCGCAACCGCCAACTGGGCTTCATCTATCAGTTCCACCATCTGTTGCCGGACTTCACCGCGCTGGAAAACGCCGCCATGCCGCTCTTGATCGGTGGCGCCAAACCGGCGCAGGCGCAGGAGAAAGCGCGGGAGATGCTGGCGGCGGTCGGGCTGGAAAAGCGCAGCAAACACCGCCCGTCCGAGCTTTCCGGCGGCGAGCGTCAGCGCGTGGCGATCGCGCGCGCGCTGGTCAATAACCCGGCGCTGGTGCTGGCGGACGAACCGACCGGCAACCTCGACAAGCGCACCGCGGACAGCATCTTCGATCTGCTCGGTGAGCTGAACGTGCGTCAGGGCACCGCTTTCCTGGTGGTAACGCACGATCTGCAGCTGGCCAAGCGCTTGAGCCGCCAGTTGGAAATGGCCGACGGTCACCTGCAGGCGCAGCTGACCCTGATGGGGGCCGAGTAATGGCGGGAGCCTCACTGTCCTTCCTGACGGCCCTGCGTTTCAGCCGCGGCCGTAAACGCGGCGGCATGGTGTCGCTGATCTCGGTCATCTCCACCATTGGCATCGCGCTGGGGGTGGCGGTGCTGATCGTCGGTCTGAGCGCGATGAACGGCTTTGAGCGCGAGCTGAAGAACCGCATTCTGGCGGTGGTGCCGCACGGCGAGCTCGAGCCGGTCAATCAGCCGTTCAGCGGCTGGCCGTCGATTCTGCAGCGGGTGGAAAAGGTGCCGGGCATTGTGGCCGCCGCGCCGTACATCAACTTTACCGGCCTGATGGAAAACGGCGCGCAGCTGCGCGCGGTGGAAGTCAAAGGCGTGGATCCGCAGCAGGAGAGCCGACTGAGCGCGCTGCCGCAGTATGTGCAGGGCGACGCCTGGGCCAACTTCAAGCCCGGCGAGCAGCAGGTGATCCTCGGCAAGGGCGTGGCCGACGCGCTGGGCGTCAAGCAGGGCGCCTATGTCACTGTGATGATCCCCAACAGCGACCCTGAGATGAAGCTGCTGCAGCCGAAGCGTATTCGCCTGCACGTGACCGGCATTTTGCAGCTCAGCGGCCAGCTCGATCACAGCCTGGCGCTGGTGCCGCTGGCCGATGCGCAGCAGTATCTCGACATGGGTGACAGCGTCACGGGTATCGCTCTCAAGATGAACGACGTGTTCGCCGCCAACAAGCTGGTGCGCGACGCCGGCGAAGTGACCAACGCTTACATCTATATCAAGAGCTGGATCGGCAAGTACGGCTACATGTACCGCGACATCCAGATGATCCGCGCCATCATGTACCTGGCGATGGTGCTGGTGATCGGCGTGGCCTGCTTCAACATCGTCTCCACGCTGGTGATGGCGGTGAAAGACAAAAGCGCCGACATCGCGGTGCTGCGCACCCTGGGCGCCAAAGACGGCTTTATCCGCGCCATTTTCATCTGGTATGGGCTGCTGGCCGGGCTGCTGGGCAGCCTGAGCGGCGTGGTGATCGGGGTGATCGCCTCGCTGCAGCTGACCAACATCATCCGGGGCATCGAGAAACTGGTCGGCCACTCCTTCCTGTCGGGCGATATTTACTTCATCGACTTCCTGCCTTCCGAGCTGCACTGGCTGGATGTGCTGATCGTGCTGGCGACCGCCATCGTGCTGAGCCTGTTGGCCAGTTGGTATCCGGCGAGGCGCGCCAGCCGCATCGATCCGGCGCGGGTGCTGAGCGGACAATAAAACCCACGGGGAGGCAGCGATGCCGCCCCGTTTTTTTAGCCTGGGGATGGGTTATGTACTACGGTTTCGATATGGGCGGCACCAAGATTGAGCTGGGGGTGTTCGACGACAGCCTGCAGCGCATTTGGCAAAAGCGGGTGCCGACGCCGCGCGACGATTATCGGCAACTGCTGGCTACGCTGTGCGAGCTGACCCTTGAGGCGGATGCGTTTTGCGGCCGGCGCGGCAGCGTCGGCATCGGCATTCCGGGCCTGCCCAACGACGATGACGGCACGCTGTTTACCGCCAATGTGCCTGCGGCGATGGGGCGGCCGCTGCCGCGCGATCTGGCGGCGCTGATCGGGCGCGAGGTGCGGGTCGATAACGACGCCAACTGCTTTGCGCTGTCGGAGGCCTGGGACGACGAGTTCCGCCGCTACCCGACGGTGCTGGGCATCATCCTCGGCACCGGCGTAGGCGGCGGCCTGATCGTCGAGGGCAAGACGGTGCCCGGGCGCAACTATATCGCCGGCGAGTTCGGCCATTTGCGCCTGCCGGTGGACGCGCTCGAGGTGCTGGGGCGTGATGTGCCTCGCGTCGCCTGCGGGTGCGGCCATCAGGGTTGCATTGAAAATTACATATCGGGCCGCGGTTTCGAATGGATGTACGCCCATTTTTATGGCCGGCGCTTGCCCGCCACCGAGATCATTGCGCATTATCAGGCGGGTGAGCCGCAGGCCGTGGCGCATGTCGATCGCTTTATGGACGTGCTGGCGATCTGCCTGGGTAACCTGCTGACGGTGCTGGATCCGCACCTGGTGGTGATCGGCGGCGGGCTGTCGAACTTCGACGCCATTTACCAGGCGTTGCCGCAGCGGCTGCCGGCGCACCTGCTGCGGGTGGCTCGGCTGCCGCGCATCGAGAAGGCGCGCTATGGCGACGCCGGCGGCGTGCGCGGCGCAGCGTTTCTCAATTTGACTCGCCCAACGTAATGGGCGTTGCGGCCAGGCGTGAATGTATACAGCCAACAACGCCGCAACGTTCAGTAAGAAGGGTAAACAGGGAAAAGTAAGGAGAGAGTTAATGCACACTCGCCATCGGCTGTGTCAGTTTCGCAAGAGTAAGCATGTGCTGCATCAGCGCTTTCGTTCACGCATTTTTCACCGTGACACCATGGCGGCGGCCGAGCTGAAAAAGCCGTTTGTGGTGGTGTTGACCGGGGCCGGCATTTCGGCCGAGTCGGGCATTCGCACCTTCCGCGCTGCGGATGGGCTGTGGGAAGAGCACCGGGTGGAGGACGTCGCCACGCCGGAAGGTTTTCAGCGCGATCCGGCGCTGGTGCAGGCGTTTTACAATGAACGTCGCCGCCAGCTGCAGACCGAGGACATCGCCCCGAACGCCGCGCACCGCGCGCTGGCGGATCTGGAAGAGTGGCTGGGGGACAACTTCCTGCTGGTCACGCAAAACATCGATAACCTGCATGAGCGCGCCGGCAGCAAGCGGGTGCTGCACATGCACGGCGAATTGCTGAAGGTGCGCTGCACCCAGTCGGGCCAGGTGTTCGAGTGGCCCGGCGATCTCAGCGTCGATGAGCGTTGCCACTGCTGCCAGTTCCCGGCGCCGCTGCGGCCGCACGTGGTGTGGTTCGGCGAGATGCCGCTGGGCATGGACGACATCTACCAGGCGCTGAGCAAGGCCGATTTCTTCGTCGCCATCGGCACCTCCGGCCATGTCTATCCGGCGGCCGGGTTCGTGCATGAGGCGCGGCTGGGCGGCGCCTACGCGATGGAGCTGAACCTGGAGCCGAGTCAGGTGGAAAGCCAGTTCGACGAGAAACACTACGGCCTGGCCAGCGAAGTGGTGCCGCGTTTTGTGCACAAATTCCTGGTGGGCAAGGTGGCGCGGGCCGATAAGCCCTAAAGACATCAGGGCGCAATGCGCGCCCTGATGGGATGGCGGGCGTGTTAGCGCCCGGCTTTCAGCTTTTGGAAGTAGCTTTCGTACAGCGTGCTGGCGTCGCCGACGTCGTTTTGCCACTCGCCGTGCTCAATCACCGTCTTATCCGGGTAGAGAGACGGATCGTTGGCGATCTCCGGCGACAGCAGCTTCTTCGCCGCCAGGTTCGGCGTCGGGTAACCGATGGTTTCCGCCACCTGCACCGCGATTTCCGGCCGCAGCAGGAAGTCGATCAGCTTCAGCGCCCCCTCGACGTTGCGCGCGTTGGCCGGAATGGCCAGGCTGTCCATCCAGAAGATCCCGCCTTCCTTCGGCCAGACGATCTCCAGCGGCGTGCCGGCCTGGCGCGCCACGAAGGCCGAACCGTTCCACACCATGCCGACGTTGACTTCCCCTTCCATAAACGGGTTGCCCGGGTTGTCGGAGTTGAAGGCCAGCACGTTCGGCATCAATTTCTGCAGTTCGCGGTAGGCGGCTTCAATCTCTTTCGGATCGGTGGTGTTGCCCGAATAGCCCAGCTTGAGCAGCGCCATCTGGAACACTTCGCGCGCATCGTCGGTCAGCAGCAGGCGGCCTTTGTACTGCGGCTGCCACAGATCGGCCCAGGAGGTGACGGTGGACGGATCCTGCGCGTCGCTGTTAACGCCGATGGCGGTGGCGCCCCAGATGTAAGGGATGGAGTAGTCGTTGTTGGGATCGAACGGCTTGTTCAGCAGGGTAGGATCAAGATCCTTGAAGTGGCTGAGCTTGCTCTTGTCGATTTTTTGCAGCATGCCTTCCTTGCTCATCTTGGCGATGAAGTAAGTGGAAGGCACCACCAGATCGTACGCGCCGTCTTTGTAGGTCTTCAGCTTGGCGTACATGCTTTCGTTGGATTCATAGGTGGAATAAATCACCTTGATGCCGGTTTCTTTGGTGAACTGCTCCAGCAGCCCCGGCGGGACGTATTCAGTCCAGTTATAGAAATACAGCGTTTTGCCGTCAGAGGCGTTTGCAGAGCAGAAACTCAGCGCCATCATCCCGGCTGCGAGCAGATGTGACCACTTTTTCATGCAGCGTATCCTTCAGCAGTAGTGAGCCGAACCCGTATGAGCCGCCGTTTTCGGCCGCGCCATACCCCAGAAAGGGGCCATTATAGGGGCCGGGGCGGGGTGGGTAAAGGCGGTTATCCCAGCGGCAAATCAGCGGGTTAACCGAGTCAGGGCCATCACCAAAGGCCGCTTTCATATCATTGTGGTCAATGAAAGAGACGGGCGCCGCAGCGCCCGGCGGGAAGGATTACTCGGCCTTGGGCGAGCGATCGCGCATCACCCACTGGCTGGCGATCACCAGCGTCAGCGACAGCAGCAGCAAAATGGTGGCCAGCGCGTTAACCTCAGGCGAGACGCCGACTTTCACCATCGAATAGATCTTCAGCGGCAAAATCTCGTAGCTCGGCCCGGTGACGAAGGAGGAGACGACCACGTCGTCCATCGACAGGGTGAAGCTCAGCAGCCAACCGGCCGCCACCGCCGGCATCGCCAGCGGCAGAATGATTTTGCGCAGGATGGTGAACTCGCTTGCGCCGAGATCGCGCGCGGCTTCCAGCATCTTCACGTCGAAGCCTTTCAGGCGCGCGTAGACGGTCACGACCACGAACGGCAGGCAGAAGGTGATGTGCGAGAACAGCAGCGACCAGAAGCCGAGCGAAATGCCCAGCAACATGAACAGCACCAGCAGCGAGATGGCCATCACGATGTCCGGCGACATCATCACCACAAACAGCATGCCGCCGACGAACGGTTTGCCGCGGAAGCGGTAGCGGTACAGCGCCACCGCGGTCAGCGAGCCGATCAGCGTGGCGAAGGTGGCGGAGAGCACCGCCATGGTCAGCGAGTGGCCCGCCGCCTGCAACAGGCTGTCGTTGTTGAGCAGCGTGCTGTACCACTTGGTGGTGAACCCTTGCCAGTTGATGCCGAAGCGCGAGGCGTTGAAGGAGTTGACGATCAGGATGACGATCGGGATATACAGATAGGCGTATACCAGCGTCATAAAGCCGCCGCGCAGCAGACGTCCGATCATGCCAGATCCTCCTTCTTGTTCAGCAGGCGGGCGGCCCGATAATAGACCAGCAGCAACAGCCCCATCACCAGCGTCAGGCAGATGCTGGTGGCCGCGCCGAACGGCCAGTCGCGGATATTGAGGAACTGGCTTTTAATCACGTTGCCGATCAGCAGGTTTTTGGCGCCGCCCATCAGATCGGCGACGAAGAACAGCCCCATCGCCGGCAGCACCACCAGCAGGCAGCCGGCGATAATGCCCGGCATGGTCAGCGGCACGATGATGCGGATAAAGGTTTGGAGCTTGCTGGCGCCGAGATCGCGCGCCGCCTCCAGGCAGGATTTATCGAGCTTTTCGATGCTGGAGTAGAGCGGCATCACCATAAACGGCAGCAGGATATATACCAGGCCGAGGATCACCGCTTCCGAGGTGTACATGATGCGCAGCGGCTTGTCGATAACGCCGATCCACAGCAGCGCGTCGTTGAGATAGCCGCGGGTGCTGAGAAACAGCTTCAGGCCGTAGATGCGGATCAGCGAGTTGGTCCAGAAGGGCACGATCAGCAGAAACAGCAGCAGCGGCCGCACCTTCTGCGGCAAGCGCGCCAGAATAAAGGCGAACGGATAGCCGATCACCAGGCAGCACAGGGTGGCGATCAGCGCCATGTTCAGCGAGTGCAGCAGCACCTGGGCATACAGCGGATCGAACAAGCGCCGGTAGTTATCCAGCGTGAACACCATCTGCACCAGGTTGGCGTCATCACGGGTCAGGAAGCTGGCGCCGATGATCATCAGGTTCGGCATGAACACGAACAGCAACAGCCAGGCGACGACGCCGACGATCACCACATTCTGGAAGACTTTACGCGATTTCTTCATCGGCCAGCACCACCTCCCAGCTTTCGACCCAGGTCACCGCCATCTTCTGATTGAGCGAGTGATCGACGTCCGGATCGTCTTCGTTGAAGAACTCGCTGACCATCACCGTTTTGCCGTTCTCCAGCTCGACCACCGATTCCAGCGTCATGCCTTTGTAGTTGCGCTCACGCACGTAACCGATCAGCCCGTCGTGCTGCGCGCTGTCGTTCACTTCTTCCACCCGCAGATCCTCCGGGCGCAGCAGCACCTTCAGCTTTTGGCCCGGTTCTACCGGCAGATCGGCATAGATGTCGCACTCGCGGCCTTCCACGTTGGCGCGCACCCGCTGCGGATCGAGGCGTTGCAGGACCACCGCGTCGAAGATGTTGATCTCGCCGATGAAGCTGGCGACGAACAGGTTTTTCGGCTCTTCATAGATCTCACGCGGCGTGCCGTCTTGCTCGATGCGGCCTTCGCGCATCACCACGATGCGATCCGACATGGTCAACGCTTCTTCCTGATCGTGGGTGACGAACACGAAGGTGATGCCCAGCTTGCGCTGCAGCGCTTTCAGTTCGTTCTGCATCTGCTTGCGCAACTTGTAGTCCAGCGCCGACAGCGATTCGTCCAGCAGCAGCACTTTCGGCTTGTTGACCACCGCGCGGGCGATGGCCACACGCTGCTGTTGGCCACCGGAGAGCTGGCCCGGCCGCCGCTTGGCGAAGTCGTCCAACTGCACCATGCGCAGCGCCTCTTCGACGCGCGGCGTCAGTTCGGCCGCCGGCACCTTTTGCATGCGCAGGCCGAAAGCGACGTTGTCGAACACCGACATGTGCGGAAACAGGGCATAGCTCTGAAACACGGTGTTGACGTGGCGATGCTCGGCCGCAATGGCGGTGATGTCCTGGCCGTCGAGCGCGATGCGGCCCCGATCGGCGTCTTCCAGACCGGCAATCAGGCGCAGCACCGTGGTTTTGCCACAGCCGGAGGGGCCAAGAATGGTGAGGAATTCGCCGTGATTAATCGTCAGATCCAGATCGGCAATGATGGTTTTGCCATCGAACGCTTTGCTCAGGGCATGCAGTTCAACAAGGGGGGCTCGAGAGGATGTCTCAGTCATTTATCGTCTTACTCTATCCCGTGGGCTAATGCAGATAGAACCGCAACTGGAAAAGACTGCCGGAGCTTGCGGGCATGCCCGCGATTCAAAAGAAGCTCAAACCAGTTGCGCCAATGGAAATTTTTCGAGCGCGCATGATAGACGCTGAATGCCGGAATTGAAAGCCGATCCGGCCCAGATGCCGCGTTTTTCATCATGATAGCGACAAATGACCCTGTGATGACAGCGTTATTTCCCTCTGAAATCATCACAAAGATTAATGATATTGGCGAATTCTGGTTAAAAATGACCTGACGCAATATTTGATCCTGATCGGTTCAGCATAATGAAACGCGATATTCTGAGGGGCCGCTACCATGGATAAATTACTTGACCGCTTTTTCAACTACGTCTCTTTTGACACCCAGTCCAAAGCGAACGTAAAGCATGTGCCGAGCACCGACGGGCAGTTGAAGCTGGCGCGTGCGTTGCAGCAGGAAATGATCGCGCTCGGCTTCGAGCGGGTGTCGCTCAGCGAGCACGGCTGCGTGATGGGCACCTGGCCGGGTAACGTCGCCTGGCCGGTGCCGGCGGTCGGTTTTATCGCCCATCTGGATACTTCGCCGGATTTCAGCGGCAAACACGTCAATCCGCAGATCGTCGAGAACTATCGCGGCGGCGATATTGCGCTCGGCATTGGCGATGAAGTGCTGTCGCCGGTGATGTTCCCGATCCTGCACCAGATGTTGGGGCAGACCCTGATCACCACCGACGGCAAAACGCTGCTGGGCGCCGACGACAAGGCCGGCATCGCCGAGATCCTCACCGCCATGGTGCGCCTGCGCGCGCGCAAAATCCCGCACGGCGACATCCGCGTGGCCTTCACCCCGGATGAAGAGGTGGGCAAGGGGGCGCAGCTGTTCGACGTGGCGGCCTTCAATGCCGAATGGGCTTACACGGTGGACGGCGGCGGCGTCGGTGAGCTGGAGTGCGAAAACTTCAATGCCGCCTCGGTGACGATCAAAATCCTCGGCAACAGCGTGCACCCCGGCAGCGCCAAGGGCGTGATGGTCAACGCGCTGTCGCTGGCTACCCGCATTCATCAGGCGCTGCCGGCGGACGAAACGCCGGAGACCACCGAGGGTTACCAGGGCTTTTACCACCTCAGCAGCATCAAGGGCAGCGTGGAACGCGCCGAAATGCACTACATCCTGCGCGATTTCGAGCGCGAGGGATTCGAGGCGCGCAAACGCAAGATGGTGGACATCGCCCGCGAGGTCGGCAAAGGCCTGCCGCGCGACTGTTATATTGAAGTCAGTATCGAAGACAGTTATTACAACATGCGCGAACAGGTGGCGGAGCATCCGCACGCGATCGCGCTGGCGCAGCAGGCAATGCGCGACTGCGACATTGAACCGGTGATGAAACCGATCCGTGGCGGCACCGACGGCGCGCAGCTGTCGTTCCGCGGCCTGCCGTGCCCGAACCTGTTCACCGGCGGCTACAACTACCACGGCAAGCACGAATTCGTGACGCTGGAAGGCATGGAGCAAGCGGTGGCGGTGATCATGCGCATCGCGGCGCTGACCGCCGAGCGGGCGCGGTAAAACGGGACGCTTGCGATTATCATAATCGCTTGCCGCAACAAGGCGTTGCTCATAGTGTGGAAGTCCATTCCCCACGCATAAGGACCGCATGATGAGCACCGAATTCCGCATCGCCGGCTCGCATTTGACGCAGTTCGTTCAGGCGATTTGGCGCCAGGCCGGCAGCACGGCGCGCGAAGCCGAGCTGGTGGCCGATCACCTGGTGCAGGCTAATCTGGCCGGGCACGATTCGCATGGCGTCGGCATGATCCCCAGTTACATGGCATCGCTGGCGCAGGGGCAATTGCAGCTTAATCAACATGCCGAGGTGGTGCGCGACGCCGGCGCGGTGCTGACGCTCGACGGCGCGCGCGGCTTCGGCCAGGTGGTGGCCAGCGAAGCGATGGCGCTGGGCATTGAGCGCGCCGGTAAACTGGGCCTGGCGGCGGTGGCGCTGCACAACGCGCACCATATCGGCCGCATCGGCCATTGGGCGGAACAGTGCGCCCGCGCCGGTTTTATCTCGATTCACTTCGTCAACGTGGTGGGCGATCCGATGGTGGCGCCGTTCGGCGGCAGCGATCGCCGCTTCGGCACCAACCCGTTCTGCGCCATTTTCCCGCGGCCGGGCCGCACACCGCTGCTGTTGGATTTCGCCACCAGCGGCATCGCCTTCGGCAAGACTCGGGTGGCCTATAACAAAGGCTTGTCGGTGGCGCCGGGCTATCTGATCGACGAACACGGGCAACCCACCACCGAACCGAAGGTGATGCACGAAGCGCCGTTCGGGTCACTGTTGCCGTTCGGCTTGCACAAAGGCTATGCGCTGGCGGCGATGTGTGAGATCCTCGGCGGCGCGCTCTCCGGCGGCCGCACCACCCACGACGCCACGCTGAAAGCCGACAGCGACGCCATCTTCAACTGCATGACGACCCTGATCCTCGATCCTCAGGCCTTCGACGCCCCGCAAATGCAGGCCGAGGCCGAAGCGTTTATCGGCTGGGTGAAGGCATCGCCGCCGAGCGGCGAACAGCCGATCGCGGTGCCGGGAGAATGGGAAGAGGTCAACCGCGCGGCGCGGCTGGAGCAGGGCATACCGATAGACGCCAATACCTGGCGGCAAATTTGCACGGCGGCGGAGCAGGCGGGCATGGCGAATGAAGCGCTGGCCGGTTTTCGCGCGCAGGCGCGGCAGGCATAAAAAAAGCCACCCGATAGGGTGGCTTGTTCGCGTACTCGCAATCAGTCGTTAAAGTACCAATAGCCGCTGTTGACCAGCGCGGTCAGCAGCGCCAGGAATGACGGATCGTCTACCGCGTCGCCGAGCAGGGCGGCGTCGACGCTGAAGTGCTGGCACAGGGCGTCTGCGGCCTGCAGCTGGTCGGTGTCGATCAGTTCGCCGTTGACGAAGCAGCGATCGCCGACGCGCAGCACGCGCAACCCGCCCAGGCGCTGCAGCGCTTCACCCTGTTGCAGCAGTTCGTAGATTTCCCCGGCCTGATACGGCGGCTCCGGCGGCGCCAGATCCAGCTCGTGGCGCGATTGGGAGATAAACTCGCCGAACCAGTGCTGGAAGTGTTCCGGCTGTTGCACCAGATCCAGCATCATCTGCCGTAAGGCGTCCACTTCCTGCGGCAGGATCTCCGCCGGGTGTTCGCGCAGTTTAACGTCCGGATCGCCGTAGCGTTTGCTGCCCAGCTCGCGCGCCAGCACGTAATCGGCGAAGCCGCTCACCAGCTCGCGGCCGTTCGGCGCGCGGAAGCCCACCGAATAATTGAGCGCGTTTTCCAGCGCGTAGCCTTCATGCGGGAAGCCCGGCGGAATGTAGAGAATGTCGCCCGGCTCCATCTCTTCGTCGATGATGGCGTCGAACGGCTCTACCTGCAGCAGGTCCGGATGCGGGCAGTGCTGTTTCAGCGGCGTTTTTTCCCCGACTCGCCAGCGGCGGCGGCCAGTGCCCTGAATGATGAACACGTCGTACTGATCGAGGTGCGGGCCGACGCCGCCGCCCGGCACCGAGAAGGAGATCATCAGGTCATCCATCCGCCAGTCCGGCAGTTGGCGGAACGGGCGCATCAGCGCTGCGGAAGGCTCATGCCAGTGGTCCACCGCCTGCACCAGCAGCGACCAGTTGTTTTCGCTCAGGTGATCGAAGCTCTCGAAGGGGCCGTGCGCGACCTGCCAACGGCCGTCCTGGTGGCTGACCAGGCGGCTGTCCACTTCGTTTTCCATCGCCAGCCCGGCCAGCTCATCCGGGGAGATCGGATCGATAAAGTTTTTGAAGCCGCGCTTCAGAATCACCGGACGTTTTTGCCAATAACGTTGCAAAAAATCGTTCCAGTCCAGGTCTAATTGATAATCCATGTTCTATTCCAGGATAGAGGAGTGAGCCTGAGTGCGATTATAACGGAAGTTTGGCCCCGTGGATCGGGGCCGCAGAGGCATAATTTACTCGTTGTGGTGGGTATCGTGCTGGCGGGCGAAGGTGACCTGCATGCGCGCGCCGCCGAGCGGGCTGTCGCTGATGACGATTTCGCCGTCGTATTGCTCGATGATCTCCGCCGCCACCGACAGGCCAAGGCCCTGACCGGGACGCAGGGTATCCACCCGCTGGCCGCGCTGGAAGATCAGCTGGCGCTTGCTTTCCGGGATGCCCGGGCCGTCGTCGTCGATGACGAGGATGAGGTTTTTATCGGAGTGCAGCGAGGTAATTTCCACGAACTCGAGGCAGTATTTGCAGGCGTTTTCCAACACGTTGCCCATCACTTCCATAAAGTCGTTCTTCTCGCCCATAAAGGTCACTTCCGGCGAGATGTCCAGCGTGATCACCACCCCTTTGCGCTGATAAACCTTGTTCAGCGCCACCACCAGGCTGTCGAGCAGCGCCGGCACCGAGTGGATCTCGCGCGTCAGCACCGTCTGGCCGGAGTTGATGCTGGCCCGATGCAGGTAGTAACCGATCTGCTGAGAGATGCGCCCGATCTGATCCAGCATGATCGGCTCGGCTTCTTCGATGGTGGTCTGCTTGCCGCTGCGCAGCGAGCGCAGGGTGCTTTGCAGCACCGCCAGCGGCGTTTTCAGGCTGTGGGTCAGATCCGACAGGGTGGTGCGGTATTTGGTGTAGCGCTGGCGTTCGTTGCGCACCAGAATGTTCAAATTGCGCACCAGGCCGCGCAGTTCGCTGGGCGGGTTCTCATCCAACTGATCGCGTTCGCCGTTCTCCAGCTCGCCCACCTGATTGACCAGCGCCTTGATCGGCCGCAGGCTCCAGTAGGCCGCCAGCCACAGCAGCGGCACCACCAGCAGCAGGTTGGCCAGCAGCACGTAGCTGAACCACTCCCACACTACGTCTGAGCGCTGCAGCTCCTGCGGAATGCTGTCGACCACCACGATGGTCAACGCCGGCAGCCGCGCCGTGGCGGCATAGGTATTGACCGCCACCGAGTGCGTCAGCGCGTTCTGATCGGTATCGTCATAATTCTTCAGCTGATCCTGCGCTTTGGGGTTGTCCCCCAGCACTTCGCTACTGATGCGGGTATCGGTGTCAATTTCGTAGAAGCCGGACTCCTCCAGCCATTCCTTGTTGATCAGCTTCTCCAGCTCCGGCACCTTGCGCTGGCTCCACAGCAGGTTGCCTTTATCGTCGTAGATAAACACCAGCGTGGGAAAATTGAGATCGATATCGGGAGGAATGGCGATGGTGAGCTTGTTGTCTTTCCACTGCGCCAGGCTGAAGAACAGGTTGCTTTCGCCGCGCAGCAGGCGGAAGGCGGTCTTGTCGAAGCTGACGATGTAGCCGACGACCGCCACCAAACCGTAAGAAAGCGACAGCGCCAGGATCACCCCGGCGGTCGCCATCAGGAAGCGGGCGCGCAGCGAAAACGGTTTTTTATTCTTGTTGAACATCATGTTCACTTCGCGTCAAAACGATAGCCCTGGCCACGTACCGTGGTGATCACTTCATGCGGGTATTCCGCCTGCACCTTCTTGCGCAAGCGGCCCATCAGCACGTCGATGGTGTGGCTTTCGCGCAGTTCGGCGTCCGGGTAAAGCTGCAGCATCAACGAATCCTTGCTCACCACCTTGCCGGCGTTGCGGATCAGGGTCTCGATGATGGTGTATTCAAAGGCGGTCAACTTGATCTGTTGATCGTTGACGCTCAGTTCGCGGCGCGACAGATCGATCTGGAACGGCGGCAGCACGATCACCTGCGATGCCAGGCCGCTGTTGCGGCGCATCAGCGCCTGCATGCGGGCGATCACTTCTTCCAGGTGGAACGGCTTGGTGACATAGTCGTCGGCGCCGGCTTCCAGCACCGCCACTTTGTCCTGCCAGCTTTCGCGGGCGGTCAGCACCAGGATCGGCAGCTTGGTCTGGTGCGCGCGCCAACGGCGGATCAGGCTCAGGCCGTCTTCGCCCGGCAGGCCGAGATCGACGATGGCGATATCCGGCGCATGCTCCTGCAGGAAATAATCGGCTTCCTTGGCGTCTTCAGCCGCATCGACCTGATGGCCCATCTCGCGCATCTGAACGGAAAGGTGGTGGCGCAGCAAACCATTATCTTCAACAACCAGTACTCGCATGGCGAACTCCTGTGACTGTGCGGGTGAATGTCCTGTCACCCACGCGATAAAAGGGAACACGCTCTGCGGCGTGTCAGGGGATAACGCGGCCACCTGAACCATTTTGGCAAAAAATGCTGAGGTTATGGTAGGTATAACCCGCCCGGCCCGCAAGAGAGCCGAAGCAATGTATTAAAATAAGCGTTATCAATTTGTTCGCCGACATTATCGACAAGCTCTGATAAACGTCGGATAAACAGCGGCGGGGCAACGTTAAACGCAACTTAAACGCGTCGGGCATTGCCGCGAAAGGAAAGTGTGAACCGGAGCGCTTGATAAGCTTTAAAGGTACTAATAAGGTATTATTGAGGTATCGGCATATTTTCTCAGGAGCGATGGATGAAGCAATTAACCCAGGCAGAACGCATAGCGGGCGTATTTTACGGACAGATGCTGGGCGACGCGCTCGGCATGCCTTCCGAGCTGTGGCCGCGCGAGCGGGTTAAGCGCCACTTCGGCTGGATAGACGGCTTCCTCGATGGGCCGGCGGAGAACTCAGCCGCCTGTTACTTCAAGGCCGGGCAATATACCGACGATACCTCGATGGCGTTGGCGCTGGCCGATGCGCTGCTGGAAGCGGAAGGCGAGGTGGTGCCAGAACTGATCGCCCGCAACGTGATCCGCTGGGTGGACAGTTTTGACGCCTTCAACAAGAACATTCTCGGCCCCAGTTCCAAACTGGCGTTGAGCGAGCAGAAAGCGGGCACGCCGATCGCCGCGTTGGAAAACAACGGCATCACCAACGGCGCGGCGATGCGCATTTCGCCTTTGGGTTGCGTGCTGCCGTCTGCGCCGCTGGAGGGGTTCTGTCAGCAGGTGTGGCTGGCCTCCAGCCCGACGCACAAATCCGACATCGCCGTCGCCGGTGCCGTGGCGATCGCCTGGGCGGTTTCGCGTGCGGTGGAGGGGGCGGACTGGGCCTCGATTCGCCTGGCGTTGCCGGGCGTGGCGGAGTATGCCCAGCGCCGTCAGGTGACGACGTTCAGCCCTTCGCTGGCGGCGCGCATCGAGTTGGCGTTTCAGGTGGTGGATGAGGCGGCCGATCCCGAACAGGCATCCGAGCGGATATATCAACTGATTGGCGCCGGGGTGAGCACCATCGAGTCGGTGCCGGCGGCGTTGGCGATGGTGCAGCTGGCGCAAACCGATCCTACCCGTTGCGCCGTGCTGTGCGCCAACCTGGGGGGCGATACCGACACCATCGGCGCGATGGCCACCGCTGTCTGCGGCGCGCTGCACGGCGCCGAAGCGATGGATCCTGCGCTGCTGGCGCAGTTGCAGCGGGTGAATCCACTGGACGTCGAGGCGTATGCCCAGGCGTTCGTGCGTTTTCGCCGCCGTCGGCAGGGCGAGGCGTAACGGATCAGCTTTCGCTGGTAAATTCGTACATGTCGCTGCGGCAGAAGCTTTCGCTGTATTCGATAGGCTTCTTGCGGTGGTCGAACAGCGTCTGGCGCACGATCAGCAGCGGCATCGGTTCTGATAATTGCAGCGCCCGGCGGATGTCGTCATCGGCCATGGCCGCGCTGACCTGGCTGCGCAGCGATCCCATCTCCACGTTATTTCGGCGGAAGTAGTCATAGAGCGAGATGCCAATCTCGTTGACGTTGGCAATCGCCGCCACCACCACGTAGGACACCGCCACCGACATCGGCTGCCGATCGAGAAAGTGAATGCGTTTGAGTTGATAGATCGGCGTTCCGGTCGCCAGCTGGAGCTTTTCCGCCAGTTCGGCGCTGGCCGGCACCCGTTCGCGGCTGAGCCATTGCGTGTCCGGCCGGCGCCCTTGTTGCATCACCTCGCGCGAGAACCCTTTGACGTCCGCTAATGAATAGCGCAGCTTCGGCGCGGGCCGTTGTGCCTGGATGAAAGTGCCGTAACCGCGTGAACGGCCGATGATGCCGTCTTGCTCGAGACAGGCCAGCGCTTTGCGCACCGTGATGCGCGAGATGCCGAGCCGTTCGGTAAACAGACGCTCGCTGGGCAGGAAATCCCCCGCGCTCAGCAATCCTTGCTCGATGGCCTGGCGCACCGAGGCGTTAAAGCGCAGATACAGCGGCATCGCGCCCGCGCTGGCCAGATCCTGCAGCAGTTTTTCCAGCAGACGCTGGTTGGTCTCCTTGCTCATAGCCGACGGAAATCCTGTAGCCTCAATGCAATGGCTTATTTAAGGGGATTTCGCCGGGCAGCGCAACTGCCGCCGCCGAGGGGATGAAATAAGGTAGAGTAGTGTGCAATCGCCCCGAGTTTGGAGAAACAGACAGCCCATGAGTGACCACCCATCCTGCGCGGACGACGCGGCAATCCTGGCGGCCTTCACCCAGCAGCGTCAGCAGGGGTTGACCCGACGTTCGGCGCTGCATCAGGCCCTGTTGCGGCTCATCACCGCCGGGGAACTGCCGTGGCGGGCGAAGCTGCCGCCAAGCCGCGCATTGGCGCCCCGGCTGGGAGTGGCGCGCGATACGGTGGAGCAGACCTACGCGCGGCTGGAGGCGGAGGGATACATCAGCCGGGCGGTGGGGCGAGGCAGCTATGTTCGCTATCGCTGCGATACGTTGCTCGGCCGTGAACTGCTGGCGACGCAGGCGGGCCAGGAGGCGCGGCTGGCGGAACGCGAGCTAAGCGATCGCGGCCGGGCGTTGCTGGCGGTCAGCCATACGCCGCACACCAGCCGTCAGGCGTCGCTGACGCCCTCGCTGGCGGATCTGCGGGCGTTTCCCATCGATTCGTGGCTGCAGTGGGAAAAGCAGGCGCTGCGGCGGCACGGCGAGCGGCTGTTGGGGTATGCCGATCCGCAGGGCTTGCCGGAGCTGCGTGCGGAGATCGCGCACTATTTGCAGCGGGAGCGGGGCGTCAAGGCGACGGCGGAGCAGGTGATCGTGGTCACCAGCTCTCAGCAGGCGCTGGCGCTGTGCACGCAGGTGCTGTTCGATCCCGGCGATGCGGTATTCGTCGAAGAGCCGGGTTACCAGGGGGCGAAAAAACTGGTGCAGTCGGCGGGGCTGCAGGCGCGGCCGATCGGCATCGATGAGCAGGGGCTGGACGTCGGGCAACTGATGCAGGCTTCGGGGGGCGGGCGGGGCGTTTACATCACGCCTTCCCATCATTACCCGCTGGGATACTCGCTGAGCCTCGAGCGGCGCCTGGCGCTGTTGCAGTGGGCCCAGCGCCGGCGGGCCTGGATCATCGAAGACGATTACGACGCCGAGTTCAACTACGATCGACAAACCAAGGCGGCGCTGCAGGGGCTGGACAGCGGCGGACGCACGCTGTACATCGGCACCTTCAGCAAGACGCTGTTTCCGGGGCTGCGCATCGGTTTCATGATCGCGCCGCCGCAGCTGGTGCGGCCATTGGTCGCCGCCAGGCAGTTTCAGGACGGCTACACGTCGGCACTGGCGCAGATGACGCTGTTCCACTGCCTGCACGAGGGCGGCTACGCCGAGCATCTGCGCAATATGCGCACGCTGTACAAGGCGAGGCTGGACGTCCTGTACGACGCGGTACATCGCCATCTCGCGCCCTGGACGCGCCCGGCCTTGCCGCAGGGTGGCCTGCAGCTGGTTTGCCCGCTGGCGGATGCGGCGACGGAGCGGCGGCTGGTGACGGCGGCGGCCGAGCGGGGAATACGATTGTACGGCCTGGCGGATTTCTACACCGGCGCGCCGCAGCGCGGGGCGCTGGTGCTCGGTTTCTCGGCCTATGCGCCGGACGAGATCGTGCGCTTTATCGCCACGCTGGCGCAGGTGTTCAACGCGCTGCCGCGGGAAAACGGCGGTTAAAATTGGTCTGCTCGGCGTTTTGAATTGGTCCGTATTACACCGTCGCTGCGCGGTGTATCCTGCCGCTATTCGGTTATTTCCCTAATGGAAATAATATCTTAACCCCGTGAGGCGCTATGAACCCATCAAATCGTGAAGTGACTATCCGCAGAATCAATGGCGACGACAGAGCGCAATGGCTGGCGTTGTGGCAGGGCTATCTCGACTTCTACCGCGCCGACGTGGCGCCGCAGGTGACCGATCGCACCTTCGAACGGTTGGGGCAGGATGAACAGGTGTACGGGCTGGTGGCGGAGGATGCCGACGGCCGGCTGCTGGGGCTGATGAACCTGGTATTCCATCCGTCCACCTGGAGCGCGGTGGGCTATTGTTATATCGAAGATCTTTATGTGTCGCCGCAGGCGCGCGGCCATAAAGTGTCGGAAAAACTGTTCGAACAGGCGTATCGGCTGGCGGAGGCGCGCGGCAGCGATCGGGTCTATTGGATGACTCAGGAGTACAACGCGCCGGCGCGTTCGCTGTACGACAAAATCGGCAGAAGAAGCTCGTTTATCGTTTATACCCGTTAACCGCAGGAGGCGCGTATGGCAATGAATCGTTATGGTCAGCCGATTGGCGAACCGATGCCGGATTGGCAGCCGGCTCGCCGCCCGGGCGGCGCAACGCTCGGCGGGCGTTTCTGTTCACTGGCGCCGCTCGAGCCGCAGCGGGATTACGCCGCGCTGTACGATGCTTTCCAGCTGGCGCCGGACGGCCGCGACTGGACCTATCTGTCTATCGAACGGCCCGATACGCCGGCGGCGATGCTGCAGCATCTCGAGACGCTGCAGGCCAACCCGGGGCTGGTCAATCTGACGGTGTTCGACGCCGCCAGTGACGCGCCGGTGGGGACGGTGGCGCTGATGCGCATCGACGAGGCCAACGGCGTGCTGGAGATCGGCCACGTCAGCTGGTCGCCGTTGATGAAACAGCGCTCCAGCGCCACCGAAGCCATCGCGCTGCTGCTGCGCTACGCCTTTGATACGCTGGGCTACCGCCGCTGCGAATGGAAGTGCGACAGCCACAACGCGCCGTCGCGCCAGGCCGCGCTGCGCTTTGGTTTCCGTTACGAGGGCAACTTCCGCTTTGCGGTGATCGTCAAGGGGCGCAGCCGGGATACCGACTGGTTCGCCATCACCGCTGACCGTTGGCCGACGGTGCGGCAGGCGCTGGCGCGTTGGCTGAGTGCCGAGAACTTCGATGCGCAGGGGCGGCAGATAGCCCGGCTGCAGGTGTTGCGCGGCGAATAATAAGCAAAAAGGCGGCCCCAGGGCCTAATGCTTGTCAGTTAGCGTTTTTCTGAACGTATTTGTGCAGTTTTCGGTCGATAAAGGTGAGGTGCATCATGAGGCTCCAGCACCTCGACCGAGCCAGGGGCCGAAGGCGCGGCCCCTGGCAACCCGCGCCTTTGCCCTATCAGACGGTTGGCTGCGCCAACGACTCTCACTTCATCGCGCCGCATCACGGCCGGCTACGACAGGCGTCCCTGCCTGTCTCGCCTGAAACCGCCATCCATGGCGGTTTCGCCTATGCATCGCGACTGCGTTCGACGCCTTCAAGGGCGCTCAACACCGCGCTCATCTCCAACGCCTCTACCCTAACCTCATAAGGGACAGGTTGCCCGGTAGCTGCCAGCTCGGGTGTTGACCTTAGGCGCGCATCACCGGCTGCCGAGCAAGACGGCATTGTCAGGGGCAACCGGCCAGGGAAGGCCGGTTGAGGCAAGACTAACAGGGATGTTTGTCGCAGCCGACCCGCCCGACAATGCAGACGCGGCGAGGGCATCCGCACAGCGGACAGACGGTGTTAAGCAAGGGCGCGGGTGGAGGGGCCGCGCCTTCGGCCCCTCCAATTGCCGTTCGCTACGGCATCAGAGAAATGCGAGGTTTTTACGGCAATTCCCCTGCACAGAACGCCCAGAGGATGGATAAAAAAATGCCAGTCAGGCTTAACTGACTGGCATTAGGCCCCAGGGCCGCCTTTTTATCTTATCGGGCTAACGCGCTTACTTCAGCTCGTCGACCAGGGTGGTGGCGCGGCCGATGTAGTTGGCCGGGGTCATCGCCTTCAGACGGGTTTTCTCTTCTTCCGGCAGCGCCAGACCGTCGATGAACGCCTGCATGCCGGCGGCGTCCACGCGCTTGCCGCGGGTCAGCTCTTTCAGCTTCTCGTAAGGCTTCTCGATGCCGTAACGGCGCATCACGGTCTGGATCGGTTCGGCCAGCACTTCCCAGTTGTGATCCAGTTCGTCCAGCAGGTGCGCCTGGTTCACTTCCAGCTTGCTGATGCCCTTCAGGGTGGCCTGATAGGCGATCAGCGCATAGCCCAGGCCCACGCCCAGGTTACGCAGCACGGTGGAGTCGGTCAGGTCGCGCTGCCAGCGGGACACCGGCAGTTTGCCCGCCAGGTGGCCCAGCACGGCGTTGGCCAGGCCCAGGTTGCCTTCGGAGTTTTCGAAGTCGATCGGGTTGACCTTGTGCGGCATGGTGGAGGAGCCGATTTCCCCGGCGATGGTCTTCTGCTTGAAGTGGTTCAGGGCGATGTAGCCCCAGATGTCGCGGTCGAAGTCGATCAGAATGGTGTTGAAACGCGCTACGCAGTCGAACAGCTCGGCGATGTAGTCGTGTGGTTCGATCTGGGTGGTGTACGGGTTCCAGGTGATGCCGAGCGAGGTCACGAACGCTTCGCTGAACTGATGCCAGTCCACTTCCGGGTAGGCGACGATGTGGGCGTTGTAGTTGCCGACCGCGCCGTTGATTTTACCCATGATCTCCACGCGCTCCAGCTGGCGGTACTGGCGCTCCATGCGGTAAGCCACGTTGGCGAACTCTTTGCCGACGGTCGACGGCGTAGCCGGCTGGCCGTGGGTGCGCGACAGCAGCGGGATATCGCGGTATTCCAGCGCCAGCCCTTTCAGCGCATCGATGATTTTACGCCAGTAAGGCAGCACCACGTCCTGACGAGCGCTTTGCAGCATCAGCGCGTGCGACAGGTTGTTAATGTCTTCGGAGGTGCAGGCGAAGTGGATGAACTCGGACACCGCGTGCAGCGCAGGCACCGCCGCCACTTTTTCCTTCAGGAAATACTCGACCGCTTTCACGTCGTGGTTGGTGGTGCGCTCGATGGTTTTGATGCGCTGAGCGTCTTCTTCGTTGAATTCAGCGACGATTTTGTCGAGGAAAGCGTTTGCGTTGGCGTCAAAAGCGGGAACTTCCTTGATTTCTGCGCAGGCGGCCAGTTTTTGCAGCCAACGTACTTCAACCTGTACGCGGAATTTCAGCAGACCGTATTCGCTGAAAATGGGGCGCAGTGCGCTGACTTTATCACCGTAGCGTCCATCAACGGGGGAAACGGCGGTCAGTGAGGATAATTCCATCGGTAGCAACTCCTGGGATCGATTAACAATGAGCAACGATATTTTGCGCCTGCTTGAACAGACGATTACGGGAAAACATTAACTGCAGGCGGCTACCGCCGACCTGTTGCCACAGCACGGCGGCGCGAATGCCGGCCAGCAGCGTGGCGCGAACTTTGGCCTGCACCTGCGGGTTCTGCAAGATCGCCGGTGAGCCGGTCACCTGGATGCGCGGCCCGAGCGGGCTGACCACGTCGACATAAATGCCGGCCAGCGCGCTGATGATGGTGTCCGACTCAAGATCGAAGTGCGCCAGCTGGCGCTCGAGTTGGCCGAGGCGTTCGCCGAGCGTGTTCATCGCCTGTTTGTTGGCGTTGAGCTTGCGCTCCAGCACCATCAGGCTGATGGTGTAGCGGGTCAGTTCCGCGCCCGGCCCTTTGTTGTTGGCGTTAAGCACGCCCATCAGGGTTTCGAGGCCGACCATCAAATTGCGCTCCTCGCCGCCGAACACCGCCAGCGTAGAGGGTGGGTCCATCTGCAGCAGGCTTTTCAGCGAGGTGTGAAACGCTTCGCGGTCGCATTGCCCTTCATGGGCCAATTGCTGAACCAAACGCGCCGACTGGCTGATACCCGCCATGGCCAGCGTGATGTCATAATAATTCTTCGCCACGATGACTCCTGTAAACGCGGTGAACGGTACATGGCTTACTGTATAAGGTTGTGCGTATCGCCAGGGTAACGGCGGCGGCCGCGAACGGTAACGATCGGGCGTGGCTGTAACAACGATGACAACGAATGCCGCGGATCATGCCATAAAATTGAGGGTAAACCCAGCGTCTAATACGCCTGTGGCGAGGCGGATGCGCCGTGCGGCGCAGAACTGCGCAAATAGACGGCGAAAATCGCCGGTGGCGCGGCACGAACTTATTGTTGCGGCGGCAAATAAAGTGCGGCGGCTGCATCTATACTGCCAACGTGACCCCTCAAATAAAGACCTTTATATGCACGTAAAAAACAAGCAGCCGCTGCCGGCGGTGACGCTGGCGGCCATCGGCGTGGTGTACGGCGATATCGGCACCAGCCCGCTGTATACCCTGCGCGAATGCCTGACGGCGGAAGAAGGGATCACCCTGACGCCGACGTCGATCTACGGCTTTCTGTCATTGATTTTCTGGCTGTTGACGCTGGTGGTGTCGATCAAATACGTCTGCTTCGTGATGCGCGCCGACAACGACGGTGAAGGGGGAATTCTGACGCTGATGTCGCTGGCGATCCGCAAGCTGGATGCGCGCTGGGTGCCGGCGGCGGTGCTGGTCGGGCTGGTGGGCGGCAGCTTCTTTTATGGCGATGGGGTGATTACCCCGGCCATTTCGGTGCTCTCGGCTATCGAAGGCCTGCAGATTATCGCCCCTGAGCTGGACAGCTTTATCGTGCCGCTGTCGCTGCTGGTGTTGACCGCGCTGTTCGCGATCCAGAAACACGGCACCGGCAGCGTCGGCAAACTGTTCGCCCCGGCGATGGTCATCTGGTTCCTGACGCTGGCGCTGCTCGGCATCGGCGGCATTTTGCATCACCCCGGCGTGCTGCGGGCGCTGAACCCTTACTGGGCGGTGAATTTCTTCCTCGAGTACAAGGCAGTGTCGTTCTTCGCGCTGGGCATGGTGGTGCTGTCGGTCACCGGCGCCGAAGCGCTGTACGCCGACATGGGCCACTTCGGCAAAAAACCGATCCGCCTGGCGTGGTTTACGCTGGTGGCGCCGGCGCTGGTGCTGAACTACTTTGGCCAGGGGGCGCTGCTGTTGGCCAACCCGGCGGCGATCAATAACCCGTTCTTCCTGCTGGCGCCCACCTGGGCGCTGATCCCGCTGCTGGTGATCGCCACGTTGGCGACGGTGATCGCCTCGCAGGCGGTGATCTCCGGCGTCTTCTCCCTGACGCGCCAGGCGGTGCGGCTGGGCTACCTGCCGCCGATGCGCATCATTTATACCTCCGATCAGGAGTCCGGGCAGATCTACATTCCGGTGGTGAACTGGCTATTGTTCGCGGCGGTGTTGATCGTGATTATCAGTTTCAAACACTCCAGCAACCTGGCCTCGGCTTACGGCATCGTGGTGACCGGCACCATGCTGCTGTCGTCGATTTTGCTGAGCATCGTGGCGGTGAAAAACTGGGGCTGGCCGCGCTATCTGGGTGGGCTGATGCTGCTTGCCATGCTGTGCATCGACGTGCCGCTGTTCGGCGCCAACCTGATCAAACTGGCGACCGGCGGCTGGCTGCCGGTGGCGCTGGGGTTGATCATTCTGCTGATCATGCTGACCTGGAAGACCGAGCGCTCGCGCCTGATCCGCCGGCTGCGCGACAACCAGGAAGGGCTGACCGCGCTGATCGAGTCGCTGGAGAAGGCGCCGCCGAAGCGGGTGCCGGGCACCGCGGTGTTTATGGAGCGCACGCCGCATGCGGTGCCGCTGGTGCTGCTGCATAACCTGAAGCACAACAAGGTGTTGCATGAGCGCGTGGTGCTGCTGACTATCGTGACTACCGACATGCCGTATGTGCACAACGTGCAGCGGGTGGCGATCGAACAGCTGTCGACGAGCTTTTGGCGGGTGGTGGCGAGCTACGGCTGGCGCGAAACGCCCAACGTGACGGATATCCTTTATCGCTGCGGCCTGGAGGGGATGAGTTTCACCATGAACGAGACCTCGTTCTTCATGTCGCGCGATACGCTGGTATTGGGCAAGCGCCCCTGGTATCTGCGCGTACGCGGCAAGGTGTTCCAGCTGTTGCAGCGCAACGCGCTGCGGGCGCCGGATCTGTTCGAAATCCCGCCAAACCGGGTGATCGAACTGGGGGCGCAGGTGGAATTCTGAATAAAAAAAACGCTGCGGTAAACGCAGCGTTTTTCTTGGGCGGCAGGCGAACTACGCCAGGCGCTGTTCGATGATGCCGCCGCCGAGGCAGATTTCGCCCTGGTAGAACACCGCCGACTGGCCGGGGGTGACGGCAGAGACCGGCTCGTCGAAACGCACTTCGATGCGTTCGTCGTCGAGCGGGGTCACGGTGCAAGGGATGTCCTGCTGGCGATAGCGGGTCTTCACCGTACAGCGGAACGGGCCGGTCAGCGGCAGGCGATCAACCCAGTGCAGCTGCTGCGCGATAAGGCCGACTGACATCAGGCGCGGGTGATCGTGCCCTTGCGCGACCACCAGCACGTTATTGGCCACGTCTTTATCCACCACGTACCACGGATCTTCGCTGCTGTCTTTCAGGCCGCCGATGCCTAACCCTTTGCGCTGGCCCAGGGTGTGATACATCAGGCCCTGGTGTTCGCCGACGGTCTGGCCGTCGACGCTGACGATCGGGCCCGGCTGCGCCGGCAGGTAGCGGCCGAGGAAGTCGCGGAATTTGCGCTCACCGATAAAGCAGATGCCGGTGGAGTCTTTCTTCTTGGCGGTGACCAGCTCCAGTTGCTCGGCGATGCGGCGCACCTCCGGCTTCTCCAGTTCCCCAACCGGGAACAGGCTTTGCGCCACCTGCTCGTGGCTCAGCGTATAGAGGAAGTAGCTCTGATCTTTGTTGCCGTCGACGCCGCGCAGCAGGCGGCTTTTGCCGTCCACGTCCTGGCGACGCACGTAATGGCCGGTGGCGATGAAATCGGCCCCCAGGTCTTCGGCGGCGAACTCCAGGAAGGCTTTGAATTTGATTTCTTTATTGCACAGGATGTCCGGGTTCGGCGTGCGGCCGGCCTTGTACTCTTCCAGGAACAGCTCAAACACGTTGTCCCAGTATTCCGCCGCAAAGTTCACCGTGTGCAGTTCGATGCCCAGCTTGTCGCAGACCGCTTGTGCGTCGGCCAGATCGGTCGCGGCGGAGCAGTACTCTTCGTCGTCGTCTTCTTCCCAGTTTTTCATGAACAGCCCAGCGACCTGATAGCCCTGTTGCTGTAACAGATAGGCGGTAACGGAAGAGTCGACGCCGCCGGACATACCGACGATTACTTTTTTCTGGCTGTTGTCTGACATGGGGATCTCACGAACTTGAACACGAACCGTGCTGATAAAAACAAGCGCAGGATTTTACCACGTTGCCCGCGCTGGCGCACTGTTCATCTTGTGCTGCACGGTGCCCTTAAAACGGCCAGGCGAAGCTGCCGACCAGCGACAGCGGGTAGCGCTCCGGCTGCTGGTAGCTGCGAATGCTCTCGGCCACCAGCGCGGAACGCAGGTTGGGCGCCTGCAAAATCTCGTCGGCGCTCAACCACAGGCAGCGATCGATGTCGCTGTCGTGCGGCTCGGTCGGCAGCGGCTGTTCCAGCTCGATGACGAAGCAAAACCGCAGGAACGGCGTGCGATCCGGCGCAATCCATTGGTGCAGACGTAAAAACGCCTGCGGGGTGGCGCGGATGCCGGTCTCTTCCCACAGCTCGCGCTCGGCGGCCTGCACCAGCGTCTCGTCGGCCTCCAGGTGGCCGGCCGGCTGATTCCACAGCGCTTTGCCGTTGATGGTCTCTTCGACAATTAAAAATTTGCCGGCGGCGTGCACTACGCAGGCCACGGTGACGTGCGGTTTGAACATGCGGTCTCCTTACAGCGGTTTGTCGATGCGCCGATAGATATCGTCCAGCTCGGCGATGCGGGTGCGGTAGCTTTTGAGCAGACAGGCGGTGTCGCCGCCGCACTGCTGGCGTTTTGCCAGCCAGGCCTGCTGGCTGTCCTGCATCGCGCCGCGCGCTCCCATGGCGAACAGGCCGCGCAGCAATTGGTATTGGGTGGCCATTTGCACATCCAAATCGTTCAGCGTGCGGTTGGCGCAGATGGCTTGCTCATCGCGGCTTGCCGCCTTGGCGCAGTCGAAGCTGGCGGCCTGGGCGGCAAACGGGGCCGCCAGAGCGGCGAGCAGCAGCGCGATCGGCGTGGATTTCATGGCGCCTCCATCAGTTATCGGTCTACAGAGAATCGATGCTTTTCCATTCACCAGGCTGCAGTGAGCCCAGCGAAAGATTACCCATACTGTAGCGAATCAGCCGCAGGGTAGGGAACCCGATATGCGCCGTCATGCGACGCACCTGGCGGTTTCGCCCTTCGAACAGGGTGATTTTCAGCCAACTGGTGGGGATGGATTTACGCTCGCGGATCGGCGGGTTGCGCGGCCACAGCCACTGCGGCTCGGCTACCAGCTCCACCCCGGCGGGCAGCGTGGGGCCGTCTTTCAGCGTAACGCCGCAGCGCAATGGCGCCAGATCGCTTTCCTGCGGCGCGCCCTCGACCTGCACATAATAGATTTTGCCGGTGCGCTTGCCCGGCTGGGTGAGCTGCGCCTGCAGCTGGCCGTCGTTGGTCAGCACCAGCAGCCCTTCGCTGTCGCGATCCAGGCGCCCGGCGGCGTAAACGTCGGGGAAGGGGATGTACTCTTTCAGCGTGGCGCGGCCGGCTTCGTCGGTGAACTGCGGCAACACGTCGAAGGGCTTGTTGAATAACACAATTCGACGTGGCCCCTTCGGCGCGGCGGGTTTGGCGGCATTCGGCTTGCTGAATCGTTTAACGTTGTGATTTCTAACAGAGAATTTTTTCATAACAGTTGAGATTACGGATGATAAGCGCATTATAACCGAATCCGTTTCGGATTGGCGCGGACCGAATATTCAAGTAGTATCTACACGCATCTTACAAAGCATTAACAAAATTGCGCTTGAAGGAGAGGTTGATGGAAAGCAAAGTAGTTGTTCCGGCAGAAGGTAAAAAAATCACGGTTGACGCCCAGGGTAAACTGGTTGTTCCTCATAACCCGATCATCCCGTTCATCGAAGGCGACGGCATCGGCGTTGACGTGACTCCTGCCATGATCCACGTGGTTGATGCGGCCGTTAAAAAGGCTTACCACGGCGAACGTAAAATCTCCTGGATGGAAATCTACACCGGCGAAAAATCTACCCACGTTTACGGTAAAGACGTGTGGCTGCCGGACGAAACTCTGGACCTGATCCGCGACTACCGCGTCGCCATCAAAGGCCCCCTGACCACCCCGGTCGGCGGCGGCATCCGTTCTCTGAACGTGGCCCTGCGCCAGCAGCTGGACCTGTACGTGTGCCTGCGCCCGGTGCGTTACTACCAGGGCACTCCAAGCCCGGTGAAACAGCCTGAGCTGACCGACATGGTGATCTTCCGCGAAAACGCCGAAGACATCTACGCCGGCATCGAGTGGAAAGCCGGCTCCGCCGAAGCGGACAAAGTGATCAAATTCCTGCGCGACGAAATGGGCGTGAAGAAAATCCGCTTCCCAGAGCAGTGCGGTATCGGCGTGAAGCCATGCTCCGAGGAAGGGACCAAGCGTCTGGTGCGTGCGGCGATCGAATACGCCATCACCAACGACCGTGACTCCGTGACCCTGGTTCACAAAGGCAACATCATGAAGTTCACCGAAGGTGCCTTCAAGGATTGGGGCTATGAGCTGGCGCGCGAAGAGTTCGGCGGCGAGCTGATCGACGGCGGCCCATGGCTGAAGATCAAGAACCCGAACACCGGCAAAGAGATCGTGGTTAAAGACGTGATCGCCGACGCCTTCCTGCAGCAAATCCTGCTGCGCCCGGCGGAATACGACGTGATTGCCTGTATGAACCTGAACGGCGACTACATCTCCGACGCCCTGGCGGCCCAGGTAGGCGGCATCGGTATCGCACCGGGCGCCAACATCGGCTCCGACTGCGCGCTGTTCGAAGCGACTCACGGCACCGCGCCGAAGTACGCCGGCCAGGATAAAGTGAACCCAGGCTCTATCATCCTGTCCGCAGAGATGATGCTGCGCCACATGGGCTGGTTCGAAGCGGCTGACCTGATTGTTAAAGGCATGGAAGGCGCCATCGCCGCCAAGACCGTGACCTATGACTTCGAACGCCTGATGGAAGGCGCTAAACTGCTGAAATGTTCAGAGTTTGGCGATGCTATCGTTAAACACATGTAAGTGTGTTCAGCGCTTGAATGAGAGCGGGAGCCTTAGGGCTCCCGTTTTTTTATTGTTCAAATGAGCAAGCGATTTTAAGCGTTAGCCGATTCACGCACGACCAGCACCGGGCAATTGGCGTGGCGCACCACCGCGGTGGCATTCGAGCCGAGAAGGTAAGTCATTGCAGAAGGGCGGTTGGAACCCATCACAATAATCTCCGCGTTAAGCGCATCAGCGAGTTCCAGGATCTGATCTTTGGGATCGCCGACGGCGACATGCGTGGTCACTCGATCCTCGGGAACGCTGAATTGTTTTGCCGCTTTCGCCAGCCCCTCGGTCGCTATCGCAATGGTTTCATCTTTGGTTTCCACCGCCGCCGTGGCGGCAAAGCCGAAGGCCGCGTAGGTGGCGCGCGACGGGATCACCGCCAGGAAATGGACGTGGGAGTCTTCGAGCCTGGCGAGCGCGTTGACATGCGGGATGACCTGCTGTGTTAATTCCGGCTCGGTAATATCCACGGGAACCAAAATAGTTTTGTACATACTCCCTCCTTATCGTTTTAAAAAACTCCACTTATCGGATTATAGCCGTTCGACGCTGGGAAAGGGGAGATCCGTATGGCAAACCTGGCAACGTTGTCTGCTGAAATGTCAGGCGTTTATCGACGTTATCGTTAAACGCCAATGGGCGCGCTTACTGTTTGAATAGAAAGGGAGCCATCGGCTCCCTTTGTTTTAGCAGGCTCAGATTATCGGAACCTTAATGAGGGATTTCCGACACCTCTTTGACTTCCGTCTTGTTGATTTGCTGTTTGACGCCATTGGCGTCGGTATACCCGATCAACCCGGCAGAGGTTTCTTTCGGTTTGCCGTCACTGATGATCGTTCTGCCATCGTGGGTATGAATGGCGTAGCTGGTGCGTGTGCAGCCTGACAGTGCGGCGATAGCAATCAGGGCGATCGCGGGAAGAACAAGCGCTTTTTTCATTTGAAGCTCCTTTTAGTTATCCAACTCACTCATGTTTGCAATCTGGTCTCGATTGATCTGTTCCGTTTTGCCCGTTTCTGCATTTCGATAGGAGACTAACCCGGTATCTTTATCGACCTGAGGCTTGCCGTCGGTGACAATGGTCTTGCCATCCGTTGTTTTGATCGCCTGATTGGAAGCGCAGCCCGCCATGAACATCACCGTAGTCGCAGTAAGAAGCGCGGCAAAGAGTCGTTTGTTTTTCATACTTACCATCCTGGTTACTTAAATGAATTTAATAGCAGGAAAGTAAGTATAGGCAGAATCTCCAGATTGTTAGCGTTGAAACGCTTTTAATGCGATAAAAAATTAAGAATTTCTTAATTTATTGATGGGGTGATTGATCGTTCGGATAACAACGTTATCGATAGGTCAGGATACGCAGACGTACTGCCCGGTGAGGGCGCTATGGCTTCATGTCATCATCGGCTCACGATACTCCGCATGCCGATGCTTGATGCTAACAATGTCTCTGGTGGTTGGGCGTTAATTATGTATAAGTATGCGCCGGGGATCTTGTCGAATACCACGTTGATTTTGGCTGATAGTCATCCATAAGGACAGGGATATGAAAATCACGCATTCAGGCTTTAAAACCGGCGCCGCCACATTATTGGCGGCGATGCTCGCGCTGGCATTAACGGGGTGTGCCAAGAGCACCGCCCCCAGCCAAACCGATCCGGTGAATAAAGAGGTTGGCGATCTTTTCGCCAACCTTGGCAACCCAAAGGCGCCGGGAAAAGAGGAATTACATTACCTGTCTCAGGTGCAAGCGGAGATCCAACGCCATTTTAAAGACGCCGCCACTTACTCAGGCCAACGCTGTTCATTGCGTATCACGCTGGCGCCGGACGGCATGCCAGTCGGTGTTCGAACTGAAGGTGGCGATCCGGATCTTTGCCGTGCCGCCATGAAGGCGGTTGCCGATGCGCGTCTGCCTAAGCCGCCAACGCCAGAGATCCATAATGCGTTCCAAATAATCACATTGGAATTTCGCCCGCAGTGAAATAAAGGGCGGCAACTGCGATGCTAGATAATTAAATCAAAGTCACAGGCCGCACTTTCATGCAGCCTCTGGCTTTGCGGCTTTACCATGTTCCATATCGCGTTTTCCTGCGCTGAACCTGGATTTTTCGGCATTATTTCACGGCATGTGGCGCCACTCTCTACCGATACATCATCGCGCTCACGCGTTCGGCCCGATCTTTAAAGCCGTTGCTGCGCATCGTTACCACATAGTAGCGATAGTGATGTTTCTGTGCGTATTCGCGCACCAGGTCTTCGGCGAACAGGCCGCTGAAGGTGACGGTGGTGACGAACATCAGCCCTTTCACTTCGTAGGTGCTGATCTCTTGCGGGGTGCCGATATACGGCGGCGGGAACACGGTTTTGTGGAACTGGCAGCCCGTCAGCAGCAGGGTAAACAGCAGGGTGGCGGAGATTTGCGGGATTCTCATCGGGAAATGCTTTCCTTCCTTGGCGTGGGTTCTAGTAACTCTATAATAGGATTACAAAATTCGGCGGGGATGTAAAAGTTATCCCGCTTCGGTTGCCGTTCCGTTGAAGCGGTGTCGCCGTCACTCATAAGCATGAGGGGGTAAACATGTTTGTTCGTCTTGCCACTGAAACCGATGCCGCAGCCCTGATCGCCCTCGACAGCGTCGCCGAAGACGAGCCGCAGCGCGCGGCGCAGATCCGCGCCTGGTGCGGGCAGGGCATCTGTTATCTTGCCGAGGAACAGGGCATGGTGATGGGCTACGGCGTGCTGCACTATCACTTCTTCGGCTGCGGCTTTATCGAGATGCTGGTGGTTGGCGAGCGCTATCGTCGCCGGGGCGTCGGGCTGGTGCTGATTACGGCGTTGAAGTCCCACTGTCGGCACCCGAAGCTGTTCACCTCCACCAATCGCTCCAACCTGCCGATGCAGCGGCTGCTGTTGAACGCCGGGTTTGTCGCCAGCGGCCAGATTGACAATCTCGATGACGGCGATCCGGAGCAGGTCTTTTTTATCCCGGCGCGCTAATACAGCCGGACATCGACCGCCTGCTGTTGCAGCCAGGTGCTGACGTAGCCATAAGCGGCATAGAAGGCCAGCAGCGCGAAGAGCAGCACGGAAAGCGAGGCCAAAAACTTGACGTCGCCGTGCTTCGACAGCTGATAAGCGCAATAGAGAAAGGCCATCAGGCACAGCAGAGTGAAGGCGATAGCCAGCGTGGCGTAAAAAATAAGCATAACGAAACCCGTTCTTCCTTGTGAGCCGGGCAAGGATACCACAGACAAAAAAGGGGCCCAAACGGGCCCCGGTGTGATTCGCTGCGAGAGTGTTACTCCGCAGCGTCGGGATGATTTTTGCCTTCCTCGATGAATTCTTCGTCGATCTCTTCGATGTTCTCCTCGCTGTCGCGGCCGGACAGGATGTTCCAGCAAGCGATGAACAGCGCGGCGATCAAGGGGCCGATGACGAAGCCGTTGATGCCGTAGATCTCCATGCCGCCTAGGGTGGAGATCAGGATCAGGTAGTCCGGCATTTTGGTGTCTTTGCCCACCAGCAGCGGGCGCAGGATGTTGTCCACCAGGCCGATCACCACCACGAAGAACACCACCAGGAAAATGGCTTTCCATAGCATGCCGGTGGCGAAGAAGTAGATCACCGCCGGCACCCAGATGATGGCGGAGCCCACGGCCGGAATGATCGACAGGAACGCCATCAGCGCGCCCCACAGCAGGCTGCCGTCGATGCCGGTAAAGTAAAACGCCAGCCCGCCGAGCGCACCTTGCACCACGGCGACCACCACCGTGCCCTTGACGGTGGCGCGGGAGACGGCGGCGAACTTCACGAACAGGTGGTGCTTGACGTGCTGGGAGAGCGGCAGCGCTTCGAGCGCCAGGTTCACCAGATAGGGGCCGTCTTTCAGCAGGAAGAACAGCAGGTAGAGCATCACGCCGAAGCCGACGACGAAGTTGAAGGTGCCTTTGCCGATCAGGAACACGCTGCCCGCCAGGTATTGCCCGCCCTTGAGCGCCACCTCGGAAAGTTGTTTTTGGATCTCGGCGGCGCTGTTGAGGTTATGCTCCGCCAGGAAGCGCTGCGCCCAGCCGGGCAGGTGACGCATGAAGTCCGCCAGCATGGTCGGCAATTGGCTGTTGTTGGTCTGCAGCTTGGTGTAGATCATGTTGAATTCCATCGCCAGCGATGAGGCGATGATCGCTAACGGCGTGAACACGATCAGGCAGATCAGCGCCACCGTCAGCAGCGACACCACGCCGTTGCGTTCGCCGACGTACTGTTTCAACTTCTTTTTCACCGGATGGAAAATCACCGCCAGAATAACCGCCCACAGCACCGAGGAGTAATAAGGCCCCAGCACGTCGAGAAAGGCGGCGGTAACGATGAACAGGATCAGAATAAAGAATCCCTTGGAAATGCCTTTAGACATCATAGTCGTCCCTCAAAAGATGAATTTTCAGCATAGATGAACTGAATGAAAACAACACTATCATTACCTTTGCTTATCCGGTAGGGGATTTTTAACGGCGTATTCCATAGGGTTACTAAGGGGAAAGGAGGGCGCCGCGCGAGGCTCAGGCAGCGACGCAAGGAAAGAAAGAACGCTAAATAGTTAACAAAATTTATTGATTGTGTTTCATTTTGTGTGTTGCGCTTGCCGCCTGCGCCAGGCTTTCCTAGTGTTGATGAGGGCGGCCGTTCGCCCGATACCACGCAGGAGTATGCAAATGACAGAACACAAACGACTTGCCGTTATCGAAAAGGCATTGCTGATCGCTTTCGCCGGTCTGCTGATTTATCTTGTTGCGACCGGCGCCTTGTCATTGTCGGGCCTGGATCATCACTGGCCTTATCCTTCACGATAAGCACGCGCCCGCACCAGGGAATATTCAGCACCGCTAATAATAAATAGAACCTCCTTTCTCATTATTGCGCCATTACGCCGCATTGCGCGGCTCGCGGCGAAAAATCAGCGCCAATCCCGCCCCTGACACCGCCGCCGCCAGCACCAGCCACGCCGGCGCCGCCCAACCGGCCGCGGCCACGATGGCGCTCAGCGCGACCGGGCCGATCACCTGGCCGAGGTAGTTCCCCTGCATCACCAACCCCAGACTCAGCGGCAGCAGCGTGGGCTCCGGCGTCGCTGCCGGCGTGGCGGCCAGAATGGTGGCGGGCAGTATGCCGGCGGTGGCGCAGAACAGGAAGCACAAGGGGATCAGCAGGCCGTTGGGCGTCACCGGCAGGAAAATGCCGATGCCGAAGATGCCGATGACCAGGCTGGTGGCCGCGAGCAGCGTTCTGGCGCGCAGGCCGCGCGACAGCAGTACGCCGGCGGCGAGATTGCCGATGATGTTCGCCGCCACCGCCGCCGCGCTGATGCCGCCGGCGGCCGCCAGCGTCAGACCGATGCGCTGCATCAGAAAGATCGGTAAAAAGGTCATCACCGAGAAAAACTGCAGGTTATAAGCGGTGAACATCAGCGCCAGCAACAGCGGCTGGCGCGCCCGCAGCATCGCGCCCAGCGCTTGCCGCAGCGGCAACGGCGGAGCGTGCGCGTCGGCGGCGCGGCGCGGCGTGGTCAGCGGCAGCAGCAGCGCGGCCAGCAGCGTCAGCGCCGCACCGGCCTGCCAGTTCTGTTGCCAGCCCGCCAGGTGAGGGCCGAAAAACAGCGAAATGGCGATGCCCGCCGGCATGAAGGTGCTCCAGATGCCGAACACCAGGCTGCGCTGCGCCGGGGCGACGATGCGGTTCAGCACCGCCGGCGAGGCGACCACCACGATCACGAAGCCGAGGCCTTCGACAAAGCGGCTGACGATCAATCCGCTGAAGTCGTGGAGCGTGGCGCCGGTAAAGCTGGCGGCGCTGACGATCAGCAATCCGAGCGCCAGCAGGCGCCGGTCGCCCCAGCGGCGCACCAGCAGCCCGGCGGCGATGCCGCCGAACACCCCGACGAAGGGAAAGGCCGAAATAACCCAGCTTAGCGCCTCGAGCGAACGGCCGAACTCGGTCTGTAGCGCCGGCAGCGCGATGGTGGCCTTGCCCACGTGCAGCGCCGCGGCGATGCCGGCGAACAGCACGTTGATGACGGCTAGCCAGGGCGTGGCGGCAGGGGAAACGCGGTCGATGGCGTCCGGTTTAATGGCGGTCATAACACTCTCCAGTGGCGGTAACGCCATCACTATGTGCTCTTGCAACGGCTGAGGTCGTTCAAATGCTGCGCTATCACGCGGGGAAATTATTCATTTCGAGCTTTATTGATTGCGCGCCTTCGTTGTTTGGTTTGCCAGCGTGCCGCCCGGCGTGGACGCTCGCCTCCCTTCAGCGGTTTACTGTTCCGACACGCAGCAGGCGTGTTGTATTCATTTTATAAGGAGCAGTGTATGTCAGAGATGATGAACGAGAGTGGGGCGCCGGCCATTGAATGGAGCTATGGCGGCCGGGGTGATGATATCAGCAGCAGTCTGAGCCTCGACACGGTCGAGGAGCAGCCGCAGGGTTTCTTGATGACGGTCGATCGGCCGGTGCAGATCTTTAAAGACGCGCTGTCGCCGATGATGGCCTTTGTCACGCTGCTGCGCCCGCTGTACGCCAAGACGGGCGAGGGCTTCCAGTACGTGCCGGTTTCCAATCCCTGGACCGACGTGCAGCGCCTGCCGGCCAGCGCAGGTTATCTGGGCGTGCAGGTCAACGCCGGGCTGTTCTTCCACGGCGCCAAGCCGACGCACTATAAAGATCGCGACGGCCAGATGAAGCCGATCGACGGCGGTACCCTTTTGCAGAACATCACCGTGCTGCATCAGGTGGCGCAGCCGCTCGGCCCGGGTGAAGGCGCCGTCTGAGTCGGCTGCGTTATCACGGGGGCCGGACGCGGCCCCTTATCGCGCCTTGAAACCGCGTGCAGGTTGGGTAAAACTGGCTGCCTATTCAAGGAGAAGAGCATGTACAGCGACAACGAGAAAAAGTTTTATATCATCCTCAACCGCAACCACGAACCAGCCACGCTGTTTAACGCCTCCTGCCATCTGACGGCAGGCATCACCGATCTTATCGAGCAGCGCGAGTTTCACCATTATCCGAGCAGCCTCGACGGCGTCAGCGCCAATATGAGCCACTATCCGATCGTGATCCTGCAGGCCAAGAACAGTAGCCAGCTTAGCAACCTGATTCTGAAGTGCAAGGAAGAGGGCGTGTTGGCCAACTTCTTCACCACCACTATGCTGTCGCACTCCGCCGAACAACAGATCGCCGACACCGCCAATACCCCCTACGAGCAGTTGGACTTCGTAGCGGTAGCGCTCTACGGCGACACTGAACAGCTTAAGCCGCTCACCAAGAAGTTCTCCGTCTACCGCTGAAAACGCGGAATCTCAGACGCTGGCGCCGTCGTAGGTGTGGATCTGCAACGCATCCAGCGCGACGTCAGGCACGCAGCGCAGGTTAACGGCGCACATCGCGGCGCCGTCCGGCGCGGTGCCGTAGGCGAAGGGCTGGGCTCCGCAGACTCGGCAGAACTGATGGCGGATCCTGTGGTGATTGAAAGTGTAAGTGCTGAGCTGGTCCTGACCGCTGTTGAGCGTGAAAGCGCTGATGGGGAAGAACGACAGCAGCAGCCCTTTGCGGCGGCAAATCGAACAGTTGCAGCTGAGGGCTTCGGTCGGCAGTTCGGCGTCTACGGAGAAGGTGACGGCGCCGCAGTGGCAGCTTCCCTGGAATGACATGGCGGTGATCCTGTGGCAGGAGGGCGGGTTTGCCCAGTATAGTGCAATTTATCGCCATTCGGCCGCGCCGGGCGCGGTTTCCTTAATAAATGCGCGGTTTTCTGGTAGGTTAAGGTTTAACGTCATCAAAAGGAGATCGCGATGTTAGAGCATTACTATCCGGCAAACATGGGCGCCGAACCGGTCACGGACGAACAGCACAAGCGGCTGGTGGCGGTGCAGGCGGCGCTGGAGCTTATCAAGGCTACGCTGTCAGACACCAACGATGGCAACGGTGTGGATTTCCAGCTGAAGGCGGCGGAGAAGCACATCGGCCCGATGGCCGACGCTATTCAGGAAGCCCTGAAGTAACGGTTCGCCGTCACGTCAACCGCCCATATCGGGCGGTTTTTTTTGCGCCGATTACTGCGATTTTTTTAGCGGCGTATTGCCTTTTTCCCGGCTGGTGCCGCCGGCGGCGCGACGCTACCCTAGCGATCCGACTCCTCATCAGGTGCACGCCCATGTTTCCCTTCCGCGTATTCTCTTTGTTATTGCCGCAACGTCGGTGCGCTGCCCGGCTGGCCGGCATCGCACTGTTCATCGGCGGCGTTGTGCAGGCGCACGCGACGCAACGCATCGACTTTTCGCCGGATCCCGCCGGCGCTTACCCAGAGGGCGTCGCCTGGAATGCGCGCGCCGGCGCGTTTTTGGTGTCTTCCCTGCGCGGCGGGCAACTTGGCCTGGTTTATCCCGATGGCCGCTATCGGCGTTTTTCCACCGGCAAGGGACTGATTACCACCTCCGGCATGCTGGTGGACACCGAGCGCAACCGGGTGCTGGTGTGCAATGAAGACGTAGGGGTGTCCCTCCACTCTTCGCCCGGCACGCGCAATCGCGTGGCGCAGGTGTTGGAATTTCGTCTCGATACCGGTGCGCTGCAGCAGGTGTACGATCTGTCTTCGTTAAGCCGTGGGCCGACGCTCGCCAACGATCTGGCGCTCGATGCGCAGGGCAATATCTACGTCACCGACAGCTTCCAGCCGCAGATTTACAAGATCGACCGGGCAACGCGCCAGGTGTCGATCCTGGTGCGCTCATCGCTTCTGCTGCCCGCCGACGCGCCTGCGGCTGCGCAGGGCACGCAACCTTATCTCAACGGCATCGTGTATCACCCGGATGGCTACCTGATCGCGGCGGACTACACCCGCGGGCTGCTGTGGAAGGTGACGCTGGATAACACGCCTGCGATAAGTGAAATCAGGCTGCCGCATCGGCTGAAAGGGCCGGACGGGCTGCGGCTCAAAAACGCCAACGAATTGGTGATCGTACAGTCTTATCCGGGGAGAACAGGGGGCATGTCCGGTGACGTGTCGCTGCTCTCCTCGACGGACGGCTGGGCCAGCGCGCATATCGTCGCCGTCGCCGCGCCGCCGGGGCTGGATGGGCCGACTGGCGCCGCGCTGCGCGATGGCGAGGTGTGGGTGGTCAACTCGCGTTACCCCAAACTTTTTGCCGACGTCGCTCAGGCGGAAAGCGTCAAGCGCTTCAGCATCGTCAAGGTGGCGTTCGCACCGCCCGCAGCGGATGGCCGCTGAGCGACGGCGGTTGCCAACCGCGCCGGAATAGGATTAAATGCCGCACTGACTGTATAAATAAACAGGGGTGTTGCAATGAGCCTGGCGCTGAAGGGTGAGAAGATCGCGCGTAACCGCTTTACCGGCGAAAAAATTGAAAACGGCAGCTTTATGCTGTGTGATTTTTCGGGCGCCGATCTGACCGGCACCGAATTTATCGGCTGTCAATTTTACGATCGCGAGAGCCGACAGGGCGGTAACTTCAGCCGCGCAATCCTGAAAGACGCGAGTTTTAGAAGCTGCGATTTATCGATGGCCGATTTCCGCCACGTTGACGCATTGGGGTTGGAGATCCGCGAATGTCGCGCGCAGGGAGCAGATTTTCGCGGCGCCAGCTTTATGAATATGATCACCAGCCGCACCTGGTTTTGCAGCGCCTATATCACCAAGAGCAACCTGAGCTACGCCAATTTTGCCAAAGTGGTGTTGGAGAAATGCGAGCTGTGGGAAAACCGTTGGCACGGCGCGCAGGTGCTCGGCGCCAGCTTCAGCGGCTCCGATCTGCCCGGCGGCGAATTCTCCGGTTTTGACTGGCGCGCCGCCGATGTCACCCAGTGCGATCTGAGCAACGCGGAACTGGGCGAGTTGGATTTGCGTACCACCGATCTGCAGGGCGTTAAAATGGACAGTCACCAGGCCGCTCAACTGCTGGAGCGGCTGGGGATCGCAATCATCGGCTGAAGAGCTGCCTGATGCCCAGGCTGATGATCAGCACGCCGCAGGCGCGATCGATCCAGGCTTTACTGCGTCGGTAGGTGCTGGCGATCGGCGCGTGCGACAGCACCAGCGCCACCAGGCCATACCACAGGCTAGCGACTACCGCGACCTCCAGCAGCATGGCGGCGAAGGTGGGCATGGAGACATGGGCAGGCGCCGCCGACGAAAACACCGCGGCGTAAAAGGCGACGGATTTGGGGTTGGCGATGTTGGTGGCGACCCCTTGCAAGAATGCCGATCTGAAGCCGGAGTTCACCCCACCCGCCGCGCCGACAACCCCTGAGCCGGGAGCTGCATGGGCGATCAGCCGATAACCGAACCAAATCAAATAACCTGCGCCGGCCACTTTTACCGCCAGCGCCAGCCAAGGGAACAGGGTGAAAATCATGCCGACGCCGAGCAGGGCGCTGCTCGCCCAGAACAGGTTGACCAAGACAATACCTGCCACCAGAGCGAAAGCCTCGCTGCGGCGCGCGGAAACGGCTTTGTGTGCAACGGCGACAAAGTTGGGGCCGGGGATCACCACGCCGACAATATACACGGTGAAGACGGCGAGCACGGCTGGCATATCAATCATCGGTTAACGGCCTGTAAGAAGGGGGAACCTAGTTCTATAATGAATCGCCGGTATGATCCAGCAGTGCGAAAAAATTTTTTCATAGGCCGTTAGCGGCAGATGCAGGCGGTGCTTTGCGGTAATAAATTTATGAGGCAGATGAATATAATTTAAAATATATCTTGCTTAAATAATTTAGCTGTGTGTAAATAGCGTCATCGGTTTGTAGTACAGACCTTATGAAAGCAGTTTTAGTAAAGCAGTTCTCAGTATTAGCGATATCCCTCAGATACCTCTTCTTCCGCGAATTCTCTTCTCTAGTGCCCCATAAGTTTCCAATAAAAACAGACCTCTATCGCCCTATGGCGTCGCAAAAATATAAAGGAAATATCTCTATGTCCAATAAAATGACGGGTTTGGTAAAATGGTTTGATGCAGGTAAAGGCTTTGGCTTTATCACCCCGGCAGACGGCGGCAAAGATGTGTTCGTACACTTCTCCGCTATCCAGAGCAACGATTTCAAAACGCTGGACGAAGGCCAACAGGTTGAGTTCACTATCGAAAATGGCATGAAGGGGCCTTCTGCCGGCAACGTGGTCGCGTTATAATTTTCGGCCGAGGTGCAATTTCTTACGACAGCGATGATGGTTTAAGCCGGAGCAGTTAAGCAATGAAATCCTCAGCCTGAATAAACTCCGGGTCCGCCCGGAGTCTTTCTCGATACGTCATTAGCTCAGCAGGAAGAGCGGCAGCGAAATTATTCGTTGGCGGACTGGGGTTCGATTCCTCGATGACGTTCCAATAATTAATGATTATTGGCAACAGAAAAACAGATTGCCGCAGAATTAATAACGCCGCGTTTAAGTCTATTTTTCTGTTGTGAAAAAGTCGCGCTTAGTCTGCGTAATGTTGGAGTGTGGGATGGACGCTTACGCCATAACATGACAGCCGGGAAAGTCACCGGCACACGATTAATAGCCCCGGCCTTGGCCGGGGTTTTTTATGCCCGCGATCTTAACGTTGCGAGTCCAGCAGTTCGTTATTTTTCACCACGTCCTGCGCCTTGAGGTAGCTCTCGATCAGCAGCTGATAGGCCGGGAAGATTTTGGTGTAGACCTCGGCCCACTGCTGAGCGTCGGCGCGGTTCCAGCTGCCCTGCAGCTCGGAGGCGACGCCGGCGGTGTCGATCGGCACCACGCCCGCCTGTACCACGCGCGCCAGGGTAATTTCCTGCGCCATTTTCGAGTAGGTGCCGGAGGCGTCGATCACCGCGAAGACCTTATAGCCTTCGGCCACCGCGCTGATGGACGGAAAGGCCATGCAGACGCTGGTGATGGTGCCGGCGATGATCAGGGTTTTGCGGCCGGTGGCTTTGACCGCCGCCACGAAGTCCGGGTTGTCCCAGGCGTTGATTTCCCCTTTACGGGCGACGTATTGCGCGTGCGGCGCATTCTGGTGAATCTCCGGGATCAGCGGGCCGTTGGGGCCCTGCGGCACCGAGGCGGTGGTGATCACTGGCAGTTTGCTGAGGGTGGCGATGCTGGCGAGGGCGGCGGCGCGAGCGCGCAGTTCGGTCATCGGCATATCGGCGACGGTCTGAAACAGACCGCTCTGGTGGTCGATCAGGAGCATGACCGCGTCATTAGCATCAATAACAGGACGCTGGCCGTTGAAGTTGGCTGGAGTGCTCATGGTATTTTCCTTTTCTCGTCGTGAGGTCAGTGGGTATCTTCTTTGATTGATAAGGCTGAAACTCAGCACTTGCCTACAGTGTAGAGAGAGGAGATAAATCCGGTAGAGCCTAAAGCCGGGATGCATCGTTCCATTAATAGAACGACACTGCAGCAGGCGAGGGGGCCGGCGCTGGGCTAAACTTAAGGTGCATGAGAAACATGCGGCAAGGAACGCCATCCTGTTCATGGGTTTGACGCGGAGGGCCGCCGTCATGGCTTATCAGCATATCGTTGTCGCCACGGATCTCAGCGAAGACGCCGAGTTCCTGTTGGGCAAGGGCGCCAGGCTGGCCGCCGCGCTCCAGGCCAAACTTTCACTGATTTATATCGATATTCACCGCGCCGGTTATTATGTCGATCTGGGCGTGGGAGATTACAACTACACCGATCGCACGTTTTCGGAGCGGGTGAAGAATATGCTCAATGCGATCAAAGGGCAGTCTTCCTATCCGGTGGAAGAGGTGATCGTCAGCCGTGGCGCATTGACGGAAGAGCTGAATCGGGTGGCGAAGGAAAAAGGGTTCGATCTGGTGATCTTCGGCCATCACCACGATGTCTGGAGCCGGCTGGTTTCTTCGGCGCGTCAGGCGATCAATGAGTTGAACGTCGATCTGCTGGTGATCCCCATCGAGAAAAAATAGTCGCGGCCGCCGGCGGGCGGCTGCTTTTTTCATTCGCATCGCTTATCTCTGAGCGGCCATAACCGTCTATCCGCAATAATCCCGCTTGCTGACAATCCGCCAGGAAAATAGTGACTGGCCGCAATTTTATTATCTCCATCAATATGTTGGCCAAAATCCGATAAAGATTAACCCAGCGCATTGAAATGACTCGCATACCTCCTTTTGGTTAATAAACCGCACGTTTTGACTGGCTCTCAGGGAGCCTGCGTCTTATCCTCGGGGCAATGAGATTTGTATGACTTATATAAATGCGTTTACATGGAGGAGGTCTCATGCGTTTTGACAATAAAGTCGTGGTTATCACCGGTGCGGGCAATGGCATGGGGGAAGCGGCGGCGCGGCGTTTCTCCGCCGAGGGCGCCATTGTGGTGCTGGCCGACTGGGCCAAGGAAGCGGTAGACAAGGTCGCCGCTTCGCTGCCGAAGGGCCGCGCGATGGCGGTGCATATCGACGTTTCCGATCACGTGGCGGTTGAAAAAATGATGAACGAGGTGGCGGAAAAACTGGGCCGCATCGACGTCCTGCTGAACAACGCCGGCGTACACGTGGCGGGCAGCGTGCTGGAAACCAGCATTGACGACTGGCGTCGCATCGCCGGGGTCGATATCGACGGCGTGGTGTTCTGTTCCAAATTCGCCTTGCCGCACTTGCTGAAAACCAAAGGCTGCATCGTCAATACCGCATCGGTGTCCGGCCTGGGCGGTGACTGGGGCGCGGCCTATTACTGCGCGGCGAAAGGCGCGGTGGTTAACCTGACGCGCGCCATGGCGCTGGATCACGGCGGTGACGGCGTGCGCATCAACTCGGTCTGCCCGAGCCTGGTCAAAACCAACATGACCAACGGCTGGCCGCAGGAGATCCGCGACAAGTTCAATGAGCGCATCGCGCTGGGGCGTGCGGCGGAGCCGGAAGAAGTGGCGGCGGTGATGGCGTTTCTGGCCAGCGACGACGCCAGCTTTATCAATGGCGCCAACATTCCGGTCGATGGCGGGGCGACCGCCTCGGACGGCCAACCGAAGATCGTCTAAGCGTTAATGCGCAGGCCCGGCCATCATGACCGGGCCTGTTGTTTTAGACGCCGATGCGATCGCGCAGCGTGTAGTAGGCCGCGCCGATGGCGGTGAACGGGATCTGCAGATTGCGTCCGCCGAAGAACGGCAGGTGCGGCAGCTTGGCGAAGGCGTCGAAGCGTTCGGCGTCGCCGCGCATCAGCTCGGCGATCAGCTTGCCCGCCAGATGGGTGCAGGTCACGCCGTGGCCGCTGTATCCCTGCATGTAGTACACGTTATTCTCCAGCCGACCGAACTGCGGCATGCGCGACAGCGTCAGCAGGAAGTTGCCGGTCCAGCGATAGTCGATACGCACCCCTTTCAACTGCGGGAAGGTCTTCAGCAGCTTCGGCCGGATCAGGTTATCGATGTCGTCCGGATCGCGCGCGCCGTACACCACGCCGCCGCCGTACAGCAGACGATGATCGGCGGTGATGCGGTAGTAATCCAGCAGGTAGTTGCAGTCCTCCACGCAGTAATTCTGCGGGATCAGCGCCTGCGCTATCTCCGGCGCCAGCGGTTCGGTGGTCACCACCTGGGTACCGCACGGCATGCTGCGCTTGGCCAGCCGTGGCTCCAGCTTATCGCCCAGATAGGCGTTGCCGGCGACGATGACGAAGCGCGCCTTCACCTGGCCATTGGCGGTGCTGATGAGCGCCGGTTCGCCGTGGCGAATGTTCGTCACCGCCGATTGCTCGAAGATGCGCCCGCCCTGCAGGCGAATCGCCTCGGCCTCGCCCAGCGCCAGATTGAGCGGATGGATGTGGCCGCCGCTGTGATCGAGCAGCGCGCCGACGTAACGATCGCTGGCGATCTCCTGGCGCACCCGGTCCGCGTCGAGCAGCTCAAGCTGGGTATTGCCGTAGCGCTCCCAGTTGCGTTTTTGCTCGATCAGCGCATGGAACTGCTTGTTGTTCAGGGCGGCGAAGATGCCGCCGGGGCGGTAGTCGCAGTCGATGGCGTAGCGGCTGATGCGGCTGCGAATGATCTCCGCGCCTTCGAACATCATGCTGCCGAGCAGGCGGGCGCTTTCCGCGCCGTAACGCTCTTCAATCACATCGATGTCGCGGCTGTAAGAGTTGACCAACTGGCCGCCGTTGCGGCCGCTGGCGCCGAAACCGATGCGCGCCGCTTCCAACACCACCACGTTGTAACCGGCTTCCACCAGGAACAGCGCGGAGGAGAGGCCGGTATAGCCGCCGCCGATCACGCAGACGTCGCATTCGATCGATTCATTCAGTTGCGGATAGGGCTGATGTGCGTTGGCCGTGGCCGCATAATAGCTTTTTACGTGTTCAGTCATGATGTAAGCCCTTATTCCAGCGAGATCCAGGTGGTTTTCAATTCGGTGAATTTGTCCAGCGCATGCAGCGATTTGTCGCGGCCGTTGCCGCTTTGCTTGTAACCGCCGAACGGCACGGTCATATCGCCGTCGTTGTAGTTGTTGACGAACACCGTACCGGCCTTCAGTTGGCGCGCCATGCGGTGCGCGCGCGCCAGATCGCGGGTCCAGACCGCGGCACCGAGGCCGTAGTCGCTGTCGTTGGCCAGCTGCAGCGCCTGTTGCTCGTCGTCGAACGCCGTCACCGCCAGCACCGGGCCGAAGATTTCATCGCGCGCCACGCTCATGGCATTGTCCACCTGGGTGAGGATGGTCGGCCCCAGATAACCGGCGTGGTCGCCCTGCGGATGGTCGCGCCCGTCGAGGAACAGCGCGGCGCCCTGGCTCAGCCCCCGATCGATATAGCCGGCCACTTTCTCGCAGTGGCCGCTGTCGATCAGCGTTCCCATCACCGTGTCGGGATCGAGCGGATCGCCGGGCACGAAAGCCGCCGCGTGTTTGCGCAGCGCCTGCAGGAACGCTTGCTCTATGCTCGCTTCGACCAGCAGGCGAGTGCCGGCGATGCACACCTGCCCCTGATTGTAGAAGATGCCGGCGGCGGCGCTGCGGGCGGCCTGATCCAGATCCGGGCAGTCGGCGAAGACGATGTTGGCGCTTTTGCCGCCGGCCTCCAGCCAGACACGCTTCATGTTTGATTCGCCGGCGTAAATCATCAGCTGTTTCGCCACCAGCGTAGAGCCGGTAAAGGTGAGGGCGTCGACGTCGCGGTGCAGCGCCAGCGCCTTGCCGGCGTCGTGGCCGTAGCCGGGCACCACGTTCAGCACGCCGTCCGGCAGCCCGGCCTGTTGCGCCAGTTTGCCGAGCAGGATGGCGCTCAGCGGCGATTTTTCGGAGGGTTTGAGCACCACGCTGTTGCCGGCGGCCAGCGCCGGGCCGAGCTTCCAGCAGGCCAGCAGCAACGGAAAGTTCCAGGGCACGATGGCGCCGACCACGCCGATCGGCTCGCGTTCGATCAGCGCCAGCGCCTCGCGACCGGTAGGGGCGATTTCGCCGTACACCTTGTCGATCGCTTCGGCGTACCAGCGGATGCAGCGGATAGCGCCCGGCACGTCGTCGCGCAGGCTGTGACGAATCGGTTTGCCGGTGTCCAGCGTTTCCAGCAGCGCCAGCTCTTCGTGATGCTGTTCCATCAGCTCGGCGAAGCGCAGCAGCGTGGCTTTGCGCTGCGCCGGCGCGGCCTGGGCCCAGTCGCCGCGTTCAAAGGCGGCGCGCGCCGCGCTGACCGCCCGATCGATGTCGGCGGCTTCGCCGCGCGCGACCTGCGCCAGCTCACGGCGACCGGCGGGATCTTCGACGGCGAAACGTTTCCCCGCGGCGGCCGGCTGGTAGCGGCCGTCGATAAACAGCTGGTGCTCAATCTTCAGGGCCTGCGCCCGTTGTTGCCAATACTGCAAATGGTGAAAGTTCATGCCTGGCTCCGTTGATCAGAATGTCGTCGGCGTATGGGCGCTGATAATCCGGCAAATGCGCGCCGACGTGTTGCTGAAGCTGTGGGGAATGCCGGTATTGATGGCGTAGCTCTGCCCGGCCTGCAGGTGATAGCTCTGGCCGTTGACCTGCAGCACCACTTCGCCTTCCAGCAGCGTGCCGATCTCTTCCCCTTGGTGTTTGATGCGCTCGCCGGTGGTGGTGCCCGGTTCGTAGGTCTCGATCATCATTGCCAGCGTGCGATTCGGATCGCCGTTATGGATCAGCTTCATCGATACGCCCTGGCTGCCGATCTCGATCAGGTCGTCGCTGTCTATCACGATCTGCGGCTCAGCCGGTTTTTCCGGTTCGGCGAAAAACGCCGACAGCGACAGACCGTATACCGTCAGCAGCTTTTGCAGCGTGCTGATGGCCGGGCTGACCTTGTCTTGCTCGATAGTACTGATGGCGCTGTGGGTTAACCCAGACAGTTCGGCGACCCGGCGCTGCGACAACCCCAATTGTTGACGGATCTGCGACAGACGTTTTCCCGGTGCCAAGCTGACGTCGCTCATGGGCGTTTTTCCTTTTGATAGTTCCGACAGGCGGTAATGAAACCATCAAACAACAGGCGCGACAGGGCGTACTCGTCGCTGTTCCACTCCGGGTGCCACTGCACGCCGAGCGCGAAAGGCTGATCGCGCACGCTGATCGCCTCCACCAGCCCATCGGCGGCGTGCGCCTCGATGCGAACGCTCGCGCCCAGGGTTTTGGCGCCCTGGCCGTGCAGCGAGTTCACCCAGAATCTGTTGCAATCCGGTATCAGTTGCGAAAGCAGCCCCCCTTCCTGAACGATGACCTCGTGGGCGGGGGCGTATTGCTGTTCCAGCGGCAGGTCGTGATCTTCACGATGCTCCAGCAGCTCGGGCAGTTCGTACAGGCGGCGATGCAGGGTGCCTTGAGTGGCGACCACCATTTCCTGCATGCCGCGGCAAATGGCGAAAAGGGGAATGCGCCTGTCGAATGCCAGGCGGATCAGCGCCAGGCTCAACGCGTCTCGGCCAGGATCGGCGTCAGGCTCATCGCCGTTTTCACCATAAAGGTGCGGCTGCACATTACTGGGGCTGCCGGGCAGCAAAATGCCGTCGAGGCGCGGCAACAGTTCCGCCAGCATCTCAGGCTCCGCCAGCGCGTGCGGCAGGGCGATCGGTAAACCGCCGGCGGTGATAACGGCATTCAGGTACTTTTCTTGCAAGGTCTGCGTAAGGTGCCCGTTTAACCTATACCTGCACATGACGACGCCGATGACTGGTCTGTTAAATATATTGTCCATGCTATCCCCTTGGTACGTTCGAAATTATGAACGATAAGCTTCTCCACCGCCGATTTCGTTCAATATTCTATAAATCTAGCAGTCGATTGGCCAATATTCAAACCAAAAGTAACACTTGCAAAACAAATTTGTTTCATCTACGTTTCAATTGTGGGCATTATATTGAACAAGACGGTCAATAAACATCGACGACAGCAAAACACAAACGGCGGGTGAACCATGCAGACCAACATCGTAGAAGTGGAAAACTTTGTTCAGCACAGTGAAGAGAGACGAAGTAGCGCGTTCCAGCGCGAAGTGAAGAAGTACCTGGAACGTTATCCGTTAACCCAACATGTCGACGTCCTGTTGACCGATCTGAACGGCAGCTTCCGCGGCAAACGCATCCCGGTCGGCGGTCTGAATAAGCTGGAGAAAGGCTGTTACTTCCCGGCGTCGGTATTTGCGATGGATATTCTCGGTAACGTGGTGGAAGAAGCCGGGTTGGGGCAGGAGCTGGGCGAGCCGGATCACGTGTGCGTGCCGGTACCGGGCACGCTGACGCCGTCGGCGGCGGATCCGCAATATATCGCGCAGGTGCTGCTCACCATGTTGGATGAAGATGGCACTCCCTTTGACGTTGAACCGCGCAATGTGCTGAACCGAGTGTGGCAGCGTTTGCGCCAGCGCGGGCTCTCCCCCGTGGTAGCGGTAGAGTTGGAGTTCTATCTCATCGATCGTCAACGCGATGCGGAGGGGTATCTGCAGCCGCCGTGCGCACCGGGGACCCAGGAGCGCAACACCCAAAGCCAGGTGTACTCCGTCGATAACCTGAATCATTTCGCCGACGTGCTGAGCGAGATCGACGAACTGGCGCGCTTGCAGGGCATTCCGGCGGACGGCGCGGTGGCGGAGGCGTCGCCGGGGCAGTTCGAGGTCAACCTGCACCATACCGATGATGTGCTGCAGGCCTGCGACCATGCGCTGGCGCTGAAGCGCTTGGTGCGCATGGTGGCCGAGAACCACAATATGCAGGCGACCTTTATGGCCAAGCCGTATGAGGAGCACGCCGGCAGCGGCATGCACGTGCACATCAGCATGCTGAATGCGCAAGGCGACAACGTGTTCGCCGATGACGACGGCGAAGATTCGGCGCTGCTGAAACAGGCGCTGGCGGGCATGATCGCCCTGATGCCGTCCTCGATGGCGCTGCTGGCGCCGAACGTCAACGCCTACCGCCGCTTCCAGCCCGGCATGTATGTGCCGACCCAGGCCTCTTGGGGGCATAACAACCGCACCGTGGCGCTGCGCATTCCCTGCGGCGATCGCGATAACCACCGGGTGGAGTATCGCGTGGCGGGCGCCGACGCCAACCCGTATCTGGTGATGGCGACCATTCTGGCCGGCATCGTCTACGGCCTGGAAACCGCATTGCCGCTGCCTGAGCCGGTGACCGGCAACGGGCTGGAGCAGGACGGGCTGCCGTTCCCGATCCGCCAGAGCGACGCCCTGTACGAGTTCGAACATCAGCCGGTGCTCAATGCATTGTTGGGCGAACGCTTCAGCCACGTCTATCTGGCCTGCAAAACCGATGAGCTGGTGCAGTTTGAGCGCCTGATCACCGAAACCGAGATCGAGTGGATGTTGAAAAACGCCTGATCCCGCTCACCCTGCGACTACCGCGCGCGTCCGGCGCATTTCATCGGCTCTCCTGTGGCCGGCGAGGCTGCGCGCTGCGGTACAGAATTTCTTCTATCACGGCGTACAGGACGCCGACGAGGAAATAACCATGACTCAGTCATCTCCCTGCGCAGACGTTTGCCTGTGCCGCAGTGCCGACGGGCCGGTCGCCGGCCGCCCGACAGCGATCCCAACCCGTTTTTCCCGCCGCCTGAGCAGCAGTTTCCCCGCGGCCTCTCTGAATGACGTTGCACGGTTGACAGCAGAGGACCAAAAGGGGAAATGCCATGACGACTAAAGCCATCGACGGCGGCCAGGCGGGCAAACCGCAGCTGCGCAAATCCCTCATGCTGTGGCAAGTGGTGATGATGGGCCTGGCCTATCTGACACCGATGACGGTGTTTGACACCTTCGGCATCGTCTCCGGCCTCACCGACGGCCATGTGCCGACCTCCTACCTGCTGGCGCTGGCCGGCGTGCTGTTCACCGCCATCAGCTACGGCAAACTGGTGCGCCAGTTTCCCACCGCCGGCTCTGCCTATACCTATGCGCAGAAGGCGATCAACCCGCACGTCGGTTTCCTGGTGGGATGGTCGTCGCTGCTGGACTATCTGTTCTTGCCGATGATCAACACGCTGCTGGCCAAGATCTACCTGACCGCGCTGTTCCCGGAGGTGCCGCCCTGGGTGTGGGTGGTGGGCTTCGTGATTCTGATCACCGCCATCAACCTGAAAAGCGTCAATCTGGTGGCCAACTTCAATACCCTGTTCGTACTGGCGCAGGTGGCGATCATTCTGGTATTTATCTACCTGGTGGTACGCGGCCTGCACAACGGCGAGGGGATGGGTACGGTGTGGAGCCTGCGGCCGTTCCTCAGCGAGAATGCGCACCTGCTGCCGATCATTACCGGCGCGACTATCCTGTGCTTCTCGTTCCTCGGCTTTGACGCAGTCACCACGCTGTGTGAAGAGACGCCCGACGCCGCCAAGGTGATCCCGCGCGCCATCTTCCTGACCGCGCTGTACGGCGGGGTGATCTTTATCAGCGTGTCGTTCTTCATTCAGCTGTTTTTCCCGTCCATTCAACGCTTTCATCAGCCCGACGCCGCACTGCCGGAGATTGCGCTGTACGTCGGCGGCAAGCTGTTCCAATCGATCTTCCTGTGCGTGACCTTTATCAACACGCTGGCCTCCGGCCTGGCGTCGCACGCCAGCGTGTCGCGCCTGCTGTACGTGATGGGGCGTGACAACGTGTTCCCGGAGAAATTCTTCGGCTATATCCACCCCAAATGGCGTACGCCGGCGCTGAACGTACTGATGGTCGGGCTGGTGGCGTTGTCGGCGCTGTCGTTCGATCTGGTGACCGCCACGGCGCTGATCAACTTTGGCGCGCTGGTGGCCTTTACCTTCGTTAACCTGTCGGTGATCAGCCACTTCTTTATTCGCGAAGGGCGCAACAAAAGCTGGAAGGATCGCTTCAACTTCCTGTTCCTGCCGTTGGTGGGGGCGCTGACGGTGGGCGTGCTGTGGCTGAATCTGGAGAAGAGCTCGCTGACCATGGGATTGATCTGGGCGACGCTGGGCTTCGGCTACTTGGCCTGGCTGACCCGGCGTTTTCGCCAACCGCCGCCGCAGCTGGAGCGGCAACCGCAGCAATAAATTCACAGGCGGGAGTTTCCCGCCTTTCTTTTTGGCGCGTGCGGCAGTAGAGTGAAAAACCTGATAAAAAATAACCTATTGGACCTGCCTTATGCCCGCTTTGCCCTCGCGTACCCGTGCCACGCTGTTCGGTTTGTTGGCCATCGTGCTGTGGAGCAGCGTCGTTGGCCTGATCAGAAGCGTCAGCGAAGGGCTGGGGCCTGTCGGCGGCGCGGCGATGATCTACAGCGTCAGCGCGGTGTTTTTGCTGGTGGCGCTTGGCGTGCCGAAATGGCGCAGCTTTCCGCGGCCTTACCTGATCGTCGGCAGCCTGCTGTTCGTCAGCTACGAGATCTGCCTGTCGCTGTCGCTCGGCTACGCCAATACCCGCCTGCAGGCGATAGAAGTGGGCATGATCAACTACCTGTGGCCCTGTTTCACCGTGCTGATGGCGCTGGCGCTCAACGGCCAAAAGGCGAAATGGTGGCTGCTGCCGGGGCTGTTGCTGTCGCTGTTCGGCATCGGCTGGATCATGAGCGGCGAGGGCGGCTGGTCACCGGCGCAGATGCTGGCCAACGTGCGCAGCAATCCGCTCAGCTATACGCTGGCGTTCAGCGGCGCGGTGATCTGGGCGCTGTATTGCAACCTGACCAAGAAGATCGCCCAGGGCAGCAACGGTGTGGTGCTGTTTATCGTGCTGACCGCGCTGGCGCTGTGGCTGAAGTACGCCTTCAGCGCGGAAAGCGGCATGCAGTTCAGCGTCGGCGTGACCGTGACGCTGCTGTGCGCCGGGGTGGCGATGGGGGCGGGGTATGCCGCCTGGAACGTCGGCATTCTGCACGGCAACATGACGCTGCTGGCGACCGTCTCCTATTTTACCCCGGTGCTGTCGGCGGTGTTCGCCGCGCTGGTGCTGCACACCTCGCTGACCGTCAATTTCTGGCAGGGCGTGGCGATGGTTACCCTGGGTTCGCTGATCTGTTGGCGGGCAACTCGCGGAAATTAACGGAAATTATCCGCCATCGCCGCAATGTTGAACTAGAATTTAACTAGCCATGTTGCCTGAAGGAACGACGACAATGAGAAGTGACATTCAATTTATTCAGCAGCCTGAAATCGACGTGCATCATTATGAGCGCGGCGATACCGTGCGCCTGACCACGGCGAATTTGCGGCATGAATATCAGCTCGATGTTTATATTTTGCGCCGCGATGACAAGCTGATTTACGGTTCGGTCGTCGCGGCGGCGCCCAAAACCGATATTCCGGTCGCCAGCTGGGAGGTCAAAAACGGTGAAGAGGTGGCGTTCCGCCAGGAAAACATCGCCAAAGCGGTGCCGGCGGTAAGCTGATTTCACGTTCCGCACTTTCTCCTGATGCTGATGAAGGCCGACGCTTGCGCGTCGGCTTTTTCTTTTCCACCTCGTGATGACGCCCTGATGTCATTTGGCTTAAAAACTGCGCTAAAAAACGCGACACATGACAAAAATCACAGCGAATGTGAATTTGCATGAAACATAATTTGACAAATGTGAACGCAATCGATTACCTATTCGCGAAATGCGTAACTGGATCACAGATTCTTACAGTCAGTGGTTTCTATAATGCGCGCGTCATCCGAGTTTCTGTGTGAAGACAACGCCAGGTGTCGGCAGACTCATTGTCATCTTTTCTAAACGGGCAGGAAATGGCCCTTTAAGCATGTGGTAATAAAATGAAAAAAATAGCTCTCGCAGCAGGTGTACTGCTCGCAGCGTCTTACAGTGCATCATCAATGGCTGATAGCAAAGACAGTCAATATGTCTCCGACTGGTGGCACCAGAGCGTTAACGTGGTGGGCAGCTACCACACCCGTTTCGGGCCGCAACTGAATAACGACGTGTATCTCGAATACGAAGCCTTCGCCAAGAAAGACTGGTTCGATTTCTACGGCTACGTTGACGTGCCAAAGTTCTTCGGCGTGGGCAACACCCCGGACCGCGGCATCTGGGACAAAGGCTCCCCGCTGTTTATGGAGATTGAACCGCGCTTCTCCATCGACAAGCTGACCGGCACCGATCTGAGCTTCGGTCCGTTCAAAGAGTGGTACTTCGCCAACAACTACATCTATGACCTGGGCCACAACGCCGACGGCCGTCAGAACACCTGGTACATGGGCCTGGGTACCGATATCGACACCGGCCTGCCGATGAGCCTGTCGATGAACATCTATGCCAAATACCAGTGGGAAAACTACCAGGCTGCCAACGAGAACAGCTGGGACGGTTACCGCTTTAAGGTGAAATACTTCGTGCCGCTGACCCAGGTGTGGGGCGGCAATCTGAGCTACATCGGCTTCACCAACTTCGACTTCGGTTCCGATCTTGGCAAGGACAGCCATTGGGTTGACGGCACCGGCAAACAGGTGCGCACCGGCAATTCTATCGCCTCCAGCCATATTTTGGCGCTGAACTACGATCACTGGCACTATTCTTTCGTGGCGCGTTACTTCCATAACGGCGGCCAGTGGCAGGATGGCGCGGAGATCGGCACGCCGCAGGGCCCGATCAAGTCTACCGGTTGGGGTTACTACCTGGTGGTCGGCTATAACTTCTGATTTTCCGTGTTATCAGAAACAGAAAACCCCGCCAGGCGGGGTTTTTTTTCGTCATCACTGGGCTTGTTCTACCGGGAGATGCCTCACCGGCATAAACAGCCTGCCTTTGATCACGTGACATTCATTATTTATCCAACTAATGATTTGTTCACGGCTGACGCCTTCCGACTGCGCGTAACGATGAAGATCGCCGTTAAAGTGCCGAGTGATGTATTCCATGAGGGTCATTTGCACGTCTTTTGCTCCTGAACGCCCACCCGTTGCCAGCCTGGCCACCGCGGGAGGTTAAGGTTTCTCAGACAGCGAATGTAAATTATCGGCAACGAAATCTCAACATAAAGCACCAAATAGGAGCGACGCCGGTGGGAAAAAGAATCCCGCACGGAAAGGCGGGAAGTGTTCGATATTATCATTCTGGATGATAAGAATAAGATTTGAGGTGCGACGAAAAAGAGCACGCTAACTCTTTTTTGTTACCGTCCCACGCTAGCGGAAGGCTTATTTTTCTTCAAGAAAAATCGGGGGTAGATTTCGGAATTCTCGAGGCGTTTTGCGTTAAAACAAGAGAGTGGCGCGAATGCCGTAAAACCGCACTGTCATCTCGGAGTTTTCCTTATACTTTGCCCGGAAAAGGCCAACTATAGTAAACAGAGTCCCCCACGCAGGAATACACAACATGAACAAACGTCGTACGACTCTCACGGTGTTGGCACTGATTGCATCGCTGGGGTTGTCATCCGCCCCGGCCATGGCCGACAAAGGCGGCAATGGTAACGGCAACGGCAACGGGCATGGCAACAGCGGCAATCACGGCAATAACGGTAACCACGGCAACAACGGCAATCACGGCAACAAAGATAAAGGCGACTATAGAGACTATAGAAACGACGACAATCTGGTTTCCGTCAGCCTCTCGCGCGACCGCGCCCGTTCGCTGGCGCACACCTACGGGCTGACCGGCTACCGCTCGTTGCCGCCGGGCATCGCCAAGAATCTGGCGCGCGGCAAACCGCTGCCGCCGGGCATCGCCAAAAAAATGGTGCCGTCTTCGATGCTGCGTGAACTGCCGCAGTATCCGGGTTATGAATGGCGCATCGCCGGCGACGATCTGGTGCTGGTCGCGCTCAGCACCGCGATTGTGGCTTCCGTCATCAACGGCGTGTTCGATTAACGCCGGTTGGGTCTCATCGGGCCTCGCTGCGGCGGGGCCTTTTTTATTTGCCGGCGCGGGGCTGACGTGGTGAACTTGGCGCCTGACCTTTTCACTGCATCATAAGGGAGGCGCCATGTTCAGGGCGTTATTGATAGCGTGTTGCCTGACCAGTTTTCCGGCGTTGGCGGACGGTGGCGCCGCTATCGGCGAGCTGGTGAACCAACGGCTGTCGTTGATGAAAGACGTGGCCGGTTACAAGGCGCAGCAGCATTTGCCGATCGAAGATCTGGCGCAGGAGGCGAAGGTGTTGGCCAACGCGCAGGCGGAAGCGGGGCGTTTGGGGCTGGAGCCGGCGTCGGTACGGCCTTTTATCACCGCGCAGATGGACGCCGCCAAGGCGATTCAGTACCGCTATCGCGCCGACTGGTTGGCGAGCCCGGAAAGCGATTGGCAGCCGCGCCCGCTGGCGCAGGTGCGGGTGCAGATCGGGCAATTGAGCAGCCGGATACTGCAGCGTTTGGCGGCGCGGCTGCGCGCCGGCCCGCTCGACGCGGCGGATCGGGCGGCGTTTATGGCGTCCGTGGAACAGGTGAATCTCAGCGCCGCCGACAAGCGGCGGCTGGCGGATGCGCTGCTGGCGGTCAAAGCCGACAGCGCGCGCTGATCGTCAGTCGCGGCCGACGGTGCTGCGGCGGAAGGTCAGCATCCGGCTGCGGTTGGCGATGAGATCCACGTTGTAACCGCGGAAATAGAGGCAAAAGCGTTTCAACCATGGGCCGTCCTGGCACTCCACCAGCATGCGGCCCTGGCCGAGCGGGCTGAGCGTGCCGGTCTGCGCCGCTGGGCCGACGCCAATATGCACCCGATTGCCGCGAATTTCAAAGGCGGTGCGATAGTGCGGGTGATACCACAACCCCTGCACATGCTTCAGGCAGTCACCGTTGGCCGTGACCGGCAGGAAACGGCGCGCCACATGCCCGACCTCGCCCTCGACCGCTTCGCCGGTCCACTTCAATTTGATTGGCATATGGGCGGACAGCGACACCGCGTACCCGTCCTCCCCTTGATACAGCGGTTCATCGCTGCCCAGATAGGCTAGATTGCCGTCTTTGACTTCCAGCCAGTGCGGCTCCGCCAGCGTGGCGTAGAGGCCGTCGGGGATCGCCGTGCTGCGCTGCGGCAGCGGTTCGCCCAGCAGCGCCGCCATCACCTGCAAGGCCATGCCGAAACTGTCGCAGTCTTCACGGTTGGCCACCAGCGCGACGCCGGCCTGACGGTCGGGCGCCAGCAGGAAATAGGTTTTGTAACCGGCATGGGAGCCGCCGTGGCCCAGCAGGCTGCGGCGGCCCAGCGGCGTGCGCGCCAGCCCCAGGCCATAGGCGCTGAGTTGGCCCTGATTGAGGCGGCGCGGCGCGCTGAGCTGCGCCAGCACGCCCTGGCCGGGGCCTTGGTCCGCCAACAGCGTTTGCAGCCAGCGGGTGAGGGCGTTGACGCTGCCGGTCAGGCTGCCGGAGGCGGAAAGGTGCAGACCGGCGCTGGCGTGTTGCCAGCCCTGCGGCGCCCGCCAGTAACCCGGCACCAACCCCGGCACTACGTCGAACCAGCTTTCCGGCGCTCGCATCTGCACCTGCAGCGGCTGGGCGATATGCCGTTGCACCAACTGGTCGAAATCATACCCTTTGCTGCGCAGCGCGGCCTCCAGCAGCCGATAGCCGGTATTGCTGTAGGCGATCTCGCTGCCGGCCTCATAGTTCAACCTTTCCAGCCCCTCGACAAACTGCATCACCGGCTGCGCCTCGCTGACGGCGTGCAGCGAGATGCCGAGCAGGCCGAGCGTCTCGCGCACGTCAGGCAGGCCGCCGGTCATGTCCAGCGCCTGGCCGACGGTGACGTCCGCCAGCGCAGGCTGCAGGGCGGGGAGCAGTTCACCCAGGCGTTGTTCCAGCCGAACGGCGCGATCGGTGGCGTTCAGCGCCAGCGCGGCGAAGATATGCTTGGTCACTGAGGCGTAGCGCACCACGCTGTCGGCGGTGAAGGGGGTGTTCTGCGCCAGATCGGCCAGGCCGGCGCAGGCGGTGGCGCGGAGTTGTTCGGCGTCAAACAGGGTGATGGCGCCGCCGGGTTCGCCACGCCGTTGCCAGCCGGCCAGCAGTTGTTCGGCGACGGCGCCGGCAGCGCGCCAGTTTAACGGTGTTACAGACATAGGGCCTCCAGAGAGATATTCGAAACGGGCCAGTTGGCCACAGGCCGCCCGGTGCTGACGATGAACACGGGCTTTTGGGCTGATTGTGGCGCAGTGCGTTTTTCGTCGGCCGCTGTTTTGTGCGCTGTTTGGACCAGTTAGCGGGGAATCACGCGAAACTTTGATATAGCGCGCAGATTGCCGCTGGCGTTGCGGTTAAAGGCAGGAGAAAAACAGGCGCCCGGCGGCGCCTGTAAAGGGGGATCAGTTCAGCCTGGCGGCACCGTCCAACAGGCTTTCAACCATCTGCTTGAGCAGGCGCTGCAGCGAGGCGGCGCGCTGTGGTTCGAACGCGAAAGGATACTGTTCGGACATGTAGTTGACCTGCGCCAGCTCGAGCTGGATCGCATGCTGTTGCTGCTGCGGTTGACCGTAGGCGCGGGTGATGTAACCGCCCTTGAAGCGGCCGTTCAGCACGTGGGTGTACTGCTGTTGCTGCTCGCAGCAGGCGACCAGCCGATCGCTCAGCGCCTGGGCGCAGCTTTCGCCGCCGTTGGTGCCGAGGTTGAGATCCGGCAGTTTGCCGTCGAACAGCCGCGGGATCACCGAGGCGATGGAGTGCGCGTCGAACAGCAACGCATAGCCGTGCCGCGCTTTGAGGCGCGCCAGCTCGTTCTGCAGCTGCTGATGATAAGGTTGCCAAATTTGCTGCAGATAGCCGGCGCGTTCTGTGTCCGTCGGCGTTTTGCCCGGCAGGAAGCTTGGGCGGCCGTCGAACAGCACGTCGGGATACAGACCGGTGGTGGCGGTGGTGTACAGCGGTTTGTCGTCCGCCGGGCGGTTCAGATCGATGACGAAGCGCGAATAGTTGCCGACCAGCACGCTGGCGCCCATCGCCCGGGCGAAGTCGTACAGCTGCGGAATGTGCCAGTCGGTATCGGGCAGCGGGCGGGCGTCGTCGGTCAACCCGGCCTCGACCGCCGGCGTCAGTTGCGTGCCGGCGTGCGGGATGCTGATCAGCAGCGGCAGGCTGCCGGTCTGGAAGCTAAAAGGATCGCGAATGGTCATTGGCGTACTTCTCCTCGGAAAATCACCGTACAGGGCAGCTGGCCGCCCAACCAATAAGCCAGTTCCGCCGGCCGCGACAGCGGCCAGTGAACGAAGTCCGCCACCTTGCCGGTTTCCAGCGTGCCGTGGCTGTGTTGCAGCCCCAACGCTTTGGCGGCGTGGGTCGTAACGCCCGCCAGCGCTTCTTCCGGCGTCAGGCGGAACAGCGTGCAGGCCATGTTGATCATCAGGCGCAGCGACAGCGCCGGCGAGGTGCCGGGGTTGGCATCGCTGGCGATCGCCATCGCCACATGGTGCTTGCGGAACAGCTCCACCGGCGGGCACTGGGTTTCGCGCAGCAGGTAGTAGGCGCCGGGCAGCAGCACCGCCACGGTGCCGGCGTCGCCCATGGCGCGGGCATCTTGTTCGGTGGCGTATTCGAGATGGTCGGCGGAGAGCGCGTGATGGCGCGCCGCCAGCGTGCTGCCGCCGAGGGCGGAGAGCTGTTCGGCGTGCAGTTTGACCGGCAAACCGGCGGCTTCGGCGGCGGCGAAGACTCGCTCCACCTGCGCCGGTGAGAACGCCAGATGTTCGCAGAAGGCGTCAACCGCATCCGCCAGGCCGGCGGCGGCGGCCTGCGGGATGATGGTATCGCAGACCAGATTGATGTAGTCGTCGGCGCGGTTGGCGTATTCCGGCGGTAGCGCATGGGCCGCCAGACAGGTGGTTTTCACCTCGACCGGCAGCAGCTCGCCCAGTTTGCGCGCCACGCGCAGCATTTTCAGCTCGCTTTCCAGGCTGAGGCCGTAACCGGATTTGATCTCCACGCAGGTGACGCCTTCCGCCAGCAGCGGCCGCAGACGGAACAGCGCCTGTTCCAGCAGCAGCGCTTCGTCGGCTTCGCGGGTGGCTTTCACGGTGGAGATGATGCCGCCGCCCTGCGCGGCGATGTCGGCGTAGCTTACGCCGTTCAGCCGCTGTTCGAATTCGCCGCTGCGGTTGCCGCCGAACACCAGGTGCGTGTGGCAATCAACAAAGCCGGGGGTGATGATGCCGCCGTCGAATTTCACCGTTTCGTCCGCCATCAGGCCGGGCGGCAGCGCCGCATGTTCGCCAATCCAGACAATCTTGCCGTCGCGTACGGCGATCGCGCCGTCGGTCAGGGTGTGATATTTGCCGTCGCGCATGGTGACGATATCGGCGCCGCGCCACAGGCTGTCACAGTGAATCTCAGACGTCATTGCTTTCCTCCGCCGGAGCCGCAGCTCCCACATGGTTGTATATACAATTAAAAACAACCTAACGCATTCACCGGGATGTCACAAGAGGCGGGAGAGATTTTGTTATCAGGATGTGATCGACAGCGGAGATGCGGGCGCAGGGCGCGCCCGCCGGGGATCAGACTTCGCTGGTGAAGCGGCCGAACAGTTGATAGCGGCTGCCGGGGTACAGCAGCCGGGCCGAGGTCACCACGGTTTTGCCGGACCAGGTGCGGCGGTGGATCAGCAGGCCGGGTTCGTGGTCTTCCAGCTGCAGCAGCTCGCGTTCACGTCGGGTCGGGATCACCGCTTCGACGATGTGTTCGCCGGCGGTCAGCGGCGCGGCCTGCGTCAGATAGGTGTAAGGCGTGACGCGGTCGAAATCCTGCTTCAGGTAATCCGGCGCCACCAGCGGGTTGACGCAGCGGTCTTCCACCTGCACCGGCACGTCGTTTTCGTAATGCACGATCTGCGAGTAGAACAGCCGTTGGCCGGGGTGAATGCCGAGCGCCGTCGCCTCTTCCTCGCTGGCCGCTCGGGCCTTCAGCTCGAGGATCTTGCTGCTGTGGCGATGACCGCGCGCGGCTATCTCATCGGCGATGTTGTGCACTTCCAGCAGCGCGGTGTGCGCCTTGGCTTCGGCGACGAAGGTGCCGACGCCTTGCATGCGGATCAGAAAACCTTCGCTGGTCAGCTCGCGCAGCGCGCGGTTGATGGTCATGCGGCTGACGCCCAGTTCCGCCACCAGTTCACTTTCGGAGGGCACGCGCTGGTGCGGTTGCCAATGCCCCGCACGAATTTGATTCACGATCGCCTGTTTGACCCGTTGGTAGATCGGGGCGGGGGCATCGCTCATTGCAGCCGCCAGTTGTAACACGGTCTGTTGTTCAGCCACGACGTTAACCTCGTCAAATAAAAAAATAATAACACCAGTTTACTGTTGATGTCGGCGTATGTATATGTATATACAACTAGTGGCCGTCGCGCCAGAAACTTGCCGGCGACCGCCAAAAATTCCTGAATGCGCGCCATCGCCGCGCTTCATTCGCCGTTACATCAACCGTGGAATTCTGCCATGCCTGCTTATTTTGCCCCACGCGCTTTGCTCCCTGAGGGCTGGGCGCATAACGTCCGGCTGGACGTCGATGCGCAAGGTTATCTGACTCAAGTTACCGCCAACGCTGAACCGCAAGGCTGCACCCGGCTACACGGCGATGCGGTGCCGGGCATGCCGAACCTGCACTCCCACGCCTTTCAGCGCGCGATGGCCGGGTTGGCGGAAGTGGCGGGCAACCCGCAGGACAGCTTCTGGACCTGGCGCGATCTGATGTATCGGCTGGTGCAGCGCCTGACGCCGGAGCAGGTGGAGGTGGTCGCCCGTCAACTGTATATCGAAATGCTCAAGGGCGGATATACCCAGGTGGCCGAATTCCACTACCTGCATCACGACGCCGACGGCAAGCCTTACGCCGATCGCGGTGAGATGACCGGCCGCCTCAGCGAGGCCGCGCATCAGGCCGGCATCGGCATGACGATGCTGCCGGTGCTGTACAGTTACGCCGGTTTTGGCGCCCAGCCGGCCCAGCCGGGGCAGAAACGGTTTATCCAGGATGCCGAAAGCTACCTGCAACAGCAGCAGGTGATTGCTCGCCAACTGGCGGATCGCCCGTTGCAGAATCACGGTCTGTGTTTCCATTCGCTGCGCGCGGTGGAACTTGGCCAGATGCAACAGATTTTGGCCGCGTCGGATCGCACCCTGCCGGTGCATATTCATATCGCCGAGCAGCAAAAAGAGGTGAACGACTGCCTGGCGTGGAGCGGGCAGCGACCGGTGGCCTGGCTGTATGATCATCTGCCGGTGGATCAGCGCTGGTGTCTGGTGCACGCCACCCATCTGGATCGCGATGAGCTGGAAGCGCTGGCGCGCAGTCGCGCGGTGGCCGGCCTGTGCCCGACCACCGAAGCCAACCTCGGCGACGGCATTTTCCCCGGCGACGCCTATCTGCAGCAGCAGGGGCGTTGGGGCATCGGCTCCGACAGCCACGTTTCGCTCAACGTGGTGGAAGAGCTGCGTTGGTTTGAATATGGGCAGCGGCTGCGCGATCAGCGCCGCAATCGCCTGACGACACCGCAGCAATCGGCGGTGGGCGATGTGCTGTACCTGCAGGCGCTTCAGGGCGGCGCGCAGGCGTGCGGCGCGCCGATCGGCCGGTTGCAGAGCGGCTATCGCGCCGACTGGCTGGTGCTGGACGGCGACGACCCGTATCTGGCGGCGGCGCCGGACGCCTCGATCCTCAACCGCTGGCTGTTCGCCGGCGGCAAAGAGCAAATTCGCGACGTGTTCGTCGGCGGCCGGCAGGTGATCGAGCAGGGGCGGCACGCGCTGCAGCAGCAGAGCAGCGCCGAGTTCCTGCAGGTGTTGAAAACCTTTCAGCAGGAGGCGTAATGAGCCTGACCCGTTTTAATTTCGCTGGGCTGCCGGTCAGCCCGTGGCGCAACGGCGGTGGGGAAACCCGTGAAATCGTCAGCTGGCCCCCGGGCGCGCAGGATTTTGACTGGCGCGCCAGCATCGCTACCATCGCGCAGGACGGGCCGTTTTCCGCCTTTGCGGGCATTGACCGTTCGATCACGCTGCTGGAAGGCGACGGCGTGCGGCTGTTCAGCGCCGGGCATATCGACCATCAATTGGCTCGCGTCGGGGAACCGTTCGCGTTCTCCGGCGACGTGGCGCTGGAAGCGACGCTGCTGGGCGGCGCCAGTCAGGATTTCAACATCATGACGCGCCGCGGCCGGCTAGCGGCGCAGGTGCAACGCAGCGCCGAGCCGCTAACCTTGCCGCCGGGGCGGGCGGGGGTGCTGTATGTGCTGAGCGGGCTCTGGTCGCTGCCGGGAGGCGGCGAACTGAGCGCGCGCGAGGGCGTCTGGTGGACGGCATCGGCGGCGGGGGGCGACGTGGCGCCGTTAAGGGCCGGCAGCGCTATCCTGTGGGCGGACATCACACCCCGTTAACGCAGAGTAGAGTCCTGCGCTCGGTTATGGGATTATTCACTTTTTCCCATTAATCATAAAGAAGGGCGCATGGCTTCGCTGAAAGACGTCGCAAAACTTGCCGGAGTCTCGTTGATGACGGTGTCCCGCGCCATCAATGATCCCGGCAAGCTGCGGCCGGAAACCTACCGCCGCGTCAAACAAGCTATCGATCGGTTGGACTATGTGCCGGATCTGTCGGCGCGGCGTATTCGCGGTGACGGAAATCGCGTGCAGACGCTCGGCGTGCTGGCGCTGGACACCGCCACGACGCCGTTCTCGGTGGAAATGATCCTGTCGATTGAGAAAACCGCGCGCGAGCGCGGCTGGAACAGCTTCGTCGTCAACCTGTTCGCCGACGACAACGCCGAACAGACCGTCGATCTGCTGCTGGCGCATCGGCCGGATGGGGTGATCTTCACCACGATGGGACTGCGTGAGGTGACGCTGCCGGCCAAACTGCTGGACAAAAAGCTGGTGTTGGCCAACTGCGTCAGCCCGGCGCATTCGATCGCCAGCTACATTCCTGATGATGAGCAAGGGCAGTATGACGCGACGCGCACGCTGATCGCCAAAGGCTATCGCGCGCCTTTGTGCATTCATTTACCGGCGGATACGCTGGCGGCGGGGCTGCGCCGCCGCGGTCTGGAACGCGCCTGGCGCGAAGCGGGGCGCGATGTTGAACAGCTGCGGCAGTATCATCTCGATCTGAGCGCCGGCGATCAAAGCTATCGCGACTGCGTAGCGTTGCTGGAGCGGCATTTTTCCGCCGGCCGGCGCGATTGCGATGTCGTGGTGTGTGGGAACGATCGGATAGCGTTTCTGGCGTATCAGGTATTGCTGGCGCAAGGATGGCGGATACCGCAGCAGGTGGCGGTGCTGGGCTACGACAATATGGTCGGCACCGGCGAGCTGTTCCTGCCGGCATTGACGACGGTGCAGCTGCCGCATTATGAACTGGGTCGTCTTGCGGCGCTGCATGTGATTGAGCGGCGGGAACAGCGTGATACGGTGAAAGTGCCTTGCCCGCTGCTGGAACGTGGTTCGCTGTAAACGCACCGGGGGCGTCGCTGCGCGCCCGGTGCTCATTCCCATTACCCCCAGATGCTTGCCAACTGCCATCCCGTGATGGGCTCGAACAGCGCCTGGCCGCCTTCGGCGAACAGGCTGAGGCGGCGATCGCCCGCCGTCGGATAGATGCGGCTGGTCAGGCAGGCCTGCCCCTGATTAACGAAGATCTCCAGTGAGGAGCGATCGATAAAGATCCGCAGCGACAGAATGTCACCCTCCGGCAGCGGCACACTGCGGCAGGTGCACAGCGCCGGGTGTTCATTAAAACGCTCCAGCACCAATCGGTGTGACTGATTGTCGACGAACAGCCGCGCCGCACTCCCAATGGCCAGACCGTACCGCTCGGCGTCGCTGTCGGCCGGTCTCAACGTCAGGATGAGCTCCTGCATATCGTTCGTCAGCGGCAGATGCTGATTGGTCAGCGTCTGCGCCGACAACGTCTGCGATCCTCGGCGCAACGCCGCCAGTTCACGCGCCGGATTCATGCGGACGCTGCCGTCGGCGGCCAGCGTCAGCTCGCGTGGCAGGGTGAGGGCGCCGGCCCAGCGGTGCGCTTTGCTGGGCATCGGTGATTCCCACATATCCATCCAGGCAAACAGCAGCCGACGGCCGTCGGCGGCGGTGAAGGTCTGCGGCGCATAGAAATCGTGGCCGGCATCCAGCTCGCAGAAGGGCTGCGTTACCGTAAAGTCGCCGTCCGGCCGCCAATGGCCGAGCAGATAGCCGCTCTGGAAGCGATTGCGGTAGCGGTAGCCCTGCGCCGCCAGCCCCTGCGGCGAAAACAGCAGCAGGTGTTGCTCGCCCAGCGGAAAGAAATCCGGGCATTCCCACATATAGCCCTGATGCGCCGTTTGCGCGCCGGCCAGCACCCGATCGAAGCGCCAGGCGCGCAGGTCGGCAGAGCGGTACAGGCGCACCTGGCCCAGGCCGTTTTCTTTGGCGCCGACCACCAGCCACCATTCGCCGTTTTCGCGCCAGACTTTCGGATCGCGAAAATGCTGAATGCCGTCCGGCGGGGCCAGTACCGGTCCGTGCTTGACGAAGCGTATGCCGTCCTCGCTGGTGGCCAGACATTGCACTTCCCGCACCAGGCTGTCGTCACCGGGTTCGCCCAACCACACGTGGCCGGTGTAAAGCAGCGTCAGCACGCCGTTGTCATCCACGGCGCAGCCGGAAAAACAACCGTCTTTGTCATAGGGCGCATCGGGCGCCAGGGCGATGGGCTGGCGCTGCCAGCGTATCAGATCGCGGCTGGTCGCATGCCCCCAGTGCATGGGCCCCCAGTGTTCGCTATAGGGGTGATGCTGGAAGAAGGCATGATAGACGCCGTCAATACAGATCAGGCCGTTGGGATCGTTGATCCAGCCGGCGGCCGGTGCGAGATGGAACTGCGGATAATAATCGTCTCGGCGCTCTGCGCACAGGGCTTCGACCGCATGGTCGGCTTGAGCTAAAGCAGTGTTCATTGGACAGACTCACTTGATTTAATGGCGGATGGAAAGGGCGTTGCCGTGGCGGAGCGTTCGCCGCGCAGCAAGAAACAGGAGACAAGCGTGGTGACGGCGACCGCGCAGCCCATCAGCAGATAGGTGTCGGCAAAGCCGATGCGGTCATAACCGTAGCCCGCCAGCGGCGACAGGAAGCTGGCCATCACCTGGGTGATGAACTGGAAGCCTACCAGGTACAGCGTGGAGGAGAGTCGGCTGTCGAAGCGGCTGGCGATGTATTTGAAGATAGCGATCAGCAGGATTGGCAATTCTACGGCGTGCAGCAGTTTCATGGCGGAGATCATCAGGGCGCCGGTGACCAACCCGGAACCGAACATGCGCAGCGCCATCACGCTGCCCGCCAGCAACAGCCCCTGCTTGGCGCCGATACGGTTCACCAGCAGCGGGGCCAGGAACATGCCGCCGGCTTCGAGGAAGACCTGCAGCGAGTTGAGAAAACCGTACATCTCGTTGCCCTGTGCGCGAGAAGCGAACTGTGAAGCGAAGTAGACAGAAAATTGCTGATCGAAAACGTTGTATACGCTGATCCCCAGCACAAACACCACCAGCGCCCAGAAGCCCGGCATGCGCAGCAGCGCCAGCGCGTCCTGCAGCCGCAGGTTCTCCGGTTTGCCGAATGCCAGGCCGGCCATGGCGTTCGGCTTCAGCTCGCGTACCTGACTGAGCAGAAACAGGAATACCACGGCGGCGGCGGAGGCCAGCCAGAAATTGATGTTCGGATTGATATTGAAGATAAAACCGGCCACAAAGGTGGCGCTGGCCCAGCCGAGCGAGCCCCACATGCGGGCGCGGCCGAACTCGAAACCGCTGATGCGGCTGACGCGCTCGGTATAAGACTCCAGCGCGCCGATGCCGGCGAAGAAGGTCGCGCCGATGAACACCCCGCCGACCAAAGCGCCGAGCGGCAGGCTGCTCGCCAGCAGCGGGGCATAAACGTAGATAAAGAACGGGCCGGTCAGCAGCAGCATCACGCCGAGAAACTGCAGCAGGTGTTTGCGCAGCCCAAGTTTGTCCTGAATAAAGCCGTACAACGGCTGTGCGCACAGCGCCACCAGCGAGATGGCGGAGAAGATCAGGCCGGTCTCGGCGCCTTTCAACCCGATCTTTTGATTCAGCCACAGCGAGATCAGCGAAAAGCTGGAAGACCAGGTGAAGAAAAAGAAGAACAGCAGGCCGCTGAGCAGCACGTAATATTTTTTCGTTTCGCGGTTCATGGGTAGGGCCCCGGTGAGTGAAGTTAGCTCTATTGTTAACGTTAACTCGCGGATGGATGAAGCTGTCAGTTATCACTCATGCGATGTTAATCACAAAAGTTAACGTTAACATTATTGCGTTGTGATCATTATCACGAGTTGGAATGGGGGCGATGCGCCCCCGGAGGATTAACGTTCGTTCAGCGAGCGCAGATGATCGTCGCGGCGCAGCGTCATCAGCGCAAACAGGCTGACCACCGACGTGGCGACCACATAGTAGGCGGGAATGTCGATATTGCCGGTCTGTTTGATGAGGCCGGTGATAATCAGCCCGGCCGAGCCGGAAAACACCGCATTGGACAGCGAGTAAGCCAGCCCCAGGCCGGTATAGCGCACCTGGGTCGGGAACATCTCCGCCAGCATCGCCGGGCCGGGACCGGCCAGCAGGCCGACCACGGCGCCGGCGATCATGACTGCCAGCCCTTTGATCCACAGTGAGCTCTGCGCATCCTGCAACAGGTGCAGCAGCGGGAAGGTGAACAGGATCACCGCCGCCACCGCCGTCAGCATCACCGTTTTTCGTCCCAGCCTGTCGCTGATGATGCCCGCCGGCAGGATGGTCAGGGCGAAACCGACGTTGGCCAGCACCGTCGCCACCAGCGCTTGCTGGAAGGTGGCGTGCAGCGAGGTTTGCAAATAGGAAGGCATCACCACCAGGAAGGTATAGCCGGCGGCCGACCAACCCATCATGCGGCCGATGCCGACCAGAATGGTTTTCACCACGCCGCCCAGCTTCACTTCCGGTGGGGTGATAGCGTGTTCCGCATGTTGCTGCGCCTGGGTAAACGTCGGCGTTTCCTCAAGCTTGAGCCGCAGCCACAGCGCCACGGCGCCCATCGGCAGCGCCAGCAGGAAGGGAATGCGCCAGCCCCAGTCATGCAACTGCTGCACGCTCAGCAGCGCGGCCAGCAGCGCCACCAGCCCGGCGCCGGCCAACAGGCCGAGCGCGACGGTCAGCGATTGCCATGCGCCGAACAGCCCGCGCTTGCCCTTTGGGGCGAACTCGGTCATCAGCGACACGGCGCCGCCGAATTCGCCGCCGGCGAACAGCCCCTGGAACATACGCAGCAGCGTCAGCAGCAGCGGGGCGGCGACGCCGATCGAGGCATAAGTCGGCATGACGCCGATTAACGCCGTCGCCAGCGTCATCAGCAGCAGGACCGCAATCAGCGTCGGACGACGGCCGATGCGATCGCCGATACGGCCGAAGATCACCGCGCCGATCGGCCGGCAGAAAAATGCCAGCGCGAAGGCGGCGTAGGTGAGGATCAGGCTGGTGATTTCATTTTCACCCTGCAGCGTGAAAAAATTGGCGGCGATGACGGTGGCCAGAAAACCGTATACCCCGAACTCATACCATTCGATAAAGTTGCCGACCGAGCCGGCCAGCAACGCCTGACGCGACCGGCGCGCGTCGAGAGTCTGTTGATTCATCCCCGTTCCCATACATTTGAATTATTGTTCGTCAGTTCTAAATTTATACGACAAAACAATCAATTGATTTCAGCGGGAACTGTGAGGCGCTCAGCGCATGCCGTCGATACGCCACCATTCGGGGCAAACATCGGCGAACGCATGTGAGGTCGGGCGCAGCTCCGGCAGATTGGCCCGATCGAAGCTGCCGGTGGCCAGCGCCACCGTCGGCTCGTCGTCGATCGCCCCCAGCGTGCTGCCGCAGCGCGGGCAAAAGGCGCGGCTGGAATAGGGTGAAGAACGGTAGAGTGTGGGCATGCCGCCCGGGCCGTTCCACTCGATGGCCTGACGCGGAAATTCGACCCAGCAGAGCGTCGGCGCGCCGGAGTGGCGGCGGCAAAAATCGCAGGAACAGCTGTGCGGATTGCCAGGCAGGCCGCGTGCCTGAAAGCGAATATGCCCGCACAGGCAGCCGCCGCTATAGCAGGGATTTTCCATGATGTCTCCGTCATGAGCTCAGGGGAAAACGATGAAAATCACTATAGCGATATCGCGAAAAATTAACAGGTCCCCGCTGATGCATTACCAGAGCAACGGCGCCGGCTCGCGGCCGTTTTCGGCGTAGTACAGCGACGGCAGGAACTGCGCCAGATAGCTGAACTCGTTGTAGCAGTGGCGCATCAGGTTAAACCCGATGTCGTCCGAGAGTTCGTCGTGGGCGTTGGCGCAGGCTTTACCCAGCAGGAAACGGCTGCGCAGCACGCACCCGTAGGGCGTATCGCGCGCCAGATGCAGCATCTCGCCGTCGCAGGGATCGCCGTTGTCATCCAACGCCACCTGGTCGCCGAAGCCGATGCGCGCGCACACGGCGGCGGAGAGCGCCTGCGCGTCACGCGCCTGGCGCAGCGGTTGCGGCGCGAAGAAGTCCTCGGCGGCGTGGAATTTGAGGCGCGCCGCGACCGGTGGCAGCTCCGCCAGCCATTCGACCGCTTCGATGCTGGCGCCGACGTAGCTTTCCCCTTTTTTCCAATGGCGGTCCCAGCCGCGATGTTCAACGTGATCGTGCGGGTGCCACCAGTTGATGTGCTGCGTGTTCTCAAAGAAGGTGAACCACCAGTCCAGCATGCGCCCCTTGCAGCCGTGCAGATCGGTACGGACCGCGACGGTCAGCAAACCGTCGGCGCTGCGACTCAGCCCCATCTCCAGCCGCAGCGGTTCAGGTTTGAGCAACTCGTTGATATCGTTAACGCCCCACGGCGCCAGCAGGGAAGGATGTGTCATAATGGGTTCCTGTTTTATTTTGGAAACGAATCGTGTTTCCAAAATAAAGTTATGCCGCTATGCTGAGTCTGTCAATGCTTGTGAGGAATAAATATGGCGAACCCGAATGAAGAACCGCTGCGTGCTCGCGGCCGGCCGGCCACGCCGGAAACGGCGCTGCGCGCCGCGCTGGCGCAGGCGACGCTGGCGCTGTTGCTCGACGGCGGCTATGCCGCGGCAACGGTGGATGCGGTGGCGAAACGCGCCGGGGTGGCTAAAAAAACCCTGTATCGCTTTGCGGCCAATCGCGACGAACTGGTGGCGCAGGCGGTGAGCGGCTGGACCGATGCGTTTCAGCCGGCCTTCGCCCAGGATGCCGGGCGGTGGGAGGCGGTGGCGCCGCTGTTGGAAAAAGGGCTGAAGGCGGTGGCGCAGCAGGTATTGAGCGCCGAAGCGGTGGGGATGTTTCGGCTGCTGCAAAGCGAGTTTCCGGGGCGCGAGGCGCTGCTGGACAGCTATCAGCGCAACGGCATTCAGCGCGGACGGGCGACGGTGGCGGACTGGCTGCGGCGCCAGCAGCAGTGCGGGTGGCTGCGTGAGCGCGACTGGGCGCAAACCAGCGATCTGCTGTTGGCGATGGCCATCGCCGAACCGCTGCGGCAGATGACGCTGGGGCTGTTGCCGCCCGGCAGCGCGATCGACGAGCGCATCGCGGCGGCGGTGGCGCTGGTGATGCCGGGTTTGCTGGCGGAAGGATGAAAACAAGAAAGGGCCGAAAGTTCGGCCCTTAAACAGCAGGATGCTAAACGTCTGCGTTACAGCTTCGGCCCGGCGTTCACCAGCTTTTCGCCCGCCTGGGTGATGGTATATTTGGCGAAGTTATCGATAAAGCGCTGCGCCAGATCCTGCGCTTTCTCCTGCCACAGCGATTCGTCGGCGTAGGTTTTGCGCGGATCGAGGATCGACGGATCGACGCCCGGCAGCGCGGTCGGCACTGCCAGCCCGAAGATCGGCAGCGTGAAGGTGTCGGCCTGCTCAATGTCGCCATTCAAGATGGCGTCGATGATGCCGCGCGTATCTTTGATCGAGATACGCTTGCCGCTGCCGTTCCAGCCGGTGTTGACCAGGTAAGCCTGGGCGCCGGCGGCCTCCATGCGTTTCACCAGCACTTCAGCGTATTGCGTCGGGTGCAGCGTCAGGAACGCGGCGCCGAAGCAGGCGGAGAAGGTCGGCGTCGGGGCGGTGATGCCGCGCTCGGTGCCGGCCAGCTTGGCGGTGAAGCCGGACAGGAAGTGGTATTGGGTCTGCTCCGGCGTCAGGCGCGACACCGGCGGCAGCACGCCGAAGGCGTCGGCGGTCAGGAAGATGATCTTGCGCGCGTGGCCGGCTTTGGACACCGGTTTGACGATGTTCTCGATGTGATAAATCGGGTAAGAGACGCGGGTGTTCTCGGTTTTGCTGGCGTCGTCGAAGTCGATGCTGCCGTCGGCCCGCACGGTGACGTTTTCGAGCAGCGCATCGCGGCGGATCGCCTGATAGATTTCCGGCTCCGCCTGCGGCGACAGCTTGATGGTTTTGGCGTAGCAGCCGCCTTCGAAGTTGAACACGCCGTCGTCGTCCCAGCCGTGCTCGTCATCGCCGATCAGCTGGCGTTTCGGATCGGTGGAGAGGGTGGTTTTGCCGGTGCCTGACAGGCCAAAGAACACCGCGACGTCGCCTTGCTCGCCGACGTTGGCCGAGCAGTGCATCGAGGCGATGCCCTTCAGCGGCAGCAGATAGTTCATGATCGAGAACAGACCTTTCTTCATCTCGCCGCCGTACCAGGTGCCGCCGATCAGCTGCATGCGCTCGGTCAGGTTGAAAGCGACGAAGTTTTCCGAGTGCAGCCCTTGCTGTTGCCAGTCCGGGTTGGTGCATTTGGCGCCGTTCAACACCACGAAGTCCGGCTCAAAGTCCGCCAGCTCGGCGTCGCTTGGGCGGATAAACATGTTTTTCACGAAGTGCGCCTGCCAGGCCACCTCGGTGATGAAGCGCACCTTCAGGCGCGTATCGGCGTTGGCGCCGCAGAAGGCATCCACCACGAACAGACGCTTGCCGGAGAGCTGGTTGCCCACCAGCGTCTTCAGATGCTGCCAGACTTCCGGCGACAGCGGCTGGTTGTCGTTCTTGCCGGTACCGTTGTCGGACCACCAGACGGTGTCGCGCGTGGTGTCGTCGCGCACGATGTATTTGTCTTTCGGCGAACGGCCAGTAAATTCGCCGGTCGCGACGTTGACCGCCCCCAGTTGGGTGAGGGTGCCGCGTTCCAGCGGCGGCAGGTCGGCGCGGGTCTCTTCGGCGAACAGCAATTCATAGCTGGGGTTATAGACGATGTCGGCGGCCTGATGGATGCCGTAGCGAGCGAGGGTTTGTGGGGTAACAGCGCGTGAAGACATATTCTACTTCCTTATGAGTCATATTATGCCTTTTTCCCGTGCGGTGCCGCGCGCAGGATTAAGGTTCGGATCAAGCTGACCGGATTCAGCTAATGGCGTTTCCGGTTCTTTATTAATAAAGCAGGGGGCTTTTTCGCCCTCCTATAGCATAGCAGCGAATTTAAGCCTGATTACTTTAATTACAAAATGCTGACGATAATTAATTAAAACCAACCTTGGCGGAGGGTCACAATATTGAATTCCCTCAGCGTAATTTAGTTTTGCATTTTTATTTTTTATCATATTGTCAGTACTGTCTACTGTTTTATTTCTTATTAGAAAAAGCGAAATCCGCAATAGGATTTTTGTAATTAGTTGTTTTCACTTGGCTATGGCGGGATTATTGCGCCAGGTGAATCTAACCGTACTGTACGCTTGTCAGCAGGGTGAATAATGAAACAGATAAATGCAGAAATAGCCTGTGATAAAAATACGGCATCGTCCGAATCATCAGGATTAATTAATCAACTTCGTCAAATAGATATCGGTGCGGTGCCGATCGCGTTGTTTATCACGATTTGCGCCATCGTGGCGATTTCCGCCTACGCCAACTTCCTGCCGAAGAATATGATCGGCGGCCTGGCGGTGATAATGACGCTGGGCTTTGCGTTGGCGCAGTTGGGTAAAAGCATTCCCGTGCTGCGCGATATCGGCGGGCCGGCCATTCTGTGTTTGATGGTGCCGTCGGTGCTGGTCTACTTCAACGTGTTCCAGCCCAACGTCATGGGCACCGTCCATCTGCTGATGAAAGACGCCAACCTGCTTTATTTCGTCATCGCCAGTCTGGTGGTCGGCAGCATTCTCGGCATGAACCGGGTGATCCTGATCCAGGGGATGATTCGCATGTTCGTGCCGCTGGTGGTGGGCACGGTCACGGCGGTGATCACCGGGCTGCTGGTGGGGAAACTGTTCGGCTTCACCTTCTATCACACCTTCTTCTTTATCATCGTGCCGATCATCGGCGGCGGCATCGGCGAGGGCATTTTACCGCTGTCGCTGGCCTATTCGGCGATCCTGGGATCGACACCGGACGTCTACGTCGCGCAGCTGGCGCCGGCGGCGGTGCTGGGTAATATCTTCGCCATCGTGACCGCCGGGGTGCTGGCGCGCATCGGCATGCAGCGCAAGGCGCTGAGCGGCGACGGCATGCTGATCCGTTCGGCGCAGGAGAACGCGATGTTCGCCATCAAGGAACAAAGCGGCAACGTCGATTTCCAACTGATGGGCGGCGGGCTGCTGGTGATCTGCGCCTTCTTTATCGTCGGCGGCCTGTTCGAGCATATCGTGCATATCCCTGGCCCGGTGCTGATGATCCTGTTCGCGGTGCTGTGCAAATACTGCCGGGTGATCCCGGCCTCGATGGAGACCGGCGCGCACAGTTTCTATAAGTTCGTCTCCACCGCGTTGGTGTGGCCGCTGATGATCGGTCTGGGCATGCTGTACGTGCCGCTGGAAAGCGTGGTTGCGGTGTTCTCGGTCGGCTATGTGGTGGTCTGCGGCTCGGTGGTGCTGTCGATGGGGTTGGTCAGTTTCCTGATTGCGCCTTACCTGAAGATGTTCCCGGTGGAAGCGGCGATCGTCACCTGCTGTCACAGCGGCCTGGGCGGCACCGGCGACGTGGCGATCCTGTCGGCGTCCAACCGCATGGGGCTGATGCCGTTCGCCCAAATCGCTACGCGCATCGGCGGCGCTTCCACGGTCATTGGCGCGACGCTGTTGCTCGGTTGGTTAGTCTGAGTCCAGAGTGTGTTATGGATAGCCGGGGTTGGATTGCCCCGGTTTTTTTATACTTTTTTCGACATCGTGATAATGCTGATTATTACCTTGAAAATCATTCGCATGGCGGAAAATCCCTGTCACACTTTTGATAAGAAAAATCTGTTCTCGGTAAAATGTGTCTATTCTCTTCTCTTAAGGGATTATCGTTCTCATTCAGAGTGCCGATGGAAGGCGCCAGCGCATTACCGATATCCCCGTATTGATTCAACACCGGGCCGCTGCCGTTCAGGCAATCCGCCAGTTGGGGCATCCCCCCGATTGAATTGACGAATATGGAGATAAGGTTATGTCATCAAGCAATGCTTCCGTTAAGGCCGAAGGCGTATTAGCCCTGCTGGGCGCTTATAAACCCGATGAAGACGACACCATTACCGTGCTTCATCCGTCGAAAACGTTCGAGAATGCCGGCCTGGAACTGGTGCGCGGCGATCGCAGTTGGCACGACAAGGGCGTGACCGAAAAGCCGGTCTCCCTGACCTACAGCTTCTGGGAAAAGGCGCCGGGCAATATGTCGAGCATGAGCATCAGCGGCTTCAGCAGCTTTAACGCGGAACAGCGCGAGCAGGCCAAACTGTCGCTGCAGTCATGGTCCGACGTGGCCAACATTACCTTCACCGAGACCAGCAACACCGCCGCCGCCAACATCAAATTCGGTCTGTTCGATTACAGCTCGCGCGGCTCCTATGCCTTTGCGTATAACCCGGATTCTTCGCCTTCGGTCGCCGGTCAAACCTGGTATAACGCCAAGAACCACACCTTCGTCAACAACCAGATCCATGAAAACGAGTACGGCCGCCAGACCTTCACCCATGAGATCGGTCATGCGCTGGGGTTGCAGCACCCGGGCGACTATAACGCCGCGCCGGGCGTCAGCATCACCTACGCTAAAGACGCGACCTACTTCGAAGACAGCCGCGCCCACAGCCTGATGAGCTATTTCAGCGAAAGCAACACCGGGCAGGACTTTAAAGGCGCGTACTCTTCCGGGCCGTTGCTCAATGACATCACGGCGATCCAGCATTTCTACGGCGCCAACATGAACACCCGCACCGGCGACACGGTTTACGGTTTCAATTCCAACACCGATCGCGACTTCCTCACCGCCACCGGCGCGCAGGACAAGATAATCTTCACCGCCTGGGATGCCGGCGGCAACGACACCTTCGACTTCTCCGGCTTTGGCCAAAATCAGCGCATCAACCTGAATGAAAAGGCGTTCTCGGACGTCGGCGGCCTGAAAGGCAACGTGTCGATCGCGGCGGGCGTAACGATTGAAAACGCCATCGGCGGGTCGGGTAACGATGTGCTGGTCGGGAACGCCGCCGATAACGTGCTCAAGGGCGGCGCGGGCGATGATGTGTTGTACGGCGGCAAAGGGGCGGATCAGCTGTGGGGCGGCGCCGGCAAGGACACCTTCGTCTACTTCGCGGCGGATGAGTCGACGGCGGCGGCGCCGGATTGGATCCGCGACTTCGTGCGCGGCGAGGACAAGATCGATTTGACGCTGTTCAACACCGGCAGCGCCGACGGCATCCGCTTCGTCGATCAGTTCAGCGGCAAGGCGGGCGAGGCGAAGCTGAGCTACGATGCGCAAAATCACGTCAGCGATGTGGCGATCAACCTGGGCGGCGCCTTTGACGGCAACGATTTCCTGGTGAAAGTGGTGGGGCAGCCGCTGGATGCCGGCGATTTCGTGTTGGCGTAATGCAGGCAACAAAAATAGGGCGTTTTGGGCAAAAACCCGACAATTCCTATTAATTACGTCATATTAGCGTGACATAGTAGCGCGCAGAAGGCCGGGCTTGCATACCTCGGGCTTCTGTCGGATCGCCAACCTTTTCGGTTGGCGATTCATTTTCCGCCTTTCAGCATGTTGATGGCGGCGCCGAGCAGGATACGCCGTTCGATGTCGTTGCTCTCGGCCAGCTGCCGCGCCAGATGTTTCTCCAGCGTTTCCACCGACAGCGCCTCGCCGCGATGGCGCAGCTGCATCACGCTGTCGCCGATCAGGCGCGCGACTTCATCCCATACGGGTTTAATCTCCTGTTCCGAGAACGTCATGGCCTACACCTCGGTGGGTTGATTTTCGCCCAATGTAGCAGTTGAACTGCGGCTTCGCTACCGACGGCCAAAAACAGGAAGCATAAAAAACAAGCCATCAGTATTTCTTCTGGTTTTTGCGCTCAATACTGGCAATGTCGAAAAGCAGGAGAACACATCATGAACTGGGTCGAAACCTTGGCGGAGTACTACCGCCTCAGCCGCACGGGTGAAACGCAACATTGGCTGTGCCGTCGCTGGTTGCCACAGGGGGAAGCGCGTCTTGCCTATTTGCGCGAGTTACTGGAACCGACCGCGGCGCCGCGGCGGTGAGCAGGGCGCCGGCGGTTGGCCGGCGTCGTTTTATGGGATTAACCGAACGCTATCGCTGCCCAACGCAACAGCAGCAACGCCAGGCAGATCAGCAGCAGCACCACCACCATTTTACTGAGCTTGTTGCCCATGCGTTTTGTCGCCACGTCGCCCTCTCTTAACTGAAATACCATCCGCCGGCGATGGCGATGAGCAACAGCGTCGCCAACGCGACGCTGTTGAGTAAATCGCTGAAGGTATCGTCAGCATCGAAATCGTCTTGCCGCATGTTGCCGCCTGGCGTTGCCATTGAGTGAATACTGTTCACAGTATGCGCCCCGTAGCGCTGAAGGCACAGCGAAGAACGGTAAAAACTCGTAAAGACGGCGCTGGCGTAACGCGCAGTCGTGCTTGTGACGGATGCAGACGGCCGCCAATACGTTGTACTATCCTGTCTGCATTGAGGCATTTTTCCAAAAGGTATAATCATGGCGACGGCAATTCCACAGAAATACGAGCACCTTGAGCGCTGGGCGTTCGGCGATACCGAACAGCAGGCCGATGAAGTGGTGCAATTGATTTTGAACGGCACCAAAACGGCGACCTGCTCCAACCTGGACGGCGAGGGCATCCCACAGGCCGGCGATCGGTTCCTGGTGGTGGACGGCAAGGGAGAGCCGGTCTGCGCGGTTGAGCTGACCGCGGTGGAAATGAAAACGTACGATCAGGTCGATGAAGCGCACGCCTTTGCCGAAGGCGAGGGCGATCGTTCGCTGGCGCATTGGCGCAAAGAGCTACAACGCTTCTTCGAAGAGTACGATCTGTTCTCGCCGGACATGACGCTGGTGCTGATGAATTTCAAAGTCGTCGACAAGTTCTAAACGGATGCGCGCCGTTCCCTACGAGTGCCAGTGGGCGAGCCCGGAGATGGCCGCCGATCTGATCGCCGGCCGCGCGACGCTGGCGCAAGACGAGAATTGGGCGCGCAGCGGCGCCCGCGATCGGGCGGAGTACGTCGAGTGGGCCAACCACGTGTGCGGCATGGCCTGCCTGAAAATGGTGCTGGGCCACCGCGATGGCGAAGCGCCGCCGCTGTTGGAACTGGCGCGCCGCAGCCTGCCTTATGGCGCCTATGTGCGTGAGAACGAGCGGATAAAAGGGCTGATTTACGCGCCGTTCGTCGAGTACGTGCGCGAGCAGTTCGCGCTGCAGGCGGAGGTGAAGGTGGGGCTGGCGGCCGCCGATGTGCCGGCGCTGCTTCATGAATGCCGCTACTTTATCGCCTCGGTGCATCCCGCCATTCGCCGGCCCGAGAGCATACCGCCGCAGCGGGGCGGGCATCTGGTGTTGATCACCGCCGCCGATCCGCAAAGCGTGACCTTCCATAATCCTTCGGGCGACAGCCCGGCGACGCGCGAGCGAGTACAGCTGTCACTCAACCGCTTCGCCCACTTCTTTGCCGGCCGCGGCATCGCCATCGCATAAAAAAACGCGCTGTTTCTGATGAAAGCAGCGCGTCGTCAGCCGACTGGATGCATTTTCATGCCACCCGCATCACCCAGGCGTCCGTGTGTCGATCGTAGTGTTGCTTGTACAGCAGCGACTGCTTGCCGTTGAGGATGGCCGGAATGCTGGTGTGTTCATCCCAGCCGTCGAGCTGCATGCACAGATCCGGATCGGACTTGCAGGGGATGCTCAGGGTGCCTGCACGGTCGGCGGTGGCGTGAAGATGCGCGTCATCGACCTCGAAGCTGCCAATTTTTACGACGGTTTTGCTCATGGGAACTCCTTGCTCAATGATGTGGTAGGAGGTTAGACCAGTCAGGTCATCGGTATGAGCATAGCCAAATGAGCAAAAAATGCCACATAAAAAATACACTCTGGCAACATTCGGCCGGGCGGCTAGCGGCTGCGCTAGTAAGTCACGACATAGCTGACGTTATCCTGATAGGTGCCGACCGGCACTTCGGTCTGCGCCGGGTTGACGGCGGCGGTAAAGGGGATGCTTTGCGCCAGGCCTGTGCCGGTGCCGCTTTGCGCGTTGGTGCTGCTCCACACGGTGCTGGTATTGGGCAAATAGATCTGATACTGCAGGAAGTTGCTGGTGCCGCTGATCATTCGCCGCCAGCCGGTGATCGGATTGTTGCCGTTGGTGAAATAGGAGCTGTAAGACTGGGATTTGGTGCAGGTCAGCGTGATGCTTTGGTTGATCGGATTGAATTGCCCCACTAAGGCCATGCTGCCGAAGTTGACGTTGTTGGCGGTGTTGATCAGGCAACTCTTGGTGATGACCGCGGTGACGGTCACGGTGCTGGGTTGATTGGTGCCGTCCCACCAGATGCAAAGCCCTATCAGGCCCAGGCCGCAGATATGGTAGTTCCACACCAGGTTGATGGTATCGGTATAGGTGCCGGCGCTGACGTTCGCGCCGACGACGGTTTTGATATACACCGGAAAGTTGACGTTGGCTGAGATCAGGATCAGCGACAGCAGATTCAGCGAGCTGTAATCGATGGTCTGGCCGACGCTATACGGGTACTGGTAGTTCGAATCCGGGTAGATCAAATAAGAAATTTTATCGCCTGAGCCGTTGCCGTTCAGCAGAGCCATGTTGTTGGTGGTGGAAGCGATCTTGACCGTGACGGTGTTTTGCGTCAGCAAATTGAGCCCGAGCCCGGTGCAGTTCAGCCCCGCAGTGCCCTGGGCGCTTATCTGGCCGTTGTAGACGGCGAAGGAGTTGCTGCTGGGCAGGGTAACCGTGCCGTTGGTGGTGGCGCAGTCCGCCAGCGCGCGTTGTCCACACATCAACAGCAGCGCCGCCAAAAAGATTTTCACTTGCCGAGACATCATTCTTCTTCTCCGTGTGTTACTGGCAGACGAGAGGGCCGACGCGTTGCAGCCCCTGCGGGTTGGCCAGGCTGAAACTGACCTGGCACGGCGGGCCGCCGTCGGCCGGGATTACGCTTAACCGGTTGTGTTGCTGCACCGGATCGATATAGGTCATGCCATCCCACCCGACGTAGCTTTGTTGATTGCCGCCGAGCACCGCCACCTGGCTGCCGTTGGCCAGCGGTTTGCCTTGCGCATCGACCAGCTCCACGTCGGCGGCGGACAGGCGCTGGACGGGGAATTCGACCAGGTAGCCGCTGTGATCGCGGATGGCGACGGTTTTTTCGACCGCCGGCAGGTTAACGTCCGCCGGTAAATTGAGCGGGTCGATTTGGAACTTGGCGTGGTAATACGAGGTGACGGTGGGCACCAGCAGATAACCTTTGTCGTTGGTGACGCCGATGCGCTGGTTCTCGTAGCTGACCGGAATGCCGGCGTAGCCGTCGGTCGATACCAGCGCGAAGGCATCGTTGATGGTGTTGGTGGCATAAACGCCGCCGTTCATCGCCACCAGAGAACCGCTGACTTCGCCCCAGCGGGTGTAGTCGTTACGGTTGCCATACAGCCCGGCGCGGGTTTCCAACAGCGAGGTGCGCCAGGTCACATCCGCCTGACGATAATCGCTGTTGCTGCCCTGGCCGCCGGCATAGGCCAGATTCCAACCGAAACCGCCGTCGGTCGGCGCGGCGCGGCTGTAAGCCACGCGTTCGCTCCAGCGGTTGCCGGCGTCGCGGGCGGTGCTGACGTTGGCGGTGCCCCAGGTATCGAACGGAATGCTGATCTGCAGCTGAGAGCTGTAACCGTCACCGCCAATCTCGCGGTTCGCCGAGGCGTACAGGCTGATGTTGCGCCACAGCGTCAGGCTGTACGACAGGTTGACCAGGCGAGTGCGCTGGCCGATGGCGTCGCGCACGTCGAAATAACCGGCGCCCAGGCTGCCGAAGCGGCTCAGGCCGATGCTGCCGGTCAGCTGATCGGTGCGGCGGCTCAGCCGATAGCTGCTCTTGTAGGTGGAAAGATCGCCAAAGTCCGCGCTGCGCAGCACCCGTTGAGCGTTGAGGCTGAAATACTGATTGCTGTAGGTGTAACTCAGGCTGGTTTGATCGCCGTGGCGGCCGGCGTACTGATACACCGGACCGGCATCCGGTTGCTGCACCGGTTGGCCGGTGACCGGATCGTAATACCGCGGCGTGACAGGAGGGGCGTTGAAAGCGTCGCGGCCCGCCTGGCTGTAGCTGTAGGAGGCGTTGAGCACCCCTAGCTGCCCGATGCGCACGCCGGCGCCGGCGCCGGTGACCGCCAACTCCGCCGCACCTTCCGCCCGCCCTTCGATCGTGAGCCAGTCCGTGACGCCGTAACGCCCGCTGCCGCTGGCCACCCACTGGCCGTAGTCCGCGGATCGGTAACCGTAGTTTTGGCGCAGCGCGCCTGCCGACAGGCTGAAATCGCTCAACCCGGCCTGCAGCAGCGAACTGGCGACATAGAACGGCACCGTCGTGCTGATCTGGCGGCCGAGCGCATCGGTCGTCACCACCGTCGCCTGACCGGCGCCGTTGATGTAGGGCACGGTATTCAGGGTGAACGGGCCGGGATTCACGTTGGCGGAGGTGTTTTTATAGCTGTTGATGTACAGATCGACGCTGCTCGGCACGGCGGCCTGGCCGGAGAACTGCGGCAGCGGGTAGGTAATGAGATCCGGCCGCGTGGCGAAATTACGCGCTACCTGCAGACCGCCGACGCGCACCGAACTGGTCCAGGGCAGCGAGCCGGTCGTGAGATCGCCGGCGGTGTAGCTGAGCATGGTGTCGTCGTCGCTGTAGCGCCAACTGCTGTCGTAGCGGATATAGCGATTGTTCTGCTGCGCGGCGGTCTCGCCGTTGAAGCTGCTGCGGAAAATGCCGGTGTTGGCGATAACGCCGAAGCCGTCGAACAGGCGCTGTTCGCTCCAGGCGGAAAAATAGCCCGGATTGCCGCGCCCGCCGCTTTGGCTGACGTAGGCGTCGTAATTCAGCAAGAAGCCCAGGCTGCTTTGCGCCGGCAGCCGCTGCTCCGGGTTGGCGTCACCGAGGGTTTGCCTGGGGAGCCAATCGTTGGGCACCGAGATCAGCAACTGCTGCGTTTCGCCGCTGTAGGTGACGTCGACCTTATCCAGTTGATCGACGGCGATCTCTTTCACCTGTTTGTCCGTCACCGGCAGGCCGGCATCGATCAGCTGCTGAGGCGTTAAATAGTAATGGCCGCCGCGGTAGGCGACCGGCACGACTTTGCCGGTCGGGCGGCCGTTCACCACCGGCTCCAGATACAGCGTGGTATCCGGCATGCTGACGGCGCGGGGCGGCGGTGGCAAATCGTCGGCGGCGGCAGGCGGCGGGCACAGTTCTACCGCCATACAGAGTACGGCCAGGGCCAGCGGCTTGAGCTGCATGCCGCGTGAGGGCGATGGCGACATCCGCATCACCTGCGCCTCGGGCTCAGTAAGACGGGAGGGTTACGGGCTGTTTATTGTCGTTGACCATCGCCTGCAGCTTGCCGGCGGCAAAACTGCCCGACGGCGGCAGGGCGAAACGCATTTGCGAACCCGGCAGCACATAGCCCAGCAGCCCGTTGTTGAGCGGCTTGCCCTGAATGCTGACCTGCGACAGGCGAGCATGCACGATGCCGTCATTGCGCACGTCGAGCCAGCGCTGGCTGTTTTGTTGCAGCAGCCGGTAGCTGAGCTTCGGCTGGTTGGCGGTGGCGTAGTCGCGCGGGTGTTCGAAGTCTTGCTTGGTCCAGACGCCTTTGCCGCTGACGAACAGCGGCACCGAATAACGCATCTGGAATTTCAGCCCCATCTGCGCGCCTTTGTCGGGCGCTGCGCCATCTTTATCTTTGATCGGCACTTCATCGACCAGGATGCGGTAAGCCCGCTCTTGTCCGGCGGCGGCCGGCGTCTGCTTGATCAGGCGAATCAGTTGGCGTTTGCCGGGGAGAATGGTGGCGACCGGCGGGCTGGCGAGCACCTCGCTCTGGTTGCGGTAATCGTCCTTACCGCCGGTTTGTTGCCAGCCCAGCACGCGAATTTGCATGTAAACCGGCTTGCTGTCGCGGTTTTCCAGCCACAGGGCCGTCGCCTGCTGGTTGTCTTCAATAACCGGATCGATGGGCCAAATCAGAATGGAGGCGGCGGCGAAGGCCTGCGGCTGGCCGGCTAACAACAATCCTGCCAGCAGAGGCAGGCGAAGCAGAGTAGTACGCATAATGTGATCCTTTTAAAAGCTCAATAACTCACCGTCACTAAGACTGTATCGTTGTAGGTGCCGCTGGTGGGCAAGGTGCTGCTCGCCATTAAACTGGCGTAGATTTTTATTTCCTGCGTACTGCCGGTGGAGGAGACGGTTTGGGCGGCGCCGCCGTTGCCGCCGTCTCCCCACAAAACGGCGTAGTTGGCATCCTGGTAGAGCTGGTAAATCAGCGTTTCCGAGGTGACCGAGTTCAACAGCTTGCGCCCGCCGGCGATGGAGCCGGTCACGTTATTGCCGACGTTCAATCCCAGGGTGACGCTGAGCCCGGGGTTGCAGCGGATAAGGATTGAGCCGGCGCCGGCGCTCGAGACAATTTTTATCGGGCTGCTTAAAGACGCCACCTGGCCGAAGCTCATGCTGCCGAACGAGGTAACGTTGGTGACGCCGCTGCCGAGCACGCAGCCTTTGATGATCGAAGCATTGACCGTGAAGCCCTGGCTGACGGTATCGGCATGTGCCGCCGGAGCGCCAAACAGCGCCGTCAGCAGCAGGGTGCGCAGCGTTCCGTTAATCACCAATTTATCGTCACCTGTACCGTGTCCGTATAAGTGCCCGTCGCCGGCGTCGCCTGCACCGGAATCATGCCGTACACCGGCAGCCAGACGCTTTGACCGGTGGCGGTCTGCGTCACGCCGGTGACGTTATCCCAGACGGTGGCGTAGCTGGCGCTGGTATACAGGTTGTAGTTCACGCGGGCGCCCGCCGCGCTTTGCAGATAGCGCGAAGCGGTATTGCCGCTCTGTCCGCCGCTGAGCAGCACCGTGTAACTGGTGCCGTTGTTGCAGTTGATCTGCAGTGCGCCGGCGTTCGCCTGGCCGGTCACTTTTATCGCCGTATTAAGGAAGTAAACCGTGCCGAAGTTAAAGGTGCCGAACGTGGTGTTGCCGCCGCTGGTGGTGCCTGCGACACAGGATTTGACCAAGGTGGCGCTGACGCCGACCGTCGCAGTGCTGACGTCGGCGCGGCAAGCGCCTGCCAACGACAGCAGCATGCAGGTGACGGCCAGGCGCGTCATGCTTACCAGGTGACGGTCATGGTGACGGTATCGCTGTACGCGCCTGCCGCCGGGGTGGTGCCCGCGGCGGGCACCAGACCATAGACGATCAACGGGACCGCCGAGCCGGTGCCGGTGCCGGTCAGCACGCCGGTGGTGCTGTTCCACGGCACGGCGTGGGCGCTGTCCTGATAGAGGTTATAGCTGATGTAAGCGGGCACGCTGCTGGCCATGCGCCGCTGGCTGCCGGAGGCGTTGAGGCCGTTGTCCAGCGCCACGGTGTAGTTGGTGCCGGTGGTGCAGTTCAGCCCCAGGGTGCCGGTGCCGCCGCTGCCGGTGGCGCTGGCGGTGATGACGTTAGCCAGCGACGAGTAGGTGCCGAAGCTGATGGAGCCGAAGTTGTTGGTGGTGCCGGAGCTGTTGCCGCCGGTAACGACGCAGCCGGCGCCGATGGTTAAAGTGACGCCCAGCGTGCCCTGAATGGTGCCCGCCGCAAAGGCGGCGCCAGAGGTGCACAGCAGAACCGCTGCCGAGGTTAATGCCGCCAGAGTCTTTTTCATCATGGTTCCTTGCCGTAGTAGAGAAGCCTGCCAAAAAGCCCGAAAAATGAGTCAAATGCATTAATCTATTTACAGATTAATTAATAGAATAAGAACGGGGGAATGTCTTGCCGAAAGATTAAAAACTTTATTTATTTTTAAGCGAGATCGCAGGTTGAGTGCAGCGTAAACACATCAGGGGGAATCGTGTTTGAGATAACGAGAGGGTGGATAGGAATATTATTACATTAATGAATAACGGAGCGCCATGGTGGCGCCCCGTGTCGGCAGGCATCACCAGGTCACGGTCATGGTGACGGTATCGTTGTACACGCCGGCGGCCGGGGTGGTGCCCGCAGCGGGCACCAGACCGTAGACGATCAGCGGGACCGCCGAGCCGGTGCCGGTGCCGGTCAGCACGCCGGTAGTGCTGTTCCACGGCACGGCGTGGGCGCTGTCCTGGTAGAGGTTATAGCTGATGTAGGCGGGCACGCCGCTGGCCATGCGCCGCTGGCTGCCGGAGGCGTTGAGGCCGTTGTCCAGCGCCACGGTGTAGTTGGTGCCGGTGGTGCAGTTCAGCCCCAAGGTGCCGGTGCCGCCGCTGCCGGTGGCGCTGGCGGTGATGACGTTAGCCAGAGACGAGTAGGTGCCGAAACTGATGGAACCAAAGTCGTTGGTGGTGCCGGAACTGTTGCCGCCGGTGACCACGCATCCGGCGCCGATGGTCATTGTCACGCCCACCGTGCCCTGAATGGTGCCCGCTGCGTTGGCTGCGCCACTGATGCACAGCAGAGGTGTTAACGAGAGCAAAACCAGCAGAGTTTTTTTCATCATGATTCCTTGCCATGTCAGAGAAAGTCCGCAAAAACGCCACCCAGAGCTGAGTTGCACGCATTTATTTACTTACATTTAAATTAATAGGATAAGAACGTGAAATTGTCTTTATCAAAGGTCAAAACTTTTTAATTGGCACAGGGCAAGCGTGCGCGGGTGAAATAACGTGATGGTGAAATGATTAGAATAATAACGAATGGTGATGGGAATATTGTTATCTTTATTTATCGCCGGGGAAAGCGGCTCCCCGGCGCCAGGGCGATTACAGGTGAAAATCCAGCGCGCCGTCGCGCACCAGCTCGCGCGGCAGGTTGTTCTTGATGCGGCTGCCGATGCGTTTGGCGATGCCCAGCGGTTGCCCCTGATAGGTGACGATGCACTCGTCGCCCGCCGGCGGCTGCTCAGGGTAGAGATCGCGGCCGTGATACCACTCTTGGGCCAGCGTGGCGTCCAGCTCGAAATGCTGTTTGCCGTCGGCGCACGCGAGGGCGATCGCCGCTTCGTGCTGCCAACGGAAACCTTTCGGGAAGCGCTCCGCCAGCTTGAGGCCGATACGCGAGAAGCGCACTTTGCCGAACAGCGGCTCCAGCTCGGCCGGGAAGAGCCAGATTTCCTTGTCGCGCTCCCACAGCCGGCTGTCATCGCCCCAGGTTAAGCCGGATGCCGCGGCGGCTTGGGCGACCAGCGCCGCCTCTTTGCCGGACAGCGGGCTGAATGGGAATTTACCGACTTTATAGGTCGGCTTTGCTAACGGCGCCACGGCGTGTTTTTTACGCAGGCGGGCGACGAAAAACCCTTCGCTGTCGTAAATCTGCGGGAAGACGTGCAGGAAGCCCTCGGCGGTCAACGCCTTGTCGGCGCCGGGGAACAGCTCACCCAGCGGCTCGACGCTGACCGCGTCGCCATAGGTGTCCAGCAGCCAGCGCACCACCTGCTGATTTTCCTGCGCATTGAGGGTGCAGGTGGAATAAACCATCACGCCGCCCGGCGCCAGCGCATGAAACGCGCTGTCGATCAGCTCGCGCTGGGTGGCGGCGATCTCGGCGACGCTTTCCGGCGACCAGTTGCTCATGGCGTCCGGATCTTTGCGCACCACGCCTTCGCCGGAGCAGGGGGCGTCGAGCAGAATGGCGTCAAAACTCTCCGGCAGCGCGGCGCCGAACACCCGGCCATCGAAGTGGGTCAGCGCCGTATTCTTCACGCCGCAGCGGCTGATATTGGCGTGCAGCACTTTCACCCGGCTGGCGGAGTATTCGTTGGCGACGATGCCGCCCTGATTATCCATCAACGCGGCTATCTGGGTGGTTTTGGAGCCCGGCGCGGCCGCCACGTCCAGCACCCGATGGGGCGCTGCACCGCCGGCGAACAGCGCGCTGACCGGCAGCATCGAGCTGGCCTCCTGAATGTAGAACAGGCCGCTCAAATGTTCGGCGGCGCTGCCCAATCGCAGCTCTTCATCGTCGCGCTCGATCCAGAAACCTTCCGCGCACCAGGGAATGGGTTCCAATCGCCAGTCGTAGTCCCGCACCAGCGCCAGGAAGTCGGTGACGCTGATTTTCAGCGTGTTGACGCGCAGGCTGCGGCGCAGCGGGCGCTGGCAGGCGGCGATAAAATCGTCCATCGCCAGTTCGGCGGGCATGATGGCGCGGGTGGCGTCAAGGAAAGCGGGGGGCAGAAAAACGGCGGTGGATTTGGCCACGGGCGAACTCTCAGGGTGCAATAAAGACAAGGGCGAGAGTTTATCACAAAGCGGAAAAAAACAGGGCCCGGCATTGCCGGGCCCTGAGGGAAACGCGAAAGTTAATCGCGCGGAATGGCGGTGCCCCAGGTTTTCCAGTCCTTCGGCTCTTCCGGATTCAGCAGGAAGTGCTTGTTCGGCGTCGCTTTCGGCGCCAGCGGAATGGTTGGCGGCGTGGCGAAGGCGATGCCGCCGCGGATGAACTGCTGGAAGGTGCCACTCTTGATCACGCCGCCGGTCAGGCCGAACTGCAGGTTGTAACCCGACGCCAGCCAGAACACGCTGTTGTTGCGCACCAGATGCTGGTACTTCTTGCTGATGCGCAGCGCGACGTGCACCCGATCGGACATGGCGCCGAGGTAGAAGCCGGTGATGGTGCCGACCTCCACGCCGCGGAACAGCACCGGCGTGCCGATCTGCAGCGAGCCGGTTTCGGCCGCGTCGAGCACGACGCTCAGCCCATCGAGATAGCGCGAGTCGGTGATGCTGGCCTGCTGCAGTTCGAAGGTGCGCAGCTCGCGCCCGCGGCCCGGCTCCACGTTGATATAAGGCTGGAGCAGGGTATCGAGGTTGCTGACGCCGGCGGCGGAGATCTCCGGCGACACGATCGAGAAGCGGCTGCCGAGGCGCGCGAAGGTCTGCACGTATTCCGGATACAGCACCGCTTTGGCCAACACTTCGTTGCGCTCCGGCGCCAGCTGCAGCGACTCCACCTGGCCGACGTCGATGCCGAGGTAACGCAGCGGCATGCCCGCCGACAGCTTGCTGGCGTCATAGGTTTTCAGCGTGATTTGGCTGCCCACCGCGCGGGCGGCGGTTTCGCTGGCGTACAGTACGCGGTTGGCGCCTTTGTTCAGCGTCACGCCCTGCAGATTGTCGAAGCTGATGGCGCCTTTCAGCGCGCGGTTGAGCGGTGAAGCCTGCACCGTCAGGCCGCTGCCGTTGAGCTGCACCTTGGCGCCGCCTTCGGCCCAGAAGATGCTTTCACGGGTCAGCAACTTACGGTATTCCGGGCTGATGTAGACGTCCACCTCAAACTCGTTGGCCTTCGGCCGAACGTTGACGATCTCGCCCACCTGGAATTTACGATACAGCACCACTGAGCCGGCCTGCACGTCCGGCAGGCTGGTGGCGCTGAGGGTTAGGGTGGTGGAAGGGGCGTTGCCGACGATGCCTTCCTCGGCTTTTTCGCTGTTGGCGTACAGCGGGTATTGGCCGCCAGGCTCCCCTTTGCTGCCGGGGATAATGCGCACGCCGCCGTCTACCCACTCCTGCGCGCTGGCGCCGAGCACTTCCATGCCGTCTATTCCCAGCTTGACATCGAGGCGGCTGTTGACCACGAATTTGCTGTCTTTGTGCAGCAGGCCGCGATATTGCGCATCAACGGCGGCGGTGAACACCACGCCGCCGGCGGTCAAGGTGCGGCTCAGGATTTGGCCGACTTTCACGCCGTGCACCACCAGCGGTTGCCCGACGTCGATGCCGTAGCTTTGCGGCGCCGTCAGCGTGACGGTCAACACGCCCGGCTGTTGCAACAGCGTTTCGCTGCTGTCCAGCACGTTGAAGCGCTGCTGCGGTTCGCCTTCACCCGGCACCAATTCCAGCGTGGTGCCGGTCAGCAGTTGGCTGAGCTTGGCGTCGTTGAGGCTGATGCGCGGGCTGCGCATCACGATGCGGGTGCCGCTGCGCATCAGATCGACCACCGAAGGATCGATGGTCAGTTCACCGATGACTTTGCTGTCCTGTTGCAACGTCAGCTTGGTCAGGGTGCCGACCTGCAGCCCCTGGTACATCAGCGGCGTGCGGTTTTCACTCAAATTGTTGCCGCTCGGCAGATCCAGCAGAATATTGACGCCGCGCTGGCTGTGGGCCAGGTCCGGGTAAAGGGTATAGTTCTGATCGCCCTTGGCCTGCTGGCCATCGGCCGGCGAATCGAAGGCGATGGCGCCGTTGACCAACGCCGCCAGGCTCTCCATCTGCACCGTGGCGCCGGACAGGCTGAAATCGCCCTTGAAGCCGGAGACATTCCAGAAGCGGCTGTTGCTCTTCACCAGGTTGGCGAAGCGGCGGTCGATCAGCACGTCGATGGTTACGCCCTTGTTGCCTTCGCTGATGGTGTAGTCATACACCTTGCCGACCGGGATTTTACGGTAATAGACCAGCGAGCCGCTGTTGAGCGAACCCAGATCGTCGGCGTGCAGGTGAATCATCAGCTCGCCGGTGTTCAGGCGGTACTTCGGCTGGGTATCGAGCGCGGTGAAGTGGGTTTGCTCCTTGCCGCTGCCAGGCATCATGCCGATATAGTTGCCGCCGACCAGCGCATCGAGCCCGGAAACCCCGGCCAGCGAGGCTTTGGGCGTCACCAGCCAGAACTGGGTGCCTTCGCGCAGCGAGTCTTCCAGATCGCTTTTGATGCTGGCTTCCACCACGATGCTGCGCAGATCTTTGCTCAGGCTGATTTTTTGCACCGTGCCGACCTCAACGCCCTGGTAGCGCACCGGCGTGCGGCCGGCGACGATGCCCGCCGCCGATTGGAAATCGATGGTGACGGTGGTGCCGCGCTCCTGGAAATTGTTATAGACCAGCCACCCGGCGATCAGCAGGGCGATGAACGGCAGTAACCAGAACGGTGAAATGCGGCGTTTGTTCTTGACCCGCGCTTCAGTCGGTGTAGTCGGCGTTTCCTGTTGCATGTGCATCCCAAATCAATCGGCTATCGAGCCATTCAACGGCAAGAATAGTCAAAATGACCGCCGAGCCAAAGTAAAACGCGGCCGGTCCCATAGTAAAAGATAACAGTTGATCGCGATTTACCAGCGACATCATCAAGGCGATAACGAACAGATCGAGCATCGACCAACGGCCGATCCAGGTGACCAGGCGCAGCAGACGAATGCGCGTCTTCAGGCTGTGCGAGGTTTTGAAGTGGATGCTCAGTAACAGCACGATCAGCACGATCACCTTGGTGAAGGGCACCAGCACGCTGGCGATGAACACGATGGCGGCGATCGGCACGTTGCCGGAGGTGGCCAATGAGACCACGCCGGAGAAAATGGTGTCTTCCAGCCGCGTGCCGTTGGCGTAAATGATGGAAATCGGCAGCAGGTTGGCCGGTATCAGCAGGATCATCGCCGCGATCAGCGCCGCCCAGGTTTTCTGCAGGCTGTAGGGCTGGCGATGGCACATCGGCACATGGCAACGCGGGCAGCGGCCGCGCGCGTCGGGATAGCCGGTATAGTGGCAGGACAGACAAATGTGCAGCGCCGTCGGCGGGCCTTCCGGCTGTTCCTGCGGATAGTAGCGCTCCCACAGCTGCTCCAGGTTGGCGTGGATCAGCGTCAGGATGCTCAGCACCGTGAGCGACAGGTAAGCGATCAGCGCGCTGCCGGGCTGGATGTCGGCGTAATCCTGCACTTTGATCGCCGCCACCGCCATGCCGATCAGATAAATGTCCAGCATCACCCACTCTTTGAGCCGCTCCAGCATCAGCAGCACCGGGCGCAGGTTCATGCCGAGCGCATGGCCGAAACGCAGGTACAGCAGCGACAGCACCAGCGTCAGCGGGGCGCCGATGGTGCAAAACGCCACCATGCTGGCGGTGAGCGGATCGCCCTGGCGGCTCATCTGCCAGATGCCCTCCAGCAAACTGGCGTCGATGCGCGTGCCGAGCAGACGAATGCTGATCAGCGGTTCGGTGAAGGCGAACGGCATCAGCAGCAGCATGGCGATCGCCATGGCGGTCAGGCGCGTCATCGACCAGTCGCGGCCGCTCACCACCTTGGCGTTACAGCGCGGACAATAAGCGGCCTGATTGCCGCTGAGCGGCGGCAGCACAAACAGCAGGTCGCACTCGCAGCAGCGTTGGTGGCGCGCTTTGGAAAGGGGGGCGGTGATCGCGTGTATTTTCATTTTTGACAAGTAGCTGCCCTTGAGCCCGCCGGAACTGTCAGCGTAGCTGAAAAATAAACCGGCCGCGTCACCGGCGATCGGGCGCCGGACGGTAAAACGAGGTAAACCGGGATTCTGAGCGGCAAACATACCCCGAGCGACGGGGTTTTGTGAAGCAACAGATGATTAACCTTGTGGCTATACGCATTTAATGCTTATTTTATAGGGCCTAAGCTTTGGGCTTCTGGCCATCTTCACTGTTTCAATGGTTAACACATGACAAAAGAACAATTCTACGCGGAATTAAAACGTGACCTGAGCGCGTTGCTCGGCGGGGAAACCAACTTTATCGCGGCGCTGTCCAACGCCAGCGCGTTGCTCAACGAGCGTCTGGATGACGTGAACTGGGTCGGTTTCTATCTGATGGATGGCGACCAACTGGTGCTGGGGCCGTTCCAGGGCAAGATCGCCTGCGTGCGCATTCCGGTGGGCAAGGGCGTGTGCGGCACGGCGGTGGCGGAAAATCGCGTGCAGCGCGTCGGCGACGTGCATGCGTTTCCGGGCCATATCGCCTGCGATGCGGCCAGCAACGCGGAAATCGTGCTGCCGCTGGTGGTTGGCGGCCGAGCGATCGGCGTTTTGGATATCGATAGCACGGTTTATCAACGCTTCGACGAACAGGACGAAGTGGGCCTGAAAGCAGTGGTGGCGGGGCTTTGTGAGCAACTGGAACAGTGTGACAGTGCGAAATATGTGACTGTGGCGGCAAGTTGATCGACGGTTAACGTGGCAATTACCGATGGCGTCATTATAATGACGCCTGTTCATGCCTGTGGCTTGTTGGCAATACCGTTGTAATCAGGAAATTTCATGGAAAATCAACCTAAGTTGAACTCTAGTAAAGAAGTCATTGCTTTTCTTGCCGAGCGTTTTCCGCTCTGCTTTAGCGCCGAAGGCGAAGCTCGTCCGCTGAAAATCGGTATTTTTCAGGATTTGGTAGAGCGCGTGCAGGGGGAAGAGAATCTCAGCAAAACGCAATTGCGTTCTGCCCTGCGCCTATACACCTCAAGCTGGCGTTACCTGTACGGCGTCAAGGTGGGCGCGCAGCGCGTCGATCTGGACGGCAATCCGTGCGGTGAACTGGAGCAGCAGCATGTCGATCATGCTCGCCAGCAGCTTGAAGAAGCCAAAGCGCGCGTTCAGGCACAGCGTGCCGAACAAAACGCCAAAAAACGTGAAGCCGCCGGCGAATCCGCCGATGCCGCTCCGCGCCGTCCGCGTCCAGCCGGTAAAAAGCCCGCTGCGCGTCGCGAAGGCGGAGCCGCGCCGGAAAACCGCAAGCCGCGCCCACAAACTCGCCCACAGCCCGCTCGCCAACCTCGTGCAGCCAAAGAGGAAAGCCAGCCGCGTTATGCGCCAGTCACGGATATCTCTAAACTGCAAATTGGCCAGGAAATCAAAGTCAGAGCAGGCAAGAGCGCGATGGATGCTACCGTACTCGAAATCGCTAAAGATGGCGTACGTGTGCAGCTCTCTTCCGGTCTGGCGATGATTGTGCGCGCAGAACACTTGCAGTTCTGATACGGAGGCCAACCCAGGCATGAACAAATTCGTCAGATTAACAGCGATTGCAGGGCTGCTGTGGGCGGGTGTCAGTTACGGCGCGGAAACAGCCAACATCCGCATCGGCCAACTGCCCCAACTGCAACAGGAACCCCAGCACGCTACGGTGAGTGAGCGCGTCACCTCGCGCTTCACTCGCTCTCATTACCGCCAGTTCGCCCTCGATGCGGAATTTTCAGGCAAGATCTTCGATCGCTACCTGAACATGCTGGACTACAACCATAACGTGTTGCTGGCCTCCGACGTGGCGCAGTTCGCCGGCAAACGCAATCAGGTTGGCGAAGAGCTGAAAACCGGCAAGCTGGACACCTTCTACGCGCTGTTCAATCTGGCGCAGAAACGCCGTTTCGAGCGTTACACCTATGCGTTGTCGCTGCTGGACAAGCCGATGAACTTCACCGGCAACGGCACTATCGATCTCGACCGCAGCAAAGCGCCGTGGCCGAAAGACAAGGCCGAGCTGGATAGCCTGTGGGATGCGAAAGTCACCTATGACGAGCTGAACCTCAAGCTGACCGGCAAGACCGACAAAGAAATCCGCGACACGCTGACCAAGCGTTATCAGTTCGCCATCAAGCGCCTGACGCAAAGCAACAGCGAAGACGTCTTCCAGCTGGCGATGAATGCCTTTGCGCATGAAATCGACCCGCACACCAACTATCTGTCTCCGCGCAACACCGAGCAGTTCAACACCGAGATGAGCCTGTCGCTGGAAGGCATCGGTGCGGTGCTGCAGATGGATGACGACTACACCCTGATCAACTCGATGGTGCCGGGCGGCCCGGCGGCGAAGAGCAAGGCGATCACCGTGGGCGATCGCATCGTCGGCGTCGGCCAGGCCGGCAAACCGATGGTGGACGTGATCGGCTGGCGCCTGGACGACGTGGTGTCGTTGATCAAAGGGCCGAAGGGCAGCAAGGTGCGCCTTGAGATCCTGCCGGCCGGCAAGGGCACCAAAACCCGCGTGGTCACCCTGACCCGCGAGCGCATCCGTCTGGAAGACCGCGCGGTGAAAATGACCATCAAGACCGTCGGCAAAGAGAAGGTGGCGGTGTTCGACATCCCCGGCTTCTATGTCGGTCTGACCGATGACGTGAAAGTGCAGCTGCAGAAGATGGCCAAGCAGAACGTCAAGAGCGTGATCATCGATCTGCGCACCAACGGCGGCGGCGCGCTGACCGAAGCGGTGTCGCTGTCCGGCCTGTTCATTCCGAGCGGCCCGGTGGTGCAGGTGCGCGACAACAACGGCAAAGTGCGTGAAGACGCCGACACCGACGGCGTGACCTACTACAAAGGCCCGCTGGTGGTGCTGGTCGATCGCTTCAGCGCCTCCGCCTCCGAAATTTTCGCGGCGGCGATGCAGGATTACGGCCGCGCGCTGATTGTCGGCGAGCCGACCTTCGGTAAAGGCACCGTGCAGCAGTATCGTTCGCTGAACCGTATCTATGATCAGATGCTGCGCCCTGAGTGGCCGGCGCTCGGTTCCGTGCAGTACACCATTCAGAAGTTCTACCGCGTCAATGGCGGCAGCACCCAGCGCAAGGGCGTGACGCCGGACATTCTGATGCCGACCGGCGTCGATCCGGCGGAAACCGGCGAAGCGTTTGAAGACAACGCCATGCCGTGGGACAGCATCAATGCGGCGACCTACAGCAAGACCGGCGATATGGCGCCGTTCGAGCCGGAGCTGCTGAAAGATCACCAGCAGCGCATCGCGCAAAATCCGGAGTTCCAGTACATCGCGCAGGATATCGCGCATTACAAGGCGCTGAAGGATAAACGCAACATCGTGTCCCTCAATCTGGCGGTGCGCGAGAAAGAGAATCACGATGACGACGCGACCCGTCTGAAACGCATCAACGAGCGTCTGGAACGTGCGGGCAAGAAGCCGCTGAAATCGCTCGACGATCTGCCGAAGGATTACCAGGAGCCGGATCCGTACCTGGATGAAACCGTGCATATCGCGCTGGACCTGGCTCATCTGGAAAAAGATCAGCCCGCTCAGCAGCCGACGCCGGCCAAATAAGGCCACGGCTTTGCCTGTGAAAAACGCACCCTTGGGTGCGTTTTTTTTTGGTTGCGGCAAGCCCGGCTTAAGCCGGTTTCTTACGGTGACGCAGCCCGAGCTGAATGCAGGAAACCACCACCAGCAGACAGCCGAACAGCGACAGCAGCAGCGGGATCTCATGCCAGAACAGCCAACCCCAGGCGATGTTGAACACGATGCCGATATAGCGCACCACCGAGACCACGATCAGGTTATCGGAAGAGAAGGCCTGGGTTAAGACGACCTGCCCCAACAGCGACACCAGGGCGATGGCGAGCAGAATGGCGAACTGATAGGCGTTGGGCCAAACGAACGCGTTCCACATCAGCGGCAGCGAGATCAGCGTTGCGATGAACAGGAAGTAGAACACGATCTCGTAGTTGTGGTGGCGCTTGCTGAGTTTGTTGACCGACAGATAGGCGATCGAGGCGAACACCGCGCTCATCACGCCGACCAGCGACGCCAGGGTATAGGCCGAGAAGTGCCACGGCCGCACCAGCAGCACGGCGCCGATGATGACCATCGTCAGCCAAAACGCGGTGCAGGCGCTGACCCGTTCACGCAGCACCAGCAAGGAGAGCAAAATGGAGAAAAACGGCGACAGATAGGCCAGCATGCTGGCGTCGGCCAGCGTCAGATGGGCGATGCTGTAAAAATAACAAATGAGATACAGCCCGCCCATGGTGCCGCGCAACACCAGCAGCGGCCGGTCTACGCGGCTGAAGGCGATGCGGTGGCGGTACATCAGCAGTAGAACCAGCACACAGCCGATGCTGCTGCGAAAGAACACGATTTCACCGGTGGGAATAGCATCGGAGATGGTTTTAACCAGCGCGTTCATGACGCTGAAAATCAATGAGGCAAAAATGGCCAGTAGCGCACCCTGATTCATGCTTGCCTCCGCCATTGTCGGTAAATGATGTCCGCCTGCTCGTCGCAGGTATCGTCCAGCAACGAGCGATGGCAATGCTCGGCGCCGATCCGGGTGACGAAGCGCTGCAGCGCCTGCTGAAAGCGGGCCAACAGACGCTGGGCGGCGGGCATCTCGACGTCAAGCCGCTGCGCCAGCAAGACCAGGACGCGCAGTTTGCGCACGTCCTCTTGCGGCACGCGCGGCAGGCGCCAGCGCCCCTGGACATCCTGGAAGACGCGGGCGACCCTGACGGCGGAAAAATCATAGTAGCGACCCTGCGCGTCCGGCTCGGAATAGGGGTCGACCAGCAGCGCGGTATAACGCGTAAACAGCGCATAGCATTGCTCCGTCGGCGCGAGCTGCGGGAATTGGTCAATCCAGCGGCGGCTCACCATACGGGGCGGAACCGGGTAGTTGTCGTCATTCAAAAAGCGCAGCAGGTTAATGGCCTCGATGCCGAACCGGTTGAGCAACTGCTGGTAATCCTGCGAGAGCGCCAGCATGTCGGCGATCGCCTCGGGACAGATGGGGCCCTCGGGGTGGGTTTTATACAGGTACTGGATCGGCGCCTGCGGCTCGAATATCGCCTGCAGCGTGGTTTCGGCCAGCGCCAGCGGAGGATGAATATAATTGGTGATGCTGAAGCGCTCGGCGGCGAACTGGCTGTTGCAGCGTTGGGCGTCAATGCCGTGACGCGCCAGCAGCGAGCAAAGCCAGTCGAGTTCGGCGCAGTCTGACCTTGTGCCTGCGCCGGCCAGATAAATTCGCTGCTTGAACGCCTTGGTGTAGGCGCGGTAAGGCTGTTCGGCGTTCTGGTATTTGGTGTCGGCGTAGTAGCTCGACAGGCTGATGACCTCGACGTGGGATTGCCCGGCCTCCTGCAGCAGGCTTTGCGCCATCAAGCCGGAGCCGATGGAGGGAGAGAGCAGGATCAGTGAGCGCAGTTGGGGCAACGCCGCCCATGGCACCTGTCGCAGCACGTCATGGTATTGATCGGCGGGGACGGCAAGGATCAGTCTGCGCCAGTCGCCGCCGACGAGCGCCAGATCATCGCAATAGCGGTCAATTGTCACCTGCGCATCGTCTTGGGTGCGCTGCGCCTTACCGGCGCCCGTCAGCCACAGGCTGGGCGTGTGCGCCAGATGTTGCTTCAGGCGGCGCCCTTTTTCGCTGGGACGGTTGTACAGGCCGATGCGCGCATTGCCCGCGGCCTTGATGTCCGCCGCCAGTTGGATCGCCGCCGGGCCGGCGCCGAGGATCAGGGTGGGAAAGGCATTATTCATGGCGGTGAGGCTCCAAAATCAACAGATCGTACAGCGGGGTGGTGAGCGGTTTACCGCTGACGCGCCAGGGCGAGCCGGCGGCCTGGTGGTGGTAAGGGCAGTTGAAGATCGACTTGAGGCCATTGCCATAGCGCACCAGCAATTTGCCGCACTGGGGCAGCAAAGGCCGCAGCGCCTTCAGCAAACCCTGCTTGTCCGCCACCAGGGAGGCGATGATGATGTGATCGATATCGTTGCGCGTCAGGCCGTTCAGCTTGTCGATGCAGGGCATCTGCTGCACCAGCCCCAGGTGGCGCGTGAGCCGGCGGGCAAAACGCTGGGCCGCCGGGTCGCAATCGTAGCAAATGACGGTGGCGGAGAGCCTGGCGACCAGCGCCAGCGCCGTGGTGGGCAATGCGCCGCTGCCCACCAGCAGCACCCGTTCGCCGGGTTTAATGTCGGCGGCCGCGATCTCCAGCTGCAGCGCGCGGTCGAAACTGTTCAGGTAGGCGTTGGTTTGCGCCGGTTCCCGGCACAGCGCCGAGACGCGATGCTTCTCGTAGTCGCACAACGCGGCGTTGGCCGTCGCCCGCAGTTGGGTGATCTGCGCCGTTATCAAACGGTCGTTTTCCAGCTTTTGACGATAGGCCTGCAGCTGCGGTTCGTCGTTAAAGGCCTGCAGGCGGCTGAAACGACGTTCCAGCAGGGAAAAATGGCGCCGATCTTGCCGGGCGGAACGGTGAAGCTGGTGAATTTCCTGTTGCAAGCCGGCGAGTTGCGCCAGCATGTCCGCCTTGGTCAGAGTGTACATGGGGATTCTCCGTGTGCGTGTAACAGCTGTGTCGGCAGCAGATAGGGGTAGCCCTGCGGGCTGACGCCGTTTTCGATGCCGACGCCAAATACGCGAGACACCATCGGATGTCCCATCATCTGATGGGTATCGCCGTGGCAAACGACGCGTCCGTGCGCGAGCAGCGTGAGTGAGTGGCAATAGCGCAGCGCCAATCCCAGATCGTGGATCACCAGCAGCGTGATGCAGCGGTAGCGCCGGCCGTAGTCGGCGATCTGATTGAGCACGCGCAGCTGGTGGTGGATATCCAGCGCGCTGGTGGGTTCGTCGAGCAAAATGATCTGCGGCTGAGAGACGAAAGCCTGAGCCAGCATCACCAACTGTCGCTGGCCGCCGCTGAGACGGTTGAAGGGGCGATCGGCGAGCGCGGAAATGCCGCATTCCGTAAGCGCCTGCTCGACCGCATCGGCCTGGGCGGCGCTGACGCGCCAGCTCAACTGGCGTACCTTGCCCAGCAGCACCATGTCAAAAGCGGTCAATGCCGAATCGCAGCGATTTAGCTGCGGCACATAGGCGATACGGCTGGTTTTCGGATCGAGAGGGCGCTCGCGGTAAGCGATCTCGCCGCTGCACGGCACCATGCGGTTAATCGCTTTGAGCAGCGTCGATTTGCCGGCGCCGTTGGGGCCGATGATGCCGCCGAGCTGCGCCTCCGGCCAGCTCAATGAAACGTCTGCCAATAGCGAGCGGCGATGCAGCGAGACGCCGACGCGGGTGAGGGTCAGTTGAGTCATGGGCGTTTAACCTGTCGAGTGACGAAGTAAAACAGCACCGGCACGCCGATCAGGGCGATAACGATGCCGATGGGCACCACGCCGTTCGGCATCACCAGCTTGGCGACGATCGAGGCGCACAGCAGCAGCAGGCTGCCGCAGAGGGCGGAAATGCAGATCAGGTAGCGCTGATCCTCACCCACCAGAAAGCGGGCGAAATGCGGGGCGATCAGCCCGACGAACCCGATGGTGCCGACAAACGAGACCGAGGCGGCCGTCAGCAAGGTCGCCAGCAGAAAGGCCAGCTTGCGCAAGGCGCTGACATTGATGCCCAGCCCCTGGGCCTGCTCTTCGCCGGCGGACAGCGCCGTCAGCCGCCAGGCGAGCCGCAGACTGACGAACAGAGCGCACAGCAACACGACGCCGGTGATCGCCACGCCGTGCATATTGGCTTTGAGCAGGCTGCCGAACAGCCAAAAGACAATTTGCTGCATGGCTTCCGGCGAGGCCAGAAACAGCAGCAGCGATTGCAGCGACTGAAAGAAAAACAGCACCACGATGCCGCTCAACACTAATATTTGCGGCGTCATGCCGCGGCGTTGTCCCAGCAGATAGATAGGCACGCAAGCCAACAGCGCCATCAGCGAAGCCAGCAACGGCGTGCCCAGCGCCAACGCGCCGCCCAGGCTGAAGCCGGTGAGGATCGCCAGCGCCGCGCCGAACCCCGCCGCGGCAGAGATCCCCAGCGTATAGGGGCTGGCGAGGGGATTGGCCAGCACGGTCTGCATCAGCAGGCCCGCCAGCGCCAGGCTGGCGCCGACCACCAAGGCGGTGAGCGTCATCGGCAAGCGAATCGACCAGAAAACCGCCTGATGCAGTGCGTTGCCAGGTGCAGAGCCGGGCCAAAGCATCCGCACGATATCCGTGAGGCCAAGTTGCGCGGCGCCGACGGTGAGATCGATGGCGGTCGCCGCCAGCAGCGCGCCGAGCAGCGCCAGCGTCAATAGCCCGCGGCGCAGCCTGCGCCGTCGCAAAAACGCACGTCCTGTGTGGGCCACGGTTATTCTCCTTGCCAGCGTTGCAAGAAGACGCCGTCCGCCTCTATCGGCAAATATTGATGGTAGAACTGCGCCAGATTGCGCGCGGGATCAACATCGGCAAACGCGGCGGGATAGAGCGCTTTCGCCAGATACTGGACAAAGATAAAATCGTAAATCGTGCGCGCGCCGCCATGGTAAAGCGCATAAAGACGCTGATTTTTTACCGCCGGCAGTTGCGGCCATCCCGCCCGCCGGGCGTATTGCGTCAGGCGCGTCTGTAGGGGGGCTGCCTGCGTGCCGTAACCCATCGGCACGGCGTTCGGCATGTTTTCCCAGTCGCCACCGGCGAGAAAAATCACCTCGGGCCGTTGGGTCAGGACATAGTCGGCGCGCAAGGGGGAAGGGCTGCCGACGACGCCGGCGGCGATATTTTCGGCGCCGGCCAGCTGCAGCAGCGGCCCCCAGATCGATGCGCCATAGCTGCTGCCGTACTCGCCGGGGCCCTTGTCCCCCAGCTCAATGTAGGTGACCGGCGGCGGCAGCTGCGCCTGGCGGATGCGCCGCCGGGTATCCTCGAGACTTTGGCGATATTCGTCGGCCAGCCGTTCCGCTCGCTCGGCGTGGCCCATCGCCTGGCCCATTAACCGGATGCTGGCGAGCTTGACTTCAACGCCCTGATTGAAGTCGACGACGATGTAAGGAATGTTGAGCTGTTGCAGCACCGGCAGGTAGTTGGCGAAGCCGTCGAGCTGCCACTTCGCCAGGATCAGCAGGTCTGGCCGCGTGGTCAGCAGGCGTTCAAAATCGAAGCTCTGGTTATAGAGCGAACCGACATCGACCAGTTGAGCGAGCCGTGGCAGCGCCGCCTGATAGCGCGTCCATTGGCTGGCGCGCAACGCCCAGTCGCTTTTGGAGAAGGCGACGACCTGTTGATAACTCTCCGGGCCGTTCACCGCCAGAAAATCTTCGTAGTAAAAGCCGATATAGGCGCGCTGTGCGGGGGCGGCCAGGGTAACCTGGCGTCCTTCAACGTCGGTGAGGTGAATTTCAGCGTGCGCGACCTGGCAGAAAAGCAGCCACGTCGCCAGCATCCAGACGATACGCGATAACATGATTGACATCCCTTTACGATTAATTGTGATGTTATAATGTAACAATTAATCGCGAGATTCAAACTTTCATCGCCGCTGAATCAGGCGGGGTATGATGAAACGCGCTGAGCGGATATTGGCCTATAAAGCGTGAGGATAACGGTTCTCGTTGTCATGGCGTGCGGGCAAAGAAATTTTTCTGCAAAATCCCTCCGCCTTGCGCAACAATCGTTTACAATTTGCCAAATCCCGGTCGCGCGTCGTTTTTGTAAAGTTTCGTATTTTTAGTAGGTTAATGGCGCGCAACTCTTGAAACTGTGACGAATGCCCATACGATCCAGGGTATCTGGACAGTGTTTTGTTAACATTTATGAGGAAGTAAACATTTTATGATGCGTATAGCTCTGTTCCTGCTCACCAACCTGGCGGTGATGTTGGTTTTCGGGCTGGTGCTCAGCCTGACAGGAATCCAATCCAGTAGCGTTCAGGGCCTGATGATCATGGCCGGTCTGTTCGGCTTCGGCGGCGCTTTCGTGTCGTTGCTGATGTCCAAATGGATGGCGCTGCGCTCCGTGGGCGGGGAAGTGATTGAACAGCCGCGTAACGAAACCGAAAACTGGCTGCTGGAAACGGTGCGCCGTCAATCGCAGCAGGCGGGCATCGCCATGCCGCAGGTCGCTATCTACCACGCGCCGGACATCAACGCCTTCGCCACCGGCGCACGGCGCGACGCTTCGCTGGTCGCCGTCAGCACCGGCCTGCTGCAGAGCATGAGCCGCGACGAAGCGGAAGCGGTTATCGCGCACGAAATCAGCCACGTCGCCAACGGCGATATGGTGACCATGACCCTGATCCAGGGGATCGTGAACACCTTCGTCATCTTCATTTCGCGCCTGATCGCACAGGTTGCCGCCGGCTTCCTGGGCAACCGCGACGGTGAAGGGGAAGGCAACGGCAACCCGATGATTTACTTCGCCGTGTCGATGGTGCTGGAACTGGTGTTCGGCATCCTGGCGAGCATCATCACCATGTGGTTCTCGCGTCACCGCGAATTCTATGCCGACGCCGGTTCCGCCAAACTGGTGGGCCGCGAGAAGATGATCGCCGCCTTGCAGCGTCTGAAAACCAGCTATGAACCGCAGGAAGCGGGCAGCATGATGGCGTTCTGCATCAACGGCAAATCCAAGTCGTTCAGCGAGCTGTTCATGTCGCACCCGCCGCTCGACAAGCGCATCGAAGCGCTGCGCACCGGTCAGTACCTGAAGTAATCGGCTGAATGAAATGAAAAACCCCGGCTTGCCGGGGTTTTTTTATGGCATGCCTGAACCGCTATTTCAGTGGCGGCGACGGATTCAGCAATGAAATTCGGCAATGAATGGGATGAGCGCTTCAGCGAAGTTTGCGGGCGTTAATGCCGTGCAGCAGCGCCCGAAGTCGCTGAAGCCCACCTGCAAACCGCGTCTTTCGGCCTCTCAGCCTGGGCTGGCGCGGTGCCAGATCACCCGGTGAGAGGGCAAGCCGCATCGGGCCCGGTCACGACCGCCTGTTTGGCTTTGGAAGCGCATGTTATATGCTTTGGCACAATGACATTTGTCCCTGAGGCCCTATGAAAATCAACCACCTTCCCTTACTCAACGGTGATGAGGTGTCGGCGCGCCTGGCCGCATTGGCTGGCGGTGTCGCCGATGCGGTTGCGGAATTGTTGAACCGGCATGATGACGATGATGAACCGCCGGTTATTCGCTGGCATTCAGGCGATCTGCGCCTGCCGGCGTTTTTCCCCGACGAGCACGATGGCCACGATTACGATTACCTGATCGTGGACGGCGATGTGATCGTCGAGGGATGCCTGGCGGTGTCACCGCAGCGAGAGGACGGCGGCATTGTCGTGCTGGGGCGGCTGCAGGCGGATACGCTGATTTGCTGGGGCGGGCTGGTCGTGCGTGACGATGTCCGCATACGCCATGCCTATTGCAGCTCAGGAAACGACGGCGCGTTCGTGGTGGGGGGAGACCTGACCGCGCTCACCCTGGTAGAAACGGGGGAGTTTATCCATGTTCATGGCGACCTCGACGCGCGATGTCTCGCTTCGTTGCAGAACTTCGTTCAGGTTGGCGGAGAGACGCGCTGCGACTGCCGCATCGACAGCGCGCAATCCGAAGATCTGATAAAGCGCATGTTCGCCCCCGGCCTGCTCAAGGCCTTCGAGGGGATGGATAACGACGGCCAACGCATTGTTGGCTGGTATCCGGATGACGACGCCTATTTAGCCTGTTTACGACAAGGCCGCAGCCCGTTGAGGTGCGGCGACTGACGCCTGGCCTGCCATGCTCCCGGCACCGCACCCGACGCGGCCCGGCCGCCAGTGCTGGCCCCGTCGGTTTTACAATCGATGGGGCTCGGCTCTTTTATGTGCGCTATTTCACCTCGCGGCTGGGCTGCGCCGTTTGCGTCGTCGGTTGAGTGATGCGCAGGCTGCTGACGGCCGCCGCCAGGGTGGCGAACACCCCAGCCAGGATCAGTGAAGCGTGGGTGCCGGAGGCTGGGAACAGGTTGAACATCAGCGCCACCAGGGCGGCCCCCGAGGTTTGTCCCAGCAGACGGGCAGTGCCCAGCATGCCGCTGGCGCCGCCGCTGCGGTTGCGCGGTGCGGCGGAGATGATGGTGTGGTTGTTGGGCGACTGGAACAGGCCGAAACCGGCGCCGCACAGCACCATGCGCCAGATGATGTCCATATTCGACGGCGCCGCGGGCAGCAGCGCCAGCGAGAACAGCCCGAGCGCGAACACCGCCAGCCCGATGCAGCCCAGCAGGCCGGCATGCACGCGTTCCACCAACCGGCCGGCGATCGGGGCCATCACCACGATCGCCAGCGGCCACGGCGTCAGCAGCAGCCCGGTCGCCACCTCGTCGCGGCCCAATGCGCTTTGCAAGAAGAACGGCAGCGACACCATCGCCAGCATTTGCGCGGCAAACGAGCAGATTGAGGTGCCCATCGACAGGGCGAAGATCGGAATGCGCAGCAGATCGACCGGCAGCAACGGAAATTCCTGGCGCAGCTGGCGGCGCACGAACAGCGCGCCAATCGCCAGCAGCGCGGCGATCTCGCTGAAGATCAGCGTCAGGCTCTGGCCCTGGGCGAAGCCGCTGATGGCGGTGATCAGCAGGCCGAAGGTCAGCGCATTCAGCACGGCGCTGGTGGGATCGAAACGGCGGTTATCGCTTTTTTGGCCGTTGGCCGGCAGGAATTTCATCCCCAGCAGCAGCGCGACGATGCCGATCGGCAGGTTGATGGCGAACAGCCATTGCCAGGACGCGACCGACAGGATAGCGGCCGCCACCGTCGGCCCGGCCGCCGAGGAGCAGGCGACGATCAGCGAGTTGATGCCCATGCCGCGGCCGAGAAAACGCTGCGGGTAGATGATGCGGATCAGCGCGGTGTTGACGCTCATGATGGCGGCGGCGCCAAAGCCCTGCAGCACGCGGGCGATGGTCAGGGTGAGCAGCGAGTCGGACAGGGCGCAGAACAGTGAGGTGATGCTGAACACCAGCAATCCAGCCTGATAGATGCGGCGATAGCCGACCAGATCGCCGAGCGACGCCAGCGACAGCAAAGAGACGGTGATCGCCAGTTGATAGGCGTTAACCACCCAGATGGAACTGGCCGGACTGGCGTTGAGATCGCGCGCGATGGTGGGCAGCGCCACGTTGGCTATCGCGCCGTCGAGCACGGATACGGTAATGCCGAGGGCGATGGCGAGGATCGCCCCATAGCGTTGCGGGACGGGGAGGCCGTCGGAACAAGGACGCATGCAGGTCTCAGCGGTATTTATTCAGGAGAGTATTATCATGCTAATCATATTCGCCTGCGATTGCATGCCCCTTGTCCGCTTAATTGTAAACGGCGGTGAGCGGCAGGCGGTTATTCATTTGGCTTCAATCGCTTAGCCTTCAGCTGCGTTGCGCGTCGCGATCTGTTCCGATTATACTGAAACCCTTGTTTAAATTTCCTGAAACAAAACCGTTAAGTAGGGTATTCGCCATGGCTAACGCAGATTCAGACAAGCAACCGGATGCCGTCTCATCCGTGATGAAAGTGTTCGGCATTTTGCAGGCGCTCGGCGATGAGCGCGAGATCGGCATTACCGAACTGTCCCAGCGGGTGATGATGTCTAAAAGCACCGTCTACCGGTTTCTGCAGACCATGAAAGCGCTGGGTTACGTTTCACAGGAGGGCGAGACGGAAAAGTATGCGCTGACGCTCAAGCTGTTCGAACTGGGCGCCAAATCGTTGCAGAACGTCGATCTGATCCGCAGCGCCGACGTGCAGATGCGCGAGCTGTCGAATCATACCCGTGAAACCATCCACCTCGGCGCCCTGGACGAGGATGGCATCGTCTACATCCATAAGATCGACGCGATGTACAACCTGCGCATGTATTCGCGCATCGGCCGCCGCAACCCGCTGCACAGCACCGCCATCGGCAAGGTGCTGCTGGCCTGGCGCGAGCGGGATGAGGTGGCGCAGATCCTGTCGCAGATTGAATTTACCCGCAGCACCGAGCATACCCTGACCAGCGCCGCCGAACTGTTGCCGGTGCTGGATCGGGTGCGTGCGCAGGGATACGGCGAAGATGCCGAAGAGCAAGAAGCGGGGATCCGCTGCATCGCGGTACCGGTTTTTGACAGGTTCGGGGTGGCGATCGCCGGGCTGAGCATCTCTTTCCCGACGCTGCGCTTTTCCGAAGCGGCGCGGGAGGAGTATGTGGCGTTGCTGCACGTCGCCGCCCGACGCATTTCCGAACAGCAGGGCTATCACGACTACCCGTTCTGACCTGCGTTTCGATGAGCAAGGCGCCGCCATGACGGCGCCTTGCTGTTATTTTGCGCCGGGCGTCAGCCGCTGAGAAATCCGCTCCAGCACCAACATCAGCAACAGCGTGGCCGCCACCAGGATCATGGTCAGCGTTGCGCCATTGGCGATGCTGCCGCGATCGGTCAGGCTGAAGATCGTGACTGGCAGCGTCGCCCAGCTCGGCGGGTAGATCATCATGGTCGCGCCCAGCTCCCCCATCGACAGCGACAGGCTGAGCGCGAAGGCGGAGATCATGTAGGGGGCGATCATCGGCAGGGTGACGTGGCGCAGGCGAAACAGCGGCGAAGCGCCCAGGCTGGCGGCGACGTTCTCGTAGTCGTCAGGCAGCCGGGTCAGCCCGGCCATGACGTTGCCGAAGGTAAAGGCGGAAATCAGCACGAAGTGGGCGGCGGGCACGATCAGGAAGGTGCCGTTCATCTGCAGCGGCCCCTGGCTGAACGCCACCAGCATCCCCAAACCGATAGAGACCGAAGGCACCGCGCTGGGAATGAAAAACAGCGTGCCCAGCAGCCGTCGGCCGCGTTCAGGCACGTGGCGCAGCGCCAACGCCGCCCAGGTGCCGCACAACAACGCGAACAGGCTGGCGCTGAAACCGATAGCCAGACTGGCGATCAGTGCGTCCCAGGAGGCGCCGCTGAACGCCTGGCGGAAGTGGTTGAGGGTGAAACCGCTCGGCAGCACGCCGTTCCACTGCTCACTGAGGCTGGACATCAGGATCACCGCCAGCGGCAGGCAGAAGAACAGGGCGAACAGCGTGATCGTCAACGTGCAGGTCAGGGTGCGTCCGGTGCGGGACCAAATCAACATTGTCAGTTCCTCAGCCCGGCGCGCGCCGCGGCGTAGCGGTAAAGGGAGAACAGCCCGAGCGATAGCGCGATATTCACGACGGCGATCGTGCAGGCGACGGCGTAATCCGACTCCAGAATCGCTTTGGAGTAGACCATCATCGGCAGCGTGGTGACGCCCTTGGCGCCGATAAACAGCACGATGCCGAACTCATTGGTGGTCAACAGCAAACACAGGCTGCCGCCGGCCAGCAAGGCCGGCAGCGCGGCGGGCAAAATCACCTGGCGCACCACGCGCCCCGGCCGGGCGCCGAGGATGCTGGCGGCCTCGAGCTGGCTGCGGTCGATCTGCGACAGCGCCGCCATCAGCGGGCGCATCACCAGCGGGGTAAACACGGTGATTTCCGCCAGGATCACCCCCCAGATGGAGTAAAGAAAATCCACCGGCGGCAAGGTGAAACCAAAGGTCGCCATCAGCGTGCCGTTCAGCAGGCCGGCGGAACCGTAGATGAACGTGAAGGCCAGCGTGATGAGGAAGGTCGGCATGGCGATAAAGGTATCGATCACCCGGGCGATCAGACGGCTGCCGGGGAACGGCGTGAACACCAGCAGCAGCGACAGCAGGGTGCCGAGCACCAGGCAGCCCAGCGTTGCCAGCAGCGCAATCTGCAGCGTGTTGAGCAGGGCGCCGACAAAACGTCGGGATTCGAACACCTGTTGCAGCGCGGCGGCGCTGAACAGCCCCTGATCGTCGGTAAATGCCTGTTTGACGATCAGCGCCAGCGGGTAGAAAAACAGCGTCGCCAGCACCAGCAGCGGCAGCAGGATCCACAGGCGGCGCGGCAAACGCAGCCGCAGGGCCGGGCGAATAAGCGTAGAGTCGATCATGTCAGTCCTCGATCAGTACCGCATCGTCGGGGGCGAAATAGAGCGGCACGCGTTCGCCGATCTGCGGCATCCGGCTGCGATGGGTGGTGACCACGCGCAGCGGGTGGCCTTGCGCGTCGAACTGCAGGTGCGTCAGTTCACCCTGCCAATGAATATCGCGTAGCGTGCCGATAAGGCAGTTGCTGCGCTGAGCGTCGGCATCGAGCGCAATATGCTGCGGCCGGATGCACAGCAGCTTGTCGAAGCCGCGTTGTGCGCCGTAGGTGAAACAGCCGATCACTTTGCCGGCGCAGCTGACGGTGGTCATGCCTTGCCCGGTGGTGGTCTCCAGCGCGGTGGCCGGCAGCAGGTTGGCGCGGCCGAGAAACTCGGCGGCGAAGCGGTTCGTCGGATGGTGGTACAACGCGCGGGTTTCGCCGTGGGCGATCAGGTGGCCGTCGCGCATGATGCCGATCTTGTCCGCCAGCGTCAGCGCTTCGCCCTGATCGTGGGTGACGTACAGGATGGTCAGATCCGGCAGCTCGCGGTGCAGGCGGGCGATCTCTTCCACCATGCTGTGGCGGATTTGCGCGTCCAGCGCCGACAGCGGTTCATCCAGCAACAGCACTTTGGGGCGCACCGCAATGGCGCGGGCGATCGCCACCCGCTGTTGCTGGCCGCCGGAAAGCTGGCTGGGATAGCGCCTGGCGTAGGCGGACATGCCGACGATGGCCAACGCTTCTTCGACGCGCTCGGCGGTCAGGCCGCGCGGCTTGCCCTGGGCGCGCAGGCCGAACGCCACATTGTCCTCGACGCGCATATGCGGAAACAGCGCATAGTTCTGCACCACCATGCCCAGGCCGCGTTCATAGGGCGGCACGTCGGTGACATCGATATCGCCGATGGCGATGCGTCCGGCGGACGGCTGCACGAAACCGGCAATCGCTCGCAGTACGGTGGTTTTGCCCGAGCCGGAGGGGCCGATCAGCGCCAGCACTTCGCCGGGCGCGATGGTGAGCGTCAGGGGTTTCAGCACTTCGGTGCTGCGGTACGACACGCTGACGCGGTCGAGCTGAATGCCCGACGGCCCGGCGATGTCCCGGCTGTTATCCCGCGCCTCAGCGCGGGAAGCGAGAAGGGAAGGCATGGTCAGCGTCATTCTGTCACCTTGTGCCAGCGGGAAATGTCGGCGGACAGGCTGCTCACCACCTGATTCCAGTCCGGCGCCCAGATATCCACGCCCTGCAGCGCAGCCTGCGACTGCCTGAAGTTATCGTCGGTCGGGGTCACGTCTTTACGCACCGGCATGCCGTAGGAAATGGCGCTGACGCTGCTCTGCGCCTCTTTGCTCAGCAGGAAATCGATCAGCTTTTTGCCATTGGCGCTTTGCGGCGCGCCTTGCACCAGGCCGATGTAGTAAGGCAGCACCAGCGTGCTGCGCTTGCCGTCCGGCCCGGCCGGCCAGAACACCTTCACGTTCGGGTTGCTGCGCATCTGCGCCAGGTTCATCTGCAGATCGCCGTTGGCCACCAGCAGCTCCCCTTTATTGACCAGCGCGGTCAGCTTGCCGGTGGAGGCGGAAGGGCCGACGTTGTTGCTTTGCAGCTTGCCGAGGTAGTCGAAACCGGCGTCTTTGCCGCCGAAGCTGTGGAACGCCTGCAGCATCACCGCAGTGCCGTCGCCCGCCTGGCCCGGCGTGGAGTACTGCAGCTTATTGCGGAACTGCGCGTCCAGCAGCTGTTGGTAGCTGGCGGGCGCCTGCGGCAGCAGTTTGGCGTTATAGATGAAGCTCAGGTAGTTGTTCACCAGCGGCACGAACTGTGGCTGCGCATCGGCGATCTGCGCGGCCGCCTGCGGGGTAAAGTCCTGCAGCAGTTTTTCCGCCGCCGCGCGTTGAATGAACGGCGGCAGCGTCACGAGCACGTCGGCCTGCGGGTTGCTGCGCTCTTTCGACAGGCGTTCCACGATGGCGCCGGAGCCACCTTCGACGTACTGCACCTTGACGCCGGTCGCCTGGGTGAAGGCGTCGAACTGCGTTTGATACCAGCTGTGATCGCCGTCGTGCAAACCATCGGCGGAGTAGACGGTCACCACCGCCTCGGCGGCCCAGAGCGGCGCGGAGCCGAGTGCGATGGCGGTCATCACGACCAGTCGAGAAAGTTTCATAGCTTCAGCCTCACTGTTACGGGTTAATGCGAAACTGGTATACACCAGATATGCGGCCACGCTAATCGGCGAATATGACAAACAAATGAAATCAGCAAAATATCATTGCCGGAAACGGGGAGGACGACGCGGGAGAGAAAGGCGGGCCTGCGTGCGCAGGCCCCGTTGGGCAGGGGGTTAAAGCGTATCGACTTCGATGCGCAGGCTGTCGTGGCGCCAGTATTCGATATCGAAATCGAGAATGCGGCCGTGCTGATCGTAATTCAAGCGGCGCAGCAGCAACGCGGGCAGGCCGACCATGGCACCCAGCGCGTTGGCGGCGCGATAAGGCAGGGCGGTCGGGTAGAACGACAGGTGCATGTTGCTGTAAATCAAATCGTAATGCTGCTGATAAACCTCGGTCAGGCTGCCGTTGAGATCGTGGCTGAGCAGTTCCGGCACCCGGTGCGGCAGGCAGTGGTTCTCGCAATAGCAGATGGCGCGGCCGTCGGCATAGCGCACCCGGCGCAGCAGATACACCTGATCGAACGGTTCGAGCGCCAGCGGCTGCATCACGTCGAGCGGCACCGTGGTTTTTTCGCCGGACAGCAGCGCGGTGCGCGGCGTGCGCCCTTGCTCCTGACACAGACGGTGGAAGTTGGTGTTCTGCGTCGGATCCAGCCACAGCCGCTCCGGCGTGACGAACCAGCCGCGACGATCGGCGCGGTAGATGGCGCCGGTGGCTTCCAGCTGCGCCAGGCTCTCGCGGATGGTGACGCGGGTGGTGGAGAAGATGGCGCACAGCTCGCGCTCCGAAGGCAGCTTGTCGCCGGCCTGCAGCGCGCCGCGGGTGATGCGCGCCTGAAGCTGATCCTTGATCTGCAGATAGTGGGGCATATCGCCCGGATGTTCTTTCATTTCATCTCGCTATGGCATCGGCCTGGCATTCCGGCCCGCTTATTATACATAGCCAGATGAATTTTTTGTTTCACCGCGTTTTGCCGTTTGACCTGGGAAGGAATTTGCCGCCACAATCAGCGCAATCTGGTATAGACCAATAGGTGAATAACATGTCCGACCGTAACTACCTGCTGTTGACCCCCGGCCCGTTGACCACGTCGAAAACGGTGAAAGAGGCGATGCTGTATGACAGCTGCACCTGGGATGAAGATTACAACCTTGGGGTGGTGCAGCGCATTCGCCAACGGTTAGTGGCGCTGGCGACGCCGTCCGCCGGCTATACCTCGGTGCTGTTGCAGGGCAGCGGCAGCTATGCGGTAGAGGGCGTGCTGGGCACGGCCATCGGCCCGCACGACAAGCTGCTGATCGTCAACAACGGTGCCTACGGGGCGCGGATGATCGAAATGGCGCGGCTGATGGATATCGACCACCACGCGTTCGACTGCGGCGAGGTGAACGAACCGGACGTGGCGGCGATGGAGGCGGTGCTGAAAAGCGATGCGCGCATCAGCCATATCGCCATGGTGCACTGTGAAACCACCACCGGCATGCTCAACCCGCTGCAGAAGGTCGCCGGTCTGGCGGCGCGCAACGGCAAGACCTTTATCGTCGATGCGATGAGCAGCTTCGGCGGCATCCCGCTGGATGTGGACGCGCTGGGCATCGATTTTCTGATCAGCTCCGCCAACAAATGCATTCAGGGCGTGCCGGGCTTTGCTTTCGTCATCGCCCGCCGCAGCGAACTGGAGAAATGCGCCGGCCGTTCGCGCTCGCTGTCACTGGATTTGTATGCCCAGTGGCGCTGTATGGAAGACCAGGCCGGCAAATGGCGCTTTACGTCGCCCACTCACACCGTACTGGCCTTCGCGCAGGCGCTGAAAGAGCTGGAACAAGAGGGCGGCATTGCCGCGCGTCACGACCGCTATCACGCCAATCAGCGTCGGCTGGTGGCGGGCATGCGTGAACTGGGCTTTGAGACCCTGCTGGACGATGCGCTGCATTCGCCGATCATCACGGCGTTCTATTCGCCGAAGGCCGACACTTACCGCTTCGCCGAGTTTTATCAGCGCCTGAAGCAGCAGGGCTTCGTGATTTATCCCGGCAAAGTGTCGCAGAGCGACTGCTTCCGCATCGGCAACATCGGCGAAATTTATCCGCAGGATATCGAACGATTGCTGGCGGCCGTCGGGCAGGCGATGTACTGGAATCAATAAGGATTGACCATGAAACAGATCAACGCAGTGATCCTCGACTGGGCCGGCACCACGGTGGACTTCGGCTCCTTTGCGCCGACGCAGATTTTCGTCGAGGCGTTCAAACGCACTTTCGATATCGACATCAGCCTGGCGGAAGCGCGCATTCCGATGGGGCTCGGCAAATGGCAACACATCGAGGCGCTGGGCAAGTTGCCGGCGGTTGACGCGCGCTGGCGGCAGAAGCTGGGCCGCTCGATGAGCCACCAGGATATCGACGCGCTGTATCAGGCGTTTATGCCGCTGCAAATCGCCAAAGTGGTCGACTTCGCCGATCCTATCGAGGGCGTGCCGCAGGTGATTGCCGCTCTGCGTGAACAGGGCATCAAAATCGGCTCCTGCTCCGGTTATCCGCGCGCGGTGATGGCGGTGCTGGCGCCTGCCGCAGCGCAGCGCGGCTACGCGCCGGATTACTGGGTCGCCACCGACGATCTCGCGGCCGGCGGGCGACCGGGGCCGTGGATGGCGTTGCAAAACGTGATTGCGCTGGGCATCGATGCGGTGGCGCATTGCGTGAAGGTGGATGACGCGGTGCCTGGCATTGCCGAAGGGCTGAACGCCGGGATGTGGAGCGTCGGGCTGGCGCTGTCCGGCAACGAGTTTGGCGCGACCTGGCAGGAGTATCGCCAAATGCCGCAAGGGGAGATCGAGCGCCGCCGCACGGCCGCCGCCGATAAGCTGTACGCGGCGGGCGCGCACTATGTGATAGACACGCTGGCGCAATTGCCGGGTGTGATCGCCGATATCAACCGGCGGCTGGCGAACGGCGAGCGGCCGTAACGACCGAACGCAGGGCATAAAAAAACCGGGGATCATCCCCGGTTTTTTCGTTCGCGGAAGGCGTTAACGGTGAGCCAATTCGACTTCGTCTTCGCTGTCCATCACGGCTTTGTCGGTTTGTTTCATCAGTTGGCTGGTGATGGTGCCCGCCGCCATGGAACCGTTGACGTTCAGCGCGGTACGGCCCATGTCGATCAGCGGTTCAACCGAGATCAGCAGCGCGACCAGCGTCACCGGCAGGCCCATCGCCGGCAGCACGATCAGCGCGGCGAAGGTGGCGCCGCCGCCCACGCCCGCCACACCGGCGGAGCTGAGGGTGACGATGCCGACCAGGGTGGCGATCCATACCGGATCCAGCGGGTTGATGCCGACGGTCGGCGCAACCATCACCGCCAGCATCGCCGGGTAGAGGCCCGCACAGCCGTTCTGGCCGATGGTGGCACCGAACGACGCCGAGAAGCTGGCGATGGATTCCGGCACGCCCAGGCGGCGAGTCTGCGCTTCCACGTTCAATGGAATGCTGGCGGCGCTGGAGCGGCTGGTGAAGGCGAAGGTGATTACCGGCCACACCTTGCGGAAGAACTTCATCGGGTTCACGCCGGTGAAGGCCAGCAGGATGGCGTGTACCACGAACATGATGGCGAGACCGATATAGGAGGCCACCACGAAGCTGCCGAGCTTGACGATGTCATGAATGTTGGAGCCGGCGACCACTTTGGTCATCAGCGCCAGCACGCCGTACGGCGTCAGCTTCATGACCAGACGCACCAGCTTCATCACCCAGGCCTGCAGGGTATCGATAGCCACCAGCACGCGCTCGCCTTTCGGCTTGTCGTCTTTCAGCAGCTGCAGCGCCGCCACGCCGAGGAAGGTGGCGAAAATCACCACGCTGATGATTGAGGTCGGGCTGGCGCCGGTCAGATCGGCGAACGGGTTTTTCGGGATGAACGACAGCACCATCTGCGGCACGGTCAGATCGGCCAGTTTGCCTACGTAGTTGGTCTGGATCGCCGTCAGGCGCGCGCTTTCCTGCGCCCCCTGCACCAGGCCTTCGGCGGTCAGGCCGAACAGGTTGGTGACCAGCACGCCCACCAGCGCCGAGATCAGCGTGGTGAACAGCAATGTGCCGATAGTCAGAACGCTGATTTTGCCCAGCGAAGAGGCGTTATGCAATTTGGCGACCGCGCTCAGGATAGAGGCGAAGACCAGCGGCATGACGATCATTTGCAGCAGTTGCACATAGCCGTTGCCGACGATGTTGAACCAACTGATGGATTCTTTCAGTACCGGGTTGTCGGCGCCGTACACCAGCTGCAGCCCCAGACCGAACACCACGCCGACCACCAGGCCGACCAGCACTTTTTTCGCCAGGCTCCATTGCTTGTGGCGGGTTTGCGCCAGCAGCAAAAGGAGCGCGACAAACACCAGCACGTTAATCACGAGCGGAAGATTCATCCCCAATATCTCCAATAATCTTTCTTATATAAAAACGACTACGCACCATTAGGTGTGTCGCGATGTAAATATCGTAACAGTTTGCCGAGGGGCCTACTTATATCCAAATGGAATTTAATATAGCTTTTTGTGTGATTTTGTTCGTTTTATATACACATGGGTGATGGGTTGAGCGATTTTTTGTGATCAGAGTCTAATATTTCTGATTTGCTCTACGTAGGATTGCACCGGGAGGGTGAAATCACCTTGCCAGCAGATGGCAAACGCCACCAGGCAGAGGCAAAGCACGCGCTCCAACTGATTGCCTTTTTGCGAGTTGAGCAGCGGCAGGCGAAAACGCCAGCGGCACGGCCACAGCAGCGGTACGCCGGCGGGCGTGAGCATGTCGGCCAGCAGATGGCTGAAGTAACCGATGATCATGGCGTGCAGCGCGTCGGCCGGGATCGGCCAACTGCGCGGCACATCAAGCTGAAACAGCGCCATGCCGCCGGCGATCGCCAGCAGGCTGTGGGTGAAACCGCGGTGGCCGAAGGCGCGGGCGATGGGAATGGCGATCCAGCGCAGACGCTGGCCCAGCACCGACTTGGGGTGATCTATGTCCGGCAGCAGTGAGGTCAGCAGCGCGGCGGGTATGATGTGCCACCAGTCGCCGGTAGCCAGCTCTGGCGTCACTTCCGCCTTCTTGGCGAAGATCGCGCAAGCGACAGAGAATATAAGGTGTCCTTCCGCGGTCATGCTGTTGCGATTCCGACTGGTAAACTGTTAATTTATCCAGTATATGGGAAAATTCCCAGTAGTGGAAGCAGTTACCCTGTAACCAATTGTTTATTTTCCCCTGTTTTACAACGGCTTGTTACGGCAATGGGTAACAAAGCATCGATTTTGACGGGCGAGAACAAAAAGCGGGCGATGGGGGGCGTATGGCGGTGAGAAAAAAGACGGTTGCTCGGCGTGTGGCGGGAGGAAGCGGCGGCCTTGAACCGCGCTGCGTGGCAGTGACAACGCGCCGCGGGCCGTCGCTTTCCCTGCCATGCAGCATAATGAGAACGTCATGCCAATTCAATAAAATGAAACGGTGTTTCGTTTATTTTGCGGTGCGGATCCCTTTTATGACGCAGAGCGGCAAACCCAGGGCGCCGATGGCCGGCGCCGCAGGTCAGGCAAAGTGGGCGGGGGTGAGCTGTTCCAGGGTGTCCAGCTTGTGGTCCGCCAGCGCCCAGCGCGGATCGTGACGGTATTCGGCTGCCGGGATCACGATGGAACGCATGCGTGCGGCCTTGGTGGCGATCATGCCGTTAAACGAGTCTTCCAGCGTGATGCAGCGCAGCGGATCGCTGCCCAGGCGTTCGGCGGCGATCAGGTAGACCTCCGGGTGCGGCTTGCTGTACGGCAGGTATTCGGCGGAAACCAGCTGATCGAAGTAATCCTCAAGCTCGAACATCTTCAGCACCTGCCGTTGCATGTGCAGCGGCGAGGCGGAGGCGAGACCGATGTTCAGCCCCTGGCGGCGGCACAGCTCCAGCGCCTGCTGAACGCCCGGCAGCAGCGGGCGCGTCTCGTGCACCAGCTCGATGGCGCGCTCGATAATCCGCGCCGACACCTCATCAAGCGAAACCCCTTGCCACGGCATCGCCTGATACCACATCTTCACCACCAGATCGATGCGCAGCCCCAGCGTGTCCGGCAGCTTGTGACGGTCGGACAGATCCAAACCCAGCGCGCCGAAGATATCCAACTCGGCCTGCAGCCACAGCGGTTCCGAGTCGATCAACAAGCCGTCCATATCAAAAATTGCGGTTTCAATGCGTTGCGAATAAGCCATTAACGGTTAACTCCTGCCGGCGCGGGTGAATGTGCCCGACACTTTATCATCGCCGGTGACGAGACTAAAACCTTTGCCTGCGCGTTTGGCTTTTGCCAAAGCGAAGGATATTCCACATCTCGCGCAACTTTAGCCACCAGCGTTGGTGTTGGCGCTCGGTAACCTGTTGCAACATGCGCGCATAGTCCAGCACCAAACCCGGCGTCCAGGTCATGCTTTCGCCGCGGCTGCGCAGTACCGCCAGCATCCACAGGTTGGGATCGAGCACCAGCAACAGAAAGCGGCGCCACAGATGTTTATCGCCCAGCACGCCTTCCAACGCGCTGTCGAGCGCGCCGATGACCGTGGTGGAGCAGTTGCGCCGGGTCAGATTGTAGGTGGCGTCCTGCCGATAACGCAGCCAGAATGCGCGCAGCGCCGCCGGGTTATAGCGGTAGAATTGAATTTTCTTGTCCGGGGGGCACCAGGCGGCGATCTCGCCCGCCAGGTCGGGCAGGAAACGCCCGTCGACGTTGTTCTGTTCGCCGGCATGCAACAACTGGCGGAAATCCTGAACGGAATGGCTGATGTCGTTGAGCGGGTAGTGACTGATATACACATCCGGCGCGAGCGCCAGGGCGGCGTGACCGGTGGAGATATTGCCGCCGCCGTCGACCGCCGCGATGTATCGGTCGACGATGTAACGCCGGCGCGGATCTTTAGCCGCACCAATCGGTGTCCAGACATACACCGTGAGCGGCGCAGTCTCATCCTCCGGGTGCGGTGGCTGCCGCGCGGGGTGCTGATTCAGAGAGAAGCTTGTCAGTCTCCGGGCGATACGCAATAAGGCCCAACCGGAAAGCACCATCATCACGCCGAGGCAAAAGGGCACCGTCATCCGATGCGGCGCCGGCCAGCCGACAAAAATCATCAACGAAAGCAGGATCTCGCCGCTGCCCGCCAGCGCCACGCCTTTCCATCGACTGTGTTGAATCACCGTGGAGGAGGCGATGCGCACGGCGCCGTCAAGCAGCAGCGCGCTGCCAAACACCACGGTGGCGACGATGTTATCGTCTGCGGGCACGTCCAGCATTAAAAAGGCCATAAAGACAAAACCCAATCCTTTCAGCAGCACCGGCCTGCTGGCCGAAGAGCCGATCACCAGCGCGGCGGATACCGCCACCAACCCCTCCAGCGCCAGGATGACCGCCAGGGCATCCAGCGCCAGCACCGACCGGCCATCCTGCAGGATGTCGAACAGCATCAGCGCCCCTGCGGCTATCCACAGCCAACCGAACAGCACCAGCAGACGGCGCTGACCGTGCAGCGCCTGCGCGCCCAGCAATAAGATAATCAGTCGAATCATGGCGGCCTCTGCCCGAATGGATAACGTTATCTCTTCAATGATAGTGTGCCGGCGCGGTTAAGTTTTTGATTTCGACTAATTCGGCTAAGCTTGTAGCACAGCGGGAGTGAAGAAAACGGTGGGCGAGTTTCGCCAACAGCAGGTAGACTTAGCCGATTCGGTTACGTCGCTAACAAGGGGAACACATGACGTATCAACAGGCCGGGCGTCTCGCCATTTTGAAACGCATTCTCGGATGGGTGGTTTTTATCCCGGCGTTGCTGTCGACGCTGATTTCCGTGCTGGGTTTTATCTATCAGCACAGTGAAAAAACCAAGGGCATCAACGCGGTGATGCTGGATTTCGTCCACGTGATGGTGGACATGGTGCGTTTCAACACGCCGTTCCTGAACCTTTTCTGGTACAACTCACCGGTGCCCGACGTGGATAAAAGCCTGTTCAGCGGCGCCAATCTGATGTTCATCATCATCTATATTCTGATCTTCGTCGGGCTGGCGCTGCAGGCTTCCGGCGCGCGCATGTCGCGTCAGGTCAAGTTCATCCGCGAAGGGTTGGAAGACCAGATGATCCTGGAGCAGGCCAAGGGCAGCGAAGGGCACACGCGCCAACAGCTTGAGGAGCGCATTACGCTGCCGCACCACACCATCTTCCTGCAGTACTTCCCGCTGTACATCCTGCCGATCGTGATTGCGGTGATCGCCTGGTTCGTGATCCGCCTGTTGGGGCAGTTGGCCGGCGCGGCCTGAACCATGAACGGGGCGCCGCTCGGCGCCCCGGAACGTTATGACGCTTCCGGCTGCAACAGCGCCTCCACCGCGCGTTGGGCAGCCACCAAATGCTGGCCGCCGAACAGATTGCTGCGGTTGAGCAGGTAGTACAGCTGATACAGCGGCTGGCGTTCGATAAATCCGGCCCCCAGCGGCCACACGCTCTGATAGCCGTCGTAGATCTGCGGCGGCAGCTCCGGATACAGCGGCAGCATCGCCAAATCGCACTCTCTGTCGCCCCAGTAGCTGGCCGGATCGAACAGTATCGGCCCGTTGGCGGTCATCGCGCAGTTGCCCGGCCACAGGTTGCCGTGCAGCAGGGAAGGCTGAGGCTGGTGGTGCTGCAAGCGCAGATACACCCGATCGACGATGTCGTCGATGTCGCCGAAGGTCATGCCTTTTTCCGCCGCCAGCTGCAGCTGCCAGCCGATGCGCTGCTCGGCGAAGAATTCCGACCAGCGGCGTTGCCAGGCGTTGGGTTGCGGGGTGGTGGTCAGATCGCTGTCGAAGTCGAGACCGAACTGCGGTTGCTCGCTCCACTGGTGCAGATGCGCCAGTTGTTGCCCCAGGCAGTAGGCGCCATGGGCGTCGAGGGGTTTCAACTGCTGATACTCCAGCAGCAGGAAGCTGTAGTCGCGATCGCTGCCGACGCCGTACACTTCCGGCACCCGCACGCTTTTGCTGCGCGCCAGCAGCGCCAGCTGATCGGCCTCGGCGGTGAATATCGGCAGTTGTTCACGGGCGTCGCATTTCACGAACACCTCGTTGTCACCGTAACTCACGCGCCACGCCGGGTGAATGTCGCCCCCGGGCAGTTCAATCCTTTCGCGTATCTCTGCGCTGCCAAGATGTTCACTTAACAGACGGCTAACGGCTTGCCACATGGTATTTCCCCCTCTGTGCTGCCTGATAATTCATTAGGTTAGCGTCTTTCCCGTGGTGAAAACACGACGCGGCGCACAGCCGGCGTCAAAGGCGGCGATTTTTTCAGCATCCCGCCAGCTCACAGTATATACCCTATTGATTAATTTAAGCGCAATACCGGTTGCAACTTGATGACAACGGATAAGGGGGCAGAGGAAACAGGATGCGGCGGAGAGCGCCGCCGCATCAGAGGAGGGCGTTTAACTGTCGCCCAGGGCGGTTTGGTTACGCTGTAACGGACGCAGTTTACCGTACAGTAAGGCGATAACGAACAGCACGGCCTGTACAATGACGATGCAGGGCCCGGTTGCGCCGTCGATGTGGAAACTGATCAGCGTGCCGAGCACGCAAGAGAACACCGACACCACCGTCGCCACCATCAGCATGCGATCGAAGCGGCGGCACAGCATAAAGGCGATGATGCCGGGGGCGATCAGCATGGCGATCACCAGGATCACCCCCACAGCCTGCAGCGAGGCGACGATGGTCATCGCCAGCAGACACAGCAGCCCGTAGTGCAGCTGCTTGACCGGCAGGCCAATCACCCGCGCATGGTGCGGATCGAAACAGTAGAGCATGAAGTCTTTGCGTTTAAGCAACACCACCGCCAGGGTGAAGCCGGCGATCAGCAGGGTTTGCTTCAGCTCGCCGTCGGTGATGCCCAGCATGTTGCCGAACAGAATGTGGCTCAGGTGCTGGTCGGTGTCGATGCGCGAGAACAGCACCAGGCCGAAGGCGAACATGCCGGAGAAAACGATGCCCATCACCGTGTCTTCTTTCACCCGGCTGTTCTCTTTCAGGTAGCCGGTGGCCACCGCGCAGAAGATGCCGGAGAGGAAGGCGCCGATCGCCAGCGGAATGCCGATGACGAACGCCACTACGATGCCGGGCAAGACGGCGTGCGAGATGGCGTCGCCCATCAGCGACCAGCCCTTGAGCACCAGATAGCAGGAGAGCACGGCGCATACCACGCCGGTGACGATGGCGGCGACGATCGCCCGCTGCATGAACGGGTAGGCGAAGGGTTCGCTGAGCAGTTGGTAGAGCGTGTCCATCAGCGGCCTCCGGTTGGTGACTGTGCTACGCGACGTTTTGCCGCCAGCAGGCCGTGTTTCGGCGCGAAGCAGAACGCCGCCAGGAACACCAGCGTTTGCAGGGTGACGATCACCCCGCCGGTGGCGCCGTCGAGGAAGAAACTCAGGTAGGCGCCGATGCCGCTGGTCAATGCGCCGATGATGATGGCGATGATCACCAGCCGGCTGAAGCGGTCGGTCAGCAGATAGGCGGTGGCGCCCGGCGTGATCACCATGGCGATCACCAAAATGGCGCCGACGGTTTGCAGTGCGGCGACGGTGCAGGCGCTGAGCAGGGTGAAGAACAGGATCTTCAGCTTCAGCGGCGACAGGCCGATCGACACCGCGTGGCTTTCGTCAAAGAACACCGCCAGCAGATCTTTCCACACCAGGCACAGGATCAGCAGCGAAACGCCGATGATGATTTCCACCTGCAGCACGTCTTCGTCGGCGATGCCGAGGATATTGCCGAAGATGATCGACTGTACGTTGACCGAGGTGGGGTTGAGCGACACGATCAGTAGGCCGACGGCAAAGAAGGTGGAGAAGATAAAGCCGATGATGGCGTCTTCGCGCAGCCGGGTGATGTGGCGCACCAGCGTCATCGCCAGCGCCGCCAGCATGCCGGTGAAGAAGGCGCCGGCGGCGTAGGGCAGGCCGAGGGCATAGGCGCCGGCCACGCCGGGCACCACCGAGTGCGACAGCGCATCGCCCATCAGCGACCACCCTTTCAGCATCAGGTAGGCGGACAGAAACGCGCAGGCGGCGCCGACGATGGCGCTGACCCAGATGGCCTTCACCATGTAGTTATAACTGAAAGGTTGCAGCAGAAGGTCCAGCATCAGGATTGTTTCTCCCTGGCCTGACTGTTGGCAGGCGGATCGCTCTTGGTGTGGCCATAGAACACCGCCGGGCGTTCATCGTCGGTCAACACCGTGACGGTGCGCGGATCGTTGTCGTCGTGCAGATCCGGGCCGGAGAGGTTGATATGGCGCAGCACGCCGCCGAACGCCAGCTCCAGATTGCTCTGGGTGAAGGTGGTTTCGGTCGGGCCGGCGGCCAACACCGTGCGGTTGATGAGGATCACCCGATCGCAGAACTCCGGCACGCTGCCGAGGTTATGGGTGGAAACCAGGATCAGATGCCCCTCGTCGCGCAGCGAGCGCAGTAGATCGATAATGGCATTCTCGGTTTTCACATCCACGCCGGTGAAAGGCTCATCCAGCAGCAGCACCGTGCCCTGCTGCGCCAGGGCGCGCGCCAGAAACACGCGCTTTTTCTGACCGCCGGAGAGTTCGCCGATCTGCCGGCCGCGCAGCTCGCTGAGGCCGACGCGCTCCAGCGCCTTGTCGACCCGCAAGCGATCCTCGCGCGACGGAATGCGCAGGAAATTCATCTTGCCGTAGCGGCCCATCATCACCACGTCTTCCACCAGCACCGGGAAGTTCCAGTCGACGTCTTCGGTTTGCGGCACGTAGGCGATCAGGTTCTTTTTCAGCGCGTCCGCTACCGGTTTGTCGCTCAGCGACACCCGGCCGCTGGTGGGCTTGACCAGCCCCATGATGCTTTTGAACAGCGTCGATTTACCGCTGCCGTTAACGCCCACCAGCGCGCAGATAGAACCGCCGCTCAGGGTAAAACTGGCGTTATGAATGGCGGTGTGCCCGTTGTTGTAGGTCACGGTGACGTCGTCCACGCTCAATTCAGGGCGGACAAACAGCTCATGGGTCATTGATCGAATCCTTTGGCGATGGTTTGCACGGTGGTGTTAAGCAGATCGATATAGGTCGGCACCGGGCCATCGCGGGTGGACAGCGAGTCCACGTACAACACGCCGCCGTATTTGGCGCCGGTCTCTTTCGCCACCTGCCTGGCCGGCTTGTCGGAAATGGTGCTCTCGCTGAACACCACCGGAATATGGTGGGCGCGCACCGCGTCGATCACCCGGCGGACCTGTTGCGGCGAGCCTTGCTCATCGGCGTTGATCGGCCACAGATAGACTTCTTTCAGCTGATAGTCCTGCGCCAGGTAGCTGAAGGCGCCTTCACTGGTCACCAGCCAACGCTGCGCGGCCGGAATGCGCGCCAGGCGTTCGCGCAGCGGGGCGTCCAGCGCGCCGATTTTCTCTGCGTAGGCCTTGGCGTTGCGGTTGTAGGTTTCCGCATTGGCCGGATCGTGCGCCACCAGCGCTTTGCGGATGTTTTCGATATATACCAGCGCGTTGCTCGGTGACATCCAGGCATGCGGGTTCGGGTTGCCGTTATAGGGCCCTTCACGGATTGGCAGCGGGGTGATGCCTTCGGTCACGACCGCCGCCGGCACCTGCTTGATGTTCTCGAAGAAGCGCTGGAACCAGCGTTCCAGGTTCATGCCGTTCCACAGGATCAGGTCGGCGTGCTGCGCTTTGACGATATCGCGCGGGGTGGGTTGGTAATCGTGGATCTCGGCGCCCGGTTTGGTGATGGATTCCACGACGGCGGCGTCACCCGCCACGTTCTGGGCGATATCCTGAATGATGGTGAAAGTGGTCACCACGCGCAGCTTTTTTTCCGCCAGCGCGGGTTGGCTGACCAGAGCGGCGCCGAGCAGCAAACAGGCGAGCGTGAAGGGGCGTAACAGTGCGGCAGCGCGGGGAGGGCGACTGCGACGAAAAGCGCAAGTTATCAATGGCATGATGACGTCTCCTGGTTCAAATGAAAATGATTATCAATATCAATTGAAGCGAAGTCAAGCGTCACTTGCCCACCGCCGGCGGGGCTATTTCTCCAACTGAAAAATAATACCGTCCGGGGAGTTATAGCATTTTATGTATCAGTATGTAACCGCTGAAGGTAGTCCTTACAGGTGCAGATCGCCACCTCCGGCTGTTTTCCCAACGCCAACTGCCCGAACCCCTGCGCCAGTCGCTGCACATCCTCTTGATCCAGAACGGTTATGAACGCAAAACTGTTGCTGCCGAGTTCATGATGAACGCCATTTTCGTCTGTCACCGACGTGACAAAACCTTCACGGGTCAATTGCCCGGTCAGCTTGGCCAGGTCGGTCAGTCCCGCTTCCTGATAGCGAAAAGTCACCACAAAGCAGCTTGTTGCAGATTGACTCATAAATCACCTCTTGGTATATGGATAGCTTGAGATTAGTCCAAAAAATTACTGCAGGTGTCCTTACAAGTTGTATATGCTACGCAACTCATTGAAAGGAGTGAGGGATTCTGTGAAAACAAAAATAGGTTGCCTTACGGCAATTTTGCTTTTGTCGGGGTGCGCCAAAGACCCGCAAACGGCGAGCAATATTTCAGGCAGTGGCACAACGCGCGGCGGTTGGTTAAAACCCCCTCCGCAGGCACCGGTAAACCGCACAGGCACCCCGGTTGCTTATAACGATTACATTCGTCAGGCCGCCAGCAACTACGGCGTCGACGAAACGCTGATTAAAGCGATTATTCAGGTGGAGTCCGGGTTTAACCCGAACGTGGTCAGCACCTCGAACGCAGTGGGATTGATGCAGCTGAAGGCTTCTACCGCCGGCCGCGACGCCTATCGCATGAAAGGACGAAGCGGGCAACCCAGCTCGCGTGAGCTGAAGGATCCGGCGGTCAATATTGATCTGGGAACGGCCTATATCAATATTCTTCAAAGCCAGCAGCTAGCCGGGATCAACAACCCACAGACTTTGCGTTACGCCACCATCGTTTCGTATGTGAACGGGGCGGGCGCCATGTTGCGCACTTTCTCCTCGGACAAGCGCGTGGCGGTTAATCGCATCAATCAGATGAGTCCGGATGAGTTTTATCAGCACATCCAGAAAAAGCACCCGGCACCGCAGGCGCCGCGCTATTTATGGAAAGTGACCACCGCTTATCAGGCGATGTCGCAGTAATCCCATCCTTTGAATCGGCCGCCGAACGCGGCCGATTTTGTTTTCGGCGTCAGTTTTTAGCGCGACCCGCCTCTCATTTTTCGTTATTTCCTCATCGCTTATCAGAAAAACCGCACAAAAAGTTAAATTTACGTTAGCAGATAAATCTTTACGTTCATTCAATAAGTTACCGGTAACATTTTTGCTTTTGCTCGCATTCTGACCTTCAATAAATAGACAAATAAGTAACAAATTATTTTAAAAACCCGTATCGATCGCAAGGTTGCGGTTAAATAGTTGTGACTATCTTTGGATGGAATGTGACATGTCGAATCATAAAACCAACAATTCGCGGCGCGATTTCTTGTTGAAATCGATGACCTTAATTCCTGCGGCGGTAATTGGTGGCAGCGGCGTTGGCGCGCTGACGGCCCCAGCACCAGCGGTCGCTGCCTCGAACACTTCAACGCAGAACGATTACCAACCGACCTTTTTCACCCCGGAAGAGTGGGCCTTCATCAAGGCCGCCGTCGCGCGCCTGATCCCGGCCGACGAACGCGGCCCTGGCGCGCTGGAAGCCGGCGTGCCGGAGTTTATCGATCGCCAGATGAACACGCCGTACGCCACCGGTTCCATCTGGTACATGCAGGGGCCGTTCAACCCCGATGTGCCGAAGGAGATGGGCTACCAGCTGCCGCTGGTGCCCAAGCAAATCTACAACCTCGGCATCCATGACGCCGACGCCTACAGCAAGAAAACCGCCGGCAAGCCTTTCGCCGAACTGGATGGCGCGCAGCAAGACGCCCTGCTGCAAAAGTTCGAGTCCGGCGAGGCGGAGTTCCAGCAACTGCCGTCGAAACTGTTCTTCTCCTATCTGCTGCAAAACACCCGTGAAGGTTTCTTCAGCGATCCGATCCATGGCGGCAACAAAGACATGGTTGGCTGGAAGCTGATTAATTTTCCGGGCGCGCGCGCCGATTTTATGGACTGGGTTGAGCGAGGGGAGCGTTATCCCTTCCCGCCGGTCTCGATTCGTGGGGAGAGGGGCTAACCATGGCAACGGTAATGAAAAAAGTAGACGCGGTGATCGTCGGCTTCGGCTGGGTGGGCGCGATCATGGCCAAAGAGCTGACCGAGGCCGGCCTCAACGTGGTGGCGCTGGAGCGCGGCCCGATGCGCGACACCTACCCGGACGGTTCTTATCCGCAGGTGATCGACGAGCTGACCTATAACATTCGACGCAAGCTGTTCCAGGATCTGTCGAAAAGCACCGTCACCATTCGCCACAACAGCAGCCAGACCGCGGTGCCTTACCGCCAGCTGGCGGCGTTCCTGCCGGGCACCGGCGTCGGCGGCGCCGGTCTGCACTGGTCGGGCGTGCATTTCCGCGTCGATCCGATCGAACTGCGCATGCGCAGCCATTATGAAGAGCGCTACGGCAAAAACTTCATTCCGAAGGACATGACCATCCAGGACTTCGGCGTGACCTACGACGAGCTGGAACCGTTCTTCGACAAAGCGGAGAAAGTGTTCGGCACCTCCGGCACCGCCTGGACCATCAAAGGGCAGAAAGTGGCGCAGAAGGGCGGCAACCGCTTTGCGCCGGATCGCTCCGACGACTTCCCGCTGCCGGCGCAGAAAAACACCTACTCCGCCCAGCTGTTCGAGAAAGCGGCGCTGGAGGTGGGTTACCACCCTTACAACCTGCCGTCCGCCAACACCTCGGACTCTTACACCAACCCGTACGGCGCGCAGATGGGTCCGTGCAACTTCTGCGGTTTCTGCAGCGGCTACGCCTGCTACATGTATTCCAAAGCCTCGCCGAACGTCAACATCTTGCCGGCGCTGCGCATGGAGAAACGCTTCGAGCTGCGCACCAACGCCAACGTGCTGAAGGTCAACCTGACCGATGACAAGTCCCGCGCCACCGGCGTGAACTACGTCGATGCGCAGGGCCGTGAGATTGAACAGCCGGCCGACCTGGTGATCCTGGGCGCGTTCCAGTTCCACAACGTGCACCTGATGCTGCTGTCCGGCATCGGCAAGCCTTACGATCCGGTGACCGGCGAAGGCGTGGTCGGGCGCAACTTCGCCTACCAGAACATGACCACCATCAAGGCGTTCTTTGATAAAGACGTCTTCACCAACCCGTTCATCGGCGCCGGCGGCAACGGCGTGGGCGTGGATGACTTCAACGCCGACAACTTCGATCACGCCAAAGAAGGCTTCGTCGGCGGTTCGCCGTTCTGGGTCAACCAGGCGGGCACCAAGCCGATCTCCGGCCTGCCGACCCCGCCGGGTACCCCGGCCTGGGGCAGCAAGTGGAAAGCGGCGGTGGCGGATGCCTACACCCACCACGTCTCGATGGATGCCCACGGCGCGCACCAGTCGTACCGCAACAACTATCTGGATCTCGATCCCAACTACAAGAACGTGTTCGGCCAGCCGCTGCTGCGCATGACGTTCGACTGGCAGGAAAACGACATCAAGATGGCGCAGTTCATGTACGACAAGATGGCGCCGATCGCCAAGGCGATGAACCCGAAACTGATCGCCGGCAGCCCGAAAAACGCCAACAGCCACTTCGATACCACCAGCTACCAGACCACCCACATGAACGGCGGTGCGGTGATGGGGGAAGATCCGAAGACCAGCGCGGTCAACCGCTATCTGCAGAGCTGGGATGTGCACAACGTGTTCTCGATCGGCGCATCGGCCTTCCCGCAAGGGCTGGGCTACAACCCGACCGGCACCGTGGCGGCGCTGGCTTATTGGTCTGCCCGCGCCATTCGCGAGCAGTATCTGAAAAACCCAGGCCCATTGGTGCAGGCATAAGGACGGCGAACGATGAAAGCATTTGTACCGGCACTGGTTCTCAGTGCAGTGAGTTTCTCCGTTTGGGCGCAGGACGCCACCGTCAGCAGCGAGCTGATCAAGCGCGGCGAGTACCTGGCGCGCGCCGGTGACTGTGTGGCCTGCCATACCGATGGCAAGAACGGCAAGACCTTCGCCGGCGGCCTGGCGATGGAGACGCCGATCGGCACCATCTACTCGACCAACATTACGCCGGACAAGAAAACCGGCATCGGCGATTACAGCTTCGAGGATTTCGACAACGCGGTGCGTAAGGGCGTAGCCAAAAACGGCAGCACCCTGTACCCGGCGATGCCGTACCCGTCGTTCGCGCTGGTGAAAGAGGACGACATGCGCGCCATGTATGCCTATTTCATGCACGGCGTGCAGCCGGTGGAGCAGGCCAACAAGGACTCCGACATCCCGTGGCCGCTGTCGATGCGCTGGCCGCTGAGCATCTGGCGCGGCATGTTTGCGCCGTCGCCGGCGGATTTTGTCGCCGACGCCAAGGCCGATCCGGTGATTGAGCGCGGTCGCTACCTGGTGGAAGGCCTGGGCCACTGCGGCGCCTGCCATACCCCGCGCAGCATCACCATGCAGGAGAAAGCGTTGAGCAACAGCGAAAGCGACGACTACCTGTCCGGGAGCAACGCGCCGATCGACGGGTGGGTGGCTTCCAGCCTGCGCGGCGACCGCAAGGACGGCCTGGGCAGCTGGAGCGAAGCCGAGCTGACCGAGTTCCTGAAAACCGGCCGTAACGACAAAGCCATCGTGTTCGGCGGCATGAGCGACGTCGTGGAGCACAGCCTGCAATACCTGAGCGACGACGATCTGACCGCCATCGCGCGCTACCTGAAATCGCTGCCGCCGAAAGACGGCAAGCAGCAGGCGGCGCCGGTCGAAGACAGCGTGGCCAAGGATCTGTGGCGCGGGAATGACAGCAAGCCCGGCGCGGCGCTGTATGTCGATAACTGCGCGGCCTGCCACCGCACCGACGGCGTGGGCTACAAGCGCGCCTTCCCGTCGCTGAAGGGCAATCCGGTGGTGCAGACCGAGGACGCGACCTCGCTGATCCACATCGTGCTGACCGGCAACACCACGCCGGCGGTGCAGGGCGCGGTGTCCAACATCACCATGCCGCCGTTTGGCTGGCGTTTGAACGATCAGCAGGTGGCGGACGTGGTGAACTTCATCCGCTCCAGCTGGGGCAACAGCGCCAAACCGGTGAGCGCCTCCGACGTGGCCGACGTGCGTAAAGACCGCTCGATGATCCGCGATGAGAAGGAGATGGGCAGCGCCGAGGTGCCGGACCATCCGGACGCGAAGAAGTAAACCGCTTAAGGGCTCCGCAAGGGGCCCTTAGTTTTTCCTGCCTGCGCCGTTTTTTTCAGCATTTCCTGTTCGCAAATCGTTCGTTCGGCCGATAAAACATAGACCCGCAGCGGATTTTTCATTATCCTTTGCCGTCCTTTCATCAGGCGTAAGTATGAAATATCGCTTTAATTCACTGATTACTATTAAAAAATTCGCGGAGAAGGATATCCCGTTAGGCGCAATCGTTGGCGCCGCAGATTAAGGTAGACTGTCTCATGAGTACGATTTCTCCCGATTCAGGCACGCTGACGGCCGCTCAGCCTGCCAAATGGAACAAAACCGACACCGTCTGGATGTTCGGTCTCTATGCGACTGCGGTGGGCGCAGGTACGTTGTTCTTGCCGATCAACGCCGGCCTGAACGGCCCGTTGGTGTTGCTGCTGATGGCGCTGTTCGCTTTCCCGCTGACCTATTTGCCGCACCGCGCGCTCAGCCGCTTCGTGCTTTCCGGCTCCAGCCGCGACGGCAACATTCACGATGTGGTGGTGGAACACTTCGGCGTGCTGGCCGGCAAAATCATCATGGTGCTGTATCTGATGGCGTTCTTCCCGATCGTGCTGGTGTACAGCATTTCGATCACTAACGCGCTGGACAGCTTCCTGATCCATCAGTTCCACGTGGCGCCGCTGCCGCGCATCTGGCTGAGCCTGGCGGTGGTGGTGGTGCTCAATCTGGTGCTGCTGCGCGGCAAAGACAGCATCGTGGCGGCAATGGGCATGCTGGTGTTCCCGCTGCTGGTGTTCCTGATGGGCATTTCGCTGTACCTGATGCCGAGCTGGAATACCGCCAACTTCGTTAATGGCCTGGCCGCCACCCGCTTCGACACGCCGGGGCTTTGGCATTCGCTGTGGCTGGCGGTGCCGGTGATGGTGTTCTCCTTCAGCCATGCGCCAATCATCTCCTCCTTCGCCTCGACGCAGAAGAGCCTGTATGGCGACAAGGCGGAACGCCGCTGCGCGCGCATCATGCGCTACAGCTATGTGCTGATCTGCGTTACCGTGCTGTTCTTCGTGTTCAGCTGCGTGCTGAGCCTGTCCCATGAAGACATGCAGCAGGCCAAAGATCAGAACATCACGGTGCTGACCACCCTGGCCAACAAGTTTTCCAACCCGCTGATCGCCTATCTCGGCCCGGTGATGGCGATGCTGGCAATGGCCAAATCCTATCTCGGCACCTCGCTGGGGGTGACGGAAGGGGCGACCAGCCTGATCGACGGCGTCACGCGCGCGGTCGGCAAGCCGCTCAGCTCGCGCATGACGCACCGCATCTCGGCGGTGTCGCTGTTCCTGCTCACCTGGGCGGCGACGGTGTGGAACCCCAGCGCGCTGCATATCATCGAAACCATCAGCGGCCCGCTGATTGCGGCGATCCTGTTCATCTTGCCGATGTACGCCGTGCGTGCGGTGCCGGCCATGCGCCAATATCGCGCGGCGAGCAACGTCTTCGTGCTGGTGATGGGCCTGATCGCGCTCTCGGCGCTGATCTACGGCCTGATGTGATCCCCTGGGCGCGCCGGCTCCGGCGCGCCTCTTATCCTTCCTTTACACATCCCTTTGCAATTAATCGCCGGCATGCCGGGCGTTATCTTTGATAATGCAAGCCATTCTCATTAGTATTTCCTGAATGTATTCATGACTAAGGAGTCTTTCGTGCACCGTCGAATCACTTTGCCGGCGCTGGTTTGCGCCACCTTACTCGCCTCTCCGGCGATGGCCACTACCTATCCGTTGACCCTGACCGACACCTCCGGCCAGACGCTCACCCTCCAGCAAGAACCGAAACGCATCGTGGTGCAGGACGGGCGCGACATTCTCACGCTGGCGCTGCTCGATCGCGCCAACCCGTTTGGCCGGCTGGTGGCCTGGAATAACTTATTGAAGAAAAGCGACGCGGCGACCTGGGATATCTTGCAGAGCAAATGGCCGGCGGCGAAAAACATCATCGATATGGGCTTCAGCGACAAGGGTGAAGTGAATCTGGAGAGCGTGATCGCCAAGCGGCCCGATCTGATGATCGCCCAGCTGCGCTCCAAACCGTCCCTGAGCCAAACCGGCGTGCTGGATAAGCTAAAGGCGCTGAACGTGCCGGTGCTGTTTATCGATACCATGCTCAAGCCGGTGGAAAACACGCCCAAAAGCGTGACGCTGCTGGGGGAAACCCTCAACCGCGAAAGCGAGGCCAAGCAATATACCGATTATTATCAGCAGCACTATCAGGCCATTCTAGCCAAAACGCAGGCGGTGGAACCCAAGCCGCTGGTGTTCTTTGAAGCCAAGGCCGGCCTGAACGGACTGGAATCCTGCTGCTTTACCCATGCGCACGTCGGCTGGGGGGCACTGGTCGAGGCGGTCGGCGCGCGCAACATCGGCTCTGCGCTGCTGCCGGGCGCGACCGGCGACGTGGCGCTGGAAAAAGTGATCGCCATGAAGCCGGATGCCTACATCGTTTCCGGCTCACAGTGGGCCAGCAAGACCAACGCCGCAGTGCCGTTCGGCTATGGCGTGACGCAGCAGCAGGTGGATGAGGCCTTCAACCGCATGAAGCAGCGCCCAGGGTTCGCGCAGCTGTCGGCGGTGAAGGAAGGGCGGTTCTACGGCATCTACCATAACTTCTACAACCACCCGTACAACATCGTCGGGCTGGAGTATCTGGCGAAGTTTATCTATCCGGCGCAGTTCCCGGATTTGGATCCGGCCAAGACCTACAGCGAGATCCTCAGTCGCTTTACCGAAGTGCCGGAAGGCAAGGGCATTTTGGGCGCGCAGGCGCCGGCGGGGAAATAACGGCAACGGGCGCGAGCATCGCGCCCGTTTTTTATCGTCAGGCGGCCGGTGTGTAGGTGGAGATGATCTCGAGCACGCCGTTGATGATGAACTGCACGCCCATACAGACCAGCAGGAACCCCATCAGGCGCGAGATCGCCTCGATGCCGCTTTTTCCCACCAACCGCATGATGGCGCCGGAACTGAGCAGGCAGGCCCACAGGATCACCGCGACCGTCAGGAAGATGGCCACCGGCGCCACGGCCAACACCCAGGGTTCAAAGCCCAGCGAGTTCGCTTTGACGCTCGATGCCGAGCTGATGATCATCGCGATGGTGCCCGGCCCGGCGGTGCTCGGCATGGCCAGCGGCACGAAGGCGATGTTGGCCGACGTCTTGTGGCGCAGCTCGTGCGACTTGCTCTCCACCTCCGGCGCGTCTTCGGGGCTCTGCTGCGGGAACAGCATGCGAAAACCGATGAAGGCGACGATCAGGCCGCCGGCGATGCGCAGGCCGGGGATCGAAATGCCGAAGGTGTTCATCACCACCTGCCCGGCGTAAAACGCCACCGTCATGATGCAGAACACATAAACCGAGGCCATCAGCGACTGCTGATTACGCTCTTCGCGCGTCATATTGCCGGACAACCCGAGCAGCAACGCCACCGTGGTCAGCGGGTTGGCCAGCGGCAACAGCAGCACCAAACCCAGTCCGATGGCCTGGAATAACTGCAAAATACCCGTCATAAAATAGACTCCCTGTGCAACGTTCAAGCCGCCAAACGGCGGCCCATGAGCTGAACAGCCTAGCCTGCCGTACGCCTGGCGGCAATGGGGATAGCTCGTAACGTTAATTAACCGTCGGCCCGGGCGTTCAGCGTCGCCGGCCGGCGAAATTCGTCGGCGGGAGCCTCATCGTCATCGCCGCACTCGCCGGCGAGCTCAGGTTCATCCTCACACCCCAGCGGCGCCTCGTTGACCGCAATCGCGCGCGGCACCGAACGTGCGCCAAAATGCACCAGCCCATATAACGTCGCCAATGCCGCGCACGCCACGATGAGGGCTGCGAGTAACCGGTTCATGTTGTGCGCTAAGACCTTGTTCATTGGTGGATAGCGTAAGAATAGTGACGCTAAGGCGGTCTGTCAGCGTAGCGCCGCTGAAAGTAAACGCACGTCTGAAGTCATTATCATTAATTATTTTTAACTGTTTTCACCCTTTAACCGCCTGATTGATGAAGCGAGTCTATAATGGTAAGGCTTTCTGGCATTTCTTTATAATCGAAAACTTAAAAGGAGTTTTACTATGGAAGTGGCAAAAGAATGGGTAGCGGCGAAAAAAATCTCCTGGGGCAGCGTCATCGGCGGCGTGATCACCGTATTGGCTGTTTCACTGTTGCTGTCGACGTTAGGCACCAGTCTTGGATTCTCCATCGTGGATCCGACATCAGACGATCCGATAAACGGCGCCGGTACCACTGTAGTGATTTGGTCCGCTGTTTCAATCATTATTAGTTTGGCCGCCGGCGCTTTTATTGCCGGGCGTTTGGCTGCTAATGACGGACTTATTCATGGCTTCCTGGTATGGGCGACCTCACTGATTGTGGCGGCGGTGCTGGGGGGGATGCTGGTCGGGTCTGCCGTGAAGGCGACCGGCAATGCGCTGGGCGCTATCGCTTCGACCTCCGGCAGCTTGCTCTCCGGCGCCGGTTCAGCGATTGGCAAAGGGGCATCCGGATTGGCGGACGCCGGCGGTAAAGTGTTTGACAAGTTGGGCATTGACACAACCTTGGAACCTGAACAGCTGCAAGGCGATGTGGTTACGGCGCTTAAAAAAAGCGGTATCCCGTCATTGCAGCCTGAATTCATGCAACAGCAGTTGAATGCGGCCAAAACTGATTTGGCGGACGCAGTAAAAGCTCTGGCACTTCAGCCTGACAATAGCGACGACATTATTAATCAACTGGTCGCCAAGCTTAAAAAACAGGGTGAGGCCATCTCGCAAGATGTGGATCAAGACGCCCTGAAAAAGGCCTTGGCGGAAAATACCGATATGACGCCGCAGGAAGTGGACCAGACGGTGAAGAATTTGGTCGAAGCCAAAAATAAAACTGCCCAGCTGGTTAATCAGCGTTTGGATGACGCCGAAGCAAAAATCAATCAGGCAAAACAGGAGTATGTGGAGCTGAAACAGAAGGCGCGCGAGCAGGCTGCCGCTGCTGCGGACGAATTGTCGCGGGCCGCATTGTGGTCGTTCTTTGCGCTGTTGATTGGCGCAGTGGTCAGTGCGTTGGCCGGCTTGTGGGGCGTTAACACCAATGTCCGCCGTATCGCGGTATCACCTGCGCAGGCGTAATCTTCAGGCTCCTTTGCGCGTCTCGATGATATAGGGATGAGAGCCTGGAATACTGACGACGATGAAGTGACTGCCAGGAAAGACTGGCCTCACCCCGGCCCAGGTGCCGGGGTTTTTTATTGTTTCGGCGTAATTAACGACCACCTTTCGCGCGGCGCAGGGCATTAGGCATCAATTGCCACGATCCCTGAGAACAGGTGGATACCATAGATGCGCTGTAAATAATAATGAGTGTGATTATGAAACAAGAACTGCATATTTTACTGGGGAAAATCGGCGCATTCGCGCTTTCCGCCGCCTTCATGGCGGCATTGGTCGGCCTGGTGTTTATCGATGTGCACTGGCTGCATAACTTCGTGCATGAAACCTCGTTGACCGAAGCGGCGCAGGAACTGTTGCTGCTCGCCATCTCCGGCGGTTTCTTCGCCGCGGCTCGGCGACAGGCCGAGCGTCGTTCCGCCTGGCTGCTGGTTGGCGGCTTCTTTCTCTGCATGCTGATCCGCGAGATGGACTTCGCTTTCGATGCGTTGTGGCACGGCGCCTGGGTGTGGTTCGCGCTGGCGGTCGCCTTGGCCTGTCTGTGGCATGCCGCAAGACATATTGCGGCTACGGCGCGCGGCCTGGTCTATATCGTGTCGCACCCCGGCTACGGCATGATGTGCGCCGGCCTGCTGTGCATCCTGGTGTTTTCACGCCTGTTCGGCATGAGCGCGCTGTGGCAAACGCTGATGCTGGACGGTTACAACCGGGTGGTGAAAAACATGGTGGAAGAGGGATGCGAACTGCTGGGCTACGGCCTGTGCCTGCTGGCCACCCTTAGCTACCTGAAAGGCGTGTTTGCGCCGGATAGAGCGAAAGCGTGAGGGCGGCGGCGCTTTATTTATCCGGAACAATTTTAGTGATACTATTCGCTTAGCCGAATGCGGCTGAGAAGGTATGCGTTCCATTCTGTATACCCAGTGAGGTTTCAATCTGGCAATTGTGGGCGAGATCTGAAACCTGGCTGACCAAACCCAAAATCCAATTTTCGTACTGCATGTGATCTGTCGTGTGGGTCACCACTGTAGATAAGGAATTATTAATGCCTGTTATTACCCTTCCTGACGGAAGTCAGCGTCATTTCGATCACCCCGTTTCCCCGATGGATGTCGCGCGCGATATCGGCCCTGGCCTGGCGAAAGCCTGTATCGCCGGCCGCGTCAACGGCGAGCTGGTCGACGCCGGCGATCTGATCGAATCAGATGCGCAGCTGGCCATCATCACCATCAAAGACGAAGACGGTCTGGAAATCATGCGCCACTCCTGTGCGCACCTGCTGGGTCATGCGATCAAGCAGCTGTGGCCGGATACCAAAATGGCGATCGGTCCGGTGATCGACAACGGTTTCTATTATGACGTGGATATCGACCGCACCCTGACGCAGGAAGACCTGGATCTGCTGGAAAAGCGGATGCACGAGTTGGCCGATAAGGATTACGACGTCATCAAGAAGAAGGTCAGCTGGCAAGAAGCCCGCGACACCTTCGCTGAGCGCGGCGAAATCTATAAAGTGGCGATCCTGGATGAGAACATCAGCCATGACGATCGTCCGGGCCTGTATCACCACGAAGAATACGTCGACATGTGCCGCGGTCCGCACGTGCCGAACATGCGTTTCTGCCACCATTTCAAACTGCAGAAAACCTCCGGCGCTTACTGGCGCGGCGACAGCAAAAACAAAATGCTGCAGCGTATCTACGGTACCGCCTGGGCAGACAAGAAGCAGCTGAACGCCTACCTGCAACGCCTGGAAGAAGCGGCCAAGCGCGATCACCGCAAGATCGGCAAACAGCTCGACCTGTATCATATGCAGGAAGAAGCGCCGGGCATGGTGTTCTGGCACAACGACGGTTGGACTATCTTCCGCGAGCTGGAAGCCTTCGTGCGCATGAAGCTCAAAGAGTACCAGTACCAGGAAGTGAAAGGTCCGTTCATGATGGACCGCGTGCTGTGGGAAAAAACCGGCCACTGGGAAAACTACAAAGACGCCATGTTCACCACCGCGTCGGAAAACCGCGAATACTGCATCAAGCCGATGAACTGCCCGGGTCACGTGCAGATCTTCAACCAGGGCCTGAAGTCGTACCGCGATTTGCCGCTGCGCATGGGCGAATTCGGCAGCTGCCACCGCAACGAGCCTTCGGGTTCCCTGCACGGCCTGATGCGCGTGCGTGGCTTCACGCAGGATGACGCCCACATCTTCTGTACCGAAGAGCAGGTGCGCGCCGAAGTGAACGAATGCATTCGCATGGTCTATGACGTGTACGGCACTTTCGGCTTCGACAAGATCGCCGTCAAGCTGTCCACGCGCCCGGAAAAACGCATCGGCACCGACGACATGTGGACCCGTGCGGAAGAAGACCTGGCCGCCGCGCTGACCGAGAACGGCATTCCGTTCGAGTACCAGCCGGGCGAGGGCGCCTTCTACGGACCGAAAATTGAATTTACCCTGCATGATTGTTTGGATCGCGCATGGCAATGTGGTACCGTGCAGCTCGATTTCTTCTTGCCGGGCCGTTTGGGCGCATCGTACGTTGGCGAAAACAACGATCGCGTCGTGCCGGTAATGATTCACCGCGCCATTTTGGGCTCCATGGAACGTTTCATCGGTATCCTTACCGAAGAATACGCCGGGTTCTACCCGACCTGGATCGCCCCGGTGCAGGTGGTGGTGATGAATATCACCGATAGCCAGTCTGATTACGTCCAGCAATTGACCAAAAAACTGCAGGATGCAGGTATTCGCGTGAAAGCGGACTTGAGAAATGAGAAGATTGGCTTTAAAATTCGCGAACATACTTTACGTCGAGTCCCTTACATGTTGGTGTGCGGTGACAAAGAGGTCGAAGCAGGCAAAGTTGCCGTTCGTACCCGCCGTGGCAAAGACTTGGGAAGCCTGGACGTAAACGAAGTCGTAGACAAGCTGCTGAAAGAGATTCGCAGCCGTAGTCTTCATCAACTGGAGGAATAAAGTATTAAAGGCGGAAAACGAGTTCAACCGGCGCGTCCTAATCGCATTAACAGAGAAATTCGCGCGCAAGAAGTTCGCCTAACCGGCGTCGATGGCGAGCAGATTGGTATTGTCAGTCTGAATGAAGCTCTTGAAAAAGCTGAGGAAGCGGGCGTTGATTTAGTAGAAATCAGCCCAAATGCCGAACCGCCAGTTTGCCGAATCATGGATTACGGCAAATTCCTCTACGAGAAGAGCAAGTCGACGAAAGAACAGAAGAAGAAGCAAAAAGTTATCCAGGTCAAGGAAATCAAATTCCGTCCTGGCACCGATGATGGCGACTATCAGGTCAAACTACGCAACCTGATTCGCTTTCTGGAAGATGGCGATAAAGCCAAAATCACCCTGCGTTTCCGCGGGCGTGAGATGGCGCACCAGCAGATCGGCATGGAAGTGCTTAACCGCGTCCGTAAAGACCTGTGTGAAGATATGGATCTGGCAGTGGTCGAGTCCTTCCCTACGAAGATCGAAGGCCGCCAGATGATTATGGTGCTCGCTCCTAAGAAGAAACAGTAAGGCTTACAAGTAATGGAACCCGCGCGGCGCTTGCGCTGTGTGGGTTTTATTCGCCCAACTGATTCGTTGTTTAACAATGCGAAGTGGATTTAATTAAAATGCCAAAGATTAAAACTGTACGTGGTGCAGCCAAGCGCTTCAAAAAAACCGGCAGCGGTGGTTTTAAGCGTAAACATGCCAACCTGCGTCATATTCTGACCAAAAAAGCAACCAAGCGTAAACGTCACCTGCGTCCGAAAGGCATGGTGTCTAAAAACGATCTGGTCCTGGTTACCGCGTGCCTGCCGTACGCATAAGCCATTTTTTTTGAATTTAGAATAAGACTTTAGGAGAGAGCATATGGCTCGCGTAAAACGTGGTGTAATTGCACGCGCACGTCACAAGAAAATCATGAAGCAGGCGAAAGGTTACTACGGTGCCCGTTCGCGCGTATATCGTGTTGCCTTCCAGGCAGTAATCAAAGCAGGTCAGTATGCTTACCGTGACCGTCGTCAACGTAAGCGTCAGTTCCGTCAGCTGTGGATTGCACGTATCAACGCAGCTGCTCGTCAGAACGGTCTGTCTTACAGCAAGTTCATCAACGGCCTGAAAAAAGCCTCGATCGAAATTGACCGTAAGATCCTGGCTGACATCGCAGTCTTCGACAAAGTGGCCTTCGGCGCACTGGTTGAGAAAGCGAAAGCAGCTCTGGCGTAAGTCAGTAGAAGAGGGAGCTTGCTCCCTCTTTTAATCTTTGTTTTCAGCGACAAATATTGACTTTCATTGCCCGCCGCTATATCACTGGTGGACAATCATCGACAAGGTACCGCAATCATGCACGCAGCTATTTTTCGTTTCTTTTTTTACTTTAGCGCCTGACTTCAGGAGGCTTTGCGCGTAAGAAAAGAAACGAAAAGTAGCGCCTAAGCCTCCCTCGTGGAGGCTTTTTTGTTTTTGGCCATCGTCCCGCCTTGCAAAGCGTTGCGGTGAGAACGGCGGGTACTCAGCCGGCCCTGCGCCGCGCAGGCGAGCCGCCTGGCCAGCAACGCATTGAAAAGTCTTTGAAGATTGCTCAAAGGCGTGTTCGAATAATAGATAACAATTACTTAGGGCCATCCCGGCCAGAGGAAGAGGAAAGCAATGCCACATCTCGCAGAGCTGGTTGCCAATGCCAAGGCAGCCGTAGAAGATGCCCAGGATGTTGCCGCGTTAGATTTGGTGCGCGTCGAATATTTTGGCAAGAAAGGTCATTTCACCTTGCAGATGCAGTCTCTGCGCGACGTACCGGCGGAAGACCGTCCGGCGGCCGGCGCGGTGATCAACCAGGCCAAGCAAGAGGTGCAAGACGCCCTGAACGCGCGCAAGAACGCGCTGGAAAGCGCCGCGCTGAACGCGCGCCTGGCGGCTGAAACCATCGACGTCTCCCTGCCGGGCCGTCGCATGGAAAACGGCGGCCTGCACCCGGTGACCCGCACCATCGACCGCATCGAAACCTTCTTCGGCGAGCTGGGCTTCTCCGTCGCTACCGGCCCGGAGATTGAAGACGATTACCATAACTTCGACGCGCTGAACATTCCAGGGCATCACCCGGCGCGCGCCGACCACGATACTTTCTGGTTCGACGCCACGCGCCTGCTGCGCACTCAGACCTCCGGCGTGCAGATCCGCACCATGAAGAACCAGCAGCCGCCGATCCGCATCATTGCGCCGGGCCGCGTTTATCGTAACGACTACGATCAGACTCACACCCCGATGTTCCACCAGATGGAAGGGCTGATCGTTGATAAAGACATCAGCTTCACCAACCTGAAGGGCACGCTGCACGATTTCCTGAATAACTTCTTTGAAGAAGACCTGCAGGTTCGTTTCCGTCCGTCCTACTTCCCGTTCACCGAGCCGTCCGCCGAAGTGGACGTGATGGGCAAAAACGGTAAATGGCTGGAAGTGCTGGGCTGCGGCATGGTGCATCCGAACGTACTGCGCAACGTGGGCATCGATCCGGAAGTTTACTCCGGCTTCGCCTTCGGTATGGGCATGGAGCGCCTGACGATGCTGCGTTACGGCGTCACCGACCTGCGCGCATTCTTCGAAAACGATCTGCGTTTCCTCAAACAGTTTAAGTAAGGCGGGAATATCACATGAAATTCAGTGAACTCTGGTTGCGCGAGTGGGTAAACCCGGCCATCAGCAGCGAAGCATTATCCGATCAAATCACCATGGCCGGTTTGGAAGTGGACGGCGTGGATCCGGTTGCCGGCGCGTTTAACGGCGTCGTGGTGGGTGAGGTTGTCGAGTGCGGTCAGCACCCGAACGCCGATAAACTGCGTGTCACTAAAGTTAACGTGGGCGGCGATCGCTTGCTCGACATCGTCTGCGGCGCGCCGAACTGCCGCACCGGCCTGAAAGTGGCGGTCGCCACCGTGGGCGCGGTGCTGCCGGGCGATTTCAAAATCAAGGCCGCCAAACTGCGCGGCGAACCTTCGGAAGGCATGCTGTGTTCGTTCTCCGAACTGGGCATTTCTGACGATCATGACGGCATTATCGAGCTGCCGCTGGATGCGCCGATCGGCACCGACATCCGTGACTATCTGAAACTGAACGACAACACCATCGAGATCAGCGTCACCCCGAACCGCGCCGACTGCCTGGGCATCATCGGCGTCGCGCGTGACGTGGGCGTACTGAACCAGGTTGCGCTGACCGAGCCGGACATGAGCCCGGTGCCCGCGACGATTGACGCCACGCTGCCGATCCGCGTTGACGCGCCGCAGGCGTGCCCGCGTTATCTGGGCCGCGTGGTGAAAGGCATCGACGTCAAGGCGTTAAGCCCGCTGTGGATGCGTGAAAAACTGCGTCGTTGCGGTATCCGTTCTATCGATGCCGTCGTCGACGTCACCAACTATGTGCTGTTGGAACTTGGCCAGCCGATGCACGCTTTCGATCTGAGTCGCATCGACGGCGGCATCGTGGTGCGCATGGCGGAAGAAGGGGAAACCTTGACGCTGCTGGACGGCAACGAAGCCAAACTGAACGCCGACACCTTAGTGATCGCCGATCATCAAAAAGCATTGGCGATGGGCGGCATCTTCGGCGGCGAGCATTCCGGCGTCAACGGCGAAACCCAGGACGTGCTGCTGGAGTGCGCTTTCTTCAGCCCGCTGTCGATCACCGGTCGCGCGCGCCGTCACGGCCTGCACACCGATGCTTCTCACCGCTATGAGCGCGGCGTCGATCCGGCGCTGCAGTACAAAGCCATGGAGCGCGCCACGCGCCTGCTGCTCGACATCTGCGGCGGCCAGGCAGGCCCGATTATCGACGTGACTCACGAGAATGAACTGCCGAAACGCGCCACCATCACGCTGCGCCGCGAGAAGCTGGATCGCCTGATCGGCCACGTGGTGCCGAGCGAGCAGGTCAGCGACATTCTGCGCCGCCTGGGTTGCCAGGTGACCGAACAGGGCGACAGCTGGCAAGCGGTCGCGCCGAGCTGGCGTTTCGATATGGAGATTGAAGAGGATCTGGTGGAAGAAGTGGCGCGCGTTTACGGCTACGACAACATTCCGGATGTACCGGTGCGCGCCGATTTGGTGATGACCCAGCATCGCGAAGCCGATCTGACGCTCAAGCGCGTGAAGACCATGCTGGTCGATCACGGTTATCAGGAAGCGATCACCTACAGCTTCGTCGATCCGAAAGTGCAGGCGCTGCTGCACCCGAATGAAGAAGCGCTGATCCTACCAAGCCCGATTTCGGTCGAAATGTCGGCGATGCGTCTGTCGCTGTGGACCGGCCTGCTGTCTGCGGTGGTGTATAACCAGAACCGTCAGCAGACGCGCCTACGCCTGTTCGAAAGCGGCCTGCGCTTTGTGCCTGATAGTGCGGCAGATCTGGGTATCCGTCAGGACGTCATGCTGGCGGGCGTGATCGCCGGCCATACGCACGATGAACATTGGGATCTGGCGCGCAAGCCTGTCGACTTCTATGATTTAAAAGGGGATCTGGAGTCTGTCCTCGAGCTGACCGGTAAATTATCCGAAATTCAGTTCCGGGCGGAAGCCAATCCGGCCCTGCATCCAGGGCAAAGTGCGGCGATTTATTTGCACGGCGAACGCGTTGGTTTCATCGGTGTGGTTCACCCGGAACTTGAACGTAAACTGGATCTTAACGGCCGCACCGTGGTGTTTGAACTGGAGTGGAACAAGCTTGCGAGCCGCGCCGTGCCTCAGGCGCGGGAGATTTCGCGCTTCCCGGCAAACCGCCGTGATATCGCCATTGTGGTGGCTGAAAACGTCCCCGCAGAAGATATTTTGGCCGAGTGTAAGAAAGTTGGCGCAAATCAGGTAGTTGGCGTAAACTTGTTTGACGTGTACCGTGGCAAGGGCGTGGCAGAAGGTGACAAGAGCCTGGCTATCAGTCTGGTATTGCAGGATACCGCTCGTACACTGGAAGAAGAGGAGATAGCCGCTACCGTTGCAAAATGCGTAGAGGCTCTAAAACAGCGATTCCAAGCATCCTTGAGGGATTGAACCTATGGCGCTTACTAAAGCTGAAATGTCAGAACACCTGTTTGAGAAGCTTGGGCTTAGCAAACGGGACGCCAAAGACCTGGTGGAACTGTTCTTTGAAGAGGTCCGTCGGGCCCTTGAGAATGGCGAACAGGTAAAACTGTCGGGTTTTGGCAACTTTGATCTGCGTGACAAGAACCAACGTCCGGGGCGTAACCCGAAGACCGGCGAAGACATTCCGATTACGGCGCGCCGCGTGGTGACCTTCCGTCCGGGGCAGAAGCTGAAAAGCCGGGTAGAAAACGCCAGCCCGAAAGGGTGAATGACGTGACATCAAAAAAGGCCGCTTGCGCGGCCTTTTTCTTTTTTTGGAAAAATTCAGTTTATTCCTAATGGGCTAAGTAAGAATTAACATTATTCATTAAAACGCCACGGCGAAAATTTATTTTATGTTAATTGCGGAATATTCTTATATCTTATTTTATTTAGTTGATGACCTTATTTATCAAATCAATAACGGCCGTAATAATGGCCTGGGCCGTCGCCGCGGTGGCCGCCGCCCCAGTGCGGCCCCCAGCAGCAGGCGCTGAGGCTTGAGGCCAGGGCCACAAAGGCCAGCAACATACCTATACGTTTAATCATCTTATTATCCTCCGGTGGGGATCCGTTTAATTATCATTGTCGCGCCGCTTAAGCGATGTCAGTTATTCGTTAAGCCTTGGCAGAGGCAATAATAATTAAAGACGTCGGCAAACAGTGTAGGGATTGTGTAAGGCCGTCGAAAACGATCTGAAAATAGGCACCGGTGAGATAGTCGCTAAATAAGCGCACTGATATAACCACTGCAGCAAGAAAAATAGAGTGAGAAGGCAAAATGAAAAAGCTCCTGTTGCTGGTGTGTTTCCCTCTGTTGCTGCCGCTGGCGGCACAGGCCGATGTCTCTGTCGATATCAACGTGCCGGGCGTTTCCCTACATTTGGGGGATCAGGACCGCCGTGGTTACTACTGGGATGGCTACGACTGGCGTCCCCCGCAATGGTGGCATGCACACCAGGGCCGCGGTTTGGGGGAGCGCAATGCGCGCTGCCTGTACTGGGACGGCGGGCGCTGGCAGCCTTCGCCGCCGCGCGGCTATGAGCATCGCGAGCCGGCGCGCAGCGGCAATCCTTTCCACGGCGATCGCGATAATCGTGATCATGACGATCGCGGCGACCATGACCGGCGCGATGACGGCCGCGGCCGGCCCTATCCGCAGGGCAACCCCGGTCAGCATCGTTAACCCCTGAGTTTATCGGCGGCTGGTTTTGCCATCATCCTGGCGATGACGGGCAGGGCCAGCCGCTGCTTTCCTGCGCCATCGCTTACGCAAGGCTTCCCCTTGCGGCGTTAACCCCCTAATATTTGACTCAGACGTCAATTATCCGGCCACGACAGCGGCCGGCAGGGAATCGCCGCGCCATGCCAACCAGCCGTACCTTCACCTTACTGTTGCAACATCAACGTTACCGCGATAAACGCCAGGTCATTCTGTTGGCGCTGGGTGTGGTGCTGGCATTGCTGTTTAGCCTTTGCGCCGGCGATCGATGGATATGGCCGTCAGAATGGTTCAGCGATCGGGCGCAGCTGTTCGTCTGGCAACTGCGATTGCCGCGTGCGCTGGCGGTGATGTTGGTCGGCGCCGCCCTGGCGGTAGCCGGGGCGGTGATGCAGGCGCTATTTGAAAACCCGTTGGCGGAACCTGGCCTGCTGGGGGTGGCGAACGGCGCCGGCGTCGCGCTGGTGCTGACGGTGCTGCTGGGCCACGGTCTGCTGCCGGTAGCGCTGATGAGCGCCGCCGCGATAGCAGGCGCGCTGGCGATGACGTTCTTGCTGCTGGGCTTCGCTCGCCGGCGCCGCCTGACCAATGCGCGGCTGTTGCTGGTGGGAGTGGCGCTGGGCATCGTGTGCAGCGCGCTGATGACCTGGGCGGTCTATTTCAGCACCAGTCTCGATCTGCGGCAGTTGATGTACTGGATGATGGGGGGCTTCGGCGGCGTCGACTGGCGCCAAAAGTGGCTGGTGTTGGCGCTGCTGCCGGTGCTGCTGTGGCTGTGCGGCCAGGGGCGAGCGCTTAACCTGATGGCGCTGGGCGAGGTGCAGGCGCGGCAGCTCGGGCTGTCGCTGCATCTGTGGCGCAACCTGCTGGTGCTGGCGATCGGCTGGCTGGTGGGCGTCAGCGTGGCGCTCGCCGGGGTGATCGGCTTCGTCGGGCTGGTGATCCCGCATATTTTGCGGCTCACCGGCCTGACCGACCAACGCTATCTGTTGCCGGCCTGCGCACTGGCGGGGGCCGGCGTGTTGCTGGTGGCCGATGTGATTGCCCGCGTTGCGCTGCTGGCGGCCGAACTGCCGATCGGCGTGGTGACCGCTACGCTGGGAGCGCCGCTATTTATCTGGTTACTGACCCGGGCAAAAGGCGTAAGGTAGTTTTCTTCATTCACCTGCCATTAAAAAACTACAGGATGACAACCGATGAGCAATCCAATTTATAACCTGCCGTTACAGACCATCGAAAATCAGGCTACCACGCTGGGGGCCTATCAGGGCAAGGTGCTGCTGGTGGTCAACGTGGCCTCGGAGTGCGGCCTGACGAAGCAATATGAAGGGCTGGAAGCGCTGTACGAAACCTATCGCGATCGGGGGCTGGAAGTGCTGGGGTTCCCGTCCAATGAATTCCTGGGGCAGGAGCCGGGCAGCAACGAAGAGATCCTGGCGTTTTGCCGCGGCACTTTCGGCGTGCAATTCCCGATGTTCGCCAAGATTGAGGTGAACGGCGAACACCGTCATCCGCTGTATCAGGCGCTGATTGCCGCGCAGCCGGCTGCTGTCGCGCCGCAGGGCAGCGAGTTCCTGGCGCGGATGACCAGCAAAGGGCGTGCGCCGAAGCACGCCGGCGATATTCTGTGGAACTTCGAGAAATTCCTCATCGCGCGCGACGGCACGGTGATCCAGCGCTTCTCGCCTGACACCACGCCGGAAGATCCGGCGCTGGTGGCGGCGGTGAAACAAGCGCTGGCAGGGTAAGACGGATGCTGCAACTCGTTGAGGTTGGGGTGGCGGGGCGCCTGGCGCCTTTTTCGGCACAGATTGACGGCGGGTTGCAGGTTCACCTGATCGGCCCAAACGGCGCCGGGAAGAGCACTCTGCTGGCGCGGGTGGCGGGCATGCTGCCGGGGCTGGGCGAGGTTCGTCTGGACGGACGCGCGCTCTCCGATTATCCGGGGAGCGAACTGGCATCCCGGCGCGGTTACCTCAGCCAGCAACAGCCGCCGGTGTCGCTGATGCCGGTGTTTCAGTATTTGGCGCTGCACCGGCCTGCGGCGGCAACGCAAACCGATGTGGAGCACGCCATCCTCTATCTGTGTCGGCGGTTGAAGCTGGTGGATAAGCTGTCACGCATGCTGACGCAGCTTTCTGGAGGCGAATGGCAACGGGTGCGGCTGGCGGCGGTCTTGCTGCAGGTGTGGCCCAGCGTCAATCCGCACAGCCGCCTGTTGTTGCTGGATGAGCCGACCAACAGCCTGGATGTGGCGCAGAAAGTCGCGCTGGATCGCCTGCTGCGCGAATTCTGCCAGAGCGGGCGCAGCGCGCTGGTATGCGCGCACGATCTGAATCACACCCTACAGCAGGCCGATCGGGTTTGGTTGCTGCATGCCGGCCGGCTTGTGGCGCAGGGCGTCACGCGTGAAGTGATGGCGCCCGCGCTGCTGTCGCAGATTTATGAAGTGGATTTCCAGCTGCAATGGGTAGGGGACCAGCGTTGGATCATGACCCGCACGGCTTAATTAACCCAGTCGGCGGGGCGCAACGTAAACGGAAACTAAACATAGTGAATATAAATAGTCAGATAAGCATCGGCGAATATTGTGCGGTCTCTCATTTTCATACCGATTTTCTTGAAAAACGTCGATGACGTGCTACGCTTGATTCGGCAAAAATAAAATACGTAAGTAATTATTAAAAAATATAAGAAATTGATTTACATAATAAAATTATATTAATGATGACGGCACCTTCCTATCAGTTCTCCCACTGATGACAAGTCTCGTCTTAAGGTTTAGTTAAGCTTGCGGCCTTACATTGGCAGTTAATCCACGGAAACGATTCTTCTCTGGCGTTTAATATTCGTTAAACGAAAGGGATTTACAGTGTCATCAAAAGCAGTCCGATACGTTTGGGGTTAACTATGGATCAATTTTTACCTTTCTCTCGTCCAGCCATCGGCGACGAAGAAATCGCCGCGGTAGAGAAAGTGTTGCGTTCCGGTTGGATCACCACCGGCCCGCAAAATCAGCAACTGGAAAGCGACTTCTGTTCCACCTTCGGCTGTAAGCACGCCATCGCCGTCAGTTCCGCCACAGCAGGCATGCACATCACTTTGATGGCGCTGGGCGTGGGGCCCGGCGATGAAGTCATCACCCCTTCCCAAACCTGGGTTTCCACCCTCAACATGATCGAACTGCTGGGCGCTACGCCGGTGATGATCGACGTTGACCGTGAGACCTTGATGGTCAGTGCCGCCGACGTCGAGGCTGCCATCACCCCGAAAACCAAAGCGATTGTTCCGGTGCATTATGCCGGCGCCCCCCTGCAGATGGACGCTTTGCGCGCCGTGGCCGAACGCCATGGTCTGCCGTTAATCGAAGACGCCGCCCATGCGGTCGGCACGCGTTACAACGGCGAATGGGTCGGCGCGCGCGGCACGGCGATTTTCTCGTTCCACGCGATTAAGAACGTGACCTGCGCCGAAGGCGGCCTGATCGCCACCGACGACAATGCGCTGGCGGATCGCCTGCGTTGCCTGAAGTTCCACGGCCTGGCCGTCGATGCCTTCGATCGCCAGCAGCTTGGCCGCAAACCGCAGGCCGAAGTGGTGGAGCCGGGGTACAAATACAACTTGTCCGACATTCACGCGGCGATCGCCGTGGTGCAACTGTCGCGCTTTGCCGAGCTGAACGCGCGCCGTAAGGCGCTGGCGCAGCGCTACCTGAGCGCGCTGGAAGGCTCGCCGTTCCAGCCGTTGGGCGTGCCGGATTATCCGCATGACCACGCCTGGCACCTGTTTATGGTGCGCGTCGATGCCGAGCGCTGCGGCCTCGATCGCGACCAGCTGATGGAGCGCCTGAAAGAGGTTGGCATCGGCACCGGGCTGCATTTCCGTGCGGCGCACACCCAGAAATTCTACCGTGAGCGCTATCCGCAGCTGTCGTTGCCGAATACCGAATGGAACTCGGCGCGGCTGTGCACCTTACCGCTATTCCCTGATATGACCGACGCCGATGTGGATCGCGTGGTCAATGCCTTGTCTTCTGTTGTGGAGTCTTTACGTGTCTCGCGTTGAACCGATCAAAAAAGTGTCGATAGTCATCCCGGTATACAACGAGCAGGAAAGCCTGCCTGCGTTGCTGGAGCGCACTACCGCCGCCTGTAAGCAGTTATCCCAACCTTATGAAATCATTCTCGTCGACGATGGCAGCAGCGACAACTCCGCTGACATGCTGACCGCGGCGGCCGAAAAGCCGGACAGTCACGTGATTGCCGTCCTGCTTAACCGCAACTATGGCCAACATTCGGCGATCATGGCCGGTTTCAATCAGGTGACCGGCGATCTGGTGATTACCCTTGACGCCGATCTGCAGAACCCGCCGGAGGAAATCCCTCGGCTGGTCAGCGTGGCGGAAGAGGGCTATGACGTGGTGGGCACCGTGCGCGCCAACCGTCAGGACTCCTGGTTCCGCAAAAGCGCTTCGCGCGTAATCAACATGATGATTCAACGCGCCACCGGTAAATCGATGGGGGACTACGGCTGCATGCTGCGCGCCTACCGTCGTCATATCGTTGAGGCGATGCTGCACTGTCATGAGCGCAGCACCTTCATCCCGATCCTGGCGAATACCTTCGCCCGTCGCACGACCGAGATCGACGTGCGTCACGCCGAGCGCGAGTTCGGCGACTCCAAATACAGCCTGATGAAGCTGATCAACCTGATGTATGACCTGATCACCTGTCTGACCACTACGCCGCTGCGTTTGCTCAGCGTGGTCGGCAGCATCGTGGCGCTGTCCGGGTTCGTGTTGGCGCTGGTGCTGATCGCGCTGCGTCTGCTGCTCGGTCCTGAATGGGCCGCCGGCGGCGTGTTCACGCTTTTCGCCGTCCTGTTCACCTTTATCGGCGCCCAGTTTGTCGGCATGGGGCTGCTGGGTGAATACATCGGCCGCATCTATACCGACGTGCGCGCACGTCCTCGCTATTTTGTTCAGAAAGTGGTCGGCGTACAGCAAGACCACAATACTCAGGAAGAAGAATGATGAAAGCTATTGTATTTGCTTACCATGATATTGGCTGCGCAGGTCTGAAAGCGCTGACTGAGGCGGGTTATGACGTGCAGGCTGTGTTCACGCACACCGACGACCCAGGTGAGAACAACTTCTTCTCCTCCGTGGCCCGTTTGGGCGCCGAATTGGATCTGCCGGTCTATGCGCCGGAAGACGTGAACCACCCGCTGTGGGTTGATCGCATTCGCGAACTGCAGCCGGACGTGATCTTCTCGTTCTACTACCGTCACATGCTGAGCGACGAGATCTTATCGCTGGCCCCGTTGGGCGGTTTCAACCTGCATGGTTCGTTGCTGCCGCGCTACCGTGGCCGCGCGCCGGTGAACTGGGCGTTGGTGAATGGCGAAACCGAAACCGGCGCCACCCTGCACAAAATGGTGAAACGCCCTGACGCCGGCGACATTGTGGGCCAGCAGAAAGTGGCTATCGCCGACAACGACACCGCGCTGACGCTGCACAAAAAAGTGCTGGAAGCCGCGCAGGCCGTGTTGAAAGAGCAGCTGCCGAAGCTGAAGAACGGCACCGCCACTTTTACCAAGCAGGATGAGTCTCAGGCCAGCTACTTCGGGCGCCGCACCGCGGCGGACGGCGAGATCTTGTGGCACAAATCCGCCAAAGAGATCAACAACCTGGTGCGCGCCGTCACTGAACCGTACCCGGGGGCATTCAGCTACCTCGGCCAGCGCAAGCTGATCGTCTGGCGTTCCCGCGTGCTGGATACCCAACACGATAAACAACCGGGCACCGTGCTGAGCACCGCCCCGCTGGTCATCGCCTGTGGCGAAGGCGCGCTGGAAATCGTCGCCGGGCAGAACGAAAGTGGCCTGTACGTGCAGGGCAGCCGCCTGGCGCAGGAAATGGGCATCGTCACCGACGTGCGTCTGGCCGCCAAGCCTAACGCCGTGATGAAACGCCGCACTCGCGTGCTGATCCTCGGGGTCAACGGTTTCATCGGCAACCACCTGACCGAGCGTCTGCTGCGCGACGATCGTTACGACATCTACGGTCTGGATATCGGCTCTGACGCCATCAGCCGCTTCCTCGACAACCCGCGCTTCCACTTCGTGGAAGGCGACATCAGCATCCACTCCGAGTGGATCGAGTATCACATCAAGAAATGCGACGTGGTGCTGCCGCTGGTGGCGATCGCGACGCCGATCGAATACACCCGTAACCCGCTGCGCGTGTTCGAGCTGGACTTCGAAGAGAACCTGAAGATCGTTCGCGACTGCGTGAAATACAACAAGCGCATCATCTTCCCGTCCACCTCCGAAGTGTACGGCATGTGCGACGACAAAGAGTTCGATGAAGACCATTCTCGTCTGATCGTCGGGCCAATCAACAAACAACGCTGGATCTACTCGGTCTCCAAACAGCTGCTGGATCGGGTGATCTGGGCTTACGGCGCCAAAGAAGGCCTGAAGTTCACGCTGTTCCGTCCGTTCAACTGGATGGGGCCGCGTCTGGATAACCTGGACGCCGCGCGCATCGGTTCTTCCCGCGCCATCACCCAGCTGATCCTCAACCTGGTAGAAGGTTCGCCGATCAAACTGATGGACGGCGGCGCACAGAAGCGTTGCTTCACCGACATCAACGACGGCATCGAAGCGCTGTTCCGCATCATTGAGAACCGCGACGGCCTGTGCGACGGTCAGATCGTCAACATCGGCAACCCGACCAACGAAGCGAGCATTCGCGAGCTGGCGGAAATGCTGCTGGAAAGCTTCAACAACCACCCGCTGCGCGACCGCTTCCCGCCGTTTGCCGGCTTCAAGGACGTGGAGAGCAGCAGCTACTACGGTAAAGGTTACCAGGACGTCGAGCACCGCACGCCGAGCATCAAAAACGCGCGCCGCCTGTTGGGCTGGCAGCCGACCATCGAGATGAAGCAAACCGTCGCCGATACGCTGGACTACTTCCTGCGCACTACCGTTCAGGAAGGGAACGATGCATGAAGAAAGTCGGTCTGCGGGTTGATGTAGATACCTTCAGCGGCACCCGTGAAGGGGTGCCGCAGTTGCTGGACCTGTTCGAAAAGTACGACATTCAGGCCAGCTTCTTCTTCAGCGTGGGACCGGACAACATGGGGCGCCATCTTTGGCGCCTTTTGCGTCCGAAATTTCTGTGGAAAATGCTGCGCTCGAACGCCGCTTCGCTGTACGGTCTGGATATTCTGCTGGCCGGCACTGCGTGGCCGGGGCGCAACATTTCACGCGCGCTGGGGCCGCTGATGAAGCGCACCGCCGAAGCCGGCCATGAAGTCGGGCTGCATGCCTGGGATCACCAGGGATGGCAGGCCAACGTCGGCAAGTGGAGCGAGGCGCAACTGACCGAACAGGTGCAGCGGGGCGTCGATGCCCTGAGCGCCAGCACCGGCCAGCCGGTGAAATGCTCTGCCGTGGCGGGCTGGCGTGCCGACACGCGCGTGCTGGAGGTCAAGCAGCGCTTCGGCTTCCATTACAACAGCGATTGCCGCGGCACCCATCCGTTCCGTCCGGTGCTGAGCGACGGGCGTCACGGTACGGTGCAGATCCCGGTGACGTTGCCGACCTTCGACGAAGTGATCGGCAGCGAAGTCAGCATGGCCGACTTTAACGACTACATTCTGCGCGCCATCGAGAACGATCGCGGCGTACCGGTGTACACCATTCACACCGAAGTGGAAGGCATGTCGCAAGCGGCGATGTTCGAACAGTTATTGCAACGCGCACGGCAGCAGGGCATCGAATTCTGCCCGCTGAGCGCGCTGTTACCGCAAGATTTGGCGTCACTGCCGTTGGGCCGCATCAAGCGCGCTCCTTTCCCCGGCCGCGAAGGTTGGCTGGGCTGTCAAACCGATGTGAAGGACGTTACATGAAGGCGCTAAAAGGATCCTGGGCCATTCTGCTGGCCGTTTTTTTTGCTCTGGTTTACCTGATCCCGCTTAACGGCCGCCTGCTGTGGCAGCCGGACGAGACGCGTTATGCCGAGATCAGCCGTGAAATGCTGCAGCGCGGCGATTGGGTTGTGCCGCACCTGCTGGGGCTGCGCTACTTCGAAAAGCCGGTGGCGGGTTACTGGTTCAATAACATCAGCCAGTGGCTGTTCGGCGAAAACAACTTTGCGGTGCGCTTCGGCTCGGTGTTCAGCACCGGCATGACCGCACTGCTGGTGTTCGCGCTGGCGATGCTGATGTGGCGCAATGCGCGCCGCGCTAGCCTGGCGGCGCTGATATTCCTGTCGATGGTGCTGGTGTTCAGCATCGGCACCTACAGCGTGCTGGATCCGATGATCTCGCTGTGGCTGGCGGCGGCGATGGTCAGCTACTACCTGACGCTGAAAGCCACCTCGGTCAAAGGCAAGCTGGGCGCCTACGCGCTATTGGGCTTGGCCTGCGGTATGGGCTTTATGACCAAGGGCTTCCTGGCGCTGGCGGTGCCGGTGATCGCGGTGATCCCGATCGTCATCCAGCAACGTCGCATCAAGGATCTGCTGTGCTACGGCCCGGTGGCGATCGTGACCGCTACGTTGCTCAGCCTGCCGTGGGCGCTGGCGATCGCGCAACGCGAACCCGATTTCTGGAATTACTTCTTCTGGGTCGAACATATTCAGCGTTTCGCCGAAGATAACGCCCAGCACAAGGCGCCGTTCTGGTATTACCTGCCGATCCTGCTGGCGGCGGTGCTGCCGTGGCTGGCGCTGCTGCCCGGTGCGCTGCTCAAGGGCTGGCGCGAACGCGTACAGCGCCCGGAGCTGTTCTTCCTGCTGAGCTGGGCGATGATGCCGCTGATCTTCTTCAGCATCGCCAAAGGCAAGCTGCCGACCTATATTCTGCCGTGCATGGCGCCGCTGGCGCTGCTGATGACCGCCTATGCGGAAGACTACGCCGCCACCCTGCGCGCCAGGCTGTTCAAGGCCAATGCCTGGCTGAACGGCCTGTTCGGGCTGATCGGCATCGTGGCGCTGGTGGTGTTGAGCTCCGGCCTGCTGCCGAAAGCCCATCTGTTTACCGCGCAAGAGTGGCCGAAGGTGGTGCTCGGCCTGATCGCCTTCGGCGGCTGGCTGCTGTTCGCACTGGTTTCTGCGCGCGATAACGGCCGTCAATGGCGCTGGGCGGCGGCCTGCCCGGTATTGCTGTGCCTGGTGATCGGCTACGCCATCCCGCAACAGGTGACCGATTCCAAACTGCCGCAGAACTTCGCCCGCGCCACGATGGCCGAACTGGGCGACAGCCGTTACGTGCTGACCGACAGCGTCGGGGTGGCGGCCGGCCTGGCCTGGGAACTCAAGCGCAGCGACGTGCTGATGTACAGCCAGAAAGGCGAGGTGGCCTATGGTCTGGAGTATCCGGACGCCAAAGGGCACCTGATCAGCGACGCCGACTTCCCGCAGTGGCTGGCGCAGGCGCGCAAGCAGGGGAATGTGTCGCTGGTGTTGCAGCTCTCCCGCGGCGAAGCGCTGCCGCAGGAACTGCCTGCCGCAGATAAGGTGGATCGCATGAACCGTCTGGTGCTGATGTGGTATAAACAGCAACCATGATCGGTTTTCTGTTGGTGATAGTGGTCAGTCTGCTCACCTGTGGTGGGCAGCTGTGCCAGAAGCAGGCGGCGCACTGCTGGGAACGGGCGGACAAGGCGCGGCTCAAGCAGACGCTGCGTTGGCTGGCGCTGGCGGTGCTGTTGCTGGGGCTGGGCATGGCGGTGTGGCTCAATGTGCTGCAACGCCTGCCGCTCAGCCTGGCTTACCCGATGCTCAGCCTTAACTTCGTGATGGTGACGCTGGCGGCGCGCTGGCTGTTTCATGAGCCGACGACCGCGCGCCATTGGTGTGGCGTGGCGTCGATTATGCTGGGGATCCTGCTGATGAGCGTGCATTCATGAAGGGCTATGCCTGGGGCGCCGCCAGCGTACTGCTGGTGACGCTGGCGCAGTTGCTGATGAAGTGGGGCATGGTTCAGATCCCGCTGATGTCGTTCGCCGATGTCTCGCTGAGGCTGATCGGCGACTACTGGCTGCCGCTGCTGGCGGTGGGCGGCGGCATCTTTGGCTATGCGCTGTCGATGCTGTGTTGGTTCTTTGCGCTGCGCCATCTGCCGTTAAACCGCGCTTATCCTCTGCTGAGCGTCAGCTATGCGCTGGTTTACCTGGCGGCGGTGATCCTGCCGTGGTTTAACGAATCCGCTACGCTGCTGAAAACGTTGGGCACGCTGTTTATTCTGTTCGGCGTCTGGCTGATTAACAGCAAATCCGAGACCAAATCGCCGCAATAGGGCCAAAACCGGCGATCCTGCTATTATCTCCCTCATGGCGCTTGCCTTTTTCCCCGTGCGGGAGATAAATTAACGCGAAATAGCGCTTTCCTTACGTGGTGCCGGCTTTGCCTCGCAGGCAGTGTAGTGGTGTACCGAATGGCATAATGCGGCAACGTGTTCAATGAAGGGATATTATGCGGATGCGTGTGTGGTTTTTATTAGCCAGTTTAATCCTCGCCGGTTGCAGCAGCCATGCGCCGCCACCCAGCGGCCGCCTGGCGGATTCTATCGTGGTGGTGGCTCAGCTCAATGAACAACTGCGCCAGTGGTACGGCACGCCATACCGTTACGGCGGCCTGGATCGCGGCGGCGTCGATTGCTCCGGCTTTGTTTACCGCACGTTCCGCGATCGCTTCGATATGCAGCTGCCCCGTTCGACCGAAGAGCAAACCTCGCTGGGCACCAAGGTCTCGCGCGACGAACTGATGCCGGGCGATCTGGTGTTTTTCAAAACCGGCGGCGGTGAGAACGGTTTGCACGTCGGCATTTACGATACCAACGACCAATTTATCCACGCTTCGACCAGCCGCGGGGTGATCCGCTCCTCGCTCGATAACGTTTACTGGAAACGGGTGTACTGGCAGGCGCGGCGCATTTAGCCTTAACCCGTTGATTTGGTGTATCATGGCGGCATCACGTGTTTTGAACGGTGCCTGCCATGAACAGTTTGCGTTTACTGATCTCCGACTCCTACGATCCCTGGTTCAACCTGGCGGTGGAAGAGTGCATCTTCCGCGAAATGACCACGCAAAAAATCCTCTTCCTGTGGCGCAATGCCGAAACGGTGGTGATCGGCCAGTCGCAGAACCCCTGGAAAGAGTGCAACACCCGGCGTATGGAACAGGATGGCATTCGGCTGGCGCGGCGCAGCAGCGGCGGCGGGGCGGTATTCCACGATTTGGGCAACACCTGCTTCACCTTTATGGCCGGCAAGCCGGGGTACGATAAAAGCGTCTCTACGAATATCATTCTGCAAGCGCTGCGGCAGTTGGGCGTAACGGCCGACGCATCGGGGCGCAATGACCTGGTGATGGAAACTGCCGATGGGCCGCGCAAAATATCCGGCTCCGCCTATCGCGAAACGCAGGATCGCGGTTTCCACCACGGCACGCTGTTGCTGAATGCCGATCTGGAGCGGCTGGCGGACTACCTCAATCCGGATCCCAAAAAACTGCAGGCCAAGGGCATCACCTCGGTGCGTTCACGCGTCGCCAACCTGGCGGAGTTTTTGCCGGGCATCAGCCATGAGCAGGTGTGTGAGGCGATCGTGCAGGCCTTCTTCGCCCACTATGGCGAGACGGCCGAGCCGGAGATCATTTCGCCGGATGTATTCCCCGATCTGCCCGATTTTGCCGCGCAGTTCGCCAAACAGAGCAGTTGGGAATGGAATTTCGGCAAGGCGCCGGCGTTCAGCCATCTGCTAAATGAACGCTTCGTCTGGGGCGGCGTGGACCTGTTCTTCGATGTCGAGAAGGGGACAATTGTTCGTGCGCAGGTATTCACCGACAGCCTGAATCCGGCTCCGCTACAGCGGTTGGCGGACATGCTGGTGGGCTGCGCGTACCGCAGTGAGCCCGTCGCCGCCTGCTGCGACCGCCTGGTGGCGGCCTATCCGCAACAGGCGGCTGAATTGACCGAGCTGCGGCAATGGCTGAGCGATACCATCCGCTAGCCGGGCGGTCTGGCTGCGAGGGGATGAGCGTGCTCATCCCTTTTTTTATCGCTGAAAGCGACGTTTCGCTGGGCGTAGCGCAGATTTTCTGAAAATCAAGGTGGGCATTTTTTCAGGTTTTCAATGCTGCGAATAACGGGCGGAATTGATGCGTTATTAAATTTAATCAGTCATCGTTAACGGCCGGAAAAATTGGCGTTAAGTCAGAAAGATTATTTTACTTTATTTAGGATTTTTCTTAATTAAAACAAAGGAGATAAGTCAAATTTGACCTCAAATCCATTCCACTTAAGCCAAATATCTTTTCGCATCACGCGCCGAACGAGAAAACTGGCATAAGTGCGGCTGCTTTTCTTTGCGCCGTTCGCGATTGTCGTATAGCTTTAATCTATCAATTAAATGATATTTTACGAGCATTTGCATTGATATTTCCGATTAATCCCAGAAGGATTGATCGATAAAATATATTGATATACGATGATACGCTAGCCATTCATCCTGTGGCATTAAAATGAACATCCAACTCGAAGCTGACTTTATTAGTAGCTATGTTTTTCAACCTGTTTACTCAATGGAGGGCGGGCTGTTGGCGGTGGAAATGTTGAGCCGTTTCAACAGTCTCGACGGTGATTTAGCCATGCCGGCCGAAATTGGGATTAATTTATTGGCGCCTGAACAAAGGATTGAGTTATTTAATGAGCAATTGAGACTGGCGGAGCAGCATGCTGCCTGGTTTACCGGTAACAGCGTGCAGTTGACCATCAATATCGAAGAAACCATCGTCGAGCTTATTCTTTCCGATCCGGCCTTGTGCCAGAGGATCCGGCAATATCCTTTTATTGCATTTGAAATGAGTGAGAGTTTTCCGAATCTTTCTGCCGGAAAGAACAATACGAGCGTGCGGCGATTAAGCGAATTGTTTACGCTGTGGCTCGATGATTTCGGTTCCGGTAAAGCCACGCTGACCGCGTTGTACGATGGTTTGTTTGACTACGTAAAGATAGACAAGCGTTTTTACTGGCAGCTGTTTACCCATCAGGGGTATGACGTGGTCATCGACTCGTTGTTAAAGAATATCAACCTGTTGTGTAAAGGCGTGATCGTCGGAGGAATAGAGAAAAAAGAGTACTTTAATAAACTCAGATACGCCGGTGTTTTAGGCCTGCAAGGTTTTTTATGGCCCAGCGTTGGTGTGGATAATCTGCAAGCTTTGCTGGCGATGCCCAGCGAGTTCAATAATTAAGAAGTGATACAAAAAAACTACACACAATGAGGTAAATAAGCGACGGGGTGATGTTTAGCGTGATTCAGTCGCCGTTATTCCCCCACGTTTTGCTGATAACCGCGTTTGTCAGCCGACGTTCAGCGCGTTTCCTCACGAGAAACCTCCCGCATCCGTTCTGGTGACAGGCGGATGCGTTCTCCCTGCATTCCTTCGGTGTTAATCCTCCCGTTCAGGCTCTACACTACGCTGAAACGGAGGGCCTATGCCGCAATTCGATAACGCTTACTATCAACAATTACCCGGTTTTTACACCGCCCTGAACCCGACGCCGCTCAAGGATGCGCGCCTGCTGTACCACAGTGAGCCGCTGGCGCGCGAGCTGGGGCTGGATGACAGTTGGTTTACTCAGGATAAAACCCCGATTTGGGCGGGGGAAACGCTGCTGCCGGGCATGCAGCCGTTGGCACAGGTGTACAGTGGCCACCAGTTCGGCGTCTGGGCCGGGCAACTGGGCGATGGGCGCGGCATTTTGCTGGGCGAACAAGTCCTGGCGGACGGCAGTCACCGTGACTGGCACCTGAAGGGCGCCGGGCTGACGCCGTATTCACGCATGGGGGATGGCCGCGCGGTGCTGCGTTCGGTTGTCCGCGAGTTTCTGGCCTCTGAGGCGTTGCACCATCTGGGGATCCCCACCACGCGTGCGTTAACTATTGTCACCAGTCAACAACCGGTATACCGCGAGCAGCCGGAACGCGGCGCGATGCTGCTGCGGGTGGCGGAAAGCCATGTGCGCTTCGGTCACTTCGAACACTTTTATTACCGCAAACAGCCGGAGCAGGTGCGGCAGCTGGCGGATTTCGTCATCGCCCGTCACTGGCCGCAGTTGCAGGATCAGGCCGATCGTTACCTGTTGTGGTTTACCGACGTGGTCGAACGCACGGCGCGCCTGATCGCCCATTGGCAAACCGTCGGATTCGCCCACGGCGTGATGAACACCGACAACATGTCGATTCTCGGCATCACCATCGATTACGGCCCTTACGGCTTCCTCGATGACTATCAGCCCGGCTATATCTGTAACCATTCCGACCATCAAGGGCGTTACGCCTTTGATAATCAGCCGGCGGTGGCGTTATGGAACCTGCATCGCCTGGCGCAAACCTTGTCGGGGCTGATGACTGCCGAACAGCTGCAGCAGGCGTTGGCGGCGTATGAACCGGCGTTGATGCGCGCCTATGGCGAACAGATGCGCGCCAAACTGGGCTTCTTCACGCCGACGGCGCAGGATAACGACGTGCTGACCGGCCTGTTGAGCCTGATGGCCCAGGAAGGGCGGGACTATACCCGCACGTTCCGCCTGTTGAGCGAAACCGAACAGCAACAGGCGCAGTCGCCGCTGCGCGATGAGTTTATCGACCGCGCGGCCTTCGACGCCTGGTATCAGCAATATCGTCAGCGTTTGCAGCAGGAGCAGGTCAGCGACGCGGAGCGGCAACGGGCGATGAAGGCGGTGAACCCACGGCTGATCCTGCGCAACTACCTGGCCCAGCAAGCGATTGAGGATGCGGAGAAAGACGACGTCGGCCGTTTGCAGCGGTTGCATCAGGCCTTGCTGCGGCCGTTCGACGATGCGCCGGAGTATGACGATCTCGCCGCGCTGCCGCCGGACTGGGGCAAACATCTGGAGATTTCCTGCTCCAGCTGAGATGAAAAAAGGGCGCCTCATGGCGCCCTTGAACGTTTCATTGGCGCAGATAGACCTGCGGCAACGACACTTCGGGATGATGAATCACGCCGAGATCGGCCTGGTACCAGCGGGTGAGGATTTCCGTCTGCAACACTTCCTGCGGTGTGCCGCTCGCCACCAGGCGCCCCTGATGCAGCAGCAGGATGCGGTCGGCGTACAGCGCCGCCAGATTGAGATCGTGCAGCACACAGCAGACGCCCAGCGGCTGTTGGCGCGTCAACGAGCGCAGCAGGCGCAGGGTATGCTGCTGGTGGTAAAGATCCAACGCCGAAGTCGGCTCGTCGAGGAACAGCCAGGCGGGGGACGGCTGCGGCTGCCACAGCTGTGCCAATACCCGCGCCAGTTGCACCCGCTGCTGTTCGCCGCCGGACAGCTGACGATAGTCGCGCTGCGCCAGCGCCAGGCAATCGGTCTGCGCCATAACCTGTTGGATCGCCTGGTGCTCGTCGCGTTTGCCGTGCGGCGCGCGTCCCATGCTGACCACTTCTTCCACGCTGAAGGGGAACGCCAGATCGCTGTATTGACGCATCACGGCTCGGACTTTGGCCAACTGCTGCGGCGCCCAGTGTTCCAGCGGGCGGCCAAGCAGCCGGCATTCGCCACAGTCCGGCGTCAAATAGCCGGTCAGCAAACGCAGCAGCGTCGATTTGCCGGCGCCGTTAGGGCCGATAATCGCCACCATTTCACCGCCGGCGAGGCTGAGCGAAACATCGTTGATCAAGCGGCGCGTACCGAGGCTGTAGCGCAACTCCCGGGCCGTGAGGTTGGCGGCGTTATCCACTGGTTCGCTCCCGCTGGCGCATCACCAGCCACAAGAAGTAAGGGCCGCCGATCAGGCTGGTCATCAATCCCACCGGCATTTCGGCCGGCGCCACCAGCGTGCGCGCCAGCGTGTCGCTGACCAGTAGCAGGCAGGCGCCGCCCAGAGCAGAGCAGGGCAGCAGCCAGCGGTGATCCCCGCCGAGGCGCATACGCACCAGATGCGGCACCACCAGACCGACGAAGCCGATCACGCCGCTCATCGCCACCGCCGCGCCGATCAACAGGGCGCTCAACAGCAGCAGCTGCAGCTTGGCGCGCTGAACGTTCACCCCGAGGTAGTGTGCCTCTTCGTCCCCCAGCTGTAACAGGTTCAGACGACGCGCCTGCAGCAGCGTCAGCAGTGCCGTGGGCAGGATCAGCGAGGCGGAAACGGCCAGCGTCGGCCATTGCGACTGGCTGAGGCTGCCCATCATCCACAGCGAGAATTGGCGCAGCTGTTGATCGCTGCTGATGTAGGAGAGCACGCCGATGGCAGCCATACACAGGGCGTTGATCGCGATGCCCGCCAGCAGCAGCCGCGACAGATTGCCGTGCCCGCTGCGGCTGATGCCGTAGATCAACAGCGATACCAGCAGGCTGCCGAGGAACGCCGCCAGCATGTGGCCATACAACGCGATCGTCACCGGCAACGCCAGCGGCATCACGATGAACAGCGCGACAAACAGCGCGCCGCCGCTGCTGATGCCCAGCAGGCTCGGATCCGCCAGCGGATTGCGGAACAGCCCCTGCATTACCGCGCCGGATACCGCCAGCGCACAGCCGATCACCACCGCCAACAGCACGCGCGGCAGGCGGATGTTCAGCCAGATGTGCCAGGCGGCGTCGCTGAAGGGTTCGCGCCACAGGGTGCCAAACGACAGCGTCAGCGCGCCCAGGTTAGCGGCGACCAGCGCCAGCAGCGTCAGCAGCACCAGCAGGCCGATGATGGCTAACTGAGGCGAGGTGCGGCAGCGCATTACTTTTGCTCCGCCGCGTGGCGCAGTTTGGCCAGCGCCGCCGGCGTTTCCAGACCGAAGCCCAGCAGCGCCATGTCATCGACGATCAGCACGCGACGCTGCTTACCTGCCGGCGTCAACGCCAGACCCGGCAACGTCCACAGTTGCTGTTCGCCGCCGAGGGTGCGCACGCCGTCGGTGGTGACCAGCAACAGGTCCGGCGCGCTGGCGATGACGCCTTCCTGCGACAGCGGACGGTAGCGGTCAAAACCCTGCATGGCGTTTTTCAGTCCGGCGGCGGCGATCACCGCGTCGGCGGCGGTGTGTTGCCCGGCCGCCATCGGCGTAATGCCGCCGTGGCTCATCACAAACAGCACCTTGACCGGCAGCGGAGTGGTATCGACCGCCGCCAGCTGCTGTTGATAGCGCTCGCTCAACTGCTTGCCTTGCTCATCACGCTGCAGCGCGGCGGCGATCGCGGCGATTTTTTGCGGCACCGCCTGCAGGGTGGTGTCACCCGGCACGCTGACGACCTTGACGCCGCTGTCCGCCAGTTGTTTGAGCACCAGCGCCGGCTGCGCCAGCTCGGTCGTCAGCACCAGCGTCGGTTTCAGCGCCAGAATGCCTTCGGCGTTCAGCTGGCGCATGTAGCCGACGTCCGGCAGCTTTTTCACCGCTTCCGGATGCAGGCTGGTGCTGTCGCGGGCGATCACGTCGTCGCCGGCGCCGAGCGCAAAGGCGATTTCCGTCACGTCGCCGCCGATCGAGACGATGCGCTGCGCGGCGGCGGCGGTGAGCGGCAGCGTCAGCGTCACCATCAACGCCAGGCGGCGGATCAAGGAGGATTTCATGCGGCGATGTCCTTGGCGGCGAGCGCGGCGACCTGCTCGCGCCACTGGGTTTGTTCCGGTTGGCCTTCGGTGCGCTGGCCATACAGCTGCGCGATCTGCGTGCCATCTGCGGCGAACAGCTCCAGGCTGGTGACGATGCCGTCTTTGGTCGGTTTGCGGGTGATCCAGCTTTCGGCGATGGCGTTTTCAATCAGGTGCAGCGTGAAGCGGCGGTTGAACACGTTGATCCAGCCTTCCTGCGGCATCAACCGTTCGATCTGGCCGGTGAAAATCTGCACGCAGCCACGGTTGCCGACGAAGATCATGATCTCATTTTGCTGTTGCTGCGCCGCCTCCAGCAGTTGCGACAGCGCGCTGTTGTCCACCTGATAGGCCAGATCGTCGCCGACGGCGCGGAAGGCCTGCTGGCGCGTCAGCTTATTGCGGCTCAGCAGCTGGAAGAACTGGTGCACGTCGGTCATCGCGCGCCATTCAGCGTCGATTTTGGCCTGATCCTGCGTGGCTTCATCGGAGGTGGCCGCCTCGGCGGGCTGCAGCGCCAGCGCCGAGTTTTCTTCGCTCAGGTGGCGTTCCACCAGCGCCATCCAGGCCGGCAGATCGGTTTCCTCGGTGGTGTAGACCTTGTGCAGCGCATCGCCCTGCGGGTCAAAGAACTGAATGCTGTGGCGCACGCCGCGCTTGTTGGTTTCGCTCATGGCGAAGACGCTGGTCCAGTGGTTGAGGAACAGGCGCAGATCCAGCTCGCGCGGGTTGAGGATCAGCCCGGCGTGGCCGTTGAGGTGCTGGTTGCGGTAGCGGCCCATCTGCTCATGCACCGCATAGCTGTTGCGGGTGATAGACTTGGTGACGCCCACTTGCTCGAGTTCGGTCAGCAATGTGCGGGCGTCGGCCTGCAGGCGGCGTGCGTCGTGGCCAACGCGGGCGTGCGTCAGCTCCGCTTCGCTGACGCCAAGGATCGCCGCCAGGTCGCGGGCGTATTTGCCGGGATGGTCGATTTTAGCCTGTTGGTAACGTTCGTACAGGGTGTTGCTCATGCGGGATTCTCCTGCGCTGTGATGCGAATGGCGGACACACCGGATGTCCGCCAGATAGTCAAATGATCACCACTGGTAGCTGACCAGCAGTTTGGCGTTGCGGCCATCCTGCGGGACGCCCTGCGGCGAGTAGTACTCTTTGTCGAAGGCGTTGCCCAGCACCACGGTGGTGGTGACGCCCTGCAGACGGTCGCGGCCTTTGTAGCTCAGATAGAAGTCGTTAACCCCGTAGCCGCCTTGCTCCGGCGTCCCCGTCTGCACGCGGGTGGCGCGTTCGGCGAAGGTGGCGACCCAACCGGCGGACAGACCGGTTTCGCCCAGCGGCACATCCAGCGAGCTGGTGACGGTGTCCGGATTGATGCTGCTCAACCAGTCACCGGTCGCTTCATTTTTGCCGCGGGTGCGGTTATAAGCCAAATCCCAGCCGAACCAAGAGGTTTTATAGCTGAGCGTAGCGTCCCATCCCCAGATTTTTGCGCGATCGATATTGGTCGAAAAGGTGGTGCAACTGATGCAGTAAGGGCCGCGCGGGCCGCGTCCCAGCTCCATGGTGACGTCGGTTGTGATGTAATCCTTGGCTTTAGTATCGAAATAGCTCGCTTTGAACTGCAAGCTATCATCGGCGAGCAGCAGATCGTCGAAACGCAGACCAAATCCGTACTCTTGAGTTTCATTGGTTTCCGGTTTCAAATTAGGGTTCGGCACCCAATAGTTGGTGATGGTGGTAGGCCCCATTGGGATGGAGAAGTGTTTGGAGTCGTTGTACATCTCACCCATCGTCGGTGCGCGGAACGCCTGAGAATAGGAGCCGAACAGCATCAGCCAGTCGGTGGGGGTAATGCTGACTGCGCCGCGTGAGGACCATTTGTTCGCATCCACATCGGCATAGCCGTCACTTGAGCCCTTGTAATTGTCATAGCGGGTGCCGGCGAGCAGGGTGACGGGCAGATCGCGCAGCGTGATTTCGTCCTGCAGCCAGCCTGAAGCGAAGTTGATTTTTGCGTGCGGGAAACTTTCGGTCGCTCCGCCCGGCGTTTGCTCCTGTTTGTAAGCCTCGGTGCCGTAGGTCAACAGGTGCGAAGCGAAAGTATCTGCAAACAGGCGTGTGCGGTTTTCGAGTTTGGCGCCTTTAGTGGTTTGTTTGCGCGCTTCATCTTCGCTGCCGCTGGCGTGCGCGTTAATTTTCACGTCCGAGTAATACACTTTCGCTTCAGCATCCAGCCAATCCTGGCCGACCGGCTTCAGTTTGTAACTCAGAGCCGCGTCGCGTTGGATCGTCGAACGATTGGTCATTAAGTTTCCAGCGGAGCTGGCTGGCGTTTGTGGGTTTTTCGGCTCTTGGGCGCTGTTGTTGTAGTAACGAAGGTTGCCGCCCAGCGACTGGTTGTCGTCGATCTTCCAGGTGCCTTTGGCCAGCACGTTGTTGATGGTTTCGTCGTTGGGGGCATCGAAGCCATTGCCCTGGCGCAGATTGCCGACGTCGCGGGTGCCGAACGACAGCAGGCCGTCGAGGTTATCGGTCTTGCCGTAGGCGCTGGCGCCCATGCCCAAGCTGTGATCGCCGCTGCCGGCGGTGCCGTAGACGCGGAACCCGCTGTCGTGGCCTGGCAACAGCAGGTCGGCGGCGTCGACAGTTTCATAAGACACTACGCCACCCAACGCGCCGCTGCCGTACAGCAGGGCAGAAGGGCCGCGCACGATTTCGATGCGCTTCACCAACGCAGGATCTAAAAATGTGCCGTTAATATGGCCGGTATCGGTGCCCTGGCGGATGCCGTCGACCAGCGTCAGCACGCCGCGTCGGTCGTAACCGCGCATCATGAGATCCTGCCCATTGCTGCGGCCGGAGCCCGTGACGGTAATACCCGGCACGCGGCGCAGCATATCGGCAGCGGTCCCCGCAGTTTGGCTTTCCGGCGAACTGCCTTCGATGACCGTCACCATCATCGGCGCTTCAAAGCTGCTGCGCTGATTGCCGGTGGCGACCACGGTCATGGTTTCGTCAGCGGCTTTGGCTTTTTTGGCCGGCGTCGCGGGGGAAGAAGAGGGTGTCGTGCTGGTGTTTTGTGCCAAGGCCACCGTAGGCAGAGCGCAGGCAATCGCCAGACTCAACGCGGAAAAACGCAGCCGGGTGGAAAATGTCAGAGGCATGGTGCAACTCTCCGTATGTAATGAAACATATCAATAGATTTGCTGGCTGCCTGGATCACAAGATCGGGGTGGCTGGCGTTTGAGGATTCTGTGGTTATTTGGTCAGGATCAATTTCCCTGCCTTGGTCTGCCGCAGTTGATAGCGCTGGCCCTGATGGGTAATGAACGCGATGCCGTCGGCGCCGAGCAGCTGTGCGCTGTCGTAGCTGGGCGGCGCGTTTGCGCTGTGCTCGGTCGGGGCCGCGGCGGCGGGAGTTGGCGTGTTGGCAGTATCCATCATCTTTGTGCTTATAAAACAGACCATTAAATGGTAATTAATATCAAATTGAGAATCATTATCATGTGATGGAAAGGTTACATCAAGGAAAATTTTCTTACCGATGGAACCTTTTTGCCGAACGGACATCCGGCGACGGGCCGAACGCGCTCGGCCCGTAAAAAAGAGGGGATTATTTCAGCAGGGTTTCGATGCGGTCGAACAGACGCTCAGGTTTGGTGATCGGCGCAAAGCGTGTGACACGTTGGCCATCGGCGGTGAGCAGGAATTTGGTGAAATTCCATTTGATGCGGCGGCTGCCCAGAATGCCGGGCGCCAGGCGTTTCAGTTCGTTGAACAGCGGATGGGCGCCGGGGCCGTTGACCTCTATTTTGTTGAACAGCGGGAAACTGACGCCGTAGTTGAGGCTGCAAAAATTGGCGATCTCAAGCGGACTGCCCGGCTCCTGAGAACCAAACTGGTTGCAAGGGAAGCCGAGCACCATCAACCCGCGTTCGCGATAGTATTGCCACAAATTTTCCAGCCCGCGGTATTGCGGGGTGAAGCCGCACTTGCTGGCGGTGTTGACCACCAGGTAAGCGCGCGCCGGGAAATCGCCCAGCGTTTTTTGCTCGCCCTGCAGCGTGACGCAGGGGATGGATAACAGAGAGTGAATCATGCCGGGGCTCCCAGTGCGTTGCGGCGGGTGTTAAAGGATTGCGATCAGTATAGATGAGCGAAACAGGGGAGATAAAGCCGGGGCGTGGCCCCGGCCTGCGATAGGCTAGAAGCGGCTATCGATGGCATCCGCCAGCATCGCCAGCAGCTGTTCGCTGTCGGACCAGCTCAGGCAAGGATCGGTGATCGACTGGCCATAGGTCAGCGGCTGGCCGGTGACGATTTTCTGCGTGCCTTCCACCAGGAAGCTTTCCGCCATCACGCCGGTGATGGCGGCAGAGCCGGCGCGGATCTGCTGGCAGACATTGTCGGCCACTTCCAACTGACGGCGATGCATCTTCTGGCAGTTGCCGTGGCTGAAGTCGATCACCAGGTGCTCCGGCAGATCGAATTCACGCAGGCTGTCACAGGCGGCGGCGATATCGCTGGCGTGGTAGTTCGGCGTTTTGCCGCCGCGCATGATGATGTGGCCGTACGGGTTGCCGCTGGTCTGGTAGATGGTCATCTGACCATGTTTGTCCGGCGACAGGAACATGTGCCCGGCACGCGCCGCGCGAATGGCGTCGATGGCGATGCGGGTGTTGCCGTCGGTGCCGTTTTTGAAGCCGACCGGGCAGGAGAGCGCCGAGGCCATTTCACGGTGGATCTGGCTTTCGGTGGTGCGCGCACCGATGGCGCCCCAGCTGATCAGATCGGCGATGTATTGGCCGACGACCATGTCCAGGAATTCGGTGGCGGTCGGCAGGCCGAGCTGGTTCACCTCCAGCAGCAGGCGGCGCGCCATTTCGATGCCGCGGTTGACCTGGAAGGTGCCGTCCAGTGCCGGATCGGAGATCAGGCCTTTCCAGCCGACAACGGTGCGCGGTTTTTCGAAGTAGGTGCGCATCACGATCTCCAGGCGATCCTGGTAGCGTTCGCGCAGGGCGTTCAGCCGGCCGGCGTAATCGACGGCGGCGTCGAGATCGTGGATGGAGCAGGGGCCGATCACCACCAGCAGGCGGCGGTCTTCACCGGTAAGGATTTTTTCAATGCGTTTACGTGACGCTGTCACGTTATCGGCGACGGCCGCCGAGATCGGCAGCTTATCCGCCAACGCTTGCGGCGTGACGAGGCTGTCGATGCGCGCGGTCCGCAGTTCATCTGTTTTGTGCATGTTGTTCCCTGGAAACTGTTCTTCTCTGCGGCAGGAGCGCCGGGAAGTGATGGCGATCACAATAACGCAAAAAGCGCTGAATTCAACCGTAGAGATTGCGTTCTGTTGATCAAAGCCGCGAAAAAAAGCACAAAAAAATCAGCTGCTGCTGAAATAAACGGCAGGCGGCGGGGCGCGATGGCCCCGCGGGGAAAGATCAGAACATGCGGCGGCTCATGCCGAGGATATCGAGGATTTTGGTGGAGATCTCTTCGACCGAATAGTTGGTGGTGTTGAGGTAGCGGATCTGGTTTTTGCGGAACAGCGCCTCGACCTCGGCGATTTCCATGCGGCACTGGCGCAAGGAGGCGTAACGGCTGTTTTCGCGCCGCTCTTCACGGATCGCCGCCAGGCGCTCCGGATCGATGGTCAGGCCGAATAATTTATGCTGAAACGGTTTCAGCGAGGCCGGCAGATGCAAATTGTCCATATCGTCGGCGATAAACGGGTAGTTGGCGGCGCGGATGCCGAACTGCATCGCCAGATAGAGGCTGGTGGGGGTTTTGCCGCAGCGCGAGACGCCGAGCAGGATCACCTGCGCCTGATCGAGGTTGCGCAGCGAAATGCCATCATCGTGCGCCAGGGTATAGTCGATGGCGGCGATGCGGGCGTCGTACTTGCCGAGATTGCTGGCGGTCAGGCCGTGGGTGCGGTTCGGCACCGGCGTCGGTTCCACATCCAGCTCGCCCTGCAGCGGGCCGACCAGCGCCTGCACGATATCCTGGCAGAAGCCCTGGCTCTGGACGATCACATCGCGCACTTCCGGCGAGATAATGGAGTAAAACACCAACGGGCGCACGCCGGTTTCATGGTAAATATCATCGATTTGCTGGCGAACTGCGCGCGCGCGGGCCTCGGTTTCGACAAACGGCAGGGTATAGGTGGTCGCCGTGACCGGGAACTGCGACAGCACCGCGTGTCCCAGCACTTCGGCGGTGATCGCCGTACCATCCGAAATATAAAAAACGCTTCTTTCCACCCGAGGCTCCTTACCTGAAAACGGTGTTCCTGCTGTCATCACTGTCAATATCATGGGCCGCAGACGATCCGTCGGTAAAGGGACGAGAGAAAAAATTGTGACGGCGGGGCGATAAACCGCCATGCGGCGGCGCGGGCGGAAAGCGCGATTAGCGGCCATAAAAAGTGCGGCCCAGCGGCGCTTTTCCACCTGAAGCGCGAGTTTGCCGTTATTTTCACCAAAAACGGTAGCGTTTGCGCGGTCATTAAAACAGAAGTTTAAAAAGAACGTAATTTGTTGAGAACTAAGCTTTTCGTGCGTTTGGGAACGGTTCCCAGGCAAATCAGCCGGTTAGGACATTCTCTTAAAAACCACTTTCTTCAGTGGGTTGATCGATTCACCTTTCCATTTTCCCCGGATCAGTGTGCTAGTCTGATTCGGCTCCGCGTTTAGCGGCGCCGTAAAGCAAGCGAATTAAATCCGTCTTTACCCTACTGATAGCAATAAGGATTGTCTCGATGTCCAACAATGGCCCAGACTTGCGTAATGTGCTTTGGTACAACCAGCTTGGCATGCACGACGTTGACCGTGTCGGCGGCAAAAACGCTTCCCTCGGTGAAATGATCACCAATCTTTCCGATTTGGGCGTGGCCGTGCCGAACGGTTTTGCCACCACCGCGCAGGCGTTTAACGATTTCCTCGAACAAAGCGGTGTTAACCAGCGCATCTATCAGTTACTGGATCAGACTGACGTTGACGACGTTGCACAACTGGCCAAGGCCGGTGCCCAGATCCGCCAATGGGTGATCGACACGCCGTTCCACGCCGAGTTCGAGCGTGAAATTCATCAGGCTTACCAACAGCTCGCCGACGGCGAACCGGAAGCCTCCTTTGCGGTGCGCTCTTCCGCCACGGCGGAAGACATGCCGGACGCCTCCTTTGCCGGCCAGCAGGAAACCTTCCTCAACGTGCAGGGCATCGACGCCGTGATGGTGGCGATCAAGCACGTGTTCGCGTCGTTGTTCAATGACCGCGCCATCTCTTATCGCGTGCACCAGGGCTACGACCACCGCGGCGTGGCGCTGTCGGCGGGCGTACAGCGCATGGTGCGCTCCGATCTGGCCTCCTCGGGCGTGATGTTCACCATCGACACCGAGTCCGGCTTTGATCAGGTGGTGTTCATCACCTCCGCCTTCGGTCTGGGTGAGATGGTGGTGCAGGGCGCGGTGAACCCGGATGAGTTCTATGTGCACAAGCCGACGTTGCAAAAAGGCAAGCCGGCGATCGTGCGCCGCAACCTGGGCTCGAAAAAAATCCGCATGGTGTACGCGCCGTCGCAGGATCACGGCAAGCAGGTGCGCATCGAAGACGTGCCGGAAGCGCAGCGCAGCCGGTTCTCGCTGACCGATGACGAAGTGCAGGCGCTGGCGCAGCAGGCGATCCTGATCGAAAAACATTACGGCCGCCCGATGGATATCGAGTGGGCGAAAGACGGCCACACCGGCAAACTGCTGATCGTGCAGGCGCGCCCGGAGACCGTTCGCTCCAACGAACAGACCATGGAACGCTATCAGCTGAACGGCTCCAGCCCGGTGCTGGTGGAAGGCCGCGCCATCGGTCATCGCATCGGCGCCGGTCCGGTGAAGGTGATTCACGATATCAGCGAAATGGATCGCATCCAGCCGGGCGACGTGCTGGTGACCGACATGACCGACCCGGACTGGGAGCCGATCATGAAGAAGGCCGCTGCGATCGTCACCAACCGCGGCGGGCGCACCTGCCACGCGGCGATCATCGCCCGTGAGCTGGGCATTCCGGCGGTAGTGGGCTGTGGCCACGCCACCGACGTGCTGAAAGACGGCCAGAAAGTCACCGTATCCTGTGCGGAAGGCGACACCGGCTTCGTTTACAGCGACATGCTGGACTTCAGCGTGCAGAGCTCCGAAGTGACCGAACTGCCGGATCTGCCGCTGAAGATCATGATGAACGTCGGCAACCCGGATCGCGCTTTCGACTTCGCGCGTTTGCCGAACGAAGGCGTGGGCCTGGCGCGGCTGGAATTCATCATCAACCGCATGATCGGCGTGCACCCGCGCGCGTTGCTGGAGTTCGATCAGCAAACGCCGGCGTTGCAAAACGAAATTCGCGCGTTGATGCAGGGCTATGACCACCCGGTCGAGTTCTACGTCGGTCGTTTGACCGAAGGGATCGCGACGCTGGGCGCCGCCTTCTGGCCGAAGCGCGTGATCGTGCGTCTGTCCGACTTCAAATCCAACGAGTACGCCAACCTGGTGGGCGGCGACAAGTATGAACCGCACGAAGAGAACCCGATGCTGGGCTTCCGCGGGGCCGGCCGCTACGTGGCCGACAGCTTCCGCGATTGCTTCGCGCTGGAGTGCGAAGCGGTGAAACGCGTGCGTAACGAAATGGGGCTGACCAACGTCGAAATCATGGTGCCGTTCGTGCGCACCGTGGCGCAGGCGGAAGCGGTGGTGGCCGAGCTGGCGCGTCAGGGGCTGAAGCGCGGCGAAAACGGGCTGAAAGTGATCATGATGTGCGAGATCCCGTCCAATGCGCTGCTCGCGGATCAGTTCCTTGAGCACTTCGACGGCTTCTCCATCGGCTCCAACGACATGACCCAGCTGGCGCTGGGGCTGGATCGCGACTCCGGCGTGGTGTCGGAACTGTTCGACGAACGCAACGACGCGGTGAAAGCGCTGCTGTCGATGGCGATCCAGGCGGCCAAACGCCACGGCAAATACGTCGGTATCTGCGGCCAGGGGCCGTCCGACCATGAAGACTTCGCCGAGTGGTTGATGGAGCAGGGCATCGATAGCCTGTCGCTCAATCCGGATACCGTAGTGCAGACCTGGATCAACTTGTCGAAAAAGAAATAAGGCTTCGGCGTTGCTAAGGCATTAATACCCGGCCGCAGTTTACGCTGCGGCCTTTTTATTTCTGAATGTAAATAACGGCGCGTTAAATAATCAATTTGGCGAAAAAAGAATAAAAAAAAGCCCATCGTAGGAGATGGGCAAAGACTACACACAGCAATTCACATGTATGGCATTACATTGTTCAGAAAGGTTGCTTTAAAATCAGTGATTTGAAGCAATAGATGGCCATAATACTAGATATTTGAACGCGACTAGTCATTAAGAATCATCCTAATCGATAGCGGTATCACCATTTATTTGCGGGCGTTATCTCTTTTTGCATTTTGCAGCAAACACGGATTTACATTGCACCTTTCCATTTGCCGCGCCTTAATCAATAAACAACGGCATTATATTTGGCGAAGATATTACCCGAATGAGGTAGGCGTAGTGAGAGGGGAAACTCTTCCGCCCGGCGATGCGGGCGGAAGGGAGGGCGATTAACGTTTTTCCAGTTCTTCGATCACTTGCTCCGGCGCGGTGGTCGGCTCCGGCGCTTCATCCATCCAGGCGGTCAGCAGGCGATAAGACACCGCCAACACCACCGGGCCGATGAACAGGCCGATCATGCCGAAGGCCAGCAAACCGCCGATAACGCCGGACAGGATCAGCAGCAGCGGCAGATCGGCGCCCATGCGGATCAGCACCGGGCGCAGCACGTTATCCAGCGTGGCCACCACGCAGCTCCAGACCAGCAGCACGGTGCCCCAGGTGGTGTCGCCGTGCCAGTACAGCCAAATGATGGCCGGCACCAGCACCAACAGCGGCCCCAATTGCGCCACACAGCAGATGAAGATCAGCATCGTCAACAGGGTGGCGGCCGGAATGCCGCTTACCGCCAGACCGATGCCGCCCAGCACCGACTGCACCAGCGCCGTCACTACCACGCCCAGCGCGACCGCACGGATCGCCTGGCCGCCCAGCAGCACCGCCGCATCGCCGCGCGCGGAACCGAGGCGCACCGCAAAGTGACGGATACCCAGCGCGACCTGTTCGCCGCGCGCGTACAACAAGGCGCTGAACAGCAGCATCAGCGCGCAGTGCAGCAGCAGGCGGCCGATATGCGCCGCCTGCGCCACGAACCAGGTGGCGGTCTGGCCGAAGTATGGCTGTACCTTCGCCAGCAGCGCGGCGCCGCCGGCGTTAACCAGCGTATGGTAGCTGGTATAGAGCTTGTCGCCGATCATCGGGACGGATTGCAGCCAGGCGAGGTCGGGAATATGCAACTTGCCTGGCGAGCTGGCCCAGGCGATCAACGGCGCGCTGTTATCCACCACGCTGCTGATCAGCAGGGAGATGGGCAGAATGAACAGCAGGATCAACAGCAGGGTCATGACCAGCACCGCCAGCGAGCGGCGGCCCCACAGCAGCTTTTGCAGTTTGAGCAGCAGCGGCCAGGTGGCGATGACCACCATGCCCGCCCAGGCGAAGCCGAGAATAAACGGTTGGATCACCCAGAAACAGGCGACGATCATGATGGCGATAAACAGCACGCCGAAAATAATTCGCGGTAAGTCGTAACGCGATTGCGGGAGTGGCATCAGTGGGTTCTCATCCTGGTCAATTAAATCCCTGGCACCGGCGAATCGGGGTGCCTGTCGGTCGGTTTATCACCGCCGGGCGGCCGCCTGTGGCGGCGCTCGCAGGGCGGTAATAATGTGAATGCCTTCACTAAACGAGTATGTTAGTTTTTAGTGTCACTAAAAAATAGGGTGGGTCTGAATTAAAGGCCCGATTCAGCGTACATCAGCGCATAAAAAATAGACGGACAGGGTCAAAAAAGCGAATGATCCCACAGATTTCTCAGGCGCCCGGCCTCGTTCAACGGGTGCTCGACTTTTTGGAAGCACTGAAGCAAAACGGATTCAACGGCGATACCGCCACCAGCTACGCCGACCGGCTGACGATGGCCACCGACAACAGCATTTACCAGCTGTTGCCCGATGCGGTGGTGTTTCCCCGTTCCACCGCCGACGTGGCGCTGATCGCCCGCCTGGCGGGGGAAGAGCGTTTCAATACGCTGACCTTCAGCCCGCGCGGCGGCGGCACCGGCACCAACGGTCAGTCGCTCAATACCGGCATCGTGGTCGATATGTCGCGTCATATGAACCGCATTCTGGAGATCAACGTCGAACAGGGCTGGGTGAAAGTCGAAGCCGGGGTCATCAAGGATCAGCTGAATCAATATTTGCGGCCGTTCGGCTACTTCTTCTCGCCGGAACTGTCCACCAGCAACCGCGCCACCTTGGGCGGCATGATCAACACCGACGCCTCCGGCCAGGGCTCGCTGGTATACGGCAAAACCTCCGATCACGTGTTGGGCCTGCGGGCGGTGCTGCTGGGCGGCGAGATGATCGACACCCGCGCCATGCCGACGGCGCTGGCGGAAACGATTGCCCTGGAAGAGACCGCCGAAGGGCGCATCTACCGCACGGTGCTGAATCGCTGCCGCGAGCAGCGCGCGCTGATCCTGGAAAAATTCCCCAAACTCAACCGCTTCCTCACCGGCTACGACCTGCGCCACGTGCTGAGCGACGATCTGCAAACCTTCGATCTGACGCGCATCCTCACCGGTGCGGAAGGCACGCTGGCCTTTATCACCGAAGCGCGGCTGGACATTACGCCGCTGCCGAAGGTGCGTCGTCTGGTTAACGTGAAATACGACTCCTTCGACTCGGCGCTGCGCAATGCGCCCTTTATGGTCGAGGCCAAGGCGCTGTCGGTGGAAACCATCGACTCCAAGGTGCTGAATCTGGCGCGTGAAGATATCGTTTGGCATTCGGTAAGCGAACTGATCGCCGACGTGCCGGATAAAGAGATGCTTGGGCTGAACATCGTCGAATTCGCCGGCGACGACCGCGCGCTGATCGACGGCCAGATGGAGACCCTGTGCCAACGGCTGGATGAACTGATCGCCCAGCGGCAGGCCGGCGTGATCGGGTACCAGATCTGCGGCGACCTGGCGGGCATCGAGCGCATTTACAACATGCGCAAGAAGGCGGTCGGGCTGCTGGGCAACGCCAAAGGGCGCGCCAAGCCGATCCCGTTCGCCGAGGATACTTGCGTGCCGCCGCAGCACCTGGCGGACTATATCGTCGAGTTCCGCCAACTGCTCGACGACCACAAGCTGAGCTATGGCATGTTCGGCCACGTCGATGCCGGGGTGCTGCACGTGCGTCCGGCGCTCGACATGTGCGACCCCCAGCAGGAAGTGCTGATGAAGCAGATCTCCGATCGGGTGGTGGCGCTCACCGCCAAATACGGCGGCCTGCTGTGGGGCGAGCATGGCAAGGGGTTCCGCGCCGAGTACAGCCCTGAATTCTTCGGGGAAACGCTGTACGAGGAGCTGCGCCGCATCAAGACGGCGTTCGATCCGGATAACCGTCTTAACCCGGGCAAGATCTGTGCGCCGCTGGCGGTGGATGCGCCGATGATGCAGGTGGATGCGGTCAAACGCGGCACCTTCGATCGCCAGATCCCGGTCGAGGTGCGCACCTCGTTCCGCGGCGCGCTGGAGTGTAACGGCAACGGCCTGTGCTTCAACTTCGACGTGCGCAGCCCGATGTGCCCGTCGATGAAGATCAGCGGCAACCGCATCCATTCGCCGAAAGGGCGGGCGACGCTGGTGCGCGAGTGGCTGCGTCTGTTGGCCGAGCAGGGCGTCGATCCGTTGGCGCTGGAGAAACAGCTGCCGCAGCAGCGCCTCAGCTTGCGCGGTCTAATCGAGAAAACCCGCAACAGCTGGCATGCCGGCAAGGGCGAGTACGACTTTTCGCACGAAGTGAAAGAGGCGATGTCCGGCTGTCTGGCCTGCAAGGCCTGTTCCACCCAGTGCCCGATCAAAATTGACGTGCCGGGGTTCCGTTCGCGCTTCCTGCAGCTTTACCATACCCGCTACCTGCGCCCGGTGAGCGACTACATGGTCGCCGGCGTAGAAAGCTATACCCCGTTGATGGCCCGCGCGCCGAAGGTGTTCAACTTCTTCTTCCGCCAGCCGTGGCTGCGGGAGATGAGCCGCAACGCCGTCGGCATGGTCGATCTGCCGCTGTTGTCCAGCCCGACGCTGCGTCAGCAGCTGTCAGGCCACCGGGCGACCACGCTGACGCTGGAACAGTTGGAAGGGTTGAACGCCGAGCAACGCGAAGAACACGTGCTGATTGTTCAGGATCCGTTCACCAGCTATTACGACGCCAAAGTGGTGGCGGATTTCGTTCGGCTGGTGGAAAAGCTCGGTTATAAACCGGTGTTGCTGCCGTTCTCGCCGAACGGCAAGGCGCAGCATGTGAAGGGCTTCCTGACGCGCTTTGCCCGCACCGCGCGCAAAACCGCCGATTTCCTCAACCGCGTGGCGCAGCTCGGCATGCCGCTGGTGGGCGTCGATCCGGCGCTGGTGCTGTGCTATCGCGACGAATACCGCGAGATCCTCGGCACCGAGCGTGGCGATTTCCAGGTGCAGCTGGTGCATGAATGGTTACAACAGCGGATCGCGGATCGCGCCGAACAGCCGGCGACCGGCGAACCCTGGTATCTGTTCGGTCACTGCACTGAAACCACCGCGCTGCCGGCCAGCGGCCAACAGTGGGCGGCGATCTTCGCCCGCTTCGGCGCCAAACTGGAGAACGTCAGCGTCGGCTGCTGCGGCATGGCCGGCACTTACGGCCATGAAGCCAAGAACCTGCAAAACTCGCTCGGCATTTATGAGCTATCATGGCATCCGACGCTGCAGCGTTTGCCGCGTCAGCGCTGCCTGGCGACCGGCTATTCCTGCCGCAGCCAGGTGAAACGCATCGAGGGCAATGGCGTGCGCCACCCATTACAGGCACTTCTGGAGATGATTGAGTGAAATTGTGGAAACGTGAAACATCGCTGGAGCAGCTGAACCGCGCCGGCGACGGCTGCATGGTCAGCCATGTGGGCATCGAGTTTACTCAACTGGGCGAGGATTTCCTGGAAGCCACCATGCCGGTGGACGGCCGCACCCGGCAGCCGTTCGGGCTGCTGCACGGCGGGGCGTCGGTGGTGCTGGCGGAATCGATGGGATCGATGGCCGGCTACCTGTGCAGCGAAGGCGAACAGAAGGTGGTGGGGCTGGAGATCAACGCCAACCACCTGCGGGCGGTGTTCGATGGCCAGGTGCGCGGGGTGTGCCGCGCGCTGCACGTTGGCCGCCGTCATCAGGTGTGGCAGATAGAGATCTTCGACGCGCGCGATCGGCTGTGCTGCACCTCGCGTCTGACCACGGCGGTCATCGACTGATCCCCGCCGGTTTCCGCAGGCGATCGGCCTGCGGAGCGCTTCGTTTTACAGCTGAAACGGCACGCGTTTGACGAAGTCCTTCTGAAACGCGTTCGCCTTCTCCCAGGTGCCTTCCATCGCATATTTTTGGCAGATCAGCGTCAGCGTGTGGCGGGCGAAGTGGTAGCTTTGCACCCGAAACAGCTGGCAGCGCTGCGGATTGTTGATCTCGACGATCAGCCGGTTGTGCAGCTTGCTGAGCGCGTGCAGATAGCTGTCATCATCGCCGTTCTCCAGGCACAGATTGGCCATGGTGAGGCTGACGCTGTTGTACCGCTTCAGATGATCAATATTGCATTCCGGGCGGCGCAGCGCCGCTTCGGCCATATAAAAGTCCACCGTGGCGTCGCGCACGCTGAATTTGTAGTCATCAATCTTGCCCAGCAACCATGCGTTGATCGAAAGAGTCATTGGCTTCGCGCTCAAATTCAAATTGAATGATAATCATTATCATATAAACTGCCGCGTTGCCGATCAATCCCCGTGGCGGCGTTTTTTCATTCCATGGGGGGTAAAAGGCCATCGACGGCCCAACTTAACCCAGAGCGACTAAACTTTAACTTAAAGGCCGCGCCTTGCGCCGCGGCGCAAAATGCCGATAAACGCACATTTACGACAGACAGAATGCAGAAATAGGTATTTTCTATGAATGTTTAGATCGGCAACGCACGGCGGCGCTGTAACGCTGACGGGCCACCGGGGAGTGCGGTACGGTGATGCAGGATAAAGAACAAATTCATAGGGATAGCATGCACGCCTTGCCGCCACACGCCGCAAGCCGCCACGGATGTCCCGCTGGCTTGCCGCACGCCGCAGCGAAAAACCGCGCTCGCGGCGGATACCCCCGCAAAACAAACGGTTGAAGTGATAATCGTTATCACTAACATGTAAGTAACCCAGATTGGCTGTGGCCAAACACGAGTGTGAGGTAAACCCTATGCAAACGGAAAATGTCGGCACTTTTTCTTTGGACGAGAATGTCTGGCAAGGCATTTCGCTCAGCGACAGCGCCGTACGACAAATAACGAAACTGATGCAGCAGGATCCGCAGGTGAAAGGGCTGCAGCTAGGGGTAAAACAATCCGGCTGCGCCGGCTTTGCCTATGTGCTGGATCTGACCCGCGAACCCGCCGATGACGATCTGCTGTTTGAGCGCGACGGCGCCAAACTCTATGTGCCGCTGAAGGCGATGCCGTTTATCGACGGCACCACGGTAGATTATGTCCGCGAAGGGCTGAATCAGATATTCAAATTCAATAACCCTAAAGCTCAGCATGCCTGCGGGTGCGGCGAGAGTTTTGGCGTTTGAGCGATGCAATCAACATGACACGAAGCAATGTAGAAATGCCTAATGAAGTGCAGGCTTGGGTCAGCGAAGGTCGCTACAAAGAAGGTTTCTTCACCCAGCTGGCAACCGATGAGTTGGCCAAGGGCATCAACGAAGAGGTGGTGCGCGCTATCTCGGCCAAGCGCAACGAACCCGAGTGGATGCTGGAATTCCGCCTCGAGGCCTACCGCGCCTGGCTGCAGATGGAAGAGCCGCACTGGCTGAAGGCCAATTACGATCGCCTGAACTACCAGGACTACAGTTACTATTCGGCGCCGTCCTGCGGCAGCTGCGACGATGCCTGCGGTTCGCAACCCGGCGCCGAGCAGCAACCGGGCGCGGCGACGGAAAAAGATTACCTGACCAGCGAAGTGGAGCTGGCGTTCAATCAGCTCGGCGTGCCGGTGCGCGAGGGCAGCGAGGTGGCGGTGGACGCCATCTTCGACTCGGTCTCGGTCGCTACCACTTACCGTGAAAAACTGGCGGAGAGCGGGGTGATCTTCTGCTCGTTCGGCGAAGCTATCCAGGAATACCCGGATCTGGTGCGTCAGTACCTGGGCCGCGTGGTGCCGTCCAACGATAATTTCTTCGCCGCGCTGAACGCCGCGGTGGCCTCCGACGGCACCTTCGTCTATGTGCCGAAAGGCGTGCGCTGCCCGATGGAGCTGTCGACCTATTTCCGTATCAACGCCGCCAAAACCGGCCAGTTCGAGCGCACCATCCTGATCGCCGACGAAGGCAGCTATGTCAGCTACATCGAAGGCTGCTCGGCCCCGGTGCGCGACAGCTACCAGCTGCACGCGGCGGTGGTGGAAGTGATCCTGCATAAAGACGCCGAAGTGAAATACTCGACGGTGCAGAACTGGTTCTCCGGCGGCGAGAGCAAGGGCGGCATCCTCAACTTCGTCACCAAGCGCGCGCTGTGTGAAGGCGCCGGCTCGAAAATGTCCTGGACCCAGTCGGAAACCGGCTCGGCCATCACCTGGAAATACCCGAGCGTGATTTTGCAGGGCGACAATTCGATCGGCGAATTCTTCTCGGTGGCGCTGACCAGCGGCCATCAGCAGGCGGACACCGGCACCAAGATGATCCACATCGGCAAAAACACCAGGTCGACCATCATCGCCAAAGGCATTTCCGCCGGGCACAGCGAGAACACCTATCGCGGCCTGGTGAAAATCCTGCCGGGGGCGGAAAACGCCCGTAACTTTACCCAGTGCGACTCGATGCTGATCGGGCCGGACAGCGGCGCCCATACGTTCCCTTACGTTGAAGCGCGCAACAACAGCGCGCAGCTGGAGCACGAAGCCACCACCTCGAAGATTGGCGACGACCAGCTGTTCTACTGCTTGCAGCGGGGCATCAGCGAGGATGACGCCATTTCGATGATCGTCAACGGTTTCTGCAAGGACGTTTTCTCCGAGCTGCCGCTGGAGTTCGCCGTCGAGGCGCAGAAACTTTTGGCCATCAGCCTGGAACACAGCGTGGGCTAATCGCCGCATTTTTAGCGCCGTCGGCGCTATCTGAGGACACAGCATGTTAAGCATCAAGAATTTGAAAGTGAGCGTGGAAGGCAACGAGATCCTCAAGGGATTGGATCTGGAGATCAAACCGGGCGAAGTGCACGCCATCATGGGGCCGAACGGCTCGGGCAAGAGCACGCTGTCCGCCACGCTGGCCGGGCGTGAAGAGTACGAAGTGACCGAAGGGGAAGTCACCTTCAAGGGCAAGGACCTGCTGGAGTTGGATCCGGAAGATCGCGCGGGCGAAGGCGTGTTTCTGGCGTTCCAGTACCCGGTGGAGATCCCCGGCGTCAGCAACCACTTTTTCCTGCAGACGTCGGTCAACGCGGTGCGCAAATACCGCGAACAGGAGCCGCTGGATCGCTTTGACTTCGCCGATTTCATCGAAGAGAAGATCGCACTGCTGGATATGCCGGCCGATCTGCTGACCCGTTCGGTCAACGTCGGTTTCTCCGGCGGCGAGAAAAAGCGCAACGACATTCTGCAGATGGCGGCGCTGGAGCCGGATCTGTGCATTCTCGATGAAACCGACTCCGGTCTGGATATCGACGCGCTGAAAATCGTCGCCAACGGCGTCAACTCGCTGCGGGACGGCAAGCGCGCCTTTATCATCGTCACACACTACCAGCGCATTTTGGACTACATCCAGCCGGATTACGTACACGTGCTGTCCCAGGGGCGCATCGTCAAATCCGGCGATTTCTCGCTGGTGAAACAGTTGGAGGAGCAGGGCTATGGCTGGCTTACCGACCAACAGTAACGCCAACGCGTTGCAGCAGCTGTATCGCCTGTTCGAAGGCCGCGGCGGCGAGCGTTCGCCCCATGCGCTGGCGCACTGGCAGCAGGCGCTGCGCCTCGGCTGGCCGACGCGCAAACATGAGAACTGGAAATACACGCCGCTCGAGGGGCTGCTGGAGCAGCAATTCCTTGAGCCGCAGCCCGCGCCGGTGAGTGCAGAGCAGCTTGAGGCGCTGGCGCTCGGCATCGATGCCTGTCGGCTGGTGTTTATCGACGGTCGCTACAGTGCCGCGCTCAGCGATGGCGATCTGGGCGACTACCAGTTCGAGCTGACCGCCTACGGCACGCCGCAGGCGCTGCCGGAGCCCATTCAGCCCGAAGTCTTCCTGCATCTGACCGAAAGCCTGGCGCAGGAAACCAGCCTGATTCGCTTGCCGGCCGGCAAGGCCCCGGCTCGTCCGTTGTACCTGCTGCATATCAGCAGCGGCCGCGGCGTGACGGGGGAAGTGAATACCGTGCATCATCGTCATCATCTGGAGATCGGGCGCGGGGCCGAGGCGGAAGTGATTGAACACTATGTCAGCCTGGGCGAGGCCGCGCACTTTACCGGCGCGCGCCTGACCGCCAACGTGGCGGACAACGCCGGGCTGTTGCACTGCAAGCTGGCGTTTGAAAGCCGGCCGAGCTACCACTTTGCCCATAACGATCTGGTCATCGGCCGCGACGCGCGGGTGAAAAGCGACAGCTTCCTGTTGGGCGCAGGCCTGACGCGCCACAACACCAGCGCGCAGCTGAACGGCGAAGGTGCCAATCTGGTGATCAACAGCCTGGTGCTGCCGGTGGGCAAGGAGATCTGCGATACCCGCACCTATCTGGAACACAACAAGGGCTACTGCGAAAGCCGCCAGCTGCATAAAACCGTGGTCAGCGATCGCGGCAAAGCGGTGTTCAACGGCATGATCAAAGTGGCCAAACACGCCATCAAAACCGACGGGCAGATGACCAACCACAATCTGTTGCTGGGGAAAGTGGCGGAAGTGGATACCAAGCCGCAGCTGGAGATCTACGCTGACGACGTCAAGTGCAGCCACGGCGCCACCGTGGGGCGTATCGATGAAGAACAGCTGTTTTATCTGCAGTCGCGCGGCATCGACAAACGCGCGGCGCAGCAGATGATTATCTTCGCCTTCGCCGCCGAGCTGACCGAAGGCATCGCCAACGACACCATCCGGGAACGGGTGCTGGCGCGCATCGCCCAGCGCCTGCCGGGGGAGGCTGCATGAGTTATCCGATTGAACGCGTGCGCGGCGACTTCCCGCTGCTGGCGCGCGAGGTGAACGGCCAACCGCTGGCCTACCTCGACAGCGCCGCCAGCGCGCAGAAACCGCAGACGGTGATCGACCGCGAACTGGATTTCTATCGCCACGGCTATGCCGCGGTGCATCGCGGCATCCACACCCTAAGCGCCGAGGCGACTCAGCAGATGGAAGCGGTGCGGGAACAGGCGGCGCGCTTTATCAACGCCGCCTCGGCGGAAGAGATGGTGTTCGTCAAGGGCACCACCGAAGGCATTAACCTGGTGGCCAACAGCTTTGGCCGCCACCGGCTGCAGTCGGGCGACGCGATTCTCATCACCGAGATGGAGCACCACGCCAACATCGTGCCCTGGCAGATGCTGGCGCAGGAGCGCGGTCTGCAGCTGCGGGTTTGGCCGCTGCAGCCCGACGGCACGCTGGATCTGGCGCAGTTGCCGGAACTGATCGACGCGTCCTGCAAACTGCTGGCGCTGACCGAGGTCTCCAACGTGCTGGGCACCGTCAACCCGGTGCGCGACATCATCGCCCGCGCCAGAGCCCTGGCGCCGGATCTGACGGTGTTGGTGGACGGCGCGCAGGCGGTGATGCACCAGCGCGTCGATGTTCAGGCGCTGGACTGCGATTTTTACGTGTTTTCCGGCCATAAGCTGTATGGCCCTTCCGGCATCGGCATGCTGTATGGGCGCCAGGCGCTCCTGCAGCAGATGCCACCGTGGGAAGGGGGCGGTTCGATGATCCGTCAGGTCAGCCTGACGGCGGGCACCACCTTCGCCGATCCGCCCTGGCGCTTCGAGGCCGGTTCGCCGAACACCGCCGGCATCATGGGGCTGGGCGCGGCGTTCGATTACGTCGAAGCCCTGGGGCTGAATGCGATCCGCGATTACGAACAGTCGCTGATGCATTACGCGCTTGAGGCGCTCAAGCAGGTGCCGACGCTGAAAATCTATGGTCCGGCGCATCGGGCCGGGGTGATCGCCTTCAATTTGGGGGAACACCATGCCTATGACGTCGGCAGCTTCCTCGATCAATACGGCATCGCCATTCGCACCGGCCACCATTGCGCCATGCCGCTGATGGCGTTTTATCAGGTGCCGAGCATGTGCCGCGCGTCGCTGGCGTTATATAATACCCGCGAAGAGGTGGACCGGCTGGTGGCCGGGCTGCAACGCATTCATCAGCTGTTAGGCTAGCCGGGGCGCGTCCTCGGCGGTACAAAAGGATCCCCATGGCGAATTTGCCGGACAAAGACAAATTGGTGCGTAATTTCTCCCGCTGTTTGAACTGGGAGGAGAAATACCTGTACGTGATTGAACTCGGCGCCAAATTGCCGCCGCTGGACGAGGCCGAGCGGCAGGCCGAGAACCTGATTTCCGGCTGCCAGAGCCAGGTGTGGATCGTGATGCGCTGCGATGAGCAAGGGCAGGTCGAATTCCATGGCGATAGCGACGCGGCGATCGTCAAAGGGCTGCTGGCGGTGGTGTTTATTCTTTATCGTCAATTGACACCACAGCAAATCGTCGAGCTCGACGTGCGGCCGTTTTTCACCGAGCTGGCGCTCAGCCAACATCTGACGCCTTCGCGCTCGCAGGGGCTGGAGGCGATGATCCGCGCCATTCGCAGTAAAGCCGCTCAGCTGGCCTGATCCTTAACGCCACTGCTCTTTAAAGGCTCATTGATATATTCGCTTTGTCAATGAGTCTTTACAATCCGCCGTTTTCCCCAGGGTTCATCCCCCAATTCAGTGATATTTCAGCAGCTTACCCATTGACGTTTCGTTGACAATCAACGACGGCGATTACGTTATAACGTGTTGATTTTTAGAGAACTTATTGCCTTTGATGCCAGCGTTGCTAGTATTAATCAGGTATTGTCTGATTTACCCACCGCCAGGCGCTCGTTAGCCTTGGGGGCGAACCGTCATAAAAAATATAGGGATGATAATGAAACGTGCGTTGAGTTTAATGGGCATGGTCTTCGCCACCGTACTGGCCGGCACGCAGGCCGCCAGTGCGACCGAATACCCGCTGCCGCCGCCGGACAGCCGTCTGATCGGCGAAAACACCACTTATACCGTGCCAAACGACGGCCGTCCGCTGGAGGCGATCGCCGCCGACTACAAGATTGGCCTGCTGGGCATGCTGGAAGCCAACCCCGGCACCGACCCGTTCCTGCCCAAGCCAGGCACGGTGCTGACCATTCCGACCCAAATGCTGCTGCCTGACACCAAGCGTGAAGGGATCATCGTCAACCTGGCCGAGCTGCGCCTTTACTACTATCCGAAAGGCGAGAATAAAGTGATCGTCTATCCGATCGGTATCGGCCAGACCGGGATGCACACGCCGCTGGAGGTGACTTCCATCAGCCAAAAGATCCCTAACCCGACCTGGACGCCCACCGCCAACATCCGCAAGCGCTATCAATCCCAGGGCGTGACGCTGCCTGCGGTGGTGCCGGCCGGCCCTGAGAACCCGATGGGGCTGTTCGCCCTGCGTCTGGCGATGGGGCGCGGTGAATACCTGATCCACGGCACCAACGCCAACTTCGGTATCGGCATGCGCGTCAGCTCCGGCTGTATTCGCCTGCGTCCGACGGATATCGAGGCGCTGTTCAACATGGTGCCGCGCGGTACGCGGGTGCAGGTGATCAACGATCCGGTGAAGATTTCGGTCGAGCCGGACGGCAAACGCTATGTGGAAGTGCACCAGCCGCTGTCGCGGGTGGAAAGCGACGATCCGCAGACCATGCCGATCGCGTTGTCTAAAGCGGAGAAAGCCTTTGCTGCCGATGGGCAAACCGATCGCGCCGTGTTCGATAGCGCGGTTGTCCGCCGCTCTGGCATGCCGGTGCTGGTCAACGTAGGGGAGAGCCCGTCTGAGGTGAGTTTAACGCCTGCAGCGGCTCCTGCGGCGAAAAAGAGCCCATTCAAGGCAGCGCCAATCAGCTCGGTGAACTAAGTTTGCCGGATTGAGCGGTCGAAGAGGGGTTCAGCGTGCTGAACCTCTTTTTTTTGCCCGCCGAGCTGGAAAGCCCAGGCGACAAACAGGCAAAAAAAAACGGCGCACAATGTGCGCCGTTTTCAATAACCAAAGCTATCTTACTTTTTGTAAGCGTGAGCTTGGTTGTCCAGACGCTGGTTAGCGCGTGCTGCGTCGTCTTTAGCCGCTTGAACGTCAGAACGCATTGCGTTCACGTCGTTGCTCAGCTGATCAACTTTAGCGTTCAGAGTCTGAACGTCAGAAGACAGTTGATCGATTTTAGCGTTGCTAGAGCAGCCAGCCAGCAGAGTGGAACCCAGGATTACCGCGCCCAGTACCAGTTTAGTACGATTCATTATAACACCCTCTAGATTGAGTTAATCTCCATGTAGCGTTACAAGTATTACACAAACTTTTTTCGAAAGAGAATAATTTTTTAGTGTTGAGGTGCTTTATTTTGATCGTTCGCTCAAACTTGCATCTGGTTTTACAAATTAGTTAAAAAAACGAGGGAAAACAGCCGGCTTCCATGGGACTACTCCGATTTGTTATTAGCTAAATAATGAGCAGATCGCGGTTGCGTTTTGAGAAAAATAGTTTACTGCCGATAAAAAAACGCCGCAAAGCGGCGTTTTGATCAAGATAATTATGTCACGTTTTATATTACAGCACGTGTACCGAGGCGGTATTGGTGGTGCCGCTCGGCACCAGCGCGCCGGAAACCATCACCACGACGTCGCCTTTTTGCGCCAGGCCGCTGGCCAGCGCGGCTTCTTTACCGATGCGGTAGAAGTCGTCGGTGGAGGCGATTTCTTTGACCATCTGCGGGATAACGCCCTTGCTCAGCACCAGCTGATGCGCGGTGGTCTGGTTGGTGGTCAGCGCCAGGATCACGGCGTTCGGGAAGTATTTACGCACGGATTTCGCTGACTTGCCGCCGCTGGTGGCGACGACGATCAGTGGCGCGTCCAGTTTTTCGGCGGTTTCAACCGCGCCGCGGCATACCGCTTCGGTGATGCGCAGCTTGCGGCGATCGTTCAGGGTATCGATGCGGCTTGGCATCACGCGATCGGTGCGTTCGCAGATGGTCGCCATGATGTTGACCGCTTCCAGCGGGTATTTGCCCTTGGCGCTTTCGCCGGACAGCATGACGGCGTCGGTGCCGTCCAGAATGGCGTTGGCGACGTCACCGGCTTCCGCACGGGTAGGGCGCGGGTTCTTGATCATGGAATCGAGCATCTGGGTGGCGGTGATCACCACTTTACGCGCACGGTTGCATTTTTCGATCATCATCTTCTGGGCGAAGATCACTTCTTCTACCGGGATTTCAACGCCCAGATCGCCGCGGGCAACCATGATGCCGTCGGACGCTTCGAGAATTTCGTCGAAGTTGTTCAGGCCTTCCTGGTTCTCGATCTTGGAGATGATCTGGATCTGCTCGCCGCCGTGCGCTTTCAGGTGCTCGCGGATCTCCAGCACGTCGGAGCGTTTACGGATGAAGGACGCCGCCACGAAGTCGACGCCTTGCTCGCAGCCGAAGATCAGGTCGCGTTTGTCTTTCTCGGCCAGCGCAGGCAGCTGGATGGACACGCCCGGCAGGTTGACGCCTTTGTTCTCGCCCAGGTCGCCGTTGTTCAGCACCTTGCAAACGACTTCGTTCTCGGTCACGTTGGTGACTTCCATGCCGATCAGGCCGTCGTCAACCAGCACGGTGTTGCCGATCTTCAGGTCGGCGGCGAAGCCGGCGTAGGTCACCGCCACGCGTTCGCTGTTGCCGATCACGCTCTGGTCGGTGGTGAAGGTGAAGGTTTGGCCGGCGACCAGAGAGGCGTCTTTGCCGCCTTCCAGTTTCATGGTGCGAATTTCCGGGCCTTTGGTATCCAGCAGGATGCCGGCGTTGATACCGGTTTTCGCCATCACGGCGCGCATGTTCTTGATGCGGTTGCCGTGCTCTTCATAGTCGCCGTGAGAGAAGTTGAGACGCATCACGTTCATGCCCGCATTGAGCAGGTTGGTCAGCATTTCTTCCGATTCGGTTTTTGGACCGATGGTACAAACAATTTTGGTCTTTTTCATGGCGGAGTTTTCTACAAGTTGTGATGGATAAAAAAACGAATTTGACCGGCGTTGTTTACGCCGATAGGGAATTTGAGCCGTGCCTGGTGGTGAAAAACATAGTTAAGGATAGGTGACGACAGTTGATGTGGGGCGGAAAAATTCAGCCCGCGCGGGGGCGCGGGGATGCTGCGCAACGGGGTGAGATTAAATCGTGTTGTTATTGCGTTTTCGCAGATCAAGGGCTGAAACCATTCAACTGATAGACGTTGCGCATTATAAAGGCTAAGCGGCGGGAAACAAAATAAAAAACCGCGGCGGTGCGGCGGATATGTCAAAACGAGGGCAAATGTGGCGCAAATGCAACGCGTTGCGTACGGCTTGTTGCGCAAATAACCTTGCTGTAAATGCGGCTTAGCGCGTTTGCGGGATTTCCAGCAGCACACCGGCGCTCAGGCAGAAGCAGCCGCTGGCGACGTTGGCCGGCAGGGTCAGGCTCTCGCCGGTCCGCACTATCCGCGTGTCGCCGCCGAGGGTGAACTCGAATTCACCCGATATCACCCGGGTTTGCAGCGCGTGCGCGGGCTTTTGCAGCTGGCCGAAGGCCCCGGTCTCGAAACGCACTTCCGCTGCCGGCGAACCGTCGCTCATCACGCCTTCACGACGGGCAAGGCCATTGTCGAGCGGTAAAAAGGGGGTGTTGGCGGTGAAGGTGGTCATGTGGCGTTCCTGATGGCTGATGGCGGTAGTTCGGCGCAATCGACATGAAAAATCGAGCGGTCGGGCAGAGACGAAACAGCGAGAATTATAACGCGATAGGGGGAGAGGTGAATCAGCAATATGGTGCGTCCGAGTGGACTCGAACCACCGACCCCCACCATGTCAAGGTGGTGCTCTAACCAACTGAGCTACGGACGCACTGCACTGCTTCTGAAATTTGGTGCGTCCGAGTGGACTCGAACCACCGACCCCCACCATGTCAAGGTGGTGCTCTAACCAACTGAGCTACGGACGCACTGTACTGCTTCTGGAATTTGGTGCGTCCGAGTGGACTCGAACCACCGACCCCCACCATGTCAAGGTGGTGCTCTAACCAACTGAGCTACGGACGCATCTTTTCCTGTCTGTCATGGCTGACAGCGGGGACGAATATTAACGAGCTACCCGCGTGCTGGCAAGGGGAAAAACGCAATTTTATTCGGTATTTCACGCGATTGCTGAGGTTGTGCGCAGACAGGCGTTTTTTTCCGCAACCCGCTGCCCGGCCGGGGAGAAAACCGGCCGGGAACGGACTCAGCGGGTAGAACGCTGCAGGATGACGGTGGTCGGCTGTTTCTGCAGCCAGCGCATGCGCAGCGCCATCATGATGGCGGCGAAGGTCAGGCCGATGATAAAGCCGATCCAGAAACCGCTCGGCCCCATCGCCGGCACCACCGCATCGGTCAGCGCCAGCAGATAGCCGCTCGGCAGGCCCAACACCCAGTAAGCGATGAAGGTGATGAAGAAGATCGCGCGAGTATCTTTATAACCGCGCAGCACGCCGCTGCCGATCACCTGGATTGAATCCGAGATTTGATACAGCGCCGCCAGCAGCATCAGCTGCGAGGCCATCGCCACCACCGCCGGGCTGTCGTTGTACAGCAGGGCGATCGGTTCGCGGAAGGTGGCGGTAAACAGCGCAGTGCAGACGGCCATGGTGATGCCGACGCCGATGGCGGAGTATGCGGCGACGCGCGCGCCTTCTACCGACCCTTCTCCCAGACGATAACCGACGCGAATGGTGGCGCCGACGCCCAGCGACAGCGGCAACACGAACATCAGCGCGCTGAAGTTAAGCGCGATCTGGTGGCCGGCGACCGCGACGATCCCGAGCGGCGACACCAGCAACGCCACCACGGCGAACAGGGTGACTTCGAAGAACAGCGCCAGCGCCACCGGCATACCGATGCCGATCAGGCGCTTCAGCGCCGCCCAGTCCGGGCCGCCGAGATCGCCTGTCTGGCGCTTGATGTCGCGCTGCGACGGCGCGCGCTTCACGTACCAGCGCATCATCAGGAACATGATCCAGTAGACGCTGCCGGTGGCGACGCCGCAGCCCACGCCGCCCAGTTCCGGCATGCCGAACTTGCCGTAGATAAAGATGTAGTTGATCGGGATATTCACCAGCAGGCCGAGGAAGCCGATCACCATGCCGGGCTTGGTTTTGGACAGCCCTTCGCACTGGTTGCGCATCACCTGGAAGAACAGATAGCCCGGCGCGCCCCACATGATGGCGTGCAGATAACCGACGGCTTTATCCGCCAGCTGCGGATCGATGTTGTGCATCATGTCGATGACGAATTTGCAGTTATACAGCACGACGATCAACAGTACGGAAACGCCGGAGGCCAGCCAGAAGCCCTGACGCACCTGATGGGCGATGCGATCGCGACGGCCGGCGCCGTTTAACTGGGCGATCACTGGGGTCAGCGCCAGCAGCAGGCCGTGACCGAACAGGATGGCCGGCAGCCAGATAGAGGTGCCGACCGCCACCGCCGCCATATCGGTGGCGCTGTAAGCGCCGGCCATGATGGTATCCACCACGCCCATGGCGGTTTGCGAGATTTGCGCGATGATCACCGGGATAGCGAGAGCCAATAAACTACGCGCTTCAATTAAGTACTTCTGCACGCATACACCTTTCTATTTTATATATGTGGGAGGGAGGGCTGCCGCGAGAGGACAACAATTAAAATAGCGGAATTTTGTCAAAAATATTGTACCTGCTCGGCGTCGTTAAGCAAACGCCGCAGATAAATAGTTATTAAATGCGCAGGCACGCGTTTTTTGCCGTCGCGGATTTGGTTTTCAGCGCCAACTGGGGCAAACTGCCGGAAGCGTTTTAATCTATTGAGTAAGAAGAGGCACATATGTTCACCGGTATCGTACAAGGCACCGCGCCGCTGGTCGCCATTGATGAGAAACCCAATTTCCGCACCCATGTGATCGAGATGCCTGCAGAACTGCTGCCGGGGCTGGAGCTGGGCGCGTCGGTGGCCCATAACGGCTGCTGCCTGACCGTCACCGCGGTGGAAGGCAACCGCGTCAGCTTCGATTTGATCAAGGAAACGTTGCGCCTGACCAACCTCGGCGATCTGGCGCTGGGCGACATCGTCAATATCGAGCGCGCGGCGAAATTCAATGATGAAATTGGCGGTCATTTGATGTCCGGCCATATTATATGCACGGCGGAAGTGGCCAAAATTTATACCTCGGAAAATAACCGTCAGGTATGGCTGCGCATGCCGAATGCGGAATTGATGAAATATGTGCTGCACAAAGGTTTCATCGGCATCGACGGCATTAGTCTGACCATCGGCGAAGTGGTGAATAACCGTTTCTGCGTGCATCTGATCCCGGAAACCCTGGAGCGCACTACGCTGGGTAAAAAACGCCTGGGCGATAAGGTGAACATCGAGATCGATCCGCAGACGCAGGCGGTAGTGGACACCGTCGAACGCGTGCTGGCCAATCGGGAAGCGACGCTGGCGGCGGCGGTGGCGCCGGCGCACAAAGACTGACAGCGATTCGGGCGTTGCCGCCGGAGTCGAATCATAAGCAGAGAGGAGAAACGCGTGAAGTTTTATGGGAAAACGTTGTTGTTAACCGCGTTGCTGGCGCTGAGCGCCTGCAGCAGTTCACCTGAGCAGGGCGGCGGCGCGCAAGTGGCCGATGCGGACGATACCTGCGGCGCTTCGCAGTATCAAAACTACGTCGGCAAGCCGATGACGTCGCTGGAAGGCGTGCGGATCGAATCCAAGGTGCGCGCCATTCCGTACAACTCTGCCGTCACCATGGATTTCAACCTGCGCCGTCTGAACTTCCTCGGCGATAGCAACGATAAAATCATCCGCGTTTACTGCGGCTAAGCCGCCTGGTTCGAAAGAGCAAAAAAAGCCCCGGCGATGAGGTTGCCGGGGCTTTTTTTATTAGGGGAGCGTTCAGCGTGCGACGCGGATGCCGCCTTCAACGCCTTTCGGGCTGAACACCACCTGCCACAGCTGCAGATCGCGCGCCCGAAACGCGCCGGCGCAGGCGTTCAGGTAATAGCTGAACATCCGCTCGAAGCGCTCGGAATAACGTGGAGCAAGCTGCGGCCACGCCTGCTTGAAGCGCTCGAACCAGGCCATCAGCGTGCGATCGTAGTCGGCGCCGATGTTGTGCCAGTCTTCCATCACGAAATGGCCTTCGCTGGCCTCGGCGATATGCCTCACCGAGGGCAGGCAGCCGTTCGGGAAGATATATTTGTTGATCCACGGATCGACGTTCATGTCGGTCTTGTTGGAACCGATGGTGTGCAGCAGGAACAGGCCGTGCGGCGCCAGATTGCGCTCTACCACGTTGAAATAGGTGCGATAGTTTTTCGGCCCGACGTGCTCGAACATGCCGACCGAGACGATGCGATCGAACTGCTGATGCAGATCACGATAGTCCTGCAGCAGGATCTGCACGTCCAGCCCGGCGCAGCGTGCCTGAGCCAGCTTCTGCTGCTCGGCGGAAATGGTCACGCCGACCACCGACACGCCGTAATTTTTCGCCGCATAGGCGGAGAGGCCGCCCCAGCCGCAGCCGATGTCCAGCAAGCGCATGCCCGGCTGCAGCTGCAGTTTTTCGCAGATCATCCGCAGTTTCGCTTCTTGCGCTTCCTCCAGCGTGGCGGCGTCTTTCCAGTAGCCGCAGGAGTACTGCATGTAAGGATCGAGCATCAGCGTAAACAGATCGTTGCCAAGATCGTAATGCTCTTTGCCGACGATCCAGGCGCGCTTTTTCGATTGCAGATTGGTCAGGCGCGCCGCGGCGATACGCAGGGTATCTTTCAGGTGGTGGGGGAGCTTCTTCTCCAGCCCGGCGCTGACCACGCGCTGGAAGAATATATCCAGCCGCTCGCATTCCCACCAACCATCCATATAGCTCTCGCCTAGACCCAGGGAGCCTTGCTGCAAAACGCGTTTAAAGAATTCGGGGTTTTTAACCTGAATATCGAAAGGGCGCGATCCGTTAATTTCGATACCGGCCAGACCGAGCATTTCGTGCGCGATACGGTACCACTGGTTATCCTGGATGCTCAGATCTTCTATACACGATGAACTCATAGCTTCTCCATCACCTTCTTCTGACTGATGACCCGTTAGGAAACAGCTTAGACAATTTCTGCGGGTGCATACGTATACCGACGGGAAATAAGCCCGCGGCGTCTGATATCCGACTATGAACAGAGGAAATTTAAAGAAGCGACCCGACGCAAACGGCGCAGGATAAACGCCTCTTCAAAAAAAGAGTGTGACGCAAGACGCGTACACAACAGCTAATTGAGATATAGAGATTATAAGGTGTTACTTTACAAGGTTGTTTTTGAGTATAGGCGCGCCGAGGCATTGACTCAACTGTAAATCGCACTCGGCACGCATATTCTTTAAGTGATTATTTAGCTTTGCAATTATGACGCTGAGTTAGCATGTTCGCGCGCCGTTTCTTGCGGCGCCTTGGCCGCTTTTCCCCGCTGCAGGAAATACCCCAGCGCGGCCAGTATCACCGTGGACACCATCACCGTCACCGTCGCCAACAGCGGCTGCGCAATAAACGTCGATACCAGCATGCTCGCCACGAAACACAGCCCCAGCTGCAGCGTATTTTGCAGCGCGGCGGCTTTGCCGCTGCTGTCCGGGAACGGCATCAGCGCGTTGGCCACCATGATCGGATAGCCGGCGCCGTTGACCAGCGCCATCACGCAGAACGGGATCAGGAGCGTGGTGAGCGTCGGATTGGTCAGGGTTGCCACCAGATACAGGGCCACCATGCTGACAGCATAAGCTACCAGCAGCCACGGCAGCAGGGTTTTGCCATTGATGCGCTTGAGCGCGGCGCGGCACCCGTAACCGCCCAGCAGGAAGGCCAGCGTCTGCGGCACATAGCTCAGGCCGATGTCGCTCGGGCCGTAGCCCATATCACCGAGGATAAACGGCGAGCCGGTCAGCCAGGCGAAGAAACCGGCCGAACAGGCGGCGTACATGGCGACATTGCCGCTGAATACCGGGGATTTCAATAATTGCCAAAAACTGACGCTGCTTTTTGGCGCGTCGACGGCGGGTTTTGGCCTGGCGTTCTCTTTGAGCAGCAGCGTCGGCAACAGCAACAAGGCGGTGATGGCCAGCAGCACGGCGAAGATCGCGCGCCAGCTGGCGTGGTTCAGCAGCCAGGCGCCCAGCAGCGGCGCCAGCGCCGGCGATAGCGCCACCAGCGGCATGATGGTGGCGAATACGCGGTTGGCCTGGCCTTCACGATAGCGGTCGACCACCAGCGCTTGCCAGATGGCGGCGGCGGAACAGACACCTACGGCCTGAATAAAGCGCAGTATCCAGAGCTGCGCGGCATTTTCCACCCACAGCATGCCCAGGCAGCCGAGCGCGAACAGCGTCAGGCCAATCAACAATACCGGTTTGCGCCCCAGACGGTCGGAGAGCGGCCCCCACAGCAGCTGCGCGAAGGCGAAGCCGGCCAAAAAGATGCTCAGGCTGGCGCTGACCGCGCCGGCGGAAATTTGCAGTTCCTCCCGCATGGCGCCGAAGGCGGGCAGGTACATATCGGTCGCCAGATAACCCAGCATGCTCAGGCCGGCGAGGTAGAACATAAAACCAAAGGAATTTCGCATGGTATTTCTCGTTAATATTTTAGTGTCGCAGGTTTTTAGCGCCGGCCAGTGTATCCGGCTGGATCTCTGCTTGTGAAACGGTAATATTTGCAAAGTGCTGTTAAAAAAATTGAAGGCAAAGCGATGTGGTCTGAATATTCTCTCGAGGTCGTTGATGCGGTGGCGCGCACCGGCAGTTTCAGCGCGGCGGCGCAGGAGCTGCACCGGGTGCCGTCGGCGGTAAGTTATACCGTGCGGCAGCTGGAGCAATGGCTGGCGGTGCCGCTGTTTGAGCGGCGTCACCGAGATGTGGAACTGACGCCGGCCGGCGCGCTGTTTATCAAGGATGCGCGAGCTGTTATCAAAAAAATGCTCGACACCCGCCGCCACTGTCAACAGGTGGCCAACGGTTGGCGCGGTCAGCTGAATATCGCGGTAGACATCATCGTCAAACCGCAGCGCAGCCGCCAGCTGGTGCTGGATTTCTACCGCCATTTCCCCGACGTCGAGTTGATGCTGCAACCCGAGGTGTTTAACGGCGTGTGGGATGCGTTGGTGGACGGCAGGGCGGACATGGCGATTGGCGCCACCCGCGCGGTGCCGGTCGGCGGCGGCTTCGCTTTCCGCGACATGGGGGATATGAACTGGCTGTGCGTAGTCAGCCCACAGCACCCGTTGGCGCAGCTGGCAGGGCCGTTGAATGACGATCGGTTGAGGCCGTACCCTGCGCTTTGTCTGGAAGACACCTCGCGCAATCTGCCCAAGCGCGTCACCTGGACGCTGGATAACCAGCGGCGGCTGGTGGTGCCGGACTGGACCTCGGCGCTCGACTGTTTGTGCGCCGGATTGTGCGTCGGCATGATGCCGGCGCATCTGGCGCTGCCGCGGGTGCAGCGCGGTGAGCTGAAGGCGTTGCAGTTGCAGCAGCCGTTTCCCGCCAGCCCCTGCTGCCTGACCTGGCAACAGGATAAACCGTCACCGGCGATGAGCTGGCTGCTGGCGTATTTGGGCGATGGCGAGACGCTGAATCAGGAGTGGCTGAGTGAGGCGGCACCGGAAGCCGCGCCGGCTTCCGGTAGGGAGGACGATCAGCGGCGGTAGTCGATGAACGGACCGTCGGCGACCGAACGGCGTTCGACCAGCTTCGGATGCACTTCGATCACCTGCGATTCTTCGCGCTTGCTGATGATGCGATCCAGCAGCATGGTGAAGGCCATTTCGCCCAGACGCTCTTTCGGCTGATGAATGGTGGTCAGCGCCGGGGTGAAGTAGCGGGCGTTGCGCACGTTGTCGTAGCCGATCACGGAAATATCCTGCGGCACCCGCAGCCCCAGTTCGTCGGCGGCGCAGATGGCGCCCATCGCCATGATGTCGCCGCCGCAGAATACTGCGGTCGGTCGCTGTTTTTGCGACAGAATTTGATGCATCGCCTTGTAACCGGACTCCGGCTCGAAGTCACCCTGGACTATCCACTCTTCGCGAATATCGATATGCGCTTCCTGCAGCGCCTTCATGAAGCCCTGATGCCGACCGCCGCCGGTGTTGCGCGACAGTTGGCCCGGGATAGCGCCGATATCGCGGTGGCCGCGTTCGATCAGATAACGCCCGGCCAGATAGCCGCCCTCGAACGCGTTATCGATGATGGTGTCGGTGAAGTCGCCGCGCGCGGCGCCCCAGTCCATTACCACCATCGGGATGTTGCGGTAGTCTTCCAGCATGCCCAGCAGCTGATCCGGGTATTCGGAACACATGACCAGCAGGCCGTCGACGCGCTTTTGCGCCAGCATCGCCAGGTAGGCGCGCTGTTTGTCCAGATTGTTGTGCGAGTTGCACAGGATCAGGGTATAGCCTTTGCTGTAGCAGCTGTTTTCCACCGCCTCGATCACTTCGGCAAAGTAGGGCGCTTCGCTCGAGGTGGCCAGCAGACCGATAGACTTGGTGTGATTGACTTTCAGGCTGCGCGCCACGGCGCTCGGCGAGTAGTGCAGCTCTTTGATGGCGGCCCACACGGCCGCTTTGGTCTCTTCGGCGACGAAACGAGTCTTATTGATGACGTGCGAAACGGTGGTGGTGGAAACGCCCGCGCGTTTGGCCACATCTTTAATCGTTGCCATGTAAGGAATGACTCCTGAACTCACATGTTTACAGCATGTAAGTGTGATGTTAATCGTTTGCCTACGTAGATCCTTCTCCAGAGAAGCGAAAACTGAGTTTTTAGTGTTGAAGTCGTCAGCGCTTAATCAGGAGGGGCATGAATGCCGGTACGCAGTTGTGAACTGCGAATTTTGTCGCATATTGAACAAAAGTGGAAGAGGTAATCGAGATTATAAACCGGGAAATGATAACAAGATTTTATCGGCGAACTGTGGGAAAATGATTTGACGTACTAATTGTGCGCCTTTTATCCTTAGGAAAGCCCATTTTAAAGGAGTTGTCATGGATACCGATCTGAAGATGTCGCTGTTCACCACCGTTTGCGCATTGGCGATGATCATCGCTTTCAGCTTTGTCGCCGCGTTGAACTGATTTCCCGCCAGTTTTAAAAAAGGCGCAGCCAAGCTGCGCCTCATCACTTAGGCAAGGCCTGCGCTTACGCCAGGTTTTCCGCCGCGAAGGTCCAGTTGACCAACGCCCAGAAGTTTTCCAGGTATTTTGGACGCGCATTGCGGTAATCGATGTAATACGCGTGTTCCCACACGTCAACGGTCAGCAGCGGTTTGTCTTCGCCGGTCAGCGGGGTTGCCGCGTTGGAAGTGTTGACGATTGCCAGCGCGCCGTCCGGTTTTTTCACCAGCCAGGTCCAGCCGGCACCGAAGTTTTTCACGGCGGCATCGGTGAACTGCTCTTTGAACGCAGCGAAAGAGCCGAAGGATTTGACGATCGCCGCCGCCAGTTCGCCCTGCGGTTCACCGCCGCCCTGTGGCGACAGGCAGTGCCAGTAGAAGGTGTGGTTCCACACCTGCGCGGCGTTGTTGAACACGCCGCCGTTAGAGGTCTTGATGATCTCTTCGAGTGATTTGCCTTCGAACTCGCTGCCTTTCACCAGGTTGTTCAGGTTAACCACGTAGGTGTTGTGGTGTTTGCCGTAGTGGTATTCCAGGGTCTCGGCGGAGATGTGCGGCTCGAGCGCGTTTTTCTCATACGGTAATGCAGGTAATTCAAACGACATTGCTTCCTCCTTTACAGCGCCATTCAGCTTCTCGCCGGGGCGAACGCCGGATGGGCCGTTTTTTATTGTGGTCATTCAATCTTAACAATTTTCATCATAAAAAACAGGAGGAAAAGCGAGAAATGCGCGTGGGGGAGTGCGATGGGCGATAGCTTGAGCAGGCGGTTGCGGCCGAGGCCGCAACCGCGAAGAGCAGGGAATTAACGGATGGTTTTCGGCGTTACTACGCGGCGAGCGCCGATGTAGTGGTTCTGCCAATAGTCGTTATCGAGCTGGCTGATGCGGATCTCTTCGCCGGTGCGCGGCGACTGGATGAATTTGCCGTTGCCGAGGTAGACGCCGACATGATCCGCCACGCCGCGGTTGTTAATGCGGAAGAACACCAGATCGCCGCTTTCCAGTTCGCTTTTCTTGATCGGCGCCGCGTCGCGCAGGTGATACATTTCGTTGGCGGTGCGCGGCATCTTGATTTTCACCACGTCTTTATAGGCGTAATAGATGAGGCCGCTGCAGTCGAAGCCGGTGCGCGGCGAGCTGCCGCCCCAGCGGTAAGGCTTGCCCATCTGATCCATCAGCTTGGCCATCGCGGTCTGCTTGGCGTGCTGGTAACGCTTTTTGTGCGCTGGGCTGAGTTTCAATGGTTTTTCATCACGCGCCAGCTTGGCGGTGGCCATACCGGCTTCGCGGTGGCGGCCATAGCCTTTTTTGTAGCCCTTTTTCGGCGGGGTGACTTTAATTTTGGCGGTTTTCTGCGCTTTGACCTTGGGTTTGGCGCTGACGATCTTTTTCGCGCTTTTCTCGCTTTTGACCTTGGCGGTCTTGGTTTTTTTCTCGGGGGCCGTCACTTTGGCTTTTTTGGCGGCTTTATCCGCTTTCTTTTTTCTGCGGTCATCGGGCCGCGCTTCATTGGCATGGCTTTTACGCTGCTCGGCGGCAACACGCGCCTGTGGCGCAGCGTGCGCCAAATTGAAGAAGAGCTGAGTAAACAGCAGCGCAAAGAGCGTAAGAATTAAACGCATGTCGACGTCACCAACCTTGGCCCCGAAACGGATATCGAAAGAGTTACAGTATTCCCGAATTTCGCCATATAAAACAGCGAAGAACTCATAAATAATAATCCATATTGTGAGAAAACGTTAATGACATTTTTTTTGGTTTAAAATCAGCCTGTTGGTGTATAAAAAAGCGCCAGGAGGCGGTGGCGGATATAATTAAGCCGCGCCGTCATCGCGGCGCAATATATTAGTGAAATGGTCGGATTAAAAATGTTATTCTCAACGTATGTTTTGACCGGAATGACGTGGCCGGTGAAACGCGATCGGCGGCGGGCGAATATCCTTGCAAAAGATGGCGTTTTCTTGCGACTGTTCCAGCCGCTACAATAGCCCGCGTGATGCATGTTGTAGCCATGAAATGTGGCTTGAGGAAGCAATAAATGACGACGACACTTGAAAAAATTCAGCACCAGATCGCTGAAAACCCGATTCTGCTGTACATGAAGGGTTCGCCAAAGCTGCCGAGCTGCGGCTTCTCTGCGCAGGCTGTGCAAGCGCTGTCCGCCTGCGGCGAGCGTTTCGCCTATGTGGATATTCTGCAAAACCCGGACATCCGCGCCGAGTTGCCAAAATACGCCAACTGGCCGACTTTCCCGCAGCTGTGGGTAGACGGTGAGCTGGTCGGCGGTTGCGATATCATCATCGAAATGTATCAGCGCGGCGAATTGCAGCAGCTGATCAAAGAAACGGCAGAAAAGTATAAAGCGCAGGAAGACCAGCAGTCTTAATCGACAGACTTGCGGTTATCGCGTAACGGGCGGCGCCAGTGCAAACTGGGCCGCCTTTTTTATTGGGCTTATTCGGCGAGATCGCCGGCGGGCAGCGGCCAGCCGCCGAGACGCTTCCAGCGGTTAACCAGCTCACAAAACAGCAGGGCGGTTTGTTCGGTGTCGTACAGCGCGGAGTGCGCCTGGCTGCTGTCGAACGGCATGCCGGCAGCGATGCAGGCTTTGGCCAGCACCGTTTGCCCCAGCACCAGGCCGCTCAGCGCAGCGGTGTCGAAGGTGGCGAACGGATGGAACGGATTACGCTTCAAGCCGGCGCGTTCGGCCGCGGCCATCAGGAAGCTGTGATCGAAGTTGGCGTTGTGCGCGACGATAATGGCCCGGTTGCAACCGCGATCCTTGAGCCCTTTGCGCACCGCTTTGAAAATGGCGTGCAGCGCGTCGTATTCGCTGACCGCACCGCGCAGCGGGTTGTGCGGATCGATGCCGTTAAACGCCAGCGCTTCCGGTTGCAGGTTGGCGCCCTCGAAAGGCTCCACGTGGAAGTGCAGGGTTTCGTCGCGCTGCAGCCAGCCGTCTTCATCCATTTTCAGCGTCACGGCGGCGATTTCCAGCAGCGCATCGGTATTGGCGTTGAAGCCGGCGGTTTCAACATCTATTACTACGGGATAAAACCCACGAAAACGACCACTCAGGGCGTTAAGATCACTTTTTTCGGCCATCAGTTTCTTATCTTCATCGAATGCAGCGCGCATTATGGCAAATTTTGCGCCCGGTTGCAGGCGCTATCGCGCGGAGAATCAGCGGGGCACAGGCGCGCCCCGAGAGAGGCTTAGTGGCCGAGGCCTTGGCCGGCGTGTTTGTTTTCGATCAGCTCGATTTTATAACCGTCCGGATCTTCGACGAACGCGATCACCGTGGTGCCGCCTTTCACCGGGCCGGCCTCACGGGTGACGTTGCCGCCGGCGCGGCGGATGTTGTCGCAGGTGGCGGCGACGTCGTCTACGCCCAGCGCCAGGTGGCCGAAGGCGGTGCCCATGTCGTAGCTGTCGGTGCCCCAGTTATAGGTCAGTTCGATAACCGCGCCTTCGCTTTCTTCCGTATAGCCGACAAAAGCCAGCGAGTATTTGTACTCCGGGTTTTCGCTGGTGCGCAGCAGGCGCATGCCTAATACCTTGGTATAGAAGTCGATGGAGCGTTGCAGATCACCGACGCGGATCATGGTATGGAGTAAACGCATAATTCCTCTGAATTGACTGTGCCGTGGCAGACGGCGGGTGGATTGAAGCACAAGCGAGTATAGCCTTGTCCCGCAAGGGAATTCAACGTGACGAGTTGGTGACGATGTCACTTTTTGCCCCCTCGCCATGGGTGTTTAAATATTGATCGAGTGTACCGATCGATACGAAGTAATTGATCTGCACAATCAATTATCAATTCCGCGCGTAACCGTGTAGAAATTGACCTGTAGCAGATAACAACACCAGGGAACGTCGGCCCGCCTTGTGCGGGCCTTTTTGCGTGCATAAAAAAACGGCCAGGCGGTTGCGTGGCCGTTTAGGGTCAGGACGGGTTACTTCGTCAGAAACGGATAGTCGGTATAACCTTCGGCGCCACCGCCGTAGAAGGTTTCCGGCTTAGGTTCGTTGAGCGGGGCGTGCTGACGGAAACGCTCGACCAAATCCGGATTGGCGATGTAGCTGCGGCCGAAGGCCACCGCGTCGATGAAGCCTTTTTCGATCAACGCTTCGGCTTTTTCAGCGGTGTAGGCGCCGGCGCCGACGATCACCCCTTTAAAGTGGGCGCGCACCGAGTCACGGAAGGCGTCGGAATACGGTTTGCCGCCGGCCCAGTCCGGTTCGGAGATGTGCAGATAGGCGATGTTGCGTTTGTTCAGCTCTTCCACCAGGTACAGCGCCGCTTCTTCCTGATCTTCACCGTTGTCCAGGCCGTTGAACGGCCCCAGCGGCGAGATGCGGATGCCGATGTGCTCGGAGCCCCATTCTGCGATGGCGGCGTCGACCACTTCCAGCGTCAGGCGGGTGCGATTCTCGATGCTGCCGCCGTATTGATCGGTACGCTGGTTAGACGCCGGAGACATGAACTGGTGCAGCAGATAGCCGTGAGCCGCATGCAGCTCGATAAAGTCGAAGCCGGCTTCACGCGCGTTGGCGGTCGCCTGGCGGAAATCGTTGACGATGCCCGGGATCTCGCTGGTTTCCAGCGCGCGCGGCGTAGAGGTCGGTACACGCACCCAGGCGCCGGTTTCGTCACGCACGGTGGTGCGGGTGTCTGCGTTGATCGCCGAAGGGGCGACCGGCGCTTGTCCGCCCGGCTGGAGGCTGGTGTGGGAGATGCGGCCTACGTGCCACAGCTGTACGGCGATGTGGCCGTTTTTGTCGTGTACCGCCTGCGTGATGTGTTTCCACGCGGCGATCTGCTCCGGGGTATGCAGGCCCGGCGCACCGGCGTAGCCTTTCGCCTGGAAGGAAATCTGCGTCGCTTCGGTCACGATCAGACCGGCGCCGGCGCGCTGCGCATAATACTCCGCCATCAGCGGCGTGGGAATGTCGCCCGGTTCGATGCTGCGCAGACGCGTCAGCGGAGCCATAAACACGCGGTTGGGCAGGGTGACTGCGCCAACTTTCAGCGGAGAGAGCAATTTTTCAGTCTTCATAGTGCATCCTGTATTTAATAGACCGGTCGTCTAGTTATGGGCGATAAAAAAACACGAACTGCATTTTCACGAAAAAAGACGGTGGTGTTACGGCTGCGGCGGGCGCAGCAGCAACTCGATGCTTTCCAGCGCGCTGGTCAACGGGGCCAACGATCGCCGGATCTTGGCGCGCAGCGAGGCGCCGAGCCACAGGGCATACAGCGTCTCTGCGGTTGCCGCCGGGCTCATGGCTACCGACAGCGCTCCCTCGGCGATGCCGCGCTCAATGGCCGCCTGCAGGTGGCCGATCACCCGGGCGGTCCCGGTTTCCAGCGCATGGCGCATCGGCTCCGACAGGTCGCTCACCTCGGCGGAGAGTTTCACCGCCAGACAGGCGTTATGACATTCGCTGCGGCAGTGGTAACTGATGGCCTGGGCGTAATACCCCAAGAGCTGGTGGCGGGCATCGGTGTGCTCGTCGGCAAACAGCTTTTGCATTTGCGCATCATAGTGCGCGAAATAGCGTTGCAGCATCGCTTCGCCGAAGGCTTCCTTCGAGCGGAAATAGTGGTAGAACGATCCTTTCGGCACGCCCGCCGTGGCCAGCAGTTCGCTCAGCCCCATGCCGGTAAAGCCCAGGCGCAGGCTGAGGGTTTCGCCGGTGGCGAGCAGATGTTCACGTGTATCCACGTTGCAATGCGTTGATTTGGTCATCATGGCGCCGAGCATAATAGACCGATTGGTCTAGGTCAATGGGAATAAAAAAACCGGCGCACAAAACGCCGGTTGGTCTCAGGCATTGTGCCTCAGCGGCACGCGTAAGTTAAGCGCTTACGCCGCGTTGCGGCAGCGTTGCAGAATATCCAACTGGGATTGATATTCACGCGTCTGCACATTCAGCATGCCCAGCAGGGTGTGGAACAGATTGTCCTGCGACACGTCGTCCTTTTCCGCCAGCGCGCTCAGGCACTGGCGATCGATGCCGAAATTGCGCTGATAGTCGGCCGACATCCACATCAGGAATGGCACGTGAGTTTGCTGGCTCGGCGCGAAGACATAAGGCGTGCCGTGCAGATACATGCCGTTTTCTCCCAGCGATTCGCCGTGATCGGACAGGTAGACCAGCGCGGTATTGAACCGGTCGTCATACTGCTGCAGCAGCTTGATGGTGGCATCGAGCATCGCGTCGGTATACAGGATCGAGTTGTCGTAGGTGTTCACCAGCTGTTCATGGCTGCAATCCTGGATCTGATTGCTGTTGCAGGTCGGCGAAAACGTCTGGAACTGCGGCATGCTGCGGCGGTAATAAGCCGGGCCGTGGCTGCCCATCTGGTGCAACACGATCACGCCGTCGTCTTTCAGGCTATTGATGTAGTCGTTCAGTTTGTACAACAGCACATTGTCCATGCAAACTTCGCCGTCACAGTCCTGCGGCAGTTTCAGTTTGGTCATGTCGATGTGCGGCACCCGATCGCAGGCGCCTTTGCAGCCGCCGTCGTTATCACGCCACAGCACGTTGACGCCGGCATGCGCCAGCACGTCGAGCATGCCTTCCTGGTGCGTCGCCTGAGTTGCGTCGTACGCTTTGCGCGGCATGTTGGAGAACATGCAGGGGACGGAGATCGCCGTTTCGGTGCCGCAAGAGCTGGCGTTCTTGAAATAGACCACGTTGTCCTGCTTGAGGCGCGGGTTGGTCTCGCGATCGTAGCCCCCGAGAGAGAAGTTTTCGGCGCGGGCGGTTTCGCCCACCACCAGGATAACCAGCGTTTTCTTGGCCTGTCCGGCGATCAGCGGCCCTTTGCGCGCGTCTTCACCGATCTTCACCAGCGGCAGATTGCGCGTGAAGTAGCGCTGCTCGGTAAACTTGATGGTGCCGGCGACGAAGTTGGAAGGCGTCAACATCTTCACCACGCTTTTATTGTTGCGGATCAGCGAAGCGTAGTCTTTGTAGAACAGCGCGGCGATGATCAGGATCACCACCAATGACAGCATGACGTTGGCGGCGCGCAGCCCAACCATGTACCACCAGGGGCGGGTCTGGCGAATATGGGTGAAGCAAACCGCCGCCGCCGGCAGGACGCCGAGCAGCGCCAGCCACAGCCCCATGCGCGGCGTCAGCAACGCCGTCGCTTCGTGGGTGTTGGTTTCAAAGGCGTTTTGCATCATGTTGCCGTCGATCACCACGCCATAGCTGTACATGAAATAGTTGGCTGCAGCGCTGCCGAGCAAGAAAAAGACGATCAGCGGTTTGCGCAGGTAGGGCACGGTCAACACGCTGAAGATAATATTCAGCGCACAGAAGATCACCACCGGCATGCTGGCGGCGAATATCACGCTGTGGACGCTATCGAAGGTGATATACGACCAGGCGCGATGCAGGAATAACGCGTTTTGGAACAGAGTGAAGAACAGGGCGGTGGCGAGGATAAAACCGAGGCTGTTGCACTGTAAGCGTTGACGTAACCACATTGCCAAATCTGGATCCTGAGAGTAGATAATGCCTTGAAATCTACCGGATGAAACTTAAGAAAACCTTAGAAATTCAGAATACTGGCGGCGGCGAACGCGGGAAAACGCCAGGCCGGTGGCCTGGCGGTGAGGGGAATTAGTAGGCGGCGGTGAATTGGGCGCGAATAAACTGAGGTTTTTCAATCTCATCGACGATAGCCACCGCCAGATCTTCCACCGAAATGCTGGCCGGCGCGTCGCCGTTCATCAGCAGCTGCGTGGTGCCGAGGCGGAACTGGCCGGTGCGTTTGCCCGGTTCCAGCAGGGCGGCCGGAGAGAGATAGGTCCAGTCGAGCGCTGATTCGTTGCGCAGTTTATTGCGCAGATCGCGCACCGCCTGCGCGCCGGGGCGGATATTTTCCGGGAATTGCGGCGTATCCACCAGTTCAACGCCCGGCGCCACTTCCAGGCTGCCTGCGCCGCCCACCACCAACAGGCGCTTGACGCCTGCCTGCTCGACCGCGGTAAGGATCTGCTGGGCGCCGCGCGTAGTCTTCTCATACAGGTTGTCTTCGCCCCAGCCGGGATTGTAGGCGCTGATCACCGCATCCTGACCGTGCAATTGCCCCGCCAGCCAGGCGGTATCGGCGACGTCGCCCAGCGCGGCGGTCAGATTGGCGTGGTCCGGCAAATCTTTTTTCTGACGGGCGATCGCCGTTACCTGAATGCCGCGAGCCAGCGCTTCATCCACCACACGGCGGCCAACAAAACCGGTTGCTCCAATAATGGCTACTTTCATCTGTATGCTCCTTCAGGGATGGGTCAGTATCGTAAGGCAGGCCGATGTGCCTGCTGCGTGGGATCTACTCTAGTCCTTAACAATAGCCGTGATTAGTGCCATATTCATGCTTTCTTGATTAAGTAAAACTTCATAATCGTGGATAAACTCAATCGAATGGCGGTGTTCGCCACCGTAGTGGCGGAGGGATCGTTGGCCGGTGCGGCGCGGCGGCTGGGCATGACGCCGTCGGCGGTCAGTCAGCATATGCGCTCGCTGGAGAAGGCGCTCGGGGTGCCGCTGTTGCACCGCTCCACCCGCCGTCTGGCGTTGACCGAGGCGGGGGCGGCGTTTTATCCCGGCTGCGAGGCGATGTTGCAACAGGCGCAGCAGGCGGAGCAGCGGCTGGCGGAACTGCGGGACACGCTGGTGGGCGAGCTGCGCATCGCCACTCCGGTTGGCATCGGCGGCCGCTCGTTGGCGGAGGCGCTGGCGCCGCTGTTGCAGGCGCATCCCAAGCTGACGCTGCGGGTGCTGGCAGACGATCGCATCGTCGACATGATAGAACAGCGGGTCGACATTGCGCTGCGCGCCAATCGTCAACTGGCGGACGCCAATATGATCGCTCACCCGCTGACGGCGTGGCCGATGGTGCTGTGCGCGGCGCCGCGTTACCTCAGCCAGCATGGGGTGCCGGAAAAGCCGCAGGATTTGGTGCAGCACCGCTGGATCTCCAGCGGCTACAGCGGGGCCCATCTGGATTTGCTGCATCAATCCGGCCAGCAGGTCAAGCTGCGGCTGGCGGAGGGGCAGATCGTCAGCGAGAGCATGAACGTGATGCGCGCCTTTACCCGCGCCGGTCTGGGCATTTCCGTTCAGCCGCTGTATGAAATTGGCGACGAGCTGCAGCGCGGCGAGCTGTTGCTGCTGTTGCCGGAGTGGCGGCCGGCGCCGCTGCGGCTGCACGCGCTGACGCTGGAACGCACTATGCCGGAGAAAAGCCGCCAGGCGCTGCGCTATTTGCGCGACTATTTTCGCCGCAATGGCGAAAAGGGACTTGCCAGCGGCGGCGATGACGTCTTCAATTAGCAGGAGAATGCAGGAGGGTCCGTGGCACAGCAGCTTGAATTTTTCGACATCCCCAGCCCGTGTCGCGGCATTTGCCAGGCCGACGATCGCGGTTTCTGCCGTGGCTGCCTGCGCAGCCGCGAGGAGCGGTTCGGCTGGATGAGCATGAGCGACGCGCAAAAGCGCGAAGTGCTGCGTCTGTGTCGCCAACGTTTCCTGCGCCTGCAGCGCGCCAACAAAGCCCCCGACGAGCCGCTGCCGGAACAGCCTTCGCTGTTTTGACCCTTTCCTGATCTGCCGCACGTTCATGCGCCTTTGCGCTTCCCTGCGCCTCACCGGCTTGTGTATGCTGGCTGACAACTAATGTCATGAGGTTTTCGCAATGGTAGAACGCATTCGTCTCGCGCCGCAGGGGCCTGAATTTTCCCGCATGATTTGCGGTTACTGGCGGTTGATGGAGTGGGGCATGTCGCCGCAGCAGCTGCTGACGTTTATCGAACAGCACGTCGAACTGGGCGTCACCACCGTCGATCACGCAGATATCTATGGTGGTTATGCCTGCGAGCAGGCATTCGGCGACGCGCTGCGCCTGAAGCCCGCGTTGCGGCAGTCGCTGGAGCTGGTGAGCAAGTGCGGCATCGCCACCACCGCCAAGCCCGGCAACCCGATCGGCCACTACATCACCGATCGCGATCATATCGTACAGAGCGCGGAACACTCGCTGCGCTATCTGCATACCGACTACCTCGACCTGTTGCTGATCCACCGCCCGGATCCGTTGATGGACGCTGACGACGTGGCCGAAGCCTTTGTCGCGCTGCACAAAAGCGGCAAGGTGCGCCATTTCGGCGTCTCTAACTTTACGCCCGCGCAGTTCCAACTGCTGCAGTCGCGTCTGCCGTTCTCTCTGGTCACCAATCAGGTGGAAATTTCGCCGATTCACCAACCGGCGATCCTGGACGGCACGCTCGACCAGTGCCAGCAGCTGCGCATCAAACCGATGGCCTGGTCCTGCCTGGGTGGCGGCCGCTTGTTCAACGACGCCGAGTTCCAGCCGCTGCGCGACGAGCTGCAGCGGGTGGCGCAAGAGATCGGCGCCGAGACCATTGAACAGGTGGTTTACGCCTGGGTGATGCGCCTGCCGTCTTCGCCGCTGCCGATTATCGGCTCCGGCAAGATCGAGCGGGTGCGTTCGGCGTTGAAGGCGCAGAAACTGGCGCTGAACCGCCAGCAGTGGTTCCGCATTCGCAAGGCTGCGTTGGGGTATGACGTGCCCTGAGACGGGGTAGAAAGAGGAAAGCCGGGCGGCGAAAGCGCCCGGCTTTTTTTACGTCGGTCTTTAGGCCAACACCACCTGATCGGGGTTGAAATGATCGAGCGAGACGCCGATCAGCGTGACCTGGCTGTGGCCGAAGGCCAGCACCAGATCGTCGTTTTGCTGCGTGGCATAGTCGCGGATATTCCCGCTGGCGCCCTCGGTGCCGATAAATACCAGTTTGTCGGTGGCGTTGAAGCCATACAGCTGGTCGCGGCCGAAATCGCCGCTGAACAGGAAGGTATTGCCGTTGCCGACCCCCTTCAGGATGTCATCGCCGCTGCCGCCGACGAAGGTCAGGTTGCCGCCGGCATGGCCGATAAGCGTGTCGTTGCCGGCATTGCCGAACAGCCAGGCGTCGTGGCTGCGAGCCTGCAGGACGTCATCGCCGTCGCCGCCGGTGGTGGCGGCTGCATAGGCTTTGAGGCCCGAATCCGATTTCAATCCGGCGGCGGTCACCTGATGATCCACCTCTTTGCTGAAAATCAGCCAGGAGGTTTCTTTGCTGCGCAGGGTGCTGATGTCGTCCGCCAGCGTAATGCCGCCTTTGGCGTCGCGCAGGTAAAGCGTATTGCCGTCGTAGGCGACCTCGGTGTTTTTCAACGCCTGCTGGGTATCGAAGATATTGTGGCCTTTGCCGCCGGCGATCAGGTTATAGCCGCCGGCGTCGCGGAAGATATCGTCACCGTCGCGGCCCTCGAGATAGTCGTTGCCTTTGCCGCCCCTGATCAAATCATTGCCGTCGCTGCCGATGATAAACGTCGGCCCGCTGTGCGTTTCCGCGTTGCGGTTCAGATCTTCCACCCAGGTACTGCCGCGCGTGACGTTCGACAGGTTGGAGACGATGATGGTCGAGTCTTTGTCGGTCAGCGAATAAAACTCGGAGTTCAGCACCCGCATCAGACCATCCTGATAGAAGAACGGCAGGTGGGATAGCCAGGTCGGAATGTTGAGAATGGAGAACGGCAACAGATTCCAGGCGTCCGACGCGTAGTGGTCGTTGAAGTTGACGATATTGTTGGTGGCGGAGGTATGCGGCGCATCGTGAACGCCCAATGACGGCAGGGTCAGCGAGGTGCCGTCGAGCGCGCGAAACACCGGATCGTTCTCATAGCCGATGTTGATCACCTTGCCGCCGGCTTCGTACTGGGTCGGCGAGGCGAAGGCGACATAGTTGGACTGCGCGTAGAAGCCGCCCCAGTTGGCGTCGCTCTGCGCCGCCATGCTGTTGACCGCCAGCCCGCCGAGGCTGTGGCCGCTGATCACCACGTCTTCGCCGCTCAGCCCGTGGGCCTGCGCGAATTTCGCCACGTCCCCCAGCAAATTGCCGAAGGCCTTCAGCGTATAGCCGTCGGCATAGCCTTTCGGCCCGAACCCGGCCAACAGATCGTTAATCACATCGCCGATGGTATCGCCGATCAGCGACTCGCGCGGGCCGCTGGTACCGCGAAATGAGATGCCAATGGCGGTGAGATTGCCTTCGCTGTCATATTTGCCCAGCACCTCGGCCTGAGCGGTGGTGTAACCGGCGGTTTCGCCGTAGTAGGTGCCGCGCGCATCGGTTTTGCCGGCGTATCCCAATTGCGCGGCGTCGATCACTGACCAGCCGGCATTGTTCACCGCGTCCTGCGCGGCCTGTTCGGAGTCGGGGTTCCAGGGAAGACCGGGCAGGCCGCCCTGCGACTGGGTGCTGCCGATGAGCGCCGTGATCAGCGTCAGCGGCAGACCGAGGCCGAAACCGGTCTGGTGATAGCCTTCATCGAAGCCGTTATCGATATTGTGGTAAGCGTAGGTAGAGATGGCCAAGGCGTCGGAAAACAGCGCCTTTGACGCGTTTTCGTCCAGATCCTTATAGCTAAAGATGCCCATATCAGTTCCTTATGAAGTATGCCGCCTGGCCGGGAAGTGAACTCTCGCGCGTCGGCGGTGGAAACAGGGAAACAACGTTAGCCGAACGACAGCTGGTCAGAGGACCAACATCGGTAGAATTATTATTGGTGCTAAATATTAGGCCCGCGAATCAAATTGGCGAGATTGTGCGTTGGTTAACAGTGCTGGCGCTGGCTCTCCTATACTGATAACTCGATAGAGTCATTAAGGAGACTGATTGATGAAACGTTATTGGTATGCGGCGCTTGGCCTGATGGCCTGCGGGGCCGCTCAGGCGGCGACGGTCGACGTTGAGATGAACTTGGTGACCGGGCAGGGCATCGGTCAGGATATCGGCAAAGTGGCCATCAGCGAAACGCCTTACGGCTTACTGTTCACGCCGAGCCTGAAAGCCTTGCCGGCCGGGGTGCACGGTTTCCATGTGCATGAGAAAGGCAGCTGCGAGCCGGGCATGAAGGACGGCAAGGCGGTGGCGGCGCTGGCGGCCGGCGGGCATTTTGATCCGCAAAAAACCGGGAAACACCTCGGGCCGTATGCCGACGGGCATCTGGGCGATTTGCCGGCCATCTATGTGACCGCCGACGGCATGGCGAACGATCCGGTGTTGGCGCCGCGGCTGAAAAAAATCAGTGAAATTGAGGGCAAGGCGCTGATGGTGCATGCCGGCGGCGATAATCACTCGGATCATCCGCTGCCGCTCGGCGGGGGTGGTGAGCGCTTCGCCTGCGGCGTGATCAAGTGATCATCCGCCGCTGACGGCCGCTGTGGCGGCGGGCTGGCCAATGGCCTGTTGCAATTGCTGCAGCGAGCAGTAGAGCCGCCAAATCAGGCCGGCCAGATCGCGCGCCGCCTGTTCCGGGTGGTGCGCCAGGGCGTTGCTCATGCGCAGCAGTTCTTGCAGCGTGGCGTCCAGCGAACTGTGCTGCACGCCTTTCTCCGTCATGATGCCGCGCAGGCAGTGGATACAGACGTTGCGCACCGCCGACAGCGGATCTGAGCGGGTTTGCCAGTCGCGCAGCTGCCAGACGATGTGGCTGCAGTTGAGCAGCACCACGCCCCAGCGCAGCAACCAGGTGCGCGCCTCCTGATCCTGACTTTGATTGAGCTGGCTGATGCGATGGTAGATCAGCGATTCAAACTGGCTTTCGCTCTGCTGCGGCTTTTTGCTCAACTGATCGATAAAGTCGCGGCGCAGCGCGCGGATAATACGGCGGCTCTTTCGCTTGTCCGAGCTGGGGCGCAGGATCTGAAACGCCAGCCCGGCCAGCAGCACACCGACAATTTTACCGATGTTGTCATTGATAAAGGACTGGTAGTCATAGCTCGGCGGATTGCTGACGGTCAGAAATGAGCCCATAAAGACGATCAGCTGCCCCCAAAGCGCGGCATAAGGCGGATTCTGCAGTTTGAGCATCTGCATGGTCACCAGGATCGGGAACAGGAAGGCGCAGAACACCCAGAAATCATCAATCTGGATCATCAAACCGAATTTCACCACGAAGCAGGCGACCGAGAGCAGCAGCACCGCCTTGAGCAAGGTGCTTACGCTGTTGATCGGCGAAGGCGTGGAGGAGTAGAGCACGCAGCTGATGGCGGTGAGCGTCAGTGCCGCGCTGCCGGCGTCCCACTGCGTGTTGATCCAGTAGGCGCAGCCGATCACGATGCATAAAAAGGTGCGCAGGCCGTTATAGGCGGCTTCGTAGCTGTCGGTATGGCGCGCCAGCGAGGTGACGCGCGGCGGCTGGAGATCGCTGACCGCCGTGGCGCTTTCCAATCGCTGAAGCCAGCGGTTGCAGCGCAGATAAAGCCAGCAGAAATCACGCAAACGCAGCCAGAAGGCGCGATGGCGGTAGTCCGCTGCATCTTGCGGGGCGATCTGCTGGAGCAGGCGCGCCAAGCGATATTTATCGGTGGTGGGATCGCGCAATTCATCCAGCAGTTGCGTCAGCACCGGCATCAGATTGGCGGGGCGATCCGGCCAGTTCAGCAGCATGCGGCGCAGGCTGGAGATGACGCTGGTAATGCGCAGCTGCTGGTGCAGCAGATAGTTGAGCAGGTTATTTTGCCGCCGCAGGCGGTAGTGGCTCCAAAACGCCTGAATGCGCAGCAGGTTCATGGTCAGGATCTGGCCGATAACGCCTTCGTGTGAGGTGCGCATCTGCGTGGTGACCTCCGGCTGCCACAGCATGGCGGCGTGCTCCAGCAGCCGCTGCTGCATGCGCCGCAGCGAAGTCAGCAAGGCTTCGCCGTCGGAGGTGCTGGGCAGGATCATCATCATCAGCCCGCCGCACAGAATGCCGGTGATCACTTCGCAAACCCGCGCCTGGGCGATATCGAAGATCTGCTGGGTATCGGTGACGTTGACCGTACCGAAGGCGATGATGGCGGCGGTATAGCCTGCCAGCGCGAACGCGTAGGAAACGTTGTTTTGATAATGGTTGGAGATATAGGTGCATAGCCCGATCCAGGCGGCGATGAACAGCGTGAACAGCCAGGGATCGTTCAGGCAGTGGCCGGCGATCGCCACCGAGGCGGCGGCGCCCACCAGGCTGCCGAAGATGCGGCCGATGCTTTTGCTGATCACGCCGCCGATGGTGGGGAAGCTGACCACCGCAGCGGAGGTGAGCGCCCAATAGGGTTCGTCGAGCTCGAGCACGAACGCCACCCACAGCGCCAGACACATCGCCAGCGAGTTGCGCAGCGCATAGCGCCATTGGCCGCCGGTCGCCTTACCCCAGGGGGTACGGCTCCACTCCAGAAAGGGCAGGTTCACACTTTAGTTCCGCTGATGAATCGAAATGGTGCAGGTGGTGCCGGCAACCAGCGTCAAATCGGCGGGCACGTTGAGCAATTTTATCCGCACCGGCACGCGCTGAGCCAAACGCACCCAGGGAACATTGGGCTTAACATCCATTAATAGATCGTTGTTGCTGTCAACGCTCTGATCGTAAATGGCGCGGCCGATACTCTCTACTTCCCCCTGCAGCGGGGTGTTGCCGTTATATAAGACAATATCGGCTTTATTGCCTTCTTTTATATGTTTCAGCTTGGTTTCTTCGAAATAACCGAGTACATAAAACGAATGGACATCCACCAGTGCGACCAAAGGCGTGCCGGCGTTGGCGTAGTTCCCGACCCGCGCCTGCAGATTGGTGATATAACCGTCGGTCGGCGCGTAAATTTTAGTTTTGCTCAAATTCCATTTGGCCTGTTCCAGGTTGGCCAGGGCGGCTTTATAGGCGGCCTTCATTGCCTGAGCGGCTAAATTGGACTCATCCAAATCTTCAGCGGAAATAACGTTGCGCGGCAACCCGCGGCGTCGGGCGGCTTCATGGTCCGCCTTGGCCAGATCCGATTGCGCTTTTGCCACCGCGGCCTCGGCATTGTCCAGCGCGATCTGATAAGGCACCGGGTCGAGGGTAAAAATCAGACTTCCCGCAGGTACGAATTGATTGTCATTCGCACTTATTTTCTCTAATCTTCCAGAAACCTCAGGGGTGATATTGACGAGTTCTGCGCGCACTTTTCCGTCACGGGTCCATGGGGATTGCATATAATAATTCCAGAGCCACCAACCGGCGCAGACGGCAATGGCGCAGACGATCACCGTAGAAAAGTATTTTAATGTTTTATGCTGCATGGGTTACCAACTCGCTAAAATCCATAAGGAACCGCTGACGGTCAGGACGAAAATGGACAGGTCCATCAACATGGGGTGCCAGATTTCACCGGAATACATCCAGTCCCTGAGCAGCTGATGAATCAGCAACCATAAGACCAGTCCTAGCAAAAAAGCTTTAAATATGGGTGGAAAATAAAGCGATGCCCCCAGGACCAAATCGGGTAAGGGCGATGAGGCGTGTAACCATGATGTATTCACATTAACAATCCCTACGGGTGAATATGTTGAATATTTGCATAACGATTAAACAATAGCGGTTAAAAATAGTGGTTATTTCCACAATATACATTATATACATTTGTGTTTTTAATGTGAGTTACCCAAAATAGTCTAAGCTCTGGGAGGTAATGTTAGCATGCTAATTATAAGGAGGGGTAAGTGGAGTCAACATTAGGTTCAGATTTAGCACGATTGGTTCGTGTTTGGCGAGCGCTCATCGATCATCGGCTCAAGCCGTTGGAGCTGACCCAAACGCATTGGGTTACGTTGCACAATATCAATCGCTTGCCGCCGGAGCAGTCGCAAATCCAGCTGGCCAAGGCGATCGGTATCGAGCAACCGTCACTGGTTCGCACGCTGGACCAACTGGAGGAGAAGGGGCTTATCACGCGTCACACCTGTGCCAACGATCGCCGCGCGAAGCGCATCAAGCTGACCGAAGCGGCCGATCCGATCATCAGGGAAGTCGACAGTGTGATCACGTCTACGCGCAGTGAGATTTTAAGCGGCATTACCGCCGACGAAGTGCATCTGTTGGTAGGGCTGATTGGCAAGTTAGAACAAAATATCACCGAACTGCAGAACAAATAATAATATTCTTATTTTTCTACGATTACAGTTTCACAGCATCAGAAATAAAACCGGAGGCGATTGCCTCCGGTTTGCCGTATGCCGCCTGCTGACTTACAGCGGAGAGACGGTGATGGTGTCGCCCATGCGCGCCATGCGCACGCGCTGACCCGGGCTGAACTTGGTGTCGCCTGCTTTCTGCACCACGACGATGTTCTCTTTCTGGTCGGTTTTGATTTCCAGCTCGTAGCCTGAGGTACGACCGGCCACTTCACCGATGCTGTTGCCCGCCGCGCCGCCGGCGATAGCGCCCGCCGCGGTAGCCAGCGTACGGCCGGTGCCGCCGCCAACGGTGTTGCCCAACAGCCCACCAATTACCGCGCCGCCGATCATCCCCAAGGCGTTGGAGCCTTCGCCGCCCTGAATTTTAACCGGACGCACGGAAACCAGCGTCCCGTAAGTGACGTTCTGCACCTGCTTGGCCTGCGAGGACGAGTAGACATCGCCGGACATGGATTCATTGGCACACCCAGCCAACGTAACGGCGGCGACGGCAACGACGAGAAGACGCTTGATCATATAAAACTCCTGATGGTAGTAGTCCATAACCTGGCAATGCTCACCAGGCAAGATTCAGTGAAAATGATAGACAAAGTATGGCTGAAAGTTGATACAGCGCCATGCCTCATCGCTGCACGCAGCTTAACTTTTCTCTGTTCAACCAATAATAAACCGCGGTTTACCTTTATGACAGCCTCACCGACATTCCGTTGCCGGTTAACGCACGGTTTAACACATAAAATGTGCCACAGCGACGCACCTGGCTCACGGCGCGTAAAAAAAGCATCATAATTCATGGCGTTAATTCGTCAATTCTGGTTTATTTGTCAGGATAAAATTTGCTTACCGTGCGGGTTAGAGGATGTTGCTATGAAGTCAGGCCGCTATATAGGCGTCATGTCCGGCACTAGTCTGGACGGAATCGATGTGGTATTGGCCGCGATTGACGATCGCATGGTGGCGCAGCAGGCCAGCTATAGCCATCCGATGCCGATCGCGCTGAAAAAAGAGATCCTGGGGATGTGCCAGGGGCAGCAAACCACGCTGGCCGCGGTCGGCCGGTTGGACGCACAGCTGGGCACGCTGTTTGGCGAGGCGGTGCTCGGCCTGCTGAAGCAAACCGGTATCGACGCGGATCATATCACCGCCATCGGCTGCCACGGCCAGACGGTATGGCACGAACCGGAAGGCGACGCGCGTTTCTCCATGCAGCTCGGCGACAACAACCGCATCGCCGCACTGACCAATATCACCACCGTCGGCGATTTCCGCCGGCGCGACATGGCTTACGGCGGGCAGGGCGCGCCGCTGGTGCCGGCGTTTCATCAGGCGCTGCTGGGGCATCCCGTCGAGCGGCGTATGGTGCTGAACATCGGCGGCATCGCCAACCTCTCTCTGCTGTTGCCCGGTGCGCCGGTGCGCGGTTTTGACACCGGGCCAGGCAACATGCTGATGGACGCCTGGATCTGGCGCCACCGCGCGCAACCTTACGATCAGGACGGCGGCTGGGCTATGCAGGGGCGCGTCTGTTTGCCGCTGTTGCAGCAGATGCTGGCGGACCCTTACTTCGCGCTGCCTGCGCCGAAAAGCACCGGCCGCGAGTATTTCAACATCGCCTGGCTGGAGCGTCAGCTGGCCGGATTACCGGCGATTGCGCCGGTCGACGTGCAGGCCACGCTGACGGAGCTGACCGCCGTCAGCATCAGCGAACAGGTGTTGCTGGCCGGCGGGTGCGAGCGTTTGCTGGTGTGCGGCGGCGGGGCGCGCAACACGCTGCTGATGGCGCGTCTGTCTGCGCTGCTGCCGGGGACGGAAGTTGGGCTGACCGACGATTGCGGCGTCAGCGGCGACGATATGGAGGCCTTGGCCTTTGCCTGGCTGGCGTTTCGCACGCTGTCCGGCCAGGCCGGCAACCTGCCTTCGGTGACCGGCGCCAGCCGTGAAACGGTGCTGGGTGGGATTTATCCGGTTTTGCCATTCGGGGGGCGCTAGCTCTGTTAGGATAGCCTGTGAAGGATTTTTCTAAGGAGCAACAGCATGAAAAAAGTCATTTTCGTCGCCGGCGCGCTGGCGCTGTCCGGCTGCAGCTACATCCTGCCGCAGAGCAGCCAGACGATGCACTACCAGTGCGGCACCACGCCGTTGACGGTGGCGCTCGACGGCAAGGCGAGCGAAGTCAGCCTGCTGATGGATGGCGAACAGCTGCATCTCAAGCAGGTGCTGGCGTTGACCGGCGCTAAATACAGCGACGGCAAATACACTTTTTGGTCGAAAGACCGCAATGCCTATCTTGAGCGCAACGGCAAGGTAGTCATGAGCGACTGCGTGTTGACGGAGTGACGGTCAGCGGTGGCGTCGGAGCGATTGAGTTCCTGGCGCCGCAGGCGCAGAATGTAACGACGGATTTTTCAGTTGGTCGATAACCCAGATGATTGAAAAGAATGAGTTTGATGTTGCGGACCTGCGCCGTGAATATACCCGAGGCGGCCTGCGCCGCAACGATCTGACCGCCAATCCGCTCGAGCTGTTCGAGCGTTGGCTGAAACAGGCCTGCGACGCGCGCCTGGCCGATCCGACCGCCATGTGCGTCGCTACCGTCGACGAACGCGGCCAGCCGTATCAGCGCATCGTGCTGCTCAAGCATTTCGATGAGCAGGGGTTGGTGTTCTACACCAACCTCGGCAGCCGCAAGGCGCAGCAGCTGGCGCAAAACCCGCATATCAGCCTGCTGTTCCCCTGGCACATGCTCGATCGTCAGGTGATTTTCCTCGGTCAGGCGGAGCGCCTGTCGACCCTCGAAGTGCTGAAGTATTTCCATAGCCGGCCGAAGGACAGCCAAATCGGCGCCTGGGTGTCGCAGCAGTCGTCACGCATTTCCGCGCGCGGCGTGCTGGAAAGCAAATTCCTCGAGCTGAAGCAGAAGTTCCAGCAGGGCGAGGTGCCGTTGCCGAGTTTCTGGGGCGGATTCCGCGTGAAATTTGACTCCGTCGAGTTCTGGCAGGGCGGCGCCCACCGCCTGCATGACCGTTTCCTGTATCAGCGGGACGGGAATGACTGGAAAATTGACCGACTGGCACCTTGAAGACGTAAAATCCCCCTCTAAGCGCTGGTGCTGACGCCGCCGGCGCTTTATTCTATGCGCTACCCTGAATTTTTATTTCGCCACTGGGCGAAAGGCCGTGTACCGGCAAAGGTGCATTCGTTTATACATGGAGTCATTGATGGCAAGCAGCAACTTGATTAAACAACTGCAAGAGCGGGGCCTCGTTGCCCAGGTTACGGATGAGGAAGCGTTAGCGGAGCGACTGGCGCAAGGGCCAATTGCACTGTATTGCGGTTTCGATCCGACCGCTGACAGCTTGCATTTGGGCCATCTGGTTCCTCTGTTGTGCCTGAAGCGCTTCCAGCTGGCCGGCCACAAACCGGTAGCGCTGGTGGGCGGCGCCACTGGCCTGATCGGCGATCCGAGCTTCAAAGCGGCGGAGCGCAAGCTGAACACCACCGATACGGTGAACGAGTGGGTTGAGAAGATCCGCAAACAGGTTTCCCCGTTCCTCGATTTCGACTGCGGCAGCAACAGCGCTATCGCGGCCAACAACTACGATTGGTTCGGCGGCATGAACGTGCTGACCTTCCTGCGTGATATCGGCAAGCACTTCTCCGTCAACCAGATGATCAACAAGGAAGCGGTCAAGCAGCGCCTGAATCGCGACGACTCCGGCATCTCCTTCACCGAGTTCTCCTACAACCTGCTGCAGGGCTTCGATTTCTCCGAGCTGTACAACCGCCACCAGGTGGAGCTGCAGATCGGCGGTTCCGATCAGTGGGGCAACATCACCTCGGGCATCGATCTGACGCGTCGTCAGCATCAGAAGCAGGTGTTCGGCCTGACCGTGCCATTGATCACCAAGGCAGACGGCACCAAGTTCGGTAAAACCGAAGGCGGCGCGGTCTGGCTGGCGCCGGAAAAAACCAGCCCGTACAAGTTCTACCAGTTCTGGATCAACACCGCCGATGCCGACGTTTACCGCTTCCTGAAGTTCTTCACCTTCATGAGCCTGGAAGAGATCAACGCGCTGGAAGAAGAAGACAAGAACAGCGGCAAGGCGCCGCGCGCCCAGTACGTGCTGGCGGAAGAAGTGACCGGCATGGTGCACGGTGCGGAAGGCCTGGCGGCTGCCAAGCGCATCACCCAGAGCCTGTTCTCCGGCGCGCTGCATGACATGACCGAAGCGGACTTCGCCCAGCTGGCGCAGGACGGCATGCCGACCATCAAACTTGAGCGCGACGCCGATCTGCAGCAGGCGCTGGTGAATGCTGAACTGGTGCCGTCACGTGGCCAGGCGCGCACCATGATCGGTTCCAACGCGGTGACCATCAACGGCGAGAAACAGTCGGATGCCGAATACCGCTTCAGCGATGCGGACCGTCTGTTTGGCCGTTACACGCTGCTGCGCCGCGGCAAGAAACACTACTGCCTGGTGGACTGGCAGTAAGCGTATAATGATGGTAAGGGGCCCAGGCGGCCCCTTTCTTTTTGGGCAGCCGCCAGGCTGGCTGCCGCATTCCCAACGAGTTCTGTCGATGAAAAACATTCTTTCTATCCAGTCGCACGTGGTGTTTGGTCACGCCGGCAACAGTGCGGCGGAGTTTCCGATGCGCCGCATGGGCGTCAACGTCTGGCCGCTGAACACGGTGCAGTTCTCCAACCATACGCAATACGGTCAGTGGACCGGCTGCGTCATGCCGGCCAGCCACCTGAGCGAGATCGCGCAGGGCATCGCCAATATCGATCAGCTGAAACGCTGTGATGCGGTGCTGAGCGGTTATATCGGTTCGCCGGAGCAGGGTGACCATATTCTGGCGATCGTGCGTCAGGTTAAGCAGGCGAATCCGAACGCCTGGTATTTCTGCGATCCGGTGATGGGACATCCTGAAAAGGGCTGCATCGTGGCGCCGGGGGTGGCCGAGTTTCACTGCCGTCAGGCGTTGCCGTGCAGCGACATGGTGGCGCCGAACCTGCTGGAGCTGGAAATGCTGAGCCAGATGGCCGTCGCCAACGTGGACGACGCGGTGCAGGCCGCTCGATCGCTGATCGCCAAGGGGCCGCGATTGGTGCTGGTCAAGCACCTGGCCCGTGCCGGCTATCACACCGACTGTTTCGAAATGCTGCTGGTGACGGCGGACGAAGCCTGGCACATCAGCCGGCCGCTGGTGGACTTCGGGGCGCGTCAGCCGGTTGGCGTCGGCGATTTGACCAGTGGTCTGCTGCTGGTGGATCTGCTGAAGGGCGAGGCGCTGGATAAAGCGCTGGAGCACGTGACCGCCGCCGTGTATGAGGTGATGCTGACCACGCAGGCGATGGGCGAGTATGAATTGCAGGTGGTGGCGGCGCAGGATCGGATCGTGCAGCCGCGCAGCGAGTTCAGAGCGGTAAAACTGTAAGCGGCATCGGGCCCCGGCGAGAGCCGCCGGGGCTGAACCTTACTTCAATCCTTCGGCGTTCAGCGCCGCATCTACCGCCGGGCGCGCCGCAACGCGATCGAACCAGGCCGCCAGATGGGCGTGCTTGCGCACATCGAACTGCAGGGCGAATGCCCAGCGCAGCACGGTGAACAGGTAGGCGTCGGCCACGCTGAAACGGCTTCCCAACAGGAAGTGCTGCTTCGCCAGTACCGAATCCAGATAGCTGAACTGCTGCTCCAGCCTGGCGCGCGCGATGGTTTTATATTCCTCGGGCGTCTTCGGGTTGAACAGCGGGCTGAACCCTTTGTGCAGCTCGGTGGCGATGTAGTTCAGCCATTCGATCGCGTGGTAGCGCGACAGGGTGCCCGCCGCCGGGATCAGGTTACGGTCCGGCACGCGGTCCGCCAGGTATTGCACGATCGCCACGCCTTCGGTCAGCAGGCTGCCGTCATCCAGCAGCAGCGCCGGTACCTGTCCCTTGGGGTTGATGGCGAGGTAATCGGCGCCGCTCTCGGTTTTCTTCTGCGCCAGATCGACCTTCTCCGCCGTAAAATCCAGCCCTGCCTCACGCAGCACGATATGCGGGGACAGCGAACAGGCGCCGGCTTTATAGAACAGTTTCATCGGAAGCTCCTTGTTGATGACGAATGACGGGCATGCTTAACCTCTCATCGTAGTCCCACAGCGCCAAAATTACAGCGGCTTAGCTAACAAATTTAACCGACTATCGCCTCGGCGGGCTGCAGCTGCGCCAGCGTCGCGGCGATCTGCTGCTGCAGCGCCTGCGGCGCCACCTGCATCGGCGAGCGCAGTTCGTTGGCGATCAGCCCCTGTTGGGCCAGCACGGTCTTGACCGGCGCCGGATTCGGGAAGCTGAACATCTGGTGGATCATCGGCAACAGCTCATAGAAGTTGCTGCGCGCCGCGGCCAGATCGCCGGCGGCGACTTGCTGCACCAGCTGGACGAAACGTTCAGGGTGAACATGCGCGGCGGCGGAGATGGCGCCGGTGCCGCCGAGGCACAGCGTGGTGAGGATCAGATTGTCTTCCCCGGTCATCACATCGATTTCGCCGTCGGCGATTAGCGCCATGGTGGCGTCAGGGTTGCCGCCGCAATCCTTGATGGCGGTGATGCGGGGGTGACGTGCGAGCCGGCGCAGCGTGGCCAGCTCCATGGCGATGCCGGTGCGCTGCGGAATGTTGTACAGGATCACCGGCACGGTGGAGGCGTCGGCCAACTGGGTGAAATAGTCTATCAGGCCGCATTGCGAAGGGCGGATGTAGTAAGGCGCCGGGATCAGCACGCCGGCGATGCCGCGCAGTTGAATGGCCTGCTGTATCTGCAGCGTGGCGGCCATGTTATTGCCGGAAAGGCCCATCACCACCTGATGGGCGGGCGCCACCTCCAGCACGGCGTCGAGCACCGCCAGCTGTTCTTCCTTGCTCAGCGCGGCGGCTTCACCGGTAGAGCCGCAGACCACCAGGCCGTCGATGCCGGCGTCGAGCAGGTGCCGCGCCAGGCGTTTAACCGCCGGCAGATCGACGGCATCTTGATTGAAAGGGGTAACCATCGCTACCCAAATACCCGAAAATGAGGCCATAAAATATTCCTTCTGTGTGACCGACAGAGAAGCCAGATGAGAAAATTGAAGGCGGGGCATTGCAGACCATCCAGTCAGCTCATCTGACGGGACAGCTCGCCCCGGTCAAATGAGCGTCTGTTTCTTCGATGTAACCGCCGCCAAACCGCCAACGGGCAACGCCGGGAGAATCGGTGTATTAACGTTGCGCGGATAGGCCATGGCAGTCTCGTGAAAAGAGGATGTGGGGGTGATAATGAATATTCTTCATCAGGCTGTCAATTTACAACAGATTGATAACATTGTTATTCATGATGGGTGAGGGCAGATGAGTTTGGCTAATAAACGACAATCCCCGCGGCGGCGGGGATTGTTTGGCTGATTCAGCGCGGCGGGCGGGTACCGATGGTGGCGGACCAACTGAAGGTGTCGCCGCTTGGCCGGTAGCGGTTGGCCTTGCGTTCCGCGCGCTCTGCCTTGGCGAGCTTCGCTCTGGCGGCCATGATGCGCGCCACCACTTCATCTTTGACCTTGTGCTGTTCGGCGTTGGTCAGCGGCCGGCCGTGGCTTTTACGCGCTTTGTCCAGCTCGGTTTTGACTTCCCGTTGCTCGCTTTCCGTCATCTCTTTCAACGTCAACTTTTTCATCTTTGCCGCCCGTTCGGTGAAGTTGGCTTTCAGTTTAACGGCGTTATGTGACCGAAAATGTTATGGGCATAACGAAAATGCCCTGTAAGCCCAGGTTACACCTCTTCCAGCAGAGCGTCGACAAAGCGCCGCATCCGTTCGGTGCGCTGCTCGGCCATCTGTCGCCCGGCGGCGGTCTGGAAGCCGTCTTGCAGCTTGAAGAGCTTGGTTTCGAAGTGATCCAGGCTGAAACGCTTGTCGTCGTATTGACGATGCTCGGCCCGCGGATCCGCAGCGTCATACAGCGCGCTGCGCATGCGGCCGCCGATATAGAAGCAGCGGGCTACGCCAATCAGGCCAATGGCGTCGAGACGATCGGCGTCCTGCAGGATCTTCGCTTCCAGCGTTTGCGGAGGGATGCCGGCGGAAAAACTGTGTGCTTCGATAGCGTGGGCCACCGCCGCGATGTCCGCCGGCGACCATTCGAGCTGGGTCAGCGTCAGCGTGGCTTGCTGCGCCGCCATGCGCGAAGCCAGGTGACGCTGCGGCGAATTCTTTTCAACCGCCACGGCGTCATGCAGCAGCACCGCCGCGCAGAGAATGCGCCGGTCGCCGCCTTCCAGCTTGCTGATGCGGCGGCAGTTCTTCCAGACTCGGTGCAGGTGCGCCACATCGTGCGAGCCATCGTCCGATTCGAGGGTGAGCGGCAGCAGCGTTTGCGCCAGCGTCTGGTAGGGGGAAAACGGCTGTAACAGCTCTTGCGTCAGCGGGGGTAAAGACACGTTCAGCTCCTGTTGGGGGAAATCGGGCAATCAGCATAGCCGCGTCGGAGGTCGAGAGAATGACAGAAGACGACTATTGTTTACTAAAGTGCAACCTACTATTGTCATAACTGCGGTTTTTGCAGCGAAACAAGCAACCTAGAATAGCCGCATTCCGCCGTCTCCGCCTGGTGAGAGCCTGTGTCCGCGGAGATGGTCGGAATATCCTTATCAGCCATGGGAGAAGAGACATGCCAACCCCTCTTGAGATAGTGCGCGCGACTTACGAAGGCAGTTCCGAAGAAAACGGCCGTAATCTGCTGGCGGCGCTGGCCCCCGATGCCGAGTGGACCGAAGCCGCCGGTTTCCCTTACGCCGGTACTTATATCGGCCCGGAGAATATCATCAAGAACGTGCATCAGCGTTTGGGCAGCGAATGGCAAGGTTACCGCGCCGATGTCGATCACTTTTACGACGCCGGCGACAACGTGATTGCTCAGGGTTTTTATCACGGCACTTACCGGGCCACCGGCAAAGCCTTCAGCGCCTCCTTTGCGCATATTTATACGGTGCGCGCCGGCAAGATCGTGAAGTTCGTGCAGATTGTCGACAGCGCTAAAGTGCTGGAAGCGATGCAGCCTTAATCGCCGCTGTGCTTGCCGAATTTGCGGTCAAACTCGCGCCGGTAACCCCGAGCCTTGTTGCGATCGCGGATCCACAAATAGCCGCACACCAGCGCAACCGCTCCCGAGAAGGTGACGTTGCGCATATCCCGGTCATACCAAAACACCAACAGCGCATCCAGCGCAGCAATCAGCGCGATCCATTTGTACATATGGGATTGGCGCCGCGTGGCGGCGTTGAGTCGTTTTAACTGTCTGGCTTCGTCCAACACCGGTTTTTGCTGCATAGCGTTTCGTTATCATCAGGCTGTTCACGCTAAATTAGCAGAATCCTGCCAACTGCCGCAAAGATTAACGCACGCCGTCAGGCGGTTTTCAGCGTTCCCCGGGGCACGCTGAAAATTTATGCGCAGACGCTGGTATTGTTTATCGGGTGTGATAGGTTATTTATTCGCTATTTATGGGTTTTTATTCAATCATCGCTGTATCATCAAGCCGTAGCACTGGGCGGTTAACGTGATGGGTTCGACGCATGCGGCGGTTAACTTCGGCAGGAGAACATGATGAACGATAAGACGGCACGCCCGCAGGATGTGGTTCAACAACAGCTTGACGCCTATAACGCCCGCGATATTGAGGCCTTTATGGCCTGCTGGGCGGATGACGCGCAGTATTACGAACACCCCGACACGCTGCTGGCCAGCGGCAAGGCGGCGATCCGCGAACGGCATCTGGCGCGCTTTCGCGAGCCGAGCCTGTACGGCGAACGGATAAAACGCATGGCGGTGGGGAATATGGTGGTCGATCAGGAGGTGGTGACGCGCAACTTCCCGCAGGGGCGCGGCAAAATGGATGTCATCGCCATTTACGAAGTGGAACAGGGGCGGATCGCCAAAGCCTGGTTCAAGATCGGCCCCTGCGTGCCGGACGAAGGCGCGCTCTAGCCGCAATGCCGCTCACTTAAGCCTGAGTGGCATTTTTTTATCCAGCCTCTGGGCGTTCTGTGCAGGGGAATTGCCGTCAATGTTCCGCATTTATTTGTGGCCAATATGAACGGCAATTGGAGGGGCCGAAGGCGCGGCCCCTACACCCGCGCCTTTGCTTAACACCGCCTGTCCGCTGCGCGGATACCCTCGCCGTGTCTGCATTGTCGGGCGGGTCGGCTGCGACAAACGTCCCTGTTAGTCTCGCCTCAACCGGCCTTCCCTGGCCGGTTGCCCCTGACAACGCCGCCTTGCTCGGCAGCCGGTGATGCGCGCTAAAGGTCAACACCCGAGCTGGCAGCTACCGGGCAACCTGTCCCTTATGAGGTTATGACAGAGAAGAGAAATCGGAGATGAGCACGGTATTGGACGCCCTTGAAGACGCCGAACGCAGGCATAGCGCATTAGGAGAAACCGCCATGGACGGCGGTTTCAGGTGAGACAGGCAGGGACGCCTGTCGCAACCGGCCTCAATGTGCTATGGCGGAGAGAGGACAAATCTGCCTGGAGCAGATTTGAACGCTGCTTGCAGCGGCCCCGAAGGGGCGAGGCCCAGGGATGGGCTGAGTAACGTTGGCAAAGCCAACCGTCTGATAGGGCAAAGGCGCGGGTTGCCAGGGGCCGCGCCTTCGGCCCCTGGCTCGGTCGAGGTGCGTGAGCCACATGGGGCATCTCACTTTTATCGACCGAAAATGTCACGAACGCCTGCAGAAAAACGCTTAACTGAATCAGCATTGTGCTCTAGCCGCGCCTTATTGCAACGCCATCACCGCCTCTATCTCTACGCACACTGCGGGTGAGAACAACGCGCTGACCGCCATCAAAGAACAGGCCGGCAGCGCGCCGTCGAAATAGTCAAACAGCACCGGGCGCACGCTCGCCAGATCGGCGATGTCGGTCAGGAACACGCTGATTTTAATCAATGCCTTGAGATTGACGCCTTCGCTGGCGGCGATGGTCGCCAATTGCTCAAGGATCTCCTGCGTTTGCTGCGGCGCGCTCAAGCCCTGCGCGTCGGTGGCGAAGGCCGTCAAGCCCGATACGTACAGGCGATCGCCGTGGCGCACGGCGTGCACATAAGGGCCACCCGGCGTAGGCAATTGCGGATAATTAATGCGTTTTAATGATGTCATGGTCAAACCCCGCGCAAGACCGGTTAATAAAATCGACAAACTTGGTTAGGATACTGGAGAAAACGCGGCAAAGCGCCGCACGCCGATGATATCTGAGAGAATCATCCCCCTTTATGTTATACGCCGTCTCTCACGCGAATGTGACAGTGCGGCGCAGATCGGCAACAAGGACGCAGAGACGATGAACCCGCTTTTTACGCCTTACCTGCAGCGCTGGCGGCTGGAGCAGGACGGCAAAGCCTTCGAAACCCACAGCAGTCTATTGATGCCGGTGCGTTACCGGGGCGCGGCGGCCATGCTGAAGATCGCCCGCGAGCAGGAGGAGCGCTTCGGCGGGCAGCTGATGTGCTGGTGGCGTGGAGAAGGCGCCGCGCAGGTGCTGGCGTGGCACGACGACGGCATTTTGCTGGAGCGCGCGCAGGGCGAAGGGTCGTTGGCGCAGCTGGTGCGTGACGGCGACGATGAACAAGCCACGCAGATCCTGTGCCGGGCGATCGCCGCCTTGCATGCGCCGCGGGCGGCGCCGTTGCCTGAGCTTATCCCGTTGCAGGAGTGGTTCAGCTCGCTGTGGCCAGCGGCCCAGGCGCACGGCGGCATGCTGCGTCTCAGCGCCACGGCGGCGGCGGAGCTGTTGAGCAGCCCGCGAGAAGAAAGCGTGTTGCACGGGGATATCCACCATGACAATGTGCTGGACTTTGGCGCACGCGGTTGGCTGGCGATCGATCCCAAGCGTTTGTACGGTGAACGGGGCTTCGATTACGCCAACATCTTCTGCAATCCTAACTACGGCGTCGCCACCGATCCGGCCATTTTCCATCGCCGCGTGGAACAGGTGTGCCGGTTGGCCGGGCTGGATCGCCGGCGTCTGCTGCAATGGATCCTGGCCTGGTCGGGGCTTTCCGCCGCCTGGTTTATGGAAGACGGGCAGGCGGCGGACATTGATTTTCGCGTCGCTGAACTGGCGGCGCGCGCGCTGGATCTCACGTTGCCGGACGGCGATTCAGGGTTCATCCTGCCAGTAATCGAGCGAGGCTGAAGGGCGCTGCAGATAACGCACCTGCTCGCCATCATTGCCGCGCGCCATCGCCTGGTATTTACCTGAGTCCGGATACATCACCACTTCCGGCTGTTCGCGCGTGCTGACGGACAGATACTTCAGCGGCGCATCGGAGGTGTTGATGATCTGGTGCGGGTATTCCGGGCCAGGCGGAATGAAAATGACATCTCCGCTGACGATCGGCAGCATTTCTCCGGCTACCCGCAGCGTTCCGCTGCCTTCCAGAATGATGAACATTTCCTCCTGAGCGTAGTGAAAATGATAGGGGCAGGAACGCATGCCCGGCGCCACACAATCGAAGGAGGCGCCCAGCTTGTCGGCGGCGGTGCCGGTGCCGAGACGAGCGCCGACGCTGTCATACAGCGGCGGCCGCCGGTCATGCTTCATCTCTACCTGTTCGACATTGCGTATCAAGCGCTGGGCTAACAGCGCGGCTTTCTCGGTCATAAGCTTCCTTGGTGACGGCGTCACTTATTATGTGAATTGACATTCAGACGACAGAGAAAGTGAAGGCGCCACGGCGCCGCTTGTCAATGTAGACCGCCCCTTACGTCACGGTGTTTCGCCGCGGCAGCGACAGCAGCAGATGCGCGATGGCGCCGCCGACAATGCCCCAGAATGCCGAACCGATGCCGAGCAACGTGACGCCGGAGGCGGTGATGAGGAAGGCGATCAGCGCCGCGTCGCGCTGTTTTTCATCATGCAGCGCGCGTTGCAGGCTGCCGCCGATGGTGCCGAGCAGCGCCAGCCCGGCGATGGTGTGGATCAAGGTGACCGGCAACGCGCTGAACAGCAGGCCGATGGCGCCGCCGAACAACCCGGCCAACAAATAGAAGCCGCCGGCGGCCACCGCGCCCATATAGCGCCGCTGTGGATCGGGATGCACGTCCGGCCCCATGCAAATGGCGGCGGTAATGGCGGCGATGCACACCGAGAAACCGCCGAATGGCGCCAGCAGCAGCGCGGTCAGCGCCGTCCAGGCGATCAGCGGTGAGGTGGGAACACGGTAGCCCGCCGCCTGCAGCGTAGCGATCCCGGGGGCGTTCTGTGAAGCCATGGTGACCACGAAGAAGGGCACGCCGATGCCGAGCAGCGTCGGCCAGCTGAAATGCGGCGCGATAAATTCCGGCACGGCGACCTCCGGCGCCTGTTGCGCCAGATGGATATCGCCCTGTAGCGCGGCGATCGCCAGCCCAATCGCCAGCGTCAGTACGACGGCGTAGCGCGGCAGGTAACGGCGGCTGAGCAGATAGGCCAGCCCCATACCGGCGCTGAGGAGGAAATTGAGCTGCAGTGAAGCGAAGGCGTCCAGCCCGAAACGCAGCAGGATCCCCGCCAACATCGCGGCAGAAATCGCCTGCGGAATATAATCCATCAGGTGGGCGAACAGCCCGGTGACGCCGCAGAGCAGGATCAGGCCCGACGCGAAGATGAACACCCCGATCGCCTCATTGATCGGCGTGCCGGGCAGGCTGGTGACCAGCAGCGCCGCTCCTGGCGTCGACCACGCGGTGAGGATCGGGGTGCGATAGTACAGCGAAAGCCCCAGCGAGGTGACGCCCATCGCGATCCCAAGCGTGCTCAGCCAGCCGCCGATCTGCGCCGGCGTGGCGCCTGCGGCGGCGGCGGCCTGGAAAATGATGGCGGCAGAGCTGGTGTAGCCGACCAGAACGGCGACAAAGCCGGCCATGACGGCGGGCAGGGTCAGATGGCGCAAGGAGAGGGCTGGGCGCATGAGGAGCTCCAATCGGTGAGTGTGCGTTATAACGCACGGTAAGAAATCAGCATAGCACCGTGCGCTATAGCGCACAAGCGGGTATAATCGAGCGCGATATGCAGAGGAGAACAGGATGCAGGAACTTGCCGGCCATTTGGCGCACACCCTTCGCACGCTGCGCGCGCAGCGCGGCTGGAGCCTGACGCAGGCGGCGGAATACACCGGCGTCAGCAAGGCGATGCTCGGGCAGATTGAGCGCGGCGAATCCAGCCCGACGGTGGCGACGCTGTGGAAGATCGCCACCGGTTTCAACGTGGCGTTCTCCGCCTTTCTTGAGGCGTCGCCCGCGCAGCAGCAGGCGACGCTGCACCGCTACGGCGAACTGCCGGTGTACGATCAGGACAACGCCGATATGCGCGTGGTGCCGCTGTTTCCCTACGATCGCCAGCTGGGTTTCGACATGTTCGTCATCGATCTCGCGCCGGGCGCGCTCAGCGAATCGTCGCCGCATGAGCCGGGCGTGATTGAGCATGTGATCGTGATCAGCGGCCGGTTGGAATTGGCGATAGACGGCGAGTGGCACAGCCTGGCAGCCGGCGAGGCGATGCGCTTTCAGGCCGATCGGCCTCATGCCTACCGCAACGCCGGTTCACACACGGTGCGCATTCACGATCTGATCCACTATCCTCAATCCTGACTCAACGCGGCGGCCGCGGGCTTTGACTCCGCGCCGCCAAACGCCTACCTTGTTGAAAATGACTCTTATTTCACAGGCTGTCGCCCATGACGGGGCGGCGTTGCAGCCGATTCAAAAGGAGCTTGATTTTGCCGGTCACCAATCGACGTCAGTTTATTAAACTCAGTGCGCAAACCGCAGGAGCCGTATTCGCGATGACTTCATTACCCAACAGTATCCGCCTGGCGATGGCGGCGGAGGGCGGCGCGGCCGCCGGCGATGAATTCCTGTGGCTGGAAGAGCTGCAGGGTAAAAAAGCGCTGCAATGGGTGCAGCAGGAAAATCAGCGCACCGTGGCACGTTTCGGCCAGGGCGAAGACTTTCAGCGCATTGAGCGCGAAGTCCTGGATATCCTCAATAAAGACACCCAGATCCCGTGGGTGAGCAAACGCGGCGAGTACTATTACAACTTCTGGCAGGATCAGGCCAACCCGCGTGGCCTGCTGCGACGCGCCACGCTGGACGAGTACCGCAAGGCCAAACCGGCCTGGGAGACGGTGCTGGATATCGATGCGCTGGGCAAGGCGGAGGGCAAGGATTGGGTTTATCAGGGCTCGCAGCCGCTGGCGCCGGAATACCGTTATTGCCTGATGCAGCTGTCGCCGGACGGCGGTGACGCCACCGAAATCCGCGAATTCGATTTGGTTGCCAAACGCTTCGTCAAAGAGGGTTTCAACGTGCCGGTGGCGAAAAGCCGGGTTTCCTGGGTCGATCGGGACACGCTGTTCATCGCCACCGATTTCGGCCCCGGCTCGATGACCCAGTCCGGCTACGCGCGCATCGCCAAACGCTGGCGGCGCGGCACGCCGCTGAGCGCCGCCGAAACGCTGTACGAAGCGCAGCCCGAGGACATGGCGGTCTTCGCCTATCACGACCGCACGCCGGGCTTTGAGCGCGATTTCGTCGGCCGCAGCCTGGACTTCTACCGCCGCGACTATTTCTTGCTGACTCAGGACGGCCGGCAGAAAAAAATCGACATCCCCGCCGACGCCGAGCTGGATACGCATCGGGAATGGCTGCTGATCAAGCCGAGCAGCGATTGGGACGTGGGCGGCAAGCGCTATCCGTCCGGCTCGCTGTTGGCGGCCAATTTCGACGACTATCTGGCGGGCAAGCGCGAGCTGCAGCCGCTGTTTACCCCGACGGCGGAGCAGGCGCTGAGCGGCTACAGCGGCACTCGCGATCACCTGATCCTCAGCATCATGGATAACGTGGTCAACCGACTGGAAGTGCTGACGCCGCAGGGCGGCAGCTGGCAACGTCGCCCGCTGGGCAACCCCGGCGCCATCAGCACCCTTTCCGCCGGCGGCATCGACGACGAGAGCAACGCCTATTTCCTGACGGTCAGCGGGTTCCTGCAGCCGACCTCGCTGTATATGGGCAACCTCGACGGCGGGGAAGCGACGCTGCTGAAACAGGCGCCGCAGGACTTTGACGCCGCTGGCTATCAGGTCAACCAGCATTACGCGCGCTCCAAGGACGGCACCCGCGTGCCGTATTTCCAGATCGCCGCCAAAGATCTCAAGCTGGACGGCAGCACGCCGACGCTGCTGTACGGCTACGGCGGGTTTGAAGTGCCGCTGCTGCCGGGCTATCTGGGCGGCAAGGCGCCGGCCTGGCTGGAGCGCGGCGGGGTATACGTGGTGGCCAACATTCGGGGCGGCGGTGAATATGGTCCGGCCTGGCATCAGGCGGCGCTCAAGCAGAATCGTCATCGCGCCTATGAGGATTTCGCCGCCGTGGCCGAAGACCTGTTCGCTCGCAAGGTGACTTCCGCGCCGCATCTCGGCGCGCGCGGCGGCAGCAACGGCGGCCTGCTGGTAGGCAATATGCTGACGCTGTATCCGCAGCTGTTCGGCTGCATCGTCTGCGAAGTGCCGCTGTTGGACATGCAGCGCTATACCCAGCTTTCCGCCGGCGCGTCGTGGATCGCGGAATATGGCGATCCGAGCAAGCCGGAGCAGTGGGCCTATATCAAAACCTTCTCGCCGTACCACAATATTCAGGCGAAAACGGCCTATCCGCCGGTGCTGTTCTATACCGCCACCAGCGACGATCGGGTCAACCCGGCCCACGCGCGCAAAATGGCGGCGCGCATGCAGGCGATGGGGTATCAGCAGGCTTACTTCTACGAAAATACCGAGGGTGGGCACAGTGCCGCCGCCGACAAGCAACAGGCGGCGTTCCACAGCGCGCTGGTGAGCGAATTCATGTGGGCTAACCTGAGCGGCAAGCGCAAGCCAGCGTAAACACGTTTCTTGCGGGCATAAAAAAACGCCGGGGGTTAACCCCGGCGTTTCTATTTACGCTCAATCCGCAGGCGATCAGTGAGCCGCCGTGGCTTCCTGCGCTTTCTGATTCAGGTCTTCGCTGGTGTCCAGCGTCATGCGGTACAGTTTCGGCGCGGTCAGCATCATCAGGATGGCGATGACGGCGGTGGCGATGCCGATTTGCATAAACACATGGCTGTAGATGGCCAGCGAAGCGTGCGCGTCGTTGATGTCGCTGGGGACGGCGGTCAGACCGGCGACTTTACCGGCGATCAGTGCCGCGGCGGCGGTGGTCAGGAACCAGGAACCCATGATGAAGCCCATCAGACGCTGCGGCACCAGTTGCGCCACCATCGCCAGACCCAGACCGGAAATCATCAGCTCGCCGATGCTCTGCAGCGCGTAGCTCAGGATCAGCCAGTTGACCGACACGATGCCCTGTTCGTTAGCGAAGCTGGCGCCCCATGGCAGCACCAGGAAGGCGCAGGAACACAGGATCATGCCGAAAGCGAACTTGTGCGGCATCGGCAGGCGATCGCCCATCTTGTTATACAACGCGGCCAGAATCGGGCTGGCGAGCATGATCCAGAACGGGTTCAGCGCCTGGTACTGTTCCGGCTCGAAGGCGACGCCGAAGATGCTGTGCTCCACGTTGTGGATGGCGAAGAAGTTCAGCGACGTCGGCATCTGGCTGTACAGCACGAAGAACACCACCGCTTCCAGCATCAGCAGGAAGGCGACGATCATTTTACGGCGTGCGGCGCCATGCAGGGCGAAGGCTTCCTTGGCGAACACGATCACGATCCCGGCGGAGATGAAGGCCAGCGCCCAGCGCGCGATCACCTGGTTGTGCAGCAGCCAGCTGGACACGGCGACCAGCGCCACGATGCCGACCAGCACCATCAGCAGTTTCGGCAGATGTAGCGGCTTGAAGTCAGGCCTGGAGCCGTTTTTCTTCACCCACTTGTGGCACATCATAAAGTTGACCAGGGTGATCAGCATGCCGACCACGCTCAGGGAGAACGCCACGCTCCAGCCGTACTTCGCCGCCAGCCACGGGGTAGCCAGCATGGAGAAGAAGGAACCGATGTTCACCGACATGTAGTACATGGTGAAGGCGCCGTCGATACGTGGGTCGTCTTTCTCATAGCAGGTGGAGAGCAGGGAGGACGGGTTAGCCTTGAACAGGCCGCTGCCCACGGCGATGGTCGCCATGCCCAGGTAGACCCAGAAGATGTCGTGGCCGGAGTAGGCCACCATGGCGTAACCGGCGGCCAGCACCAGCGCGCCGAGCACGATCACGCGTTTGGCGCCCAGCACCTTGTCGCCCAGCCAGCCACCAATGGCGACGAAGCCGTATACCAGGGCGCTGAAAGAAGAGAACAGGGTGATGGAGTCGGCTTCGCTCAGACCGAGCATCTTGACCAGATAAACCGCCATGATGCCTTGCAGGCCGTAATAGCCGAAGCGCTCCCACAGTTCGATCGAGAAGATCAGATAGAATGCTTTCGGTTGTTTGAACGCGTTAAGGCTCACGCTCTCCTGGTGTTGGTTGTTTGCTGTTGACACGGGTACCTCTGTTTTTTCGCAGCCCGTCTTTAGGGGACGGGAAAGTACAAAAGTTGATGCGGAACGGCATCCTTTTGCGTTGTTATAGGATGGGGACGGCGGTTAATGTTCACTATCTTTGTCAACGTGGCAAGCAGTTTGTCATATTCTGTTACATTTAACGCCGGCAGGATTATGCCGCGATGTTGCAAATGTTATGCAGTATTAACTTTCGGCTTTTAGTGGTTTATCGATTTTTTGTTTTGATTAAAAGCTATACGAATTTTAAACAGGGATATATTCTGCTGAATTGCTATTTTTTAGCGCATCAGTGTACGTGAGGTTATTAATCCGTTGGAATGTTGTGTATATGGCGCGATTTGTAAAATTATAGAAATTTAGGAAAACGGGGCTGGCATTTGTGAACGCCTTGTGATCCTGAAAGCGTGACGTTCACCGCAATTTTCGACTAATTTTTTGCTTGAAAATAACGCAGCGATGGGTTTCTTACTGAAAACCGCGATAACGCCGGGGTTACTGCTGCGCGATATCACATTTTTGATAAAAAAGCGGCGTTGGCGAGGGAAGAGGACGCGGCGGGTGCGGTTTGCCGCACCCAACTGACTCAGGATTCCGGATAAACCTTTTCTTTATATTCGCACAGGTCTTCGATGATGCAGGAGCCGCAGCGCGGTTTGCGCGCGATGCAGGTGTAGCGGCCGTGCAGGATCAGCCAGTGATGGCAATCGACCTTGAATTCGGCGGGCACCACCTTCAACAGTTTCTCCTCCACCTGATCGACGTTCTTGCCCGGCGCAAAGTGGGTGCGGTTGCACACCCGGAAGATATGGGTGTCCACGGCGATGGTCGCCCAGCCGAAGGCGGTGTTGAGCACCACGTTGGCGGTTTTGCGGCCAACGCCCGGCAGCGCCTCCAGCGCGGCGCGATCTTCCGGCACTTCGCCGCCGTGCAGCTCCAGCAGCATGCGGCAGGTCTTGATCACGTTTTCGGCCTTGCTGTTGAACAGACCGATGGTCTTGATGTACTCCTTGACGCCATCAACCCCCAGCGCCAGCATGGCGGCGGGGGTGTTGGCGACCGGATAGAGTTTGGCGGTCGCCTTGTTGACGCTCACGTCGGTGGCCTGCGCAGACAGCAATACCGCGATCAGCAGCTCAAACGGCGTGGTGTACACCAGCTCGGTGGTCGGATGCGGATTGTTGGCGCGCAGCCGGGTCAGAATTTCCAGTCGTTTCTGCTTGTTCATCAGGCCTTCTCAGCACGTCCTTGTTCCAGCAGCGGTTCCGCCGCCACGGCGCGGGCTTTGCGCGCCTTCATTCTTTCGTCGATCAGATACTTGACCGCCAACAGCAGGCCCAGGCCGATAAAGGCGCCTGGCGGCAGCATGGCCAGCAGGAACGGGCTGTCGAAGTGCACCACTTCGATGCGCAGCGATTTGGCCCAGCCGCCCAGCAGTTGATCGGCGCCGTCGAACAGCGTGCCGTTGCCCAGCAGCTCGCGCATTGAACCCAGCGTCACCATGACGCCGGTGGCGCCGAGGCCGATGGCCATGCCGTCCAGCGCCGAGAGGCCGACCGGTTTCTTGGCGGCCACCGCTTCGGCGCGGCCCACGACGATGCAGTTGGTCACGATCAACGGAATAAAAATGCCGAGCGACTGATACAGACCGAAGGCATAGGCGTTGATCAGCATCTGCACGATGCTCACCACCGCGGCGATGATCATGACGTAGATTGGAATACGCACTTCGCTTGGCACCCAGCGACGCACCGCGGAGATGGAGGCGTTGGTGAGCGTCAGCACCAGCGTGGTGGCCAGCCCCAGGCCCAGCGCGTTGGTGACGGTGGAGGTCACCGCCAGCAGCGGGCACATGCCCAGCAGCTGCACCAGGGCGGAGTTGTTCTTCCACAACCCCTGGACGATCAATTCTTTGGCTTCACTCATTCGCTGGCTCCACACGCAGGTAAGCTTTCAAGTTTAGGCGGCAGCGTTTCCATATACAACGCAGTGCGGCGCACCGCATTGACCACCGCACGCGGGGTGATGGTGGCGCCGGTGAATTGGTCGAACATGCCGCCATCTTTCTTCACCGCCCAGCGTTTGTCGTCCGGGCCTTCGATTTTCTTGCCGCTGAAGAAGGAAATCCAGTCGGAAATGCGCAGTTCGATCTTGTCGCCCAGCCCCGGGGTTTCATGGTGTTCAATCACCCGGGTGCCGAGTACCGTGCCGTTGAAATCGGCACCGACCAGCAGCTTGATGGCGCCGGAGTAACCGTCCGGCGCGGTGGTTTCCAGCGCGGCGGCGGTCGGTTGCCCGTTTTTGCGCGCCAGGTATAAACGGTGTGGCGCGCCGTCGCCCAGCGCCGGATCGCTGACCAGGAAGCATTCGTTCTGCATGACGTTGTCGTAATTTTCCGGCGGCACCACCTGATCGAGCAGGGCTTTTTGCTGCAGCGCCGCCTGATGCGCGATGGTGGTTTTCGTCAGGGCGTAGACCACGGCGGTGAGGCCGGTGGTGACCGCCGCAAACACCGCCAGCGTGGTGCCGTGCTTTCTCATGGAATTCAGCATGGCGGCTCCTTAGCGATGGCCGTACACGCGCGGCTGCGTGTAGTGGTCGATTAACGGGACGGTGATGTTGGCGAGCAGCACAGCAAAGGCCACGCCGTCAGGGTAGCCGCCATAAACGCGGATCAGCCAGACCAGCACGCCGATCAGCGCACCGTAGATTAAACGGCCCTTCGGCGTGGTGGAGGCGCTGACCGGGTCGGTGGCGATAAAGAACGCGCCCAGCATGCTGGCGCCGGAGAACAGGTGGATCAGCGGCGAAGCCTGATGCGCCGGATCGAGCCACCAGGCCAGACCGGAGCAGAAGGCGATAGCGGCCAACATGCTGAAGGGTATCTGCCAGTGGATCAGGCGGCGCGCCAGCATAAACAGGCCGCCGGCCAGAAAGCCGAGGTTGACCCACTGCCAGCCGATGCCCGCCAGCGCGCCGCCGAACAGCGGCTGCTGCAACACTTGTTCAACGCTGTGGCCGCTGCGCAAACCGGTTTTGAAGCCGTCGAGCGGTGTAGCCTGGCTGATGCCGTCAACGCCCATCTGCAATTCGTGCAGCGTCGCGCCCTGAGCGGTATGGCCGCTGAAAATGGCCAGCAGCGTGTCGTGGAACGACAGCGCGGTGGCGCGCAGCTCATCCGGCGGCAACCAGCTGGTCATCTGCACCGGGAAGGAGATCAGCAGCACCACGTAACCGACCATCGCCGGATTGAACGGGTTCTGCCCAAGGCCGCCGTACAGCTGTTTGGCGATGACGATGGCGAAGAAGGTGCCGATGACGATCATCCACCACGGGGCCAGCGGCGGCAGGCTGATGCCGAGCAGCAGCGCGGTCAGCAGGGCGGAGTTGTCCGCCAGCCGGCTGCGCACCGGCAGCTTGCGCAGCCTGAGGATCGCGCCTTCTGCGGCCAGCGCGACGATCGCCGCCAGCGCCACCTGAATCAGCACGCCGTAACCGAAGAACCAAATCTGCGCTGCGATGCCGGGAATGCAGGCCAACATCACCCACAGCATAATGCGGCTGGTGCTTTGCTGGTTGTGGGTGAACGGCGAGCTGGCGATGTGTAAGCCTTTGGCGGCTGTGGGTGATACCGGCCTGAACTTCATAGAGTAACGATACCTTCTGCGCCGCGCCTGCGGCAGTTTCGATGCGCCGAATTGCGGGCGCGGCAAAAATAATAGCCGAGCATTCTACCTGATTCGATGCGAGGGTAATACGCCTTAATGATAGGGGTATTCGGCTTTTCGCACCCGTTGAGATCGGCGTGGCGCGATTTGATTTTTTTTTGGCCGGAAAATGGGCTAACGTGAGGAATTGTCTGTGGAACTTGTGCCGCCATCGCCCCTGAGAAATGGGGTAACCGTATGAATGAAATATCATTTTTGTCCAGATTTCCGCACAAAATAACAACTTTCACATAATACGTGTAGGTTACTATCGCGAACATTATTGAGTCAGTGAATCCATAATAATGACAAATGAAGACATTTTTTTTATTGAAGAGCTAATTGAGTGGGTGGAGATACATCTGGAGAAACGGCCAAACCTGGATGAAGTTGCGCGTATTTCGGGCTATTCCAAGTGGCATCTGCAGCGTAAATTCAAGCGTATTACCGGCATTCAACTCGCCACCTATATCCGTTCGCGCATCCTGACGCGCGCCGCGGTGGCGCTGCGCATCACCCGTCGCTCCATCATCGACATCTCCGATGAGCTGGGCTTCGACTCGCAGCAGACCTTTACTCGCATGTTCAAGCAGCGCTTCGGCACCACGCCCAATCGCTACCGCTCGATGGAGCACTGGGACGTGAAAAACCTGATGCCGCGCTTTAACTTCGAAGCCAGCTACGGCGCGGGATATTATCCGGAAGTGAAGCGGCTGACGCTGCCCGAGATGCAACTGGTCGGCTTCTCGCGCCGGCTGGATTTCGCCTCCGAACAAGAGCTGGAGTACGCGTCCTGCATGGCGATGAAGGACGAGATTTTCAATGACTTCTTCAAGGGGTTGCACGTCGACTGCCGGCGAATTTACAGCATTTATTGCCCGCAGGCCGGGGAAGGTGACGAGCTGTCGTCCACGCTGGTGATGGCGGTCGATCCTGAACATAAAAAGGACATTCTTTCCAATCATCAGATAGACACCATCCATCTGCCGAGCCGCGAGTTTATCTCCATCAACCATAAGGGCACGGCGAAGGAGTGTCTGCAGTTTTTCGGTTATCTGGTGTCGCATGTGATGCCGGGGCTGAAGGATAAGGTGCGCGGCAGTATGGAAATGGAGATCATTCAAACCAAAGAGTGGAACCCGGAGTCCAAACTGCGTCAGATTGAAGTGGACTACACCTATCTGATCTCTATCGATTAAACGGCGCCCGGCGTAGGCCAGGCGCCGCCGTCATCATTTGTCTTCCGTTTCCGCCGCCAGCGATTCTCTGGCGGCTTTTTTGGCTTTGGCGCGGGCGATAGCCGCCGCAACCGCCGCCTTGCGCGGATCTTCTTCGGCGGCAGCTGGAGCCGGTTCTGTCTCGGCCGGAGCGTCCGCCTGCTGCGCCGCTTTTTTGGCTTTGGCGCGGGCGATAGCCGCCGCGACCGCCGCCTTGCGCGGATCTTCTTCGGCGTCAGCCGGAGCCGGTTCTGTCTCGGCCGGAGTGTCCGCTTGCTGCGCCGTTTTCTTGGCCTTCACGCGAGCCAGGGCGGCGGCGACTGCCGCTTTACGCGGATCTTCTTCGGCGGCAGCCGGAGCCGGTTCTGTCTCAGCGGGAGTGTCCGCCTGCTGCGCCGCTTTCTTGGCCTTCACGCGAGCCAGGGCGGCGGCGACTGCCGCTTTACGCGGATCTTCTTCGGCGGTAGCCGGAGCCGGTTCTGTCTCGGCCGGAGCGTCCGCCTGCTGCGCCGCTTTCTTGGCTTTGGCGCGGGCGATAGCCGCCGCGACCGCCGCTTTGCGCGGATCTTCTTCGGCGGTGGCCGGAGCCGGTTCTGTCTCGGCAGGAGCGTCCGCCTGCTGCGCCGTTTTCTTGGCCTTCACGCGAGCCAGGGCGGCGGCGACTGCCGCTTTACGCGGATCGTCCTCTGTCGCGGCAGGGGCGGTGATGTCTGCGGCCGGTGCCTCTTTGCGCGCCTTCACGCGGGCCAGCGCCGCGGCCACGGCGGCCTTACGCGCGTCGTCGCCTGAGGTTGCCGGCGAGGCTTGTTCCGCTTCGGCCGCCAACTGGGCGCGCCGTTCACGCGCCTGCGCTTTACGCGCTTCGCGGGCGGCGATCATCTCTTTGTTGTCTGGCTGCTGGCCGTCGACCGGCGTAACCGCCGCTTCGGCATTCTTGCTGCGTACGCGCGCCAGTGCGGCCTGTACCGCCCCCTGATCGTCGTCGGTCAGTTTGACGGCGGCCTTTTTGTGCCGCTCTTCGCGCGCCAGTTTCTCGCGCTCCAGACGCGCCAGCTTGGCCTCGTAACGCGCCTTGGCCTCGGCGGTGCGCGCCGCTTCCAAATCGATAGCCTTGATTTCGGCCTTTTCCTGCCGGTAGTACTGCACCAGCGGAATGTTGCTGGGGCAGACGAACGCGCAGGCGCCGCATTCGATGCAGTCGAACAGGTTGTGGTTGCGCGCCTTGTCGTGCTCCTGCCCGCGGCTGAACCAGTACAGCTGTTGCGGCAACAGCCCGGCAGGGCAAGCGTCCACGCACAGGCCGCAGCGGATGCAGGATTGCTCGGGTTCCTGCGGCGTCATTTCATCCACCGTCGGCGCCAGAATGCAGTTGCTGATCTTGACGATCGGCACGTTCAGCGCGGGCAGGGTAAAGCCCATCAGCGGGCCGCCCATCACCACCATCTGCTGCGCCTGCGGACGGAAACCGACGAAATCAAGCAGGTGCTGCACCGGCGTGCCGATGCGTGCCCACAGGTTGCCAGGGCGCTCGACCGCCTCGCCGGTCAGGGTCACCACGCGCTCAATCAACGGTTCGCCGTCGACGATCGCCCGCTTGATGGCGAAGGCGGTGCCGACGTTTTGCATCAGCACGCCGATAGCGGAGGAGTGCTTGCCGTGCGGCACTTCCTTGCCGGTCAAAATCTTGGTCAGCTGCTTGGCGCCGCCGGACGGGTATTTGGTGGGGATGACGCGCAGGGCAATGCCGGACTGGCCGCGCAACGCCTGTTTCAGCGCCGCGATCGCCTCCGGCTTGTTGTCTTCGATCCCGATCAGTGTGACCTTGGGCTGCAGAATGTGTTGCAGGATCTGCGTGCCTTCAACGATCTGATCGGCATGTTCCTGCATCAGGCGATCGTCGGCGGTGATGTAAGGCTCGCACTCGGCGGCGTTGAGGATCAGCGTTTCCACGCCGCTCATGCCGCCTTGCAGTTTACTGGCGGTCGGGAAACCGGCGCCGCCCAGACCGGCGATGCCGGCCTGATGAATACGTTGAATCAGCTCCGCGGCGGGCGATTGGCGGTAATCCGCTACCGGCTCGCGCTCGCACCAGCGGTCTTCGCCGTCTGCCTCGATAATCACGCACAGCTCCGACAGCCCGGAAGGGTGAGCGGTGATGTGCGGCGTGATGGCGCTAACGGTGCCCGAGGTCGGGGCGTGCACCGGCACGGTGCGCCCGCGGCCGACGGTCAGCGGCTGGCCTTTCAACACCCGATCGCCGGCGTTGACGCACAGTTCGCCTTCCGGCCCCAGATGCTGCTGCAGCGGAATGATAAAGGTCTTGGGCAGAGGGGCGACACGCAGCGGCGCGCCGCTCGACTGAGTCTTCATTTCCGGTGGATGGATCCCGCCGTCGAAATCCCAGATCCGGTCTTTTTTAAAGGCGGCGAACAGATTAAGCATGTTGCTCCACGTGGATCACTTGCACCGGGATCGTCTTCATGTCCCACTTCCAGTTGGCGGTGGTGGTGGCGACCGGTCTCATTTCAATACAGTCGGTAGGGCAAGGGGCGACGCACAGATCGCAGCCGGTACAGAGGTCGGTAATGACGGTATGCATGGCGCGGGTGGCGCCGACGATGGCGTCAACCGGGCAAGCCTGAATGCACTTGGTGCAGCCGATGCAGTTGGCCTCGTCGATATAGGCCACTTTACGCTCCGGCTCGGCGGCGGCTTCGCTGCCCAGCGGCTGCGGCTCCACGTTGAGCAGCTCCGCCAGTTTCAGCATCACCTGTTCGCCGCCCGGCGCGCATTTATTGATCATCTCGCCGTTGGCCACCGCCTCGGCATAGGGGCGACAGCCGGGGTAGCCGCACTGGCCGCACTGGCTCTGTGGCAAGATCGCGTCGACCTGCTCGGCGACCGGATCCTCTTCCACCTCAAAACGGCGCGCGGCGTAGCCCAGCACCAGTCCGAACAGCAGCCCGAGCGCGCTCAAAGCCGCGATAGCTATCCACAACGCAGTCATTAGAATTTCACCAGCCCGGTAAAGCCCATAAAGGCCAGCGACATCAGCCCGGCGGTGATCAGTGCGATCGAGGAGCCGCGGAACGGCGCCGGCACGTCGGCCACCGCCAGACGTTCGCGAATGGCGGCGAACAGCACCATCACCAGCGAGAAACCGGCGGCGGCGCTGAAACCGTAAACGGCGGACTGCAGGAAGTTATAACCGAGGTTGACGTTAAGCAACGCCACGCCCAGCACCGCGCAGTTGGTGGTGATCAGCGGCAGGAAGATGCCCAGCAGGCGGTAGAGCGCCGGGCTGGTCTTGCGCACCACCATCTCGGTGAACTGCACCACCACGGCGATCACCAAAATGAAGGAGAGCGTGCGCAGGTACACCAGGTCCAGCGGAACCAGAATAAAGGTGTTGATCACCCAGGCGCTGACGGAGGCCAGCGTCATGACGAAGGTGGTGGCCATTCCCATGCCGATGGCGCTTTCCAGCTTCTTGGAAACGCCGAGGAACGGGCACAGGCCAAGAAACTTCACCAGAACGAAGTTGTTCACCAGTACGGTGCCGACAAACAGGAGCAGGTATTCGGTCATTGCGATGCCTAAAAAAATAAAAGCCGCCTATTATCGGGAATCGGCGGCCGGACGACAACATATGAATCGCAGGGGTATTGCCTTTTTTGGTGAAAATTTACACAAATCACCCAATAAAACGTGCTGCAATCGCCTTTAACGTTCGGTAAAGGTCCCTTTGACCCGCTGCGAACGCTTGATGTAAGGCACCAGCAGCGCCGCCATCAGCAGCGGCCAGCCGAGGCTGCGCACCGCCACTTCATCCGGCACCGGCGCGAAGGCGAAGGCTTTCACCGCCAGGATCACCGTGATCAGCAGCCATAACAAGAACAGTTTAGGGAAGCGCTGCGACCGCTGGCAAAACAGAAACACCAGCCACAGGGTGAAGCCCCACATCAAGAGCGTGGTCAACACCGAAAAGTACCATTGCAGGGTAAACGCCTGGGCGTTGGTCAACAGATAGTCGCGCGACTCGGGCATGAAGATCGCCATGGCGTACAGGAGCAGCATCAGGCTGGCGCTGAGCAGGGTGACGATCAGATAGGCCAGCGGGGCCAGCAACCAACCGCCGATACGAGAGTATTCAGCTTGAGACATAAAACGGCTTCCTGATTGAATCGGGGATCACAGGCGGCATAGCTTAGCGGGTAATACCGGCTTCGTCATCCCTATCAACCGGATAGCTCGGCGTCGCGGGGCCGGGCCGCACGTTTGGCTACTCCGACCCCGCTTCGAATTAACATCTCATTTACTTCTTGTTCCAGCCGTCCGCATGGTGTCAAATCGAAAGGGTGTGTCGTGAGCCTGCAAGAGGTAATCCCATGGCTGAGAAAATTCGTGTCGGGCTGGTCGGTTACGGCTACGCCGGCAAAACCTTTCATGCGCCGCTGATCGCCGGTACGCCCGGGCTGGAGCTGGCCGCCGTTTCCAGCAGCGATGCCGGCAAAGTGCGCGCGGACTGGCCGTCGATGACGGTGGTGGGCGATGCGCAGGCGCTGTTCGCCGATCCGGCCCTCGATCTGATCGTGATTCCTACCCCCAACGATACCCATTTCCCGCTGGCGCAACAGGCGCTGGCCGCCGGCAAGCACGTGGTGGTGGACAAACCGTTTACCGTGACATTGTCACAAGCTCAAGCGCTGCAGCAACAGGCGCAGCAGAGCGGTTTGCTGTTGTCGGTGTTCCACAACCGTCGCTGGGACAGCGATTTCCTGACCCTCAAAGCGCTGCTGAACGACGGTTCGCTGGGCGAGGTGGTGTACTTCGAGTCGCACTTTGATCGTTACCGGCCACAGGTGCGTCAGCGCTGGCGCGAACAGGGCGGCGTCGGCAGCGGCATCTGGTTCGACTTGGGGCCGCATCTGCTCGATCAGGCGCTGCAACTCTTCGGCAAACCCGAGCGGCTGTTTGTCGATCTGGGTGAGCTGCGGCCGGGGGCGCAGGCGGTGGACTATTTCCACGCGCTGTTGAGCTATGGCGATCGCCGTGTGGTGCTGCACGCCAGCATGCTGGCGGCGGCGGAGAGCCCGCGCTATGTGGTGCACGGCACCCGCGGCAGCTATGTCAAATACGGCCTGGATCCGCAGGAAGACCGGCTGAAGGCCGGCGAACGCTTGCCGCAGGCCGACTGGGGCTATGACATGCGCGAGGGTGTGGTGACGCTGTCACGCGTCGACCTGCTGGCGGAACAGCCGCTGCTCAATATTCCCGGCAACTACCCGGCTTATTACGCGGCGGTGCGCGACGCGATTGCCGGCATAGGCGAAAATCCGGTGCCGGCCGCCGACGCCATCGCGGTGATGGCATTGATCGAACTGGGGCTGGAATCGGCCCGGCTGCAGCAGGCGCTGCCGGTGGTCTGATCCCGCCCACTTTTCTGTGGCCCGGCGCAACGTCGGGCCTTTTTACGACTCTACGTGCAAGGAAATCCGTTTCATGTCCTGGTTGCAGCGTTTGCGCATTGACAAATTTTTGCTGGTTCTGATTTTGGTGGTGATCGTCGCCTCGCTGTTCCCCTGCGAAGGCATCTGGAAAACCTTCTTTGAACACCTGACCACCGCCGCCATCGCGCTGCTGTTCTTTATGCACGGCGCCAAGCTGTCGCGCGAGGCGATCATCGCCGGCATGAGTCACTGGAAGCTGCATCTGCTGGTGTTCCTCAGCACCTTTGCGCTGTTCCCGCTGCTCGGGCTGGCGATGAACCTGTTGGTGCCGGGCATCATGACGCCGACGGTCTATCTCGGCTTCCTCTATCTGTGCGCGCTGCCGGCCACGGTGCAGTCGGCCATCGCCTTTACGTCGGCGGCGGGCGGCAACGTGGCGGCGGCGATCTGCAGCGCCTCGGCGTCGAGCATTCTCGGCGTGTTCCTGTCGCCGCTGCTGGTGGGGGCGTTGATGCATACTCAGGGCGGTAATACCGACGTGCTGCACGCCATCGGTTCAATCATTTTGCAATTGATGGTGCCGTTCGTGATCGGCCACCTGGCGCGGCCATTGATCGGCAAGTGGATCGATCGCCATCGCAAATTGATCAATCTGACCGACCGTTCGTCGATCCTGCTGGTGGTGTATACCGCGTTCAGCGCGGCGGTGGTGGAAGGGATTTGGCATCGCATCGACGGCTGGTCGCTGCTGACCATCCTGGTGATGTCGCTGGTGCTGCTGACGGTGGTGCTGGTGATCAACACCTACGCGGCGCGCTGGCTGGGCTTTAACACCGCCGATGAAATCACCATCGTCTTCTGCGGCTCGAAAAAGAGCCTGGCGAACGGCATCCCGATGGCCAACGTGCTGTTCCCGGCCGCGGCGGTGGGCGCGATGGTGCTGCCGCTGATGATTTTCCACCAGGTGCAACTGATGGTGTGCGCGGTGCTGGCGCAGCGCTATGCGCGTAAAACCGCCAAACAGCGGGCCGAGGCGGAGGCGCTGGCGGCCAAATAGGCCGCAGACCGCTAACGGCGGCCCAGCGCGTCGAGCAGAAAGTCGGCGCGCTCGTCCGGTGAGGCGCGCGGCAGTTCTTGCAGCTGATAGCCATAGCGGCGATAGACGGCCACCATCGCCCGGTAGGTCAGCTCGGCTTCGGCGAAAGATTGCTTTCTTTCGCTGTCCTGCGCGTAGATCGCTTGCCACGGCGGGGCGATGAACACCCTTTCGGCATAGCGAAAAGCGCCGATCGCCGCCGTCAAATGTGCGGGGATCGGCAGTCCGCACAGCGTGAGGTAACCGGCGATATCCGGCAGGCCGCGATCGAAGAACCAGCATGTTTCCCCCGTTGCTTCGCGCCATGAGCGCAGTTCCCAATCGAGCATCCGCTCGGCGAAGGCCTGGCGATCGCCCCACGGCAGCGCATGGCCGCCGATACTCACCTGATCCTGAATAATCGCCCGGCCGGCCTCCTGCGAGTGCGGAAAGCCGCGGCGATGAAGAACGTCGATGAGCGTGCTTTTGCCCGAGCCGGGGCCGCCGGTCAGCACGATGCGGCGTGTTTTGTCAGACATGCGAAATTCCTCTCTTGCAGCAGGGTCATGGGGTAACACAGCGATAAAGACTAGCAGTCGGAAGAAGACGGCGGGGAGAGGGATGAGAAGAAGGCGCCATTTGGCGCCTGGGGGGATTTAGCCCTGAACTTTGGCGCGCAGCGCCTGTTTTTCCTGCTCGCTGAGGAAGGCCAGCTTCAGGCCGTTTTCCTGCGCGGTGCGGATTTCTTCCGGCGTCAGCCCGGCCTGCGGCGCGGCGACGCGGTATTCATGCTCGATCTCGATGCCCTGAACCGCCGGATCGTCGGTGTTGATCGACGCCAGCACGCCGTGGCGCAGGAAGGAGGCCAGCGGATGCTGCGCCAGCGACGGCACGGTGCTGGTTTGGATGTTGGAGGTCAGGCAGGATTCGATACCGATGCCGTGTTCCGCCAGGAAGTCCATCAGCGCCGGATCTTCGACCGCTTTCACCCCGTGGCCGATACGTTCGGCGCCCAGCTCGCGGATCGCCTGCCAGATGCTTTCCGGGCCGGCGGCTTCGCCCGCGTGCACGGTGATGCGCAGGCCGGCGTCGCGGGCGCGGTTGAAGTGGCTGAGGAACAGGCTGCCGGGGAAGCCCAGCTCATCGCCCGCCAAATCCAGCGCGGTAATGCCGTCGCGGTGCGCCAGCAATCCTTCCAGTTCCTGCAGACAGGCGGCCTCGCCGAAGGTGCGGCTCATGATGCCGATCAGGCGAATGTCGATATCACGATCGCGGCAGCCCGAACGGATCCCGTCGATCACCGCTTCCACCACGCCGGCGACCGGCAGTTGATGCTTCATCGCCATGTAGTAAGGGGAGAAACGCAGCTCGGCATAGTGCAGGCCGGCGTTGGCGGCGTCCTCGACGTTTTCGTATGCCACCCGGCGGCAGGCGTCCAGATCGCCCAGCACCGCCACGCCCCAGTCCAGTTTCTGCAGGAAGCTGACCAGATCCGGTTCGGCATGGGTGATCTGCACGTGCGGGCGCAGGCTCTCCAAATCGTTGGCCGGCAGGGCGAGATTGAACTGGCGGCCGAGGTCGAGAATGGTCTGCGCGCGGATGTTGCCGTCGAGATGGCGGTGAATATCGGTAAGCGGTAGGCGGGGATCGATCATGCTGGGCACTCGCTAATTATCGTAGGTAAAGTGCAGAACAGTATAAAAACAAATGGATGAAACTTGCCATCGCGTTGCATAAAAAAGTGACTTACATCACAAATAATGCGAGGTGTATCGCATTTTCGTCGTGAATCAGGCTTTCAACACGCTGACGCCCGCCTGCTGCAACGGCGCGATCAGCGCGTCATCGGTAGCCCGCTCAACGATGATGGTGTGCGCCAGCGTAATATCGCCGATCGCATACTGCGAGGCGGCATTAAGCTTGGCGGCGGAAGCCAGCACCACGGTTTCCGCCGCACGGGCCGCCAGCGCGCGCTTGATGTAGGCTTCTTCCAGATCGCCGGTGCTCAACCCCGCAGTGGGGTGCACGCCGGTCACGCCCATAAAATAGATATCGGCGCGAATATGCGACATCGCTTCTACGGCAGCGGCGCCGACGCTGACGATCGAATGCTTATACAGTCGGCCGCCGATCAGGATCACCTCGACGGTGGGGTGATCGACCAGGCCCACGGCGACGCTGGGGCTGTGGGTGACGATGGTGGCGTTGAGGTTGGCCGGCAGTTGCCTGATCAGCTCTGCGGAGGTGGTGCCGCCGTCGATGATCACCACCTGGCCGGGGGCGATCAGCGCCGCCGCCGCTTTGGCGATCGCGCGTTTGGCGCCGGATTCCAATTGATTGCGTTCGGCGAAGCTGGCGATGGCGGAAGAAACCGGCAGGGCGCCGCCATGCACCCGTTGCAGCAACCCCTCGGCGTCCAGTTCGCGCAGATCGCGCCGGACCGTATCTTCCGACAGCCCGAACATCTCGCTGAGCTGTTTGGCCAAGACCTGACCCTCCTGGGCCAGTTTTTCCAAAATGATCTTCTTGCGCTGGCTGGTCAACATGGCCATTTCCTCTCAAATTTGCTATGCACGAAATATCTTGATCATACACGAAACTGCACGATAGTATCAATTTCCTTCCTCTGGCGGAGTAAACCGATGATAGCCACCAAAGACAGGGTTCGTATTGTCGAAACCCGGGTGTTGTCCGATGACTGGTACCTGCTGAAAAAAACCACCTTTGATTTTCTGCGGCGCGACGGCGTCTGGCAAAGGCAGAGCCGTGAGACTTACGATCGCGGCGACGGCGCCACCATTTTACTGTTCAACCGGCAGGCGCAAACGGTGATCCTGACGCGCCAGTTCCGCTTTCCGGTGTTCGTCAACGGTCATGACGGCATGCTGATTGAGGCCGCCGCCGGGCTGTTGGACGACGCGTCGCCGGAGGCGCGCATCCGCGCCGAAGTTGAAGAGGAAACCGGCTATTTCGTGCAGAACGTGGAGAAAGTGTTTGAGGCGTACATGAGCCCTGGCTCGGTCACCGAAAAGCTGCACTTTTTCGTCGGCGAATATCAGGCGGGCGACCGCCTCAACGAGGGCGGCGGGCTGGCGGCGGAGGGGGAAGATTTGGAGGTGATCGAGCTGCCGCTGGCGCAGGCCCTGCAGGCGGTTCGTCAGGGTACGATAGTTGACGCCAAAACCATCATGCTGCTGCAGTTTGTCGCCTTGAATCGGACGTTGGAGGAACAACGATGAAAGCCCAACAAATCTTGATCGCCGGCCCTTATCGCAGCGGCACCGATGGCGATCCGCAGCGTATCGCCGCCAATCTGGCGCGCCTCGAACAGGCGGCGCTGGCGGTTTACCAGCGGGGGCACGTGCCGGTGATCGGCGAATGGCTGGCGCTGCCTTTGGCGGCCGCGGCCGGTTCCACTCAGGTTGGCGATGCGGTCAGCGAGGCGTTTCTTTACCCGGTGGCTCACCGACTGATTGCGCAGTGTCAGGCGGTGTATCGCATCGAAGGGGCGTCTGCGGGGGCCGATAACGACGTGCGGTTGGCTAACGAATGGGGATTGACGGTCTATCGTCATCTGGAGGAAATTCCGTCTGTTCAGGCGTAACCGAGGGGCGGGCAGAGGCTCGCCCCCTCGCGTTATTTCTCGTCCAGCACAAACTTCAACCCGGCGATCAGCTTGTCCATGCCGGCTTCCAGCTTGCTGCGCGGGCAGCCGACGTTGAGGCGCAGGAACCCGCGGCCTTCTTCGCCGTAGGTAAAGCCCGGCATGATCGCCACCTTTTCACGCTCGATAAGCACCTGCTGCAGCGCCCGATCGTCCACGGCCAGCGGCCGCAGATCGATCCAGGCCAGATAGGTGGCCTGCGGCGGGCGCCAGCCCAGCGCGGGAAACGCCTCCGCCAGCCGTTCGGCGACGTAGGTCAGGTTATCCTGCAGATAGTCGCGCAGGGCGTCCAGCCAGGGTTCACCGCGCCGATAGGCGGCTACGTGCGCCGCCACCGCCAGCACTGCCGGCGAGGAGAGGCCGTCACGGGATTTGAGCTGCTGGAAATAGGCTTCGCGGCTGGCGTCGTCGCTGATAAAGCCGTAGGCGCCGGTTAACGCCGGAATGTTAAAACTCTTGGAGCCGGAGGTCAGTAAGGCCCAGGGGCCGGTCGCCACCTGGCTCCAGGGCGTATGGCGGTGTGCGCCCCAGACCATGTCCATGTGGATTTCATCGCTGATCACGCGCACGTCGTGGCGTTCGCACAGTTCGGCCATCTGCTGCAGCTCTTCGCGGCGCCACACTTTGCCAGTGGGATTATGCGGGCTGCACAGTAGCAGGATCTTGGTCTGCGGCCGCGCCAGCAGCGCTTCGAGGTGCGCCATGTCGCAGCGCCAGTCATCTGCGGCCTTGTGCAGCGGGCAGGCCAGCAGCTGGCGCTGGTTGGCGAGGATCACCTTATAGAAGGCGTCGTAGGCCGGGGTATGGGTCACCACGTAGTCGCCCGGCACGGACCATTGGCGGATCAGCTGCGCCGCCATGTAGATAACGGAAGGGCCGTACACCGCCGTTGTGGTGTCGATAGCGGTGTTGAAACGTTGTTGATACCAGTGGCGCAGCGCGCCGAGAAAATCCTCATGCTGCCAACGGCTGTAGCCCAGCACGCCGTGCTGCAGGCGCTGTTGCAGCGCCTCGAGAATGCACGGTGCGGTGGCGAAATCCATATCGGAGATGGTGAACGGCAGCAGGTCGGCGCTGCCGAAGCGATCGGCGATGTAATCCCACTGGGTGCACCAGGTGCCGTGGCGGTCGATCGGGGTAGAGAAATCAAACATGGGTGGCTCCCTGCAGCGCCGCGGCAGGGTGCGCCGTGGCTATCAGTGAGTCTAATTCATCCTTCACCGATTGCACCTGCGGGCCGATCACTACCTGCAGATTATGATCGTTGAGATGCACTACGCCGATGGCGCGGTTGGCCTTCAGCGCCGCGTCGTCCACCTGGCTCATGTCGTTGACCGACAGGCGCAGGCGGGTGATGCAGTTGTCCAGCGTAATGATGTTGTCCGGGCCGCCGAGCGCCGCCAAAATCGCCGGCACATTGTAGCCGGATTTGCCCACTGCGCCGCTTGGCGCGCTTTGGCTGACGGCGCCGTCGCTCTCGCGGCCCGGCGTTTTGATGTTAAAGCGCTGGATGGCGAAGCGGAAAATGGCGTAATAGCCGACGAACCAGATGGCGGCCACCACCGGCACCAGATACCACTTGGTGGCGGTGCCGTGCAGAATGCCGAATACCACGAAGTCGATAATGTTGCCGTCGGTGTTGCCGATGGTCACGCCCAGCAGCGCCATGACGGTAAAGCCCAACCCGGTGAGCAGCGCATGGATCAGATAAAGGAACGGCGCGACGAACAGAAACAGAAACTCGATCGGCTCGGTGGTGCCGCCGACGACGCAGGCCACCACGCCGGAAATCAACAGCCCCTTGATTTTATGGCGGTTCTCCGGTTTGGCGCAGTGGTACATCGCCAGCGCCGCGCCCGGCAGGCCGCCGAGGAACGCCGGCATTTTACCCTGCGACAGGAAGCGGGTGGCGCTTTCGGCGAAACCGGTGGTGGTCGGGCAGGAGAGCTGCGCCTGGAAGATGGTCAGGGCGCCGCTGACGCTGTGGCCGCACACCTCCATCGTGCCGCCCGCCTCGGTAAAGCGGATCAGCGCCACCAGTATGTGATGCAGACCGAACGGCAACAGCAGGCGTTCGCCGGTGCCGAAGATCATCGGCCCGAAAATGCCGGCGCCATTGATCATGCGCCCCAGGCCGTTGATGCCGGCGGCGAACCATGGCCAGATCAGGGGGATGAGCAGGCCGCACAGGCCCAGCGTCACGGTGGTGACTATCGGCACGAAACGGGTGCCGCCGAAGAAGGCCAGCGCATCCGGCAGCCGGATGGTGTGGAAACGTTCATGCAGCAGATACACGATGATGCCGACGATCACTGCGCCGAGGATGCCGGTGTCGATCGACTGAATGCCGAGAATGTTTTGGATGTTGTTGGCCTTCAGCACCAGCGGATCGCTGGTGGGCAGCACGCCGGCAGCGGTCAGGTAGAAGTTGGTGGCCAGATTCAGCACGGCGAAGCCGACGAAGCCGGAGAAGGCGGCGACGCCCTTGTTGTCGCGCGCCATGCCCAGCGGAATGGCGATGGCGAACATCACCGGCAGGAAGCTGAAGGCGAAGGAGCCTATCTTGCTCATCCAGGTGAAGATCAGCTGGAAGATCGGATGGCCGATAAACGGCATCAGGGTGATCACGTCGCGGCTGCTCAGCGAGCTGCCGATCCCCAGCATGATGCCGCAGAAAGAGAGCAAGGCGACGGGCAACATGAATGTTTTGCCCAGGCTCTGGAAGAACTCCCAGAGGGTGATTTTGGGTTTATTGGCTGCTGACATAACCGACTTCTCCTGGCGAAAAGACGAGCAAAAAGGGGACTTCTGAGTAGGTAAAAAGAAGATAAAACGTTTTACCTAGCAAAAATGCGCCGCCAATCACAAATCTGTCGCCCGGTTTTTGGCGACAATGCGACGGGCAGTAAAACGTTTTACTGCGTTGACGGATTCGGTATACCCTTGATCACTACGGCGCGGGTTGCCCAGGAACGGGTTCGCAGAGACTATGAGCATCAAAAAGATCACCATTACCGATGTGGCGCAACAGGCGGGCGTTTCGGTCACCACGGTTTCTCTGGTATTGAGCGGCAAGGGGCGGATTTCGCCGACCACCGTCGAGAAGGTCAATCAGGCGATAGAGCAGTTGGGCTACGTGCGCAATCGCCAGGCGGCGACGCTGCGCGGCGGCGAATCCGGGGTAATCGGCCTGATCCTGCGCGACATTTGCGAACCTTTCTATGCCGAAATGACCGCCGGGCTGAGTGAAGCGCTGGAGGCGCACGACAAACTGCTGTTTTTAACCCAGAGCGGGCGCGATGGTCAGGGGCTGCAGCGGGCGTTTGACGCGCTGCTGGCGCAGGGCGTCGACGGCATCGTGCTGGCGGGCGGCATCCGCGCGGCGGCCGGGCTGAAGGAAAAGGCGGCCGAGCAGGGCGTGCCGCTGGTATGCGTGGCGCGCTCCAGCGGTCTCGAGGGCGTGGACGTGGTACGGCCGGACAATATGCAGGCCGCCAAGCTGGCCACCGAATTTTTGATCAAACGCGGCCACAGCCAGATTGCTTATCTCGGCGGCCAGAGCGACTCGTTGACGCGCGCCGAAAGGTTGGGCGGATTTTGCGCCACGCTGTTGCAGTACGGCCTGCCGTTTCGCAGCGAATGGATCGTCGAGTGCGATTGCCAGCAGCGTGAGGCGGCGGAAGCGGCGGAACAGCTGCTGCGCCACTACCCGAATATCACCGCTGTCGTTTGCCACAAGGCGTCGGTGGCGCTTGGCGCCTATTTTGGCCTGACGCGCAGCGGCCGCAGCATCGGTTCGGACGGGGTCGACGCCTACTACGGCCGGCAGGTGGCGCTGATCGGTTTCGGCGACGTGCCGGAGGCCGAGCTGACCGAACCGCCGCTGACCTTTGTCTCCAGCTCGGCGCGGGAAGTGGGGCGCAGCGCCGCCGCGCGCCTGCTGCAGCGCATCAATGACGCCGATCTGCCGGCGCAGAACGTCATTTTGCCGCCGACGCTGATCCGGCGCGGCTCCGCTTAGTCCCGCCGCTGTTCCTCTTCCGCTTCGCGGCAAATCCAGCCGATAAAAGCCTTCATCGCCGGCGTCAGATCCCGCGATTTCAAATGGGTCAGCCAGTAGGCGCCGAGCGCGGCCTCGGCGGCGAACGGCCGCTGCAGCGCGCCGGCGGCCAGTTCGCGGCGGAACATGCTGACCGGCGCCAGCGCCACGCCGTCGCACTGGAGCGCGCCTTCCACCATCAGCCTCGATGAGTCGAACACCGGGCCGTTGATTCGCCACGGCGTCACCTGCGCAGCCGTGAACCAGCGTTCCCATTCATCCTGGCGGTAAGTGCGCATCAGCAGTTCGTGCTGCAGATCCTGCGGCGTATGCAGCCGCGCGGCGACCGCCGGCGAGCAGAGCACCGTCAGCGGCGCGTCGAACAGCTTAATATTGCGGGTGGCGGGCCATAAACCTTCGCCGAAACGGATGGCGAAATCCATGCCATCGGCCGACAGATTGACCAGGTTGTTGTGGGTCAGCACCCGCAGATCGATGAACGGATGCGCCGCGCGGAACGCCGCCAGCCGCGGCATCAGCCAGCCGACCGCGAAGGTGCCGACCACCGCCACCGTCAGCACTTCGTGGAAATGCCCGCCTTCGAACTGCTGTAACACCGCCTCGATGCGATCGAAAGCGTCGCTCAACACCGGCAGCAGCGCCTGGCCCTCTTCGGTCAGATCCAACCCGCGCGGCAGGCGGCGGAACAGCTGAATGCCCAGCTGTTCTTCCAGCATGCGCACCTGCTGGCTGACGGCGGCCTGAGTGACGCGCAGCTCCAGACCGGCGCGGGTGAAGTTCAGGTGGCGGGCGGAGGATTCGAACGCCCGCAGGGCGTTGAGGGGAAGTCGGTTGCGCATTGTTGATAGCCATAAGTTTTTCTTTATGCTGGCTGAAATTATTATCGCTTGTCAACCCGGCGGCAAAAACCGATATTTGGCGCGGCTGCCGCAAAATTGGCGGAGCCCGTAAAGGAATGACATCATCCATCAGGGAGTGCGCCGTGCGCAACGCCAATAAAAACTTTTGGCCGCGGCCGATGCCCTGCAACCGAAGAGCCTCTATCATGACGAAAATGAACCGCCTGGCGGCCGCGCTGATCGCCGCACTGATCTTGCCGACCGCGCACGCCGCGCAGCAGCAGGATATCGACGCCGTTATTCAGCCGCTGATGAAAAAATACGGCGTGCCGGGCATGGCGATCGCCGTATCGGTCGATGGCAAACAGCAGATTTACCCGTATGGCGTCGCCTCGAAACAGACCGGCAAACCGATCACCGAGCAGACGCTGTTCGAGGTGGGGTCGCTGAGCAAAACCTTCACCGCGACGCTGGCGGTCTATGCGCAGCAGCAGGGCAAGCTGTCGTTCAGCGATCCGGCCAGCCATTATCTGCCTGAGCTGCGCGGCAGCGCCTTCGACGGCGTCAGCCTGCTGAATCTGGCGACCCACACATCCGGCCTGCCGCTGTTCGTGCCGGACGACGTGACCGACAACGCCCAACTGATGGCTTACTACCGGGCCTGGCAGCCGAAGCACCCGGCGGGCAGCTACCGCGTCTATTCCAACCTCGGTATCGGCATGCTGGGCATGATCGCCGCCAAGAGCCTCGATCGGCCGTTTATCCAGGCCATGGAGCAGGGCATGCTGCCGGCGCTGGGCATGAGCCACACCTACATTCAGGTGCCGGCGGCGCAGATGGCCAACTATGCCCAAGGTTACAACAAGGACGATAAGCCGGTGCGCGTCAATCCCGGCCCGCTGGACGCCGAATCTTACGGCATCAAATCCAACGCCCGCGATCTGATTCGTTACCTGGACGCCAACCTGCAGCAGGCGAAGGTCGCGCAGCCGTGGCGCGAGGCGCTGGCCGCCACGCACGTCGGCTATTATAAAGCGGGCGTGTTCACGCAGGATCTGATGTGGGAGAACTACGCGTACCCGGTGAAACTGTCGCGGCTGATCGAGGGCAACAACGCCGGGATGATCATGAACGGCACGCCGGCCACCGCCATCACACCGCCGCAGCCGGAGCTGCGCGCCGGTTGGTATAACAAAACCGGTTCGACCGGCGGTTTCTCCACCTACGCGGTGTTTATCCCGGCGAAAAATATCGCCGTGGTGATGCTGGCCAACAAATGGTTCCCGAACGACGATCGGGTCGAAGCGGCTTACCGCATCGTGCAAGCGCTGGATAAGCGCTGATCGTGGGGGGCGCCGTCGGGGCGCCCCTGTTACCGGTGCTGTCGCTCTCGCCGTTCGCGCATGAAATCGATAAAAGCGCGCAGCTTGAGCGGCAGATGCCTGCCGGCGGGAAAGTAGATGAAAAATCCCGATGCCTCGCTGGCATACTCCGGCAGCACCTCCACCAGATCGCCCTGCGCCAGTTCCTGCACCACCGTGCCCTGAAAACGTTGCGCGATCCCCAGGCCCGCCAACGCCGCATCCTTGATCAGCCTGTCTTCGTTAAAGATCAAACTGCCGCTGACGTCCAGCGCCCGCTCATCGCCGTGCCGACTGAAATACCAGGGCTCCAATTTGCCGCTGCCGGGAAAACGGTAGCGCAGGCAATGGTGCGCGAGCAGATCGTCCGGCGTGGCCGGCGCGCCGCAACGCGTCAGATAATCGGGTGAGGCGACCAGCACCCGGCGCTGGCCGTTGTCGATCGGCACGGCGATCATGTCCTTTTGCAGCATGGCGTGCATGCGAATGCCGGCATCGAAACTGCCCAGCACCAGATCGGAAAAGCGGTCTTCGGTAAACAGCTCCAGCTGCACTTCGGGATAGCGCCGCTGAAACTCCGCCAGGTGCGGCATCACCAGCAGCGAAGCGGCCAGCTGCGGCAACGTGATGCGCAGCAGGCCCGCCGGCTGCGCGCCCAGGGCGCGCACGTCGTCCGCCGCCACGTCTATCTGGTTCATCGCCGGCGAGACCTTCTGATAGAACAACCGGCCCTCGTCGCTGAGGCGCACCGAGCGGCTGGTGCGGTGGAATAAGCGCACCCCCAGCTGATTCTCCAGCGCCTGAATGTTTTGCGACACCGCCGGCGGCGTGACGCCCAGTTGGTTGGCCGCGCGGGTGAAGTTGCCCAGCCGCGCGACGGCTTCGAAATAGGGCAGCAGCTGCAGGAGTGAACTCATCTATCAATAACCTGTGCTTAATAATTCATTAAATTATGCCTTATTTTAATTTATGACGAACGTTTTAGACTGATTTTTACTTTCCCTCAGCGAGATAAAAATCATGTCGGCAGAACAACGGGCGTTAACAGAACGGATCGCGGCGATCGATCAACAGGCGATGGCCGAAGGGCGCATCGTGGGCAGCGTGGTGCTGGTGGCGCGGCGGGGTGAAATTTGCTACGCCGGTGCGGCCGGTTATGCCGATCGCGAAGCGCGGCAACCGATGCGGCGAGAAACGCAGTTTCGGCTGTCGTCGGTTTCCAAACCCTATACCACGCTGGCGGCGCTGCGTTTGATTGAACGAGGCAAGCTGAGCCTCGACGATGCGGTCAGCGATTGGCTGCCGTGGTTTACCCCGGCGCTGGCCGACGGCCGGCGCCCGACGATCAAGATTCGTCATTTGCTGAGTCATACCGCCGGGCTCGACTATCGGCTGAACCAACCGCCAGCAGGCGTTTACCATCAGTTGGGGATCCAGGACGGCGTGGAGCTGTCGACGCTGACGCTGGAGCAAAACCTGCGGCTGTTGGCGCAGGCGCCGTTGCTGTCGGAACCGGGCGCGCGCTTCAACTATTCGCTGGCGATCGACGTGCTCGGCGCGGTGCTGGAGCGAGTGACGGGCATGCCGCTGCCGCAGCTGTTTGTCGAATGGGTGGCGCGGCCGCTGGGGCTCGGCAATACCGCGTTCCATGCGACCCATGCCGCTAACCTGGCGACGCCTTATTACAATACGCCGCAGGGGCCGCGGCGCATGCCGGAAGGCGTGCGGATCGCCTTGCCGGAAGGCATGGCGGGGGGAGAAGTGACGTTCTCGCCGGCGCGCGCGCTTAACGTCGGAGCCTATCCCTCCGGCGGCGCGGGCATGGTCGGTGATGCCGACGACGTGCTGCGGCTGGTGGAGGCGCTGCGCAGCGGCGGGCAGGGCATTTTGCAACCGGATACGGTGGCGTTGCTGCGCAGCCCGCACGTGGGCGCGCAGGCGCAAACGCAAGGGCCGGGCTGGGGCTTCGGCTTTGGCGGCGCGCTGCTGGTGGATCCCGACGCTGCGCAGACGCCGCAGCATGCCGGTACCCTGACCTGGGGCGGCGTTTACGGCCACAGCTGGTTCTTTGATCCAGAGGCGCAGCTGAGCGTAGTCGTCTTAACCAATACCGCATTTGAGGGCATGTGCGGCCGCTACCCGCAGCAGATCCGCGATGCGGTTTATGCGGCGTAAATAAAAAGGGCCCCGCAGGGGGCCCTTGTTCAGGCTTTCAGGCGATTACTGTGCCGGTGCCGGAGCGGGTTCCGCTTCCTGAGCCGGTTCAGCGTCTTCCGCCGGGGCGCCCAGCATGGCGAACTGGCCGATGAACTCCTGCAGCGACATTTTGTTGCCGTTCAGGTCAACCTGATTGTCAGCGTAGTGGAACTTGCTCGCGATCACGCCGTCTTTCTGGGTGGTCAGCTTGAACATCTGACCCATGGCCGCCAGGCCCTGCACTTGCTGCTGCGCCAGTTTCTGCGCGTCTTCCTCATTGTAACCCTGCAACAAGGCGGTCTTCGCGGTCACTTCGGTGGCCATCGCTTCCGGAATGGTCAGGCTGAGATCCAGCTTTTTAACCGCCTGAGCGATCACTTGATCCGGCGACTGTGCCGGGGAGGCGGCCTTGCTCGGATCGGTCATCGCCAGATCCAGCGTGAAGATGCTCTCACCCTTGCTGTTTTTCCAGCTCAGCGGGGCGATGCTGAGGCTTGGGTTGCCTTTCAGCAGCATCGGCAGGTTCTTTTGCAGCATCTCGGAGGTCTGCTGTTCGTAGACGTCCGGATCCAGGTTCTCGCCCTGCTGCAGCAGCGCCATGGTTTGGCGGTTGTAGCTGTCGGAGAAGTCTTTCAGCGCCTTGCCGTCGACGTTGTCGATTTTCAGCGTCAGTTTACCGGCGCCGAAGTCGTTGCCCTGCACCTTGAGCGCGTCCATGGTGTAATCGATCTGGCCGCCGATATTGCTGCTGCCTTGCTCGCCGAACTTGCTCACCAGATTGAAACCGTCCAACGCCACGGTGTCTTTACCGTCGATCGTCAGTTTGAACTGCTTCAGGGTCATCGTTTGATCGCCGAGCTTCACGCCGAACTTGCTTTCGTTGCTGTTGCCTTTCAGGTTGAAGCCCTGGAAGGTGATCTGCTCGTTTTGGCCGAATTCGTTCGGGCTGGCGAACACGATAGTGTCGCTATTGGCGTCCAGCGCGATTTTTTTCAGATCGCGGGACACGTCGGCGTCAATGGTGGCGCCGCTGAATTTCAACGAAGATTTATCCTTCTGGTAGTCCAGTGGGATAAAGTCGATGGTGGACGCGGTATCGCCGCTGTACGAGATGCGCGAATCGGCGGTAAACAGCGATTTGCCTTTGGTGGTTTCAAACAGGCCTTTCACCGCCGGGGTGTTTTCCAGCTCGGTATGCACCGACGCCATGCTCGGCAGCAGGTTGAATTTTTTCAGCTGCGCGAACGGGAACGGACCGTGATCGATGGTTTCCAGGAACGCCACTTCTTCACCGGCTTTCAGCGCCGCGTTTTCGCTGGTATCCGTGCCGTCGGAACGCAGCACATAACGCACTTTACTGCTGAACAGGCCGCGCTGGTAATTTTCATAGCTCAGCTTGACGCCGGCTTTCGGCAGGTAGGCTTTCAGTTGGCCGTTGGCGTTGTCGACGACTTCGCCCATGTGCTGCTCGATCTGTTTCCCGGTGTACCAGGATGCCCCGGTCCATGCTGCGCCAAGAACGACAATGACGCTGACAGCGACTAACGATTTTTTCATAGCTCTGTTTCATCCTTTTTTCTTATAACCCTCCGTTGCGAGGGAGGGGGCAAATGTGGGCCGACAAAAAACGCCCGCAGGCGTTTAATTGTGGGGGCAGCTCTCGCTTTCAGCAAGCAATTTGCTGAAATTTATCAACGGTTAGGCCAGTTGGTTATAAACCCGGGCGATGCGGCCGCTGCCGCTGACGTTGACCGGCGATTCGAAGGCGCCGATAAAGCAGGATTCACCCGGTTTGAGCGTCAGGCGCTGCCCGGATTTTTCCAGCGTCGCTTCGCCGCTGACGCAGAACACGATAGCCGCGCTCCGTTGCGCGAGCGCCTGCGGCGCGGCGGTCAAATCGTGCAGCGAGAAGGCGAAATCTTCCACCGGGATCGGGAAGAACAGTTCGTTGCCGCGCCGCTCCGGTTGGGTCAGCAGGCCGGACGCCGGCTGCGGGCGGAACTGCAGGTTGGCCAGCAGCTCGGGCACGTCGATAAATTTCGGCGTCAGGCCGGCGCGCAGCACGTTGTCCGAGTTGGCCATCACCTCCAGCGCCACGCCTTTCAGATAGGCGTGCGGCGTTTCGGCATACAGGAACATCGCCTCGCCCGGCGCGAGCTGCACCACGTTCAGCAGCAGCGGTGAGAACAGACCGCTGTCGTCCGGATAGAAACCGGCGATGAAGCGCACGGTATCCCAGGGTTCACCCTGCTGGTTGTTGAGCGCGGCTTTCAGCACGCTGAGCGCCAGCGACTTTTGCTCGCCGCTCATCGTCAACAGGCTGGCGAACAGGGTAGACAGATGGGCGGTGTCCGGCTGCTGCAGGAAGGTGGCGATATCGTGGTGCGCGCCGGCGATCGGCTGCAGCAGGGAGACGATATCGGCCAGTTCGCGAAAGCCGTTCATCGCCAGGAACGGCGTCAGGGCGAAGACCAGCTCGGGCTTGTGATTGGGATCTTTATAGTTGCGTTCGGCGGCGCTCAACGGGATGCCGGCGGCGTTCTCTTTCGCGAAGCCGATCTCGGCCGCCGCTTTGCTCGGGTGGACCTGGATCGACAGCGGTTGATCGGCGCAGAGCACTTTAAACAGGAACGGCAACTCGCCAAAGCGGCTGGCGACGTCAGCGCCCAGCTGCTTTGGCTGGTCTTCATCGATAAGACAGCGCAGCGAACGCAGTGCGCCATCGGCGCCGGGCACGCGGGAAGGGCTCTTGGGATGCGCGCCCATCCACAGTTCGGCCATCGGCTGATTATCCGGGTTGGCGATGCCGTAAAGACGGGTCAGCGCATCGTGGCTGCCCCAGGCGTAATTCTGTACCGCGTTGGTCATTTTTTGCATGTCGATAAACGTCCTTTGCGTCATTGCCGCACTAATGGCAATAACTTACTGATTTTATACGATTCGCTTCATCTGTGCCGACAACCATCATACGCCCGCGTCGGCAGGAACCCTCATGGGCGCGATCAAAACAACGCCGGATAAGGTTGCGTCCGGCCACGCGGCCAGAGTATAGCGTGATAACGATCGGCGTCTCAAATGGCTCACCGGCCTCAAGAGGGCCCGATAAATCCGCCAATCGATCGTTGATTGTAGGGAAAGAAATTATTGCCGACAGCGCAGGCTTTCTACGTCATTATTTATTTATCGGCATGTCAAAGTATGTCGGCGGAATTTATTTTTTACCTTATGAGCCATTCCCTTATTATTATTTTTGCGCCAAGTCGGGCGATCACACGCCGAGCTTAAACCTGAACGACAGACCGCTTTACCGTAGCCGTTAACGAGTCGATTTAACGAAATGAGAGGTCTGTTGCATGAAAAAATGGTTGCTGTTGTTGGGGCTTTGCACCGGGGCGGCCCAGGGGGCGGTGATCGTCACCTATCCCTACGCGGCCCCGCGCGCCGTGGTGGTAACGCCGGCGCCGATCGTCGTTGCGCCCGCACCGGTCGCGCTTCCCGCCGTGACTGCACCCGTGGCACATCCGCTGGCGCTCACCGCCGGCGCGGTGGCGACCGGGGCGTATCGCCATAATGAACGGCAGGATGCCTACGATGAGATCAATCATTTGCAACAGCAGCGGATCGATGAACTCAATCACTTACAGGCGCAGCGCATCAATAATTTTAATTCGCGTCACGCGCGTTAATTTCATCTCCGCGTTTATTATCCCGGTTCTTTCTTCGCCTTTATTTCGGCGCGGGTTAACCGACGGCAAATAACCGCGTCATGAATGGGTAAAAGAGATGAATCGTGCTGTGAGATAACTCTCTTAATGCGAATAGTTATTATGTCACTATACTGGGAATGCGTGCCGACGGGGGGTAGCGCGTCGGCCTAACCCTACAATTTTAGGAATTATGCTAAGGAGACAATGATGGCAGGCGTTCGTATCGAAAAAGACTCCATGGGCCCCATCGAAGTACCGGCCGACAAGCTGTGGGGCGCACAGACCCAGCGCTCATTGGCGCATTTCCGCATTTCCTCCGAAAAGATGCCGACCGCGCTGATCCATGCGCTGGCGTTGACCAAGCGCGCCGCCGCGCAGGTGAACGTGGACCTGGGGCTGCTGCCGGCCGAGCGGGGCGCCGCCATCATCAACGCTGCCGACGAAGTGCTGGCGGGCAGCCATGCCGACCAGTTCCCGCTGTCCATCTGGCAAACCGGCTCCGGCACCCAGACCAACATGAACATGAACGAAGTGTTGGCCAACCGAGCCAGCGAGCTGCTGGGCGGCGTGCGAGGTGAAGAGCGCAAGGTGCATCCGAACGACGACGTCAATAAAAGCCAGAGCTCCAACGACGTGTTTCCCACCGCGATGCACGTGGCGGCGGTGATTGCGCTGCGCGAGCACCTGATCCCCGAGCTGAAAGTGCTGCACAAGACGCTGAGCGACAAGGCCGAAGCCTACCGCGACATCGTCAAAATCGGCCGCACACACCTGCAGGACGCCACGCCGCTGACGCTGGGCCAGGAAATCTCCGGCTGGGCGGCGATGCTGGCGCACAATCTGAAACACATCGAAGACAGCATCCCGCACATCGCCGAGCTGGCGCTGGGCGGCACGGCGGTCGGCACTGGCCTGAATACCCATCCGGAGTACGCGGTGCGCGTCGCTAAAGCGCTGGCGGAATTGACCCATCAGCCGTTCGTCACCGCGCCGAACAAGTTCGAAGCGTTGGCGACCTGCGATGCGCTGGTGCAGGGGCACGGCGCGCTGAAAGGGCTGGCGGCTTCGCTGATGAAGATCGCCAACGACGTGCGCTGGCTAGCGTCCGGCCCGCGCTGCGGCATCGGCGAGATCTCGATCCCGGAGAACGAGCCGGGCAGCTCCATCATGCCGGGCAAGGTCAACCCGACCCAGTGCGAAGCGATGACCATGCTGTGCGCGCAGGTGCTGGGCAACGACGTGGCGGTGAATATCGGCGGCGCTTCCGGCAACTTCGAGCTGAACGTGTTCCGCCCGATGGTGATCCACAACTACCTGCAGTCGATCCGCCTGCTGGCCGACGGTATGCAGGGCTTCAACGAGCACTGCGCGGTGGGCATCGAACCGAACCGCGATCGCATCACCCAGTTGCTGAATGAATCGCTGATGCTGGTGACGGCGCTCAACACCCATATCGGTTATGACAAAGCGGCGGAAATCGCCAAGAAAGCGCACAAGGAAGGGCTGACGTTGAAAGCCGCGGCGCTGAAGCTCGGCTATCTGACCGAAGCGCAGTTCGATGAATGGGTGCGCCCGGAGGCGATGGTCGGCAGCATGCAGAAATAATTGATCTGTGAGGCAACCGGGGGCTTACTGAGGTAAGCCCCTTTTTTATGGAGAAATTAAGATGTCGCGCGCACAACGTTTACTCGATCTGATGCAGCTGTTGCGCAGCCACCGCTATCCGGTGGCGGGCCATGCGTTGGCGCAGACGCTGGGCATCAGCATGCGTACGCTTTACCGCGATATCGCCACGCTGCAGCAGCAGGGAGCGGAGATCGTCGGCGAAGCGGGGCTCGGCTATGTGCTGCGCCCCGGTTTTATGCTGCCGCCGCTGATGTTCTCGCAAGCGGAAATAGAAGCGCTGGTGCTGGGCATGCGCTGGGTCAGCCGCCGCGGCGACAGCCAGTTGGCGAGCGCCGCGGGCCAGGCGCTCGCCAAGATCGCCGCGGTGCTGCCGACGGCGCTGCGGGAGGAGCTGGAGGCCAACACGCTGCTTATCGCACCGGCTCAGTCGCCGCCGGTGGCGGATGAGATGCGGGTGTTAATCCGTGACAGCATCCGCCGCGAGCGCAAGCTGCATATCGACTATCTCGACCTGGCGGGGCAGCGCAGCGAACGCCTGCTGTGGCCCTTTGCGCTGGGCTTTTTCGACCAGTTCCAGATGCTGGTTGCCTGGTGTGAGTTGCGTCAGGCCTTTCGTCATTTTCGCCTCGATCGCATTCAGGCCGCCACGCCGCTTGAACAGCGTTATCCGCATGGCCGGCGGCGACTGTTGAAAGAGTGGCGGTTGAGCGAAGGCATTGCGGAACAATAACGACACGCTGCTGCCATAAACTGTCAGTCGCCTCCTTTAGTCTGTGCCTATCGGGAACCAACCGGTTCCCATCACCCAGAGGACAGACCGATGACCCTTCCCAGCATGACCCTGCTTTACGTCGATAACCCGCTCAACAGCGCCGCCTTTTATCAACGCCTGCTGGGGCAGGCGCCGGTAGAGCTTTCTCCCGGCTTTGCCCTGTTCGTGCTCAACAACGGCTTCAAGCTCGGGATGTGGGCCAAACAGGGGGTAAAACCCGCCGCCACGCTGACCGGCGGCGGCGGTGAACTGGGCTTTTTATGCCAGGATCCGCAAGAGGTGGAGGCGCGCTATAACCAGTGGCGCGAGCTCGGGCTGCCTATCGAGCAAACGCCAACCGAAATGGAATTCGGCTACACCTTTGTGGCGCGGGATCCGGACGGTCATCGCCTGCGGGTATATGCCCTCAGCGAGTAGTGCCGTCGGTATACAGGTGCAGGCGCGGCACCAGCAGCCGCAGCGGCCTGGCGTCGGGTTTGTAGCGATGCTTTACTGCGTCGGCGTCGTAGTTGAGCAGTTCGCCGATCTTCGGCACCGCAGCGCCGCTTTCAACCTGACACAGGGCGATCAGCGGCAGCGGGCAGGGGTGTTGCACCTGCTTTTGCTGCTGCTGATACCACACGCGGGCGATCGGCTGCACTTTGACCGGCCGCTTGATTTTCAACGTCGCATGCTGCGGCAGACGGCTGACATCGTCTATTTCGCGGCTGACCAGGGCGGCCCACTGTTCACGGCTGTGCGGCGGCACCGCGCGGCCGGCTTTCAGACTTTTCTCCAGCTGCGCCAGGATGTCGTCCCGTTTGACGTTTTTGATGATGTGCTTGTTGGCCCAGCCGAAGCGCACCGAGTCGGGATTGGTCAGGGCGGTGAGGGTGCGGTAGGCGCTGAGGGTAATCAGCCCGTGCAAATGGGTGTGCACGAATTCGAAACGCTGCTCCGGCGCCAGGCCGGAATCGACGGTGATAATCTGCTCCAGTTCGCCTTTCAGGCGGTTGATCAGCGCCAGCTGCGCCTGCAGCGCCTGATACTCCGGTTGCTCCACCGCCAGACAGATGACGCCGGGCAGGCGCACGGCGGCCTTGCTGCTGACATTCTCACGGTTATGGTGGATGAAGAGCCGCTGATAGTGTTCCAGCGCCAGATCGCGCGCCGCTTGCCCCACATGCTGCTCGACCGCGATATGCGAAATGGCCTGATGTTCCTGGCCTTTTTCTACCTCCGGCAGGCTGAACACCCGCGCCGCCAGCAGCCGCAGCGGGGTTATCTGCTGCTGCAATGCGCCGAGGGCTTGCTCCAGTTCGGCAAAGCAGGCGTTCATCCGGCCAATCACATCGTATTTGCTCATCATATGCCCCTATTTTAGTTACAACATACTATAGGGGAGTAGCGGACTGGGGGCAACATCGGCAATGGGACAATACTCGGCTTAACTGCCCACCCGGCTTACCAGGGGGAAATAGGGCGGGCAGCAGGGGGAATTCTCTCGCTCGTCTGCTACGCATGCGGGCAAGTGTGATTGTCGAAAATAAACCTGCTCTTCTTATGGTTTTGATTCATTGATGGATTTTTTCCTGTTCGTTTGTCTTCTGTTTAATCCATTTCCCGTTTGCCGTTGTCCAAACGCTGGAACAAACAGAATGGCAGGACGCTATGAGCCCTTGGGGTTATCTTTTCTTCTGTCATTAACGGGTGCTTTAACAGGAGGTTTACTGTGGATATTAAACAGAAAGTCAAAAACATGACGCTGGAAGAGAAGATCGGGCAAAAAATCATGCTGGATTTTCGCTACTGGGATCGGAACGGTAGCAGCAATCAGGATATGACCGTTCCCGATGAAGCCATTGGCAAGCTGATCACCGATAACCATGTGGGCGGGGTGATCCTGTTTGCCAATAATCTGAAAGATAAGCAGCAGATCAATACGTTAACGGCCTGGTATGCCGCGATGAAAACCCACGCCGGCATCCGCCTGTTCATTGGCACGGATAACGAGGGCGGTAACGTTTTCCGGCTGCCGCGCGGCGACTATGCCTCATTCCCCGGCAATATGGCGCTCGCCGCGGCGATTGAGGGCGGCGCGGATAAACAGCTCGCCGTTGAACAGGGCGAACTGATGGCCCAGGATATGCGCGCGTTGCATATCAATACCAACTTTGCACCGGTTGTGGACGTCAACACCAACCCGTTCAACCCGGTGATTAACGTTCGCGCCTTCAGCGATGATAAGAACGCCGTTTCCCACCTGGCCGAGAAAATGGTGGCGGGGATGAAGCACCAGGGGTTGATCACCGCTTACAAACACTTCCCTGGCCATGGCAGCACCTCCACCGACTCGCATACCGGTTTGCCGCGCGTCGACCGTACGCGGGAAGAGGCGTTTGCCATCGATATCGCGCCTTACAAACAGGCCATTGACCGCTGTGCGGCGCCGGACATGGTCATGACCGCGCATATTCAGTACCCCGCGCTGGATAACCGCCAGATCGACACCCGCAGCGGCGAAAAAATCACGGTGCCGGCCACCATGTCGCATGAAATTCAGACCCGCATCCTGCGCGATGAGCTGGGTTATGCCGGCGTAACGATTTCAGATGCGCTGGATATGGGGGCGATTGCTGAGCATTTCAGCCAGCAAGGGGCGGCTGAAAACGTCTTTGCCGCCGGGGTGGATATCGCCCTGATGCCTGTCAGCATCGCTTCGCCGGCCCAGGCTAACCTGCTGCCGGACCTGATTCGTTACCTTGCGGACCGGGTGAAAACAGGGCATCTCAACGAGGCCGATATCGATGCTTCGGTCGAGCGCATTTTGCGCCTCAAATTACGCCATCACCTGATGGGGCATCGCGAGGCCCCTTGTTCCAGCAGCGTTTCGTCCTCAGCGCATAAGCTGGAAAAACGCATCGCCGATCGCTCCATTACCGTGGTCATTAACCGCCACAGCCTGCTGCCGTTGAAAGACAAGGCGCTGCGCTATTTTATCCTGACCCCGTGGGGTGAGCAGGCCAAAGGCATCGCTAACGTGATGGCGCAGGAGGGCTACCAGAACGTCGTTGCCGCGAAGGAAACGGAACTGAGCGATGCCCAAATCAGGGCGCATATTGCCGATTGCGACGTGTTCCTGCTCGGCACGCTTTCGACTCGCTTTACGCCTGCCGAGCAGGATGGGGTCGTGACCTCCGCAACCGGGGCGGCTAATGATACCAGTCCTTATCCGGGCTGGTTGAAATACGCCGCCGAGCAGGGGAAAAAACGCGTTCACCTCTCATTGCGCGCGCCTTACGATATTGTGAACTATGCCGCAGACGTGGATGCAGCCGTCGCCACCTATTCTTACTACGGGTATGACAGCGGTGTATGGCGCGGTCCCTCGATGATATCTCTGGCACAGGTGCTGACGGGGAAAATCAAACCGCAGGGCAAACTGCCGGTCAACACCTGGCATGACTACGATGAGGAAACCAATACGGGCAAGGTGGCGTTCCCTCGCGGGACGGGGCTGAGCTGGTAATGGGACAAGTACCGGCGTCGTCAGAAAGGGCGACGCCGGTCGCGGGATAGCGTTGATAAAGCGGGCGGTTTCTTGCTCTGCACGATACGACATGGGATAACCGTCACTCACGGAAGGAGAACATTTATGCCGACAGGCGCAACAAAATTAGGCGGATGGCTGTTGATGGCCGCCATGCTGGGCGTGAGCGGATGCGCCAAACCCCCTGAGCCGGAAAAGCCTCCGCAGCCTGCACCGCCGGTCACACCGATGCGGGGCATCTGGCTGGCCACCGTCATGGGGCTGGACTGGCCGCCGGCGGCCTCCCTGAAAGCGGAAACCGCGCCAGAGCGAATTCGCCTGCAGCAGCAGGCACTGACGGACGCACTGGACGACATGGTGAAAACCGGGATTAACACGGTGTATTTTCAGGTTAAACCGGACGGAACGGCCCTGTGGCGTTCTGACATCTTGCCCTGGTCGGAGGTCTTGACCGGCACCGTGGGCCAGGATCCGGGTTACGATCCGCTGGCCTTTATGCTGAAAGAAGCGCACCGGCGCGGCATCAAAGTGCACGCCTGGCTGAATCCTTATCGGGTTTCCATGAATACCCGGCAGCAAACGATTGATGCGCTTAATCAAACGTTGCAGTCCCCGCCGGCCAGCGTCTATGCGCTGCATCCTGACTGGATTCGTACGGCCAACGACCGCTTTGCGCTCGATCCTGGCTTACCCGACGTACGCAACTGGATCACCGGCGTGGTGGCTGAAGTCGTCAAAAACTATGACGTCGACGGCATTCAATTTGACGATTATTTCTATTATGAGACGCCGCAATCGCCGCTGGATGATGAAAAGACGTATCGCGAATACGGCAAAGGGTTTGCAGACAAGGCCAGTTGGCGAAGAGACAATACGCTGCAATTGATAAAACAGGTTTCAGCCACCGTCAGGGCGCTAAAGCCCGCTGTCGCGTTTGGCGTCAGCCCGGCGGGCGTCTGGCGAAACAAAGCGGACGATCCCGCCGGCTCGGCGACTCAGGCCGGCGCGCCATCGTACGATGCGGCCTATGCCGATACGCGCCAGTGGGTCAAACTGGGGCTGCTCGACTACATCGCACCGCAGCTGTACTGGCCCTTCGATCGTGAAATAGTTCGCTACGACGTGCTGGCCAACTGGTGGGCCGAGGTGGTGAAAGACACGCCGGTTCGGCTTTATGCCGGGGTGGCGCTGTATAAAGTGGGCACGCCATCGGCGAGCGAACCGGCATGGACCGTTGACGGCGGCGTTCCTGAGCTGAAAAGGCAGTTGGATCTCAACGAGAGCTTGCCGGGGATGGGGGGAACCATCCTGTTCCGGCAACGTTATCTGACCGAGCCGCAAACGGATAAGGCCGTGGAGTACCTGCGCACCCGCTGGAAAACCGGTCAATAATCACCGGCATTGGCATAGCGAGCCGCGGTAATCCACCGCGGCTTTTTTATTCACAGGCGCGCCGCTTCCGGCAGGCGCTTCAGGTAATGCACCACCAGCAGCGCCAGTAACAGCATCAGGCTGATGAACGCCGCCACGCCATTCCAGCCGAAACTGTGCCAGAACACGCCGCCGAGGGTCCCGGCCACGCTCGAGCCGACGTAATAACAGAACAGATACAGCGACGACGCCTGGCCTTTGGCGCGGCGCGCACGGCGGCCGATCCAGCTGCTGGCCACCGAGTGGGCGGCGAAGAAACCGGCGGTGAACAGCATCATGCCGATAAAGATCGCCGGCACCTGCGGCAACGCGGTAATCAGAATCCCGATCAGCATAATCACGATCGACGCCAGCAGCACCGGGCCGCGCCCGAAGCGCGAGGTGAGCGCGCCGGCCTTGGGCGAGCTGTAGGAGCCGGTGAGGTAGACCACCGACAGCAGGCCGACGATCGCCTGGCTCAGATGATAAGGATCCGCCAGCAGGCGATAACCGATGTAGTTGAACAGGGTGACGAAGCTGCCCATCAGCAGAAAGCCTTCCGCGAACAGCAGCGGCAGCCCCTTATCGTGCCAATGCAGTTTGAAGTTGATCAGCAGCGTGCGGGGGCGCAGTGAGCTGGCGCGAAAATGCCGCGAAGCCGGCAGAATGCGCCAGAACATGAAGGCGGCGGCGAGGGCGAACAGACCGATGACCCCGAGTGAGACGCGCCAGGAGAAGAAGTCGGTCAACACCCCGGTCACCAGGCGGCCGCTCATGCCGCCGATCGAATTGCCGCTGATGTACAACCCCATCGAGAAGGCGACGAAGCTGGGATGGATCTCTTCGCTGAGATAGGTCATGCCGACCGCCGCCACGCCGCTCAGCGACAGGCCGATCAACGCGCGCATCAGCAAAATGCCGTGCCAGCTGGTCATAAAGGCGCAAATCAGCGTGCAGACTGCCGCCAGCAACAGCGCCACCACCATCACCGACTTGCGGCCGATGGCGTCGGACAGCGGCCCGGTGAACATCAGGCCGATCGCCAGCAGGCCGGTAGAGACCGAGAGCGACAGGCTGCTTTCGGCCGGCGAGACGCCGAAATCTTGCGACAGCACCGGCAGGATCGGCTGCACGCAGTAAAGCAACGCGAAGGTCGCCAGCCCGGCGGAAAACAGCGCCAGCGTTACGCGCATAAACTGCGGCGTGCCGCGTTCGATATAGGGGAGTTTGTTGTTGAGGGTGGAGCGTTTTACTTTTGGCGCAGCGGCCGCGTCATCGTTGGCGGCCAGCGTCGACGGCATCACGGCCGCAGAACGCACAGGGGTTGTCACAGCGTTTCCTTACCGAACTTCGGGGAGATAAACAGACACTTTGCAGATAACAAAATGATAGGGAGCGGCGATTTTTTTGTCTAATATATTAATAATTACAATTAAGACTTTTTAAATATGAATATCGAGTTGAGACACCTGCGTTACTTTATCGCCGTGGCGGAAGAGCTGCATTTTGGCCGCGCCGCGGAGCGGCTGCGTATCTCCCAGCCGCCGCTCAGCCAGCAAATCCAGGCGCTGGAGGATATGGTCGGCGCGCGGCTGCTGGCGCGCAACAATCGCAACGTCAGCTTGACGCAGGCCGGGGAGATGTTCCTCAAAGAAGCCTATCAGGTGCTCGATCAGGTCGGCCGCGCGGCGGAAAAGGCGGCGCGCCTGGATCGCGGCGAACTGGGGGAAATGACCATCGGCTTTACCTCTTCCGCACCGTTTATCGGCGTGGTGGCGCGCAGCCTGCGCGCTTTCCGTCAGCATTCTCCGCAGGTGCACATCAAGATGCGCGAAATCAACACCAAACAGCAGATCGAACCGCTGCTGAACGGTGAGCTGGATCTGGGGGTAATGCGCAACACGCGGCTGCCGGAAGCGCTGCACTATCAGCTGCTGCTGCGCGAACCGCTGGTGGCGGTGGTGCCGGAGGGGCATCCGCTGGCGGAAACGTCCGGCGGCGCGCTGCGTTTTCAACACCTGGCGCAGGAGCCGTTCGTGTTCTTCTCGCGCGAAGTGGGCACGGCGCTGTATGACGAAATTCTGCTGCTGCTCGGCAAGGCCGGCATTACCCCGTATATCACTCAGGAAGTGGGGGAAGCGATGACCATCATCGGTTTGGTCTCCGCCGGATTGGGGGTCTCGATTCTGCCGGCATCTTTCGCCCGGGTGCGGGTGGACGGCGTGCGTTATTTGCCGCTGGCGGAGCCGGACGCCACGACCGAAGTGTGGCTGGTGCATCACCGCCGACGGCCGCTGACCGCCGCGGCGCAGGCGCTGATGGCGTTGATGCTGAAATGACGTTGAGATTGGGCAAATAAAAATCAATTCGCGCTGAAATTGCGAGGAATTTGTGCAGCAAATCACATAACGAATCAAATAGTTGACGCTGTATGACAAAAGCCCCACCATAACCCCTAGTCTTTATTTAGAAGCGCGAAAAATAGTAGGAGCCGGTTTGTGATTGCGGTTGGGCAGCCTGGGCATATTGATCAAATCAAACAGACCAATGCGGGGGCGGTTTATCGGCTAATCGATCAACTGGGCCCGATTTCGCGCATCGAACTGTCAAAACGCGCACAGCTGGCGCCCGCCAGCATCACCAAGATCGTGCGCGAACTGCTGGAAGCCCATCTGGTCAAGGAAACCGAGTACCAGGAAATCGGCAGCCGGGGCCGCCCGGCGGTGGGGCTGGTGCTGGACACCGAGGCCTGGCACTACCTGTCCGCCCGCATCAGCCGCGGCAGCATCACGCTGGCGCTGCGCGATCTGAGCAGCAAATTGGTGGTGGAAGAGCTGCTGCCGCTGGCGGCCGAAGATCCCGAACCGCTGCTGAAACGCATCCTGACCGAAGTCGATCAATTCTTTATTCGCCACCAAAGCAAGCTGGAACGGTTGACGGCGATCGCCATTACGCTGCCGGGCATTATCGACGTGCAGTCGGGCGTGGTGCACCGCATGCCGTTTTACGACGTGCTGGAGATGCCGCTCGGCCCGGCGCTGGAAACCCGGACCGGTCTGCCCGTCTATTTGCAACACGACATCAGCGCCTGGACCATGGCCGAGGCGTTGTACGGCGCCTCGCGCGGCAGCCAGAACGTGATTCAGGTGGTGATCGACCACAACGTCGGCGCCGGCGTGATCACCGGCGGCCACGTGCTGCATGCCGGCAGCCACAGCGTGGTGGAGATCGGCCACACCCAGGTCGATCCTTACGGCAAACGCTGCTACTGCGGCAACCACGGCTGCCTCGAGACCGTGGCCAGCATCGAGAACATGCTGGAGATCGCCCAGCAGCGGCTGAGCGGCTCGATGAGCTCCAGCCTGCACGGCGCGCCGCTGACCGTTGAATCGCTGTGCGACGCCGCGCTGGCGGGCGATCAACTGGCGCGGGACATCATCCTCGGCGTCGGCCACAGCGTGGGGCGCATTCTGGCTATCATGGTCAACCTGTTCAATCCGGAGAAGATCCTGGTGGGTTCGCCGCTCAACCGCGCGGCGGAGATCCTGCACCCGGCCATCGCCTCCTGCATTCGCCAGCAGGCGCTGCCGGCCTACAGCGAGCAGGTCAAGGTTGAATCCACGCAGTTCTTCAATCAGGGCACCATGCCCGGCGCGGCGCTGGTGAAAGAGGCGCTGTATAACGGTTCATTGCTGGTGCAGCTGCTGCAAGGCTAACATCAGAACTTCTTATTAATCCTGCAAAAGATTGAGCTACCTCAAGCCCCTACGTGGCGGCATCCCCTAGAATTTTTCCGCAAGACTTCTTCGCCGCCGGTGCGGCGATACATTGTTAACGGGGCATTCTGGGGCATTTTATTCATGTTGAAGCGTTTATTTGTGACAGGCACGGATACCGACGTCGGTAAAACCGTGGTTTCCCGCGGGTTGATGCAGGCGCTGGCCGCCGATGGCCGCTCGGTCGCGGGCTACAAGCCGATCGCCGCGCGCTGCCAGGAAACCAGCGAGGGCATCCGCAATAAAGACGCTTTGGTGTTGCAGGCATCTTCCACCTTGCCGCTGTGCTATGAGGAGATCAATCCCATCACCTGTCTGGATGAGGTGTTTCATGCGCATGCCACCGAGGACATCAACTACGGCCTGATGAGCAGCGGCCTGCGCGATCTGTCCGCCAAAGCCGATACGGTGGTGGTAGAGGGCAGCGGCGGCTGGCGCGTGCTGATGAACGATCTGCGGCCGTACGCCGAATGGGTGGTGCAGGAGCAACTGCCGGTGGTGTTGGTGGTGGGCATCAAGCTGGGCTGCGTCAGCCACGCGCTGCTGACCGCGCAGTCGATCATCAACGACGGCTTGCCGCTGCTGGGCTGGGTGGCCAACCGCATCAATCCGGGGTTGGCACACTATGCCGAAACCATCACGGCGCTGCAGCAGCGCATTTCCGCGCCGCTGCTGGGTGAAATTCCGTATCTGCCGCGCGCGGAGCAGCGCGAACTGGCGCACTACCTCGATATTTCCACGTTGCTGTAGCCCATTCAGGCGCAGAACGTCGCCAACAACCGGGCGGCGATCAGCAGGCCCAGCCCATACACCGTGTGGGTGAGCAGGCTGAGGAGCCGCGCTCTGCGCGGATTGGCGGTTTTCGCCGCCGCCACGCCAAAGCCCAGCGCGGGCTGCATCACCAGAAACGGCGCCGCCAGGCTCAGCCAGCCGCTCAACAGCGCGATGCGCGGTTCCGGCGCCGCATACCACTCGATGCCCGCCAAACCGAGCGGGATAAAGGCGAACGCCAAGCCGATGGCGTAGTGCAGTATCCAGCCGATTTTTCTCTCACCCTGGCGCGGCGGCGCCGTGACGATGGTGGCGTGAAACCAGCGGCCGTCGAACATGCCGAGAAACCAGCGGCCCACCAGCGCGTAATCGAGGGAAGGGATGCCGAAGCGCCGCTTCAGCAGCAACGCCCACAAATCCATGCAGAGGGTGGCGCCGGCGCCGGTTAACAGAATGCGCAATAACAAATCGGGGGTCATAGGGGTGTCCTTGGCTCAGTGACGTGATAAGGTGCGCACAGTGTGCAACTTAAAGCCGGCTTCAAGTCAATGGCAAAAGAACTGGATATCGGCGCGGTGGCGCGCCTGAGCGGAGTCGCGCCTTCTGCGCTGCGGCATTACGAGAAAAAGGGGCTGATCGCGTCGATAGGCCGCCACGGTTTGCGCCGTCAATACGCCGCCGGGGTGCTCGATCAACTGCGGTTGATCGCCCTCGCGCGCCTGGCCGGTTTTACGTTGGATGAGATGAGCGCCTTGTTTGACGAACGGGGCAAAATCGCGCTCGATCGCGTGTTGCTGGCTGCGCGGGCGGATGAGTTGGATCGCCATATCCAGCGCCTGATACAGGTGCGCGACGGGCTGCGGCACATGGTTGATTGCCCTGAACCTGAGCACCTGCAGTGCCCGCAGTTCAGGAAAATATTGCAGCAGGGTGAGTTCTAAACCTCGCGTTTGGGCAGCGGCGCCGTGTGGTACACCGAGATCGGCCGCAGGCCGCGCGACACGGTGGTGGCGATCACGCAGGCGAGCAGAATGCCGGGCAGCAGCGCGTATTCGCCGGTCATTTCAAACACCATCAGCGCCGCCATGATCGGCGCATGGGTGGTGGCGGCCAGCAGGGTGGCCATGCCGGTCAGCGCCAGCAGCAGCGGCACCGCCGCATCCATGCCCGGCCACAGGCCGAACAGCTGACCGATTATCGATCCGAGCGCGGCGCCGACGAACAGCGTCGGGGTGAAGACCCCGCCGGGCGCGCCCGAGCCGCTGCTGGCGAGGATTGCCAACAGTTTACACACCAGGATCGCGCCCAGCAGCAACACCCCCGGCGGCGCGATCAGCAGCGCCTGCACCACGCTGTAGCCATTGCCCCACACTTGCGGAAACAGCAGCGAAAGCAGCCCGACGATCAGGCCGCCCAACGCCAGCTGCAATGGCGGCTTCAGGCGCAGCGATCGGAAGGCGCGACCGCTGGCGGTCATCAACCACAAAAACAGCGGCCCGCCGGCGCCGGCCACCACGCCGACCAGCGCCATCAGCAGGTATTGCGTCGGCAAGGGGGCGGCGAGCGGCGTCACCAGGTAGAGCGGCGCCTGGCCGCCGTTGAGCAGGTTGGTCATCAGCAGAGCGCTCACTGCGGCGATCACCACCGGGCCGAGTGAGGCCAGCATCAGGGTGCCGAACAGGATCTCGGCGATAAACAGGCTGCCCGCCAACGGCGCATGGTAGGCGCTGGCCATCCCGGCGGCGGCGGCGCAGGCCACCCACAGTTTCCATTCTTTCTCGTGCGTAAAGCGCTGGGCGAAGAGCGATCCCACCAGCGCCGCCAGCAGGATCATCGCGCCTTCGCGGCCGATGGCGCTGCCGCTCGACACCACCAGCAGCGACGCCAGACACTTCACCAGGCTGGCGCCGGTATCCAGCTTGCCGTTGCCGGTCTCAATCGCTTCCATATAGTCGGTGGGCGCCGCCGGGCGCTGGTGGCGGTAGCGCTGGTGAATGTACAGCAGCAGGCCCGCCGCCAGACCGCCCAGCGCGGGCGTCAGCGCGCGTCGCCAGCCGGGCAGCGCGGCGGCGGCGGCCACCAGGCTGCCGTCGGCATTGCCGAGCAGCAGCCACTCGAGGCCAATCATCGAACGGTGAAACAGCCACACCGCTAGGGCGGCGGCGACGCCGATAAACACGGCGATAAGCAGGCTGCGCAGCAGGGCGCGATAGTGGTGCAGGTGGACCAATCTTTTCATGCGTGGGCGGCGTCGTGAGAAAAATCAAAGGGTCATCAGCGCATTGTGCTTGGCGCTCCGGCCGATGACCAGTGAATCTTTAGCAAACTGCGGCATGGGCGGGGCGGCGAGCGCCCCGGCGTGGGTTATTGCGGCGTCAACACCCGGCGTGTGCGGCCGGAACTGAGGTAGTCGGCGATATAATCCTGCGAGATTTCGCCGCTGTAGCGGCCGTCTTCATCGACGATCGGCATCCAGGAAGTGTTGTGTTCGTACAGCTTCGACAGCACCACGCGCAGGTTCTCTTCCGCGCGGGCGGTGACGCGGAAACGGTGCAGGCTGTCGGCGCACACCCCCGGCGCGCCGCGCGCCTCACGGCGTTTGACGTAGCCCAGCGGCTTGCCGTCGGCGTCCACTACCGTCACTGAACGGGCGTCGATATCGTCCATCAGCCCGAACGCCTCCACCAGCGGCGTCTCCCGCCGCACCGTCACCGTCTCTTGTTGGCCTGCCACGTCGCCGGCCTGCACCAGCAGCAGGCGCTTCAGCGTGCGATCCTGGCCGACAAAGGAGGCGACGAACTCGTTCGCCGGCCGCGCCAGCAGCTCATCGGCGCTGGCGTTCTGCACGATTTTGCCCTGGCGGAACACCGCGATGCGATCGCCGAGCTTCAGCGCTTCGTCGATGTCGTGGCTGACCAGCATCACGGTCTTTTTCAGCTGGCGCTGCATGTCGAGAAACTCGTTCTGGATGGTTTCGCGGTTGATCGGATCTACCGCGCCGAAGGGTTCATCCATCAGCAGCACAGGCGGATCGGCCGCCAGCGCGCGGATCACGCCGATGCGCTGTTGCTGCCCGCCCGACATCTCTTTCGGGTAGCGGTGCAAAAAGCGTTTGGGGTCCAGCGCTACCATGCTCATCAGCTCCTCGGCGCGGGCGTGGCAGCGTTTTTTGTCCCAGCCCAGCATGCGCGGCACCACGGTGATGTTCTCCTCGATGGTCATGTTGGGGAACAGACCGATCTGTTGGATGACGTAGCCGATTTTACGGCGCAGGCTGACGGTATCCAGCGCGCTGGTGTCTTCGCCGTTGATCAGAATGGTGCCGCCGGTGGGTTCGATCAGGCGGTTGATCATCTTCAGCGTGGTGGTTTTGCCGCAGCCGGAAGGGCCGAGCAGCACGCAGATTTCACCTTCCGGCACGTCCAGATTGATGTTGTCGACGGCGTTGAACGGCGTGCCGTTCTTTTGCATGAACTGTTTGGTCAGATTTTCCAATTTAATCATGAGCGGATCCCCTTGGGCGTTAGCGCAATTTGCAAGCGGTGCAATAACCAATCGAGGACGATCGCCAGCAGGCTGATCATCACGGCGCCGGTAATCAACTGGCGAATGTCACTGCTGCTGATGCCGTTGAGCAGCAGCAGGCCGAGGCCGCCGGCGCCGATCACCGCGGCGATCGCCATTACGCCGATATTCATCACCACGGCGGTGCGGATGCCGCCGAAAATCACCGGCAGCGCCACCGGGATCTCCACCCAGCGCAGGCGTTGCCAGAACGTCATGCCGATGCCGCGGCCGGCTTCGCGCAGCCCGCCGGGCAGATTGTCGAGCGCGGTGTGGGTATTGCGCACGATCGGCAGCAGCGAGTAGAGGAACACCGCGGTGATCGCCGGCACGTAGCCGATGCCGTGGCCAATCAATGAAAACAGCGGGATCATCAGCCCGAACAGGGCGATGGAGGGCACGGTCAGCACCAGCGTGGCCAGGCTCAGCACCGGCGTCGCCAGCCATTTGTGGCGGACGATCAGCACGCCAAGCGGCACGCCGATCAGGATCGCCAGGCCGACGGCGATGCCGACCAGCAGCAGGTGTTCCAGCGTCAATCCGGCGATATAGGCCCAGTTTTGCCAGGCGTAAAGTAAGGTATTCATCATGCCTCCTAAATCAGGCCGCGCTGCTTGAGGAACGCGTCGGCGACCTGTTGCGGCGTCTGGTAGTCGATATCCACCTTAGCGTTCAGCTCGGTGATCACCTGATTGTTGAACTGTTTCGACAGCGTGTTCAGCGCCGCTTCCAGCCCCGGCGTGTTTTGCAATACGTCGGCGCGCACTACCGGCGTGACCGCATAGCTCGGGAAATAGCCTTTGTCGTCTTCCAGCACCTGCAGATCGAACCCTTTCACCCGGCCATCGGTGGTGTACACCAGCCCGGCGTCGACGAAGCCGTCGCGGATGGCGTTGTAGACCAGGCCGGGATCCATCTGGCGGATTTGCGGGCGATCGAGCGGCATGTCGTACAGCGCCTGCATCGGTTTCAGGCCGTCCGAGCGGCCGGCAAACTCCAGATCCAACCCCAGCAGCCAGTTGTGTTTAGGGTCGGTTTTACGCACCTGTTCCACTTTGGCCACCAGCTGCGACATCGTGCGAATCTGCTCTTTTTCCGCGCGCCGGCGCTGCATGGCGAAGGCGTAGGTGTTGTTCATGTCCGCCGGCTGCAGCCACACCAGGCCGAGTTTGGCGTCGAGCTTTTTCACCGTGTCGTAGGTTTCCTGCGGCGTCATGCGCTTATTGATGTGGTTAAAGATGATCAGCGAGGTGCCGGTGTATTCCCAGGTCATGTCGATCTGCTTGTTGATCATGGCGTTGCGGGTGATCACCGTGGCCAGGTTGGTCTTGGGTTCGACCTGAAAACCTTTGGCCCGCAGGTATTGCACGGTGATCGCCGACAGAATGCGCTGTTCGGTAAAGTTCTTGCTCGCCAGCGTCAGCGGGGCGGCCCAGGCGGCCGCGCCGGTCATCAGCAAGGAGAACAGCAGCGCGTGGCGGAGTCGTTGTAACCATCGAGTCATCGCGTTTCTCCCATCAGGATGCGGTGTGCGGGCTGAGCCGGCGGCCGAGACCGGCCAGCGCCAGATCGAGCAGCAGGGCGATCAGCGCGGTGGCGGCGGCGCCGAGGATCAGCGTCGGGAAGTCGTTCAGGTAGATGCCGGGGAAAATCAGCTCGCCGTAGCTGCTGGCGCCGATTAAAAACGCCAGCGGCGCGGTGCCGACGTTAATCGCCATCGCGATGCGTATCCCGGCGAAGATCACTGGCAGGGCGTTGGGGAGTTCGACCTGGCGCAGCCGCTGCCCGGCGGTCATGCCAATACCGTTGGCGGCCTCGACCAGCGCCGGCGGCACCGAACGCAGGCCGGCATAGGTATTGCGCACGATGGGCAGCAGCGAGGCGAGGAACAGCGCCACCACCGCCGGCCGATCGCCGATGCCGATGATCACCATCGCCAGCGCCAACACCGCCAGCGGCGGCAGGGTGTTGCCGACATTGAAGATTTGCATCACGTGTTCCGCCCAGCGGCGGGCGAAAGGGCGGCTCAGCAAGATACCGCTGGGAATACCGACCAGCAGCGACAGCAGCATGGAGCAGGCCACCAGGAACATGTGTTGTTGGCCGAGGTAGATCAAATCTTCCCGGCGCGACTTGAGGGTGTCCCAACCGATGCCGTAAACCAGCAGTGCGATGACGGCGATAAACAACAGGCTCCCGAGGAGCAGGCGCCGGTATGGCGCTGACTTGTGCATGATGTTGCGTCCTCCGTTGCGCGGAGCGGCCGACGAGACGGCGCATTCCGCTCTGATTGTTACCCACGGCCCGGCGGGCGTGGCGGTACAAAACGGGCGTTTCGCATGAGGTTAGCGACATTGAGCGAAGGGTGCGTTCGGCACAGCGTGCTGAACGTAGGCTCAATACGTGAGTTAATCAGCATAAGATACTGATATTTAAACCCGAGAAAGCACGAAGCCCAACGACCCCGGCTAGGGAAGGTATAGCACTCTGTCGTTGACCGTGCCAAGTTTTATGAACAAAATCAGGTGATTGAGTTTGCGCCAATCGGCGTGTCAGCCCGCGTCAGCGCTGGGATGGGGGGAAAGTGAAAAAAATCCGCCGCATAACGTTACGCCGTAACAACAAGTCCAAATGGTGCGATCCGCCGTCGGCGAAGACGGGATGTGAGGGCGGATAGACTCGGTGTAGGCGCTTGCTGATATACTCAGGGAAAACAAAAACGCCAGGAAACCTGCATAACGCCATGACAAATAACGTTTCACCCGCACCCATCGCTCACCGCCCGCTGATTCTGATCGCCTGCATGCTGGCGATGTTCATGTCGGCGATCGAAGCCACCATCGTCGCCACCGCCATGCCGACCATCATCGGCGATCTCGGCGGTTTCTCGCTGCTGGGCTGGGTGTTCGCGGTCTATTTGCTGTCGCAGGCGATCACCATTCCCATCTACGGGCGGCTGGCGGATCTCTACGGCCGCAAACGGGTGTTCTTCTTCGGCGCCACGCTGTTCCTGTTGGGATCGGTACTGTGCGGTTTCGCCCCCGACATGTATTGGCTGATCGGCTTTCGTCTGCTGCAGGGGCTGGGCGCCGGCGCCATCATGCCGATCGCCTCTACCATCATCGGCGATATCTACAGCGCCACCGAACGGCCGAAGGTGATGGGATACCTGTCGAGCGTGTGGGGCGTGTCGGCGATCATCGGCCCGCTGTTGGGGGCGTTTATCGTGCAACATTTGCCGTGGGCGTTGGTGTTCTGGGTCAACCTGCCGATCGGCCTGTTGGCGATGTTCTTCCTCTGGCGCTATCTGCCGTCGCATCAGCCATTGCGCCAGCACGCGCTGGATCTGGCCGGCACCGCCTGGCTGACGCTGTTCGTTTCGGCGCTGCTGCTGGCGCTGTTGCAGATGGAAAGCCTGGGCTGGTGGGTGGTGCCGCTGTTTGCGCTGGCGGCGGCGGCGCTGGCGCTGCTTGTCCGCCAGGAGCGGCGCGCGGTCGAACCGCTGTTCCCGTTGGCGCTGTGGCAAAGCCGGGTGATCGTCGCCGGTAACATCGGCGGGCTGGTGATCGGCGCGGCGATGATGGGCATCAGCGCCTTTCTGCCGACCTTCATTCAGGGCGTGATGGGGGGCTCGCCGCTGGAGGCGGGCACCACGCTGGCGCTGATGTCGATCGGGTGGCCGCTGGCCAGCACGCTGAGCGGCCGCTTGATGCTGATGACCTCGTACCGCGCCACGGCGCTGCTGGGCGCGCTGTTGTTGGTGGCGGGCGGCCTGATCTTGCTGCTGCTGCAGCCGGAGGGCGGCTTGCTGTGGGGGCGGGTGGCGGCGTTTATGGTCGGCGCCGGCATGGGGCTGTGCAATACTACGTTTCTGGTTTCGGTGCAGAACGCGGCGCATTACAGCATTCGCGGCATCGCCACCGCCTGTACGGTGTTTACCCGCATGGTGGGCTCGGCCATCGGCACCGCGATTTTGGGCGCGACGCTGAATCTCAACCTGCAGTGGCGTTTGCCGGAGATTGACGATCCGGTGCAGCGGCTGATGGAACCGGCGGTGCGCCAGAGCATGGGGAGCGAGGCGTTGGCGCAGCTGACCCAGCAAGTGGCGGCTTCGCTGCATTGGGTGTTTCTGGTTTCGGCGCTGGTGTCGTTGCTGGCGCTGGCGGCGGCGATGCTGATCCCGGCGCGTTGTCGGCCGCAGGGCGAAGAGGAAGAGGCGGAACAGGCGTAAGGAAAGAAGGAGCGGGCGCTGCTGCAGAGCGCCCTGGTAGCCGGTGCGGCTTACTGCGTGTTGGAGGTATCCTGGCTGGTGCCGGTCTGCGCCGCATCACCGCGATCGTCGCCGTTGTTCAGGCGGGTGTAGACGATCTTCTGGGTGTCGTTTTCGCAGTGGCCGACCACCTGGCCGCCCGCTTGATCGGCCTGATCGTTTGGCACGATCTCCAGTTTGAAGCCGGACTCCGGCACGCCGTTATTGACGATTTTTTGCGAAATGTCCGCTTTCACGCTTTCGCAGGAGGCCAGGGCCGCTATCGGCGCGCCGGCCAGCAACACAGCGGTTAATATCAGCGTTTTTTTCATCACGTCATCCTTTTAGACAATGGACTTCCTGTAACAGGATAGCAGCAACGGCGGCCGGGTTTCACGCTTGCCCGCCCGCCGCAGGCGGATTAAGGATTAATCCGACGCCCGGTCTGGCGATCCAGACATTTACGGGTGTCCGGCTCCCAGTAGGCGTTGACGTTGTTGCTGTCGTTGCAGCGATCTTCGTCATCCGCCGCGCGATCGATCTTGTCGAATTCTTTCTCGACGCGGGTGTTAACCTTGTGGCGCAGGGATTTGGTATCATTCCACTGCTCTTTGCTCTGGCGCGCTTCTTCGGTGCTCATCGCGCCGCTGCCTTTGCCATCGACGGTGACGCAGGTACTGCCCTGAGTGCAGGTGGCAGCCAGCGCCGGCGCCTGCCAGGCGCCCATTACGGCCAGCATGGCGACCGGCAGCATCCCGCGCAGCAGTCGTTGGGTCGAAAATGTTTTCATCGTTTCATCCTTATGAGTGAGTGCGCCTGATGAAGGCGGCACTGGCGTTACCTCGCCCGCAGGCGTGGTGACAAATATACCACTGCGCTCCTGGAATTCACCAGCCAAGCGCCGATTCGTTTACTTTATCGAGAGAAAACTGCGACCGATGTTAAAAACTACGCTGTTGTTTTTCGCCACTGCGCTCGCTGAAATTATCGGCTGTTTCCTGCCTTACCTGTGGCTCAAGAAGCAGGGCAGCGCCTGGCTGCTGCTGCCGGCGGCCTTGAGCCTGATGCTGTTCGTCTGGCTGTTGACGCTGCATCCTGCGGCCAGCGGGCGGGTCTACGCGGCCTATGGCGGCGTGTATGTGGCGACGGCGCTGCTGTGGCTGCGAGTGGTGGACGGCGTGAAGCTGTCTACGCTGGATTGGGTCGGCGCCGGGGTGGCGCTGGCGGGCATGCTGATTATTGTTTCCGGCTGGCGCGCGGCCTGAGGAAACACGGCGGGAGTCGCCTCCCGCCGACAGGGCTCAGGCGCCGCGGTGGATGTTCAGCCCGGCGAAGGACTGGCTGACCGGCATCATTTCCAGCGTGTTGATGTTGACGCGCGCCGGCAACGTGGCGACCCAGAATACCGACTCGGCGATGTCTTCCGGCGTCAGCGCATCGGCGCCTTCGTAGGTTTTATTGACCTTGCCGTCATCGCCCTTGAAGCGCACGTTGGAGAATTCGGTGCCGCCCACCAGGCCCGGCTCGATATCGGTCACGCGGATGCGCGTGCCGTGCAGATCGGCGCGCAGGCCCAGACTGAACTGCTTGACGAACGCCTTGGTGGCGCCGTACACGTTGCCGCCGGCATAGGGCCAGTTGGCGGCGGTGGAACCGATGTTGATCACGTGGCCGACGTTGCGCTCGACCATGGCGGGCAGCAGCGCGCGGGTCATGTTCACCAGCCCTTTGGCGTTGGTGTCGATCATGGTTTCCCAGTCATCGGCGTTGGCCTTGTGCGCCGGCTCCAGCCCCAGCGCCAGCCCGGCGTTGTTCACCAGCACGTCGATCTGGCGCAGCTCGGCCGACAGCGCTTCTATCACCTGCTGAATGGCGGCGCGGTTGCGCACGTCGAGCCGCACGATGTGCAGCGCTTCCCCCAATTCTTCCTGCAGCGCTTCGAGACGCTCAAGGCGGCGCCCGGCGGCGATCACCTGGTGGCCTTCACGGATAAAACGGCGCGCAATGGCCTCGCCGAAACCGGAGGTGGCGCCGGTAACAAATATAATCATGTTGCTGTTCCTCAACTGTTTTTACCCTACATGCTTCTATCATTAGCACAAACCCGCAGGCAGTGGCAGCGGTTATCACGGCGGAAAGGAAAAAAGGTCACACCGGGCCAGCGGCCCGATGCTGATTAGCGCTGAGGCGGCAGGTGGTAGACCACGGCGTCATACTTGATGCGTTCGCAACGGCCTGCCAGCACGCCGCCCAGCGACTCGACGAGGCGGCGGCTGGCGGTATTCTGCTCGGCCACCGGGTAGAGAAAGTGCGGCGGCTGAAAGCGCTCGCTGGCCCAGCGCGCGATGCCCTGCACGATTTCGCGGCCGTAGCCCTGGCCATGCAGGCTCTCTTTCACCCAGATGCCCAGCTCCGGGGTGGGGCTGCGCAGGTTGTGCGCGCCGCCGACGCCGACAAACTGCCGGTCTTCGCGCCGGCGGGCGACGAAGATCACTTCTTCGCCTTCGCGCATCAGCGGCAGCCAGCTTTGCCAAACGTTGGCGAAATCTTCCGGCGACGCCTCCGGCTCAAAGGTCATAAAGCGCGTCAGCGTGGGGGTGATCGCCTGGTAAACATCGTCGGCGTCTGCTGCGGTAAAGGGGGCAATCAACAAACGGTCGGTGTCAACGCGGCACTGAGAAAGGTCATTGTGATTCATTTTATTTCCTCGCTTTTCAGGCCATAACGGCAAAAAATCCGCGCACATAAATCGGGGCGGATCGTCGATATTACGCGTATTGGCGTCAGAAGCGACTTATTTTTCGCCGCTGCGGCGACGCGGAGGAACGGTTTTATGTGACGTCGTCACGTCGACGGGAAAGGCGGCGGGCACGGTTAACCGCGCCCGCCGTTGAGGATCAGAACTTCACCGAACCTTGCAGATAGATCGTGCGCGGCTGACCGATGTACAGACCTTTGTTGTTGTCGTCATAGGCGCGGGTGAAATACTCGTGGTTGAACAGGTTTTTCACGCCGACGCCCAGATTCAGGCCGGCCATTTCCGGGCCGAAATCATAGGCGGCGCGCACGCCCCACAGCATATAGCCGGGAATGCGGCCGGTGCTGCCGTCGGCGCTTTCCGCCACGGTGTTGGCGTTGTCGGCGAACTGGTTGGATTGGAACTCGCCGTTAAGGTTAAACGCCCAGTTGCCCGGCGTGTAGTCCAGCCCCAGGGTGCCTTTATGCTTCGGCGAGAACGGCACCTGGTTGCCCTTGTAGCCGCCGTCTTCGCGGATGGTGGCGTTGACGTAGGCGTAGCTGGCGTAGGCGGTCAGGTCGTCCAGTTTCGGCGTCAGCTGCGACAGATCGTAACGCAGGCTGCCTTCCAGCCCGGCGTGGCGGGTTTTGCCGCGCGCGGTCACGCTGTCGGTCACCTGGTTGGAATCGTACTGGTTGTTGAAGTTGATCAGGAACAGCCCGATCTCGCCGGTCAGCGCATCGCCGGCGTAGCGGGTGCCCAGTTCCCAGGTGCGCGCCTTCTCCGGTTCAATCTTGCCGCTGTCGACCGCTTTGCCCATCTGGCTGTATTGTACGGTGCCGAAGGAGCCTTCGGTGTTGGCGTACAGGTTCCAGTATTCGTTCAGGTGATACATCACGTTCAACGCCGGCAGCGGCGCGTTATAGCTGACGTCGAGGCGGTTATTCTTGATGTAGTTGTTCTGATACGACTTGATGTACTCGTAGCGCATGCCCGGCGTGATGGTCCAGTCGCCGATGTCGATGCGATCGTCGAGATAGAAGGCGTGCGCCTCGGTGCCGGACTGGGTGTCGCGATCGTACGGGCTGGCGGTGGACGGCAGCCTGCCGGTGCTGGCCTTGCTGGTGTAGCGCAGCTCATGGGTGGACTCACTGACGTAACGGTAGCCGACGCCGACCTCATGGGCGGAATCTCCCCAGCGGAAACTCTGGCTGTAGCGCGGTTCTACGCCGCGCACCCAGTATTCGCGCGGCGACAGCGTCAGGTTCTTGCCCTGATCCAGATAGCCGCTGCGCAGGGTGTAGGTGTAGAAGCTCTGCACGTCGAACTTATGCTGCTGATCAGGCTGATATTGGTAGCCGAAGTTCGCCAACTGGCGGCGGCCCCAGAACTTGTCGTACGGGCGCGTAGACTGGAACGGGTTGGCGTTGTAGTCCGCCCGGCTCAGGCCGCCCGGCATGTTCGCTTCGCCTTCGTAGTATTGCAGCAGGCTGTTGAAGGTGTGCACCTCGTTCGGGGCGTAGCGGCTTTTCAGCATCACGTCGTCTATCTTGGTCGCGCTGTGCTCGCGCCAGTCGCTGCCGCGGGTGCCGGAGTAAAGCAGCGCCGCACCGAAGCCGTTGTCGGCGGTGCCGCCGATCATCAGGTTGCCGGTGCCTTTCGGGTGATCCTGGCGCGAGGTCGGGCTGAGCTGCCCCTGCATGCCGGCCTCCAGGCCGAAGGTTTTCGGGATGGCGCGGGTAACGAAGTTGACGACGCCGCCGACGCTCTGCGGCCCATAGCGCACCGCGCCGCCGCCGCGCACCACGTCAATCGCATCCATATTGCCGAGCGAGACCGGTGCCAGCGACAGCTGCGGCTGGCCGTAAGGGGCGAAGGGCACCGGGATGCCGTCCATCAGCACGGTGGAGCGGCTGGCGAGGCGCGGGTTGAGGCCGCGTATGCCGAAGTTCAGCGCCATATCGTGGCTGCCGGTGCCGTTGTTTTCCGGGGCCACCACGCCCGGCACGCGGTTCAACGCTTCACGCACGGTGGTGGTGCCGGTTTTGACGAAGTCTTCGCGGCGCACTACGTCGCGCGCGCCGGGGTGTTCGAACACGTCTGCCTGACGGCCTTCCGCCAGCCAGTCGCCGACCACGGTGATGTCTTCTTCTTTCTGCGGCTGCGGCAGTTTGGCCAGCGTGTAGCCGTTGTTGCCGAGCGCTTTAGCCTGCAGGCCGCTGCCCGCCAGCAGGGCGTTCAGGCCGTCATCGACGCCGTAGCTGCCGCTCAGGCCCGGCGAACGTTTACCGGCGGTCAGTGCGCCGTCCACCGAGAGCGCGATGCCGGCGCGCGCGGCGAAAGCGTTCAGCGCGCCGTCCAGCTCACCGGCCGGAATGTGATAGGCGGCAGCGGTGCTGGCGGCGCTCGCCATCTGCGGTGCAGCGAAGACCAGGCCAATGGCCACGGCCAGCGGCGTGGCCCGTTTTCCCCAAAGCGAAGCCGGAGCGACCTTTCCCCAAGCGTTGTTCATACCTTCTCCTGAATCATTTTTTATTTATTGCTGCAGTGTTTTCCTGGGAGTCGGATGAGCAAAGCAAAAGGGACAATCAAGAATGCGATTTTTTATCATTTTCATTTAAAAAATTCAGGCGGGGACGATTTGCAACCAATAGCGGGTAAAGCTTTGCAGGCGTACCGGCAGCGTCTGGCTGAGCAGGGCGAGGGCGCGATCGGTATCGTTGAGCGGGAAACTGCCGCTGACGCGCAGGCCGGCAACGGCCGGATCGCAGCTCAGGTGGCCGCGCCGATAGCGCGCCAGTTCGGCGATCACCCGGTCCAGCCGCCACTGGCTGACGCTCAGCACCCCGTGCAGCCAGCCGTCTTCCGCCGTAGCCGGTTGCTTATCGCTGAAGGCCGCCGCGCTGAAGCTTATCTGTTCGCCGGCGTTCACCCGGCGCTTTTGTTGCGCGTCTTGCGCCAGCTGCGCTTCGACTGCATGCTCCAGCACCGTCAGGCGCGTTTCGCCGCCGCTCTCGCGCACCAAAAAACGGGTGCCGAGCGCGCGCATCGCCCCTTGCGGGCTCTGCACCCACAGCGGCCGGGCATCGCGTCCGGTAACCAGGCTGATTTCCCCGGCGTGCAAGCGGATCAGCCGTTGGCGATCGTCGTAATGCACGTCCACCGCGCTGGCGGTGTTCAGCACCAGCTGGGTGCCGTCGCTTAACACAATGGGTTTGATTTCGCCGGTGGCGGTGCGGTAGTCGGCGCGCAGCTCCTGGCCGAGCGGCGACCGGTAGAAGAAGCCGCCGCCGCCCACGCCGAGCAACAGCAGCAGGCTTTTCAGCAGGGTGCGGCGATCGATCGCCGATTGACGGCCGGCGCGATCGAGCGCGCGATAGCTGAATTTGCCCGGCACGCCCTGCAGCTGGCTCTGCAACGCTTCGACGCGCTGCCAGGCCCAGCGGTGATCGTCATGCTGCTGGTGCCAGGCTTGCCACTGTTGGCGCTGGCGTTCGGTGACGTGCTCGTCGCACAGCAGGGCATACCAGTGTGCGGCCATTTTCAGCGCCTGGCGCTGCTCGGGGGTGATGGCGTTGCTCATGAATAAACGTCGTTTTCGAGGATGAACAGCAGGCAATGCTCGGTGGCTTTGGCCATGTATTTTTTAACCGAACTGACCGACACGCCGAGGCGCGCGGCGATGTCCGCATAGCCCAGGCCTTCGAGCTGCGACAACAGAAAGGCCTGTTTTACCTTCGGCCCCAGGCCGTCGAGCATGGCGTCGATCTGCTGCAGGCTTTCCAGCAGGCTCTGGCGCTGCTCCGGCGACGGGGCGTAGCCTTCCGGGATCAGCGCCAGCATCTCAAGATAGGCGCGCTCCAGCGTTCTGCGGCGGAACAGATCGACCATCACCCGCTTGGCGACGGTGACCAGAAAATCTTTCGGCTCGCGCAGGGTCGCCGCGGCGTCGCTTTTCAGCAGGCGCATAAAGGTGTCCTGCGCCACATCGTCCGCGTCGAAAGCGCAGCCCAGCCGCCGACGCAACCATCCCTGCAACCAGGCGTGGTGGGTGGCGTAAAGGCGCGACAGCGCGGCGTGCGGGGCAGAGGCGGTGGCGGACATGGTTTTCGCATTGCTGGTCAAAAAGATGCGCGGATGATAATTGAGAATAGTTATCGTTTCAAGTTTAGCCGTTGCCTCCAGGCTGGGGTTCCGCCCCCGGACGCGGCGTTGAAATAAAGCGGACGGTCGTAAAGAGCGTCGTTTGCCCATTAAAGGTGCAGCGGCGCGGTGTTATTTCGGCAAGCAAACGGTTGCTATTTATCTGCCGTCGAAGACTGAGCGTGGGTCTTATTCTCTTTCGCTGGCCTATGCTTTTAGGTTAATTACCAATCAATTGTTTTTATTTAAAAATGTATTTTATCGCCGCCTGTTGGCACACGGCTTGCTATGCTTAATCCGGTCTTTGCGTTTGGGTAAAAAGGGCCTTGTTTCATCATCGCAATTTATTATGCGGATGGGCTTGGCCGGTCGTCACAAGGAAGAAAATAATGGCACTGCAATTCACCACGGCTATTCGTGGCAATTTTTTTGATATCGCAGCCTGTGTGGAGGCGCCGCAACAGCTCGAAGAACGCCTGCGGCATGTTCCCGACGGTTTGCTGCTGCTGAACGACGGCGTCATCGTCTGGTTCGGCAGCTGGCGGCAGGGCGAGGCGCTGCTGCCGCCGGGCTTCGCGGTCACGGAGTATCGCGACAAGCTGATCGTGCCGGGTTTTATCGATACCCATATCCACTATCCGCAAACCGAAATGATTGGCGCCTATGGCGATCAACTGCTGGACTGGTTAAACAATTACACCTTCCCGACAGAAAGCCGTTACGACTGTGAGCAGCACACCGACGCGATGTCGGCTTTCTTTCTGCAGCAGTTGCTGAGTAACGGCACCACCACCGCGCTGGTGTTCGGCACCGTGCATCCACAGTCGGTCGATGCGCTGTTCAGCCAGGCGGCAGCGCTGAACATGCGCCTGATCGCCGGCAAGGTCATGATGGATCGCCATGCGCCGGAGGCGCTGCTGGAAACGCCGGAGCAGAGTTATCGCCAGACGCGCGAACTGATCGAACGCTGGCACGGCAAAGGCCGCCTTGGTTACGCCATTACGCCGCGCTTTGCGCCCACCAGTACGCCGGCGCTGCTGGCGCAGGTGCAGCGGCTGCGCGAAGAATATCCCGACGTTTGGCTGCAGACGCACCTGAGCGAGAATCCGCAGGAAGTGGCCTGGGTAAAAGCGCTGTTCCCGCAACACCGCAGCTATCTGGATGTTTACCACCGCTACGGCATGACCGGCGATAAAAGCGTATTCGCCCATTGCCTGCATCTGGAGGAGCAGGAGTGGGATTGCCTGTGCGATACCCGCTCGGCGATCGCCTTTTGTCCCACCTCCAACCTGTTTCTCGGCAGTGGGCTGTTTGACCTGCAGCAGGCCTGGCGCAAGCGGGTGAAGCTCGGCATCGGCACCGACGTGGGGGCCGGCACCACCTTCAATATGCTGCGCACGTTAGGCGAGGCGTACAAGGTCGGCCAGCTGCAGCATTACCGGCTCTCCGCCGTAGAAGCGTTCTATCATGCCACCCTGGGCGGCGCGCGCGCGCTGGCGCTGGACGACAAAATCGGCAACTTCAACGTCGGCAAAGAGGCGGATTTCGTGGTGCTCGATCCGGCGGTCACGCCGCTGCAGCAGCTGCGTCACGCCAACAGCGCCACGCTGATGGAGCAAGGGTTTGTGCTGATGACCCTGGGGGACGATCGCAACATTTATCGCACCTATGTGGACGGTAAGGTGGTTTATCAAAGTTAAATATTAGAGTGTTTGAAAGGGAATGTAATTCAGATGCATCAATTATATGATGCATCTGAGGATGTTAAAGTTTCGAGAATATAGAGCCACTGTTTGTGGTAAATATGCGGTCATAAAGCATTGATGCATAGTTATCCGTCATTCCGGCAATGAAGTCACATACGAATCTTTCTTTTGGTACTTGAGGGTTTTCTTTTATTCTGTTTATATATCGCTCAGGTAAAAGTTTTTCAGTATTTTGATTTAAAATATCAAATAATTCAGATATTAATCTCCCTCCTCTAAATTCTATTGTTTTTATTTCATATTTATTTACCACCTTTTTATAAGTTAGCCGTTTTAATGCGGAGATTTCCTTGGAAATATCTTCTTTAACAAAAGCCTTTAAGTCTATTAGTGGCTCCTTAAACAACCCTTGTTTTTTCACCTCAACACTATCAATAAATCTGTGTACCATGTCGCTTATGACTTTCTTTCTTTTGGGGTGGTTTGTGCCGAACAAATCATCAATGTATTTCATATATCCCTCTATATTATTTTCATTTGCCCAGAGGCGAAAATCTTCGGCATTGATTATTTTTAATGCGATAGCGTCTTCTAAGTCATGTACTGCATAGGCTATATCGTCTGATAGCTCCATGATACTGCAATCAAATGATTTATAAATTGTTCTTCCGTTTTCATTGCTGGGGTTTATATTGTCTATTCTTAGGAATTCATCCTTGTCACTATTTGGCAATATATCAATAATCCAAGCTAACTCTCCTCTTTCTGTGTCAAGAATGCACTTAGGTGGCTTTTCTGTTGGGCCTGTTAATGCTTTAAGATCATTAAATACACCAGGGTATTTTAATAGCCCCAATAGTGTTCTGCGTGTTAGATTAAGACCGTTGTATTCTGATGACTCTCCTAGTCTTGTACAAATTCTTAATGTCTGCCCGTTCCCCTCAAAACCTCCAAAATCCCACATTTTCTCAGAAAGAGCTGCTTCTCCTTTATGCCCAAACGGAGGGTGACCAATATCATGGGCCAACCCTAGAGCTTCGATTAAATTTGCGTCTGGTAGATAATCTCTTATGGGTAAATCGTCTTTGTATTTCTTACTCAAGTGAGCAGTAATTCCACTTCCAATTTGAGCAACCTCTAAAGAATGAGTTAGGCGTGTTCTATAAAAATCACTTTCGCCAACACCAAGAACTTGTGTCTTACCTTGTAGCCGACGGAATGAAGCGGAGTGAATTATTCTCGCTCGATCTCGAGCATAATCATTCCATTGAGTTGATGGAGGCTCTTTTCTTTCTAACCATTTATTTGCCATTTTTGTTCCTTTGTTAATGATTTTATATTAATTAATTAAAGCATCATACATTTCGTGAATGACATTCCACTATACTATAGCAATCATAATGTTAGAATTAATAACATTACCTTTACTAAGTGATATTTATTAAAAATTCTGTCACACTTAAAGAATACCATCAATATTAAGCTATTTTTTATCTAATCACTTGTTTTTGCTCAAACTGCCAACTGCGCCTAAGCTAGGTGATGACTCAGAGGGAGCCATTCCCCGAGACCTTATTCCGTGAACATGGAGGAGTTTCGATTTGATGCGTTTAACCACATTGGTGCTGGCGATCGGCATGGCGCTGGGCTCGCAGGCACAGGCAGCAGAAACCCAACCTCACGCCGACCATAGCGCGCTGCCCAGCGGCCAGGCGAAGGAGGCTACCGTGACCGGTGAAGCCAATCAGCACGACAAGCAAAAGACTCAGAATCCGTTCTTCTATCAAAGCCGTCTGCCGTTCCAGGCGCCGCCGTTCAACCTGATCAAGGAAAGCGACTACGCGCCGGCGATCGAAGCGGGCATCAAGCAAAAGCGGGAAGAGGTGGAGAAGATCGCCAACAACCCGGCCAAGCCTAACTTTAAAAATACCTTCGTGGCGCTGGAGCAGGCCGGTTCGCTGCTGACGCGGGTGATGAACGTGTTCGGCGCCATGACCTCGGCCAATACCAGCGATGCGCTGCAGAAGCTGGATGAAGAAACCTCGCCGAAGCTGGCGGCGCTGAACGACGACATCATGCTCAACGGCAAGCTGTTCGCGCGCATCAAGGCCATCTATCAAGATCGCGATGCGCTAAAGCTGGATCCGGAGTCACGTCGGCTGGTGGAAGTCACCTATAAGAACTTCGAGCTGGCGGGCGCCAACCTGTCGGACGCCGACAAGGCCAAGCTGAAGGCGCTGAACCAGGAAGCGGCGACGCTGAGCACCCAGTTCACCAACAAACTGCTGGCGGCGAGCAAAAACGGCGCGCTGGCGATAACCGACCCGGCGAAGCTGGACGGTCTGTCCGAAGGTGAGCTGGCCGCGGCAGCGCAGGCGGCCGCCGAGCGCAAGCTGGAGAAACAGTGGCTGTTGGTGCTGCAGAACACCACCCAGCAGCCGCTGCTGCAGAGCCTGAAAGATCGCGATACCCGCAAAGCGCTGTTCGACGCCTCCTGGACGCGTGCGGAGAAGGGCGACGGCAACGATACCCGCCAGACCATTTCCCGACTGGCCAAGGTGCGCGCCGAGCAGGCCAAGCTGTTGGGTTACCCGAACTACGCCGCCTGGAAACTGCAAAACCAGATGGCCAAGACGCCGGATGCCGCGCTGAGCTTTATGCGCAACATCGTGCCGGCGGCCACCGCGCGCGCCGAACGTGAAGCCAAAGACATTCAGGCGGTGATCGACCAGCAGAAAGGCGATTTCAAGGTGCAGGCCTGGGACTGGCAGTTCTACGCCGAACAGGTGCGCAAGGCCAAGTACGATCTGGACGAGTCGCAGATCAAACCTTACTTCGAGCTGAACAACGTGCTGAACAACGGCGTGTTCTACGCCGCCAACCTGCTGTACGGCATCAGCTTCAAAGAGCGCAAGGACATTCCGGTCTACCAGCCGGACGTTAAGGTGTATGAAGTGTTCGACAAGGACGGCAAATCGCTGGCGCTGTTCTATACCGACTACTTCAAGCGCGACAACAAGGGCGGCGGCGCCTGGATGAGCAACTTCGTCGATCAGTCGAAGCTCAATGGCACCAAGCCGGTGATCTACAACGTCGCCAACTTCACCAAACCGGCGCCGGGGCAGCCGGCGCTGCTGTCGTATGACGACGTAATCACCATGTTCCACGAGTTCGGCCACGCGCTGCACGGCATGTTCGCCGATCAGGAATACCCGAGCCTGTCGGGTACCAACACCGCGCGCGACTTCGTCGAGTTCCCGTCGCAGTTCAACGAGCACTGGGTCAGCGATCCGAAAGTGTTCAGCCACTTCGCCAAGCACTACCAGACCGGCGAGGCGATGCCGCAGGAACTGGTCGACAAGATCAAGAAGGCCGACAAGTTCAACAAGGGCTACAGCATGACCGAGCTGCTGTCCGCCGCGCTGCTGGATATGCACTGGCACATGCTGACCGCCGATCAGCCGCAGCAGGATGTGGACAAGTTCGAGGCCGAGTCGCTGCAAAAAGACAAGGTGGATCTCAGCTACGTGCCGCCGCGTTACCGTTCCAGCTACTTCCAGCACATCTGGGGTAACGGCTACGCCGCGGGCTACTATGCCTATCTGTGGACGGAAATGCTGGCGGACGACGCCTTCCAGTGGTTCACCGAACACGGTGGCCTGACCGCCGAAAACGGCCAGCGCTTCCGCGACATGATCCTGTCGCGCGGCAACAGCCAGGATCTGGAGAAGCTGTACATCGACTGGCGCGGCAAAGAGCCGAGCATCGAGCCGATGCTGATCAACCGCGGGCTGAAGGACGAGTAAGTTCGTCCATTCCCGGTAAGCAAACAGAAGGGCGCATTATGCGCCCTTCGTCTTTTTGGCGTGGCCGACGCTCAGCGGTTCACCACCTTGGCCGGCAGGGCCACCACCAGCAGCGAGCTGAGCAGCAGGCAGCCGGCGAAGGCCCAGAGCGCGCCGCCGCTCTTGCCGGTCAGATCCAGCGCCAACCCCATCAGCGAATTGCTAACCAGCCCGGCGATGTTGGCCAGCGAACAGGCCAGCGCGAAGCCGGTCGCCGCCGCCGTGCCGCGCAGGAAGGTGGCCGGCAGGCTGAAGAACACCGGCACCGCGCCGATGATCGCCGCCTGGGCGATGGAAAACAGCAGCACCGTGGCCAACGCATTGTGGGTGAAGAAGGTGCTGCCGGCCATCGCCAGCGCGCCGATGATAAACGGCACGATGATATGCCAGCGCCGTTCGCGCAGCCGGTCCGAACTGCTGCCGATCAGCAGCATGCCGAGCAGGGCGGCGACGCTGGGGATCGCCGTCAGGTAGCCGATGGTGGTGATGTCGGTGACGCCGGCGGTTTTGATGAAGGTCGGCATCCAAAAGCCCATGGCGTAGGCGCTGAGCAGAATAGCGAAGTCGATGCCGCCGAGCATCCACACTTTCAGGTTGAAGAAGCCGTCGCGGAAGCTGTGCTTGCCGTGATCGGCCTCGGCGTCGTCACGCGCCAAATCGTCGGCGATGCGCTGTTTTTCCTCGGGCGTCAGCCACTTGGCCTGCTGATAAGTGTTAGGCAACAGCCAGAAGGTCAGCACGCCCAACAGCACGCTGGGAATGCCCTCCAGCAAAAACAACCACTGCCAGCCGTGCAGCCCGTGGCGCATGTCGAAATGGCCCATGATCCAGCCGGAGAGCGGCCCGCCGATCACGCTGGAGAGCGGCAGGCCGATCATGAACAGCGCGATGATGCGGCCGCGGCGATAGGTCGGGAACCACAGCGTCAGGTAAAAGAGCACGCCGGGCAGGAAACCGGCCTCCGCCACGCCGAGCAAAAAGCGAATGACGTAGAACTGGGTCGGCGTGGTGACGAACATGGTGGCGGTGGACAGCAGCCCCCAGGTGATCATGATGCGGGCGATCCACATCTTGGCGCCGACGCGCTGCAGGATCAGGTTGCTCGGCACCTCGAACAGAATATAGCCGACGAAGAACAGCCCGGCGCCCAGACCAAAGGCCGCTTCGCTCAGCTGCAGCGCGTCGGCCATCTGCAGCTTGGCCAGCCCGACGTTGATGCGATCGAGGTAGGCCGCCAGGTAGCACAGGCAAAGAAACGGGATCAGTTTCCAGGTGATTTTGCGGTACAGCAGCAGCGATTCTGCGTCCGCTTTCCCCGCCAGCGGGGTGTCGACAATGGCCATGATGTTGTCTCCAGGTGGTGCGTGTTGGCCTCCGCAGGAGGCGCCTGTTGTGTTTGCGTTGCATGGGCGCCGCCCTGTTTCGGGCGGTCGCGTGAGGCGCTGTTTGCGCCTTCGTTATTGTCGTTGCAGGTGAATCGTTGACTCATAACCGGTTCAGGTAGTCGAGCGCCTCCCGTTTGTGCACCACATCGCCGTATTTGCTGTCGATGTCGAACAGGTTGGCTTCGTGCGGGCCGGGGTGACGATCGCCGACGCACTCGCGCACCACCATGGCGCGAAAGCCGTGCTGCACCGCATCCACCGCGCTGGCGCGGATGCAGCCGCTGGTGGAGCAGCCGATCATCAGCAGCGTGTCGATCCCTTGCGCCACCAGCAGCGGCGCCAGCGCGGTGCCGAAGAAGGCGCTGGCGTATTGCTTGCTCAGCACCACCTCATCGGCCAGCGGCGCCACCGGCGGGCAGAACGCCGCCAGCGGGTTGCCCGCCACCATGTCTTTCATCACCGGCGCTTTCTTCACCCACAAGCCGCCATCGGCAAAATGGCCTGCATGATAGCGGATATGGGTGTGGATCACCGGAATTCCCGTTCGGCGCGCGCAGGCCAGCAGCTCGCGGCTTTCCTCGACCGCGCTCACCACGCCCGGCGCGAACAGCGGCGCGCCTTCGGTGGTGTAGGCCTGCATAAAGTCGATCGCCAGCAGCGCCGGGCGCCGGCCGAAGCCGATGCGCTGGCCCCAGACGCCGCGATAGTTGTCGCTGAGGGTGTCGTTCATTCTGCCTCCTCAATAAGCGCCGGACAGCAGGGCGCCGGCGCCGGGAACGATCGGTTCCAGCTCCAGCGCGGTCAGCATCGCGTAAGTGGTGGCGATGGCGGCGGTGATCACCGGTTTGCCGGTTTGGGCCTCCACCGTCGGGACGGCCGGCAGCGAAGGCATCTGCACGCAGGCGGACAGCACGATAGCATCGACCTCGCGTAAGTCCATCTCGGCGACGATCCCCGGCAGCCTGGCCGGATCGTGCCGGCCGACGTCGAGGTTGTCCGGGATCTCCAGCGCGCGCCATACTTTGACCTCGATGCCTTCGTGCTGGATGTAGTCCACCACCAGCTGGGTCAGCGGTTTCATGTAGGGCGCCACCAGCGCGATGCGTTTGGCGCCGATCACCTTCAGGCCGTTGACCAGCGCGCCGGCGCTGCTGATGACCGGCGCGGCGGCCTGATTGTCTTTCGTCACCTGCGCCAGCCGGGCCTGCGATTCGCGGTGGTAACCCAGCCCCATCGCCATGATGGCCACCAGGCAGGCGTAGCCGAGCACGTCGACCCGCGCGTCGGACAGCTCCAGCGCGCAGCGATCGGACTCGGCGTCCATCGCCGCCAATTCTTCTTTATTGACGTGTTTCATGCGCATGCGGCTGGAGTGAAAGGTGAAACGCTCCGGGCGTATCAGTTGGCGCGCGCCCAGCATTGCCGGGATCTCGGTTTCCATCGTGGTGTTGGAGCTGGGCACGATCTGGCCGATGCGGTAGTGGTTGCTCATGTCGGTGTTCCTCAGTTAATCCAGAAAATCGCCCAGGGCGCGGAAGAAGCCGTCGAAATCGTCCCACGGGATCATGTGTCCGGCGTTCTCGACCTCGACGATGGCGATCTCCGGCTGCAGCGCGCGGATCTCCGCCCGGTCTTCGGGCTGAATGACGCCGCCTTTGCCCGCGGCCATCAGCAGCGTCGGCATGGTCAGCTGCGGGTAGTCGCGGTGGCTGTCCACCTGATGAAAATCGTCGTAGGCGCGTTGGATCGCCGGCTCGTAGCAGGTGTGCAGCCACTCGGCGCGCAGCTGGCGCTGTTCTTCGCTCCAGGTTGGGCAAAAGGCGCGCATCTGCTCGGCGCTCATGCCCGGCAGCGACTGCCGGATGGAGTCGGCGTACCACGGCCATTGGCCGGGATAGGCGCGGCGGCCGGGGCCGGAAACCGGCGGATCGACCAGCACCAGCCGTCGCACGCCGTCGGGCTGCAAAGCGGCGGCGCGCAGGGCGAAGCGGGCGCCCATCGAATGGCCGAGCAGGGCGTAACTGCCCAGGTTCAGCGCGGCGGCGAAGGCGTTGACGTCCTGTGCGCAGGTCTCTGCGTCATAAGCCAACTCCGGGCCGCTGGACGACAAACCGCGGCCGCGCACGTCGAGCACGTAGACGTCGTATTTTTCCCCCAGTCGCTCGGCGACGAAGCCCCAGGTGATCGCTGGGCTGGTGATGCCGGGGACCAGGATCAGCGCCGGGCCGTGGCCGCCGTAGCGCAGGTAATGTTGGCGAATGTCGTTGGCGTGAACGTGGGCGCCGTAGAGGAAGGTGCTCATGCGGCGTTCTCCGATTTCAGCGCTTGCGCGTACAGGTCATAGCCGTAGACCCAGGCCGGATCTTCCTGGGTGCGCAGGAAGGTGTTGGCGTTGGACACCGCCTGCACCCTTGATGCGCGCTCCTTGCGGTTGGCTTCATACAGCTGGAAGGCGGTGCGGTAGTCGCCGAGGCCGGTTTCCTGCAGACAGCGGGTCAGCATGGCGGCGTCTTCGATCGCCATCGCCGCGCCCTGCGCCATGTGCGGTTTCATCGGATGGCAGGCATCGCCGAGCAGCACCAGGCGGCCTTCGCTCCACAGCGGCAGCGGTTTGCGGTTCAGCAATGGCCATTTGGTGACCTGCTCGCTGGATTCGATCAGCGCCTGCACGATCGGGTGGTAGCCGGCGAAGGTCTCGAACATCTCTTCGCGGCTGCTGTCGATGAAGCTGCCCTGGAAATCCCAGGCCGGGTGCGGGACGCCGCTGACGTAGTAATACTCGTCGCGCCGTTGGGTGGTGTAGTAGACCATCAGATGGCGATCCGCCGACCACCACTTTACGCAGTCTTCGAACGTCAGATTGTATTTCGCCAGCTTCTCGCCGCGGATCAGCGCGCGGTGGGCCACCCAGCCGCTGTAGGTCGGCGCTTCAGCGCCCAGCAGGTGCTCACGAATGCGCGAATTGATGCCGTCGGCGCCGATCACGATGTCGGCGTGGGCCGAGGTGCCGTCGACGAAGTTCAGCACCACCTCGTCACCGCGATCTTCAATTTTGCTCAGGCATTTGCCGAAGTGCAGGGTGCCGGGCTGCAGCGCGGAGAGCTGCAACGCCTGCAAATCGCCGCGGTGTACCGTCACATAGGCGGCGCCGTACTCCCGGCGGGCGAAGGCGCCCAGTTCGATGCGCGACAGGTAGTCGCCGCTTTCGGCGTCGCGGCTGAACCAGAAATCGGGATGAGACGCCATCTGCTCCAACCGCTGCTCAATACCGAGGCGGCGGAAAATCTTCAGTACGTTCGGCCCCATGTGAATGCCTGCGCCGAGGCGTGAGAACGCCGGGCTCTGTTCATACAGATCGACGGTAAAGCCGGCTTTTTGCAGCAGCCCGGCGGCAGCGGCGCCCCCCAGCCCGGCGCCGACGACGGCGATGCGTGGTTGTTTGCTCATCATGTTTCCCCTGTCTGTTGGCTTTTTTCAGCGTAGGTCCAACGCATGGCTGGACGATCGATTTATAGTGCACACGCTAGATAACGCAAAGTTGCAAAAGTGTTAAATCAGATCTTGCTCACGCTAATTGACGGCGTATTACTGTTAAGCTCATGTTAATCACAGGATTGACGCGGGATGAAATAGGACTTTCTTATGGTGGATATTCGCAGCTTGCTTTCCTTTGCTTTTTTGACTTAGATAAAACGAGTGTGTTCACTTTAAATTGTTTGAAAAATAACCGTCGCCTTGCGGGCGTCGGTCACCCTTGACGAGACAGGAGACAGGCCATGGCGGTCAATGAAACCCAGTTGTTACAGCTGTTCGAGCAGGTGCTTACGCTGTCGAAGGTCGATGCTTCGCAGAGCGTGGCGATTTTGAAAAGCCATTATTCCGATGCGCGCACGGTGCGCGCCGCGACCGACGCGGCGCTGCGGCTGGGCGCCAAGGTGTATGCCGTCGAACTGCCGGCGTTCAACCATCCGCGAGCGATGGGCAACGACATGACCGCCTATTGCGGCGATACCGCGCTGACCGGCAATCTGGCGGCGCAGCGTGCGCTGGAGGCCGCCGACCTGATCGTCGATACCATGATGCTGCTGCATTCGCCGGAGCAGGAACAGATCCTGAAAACCGGCACCCGCATCCTGCTGGCGGTGGAGCCGCCGGAGGTGCTGGCGCGCATGTTGCCCAACGCGGAGGACAAGGCGCGGGTGCTGGCCGCCGCCGCCGTGCTGGAGCAGGCGAAGCTGATGCAGGTAACCTCCGCCGCCGGCAGCGATTTCCGCGCGCCGCTGGGGCAATACCCGACGGTGACCGAGTACGGCTATGCCGATGAACCGGGGCGCTGGGATCACTGGCCGAGCGGTTTCCTGTTCACCTGGCCAAATGAGGAGCAGGCGGAAGGGGTGCTGGTGCTGGAGGTCGGCGATATTTTGCTGCCGTTCAAAAGCTATGCGCGCGAACGCATCACGCTGGAGATCGAAAAAGGGTTCGTCACCCGCATTCACGGCGGCTTCGAGGCGGAATACCTGCGCGAATATATGAAATACTTCGACGATCCGGAGGTGTACGGCATCTCGCACATCGGCTGGGGCCTGCAGCCGCGCGCCCAGTGGACGGCGATGGGCCTGCACGACAAGAACGACGGTATGTGCATGGACGCGCGCGCGTTCTACGGCAACTTCCTGTTCTCCACCGGGCCGAACACCGAAGTGGGCGGCACGCGCAAAACGCCTTGCCATATGGATATCGCGCTGCGCCGCTGCGACATTCGCCTCGACGGGCAAACGGTGGTGGCGGACGGTGAAGTGGTGGCGCCGGAGGCGTCGCGCGTGCGCCGGGCGTAATCGTTGCTGCCAACGGCGGGGGTTTGTACTATTCTCGTGGATTCCATAGATGGTGAGAGTAACGCAATGACGCCCCCCGAATACCCGTCAGCCGTGAGCGGCCAACCCGAAAATTATCATTTTACCGAGCAAGTCGGGCACCTGCTGCGCAAGGTTTATCAGCGCCACGTGGCGATTTTCCAGCAAAACGTCGGCGATTCGCAGCTGACGGCGGTGCAGTTCATCACCCTGTGCGCGGTGCGCGATATGGGGCCGAGCTCGCTGACCGAGCTGGTGCAGGTGACGGCGGTGGATCAGGCCACCATCCGCGGCATCGTCGAACGGCTGAAGGCGCGCGATCTGATCACGGTAACGCCGGATCCGATCGATCGGCGCAAGGTGGTGGTCGGCCTCACCGACGCCGGCGGCGCGCTGCTGGCGGAAACGGTGCCGCAGGCGGCGAAAATCACAGAACTGACGTTCGGTACGCTGAACCCGGCCGAACGGATAGCGCTGATATTCCTGCTGAATAAAATGCTGGAAGAACCTGCCACCGGCTGATTCGCCCGCGCAACGTCGGTTGCCTGGTGGTCGGTGGCGAGAGGCCAGCCCATAAGATCATCACGTGCAGGCGGAGACGCGAACAATGGCGATATCTGAAGTGCAATCGCCCAGGGACGGCGCTAAAACCACGCTGACGGAGCATCCGCTGATGCTGTCGGTGAACGGCGAACAGCTTCATGCGCAGGTGATGGCGGATACGCCGCTCTTGCTGGTACTGCGCAACGATCTGGCGCTCAACGGTCCGAAATACGGCTGCGGTCTGGGCGAATGCGGTGCGTGTACCGTGTTGATCGACGGCGTGGCGGCGCGCTCCTGCGTGATCCCGGCGTTCGGCGTGTCCGGCAGGGCGATCGTGACCCTGGAAGGACTTGGCGATCGCCAGCGCCTGCACCCGGTGCAGCGTGCCTTTATCGAAGAGCAGGCGGCGCAATGCGGCTACTGTCTCAATGGCATGATCATGACCACCAAAGCCCTGTTGGATCGCAATCCCGCCCCGAGCGAGGCGGAGATCCGTCAGGCGCTGTCCGGCAACCTGTGCCGCTGCGGCACCCATCTCGAAATCCTGCGTGCGGTTCAGCGCGCCATCATTCTCTGCCGCGATGAGGACGCCCACGCCCATGACTGATTCCCGTGTCCCATCGCCGAGCCAGGCCGACTTGCTGCAGCGCGACGGCGTGCTTCTGATCGTCGACAGCGTGCAACCGCCGCCGGGGCTGGTGCCCAAGGGGCAAACGCCGGTGCTGAAGCCCAAAGAGCAGGGGCTGTTTATCGCCCTGTGCGGCAGCGGCGAAATCTATGCCTTTAACGGCCATGTCGATCTCGGCACTGGCGTGCGCACCGCGCTCGGGCAGATCGTCGCCGAAGAACTGTACCTGCGCATGGATCAGGTGCAAATGGTGTTGGGCGATACCGAACGCGCGCCGAATCAGGGCGCCACCATCGCCAGCGCCACGCTGCAGATCGCCGCCGTGCCGCTGCGCAACGCCGCCGCCGAGGCGCGCCGTTGGCTGTTGCGCCAAGCGGCGCAGCGCTTCGATGCGCCGGTGGAACAGCTGACGCTGAAAGAGGGCGTGATCCGCAGCCCGCAGGGGCAGGCGCTCAGCTACGCCGAGCTGGTGGCCGGCGACCATGTCGAACTGCCGATTTCCGGCGACGCGCCGCTGAAACCGCAGGCGGAATATCGCCTGGTGGGCACCAGCGCCGCGCGCGTCGATATTCCGGCCAAGGCGACCGGCGAAACCACCTACGTACACGATATGCGCCTGCCGAACATGCTGCATGGCCGGGTGGTGCGGCCGCCCTATGCCGGGTACGACAGCGGCGAATTTGTCGGCACCAGCCTGCTGGCGGTGGACGAAACCTCGATCGCGCATATTCCCGGCATCGTCAAACTGGTGGTGATCGGCGATTTCATCGGCATTGTCGCCGAGCGCGAAGAGCAGGCGATCAAGGCGGCGCAGGCGCTGCAGGTCAGTTGGAAAGACTGGCGCCGCAATTTGCCGCAGATGACCGACGTGGCGCAGGCGCTGCGCGACAATCCGCACTCGACCCGGGTGGTGCACGATACCGGCGATGTGGACGCGGCGCTGGCGGCGGCCGACAGGCGTTTCACCCGCAGCTACCTGTGGCCGTATCAGCTGCATGCCTCGATCGGCCCTTCCTGCGCACTGGCGGACTACCGGCCGGAGCGCCTGCAGGTCTGGTCAGGCAGCCAGAACCCGCACCTGCTGCGCGCCGATCTGGCCTGGCTGCTGGAGTACCCGGAAGCGCAGATCGAGATCGTTCGCATGGAGGCGGCCGGTTGCTATGGCCGCAATTGCGCCGATGACGTCTGCGCCGACGCGGCGTTGCTGTCGCGCGCGGTGGGCAGGCCGGTGCGGGTGCAGCTGACCCGCGAACAAGAACATGTGTGGGAACCGAAGGGCACGGCGCAGCTGATGGAGGTGGACGGCGGGCTGGACGCCGCCGGGCACCCGGTCGCCTACGATTTTCGCACCTATTATCCTTCCAACGGCGCGCCGACGCTGGCGCTGCTGCTGACCGGCCGGGTCGAACCGCTGCCGGTGGCCTATGAAATGGGCGACCGCACCTCGGTGCCACCTTATGAGTATCCGGCGCTGCGCGTCAGCATCGAGGACATGGCGCCGATCGTGCGCGCCTCCTGGATGCGCGGCGTTTCCGCCTTGCCGAACACCTTCGCCCACGAATCTTATATCGATGAGCTGGCCCACGCCGCCGGCGTCGATCCGCTGGAATATCGGCTGCGCTATATCCATGACGAACGCGCCAGTGAACTGATGCGCAGCACCGCAGAACGCGCCGGCTGGACGCCGCACACCGAACCGATGCAGACCCCGGCGGAAGACGGCGTGCTGCGCGGGCGCGGCTTTGCTTATGCCCGTTACATCCACAGCAAGTTTCCCGGCTTTGGCGCGGCCTGGGCCGCCTGGGTGGCCGACGTGGCGATCGACAAAGCCAGCGGCGAAGTGGCGGTGACGCGCATCGTGGTCGGCCACGACGCGGGCATGATGGTTAACCCGGACGGCGTGCGCCACCAAATTCACGGCAACGTATTGCAATCGACCAGTCGGGTGTTGAAAGAGCGCGTGACCTTTGAGGAATCGACGGTCTCCGCCAAAGAGTGGGGGGCTTACCCGATCTTGACCTTCCCGGAGGTGCCGGAGGTGGACGTGGTGATGATGCCTCGCCCTTACGATCCGCCGCTGGGCGCTGGGGAGTCGGCGTCGGTGCCCAGCGCGGCGGCCATCGCCAACGCGGTGTTCGACGCCACCGGCATTCGTTTTCGCGAGCTGCCGATCACCTCGGACAAGCTGCGTGAGGCGCTGAACGGGCCGGACGCCGAGCGGCAGGCCGCGCCGCCCAAGAAAAAGAAGCGCGGCAAATGGTGGTTCGGCGGCGCGGCGGGGCTGTTCGGTGCCGTGCTGGGCATCGCCGGCAGCGCCTTGCCGTGGCGGGCGGAGATCTCGCCGGTGGCGACGCCCGGCGCCGGCACCTGGTCGGCCGCCACGCTGGAGCGCGGCCGTCAATTGGCCGCCGCCGGAGACTGCGCGGTTTGCCATACCGCGTCGGAAGGGGCGACCAACGCCGGCGGGCTGGCGATGGCGACGCCGTTCGGCACGCTCTACAGCACCAACATTACCCCGGACGTGGCAACCGGCATCGGCAACTGGTCATTTACCGCATTCGATCGGGCGATGCGCCAAGGCATCGCCCGCGACGGTCGCCACCTCTATCCGGCATTTCCTTACACCGCCTTCAGCAAAATGACCGACGGCGACATGCAGGCGCTGTACGCTTATCTGATGTCGCAACCGGCGGTGCGCCAGAGCAACCCGGCCAATCAGATGCGCTTCCCGTTTAACCTGCGGCCGCTGATGGCGGGCTGGAACGCGCTGTTCCTGCGCCAGGGGGAATTTCAACCCGATCCGCAACAAAGCGCGCAGTGGAATCGCGGCGCCTATCTGGTCAACGGGCTCGGCCACTGCGCCGCCTGCCATTCGCCGCGCAATCTGCTGGGGGCGGAAAAGGGCGGCGCGGCTTTCCTGGCGGGGGGGATGGTGGACGGGTGGGAAGCGCCGGCGCTGAATCAATTGGCCAACGCGGACAAACCCTGGACCGAGGAACAGCTGTTTCAGTACTTCCGCAGCGGGCATTCCGCCGAGCACGGCGTGGCGGCCGGGCCGATGGGGCCGGTGGTCAGCGAACTGGCGACGTTGCCGCAGAGCGATCTGCGGGCGATGGCCAACTATGTGATGTCGCTGAGCGCCAAGGCGACGCTGAATGTGGAACCGCAGGCGCAGTTGGCGGCCCGCGCGTTGCCTGCGGGTCAACTGGCGGGCGAGCGGTTGTTTCAGGGCGCTTGCCAGGCCTGTCACAGCGCCGCCGCCGGCGGGCCGCAGTTGTTCGGCGTCAGCCCGGATCTGGCCAATAACACCAATATCTTCAGCGATCGCCCCGATAACCTGATCAAGGTGATCCTGCAAGGGATCCCCAAACCGGCCACCGCCGAATTGGGCTTTATGCCGGGCTTTAAGGACAGCTTTTCCGATCGGCAGGTGACGGCGCTGGTGAATTATCTGCGCCATCGCTATGCCGGCGACAAACCGGCCTGGCGCGACGTGGAGGCTCAGGTGGCGCGGCTGCGCGCAGAGCCGGGCACGCACTGAGCCGCCTCAGGCTTGGCGCAGGAATGCCACCAGCCGCTGCGCCGGCAGCGGCAGCTGCGCCAGGTCACGCACCGCGATCGACAGGCGCCGGGTCGCCCACTCGTCTGTCAACGTCAGTGCGCTGTGCCGAATTTGCGGATGGCGTTGGGCGCTCTCTTCCGGCATCACCGCCAGCCCGGCACCGCGCAGCACCATGCGGCAGATGGCGTCGAAATGAGCCGCGCGCGCCCGCAGCCGCATCGGGCCGCCGCTGCGTATCGCCAGCTGTTCCAGATGCTGTTGCAGCGCACTCTCTTCCGGCAGGCCGATGAAATCAAAAGGCAGGGCGTCCGCAAAGCTGAGCGTGCGGCGGCCGCTGAGCGCATGCCCCGGCGGCAACGCCAGCACCAGACGATCCTGGCGAAAAGGGTAGCTTGCCAGCCCACGCAGATCGGCGTGATCCGCCGCGATGCCGATATCCGCTGCCTGTTCAGCGATCGCCTGCGCGATGGCCGGGCTGGGCAGCTCCTCCAGTACAATATCGGTATGCGGGTGCAGCACCAGAAAATCCGCCAACAGCTCCGGCAGAAAAGCGTCGGCGGCGACGGTATTGGCGACGATGCGCAGCCGGCTGCGCTGGCCCGGCGCGAACTCGGCCAGGTCGCCGCGCAATCGCTCACGCTGCTGCAATAGCACTCGCGCGTGATGCAACAGGCGCTCACCGGCGGGCGTCGCCTGGACGCCGCGCGGATTGCGCGTCAGCAGCGCTACGCCGGCCTGTTGCTCTAGCCCGCGCATGCGGGCGCTAGCGGCGGCCAGCGACAGCCCAACGCGCTCGGCGCCGGCGGTGATGCTGCCGGTCTCGAGCACCGCCGCCAACAGCCGCAGATCGATAAAGTCAAAATGCATGCGTTTTCCCTCTGTCTTTGCCGCAGGCAGGCTCTGCCATTGCCGCATTGTGCCGCGCCATACCGCCGGCCACAATCGAGCCGTTGATTCGCCATAAGGATAGACGCATGTCGCTGACGCTACTCGAGATTATCGCCCTGACGGGCATTTTTACACTGGCCGGCACGGTCAAAGGAGCGATCGGTCTGGGGCTGCCGACCGTGTCGATGGGGCTGCTCAGCCTGATGATGCCGCCGGGTCAGGCCGCCGCGTTGCTGTTGCTGCCTTCGCTGATCACCAACCTGTGGCAGTTGCTGCGCGGGGCGCGGCTGGGGGCGCTGTGCCGCCGGCTCTGGCCGATGATGCTGTGCGTCACGCTTGGCACGGTGTTGAGCGCGGGGGCGCTCACTGCCGGCGACGGCCGCCTGGCGCCGCTGGCGCTGGGCGTGTGTCTGATCGGTTATGCGCTGCTGGGTTTTACCCGTTTCGACTGGCGCGTTTCCGCTGCGGCGGAACCCTGGTTGGGGCCGCTGTGCGGCCTGGTGACCGGTGCGCTGACCGGCGCCACCGGAGTGTTCGTCATTCCGGCGGTGCCTTACCTGAATGCGTTGGGCCTGGCGCGCGACGATCTGGTGCAGGCGCTGGGGCTGTCGTTCACCGTCTCGACGCTGGCGCTGGCCGCCGGTTTAGCCTGGCATCAGGCGCTGCCCGCCACGCTGCTCGGCGGTTCGCTGTTGGCGCTGTTGCCGGCGTTGGGCGGCATGTGGCTGGGGGAGAGGGTGCGTCGTCATTGTCGCCCGCAGCTGTTCCGCCGCCTCTTCTTTATTGGGTTATTAATCTTGGGCGTTGAGATTATTTGGCGATTCAATTAATTGAATCGATAGCATGCGCGTGTAATTAGGTTCGATATATTATTCTGGGGTTTATTTTAATATGATGAGTTGCAATGTTTAGAACACACTTTTCTTATTGGTTTTTTTCATGGAATACAGGGTGGTTATGGATTGTTATTAGTGTGTTTTACATTTGCCACTGCAGCTGTTTTTAATGACTGTAAAACCAGTAAACCCATAGGAGAGTATTTATGAAGGAAATTTTAAGCAGCCAATTCGATGCGGTGTCAGGTGGACGGCAGGATCGAGATAGGAGTGGAAAAAGAGCGTCTGATAACGGAGATGGGGTATATGATGAATAGATATGTTGTTTTTATAAAGAGTGATGAATCAAAAGTGCTAAAAAAGGAAGTGGTTACGCGAGAAATAATTAAAGTCATGAAGCAGAAGGGGTTCAGAAAGCATCATATCGAAGTAGAGGCTGAGAACGAAAGCGATGCCATTAAAAAATTAAATAAGAACAGCAATGATTATTTGGATTCATTGAGAGGTTTTTCAGGTGATTTATTGTTCTGTTCTATTTTTGTTATTGTTATGACGATCGTCTATTTTGCTACGATGAAAATGAGTTAGAAGTAGATACTGTAGGATTTAAAAAAATAAAAAAGGCTTGTCGAACTGGATCTCTCGGATTTTCTCTGGATATGATACTGCTATTGGGTGAAGCATACGTTCATAAAAATTTATTGGCGCCAGGAATCACTCAGAAGATTTAAAGGTGTTTATTTTAATAGTTTCATATCCTCTCACCAAAATTAACTGACCTTCAGCTTATTTTATTGTCAATACAGTAGTCTGTGAATTTGAATGTTAGCTATCACTAAGGGACGCTGCTCATGTTTCGCCAGGAAGCGATCGAGAATCAGAAAATGAAGTGGCGTGGCAGGGCGCTCCTGCTACCCGGTATTCCCGTTTGGGGCACGACAGGGCTCTGCCTGTTTTTCTTCATCGCCTTTCTCACCTTCGCGATCGCCGGTACTTATACCCGGCGGGTCAACGTGACCGGCGAGATCAGCACTTATCCGCGCGCCGCCAACGTCTATTCCGCCGTCCAGGGGATAGTGGTCAAGCAATTCGTCACCGAAGGGCAGGTGATTGCCGCTGGTGCCCCCATTTACCAGATCGACGTCAGCAAGAGTACCCGTAGCGGTGTGATCAGCGACAACCAGCGCCGGGATATCGACGGCCAGCTGGCACGCATTGCGCAAATCATCAACCGACTGGAAAGCAGCAAGCAGGCCACGCTTATCATGCTGGAACAACAGAAGGCGCAATACACCGCTGCATTCACCCGTTCCACCGATATCCTCAAACGCGCCCAGGAAGGGATTCGCATCATGAAGGAAAACATGGAGAACTACCGGCACTATCAGACCAAGGGGCTGATCAATAAGGATCAGCTCACCAACCAGGTGGCGCTGTATTACCAGCAGCAGAACAACCTGCTGGGCCTGTCCGGCCAGAACGAACAGAATGCGCTGCAGATCACCGCGCTGGAAAGCCAGATCCATATCCAGGCTGCCGAATTCGACAACCAGATTTACCAGATGGAGCTGCAGCGCTACGAGCTGCAAAAAGAGCGGCAAAACATAGATGCCACTGGCGATATTATCGTTCGCGCGCTGGCCGGCGGCCGTATCGATTCGCTGAGCGTCACGGTTGGCCAAATGGTCAACGTCGGCGACAGTCTGCTGCAGATTATCCCGCAAAACATCGATCGCTATGCCCTGGTACTGTGGGTGCCCAACGACGCTATCCCCTACATCGCCGCCGGCGATAAGGTCAATGTGCGCTATGACGCTTTTCCGGCGGAGAAATTTGGCCAGTTTGCCGGTACGGTGGCCGTCATCTCCAAAGCCCCGGCCTCGCCGCAGGAAATGCTGACCTATCAGGGAGCGCCCAAAGCGGCGCTGACCGCCGCCGTGCCGTACTACAAAGTGATCGTCATGCCGGAGAAACAGGCCATTGCCTATGACGGTAAACGTCTGAGCCTGGAAAACGGCATGAAAGCGCAAAGCACCCTGTTTCTGGAAAAAAGGAAGATTTATCAATGGATGCTGTCGCCGTTCTACGACATGAAACACAGCGCGACGGGGCCAGTCAATGAGTAGGGCCACATTCAAACAACGGGTCAGCCAACTGGATCTGCGGTTGCGCCACCGGGTTTCGATGGTGCACCAGACCGAGTCGTCGGAATGCGGGCTGGCCTGTCTGGCGATGATCTGCGGTTATTACGGCAAAAATATCGACATGATCGCGCTGCGCCGGCAGTTCAACCTGTCAACCCGCGGTGCAACGCTGGTTGGACTGACCGGTATCGCCGAGCAATTGGGGTTGAGTACCCGTCCCCTGTCTCTGGATCTGGACGAACTCGGCGCGCTAAAACTGCCCTGCATTCTGCACTGGGAATTCAACCATTTTGTGGTGCTGGTCAGCGTCAAAGGCCACCGCGCAGTGCTGCATGATCCGGCGCGCGGGCGCCGGGCCGTCAGCCTGACGGAACTGTCGCACAGTTTCACCGGCGTAGCGCTTGAGGCCTGGCCTGGCAGCGAATTCACCGCCGACAGCGTCCGCCATCGCATTCATCTTCGCACGCTGATCGGCAGCGTGCATGGCCTCAAGGGGGCGCTCGGCAAAATTTTTTGCCTGTCTCTGGTATTCGAAACCATCAACCTGGTGATGCCCATCGGCACGCAGCTGGTGATGGATCATGCTATTCCTGCCGGAGATCGCGGGTTACTGTCGCTCATCTGCGCCGGATTGATGCTGTTTATCTTGTTGCGGGCCGCCATCGGCATGGTGCGGGCATGGTCAGGATTGGTCATGGCGACGCTTATCAACGTTCAGTGGCAGTCCGGGTTGTTCACCCATCTGCTGCGCCTGCCGCTCGGTTACTTTGAACGTCGTAAGCTGGGGGACATTCAGTCACGCTTCGGTTCACTGGATACGCTGCGCAGCACTTTCACCACCAGCATCGTCGGCGCCATCATGGACGGCATCATGGTGATCGGTGTGCTGGTGATGATGGCGCTGTATGGCGGCTGGCTGACCTGGGTAGTGCTCACTTTCACTGCGCTTTATGTGTTGATGCGACTGCTGACCTACGGCTATTACCGTCAGCTGTCTGAGGAGGCGCTGGTGAGAGAGGCTCGGGCCGGCTCGTATTTTATGGAAACGCTGTACGGTATCGCTACCGTCAAGATGCAGGGCATGGCAGAACGCCGCATCGCTCACTGGCTAAACCTTGAAATCGACACCATCAACACGGGGATCCGCGTCACCCGAATGGACATGCTGTTTGGCGGGATCAACACCTTTATAGCGGCGTGTGACCAGATCGTCATTCTGTGGTTGGGAACTAGCCTGGTGATCGATAACCAGATGACCCTCGGTATGTTCGTGGCGTTCGGCGCCTTTCGGGGGCAGTTCTCCGACCGAATCGGGTCGCTGACGGAATTTTTGCTGCAGTTGCGCATGATGAGCCTGCATAACGAGCGCATTGCCGATATCGCCCTGCATCCGCGGGAGGAGCGTAAACCCGATCACCCTTACACGGCGGGCCTGCAACCTTTGGGATTGACGACCCATGCCCTGAGCTATCGTTACGACAGCCAGTCACCGGCTATCTTTGATGGCCTGGACATCAGCGTTGCGCCGGGCGAAAGCGTGGCCATCGTGGGCCCGTCCGGCGCCGGAAAAACCACGCTGATGAAGGTGTTGTGCGGACTGTTTACCCCGGCTGCAGGGCGGGTTGAGGTGAACGGCGTCGATATCCGGCAGCTCGGCATCAACAACTACCACAAAATGATTGCCTGCGTGATGCAGGACGACAAACTGTTCTCCGGCTCAATCCGCGAAAATATTTGCGGGTTCGCGGACAAGATGGATGATGCCTGGATGGAAGCCTGTGCCCGTGCCAGCTATCTGCATGAGGTGATCATGCGCATGCCGATGGGGTATGAAACCCCGATCGGCGAGTTGGGGGAAGGGTTGTCCGGCGGGCAAAAACAACGGCTATTCATAGCCCGGGCAATCTACAAGAAACCGGCTATTTTGTTCCTGGATGAGGCCACCAGTGCGCTGGATAAGGAGAGCGAAGCTGCCGTGAATCAGGCAATTAAGAGACTCAATATCACTAAGCTGATCATTGCCCACCGTGAAACGACCATTGCGTCGGCAGATCGGGTTATCCATATTGGATAAGGGGGGATATCACCTGCGCCACAAGCCATTTACATTGCTTTTCTCCCTAAAAACCCAATAAGTGGCGATGGGGCAAGGCTATTTTTACTGCTCGCTTCCGCTTTCAATTTACGGCGCGGCGCATTGCGCGATATTCTGGTTTTCTGATGGGCTAACGGCGGATGAGGGAACCATGACAGACAGCCAGGCATTTGAACAACAAAGCCTCGATAATCTGCTGAGCTATTGGCGGCGCCACCGCCGCCTGCCGGGCGCGCGTTATCCGGCCGGCCCGACCGACACCCTGTGCGACGTGCCGGGCGTCAGCGTCGGGCATCACACGCTGGCCGACGGCGAATGTCAGACCGGCGTCACTGCCATCGTGCCGCCGGGCGATCTGTTCAACCAGCCGCTGCCGTGCGGCAGCGCGGTGCTCAACGGCTTCGCCAAGCCGCTGGGGCTGGTGCAGCTGAACGAACTGGGGGTGCTGCAAACGCCGATCCTGCTGAGCAACACCTTCGCGGTCGGCACGCTGTTCAACGCCATGGTGCGGCGCAGCTGCCGGCGCTACCCGCAGATCGGCCGCGGCAGCGCCACCATCAACCCGCTGGTGCTGGAGTGCAACGACGGCTACCTCAACGATATTCAGGCGATGGCGGTGCGTGAGGAACACGTCTTCAGCGCGCTGGATAACCATTCCACCCGCTTTGCGCGCGGTAGCGTCGGCGCCGGGCGCGGCATGAGCAGTTTCGGCTTGAAAGGGGGCATCGGCACCGCCTCGCGCTATTGCCCGGGGCTCGGCACCGCCTCGCGCTATTGCCCGGGGCTCGGCACCACGCTCGGCGTGCTGGTGTTGGCCAACTTCGGCACTCTCGACTCGCTGACGCTGAGCGGCGTGCGCGTCGGCCAGGCGCTGGGCAAGCTGTTGGCGGATCCGCCGCCGCAGGTGGACGCCGGTTCGGTCATCATCATCATCGCCTGCGATCGGGCGCTGGACAGCCGCCAGCTGAACCGCATCGCCCGCCGCGCGGGCGCGGGCCTGGGGCGGGTGGGCAGCCATTGGGGGCACGGCTCCGGCGACATCGCGCTGGCGTTCTCCACTCGGTTACTGGGGGCGACGCTGCCGGACGAACGGCTGGAGCCGCTGTTCGCGGCGGCGGCGGACGCCACCGAATACGCGGTGCTGGATGCGTTGCTCAGCGCCGAAGGCGTCAGCGGCTTCGAGCAGCATGCGCGCGTGGCGCTGGGCCCGCTGCTCGATCGGCTGGCAGCGGGCGGCATAACCTGACGGCAGGGCTGACGCTTGGTGTGCGCTAAATGAAGGGCGCCACCGGTTTTTTCAGCTTATTCTTCCTGCCAAGCGCTCTTAACGGCATTTCAATGATTCTGTAATTGAATTCCGACATCAGCAGCGTTGCGACCAAGAAAAACGCCAGGTACAGGGCGGTGTGCAGGCCGTCGTAGCGGGTAGCGGCGGAAAAGAAGAGGATTTTGGTGAGGGACAGTGCGACCACATGAGTTAAGTAGATAGAGTACGAGCGGGAACCGATGTAATCGCAAAACACGCGCACGGTGGGATGACTTGAAAAGCAACCGCGGTTATAGCTGGCGAGTAACACTAAAAAGCCGGAAACCACGGCGGTGATACCGACCGAAAAACTGAGGAACGGTTGAGGGCTGGAAAGCAAAGCCAGCAAGAGCAACGCGATCATGAAAGCCCCGGCGCAGAAGGCTTTGCTCTCAAGCAGTCTGGGATAGGGACGTGACGAGGGGGCGTTATGTGCAAAGATTGCAATAATGACCCCCAGTGCGACCGCATCCGTTCTTAACGGCCACATGACTGGCGTTGCCGCGTTCAATGTTCTCGGCAAGAAAACTTGGATGATAAAAACGACGAAGAAAAAGAGCGCAAGCTTCCTGTCAGTCAAGAAGAAGGCGAGAAGGGGTAAGAGCAGATAAAACTGATTTTCTAAAGACAGGCTCCAGTAAATGCCTAGTTCGCCGCAGGTGCCTGCGGGCCGACACTCGATAAAGTAAAAGTTCTGCGTTTGAGTAAGGGCATGCAACGCCGAAGTGAACATGTTCTCAAAGGGAATAATCTGGCCTTTCCCGCCCCAAATAAAAGCCAGCAACAGAACGATAAAGATCCAAAAAATAGCCGAAGGCATGAGTCGCCAAAACCGTTTTTTCCAGAATGGCACGGTAAAGTTGGCAAAAGCACTGAGGCTTTTGTCTTTTGGCACCGTTGACAAAATTGACGAGGTGATAATAAAGCCCGATACGCAGAAGAAGAGATCGACGCCGCTGCCGAAGCGTGCATAGTCCAAAATTCGCCAGTAGAGCGAATCCGGGCTGAGTATCCCCGCGACATGCGCCAGAATGACGAAAACGATCGCGACGGTTCTTAATACTTCGATATCATGATTTTTTTTTGATATGGCGGATTGCTGCATGAAAAACATCCAAAATGAACCAAATGGTGACGATGTATTTTGGTCGGGAGTATATCCTATTCCAATGCCGGGAGCGTAAACCTGAAGGCAATGCAACGAATTGTTGTTCGACGAGCACAGAAGCCATGCACGGCGTTGCTCAGATTTTTGGCCAGACGGCGATCCGATAACAGCACACCGTTGAACCGCACGATTCTCCAATAGAAAATCCCTCTTCAACATTAAGCCTACTGGATAATAGGCTACGCTAATTATTGCTCTGTTGTGCTATGTCACCTGACCGGCGCGGCAAGCCATTCCCATAATTAGCGCTGTTTCGCCGAAGGCAGTGACGCCTTCGGTTTTTTTGGAGTCATGAGCAATGAGCATATCCCAAGTTCCGCTTTCGCGGCGGCGGTTTATCGTCGGCGCCGGGGCGTTGGTGATCGGCGCCTATCTGCCGTCCACCGGCGCGCTGGCGCGCTCGAACGCCCCGGCCGCCGCCGGCGCGACGGCGTTTGACGCCAACGCCTTCGTCCAGATCGGCGCCGACGGCATCGTCACCGTCATCAGTAAACACACCGAAGTGGGCCAGGGGGTCTATACCGGCATGGCGACGCTGGTCGCCGAAGAGCTCGACGCCGACTGGGCGCAGGTGCGGGTCGTGGCCGCGCCGGTGGACACCGCCGTCTACAAGAACCTGGCGTTCGGATTCCAGGGCACCGGCGGTTCCAGCTCGGTGGCCAACGCCTATGAACAGATGCGGCGCATGGGCGCCATGGCGCGCGCGCTGCTGGTGCAGGCCGCCGCGCAGAGCTGGAAAACCTCCGCGCAGGAAATCACCGTGCAGGCGGGCAAGATCCGCCATGCCGCCAGCGGGCGCGAAGCGGGTTTCGGCGAGTTCGCCGAGTTGGCCGCCACGCTGCCGCCGCCCGATCCCGCCAGCCTGGCGCTGAAGGATCCGGCCAATTTCACCCTGATCGGCAAAACGCGCGGTCTGCACCGCGTCGATTCACTGGCGAAAACCAACGGCAGCGCGCAGTTCTCGCAGGATATCCACGAGCCGGACATGCTGACCGTCACCCTCAAGAAACCGCCGCGCTTCGGCGGCAAGGTGGCGACGTTTGACGCCGACCGTGCGTTGGCGGTGCCGGGCGTGGTGGCGGTGAAACAGGTTGCCACCGGCGTGGCGGTTTACGCCAAAAACACCTGGGCGGCGATCCAGGGGCGGGATCGGCTTAGGGTCACCTGGGACGATGCGCAGGCGGAGCGACGCAACACCGAGGAAATCTACGCCGAATTCCGCCAGGTGGCGCAGAAAACCGGCGTAGTGGCGAAGAGTCTCGGTAAGCCGGACGAGGTGTTCGACAAGGCCGATAAGGTGATCGAGGCCGAATACACCTTCCCCTACGTCGCTCACGCGCCGATGGAGCCGCTGGACGGCTATCTGTTCTGGGACGGCGAAAGCGTCAAGGCGCGCTACGGCTGCCAAATCCAGACGCTCGACCACAAGCAGCTGTGCGATCTGTTCGAGCTGCCGCCGGAGAAGGTGCAGATTGAAACCATTCTGGCGGGCGGCAGCTTCGGCCGGCGTATCGATCTGGGCAACCCGACGCTGGGGCCGGATCTGGCGGCCGACATGGCGGCGGCCGCCAAGGGCATCGGCCCCGGCCACGGCGTGAAGGTGGTATGGACGCGCGAGGACGACATCCGCAACGGGTGGTATCGCCCGATGATCCTGCATCGCCTGCGCGGCGCCATTCGCGGCGGCAAGGTGGTGGGCTGGACCGATACCGTAGTCGGCCACTCCTGGACGCGCCACAGCGCGATGGATGCGCTGGTGGTCAACGGCCTCGATCAGATGATGGTCGAGGGCGCCAGCGAGGTGCCTTATACCTTCGAAGCCTTCCGCTGCGATGCACATATCGTGCCCGGCAAGGTGCCGACCACCTCGCTGCGGTCGGTCGCCAGCACCCACACCGGCCACGCGGTGGAGAGCTTTATCGATCAGCTGTTGCAGGAAACCGGCCAGGATCCGGTCGAAGGGCGGCTGGCGCTGATGGGCGATGCGCCGCGTGCGGCGGGCGTGCTGCGCGCGGTAGCGAAAGCCGCTGACTGGCAGGGTGCCAAGGTGGTGGACGGACGCGCGCGCGGCGTGGGCGTCGCCAAGGCGTTCGACACCTATGTGGCGCAGGTGGCCGAGGTGTCGATCGGCGAAGGCGGCATCCCGAAAGTGCATAAAGTGTGGTGCGCGGTGGACTGCGGCGTGGCGGTGAATCCCGATGTGATCCGCGCGCAGATCGAGGGCGGTATCGGCTACGGCCTGAACCTGGCGCTGTACGGCAATATCACGCTGAAAGACGGCGTGGTCGAACAGTCCAACTTCAATAATTTCCGCCCGCTGCGCATCAATGAGATGCCGGAGGTTGAGGTGATCATCGTGCCCTCGACCGAGAAACCGACCGGCGTGGGCGAACTGGGGGTGCCGACCATCGCTCCGGCGGTCGGCAACGCGCTGGCGCTGCTCGGGCGGCCGCGCGCCTCGCTGAGCCTACCGCTGCATAATCCCACTGCGAATCCGGCGTCTGACAAGGAGAGAACCTGATGATTCATTTAACCGTAAACGAGCAGCCGCTGACCTTCGAGGGCGATCCGCACATGCCGCTGCTGTGGTTTTTGCGTGACGAAGCCGGCCTGACCGGCACCAAGTTCGGCTGCGGCATCGCCATGTGCGGCGCTTGCACCGTGCATTTGGACGGCGTGCCGGTGCGTTCGTGCATGACGCCGGTCTCCGCCGCCGCCGGCAAGAAAATCACCACCATCGAAGCCGTCGGCGCCACGCCGGAAGGCAAGGCGGTGCAGGAAGCCTGGCTTGATCTGGACGTGGTGCAGTGCGGCTACTGCCAGTCCGGCCAGATCATGAGCGCCAGCGCGCTGCTGGCGCAAAGCAAGAACCCGAGCGATGCGGACATCGACGCGGCGATGGGCGGCAACGTCTGCCGCTGCGCCACCTATGTGCGCATTCGCGCCGCCATCCACCAGGCCGCCAAGGCGTTGGGTTAGGGAGAGACGTGATGAGCAACGCCTTGAAAGGGCTGTTATGGCTGATTATCGCCGTGGTGGTGTTGGCGGGAGGATACGCGCTGTATACCCTGCTGCGGCCTGCCGGCGCGGAGCCTGCGGCGCCGATCGCCGGGGCGCCGGCCGGCATGACCGATAAACTGGCGCGCGGCGAGTACCTGGCGCGCGCCGCCGACTGTGTGGCGTGCCATACCGCGCCGGGCGGCGCGCCTTATGCGGGCGGCTTCGCCTTTAAACTGCCGTTCGGCACCATTTACGGCACCAACATCACCGCCGACAAGGAAACCGGCATCGGCAACTGGAGCGACGATCAGTTCGTGCGCGCGGTGCGTGAGGGCATCGGCCCGCAGGGCAACCTGTACCCGGCGATGCCGTACACCTCGTACACCGGGCTGAGCCGCGACGACGTGCTGGCGATCAAGGATTATCTGTTCAGCCTGCCGCCGGTGAAACAGGCCAACCCGCAAAACGATCTGTCGTTCCCGTTCAACCAGCGTTGGGGCATGAAATTCTGGAACCTGGCGTTCTTTCAGGAGCAGCGCTTCGCGCCGGATCTCAACAAGGACGAGCAGTGGAACCGCGGCGCTTATCTGGCGACGGCGCTCGGCCACTGCGGCGAGTGCCATACGCCGCGCAATCTGGGGTTCGGCCTCAACCAGAGCAAGCACCTGAGCGGTGAAGTGGTGCAGGGCTGGTTCGCCGCCAACATCACGCCGGACAAACAGACCGGCATCGGCGGCTGGAGCGACCAGCAGCTGTCGCAATATCTGGCCACCGGTCATGCGCCGGGGCGCAGCAGCGCCGGCGGCCCGATGGCGGAAGCGGTGGAAAACAGCCTGCAGTTCCTGACGCCGGAAGATAATCTGGCGCTGGTGAAATACCTGCGCGATATCGAGCCGATCGCCGGCGACGGCGCCGCAGCGGTGAACTTGCAGCCGAAGGGCGCGGGGGCTTCCACGCCGATCCTGCCGGGCGGGCAAGACAGCTCGCTCGGGCGCCGGGTGTTCGCCAACGACTGCAGCGGCTGCCACCAGTGGAACGGGCCGGGCCGCCAGAGTGAGTATGCGTCGCTGGTCGGCAGCACGGCGGTGAACGATCCGCAGGGGCGCAGCGTGGTGCAGGCCATCCTGAAGGGGACAAGCATCAGCGTCGGCGAGCGGCATGAGATGATGCCGGCGTTCGGCAGCGCGTATTCCGACGAGGAAGTGGCGGCGGTCGCCAACTTTGTGGTCGGCCATTTCGGCGACAAGCAGGGCAAGGTCACCGCCAAACAGGTGGCGGAGCAGCGCAAGCAGTAACGAAAAGCGGCGAGGGAGTTTCTCCCTCGCCGCAGCGTCAGCGGCTGCGCCGTGACATCACCCGTTTGTCTTTCGGTCTATCCTGCCAGTCCTCAACCTGATTATTGAAGTTGTCCGCCAGCAGGTAGGCCGGGGTTTTCGCCAGCCAGTCGGACAACGAAATATCCTGATAAATGCCGTTGTCCATCACGATCAATACCTTCAAATCCTCATCGCCGATGTTCTCGATGTAATGGCCGAAGCCCTGCGGCACGTAACCGACGTCCGAAGGGGCGTACTCTTCCGTCTGCGCGTGGCCGTGCGAACTGAACACCGTCATGCGGCCTTTGCCGGCAATATAGTATTGCCATTCGTTGGCATTGGGGTGCCAGTGCAATTCCCGGATTGCGCCGGGTTTCACGATCTCGATGATGCCGGTCATGGTGGTGGAAATGGGAAATTCTTTCGACGACACCAAATGAACGCTGCCGGCGTCATTTTCAAAGAACGGCTTTTGCTTCATTAATTCATAGCGATGGGTCAGCGGGGCGTTATTTAATCCGCCGTCGCTTTTCGGCAATGGCAATGTGGGCGGAACGGCGCCGCCGACAATATAAGCCTCGCCCTGTTTGGCCTTGGAAAATACCGCCGCCGGCATGTCGACGCTTTTTTCCAATACTTCTTTCGGCATATGCGCCACCCAATCGGTAATGCTGAAGGTGCCGAATTCGGAGAAGTGGCCGTTATCAAACGCCAGAATAAAATGCGCGCCGTCCGCCAGCGCCTGAATGGAATGGCCATAGCCTTTCGGGAAATACCAGACGTCGCCGGGGCCGAAGTCCGCCACCTCACATTTGCCTTCGGGATCGAGGATGGTGATGCGCGCATGGCCTTCCAGCATAAACGCCCATTCGGCGGCGATGGCGTGCCAGTGCAGTTCGCGCACGCCGCCCGGCTCCAGCGTCATGTCGACGCCCGCCACGCCTTCGGAGATCGGGAATTGCTCGACGGTGGCTTCGCGCGCCCAACCGTTGGGCAGGCTGCGCTTTTTGCTGTCGGTGAATTTGTATTTATAGAGATGCTGCGCATCGGCAGGCGGCTGATAGCTGCTGGGGGGCACGATATTGCGATGGTCGTCGGCAGCGGCATTTTTGGCGATGCCGCCGATCATGCCGGCGGCGGCCGCGCTGACGGCGGAGACTTTCAATATATCACGACGTGATAGCATAGCGTTTTCTCCAATATAAAACCGTGCGCCTGCAGCAGCAGGCGACAGGGAAGGCGCGATCGCCATTGAAATGATTTTTTGTCATCGGCGGGAATAGGCTGTGACCCTTAAATCCTAGCGGCTGGAATGTATTGCGTAGGCGCTTATTTGTTTGCGTTTGTTACTAAGTGAGAGCGGGTTTAATTAATTAACCGGAAGTTGAATAGTCATGGATTGGAATTAATTTTCACCGCTCACAGGCTTAAATAAATAATAAACGAACGTCATTTTTTATTGGCCGTTCGGGCTTTTTATGACTGCCCCACGGTCTCCAGCACCAGCTGACGAAAGCGCTCGACGATCGGCGAGGCCGGGCTGCGGCGCAGCGCCAGGTAAAGCGGGGCGCTGAGCTGCGCTTCTGCGGCGAGAGTGCGGTAGACGATGCCGTCGCCGCCCAGCCGCCGCATGGAACCGGGCACGATTGACACCCCTAATCCGGCGCCGACCAGGCTGAGGGTGGCCGGCAGGCGCGGCGCTTCCTGCACGATGCGCGGGCTGAAGCCGGCGCGGTGGCAGGCGGCCAGGATAGCGTCGTACAGCCCCTGGCCGGCCGGGCGGCGATAGAGAATAAACGCCTCGTGGGCCAGTTCGGCCAACGGCAGCGGTTGCTGCGTTTCTTGCGCCAGCCGGTGGCCCAGCGGCAGGGCGACGATCATCGGCTCGCTGAGCACTGGCTCGACGCTCAGGCCGGGAATGCCGTTGGCCGGCGAGCGCACGAAGGCGGCGTCGAGGCGCTGTTCCAGCAACGCCTCCATCAGTTCGCCGCTGCCGGCTTCTTCCAGTTGAGTGGTGATGCCCGGCAGGATGTCGCGGTAGCGGCGCAGCAGGTTGGGCACGAACGGGTGCAGCGCGGCGGAACTGGTGAAACCGATAGCGATGTGGCCCTGCTCGCCGCGGGCGGCGCGCTGCACCGCTTCACGCAGGCGTTCGGCGCGCGCCAGCAGGGCGCGGGCTTCTTCGAACAGCACGCCGCCCGCTTCGGTGACGCGCACGCCGCGCGGCAATCGCTGTAACAACTTCACGCCCAATTCGTCTTCCAACCCCTGCAACAGGCGGGTCAGCGGCGGCTGCTGGATAAACAGCCGCTCGGCGGCGCGGGTGATGTTGCCTTCTTCCACCACGGTGACGAACGCCCGCAGGCGACGCAGTTCAATCATTGCCATACCTCAAAGGTATCTTTCTTTGTTCCGGAATGCATTAGACATCATGGCACGGCGACGCGCATGATACCAGACATCAAAACAAGCGATGTGGAACGGCAATGTCATGTCAGATATCAATACGTTAAAACCGCACCCGGCGGTAGCGCCGGGCAACGCGGCGCTGTTTTTGGGCTTTCTGTGGCTGGGGCTGATCGGCTTCGGCGGCGTACTGCCGATGGCGCGCAGCATGTTGGTGGAACGCCGGCGCTGGCTGAACGCGGAACAGTTCACCGAGCTGCTCGGCCTGTGCCAGTTTTTGCCCGGCGGCAATGTGATCAACCTGTCGGTGGCGGTGGGGATGGAATTTCGCGGGCTGCGCGGCGCGCTGTGCGCCTTGCTGGGCCTCATCAGCGCGCCGACGGCGATCGTGGTGGGGCTGGGCGTGGTGTACGCCCGCTTCCAAAACGATCCCCATGTGCAGCATGTGTTCGCCGGGCTGGCCGCCGCGGCCGCCGGGCTGCTGCTCTCGACCGGGATCAAGATGCTGCTGCCGCTGCGCGGCAAATGGCCGGCGCTGGCGATCGTCGCGCTGGCGCTGATCGCCATTGCCTGGCTGCGCCTGCCGCTGTTGCCGACCATGCTGGTGCTGGCGCCGCTGAGCATTCTGCTGATGTGGCGGTGGCCGTCATGAGCGGGGTGTTGATGGCGTTGGCGCTGATCTTCACCGAGCTCTCTTTATTGGCGTTCGGCGGTGGCATGACCATTCTGCCGGAGATGCAGCGGCAGGTGGTAGAGGTGCATCAGTGGATGAGCGCCCAGGAGTTCAGCGCGCTGTTCGCCATGGCGCAGGCCGCGCCGGGGCCGAACATGATGATCGTGCCGCTGGTCGGTTGGCACGTGGCCGGCTGGGCGGGGCTGCTGGTTTCTTCGATCGCCAAGTTCGGGCCGTCTTCCATCGTTACGCTATTGGTGATGGGCGCCTGGCGGCGCTTTAAGGATCGTCCGTGGCGCCGCATCGTGCAGGCCGGGCTGGTGCCGCTGACCGTGGGGCTGGTGGTGGCCAGCGGCCTTTTGATCGCCGAGGCTTCCGCGCCCCATTGGCGGCTGGCGGCGATCGTGGCGCTGGCGACGGGATTGAGCATGAGCAAGCGCCTCCATCCGCTGTGGGTGCTGGCGGGCGGCGCGCTGCTCGGCCTGCTGTTTGCCTGAAGGATTAGCGCGGGATCAGCACAAAGCGTGAAGGGCCGTTGCGGTCGATCAGCTCATAGCGCTTCGGCGCGGTCAGGGCCAGAAACGCCACCATGCTCCCTTCAGCGTCGGTCAGCGTCATGCCGTCCGGCGTCGGCCGCCAGGCGACTGGCAGCGCGTGCAGCGCCAGCGGCTGCAGGCACTCGGCGGAGGCGCTGAAGCGGAAAGCGTTGGTGTTGGCTACCGTTTCGTCGCTCAGCTGCACCTCGCAGACGGCTTTACCGTCGCCGATGGCGGCGAGCTGCCAGTCGCCCTTCAGCGCGGCGGGTTCCAGCAACGGCAGTGAACTGCCCAGGGCACTGCTGCACAATACGCTCATAACGACTCCTGTCAGGCTGGCGCGGCGCAAGGCGCGCATAAGGAAATGGGTTGGCATCGGGTCACTCCTTTCGGCTGTCCGTTCACACCTTAGCACGTTCCCGGCGGGATGATGAGGCAAGGATTAGGTTTTTTAATCCTCGATTATTCTGATCTAACCGTCGCTAAAAGGCGCGAAAAGACGAGTGATTAACCTGTTATTGCGCTTATTTTTCTCATTAATATAGTGAGAATACAAATTGTTATGGTTATCTCCTTCTTAACGCCCGGCGCGGTGAAGCCAGGCTGGGCGGGCTCGCGCCGCCGGAGTGAGTCACTATACTGGTCAATCCTAAGCCTCGGCTTAGATAAGAACGACTGATGAATAGTCTTACAAATCGAGTGGATTCCTAGTGTGTAAAAGGAGAATGCAATGAGCAGTCGCCACAACGACATTTTGCAAGATGACGATGAGTTCACCAGCCTGGCCGCCACATCCCCCAACGATCATAACTATCAGTTTTACTATCACCAGCCCGGCAGCCCCTATGACGGATTGGGCTACGGCGCGCTGTTCACGCTGGACAACGCTAACCTGTACAGTAACCAGCGCGGCGGGGCGGCGATTAATAATTTGGGTAAAATCCGTGATAACTTCAGCTTCGATCGCGCCGCCGATCAGTTGACGCGGCCGGGCCTGACGCACAACGGCGACCAGGTGTATCACCAGCCGGTCGCGCTGACCTATTCCTTCCTGACGCAAAGCGCGCTGAACCGCATCGGCCAGACCGGTGACGGCGACAAGGGGCTGCAGCCGTTGACCCAGGCGGCGCAGGCTCAGGCGCTGAAATCGATGCAGGCGTGGGCCGACGTGGCGAACGTAACCTTCACCGAGGCGGCGTCCACCGATATCAACCACCGCGCGGATATCACCTTCGCCTACTTCACGCAGCGCGCCGACGGCAGCACCGCAGCCGGCAGCGGCCCGAATGCCATCAACGCTTACGCCTATTACCCGCCGAGTTCCAAATCGGGCAGCGATAACGCCTTTGCGGGCACGGTGTGGTTCAACAAAAATTTCGCCACCCATAAGGCGCCGGTTAGCGGCGACTTCAGCAGCCAGACCTTCACCCACGAACTGGGACACGCCCTGGGGCTGGCGCATCCGGGATCTTATGACGCATCGTTAGGCAACCCGAGTTATCAGAATGACGCGGCTTATTATCAGGATTCGCTGCAATACTCGATCATGAGCTATTTCAACGCCGGTTACACCGGCGCCGACACCAAAGGGGTGTATGGCTATGGGCCGATGGTGGATGACATCGCCGCGATCCAGAAGCTGTACGGCGCCAACATGAACACCCGCACCGGCGACACGGTGTACGGCTTCAACTCCAACACCGGCCGTGATTTCCTGACCGCCACGGCGGACAACGGCAAACCGGTCAACTTCGCGGTGTGGGACGCCGGCGGCAACGACACGCTGGACTTCTCCGGCTACAGCCAGCAGCAGATGATCAACCTGAACGACGGCGCGTTCTCCAGCGTCGGCGGCGGCACGCAGAACGTCGCCATCGCGCGCGGGGCGATCATCGAGAACGCCATCGGCGGCAGCGGGCGCGATCTGCTCATCGGCAACGATCAGGACAACCTGCTGGCGGGCAACGCCGGTTCAGACATTCTGTACGGCGGGCGGGGGGCGGACCATCTGTGGGGCGGCAAAGACGCCAACAACTTCACCGACTATTTCGTCTATCTCAACGCCAAAGAGTCGACGGTGGCGGCGTTCGACGTGATTGAAGACTTCGAGCACGGCATCGACAAGATCGATCTCTCCGGCCTGCGCTTCAACAATAGCCTGAGCGAGCTGCGCTTTATCGACAGCGGCAGCGCCTTCAGCGGCCAGAAAGGCGAGATCCAGCTCAACTTCGACGCCTTCAACGGCACCACCGATCTGTTGATGAACACCCAGAGCAACAGCTATGCCGCCGACTTCAAGATCCACGTGGTCGGGCAGGTGGAGCAGAGCGATATTTTGTTTGCCTGAGGTGAGGAAGGGGAAGAGAAAAGGGCCGACCGGCCCTTTTTTTACGACTGGGCCGCCGCGGCGCTTTCCGCCACGAAAGAGCCGGTTTTCACCGCGCCGGCGCGGCGGTAGTGAGCCACAATGACGCCGCCGGGCGAGACCACCGAGTGGGTCAGCGTGAAGGCCGCCGGCGCCGCGTTGTCATCGAACAGCCGCTTGCCGCCGCCGAGCAGCACCGGGTAGGTGAGCAAGCGCAGTTCATCCACCAGATCGTTGGCCAGCAGCTGTTGCATCAGCGTGCTGCTGCCCTGCACCAGCAGCACCGGCCCCTGGGTGCGCTTCAGCTCACGCAGCCGGGCGAGGATGTCTTGCCCCAGCCACTGGCTGTTCTCCCACGTCAGCGTCTCGCCGTGGTGGGTGGCGACGTACTTGGTGGCCTGATTGAACACGCGGGCGATGTCGGCGGAAAACGGGTCGGCCTCGTCGGTGATATGCGGCCAGTAGCCGGCGAAGATATCGTAGGTGCGCCGCCCGAGCAGCAGATCGAAAGGCGCAGAGAAAAGTTCGCCCATCGTTTCCGCGACGGCGTCATCCCAGTAGGGGGCGGTCCAACCGCCGAAGCGAAAGCCGCCGCTGCGGTCTTCGTCCTGCCCGCCGGGCGCCTGCATCACGCCGTCGAGGCTGACGAACGCGCTGGCAATAATCTGTCGCATGGCTGTCTCCTGCAATTGAGTGCCAGCTGAAAGTTTAGCCGCCGCGCGCCGGCTGCGCCAACCGGCCGCTCAGGGTTGCAGCGCCTTGAGCAACGCCTGATGGAAGCGCGCCGGCTCCTCCATTTGCGGCGCATGGCCCAGCCCGGCGAATTCGATCAGCGTGGCGTGCGGGATCAGTTTCGCCGCCTGCTTGCCCAGCACCGCGTAGTGCCCGATCTTGGCCTTGACTGCCGGCGGGGCGATATCGCTGCCGATGGCGGTGGTGTCGGCGGTGCCGATCATCAGCGTGGTGGGCGTTTGCAGATCCTTGAACTCGTAATACACCGGCTGGGTGAAGATCATGTCGTAGATCAGCGCCGAGTTCCACGCCACCAGGCGGTGGCCCGGCCCGTTGTTCAGCCCGGCCAGCATATCCACCCAGCGATCGTACTCCGGCTTCCAGCGGCCGCCGTAGTAGGTGCGCTGCTCATAGTTGCGGATGCCCTCGGCGGTGGTGTTCAGCTCGCGCTCGAACCACCGATCGACGTTGCGCCACGGTACGCCTTTCGCCTTCCAGTCCTCAAGGCCGATCGGGTTGACCATCACCAGCCGTTCCACCGCCTGCGGATACATCAGGCTATAGCGCGTGGCCAGCATGCCGCCGGTGGAGTGGCCGATGACGATGGCCTTGCTGATGTTCAGATTCTGCAGCAGGCCGTGGGTATTTTGCGCCAGCTGTTGGAAGCTGTACTGGTAATGCGCCGGCTTGGTGGAGGAGCAAAAGCCGATTTGATCGGGCGCGATGACGCGGTAACCGGCCTTGCTCAGCGCCTTGATGGTGTCCTGCCAGGTGGCGGCGCAGAAGTTTTTACCGTGCAGCAGCAGCGCGGTGCGGCCGTTGGCGGCGCCTTCCGGCGGCACGTCCATATAGCCCATTTTTAACGGCTGCCCCTGCGAGGTGAAGCTGAATTGTTGCAACGGGTAGGGGTAGTGAAAGCCCTGCAGCTCCGGGCCGAATTTCGGCGTTTCGGTAGCGCCGGCGGTGAACGCGGCCAACGTGGCGCACAACAGCGCGCGGCGGGTTAATCTCAGCATCCTGATCTCCTGAAAAGGGCGATAGCCGAGTATAGCCACAATCGGCGCGCTGGCGCGCCAGTGTTTTCAGATAATTCTGTAATATTAAGGTTTGATTCCCGGCAAGATTCCGACAACGGTCTTTTTCACAGTGAACGGGGTCACGCCGTGCAACATTCGCAGTATCTGATGGTTTTATTTCAAGGCTAAGTTATGCGATGCTTAAGCATTATTTATGCAAAAGGATCCTCGCATGTCCGCTTTATCCCGCTGCGCTTTCAGCGAAGGCAGCGTCGCTTTGCCGGAAGGCTATGCCGATCGCACCGTCAACGTGCTGTTGGCCGGCGATGATGTTTCCCCCTCAGTCAATATTTCCCGCGATGCGCTGCAGCCGGCGGAGAATCTGGAAAGCTACGTCACTCGCCAGCTTGATGCGCTGGCGCAGGGGCTGAAAGGCTGGGCGTTCAAAAGCCGCGAGCCGGCGACGCTGGGTGACGGGCTGGCCGCCGGTGAATGGGTGCGCGCCAGCTACCTGCGCGACGGCAAACGCATCTGGCAAAACCAGGCGGTGTTCGCGCTGGCGGAAGGCCGGGTGCTGGTGTTCACCCTGGCGATGGCGCGCAAGCTGACGCCGCAAGACGACGCGCTGCTGTTGCAGGTGCTGAGCAGCTACCGGGCGGCCTAACGATGAACTCTTTGCGTAAAAGGAACTTACGATGACCGAAGCGGCTCGCGTCGGCGATATTATCGGGCATTCCCATGCCCTGGCCGGCATGATTGCCGGCACGATTGTCGGCGGCCTGATCGCCGCCGCAGGCGCGGTGGCGGCGGGTGCGCTGTTCGTCGCCGGCCTGGCGGCTTCCTGTATCGGCGTCGGCGTGCTGCTCATCGGCGCCAGCCTGGCGGTGGGGTATCTCACCGGGGAGGCGGCCACCGTGGCGCGCGACGGCATTGCCGACGCCGGTGCCGGTAGCCTGACCCCCAAAGGCACTATCGTCACCGGTTCCCCCAACGTCTTCATCAACGGCAAACCCGCCGCGCTCGCCACCAACAGCCAGGTGGCCTGCAGCGACGACGGCCCGAGCATGCAGATGGCGCAGGGCTCCGACAAGGTCAGCATCAACGGCCAGCCCGCCTCGCGCGTGGGGGACAAAACCAACTGCGACGCGCAGGTGATGGAAGGTTCGCCCAACGTGTTTATCGGCGGCGGCACCGTCACCACCTTGCCGATCAAGCCCGAAGTGCCGGATTGGCTGTATAAGGTCTCCGATCTGACGCTGCTGTTCGCCGGCCTGGTGGGCGGCGTGGGCGGCGCCGCCGGCAAGCTGGGGGCGCTCGGCAAACTGCTGGGCAAACTGCCCGGCATCAACAAACTGGCGCGCATCGCCTGCCGAGCCGGCACCCTGATGACCGCGACCGCCGCCGTCGGCATTATCGCCCGGCCGGTGGATATCGTCAGCGGCCAGAAATTCCTCGACGGCGAAGACGATCTCGATTTCGTGCTGCCATCGCGCCTGCCGGTCGCCTGGCAGCGCTATTGGCGCAGCGGTAACCCCGGCGACGGCGTGCTGGGCCGCGGCTGGAACCTGTTCTGGGAGAGCAGCCTGCAGCCGTATCAGGACGGCCTGGTGTGGCGCGCGCCTTCCGGCGACTTCGTCGCTTTCCCCAGGGTGCCGCGCGGCCACAAAACCTATTGCGAAGCCGAAAAATGCTGGCTGATGCACAACGACGACGGCAGCTGGCAGCTGTTTGACGTCGGCGAACAGATTTTCCACTACCCGCCGCTGGCGGGCGAGCAGCCGAGCCGGCTCAGCATGATCACCGACGCCATCGGCAACGCCACCTCGCTGTTTTACGACGACGAGGGGCTGCTGAGCGAACTGGTGGACAGCGCCGGGCAGCGCCTGATGTGCCGCTATGCGCAGGGCCGCCTGCGCGAAGTGGCGCTGCAAACCGCCGAAGGCGAACGGACGCTGGCGCGCTACGGTTACGATGAGCAGGGCCAACTGACGACGGTGAGCAACCGCGCCGGTGAGGTAACGCGCCGCTTTGGCTGGCGCGACGGCCTGATGATCAGCCACCAGGACGCCGCCGGGCTGCTGAACGAATACCAATGGCAAGAGATCGACGGCGTGCCGCGCGTGACGGCCTATCGCAACAGCGCCGGAGAATCCCTTGAGTTCGGCTATGACTTCGCCGGCGGGCGCCGCAGCGCGGTGCGCGGCGACGGCAAGCGCGCGGAGTGGCGGCTGGATGACGACGACAACGTGGCGCAGTACACCGATTTCGACCAGCGCCGCTACGGTTTTATCTACCAACGCGGCGAGCTGTGCAGCGTGCTGCTGCCCGGCGGCGCGCAGCGCCAGAGCGAATGGGACCCTTACGGCCGCCTGTTGTCGGAGACCGACCCGCTCGGCCGCGTGACGCGCTATCAATATTCGCGCAACAGCGGCCGGCTGTTCGCCGTCGCGTACCCGGACGGCAGCAGCGAGGCGCAGCACTGGGACACGCTGGGGCGCCCGACGCGTTATGTCGATGCGCTGGGCAATGCCACGCTGTACCGCTATCCGGATGACGAAGAGAGCCTGCCGGCCAGCGTGATCGACGCGCTGGGCGGGGAAGTGAAGCTGGAGTGGGACGCCCGCGGCCAGCTGACGCGCTACACCGACTGTTCCGGCAGCGTCACGGCTTATACCTACGATGCGCTGGGGCAACTGACGGCGCAGACCGATGCCGAAGGCCATCAGACGCGCTACCTGTGGGATAACGGCGGCCGCCTGCATACCCTGATCCACCCGGACGGCGGCGAAGAGCGCTTTAACTGGAACGCGCACGGCCAGCTGGCCGAACATCAGGACGCGCTGGGCAGCCAGACCCGCTGGCAGTACAACGCCCTGGGGCTGCCGGTCAGCATCACCGATCGCATCAACCGCACCCGGCGCTATCACTACAGCCCGCAGGGTTGGCTGACGCGGCTGGAGAACGGCAACGGCGGCGAATACCGCTTCAGCTACGATGCGGTGGGCCGCGTGCTGACCGAAGAGCGCCCGGACGACACCCGCCACTATTATCGCTACGGCGCGGCCGGGCTGCTGGAAGAGCACCGTGAGGTCGGCCTGCCGGGCAGCGCGGGCGAGCTGACGCAGCGCGAACAGCGCTTCCGCTTCGACGAGGCCGGGCAACTGGTCTGGCGCGGCAACGCCAGCGCGGAATGGCATTACCGTTTCGACGCCATGGGGCGGCTGCGCGAGCTGAACCGCCTGCCGACGGCGAGCGGCGCGGCGCTGGGCATCGAGCCGGACAGCGTGCAGATGCGCTATGACGCCGCCGGGCGGCTGCTCGGCGAGCAGGGCGTGAATGGCGAACTGCAATACCAATGGGATGCGCTGGCCAACCTGCAGGCGCTGACGCTGCCCCAGGGCGATCGCCTGCAGTGGCTGTATTACGGTTCCGGCCACGCCAGCGCCATCAAATTCAACCAGCAGGTGGTGAGCGAGTTCACCCGCGATCGCCTGCACCGGGAAACCGGCCGCAGCCAGGGCGCGCTGCAGCAGCAGCGGCGTTACGACGCCATGGGCCGCCGCAGCTGGCAGAGCAGTGCCTTTGGCCACGACAAACTGACCCGGCCGGAAGACGGCGTGCTGTGGCGCGCTTATCGCTACACCGGCCGCGGCGAGCTGGCCGGGGTGAGCGACGCGCTGCGCGGCGAAGTGCACTACGGTTATGACGCCGAAGGCCGCCTGCTGCAACACCGCGAACCCAATCAGGGCAAACCGGGCGCGCGGCTGGTGTACGATCTGGCGGATAACCTGCTGTGCGAGCGCAGCCCGCAGAGCGACATCGACGCGCATCTGCCGCTGGCGCCGATCGCCGACAATCGTCTGACGCACTGGCAAAAACTGTTTTATCGTTACGACGCCTGGGGCAACCTGATCAGCCGGCGCAACGGCCTTTACGAACAGCACTACCGCTACGACGCCGACAACCGGCTGGTGCAGGCGCACGGTCGCGGCCCGCAGGGCGAATTCGAGGCGCAGTACCATTACGACGCGCTGGGTCGCCGCAGTCGCAAAGCGGTGCGCTACAAGGGCAAAACCGAACAGACGACCCGTTTCCTGTGGCAGGGCTACCGGTTGCTGCAGGAGCAGCGCGACGACGGCAGCCGCCGCAGCTGGAGCTACGATCCGGCCAGCCCGTGGAGCCCGCTGGCGGCGCTGGAGCAGGCGGGCGACAGCCGCTCGGCGGATATTTACTGGTATCACACCGATCTGAACAGCGCGCCGCTGGAGGTGACCGACGCGGCGGGCAACCTGTGCTGGTCCGGGCAATACGACACCTTCGGCAAGCTGCAGGGCCAGACGGTGGCCGGCGCGGCGAAGCGGCAGGGCGCGCAATATCAGCAGCCGCTGCGTTACGCCGGGCAATATCAGGACGACGAAAGCGGCCTGCACTACAACCTGTTCCGTTACTACGAACCCGAGGTGGGGCGTTTCACCACGCAGGATCCGATAGGGTTGCGCGGCGGGCTGAACCTTTATCAGTATGCGCCGAACCCGCTGATGTGGGTGGATCCGCTGGGGTTATCTGTAGAAGGAGTTCCACATGGCTTTAATAGTTTCGGCCAATTTAAACAGTTCGGTGAAGCATTACAGGCAGGAATGAGTAAATTAGGATATCCCGGCACAGTTTCATATATGCAAGGAAGCTCCGTATCGGGGGTAAGTTTCTCTACAGGTCAACCATTTGATGTTGGCCGTGTTAGTGATTTTGACGTTGCTATTTCACATCCTGAGCTATATCAAAAAGCAGAGCAGTTGGGAATAGGAAAAGGAGGGCGCACTGGACCAATTGATATGGGTAGTGAAATGGCTAAGAAATTAGGTATTGATGATACATTGCAAAAATTATCCAAAATGTCAGGAGGTAGACCTGTGAACGCAATGGTCTTTGAGTCTGCTGCTGAAGTTAAGGCTAAAGGAAAGGGAACTAGAATACCTGGTAAATGTGGTGGATAAATTATGAAAAAATTATATTTTTTAAAATATGGCAGTGTTATATCAAAAAAAGAAGCGAGCAAATTACTGGACGATAAATGGGATATAACTTGCTCGGAGTATGATAGTTCCTATTTTGGTGTTTACTTTGCATATACTGGCCTTTATGCGGACAAGTTAACCATTACTGATAATTATATTCCTCACTCTAATGAGTGGTTAGAGGAAGATAACAAAGAGTTTAGCACGATAATTAAGGTGTCTTTCACTAATGGGAAGAATCCAGAAAAACTCAGCAGGTACAAATTCTTGAAGAATGCGTTTAATCAACTTGATGGATTATCGATCATAAGTGATGAGTGCATCGAAGAAGAGTGACCGACAAGCTGTCGAAAGGATCCTTTCTTTGGGGCTCTTTAGTGTGCAGCATTAAATATGAGATATAAGATCAAAGCTTGAAAAGGAGATATTAGGTTCTTTAAAAATAAAAAAGGAAGAGTAAAAACATTAGATTGTTAGTTGCATCAAAGGCCGCCTGCTGCAACACCGCGAACCCAATCAGGCAAAGCGGGCGCGCGGCTGGTGTACGATCTGGCGGATAACCTGCTGGGCGAGCGCAGGGCAACCTGATCAGCCGGCGCAACGGCCTGTATGAACAGCACTACCGCTACGACGCCGACAACCGGCTGGTGCAGGCGCACGGTCGCGGCCCGCAGGGCGAATTCGAGGCGCAGTATCATTACGACGCGCTGGGCCGCCGCAGCCGCAAGGCGGTGCGCTACAAGGGCAAAACCGAACAGACGACCCGTTTCCTGTGGCAGGGCTACCGGTTGCTGCAGGAGCAGCGCGACGAGGGCAGCCGCCGCAGCTGGAGCTACGATCCGGCCAGCCCGTGGAGCCCGCTGGCGGCGCTGGAGCAGGCGGGCGACAGCCGCTCGGCGGATATTTACTGGTATCACACCGATCTGAACAGCGCGCCGCTGGAAGTGACCGACGCGGCGGGCAACCTGTGCTGGTCCGGGCAATACGACACCTTCGGCAAGCTGCAGGGCGCGCAATATCAGCAGCCGCTGCGCTACGCCGGGCAATACCAGGATGACGAAAGCGGCCTGCACTACAACCTGTTCCGTTACTACGAACCCGAGGTGGGGCGTTTCACCACGCAGGATCCGATAGGGTTGCGCGGCGGGCTGAACCTTTATCAGTATGCGCCGAACCCGCTGATGTGGGTGGATCCGTTGGGGTTGATGAGTTGCTCGACTGATGCAGCTAAGCTTGCCCGAAATCTGGGGCCACAACCTATGGGGGGAGGGAAATATGATGCGCACCATATTATAATGTCCAACTCTTCTGATGCCCGAATGGTTGCATTAAGAAAACGAATGGATGATCTCGATATTGATATTAATAATTCAAAGAATGGAGTTTGGCTTCCTAATACTAGGGCTGACCGTATAGAAGGTACTTTAACGACTGCCCACAAAGGCAATGGGATACATGGCAATGCATATAAACAATATGTTTATGATAAACTTATTAACAGTCAGACGGATAAAGAGTTCTTATCTTCTCTTAAGCAAATAAAAAGTGAGCTTGAGGGAGGTAAGGTATTTCCTCTTGCAAATGGTAGAATCCCTACTTTATAATGGTGATAAAATGAAAGAAGTAGCTGATGGTATAAGGGCTGATTTAGATGAAGTGCAGTCTCTTTTTTCGAATGAAGAGCTATTAGCTGAAAAAATATCTTCTATTAGCCATACGGAATCAAAGGTTGTATCTTGGTCTAAAACTAATGCCTTTAGTATTATTCCATTTTACAATGAGTTAACCGGCTTTAAAACCGGAGAAATATTGAGTAAAGAGCCTAAGAACAAAAGTAATGCATATTGCTATTTTTCAAATGATGGCCTTGTAAATAAAATCGACAGCTATAACTCAAAAGGAGTTGTGGCGGATACATCTTATGTCATTAGAGATGGTGATGAGGTTCTTGAAATAAGACAGGATGTAAAGGGCAACTATTTAGCTATAAGTAGAGTTTTTTTAAACTCTCAAGGGCAGCCATCTAAAGCTTTTTTTGCAAATGATGATGGCAATTTATCTGGTTATCATTACTTTTATAAAGATGGCAGAATCGATAGTATATTGACGGTAAGTAATTACTCTCCTTTACCATATGTTATTTTATCATGTGTTTATGATGATGGTAAAATTAGTGAAATTTATTTTAATAACAATAAGGGAAAGGTTGTTATATATCCTCGCTAGGATATTAAGTTGATTCTTAATTGACAGGGCGACTTTAGTTATTTACATGCTTCCTGTGGCAGGGCTACCGGTTGCTGCAGGAGCAGCGCGACGACGGCAGCCGCCGCAGCTGGATCTACGATCCGGCCAGCCCGTGGAGCCCGCTGGCGGCGCTGGAGCAGGCGGGCGACAGCCGCTCGGCGGATATTTACTGGTATCACACCGATCTGAACAGCGCGCCGCTGGAAGTGACCGACGCGGCGGGCAACCTGTGCTGGTCCGGGCAATACGACACCTTCGGCAAGCTGCAGGGCCAGACGGTGGCCGGCGCGGCGAAGCGGCAGGGTGCGCAATATCAGCAGCCGCTGCGCTACGCCGGACAATATCAGGACGACGAAAGCGGCCTGCACTACAACCTGTTCCGCTACTACGAACCCGAGGTGGGGCGTTTCACCACGCAGGATCCGATAGGGTTGGAAGGCGGGCTGAACCTTTATCAGTATGCGCCGAACCCGCTGATGTGGGTGGATCCGCTGGGGTTGAGTATTGAATGGGTTAATCCTTCGTCGTTAAATTATTCTCAAGCATATATATCTGATAACGTAACTGGATATATACTGATATGTCTAATAATAATTGGGATTGGAATCGAAGTGGACCATTAAATGTTGCCGAAGTAGATGGGCAATTAGTCTCTCTAGACAACCGCAGGTTATATGCAGCGCAAATGGCTAATGTAGAATCTGTACCAATTAAGAGGGTCAATTTATCTGATCCGTTACCACCACCAGCAACTGGAGGTACGTATGGGAGTAATCTCAATAAAAAACTGAACTCTAAACCTAAGAATTCTGATGTTCCTAGGGTCCAGTTACCAGCAACTGGAACACCTAAGAAGCCAACAATTGTTAGCAAGAACAAAAAAATGGGGAGTTGCAAATGATAGCTAAAGAAATGCAGAGTAAGTGGGAAAACAATCAACTAGTCGGATTAGATGTAATCATTAATGATGTAGGTGTTGTAAGGGAAATAGATATTGAATTCGAGATGAATTATAAATTCAAAGGCACCTTTAATAAAGAGTATAAAGTCTTATTAGGTAATGAGACAACCTTGAATGCATTGATTGAACAGTATGACGAGGTGTGGTCAGAGATTCAAGTGAATAACAAAGTGCAACTTCCTGACGGTGATTTCTTGTTATGTGGTGAGGGTGAAATGGGCAATGAAGGGTTTATTGCACGTACAGATGGAACTAATAGATTAAAATGGTCCATGTACTCAACAACATCTAATCCTTTTGTTAACGTTATAGAGGCTGGCAAATGTGTTTATTTTCAATCTACGCTGGGTTTCTATATCTTTTTTGATATAACTAACAATAACATATCTATAAAAAATGAAAAAAGTTGGTGAGGCTTTAAACGAAAGTGAGTGGCATAGATGAAAGTTTATTTCTATGAAATGATGAGCTAAGCTGGCAAGTTGCAGGGCCAGACGATAGCCGGCACGGCGAAGCGGCAGGGCGCGAAATATCAGCAACCGCTGCGCTACGCCGGGCAATATCAGGACGACGAAAGCGGCCTGCACTACAACCTGTTCCGTTACTACGAACCCGAGGTGGGGCGTTTCACCACGCAGGATCCGATAGGGCTGCGCGGCGGGTTGAACCTGTATCAGTATGCGCCGAACCCGCTGATGTGGATGGACCCGTATGGGTTGACTGAGGTTACTGTTGGTCGCTGGATGGGACCGGCAGAATATGAAAAAAAGGTTTCCACAGGTAAGGTTGTGCAAAGCACAACAGCACAACGGGAACTTCAACATGCTCAAAAAAATAAGTGATTGTATCTTATCCAATAGCCATTATGAAGTTAAGTACAATGCTAATGATTTTACAGATAGTCTGGTTGTTGATATAGATGACGATACGAAGATTGCGCGTTTTACGGTGTGGGATGATGCATCTTGTATGTTGGAGATCATTGATGTTGAAACCGGGAACTATATAATTAATGAACGAAGAGAATTATCAGACGAGGAAACTGTAATAGAAGCATTTAAAGAGTTTGTATCGTTGCTTAGAACTTAGTTATAAAGATTATTGATCTGATTTTGACATACTAATTTTAAATGCTCGGCTTTATGCACTGATGGACTTTTGAATAACGATGCGGCGAGCCCGCTGGCGGCGTTGGAGCAGGCGGGTGACAGCCGCTCGGCGGATATTTACTGGTATCAAACCGATCTGAATAGCGCGCCGCTGGAAGTAACCAACGCGGCGAAGCGGCAGGGCGCGCAATACCAGAAGCCGCTGTGCTACGCCGGGCAATATCAGGACGACGAAAGCGGTCTGCACTACAGTTCAGCTACTACGAACCCGCGGATGTGGGTGGATCCGCTGGGATTGAGTAGCAGAAGAGACCAACTCCCAGGGGATAAAATGCTTCTGAAAAGTGCGGTATTGAAATTAACCGATATGACGACTAGCTTGTCTGGAATATACAGCGCAATGTCTTTCTTAGTTATCATTTAAGTAGAGAGTGAGCTAAAGATGAAGGTGCAAGCAATAAAGACTAAGTATGGGTTCATTCAAGGGCGAGATGCCTTGATTATCTCTGAACATGAAGTGAGTCTTTCTCCTTTCACATTTAAAATTAAAGCGTTGCTTTCGTCATCAGCATGCGAGTTAGAGGTTTTGAATGAGGCTGATGTGAAAATAGAGTTCTTTTTTAGTGATATAGAAAGGATGTCTATCTATAAAGTCGATGACTATCCTTATGAGAAGTATTCAGAGTCAAGCTTTGACCTGCTGGAGGAATACAGTTCAGGAAAAGCAAGGGTTGCGTTAAGTACCTATGATCATGTTTTCGATGTTACAGGTAGTTTTAAAATATTGTATGAATAATGGCGGCATTTTGTGCCGCAGAAAAAGTTCGAAACGGTAGGAGGCATACTAAATACCCAATGTGCCGTTAATCAGGGTGCAGCACTGCCCGCCGATCCAGGGCTCGCCGTCAATAAAGCGCACGCTCACGCGGCCATCTCGCTTCAGTTGGGTGCCCTGGCGCACCAGGTAGCCCTGCGCGGTTCGGTCGCCGTCGGGGAAGCGGTTGGCCTTCAGCAAGCGCGCCAGGCAGGCGTTGGCGCTGCCCGTTACCGGATCTTCGATCAAGGCGCCGCATTCCACCATAAATGCGCGCATTTCGTAATCTGCCGGTTCGGCCGCAGAACAGGCGCCATAAATCACTACGCCATCCACATCACAGGCGGTTTGCAACCGTTCGATCATGGCCTGATCCGGCATCACCGCCAGGCAAGATTGCGCATCCGGCAGGCGCATCATCAGCCAGCGGATGCCCATGTTGACAATAACCGGCAGGGTATCGGCTTCAATCACCGCCGGCTGTAAAGCGGCCATCAGCCGTTCTGTTTCCTCAACCGCCATCGCGCGAAAACTGACTTCGGGCGCGGCGAACGCCAATGCGCCTTCCGGCAGGATATTGATTGCCACCAGGCCGACGCCGCATTCCTGCATCACCGTTCCGGGGCGTTTAGGCGCCAATCCGGCTTCCAGCAGGGCGTGTGCGGTGCCCAGCGTCGGGTGGCCGGCGAAGGGCAGCTCCTTTTCGGTAGTGAAGATGCGCACCTTATAATCCGCCGCCGGGTGCGTCGGTTTAAGCACAAAGGTGGTTTCCGAAAGGTTGGTCCAACGGGCCAATGCCAGCATCTGCGCGTCGTTCAGCCCTTCGGCTTCCAGCACCACCGCCACGGGATTACCGAGCAGCGGCGTGGCGGTGAAAACGTCCACCTGTTTGTAGGCGCGGGGAATCACATCATCGCTTCTGAGCATTGGCCATCATCCGTTATCAACAAAACCTGATGATAACGATATTCGCCAATGGCTTCAAAGGGTTGAATTTTGTTTTGGCATACCTGCCCGTCGCCACCTCAGCCCCGGCTTGGCGAACATCACCAGGTTGCCCAGCAGAATCAGGCACAGCCCCAGCACGGCGTTGAAGTGCCACTGGTAGCCTTCGTAGATCGTCGAGATGGTCAGCGCCACCAGCGGGAACAGCAGGGTGCTGTAAGCCGCCGCGCCAGCGCCGATGCGGCCGAGCAGGCTGAAGTAGGCGGCGAAGGCGATCACCGATCCGAAGACAGCCAGGTACAGCAGGGAGCCGATATAGCGGCTGCTGAATTCGATCTGGAACGATGCGCCCTGCGCCAGGGCGATCAGCGCCATCAGCATCGCGCCGTAGGTCATGGCGTAGGTGTTGGTGGAAAAAATATCCAGCCCGCGGCGCTGATGACGCGCGCTGATCATATTGCCCAGCGAGAAGCCGTAGGTGCCGAGCGCGCTCAGACCGATGCCTTTGAGCAGCTCCGGCGCCATGCGGGTGGCGGCCAGGTCTTGCCAGAACAGCGCCACGATGCCGGTCAACCCCAGCAGCGCCGCCGGCAGCAGGTTGGGGCTGGGGCGCTGGCGGAAAAACAGCAGGCTGTTGAGGGCATTGAACAGCACCGCCATCGAGAAGATCACCGATTCCAGCCCGCTGCTGATATAAGCCGCCGCGTGGTAAAAGCAGAAGAAGTTGAAACCGAACACGCAGCAGCCCTGCAACACGCAGAACAAATGATCGCGCGGGGCGATGCGGCGCAGACGGCGCGTTAGCAACAGCACGGCGAACATCACCGCGGCGGAAATGGCGAAGCGGTAAGCGATCGAGACAGGAATGGCCACCGGGCCTTCCTGTTGCAGGGTGATCGCAATCCAGGTGGTGCCCCAAATCAGCACCACGGCGAGGTACAACAGCGCATTCATTCTATTCACTCCGAAAAAACCGATGGCGCAGTATCCGCTTTGGCGTGCGGCCGCGCTTGCAGCGCCTTGCGCCCAGTTGCATATTCTTGCGCTTTTTTTGCCAAAAGCGCGGGGCGGCCGCTGGCATGCCGAGGCGCCACTCTTTACACTGTCGGCATGTCGAACAACGGGGCCGGCGATGTCCAACTATCAGGCGTTTGAAACACTGCGTGAGCATAAAGCGCGGTTGCACGGCCGCGTGCTGCTGGGCACCGGCGTGGAGCTGGCGGCCTGGTCCAACTGCAACGATCGCGTCACGCAGGAGAGCGCCGACCACCATACCCTGAGCCTGTACGTCGCCGACGGCTATGAGTGCTACCAGCAGGTGCCGGGCGGCTGGCGCAACGGCGGCGGGCCGGATCGGTTCTGCATCATGCCGCGCCAGTATGCATCTACCTGGGATGTGCGCAGCGATCTGTCGTTCGTGCATCTGTATTGCACCGACGGGCATTTGCGCCGGCTGGCGGAGCAAACCTGGGATCGCAGCCCGGCGGCGATCAACGTAGAGCCGCGTAGCTTTGGCGAAGATCCGCAAATTACGCTGCTGTATCGCCAGTTTTTGCTTAACTGCGACTGGCGTGACAGCGCCAATCTGCTGGCGCTCAGCAGCGCGTCGAACCTGCTGATGTCGCACCTGATCCAACGCTACAGCCAGCTGCAGTGGACGCTGCCGCAGGCGCGCGGCGGCCTGGCCCCCGCGGTAGCCAGGCGGGTGCGGGAATATATCGCAAGCCATCTCGATCGGCCGCTGCTGCTGGCCGATCTGGCGGCGCAGGCCGGATTGAGCGAGTACCACTTCGCCCGCATGTTCAAGCACGCCACCGGCCTGGCGCCGCACCAGTTCGTGATGCGCGCGCGGCTGCAACGGGCGGAACAGCTGTTGCGGCATAGCCAACAGCCGATCACCGAGATCGCGCTGGCGTGCGGCTTCAGCTCCGCCAGCCATTTCAGCAACCGCTTCAAGGCGGCCTATGGATTTGCTCCGCTGCAGGTGCGGCAGGGGCGCTAACCGGAAGGGAGTGCAAGCATGGATCAACAATTTGCGGGCCTGGGCGTGTTGTTTGTCGCCGGATTCGGGCCCATCACGCGTGAGAGCGACGCGAGCAAGGCGTTTTATGTCGAGGCGCTGGGGTTGCCGCTCAAGCCGATGCCGGGCAACGAGAGCTATCTGCTGGCCGAGCAGGGCGCGCTGGACGGGGTGAAACACTTCGCCCTGTGGCCGCTGGCGCAGGCGGCGCAGTCCTGTTTTGGCGACGAGCGCTGGCCGGCGGATCTCGCGGCGCCGCAGGCGTGGATCGAATTTGACGTGGCCGACATGGCGATAGCCACCCAAGGGCTAATCGATCGCGGTTATCGGCTGCTGGTCGCCAACCGTGAAGAGCCGTGGGGGCAAAGCGTTACCCGGTTGCTCAGCCCGGAAGGATTGCTGGTTGGCGTCACCTATACGCCCTGGCTGCGTTAAACGCCGCGCCGCCCGCCACCGTTTCCCTGCGGCGGGCGGCTTAAGAACAAATTCGCATTAGCTTAAAGCTATCTGCGCTATAGACCTACCGAATCCCCGAGCTATCCCTCATCCTGAAAACAGTAATCCCGTTCATTGCGTAAAAACCAAGGGTCAGAACGCGCTATTGCCACGCCATTTCACGGCGATTTTTTACCCTCTTTTGGCGTCGTCAGGTGCCTGATGGGAATAGAGATTATTCTTATATTTCCGCTAACCGTTAAGAAATAATAATGATTCTCGTTTTCAACCACGGAAAGGAGAAGGAACGATGAAAACAGTGAAGCGAACGGGTATCGCGCTGGCGATAGCCCTGACTTTCCCCCTGGCATTGCCTGCCGCTACGGCGGCGCAAACCTCCCTGACAAACAGTAAGGCGGCGACGATGACGGAAAAACACGGGCAGTTTATTGCGGTTGGTAAAGTGGTGCAGGTGACCTTTGGCGATTTCGCCTTCAAGCTGGATTTTACCGATGACAAGACCATGACCTTCACCGGCATCGGCGAGGCGTCGCAGGGCATCACCGATACCGTGCAGTACACCGCGGTGGAAATTCGGCCGAAGGTCTACATGGTCTACTGGCATGAGCCGCAGTCCGGCGACAACGTGACGCATATCGAGGACTTCGAGCGCGGCGAGGTGTACACCAACATCGCCGCCAAGGACGGCAGCTTCACCCATCTGAAAGGGCAGCTGAAAATTGTAGGTCACTCAGGAAACTAAGGAACAGTTATGAAAAAGGCATTGATCACCTGTGCGATCGTCGGCGGCCTGCTGGCGAGTTACCCGGCGCTGTCAACGGATCAGGCGGCGTCTTACAAATCGGCCGGCAAGGGCGGTTATCATCATGCTCAGCAAAAGCTGAAGGTGGTGGAAGATCTGTACGCGGGCTTCTTCAACCGCCATGACATCGGCGTGGCGCGGAAGCTGATTGTGGAAAACTACAAGCAGCATAACCCGTTCGTCGGCGACGGCATCAAGCCGTTCCTCGATTTCTTCAGCCAGACCTTCAAAGACAACCCGCAGTACAGCGCTAAAATATACCGCAGCGCGGTCAACGGCGATCTGGTCTACGTTCACGTCAAATATCAAAATAACCCGCAGGATCGCGGCACTGCCAGCGTGGATATTTATCGGGTGAACGATCAGGGGAAAATCACCGAGCATTGGGACGTCAATCAGGATGTGCCGGAAAAATCGGCCAACGACAACACCATGTTCTGATGCAAAAGGGCCGCTGCGGCGGCCCTCTACGCGCCTGCAACACTTTATTTACTTACATAAATACCAAACGTTCATCGCGTCGAGTAGGCTACGGCCGCCTTTGGCAGTGGCGGCACGGTTGATGGGCGTCATTGTCCCGCCACTGCTTGAGGCGCTTCCCTCGCATTCCCCGCTATCCCGCGCGTTTAGGCTGCACTTTTTTGAACTGATGGCGCAGCTGCAGCGCATTGAACAGCACCAATACCGCCGTCACGGCGAACACCCAACGGAACCCCATCATCGCCGAAATGCCCGAACCCAGCAGCGGGCCGACCACGTTGCCCAGATACATAAATGACTGGTTATAGCCGAAGATGCGCCCGGTCACCTGATCGGAGGAATACTTCAGCAGCAGCGCCTGCACCGCCGGCATCAGCGCGCCATCGGCGAAGCCCAGCAGAAAGCGCAGAATGCCCAGCTGCAGCGGCGTATTCACCCAGGCCATCACGGCGAACAGGCCGGTGGTGAACAGCAGCGCGGCGATCAGAATGCGCGCGGTGCCGATGCGATCGCCGAGCCGCCCGAGGCGCGGCGCGGAGATCAGCGCCGCGATGCCGGGCACGGCGGCGATCATGCCGCTGACGAAGGCGATATTGCTGACGTTGCCCGACAGTTCGCGAATGAACAGCGTCAGGATCGGGCTGATGGAGGAGTTGGCCAGCTGGATCATCAGGGTGCAAACGAACAGGGTGACGATCAGCGCCGGATAGGGCAGCGACCGGAATACCGCCTTGCCGCTCAGCTGATCCGCTTTTTTCACCGTGATGCGCCGCTCTTTAATCAGGAACAGCGTCACCAGGAAGCTGACGAACATCAGCCCGGAAGTGACGAAAAACACCACCCGCAGCCCCAGATGGTCGGCCATCAACCCGCCCAGCAGCGGCCCGGCGATCACGCCGGAGATCTGCCCGGTCGAGAGCGTGCCCAGCGCCCAGCCGCTTTTATCGCGCGGCGCCTGCGAGGCGACCAGCGCCATGGCGTTGGGAATATAGCCGGACGTCAGCCCCATCAGGGCGCGCAGCGCGAACAGCTGCCACACGTTAGTGGCCAGCCCCTGCAGCGCGATGACGATCGCCATGCCCAGCGAAGCGCGCAGCAGCATCAGCTTACGGCCTTTGCGGTCGGCCAGGCTGCCCCACAGCGGCGACACCACCGCCGAGACCAAAAAGGTGCCGCTGAATACCAGCCCGGACCACAGGCTGAGGGATTGATGATCGCTGACGCCAAGTTGTTCGACGTACAGCGGCAGAAAAGGGAGGATTTGGCTCATCGCCAGCCCGGTGAAGAAACACCCGAGCCAGACCGAGATCAGATTGACTTTCCACGCTTCCATCGGCTTATCGTACCACGTTGAATGAGGAGGGATTTGTTAAGCAAAATAATAATAACACTGCAAATTAGTCGGCGAGGGGGCAAATGCGTGAGCAAACGTAACCCTGCCGGCTGCAGTGTCTTTTTGCTATATATTAATAGCTATATTATCATAGACAAATGGGTTAAGCCAGAAGCGCGCGGTGGCCGAACGGGGCGCCATTGACTGCGCGATCCGGCGATGTGAAAGTAGGGACAAACTGAACGTTATCGACTGATGCCAATGAAAAAAGATCATCCTGAAGACGTGACGCTGCTGCGCACGCAGTTAATGTCGCTGGTGCGCCGCATGCGGCGCGAGTCGCGCAGCGACGAAAAATCCTGGGCCCAGCTGATGCTATTGGGGGCTATCGATCGCCATGGCGGCGAGGCGACGCCGTCGTTGCTGGCGGAGTCGGAGCGTATGCGCTCCTCAAACCTGGCGGCCGCGTTGCGCGAGCTGGAAGCCGAGGGGCTGCTGGTGCGCACGCCGGATGCCGAAGACAAACGCCGGGTGCGGGTGCGGCTGACGTCCGCCGGGCTGGGTTTGCTGCAGCAAAGCCGCGCCCGACGCGAGGCGTGGTTGCTGGCGGCGATGGAAAGCTGTCTGTCCGAGCGGGAGCAGGCGCTGTTGCTCGAAGCGGGGGTGCTGATGGCGCGGCTGGCGGCGGCGCCGTCTGCGGAAGCGGACTGATTGCAGGGGCGGCCTGAGTTGCCCCCTGCGGCGAGATTACGGCATCGGCCAATCGACCGGCATGGTGCTGACCACGTCCACGTAGCGATCCCAGGCCGATGACCAGAATTGGGCGAAGGCTTCGAGGGTGAAGTGAATGCCCATCAGGCCCATCACGAACCAGCAGGCGGTAAACAGGCCCAGGCTGCTGAACATGAACGCCATGCCATTGCGGCTGGTTTTACGGCAAACGACGTTTAACTGGCTGGCGAAGAACATCATCACGGCGCTCAGCAACTCCCAGCGCATCATGATTAAACCGGTGGCAATGGTACTCATCGAACTCGATCCTATGTAACAAAAAGCCGCATCCGGCAGGGCGCCGACAGGAAAATGCGGAGGAGAATAACGGTAATAGTGTGATAAGGATCACATTGTAGCATTGAGAGGAACGGCGGCTCAATGGGGCGCGCGGTGAAAAAATCGCCGCCGGTAACATTCCAATATGCTGAAACAGTTATGCCATTTCATTAGCAACCTTTTCATGGGGCGTCGCGCCCGATAACGCTATGCTTGCCGGCTTTTCAGTTCCCTGATTTTGCGGGGAAATGTGACGCAAAAGGTATCGGCTCCGCATGGCCCTGTTAAAAGAAAAAATTCGCGACCACTCCGCGGAAGAGATGCTGTTTATCCGCCGGGCGGCCGTGGCGCTGGCGCTGGTGGTGGTCTGTTTCGGCGCGCTGGTCGTCAACCTCTACCGGCTGCAAATTCGCCAGCACGGCTTTTACCAGACGCGCTCCAACCAGAATGACATCAAGATGTTGCCGATCGCCCCGAGCCGCGGGCTGATCTTCGATCGCAACGGCATTCCGCTGGTACGAAACGTGACACTGTATCGCATCGAGATCACGCCCAGCAAAATCACCGACATGGCCGCGCTGCTGCAGGCGTTGACGCCGATCGTCGATCTGACGCCGGAAGATATCAGCGCGTTTCGCGACGACATGCACCACAACAGCCGCTACAAGCCGATAACGCTAAAAGCGGGGCTGAACGACACCGAGGTGGCGCGTTTCGCCGTCAATCAATACCGTTTCGACGGGGTGACTATCGATACCTATCAGCAGCGCGAATATCCTTACGGCGCGCAGCTGGCGCACGTGCTGGGCTACGTGTCGAAGATCAACGACAGCGATCTCAAGCGCCTGGACAAGGCCGGGTTGAGCGAGAACTATGCCGCCGATCGCAACATCGGCAAACAGGGCATCGAGGCCTATTACGAGTCCGAGCTGCACGGCACCACCGGCTATCAGGAGGTGGAGGTGGATAACCACGGGCGGGTGATCCGCTTGCTGAAGGAGCAGCCGCCGCAGGCCGGCAAAAACATCTACCTGACGCTGGATCTGCCGCTGCAGCAGTACATCGAATCGGTGCTGAAGGGGCAACGCGCCGCGGTGGTGGTGGAAGATCCGCGCGACGGCGGCATTCTGGCGATGGTCTCCAGCCCCAGTTACGATCCCAATCCCTTCGTCAAAGGCATCGGCTATCAGGCCTATAAGGCGCTGCTCCGCAACCCGGATTTGCCGCTCATCAACCGCGTCACCCAGGGGCTGTACCCGCCGGCGTCGACGGTGAAGCCCTACATGGCGGTTTCGGCGCTGTTTGCCGGGGTGATCACGCCCACCACCACCTTTTTCGGCGCGCCGACCTGGACGCTGCCCGGCACCGAGCGGCGCTATCGCGACTGGCTGAAGACCGGTCACGGCATGCTCAACGTCACCAAAGCGATAGAAGAGTCCGCCGATACCTTCTTTTATCAGGTGGCGTATGAGATGGGCATCGATCGCATTCACCATTGGCTGAGCCAGTTTGGTTACGGCCAGTCGACCGGCATCGATCTGAACGAAGAGTACCGCGGCGTGCTGCCAAGCCGCGACTGGAAGCTGAAGGTGCACAAAAAAGTCTGGTATCAGGGGGATACGGTATCGGTCGGCATCGGCCAGGGATATTGGGTGGCGACGCCTATTCAGATGGTGAAAGCGCTGACTACGCTGATCAACAACGGTAAGGTGAAAACGCCGCACCTGCTGTATTCGCTGCAGCAGGGCAACCGGGTCACGCGTTATCAGCCGCCGACGCAGGCGCTGCAGATTGGCGATCCCCGTTCGCCTTACTGGGGCATTGTGCGCAACGGCATGTATGGCATGGCCAACCTGCCGAACGGCACCGGATACAAGCTGTTCCATACCGCGCCGTACCAGATTGCCGCTAAATCCGGCACCTCGCAGGTGTTCAGCCTGAAGCAAAACCAGACTTACAACGCCAAAATGATTCCGGTGCGGCTGCGCGATCATATCTTTTATACGCTGTTCGCCCCCTACAAAAACCCCCGGGTGGCGATGGCGCTGATCCTGGAAAACGGCGGCGGCGACGGCGTGGTGGCGGGGCCGACCGCGCGCGCGATCCTCGACCACATTTTCGATCCGGCCAACGCGCCCCAGCCCGGCGACGCGGCGCAAACTAAACCGCAGTTAAACGACAGTGCGGATGTGCAACGGTGATGCGGTTTGTTTTTACTTTCTTACAAACTGCAATCTCCTGACCATTTCCGGCAAGGTAGACTGAAATAACACGATAAACCGAATAAAAACGCAGGGTTAACACAACAGTGGCGCCATCGACCAAAAAGAGCGGTAAAACCTATTCCACAGTTCGTTTCGGCTGGATTTGCGCCGGCATGCTGGTCTGTTTTTTTCTGTTGGCGTTCAGGGTCGGTTACCTGCAACTGCTGGAACACCAGCAGTTGGCGAACCAGGCAGATCAGCGCTCGATTCGCACCCAGGTAGTGCCGACCAACCGCGCCATGATCACCGATCGCAACAATGAGGCGCTGGCGGTCAGCGTGTCGTCGAAAGACATCGTGCTGGATCCGAAGCATATTCTCGATACCCAGACCGATACCGGCAACGAACGCTGGCAGAGCATGGCCAACGTGCTGAAGATCCCGCTGGCGGACGTGCAGCATCTGATCCAGAGCAACGCGCACAAACGCTTTGTCTACCTGGCGCGCAAGGTGGAGGACGACAACGCCGCTTATATCAGCAAGCTGCACCTGACCGGCGTCAGCACCGAGCAGGATTTCAGTCGCTTCTATCCGATGGGCCAGGACGCGGCCGGACTGATCGGCATCGTCGGCCAGGACAATCAGGGGCTGGAGGGCATCGAGCTGGGCTTCAACCCGTTGCTGCAGGGTAAAAACGGCCTGCGGGTCTACCAGAAGGACGGCAGCGGTGCGGTGATCGGCGTGATTAAAAGCGTGGATCCGGTTCCACCGCCGAATGTGACGCTCAGCATCGACAAATTTATCCAGTACGTGCTCTATGCGCAGATCCGCGACGGCGTGGTGGCTAACCAGGCCGACTCCGGCTGCGCGGTGCTGGTGAAAATCGACACCGGCGAAATCCTCGGCATGGCCAGCTATCCGTCGTTCAACCCGAACAACTATGGCAGCACGCCGGCGAAAGATATCCGCAACGTGTGCAGCAGCGACAGCTTCGAACCGGGTTCGACGGTGAAGCCGGTCGTGGTGATGGTGGGGCTGGAACATAAGCTGATCCGGCCGGATACCGTGTTGGACACCACGCCGTATCGGGTGAACGGTCACCTGATCAAGGACGTCGGCCACTGGTCGAAGCTGACCATCACCGGCGTGCTGCAAAAATCGAGCGACATCGCGGTATCGCACATTGCGCTGGCGCTGCCGGCCACGGTGCTGCCGGCGGTCTACCGCAGCTTTGGCCTGGGGCGGCCGACCGAGCTTGGCATCGGCAACGAGAGCAGCGGTTATCTGCCGCAGCATCGTGAACGCTGGGCCGATATCGAGCGCGCCACGTTCTCCTTCGGCTATGGGCTGCGCGTGACGCCGCTGCAAATGGCGCGCGAGTATGCCGCGATCGGTTCCTTCGGCATTTATCGGCCGCTGTCGATCACTAAGGTGACGCCGCCGGTGATGGGGCAACGCATTTTGCCGGCCGATACGGTCAGGTCCGTGGTGCATATGATGGAAAGCGACGCCTTGCCGGGCGGCAGCGGGGTGAGTGCTGCGGTGCCCGGCTACCGTTTGGCGATCAAAACCGGTACCGCCGAGAAAATGGGCCCCAGCGGCAAATACGACGGCGGCTATATCAACTATACCGCCGGCGTGGCGCCGGCCAGCGATCCGCAGGTGGCGCTGGTGGTGATGGTCAACAACCCGAAAGCCGGCAAGCACTTCGGCGGCTCGGTAGCCGGGCCGGTGTTCGGCAAGATCATGGCCCAGGTGCTGGAGCACATGAATATCCTGCCGGATGCCCAGCCGCTCAATGTGGTGTCGTCGGTTAAAGGGTGAGGATTTAAGCGGGAAGTGAGTGGGTCAGAAAATGTCTGACCCACGCTTCAATACAACGAGTTTAACCTACGGCAGTATTTATTATGGATATGCCTTGAAATATTGATTGATATTCGACTTGAATGAATTTCTCTGTTTCTAAAATAATATTTCTTATTTGGCGATTCGCAGAGAAGCTTATTTTCTCACCAAGACAATTCCCTCTTTCGTTCACGCCTTGACATGATTTCAACGCATTCCGAACCCGGCAACACCCGCCTATGGGAGGCTGTAATCGTCGTGTCATCAATGCTCGTTAGACTCGCGGCATCCTGGTATTACCGACTAAAAATCATGAATATAAAACTGACACTTGGCCGCGGGGCAAAACCTGCACCCGCGCTGCCGCGCGCGTTTGGCTTCGGCAAAAGTATGGGGTTATTAAGCGGCGTAATTTGCGTTATCGCACTATTTTCTCTGCTGCAATTGTTTTCCACCGTATTTATTTCCAATATTCTGCGCGACGCCAAGATTAACCTGGTGACGGGCGACGCCTTGCATCGCCAGCAGGCGGCGATGGATCGCGCCAGGCTGTCGCTGCTGACGGCCAGCGATACCCTGAACCGTGCGGGTATTTACTATCTGCAGGATAAAGCCACCGGTTCCGACGGCAGCTGGCATAGCCTGCTGGATGAATCGCTGGCGGCGCTGCAGGCTTCAGAGCAGGCCTTCGCCCGGTTTGAGCGCCTGAGCGCGACGGCGCCCGAGGCCGCTGACGCCCTGAAAGGCAGTTATCGCCTGTTCTATGACGGTCTGAAGGAGCAGGCGCAAGGGCTGCAACGCAGCGACAGCATCGATGCGTTTTTCGCCGTGCCGATCCAGGCTTTTCAGGCGGATTTCAACGAGAAGTATCTTGCTTATCAGGCGCTGAACGAACGACGCGGCGATGACGTCAACGTGCGGCAATTGGCGGCGCTGGAGCAGGCCAAAACCTATGCGCTCGGCGCGCTCGCGGCGTTGGCGCTGATCGCCTTGGGCGTGTGGTTCGGCGTTGCTCGTTGGGTGATTGCACCGTTGCAAAGGGCGATCGCCCATCTCAACGTGCTGGCCGCCGGCGATCTTTCGCGGCCGTTGCCGCCTGAACGGGCGGTTAACCGCGAAATGCGTCAGTTGCAAACCAGCATTGGCCACATGCAAAACGGCCTGCAGCGGCTGGTGAGTGAGGTGCGCGATGCGGCGAGCGGGATCCTGAACGGCGTCGGGCGGCTGGCGGACGGCAATCGACAGTTGACGGCGCAGTCGGCGAAGCAGGACGGCGAATTGCAGTTGGCGACCGAGCACGTGCAGCAGTTGGCGGCGCGGGTGGAAGAAAACGGCCAATACGCGCAGCTGGCCAATCAACGCACCGAACAGGCCAGGCAGTGCGCCGGCGCCGGTGAAAAGATGATGCAAACCGTCAACGTCTCGATGCAAGGGATCGTCAACCAATCGGCCGAGATGCGCGGCATTGTGGCGCTGATCGACAGCGTGGCGTTTCAGACCAATATTCTGGCGCTGAATGCGGCGATCGAGGCCGCGCACGCCGGCGTTCACGGCCGCGGTTTCGCCATTGTCGCTAAAGAAGTGGGCCTGCTGGCGCAGAAGAGCAGCCATTCTACGCGCGATATTCAGCAGCTGATCAACCGCTCGTTGCAGCAAATCGATCAGGGTTCGCAAGCGGTGGATCTGCTGGCGGGCAATTTGCGTCAAATTATCGATCTGGTGAACACGTTTAGCGCACTGATGGGGGAGATCTCGCTGGCGTCGCTCAATCAGGAGGAGAGCATTCAGGACGTGACGGCGCGCATCGCCGGGCTGAATCAGGTGGCGCGGCAAACCGGCGCCGTGGTGAACGCGGTGACCGAGGCTTCGCAGTTGCTGCAGGGCGAATCGGAACGATTGGAAAAAGCGATGGCGCGTTTCAGGCTGCCGGCGCAATAAATAACCCTGGCGCAGGTTAATGAATAATAAAGCCGCGCTTAACGTTATTTATTTAGGTTCGCTCCCTGAGGAATTTAAGCGGAGTAAATAAAAGCAGGCCGGCGCGTGTGGATTAAAAAATCGTCGGCCTGCGGAGGTTATTTTTGGCGGGAGAATTAACGGCTGGTCTGGTGGCCGATGATGCCGCCCAGCGCTGCGCCGCCGAGGGTGCCCAGCGTGCTGCCGTCGGTCAATACCGCGCCGCCCACGGCGCCGACGCCCGCACCGATCGCCGTGTTGCGATCGCGATTGGACATATGCCCACATGCGGTAACGGAAAGCGTCGCCATTACCACCACCAACACACCCGCGGCACGTTTAATATTCATAATGAGTTCCTGGTAAATTGGCTAATTAATGGATTAAAAATAATCCGATTAACTCGCCGGTAGAAGTTGGGATGAATGTATTCCTCCGAAAGAAAATCGAACAGGTAAAAATTCTTAATTTTGGCGCGGTGAAAAGCGATCGCTCGCCGAATGTGCGGCCGTCGGCAAAACCGTTCGGCTATACTGGGAAGACGCCTCATGAGGGGCGGGGCGCACACGCTGGAGGCCGCCATGTCCGAGCTCGTTTCCGCATCCGGCAAACCGGTGAAAATTCCCGGCCCGGACCATCCGATTACGCTGACCCGCCATCCGACGCGGGTCGTGGTGCGCGGCGCCGGCCAAATCCTGGCCGACAGCCGTCATGTACTCATCTTGCAGGAAGCCAACTATCCGCCGGTGTTTTACTTTCCGCGTGAGGATGTGAATATGGCGCTGTTGCAGCAAAACGAGCACGTCAGCTACTGCCCTTATAAGGGCGACTGCAGTTATTTCTCCCTCACGCTGAACGGCCCACAGGGGGACAATGTGGCCTGGAGCTATGAAATGCCTTACAACGCCGTGGTGGCGATCAAGGATCATCTGACATTTTATCCCGACAAAGTCACGGCGATCCGTACCGAAGCCTGAGCCGCCGCCGCCTTCGGGCGGGGGCAGGTTGACATTCCACTTATCCCTACTCATTATGTGTATTACCGGAAATTGATACGCTTTTCTTATGTTTTAATCCGACATAAGCGAAACTCTGAGCAGGTGCCAAGGTGTCTACCTCTACGCGATTTGCCGTTGCCATCCATATTCTGACCAACATCACGCTGTGTCGCGGCCAGACGGTGCGTTCCGAAGATATCGCCCGCAGCGTCAACACCAATCCGACGGTGGTGCGGCGCATTCTCGGGGCGTTGGCGGAGGCGGGGCTGACCTATTCGCAGATGGGGCAAGGCGGCGGGGCGTTGTTGGCGCGGCCGGCGGAAGCGATTTCTCTGCTGGACGTGTATCGCGCGGTGGAGGATCAACCTTATTTCACGCTGCATCGCACCCGGCCTAACGAGGCGTGCTATATCGGCCACGCCATTACCCCGGTGCTGGAGCAAGAGTTTGCGCGCGTCGGTCACGCGCTGGAAGCCAGCCTGGCGCAGACCAGCATCGCCGAAATGGCCGGGCAGGTTGAGCTGCGCGCCGGCTATCCCTTCGTCCCTTGTTCACCGCAATATCAAGCAGATACGCAATAAAAAATCACGCCAAACCCCGTTCCGCGCAGAGCATTTTTTGCATTGCGTTAATGTAATTGTGTAAGTTACATTAGCTCGCATCAAGTGTGATGTAGCTCACGTTTTAGACTGCCTCCCCACGATAATCGACCGTTTGGCCGGAAACCTTTTCTTCCGGCGCAGATTCGCTGTGCTTATAAACCAGGAGAGAACGATGTTAGAAATGATTGAAAGCTTGGCCACCGTAGTGGTCCTGGTGCCGGTAATGGTGGCCGTCTTGCTCGGCGCGATTTACGGCCTGGGTGAAGTGTTCAACGTCTTTTCCGCTATCGGCCGCAAAAACGGCTGAGTCAGTGTGCCAGGGGGCGATTGTTGCCCTCCGGCTCCCTCGCATTTCTCTTCTCTCTGATTGCTTCCTGGTGTAAGTCCCCATCTAATCCCGAAAAAGCCGCGCGCTCAGCGTATCGATAAACACCCGCAGTTTCGGCGTCAGGTGTTTGCTGGAAGGCCACAGGACTTTAAAGCTGCCGCTGTGGCGGCAATGCTCGCGCAATATCTGCTGCAATCGTCCCTGTTCCAGCGCACGCTTTACGGCAAAATCCGGCAAACAGGCGATGCCCTGGCCGCTTTCCGCCAGATAAATCAGGGTATCGACGGTGTTGCAAACCAACCGGTGCGCCAGCGTCTCGATTCGCTTTTCCCAGCCTTCAAGCGGCCAGGGTTCCACTTTGCCGGTAGAGGGGAATTTGTATAACAGACCGGCATGTCCATGCAGATCCGCCGGTTGAAGCGGGATCCCGGCACGATGCAGGTAATCGGGCGCGGCCACCAACTGCAGATGAAACGTGCCCAACTGGCGGCTCATCAGGCGTGAGTCCTCGGTTTCGCCGACCCGAATTACGGCGTCAAAACCTTCTTCTACGACATCGACCCGACGGTCGGAAAAATCGGCTTCCAGCTCAATATCGGGATAGTTCCGGACAAATTCCGCCAATACCGGATTTAACAGGCCTCCCACCAGCGGCAGACTGACGCGCAGTTTGCCGCGCGGCGCGCTATGCGTATCACTGATATCCCGTTCCGCCGCCGCCATCTCCTCCAGAATGCGCCGACACCGCAGCAGAAACCGCCGCCCCTCGGCGGTCAGCGTCATGCTGCGCGTGCTGCGGTGAAACAGACGCACGCCCAGTCGGTTCTCCAGGCGGGCGATGCTTTTCCCCACCGCCGAGGCCGAGATGCCGAGCACGCGGCCGGCGTCAACGAAGCTGAGAGTTTCAGCGGCCTGCACGAAGGCGCTCACGCCGGCTAAGTTATCCATCGTTTGTCCTATTGCGGACGTTAATGTCCGTTATGAAGGGAAATCTAGCCTGTTTTTCCGCTAATCGCCAGGCCCTATGCTCGGTGACTACAGCATGGGCTGATTATCTGGAGTAATGACGATGAGTGCATATGGGCATACCGCGGGCGTGATAGACCGGGCGATCGATAACGCGCTGGCGGAAAAACGGCTGGTTGGCGCAGTGGTTTTGGTGGCGCAGGGGGGCGATACGTTTTATCGCCGCGCGGCGGGGCTGGCGGATCGCGAAGCCGGCCGGCCGATGGCGTTCAATACGCTGTTCCGTCTGGCTTCGGTATCCAAACCGATCGTGTCCACGGCGGCGCTGGCATTGATGGCGCAAGGCCGTATGCAGTTGGAAGATCCCATCACCCGTTGGCTGCCGCATTTTCGTCCGCGGTTGGCGGATGGCACCACGCCGTTGATGACGCTACGGCATCTCATGACCCACACCGCCGGACTAAGCTACCGTTTTTTCCAGCCGGAAGGGGGATTCTACGCCCAATCGGCGGTCTCCGACGGCATGGATGAGGCGTCTGTCAGCCTGCAGGAGAACGTGCGGCGTATTGCCTGCGCCCCTTTGTTGGCGCCGCCCGGCGAGGCGTGGCGCTATTCCATCGCGACCGATGTCCTGGGCGCAGCGATCGAACAGGCGAGCGGCCTGCCGCTGGCGCAGGCAGTAAAAAAATGGGTGACCGGGCCGCTGGCGATGACGGATACCGATTTCCTGGCGGTGGATCCTGCACGTTTGGCGGCCGCTTACGCCGATCATCCCGGCGAGCCGCGCCGCCTGCGCCAACCGGATCATTTACCCTTTATCGATGGCAGCGCCGGTTTTCATCTGTCGCCGGCGCGAGCGTTGGATCCGTTGGCTTACGCCTCAGGCGGCGCCGGCATGGTCGGCTCGGCCGAGGATTTCCTGCGCCTGCTGGAAGCGTTGCGCCAGGGAGGAACGCCGGTGCTGCCAACCGATTGGGTGACGGCGTTCACCAGCAACCAGATCGGCGATTTGTCGATGCCGTTTTGGCCGGGGCGCGGTTTCGGCCTCGGCATTACCGTACTGAAAGACCCCATCGCCGCGCAAACGCCGGAGTCCGTGGGGACCTGGCGCATGGGCGGCACCTATGGCCATTCCTGGTTCGTCGATCCTGTCCGGCAGCTCAGCGTCGTCGCGTTTACCAACACGGCGCTGGAGGGCATGTCCGGCGCCTTTGTCGGCGAGATTTGTCAGGCGGTCTATGCCGCGACGGGAGCGATGCAATGCGCCTGATGCCGCCGATTTTCTTTATCGCGCTGGGGTTGTTCGGCGTCTACTGCATCGAGTTCGGCGTGGTGGGCATTTTGCCGCAGATCATCGCACGGTATGGCATCTCCACGGCGCAGGCCGGCTGGCTGGTCGGGATCTTCGCCCTGACCATCGCGCTGCTCGGGCCGCTGTTGGTGCTGTTGGCGTCGCGATTCAATCGCAAACGCATGTTGTTGATCGCGTTGACCGTGTTCGCGGCGGCCAGCGCGCTGTCCGCTCAGACGGACAGTTTCTCCATGCTCATGCTGCTGCGCATTGTGCCGGCGTTGTTTCATCCGATCTATTTTTCGCTGGCCATGGTGGCGGCTGCGGCGCTTTATCCCCCGCATCAGGCCACCAAAGCAACCGCCTATGCGTTCATCGGCACCAGCATGGGCATGGTGTTGGGGATACCGTTGACGCAATGGATCGCCGGGCAGTTCAGCTATGAAGCCTCGTTCCGGTTCTGTGCCTGGGTCAATCTCCTGGCAGCGGCGGGATTGCTGATGCGGTTGCCCGACGTCGCCGTTCAGCGCCTCAGTTATGGCAAACAGCTGATGATCCTGCGCAGCGGGACGCTGTGGCTGAATATCATCACCTGCGTGTTGATCTTTGCCGCCATGTTCGCCGTCTATGCTTACGCGGCTGAATATCTCAGCCGTGAAATCGGCCTCAGCGGCGGCGCCATCGGCTTTCTTCTGGTGGCGTTCGGCGTGGGCGGTGTCGCGGGCAACCTGTTGGCCGGCAAGGGGTTGAGCCGCCATCGAGCGCTGACGGTGCTGCTGCACCCGCTAGCCTTGATTGCGGCTTATGCGCTGCTGTATCACTACGGCAGCGCGAATATCGGTTCGATGACGGTGCTTTGTCTGTATTGGGGAGCGGCGCACACCAGCGGTTTGATCGTGACGCAGATCTGGCTGACATCCGAAGCCCCCCAGGCGCCGGCGTTCGCCACCGGGCTGTATATCGCCTTTATCAATCTGGGCGTGGCGCTGGGCTCGCTGGCGGGCGGCTGGTTCATCACCGCGTGGGGGCTACAGGGCAGCCTGCTGTGCGGAGCCTTGTTCGCCGCGCTGGCGGTGATTACGATCGCCGCCAGGCTGCGGTTGCAGCGGCAGGCTACCGTTGCGTTGCGTCGATCATCGCCATCACCTGCCGGAACATCGCGCTTTCCGCATCGGCCAGCTCGTTGACCAGCGTAAAGTGATTGCAGTGGCGGTCGGCCAGCAGGTGGACGTCGAGACCGCGCGCCAGGCAGGCGTCATAATAGGCCTGCGTCTGGTTTTTGAACCCCTGGGTTTCGCGGTGGCCGACGTCGAGCAGGATCTGCGGCGCATGCGCTTTCGCCGGCAGCAAAAACAGCGGGCTGAGAGTTTGCGCCTGTTCGGGCGTCAGGTGCAGCCAGTCGTTGATGTAGATATCGCACAGCGGGCGCAGATCGTAGAGGCCGCTCAGCGCCAGCGCGCCTTTGATTGCATCGGGCGGCAGGCGATAGCGTTGCTGCCAGCCGTCGGCGATCAGCATGCCGCACAGGTGGCCGCCGGCCGAACTGCCGCTGACGAAAATGCGCGCCGGATCGATGCCGAACGGCGCCCCGTGATGATAAAGCCAGGCGACGGCGCTGCGCACCTCATGCACGATCTCCGCCAGCGTCGCTTCCGGCGCCAGCGTATATTCCAGCGTGGCGACCGCCACACCGCGGCGGGCGAACGCGGCGGCCATCGAGCAGGCTTCCTCTTTTCGCTGTGAATGCCAGTAGCCGCCATGAATAAAGATCAGCAGCGGGGCGGGCTGTGCGCTGGCCGGGAACAGATCGAGACGCTCGGCGGCGCTCATGCCGTAGCGCAGATCGTAAATGCCCGGCGTCTGCGCTTTGGCGCGCTGCGCCAGCGCGGCATAGTCCGCCATGCAGGCGTCAAAATCCTCCACCGAAGCGCGGGCGTTGTATTGCGCGGCGCGGGCGCTCAGGTCTTCAAACGTCAGATCAATGTTCATGCGTTTCTCCGGATTGTTATGCGTTATGTCTTCATCATCGTCCCGCAGGGGAAAAGATGTTTGATCTCCGGTGCGCACAATTGCGGCTTCTCCAATGCTGTTATCTGCTGTATATTGCCGTTTTATGCTTTTTTAATGCGGAATAATCCCATGCACAAAGCGGCACGACAGCGCCATTTACTGGATTTGCTCAGCGAACGCGGGCAGGCGGCGGTGGCGGAATTGGCCAGCGCCATCGGTGTTTCGGTCGATACCGTGCGCCGCGACTTGGCCGATCTTGAGCGGCAGGGGTTGGCGCAGAAACATCACGGCGGCGCGATAGCGCTCGAACCGTCCGGCATGCCGCGCCAGGCGCGCGCGGCGCTGTTGCCGCAGGTCAAGCAGCGGCTCGGCCGCGCGGTGGCCGCACAGATCCCGCCCGGCAGCACCCTGATGCTGGATGCGGGCAGTACGCTGTTGGCGGTGGCGCAAGCGTTGCGCGGCCCGGCGACGGTGATCACCGCCTCGCTGGATATCGCGCAGTGCCTGAGCGATAAGCCGGAGATCCAACTGATCCTGCTCGGCGGCCAGTGGGACGCGCGCCAACGGCTGTTCGCCGGCAGCGCGACGCTGGCGTTGCTGGAACGCTACCGCGCGGACATCGCTTTGCTGGGCGCCTGTGCGGTGCATTCTCAGCTGGGGCTGAGCGCCGGCGAAGAGGCCGATGCAGAGGTCAAACGCGCCATGCTGGCCAACAGCGGCGAGCGCTGGCTGGTGGCCGACCATATGAAGCTGGATCGCTGCGAGCCGCATCACGTGGCGGATCTGGCGCAGATCCAACGCCTGTTTACCGATCGCCCGTGGGATAACCTGGACGAGCAATCAATGATTGAACTTTGTGTCGTCGCCGACGACTGCTAGAGGAGAACCCTGATGAACGATAACGCTCAACCGTTGCAGGTGGCGCTGATTGGTTACGGCTTTGTCGGCAAGGCGTTTCATGCGCCGCTGATTAACGCGGTGCCGGGTCTGGCGCTGAGCGTGGTGGCTTCGCGCGATGCCGCCAAAGTCCATGCCGATCTGCCACACGTGCGCGTGATCGCCGATCCGCTGGAGGCGATCCGCTTGCCGGAAGTGGACCTGGTGGTGATTGCTTCGCCGAACGCCACCCATGCGCCGCTGGCGCTGGCTGCGCTGGAAGCGGGCAAGCACGTGGTGGTGGATAAGCCGTTTACGCTGGATTTGGCGCAGGCGCGCACGCTGATTGCGGCGGCGGAGAAGCACGGCCGTCTGCTGTCGGTATTCCAGAATCGCCGCTGGGACAGCGATTTCCTGGGCGTGAAGCAGGTGATCGAGCAGGGACTGATCGGCAAGGTAACGCACTTTGAGTCGCACATCGATCGCTACCGCCCAGAAGTGCGGGTGCGCTGGCGCGAGCAGAATCTGCCGGGCAGCGGGCTGTGGTTCGATCTGGGGCCGCACATGGTCGATCAGGCGCTGCAGCTGTTCGGTTTGCCGCACAGCGTGCAGGCCAACATCGCCACGCTGCGCGCCAATGCGCAGATCAATGACTGGGCGCATGTGGTGCTGAACTACCCGACGCACCGCGTGATTTTGCATGGCAGCATGCTGGTGGCGGGCGGCGTCGCGCGCTTTACCGTGCACGGCGATAAAGGCAGCGTGGTCAAAGCGCGCGCCGACGGGCAGGAGAGCCAACTGCTGACCGGCGTAACGCCGGGTTCGGCTGAGTGGGGTAAAGACGACGACGCGATGAGCTTGTTTATCGGCACGGAACCGGTGCGTACGTTGCCGACGCCGGATGGCGATCAGCGCCAATATTACGTCCAGGTGCGTGACGCGCTGCGCGGCGCCGGCGCCAATCCGGTCACCGCTTCGCAGGCGCTGGCGGTGATGGCGGTGCTGGAAGCGGCCACGCTGGCGGCGGAAACCGGCGTAACCCAAACGCTGCCGCTCACCGAGGCGGAGATCGCCGCCTGGTAACGCATCGCGCCAGATAAGGCGTCAGATGCATTGATACAGTGCATCGCATGCATCTTCCGCCATCCCAACCCCTGACATAGGCTAAGCCTCAGTCTATGTCAGGAGTGCTTATCATGTTATCCCATCCTTCGCCGCAGGGCGTCCGCGGCATACTGGCCGCACTTTCTCTGTGTATGCTGCTGTCATCGCTCGGCATCAGCATCGCCAACGTCGGGCTGCCGGCGCTCGCCACCGCATTCCATGCCTCGTTCCAGGCGGTGCAGTGGGTGCTGCTCTGCTATTTGCTGGCCGTCACCACCTGCATCATCGGCATCGGCCGCTTGGGCGACAGCCTCAATCGCCGCCGCCTGCTGCTGGCGGGCATCGCGCTGTTTACCGCCGCTTCGTTGGCTTGTGCGTTGGCTCCGCAGCTGTGGCTGCTGCTGGCGGCGCGCCTGGCGCAGGGGCTGGGGGGCGCAGTCATGATGTCAATCACCATGGCGCTGGCGGGCGAGGCGCTGGGCACGGAAAAGATCGGCCGCGCGATGGGGCTGCTCGGCACTATGTCGGCCGTGGGCACCGCGCTGGGGCCGTCGTTGGGCGGCACGCTGATCGCCGGCTTCGGCTGGCGAACGATATTCCTGATCAACCTGCCTCTGGGCCTGCTGGCGCTATGGCTCGCCTGGCGATACTTGCCGAATGGGGCGCGGGCGGCGACGCGCCCTGAACCGTTCGACCGCGCCGGTACGCTGCTGCTGGGCGGCGCATTGCTGTGCTACTCGCTGGCGATGACTCTGGGACGCGGTGATTTCGGCGCGCTTAACCTGGCGTTGATGTTGGGCGCTCTGTTGGCGGCAGGGGTGTTTATCCGCGTGGAGCGCCGCGCCGTGTCGCCGCTGTTGGCGCCGACGATGTTCCGCCATCCGGCCCTAACGGCGGGGCTGGCGGCCAGCGCGTTGGTCATGACGGTGATGACCGCCACGCTGGTGGTCGGGCCGTTTTATCTGGCGCGCGCGCTGGGGTTAAGCGCCGCGCAGGTGGGGCTGGTGATGTCGGCAGGGCCGGCGGTGGCGATCCTGACCGGTATTCCGGCGGGTTATCTGGTGGATCGCTTTGGATCGCAACGCATCGCCCAGCTTGGGCTGGCGGCAGTGGCCGCCGGGGCGGGATTGCTGTCGCTGCTGGGCCGCTGGGGCGTACTCGGCTATGTCGCGCCGATCGCGCTGTTGACCGCCGGTTATGCGCTGTTTCAGGTGGCCAACAACACGGTGCTGATGAAGGATCTGTTTCCCGAACGACGCGGGTTGATCGCCGGCATGGTCAATCTGGCGCGCAATCTGGGGGCGATCACCGGCGCGTCGGCGATGGGGGCGCTGTTTTATCTGGCCTCGCAGCGGGTGGCGGGCGCCGCGGCGGCCGCGGCTTACGGCATGCGCGTCACCTACGGCGCGGCGGCGTTGCTGGCGTTGGCGGCATTGCTTATCGCCTTCGGCGGCCGCCGACTGGCGCTGCGTTATGACGCGCGCTGAACGGCGTAGCGTTCTTGCACGAAACCGTTGTCCGACTGGGTGACGGCGAGCAGACGCAGGCGCTGCTCAGGGGCATCGGCGCCGAACAAGGGAATGCCGCCGCCCAGCAGCAGCGGCACGCGCGTAATCGTCAATTCGTCGATCAACCCGGCCTGCAGGAAACGCTGCACGGTCTGGCCGCCGTCGATATACAGGTGACGGTAGCCGGCCTCGGCCAACCGCGCCACGACGCTGGCCGGTTCGCCGCTCATCCAGCGGACAGGCTCTGCGCCGTGCGGTGCGGATTGCGTCGACAGTACCACCACCGGCAGTTCTCCATAGGGCCATTCGGGAAAGGCGCGGACTTTTTCATAGGTATGGCGGCCCATCACCAGCGCGTCGATGTCGGCGATAAACGCTTCAAAACTCAGGCCATTGAGCAACGACACCGCGTACTCGGGCCGCAGCAGCCAATCGATGTCGCCGTCGGGGCCGGCAATGAATCCGTCTACGCTGGTGGCGATGTAAACCGAGCATTTCATCAGGCGAGATCTCCGCGGTAAACCACATGGACCTTGTTGCCGTCGGGATCGCGCAGGTAAGCGCCGAAATAGCCTTTGCCGTAGTGCGCGCGCTCGCCGGGTTCGCCTTCACTGCTGCCACCCGCCAGCAGGCCGGCGGCGTAGGCGCGTTTAACCGCCAGCTCGTCGGCGGCGAGAAAGGCCAACATGCTGCCGTTGCCGGCGCTGGCGGGCTGTCTGTCGAAGGGTTGGTAGGCATAAAACCGCGGCAGCGTTTGGCCCGGCATCACCCAGCAGCGGGCGGCGGGGCCGCCGTCCGGCGTCACTTCCCGCCGTTGTAAACCCAATGGCAACAAAATGGCGTCGTAGAACGCGGCGGCGGCGTCCAGATCGCTGACGCCGACGGTAATATGGCTGAACATGGCGCGTTTCCTTTCCCAAGAGAGAATAATGAACGGATAAAACAGTAGCAGCGATAGCGCAGGATGGACAGACCGCGGTGGAGGATTCGGATTAGGGACGCGCGCAGGGGGGCAAAGCGCGCTTCACGGTTTGTGGGGCGGGCCGCCTCAATTGCTCTCTACGCGAGGATTGGCGTGGGTCGGCTGGCTGGGATAATCCACCTGATGCTTGTGCAGATAATCGCGAATCAGCTGGCGCACCACCTGGGAAGGGGTGACGTCCTGCTGCAGGCACAGCTCTTCCAGGGCTTTCTTCTTGTCCGGGTCAATCAGCACCGTTAGCCGCGCCGTTTTCTTTTCCATCAGGATCCTCCAGAGAATGATGACTGAATGATAATACCATGTGAGCGAAGCGGCCAGCCAGACCGCGCCGCCGCTCGTCTTTAGCGGAAATGCAGCCGCTCTATCTTGCGTGACAGGTAGCCGAGTTCGCAGTTGAACAGCTCGCCGCTGCCGGCGGCCAGCGTGCGCAGCGTGCTGAGCGGCAGCGACACCTGGGCCGGCGTAGCATAAATGATCACGTTGCCGCTGGGGGCGACGCAAAACAGCACGGTGGCGAATATCCGGTGCAGGCTGTGGTACAGCAGACTGTTTTCGTCAGGCAGATCGTGGTAATTCAGCACCAGCCAGCCCCCGTCATTCAGCCGCGCGGCGCAGTTCTCCAGGAATGTCTGGGTGCCTTGCTGCGGATCCATGGCGAACGCCGAATAAAGATCGGAGAAAATCAGATCGTAACGCGTTTCGGCGGGCGGGCGCACGAAGTCCATGGCGTCGGCGGTGCGCAGGCTGATGGTGTCGGTGGCCGGCAGCGTAAAATAGCGGCGCGCGACGGCGATCACCGCGGCGCGCAGCTCGACGACCTCCAGGCGCATAGCCGGATCGAGCGCGTGCAGCGCACGCAGCAGGCTGCCGCCGCCTAACCCCAGGATCAACGCCGACGTCGGCGGCTGCCAGGCCACCGCCATCAGCATCGCTTTGATGTAGTTGTGGATCGGCTGCGCGGGGTTGCTGAGGCTCATCTTGCTTTGCTCGCAGATGCCGTCAAACCGCAGCGTGCGGTAGTCCTTGTGATCGGAAACGATGATTTCGCCCCAGGCGTCGGCTTCGCGAGCGATCACCTGGCCACGCGGGGAGAAATCGAGGGTTCTGAGTAAGCTGTCAACCAGAGACATGGTATTCGCAGGGCTCCTTTGGCAAGCGGCCTGTTTACTTACGGGCGCACATGAAATCGGCGGTGCAAATGCGCCGGCCATCGATGCTGGCACGGCCGGTGAAGCGGGCGATCGCGCCGCGCCGGCGTACAAAGGCGACCTCCATCAACACCTGGTCGCCGGGACGGGCGGCGCGATAAAACCGCGCCCGCTGAATGGAAGCGAAGTAGTAATGTTCCCCTTCGTTAAGCGCCCCGAGATAGTAATGCGCCAGCAGACCGGTGCTTTGCGCCAGCGCTTCCACCAACAGCACGCCAGGAAAACCGGCGAAGCGCGCATGGCCGCTCCAGAACGTCGGCTCATTGGCGGTGATGTTCTTGATGGCGCTCAGCCGCCCTTCGGCGATGCAGGTGCCGGCGGGCAGCACGCGATCGACCAACAGACAGGGATAGCGATGAGGCAGAATCGCCTGAATATCGTGGAATTGCAGGGGGTGACCATGTAATGGCATGGGGGAGCGTGATCCTGTCTGCGGCGAATCCGGCGCGATGGCCGGCGTTCGGTCCATAATGAGTGTAATGACATTATAATAAAATTATCATCAGATGTGCCAGATGAAAGACATGATGGCGGCGACGGTTGGGAAACAGCGAAGGAGGGGAAGACACCCGATCCTGACGATCGGGCGTGGCGGCGCGTTTAGTGCTTGGAGCGGGTCACTTTGTCCAAATAACCCATCACGAAGGCGGAGAGTACGAAGGTGAGGTGGATGATCACATACCACATCAGCTTGTTGTCTGGCACGTTCTTGGCGTCCATAAACACCCGCAGCAGATGGATGGACGAGATGGCGACGATAGACGCGGCGACTTTGTTTTTCAGCGAGGTGGCGTCCATTTTGCCCAGCCAGCTCAGCTTTTCTTTGCCTTCGGTGATATCCAACTGCGAGACGAAATTTTCGTACCCGGAGAACATCACCATCACCAGCAGCCCGCCGACCAGCGCCATGTCGACCAACGACAGCAGGGTCAGGATCAGATCGGCTTCAGCGACGGAGAAAATGTTGGGCAGGACGTGCAGGATCTCCTGAAAAAATTTGATAGACAGGGCGACCAGGGCCAGTGAAAGGCCGAAATAAACCGGCGCGAGCAGCCAGCGGGAGGCGTACATCGCGTTTTCTAGCAAGCGTTCCATCATAAAATTGTTTTGAATGCGTAGCAAAAAGGGCGCTCAGTATAGCGCAAGAGGCCTGGGTGAAATCAACCGCTTGCGCCAGTAGAGGGCGATATCAGGCCGCTACGCGCGCCGTTTTGCGCCCGCAGCGGATCCACAGCGCCACGGCCCCCGCCGCCGTCGCCAGCGCCACGACGCCCGGCCAGCCCGCGCTTGCCAGAATGCGGCTGCCGAGGGCGGCGCCGGTCGCCATGCCGATGAATACGCCGGTGAACAAGAGGGCGTTCAAGCGGCTGCGGGCCGCCGGATCAAGACCGTAGACGATGGTCTGGTGTGCGATCAGCGTCGCCTGGATGCCCAGATCGAATCCGACGGCGCTCAGCGCAATGAGAGCCAGCTGCGCCGGGAGCGGCAACAGCGGAAGCAGAAACATCAGGGCGAAGGCGGCCAGGACCAGTGCCGCGCCGATGCGGGTCACGGCGTCAGGGCCGTGCCGATCGGCCAGGCTTCCCGCCAACGGCGCCGCCAGCGCACCCGCCGCCCCTGCCAGACCAAACGCGCCGGCCGCCGCGCTGCCGATCTGGTAGCGCTCCGCCAGCATCAACGCCAGCGTTGACCAGAAAGCGCTGAAGCCCAATGACAGAAAGCCTTGCCCCAGCGTTGCACGCCGCAGCTCGGGATACGCGGCCCACAGATGCCCCAGCGAGCGCAGTAGCGCGGGGTAACTCAGCGCGTTATGGGGGCGAAGACGCGGCAACATGCGCCAGATAGCCAGCGTGATCGGCAAAACGCCCAGCGCCGCCAGCGCGTAAACGCTGCGCCAGCCGGCGAACTCGGCGAGCGCGCCGCTGAACACGCGCGACAGCAGAATACCGGCCAATAGCCCGGTCATCACCGCGCCGACGGTTTTGCCGCGGCTGGCCTCCGGCGCCAGCGTGGCGGCGGCGGGGATAATGTCCTGGGCGACGGTGGCGGTCAGGCCTATCGCCAGGCTGCTGAGCAACAACAGCGGGAATGAGGCGGCAAACGCGCAAAGCAGCAGCGTCAGCGTCAGCAGCGCGCCTTTGATCAGAATGATCCGCCGGCGATCGTACCGGTCGCCCAGCGGCGCCAACAGTAAAATGCCCAGCGCATAACCCAACTGGGTCAGCGTCGGCACCATGCCGGCATCGGCGACGCCGGCGTGGAAATCGGCGCCCATCATGCCGAGCATGGGCTGGCTGTAATAGATTGAAGCGACGCTGAGACCGGCGCCGGCGGCCAGCAGAAACACGACGTTGGCGGACGGGGCGCCGTTAGTGGCGGTGGTGCTCATGGCAAAGATCCCTGCAAAGTGAATGTGCGGCCATTTTTACCGCTTGCTTCATTCCGCTGTAGCCCCCTCGCAGGTAAAACTGTTATACACTTAACGTATGAATAAAATTAATTTACCCAACGGCGACCGCATAACTTTGCTGCATACGCTGGTGCGCATCGTCGAAAGCGGCAGCCTGTCGGCGGCGGCGCAGCAGCTGGGCACCTCACAACCGACGATCAGTCGGCGTCTGCAGGCGTTGGAGCAGCTGCTGGGCGCCAAACTGATCCAGCGGACGACTCACGCCCTCAAACTGACCGACGACGGCGAGCGCTGTTACCGCCAGGCGCGGGGGCTGATCGAGCAATGGCAAAGCCTGGAAGAAGGGCTGGGCGGCGCGCGCGACGAACCGGTCGGGGTGTTGCGCGTGCGGGCGCCGCACGCTTTCGGCCAGGATCAGCTGATCGGTCCGTTGGGCGAGTACCTGCGGCGCTACCCGCAAACTTACGTTGAGTGGACGCTGAACGATCATTCTCCGGACTTTATTCCCGAAGGCGTGGATTGCGCCATTCACGTCGGTGCGGTGACCGATCCGTCGGTCGTGGCGGTGTTGCTGGCGGAGGTGCCGCGCAGCACGGTAGCGTCGCCGGCGCTGCTGACGAGCCGAGAACCGGTTCGCTGTCTTGACGATTTGGCGCGGTTGCCGTGGCTGGCGTTGAACAGTTTTTATCGCAATGAAGTGGTGCTGACCCATGCTGAGCGCGGCGAGCAGGGGCGGTTCGATATCACGCCGAGGTTGAGCACCGACAGCCTGTACGCGGTACGCAAGGCGGCGCTGGAGGGGCTGGGCGTCGCGATTGTCTCCTCCTGGCTGGTGCGGGACGATGTGGCCGACGGGGCGCTGCAAACCGTGTTGCCGGCCTGGCGCGCCGCGCCGCTGCCTATCTACCTGCTATATCCCTACGCCAGCTATTACCCGGCTCGCCTGCGCAAGTTCATGGAAATGATGAAAGAAGTGATGCCGCGCATTCTCGGCGCGCGGCCGCCGGCGGCGGGCTGACGCCGTTCAGTGCCGGGCTTTTTTGCCGTCGTTGTGGCCGAGGGAACGCTCGGGAAAGCTGTGATCGCGCAGCCGCTGCTTTAACTGCGCCGCATCGGGGAAGCCGCCGTCAATTTTGCGATCCCAAATCATCACGCCATCGACGCTGATTTGATACACCCCGCCGGTGCCCGGCATCAGGGTGACGGAGGCGAGATCGTCGCCGAAGGTATTGAGCAGCTCTTGCGCCATCCAGCCGGCGCGCAGCAACCAATTGCATTGTGAACAGTAGTGAATCGTAACGGCGGGGGCATTTTTCATCGTTGATCGACCGGTTAGTGGTGACGGCTTGCAATCAGCCTGATGGCTCGCAAGCGATGGTGGCTGTGTATCGCCAAATAGTCAAGCGCCTGCGGAAGCCGCGAGGCGCGGATAACGATGACGGTCGCTATGGCTTGCTTTTGGCAAACCATTCGACCCCGCGCAACATGCCCGCCCAGTAAAATTTGGGTAAAAACCAGGCCTTCAGCCACCATGCCATACGGCTGGGATGCGTGTTGTCGAACAGAGGAAAGGTGGGGAGCAATTTACTGTCGTAACCAAACTCCGCCAGAACAACCTTGCCTTTCTCTACCGTCAATGGGCAGGAGCCATAACCATCATACCGTGCCGCATCAGGAGCGCCGTTAAGCTGCGCCGCGATGTTCTCTGCCACCACCACCACCTGTTTGCGAGCCGCCGCCAGGGTTTTGGCATTTGGCGTGGCGCAACAGTCGCCAACCGCAAAAATCGTCTGCCACTGCTTATGCCGTAGGGTGAATTTATCCACGTCGCACCAACCTGACTCGTCAGACAACCCACTTTGCGAAATGAACGCCGGCGCAGATTGCGGCGGCACTACGTGCAGCATATCGAAGGGCAGTGTCACTTCGCGTTTGCCTTCTTCATCACCGTCCAGAGAAAAGGTCGCTTGCCGACGCTGCCCATCAACGCGAACTAAATTATGCCGGAAGTTGACCTGTGCGCGGTATTTTTTCAAGTAATGGGTCAGCGGAGGAACAAATTGCGGCACGCCGAATACCGCCGCGCCCGCCAGGCAAAAATTGACGTTAATATTATTAAGGACACCTTGTCGCCGCCAGTGATCGCATGAAAGGTATAAGGCTTTTTGCGGCGCGCCGGCGCATTTTATCGGAATTGGTGGTTGAGAAAATATCGCCTCGCCGCCTTGCATTTCACGAACCAGTTTCCAGGTGTATTCCGCAAGATCAAAACGATAATTAGAGGTGACGCCATTCATTCCCAACGTTTCTTCAAGACCCTCTATTTTATCCCAACGTAAAACGAGGCCGCAGGCAACAATAAGGAAGTCGTAGTTTATTTTCTGCCCTTGGCGGGTCTCGACATATTTTGGGCCGGGCTCCACTCTGACCACGCTATCCTGAATCCATGCGGTTCCTGGGGGGATGACGGCGCGCATGGAACGCCGCGTTTCATTGATATCAAAAAGCCCGCCGCCCACCAGGGTCCATGCCGGTTGATAATAATGACAGTCGCCAGGTTCAATTACCGTTATATCAATGCCTTTAACTCGCTTCCTTATGCTTGCCACGACGCTTATTCCAGATGAACCACCGCCAATAACAACAACTTTTTTCTGGGTGTTTATTTTTTCCGGTTTCATGCAGGCCTCCTTTCATAAGAAAGTAGGGGGTTAATGCCCAGATTAAAAGGGAATTCATAGAACTTATGGTTATATTGAAAATCACATATTCGATTTAGCTATATGTAATAGCTAAATGTAATAAGTTATTTGACAATCAATGCGAACTGATCGTTAATAAATGCCACAAACACCGTTCAGGAATTAACGCATTGGATTTTTTCCATTTTACTTTTTATACCCTGATGTTATTGGTGATAACCGGAGGAATAGTCGGATTTCTCTTGGCCCTGACAGGCGGAGGCGGCTCCATCGTTTGTGTGCCGCTGCTGCTGTATATGGTGCAAATCCCGGATACGCATTTGGTGATAGGCACCAGCGCCATGTCCGTCGCCGTCAGTGCGCTGCTCAACCTTTTTGCGCACGCCGCCAAAGGAAACGTCCGGTGGCGAACCGGCATTGTCGTGTCGCTGGTCGCGGTGGCAGGAACGCTGGCAGGTTCACAGATGGGAAAAATCACGGACGGGCGCTATCTAACCCTGCCTTTCGCTTTGCTGATGCTGATTGTCGCCGGATTAACGCTGAAAAAAAATCACCGGGCCGGCAACGGGTTGGCTTCCCCGGATGCAACCTTTCATCCCGCCATCGTGTGGCCCAGCGTGTTGGCGCTCGGCGCGGTGGCCGGCTTTCTGGGTATCGGCGGCGGATTTTTAGTGGTGCCGGCGCTGCTCTGGTTTTTCCGCTTTTCGCTGCTTGAAGCGGTGGCCACCTCGCTGGTGGTGGTTTCTGCCATGGGTTTATCGACGAGCGCAAGCTATGCCTTGTCCGGCAAGGTGTCGCTCGTCATCACGTGCTGGCTGATCGTCGGCGGTGTTCTGGGGGGCGTCGTGGGGGTTGCGCTCACCGAGCGCCTGAAGAAACGCGAGGACATTATCCGTGTGCTCTACGCCGCCATGCTCTTGGTGCTGGCCCTTTATATGCTTTTTAAAAGCTTATAAGACAGAAGGAAAAAATATGCGCATCCGTACATACCATCATCAGCTCTCCTTTTCGGGGGCGCCCGCAGCGAGTGATTTCGCTACCCTGCATCAACAAGGCTACCGGCTTATTGTCAACAACCGGCCAGATGAAGAACCGGGGGAGCATCTATCCCATCAGCAAGAGAAAACGCTGGCTGAAGGCATGGGCATAGACTACGTCTATCTTCCTTACACGTTCGACACGCTGACCTGGGAGACCGTTTATACCTTCCATTACCTGTTGCGGCGGGGCAAGAAGACCCTGGCGCACTGCCGGAGCGGGGCGCGCTCAGCCTGCCTTGCTCTGCTGCATGCGCTGCGCGAAGGGCGGATCGATGAAGCGCGATTCCGCAGCCAATGCGAAGAATATGGCGCGGATGCCGATAAGGCGCTCAGCTGGTATCGCCGGCATCAGTCCGTTCAGTCTCATGCGCAAGTGCACGCATTTTATGAGCCGGAAAGCGGCAGCCTGCAGTATGTCGTCGCCGATCCCGAGGCGCGTCGCTGCGCCATCATCGACCCGGTACTGGATTTTGACCGCCGATCGGGCACGGTATCGCATCAGCAGGCGCACACCATTTTGAGCTTTATCCGGCAGCAAGGATGGGGCGTGGCCTGGGTGCTGGATACGCACCCGCATGCCGACCATTTTTCTGCCGCAACCTGGCTGGCGCAGAAAACCGGCGCCCTCAGCGGCATAGGCGAAAAAATCACCGCCGTGCAGGGGCTGTGGCAAGACATCTATAATTTGAAGGAACTGCCTCCCGCCGAGACCGTGTGGGATGCGCTGTTTGCGGATGGGGACGTCTTTTTTATCGGCAACCTGCGCGCTGAAGTCTTGCTGTCTCCTGGCCACACCCTGGCTTCCGTCACGTATCACATTGCCGATGCGGCGTTTATTCACGATACGTTTTTCATGCCTGACAGCGGCACCGCAAGGGCCGATTTCCCCGGCGGAAATGCGGAAGCCCTGTGGGATTCGTTGCAGCGGATCTTGAGCCTGCCAGCGGATACCCGCCTGTTTACCGGCCACGATTATCGCCCGGCGGGGCGTGAGGCCCGCTGGGAAAGCACCGTGCGAGAGCAGCGCGAGAACAACCCCTGGGTGGCCAACATGGATAAAGCCCAATTTATCGCGCAAAGAAAGCAGCGAGACGCCACGTTGCCGCATCCGGAATTGATGCTGATGGCGCTGCAGGTCAACATTCGCGGCGGCGTTCTGCCTGATTGCGAAGATGATGGGCGGCACTACCTCAAAATCCCTGTTAATCGCTTCAAGGGGTAAATCAAGCCAGAGAGGCGCGATTGTTCACGGCTGTCAATCTCAAGGCGATCGCGCCGTCTGTTAATGGTTTTTTATGAAATAATCAGACTGATTCATATTTAATTATTTGTTTTTACACAAAACACGCGGCGCTTGCCCTCGCCGAATACAGTCACTACATTAACAACTGTACTTCCCACACTGCTAAGGAAAACACCATGAAAGCTGCCGTAGTGACGAAAAACCATACCGTAGACATTCAGGATAAAGTGCTGCGCCCGCTGAAGCACGGCGAAGCGGCGTTGAAAATGGAGTGTTGCGGGGTGTGCCACACCGATTTGCACGTGAAAAACGGCGATTTCGGCGAGGTGCCGGGCATTACGTTGGGGCATGAGGGCATCGGCGTGGTCTCCGCCGTCGGTGAGGGCGTCACCTCGTTAAAAGTGGGTGACCGCGCCAGCGTCGCCTGGTTTTACCAGGGTTGCGGCCACTGCGAATACTGCGTCAGCGGCAACGAGACCCTGTGCCGCTCGGTGAAAAACGCCGGCTACAGCGTTGACGGCGGCATGGCGGAAGAGTGCATCGTGGTGGCGGACTACGCGGTGAAAGTGCCGGACGGGCTCGATTCTTTCGCCGCCAGCAGCATCACCTGCGCCGGCGTCACCACCTACAAGGCGGTGAAGATTTCCGATATCAAGCCGGGGCAGTGGATCGCCATCTATGGCCTGGGCGGGCTGGGCAACCTGGCGTTGCAGTACGCCAAGAACGTGTTTAACGCCAAAGTGATCGCCATCGACGTCAATGATGGCCAGCTGGAGTTCGCCAAACAGATCGGCGCCGATCTGACTATCAACTCCAAAACGCAAAACGCGGAGGAGATCATTCAGCAGCAAACCGGCGGCGCTCACGCGGCGGTGGTGACGGCGGTGGCGAAAGCCGCCTTCAACTCGGCGGTCAATGCGGTGCGCGCCGGCGGTAAAGTGGTGGCCGTGGGGCTGCCGCCGGAAAGTATGGATCTGAGCATTCCGCGCCTGGTGCTGGACGGCATTCAGGTGGTGGGTTCGCTGGTGGGCACGCGCGAAGATCTGAAAGAGGCGTTCCAGTTCGCCGCCGAAGGCAAAGTGACGCCGAAAGTGACCAAACGGCCATTGGGCGATATCAACGCCATCTTCGAGGAGATGAAGGCGGGCACCATTCGCGGTCGCATGGTGATCGATCTCGGCATGGCGAAGTAGGCCACGCGAAAAAAGAAGGCCACCTGCGGGTGGCCTTCTTGTTATCTCATTACGCCGGCTTCAGAACAGGCCCAGCGGTTTGGCGTCGTAGCTGACCAGCAGGTTTTTCACCTGCTGATAGTGCGACAGCGCCGCCTTGTGGGTCTCGCGCCCGATGCCGGAGTTTTTGTAGCCGCCGAACGCGGCGTGCGCCGGGTACAGGTGGTAGCAGTTGGTCCATACGCGGCCGGCCTTGATCGCACGTCCCATGCGGTAGGCGCGGTTGATGTCGCGGGTCCACAGCCCGGCGCCCAGCCCGAACTCGGTGTCGTTGGCCAGCGCCAGGGCTTCGGCCTCATCCTTGAAGGTGGTGACGCCAATCACCGGCCCGAAGATCTCCTCGCGGAAGAAACGCATGCTGTTGTCGCCGGTGATCAGCGTCGGCTGCAGGTAGAAACCGTTTTGCACTTCGTCGCCGCGCTGAGCGGGCTCGCCGCCCGCAACGATTTTGCCGCCCTCGTTTTTAGCGATGTCGATGTAGGACAGGATCTTGTCGTACTGCTGTTTTGACGCCTGGGCGCCGATCATGGTCTCGGTGTCGAAGGGATCGCCCTGGCGGATGGTGGCGATACGCGCCAGCACTTTCTCCATGAACTGCGGGTAGATGGACTCCTGGATCAGCGCGCGTGAAGGGCAGGTGCAAACCTCTCCCTGGTTGAAAAAGCCCAGCACCAACCCCTCAACCGCCTTGTCGATAAACGCCGGCTCCGCCTGCATGATGTCTTCAAAATAAATGTTCGGCGATTTGCCGCCCAGCTCGACGGTGCTGGGGATGATGTTCTCCGCCGCACAGGCGAGAATGTGGCGGCCGACCGGCGTGGAGCCGGTGAAGGCGATTTTTTCGATGCGTTTGCTGCGCGCCAGCGCTTCGCCGGCCTCGGCGCCGAAACCTTGCACCACGTTGAGCACCCCCGGCGGCAGCAGATCGCCGATCTCTTCCATCAGCACGCTGATGCCGAGCGGCGTCTGTTCCGCCGGTTTCAGCACCACGCAGTTACCGCCGGCCAGCGCCGGCGCCAGTTTCCAGGCGGCCATCAGCAGCGGGAAGTTCCACGGGATAATCTGGCCGACCACACCCAGCGGTTCATAGATATGGTAGGCCACGGTATTTTGGTCGATCTCCGCCGCGGTGCCTTCCTGCGCGCGCAGGCAGCCGGCGAAGTAGCGGAAATGGTCGACCGCCAGCGGCAGATCGGCATTCAGGGTTTCGCGGATCGGTTTGCCGTTGTCCCAGGTTTCGGTCAGCGCCAGCATCTCCAGCCGCGACTCGATGCGATCGGCGATGGCCAACAGCACATTGGCGCGTTCCTGCACGCTGGTTTTACCCCAGGCGTCCGCCGCCGCATGCGCCGCGTCAAGCGCCAGCTCGATGTCTTTGGCGTCGGAACGCGGGAATTCGGCGATCGGCTGGCCGGTCACCGGCGAGGTGTTGGTGAAGTAGTTGCCGGATACCGGTTCGACAAATTTGCCGCCAATGTAGTTGCCATAGCGTTGACGGAACGAAACCAGCGAGCCAGGCAAACCGGGGTGAACATATTTCATGTGAAGCACCTCTCTGCAGATGATAACCGGCGCTATTGCGCTGCGCCTGTGAGTGCGGCCTGTCGCCGCAGCACAGAGAAGCACGCCCCGTGCCAGATTAGCGACGGACGTAGCGTTATTTAAAAAATGGCTATTTATTAAAACGTTAAGCACTGATGTGGGTAAGCCAATCGAGCGGTGCCGCTGCCGCCGATGATTTTTTGTGTTCCGTGTCGCAACGCCTGATACACATCCATGATACATATTTGCAACACTTGCAGCCGGGGGAGAAACGCATGTTGCCTGACGATCGCTTGCTCACTGAGAGCGCCAGTTTGCTGACCCACCCGCTGGCGGAATCCTGGCAGCGCAGCCGCAGTTACGGCCTGACGCGCGCCGATCAACATATCCCGTTTATCAAAGCCGGTCTGCTCGAAGAACTGCGCAGCCGCAACGACTGGGTGCCGCAACGGGTACAGCCGCTGATCGAACAGTTGGGCGCGCAAATTACGCGTCAACCGGCCATCGTGGTGATCGCCGACGCCGACGGGCTGGTGTTGGAAACCCGTGGCAATCACGATTTTCTGCACAAGGCGTCGCGCTTTGCGCTGGCGCCGGGCAACCAGTGGGGAGAAGCGGAGCGGGGCACTAACGCCATCGGCACTGCGCTGGCGCTGGGCGCTTTCTGCGAAGTGCGCGGCGATCAGCATTTTCTCAACCAAAACGCCGGATTGAACTGCACCGCCGCGCCGATCTACCGGCCGGATGGCCATATTGCCGGCATACTGGATCTCTCTGCCCCGGCCCAGCGCCCGTATCCTGATGCGCAGCGTCTGATCATGCAGGCGGTGCGCCATATCGAACACCGCTGGGTCAGAAGCGCGATCGCCGATCGTCACTGGACGCTGCGCCTGCACGCCGACGCTGGGCGCCTGGGCAGCGCGCAGGAACTGCTGCTGGTGTTTCACGACGAAGTGCTGATCGCCGCCAATCGGCTGGCGATGGTCGAGTTCCAACTCTCGCCGGCCGCATTCGGCTCGCTTGAATTCGCTCAGCTGTTCCCCGATCTGTTGCGGCAACCCTCCGGCGCGCCGCGCCAGACGCTGGCCGGCAATCAACGGCACTATTATTCGCTGCTCGAGGCGCCCCAACGCCGCGTTAGCGCTCTGCGTTCGACGCCGCCGGCGGAACGGCACGACGAGCAGCATCAGAAAGCGTTGCGTATTCTCAACGCCGGCCTTTCTCTGTGCGTGACCGGCGAAACCGGCTGCGGCAAGGAGCACTTCAGCCGCCGCCTGTTTCAGGAAAGTCGCTGGCGCAACGGCAACTTTGTGGCGATCAACTGCGCGGCGCTGCCGGAACCGCTGATCGAGTCCGAACTGTTCGGCTATGCGCCGGGGGCGTTTACCGGTGCCAACCCCAAAGGCTATATCGGCAAGATCCGCGAGGCGGACGGCGGCGTGCTGTTCCTCGATGAAATCGGCGACATGCCGGCGGGCCTGCAAACGCGCCTGCTGCGGGTGTTGCAGGAGAAAACGGTCACGCCGCTCGGCAGCCGCAGCGCCTATGCGGTCGATTTCGCGCTGGTTTGCGCGACGCACCACGATCTGCATCGGCAGGTGCTAACGGGGGCGTTTCGCGAAGATTTATTGTATCGCATACAGGAATACAGCCTGCGCATCCCGCCGCTCAGAGAGCGGGCGCAATTGGAGACCTTCATTCTGCAGCTGTGGCGGGAGCTGGGCGGCGAACGGCGCGACATTCGCCTGTTGCCGGAGGCGCTGGCGATGCTGGCGCGCTATCCGTGGCCCGGCAACGTGCGGCAATTGTTAAGTACGCTCAAGGTGCTGCTGGCGCTGGCGGACGATCGCGCGGTGCTCACTCTGGACGATCTGCCGCAGTCGATCGCGGTACTGTCGCCGCGCCAGGCATGCGCCGACGCCGGCGGCGAGGATCTGCAGGCGGCGATCGACAGGGCGGGCGGCAATCTCAGCCGGGCGGCGAAGGCGCTCGGCGTTTCGCGCAGCACGCTGTACCGCAAGCTGGGGAGGCGAAAAGCGGCAGAGGAATGACGCTTCTCGATTGACGGGCGATAAGGCCCCGCTGCGCGGGGCCTGTTTGTTGCTCTCTCAATCCCCCAGTCCCGGCGGGTTAATCTCGGAATGGGCAATCTTCTCGTCGCTCTCCGCCCAGCGATCCAACACCTGCAGATAACTGCCGTTGGCGATGGCGCTGTTGAGCGAAGCCTGCACCGCGTCCACCAGGCCGTTGCCTTTCTTCAGCGTGACGGCGATGTTGGCGGTCTTCGGCCAGCCGCCGGGCACGATGCCCACCAGCCGGGTTTTACCGGTCAGCCGCGCCTGATAAGCGCCGGAGACGTTGGGCCCGAAGGTGGCGTCGGCGCGGCCCGACTGAATGGCCAGCGTGGAGGCGGCCTTATCGGTGACGTACACCGGCTGCAGCGGCGCCAATCCCTTGGCGCGGTTCTCCTTGTCCCAGGCCAGCAGTACCGCTTCCTGATTGGTGCCGGAATCGACGATGATCTTTTTACCGGCGATATCCGGCGCCGTTTTGATCTGGGTGATTTTACTGTCGGACTTGACGTAGAAGCCCAGCGTATCCTGCCGATAGGTGGCGAAATCGAATTTGGTTTTGCGTTCGTTGGTCACGGTGATGTTGTAAACCGCGGCGTCATATTTGCCGGAGGCCACCCCCAGCGGCCAGTCTTCCCACGACGTGGGCACCAGCTTGAGTTTCAACCCCAAACCGTCGGCCACCAGGCGCGCGATGTCCGCCTCGCTGCCGATCACCGTTTTATTGTCGCGGGCGTACAGGCCGAACGGCGGGCCGCTGCCCAGCAGGGAAATGGCCACCGTCAGCGTGCCGGGTTCCACGAACCGGAAGCCGGCGGGGATTTTGGCCACGGCTTCGGCGCTCTTCACCGTGTGGATCGGCGTTTCGTTGGCGACGAGATCCACGCCCGGTGCGGCGGCGGCGGAAAAACTCAGCAGCGCCGCAATCACTATCATCTTTTTGCTATATATCATTATGTTAATTACCTTCATTATTATGGATGTCACACGGTCGTTGCACTATCTCTAAAGGCTGCAGATCTGTGAACGAACAAAATCAACTAACCAATCTTGGAAAAATCATGAGGCGCCTCTGGCGGCGCTGAATCGATCGAGGATGAACCATGCCGTCGCGTTTCGCTACGTTGGGCCGCATACCGCGCGGCGTGTGGGTATTGGGTGGCGTGAGCCTGCTGATGGACGTTTCCTCGGAAATGATCCATAGCCTGTTGCCGCTGTTTATGGCGACGACGCTCGGCGCCAGCGTGATTGTCATCGGTCTGATCGAAGGGCTGGCGGAGGCGACGGCGTTGATCGTCAAGGTGTTCTCCGGCGTGCTCAGCGATTACCTCGGCAAACGTAAAGGGCTGGCGCTGCTGGGCTACGGGTTGGGCGCCATCAGCAAACCGTTTTTCGCCATCGCGTCGTCGTCCGGCATGGTGATGAGCGCGCGCCTGCTGGATCGCGTGGGCAAAGGCATTCGCGGGGCGCCGCGTGATGCCCTGGTGGCCGACGTGACGCCGCCGGAAATTCGCGGCGCGGCTTTCGGGCTGCGCCAGTCGCTGGATACCGTCGGCGCCTTTTTAGGGCCGCTGCTGGCCGTCGGTCTGATGCTGCTGTGGCACAACGATTTTCGCGCCATCTTCTGGGTGGCGGCGATCCCGGCGGCGCTGGCGATTGCGCTGCTGTTTTTCGGCCTGAAAGAGCCGGCCGCCACGATAACCCACAAGCGCACCAACCCGATCACTCGCGCCAACCTGCGGCTGCTGGGGCGCAGCTATTGGTGGGTGGTGAGCATCGGCGCGATCTTCACGCTGGCGCGCTTCAGTGAAGCGTTCCTGGTGTTGAAGGCGCAGCAGGGCGGCACGCCGCTGGCGCTGATCCCGCTGGTGATGGTCGCCATGAATCTGGTCTACGCCTGCTCGGCCTATCCGTTCGGAAAACTGTCCGACCGCATGAGCCATGAAGGATTGCTGAAAGCCGGGTTGCTGGTGCTGATCGCCGCTGACCTGGTATTGGCGCAGAGCGATCATTGGGGCGGGGTGCTTTTTGGCGTCGCGCTGTGGGGCGTGCACATGGGCATGACCCAGGGGCTACTGGCGGCGATGGTGGCACATACCGCGCCGGCGCACCTGCGCGGCACCGCGTTCGGCATGTTCAATCTGATCAGCGGCGTGGCGCTGCTGCTGGCGAGTCTCGGGGCCGGAACCCTGTGGGAGCTGTTCGGTTCCGCCTCCACCTTCTACGCCGGGGCGCTCATCTGCGTGGTGACGCTTATCGGCATGAAGCTGGCGCCGTTCGGCGAACGGCGGCCGTGAAAGCGGCGGCGCTCAACGCCGCCGCGCGGTTTACGCCGGATGGGCGTCATTCTCGTTGCCGCCAATCGCCAGGTAATCCGTGTAGATTTGTGGCGCGCCGGAGAACGACGCCAGTGTTTTCCACTCGTCGTACATGCGTTCGGTGTCCTGATGCTCGGCCACGAACCTGAGCGCTTGCTCGGTTGAGACATCGAGCTCCGGATGGAACGCGTTGAGCGACGCCAGACTTTCAATGATCAGCATCACCGCGTATTGGTCCAGCCGATTGCCGCTCTGGCCCTTCAGCAGGTGAAACTTCCAGCCCGGGTAGTCTTCCACGCGGTGGATGTTGTCGGTAATGAACCGTTCAAATCGCTCGGGCGAGACGCCCGCTTTAAGCGCCAGGTTATGAATGCCGATGACACGCTGAATGCTTTCCTTACCTGGTTCGCTGCGGTAATTGGGGCCGGGCGGCAATGAACTGCGGCTATTCTCGGCCACCAGACGGTAACAGGTGTAAAGGGTCGGCAGTTCGGCGAAGGTCGCGAAGGTTTTCCACTCCTCAATCAGCGCGGCGGCCTCCGGACGCTGCCGCCAAAAGGCGTGCGCCTCGTCGGTCAGCTCGCCGTTGCCGTCGATATAGCGCGCGTAGGTGGCGGCGTCTTTAGCCTGATAAACCATCAGGTACTGATTTTCACGCTCGCCGCGCAGGCCGCGCAGCAGCGTCCATCGCCAGCCGGGATAGGCCGGGATGGCGACGCCTTTACGGCGAACGAACGCTTCGAAACGATCTGAGGCGACGCCCCGTTTCAGGTTGATTCCCACGTAGTGCAGGGAGAAAACCGGCGTGGTTGATGCATGCATTAAACGATCCTCGCAAGTTAAGTTAGTGAGATGTGTTCGTCACGGCTTTGGCGCTGATGCTGACCAGCAACAGGCACAGCAGCGTGCAGCCGAACGCCAGGGCCAGGCTGGTGTAATTGGCGATAAAACCGATCAGCGCCGGGCCGGTTAATAAGCCGAGATAGCCGACCAGCGTCACGGCCGGAAACGCCTGGCCGGGCGGTACCTGTTTTTGATTGCCGACGGCGTTGAACAGAATGGGAACGATGTTGGCGATGCCCAGGCCGGCGAGCATCAACCCGCCAAAGGCGGCCGATGCCAGAGGGACGGTGACGGTCAACAGCACGCCTGCCGCGGCGCACAGGCTGCCGAGCAGCAGAGTGCGGTAGCGCCCGACGGCGCCGATCAGCCTGTCGCCATACAGCCGCCCGCAGGCCACGGCGACGGCGTACAGCGTGAACCCGATCCCCGCCTGCGATTTGGCCACGCCGCGCTCGGCATGCAGGAATAATGCCGACCAGTCGAGCATCGCCCCCTCGGTCAGGAACACGAAGAAACAGAGCAGGGCGATAAACAGGATCTTGCCGTGGGCCAGCGCCCACCGCGCGCCGCCCCGTCGCCGCTCGCCGATGCCGCCGTGCGCCAGTAAATCGCCGGCGACGATCAGCAGCAGGATCGCGATGAGGAGGGCGATCAGGCCGATGGCCTGGACCGGGGCGAGGCCCGCCAGCAGCAACAGACTGACGCCGCCGGCGCCGGCAATGCCGCCAAGGCTGTAGAAGCCATGAAAACCGGACATTTTCGCCTGGCCGCTCTCCCGCTCGACGATTATCGCCTGTGAGTTCATCGCCACATCCATGATGCCGTTGACGGCGCCAAATACCCCCAATGCCGCCCCCATCAACAGCGGAGCATCGAGTAACGCCAACAGCGGCAAGTCGATGCACAGCAAGGCGCCAGCGCCCAGCAACACGGCGCGGCACCCCAGTTTGGCGATCAGATACCCGGCGAAGGGCATGATCGCCATGGAGCCGGCGGCGAGGCAAAACAGCAGCAAACCGAGCGCGCCGTCATCGATGCCCAATCGCGCTTTCACGAAAGGGATCAACGGCGCCCAGGCGGCCATGCCCAACCCGGCGAGGAAGAAGATCGCTCGGGTGGCGATTTGCCGGCGATGATTCTCTGCGGCCTCGCCGGTTAGCCAAGGTAGCATCATGACGATCGGCTCTGCGCGACGGACAGATAATCGGTATAAATCTGCGGTGAACCGGAAAATGACGCCAGTTGCTTCCACTCTTCATACATTTGCTTGGTGTCGCGATGCGCTTTGGCGAAGGTTGCCGCTTCGGCGGTGGCGATATCGGGCTCCGGATAGAACACGTCCAGCGCCGCCAGGCTGACGATTTCCATCATCACCGCGTACTGATCGAGCCGATTGCCGCGCTCTCCCTTCAGCAAGTGAAACTTCCAGCCCGGATAATCCTCAATGCGATGGTGATTTTCGGCGATAAAGCGTTCGAATTGCGCCGGGGTCACGCCTTCGCGCAGCGCCAGATTGTGGATGCCGATAATGCGCGCCTCGGGCGGTTCGCCCGGCCGTTCCCGGTAGCGCGGGCCGGGCGGCACGTCGCTTTTTCTGTTCTCAGCCAGCAGGCGATAATCGCTGAACAGCGTCGGCAGCAGGCTGTAGGTGCCCAGTTTTCGCCACTCGGCGAGGATTTCCTGCGCGGCGGCATGCCGCCGCCAGAATTCGTGCGCGTGCGCCGTTCGCTGCCCGGTGGCGGTGACGTAACGATCGCGCTGCTCGGCGCTGTCAATCTCGTACAGCATCAGGTATTGCCCGACGCGTTCGCCGCGCAGGCCGCGCAGCAACGTCCAGCGCCAGCCGGGATAACAGGGGATATGCACGCCTTGTTCGCGCACGAAGGTTTCAAACTGTTGTGGCGTGACGCCGGCTTCGGTATCGATGCCGATGTAATAGAAGCTGAATACCGGTTTGGGATCGGAGACTGTCGTCGTCATCTTTCACTCCTGATTGGCGAATGCGGCGGAAAATTGGGTATTGATAATGGCTTCGACCAGCGTGACGCCGATGGGCGTGAGCGTCACGCACGGACCATCGACGGTGACCAGCGCTTTATCTACCAGGATTTTCAACGTGCGGCGGATGACCGGGTTAGCAAACAGGCTGTTGCCGTCAAAGCGCCGTTTAAACACCCGATCGTCCACCGGCAGCAAGGTGGAGAGCGCCATTTTGAAGGCGTTCACTTCACGCTGGATCGGGGAGAAACCGCGGCTTTCCTCGATGGGCAGGCGGTCTTGGTTGAGCGCCTCCTTGTACTTCTTGTAACCGGTGATGTTGATGGCTTCGGATCGCGTCGATTTGGAGCTGCCGCCCAAACCGATCGCCACTTCCGGATACTGCTTGTCGAGATCGGTGATGAGCGATTTCCACTTTTCCGGCTGTTGATCATTGCGGTGAAAGTACATGGTGGGGTGTTCGGTATAGCCGCCATTCAGGTAGTTCTCGACCAGCTCGCGCATTTGGTACTGCTTGCCCAGCCCAGGGAAGCGCAGGTTGTTGATGCTGATCAGCCCCTTTTTCTGCCACAGGCTTTCGCGCTCGCCCGAGACGCCGGTGCGATTTTTAATAAACTCATCCATGTGCAGCTTGGTGCAGACGACGTGCGACAGATTCAGCTCGAGGGTTTTTTCCATGTCGTATTTCACGTCGTCCACGCTTTGGCCCAGCATGCCGTAAATGAGATCCACGCTGACCCAATCAATGCCGAGCGCGCGCGCATGATGAATGGTCTCCACGCACTCTTCGGCCGAGTGCATGCGCCCGCAGGCGGTGATGATGTCGTCATTAAAGGATTGGGTGCCGAAACTGATTTTGCTGAAGCCGAGCTCTTTCAGCAGCGCCAGATAGGCTTTGTTCAGGGTGCCGGGCTCCCCTTCGAAGCGCAGGGTGGCGTTGGTGAAGTTAAAGTGGCTGAAGTAGAAGGCCATCATGCGGCGCAGTTCCGGCTCCGGCAGCAAGGACGGCGTGCCGCCAAAGACGTTGAATTCACCGATTTCCACTTCGGCCAGGCTGGGCACGCGCGCCAGCCACATTTGCGCCTCCTTGATGTTGAAATCGACCAAATCGCGGAATACCGCCTGAGAGGCGGGCGCCTTGGGATTGAGGATCACCGTGGGGTACTGACAAAAATGGCAGCGATAGCGGCAGGTCGGGATATAGGCCCAGAGGTGGATTTTGCCCGCCTGGCGAATGTCAGCCTCCATATCGGCAAAAAACGCGGCCAGCGGGTAGTCGACGAGATCGCCGGGGAACACGTGACAGCCGAACGGATCCTTATGGACGTACTCCAGAAAGGCCCGGTTTTCCGGTTGCGCCAGGAACGCGTTCACCCGCGGCGTGGGATAGTTTTCATCGATATCCAGCAATGAGTGCAAGGCTTCGTCGTTCATCAGAAGACCCCCCCGTTGCCGAAATAGTTGTGGGCTTCGCCGGACTCGCGGTCTTCACAGAAGTAATAAACAAAGCGGGTGAAATCCTCGTCTTTGACCGTATCGAAGCAGGCCGGCAATGCGGGCGGGAAGCCGATATCGTCACCGACGGCGCGCCGCATGGCGGCAAACAGCGCATCGCGAAATTCGAGGTAGAGCCGATAGGCGGGGGTTTTATAGGCATGGATCGGTTTGAAATCGATGAGGCGCATCTCGTGTTTCAGCTCGTGAATGCGGCGGTAGAGGCTGTCGGCCAGCGGGCCGGAGAAGAAATCGCGCACTTCGCTGTTTTCCAACAGCAGATACGGATTGAGCAGCACCGGCAGTAAGATATTCTTTGGCGTGTAGTCCTTGACCGAGTAGTCCCAGGCCAGTTTCGCCTCCGCCGGCGTGGCGTCCGCCAGCGCGGTTTTCTGTCGCTCAACGTCCGGCCGGACGTCCTTCATGATAATGATGCCGTCCTTGCCGTAGGCGATGCCGTTGATCACCTCATCGAGAATGGTGTCCACCCGGCGGCTGTTGATCTCAACGTAAGCATGGCGAGCGTAAACCGGCTTGCCGCCGTAGGCGATGACCTTAATGCCGAAGTCCCAGTCGTCGGACAGGTGTTCCACAAAGCGGCCATGGTTGAGCTGGTAGAAGATTTCGATGCCGCCTACCGCGTCATACAGGCTGCGCTCCACCCCGAACCCTTTGCCGTCGGGGAAGCCGCCGAACAGGGAGAACGAAAATTCGCGCAGACGCAGCGTTTTTTGGATCTCGCGGAACAGGTTGGGGCGGTGCTCAAACTCTGCGGGAGGGTAGTAATAGTTGCAGGTGCCCAGGTCGCCTTGTTGCTCGATCATGGTATTCACCAGCTCGTAAAGCCAAAATGCATCCACGGTGCAATCGGCATCGGCGGAAACGATATAGTGCTTGCGTTTATTTCCCAGCCGGCTGTCGCGGGCTTTAGAACGCAGCGACGCATAGTCCATGCCGCGTTTTCTGGCCGAGGAGACACCCTGCACCGTTTCGGCGATAACATGAATGGCCATAGCCGGATGCCTTTCACTAAACGCGTTTATTTTAGCGACGGAATCATCGGTGGAGTTGTTATCAACGACAATCAGTTCGTAAGTGTCGTGGGTGATTAATTCATTCTTGGTGTGCTGATTGAACAGCGAAAGTAAAACCGCCTCAATACGGTCGCTTTCATTATAAACGGGCAGTACGACAGACACAAAAACAGTATCACGCATAGATCCTCCAAGGGCTAATGAAAGTCCACAGTTAGAAATGGCTTGTCTGAAAGTTAAATTTCACGTCATTCGATGATTAGCTGATATTTAAGAACTCCATGACGTTGTTGGATAAAATCCGCTTGCCCAGCGCGTAATTCTTTTCCGCCACGCGCTTCATCTTCTCCTTGTTATTAATGAACCGGTAGACTTCCTGGATGAATTCGTCGTTCGGCGGCCCATCCTGTAACTCGGAGATCGGCATGACGGGCGCTTCAAACCCATGCCGGCCGTAGACTTCGTGATAATATTCGTAGCGAGTGGTGATATAGCAACGGCGGCAACTGATCGCTTCGCCGATAGGATTGCCATAGCTATCATAATCATACGAGGTGAGAAAAGAGACCAGGTCGCAAGAGTGATAGAGGTCCTCTATGCAAAACGCGTCGTTTTCCGAGCGCATATCGACATGAGGAAGCATGCCGACGAATTTGACATAGGGGAGAACATTCAGTTCCTGCGCCAATTTGGCGAGTTGCAGATAACATGACGGATTTTCATATTCATTGCCGGCGATCGCCAAATAGGCGCGTCGCGTGTTGTGGTCGCGGATAAATAAATCGTTCAGCCGGCTGATCAGAATAATATCGCGGTCCAATCTTTTCTGAGGGATGATGCGGGTGGTTCTGGCAATGAGAAGATCATTGTCGCGAATATTCATCTGCTTTCTGACATTCGTTCTTTCGTGACTGTCCGAGAAGTCATAGGTATTTTTCTTTACCTCGACATGGACATCATGATTGCACCAGGCCTCCAGCTTTTGCTTCAGATCGTGATTGAGCGTGACATAGGTAATGTATTTTGAAGGGATAGGTTTGATGGCGTGAGAATAAGGTGGCGGGCCGTATTTGAGCACCTTTTTTTCGCTGTTCCACATCAGGTCATGATCGCGCCAGATGACGAAACGCGTCAGTCGATAACGTCGGCCATAATCTTCGATCGCCAGATACAGCGCTTTGGTATAGATGATGTTTTCCGGCAGCGTGCCGTTTTCCACCACCACATGGCTGATTGCGAGCGCTTCCCATTGGGCGATGAGGCGATCCGCCAGCTGCCGCGCCGTCAACGCGATGGTATGCAACAAAGCGGCTTTTTCTTGCTCGTCAATGGGCGTTTTCTGGCCGATCAACGCCGCGTGCGCGTACTCGAGAAAGGCGGGGTGGTAATCTGGAATCGACGTGATGTCGTCCAGGCGGACCAGCGTAAAGACATCGCGGTAGATGTCATGCTCATGCTGATAGGGTTTATTAAAGTTTCCCTTATCAATCTTGATGTCGTATCCCAAATCAAGATAAGAGCGAAATCCACAGGCTTGCAGTCGTTTGGCAATCTTCATTGCTTCCACCGTGATCCCCGAGACCGAGACGGCATCGAACGAAATGAACATTGCATTCTTCTCTTGCCTTTCGTGCATCGCAGTACCTCCTGCTATTATTTGTAGTGCATTGATTTAAATTAACTATTTCTTAACAAGTCTCCGGTAACGTTCCCAATTGAGTGGAAAAAGAATCGTTTTGACGCTCTGGAATACACTCAAATCTGACAGAACGGAAGCTTAACCGTTCAAAAATGTAAAGATACGTTTATGCTTTGTGAGGGCTCTCACAAATATTCCGGTGCGGGAGGCGTGAAACAAGCAGAGGAAAAGAGGGGGGATCAAGCCCCCCGAATGTGGGGCATGCGATGCCGATTTAACGATTCGCCGTGCCGCCTTCGGCAGGCTGAAGTATCGCCTGCAGCAGCGTCGGCACCTGCTGGGATCCCACCGCCGGGCTGAACAAAAACCCCTGGCCGATATGGAAACCGGCTTCGCACAGCGTTTGGCGCTGCTGCTCGGTTTCCACGCCTTCGGCGATGATATCGATCGACAGCTTTTGACCGAGAATGCCGATGCTTTCCACGATCGCCAGGATCGCCGGTTCGGTGTTCATGCGTTGAATGAAGTCGCAGTCCAGCTTAATGCAGTCCAGCGGGTAGTCCATGATATGGCTGAACGAGGAGTGGCCAGTGCCGAAGTCGTCCAGCGCGATACGGATACCCATCTCTTTGAGCATGTGCAGCGCGCGCAGTACGTATTTCGAACCGTGCTTGTTGAACGCGTGTTCGGTCACTTCCAGTTCGATCAGGTGGTGGGGAATGTGGAACTTCAGCAGGCGTTGCAGGAAGGTTTCGGCGTAGTTGTCGCGTAAAAACTCGATCGGCGACACGTTCAGCGAAACGGGCCGCACCGCCACGCTGGCCGCGCGCCAGCGGGCGATATCGGCGAAGACTTTCAGCTGCATGGCTTCGCTGATTTTGGTCGCCAGTTCATAGTCGTTGAAGGCCTCGCTGACCGTCGCCGGCAGCTGTATGCCGTTTTGCGGGCAATGCCAGCGCAGCAGCGCTTCGAAGCCGACGATGCTGCCATCGGCGAGGCTGACCTTCGGCTGGTAGTTGGGGCGAATGCAATTATCGCGCACGATCTGGCGCGCGTAGTTGAGCTGACTGGCGCGGGCGCGGGCTTTGTCCATCATCTTGCTGTCGAACATGTAGACGCCGCCGCGGCCGCCTTCTTTCAGTTCATACAGCGCGGTATCGGCGCACTTCATCAGCTCTGACGCATCGCGGGCATCTTTGGGATAGATGGCGCCACCGATGCTCATGCCGCAATGCAACGTCTTGCCGCCGTGGGTGATCGGCGTCTCCAGCTGCAGCAGAAACTTGTTGGCGATGCGGAAAATATCCTGCTCGTTTTCGACGTCGCTGATCACGACGGCGAACTCGTCGCCGCCGAGGCGAGAGACGAACGAATGAGTATTCATGCAGGCGCTGAGCCTTTTGCCCAGCACCCGCAGCAGATGATCGCCCGCCGCGTGGCCCAGCGTATCGTTCACCAGTTTGAAATGGTCAAGATCCAGCAGCATCAGCCCGAGCGACTTGTTGCCGTGCAGGGCGCGCTTCATCTCTTGCTTCAGCTTTTTCTTGAAGAGGCGCCGGTTGGGCAGGCCGGTCAGTTCGTCATACTCGCTGGCAAGCAGCAGGCGTTGCTCCATCACGCGCTGCGACGTCACATCCCGTGAGACGCACAAGATCTCGGCCACGACCCCGTGCTCATCGCTGACGGGAGAGAGGATGTTGTCCCAATGCTGTTTTTTGCCCTGCGGCGTCACGCTCAATCCCGCGAAGCGCGCATTCTTACCGGCTTTGACGCTGCGCAACGCTTTGCTGCCGCGGCGGCGAACTTCGGGCGACAACAGCCCCAGCCAGGGCATGCCAAACTCTTTTTGCGCCGGATCGAGGCCGAGCGCCAGGCTGCCGGAGCGGTTCATGTGGCGCAGCGTGCCGTCGCGATTGATCACTTTGATGCAGTCAACGCTGGCGTCCAGCATGTCTTGCTGGATAGAGAGCGCCTGAACGTTTTGCTGGCGTTGCAGCATTTGCGGATGGATGTCGGTGGCGGTGAGGTACCAGCTGGGCTCCAGCGCCTTGCCGTCCTGGCGGGCGTTAAACGCCAGCATAAACCACCGGTAGGCGCCGCTGCGCTCGCGCAGACGGGCTTCGCCGGCGAACGAGGAGAGGGCAACGATGGCCTGGCGCCATTGCGCGGCCAGGCGTTCGCGATCGTCAGGGTGCAGGGCCTCGAGCCAGTCTGCGGCGCCGTGCTCACCGGCGATTGCGCCGGTATAGTCGCGCCACTGCTTGTTGAAGTAACCGCCAAGGCGGTTGCCGAAGCAGATCAGACCCGGCAAGTCGTCTACGATTTCGCTGTAGAGGTCGATCGGATTTTTGTTATTTTTCTGCTCGGGCAACAGGCTCATGCGGTATTTCCTCGGAAAATTACCCATATTCTTGCTCTATAGCAGAGCCTCTTTCAATATAGTCTTGCCAATGAAAATGGGAATAGCCAGCGGGCGCGGCTAAAAATCGGCCTGGTAGCATGAAATAGATTACGCAAGAACGCATTAGGAATACTCCTGTTATTTATAAGCCCCTCTTATATTGCATCGAAAAATAAGTGCTCCGACCAGGCGGTTTAATAACCGCAAAAAAGTAATCAAACCTGATGTTTCTTTTTGAGGAAATGTTCAGTCTTTCTGCTGCTCTTTCACTCGTCATACCGCCTCTCTTATGCATCATGACTGACAAAATCCGCATGCCGGGCGGTAAAAAGCGCCATGTTATGCCCGGTTCAGCGGTGGCCGACGCACTTGTCGCCGACGTTTGCGGTGAAAGTTATGATGCAAATCAAGAAATGTTTTGTTTCATCTGTTGACACTTTACTTACGTATAAGATAGCCTCGCGAATGAAAATCATTAACAAAACTGGATAATTAAGCGAGATGCACCCACAGCCTGATTCTCGCGCTTCGGCCGGATGGCCGAGCCGTGCCGGTATAACGGCGCCGGGTTTATCGCCGGCAAACGTACATTCGCCACCTGTCTGCACTTCTGCGCCCTAAGCGTATGGCGTGGTGACATCTTCATGTCCGCACGCCCGAATTTTTATCACTCAGCCTGTTTTATGCGGCCCGCGTCGGGCAGGCATGCGTTATCTGTCGTTTCACGATCATAGGAGGTTTCAGCGCGGTTAAAACGTCAGTTTTCTTCTGGGTATAAATAAACATGGAGCGTAAAATGATACTTAATAAAAAATTGAAGTTAGCGTATTGCGTGTTTCTGGGTTGTTATGGCTTGTCTCTTCATTCATCTCTTGCCGCTTATCGGGAACCAGGACAATTAGGTTCGCCCGACAGTTGGAAAAACGCAGAGTTTAATCGCCAATGGGGGCTTGAGGCTATTTCCGCCGAGTTCGCCTATGCCAGAGGCTATACCGGAAAGGGCGTGACGATTGGCGTTATTGATGATGCCATTCTCTCTCATCCGGAATTCGCCGGTAAACTGACGCGGCTGGATAACGGCAGCTATAATTTCTCGTATGATAAACAAGATAATATGTCATTCGGTACGCATGGCACGCATGTCGCCGGTATTGCAGCCGCCAAAAGAGACGGCTCCGGTATGCATGGCGTCGCCTACGACGCGGACATTATCGGCGCCAAGTTGAACGACTTCGGCAATCGCAACGGCCGCGAAGAACTGATCCAGAGCCCAGCCCGGGTTATCAATAACAGCTGGGGGATCCCACCGGCGGTCAGAAAGGATGCCAATGGCAACACCATTTGGCTGCCGAACGGGCGGCCTGACTATGTGGCGTGGGTGAAAACCGACGTCATCAATGAAGTGATGCGCAATAAGTCCAACCTGGAATGGGGCAGCGAGCAACCCGTGCCCACCGGCGGGCACAGCGCCATGGCGACGCTGCTGCGCGCCGCCAAGCATGGCAAGCTGATCGTTTTCTCGGCAGGCAATTACAATAACTACAATATTCCTGAGGCGCAAAAGTCACTTCCCTATGCTTTCCCTGAGGTATTAAACAATTATCTGATCGTGACCAATCTGAGTAATAACGATAAGTTAAGCGTTTCCTCAACCAGCTGCGGACATACGGCCAGTTTTTGCGTGTCAGCGCCGGGCAGCAGTATTTACAGCAGCGTAGGGGAGCTGGTTTCCAATACCGGCGGGGCGGTGAACCGCGAAGCCTATAATAAGGGCGAGCTGACGGTTAAACCCGATTACGGAAATATGTCGGGCACCTCAATGGCGGCGCCGCACGTCACCGGATTTGCCGCCGTATTGATGCAGCGCTTCCCTTATATGAGCGCCGCTCAAATATCCGCGGTCATCAAAACCACCGCCACCGATTTAGGCGAGGTCGGCATTGATCATTTATTCGGCTGGGGCCGCGTCAATTTACGCGATGCGATCAACGGGCCGAAGATGTTTATCACCCAAGAGGATATTCCGCAGGAATTCTATGTGCCGGGTTCCTACAGTGAAAAACAGTTTGTGGTGAATATCCCCGGTCTTGGGAATATCGTCGAAGCCGGAACCCCGGTTGAGCGGCGTTGCACGTCGGGCGAATGCGACTTCGATTCGTGGAGCAATGACATCCGCGGCCACGGCGGGTTGACCAAAACGGGCGCCGGTACGCTGGCGCTGTTGGGCAATAATACTTACAGCGGTGACACCTGGGTGAAACAGGGCGTACTGGCGATCAACGGTTCGGTGGCGTCCAATGTCTATATCGAAAATAGCGGCACGCTGGCCGGCGACGGCACGGTGGGGGCGTTCAGAGCGGTTCGGGGCGGCAGCGTGACGCCGGGAAATGGCATCGGTACGCTGCACGTGTTGCATGACGCCGTGTTTGATCGCGGCTCGCAGTATAACGTGGAGGTCGCAGACAATGGCCGCAGCGATAAAATCGAAGCGCGCCGCGCTTTCCTCTACGGCGGCAGTGTGAACGTCAGCCTGGAGCACAGCAAAAACCTGCTGTCGCAAAATGAGGCGCAAAGCCTGCTGGGCAACAAATACACCATCCTGACGACGACGGATGGCGTGACCGGCCGCTTCGAAAACGCCAATCCTTCGTATCCGTTTGTCAATGTGACGCTGGACTATCAGGGCAATGACGTCGGCCTTGGGATCACGCGCACCGCCGCCCGTTTTGACAGCCTGGCCAGCACCGAAAACGAGAAAGCGGTCGCCCGCGCGGTGGAAACGCTCAACGCCACGGAACCGGTCACGGAAACGGCCAAACGCAGCGTCGCGGCGCCTACCGCTGAAGCGCTAACCGCACTGCAGGGCGTTGAAGGCGAGGCGACAGCCGTTACCGAAGCGACGAGCCCCGTGGCCGGCCATCCGGTTTATGAAAGCTTCCTCGGCTTCACTTCGGCCAGAGAATTGCAACAGGCGACCCGTCAACTGTCCGGCCAGATCCACGCGGATATGGCTTCCGCTCAGATCAACGAAAGCCGTAATCTGCGCGATACCGCCACCGAGCGCTTGCGCCAGGCTGAAGGCCGCCGCACCGCTTCCGATATCAAAGCGGATGATAATGGCGCCTGGGCGAAATTGCTGGGCAACTGGGGGCATGCTTCCGGCAACGACAACGCTACCGGTTACCAGACATCCACCTATGGCGTGCTGTTGGGTCTGGACAGCGAACTGTTTGACGACGGCCGGCTGGGCGTGATGACCGGGTATACCCGCACGTCGCTGGATGGCGGCTATCAGTCAGATGCTCACAGCGACAACTACCATCTGGGGCTGTACGGCGACAAACGTTTCGGCGCGTTGGCGCTGCGAGCGGGCGGCACCTATACCTGGCATCGCATCGACACGTCGCGCTCGGTAAACTACGGCGCGCAGGCGGATCGCGAAAAGGCCCGCTATAACGCGCGCACCGGTCAGCTGTTTATCGAAAGCGGTTACGATTGGAGCAACGACGTGGTCAATCTTGAGCCGTTCGCCAACCTGGCGTACACCCACTATCGCAACGAGGGGATCAACGAGCAAGGCGGGGCGGCGGCGCTGCGCGGCGATAAGCAAAGTCAGTCCGCCACCGCTTCGACGCTGGGCCTGCGCGCCGATACGCAATGGCAGACCGACAGCGTGGCGATCGCGCTGCGCGGCGAGCTGGGTTGGCAACATCAGTACGGCAAGCTGGAGCGTAAAACACAGCTGATGTTCAAACGCAGCGATGCGGCGTTCGACGTGAACAGCGTCCCCGTTTCCCGCGACGGGGCGGTTCTGAAGGCGGGCGTCGATGTTTGGGTTAACAAAAACGCCGTGTTGTCCCTCGGTTACGGCGGGCAATTGTCGTCCAACCATCAGGACAACAGCGTCAATGCCGGTCTGACCTGGCGCTTCTGATAGCCGTTGATCCGTTTCACGCTACTCAGCCCCCATCGCAACGATGGGGGTTTTTTATTGGGCGCGCGGAAGCGACAGGCCGGGCGGCGGTGTCTTCACAGGATAAAGGCGCGTTAGAACAGGATGTTTCTAATTCTTTTGGTTAGAAAAATTGATGATAATCATCTGAAGTGACTAAAAGGATTTAGGCCGAAACATGGAATTTCTCTTCATTTTATTATTTTTTACCTTATACATATCAATTGCCTGTGAGTATCACCGGCGCCGGTGGCGCGTGCTGTATCGCCGTAAGAGAAATAGAAGAAAAGGGATGAAAATGAAACGGATGGTTAATATTCTGCTGTTCAGGCAATAAACCCAAAAAAAGGAGACGTCATGCAACGTCTCCCTCTAAATGCCCATTGAGCGCGGTGCGCCGCTTTATTTAACCGGCGTTCCGGCGATTATTTATCCAGCGCGTAGGCGATGACGTAATCACCGCGATCCGGCGACTGACGTGCGCCGCCGGCGGAAATGACGACATACTGCTTACCGGTGGTCGGCGAGACGTAACTCATCGGCGTGCCGCCGCTGCCGACCGGCAAGCGCGCTTTCCACAGCTCTTGCCCGGTGGATGAATCAAAGGCGCGCAGATAATAATCCTGCGTACCGGCGATAAACACCAGGCCGCCTTGAGTCGCCAGCGTGCCGCCCAGCGTCGGCATGCCGACCGGCATCTGCGCGCGCATTTTGATGCCGAACGGCCCGGTATCCTGCACCGTTCCTACCGGAACCTGCCACACCACTTTGCGCGTCTGCAAATCGATGGCGGTGAGGGTGCCGAACGGCGGTTTTTGGCAAGGAATGCCCAGCGGCGACATGAAGCGATTCTTATTGACGGCATACGGCGTGCCTTTGAGCGGGACCGCGCCCATGCCGGTATTCACGGCTTCACCGCCGTTGCCGGCCGGCGCGCCTGCGTCGGCTTTCTGCGGGATCATCTGCACCCACAGGCCCAGACGCATATCGTTGGCGAAAATATAACGGTTGTTCGGATCGGTAGAGAGACCGCCCCAGTTCATGCCGCCCAGCGAGCCGGGGAAGCTGAGGGAAACGTCGGTGTCCGGCGCGGTGAACAGGCCGTCATAACGCATCGATTTAAAGCTGATGCGGCACATCAATTGATCGAATGGCGTAGCGCCCCACATGTCGGACTCGCTGAGCTTCTGCGCGCCAATCTGCGGCATGCCGACGGAGAACGGCTGCGTGGCGGAATATTGCTCGCCCGGAATGGTGCGGGTCTTCACCGGCAGTTCCTTCACTTCGGTCAGCGGTTTGCCGGTATGGCGATCCAGCACGAAGATCTGCCCGCTTTTGGTGCCGATAACCAGCGCAGGGCGGGTGGTGCCGTCCTGCATCGGGAAGTCGAGCTGGCTGGGCTGCATCGGCAGATCGAAGTCCCACAGATCGTTATGCACGGTCTGATAGACCCATTTCTCTTTGCCGGTGGTCGCGTCGAGCGCCAGCACCGAGGCGCCGTATCGGTGATCCAGCGCGTTGCGGTTGGCGCCCCACAGATCGACGGAGGAGCTGCCCATCGGCAGGAAGACCGTGTTCATCGCCGGATCGTACGACATCGGCGCCCAGGAGTTCGGGGTGCTGCGCACGAAGTGTTGATCCGGTTTCAGGGCAGCGTTCGGCTGCGGATTGCCCGGGTCAAACGCCCAGCGCATTTCGCCGGTGATCACGTTGAAGCCGCGCAGCACGCCGCCGGGCATGTCGGTTTGCACGTTATCGGCAACGCGCCCGCCGACCACCACGGTGGTGCCGGCCAGCGTTGGCGCCGACGTCAGTTGATATTTCGGATCGGCGGCGTCGCCGAGACCGGCCTTCAGGTCTACCACGCCCTGGTTGCCGAAGTGTTGGCAGAATTCGCCGTTGTCGGCGTTAATCGCCATCAGGCGCGCGTCGATGGTGTTCATCAATATGCGCCGTTGGCAGCTGTCGCCGGCCGCCAGCGCGACGGGCGCGGCGGGGGTTGAACCCGGCACGCTCGGCGCGGGCAACGGCTTGTGGACGTCGAAGTAGGCCAGGCCGCGACAGCGGTTCCATACCTGCGACTTGGCGTTGACTTCTCGCCGCCAAATTTCTTTGCCGCTGTCGGCGTCGACGGCGATCACATTGTTATGCGGCGTGCACAGGAAAATGCGGTTGCCGATCTGCAGCGGCGTTTGCTGATCTTCCGCGCCGTTGCCATCGGGACTGATAGGGATGTCACCCGTATGGAACGTCCAGGCGACTTTCAGCTCCCGCACGTTATCGCGGGTGATCTGATCCAGCGCGACGAAACGGCTGCCGCCCGGCGTATTGCCGTAGTTATCCCAATCTTTCTGCTGTTGCGCTTTATCAACCGGGATCAGCGGCAGCGGCTGGCCGCTGAAGGCAACGGTGGGATGCGGCTGGAACATTTGGACAAAGGCGCCGACCATGCCGACCGCCAGCAAGGCGGAGAGCAGGTAAGCCGGCTTGGCCAACGGCGCTTTGCCTTCGCGCTTGCGCAGCGCCGGCCAGGTGAGGAAGGCCAGCAGCATCAGGCCGGTCGGCACCATCAGGCGGGAAATCAACGGCCAAAAATCAAAACCGGCGTCCAACGGCGCCCAAATGACGGTGCCGATGAACACCGCCAGGAACAGCCAAACCGCTGAGGACTTGCGGCGGAAAAACTGAATGGCCGACAGCAGGATGACGAGGCCGGCAATCAGGAAGTAGGCGCTGCCGCCCAGCGAGAGCAGTTTGCCGCCGGCGACAGTGAAGAACAGGCCGGTGGCGGCCAGGATGATGCCCAACAGGCAACACCATAGCGTAAGTTTTATGCCCGAACGTGCATTGGCATCTGACATTGAATAATCTCCAATAACATACTGATTCTTAAAGGTGAAAAGGTCGTTATTGGCGACTATTGTAACATTGATGGAGGTGCGCTTGTTAAGGGTATGTAACTGTTTTTATGAGGGAAAAGCCGACGTTATCGGCACAACCTCGGTTTGGCTTAGAGGAATATCCGTTTCTGCCAGTGTACGAGCTGCGCGGCAGGCAGAGAGGCAACCTGCGCCACCCGGTGGCGATTTTCCAGGGCGATTTCCCGGGCGCGTTGCAACGGCTCGGCGCTGAGGCGCTGCACGCTTTGCCGCAGCGCCTGTTGCGCCAGCTCCAGTTCGCCGGCGCCGAGGTGCGCCAGTTCATGGCGCATCTGCAGCAAAAATTCGTCGGTTAACTGCCGCAGCTGCTCAACGGCGAACGTCGGGGATTGCAGCGCAAACAGCAGGCCTTCGGCATCGGCGCTGCGATGAAAGGCGCATTGCACCACGTAACCCACGTTGCGCTCGACGCGCAACTGCTGGAAGTAACGCGGCGCGTAAAGCCGGGCCAGCACGCGCAGCGCCCAACGGCCTTCGGCTTCGTCGTTTGGCAGCGGGTAAAATTGCAGCAAGGCGTGTTCTGCGCCGCTTTCCGTCAGGGTGACGGGGTGGCGATGCAGAGGCGACGGCCGCTGAGCCTCGTCGGTTATGGGAAAAGGAAAGTCATACAGCAAATGCGACAGCCGCCGTTTTAACTCGCCGTCGCCGCCGACCAGGGTGGCATGCCAGAGTGGGGCCGTTGCCGTTGATACGCTCAACGCCGCCGGCAATTGGGCTAACAGGCGGCGAATGGCAATATCGTTTTGCGCTTTGAGCTGCGCGTGGCGCAGGTTTCTCGCCGCCTCGTTGATGACGGCCGGCGGCAGCGCCGCCAGGGCCCGATTCACGGCGTTCAGACCGTGGCAGATCAGCGCTGCGCTGCCCGCCAGCTGTAATAACCACACGCCCTGGTGGCGCTCGATGCTTAAATGTCCCTCCCGGTGCGCTAACTCGGCCGCTCCAGGGCGCAATGCCGCCTGCAAACCACAGGCCTGTTCTTCGCTGAGAGCGCCATGCGACGCTGGGCGCAGTAGCAGCACCGGCTGCGCTTCGTCGGGGTGCAGATGCCGCAGCGGCGCCTGGCCGGCCGGCAGGGGCGGGATCGGCAACGCCGCCGAGGTGGAGAAAAAGCGGAAAGGATCTATCGTGGGCGTCGGCACGGTGCGGACGAAGGGCGCGAGCGCCAACGGCAGCCCTTGAATTTCACGCGTTTCACCGCCTCCCTCAGGCAGCACGGCCAGACGGCGATGCGGCGCGCTAATCAGCGCCGAAATATGCCGTGGCCAATCGTCGTTCGGCTCCACCGGCGGCAGCCCAAATGCTCTGGCGCGCAACTGATCGAGCGGCGCCAAACGGTGGAAATCGCGGTTTGCCAGTTGCCCGAAATGCGCAAGCTGAGCCGGTGTCAGCGCGATCAGCGCCTGCAACCAGGCCAGCAAGGCGCTTTCGATGTGGGCGGCTTCAGACGCCGCGCCGTGATTGACGGTAAAAATAAAACTCAGCAGGGCGCTGTTTTCAGCGCAGCGGGCGTAATCCAGCCTAACGGCGTCGGCCCACGCGTGAGCGCGCAGCCGTGCCAGCAGCCCGCCAGGGGCTTCGTCAAGTAATAAACGCTCCAGCCGCCGCAGCCAGCCGCGTGAACGGGAGTGCGGCAGGGCAAACACCAACCGCAGCTGCGGCGCGCCGGGGAGAAACAGCGTGTAATCTTGCCCGGCGGCCAGCGGCGGCAATGCCTCGGGCGGCGCGACGCTGCCCGGCGGCAAGGCGCCGCCGTAGCGCTGCGCCAGCGCATGCAACTGCTCGAGCGATTGCGGGCCTTGCAGCCACAGCGTGATGTTCGGCGCGCGGTAATAGTGGTGGTGAAACTGCCGCAGCACCCGTTGCAACGCGGGAATATCGCTGCCGAAAGCGGCGCGGCTGCCGATATGAAAGCGGTGCAACGCGTCAATGCCGCTGAACATCTGCCGCTGCGCCGCTTCGCAGCGGGTTTCACCGTCGGCGCGCAGCAGGCGATATTCGGCGTCGATGACCTCGATCTCCTGGGCGATTGCCTCAGCCGCCAGCTGTGGGACGGCGAGCATATCGATCAGCCTGGCCAACCCCTCCGCCAGCTGTTCGGCGCCCACCTCAAAGAAAAACGCGGTTTGCGTGGCCTGGGTCGTGGCGTTTAACCGGCCGCCGACCGCCGGCGTCCAGCCCATCAGCCCATCCTGTGCACTAAAGTTCACGCTGCCGCGAAACAGCATATGCTCCAGCAGATGCGCCAGGCCCGGCCAGGCGGCAGGCGCCTGAAAGCTGCCCGCCTCGATGCGCACCAGCGCGGCGGCGGCCTCGGCGTCAGGGGTGCTAATCGCCCTGACGGCCAAACCGTTATCGAGCTGCCACGAGGCGGCGAGTGTCATCGTCAGCCCTTGAAGATCAATCGGGAGTTGGTCTGATTGCGAAAACGCAGCTGATCGATACCGATCTGCGAGCGATTCGCCGCTTCACGCGCCGCCAGAATGGTGCCATGGTGCGGCGACTTGCCGCACACCGGATCGGCGTTGTCGGCGTCGCCGGTCAGCATGAATGCCTGGCAGCGGCAGCCGCCGTAGTCTTTCTCTTTCTCCGAACAGGAACGGCAGGGCTCCGGCATCCAGTCATAGCCGCGATAGCGGTTAAAGCCGAAGGAGTGATACCAGATATGCTGCAGATCGTGCTCCAGCACCGACGGAAAGGCGATCGGCAACTGGCGGGCGCTGTGACAGGGTAACGCCATGCCTTCCGGCGTCACGCTCATGAAAATAGCCCCCCAACCGCCCATGCAGCCTTTGGGGCGTTCCTCATAGTAATCCGGCGTGACGAACAGCAGGTTGGCCAGCTTGCCGTCGGCAGCCATGCGCTCGCGATAGCGTTTCACCACGGCTTCCGCATCGGCGATCTGTTCGCGGGTCGGCAGCAGGCCTTCACGGTTCAGGTGCGCCCAGCCGTAGAACTGGCAGGTCGCCAGCTCGACGTCGTCGGCATCCAGCTGGATCGCCAGTTCGATGATGCGGTCGATCTGGCCGATATTATGGCGATGCAAGACGAAGTTGAGCACCATCGGATAGCCGAGCGCCTTGACCGCCTTGGCCATCGCCAGCTTCTGCTGAAACGCCTTGGCGGAGCCCGCCAGTGCGGCGTTCAGCGTTTCATCGCTGGCCTGAAAACTGATCTGAATATGATCCAGCCCGGCATCGGCGAAAGTCTGCAGCTTTTTCTCGGTCAGGCCGATGCCAGAGGTGATCAGGTTGGTGTAAAACCCGAGATCGCGCGCGGCGGCGATCAGCTCGGGCAGGTCTTTACGCACCAACGGCTCGCCGCCGGAGAAACCGAGCTGTACGCTGCCCATCGCCCGCGCCTGGCGAAACACCGCGATCCATTGCTCGGTCGTCAGCTCTTTTTCCTGCGCGGCAAAGTCGAGCGGGTTGGAGCAATAGGGGCACTGCAGCGGGCAGCGATAGGTTAGCTCCGCCAGCAGCCAGAGCGGCGGATTTACCGCCGGCGCGCGTGGCTCAGTCACGGAAGGTCACCCATTTTTGTTCGTAGGCGCGCTGGAAAAACGCCAGCACGTCGTCCGCCAGCCCCTCGGCGCCGGGGAAGCGGGCGTTCAGCTGCGCGATGATGCCGTTCAGCGTGGTGTTACCGTCAACCAGCTGCAGGATAGCGGCGGCGCTGTCGTTCAGTTTGGCCATGCCTTCCGGGTAGAGGATCACGTGGCTGTTTTGCACCTGCTCCCATTGCAGGCGGTAGCCGCGGCGGAAGACGGGGGTGTGTTCAGGATTCAGTGTCATTACACCAGCCTCTGATTGTGCCAGACCCGCGCGGCGGTCACGCTGTGGTAAGGCGGGCGGTTCAGGGTATAGGCCATGCTCATGGCGTCCAGCATGCTCCACAAAATATCCAGCTTGAACTGCAGGATTTCCAGCATGCGCTGCTGTTTTTCAACGGTATCGCAATAGTCTAGCGCCAGCGCCAGCCCGTGCTCCACGTCGCGGTTGGCCTGGCCGAGGCGACTGCGGAAATAGTCGTAGCCGGCGGCGTCGATCCACGGGTAGTGCTGCGGCCAGCTGTCGAGGCGCGACTGGTGGATCTGCGGCGCGAACAGTTCGGTCAGCGAGCTGCAGGCCGCTTCCTGCCAACAGGCGCGGCGCGCGAAGTTGACGTAGGCATCCACCGCGAAACGCACGCCGGGCAGCACCAGCTGCTCGGATAGCAGGGTATCGCGCTGCAGCCCAACCGCCTCGCCGAGGCGCAGCCAGGCCTCGATGCCGCCTTCGCTGCCGCCGTAACCGTCGTGATCCAGAATGCGCTGCACCCATTTGCGACGGGTTTCCGGCTGCAGGCAGTTGGCCATGATCGCCGCATCCTTGATCGGAATGCTGGTCTGATAGTAGAAACGGTTGGCCACCCAGCCCTGGATCTGCTCACGGGTCGCTTCGCCGTTGTGCATCGCGATGTGATACGGGTGGTGGATATGATAATAAGCGCCTTTGGCGCGCAGTGCCGCTTCAAATGCCTGCGGAGTCAGGGGGAGTGGTTGCGTCATGGCGATTCCCTACAGTTCGATATTCATGCCGTCCCAGCTCACTTCGATGCCGGCGGCGCTCAGGCTCTGCCGTTCCGCGGAGTCTTCATTGAGGATCGGGTTGGTATTGTTAATGTGGATCAAGATCTTGCGTTTGGCGGGCAAGGTACTGAGCAGGGCAGCCAGCCCGTGCTCTTCCGCCAGCGCCAGATGCCCCATGTCTTTGCCGGTATTGCGCCCCACGCCGGCGTTGGCCAGCTCGTTGTCGCGCCAGAGCGTGCCGTCGATCAGCAGGCAATCCGCCCGGCGCAGCCAGGGCATCAAAGCCTCGTCCGGCTCACCCAGGCCCGGCGCGTACAGCAGACCGACCCCGCGCGCGGTATCTTCGATAAACAGCGCCACGTTGTGGCCCGGCAGCGGGCGATCGCGGTACGGCGAATAGGGCGGCGCGTTGCTGAGCAGCGGAATGGCGGTGAAGCGCACGTTTGGGCAGACCGCCGTGTGGAACGGTTCGCCGGGCGTCACCGGGTGATGGATTAACCCGCCGTTCCAGTGAGAGAGCATGGGAAACACCGGGAAACCGGTGCTGAGATCGTCGTGCACTTCGGGGGTGCACCAGACCTGATGCGGGCAGCCCTCACGCAAATTGAGCAAGCCCGCGCTGTGATCGATCTGGCTGTCGGTCAGCACGATCGCGCCGATGCCGGTGCCGCGCAGCACGTCGGGATTGTTCAATTCGGGCGAGGCCAGCAGCTGATGGCAAATGTCCGGGGAAACGTTGCACAGCACCCAGTTTTTACCGTCGTCGCTGACGGCGATGGAAGACTGCGTGCGGCGCGTGGCGTTGATGCTGTGGCTGCGAACGCCCCGGCAGTTGTCGCAGTTGCAATTCCACTGAGGAAAGCCGCCGCCCGCTGCCGAGCCGAGAACTTTTATCTGCATGTCTGAACCAGAAAAAGAAGGAAAGAAATGCCCGCGCGAAAGGCGGGCAGACAGGCGATTAACGGTTGGAAATGTACAGCGTCACTTCCAGCCCCAGACGCAGGTCAACAAACTCAGGTTTGGTCCAGGTAGTCATAGCGGTGCTCCTTTGCATGCATCGTGATAGTTCGAAGCCAATGAGAAAAATTCGCATTCGGCTGGCTCAATGTTGACGAAATGTGACGGAGATCGCAACCGTTAAAGCGTAACCGGGTTATTCACCCCAGGTGGCGGAGAGCACGTTCAGCCAGTTGCGCCAGGTCAGCTTCTCCAGCAGCCGGTCGTCAAACCCCGCCTGCTTGAGTGCTTGCGTCAGGCGCGGCAGGCCTGCGGCGTCCTCCAACGGTTGCGGTACGTTAACCCCGTCAAAATCAGAGCCAAATCCCACGCGATCTTCACCAAGTTTAGCGATCAAATACTCAACGTGTTTAACAATTTCTGTTAAGCCTGTCGTTGCACTGTCACGTTTTCCATCAGCCCGCAGGAAGGCGGTGCCGAAATTGACGCCGACCATACCGTCGCTCTGGGCGATAGTGTCCAGCTGCGCGTCGGTCAGGTTGCGCGGCTGCGGGCAGAGGGCGTGGGCATTGGAATGGGTGGCGACCAGCGGTGCGGTGCTCAACGCGGCGGTTTGCCAGAAGGTTTTCTCGTTCATGTGCGAGACGTCAATCATGATGCGGCGCTGGTTGCAGGCGCGGATCAGCGCTTCACCGGCCGGCGTCAGGCCGGGGCCGGTATCGGGTGATCCGGGGAACGGCCCGCTGACGCCGGTACCGAAGGCGTTCGGCAGATTCCAGAACGGCCCGATGCTGCGCACACCCAGCCGATAGAAGGCCGCCAGCTGCGTCAGCGCCGCGTCGATCATGCCGGCGCCTTCGATATGCAGCACCGCGGCGATTTGCCCGTCGAGGCGGCACTGTTCTATCTCGGTAGCCGTGCGGCAGAGGCGCAACTGCCCCTGAGAGGCGCGTTCCAACTGGTGCAGGATGGCTATCTGCCGTTCGGCTATCGCCAGCGGATCGAACGCGGCCTGCGCGTCCTCCAGCGTTTGATTACGCATTTGGGCGATATAGCTGACCGGAGGAATAAACACCGCGAACAGCCCGCCGCAGAATCCGCCGCGCCGCATGCGTGGAAAGTCGAGGTGGCCCGGCGCGACGTGCGAATAAAAGGCGGTGACCGGATCGTCATCGTGCTGCAGCCACAGGTTGAGCAGCAGGTCGTTATGGCCGTCGAACACTGGCCAAAGGGGGGGAAGCGTCATGGGCGTTTCACTGTGTCAGGCATCATGCACGCTATGTTGTACGATCGCGCGAGGGGGAACAACCCCCGCGCGATGAGGGATTTAAAGGCGTATCGACAGCTCGACGTCATCCGCGAACGGCGTGGAGAGATAACCCGACGCCGGAGAACGCACGCGCGCCAGATAATCTGGGCTGTAATCGGCGTTGTCGGCGACGATCAGCGCGCCGGGGCGCAGACGATTTTCCAGCAGCGCGAGGATATCGGGGTAAAGCCCCTTGGCGCCGTCCAGCAACAGCAGGTCGACAGTGGCCGGCAGATCGTCGCGCAGCGTTTCCAGGGCGTCGCCGACGCGGATCTCCACCAGGTCGATGACGCCGCCTTCAGTCAGATTGTTGCGCGCCTGCGCCGCTTTGCTCGGTTCAAATTCGCAGGTGATCAACCGGCCGCCGCCGTTGTCGCGCAGTGCGGCGGCCAGGTGCAGAGTAGAAATGCCGAACGACGTGCCGAATTCGACGATGTTTTGCGCCCGGCAACCGCGCGCCAACATATACAGCAATGCGCCGGTTGCCGGCGACACGGCCAGCGGGAAATCCTTCAGGCGGTGGTAGAGTTCGCGATACTCGGTTTTGCTCTGCATCAGCCGGCTTTGCTCTTCGTCAGGCACGTCGCGGAACAGGGCGGCAAGCGCCGGCGAGCGGCGGGATGCCTGTTGAAACAGGCGGCTTAGCAGCGGCGCTAAGGGGGCAGTGGTCAGGGTACTCATGGCTAATTTCCTGTCGTAAATGGAGCGCGTTAGCGCATGCCGCTATAATATGACGAACTATTCGTATTCCTCTATTCGCATTGGCCGTCCGCTATGACTGAACGCCGCAGTAAGCAAATTTCCTCGAGAAAACAACCACAACAGGCGCGATCTGCCGAACTGGTTTCCGCCATTCTGACCGCTGCTATTCAGGTTTTGGCGCAGGAGGGGGCGGCACGTTTCACTACCGCCAGAGTGGCTGAACGTGCCGGCGTCAGCGTCGGGTCGCTTTATCAGTATTTCCCCAACAAGGCGGCAATCCTGTTTCGTTTGCAGAGCGACGAATGGCGACAGACCACCGATATGCTGAGCCGTATTTTGGCCGACCGCGAGAAAACGCCGTACGAGCGCCTGCGGTTGCTGGCGCAGGCATTTATCCGTTCGGAATGTGAAGAAGCGCAGATGCGCGTAGCGTTGAATGATGCGGCGCCGCTTTACCGAGATGCGCCGGAGGCACAGGCGGTGAAGGCGACCGGCAAGGGTATCGTGCAGGTTTTCATGTGCGAAGCGTTGCCTGATGTGCCGCCGTTCACTCGTCGGTTGGCGGGCGATCTGATCGTCGGCACGTTGGGGGCGGCGGGCAAGCAATTCTCCGAAACGCCGCGAACCGATACCGAGATCGCGTCTTATGCCGATGCGATGGCGGACATGTTCTGCGCGTATTTAGCCGATTTAAACGGGCGTGTGGCGCGGTAAGGTTCTTTGTGACATTGTCACCCACTGCGCGCAGTGCCTATACCCGTTGGCGACAAACGGCCAGCACCAGCTGCCGCAGCCAACGGTGATCCGCCTCGGCGTCCAGGCGCGGGTGCCACATTTGCGAGACGGTAATGGGCGGCGTTTTCACCGGCAGCTCGAACATGCGCAGCGGGCCGTCGTCCGGATGAGCATGCACAAAGGAGGCGGGCAACAGCGCCAGCAGGTCTGAGGCTTGCGCCACCGCCAGCGCGGCCGGAAAGCTCGGCACCACGGCGGCAATCTGGCGCGTCAGCCCCAGCTCCGCCAACGCGGCGTCTACCGGCCCGAGAATGCGCCCGCTGCGCGAGGCCACCACGTGGCCGCAGGCGGCGTACTCGGCGGCGCCTATCTTGGGCCGCTGCGCCAGCGGGTGCGCGCTTCTCATCACGCCGACGAAGCGGTCGCGAAACAGCGCCTGCAGGCGGATTTCCGGCCCCATTTCGCCCAGCACGCCAATCTCCAGATCGACCTGGCCTTCACGCAGGGGGCGGTCGCTTTTCTCCGGCTTGGGCGCAAAGCGCAGCCGCGCCCGTGGCGCCTGTTGCGCAGCGGCGGCGATCAGCGCCGGGCCGAAGGCCTCGACGAAGCCGTCGTTGGCGCGCAGCGTAAAGGTCCGGTCGAGCGTGGCGGGATCCAGCGCGTTCGGCGTCGGACGCAGCAGCGCCCGAGCTTCGAATGCCGCGTTTCGCACCCGTTCGCGCAGCGTTTCGGCATAAGGCGTCAGCACCATATGACGCCCGGCGCGCACTAACAGCGGATCGCCGGTGGCCGTGCGCAGTCGGCTGAGGGTGCGGCTCATCGCCGAGGCGCTTAAACCGAGACGTCGCGCCGCGCCGGCAACGCTGCCCGTCGACAGCAGCGCGTCGAGCGCGGTCAGCAGGTTGAAATCAGGGTCGGTCATGCGTTTATCCTGTGGCGCCGGAAATAAGAGAAGGCGTTTACTGCAGTTTGTGCGTGCGAATACTGTATCACTCGCCATGCATTATGCCTGAGCCTGTTTTCCGTATGCCATGACATACCGCTAAAAAACCGGAGGGGGACTGGCCCATTTGTCGTCTGAACATGGCGATAAAGGCGGAAGGATCGTTATACCCCAGGGTAGAGGCGACATATTTGACGGCTTTCCCTTCCTGCAACAGCCTCATCGCCATGAGGGTTTTGCTTCTCAGCTTCCATTCATTGAAAGAGATGCCGGTAGCGGCGAGAAATCGCCGCGACAGCGTACGCTCACTCAAGCCCAGCATGCCCGACCATTGTGCCAGCGTGTTGAGATCGTGCGGCGCGGCGCTCATCTTTTCGGTCATGATCTTGATAACGTCGTCGCTGCCGAGCGGCAGATAGCTGTCAAAACGCTCCGACAGCGCCAGCTGCTCAAGCAACGCGGTAACCAACGTCTGGTCCTGAGGCGTGCGCGGATAGCCAATACGCCTTTCTGAAAAATCGGCCAGCACCGCTTTGACGACCTTATTCAGCCGCAGGGTTTGCGGTTTGTTCGGTAAGAATTGGCATAGTGGGGGACTGACATGAAGAATGACATAATCAATTGCACTCTTTGCGACGGATTCATGTTCAGTATTAACGGGGAGCCAAATGGCATATTCCGGCGTGGATAAATAAATATTGCTCTCAATATTTATTTCCACCAGCCCTTTCATGGAATACATCAGTTTTCCCCAGGGCAACGCCTGTAAAGGGAATTGCGCTCCTGCCGGCCAGGATTTATTTCTGAACCAAATCGATATTGGGGCTTCCCCGGTCAATTCTGACGGTTTCATGACGCCTTCCTGTCCGCTCATGGCTGAGCCTTCCTATTATAACAATAAGTTGTCTGATAATCGGCATTTCTATTCTATGGGGAAAGCTTACTCTGGCCAGGTCATTCCCCTGGATAAAGGTAACCTTATGTACGGCAAAATCATTGATCTTTCGGTGCCGCTGATGAGCGGGATCGCCTCCGATCCGGAAAGTTTTCTGCCGGAAATCGAGTATGTTGATAACAAGCGCGGAGCGTTGCAGCTGGCGGAATCATTTCCCGGCCTGGATCCCCGGGAGCTGCCGCGTCAGGAGGGCTGGGCGGTGGAGTTTGTCCGCATGAGCACCCATGCGGGGACGCATATGGACGCCCCTTATCACTACCATTCACATATGGATGACGGATCGGCGTCAAAAACCATTGATGAAATACCGTTGGAATGGTGTATCGGCCCTGGCGTCAAATTGGATTTTCGCCATTTTCCCGACGGTTATGTGGCCACTGCGCATGATATTGAGCGTGAATTAGCGAAGATCGGCCATCATATCACCGCCGGCGATATCGTCCTGGTCAACACGGCGGCCGGCGGGCGTTACGGCAGCGAAGATTTCATTCATCGCGGTTGCGGCATGGGCCGTGAAGCGACGCTGTATCTTACCGAGCGCGGCGTCAGGGTGGTCGGCACCGATGCCTGGAGCTGGGACGCGCCATTCAGCCATACGCGCACCAAATTTGAACAAAGCGGCGATGTTTCGCTTATTTGGGAAGGGCATTATGCCGGCAGTCAATATCCTTATTGCCAGATTGAAAAACTGTGCAATCTTGAATTGCTGCCGCCCTGTGGATTTAACGTGATCAGCCTGCCGGTCAAGGTTTATAAGGCATCCGCCGGCTGGGCACGGCCGGTTGCAATTATCGATGAACGCGCAGGAGAATAAACGATGGCCAGAATAAAACTGCCGACGGTGAGTGAATTAACGGCTGAACAGCAGCAGCAATATGCCCGTTTCCCCGCCAACCTTACGCTGGGGCTGTTGAAAACCAGTCGCTCGGCGCAGGGATATCTGTCCCTGGGAGCTTCTTTTCCGGCCGGGCGACTGTGTGATAAAGATCGGGAAATGATCATATTAAGGGTTGGCGCGTTAAGCCACAGCGCTTATGAGCGTATGCAACACTATCCGCTGGCGATCCTTGCAGGGTGGCACGATGACGATATCAAGAAAATAGAGCAGGGAGTTGGCGTCGATGCCAGAGGGACGGCCATCTTGCATTTTGTCGATGAATGCGTGAAGCGGGTGAAGGTTTCTGCCGAAACATTTAACGCGGTCAGACATTACTATGATGAGGTTCAACTTGCTGAGCTGTCATTAATTATTGGGCACTACATGATGACGGCGCGTTTTTTGGAAACTCTGGAAATCGAGCTGGACGAGCAAGCAACGTCGTGGGAAAACATGTCTACGGATTGAGTGCGTGCACGGCGTGAGCGCGATAAAAAAGCCGATAACCTGGGGGTTATCGGCTTTTAATGCGCAGTGGCGGAGGGTTACGCCGGCAGCTGCTGCGCGGTTTTCTCGACCAGCGCCAGCAGCAGCTTGATGTCTTCCAGCGTCACGATCGGGTTCAGCAGCGTCATCTTCAGGCAGGTCACGCCATCGAACTCGGTCACGCCGACGTTGGCGCGGCCCGACTCCAGCAAGGCATCACCGATGCGCTGGTTGAACAGCGCGACGGCCGCGTCGCCTTTCGCCGCCAGCTGCGCCGGGCGGTAGCGGAACAGCACGCTGGCCAGCTGCGGCTGCATCACCAGTTCCAGCGATTCCTGGTCGGCGATGTAACGCGCCACCTGTTGCGCCAGCGAGACGCCATGATCGATGATCTCGGCATACTGCTTCTGCCCCAGCGCTTCCAGCCCCATCCACAGCTTCAACGCATCGAAGCGGCGGGTGGTCTGCAGCGATTTGGAGACCAGATTCGGCACGCCTTGCGCTTCGTCGAATTCGGAGTTCAGGTAGGCCGCCTGATAGCGCATCAGCTCGTAGTGGCGCTCGTCTTTCAGCAGGAAGGCGCCGCAGCTGATGGTCTGGAAGAACTGCTTATGGAAGTCCAGAGTGATGGAGTCCACCAGCTCCAGGCCGTCCAGGTAGTCGCGGTACTGCTCGGAGAGCAGCAGCGCGCCGCCCCAGGCCGCATCCACGTGCACCCAAATTTTCTGCTCCGCCGCCAGCCGTGCGATATCGCGCAGTGGGTCGATCGCACCGGCATCGGTGGTGCCGGCGGTGGCGACGATCGCCATCACCTGCTCGCCGTTAGCCTTGGCCTGCGCCAGTTTTTCCGCCAGATCGTTCACGTCCATGCGGGCGAAGCGATCGGTTTTCACCAGCGTGACGGACTGGTAGCCGAGGCCCATCAGCGCCATGTTCTTCTGCACCGAGAAGTGGGCGTTTTCAGAACAGAACACTTTCAGCTTGCGCAGATCGCCCACCAGACCGTCCTGTTGCACGGAGTGGCCCTGACGCGCGAAGAATGCATCGCGCGCCAGCATCAGCCCCATCAGGTTGCTCTGGGTGCCGCCGCTAGTGAACACCCCGGCGTCGCCGGGCTGGTAACCGACCTGGGCGCGCAGCCACTCGATCAGCTTCATTTCGATCAGCGTGGCCGACGGGCTCTGATCCCAGGAGTCCATGCTCTGGTTGGTGGCGTTGATCAGCACTTCAGCGGCCTGGCTAATCACCAGGCTCGGGCAGTGCAGGTGCGCCACGCACTGCGGGTGGTGCACCGACAGGCTGTCTTTCAAAAAGTACTCGATGGCGCGCTCGATCGCCGCCTGGTTGCCCAGGCCTTGCGGGGTAAAGTCGAGCTGGATGCGCTCGCGCAGTTCGGCAACGCTTTTGCCCTGATACATCTCGGGCTGTTGCAGCCACTGCACGACGGCTTCACTGCTCTGTGCGATCGCCTGGCGGTAAGCCTCGGCGCTGTGCGCCGAGGAAGCCAGAATCGGGTTTAACTTGGACATCGCGGTCATTCGCTCCAATCAGACTGGCTTGACGCCGGCGGCCAACAGCGCCTGCTCAAATTTATCCAGGAAAATACCCAGCTCATCATTGGTGATCAGCAGGGAAGGCAACAGGCGCAGCACGCAGCCGTTGCGCCCGCCGCGCTCCAGGATCAAGCCGGATTCGAAGCATTTTTTCTGCAGCAGCGCGGACAGCTCGCCATCGGCCGGGTAGCAGCCCATGTGATCCTGCGCTTCGTTCGGCTTGACGATCTCGATGCCGATCATCAGGCCCAGACCGCGGACGTGCCCGATCACCGGATAACGTTTCTGCAGCTCGGCCAGCTTGCCTTTGAGCCATTCGCCCTGAGCGGCCACTTTATCGGCGACCTTATGCTCCTTCAGGTACTGCAGGGTGGTCAGGCCGGTGGCCATCGCCAGCTGGTTGCCGCGGAAGGTGCCGGTGTGGTGGCCCGGTTCCCAGGCGTCGAACTCTTTTTTGATGCCCAGCACCGCGAGCGGCAAGCCGCCGCCGACCGCTTTCGACATCACGATGATGTCCGGCTCGATGCCGGCGTGTTCGAAGGCGAACAGCTTGCCCGTACGGGCGAAACCGGCCTGAACTTCGTCGATGATCAGCAGAATGCCGTGTTCCTGCGTCACTTTGCGAATGCGCTGCAGCCACTCGACCGGGGCCGGGTTAACCCCGCCTTCGCCCTGAACGGCTTCCAGGATCACCGCCGCCGGTTTACGCACGCCGCTTTCCACGTCGTTAATCAGATTATCGAAGTAGTAGGTCAGCGCCTTGACGCCGGCTTCGCCGCCGATGCCCAGCGGGCAGCGGTATTCATGCGGATAAGGCATGAATTGCACTTCCGGCATCATCCCGTTGATGGCCGCTTTCGGCGACAGGTTGCCGGTGACCGACAGCGCGCCGTGGGTCATGCCGTGGTAGCCGCCGGAGAAGCTGATCACGCCGGAACGGCCAGTGTGTTTTTTCGCCAGCTTCAGCGCGGCTTCCACCGCATCGGCGCCGGACGGGCCGCAGAACTGCAGGCAGTACCCTTTGCCTTCGCCCGGCAACAGAGAGAGCAGGTAGTCGGAGAAACGATCTTTCAACGGGGTCGTGAGATCGAGAGTATGTAACGGCAAGCCGCTGGTAATGACATTTTGGATGCTTTGCAGGACGTCGGGGTGATTATGTCCAAGAGCCAACGTTCCCGCCCCGGCCAGGCAATCAAGATATTGATTATTCTCAACATCAGTGATCCAAACGCCCTGGGCTTTCGCAATTGCCAACGGCAATTTGCGCGGATAACTCCTAACATTCGACTCAAATTCGGCTTGACGCGCCAAATAGGTTTCATTGTTTCCGTTTAATGAGTTTGCAACTAAAGTATCAATACGGACTTTATCCGTCATCATATCTCTCCTACAACCGAAGGTCTCAAGACGCAACGATTGAATTAATGAATTAGAAAAGTAACTGCCTTGTGAAAAGCGCGACCAATATATGGCTTTTTTGCCTGGGACTCAATAGCCGATTTTGTTTTGAATTGTTTAGTTTTTTCTTAGGCTCATCAATATGTTGTTGATTTGTTGACCGTTGGTTTTGCCGGCAAAAAACAACATTTCTTTAACATTGCGTAAAAATCCTTTTCTGCTTTCCTTTGGCTGCTTCTTTAATGCATTTATTATTAAGGTGAATTTCCGATTAATAACATAAATAGAAAATAGCGGCTTATTTTCATCTATTCACCACCTTAAGTCCTATAGCGGTTATATACACAAAATTTGTGATGAATATAAGCAGTCGAGCGTTAAAAGCGCAGTATCCAGAGTGGTGATTTCTTGCAGATTTTACGTAGCGCGATCAAAAAAGCGGGATTTTTGTGCGGCGCCGGCGTGTCTGCCGGCGCCGCGGTCATTAACGTTGCCGTAACCAGGCGTGATAGCGCCGCAGAGTGCGGCGGGTGCGCCACCGATCGATGAGCAGCGACCACAGCGGGGAGTAATGCACGTTGCGCGTCCGATCGCGGCTCAGGGCGTGCATGCGGCGCTTGATCAGCGCCATGCGGGCGAGCAGCGTCAGCGTTTTGTCGCGCCATTTTACCGGTTCGGGCAGCGCATGAGGGGCTTCGCCGGTTTGCCAGCGGCGCGGCAGATCGGGAATTTCCGCCATGGCGGTGGCGATGCCGACCACCGCGACGCCGCTGTTCAGCACCCGTTGCGCCACCGACGGGCGGGCGATGCCGCCGGTGGTCATCACCGGCATGCGCGCTACTGCGGCGAGATCGCGGGCGAAGGTCAGAAAATAGGCTTCGCGCGCCAGGGTGCTGTCGTCTGCGGCTTCCCCCTGCATCGCCGGGCTTTCATAACTCCCGCCCGACAACTCCACCAGATCGACCGGCAGTTCGTTGAGCATCAACAATACCTGTCGGGCCTCGTCCGGCGAAAAGCCGCCGCGCTGAAAATCGGCTGAATTGAGCTTCACCGCCACGCAAAAGTCTGGCGAGACACGCTGGCGCACCGCGCGCACCACCTCCAGCAGCAGACGGGCGCGATTCGCCAGTTCGCCCCCCCAACGATCGCTGCGCTGGTTGGCCAACGGCGACAAAAACTGGGAGATCAGGTAGCCGTGCGCCGCGTGGATCTGCACGCCGGTAAACCCGGCCTTTTCGGCGGCGTGCGCGCTGGCGGCGAAGCGGGCGATCACCTCGGCAATCTGCGCTTCGCTCATGGCTTCCGGCTGCGCGAACGCCTTGCTGTACTTGCCCATCGCCATCGGAATGGCGGAGGGCGCCCAGGCGTTGCCGCCCATGTTGGCCATCACCTGACGGCCCGGGTGGCTGAGCTGCATCCATACCTGCGCGCCTTCCTGGCGCGAGGCCGCCGCCCAGGTTTTGAACGCCTCGAGCGGCGTATCCTGTTCCAGCACCACGCCGCCGGGGCCGGTCATGGCGCGTCCGTCGATCATCACGTTGCCGGTGATGATGAGGCCGGCGCCGCCGATACCCCAATGTCGATACAGACGCCATAGCGCGGGGCCGGGCAGTTGGCCTTCATCGGCCAGATTTTCTTCCAACGCGGCTTTGGCCAAACGGTTGGGTAAGCGACTGCCGTTGGGCAGAATCAGCGGGGTAAACATCGGGTACGTTCCTGTCGCAGGGGGAATGGCGCTATACTAGGTTTAAAGTTAACTTTAAGGTCAATAGGGCATGAAAATCGGAGAGTTGGCGGAGCGCGCCGGCATAGCTGCCTCGGCGATACGTTACTACGAACAGCAGGGCCTGCTGCCCAAAGCGGTGCGCGGCGTTAACGGGTATCGGGTGTATAGCGAAAGCGCGCTGGAGCGGCTGCATCTGATCCAAATTGGCCAGAATCTGGGATTTTCGCTGCAGGCGATCCATGGGGTCTTAGCGCTGCAGGGCAGCGCTTATGAGGATGGGTTGATACAAGGCGTCGACAGCCGGCTGGCGGAAATCGAGCGGATGATGGCGACGCTGAACGAGCAGCGTGAGACGTTGATGGCGACGCGGCGCATTCTGTTGGAATCCGGCGTGGCGGGGTTATGCCGCGCAAAAAATGAAAAACAGGCCGGTGGGTGGCCGGCCTGCAAAGATTAGCGGCGTTTAAAGGCGGAGCGCCCGGCATATACCGCCGCGATGCCCAATTGGTCTTCGATGCGCATCAGCTGATTGTATTTTTCGATCCGCTCGCCGCGGCACGGCGCGCCGGTTTTCAAATGGCCGGCTCGCATCGCAACCGTCATATCGGCGATAAAACTGTCGACGGTTTCGCCGCTGCGGTGTGAGATAAAGGCGCCCCAGCCGTTTGCCTGGCAAAGCTGCACGGCGGCGAAGGTTTCACTCAGCGTGCCGATCTGGTTCAACTTGATCAGCGCCGCATTGGCCAACCGTTCATCAATCCCGCGCTGGATGTACTTCACGTTGGTGACGAACAGATCGTCACCGACCAGTTCCACCTGGTCACCCAGGGCATCGCTCAGAATCCGCCAGCCCGCCCAGTCGTCCTCGGCCAAACCGTCTTCAATCAGCACGATGGGGAAATCCTGCACCAGCCGTTGGTAATAGGCCGTCATCTGAGCGGCATCCAGTTCGGTGTTTTCGCTGCGCAGGCGATATTTGCCGTTGGCGTAGAATTCACTCGAGGCCGGATCCATGCAAATGGCGATATCGTCACCCGGTTGATAACCGGCTTTCTCTATCGCTTGCACGATCAGCTCCAGCGGTTGCCGGTTTGAGGCGACCGCCGGCGCGAAACCACCTTCGTCGCCGACGCCGACCGACAGGCCTTTTTCCAACAGGATTTGGCGCAGCGCCTGATAAACTTCACTGCCCCAGCGCACGGCCTCGCGCAGCGACGGCGCGCCCAGGGGCGCTATCATAAACTCCTGAAAGTCCGCGCCTTGCCAGCGGGCATGCACGCCGCCGTTGATGATATTCATGCAGGGCACCGGCAGCAGGTTGGCGCCGATACCGCCCAGATAACGATACAGCGGCAGCTGCGACAATTTCGCCGCGAGGCGGGCGGCCGCCAAAGAAACGCCAAGCAGGGCGTTGGCTCCCAATCGGCTCTTGTTCTCGCTGCCGTCCAGCGCGATCAGCCGGCGGTCAATCTCCTCTTGTTGGCGTACATCCACCCCGCGCAGTGCCTCATTGATTGCCGTTTTGACGCTTTGCACCGCTTCCTGCACGCCTTTACCGCCGTAACGGTGCGGATCGCCGTCGCGGTGTTCCACTGCCTCGCGCGAACCGGTGCTGGCGCCGGAGGGAACCGAAGCCCGTGCTACGACGCCCGCCGCAGTCATTTCAACTTCGACGGTGGGATTGCCGCGCGAATCTAGGATCTCTCTGGCGGTTACGTTTTCAATTTCATAGCTCATGGATGATCACCTCATTCTAGGGAGTAGGCACGTGCTTTATCAGCACGTCGATCGACAAATGGTTAACGAACTCGAAGCCGAAGGAGGCAAAGACGCCGAATGGTCGGTTCTGATGGCCAAGCAGCAACAGATCGACGCCTTCACGGGCAATCAGGGTTTCAACGTCTTTGAAGCGATGGATGCTGACCATTGCGCGCACCTCCAGGGGGATTGAGCAGTCTTCCACCAGGCGGCTGAGCATGGCTTTGGCGGCGATCACCTCGCTGGACTGGCGATCTTTGGTTTGTGCATCGCTGAGGTAGTCCAGCTCGGCATAGTCGGCGCTGATGTGCGCCACGGTAATGCGCGTATTCATCTGCTGATTGAGGCGTTCGGCATGGCGTAACAGCAGCCGGCCGTCGCGTTCATCCTGCACCAGCAGTAAAGCATGTTGATAGAGCGACATGACTTATCTCCCTGCGTTAGCAATCTGTAGGGTTAACCACGGTAAAACCTCTTTTTTCCGGCTCGTCATGCCGGGCAGCGACACCTGCCGAATGGCCAGCACCCGGTTCGACGAGAAATACAGGGTAGAGCGGTGGCGGGTGATATCGGTAACCAGCAGCGCGGCCATCTCCAGCCCGGCCTCCTGCTTAGCCTGCTCGAGCGCCTGTTGCAGCGCGGGCAACAGCGGATCGATATCGCTCATAGCCCGCACTTCTATCTGCGACAGCAGCAGCGAGACGCTATGGATGCGGTAATTCTTGGCGTCACGGTGCAGCAACTGCGGGGCGGATTGCCCCGAAAGATCGGTTTTGGCGGCAAGCAATCCGGCGGTGAAGGCGTCATAGTCAACGTGAGAGATTGCGCATAACCGCGCGACCGCCACCCGATCCTGTTCGGTGGTGGTCGGTGCGCTCAGCGCAACGGTATCGCTCAAAATCGCGCCCAGCAGCAGCGTGGCCTGGGCGGAAGAAAGCGGCATCGGCGTATCTGACGTCAGTATGGACAGGATCACGGTGGCGCAACAGCCAACGGCGCGGATCCAGACATCGGGCGGGTTGCGGGTGATCAAGGTGCCCAGCCGGTGATGATCGATAACGCCGACCACATCGCTGTCGGGCAATGAGGCCGGCCCTTGTTCGACGTCGGTAAAATCCACCAGCCAGACTTTGCGGTCACGGAGATCGTCTGTCAGCAGCGCAGGCGCTTGTACGCCGGCGGCGGCCAGTATGTAGCGGGTTTCCGGCGTCAATTCGCCAAGGCGGAAAGCGACGGCCGGTTTGCCGAGGTGATTGAGCCAGTCCGCGACCACCAGCGCGCTGCAGATACTGTCGCTGTCGGGATTTTTATGGCCGAAAACGTACAGCGGCATTTCCCGCACGGCGAGATCAGGCTGGGACGGAAAAGGGGTAATACGTGAGATTTCATTCATAGCGACTCCTGACATACCTGCCTAAAAAATAAAGCGAAGTTGTATATCAGGCGTCATCATCCGGTTCGAGCGAACGCGGCGGTTGGGAAAGGTGGAACACCATCACCTTGTGAACGACTGTAGCGCAGCGCGGTGGCAAACGCAACGCCCGGCAAAGCTGGCGAGAATGCATAATCGGATTGATACTGAGTGAGTCTATGATGGACAAGGATATTTGCCGCTAACCGACGGATAGGCTGAACGGAATCACGCCGGCCGGCTGCACCGGATCCGTGGGTGTCACAATGGGAGTCAACATGCTCGAGCCATGCTTCCCCGAAAACGAAGCCGAACGCCTGTCGGTATTGGATTCGCTGAACGTGCTGGATTCGAACTCAGTAGAAAAGCTGGATCGCATCACGCGGCTAGCTGCGAAATATTTCGGCGTCACCATTGCGCTGGTGTCACTGATCGACCGCGATCGTCAATGGTTTTTATCACGCTATGGCCTGGATGTCCGGGAAACGCCGCGCAACATCTCGTTCTGCGGCCATGCCATTCTGCAACGCGAAGCGATGGTGGTGCCCGATACCGCGCAGGATCCGCGCTTTTTCGATAACCCACTGGTGGTCGGTGGCCCGCGCATCGGCTTCTACGTCGGGCAACAGCTGCTGTCCCTCGACGGGTTGCCGCTCGGCACGCTATGCATTATCGACAGTCACCCGCAGCCGTTTCCTCAAGATAAACTGGCCGACCTGCGTGACTTCGCCGCGGTGGTGGAAGAGTATCTGCAGAGCATCGAACGCAACGTCTATACCGAAAACCTGAAATCCGATCTGCAGCGCACGGAGGCGTTATTCGAACAGACTTTCTCTCAGGCGGCGGTAGGGATGGCGCTGGTCTCGCTGCAAGGATATTGGCTGCGGGTGAATCCGCGCATCTGCGAAATGCTTCAGTACTCCGAGCGCGAGCTGATGGATCGCACCTTCCAGGACATTACCTATCCGCTCGATCTCAACACCGACCTGGAAAAGCTGCAGCAGCTGCTGAAAAATGAAATCAGTACCTATTCGATGGAAAAACGCTATTTCCGCGCCGACGGCTCGATCGTTTGGGTGCAGCTGACGGTGGCGCTCAATCGTTTGCCGAACGGCAAGCCGGACCATTTCATCTCGGTTATCGTCGATATCAGCGAGCGTAAAGCGGCCGAGGCCGATCTGTTCGCTCTGCAACACGAGCTGGAACAACGCGTCGAAATCCGCACGCAGGAGCTGAACGTGGTGGTTAAAAAGCTCAACGAAGAGATTGAGACCCGGGTGCTCGCCGAATATCAGCTCAGTGCGGAGAAGGAGCGTCTGCGCGCCATTACCGACAATATGCCGGCCTTAATCAGCCAGATCGACGGCAATGAACGCTACCTGTTCGCCAACAGCGCCTATAAGACCTGGTTTGGTCTGGAAGAGGCCAGCCTGCAGGGCATGACGGTGCGCGAGTTCATGGGGGAAAGCGTGTATCAGATGGCCCGGCCGATGATCGCGCGGGCTTTGGCGGGCGAAATGGTCAGCTTCGAAAATGAGCTCCAGACCCAGCAGGGGCTGCTGATGATCCACACCACGCTGGTGCCGTGCGAAGCTCAGGGGTTTTATATTCTGTCCATGGACATTACCGAGTTGAAGCGCCTGCAGCAACGGTTGGAGTACGATGCCACGCACGACATGCTGACCGGATTGACCAACCGCCGCGCCTTCCTGCGTCGGTTGTCCGGCACGCTGCAGGCCTGTTGCGAACAGCGGCAAATGGCGCTGGTGTTCATCGATCTCGATGGTTTCAAAGCTCTCAATGACAGCTATGGTCATGACTTCGGCGATCTGATCCTCAAGACGTTCGCCAGGTTGCTCAGCGCCTGCGCCGGCGAGCGCCATAGCGTCTCGCGTCTGGCCGGTGACGAATTCACGGTGATCCTGTGGCCGTTGGCGGATCCGCAGCGCGAGGTCAGCGAATTTTGTGAAAACGTCTTGGCGCGGCTGGCCGATATTTCGCAGATCGGGCAGCAGACGGTGAGTCTATCCGCCAGCCTGGGAGCGGCGATTTCCTCACACACTGACGTGACGGAGGAGATGCTGTTGACCCGCGCCGACGGCGCGATGTATCAGGCGAAATCGGCCGGAAAGGGCACTTATGCCATCTGCGAGTTGTGAGCGTGAAACGGTGACCGTCTCAGGGTAAGCTGTTTTCTTCTTTCCTATGGGCAGAACTCCGGACTTATTGCATGGCGTCTAATCATCAACACAAAGACTGGCTGGAATTGCGGCGCGATGACGAAACCGGCATCGAGAGCGTCAATGCCCACTTTCAGGGGCATGCCTACGATCCCCACGATCATGACGAAATGCTGGTGGGCGTGACGCAGCAGGGTTTACAGCGTTTCAACTGCCATCGTTCATTGCATACCAGCCGGCCGGGACGCGCCATGCTGATCGAGCCTGGCGCGGTGCACGATGGTCATGCGCCGCAGGCCGAAGGGTTTACCTATGCCATGCTTTATCTGCCGCAGCATTGGGTTTCCGACGCGATGAACCGCCGCGGATTAGGGGACGCTTCAGTGCTGGAAGGCGCTTTCCACAGCACGTTGACCGACGATCCGATGCTGGCCACCGCGATACAACAGGCTTTTTTTGCGTTGCATCAGGGGGAAGGCCGGCTGGCGCGCGATCAAAGCCTGGACCAACTGCTGACGCTTTTGGCGCGGCATATTCGCGTCAGGCCGGCTTCCCAAAGCGATGATGCTTTGATTGTGATGAATCGCTTACGGGACTACTTGCACGAGCACATGGCGGGTAATCCCAGCCTGGATGAACTTGCGCTTCAGTGCGGTCTGGACCGCTTCCGCCTGACTCGCCAGTTCACCCGGGCTTTCGGCCAGTCGCCGCATGCTTATCTGGTCCGGCTGAGGCTGCGGGCCGCACGCTTGTTGTTGGCGCAGGGGGACGAGCCGGCGCAGGTCGCGATGCAGGTGGGCTTTGCCGATCAGAGCCACTTGGGCCGCTGGTTCCAGCGCGCCTACCGTTTATCGCCGGCGGCCTATCAACGTCAGTGCACAAACGTTCTATACCGCTGATTCACTCATCGCCGATGATGCGCTTTTAACAGCACAACGGAGTAGAGCGGAACATGTTTGATACCAAGATAGCGTTTATCGTACGCGACGATCTGCAAACCTGGCAGCGGCTGAATGTGGTGGCCTTTCTGGCGACGGGCATCGCCGCCGCTGCCCCGGAAATCATCGGCGAGCGTTACGTGGATGCGCAAGGCAGACGCTACGGCGGCATTTCAGGGCAACCGATGCTGATTTTTGCCTCGGACCTGCCGGGCCTGCAAAATGTGCATCGCAAAGGGCTGGAGCGGGAATTGACGTTGATCCCCTATGTGCACGCCATGTTCGCGACCGGGCACGATGAAGCCAACCGGCAGGTTTTTCTCGCAGAAGACGCGGACAATCTGGATTTGGTCGGTCTGGCGCTGCGCGGACCGAAGAAAGCGGTGGATAAGGCGATAAAAGGCCTGGCGCTCCATGCCTGAGAATGTCTTTGCCTGGTTTACCGAGTGAACGCACGAAACGCTCGAGCATGTCCCGGAGGGTGACGCGTTTCCGATACGGTGCTTACGCCTGGAACGTCTGCAGCCAGGCGACGAACTTTCTCACGACCTCATCGTCCCGATCGCGCAGCAGCAGGGAATAAACGCCGGTTCGGATAGTCAACGCCGGGAAAGGCGACACCAGCCGGCCGGACGACAGATGCTTGGCGCAGAACAGGTAAGGCACGACGGCCAGCCCCAGGCCGTCTTCGGCCGCCTGAATGGCGGCGAAGGTATGGTCGAGCGTCAGCGGCGGCGGCGAGGCATCCAGCGCCGTCGGGTAGGTATTCAGCCAGCTGTGCCATAAATCCTCACGGGCGCGGATGCGGATGGCGGTATGCCCGGCCAGCTTACCGGGCGCACTGACCGGCATGGCGCGCAAGTAGCTCTGGTTGCAGACCAGCAGGCTTTCCTCCTGCAGAAAAGGGATCGCTTTCAGCCCGGAGAAGTGCGCGGGATCGCGCCGGATCGCCAGATCAAACGGCGTATTGCGATCGACGGCCCCTGTGCTGGTGGTGATATCAATCGCGACCTCCGGATGAATCTCATTGAACGCCGCCAGCTTCGGCATCAGCCAGTGCATGGTGAACGTCGGCAGGCTGTGTACCACCAGCCGCTGCCGGCCGGCGCTTGCTTTCAGTGCGCTTTCCGCCGAAAACAATTCGCTTATCACTCGGGACGCGGTGCGGGAAAAGTTCTCACCGGCCTGCGTCAGCCGCACGGATTTGTGTCCGCGATAAAACAGCGTGATCCCCAGCTGTGCTTCGAGACTGCGAATATGGCGGCTGACCGCGCCGGTGGTGAGAAACAGCTCATCCGCAGCGGCGCTGAAGCTGCCGAGACGGGCGGCGGCTTCGAAAGCGGACAGGTGCGGCAGGGAGTGGATTTTTTTCATAGGTTGAGTCTAGCTCAACCAAATGGGGGAAGAAAGATCGTTTGTCAGCCTTTGATTTTGCTCACTATGATGAGGCATCTCCTTCTGATTGCTGAGTTTATGATGCGGATCTTTTGGCTATCGGTCATGCGTGTTAATGGCGTTATTCTCCCCCTGCGGTTGGCAGGGAGGCGGCGCTGAAATGCGGGTTTTTTATCTGCTTTGCGTGAGCCGGGCGGGTCTGTGTCTGGGCACCATGATGTTCGCCGGCGCGCTGCCGACCATCAGGAGCGAGTGGCAGCTCGACGCCGCTTCCGCCGGCACGGTGCAGACGGTGTTCAGCCTGACCAACGCCCTGGCGTTGCTGGTGGCCTCCTGGTGGTGTGATTCGTTGGGCGCCCGCCGGGTTTATCTGCTGTTCTCCTGGCTGGGCGCCGCTGCGTTGATGCTGTTCGCCGTATTTGCCCATTCTTATCTCAGCGCGTTGGTGTTGATGGCCTTCGTCGGTTTGACGCAGGGCGGGGCTTATACGCCGGCGCTGCTGTTGGCGATGGGGATGAACGGTCCGGCGCGGCGCGGTTATGCCATCGGCATGGTGCTGGCGGCCAGTTCGTTGGGGTATTTTCTGTCGGTTTTCATCGCCGGTTGGAGCGCCATGCGCTGGGGCGCCGGCGTGGCGTTTTCTCTGTGCGCCGCCGGCGCGTTACTGGGATCGTTGGCGGGATCGTTGGCCCTGGTCGGTTATCGGGAACCGCAGTCGCGCACGCTGGGGAGGAAGACGAAACGTGAGAGCTATGCTATCACCTATGCGACCCTGCTGTTGCTGATCGGGTATATCGCCCACAGCTGGGAACTGCTCGGCAACTGGGCCTGGGCGCCCAGCCTGGTCAGCGAGGCGTTGAGCGGTTTCTCTCTGGACCCGCTCAGCGCCGGATTGATCGTCGCGGCGGTGATCCACCTGGCCGGCATGATCGCCACGCTGATTGTCGGCACCGTTTCCGACTATTTCAATCGCGCGTCGGTGCTGATGTTTATGGGCGCCGCCGGCGCATTGGGTTCGCTGCTGATGGGAGGGTCGGCGAACTGGGGGCCGGGCTGGACGCTGCTGCTCGTCAGCATCGGCAGTTTCTTTATTCTCGGCGACTCCGGCGTGCTGTCGGCCGCGATGGCGGACAACGTACCGCCGCAACAGCTCGGCAGCGTGATGGGCTGGCGATCGTTGCTGGGGTTCGGCATCGGTTCGTTCGCCCCTTTCTCCTTTGGCGTGGTGATGGATACCACCCACAGTTGGGGCGCGTCTTATGCCGTATTGGCCTGCGGCGGCGGGGTAGCCTGTCTGGCGGCCTGCTTGCTTTGGCGACAACATTTGAAATGAGGTACGGACATCATTAAATGAATGGAACATCATCACGCATTGTTATCGTGGGCGCCGGGATTGTCGGGGCATCGATCGCCTATCATCTCGCGCGTCAGGGGCAGCGCGTTATCGTCGTTGAGCAGGCGCATCCCGCGGCGGGGGCCACAGGCAGCTCGTTCGGCTGGATCAGCGAAGGCGTGCCAGAGGGCGCTACCGACGTGTTTCTGCGGCGCGAGATCGTGGCTGACTGGGTGCGGCTGACGCAGGAGATCCCGGAATTGTGGGTGAATTGGTCCGGCGCGCTCAGCTATGGTCAGGCGCCGGCGACGCAAAACCCCGACAATCGGCGTCTGTCCTCCGCCGAGGTGATGGCGCTGGAGCCGGCGCTCGGGCTGCCCGATAGCCAGGCCTATTTTGCGGCGCGCGATGGCGCGGTCGATCCGCAAGAAGTGACACAGCGGCTGCTCGAACGGGTAGGCGCGTTGGGCGGCGAGTTGCTTCTGGGACGTGCGGTCAGCGGATTTCTGCGCGAGGCCGGTGGTCAGATAACCGGCATCGTTACCGAGGAGGGCGCGATCGCCGCCGAACGGGTAGTGCTCGCCTGCGGTACGGGGATCTCGGCGCTGCTGGACGGCAGCGAATTCTCGTTGCCGATCGAGGCGTCGCCGGCAATTTTGTTGCGCTATCACGCGGCGGCGCAGGCGGTGAACACGCTGATTGCGGGCGACGACATCGAAGCGCGTCATGCGCAAAATGGCGATCTGCTCGCGGCGGAGGATTATCCTGCGGGCGGCGATGTCAAACGCGTGGAAGAGGACGCGCGATCGGCGATTCAAAACCGCCTGCACGGCTCGGCGCCATTGCAACTGCAGGCGTGTTCGGTGGGGCTGCGCCCCAGGCCGCGCGACGGTTATCCCATCCTCGGGCCGCTGGGCGCCACCTGTCTCTATGTGGCGGTGATGCATCCGGCCGTGATGTGCGCTCCGACGTTGGGTCGGCTGGTCAGCGACGAGCTGTTGCACGGCGTTAATCCCGCCATTCCTCACGGTTACCGCCCGGCGCGATTTATTGATGATGGGGGTGAAGGGGGGGATATCATCGCGATTGCCGGTCGGTTCGCGCTGGATACCGCGCAGCCGCCGCTCAGTCTTTATCCCTATGCGCCGGTTTATAAGATAGGGGAGCACATCCTGAAGCGCACCCGTCCGACGTCGGGCGAAGCCCAGGCGCTGGCGGCGTATCTCACCGCGTTGCGTCGTCAGGGCGTTGACGTCGTGGCGCCGACGGCCTGTCCGCAAGAGATAGCGGGCAGTATGTGGGTGGTTTATCCCTTTGTGGCGGGAGAAAAATATGCGGGCCGCGATGAGCAGATTATCGCGGCGGGCAGGCTGTTGGGAAGGATCCACGCGTTATCTTCGGCAAACAATAACGCCGGGCTGGCGGTTTATGACGAGTATGCACTGACTGAAGACGATATCTCGGCGGATCTGGCCGAGATCGCCAGTCATGCGGCAAGCCAGGGGCTGACGCTCGACATCGAGGCGCTAAAAACGCGTATGCTGCAGATTGCCGGGCGGCAGACGGCGCTTAGCGCACGGGATCTCCCTTGCGTGGAAACGCCCTATGACTTTAAAGCCGATAATCTGATTTATGTCGCGCAGGATAGGCCAGTGCTGATCGACCCCGATAACGCGCTGTTTTTGCCGCGCGTGTTCGATCTGGCTCTGGTCCTGCTGCTGTTCCACAACGCGCTGGACTCGGCGCCCGACCGCGTGTTCACCGTACGGGAATGGCGGCTGTTTTTGACGGGGTACGGTGAGTCTGTCGCGTTGACGGCCGGCGAAGTGCAAAGCTGGCATCAGGCGGTAGAGCATCTGTTTCTCGACGAAGTCCTGTGGCTGATGGCGGACTTTGCCGATGGCTGGCGCGATCCTCGGCAAACGGCGCTGTTCTTCTCTCTGATCGGGCTGCTGGATAATCTTTCCGACTACGGATTAACACCGTAATGCGCTCAACGTTGCAGTGGTTTTTTGCGCCGTTGGCGAGGCTCTTATATATTTATTAGCATGCCTGAGGCAGGTTAGGCATGAAGCGGTGGCCGTACAGGCCGCTGCAAGCACGACAGTTAATCCGTTCGCCAAGAGGCTGCGAGACGGTGCTTTCGGTAGGGACAGCCGCCAAACGTTTTTACGGCGACCGAAGGCGGAGCAGCTACTCACAGGTCACGAGGACACTTACCATGCATAAGAGAACACTGGCGTCACTGCATTACGAAAACATGCCTTACGATGGGGTGCGCTTTCATATTTTGAAACGGGAGACGCCGGGCCATACGGCGTTGCTGAAGCTGGATGCGGGCAGCCGACAACCGGCGCGTTTTCATCCGGGATGGGTGAAACTGATGGTGCTGAGCGGTGAACTGAAGGTTGACGATCAGACGCTGCAACCTCATGAGATGTTAATCATTCCTGCCAATACCGCCTATACGGTAGAGGCCATAACGGAAGTGATTTGTCTGGCGATTTCCGAGCTGGACGGCGCCGAACTGGCCCGTTGACGTATTGACAAGAAGGGATAGCGGAGAGCCTAGGCGCTCTCCCTATCCCTTCAGCATTGAGCCGCCCCCCAGGCTAAGCTACCTGCTGACTAGGCATAAACCTCCTGATTCAATCCACCGCGCTTTCCCTTTCCATCACTTTCGGCCTCCGTCGCCCCCGCAACGTTGCCGCCATTGTGCAGCGCATGCACAATGTCATCGCCCCGTTACCACGCAGAACGATGAAATGTGGGTGTCATAGTGAGTTTATTCGCATAAGGCCCCTGGTGTGGCTTGCGAGAACGTCACTATATGGAGGATCATGCGGCCTCTCTATCAAATAAAAGACATTCGCGTTATCAAAAGGGACAAACGACCATGGGATTCGAAGTCGACAACGCCGAAACGAAACGCATCAACCTCAGCAGCCACGAGAATTCCTCGTTCGAGGTGACAGGGCTGGTGAAACACTATCCGGCAGGCTTTGTCGTTCCTTTCCACTCGCATAAACGTTGCCATTTGCTCTATTCGCAACAGGGAGTGATGGCGGTCGAGGCGGGCAGCGGGCGTTGGATCGTGCCGCCAACCACCGCAGTCTGGCTGCGGCCGGGGGTGGAGCATCAGCTGGTCATGCAGAGCAATATCTGCGTTTACGGGATTTTTGTCGATGAATTCACCGCCGCGCGGTTGCCGTTGCGCGACGGCGTTTTGCAGGTGTCACCGCTGCTGCGGGAGCTGATCGCCCAATTGGCGACGCTGGCGCCCGAGGGCGAGGAAACCAAACGCCACGCGCTGCTCAGAGCGCTGTTCCTCGAGGAACTGAGCCTGCAGCCGCAGCTGGCGCTGCATCTCCCTTGGCCGATGGAAGCGAGAATGGCAGCCATTTGCCGGCAGTTGGTTATCATGCCGTCCGACGATCGCGGCATTGAGATCTGGGCGGATTCACTGTCGATCAGCGCGAAAACCTTCCAGCGTCACTTTACTCAACAAACCGGCATCACCTTTGGCCAGTGGAAACAGCGTCTGCGGCTGCTGTCGTCCATTCCGCTGCTGTTGGCCGGCCACTCCATCATACACGCCGCTTTCGAAAGCGGTTATGAGAGCCACAGCGCCTATTCGGTGGCGTTTAAAAAACTGTTTGGCGTTTCGCCTTCGCGCTTTACGCTATAGCCGTATTGCAGAGCGCGCTTCTCCTATAGATTGAAGCAACCTAATGACGTATAAAGCAAAGCAGTCAACCTCCGAGGCCGCTTCCCGTGATAAAAATTGTCGTGTACCTGATTATCGCCGTGACGATCGCCATTATTGCGGCAAGAGTCATCTTTCGTTTGCCGGATATTTCCCAACGTTCACCGCAGGCGGCATTGCCGGCGGATCCTGCCGCGCTATTGCCGGCGCGAGCCGCCGAACAGATGGCGGCGCATCCCGGCCTGAGCGGCGTGGTGCCGCTGGTCAGCGGCCACGATGCGTTCGCCAGCCGCCTGGCGTTGGCGCGGATGGCGGAAAGGTCGATCGATGCCCAGTACTATATCTGGCATAACGACACCTCCGGGCAGATCCTGCTGAAAACCCTGTATGACGCGGCCCAACGCGGCGTGCGTGTGCGGCTGCTGCTGGACGATAACGGCGTCGCCATGGATGAGACGCTGGCGGCGCTGAACGCGCAGAAAAACGTCGAGATCCGTCTGTTCAACCCGTCTACCGTGCGTACGCCGAAGCTGGCCGGTTACGCCTTCGACTTTATGCGCATGAACCGGCGCATGCATAACAAGTCCTACATCGTCGACGGCGCCGTGGCGATCATCGGCGGCCGCAACATTGGCGATGAGTATTTCCAGGTCGGCGACGAGAACTATTTCCTCGATCTCGACGTGTTGAGCGTCGGCAGCGTGGTGGCGGAGACCGCCGATGTCTTCGATCGCTACTGGAACAGCGCCTCGGTATTCGGCGTTGAGCAAATTATCCGGGGCCAGGGCAACCTCTCGGCATTCCTGACGCAGGCCGCCGCAACCGAAACCAGCGAGCGCGCCCGTAAATTGGCGGTGCAGCTGGAAACCAGTGCGGTGCGCTTTCGTGATGGCGCCGTGCAGCCGGAATTCACCCAGGTAGAGCTGGTAGCCGACGATCCGGCGAAAGGATTGGGCAAAGCGTCGCGCGATCGCTTGATGGTGACGCAGCTGGGCAAGATCATCGGCGGTGTCAGCCGGCAATTGGATCTGGTCTCCGCCTATTTCGTGCCGGGGCGGGAAGGGGCAACCTTCTTTGAATCGCTTGCCAAGCAGGGAAAATCCATCCGCGTACTGACCAACGCGATGAACACCACCGACGTGCTGGTGGTCCACGCCGGCTACGCCAAATACCGGCGTGAGCTGCTGCAGGCGGGCGTCGAGCTGTTCGAGCTGAAGCTGCGCGCCGGGCAACCGACGGGGCGCAAGGAACTCAAGCCGCTGGGGCTGTCCGGTGCGGCGCTGCATGCTAAAACCTTCGCCATCGATGACAAACGGGTGTTTATCGGCTCGTTCAATTTCGATCCGCGCTCGGCGCACCTGAACTGCGAAATGGGATTCTTGATCGATAGCCCGTCGCTGGCGGCCGACACCCGCCAACTGTTTGATGGCCCGCTCGAATACGCCGCCTATCGGCCGGTATTGACACCCGAAGGCAAAATGGTGTGGAAAGAAGCCTTCGAAGACGGCCACACTGAGGTGCACCAGCAAGAACCCGGTGCCGGCTGGGTAAAACGCATCGTTCTTACCGTGGCCGGCTGGCTGCCTATCGAGTGGATGCTGTAACGCCGGCGAAAGCCGTCGCCACCCGGTGTAACAGCCGTTGCAAGGGAACCTCGCCCGCGATGATTGCGATGAGGCGCGCATCCTCAAACAGGGCGAGGGAGGGCACGGATTTGATGCCGAACGCAGGGGCGACCGTCGGCGCCTGCGCGACGTCAATGCGGCCGAAGGCGATCTCGTTGGCGTGACGGTGCAGCTGTTCAACGATCCCCTGCATATTCTGACAAGGGCGGCACCAGGAGGCGGAAAAGTAGAGGATGGCCCGCTGCCCCTCGGGTTTGTCTGCGTCATAGAGGAAACGGGTCACCTCATGGGGCTCTGCCAGGTTCGTGATCGTCATGGCAGGCTCCTGACGATCTCTATCCCCATCCAAATCATCGTGACGATTTGCGTGAAAAAGAAAGCGAAGCGCCAGGTGGCGACTTTCTCCGTCTGCTCGAAACCGATGTGAACCAGACTCTGCGCCATGCGCGCGCCGAGCAGGACCAGAGACAAGACATTCAGCGTCGTGCTTTCCACCTGAAATGCGGCTATCGCTACAACGAGGGCGGTATAAACCGGCAAATTTTCAATGCAGTTACGATGCGCCGCAATGGCGCGCTGGTAGCCATCGCTGCCCTGCGGTTTATTCGCTTGCCATTCGCTGACCGTGGCGCGGCCGGTTAAAATTCGGGACCAGCGATAAACGCCGACGGTGCCGAATAGAATCAATAATGTCCAGCCGGCAAACGCCAGCAGTACCAGGGTTGGCATATTCATAACGCATTCTCACTTGTGTTGGGAAAGAGCCTGCGGCCTCAGGGAGAGCCGCTCGGCTTGAATACAAGGCTATATTAGAATTATATAAATTAGCAATAACTAATTTAATGGATGCTAATGTAATGCTGTGCCGGCGCCTGAAAGCCGCTATAATGCGGCTGAATGATGACGGGGCCGTGATTGACCATGAATGCAAAAGCTAAGCAGGATCCCTTTTTGAATGAAGGGGCGATTGAGGCCGCCAGGCTGTTGAAAGCGATAGGCAACGAACACCGTTTGCTGGTGCTTTGCCTGCTATTGAAACACGATGAGATTGCCGTGGGGGAGCTTCAACAGTTGGTGCCGCTCAGCCAATCGGCGCTGTCGCAGCACCTGGCGAAAATGCGCAATGAAGGTCTGGTAACGTACCGACGCGAAGCGCAAACCCTGTTTTACCGTATCGATAACCCAAACGTGGCGAAAGTGATCGCCACGCTCAGAGAGATTTACGCGCCGAAGTGAGGGGGCCGGCGATCGCCGCTTTGACGCCGGCGGAGTGCGTCGGGACTAGCGCACTTCTCGCGTTGCGGCCAACAAGGCTTGTAACGAAGGCGCTTCGACCAGATTCTCGATGCAGGCCATCAGTTTTCGCGCATTGAGGCGTAATCCCTCACTGGGTGATTGCGCACAGCAGTGAAGAAATTTCTCACGAATATCCTGCATGTCGGCCGGATTCTCCGGCCAGCCGCGGCCAAACTCGGCCTCGAGCCGCAGCGTATCACCCTGCTCCGGCGTGATGTGTAGTTCGAAGCGGTCAAACCTATCGAAGGCATGTTGTTCATGAACTTCGATACGCTGCGCCAGAGCAACGACCGTAGGTTCTGTCGCTGAAGCCGCGCTGAATTCACGTGCGCTGGCCTGGCCGCGCAGCAGCGCGTTGGCGATGATGTAACGCGCGCTGAATTGCGCATCGATTTCGGCCGTTTTCTGCGGCTCGTATGGCGCGCCGCAGACCATGCGCATGGTCGGCGAGGCATGCAGAGTGATCTTCGCCCGTGCGGGATCGGACAACTGCCGATGCGGGCCGTCGTTCAACAGCGCTTCGGTCAGCGCCAGCAGAATGCTGCAGTGCGGGTAGAGTTTGAAACAGGTCGCTTCTTCACCCAGAAAGGCGGTGCCCAAGTGGTGGGTCAGCAATCCCAGGTCGGGTTCGCCCGGGGCATAGAGATTGAAAAATCCGTTCTCGCCGCTCAGGACGCGTTTAGGGCCACTTATTCCAGCCTGCGCCATTAAAACCGCTTCCAGCGCATGGCGAGCCACCAATCCCTGGCTGATACGTACAGCCAGCGTCTTGTCCTGATAGTGTTGGAAGGTGCCGATGCCAAAATCGAAAGCCAGGCCGATAGCGTCGGTAAAGGCGTGCAGGTCCAGGCGCAACAGGCGGGCGGCGATCGCTGCGCCGGAAAACAGGCCGAGGATGTTCGAGTCGAATCCGCGGTAGAAAAAGCCGTTCGCCTGCGCGGCGAGGTTGATGCGTTGAGCGAAGTCTTGCCCAACGGCCAACGCAGCCAAGGTGTCGAGGCCGGAAGCACCCGACAGTTCCGCAGCCGCCAAGGCCACAGGAATATCCGAGGAGCTGGGGTGCCAGCCAGGAGAAAGCACGTCGCAATAATCGAGCGCGCGAGCGCGTACGGCGTTGACAAACGCCGCCTGCGGCGCGGCGAGCCGCTCTTCGCTGCCGATAATGCTGGCTTCGGCGCTGCCGCTCCAGCGTCTGGCCAGCGACAGCGCCGCGTCAACGCCGCTTTGATCGTAGCCGGCGGCGAGACAGCCAAGATTATCCATGAGCCGTTTACACTGGAATGCCAGGACGGCGGGGGGAATCATGCACGCATCTACCTGCGAAGCGAAAGCGATCAATTCTTCGATCGGGTCGACCGATAATTTTGTCATGTTCATTCCTCGTTCAGTCGTTCAGGTGACTTGTTCAGCACGGCGTTTCCGGCCTGAGGATGCAGACGGAAACGCGGATGCAGCATGATCAGCAGCCACACGGTCATCACGATGCTGAGTAATCCGGCACACAGCATGGCGATCCCGAAACCATCGGCGAAGGCGCTGTGCGTCAGCGCTTGCATGCGGCTCGCGCTCAATGCATCAACGGCCGTTTGCTGTTGTTCGATGACCGCCGTCCGGGCGATTGCGGCGGCCTGTTCCACGCCTTGCGTTTGCAAAGCCGCAGTCAAGGTGGTCACCGCTTTCATGCTCATCAGCGTGCCCAACAAGGCGATGCCCAGCGTCATGCCGGTTTGTCGCAGCGCGTTCATCGTTGCCGACGCCATCCCGGAACGTTGCGGCGCGACGGTGCGCATCACCAAGGCGCTTGTCGCCGGCATGGACAGCCCCATGCCGAAACCGAGCAGGGCCAAATAGAGCGCCACCAGAGCGTAAGGCGAATCGGCGTGCAGCTGCGTCAGCAACAACAGGGCAACGCCCATCAGGCCATAACCGACGATCATCAGCGAGTTCACGCTCAGTTTGGCGGACAGGCGGCCAAAACCGGAAGCGGCCAGCGCCATGGCGAGAAATTCCGGCGCCATGCGCCAACCGGTGTCGGCGGGGCTCCAGCCCTGGGCTTGTTGCAGGAATAGCGAGACGAAGAAGACGCTGCTGTAAGCGGAAAAACCGAGTACAAAAGAGGCGAGGTTATAGCCGCTAAAATCGGCGTTGCGAAACAGGCTCAGCTGCAGCAAGGGGCGTTTGACCCGCGTTTCCACCCAGAGAAATAGCGCAAACAGCGCCAGGGCGGCGTACAACGGAAAACGCGATTGCACACTGTGCCAACCGAATTCTCCGGCGGCAATCAGCCCGTAGGTCAGCGCGCCAAGCCACAAGATGCTCAACCCTTGCCCCAGCGGGTCAAGCGCAGCGTGCTCAGGATGCGAGCTTTCTCGCAGCCCCCAACCGCCCAATATCAACGCGACGATCCCGACCGGAATGTTGATCCAGAATATGCCTGGCCAACCGGTGGTATGCACCAGCAAGCCGCCCAAAACCGGGCCAATCACCAGCGAAAGGGCATTGACCGAAGACCAGATCCCGATCGCGCGGGTGCGCAACTGCTCCTCCGGAAAAGCATGAGTCAATAACGACAATGCCCCAGGGATAACGGCTGCGCCGGCGATCCCTTGTATCACCCGGCCCGTCAGCAGCATGCCGAGAGAGGAGGCGAATGCGCAAACGATCGAACCGACGGTAAACAATGCAACGCCGTACAGCCAAATACGCTTACGGCCAAATCTGTCGCCCAGCGGACCGGAGGAAAGGATTAACGCGGAAAGGCAAAGGGCATAGGCGTCAACGACCCACTGCAGGCCCGACATGTCGGTTTGCAGCGATTCCAGCATCGTGGGCAGCGCCACATTGACAATGCTGATATCAAGCGACGCCATAAATGTACCCAGACAGATGGCGGCAACGAGCGAAATCCTGCGCATACCGGACATAGTGGGGCTCCTTATTGAGATGGGGGTGATAGTGAAAACTATTCTCATCCTATATTATGACTGACCGTCGGTCAATGGAGCGTAAATATTGATTTCACTGAGATAGGCCGGCTGGTCAATGGCAACAACATTGGTTACGATGGCCGCTGGACTCCTAGTGGATGTTGATATGAAGACAAAAGAGAAGATGAAAGAAACACAGCCTCGAACCAAACCGGCGGAAGTGCGCTTGGATGAATTGATGGATGCGGCGCAGAAGCTGTTTATCGAAAAAGGGTTTGAAGCGACCACCATCAGCGATATCGTCCGCGACGCCAACGTCGCCAAAGGGACCTTCTACCACTATTTCCCGTCCAAAAATGAAATGTTGTCCGCTTTACGTATACGTTTCACCAATCACTTTATCGAAAAAATTCAGCTGGCTATCGATGAATGCGCGCCGGATGACTGGTTGGCGCGTCTGAGAGCCTGGTGTGATGCCGGCGTGGCGACCTATTTTGAAGGCATGGAACTGCACGATGCGTTGTATCACGATCATCATTATCATACCCGAGGCAATCAGGATCGTGATGCCGTGCTGGAGCAGATCCTGACGATTTTAAACGATGGCGCAGCGGCGGGCGCCTGGCGTCTGGAGAATCCGCATCTGACCGCCATCTTGATGTATCACGGCATGCATGGTGCCGTGGATGACGTCATGGTCAACCCCGACGCCGACCGCCAAGGGCTGGGGTCCGCGCTGGCGCAGGAATTCATGCGTTTGCTGGGATGTCGCTGATCGTTTACGGCGCCGCCTTGAGCGACACCCAGTAACCGGGCTGATACGGAATGGGAAGAAAGCGGGCGAAGAGTTCAGCAAAAGTCGCTTCGGGATCAACGCCGGCGAACAGCGACGGATGGAACCAACTGGCCAGACGTTCGATCGCGACGAAATTAAAAGGGTGATCGTAAAACGGGTGCCAGATGGCGTACGCCTGTCCGTTCTTTGCCGCGGCCAGGGTGCGATAAGCCGGGCGTCGCATCAATTTTTCCAGCCGCGTTTTTGCCAGCGTCAAATCTGCGCCTGGCCCAAGGTTGATCCAGTCACCATGGGGCGAGTAATGACTCCAGTTGCTGCCGGTCACGACGATCTTATCGGGCCGGGAAGCGATCACCGTTTCCTGACTCAATGCGCCGTAAACGCCGTGAATATGCGTCTGAGCCAAATTGAATCCTCCTGCGCTATCCACCATCTCGCCGTAGTTGCCATTGCCCCAAGACAGGCAGCAATCCTCGTATAATCCGGCGGCGCGCTCCATCATTATGCGTGGGCGCGGCGGAGCCCGTTTCATCAGCGTGTCGCGGATCGTATCGAGATGACGCTGGCGGAAGCGAATCAGGCTATGTGCACTTTGCGGATTATCAAACAGCTGCCCCATGATGGCGATGCTTCTGGCGCTGTTGTTCATCAGGCCGATGCTCATATCGACAAACACCACGGGGATGTTCGCCGCCGTAAGCTTAGCCATCAGGCCGCTCGTTTCCAGCACAGAACGCGTATTCGCGTTGAGCAACATGGCTTCGGGCCGCAAGGCGATCAACCTTTCCAGATCGAATTGCATTTGCTGCACGCCGGCGAAGGCCGGCAGCTTGGCCAGTTCGGGAAAATAGCGCAGATACAGCCGGTAACTGTCCAGGTCGGCGGTGCGGAAATTGTCTCGCCAACCCACCAGTTTTTCCATCGGCGCGCGTGGGTTGAGCGCCGCAACGGTATAAAACAGGTTGCCTTCCGCCAGGAAAATACGCCGCAGAGGATAGCGTAAAGTCACCGTACGCCCGACGATATCGGTCACGATCTGTGTATCAGCCTGGGCGCGCAGAGAGCGTGAAGGCGAAGAAAGTGCCAGCAAAGCGGCCACCTGAAGAAAACGTCGTCTGTGCATCAGAAATACCAGCTTATCGAACCGATGATGCGGCGTTCGATGCCGATGCTGCAGTAAGGCGCACTGGTGCAACTGGCGATGTAAGATTTGTTGGTCAGGTTGTTGACCGTCAATCCCAGCTCCAGATTATACAGACGAGGATCCCAGGCACCCGGCGTATAGCGAACGGTCATATCGCCGAGCCAAACGGCGGGCACTTTGAAGGTGTTGGCGCCATCTCCCCAACTGGCCCCCAGGTAGCGGGTACCGCCACCGATCAGCAGCCCCTGCAGCGGCCCTTTAGTAAAGCGATAGTCCAGCCACATCGAGCCGGTCTGCGCCGGAACCCCCACCGGATGTTTCCCCTGCGTGCTATCGTTAGCCTCAGTCACGACGTTGTTGACCCAGGCATAGGACAGCATCAGATTAAGGTTATCGGTCACCGCCGCCCGTGATTCCAGCTCCACGCCGCGAGAACGCACTTCACCCGTTTGGGTGTAATAACTGGGATTAAGGGGATCGATGGTGTTCACATCGCGCTGCGTCAGTTGGTAGACCGCCAGGCTGGTCATCGTTGCGCTGCCGGGTGGCTGCAGTTTCATCCCCATCTCATACTGAGTGGAATGGGTTGGCTTGAACGGCGTGCCTTGAGCGTTTGTGCCGGTCAACGGATCGAAGGCGGTAGAGACGCTGGCCCACGGCGCCAGGCCATTGTCGAACGGGTAGCTCAACCCGGCGCGATAGCTCCAGGCTGCGTCATTGGTTTGCGTTTGAGTATGGGCCAGATTGTCACTGGTACGCATGCGTGACCAGTCATGACGGCCGCCCAACAACAAATGCCATCCGCGCCAGCTGGCTTCGTCCTGTCCGTATAAGCCCGTGCGCTGGAAGCGTTGCGTTGTCGACGTGCGTGAAACCGGGATAGGTTCGAATGAAGGGCGGTACTGTTCGGACCAGGGATCAAACGTCACGGTTTGCGATCCCCACCAGTCTTTATCCAATTTACCGGCCTGAAAGTCGATCCCGGCCAATCCCTGATGGACGATGGCGCCGGTAACGAGTGTCGTCTCGGCCTGGTTATCCATCACGATGCTGTCCGCCTGACTCGGTGCGTCCTGATAAACCGCCGTCAAAAGTCCCTTGTCCGGCGTGATGTCGCGCGTAAAATCGCGCCGCACCGTCGAGTCTACGTGGGAATAGCGCAGGTTTTGCTTTAGGCGCCAGCGATCGTTCAATTCGAATTCAAGCAGCGAGGTCATATCGTATTGCGTACGGCTCGAGTGCTCGTGCGCGGGATCGCTGTAATTTCTATCGGTATCTATCTTGCCGTGCGGATTGGGCAACAGCCCCAAAACCTGGGCGGGAAGGGTGTTGTAATAGCCTGATTGGGGTTCGCGAAGATAGTGAGCCAACACGGTCCAGCGCGTGCGATCATTGGGTTGCCAGGTGATTGCGGGCGCCAGAAAGAGGCGCTTTTGCCTGGTGTCTTCGATCTGCGAACCGCGCGTGGCCGCCAGGCCATCGAAGCGGTACACCCACCGTTCGTCATCGGTCAGCGCGCCGGTGGAATCGAGGCTGAGGGCGTGCGAGCGGTCATTGCCGACATCCCATTTAAGCTGATTCGACTCGGCGGTGGAAGGGCGTCGGGAAATCATATTAATTACGCCGCCGGCGCCCCCCTGGCCGTATAACGAGGATGAAGGGCCATGCAAGACTTCAACGCTTTGCACTCCCCAGGTTTCAATTTGCGGTCCCCAAATGCCGGTATTGCCGATGACGCGCAATCCATCCAGGTAGTAGTCGGCCTCAAAACCGCGCATTTTGGCGAAGTCCACGCCGCTGGAAAAGGCGCCGAAACGTTCCACGGCAACGCCGGCGCTGTAGCGCAACGCCTGGCTAACCGTGTCGGCCGACTGCACGTCCATTTGCTGGCGATTGACCACCGAGACAAATTGCGGCACGTCGACCAACGGTGACCGGGTTTTGGTCGCCACCGTCGCTTGCTGTGCGGCATAACCCAGTGGGGCATTGTCTGAGGAGGAACCCTCTGCGACCACCCAGATCGACTCTTCATCGGCCGCCAGGGTCAGGCAGGGCATCATGCCCAGCAATAACGGGCAAAGATAAGCCTTCCGCAGGCGAAATCCGTTGAATTTATTCAAAAAAAATCCCTCTTTAAGTAAGAGTCTCGCTGCGAGGGCGGGAGTCTGGTCATCTCAGGCAAGCGTTAAAATACTCATTGACCGACTGACGGTCAATATGAATAATTATCAATACCATTTAACGATTGGATAACATTATGAAGACTCTGGATGATTTGTTGGCGCTGTTGGCTGAGGTGGGGGTACCTGAAGATGTGCTGCAAGAGGCGGATGGCAGCTGGCAGTTGCGTCAAGATTTAGCACTCAGTTCGGCGGAAACGGTGGCATTGCAAGCCCTGCTGAAAGCCCGCTGTGTTAACGCGCCATCGCTGTGGGGAGGGCGAGACTATTCATTAGAACAGCTTATTTCTGAAATGTCATAAGCAAGTATAAAAAAAGTATTATTTATAATGTGTTGTTTATAAAGGAGATTAAAACGACATGATAGGGGTGAAACATAAGATCTACAAATAATTAACGCCAAGGTAATTGACTGACGGTCGGTCATGGTGTTTGATGTCGGCCAGAAAATGAAGTGTTTTTGAGTCCGTTTTGCTTTTCATTCTGAGCCAATACAGAAGTGATGGCGCCGCCTGACCGAGGTGCCGAAAGCTGTTTGTTTAACGAATTGTGATTGAGAAAGATAACAGTCAAACAGTGAGTTAACTCATTATGGAGTCGCTATGGTTAGTGTTGAGGATTCGATCAACCAACGTTTATTGCTGGCCCTTCAACAACATGGACAGCGCCCGGCGCTTTTTGAACACGGGGAGGTTTACACTTACGACTGGCTGAACGGTGCGGTGGCTTCAGCCGCTTTGAAGCTGTGTCAATTGGGCGTTGTGAAGGGCGATCGGATCGCCTATCAATTGCGCAACACCCGTGAAGCGGTTGTCATCATGCTCTCTTCGTTGATGCTCGGTGCGATCCCGGTGCCGATATTACCCTCTTATCGAGAAAAAGAGCTGAGGCACATTCTGCATCTGACGGCGCCAAAAGTATTTGCCCTGCAGCGAGGTTCCCGTCGCTATAACCCACTTGCCGCTTTGCAGACGCTGTTGGCCGAAGGTCTCAATATCGATGTGATATTGGTCGAAGACTACGATGACGCCGGGCACGACACTCGTTACCTAAACCTGCAACATTTCTGTTCGCCTTTGACGCCCGCGCCGCCACTTCACGCCGCCACCATGACGCCGTCGGATACCGCCGTCATGTTGCTCTCGAGCGGCACCACCGGTTTACCTAAAGCGATTGCCCGTAAAAATGGCGGCTACAGCTATATGATCGAGTGCGGCTGTGACGTGTTTGCTTTAGACAGCCATTCGGTCTATTTCGCCGCGATGCCGGTTTCGCATGGGTTTGTCATCAATTGCCCCGGTATACTCGGTACGCTTTCTCGCGGCGGCGCCGTTGCGCTCGCCGACGCCCCGTCGGCGGAAACGGCGTTGGACGTGATCGAGCAATGCGGCGTGACACACACCACGCTGGTGCCTGCGTTGCTGTCTCAATGGAGCGAACTGCAGCGGCAAACGCCGCGCGACCTGACGTCTTTGTGGCATGTTCAGGTGGGTGGCGCCAGGGTGACGCCTGAGCTAGCGGCCTCCGCCTCCCGCAACCTCGGCATTACCCTGCAGCAGTGCTATGGCATGAGTGAAGGGCTGCTGTGTTTTAACTCGATTGACGATGATGACACTCTGCGATTCAGCTCTCAGGGCCGGCCGTTGAGCCCGCATGATGAAGTGCTGATCGTCGACGAAAACGGCCGTCCTTTGCCCGTGGGCAAATCAGGCGAACTGATCACCCGCGGCCCTTATACGCTCACCGAGTATTACCAAAATCCCCAGGCGAATCGTAGCGCGTTTACGGCGGACGGTTTCTACCGTACCGGCGACCTGGCGCACGTCGATGCCGCGGGCAACATTTTCATCGACGGCCGCGTAAACGACTCGATCAACCGCGGGGGAGAGAAATTCAGTCCCAATGAGATAGAGGAGTTGGCTGAACAGCATCCTGCCGTGGTGCGAGCCGCCTGCGTTGGTATGCCGGACGATCTCTACGGTGAGGTGCCTTGTCTGTTTGTCACCAGCACAGATACCACTCTGACTCTCAGCGCATTGCGCCGCTTCTTTGAGAAAGAAGGGCTGGCGGCGTTCAAGGCGCCGGAGCGGCTGATTGTCATCGATACCATTCCGATGAAAGGGATCGGCAAGATAGATCGCGTGACGTTGCGCGACATGCTGCGCCAGGAACAGACGGTCAAAAATACGGCGGGGTTGAACTCATGACGCCATTGCGCACGTCTCTCGGTTGCGTGGTGAGGCTCAGCCGCCCATGCAGTTCACCGGTCAGCAAACAATTGGTCGTATTTCCACATGCCGGCGGCGGCGTTGCGTTCTACCAGCACTGGCGTGATCTGCTGCCGGACGAGGTGGATCTGTTCATCGTGCAGTACCCCGGCCGAGAAGACGCGCAAGACGCGCCGGCTTGGGAAACGGCGCAGCGAGCCATTACGCGCTGCGTTGATGCGCTGCATTCTTCGCTGGGCATCGCGCCGGTGGTGATTTTCGGTCATAGCATGGGCGCGCTGTTTGCCCTGCAGGTTGCCGCGGCGTTACAAGCGTCGCGTTTTAACATCGACGCCGTGTTGTCGGCCCAGCGCGCCCCCTCTGAACTGAAAATACTTCAACAGGAAAGCCTGCGGCAAGAGGTGTTGGGCGACATCCTGACATTCAGTGAAAGCAGCGGCGCACTGTCGCTGGATGAGATCACTCGCCCGCTTGTCACCCGCTTGATACAGCAAGATCTACAGCTGTTGGGCGCGCTCAGCGCAGAACCTTTGCCCGACATGCAGCCACGCATTTTGGGCGGTGATAACGATCCGTTGGTTAGCCGCGCCGCGCTGTCGCTGTGGGAAAAAGAACTCCCCGGCAGCCGGGTGCAATTCCTCGCGGGCGATCACTTTTATTTCGCGCAGGACACCGCTGCGTTTCTCCGCCAGCTGCTCCGGTAACGCTGGCTTATTTGTCAACGTATGGCTTTAAAGGAACCTCTGATGAATTTTGAGCTGTTTAACCCACAGGATTGCGCACCGGATACGGAGAAAGCCTTCGCTCTGTTCCCCCAGTTGAAAAAATTCTATGCGACGTTAGGCAATACTCCGCTGGTTGAAGTGCCGTCGCCAAAGGGAAAGGCGTCGATTTACGCCAAGTTTGAGTTTGAGAATCCGTTTGGCTCGGTGAAAGACCGCACCGCGTTCGGTCTGTTTTGCGATGCCATCAATCAACACGACTTCGCCGCCGGTGAATTGAAGTTGCTCGATTCCTCGGGGGGCAATATGGCGAAAGCCCTGGCCAAGCTTGGCAATATGTGCGGGATAGCGGTGCAAGTGGTGATCCCGGATTCGTCTCCGCAACCGCTTATCGACACGTTAAAAGCCGATAAAGCCATCGTTACTCTGGTCGATCGCAATCAGTTCCTGCTCGGCGTCATTGCACGCAGCCAGCAGATTGCGCATGAAGATGGCAGTTGGACGCTGCTTTCTCAGCATCTTAACCTGGTCAACACCGCCGTACATCAGCATGCGACGGGCGCAGAGATTCGCCGGCAGCTGGAGGGTGAGCGCATCGACGGTTGGGTATCGGCGGTAGGGACCGGCGGGACCTTGTCGGGGGTGGCCGCCGCGTTGCGTCAGGATAACCCACAGCTGATCGTGTGGGGCAGCACGCCGCGCGAACTGCCTTACGGTACGCTGTCTGCGCCGAACGGTGAACCTAAATTTGCCGGAGCCGGCGGGTTGGGCTTCGGTTTCCGTCAGCCTTTCATCAGTAAGTTGATGCCGCAGGAACCGCCTTTCAATCCGGTTTCCTATCGGGAAGCGCTCAGCGCGATGCACGAGTTCCATCAGTTGACCGGCGTTAAAATCGGCGCATCTTCCGCCGCCAACTGGAAAACGGCCTGTAAGCTGGCAGAAACGCTGAGTGCGGATCAACGGGTTGTCACACTCTTTGCCGACGCCGGTTCCGATATCGATCGAGAAAAAGGGCGCGAGTGGTTCAAACAATCTGAAGCCTTGACCGTTTAACAACGTCTAAAAGGAATATTTCATGGAAATTATACAGGGCAATAATAATGTATTGTCTGAGCTGATCGCGCTTGGCGATTATGTTCGCCAGTTAATAAGTTCAGGTAAAGAGGCCAACGATATTGAGCATATTTTGGCGACGAAAGAAGGCTATAACAATGCCACCGTGCTTTCCGTTATCGAAATGGCAAATATTACCTTTAAAGCAAAAGCGGATAATGTCCCTAACGTTGGCGATGCCAATTCACATATCGATCGGTTGGTGGATAAGCAGGGGCATGATATCGGCACGATGAAGGGTCAGGGGTGGAAAATCGCCTCACTGCCGGACGACAGCGTGGTTTCCTGGTACCACGAGACGGCCGAGACGCCGCTGGGGCGAATCGAAACCGCCGGCATTTGGAATTCCAGTGCGATTTGGGCGGGGCAATGGCAATCGTTGTTCGCCGCCGGCGTTAGCGGGGATGTCATGGGGAAGATCGGCGTTCGTCAGCTCTATCAGGATATTCCGCGAGAAAAATATCTGACGCTGATCGTCCTATTGCCGCTGGATCAGATTAAAAGTTTAATTAAAAAATAATTTTATCAAACACACACAATATCCATTACGAGGGATAGGTATGCACACGTCGGTACACTGGGATGTCATTATTATCGGCGCTGGCCCCATCGGGCTGGCCGCCGCATGGAATTATGCGCGAGAGCATCGCGACCATAAGGTTTTGGTCCTGGAACAACATGCGCTATTTACGCAACTGGCCGGCACCAGCGGGGAGGAGCGCCATTGGCGTTTGCAATATTCGGAGCTGGAAATATTCCGCCTTACCCTGGAGGCCGACAAATTGTGGCGGCAGTTGGAACAACAGGCGGACAGAAAACTGATCCACCGCATTGGCAGCCTATGGTTCGGCGATGCGGATGTCTGGACCAATGAGGGGCAAATCCGCCAAACCATGCTTTCAATGGATGAAATGAGGTTGCCTTATGAACGTCTGACGATGCGTGAAATCGAACGGCGCTATGGTTTCACCGGCTTGGACAGCAACTATGAAGGTTTCTTGCAGCAAGACGGCGGCGTGATCGACGTTAAAGGCACCCTGGCGTCGCTTTACTCGCTGGCCAGCGAAGCCGGCGTGGAGTTCCAGTTCCAGCAATGTGTGAAGGCAGTGGAGCCCGATGCTCGGGGCGCAACGGTGCTGACGACGCAAAACCGTTATCGCGCCCGTAAAGTCCTGGTTGCCAGTGGGCCGGGCAGCAAGAAACTGCTGCGCCAGTTGGATATTGAACTTGCGCTTTCTACCTATGAGATGGCCTGCATCAGCATGCTGCGCAGCCAGCGCCTGGGAGCCAACGATCCCTTCTGGTTTGCTTTCCAACCGCCGGTGGAGAGCGACAGCAACCTGTTTTATGGCTTCCCGCCCAACCCTTGGTCCGTCAATGGGTTTGATCGGCTGGGGACCGATTTCGAAGTGGATCCGATCACCGAAGCCAATGCGCCTGGCTATAGGGCAAACCCGCAGCACGTGGAGCGCGCGTTGGAGTTTGCCCGCCGGCATATGCCGTTCCTCGAACCGGATAAACAGCATTCCGCTGCAAGCTGTCTGGCCGTGTTGCCCACCGATCCGGCGCGCCAATTCTATCTCGACAGCGCCAAGGGCCGCTGCCACGGCGGCGAACATCTGGTGGTCTCGGCAGGGGGATGGGCGTTCAAATTTACGCCTCTGATGGGGCAAATTTGCGCCGATCTGCTGGCGGAACGAGAGCCCCGTTGGGACATCAGCGCATTGCGTTTCTGAGCGGAGAACCTTCATGCAGCAGGTGAACAGCAATGAACGGGATATCGCCCTGGTTGGCATGGCCTGCCGTTTCCCGGGTGCCGAGGACATCGAAAGCTGGTGGCATAATTTGATCAACGGTGTCGAATCCCTGGTTCGCATCGATAACGATCGGGATGATGCCGTCGACAAGGGATATATTCCCGTCGCCGCGCCTGTGGCCGGCGACATATCTCGCTTTGATGCAGGATTCTTCGGTATTAGCGCGCGCGATGCGCTGCTGATGGATCCCCAGCAGCGGCTCTTTTTGGAATGCGCCTGGCACGCGCTGGAAAGCGCCGGTGTGACACCGGGGGAACTTGAGGATACCGGGCTGTTCGCCGGCTGTAGCAGCTCTGACTATTTACGTCAGGCGCAAGGATCCGAGCTACTCGATAAACTCAATCCTTCGCCGTTCGAGCGGCAAATAATGAGCGATAAAGATTACCTCACCAGCAGGGTGGCCTGGCATCTGGGCATCGGGGGGCCGGTGTGCAACGTGCAAGCCGCCTGCGCCACTTCGCTGGTGGCGGTATACGAAGCGGTCCACGCCTTGCGCAGCGGCCGTTGCAACCTGGCGTTAGCAGGCGCTTGTACCCTAAGGATCCCGCAAAACGACGGCTATTTTGCGCAGCAAGGCATGGTGTTTTCCACCGATGGGCACTGCCGGCCATTTTCCGCAGATGCCAGCGGTACGGTATTCGGCAGCGGCGTCGGTGTGGTGGTGTTGAAGCGCCTGAGTGATGCGCTGGCGGCCGGCGATAACGTCGTCGCGGTGATCAAAGGCGTGGCGATGAATAATGACGGCGCGCGCAAAGTCAGTTTTACCACCACCAGTTTGCATGGCCAGCAACGCCTGCTGCGCCAGGCGATGGACGATGCCCGGCTGACGCCTGAGGATTTTCGCGCCATCGAAGCCCACGGTACGGGCACTCTGGCCGGCGATCCCATCGAATTCGAGGCGCTGAACGGCGTTTTCCGAGAGCATACGACACGACGGGGGTTCTGCGCCATCGGCGCAGTCAAGGCTAACGTCGGGCACCTGGAAACCTGCGCCGGCATGGCGGGATTGATTAAGGCCGCCCTGCAAATTCAGCATGGCTGGCTCACGCCGCAGATCAACGTTGGCTCACCGAATCCGGAAATGGCATTGGCGGAGAGTCCGTTTGAGTTTATCTGTTCCGCTCAACGGTGGGATCGCGAGGATCCGCGCCAGGCCATCGGCGTCAGCGCATTCGGTATTGGCGGTACGAATGCGCATGTCGTACTGGCGAGGCCGCCTGTCATGCCGCCGGCGCGAACAGCGGCCTCATTGTCCTCCACCGTCGTACCGATCAGCGCACAGTCAGAACAGGCCTGGCATCGGCTGGTAAAACGCTATCTGCAGCGACCGCACGGCGAAAACGACGAACGCTTGGCCTGGAGCGCGCAAAGCGGAAGAAAGTCGCTGCGCTATCGCGGCACCTTGCAGATAGACGATCGGGGCGCGTTGAGCGTGAAAGAAAACATGATGGATACGGGGAAAGGGCGCTTGTCGGTAGTTTTCCAATTCCCTGGCCAGGGAAGCCAGTTTATCGGTATGGCCAGCGATTTGATGGCACAGGATGCGACTTTCAGAAAACTGATGAACGACAAACTGCAGATAGTGCAAACGCAAGCCGCACTGGATCTCTCGGCGTTATTTACCGGAGAGGCCGCACCCGAGTCGATTAACGATACCGCGTTGACGCAGCCCGCGCTGATCGCCGTCGAAATCTCCATGGCCGAACTGCTGATGCATTACGGCGTCGAGCCGGATTGGGTCATTGGGCACAGCCTCGGCGAAATTGCGGCGGCCTGGGCCGCTGGGGTGTTCTCGGTGCAAGAGGCGCTGGTTTTCGCCGCTCATCGTGGGCGTCTGATGGCCGGGTTGCCGTCCGGGATGATGTTGGCGGTAGAGCTGAGCGTTCAACAGGTTCAGCCCTGGTTGAGTCATCAGCTATCGCTGGCGGCAGAAAACAGTGATGACGGCTGCGTGCTGTCCGGCACCGCTGAAACCATTCGCGCTTGCGAACGCCAGATGCGAGACCGAGGCGTGCGATGCAAAGCCTTGAATGTTTCACATGCGTTTCATTCGACCCTGATGGATCCCATTCTTGACGAGCTGGCCGATATTGCGCCGCCGCCGGGTGAATCGGCGACGGGGGTACGTTACGTCTCCGCCTTGCTGGCGACCGAAGTCGAATGTTCGGCGCTTGACGGCCGCTATTGGGCGCGTCATGCCCGTGAACCGGTCAATTACCACCGCGCCTTGCAGCAGCTACCGCAGCGCGGCAAGACGTTGTTTATCGAAGTTGGGCCGGGTTCGACGCTCACGGCGTTGGTTGCACAGCTGAAATCCGCCGGTTCTGTGACCGCGGTGCGAACCTTGCCGCGTCGCGACGAAGCGCAGAATGAAGGTGCCGTATGGATCCAGGCGCTGCAAAAAATCTGGCGCGCCAGCGTCAACGTTAACTGGCGCCGCCTGTGGCAACTGCCGCCTTCGCGCATCGCATTGCCGATGTATCCCTTCGATCCGGCGCACTGGTGGTTGGGCGAACGGGACAGGCAGGGGCCGCAAGCCGAGCGAACGCCGGCGGCAACAAGCCAGTCAGATCCCCAGATGGCGCGTATCTGGCGCGTTTGGGGGGATGTGACCGGCGTGAACCCCGATTCTAACCACTGTGACTTTTTTGACGCCGGCGGGCAGTCGCTGATGGCGCTGCGCCTGCTGGCGATGTTGGAGCAAGAGTTTGGCAAGGCAATAGGGATGGCCGATTTTCTTAAGCGGCCTACGCCGTGGGGCATTAAACAACAGTTGGACCAGGCTGGAGCATTCGAGCAAGATTCTCATTAAAACAGGATGGCAAATTATGTCAGTTAACAATGAATTGCTGAATACACATAACCAATACCAGATAGAAACGGTCGTAATCGATGACGAAACGTCATTCACCCTGGCTTACTCGTCGCAGATCAAGCTGCTACCGGCCAATGGCGGTATCCGTTGGCGAAACTATGCGTCCCGGCAGCAGCAGGAAGAGGAGGCGATCATGCTGGCGCAGCGCATGTCGCTGAAGCACGGGCTGTACAATACCGGCTTCAGCGGCGGCAAAATCGTGGTGAACAGCAAACGTTCTCCCCAAGAGCAACCGGCAGTGCTTGAAGCGATAGGCGCTCTGCTCAATCGCTATGGCGGCACCATGTTTACGGGATGCGATATCAATACCGGCAATCGAGAGATGGACTATCTGCGGCAGTTTACGCCGTGGATCCTGAATGCCATGGACAGCCCACAAGTCGATACATCGGTGGCAACCGGCTACGGCGTCTGGAGTTCGATGAAAAAAGTGTTGACGCTGAGGCTCAATCATTTGCCTCGCGCGCGCATTGCCATTCACGGTATGGGCAAGGTCGGCACTGAAGTGGCGAAACAAAGCCTGCTGTTCGGTTGTGAGGTGACGGCCTATGACATCAACCCCGCAGCGCAATTTCCTGCGGGGGTGCGCCGCGTGAGCGAAGAGGAACTTTGGGCGCAACCCAGCGAGGTGCTGTGCATCGCGTCGATGTCCAACGTATTGAATGCACAGAATATTGAACAGCTGAATACCCGCTGGGTGGTGAGCAGCGCCAACTCACCGTTTAATACGCCACAGGCTGAACAGCGGCTGTTGGCGCGCGGTATTCACTATCTGCCGGACTACGTCAGCAACGCCGGCGCAGTGATCTGCGACAGCATCGAAATGGCGTTTACCGACCGTTATAACCAAATGAACCAGGAGCAGGTCAACGCCTATGTTCACTCCGTGATTGGCGCCAAGACGGAGGAGTTGCTGCAGCGCGCTCAACTGCTCAATTGCGATATTGGACAATTGTTGCAACCGATCAAATCCGCCGCCATGGTGGCGTAAGAAATGGGCCGGGGAGCCTGCGCTTTCCCGGCCTCGGCATTTTTAACGGGCACATAACTCCATGATTATTGTAAAAGACGCTTTGCGTTGCAAAGTAGAGGCCGAATCGCAAGGGCGTCGCACCGTGCTTTACACCGCAAGTGGGCAGCCCAGCTATATGCATGTGATACCTCGTTTTACGCTGCAAGAGGTCACATCAGGGTTAGGCGAGGCGGTTCATCCTGCGTTTATCGTCAACGGTCAGCGAAAAGAGGCTTTCTTCTACGGCTGTTACCCCGGCACGCTGATCCATGGCGAACTGGTCAGTCAACCTGAGACGGCCCCGGCCAGCTGGCATGACCTGGCCGCATTTCGACAGGCGGCGGCTCGCAATGGACGCGGCTGGCACATTGGCACCAACGCCGAATGGGCCGCGTTGATGTTCTGGTGCCGTCATCATGGATGGCCGGAGTTAGGCAATACCGAGAGTGGGCGATCGCATCGCGATCGACGCCAGTATGGCAAGCGATGTGACGGCGGTGTCGTGGGCGATGAGCAGGGCGATCTGACAACGTTTACCGCATCCGGTCCGGCTGCCTGGTATCATGACGGTACGCCGCACGGTATTGGCGATCTCTGCGGCAACCTTTGGGAATGGCAACACGGGCTGAAATTGGTCGCGGGGGAAATCCTGCTTTTACCGGACAATGACGCCGCGATGCCGATGACCGATAATGAAGACGAACGCTGGCGCGCGGTCGAGCTGGCAACAGGCGAGTGGCTACCTCCCGGCAGCCCGGGAACCGCAAAATTCGATGCTTCATCGCCGAGTCTTACCGGCAATGCCGGCACGCCGCGCATTTCGGACCGTATCCGGCATTTCAACGGCGATCCGCAAGACAATGGATATCCGCCTGGTTTGATGGATGATGAGTTCGGGCGTATTGGTGCGGCAAGTGGAGAGTCGGTGCCGGATATATTGAAAATCCTCGGCGTTGCACCGCACCACCGGTGTGCGGATGGCGATCAGGTTTATCTGCGCAACTACGGCGAACGCATGCTGATGCGAGGCGGCGCCTGGTATTCCGGTGCGGGTGCCGGGCTGAGAACGCTGTGCCTGAGCCATGGCGCTGGGCATGCCAGTGCGACGGTGGGCGCCCGGCCGGTATGGTGTTTGTAAGCGGTTGGCAATTCACTGGGTGGCGCAGCGGCCGTGGCCGCTGCGCAGGATATTTATTGGCTGAGGGTTTGCTGCAGCGCCTGAACGGAAGAGGCGATGCCGGCATCGACCGACATGGTCAAGTCTTCCATTTCCAGTGACACCCAGTCGTTGTAACCCATCATGCGCACCACCGAGAAGAATTCCTTCCACCACTGCAGATCCCGGCCGCAGCCGACGGCGACATAATTCCAGGCCCGGTCAGCTACCTCGTCTATCGGTTTGGTCTCCAGCAGCCCGTTAACCTCGACGACGCCGCGCTCAAGGCGTACGTCTTTGCCGTGCACATGGTGAATGGCGGGCCCAAGGGCGCGGGCCACCGCGATGGGATCTGCGCCCATCCAGATCAAGTGGCTGGGATCGAGGTTCAGACCCACCATCGGGCCAACGGCCTCTCGCAGCCGGAACAGCGTTTCCGGGTTCCACACCAGCATGGCGCTGAAGTTTTCCAGCGCAAAGCGCTCGACGCCGCACGCTTTGGCTCGGGCGACCAGCGCCTGCCAATAGGGGATCGCCACCTCATTCCATTGATAGTCCAGACAGTTTTTCACCGTAGGGGGCCAGCTGACGGTATAGGTGATCCAGTTGGGGATGGTGTCATGCGGGCTGGCCGGGGGCAGGCCGCTCATCATGACGATCTTCTTCACCCCCAGCAGGCCGGCCAGCTCCAGCGTATTGTCGGTTTGGCGCAGATGGCGCTGCCCCAGCTCGCCCGGATCGAGCGGATTGCCGGAGACATTGAGCGCGGCGATCTCCATGCCGCGGCTGGCCAGGGCCTGCTGCAGCTGCCGGCGTTTGGCCGGGTTGGCCAGCAGATCGTCGGTATCCAGATGGGGCGCCGGAGACCAGCCGCCGGTGGTCATTTCCACGCCGCGCACCCCCAGCTCCAGCAACCGATCCAGCATCGGCTCGAAGGGCAAATGGCCCAGGCTGTCGGTACAGAATGAAAGTTTCATGATGCTTTCCTTATCGGTAATTGACCCAGGTGGCGCCGTTGTCGGCGGAACGAACGCAGTTTTCAATCCAGCGCACGCCTTCTAACCCGGCATCGATATCCGGATAGATCAGCGTGGCCAGCGTTTGCCGATCGCCGTGCTGGCTGGCGCTGATGGCGATGGCGAACTTGAGGTAAATATTGGCCCAGGATTCGGCCAGCCCTTCGGTATGCAGCGCGCCGAGCCGCTCTTCGGCCAGCGCGCTGTCGTCCAGATAGGGCATGCCGTGGTGCAGCGTTTGGTTGGGCCGCCCCTGGATCTCATAGCGCAATTCGCCGGGCGTGGAATCGCTCCATTGCAGGCTGGCGCGTGCGCCCACCACGCGAATGCTTTGGCTGTCCATCGCGCCCGCGTTGATGGCGGAGGCCCACATGCGGCCGACGGCGCCGTTTTCGTAGTGCATCAGCACCATGGCATTGTCTTCCAGCGGGGCGCGGGAAGGGATAAAGCTCTGGCGATCGCACAGCAGGGAGGCAATTTTCATGTCGGGCATCACCAGCTGCGAGATGTAGAAGGTGTGGGTAGAAATATCGCCCAGAACAAAGGAGGGGCCGGCGATTTTCGGATCGACGCGCCACTTTTGCGCCTCGAACGTGTCCGCGCTTTCGTTGGCGTTGAAGCCATGGGTGTACTGCAATTCGACCATGCGTATTTCGCCGATGTCGCCGTTCGCGATCATGGCGCGCATCTGCATCAGCAGCGGATGCCCGGAGAAGCCGTAGGTTACGCCGACGATCAGGCCTTTCTCCGCCGCCAGCGCCTTGATTTCTCTCGCCTCCGCCGTAGTGAAGAACAGCGGTTTTTCGCAGATGACATGCAGGCCGGCATTCAGCGCGGCGCGCGTGATTTCATAGTGGGTGCCGTTAGGGGTGGCGATGGTCACCACCTCAACACCATCTTCGCGGTTGGCCTCTTGTTTCAGCAACTGCTGATAGTCGTCATAGCAGCGTTCAGCGGGCACGCCGAGATTGACGCCAAACTCACGCCCGCGCGCCGCGTCGATATCAAAAGCGCCGGCAACCAGCCGATAGGCGGTATTGTCGCGCAGTGCGCCGGAACGGTGCTTGTAGCCCACCTGACTGAGGCGGCCGCCGCCGATCATCGCCCAACGCAGCGGGCGAGGGATGCTTCTTTCACCATTTAACATGCTGACTCCTGATACTGTGGTTTTGCACTCGAGTGCAAAGTGGGTTGAAAAAGAGAGTGGCAACGGTTTATTTCTGGTTCATTTGCGCAAATTGCGGGTAGTTTTCTCGCGTCACGGTGGCATAAGGCACCCAGTTGTAAGACTCGGTTTTGGCGTGATCCAACATCGCTCGGGTCACTTGCACCGCGCCGATCGCCTGGGCTTTGGCATCCTGGAAAATGGTCACCGCCAGGTCGCCGTTTTTGATAAATTGCAGGCCGTCGGGCGTGCCATCGATACCGGCAACCAGTACGCCGTTCTTTTTGGCCTGCTTCAGCGCCATGATCGCGCCGATGGCCATCTCATCGTTGTTGGCGGCGATCGCATCGATCGGTACGCCGTTCAGCAACCAGCCGGAGACCACGTCGACCGCTTCATTGCGTTGCCATTTCGCAGTCTGTTTCTCTACCACTTTCAGCTCTTTGTGTTTGGCGATCACCGCCTCCACCGCGCGGGTGCGCTCGCGGGTTTCTTCGTTGGAGAGGGCGCCCATCAGGATCGCCACGTTGCCGCGGTAATTCATTTTTTTCGCCAGAGCCTCCATCTGCAGGCGACCGCTGAGCGCCGAATCGGAGCCGACGTAGGCCGTCGCGCCGCTCAGCGGCACTTCGGGTTTGCGGTTGACGAAGATAAGGGGGATAGCGGCGCGTTGGGCGGCCGCTATCATCGGCTGAACGCCTTGCGTATCGACCGGGTTGAGGATAATGGCGTCCACGCCCTGATTAATCAGATCGTCTACCTGCTGCACCTGCAGGGCGACATCGCCTTTGGCATCAACGAACTGGCCTTGCAGCTGCTGCGCAACCAGTTCCCGCGCCATTTGGCTGCGCAGGATAGAGACGAAGTTGAGATCGAAGTTGGCCAGCGCCACGCCGACCTGGTAGGTCTTGGCCTGGGCGGTCACGACAAACAGCGAGCAGGCTAACATCAACAACAGTCTGGTTTTTTTCATTACGGTATCCTGTTGAGAAGAGAGGTGTTATGTAAAAACAGTGTTTTGCAACCGGGTGCAAAACAGGAGACAAAACGGCGATGAGTCTCTGAATGCCACCGTGAATGTCGGCCATGGATAAAATTTGGTCAACAGGGGAAAGGTGAAAACAGCGCGGACGATCACAAACTCTTTATTTTTTGCACCCGGTTGCATAACAAATTGCAATCGGGTGCAAAAACGGGACATAATGGCAGCAGGTATGCCGGCAGGCGCTTAGGGGATCTGAGCGAGCAGGGTATAGTGTGACTTCACCGAAGCAGGGATCGACGCAACCATGACGAAACACCACAAAGCCACCGCCAGCGACGTCGCCGAAAAGGCCGGCGTCTCTAAATGGACGGTATCGCGCGCCTTTACGCCCGGTGCGTCGATCTCAGACAGCGCGCGTGAAAGCGTACTGGCGGCGGCGGCCGAGCTGGGCTATCGACCCAATCTGCTGGCGCGCAGCCTGTCGCAAAAACGCACGCACATCATCGGCGTGGCCATCGACGAGATGAAGAACCCGCATTCGATGATGATGCTCGATATGGTCACCAAACAGCTGCAAACCCGCGGCTATATGGCGCTGCTGCTGAACATCACCGCCGGGGAAAACTACCGGGCGGTAATGGCGATGGCCGACCAGCTGCAGGTCGATGGCATTTTGTTCCTGGCGACGGTGTTAACCCAAGAGTGGGCGGCGATTGCGCAAGATCTGCATCAGATCCCGCTGGTGCAGGTATGCCGCAATACGGAAAGTGAACACATTGATGTGGTGAACATCGACGGCTACCGCGCCGGCGAAGAGATCGCTGGGTTGCTGATAGAGCAAGGGCATCGGCGCTTTGGCTACATGAAGGGGCCAGACACGCAAAGTAGCCATTTGCTGCGCATGGAAGGCTACCGCGATAGGCTGATAACCTCTGGCTTTCAGCTGGATCGGGTGCTCACGGCTGGCCACTACGATCGCCAACGCGGTTTCCAGCTGATGAGCGAATACCTGCAGGCAACGCCGGAAAGCGAGCGGGTTGAGGCGCTGTTCTGCGAGAACGACGTGTTGGCGCTGGGGGCGCTCGAAGCGCTCAGGCAAGTGGCTCCGTCGTCTGCAATGGCCGTGGTAGGTTTCGACGATATCGACGAGGCCGGATCAGCCAACTGGGCGCTGACCAGCTACAGCCAACGCATCGACCGGCTGGTCGAAGAAGCCTTGAATCGCCTGCTCGATAATCGCACCACGGCAGACGGCGCCTGGCGGCATGGGGAATTGCGGGTTCGGCGGTCGCACCTGGGAGAGAAACAGGCGTGAGGTTTTTCCTTTTGGTGACGGCGTCACTTTAGAGGTTTAATGAGAACTCGTCGCGATAAAAAAAACTCTACAGAAGAGAAAGTGTTACCTTCAGATGCCCCATAGCCAGCGGTGGCGAGTACCGCTGGGGGCGCCATGGCAAAGTCAGGTTTCACGAGAGTCATTCTGGTGTAGATTGACTGCCGAAGTTTGCCAGATTTCACGTAGCGCGATCAAAAAGGAGGGCATTTTGACGCATTCTGCAAAGTTGTTTAGCCAAATCCAGACGCTTGAGGTTGAACTGCATCAGCCATCGGTGCGCCGCGATCCGCAGCGCGTCGCGGCATTGTTGCATGAAGACTTTGAAGAGATTGGTCGCTCAGGTCTGCGTTATGACAAACGCCAGACCGTTGCGGCGCTGGAAATGGAAACTGAGCATCCGCAGATTGTTGCCGAAGGTTTTACGCTGGCGAAAATCAGTGAAGGCGCCGTGTTGCTGACGTATAAGAGTTTTCAACGCAACGCGCAGGGCAACGCCATTCGTTGCACAGAACGGTCGTCGATTTGGATGCTGACGGAAAAGGCCGGTTGGCAGATGCGGTTTCATCAGGGCACACCGACCGAGGATTAAACAGAGGTGCTGAAACTGAACGGGCTGATGATGGGCTTAAACATAAAAAAGGTTAGCAGCCTGATAAGGCTTGAAGGTGAGGTGAGAAAGGACGGCCAGGCTAACGGCGGTGCGTATCCAATAATGCAATTTAACATAATATACATTATGCGCACCCATGTGGTTATACGTGGATTCTGGCGTCCTGGCTTGATCATGGGTTTTCTCCTGTGGCCAACCATTTCAACGCCCGTTGCTCATGCCGTTGAACGAATTCGTTTTTCAGCTGGTCTTAAGCCGTCGAGTTTTCGCTGCAGGCTTCATTGCCATTGCCGCTTATTGCTGAGCGACACTATGATGTTTGCGCAAAAATCTCTGAACACCCAATGCCTGTCGCCTGTTCACTTCCTGCAGTAAATGCATGCATGTGAGGCATGCGCTTGCCGCTTCCCAGGATTTCGGTACCTGGCGTTCCAACGCCGCTTAACCGCCCAGCAAAATTATCAATCGTTGGTTTGTCCGCCAGCCAACTCTACCGATGTGATGGACTGCCGCTAACACGCCAGCCAGTATCTCGCGAAGTTTCAGCTTTATCACGTTCCACCCACTGAGGATCATAGATAAATGCGTTCTGCCATTAATGATGACCGGGCATGCTTATAGCGATACATCTCTGGGGATATTGAGGCGAAATCCCCCCGCCTTTTTGATCGCGCTACGTGAAATCTGATAAAACATGGCTACTGCGATGCTGCAGATTTCACCAAAACGCGCCATAAAAATGAACAACTTCTGCCTGCCAAATGCGTACTGGCGTTCGTCTTCACCGTTTCCGGTGGCCTTCATGGCGTTGGCTATACTGAATGGGAACATTCTTCCACACTCCAGGACATCCCCATGTTTGACCATGTGAAATTTGGCGTCAGCGACTTTGCTCTGAGCAAAGCGTTTTTCCTTAATGCGCTGGCGCCGCTGGGCGTAAAGATCGTTGCCGAAGGTGAACCCGATTATGGCGTTGAGCTGTGTCCCGATCGGGGTAACGTGTCATTATGCCTGTTTCAGACCGATGAAAAACCGGCGCATCTGCACCTGGCATTTACCGCAAGCAGCCGTGAACAGGTCGATGCGTTCTATCACGCCGCGTTAAGCGCCGGCGGCAAAGACAATGGCGCGCCCGGTTTACGCCCCAATTATCATGCCCACTACTATGCGGCGTTTGTCATTGGTCCGGATGGTCATAATATCGAGGCGGTTTGCCACAATGCGATAGCCTAGTTTTCCATTTAAAAACAAATAATTATACAGAGAAAAGACTCTGTATTTAACATAACGTATTGTGACGGCGTCACTATCAGTTACCCCGTCACGTCAATCCACTCCGCTCCCGTGATGCCGGCCAGCCGCTGTGGCGCAATTCTCACGCCGGAGTTATCGCTGCCGCCTGCCGGAAGCACTTCATCGAAAACGCGCAGGCTATGATCGCAGTAGATCCTCACCGCCTCCGGTGCGGCAAAGGGACAAACGCCGCCGGGCGGATAGCCGGTTAATGCTTCAACCTCTTCCGCCGGCAGCATACGCGCCTTCACGCCGAAGAATTGCTTGTACTTCTTGTTGTCGATTCTGGCAGTTCCCGCCATCACCAGCAGCACCACATCGCCGTTAACGCGAAACGAAAGCGTCTTGGCGATCTGCCCGCTCTCCACGCCAAAGGCTTCTGCCGCCAGCGCCACCGTTGCGGTGTTCTTTGCCAGCACCGTCACCGTCGTCTCCGGTGCGTGCTCGGCCAGAAAACGCTGAACGCGTTCTATGCTCATGCCCTGCCTCCTGATATTGCTAAACCATTGATAATGCCGAAGTGATGGTTTCGGTTTTAACATCGCATGCTAAAAATGAGAATCAAAATTGTTCAAATCGCTGGATCTGAACAAAGCTTTAAGGGGCCAATGGCCTTTTTACCCATCATTTTTCATGGAGATGCCTGCATGACCACGCAAACGACAGCAAGGCCCTCAGCGGCCGCAGTGGCCGTCTATGAATGGCTCAACCCGATACCTTACGGATTTTTCACCGCGGCGCTGATTTTCGACATCATTTATGCCTGTACCGCTAATATTCAGTGGGTCAATGGCGCAAGTTGGCTAATTGCCATCGGCCTGATTTTTGCCATCATTCCCCGCCTGATTAACCTGGTACAGGTATGGTTCGGCAGCGCTCGGCTGCGGGGATCGTCGGTCAAACTCCATTTCTGGCTGAATTTGCTGGCCATCGTTCTCGCCATTATCAACGCTTTCGTGCATAGCCGGGATGCGTATGCCGTGGTGCCCCAAGGCCTGGTGCTGTCTGCGATCGTGGTCGCGCTGCTCAGCCTGGCGAATATTCTGCTGGCCCTTGGCGCCCGCGCAAAATAAGGAGGTTTTCATGAAGCTCTCATCTCTGGCGCTCACCCTTTCCGCCGTTTTGGCCTTGGCCGGCTGCGATAACAGCGCCGTCATTTCGCCAGAGCAACAAATGGGCCCGGACCCGACGTTGCCGGCGGCGCAAGACTTTCTGATGCCGCCGATGCAGGTGCCTAAGGGCGTTGGCTGGCAACAAGATCAGACGCCGAAAGTGGCGGAAGGCTTGAAAATCGATAAGGTGGCAGACGATTTGCTTCATCCGCGTCAGTTGCTCACGCTGCCCAATGGCGATGTGTTGGTCGTGGAGGCCAACGGGCCGGGCACGGAAGCGGTGAGCACGCCCAAGCAGCTGATCGCCGGCCTGGTGAAAGGCCAGTCCGGTAAAGGCGGCAAAGGGGGCAATCGCATCACCCTGCTGCGCCCAACCGCCGGCGGCAACTGGGAAAAGCACGTCTTCCTCGAGGGGCTCGATTCCCCGTTCGGCGTCCAGCTGATTGGCAATACGCTGTACGTGGCCAATACCGGCAATATCATGCAGTACGCCTATCAGCCAGGCGAAACGCGCATCAGCGATCCGGGCAAAGAACTGGCCGATCTGCCGGACACCATCAACCATCACTGGACCAAGGCCCTGCTGGCCAGCCCGGACGGGAAAAAGCTGTATGTCGGCGTCGGTTCCAACAGCAACATCACCGAAAACGGCCTGGCCGTAGAGTACCGGCGCGCCGCCGTGCTGGAAGTGGACACCGCCTCCGGCGCCAGCCGCATCTTCGCCAGCGGCCTGCGCAACCCGACCGGGCTGCAGTGGGAGCCGCAAAGCGGCAAGCTGTGGGCGATTGTCAACGAGCGTGACGAAATCGGCGCCGATCTGGTGCCGGATTACCTGACCTCGGTGCAAGACGGCGGTTTCTACGGCTGGCCTTACAGCTATTTCGGCCAGCACGTCGATCGACGGGTACAGCCGCCGCGGCCGGACCTGGTGGCGAAAGCCATCAAGCCGGACTACGCGCTCAGCTCACACGTCGCGCCGCTGGGGCTGCTGTTCTACACCGCGAGCGCTCTGCCGGCCGACTATCGCGGCGGCGCTTTTATCAGCGAGCACGGCAGTTGGGATCGCTCGCCGCTGAACGGCTACCGGGTCAGCTATGTGGCGTTTGAGCAAGGCAAACCGGTCGGCAAGCTCAAGGCCGTGGTGACAGGTTTTGTCTCCGATGATGAGAAGGAACTCTATGGCGCCCCGGTGGGGTTGGCTATCGATAAGACCGGCGCTTTGCTGGTTGCGGATGACGTCGGTAACACTGTCTGGCGCGTCAGCGCGAAGTAAGGTTACGGGCGGGTTCCGGTGAACTCGCCCGTGACATTGTCACTCACTCCTCTGCGCCAGCCAGATCGTCATAAAACGGAATAATCGTGCTCGCCAGTTTTTCCGTCATTAATATTGTCCCCGTCACGTTATTGGCGCAAAAAAAATAGCCGTTGGTCAGAATTAAAGCGCTCATTCGATAATATATTCATCAACAGACCGTTGACCAGAAATAAAAGGTTTTAACATTTCGACATAAACCAGTACAATTCCCTCCCCTGTGTTAACCCTTTTTTAGGTTGATTGTGTCGTTAATTCAGCCCCCTGCATCACGTAACCGGGCCGCCGCCTGGTTAGGGATGTTCGCCATTCTGATGTTGTTCATTGCGCCGGTGGTCTCGCGATCCCTGGAGCATGCGCGCGCCGGAAGTGCTGAAACGACCGTCATGGCGGACTGCGGCATGGCGATGCCGAAGCCGATGCATCATGATATGCATTCGCCGCCGGCCGCGCCGGAAAAGGCCGCATCGCCGATGATGCAGCACGGCGGCGGCCACCACAACATGGCGATGATGATGGACGACAGCGCCTGCGGCTACTGCGTGCTGTTGCTGCACGCGCCGCTGCTGGACGTGAGCCACGCCCCGCTGTTCTGGTCTCAATCTCTGGCCTCGCGCCCGCCGCCGACTCATTATCTCGTTCCCCTGTTTGCCCACGTCGTTCATACCGAATTACAGCCGCGCGCGCCGCCCGTCTCTTTCCTCTGATTTAACAATACCCCATTGCCGTTTCTGTATTGCCGTTGATCGTTTCAACATGGCGGAATTAATACGCCCAATGGTTATGCATTGAGACGACATTATTAGCCCGGTTATTTCCACGTTGAGGGAATTAACCCCCGTATTTTCCGATGGTGATTTTCGCCAGGCATCCCCACGCCTGAATAAATCGCCGGAGAATAATGGAAAAAAGTTAGCTTAAGGAAAGATGATGTTTAAACCCGCTTATAAAAAGAACGCCGTCACCCGCGCAATCACCACCGCCATGCCGCTGTTCCTGCTGGCCGGCCACGCGGCGCAGGCGCATCAGCACCCTACAGACGCACAGGTTAATGATGGCGACGTGATCACCGTCACCGCACCGCTCTACTCTCCGCTGACCATCGTGACGTCACCGAAAACCCCGCGTCAGCCGGTGCCCGCCAGCGACGGTTCGGACTATCTGAAAACCATCCCCGGTTTTTCGCAGATCCGCAACGGCGGCACCAACGGCGATCCGGTATTTCGCGGTATGTTCGGTTCGCGGCTGAAAATTCTCACTGACGGTTCGGAGATGCTCGGCGCCTGCCCATCGAGAATGGATGCGCCCACCTCTTACATCTCGCCGGAAAGCTTCGATCTGCTGACCATCACCAAAGGGCCGCAGACGGTGCTGTGGGGGCCGGGTTCGTCGGCGGGCACGGTGCGTTTCGAACGTGAACGTCCGCGCTTCGACAAGCCGGGCATCAAGGGCAACGCCAGCGTGCTGACCGGCTCCAATGGCCGCTGGGACGAGAATATCGACGCCAGCCTCGGCGCCGAACAAGGTTACCTGCGGGTGATGGCCAACAAGTCGCGCGCCAACGATTACCAGGACGGAACGAATACGCGCGTGCCATCGCGCTGGGACAAATGGAACGGCGATCTGGCGCTCGGCTGGACGCCGGATGCCGACACGCTGCTGGAAGTGACGATGGGGCGCGGCAACGGCGAAGCGCGCTATGCCGGCCGCAGCATGGACGGTTCGCAGTTCAAACGCGAAAGCCTGGGCATGCGGGTGGAGAAATCCAACATCGGCGAGGTGCTGGATAAGTTGGAAGCGCAGGTCTACTACAACTACGCCAACCACGTGATGGACAACGTGACCCTGCGCTCGCCGGGCAGCGGCGGCATGGGCGGCCATGGTGGGCATGGCGGCATGAACATGGGGGGCCACGGCGGGCACATGATGTCTTCCGGCATGACGATGCAGCTCGATCGCCGCACCGTCGGCGGCCGCGTGATGGGCACCTGGCAGTGGCAGGACGTGAAGCTTGAAAGCGGCCTGGACACGCAGACCAATACCCACCGCAGCATGAGCCGCGGTAGCTGGGAAAAAGACGCCCAGTTCAACAGCTACGGCGCCTTCGGTGAGCTGACGTGGTCCACCAGCGATCAGGATAAGCTGATCGGCGGCGCGCGTCTCGATCGCACCCTGGTGGAGAACTTCCGCAGCGGCCGCGATGTGGAACGTTCAGATACCCTGCCGAGCGGCTTTATGCGCCTGGAGCATACGCTGGCCGAGCTACCGCTGATGCTGTATGCCGGCGTCGGTTATACCGAACGCTTCCCGGATTACTGGGAGCTGTTCTCGCCGAAGCTAGGCCCGAACGGCAGCAAGGATCCGTTCTCCAACGTCAAGAGCGAGAAAACCACGCAGCTCGACATCGGCGCGCAATACAACGGCAAGCGCTTCAACGGTTGGGTCTCCGCTTATGTGGGCCGCGTCGATGATTTCATCCTGTTCAAATACGATCCGCACAATGCGCGTCTCAGCCAGGCCGATAACGTCAACGCCAACATCATGGGCGGCGAAATGGGCATGGGTTATCAACTGAGCGAGCACTGGAAAACCGACGCCAGCCTGGCCTACTCCTGGGGCAAAAACACCAGCGACGGCCGGCCGCTGCCGCAGATCCCGCCGCTGGAGGCGCGTCTGGGGCTCACCTATGAGTACGGCGACTGGAGCGGCACCGGCCTGTGGCGTTTGGTCAGCAGCCAACACCGCGTGGCGATCAACGAAGGCAACGTGGTAGGCAAAGACTTTGCCGAAAGCGCCGGCTTCGGCGTGCTTTCCGCTAACGCCGCCTACAAGGTGAATAAAAACGTCAAGCTGAGCGCCGGTCTGGATAACATCCTGAACAAGACCTACAGCGAACACCTCAACCTGGCGGGCAACAGCGCCTTCGGGTATTCGGCCAACAGCGCGGTGAATGAGCCGGGCCGCACCCTGTGGGCCAAGGTTAACGTCACCTTCTAAACCGTACACCGGGCGATGGGCAACCGTCGCCCGGTCAGGCGATATGCGATCCGGTTCTTAGGATATGAGTTTTAAGTTTTTCCCATTCGGTTGAGCGGCGATTAGTATCACTCTCAATGTAATCAAGGATCCGGAGGGAATATGCAAAAGCTCACTCGTTTTCTGGCCCTGCTCGGCGAGCTGATGATTGAAAAAGCCGAAGACGCCGCGCCGCAGGCTGCTCGGCCTGACGATCGCGACGACGCGTTGCCGCCGCGCCTCGAACGTGGGGTTCCGCTGGCCGACCGCTTCCTGTTCATGTAATTCCTCTCACTGTCTTTTGGTCCGGCACGTTCTGATATTTCATTATCGGACGCCTGCGTCTATCTTCTTTCGATGGTTCCAGCCGATTCATCATAGGAGATAGCAACGCAATGAAGATCAGAACGGTAACCCCGCAAGACGCTGAAGCCCTGACGCAGTTATTGAATGACGTGATCGGCGCCGGCGGCACGACGGCGATAGAAACGCCCCTCACCCCCGCCGAATTCAGCGAATGGTTCATCAGCGGCAGCAATGCGCTGAGCTGCCAGGTCGCGGAGGTGGATGGGCTGTTGGTGGGCTTCCAGGCGCTGAGCGCAGATGATGCCCTGCCGCCCGATACCGCAGATATTGCCACCTTCTCCCGCCTGTCGCCGAAGGTGCGCGGCGTCGGCAGTGCGTTGTTCCCTGCCACATTAGCGGCGGCGAAGTCGCACGGTTTCAAGCACATCAACGCCACCATTCGGGCGGATAACGTCGGTGGCCTCGCCTACTATCACAAAATGGGCTTTCGCGATTACGACCGTTTGCCGCAGGTGCCGCTCAGCGATGGCACGCCGATCGACAGAGTCAAAAAACGCTTCTCCCTTTAACCCGCCAACCCGCTCACACTGAACGCACGATATGTTCGCGCAGCCACCGGTGAGCGGGATCCCGGTGCGATCGTTCGTGCCACAGCATGGTCATTTCAAAGCCCGGCACCGCCAGCGGCGGCTCGAGCCGTTGTAATAAAGGCTGGTTGCGCACCAGCCGCTCCGGCAGCATCGCCACCAAATCGGACTGCGTCAGCACCGAGATAACGAACAGAAAATGTGGCACGGAAAGCACCACCCGCCGCTTCAGCCCCACGTCCGCCAACGCCCTGTCGGTCATGCCATAGAACCCGCCGCCGTCCGGCGAGACCATCACCTGCTCCAATTGGCAAAATTGCGCCGGCGTCAGCCTGGCATGCAGCTTGGGGTGGCCGACCCGGCCCACCAGCACATAGCGTTCACTGAACAGCGTGCGCTGACGCAGACCGGGCGGCGCCCCTTCGCGGGTGTGAAACGCCAGATCGATCTCCCCCTGTTCCGCCCGTTTGGCGATGCGTGACGGCGGGATTTCCAGCACCGCCAGCCGGGTGCCCGGCGCCGCCGTGCGCAAACCGTTCAGCGCCGGCAGCACGATGGTGGATTCGCCGTAGTCGAAGGCGGCCACGCGCCAGGTATCGGTCGCCACGGCGGGATCGAACGGCGTCGCCGGCGTCACCGCCAACTCGAGCGCCGCCAATGCCTGACGTAACGGTTCCCGCAGCTGCTCCGCTCTGGCGGTCGGGCGCATGCCGCGCGGGCCGGGCAACAGCAGCGGATCGTCAAAGATCGCCCGCAGTTTGGCGAGGTGCACGCTGACCGCCGGCTGGGAGAAATTGAGCCGCTGCGCCGCGCGCGTGACGTTGTGCTCCGCCAGCAGCGCGTCGAGCGTCACCAGCAGGTTGAGATCCAGCCGCCTTAAATTATTCATGGTTATACCTGGGATAACGGTAATTCATTTCTAATATACCGACTAACGCCCTAACCTGCAGCTCTCACACCAAGGAGAGCTGTTATGAATGTGCTGATTGTTTACGCCCACCCGGAGCCGCTGTCGCTGACCGGCTCACTGAAAAACTTCGCCGTTGATCGCCTGGCGCAGGCCGGCCATCAGGTACAGGTGTCCGATCTGTACGCCATGAAGTGGAAAGCGGCGCTTGACGCCGACGACAGCCTGGAAGGCGCATCAGGGCCCCGTTTCGATCCTTCGCTGGATTCGCAGCGCGCGTTTGCTAACGGCGTGCAGAGCGCCGATATCGAACGGGAGCAGCAAAAATTGCGCTGGGCGGACGTGGTGCTGCTGCAGTTTCCGCTGTGGTGGTTCTCGATGCCGGCGATCCTCAAAGGCTGGTTCGAGCGTGTCTATGCCTATGGTTTTGCCTACGGCGTCGGTGAGCATTCCGACACCCATTGGGGTGACCGTTACGGCGAGGGGACGCTGGCGGGCAAACGGGCGATGCTGATCGTCACCGCCGGCGGCTGGGAGTCCCATTACGCCCCGCGCGGCATCAACGGGCCGATCGACGATATCCTGTTCCCGATCCAGCACGGCATGCTGCACTACCCAGGGTTCGAGGTGCTGCCGCCGTTCGTCACCTACCGCGCCGGCAAAACCGATGAGGCACGCTTTGCCGCCCTGTGCGAGCAGCTCGGGCAGCGGCTGGATAATCTGTGGAACGCCGAGCCAATCCGCTTCCGGCGGCAGAACGCCGGTGACTATCTGATCCCGCAGCTGACGCTGAAAGCGCATCTCGCGCCGGGGCAAGACGGTTTCGGCGTTCACATCGAGTAGCCGGATGCGCACGCCCGGGCGCATCCGGGGCGTGCCCTTAATTCAGGGCGGCGAGAAATGCCCGATAGCCCTGCGCGCTGCTGTCCAACTCGTGTTGCTGAACCTGCTCTGCCGTCCCGTCCGAAGCGGCTTCCTTGCCGTAAAAGGCAAAGAACGAAGCATAGTCGGCCCGCACATAATCGGCGGTCACTTCAAACGGCCGGAAGATCTCCTCCAGCGAGTAGCGATAACGCCCTTCACGCGCGTAATCTTCTGCGCGCACGCCCGCCGTGACCGCCAGCGCCAGTTTCTTGTTCTGCATCTTATAGCCACTGCGAGAACCGTAGGCCCAGCCGTAGGTGAGCACGTCGTCCAGCCATTTTTTCAGCAGCGGCGGGCTGCTGAACCAGTAAATCGGGAACTGCAGCACGATGTTGTCATGCGCTTCAATCAACTGCTGTTCTTTGGCGACGTCGATCTGCCAGTCCGGATAGGCCTGATGCAGTTCGTGCACGGTATACAGCGCCGGATAGCGCCGCAGTTCCTCCAGCCAACGTTTGTTGACCACCGAGTTCGCCATATCGGGATGTGTCACTACCACCAACGTTTTCATACTGATCTCTCCAGTCAGGTGTTTCGACGCATCTTAGGGTATGCTGACAGAATGTAAAATACGCACACTCACGACACATACTTACCCTGGAGAAAGTGTAAATGACCGCCGAATCCCACTGCAGCCCTACGGGCATCAGCCTTGAAGACACCGGTTATGGCTACACCCTGTCGGTGATCAACGGTAAATACAAAATGATTATTCTCTACTGGCTGGCGTTGTATAAGCCGGTATTGCGCTTCAACGAACTGCAGCGCTGCATCGGCACCATTTCGTATAAGACGCTGAGCTCGACGTTGAAAGAGCTGGAAAAAGACCGTCTGGTGGTGAGAAAGGAGTATCCGCAGATCCCGCCCAAGGTGGAGTACAGCCTGTCCGAGCGCGGGCGTTCGCTGATCCCGGTGATCGACATGATGTGCGACTGGGGGGAGCGGCACCGGCCGGAACAGCCGGCGCCGTGAGGGGTCAGTTGTCCGCCGCTGCTGAGGTTGCCGGAGCCGGCTCATCGTGCTCAACCAACGCGTCCGCCGGCCGGCACTGGCGCAGCGTGCGCACGCTGAAGGCCACCAGCACGCCGAGCACTGCGGCGAATGCGCCAAACGACAGCACGCTCATCAATGGGGTGAACACCCTGCCCAGTAAACCGAGCCCCAGCGCGCCGATCGAATCGCCGGTCACGTCCTGCGCGGTGCCGAGGCTGTTCACCCGCCCCAGCAGATGATCCGGCGTATTGCTCTGGATCAGCATGAACTGCAAGAGCGAGGCGATGGCATTGGCGTAGCCGTAACACACCAGCGCCAGCAGCGCCGGCGCCAGATGGCTGAACAGCCCCAGTGACGCGATGGCGGTGAACGCGACGATAGCGGCGATCAGGATCAGCACCCCAGGGCGAGGGAAACGCCCCACCCAGCCGCTGGTCAGCGCGCCCAGCATCGCACCGAGCGGCACTGCGGAGTACATCAGGCCAATAGAGGACGCGCCGACGTGGTAAGCGTCCTGCGCCAGCGCCGGAAACAGTACCCTGACGGCGCCGACGATGCTCATCAACATCCCCAGCAACACCACCGAGCCGACCACCTTATTGCGCCAGACAAACTGGAAGCCGCTGGCGAGCGCGCGCAGCGGGTGTTCCGGCTCCTGCTGCTGCGGCAGCAGCGTCGGCAGGCGCACCAGCGGGACCAGGGTGCCCAGCGTCCCTGCCGCCGCGACGGCGAAAGCGAGACCGACGCCGCCGAACACGATGATGATCCCCCCCAGCGCCGGCGCCAGGATCGCGCCGATGCGCACCGTCACCATGCTCAAGGCCCCCGCCGCCGCCAGGTTTTCGCGCCCGACCAGCAGCGGGATCACCGCCATCAGCGCCGTCATGCCGAGCGCGCCGAAGAACCCGTCCCACGCCGCCAGCAGATAGAGCGCCCACAGCGACGGGGCCGGCGCGAAGGCATTCAGACTCAGGGCGACAAAGCCCAGCCCGCAGGTGCCGCGCGCGAACAGGATCAGCTTGCGGCGATCGTAGCGATCGGCGAGCACCCCGCCCAACATCAGGCCGATAAACATGCCTACGCCGTCCAGCGCCACCGCCACGCCCACCTGCAACGTGGAGCCGGTCATCGCCTGGATCTGAATCGGCACCCCCACCGCCAGCATGCCGAGGGAAAACACCGACAGCATGCGGGCGCAGAAAATCGCACGAAAATGCGCATTGCTTCTCAGCAAACTGAAATCAAGAAAAAAAGAAGGTCTGGCCATAGTGTCCTGCATATCATGTTTTAGTACGGGCCGTGGCGCACGCCCCGGCCCGGTTGCGTTATACCAACCCGTATTGCCGCGTCAGCAGCGAATGCAACAGCGGCCCGAGCGTCTCCAGCGAGGCCGGCGACAGAATGTCCGCGTGCTCGCAACCTTGGTGATGACAGATCAGCCGATCCAGATACGGCGCCCACACGGCGTTGATGTCCATCAATGGCGGCAGCGTCCGATCGGCGACAAACAGCGTCGCCGTGCCGTGGAAACGCTGACTGCGCGCCTGAGAAAGAAGGCGCACCGCGTCACGATAGTTGGCGACGATGCTGTCGAACATCGCCGCCTTCTCCGCCATCAGCGCCGGATCGCCATGATCTTCCGCCATAAACTCGGCCTGTTCCTGCGCCACCTCCTTCTGCGCCTCTTCCTCGCTGGGGCCGGTCCAGTCCTGGCCTTCCGGCGGATAGGTATCCAGCATGCCGAGGAACGCCACCTCTTCGCCCTGCTGCTGCAAACGCGCGGCCATCGAGTGCGCCAGCGTGCCGCCGAGCGAATAGCCCAGCAGGTAATAAGGCCCCTGCGGCTGCAGGCGGCGCAGAGTGGCGAGATGACGATCGACCATCTGCTCAATGTCCTCGCAGGTGGCGATGGCACCATCCGGCCTTGGCGACTGCAGGCCGATGATCGGGTAGCTCCCCGGCAGATAACGGCTCAGCCCCGAGTACTGCCAGGCGAAACCGGAAGCCGGGTGCAGACAGAACAGCGCCGGGCCTTGGCCCGCCCGCAGCTGCAGGCACTCGCCGACGCCGCGGCTCTCGGCCGAGCCGGCGGCCTGCGCATCATCGAGCAGGTGCGCCATTTTCTCCAGACTGCGGGCGAACATGATCTGCCCGACGCTCAACGGCCGGGTGACGCGCCGACGCAGCTCCGCCGCCAGGCGCATCGCCAGCAGCGAGTGGCCGCCCAACGCGAAGAAGTCGTCGTCGGCATACACCGTCTCGCGCCCCAGCAGTTCGCTGAACAGCGCCGCCAGCAGGCGCTCGCTGTCGCTGTGCGGCACGCGGCCGCTCTGCGGGCTCAGCTGCGGCCGAGGCAACGCTTTGCGATCCAGCTTGCCGCTGGCGCTGAGCGGGAAGCTGTCGGTCATGACATAGCTGACCGGCATCATGTGCGCCGGCAAACGCGCCTCCAGCGCCTGATGCAGGACGGCGGTATCCAGCGTCACGCCCGGCTGGGCGATCAGCCAGGCGACCAACTGCCGCATATCGGCGCCGCCCAGCCCCGTCGCGCCCTCACCCAGTTCGATGGCGTGCACCGCCGCCTGCGCTACTCCCGGCTGCGCCAGCAGCGCCTGTTCGATTTCGCCCAGTTCGATGCGCTGGCCGCGGATCTTCAGCTGATCGTCGCTGCGCCCCAAATACTCGACGCTGCCGTCTTCCAGCCAGCGGGCGATATCGCCGGTGCGATACATGCGCGCCCCGTTGCCGGCGGGATCGGCGACAAACCGCTGCGCCGTCAATCCCGGCCGATGCAGATAGCCGTCGGCCAGCTGAATGCCGCGCAGGTAGAGATCGCCGGCGCAGCCGACGGGCACCGGCCGCAGCATGGCGTCGAGAATGCTCAGTTGGGTGTTCCAGACCGGTTTGCCGATCGGCACGCCGGCGCCGCTCACCGCCGCCAATGCCTCGCCGGACGCCGGTTGATAGGTGACATCAACCGCCGCCTCCGTCGGGCCATACAGGTTATGCAGCGGCGCGGCGACCAACGCCTGGTAGCGGGATGCCAGTTCACACGACAACGCCTCACCGCTGCAGAACACGCGTTTCAGGCTGGCGGCGGCGCGCTGCGGCGCACGTTCGTTCAGCGCCTCAACCCAGATAGCCAACATGGACGGAACGAAATGCAGCGTGGTTACGCCATAGTCGTCGATCAACGTCGTCAGCGCCTGCGGATCGCGGTGCGCCTCCGGCGGCGCCATCACCAGGCGCGCGCCGACCATCAGCGGCCAGAAGAACTCCCAGACGGAAACGTCGAAGCTGCACGGCGTTTTCTGCAATACCACGTCCTGCGCATCGAGCGCATACTCGTGCTGCATCCAGAACAGACGGTTGACGATCGCCCGGTGGTTCACCACCACCCCTTTCGGCCGCCCGGTAGAGCCCGAGGTATACAGGACGTAGGCGGGATAATCGCCGTTCCCCGCCGGTGCGCGCTGCATCGGTTCGCGCCCGCTGTCGTCCAGCGCATCGAACCGCAACGTCGGCGCCAGCGCGGCAAAACGGGCATCCAAGGCGCTCTCGGTGATAATCAGCCGTGGCTTGGCGTCTGCCACCATGTAGGCCAGACGCTCATCCGGGTAACCGGTATCCAGCGGCAGCCAGGCGGCGCCGGTTTGCACAATCGCCGTCAGCGCCAGGCTGAGGCGCACGGAACGCGGCAACGCCACCGCGACGATATCGCCCGGCTGAATGCCCGCCGCCGTCAGCTGTTCGGCCAACAGTGCGGCCTGGCGCTGCATGTCACGGTAGCTGAGGGTGTGCCCGGCATCCTGCAACGCGATGCGTTCCGGCGTGCGCCGAGCTTGATCGGCGATCGCCTGATGCAAGGTGGTGTCCGCTACCGCCTGTGCGGTGCGGTTGACCGCCGCGATCAACGCCTGTTCCTGCGGGGTTTGCAATTGCCAGCGCGGCAACGGCAGATCCGGTTGCGCAATCCATTGTTGCAGCAGCGCCATCAGCCGCGCGGCGAAGCGTTCAGGCTGCGGCACCGAGTCACGGTACTCCATCAGCAGACGCAGACGCTCGCCGGGCAGCACCAGCAACGTCAGCGGATAGTGGGTATAGCCTTTGTTGCGGATGGCGTCGCAGCGCAGGGAACCTGTGCCGCCGAGCAAGGCATCGTTGTCCGGGTAGTTCTCTACCACCAACAGCGTATCGAACAGCGTGCCCGCGCCGGCCAGGTGCTGGATCTCACCCAATCCCAAATCGTCGTGCTCCAGCAGTTCAATCTGCCGGTGTTGCAGAGCGGTCAGCTGTTCCGTCAACGGCCGGCCGTTTTCCAGCCGTACGCGTACCGGCAGCGTGTTGCTGAACAGGCCAACGTGCTCTTCCACGCCGTCGATCTGGCCAAACCGCCCGGAAACCGGCGAGCCGAACACCACGTCCTGATGGCCGCAACAGCCAGCCAGCTGCAGCGCCCAGATGCCCTGCATCACAGTATTGAGCGTCAGCCCGCGTTCGCGGCACAGGGTCAGCAAACGCTGTTCCTCCGCCGGCGGCAGCGTCATTTCCAGCTCAAACACGCGGTCGTCCTGCGTCTCGCCAAACAGCAGCGTTGGCCGTACGTCCTGCAGCGTCTCGCGCCAGATGCGGCGCGAGGCGTCGGCATCCCGCGCGGCCAGGCGGCGCACGATATCGGCATAGTTCGAACGCAGCGGCGGCAACGCCGTTATCCCTTCACGCAATGCGAGCATCAGATCGTTGAGCACCACCGGCGTCGACCAGCCATCGACGATCAGGTGGTGGGCATTGAGGAACAGCGTGCAGCGTTCGCTCTCGCCGTGTTTGACCCACAGCGCATGCAGCATCGCGCCCGGCTGGTTAAACAGATCGCGCTGCAGCTCTATCTGCTCCAGCTCATTCAGCGCCTGCATTTCTTGTTCGGCGGACAGCGGCGGCAGCCTGAGGCTGTCCAGCGGCCAATGGCTTTCCTGCGGTATCAGCTGCAGCGGTTCGCCCTCGCGGTTGAACCGGGCGGCCAGCTGCGGATGGCGGCGGATCACCGCATCCAGCGCCTGCTGGAGCCGTGGCGCGTCCAGTTCGCCGCAGAGGCTCAGGCGCGTCAGCGAGTTATAACTGCCGCCCTGCTGCGCCGTCTGGGCATGGAACAGCAAGCCGTGCTGCAAGGGCAACAGCGGTAGCGCATCGGCCAACGGCCCATACTCCCGCTCCCAGGCGCGCAGCGTTTCATCGTCGACGTTCGGTTGGGCGATCTCGGCCGCCGTCAACGTTGCCGCTGCGCGTTCGGGATGCCGTTCAGCAAACTCGCACAGCGCACGCACGGCCTGCTCGATGCCCCTATGCAGCGCCTCGATGTCGCTCGCGCTGAAGATGGCCTCCAGCCAGCTCCAGTTGATCGCCAGACACGCGCCGTCGCGCCGCTCTTCGACAAAGATGTTCACTTCCAGCCCATAACACAGCGCCTGCTGCGTATCCTGCGCCACGGCGAAGGCGTCGCGGAAACGGGTCCGGCTGCGCTGCGGCGTCCAGTGTCCCTCATCCTGGCCGAAGCGCCCGAGGTAGTTGAACAAAATCTCCGGCGCATTGCGCTGCGCCAGCGCGGCCAGTTCGTCACGCTGCGGATGTAAATAGCGCAGTTGACCATAGCCGATGCCGCGATCGGCCACCGCGCGCGTCACCCGTTTCACCGCGCGCACGGCCTCGTGGTGTTCGGCGTCATGCAGTTCGATGCACAGCGGGTACTCCGCCGTCAGCCAGCCGACGGTGCGCGCCAGATCGAGGCTATCGTCCAGTTCGGCGCGGCCGTGCGACTCCAGCGAAAGACGCAGCGAAGCGGCCTGGAAATGACGCCGGCAGGCCAGCGCCAGCGCGCACAGCATGATCTCTTCGACCTGAGCGCGGTATCCCTGCGGCAAGGCGCCCAGCAGCGCGGCGGTCAGCCGGCTGTCGAGCAGCGTGCGCCGTTCGCTCACCGAAGCGAGACGATCGGTCTGCAGATCCAGCGCGCGGCGCCCCAAGCGCGGCACGCCGTCCGCCAGCATCTGCCGCCAGAACGGCAGCTCGGTTTCCCGGCGTTCGGCGTCGGCCCGTAAACGCGCGGACCACTCATAGAGCGAGGTTTCCTCCGGCGGCAGCGCGATCGGCTGCCCCTGCATGGCGCTGTCGGCCGCTTGCCGCAGTTCGTCGAGCAGGATGCGCCAGGAAACGCCGTCAACCACCAGGTGGTGGATCGCCAGCACCAGCCCGAGGCTCTGCCCGTCACGCTGCAACAAGATGGCCTGCATCATGCTGCCCTCGGCCGGATTGAGGCGCGCCAGCGCGGCATCAAACGCCTGTTCCGCCGCGGTTTCCAGATCGCCGGATACGGGATGACGCTGCATCAATTCACCGGCGGCGGCGGTTTCAACCACCAACTGGCCGTCGCGGATCCGCGCGCCCAGCGCCGGGTGTGCCGTACGCAGCTGTTCCAACGCATAACGCAGCTGTGCCGGTTGCAATTCGGCAGGCACGCGCAGGAAAACGCCGTGCGCGAAGAGACGATGCATGTCGCCCGTCTCGGCAAACCAGTGCAGGATCGGCAGCCCGTCGATCGGGCCTTGCTGCACGCTGCGCGCGGCCTGAGATCCAACGGCCAGCGGCTGCATCGCCTGCGCCATGCGCGCGGGGGTGTGCAGCGCGAAGATCTCACGCGGCCGCAGCAGATACCCGTTGCGCCGCAGGGCGGTGCCCAGCCCCATCGCCGAGATGCTGTCGCCGCCGAGCGCGAAGAAATCGTCGTCGGCACCGACGCGCTCCATCCCCAACAGCTGCGCCATGGCGCGGCAAATCAGCCTTTCCTGCTCGGTGGCCGGCTCGCGCAGGCTTTGCGCCAGCGTCTCCTGCGGTTTGGGCAGCGCCTGACGGTCAATCTTGCCGTTAACGTTAAGCGGCAGCTCCGGCATCACCACCAGGATCGCCGGCACCATGTAATCCGGCAGACGCTGCGCCAACTGCCCCAGCAGCTCGCTCTGCAGCGCGGGTGAGGCGCGCCGCGCGTCATCCTGCACCGAGCAGTAACCGATCAGGCGATAGGTAGCGCCGATCGGCTCGGCGATCACCACCGCCCGCCCCACGTCCGGCAAGGCAGCCAGCGCGCTCTCCACTTCACCCAGCTCGACGCGGAAGCCGCGCACCTTGATTTGGTGATCGGTACGGCCAATGAACACCAGCTGGCCGTCCGCGCTCCAACGCATCAGATCGCCGCTGCGGTACATCACCTCGCCGTCGGCGAACGGATTGGCGACAAAGCGCGCCGCCGTCAGATCCGGGCGGCGCAGGTAACCGCGCGCGATGCCCTTGCCTGAAATGTACAGTTCCCCCGCCGCGCCGATCGGCACCGGCTGCAGGCGACTGTCGAGCAGCCAGACTTCGGTATTGGCCAGGGGGCGCCCGATCACCGGCTGGTCTGCGGCCGTGACCGGCGCGCCGAGGGTATCGACGGTGTATTCGGACGGGCCGTAATAGTTATGGATCTCGACTTCCGGATGCTGCCGCATCAGGTTCCACAGCGTCGGTGTCGCCGCCTCGCCGCCGATCATCACAAACGCCGGCAGCGGAAACTGTCCCTTCAGCAGGCCGCAATCCACCAACTGCGAGAGGAACGACGGCGTGATGTCCAGCAGATCGATCGGGGTCTGTTGGGTCTGTTCGAGCAACGCCCAGGGGTCGCGGCGCAGCTCTTCATCGAAGATAACCAGTTCGCTGCCCATCATCATGCAGAACAGCGGCTCCCAGGAGGAGTCGAAAGAGAACGAAGCGGTATGCCCGGCGCGCAGACGCCGCCCGCGGCGAGCCTGGAATTTTTCAATCGCCGGGCCGAACAGCGAGGCCTGATGCGACAAGAACAGGTTCAGCAGCCCGCGGTGCGTGGACATCACGCCTTTGGGTTTGCCGGTCGAACCGGAGGTGTAAATCATGTAGGCCAGATGCGCCTCGTTCAGCGGCGCGCGCCGCTCTTCGTCCGATATCGGCGCGGCCTCGGCGGCCGCGCAGCGCGCCCGGCATTGCGCCTCATCGAGGCACATGATCTGCGGCAGATCCGGCATGTTGGCCCGCGTGTCGCTGTGGGTCAGCAGCATCACCGGCCGCGCGTCGTCGCACATCAGCGCCAGACGTTCGCGCGGATAATCCAGATCGAGCGGCATATAGGCCGCGCCGCTGGCCAACACGCCAAACAGCGCGACCAGCGTGTCCACCGAGCGCGGAATGCCGATGGCGACCACGTCTTCGGCGCCGATGCCGCTTTCGATCAGCACGCGCCCCAGTTGCATCACCCGTTCACTGAGTTGACGGTAGCTGAGGCGCACATCGCCGCAGGTCACCGCCAACGCCTCGGGCTGTCGCTCAACCTGACGCTGGAAAGCGTCCATGATCGACACCATGCCCGCCGGCGGCGTCAGCTCAGCGCCGCGCCCCCAGGCCGCGAGTTGGCGCAGCTCCCCTTCGCTGACCAGCGCCAGTTGACCGTTCGGCTGATGCGGCCGCCGCGCCAGTTGCTGCAGCCAATGGCCAATGCGCTCCGCATGGCCTTGCAAGGTGCGCGGCGCGTATTTGGCCGGGTTGGCCACCAACGACAGCGTCAGCACGCCGCTTCGAAAACCGATCTCAAACTCGAGGTCGTCGACCGGCCCCATCGCCAGCGTATGGGTAACGGCCGCTTGACCGTCGAAGGACAAGGCGCTGTGGTAAACCTTGACGTTGACCACCGGGCCGTACAGCTCCTGATGGCCGCCGACCAGGCCGAGATCGCGTTTGATCTGCTCCGCCTCATAGCGCTGATGGCGCCGCACCTGTTTGATTTGCGCCGCGGTGGCCTGGCAGACGTCCGCCAGCGACATCTCCGGCGTCACGTTCAGCAGCAGCGGCAGCACGTTAACCACCGGGCCGATCGCCGCCAGCGCCTGCGAGCCCATGCGGCGCATGAAAGGAAAACCGATGGAGAGCCGGGTTTCGCCGCTCATGCGCGCCAGATACATCGCCAGTGCCGCCGTGACGATATCGGCCGGTTGCAACGACTGCAGCGCCGCATCGCGCAGCGCTTCGTCAAACAGCGACTCCGGCAGCACCAGCGCCTGTTTGAGCGGCCGAGCGCCCGGTTCGACCTCGCGGTTTTCCGTCGCCAATGACAGCGGCGACGGCAGATCGCGCAGATGCTGCCGCCAGAATTCGGCCGCCCGCTGGCGTGCGGGCGACGTTTGCCATTGCTGAAACTCTTCCACCACCTTGCCGAACGGGGTAAACGGCGAGGCCGCCGGCGACAGCCCGTGGCGCAGCGCGCGGTAGATATCGGCGATCCGGCGGGTGATGGCCTCGAAGCTGAAGCCGTCCAGGGTCAGATGATGAAAGCGCTGGTACCAGAACCAGCGATCGGCGCTGATGCGGATCACCGCATGGCGATAGAGCGGGCGCTCGCCGTCCGCGGGCAGATCCTGCGCCAGATCGTCGTGCATCAGCGCCAGCGCCGCCTGTTCGGCGTCTGGCCGCGCGCTGAAGTCAAACCACTCCGGCGCCAGCACCCGCGCGGGATCCGCGTTCAGCGGTAAACGTTGCACCGGCTGGCCGTCCTGCGCCTCAAAGAAGCGCGCCTGAACCGTATCCGCCTCCGCCAGCCCCTGGCGAATCGCGCGCTCCAGCGCCGAACGATCGATATCGCCGTGCAGTTCGGTGTAGTGCGCCACGGCAAAGCTGTTGCGCCGCAGCGCGATTTGGTCGGCGATCCAGATCCCCGGTTGCGCCGCAACCAGCGGATAATCCCGATACTCGACCTGAGTATCCGGCAAAGAAAGCGTTTCTGACATGGTGTCTGTCCTTTTCCTCAAACGGAATGTAGCGATGTGGCTGTGCGGCGATTAACGCGGCGCATCCGCCGCTTTCAACGACGCCGGCCGCATGTCCTGCCAGTGCGCTTCGATATAGTCGATACATTCACCGCGCGACGCCGGCCCCATCAACACGCGCCATCCCGGCGGCGTATCGGCAAACTGCGGCCACAGCGAGTACTGCTGTTGCGCGTTGACCAACACGGAGAAACGGAGACTTTCGTCATCGAACGGGTTTTGTTGTTCCTGAGTCATTTGCCTTACCTGTCTGTCAAAATGTGGAATTACTTCATTGCGGAAAGCAGCCGGCGCACGCCGTCCACCAGACCGCCGCGCCAGCAGAGCGCGTCATGTCCGCCGGAATACACGCGGTAGTCGGCACGATGCCCGGCCGCCGTCAGCGCCTGGTGCATCTGGCGATTGACGAATTCGATGTCCGCCTCCCGATCGCCGGCTTGCTGAATCACGGTGAGCGTCGGCGCGGTCGCGCCGCGCTGCCGAACCTGGCGTATCAACCAGCCTTCCTCCAACTCGTGGCGTTTTTCGAACTGGGTAACGAATTGCACCGTGGGCCACCAGAAGGAGCCGGACTGGCTCAGCACATGGCCGAAGCGCTCGGGCCAGTGCAGGCCGGCGTATAACGCCGCCAGCCCGCCGTAGCTCTGGCCGGCGACCACGGTGCGCGCCCCCTCTTCGCTGAACGGTTCGCGCCGCTGCGCCTGCGGCAGCAGTTCGTCGATCACCGCCTGCCAAAAGGCGGCGTTGCAAGGAAGTTCGTTTTCCCGGTGTTCGCCATCGATCGCATCGATCAGCAGCCAGCACGCGGGCGGCAGATGCCCTTTTGCGGTCTCGTTCTCAATCACCGGCAGCAATGCGTGCCTTTCGATCCAGTTCTGGCCGTCGAGCAGCAGCACCAGCGGGCGGTTCGCGTTGTCCGCCGCCTCGCCGCCGGCATACAGCCACACGCGCCGCCGGGTGCCCAGCCGTTCGCTGTGCCAGTGAAAAAGCTGTAGCCGCGCTTCATCCAACGGCCGATCGGCGGCCTGCCAGGCGCTTTGGTCGTCCGCGTCCGGCCCCTGAGCCAGGGAAACGGCGCGCGGGCGATAAACCGGCCCCAGCGAGGTGCGATTCAGCGGATCGGCGATCGCCAACGGGAACAGCGATACCCACCAGGCGCGCTGCTGGCGATCGCGCAACGTTTCGTCGTCGCTAAAGACGGGAGGAAGATCTCGCGCCGTAATCGGGATCAGGCTGTAACTGCCGCGCCAGCGGCGATCGACAACGGCCGCGCCGTACCAAACGTCGGTGCCGGGGAGCCTTTTCAGGCTGCTGGGGGTCGTGCTGTGATGGTCGGTAATGCCGTTGATATCGGCATAGACGCGGCATATCGGCGAGAGCCGCTCGTCGCCGGCAGGATCGCGCCATAGCCAGGTCATTCTGACGTGCTGTTCATCGTGCGCGTCGACGACAGGCGTGCCATGAGCGGCAACCTTCTGCCACCATGCGGGTTGCCCCGCCGCCGCCTCACGCAGCCAGTGCGCCGCCAATCCCTCATGGCCGTGTTCTGGCCTCTTTTCCGGCAAAAACTCCATAGCGCCCCTTACATAACGTGCGTGACTTTTACAAAACCTGACAATCGTATTGATACTCATTATCATTTTCAATACTATTTGTCGGATTTTTGCCGTCGTGCAAACGCGACGTCTCCGCGTCGACGAGGGAAACCGTATTCATCGGCATTGCGGGGTTTATCAGGGTGGCATTACACACAAAAGTAGGCATGCAGGAGAGATAATGAATATTAGAAACAAAGGGATAGAAAACGATAGTGCAGAGGCGATGTCCGCCAACCGGCTGTTGCTGGGGGCGACGCTGGCGCTACTGCCCTTCGCGCAAAACGCTTTTGCCGCGGCGGACGAGACGATGGTGGTGACCGCCGACGCGCAGAGCAGCGTGACCGCGCCCGTCAAAGGGATCGTCGCCAAAGAGAGCGCCGCCGGCACCAAAACCGCCGCCCCGCTGAGCAAAACCCCGCAGTCCATCTCGGTGGTGACGCGCGAGCAAATGAACGACCAGGAACCGGCGTCGGTCGCCGACGCCTTGAACTACACCAGCGGGGTGGTCACCACCTATCGCGGCAATTCCAACCGCAATGACGAAGTGATCAGCCGCGGCTTCCGCTACGCGCCCAAGCTGCTCGACGGCCTGCACTTTGGCCTCTCGAGCCAAAACGGCGGCGCCGGGCAGATCGATCCCTGGTTGCTGGAGCGCGTGGAAATGGTGCACGGCCCGGCCGGCGTGCTTTACGGCCAGGTCAGCCCCGGCGGCGTGGTGGTGATGACCAGCAAACGCCCTACCGCCCAGAGCATTCACGAAGTTAAATTCAGCACCGGCAACCGTCATCTGGCGGAAACGGCGTTCGACTTCGGCGGCAAACTCAACGACGACAACACCCTGTTCTATCGCCTGAACGGTATCGCCAGAACCGAACATGAGTTTGTCAAAGACAGCAAGCAGCAACGGGTGGCCATCGCCCCGGCCTTCACCTGGCTGCCGAACGAAGACACCAGTTTTACGCTGCTGACCAGCTACCAGAACGATCCGAAAGCCGGATCGCGCAACTTCCTGCCGCGCGCCGGCACACTGTTCCCGACCAGCGCGGGCTATGTGCCCTATGACTTCAACATCAGCGAACCCAGCTTCAACAAGTCGCGGCGCGAGCAGGCGTCGATCGGCTACAGCCTCGAGCACAACTTCAGCGATGCGCTGTCGTTTACCCAGAACCTGCGTTTCACCCACCGTGATGAGGACTATAAATATCTGGTTTATAACGTAAACTCGAAGGTCAACGACCACACCGTCACCCGCATGGCGCAGCATGAAACGCAGATGACCAACGAGTTTGGCGTGGATAACCAGCTGAAGGGCCTGTTCGACACCGGCGAGGTGAAACACACGGTGCTGGGCGGATTGGATTACCGCTACAGCCATATCGATTCGAAGATGTATCGCGATCGCGGCAACGATTACCCGATCGACTGGGCCAACCCGGTTCGTCCCAGCATCGATGGCAGCACGCTGGCGCTGGCTTCCAGCGATTTGAAGACGCTGAATCAGGTCGGGGTGTATCTGCAGGACCAGCTGGCGTGGAATAACTGGAACCTGCTGCTGTCCGGCCGTCAGGACTGGTCGCAGGTCAACACCCGCGATCGCACCAGCGGCGGCAAAGAGCAGACCTACAACGATGCCCAGTTCACCGGCCGTGCGGGCCTGCTCTACGCCTTCGACAACGGCATTTCGCCGTACGTCAGCTACAGCACCTCGTTCGATCCTAACCTGTACCCGAGCGCGCCGGGCGCCGACCCGCTCAAGCCGACCACCGGCAAACAAACCGAGGTGGGCGTGAAGTACCAGATCCCGGGCGGCAACACCCTGCTGACCCTTTCCTGGTTCGACATCACCCAACGCAATGTGGCGTCTTACAACCGTCTCACCTCCGCCTACGAGCAGATCGGTGAGGTGAAATCCAAAGGGATTGAGGCGGAAGTGCACGCTCAGCCGACGCCGGAGATCAAGCTGATCGCCGCCTACACCTACACCGACGTGGTGACCAAAGACTCCAACTCGGCGGACGAAATCGGCCACAGCCCGGCGGGCATTCCGCGCCACGCGGCGTCCGCCTGGGGCAGCTACAGCTTCCTGAGCGGTGCGCTCAATGGCCTGACCGTCGGCAGCGGCGTGCGTTACATCGGCGATGCGCCGGCCGACGCCACCGGCCAGTACGACGTGCCGCACTACACGCTGTACGACGCCATGGTGAAATATGATCTCGGCCAGGCCTCGCCGGCGCTGCGCGGTGCGGCGCTGCAGCTCAACGTGCAGAACCTGACGGACAAGAAATACGTTTCATCCTGCAGCGGCGAGTACGCCTGCTTCTACGGCAGCGGCCGCAGCGTCATCGCTTCGGTGAACTACCGCTGGTAACGAAAAGGGGCGGCCAGCGCCGTAATGCTTGTCAGTTAGCTTTTTTCTGAAGGTATTGGTGACGTATTTCGGTCGATAAATGTGAGATGCACCATGAAACTCATGCGCCTCGACCGAGCAAGGGACCGTAGGCGCGGTCCCTTGCAACCCGCGCCTTTGCCCTATCAGACGGTTGGCTTTGCCAACGTTACTCAGCCCATCCCTGGGCCTCGCCCCTTCGGGGCCGCTGCAAGCAGCGTTCAAATCTGCTCCAGGCAGATTTGTCCTCTCTCCGCCATAGCGCATTGAGGCCGGCTGCGACAGGCGTCCCTGCCTGTCTCACCTGAAACCGCCGTCCATGGCGGTTTCGCCTAATGCGCTATACCTGCGTTCGGCGTCTTCAAGGGCGCCCAACACCGCGCTCATCTCCAACTTCTCTACCACAACCTCATCAGCGGCAGATTTCCCAGTAGCTGCCAGCTCAGGTGTTGACCTTGAGCGCGCATCACTGGCTGCCGAGCAAGACGGCGTTGTCAGGGGCAACCGGCCAGGGAAGGCCGGTTGAGGCGAGACTAACAGGGACGTTTGTCGCAGCCGACCCGCCCGACAACGCAGACACGGCGAGGGTATCCGCGTAGCGGACAGACGGTGTTAAGCGAAGGCGCGGGTGGAGGGGCCGCGCCTTCGGCCCCTCCAATTGCCGTTCATTGTGGTAACAGAGAAATTCGGGGTATTTACGGCAATTTTTCCTGCACGGCGCTGACAGAGACCGGATAAAAAATGCCAGTCAGGTTTACGGCCATCGCCGCCCCTTTCTTCCACCTTTCCCGCCGCGTTTACTCTTGCTTCAATTCCCGCAGATGCTTGTACACCGTGGCGCGCCCCATCGACAGCACGTTGGCGATATAGTCCGCCGCGCTTTTGGCCTTGAACGCCCCCTGATGATAGAGATCGCTGACCAGCCGCCGTTTCTGTTCGCGGCTCAGCGCGCCGAGCGCAGCGTTCTCGCGCCGCAGCCAGTCATGCAGGAAGGTATTGATCTTCTCTTGCCAGTCGTCTTTGAACAGCTGTTGCGGCTGCGGCTGCAATCGCGTGACCGACAGGAACATATCCAGCGCGTTGCGGGCGTCCTCGAACATCGCGGTGCTCAGGTTGATGCACAGCAGATAGCTGGGGTTGCCCTGCTCGTCGCGCGCGGCGATGCTCACCGAGCGCATCTTTTTGCCGTCCCAGTTCAGCTTTTCGTAGGGGCCGGTCACGTTGGCGCCGCCATCAAACGTGAAATCTTCCAGCCCCGCGTCGTCGCCCGGTTTGCGCTTCGACAGGTTGTTCGCCAGGTAAGCTATCTTGTTGGCGGCCAAATCGTGGATCACCACTTCCGCATTCGGGAAAAACAGGGCCGCGATGCCGTCGGCGACCGACCGCAACAGTTCAAGTTGAGAAGAAGAATTCGCCACGCTGGGGTGTCTCCGTATAGCCCGGTTTGGTTTGTTGTTCAGCCGCTTAGCATACCGCAGTTGCCGCCGCTTGCCGAGCGGATGGCGTTGGTTCCCCCCTCACTACCGGCTGCGCCGCAAGTGACCTTTTATCCCGACGGGGGGCATGATTGGCCATTGCCGGTCGCCGGCGAAATAACGCACGCCCCTTCAAAGTGGAAAAGGAAATAGGTTAACCACGCCGTTCACCTACCGTTTTTTATTTAAAAACCGCCCCCCTTGCCAATGACATTAATAACCGCACCACCGTTATTGAATTATTGCCTCAGGCCGTTGGTGAGTTGATTAGCAAACTCCCTTATGCAAGAAAAATCTCATACAAATCATCATGTTTTGCATAAAGCAAAGCGCCAATTCAGATTATTCCTAATTATTTATTTCAGACATCAGGAATAAATTTAACCTGCAGTACTGCAATAAGGATGCAGCTTAATTTGAGTTGTATAAGCAATTTAATTTAAAGGACTTTTATTATGAATTATGAATCCAAGGCGGACTGTTCCGCCAACAGCTACATTATTGAAATTTCAAGTTTTAAACTGCCGGCCTCACTCAGCCCTGAAGCGTTTGCCGTATTGGACAAGCGCGTTGAAGAGGAATTTATCTCGAACCAAAACGGGTTTATTTCGCGTGACTCGGGCATCAGCGTAGACAATGAGCCTCGCTGGGTGAACATTGTAAAATGGGAGACGCTGTTGGATGCGGATGAAAACATCTACCAATTTACGCAAGCTTCCGCGCCGGCGTCCGTCAAAGAATATCTGGCGAGTATCGGCGCTGAACCGGTGGAATTACAACGCTATCAGCATACCGGCGCCTAATGCGTATCGGATGACCACGCCACCGCGGCGCGGTCTTCTTTAAACGCTGATTCGCCAAACCAGAACGGGTGGCCGGCCGCTCGCGGTCACCCGTCCGTTTCAGGTGAACACGCTTTTCAGCCCACTCTTCTGCCGCAATACAGTAAAACAGCCCCGAATCATGCTTCTCGCTGCCAAGGCAAAACGCGGCGGCAGACGGCGTTTTAACAGGATTTTAACGCTGCCGAGGGGAAACGCCATTGTCAACATAGCAGTTAAATAAAATGAAACTTTTTGATCACATTCAAGCTTCTGAAAAATAGATATAAAGGGTTTTTATGCGTTTTATATGCATAAAGTATGCATGCGCCCGCTAACGACCGGCGAAAAGTAATTAACTATTCATTTACCGCCCTGCAGGCGGCGAAAAACCGTCCGCTGGCCCGATGAGCGGGGGGCTAACAACCGGCATAATTAGTGGTAAATTTAGCGGCGCAAAGTGTTATGCGCTTGCTAATCCACGGTTAAACGAAATAAATACCTCTAAAATATAAAGGTTGGTTATGGAAAAGCTATCCTACGCTTCAGACAGCAGCACCACCGCTTGGGCTACATATCTGCAACAAATCGATCGCGTCGCCCCTTACCTCGGCGACCTCTCACGCTGGGTTGATACGCTGCGTCACCCTAAACGCGCTTTGATTGTCGATATCCCGCTGCAGATGGACGATGGCACCATCCGTCACTTCGAAGGCTTCCGCGTACAGCACAACCTGTCGCGCGGGCCGGGTAAAGGCGGTATCCGCTTCCACCCTGACGTCGATCTGAACGAAGTGATGGCCCTGTCCGCCTGGATGACCATCAAGTGCGCCGCGGTCAACCTGCCGTACGGCGGTGCCAAGGGCGGCATCCGCGTCGATCCGTTCAAACTGTCTGAAGGTGAACTGGAGCGACTGACCCGCCGCTACACCAGCGAAATCGGCTTCATCATCGGGCCACAGAAAGACATTCCTGCGCCGGACGTCGGCACCAACGCCAAAGTGATGGCCTGGATGATGGATACCTACTCCATGAACCACGGCACCACCATCACCGGCGTGGTAACCGGTAAGCCAATCCACCTCGGCGGCTCCCTGGGCCGTGAGAAAGCGACTGGCCGCGGCGTGTTCGTCACCGGCAGCGAAGTGGCCAAGCGTCTGGGCGTGCAGATCGAAGGCGCCAAAGTGGCGGTGCAAGGCTTCGGTAACGTGGGCAGCGAAGCGGCTCGCCTGTTCGTCGGCGTCGGCGCTCGCGTCGTCACCATCCAGGACCACTCCGCAACCCTGTTCAACGCCAACGGCATCGATCTGGCCGCGCTGACCGAATACCAGGCCAAGCACAAGCAGATCGCCGGTTTCCCAGGCGCCAGCGAGATCGAAAGCGAAGCGTTCTGGTCGGTTGACATGGACATCCTGATCCCTGCGGCGCTGGAAGGCCAGATCACCCGTCAGCGCGCCGAAATCCTCAGTGCCAAGCTGGTGCTGGAAGGGGCTAACGGCCCAACCTTCCCAGAAGCGGACGACATTCTGCGTTCCCGTAACATCACCGTGGTTCCGGACGTTATCTGTAACGCCGGCGGCGTAACGGTCAGTTACTTCGAGTGGGTGCAGGACATGGCGAGTTACTTCTGGAGCGAGTCCGAGATCAACGAGCGTATGGACAAGATCATGACCGACGCGATGGTCCACGTCTGGAACAAGGCCGCAGAGAAAGAGTGCAGCCTGCGCACCGCCGCTTATATCGTGGCTTGCGAGCGCATCCTGACCGCACGTAAAGAGCGTGGCATCTACCCAGGTTGATGCCCGTTTCCCGGCCTGCCCCGGCAGGCCGGATTTTCCTCAGCGCAAACAGCGTTTCAACACCTTACCGGTACTGGTCATCGGCAAGCGTTCGACAAACTCGACGATACGCGGATACTTGAACGCCGCCAGCCTCTCCCGGCTCCAGGCGATCAGCGCCTCTTCCTCGATCGGCTCCTCCGTCTCTTTCAACACCACCACCGCTTTGATCTCTTCACCCAGCGAAGGATGCTCGACACCGATCACCGCCACCAACGACACCGCCGGATGGCGAATCAGCGCCTCTTCAATCTCGCGCGGATAGACGTTGAACCCGCCGCGAATGATCATGTCCTTGGCCCGATCGACGATGAAATAGAAGCCGTCGGCATCGCGGCGCGCCAGATCGCCGGTGCGGAACCAGCCGTTTTCCAGCACTTCCGCCGTCGCCTCAGGGCGGTTCAGATAGCCTTTCATGATGTTGTAGCCGCGCACCGCGATCTCTCCCACCTGATCGACACCGTCGATCGGTTGTCCGGTGACGTCGAGCAAGCGAATCTCCACGCCCCAGATCGGTTGGCCGATAGAGCCGGGTTTGGTCACGCGGTGCGGATGGTTAAAGGTGGCGACCGGGCTGGTTTCCGACAGCCCATACCCTTCGAGAATGTTGACGCCGAAGCGGCGCGAGAAATCCTCCAGGATCTGCACCGGCAGGCTGGCCCCGCCGGACACCGCCATACGCAGCGTGCTGCGCAGGCGCTCGATATCCGTATGCTCATCCAGCGCATTCAACAACGCCCAATACATGGTCGGCACGCCGGCAAAAAAGGTAATGCCGTGCCGCTGCATCAGCGCGATGGCCTGCGCGGCGTCGAAGCGTTCGACCAGCACCAGGGTGGCGGCGGCGGAAAATCCGGCATTCATCTGCACCGTCGAACCAAACGTGTGGAACAGCGGCAACGTCACCAGATGGCGATCGGGATCCGTTTCCGAGCCGTCGAACAGCCTCACCGATCCCAGCGCGTTAAGCACCAGGTTGGCGTGGGTCAACTCAGCCCCTTTGGCCCGGCCGGTGGTGCCGCTGGTATACAGCACCACCGCCGTGTCGCTTTCGAGCGTCGCGGCCGAAGCGAACTCGGTGGCCTGTGCGGCTATCGCCGTGCTGAAACGTTCGCCTTCGAGCGGCAGCCGATCGCCGATGATAAACACCTCACGGCATTGCTCCGCCTTCGCCGCCGCCCGCAGCGCCTCTTCCCCCAACGGCAGGCCGCTGCTGCCCTCGAAACAGAACAGCGCCACCGCCGCCGAGTCCGCCAGGTAATAGTCGAACTCTGCGCTCTTAAGCAGAATATTGAGCGGCACCACCACCGCGCCGCTTTTGAGAATGCCGTAATAGATAGCCGGAAACTCCGGCCGGTTTGTGCAGGCCAGCGCCACCCGTTCACCGGGCCGCACGCCGCGCGCGACCAACAAATTCGCCACCCGGTTGGCCATTTCATTCAGCGCCCGATAGCTGAGCAGTATATCGTCCTGTATCACCGCCGGCCGTTCCGGCCAGGTGCGCGCACTTTCTTCAAGCAAGGTAGCCAGATTCAGCATCGGGGATCCTCCCTGGGTTGAGCGGCGAGAAAGCGCCGCAGTATCACGAGTATAGATAGGCGCTTTACGGTTCGCATTCCCAGGGGCGCTGGGCTATACCTTAGGCATTCCCCCTCCTGCTGGAGTTGTGATCATGAGCAAGAAAAAAATCCTGATGCTGGTCGGCGACTACGCCGAAGATTACGAAACCATGGTGCCGTTTCAGGCATTGCAAATGCTTGGCCATTGGGTGGATGCCGTGTGCCCCGACAAAGCCGTCGGCGACTACATCCAGACCGCGATCCACGACTTTGACGGCGCGCAGACCTACAGCGAGAAACCCGGTCATCGTTTTACCCTGAACGCCGACTTTGCCGCCGCCAAAGAAGAACACTATGACGCGCTGTTGATCCCCGGCGGTCGGGCGCCCGAATACCTGCGCCTGAATCCCGACGTGATCGCGCTGGTGCAGGCGTTCGACGCCGCCAAAAAACCGATCGCTGCCGTTTGCCACGGCCCGCAGCTGCTGGCGGCGGCTGGGGTGTTGAAGGGCCGCACCTGCAGCGCCTACCCGGCTTGCGCCCCGGAGGTGCGGCTCGGCGGCGGCCACTATGCGGAGATCGGCATCGATCAGGCGCATGTCGACGGCAACCTGGTCACCGCCCCGGCCTGGCCGGCGCATCCGCAGTGGCTGGCGAAGTTCGCCGAGCTGCTGGAGCAGTAACCTGGCGCTAGCGCAATTGCTCGATAAGAAAATGGATGTCGTACAGCCAGCGTTTGGCGCGCGCCGAGCGCACCAGCATCGATACGCACAGCGGCCGGGTGTGTTCTTTACAGGCGGAGGGGGAAAACCAGCGCCCGGTATTGCTCGGCGGCTGGAAATACAGCTCGTGGTTGTAATTGCTGCTGTCGACGCCGAAGGTATCGAAGTAGCGGCGCATCAGCGTGTTGGAGTCGCTGAACGACAGGTTGAGCGCGGTGTTAATCTCGGTTTCCGGGGTGATGACCGCCCCCTTCTTCTGCCGCCCTGGTGCGTTGAATGCGGCGATAAGCGCGATGACCTGTTGCTGAATGTCTTCTGCCATGACGACCTCGAGCCGATATGAAGAAAAGGTGAATGCAATTATCTGTCTGACTCTGCCCGCCGCGGCGAGTTCGGGCCGCCGCGCGGGTTTTCCGTTTCTTTACACTTTCCATAAGTAAACCGCGCGCCGCCCAACTCGCGGCGTGCGCGGTCGACGATTAGCGGCTGAGCGCCGCCCAACACTTTATACAGGGTCGCCTGATTGTCGTACGCGGTCTGCTGTGCGGCGATCAGCGACTGCTGCGCCGTATACAGCGTGCGCTGCGCGTCCAGCAGCGTCAGGTAGCTGTCCACGCCCTGGCGGTAACGCAGTTCGGCCAAGCGATAATATTGCTGCGCCGCCGCCACATAGCCGGTCTGTGCCGCCAGCTGTTCCTGCAGCGTGGCTTTGCGCGCCAGCGCGTCGGCGGTTTCCTGAAATGCCGTCTGCACCGCTTTCTCATAGGTGGCGACATACAGGTCTTTCTGCGCCTGGGTGTAGTTGAGCTGAGCCGTGTTGTAGCCGCCGCTGAAGATCGGCAGGCTGATGCTCGGGGCGAACGACCAGACGCCGGCGCCGTGGCTGAACAGCGACGAGAGTTCACCGCTGCCCACGCCGCCGCTGGCGGTCAGGCTGATCGACGGGAAGAATGCCGCACGCGCCGAGCCGATGTTGGCATTGGCGGATTTGAGGTTATGCTCGGCCTGCAGCACATCCGGCCGCGTCAGCAGCACCTGCGAAGACACCCCGGCCGGCAGATTGCGCATGATTTCGCCGAGCGCATCGATACCGCCGGGCAGCAGGTTTTCCGGCACGCTTTGCCCCACCGCCAAATCCAGCGCGTTTTTCGCCTGCGCGGCGAGGGTGGCGTAGCTGGCGGCGTCCGAACGCGCCTGTTGATAAACGGTTTCCGCCGATGCCACGTCGACCAGCGACGAAATGCCGTGCTGTTGATTGTTGCGCGTCACGTCCAGCGAACGTTTGGCGCTTTCCATCGTCTGCTGCGCCACCGCCAGATTGCTGCGCTCGGCCGCCACCGCCACCCAGTCGGTGACGATATCGGCGATCAGCGTCAGACGGGTGCTTTTCGCCGCTTCCGAGTTGGCCAGATAGGTTTCGAACGCCGCCCGCGACAGGCTGGCGTTCTTGCCGAACAGATCCAGCTCGAACGCGCTGACGCCGCCCTGCGCTTCGTAGCTCTGGCTGATGGCGGTGGCATTGCCGTTGCCGCTCAGCGAACGCCCGCGGCTGCCGTCGGCGGTGGCGTTGATCGTCGGGAACAGCGCCGAGCGCTGCTCACCGTACAGGGCGCGCGCCGAGGCGATATTGGCGATCGCCTCACGCAGATCGCGGCTGCTGTTCAGCCCCATCGCCACCACCTGCCGCAGCCTGGCGTCCTGCACATAGTCGCGCCAGGCGACGTCCGGGTAGCTCAACGCCTGCTTGCCGGCGGCCTCGCCCTGCGGCAGGTTGGCGGGCACCGGCGCCGCCGGGCGCTGGTAGTGCGGATCCAGCGACAGACACCCGCTCAGCAGCAGCGGTAAAGTTAACATCATGACTCGTTGCAACACGTTATTCTCCTGCCTGCGACGGCGAGTTGGCGGGCCGACGGGTAAACATGCGGCGCACCAACACATAAAACAGCGGTACGAAAAAGATCGCCAAGGCGGTGGCGGTGATCGTGCCGCCGATAATGCCGGTGCCGATGGCAATTCGGCTGTTGGCGCCGGCGCCGCTGGATACCGCCAGCGGCAGCACCCCGGCGGTGAACGCCAGCGAGGTCATCAGGATCGGCCGCAGGCGCATGCGCGCCGCGTGGACCGCCGCGCCAATCAGCGTTTCCCCCCGCTGGTGCATCTCCTCGGCGAACTCGACGATCAAAATGGCATTCTTTGCCGACAGCCCGATGATGGTGAGCAGCGCCACCTGGAAGTAGATGTCGTTTTCCAGCCCGCGCAGCGTGATCGCCAGCAGTGAGCCCACCACGCCCATCGGCACCACCAACATCACCGCGAATGGAATCGACCAGCTCTCATACAGCGCCGCCAGGCACAGGAACACCACGATGAGCGAAATGGCGTACAGCGACGACGCCTGGCCGCTGGTCAGCCGTTCCTGATAGGACAGCCCGCTCCAGGAGTAGCTGCTGCCGGCGGAGTATTTCGCCGCCAGTTTCTCCATCTCGCTCATTGCCGTACCGGAACTGACACCGGCGGCGCCCTGCCCGGTGATCTCGAACGACGACAGCCCGTTATAGCGCGACAGGTTTTCCGGGCCGTAGATCCAGTGCGAAGACGCAAAGGCGGAGAACGGCGTCATGCTGCTGTCGCCCGCCGCGTTGGTGCCGCGCACAAACCATTTGTCGAGATCTTCCGGCTTGGCGCGGTACTCTACGTCGCCCTGCATATAGACCTTTTTCACTCGGTTGCGGTCGATAAAGTCGTTGATGTAGGTGCTGCCGAACGCGCTGCTGAGGGTGCTGTTGACGTCCGCGGCGCTCAGACCGAGCGCCTGCAGCTTGCCGTTGTCGATCTCCACCTGCAGCTGCGGGGTGTCCGGCAAGGTGTTGGCGCGCACTGCCAGCAATGCCGGATTGTTGCCGGCGGCGGCGACGATCTGGTCGCGCATCGCCTGCAGCTCGGCGCGGGTGGTCGCCCCTTTGGCCTGCAGCTCGAAGGTAAAGCCGTCGGACTGGCCAAAGCCGTCGATCGCCGGCGGGCTCATGGAGAAGACCTGGGCGTCGCGCAGCGAGGCGAAGTGCGCCATGGCGCGTTTGGCGATGGCGTCGGCGGTGTTTTCGCTGCCGCTGCGTTGGCTCCAGTCCTTGAGGCTGACGAACGCCATGCCGGCGTTTTGCCCGCTGCCGCTGAAGCCGAAACCGTTGATGGTGAAAATGGTGCTGACGTTGGCCTTTTCCTGGTCGAGGAAATAGGCGGTCACCGCCTCGCTCACCGCCGAGGTGCGCGCGTTGGTGGCACCGGCCGGTAAGGTGTACTGCACCATCACCGTGCCCTGATCCTCGTTGGGCAGAAAGCCGGTCGGCAAGCGTAGATACATCACGGCCGCGGCAATCAACAGCAGGCCGTACAGCAGCAGATAACGCGTCGGCCGGTGGATCACTGCGCCGACTTTGTCGGCGTACTTCTCCTGCAGCCGGTCATAGCCGCGGTTGAATTTGCCCAGCAAGCCTTTGTCGGTCTGCGCATCGTGCGCCGGTTTCAGCAACGTGGCGCACAAGGCCGGCGCCAGCGTCAACGCCAGCACCACCGACAACACCATCGAGGAGACGACGGTGATCGAGAATTGACGGTAGATCACCCCGGTGGAGCCGCCGAAGAACGCCATCGGCAGAAACACCGCCGACAGCACCAGCGCGATGCCGACCAGCGCGCCGGTGATTTCGCGCATCGATTTCTCCGTCGCCTCGCGCGGCGGCAGCTTATCCTCCCGCATCACGCGTTCGACGTTTTCCACCACCACGATGGCATCGTCCACCAATAGCCCGATCGCCAACACCATGCCGAACAGCGTCAGGGTATTGATCGAATAGCCGAACGCCGCCAACACGCCGAAGGTGCCCAGCAACACCACCGGCACGGTGATGGTCGGGATCAGCGTGGTGCGCAGGTTTTGCAGGAACACGAACATCACCACCACCACTAACGCCACCGCTTCAAACAGCGTTTTCACCACCTCTTCGATCGAGATGTTGATGAAGTCGGTGCTGTCTTTCGGGTAGGCCACCTTGTAGCCCTGCGGCATGGCGCTTTGGTATTCCGCCACCTTTGCCTTTACCAGCTTGGCGGTGCTCAGGGCGTTGGCGCCCGCCGCCAGCTTGACCGCGATCCCCGCCGCCGGGTGGCCGTTGAGGTGCGCGCTGGCGGAGTAGTCTTCGTTGCCCAGCTCAACCCGTGCCACGTCGCCCAGCCGCACCAGCGCCCCGCTGCTGTCGCTTTTCAGGATGATATTGCGGAACTGTTCCGGCGTTTGCAGCCGCGACTGCGCCTTCACCGTGGCGGTCAGCTGCTGGTCGGCGGCGGCCGGCAGATCGCCTATCTTGCCGGCGGACACCTGGGTGTTTTGCGCCTCGATCGCCGTCTGCACGTCGGAAGGCATCAGCGAAAAGCTCGCCAGTTTGGTCGGATCCAGCCAGATGCGCATCGCGTATTCCGAGCCGAACACCTGCACGTCCCCGACGCCCTCGATGCGCGACAGCGGATCCTGCAGGTTGCTGACCAGATAGTCGGAGATATCGGCCATCGTCGCCTTGTCGCTTTCGTCATACAGCCCGACGATCAGCAGAAAGCTGCTCTGGGATTTTTTGACCGTCACGCCCTGCGCGGTAACGGCGCTCGGCAGACGACTTTCCGCCTGCTGCACCTTGTTTTGCACCTGCACCTGAGCGATATCCGGATCGGTGCCCTGCTCAAAGGTGACGTTGATGCTGACCGAGCCGCTGGCGCTGCTGGTCGACGAGAAATACAGCAGGCCGTCCAGGCCGGTGAGCTGCTGCTCAATCACCTGGGTGACGCTGTTTTCCAGCGTTTCCGCGTCCGCGCCCGGGTAGGTGGCGGAGATGGCGATCTGCGGCGGTGAGACGTCCGGGTACTGCGAGACGGGCAATGAATTGATCGACATCAGACCGCACAGCATGATGATGATGGCGATCACCCAGGCGAATACCGGACGCCGGATAAAGAACTGCGCCATATCATTGCTCCCCGCGTTGGGTTTTGTCGACCGAGACGTCTACCGGCTTCACCGCGGCGCCGATCGTCACCTTGCTGGTGCCTTCGACGATCAGGCGATCGCCGTCGTTCAGCCCGCTGTCGATCAGCCAGTTGCTGCCCACCACCCGTTCGGCGCTGACGGTGCGTTGCGCCACTTTGTTTTGCTCGTTTACCACCAACGCGGTGGCTTCCCCTTTGGCGTTGCGGGTGATGCCCTGCTGCGGCGCCAGGATGGCTTTGGGATCGACGCCGTTATCCACCGTGGCGTGGACGTACATGCCGGGTAACAGCTCATGTTCGGGGTTGGGGAACACCGCGCGCAGCGTGACCGAACCGGTGGCCTCATCCACCGCCACCTCGCTCAACTCCAGCTTGCCGGCGTGGGCATAAGGCGTGCCGTCCTCCAGCTTGATGGCGACCGGCGTGACCGCACCGCGCTGCAAAGCGGCCTGCTGACGGCGCAGTTTAAGCAACTGGGCGCTGGACTGGGTCAGATCGACATAGATCGGATCCAACGCACGGATGGTGGCCAACGCATCAGTCTGGCCGGCGGTGACCAGCGCGCCCGGCGTCACCGACGAAATGCCGATGCGGCCGGCGATCGGCGCCCGCACCTGGGTATAGGCGAGATTGATGCGCGCCGTTTCCAGCGCCGCCTGATACTGCGCCACCGACGCCACGGCCTGCAGATACGCGGCTTTGGCGTCGTCTGCGTCCTGTTTGGAAACGCCGTTCTCTTTCACCAGCGCCGCATAGCGCTGCGATTTGAGCCGGGTGGATTGCACCGTGGCCTGAGCGTTTTTCAGCTGGGCGGCGGCCTGATCGTAGCTGGCCTGATAGCTGGCGGGGTCAATTTGATACAAGACCTGCCCGGCTTTCACCTCGGCCCCTTCGGTAAACAGCCGCTGCTTGATGATGCCGTCGACCTGCGGCCGCACGTCGGAGGTCATGGTGGCGTTAACCCGGCCGGTCAACTCGCTGCTCAGGGTTACAGACTGGCCGCGCAGCGTGACGACGCCGACCTCCCGTTCACCGCCTGCGCCCGTCGGCGCGCCGGCGTTTTGCCCATCGCAGGCGGCCAGCGACAGCGAAAGCCCCAGCGCCAAAAGCGTTTTCCTCTGCATTGCAATACGATCCTATTGAGAATGACTATTCTCAATATATCGAATGCCGGAATGCGCTTCTGAAAGGGTTGCGTAAGGATTGCGTAAAATCTTTTCGAAGCGGTAAACGGTGGCGCAATCTCGTTCAGCGTGGTTTCAGCACATTGGCGCAGCGGTTTTTAGCCAATGCAATAAAGCGTTCCACTTCAGCCGGGGGCGGCGCCGCTTCAGTTGTATCAGGCTCTTGCTCCCGATGAGCATCGCTCGCCGGCTGCTTGCAGCGATAAACCAGGCCATACAGGGGATGGCGCCCATCGTCGGTTTGATAATAATTGGCCACGCGGGCGAACGAATAGTAATAATAAGGCGTTGAATGTTCTTCGCCCCGATAAACGTTTTGCGTGCCGCCATCGTAGAACGTCACGTTGGCGGTCTTTTCCATCAACCGATCCAGGTCGTCGATCACCTGCTCAGTGCAGCGGTTTAATTCACGCCGATCTTGTTCATTCAATTTATCGGCATAGTCGTCGGCGCAGCGGGTGATATAACCTTCATACTGGAGATTGTCGGCGAGCTTAAGTTCGAAATAACGGTATGAGCGCTCGGCGATCTTCACCCCCTCACGCTCCTGAATCAGCTTCGCATCCTGAATAAGGTACACCGCCGCCGGATCCTGATTCTCGAGCGTAAGCATGGCCGCAGTGGCCCCTCCAACAGGCGTCAAGAGCGCCCCCATAAGCAGGGACAACCGTGTGATTAAACGAAAGTCCATTGTTTTAGCGTCTTGGTCCATCATAAATTTCGTCATCTTATCTCGTCAGCGGCGGCGTACCGAGCGCCGCGTGGGATTTTTAGGGTTTAACCAGTCTAAACACCGTTTTGGTGTGCCAATAGTAGTCGATCGCTGCCGAAATAGTCGGCATCCAGCCGTCCGGCTCATAGGGAACGAAGCCGGAAAAACCCAGCCTGCGGGCAGAGACCTGGAACCCCGCGGCGGAGAAAATACGCGCATAATCGTCCAGAGAACGATCCTGCACCACGGTATGCGTCTGTTCAGCCACCCTTTCGCGCCATTGCGGCCACAGCGGGTTGTCGGTGTGGCAACCGGTCACCGCATAATAAACGCCGCCCGGCTTCAGCACCCGCAGCATATCGGCGGCATGCTGCGCGATATCTTCAATCAGGTAGATGACTTCATGACTGAAGGCGATATCGAAGTGGTTCTCATAACCCGTCAACCGCGTGTCGGTCTGATAAACGATCGGCAGGTTTCCTTTCAGGCGGTTGGCTTGTTCGACGGATTGGCGGGCGATATCAACGCCGATCCCCTCACTAAATGGCCGAATTTGATGCAACAGGCGCAAAAAACCGCCCTGATTGCAGCCGAAGTCCAGCACCCTGACGCCGGACAGTTCGCGTTCCGGCACCAGGCTCAGCAGATGCCGCCAGATGGGCGCATGGCCTTCGGCCATGGCCTGCTCTGCGTGCGGATCGCGATACCAGGTGGGAATGCTCAAGGATGAGTCGTTCATTATGGCCTCCTTCTGTTTCCACTCAGCCAACCACAGCCTATGGCGACAAACAACCGCGTGCGCATTTTTTGAACATTCACTAGTCTGGTTTGCCAGGCGCCGGCAGTTGGCTGGTCACGCAGTGAATGCCGCCGCCGCCGGCGGCGATCGCGTCGATCTCCAACTGCACCACCTTGCGCTGCGGATAGAGCGCCGACAGCAGTTCAAACGCCGCCTTGTCCGCCTGCGGGTCGCCAAACTCCGGGGCGATCACCGCGCCGTTGATAACGAAATAGTTGATGTAGCCCGCCGCGAAATCGGGATTGCGGCGGCTGAAACGGCTGTCGCGCGGTGCCCGCGGCGGCGAGAGCGTATGCACCTGCAGCGTGCGGCCGTCGGCGTCGGTCGCCGTCTTGAGGATCGCCAGATGCGTCTGGGTGACCGCATGATCGTAAGAGGCCGGGTCGGTGTCCAGATTGGCCACCACCACGCCCGGCCGCACGAAACGGGCGTAAAAATCGACGTGGGCATCGGTGATGTCTCGGCCTTTAATGCCCGGCAGCCAGATAATTTTACGCAGGCCGAGCATCGCCTTCAGCTCCTGCTCAACCCGATCCCTGCTCCAGCCAGGGTTGCGGTTCGCATTCACCCAACTGCTCTCGGTCATGATGCCGGTGCCGCGCCCATCCACCTCAATGCCGCCGCCTTCGCCTACCAGTGCGCTGCGGCGTGGTTGAGGGACGCCGTATCGCCTGGCGGCAAACCCTGCCAGACGCGCATCCCTGGCATGTTGCTGCTTATCGCCCCAGCCGTTGAAATTGAAATCCACCGCGCCCAGTTCGCCGGCATCATTGACGACGAAATTGGCGCCGATGTCGCGCATCCAGATATCATCCAGCTCGGTGACGACATAGCTGACGTTGTGACTGCCGCAGGTGGCCTCGGCCAATTGCCGTTCACGCTCGCGGCAAAAAACCGTCAACGGCTGAAATTCGGCGATGGCGCGGGCGATACGCCCCTGCGCTGCCCGCACGTCCGCCGTGAAGTCGCCCCAAATCGCGCGCTGCGCGCCGAACGCGATAAACGCCCTCTGCTGCGGTTCCCCTTCATCCGGCAAGCGCCAGGTCGGATTAAGCGCAGCTTTTGCGTGACCGCGTAACGAAATACCCAATGATGCCGTCAAGCCAACGCCGGCCACCGCCGAAAGCTGCTTGATAAAGGTGCGGCGCGTTGACATAAATGCCCTCTTTTAATTAATTTAAATTCAACTGGTTAACCGGTTTTTTCGCTCTCCGGGAATTGAATCTCATGCTAGTCTTCCCCTGCCGCTGCGACAAACGATATATTTAGTGGATATCTGATTAGACAGGCTTATTGATAATGTTAAAACACTGGCCCCCGTTAAGCGCATTGCGCGGTTTTGAAGCGGCGGCGCGTCTGGGCAGTTTTCATCAGGCCGCCGAAGAGCTGCACCTTACCCAGTCGGCGATCAGCCAGCAGATCCGCAGCCTCGAGGCGTTTCTGGAACAGCCGCTGTTTTTCCGCACCGGCCGCAGCGTAACGCTGACCGATGCCGGCCACGATCTGTTCAGCACCGCGCAGGTGATGCTGCAACAATTGGCCGTCGGCATTCGTCGTCTGGACCAATACCGCAAACCCAATCAGTTGATCGTCAACACGACGCCGGCCTTTGCCCGCCACTGGCTGACGCCGCGGCTGGGCGAGTTCAACCAGCGGCATCCGCAGATAGATCTGTGGCTCTTCACCAGCTTCGAGCCACCGGATATGGCGACGGACAGCATCGACTTGGCGATCCGCGACGATCTCAGCGCGCAGGCGGACTGCACCTTTAAGGTTCTCTGCACCGACCGGCTTTATCCCGCCTGCCACCCCAGCCTATTGGCGCTGGCGGCGGAGCAGCGCGTCACGCTGCACGGCGAACGCGAAATGGACTGGAGCCACTGGACGGTGGCGGGCGGCGCGCACGTCGGCCAGCGCGACAGCGGGCTGAATTTCTCCGATCCCGGCCTGCTGCTGGATGCCGCCTGCCAGGGGCTGGGCATCGCGTTGGTCAGTCAGCTGCTGGCGCAGCAAGCGCGTGACGCCGGGTTGCTGCATCCGTTAACCGAGCAACGCGTGCGCGGCGCCAACTGGGCGTGGCTGCTGCATCGCGACAGCGAACACAATCCGCTCGCCCGGCACTTCTGCCAATGGCTGCAATCGACGCTGCCGGCCGACGCATAACGCGCCATATCACGATTTGCTACTCTGGTCAGGCGGCCCCGCCTGGCCGCTGCTACTTTCAATAAAGCGCCGCAACAGCCCGAATAAAACGCGCTAACCCGCTGTTTCAAAAATAATTAGTTGAATTCACCTGATAACTGAACATCGCTAAAAGGATCTTCTATGTCTGCCGGTTTATTGAAAACGATAGCTCTGAGTGTGACCCTGGCCTGCACCGTTCCCGCCGCCTTTGCCGCCGATCTGACCGCCGGCGCGGTCGCCGCTCCGGATCAGTATGGCGCAAAAGTCGCCGCGCACATTCTGCAGGCCGGCGGCAATGCGGTCGATGCGGCGGTCGCCACCGCCTTTACCCTGGCGGTCACCTACCCTGAAGCCGGCAATATCGGCGGCGGCGGCTTTATGACGCTGTACGTCGACGGCAAACCCTATTTCCTCGACTACCGCGAAGTGGCGCCCAAGGCCGCCGGCAAAACTATGTATCTGAACGAGAAAGGCGAAGTGATCGAGAATCTCAGCCTGGTGGGCAGTCGCGCCGCCGGCGTGCCGGGCACCGTGCTGGGGCTGTGGGAAGCCCACAAGCGTTTCGGCAAGCTGCCGTGGGCCGAACTGCTGACGCCGGCGATCGGCTACGCCCGGCAAGGTTTCACCGTGGCGGATCAGCAGTATCAGTACCGCGAAGACGCCAACAAGCTGTTTGCCGGTAAAACCAACTTCGGCGACTATTTCGGCGCCATGAAGCCCGGCACGGTGTTCAAACAGCCGGAGCTGGCCGCCACCCTTGAGCGCATCGCCAAATCGGGCGCCGACGATTTTTATCACGGCGAAACCGCCCGCCTGCTGGTGGCGCAAATGCAGCGCGATAACGGGCTGATCGGCGCGGCGGATTTGGCCGACTATCGGGTGAAATGGCGTGAACCGATGCGCATCAGCTGGCGCGGCAACACCGTGTATACCGCCCCGCTGCCCAGCTCCGGCGGCATCGCGCTGGCGCAGCTGCTGGGGATAAAAGAAGATCGCGCCGCCGACTTCAAGGGCGTGCCGCTGAACTCGGCGCGCTATATCCACCTGCTGGCGGAAATCGAAAAACGCGTGTTCGCCGATCGCGCCGACTACCTCGGCGACCCGGATTTCACTAACGTGCCGGAAGCGCAGCTGATCGCCCCTGACTACCTGCAAAAACGCGCCGCCGAGATCAACCCGACGGCGATCTCGCCGACCGAGCAGGTGCGGCCGGGGCTGGAAAGCCACCAAACCACCCACTTCTCGATCGTCGATGCGGCCGGCAACGCGGTCAGCAACACCTATACGCTCAACTGGGACTTCGGCAGCGGCGTGGTGGTCAAAGGCGCCGGCTTCCTGCTCAACGACGAGATGGACGACTTCAGCGCCAAACCCGGCGTCGCCAACGCCTTTGGCGTGGTGGGCAGCGACGCCAACGCCATCGAGCCGGGCAAACGCATGCTCTCCTCGATGAGCCCGACCATCATCACCCGCGACGGCGACGTCACCCTGGTGATCGGCACGCCGGGCGGATCGCGCATCTTCACCTCGATCTTTCAGGTGATCAACAATCTCTACGATTACCATCTGCCGCTGGCGCAGGCGGTGGCCGCCCAGCGCGTGCACCATCAGCTGTTGCCGAAGGACACCGTCTACTATGACAGCTTTGCGCCGCTGACCGGCAAACCGGCGGACGAGCTGAAGGCCATGGGCTACACCCTCGAAGACCAGGGCTGGAACATGGGGGATATTCAGGTCATACGCGTCGATGGCCGCACGCCGGAAACCGCGTCCGATCCGCGCGGCCGCGGCGTGGGGCTGGTGGTGAATTAAAAAAGAGGCCGGCGATAGCCGGCCCTCATCCCTCATCACTGCTTGCGTGTCCAGCCGTTGCTTTGATCATCCTTCACTACCTGGATGAAAGACTCCGGCAACAGATTGCGGAACAGTCCATCATCTTCTTCAATTACGCTGACCATTTTGTCTACCATTTCCTGCGGATCAAACTGGTCGAAAGGAAATTTCAGCTTGCTGTGATCGATAAAGTTCACCTTTGGGTCATACCATTTCCTGAAGCTTTCCATCATGCGATCGTTGAAACCGGTCAGATAAGGCCCCGGATTCACCGTGGCGACCTTCACCCCAAATTCAGCCAATTCCATGTGGAGAGCCTCGGCGATGGCTTCCAGCGCATGCTTGGAGGCGCAATAAGCGCCAGTGAACGCGCCGGTTAATAGCCCCGCCACCGAAGAGACGAACACGATTTTACCGCTTCTGCGGGCGACCATCCGCTTAATGAAGCCTTGTGTCAGGGCCATACTGGAAAACACATTGGTTTCAAACTGAGAGCGAAGCACGTCAATGGGCATTTCCGCAACCGCGCCGGCTTCGGCGATCCCGGCATTGTTGAACAATACGTCGACGTCCCATTGCCAGGCATATTCACGATCGCGGGGCTCCAGTATATCCAGTTTTTCAACCTGTAACGAAACGCCGTGCTGCCTGGCGAGTTCCAACAGCTGGGTCACTTGCGGCGTAAGTTGCACTCCGGCGATCACATGATGCCCTCGGGCAGCCAGCGCCAGTGAAACGGACTGGCCGAAACCTGATCCCGCGCCCGTAATTAATACTGTTTTCTTTACCATGGAATTATTTCCTCTTTTCATCTTGATACTATTTGCAGCGTCTGTCGTCGTCGGCAATACCGCCGCCGCCGCCAGTGCGCCGCTGCCGATAATAAATTTCCTGCGGGTTATTTCATGCATGCGCCCTCCTTCTGCCGAAGCAGAATGGTTAGCAGTCAATAATGAATGGCGTAATTAATAATGTGTTGTGTCGACGTTTTTATTGCAGACATTTTTCAGCGATATGTGCATCCTCATATGATTTGGCTCCTGAAATACCTATTGCGCCAATAAATTCACCCTCGGATGAATAAATCGGCATCCCGCCGGCGAAAGAAGCCAGCCCCTGATTACTGTGTTCAATAGACCACAGCTCCTGTCCCGAGCCGGAAAGCAGCCCCAAATCGGCGCTGGGAATGCGAAACAACGCCGAGGTTTTGGCTTTTCTTTGGGCCAAATCGATGGCCCCCAGCGGGGTATCGTTCATGCGTACAAAGGCGATCAGGTTGGCACCGGAATCAAAGACGGAAATGCATACTGCCACTCCCAACTGCTGTGCAGTCGCGACCCCGATGGCGATAATTCGCTGGGCATGATCCAACGATAACGAGACTGACATGGCGGAAACCCCATTAATGCGAAAGTGGGGAAAACTATAAAGTTGCGTTAGGATATGAACAATGCCCACTCTTCTGACAACAGTTGTTAGTTTATCTAATGAATAGACAAGACCCACTTAATGGCATTCACCTGTTCCTCACCGTGGTAGAAACCGGCAATTTTTCACGGGCGGCTGCGATGCTGAGCGTGACACCCGCCGCGGTGAGCCAGAGAATTAGCCAGCTTGAAACCGAGCTGGCGGTCAAGCTGTTCCACCGCTCGACCCGCAGCGTCAGCCTCACCGAAGCCGGCGAATGGTTTTATCACAACGTAGCGCCCTTTTATCAACATATACTTAATGCTCGCGAAGGCTTGAATCAGAGCCAGGACATGCCGTCAGGGCATCTGCGCATCACTGCAGTGCAGATGGCGAAGGAATTGCTTAAAGCCCCTTTCCTGGCGGAATTCAATCGTCGCTATCCACAGATATCGCTGGAAATAAATTACGAAGATCATCTGGTGGATATTATTCAGGAACGCATTGATATCGGCATTCGTCTGGCAGACAAATTGCTGCCGGGCATGATCGGTGTGCAAATAACACCGGCTCTGCCATGTGCATTAATCGCTACACCGGAATATATTGCACAATATGGTGCGCCGAATAATATTGGCGAGCTGCAGCAACATCGCTGCATACGCTTTCGCTTTCCCGATCGCGGCGTTTTACATAAATGGTCACTGCGCGATGGCGAAAAAACGCAAGATCTCGATATGCCCGGCATTTTCATTACCGATAATACGGAAGCGATTATTGAGGCGGCCCGCGCCGGAATTGGCATTGCACACGTCTTTTTGCGTCACCGGGTAAAACAGGAGCTTGATGCAGGTTCGTTGGTAGAAATCATGCCCGGGATTTGCCGGCCCCTACCGCCGATGTGGGTATATTATGCCAACAGAAAATACGTGCCGAAAAAAGTCAGGGTGTTCATCGATGAGCTAAAACGCCATTGCCGGACACTGTCCTGGTAAACAGAACCGGCAATGGATGTCGGCACTAGACCTGCGCCACCAACACATTAACGTTGGCGGGGAAAACCAAGCCTTCTAATGCGTTACCGCTGTCGGAGGTCACCAGATAATCGACCTCGGGCCATTTGGCCACCAGCGTCATCGCATGTCCGCGCAGCTTATTTTCGTCGGCCAGCACGATGCACTTGCGGCTCTGGGCAATCATTTTGCGCGCGATGGCCGCTTCATTGACGTTCTGATCCATCACGCCGGTCTGCAGATTGACCGCGCCGGCGCCGATGATGGCGTAGTCGGCGAAAAACGCCTCGATATTATTCAATGCGATCGCGCCCAGGCACGCCATTTTGGAGTCGATGAACTGCCCGCCGATCAGCACCACGTCAATGGAGTCATTTTCCAGACAGACGTTGGCGATAAGCGGCGAGTTGGTGATGACCGTCAGTTGATCGATCGTCGCCAACTGCCGGGCAAACTCCAGCGTGGTGGAGCCGAAATCCACGAACACCGTATCGCCCGGTTGGAGCAGCGTCGCCGCTTTCTCCGCGATGGCGCGCTTCTCGGCCTCGGCGATTTTGGCCCGCTCGTTGAATTCATGCTCGAATTTAAACTGGCTGCTCACCGCGCCGCCGTGGATCTTCTTGATCAGCCGATAGTCTTCCAGCTTGTTCAGGTCGCGCCGAATGGTTTCCTGCGAAACCTGGAATTTATCCGCCAGCTCATTCACGTAAACCCGGCCGTTGGCCTGGATCAGCGCCAGTATTTCATTGCGCCTTTCCACGGAATTAGAGATATCCATTCACATTACACTCGCTGCCTTTAGTAAGAGTGACTGCCTCCGCCGAGACTTGCGGCGTTAACTGACGGAATACTACGGGTTTCAGGGCGTTAGACGCAAGCCGTTGCCGTCGTTCACCCGGCGGATTCTATGCTGATGTGCAGCGCATCACGCTCAGCCTCGGCTGGCAAGACGATATTGCGCAGCAGGATCCGCCGTTCAGGCAGGCAACGATGCGTTTTGCGGTACAGCACTTTCTCCCCCAACCGCACCACCACCGAACCGGACACCGCCTGTTCCACGCGCATATTGATCGTGACCGTGGCGGGATTGCCGATCAGCGCCACACGGGCGGGCGCAGTCAGACGTATCCGTTCGTCGTGCCGCACCGGCAGGATTTGCCGCGCCGGCGGCAGCGTGCGCTGCAGCGAATGGGCAACGGCCTCGCCGACGCGCAGCCCTTCCTGATAACACTGGTCGCCCATGTCCGCCGGGTGCAACATGTTGCCGACGGCGAAATAGGCGGCGTCGGAACAGCGGCCGAACTGATCGGTCAACGGACAGCCGCTGTCCGGCCGCTGCGCCAGGTGGCTCTGGCGGATCAGCGTATACTCCCCGGTGAAGCGGCCGGTGAAGATCAGGCTGTCGCAGGCGATGCGCCGTTTCTCCCCCTGGCGATTTTCCACTTCTATGGATTCAACCCGATCGCGGCCGGCAATATCGGTCACACGTGAATAGTAGTGGATCGGCACTCCCATCAGACGCGCATAGAGCGCGCTCAGACGCCAGGCGACGGGTCTGCCGCCGCTTTCAATCATGGCGACGGCGCGCACGCCGGCGTTACGCAGCGTCCACAGCGCGGAGAAACTGACCAGCTCGGTGCCGATCACCACCGGCGCCTTGCCCGGCTGTAGCCCGCGCAGATAGACGAACTGCTGCAGCGCACCGGCGGTGAGTACGCCCTGCGGCCGCAGCCCGCTCACCAGTCGCGGATGGCGCGGCGTCTCGCGCACGCCGGTCGCCAGGATCACCCGCTGCGCTTTCAAGGTGCTGACGCCGCGGCAGTCCGTGATGGTCAGCTCGCCGTCCGGCTTGATGGCGAGCACCGTCACGCCGGTACGGATCTCCACCTGCCCGGCGCGCGCCAGTATTTTATCGACATAGGTGGATCCCAGCATCGGCCTATAAAACGTTTGCAGCCCAAAGGTGGGGTGCCGACAGTGTCTGGGCACGCCGCCCGCCTGCCGTTCCCGTTCCAGGAGCACCACATCCTCGATCCCCGCTTGCCGCAGCGCGGTCGCCGCCGCGATCCCCGCCGGCCCGGCGCCGACAATCGCCACCTGATACTCAGTTTTCATCAATGCTCCCTACGGCCAGCGTTTGGCCAAAACGATCGCCTACCATTTCCGCCACCCGGCTGCTGCAATAAAACCCGTTGCAGCGCCCCATCATCACGCGCGTGCGGCGCCGCAGCCCGCCGATGCACTCTGGCGGCACGGCGGAATCGAACGCCGCCTCGATCTCCCGCAGGGTCACCAGCTCGCAGTGGCAAACGATGCCGCCGTTGTCCGGGCGCGCGTAATCGCGCAGCGCGTAGTCGGCAAGCATCGGCATTTGCGGCCAATACACGGTCTCCGGCGTTTTTGGCGTGAAGCACGGCGTAAAGTGGTCGCGATAGAGCTGTTCCACATATTGCGCGATGCCCAGCGCCGCCGTCAGGCCGGTGGAGCGAATGCCCGCCACGCAGATCCACTGCCGATCGGGATAGTGCTGAATGCGGTAGTGTTTCTGTTCAGTCGCCGGGCGTAATCCGGCATAGCTGGCGGTGACGCTGTAATTCGCCAGCGTGGGCAGCAATCGCGTCCCCTGTTCGATCAGCTCGCGCATTTTGGTTTCGTCCACCGTCGCCGTCTCGCGATCCTGCTGTTCTTCGGCGGTCGGCCCGAGCAGCAAATTGCCGAAGATGGTTTTCGACAGCAGCACCCCTTTGGTGATCGCCGTCGGCACCGGCAGGATAATGGCGTTGACCTGCCCGGCGGCGGCCTTGTCGAACACCAGGAACTGCCCTTTGCGCGGGCGAATTTCAAACTCGGGCTGATGGCAGAAACTTTCTACCCGGTCGCCCTGATTGCCGGCGCAGTTGATGACGATTTTGCCGTGAAACTCGCCCCGGTTGCTGGTTAGCCGCCAGCCGGTCGGCAAGCGTTCGGCGCCGGTCACCTCGGTATTGAAGCGATAGTCGCCGCCGTGTTTAACGCCCTGCGTCAGGTAAGCCAGCGGCGTGCTCCAGGGATCGATCACGCTCTCCCCCGGCACCTCTACCGCCGCCAACGCGCCGGGCGCCAGCTGCGGCTCACGGCGATACAGCTCGGCGGCGTCGATCTGCGCCACGTCCAGCACGCCGTTGTCGTGCGCCTGTTGCACAATCGCGGGCAGCGCCGCCAACTGCTGCTCGTCCCAGGCCACGACCAGCGCGCCGGTGGGCAACAGCGGCAGATTCATTCGTTCACGGATGGCGATAAATTCCCGGTACCCGGCCTGCATGCAATGCAGTTCCAGGCTGCCGCTGGGCGCATCGAAGCCGGTATGCAGCAGCGCGCTGTTGGCTTTGCTGGCGCCGGACAGGATATCGCCCCCTTTTTCCAACAGCAGCGTACGAGCGCCCATCAGGCAGAATTTGCGGAATACCGCACACCCGACCACACCGCCGCCAATCACGACAATGTCCCAACCCGTTTGTTCTTCCATCATGCTGATGTCCCGTTTTGATGTGATAACCACAATAAAACCACACAATAACCGCATTTGAAATGACAAAAACAACATAACTCCCAAAAAAAAGCCGCAAAAGGCGGTGATAAGCAAAAAGTATGAGGTCGATCACGCGGGGTTATTTTATCTTGTGATTTATGTTGCTTTTATGTGTGAAATTGAAGATAGATTATTAAAACAGTCACACAACCAACACCAGGCACAATAAAAAAACAAAACCTATAAGAGAGCGAAGCAATGATGAATCAACGTTATGCCGCGATTGATCAGGGGACCACCGGCACCCGGGTCGTGGTGTTCGGCGAAGACGGCAGGCACCATTCACCGGCCAGCATGCCGCACAAGCAGATCACCCCCAATCCGGGCTGGGTGGAACACGACGCCCTGGAGATTTTGGCGAATATCCGCCGCTGTCTCAGCCAGTGCGACATGGTGGATGCCATCGGTTTAGGGCATCAGGGCGAAAGCCTGCTGGCCTGGGACGCCGACAGCGGCCTGCCGCTGTACAACGCCATCGTTTGGCAAGATCAGCGCACCGAGCCGGAGATCCAGCGGCTGAAACGCGAAGGCGTTGAGCCGCTGGTGACGGCGAAAACCGGTCTGCCGCTCGATACCTACTTCTCAGCCAGCAAGATGGGCTGGCTGATGAACAACGCCCCGGGCGCCAGGCAATTGGCGCAACGCGGCCGCCTGCGGCTCGGCACCATGGACGCCTTCTTCCTGTTCCACCTGTGCGGCCGGCATCTTACCGACTATAACTCGGCCTCGCGCACCTCGTTGTTCAACATTCATACCCTGCAGTGGGATGAGGAGCTGTGCCGTTTGTTCGGCGTGCCGATCGACAGCCTGCCCGAGGTCAGAGACAACATCGGCCACTTCGGCGACGTCGCGCTCAACGGCAAACCGGTGCCGCTGACGGCCTGCATCGTCGACCAGTTTGCCGGTACATACGGCCACGGCTGCCATCAACCGGGGCAGATGAAGATCACCTTCGGTACCGGCGCCTTTTTACAGGCGATCACCGGGCCGCGCCCGATCGATGCCGGCGAGTCCGGCCTGTTGCCCACGCTGTGCTGGAAGCTGCCCGACAGCGAGCCGGTGTATGGCCTGGACGGCGGCGTTTATAACGCCGCCTCCGCCATTAACTGGGCGAGAAAGATCAGCCTGTTCAACGATTTCGATGAATTCGGCGACTTCCCCTCTCAGCCGGCCATCGCGCGCGGCCTGGCCTTTGTGCCCGCGCTCTCCGGACTGGCTTGCCCGTACTGGGACCGCTCCGCCGCCGGGATGTGGGCCGGGCTGTCGCTGGAGACCGAGCGCAAGGATCTGCTGCAGTCGATCCTCGAAGGCATCGCCATGCGTTCCGCCGAGGTGATCAACGCCATGGATAAACTGAAACCGATCGGCGACAGCATTTCGGTGGACGGCGGCCTGTCCGCCAACCGCTATTTCACGCAGTTTCTCGCCAACCTGATCCAAAAGCGCATCGTCTCTCCCACCAATAAGGAGATCACCGCCCAAGGCGTTGCGTTGTTGGCGCGTAAAGGACTGGGGGTGGAACATCCGCTCAAGGTGCTCAACCGCTATGAAGTGACGGAACCCGCCGAGGTCGATATGGCGGGCTGGTTTGCCCGCTATCAGGAAATCATCGCGCGCTCGCGCGGCTTACGTTCATTGCAGGAGGAACACCATGGCTGAGTTCGGTAATTTCATCATCTATATCATCATGGCCGGCACTCTGATCGGTGCGCTGGCGTCGATCGTCAAACCGGAAGGCGAGCTGGGACGCGAATTCGTCAACGGCATTCACGCCATCGGCCCGGTGTTTCTCGCCCAGGCTGGCATCATGGCCGCAATCCCGATCATCTCTTACCTGATCATGTACAGCATCGGCCCCTTCTTCTCGGCGCTCGGCTCCGACGCCTCGATCGCGGCGCTGGCGGTGATCGCCGTGGACATGGGCGGCTATCAGCTGGCCGACGCCATTGCCGCCAACCGCGACATGTGGATCGTCGCCATGTTGGTGGGTTACACCTCGGGTGCCAGCATCGTGTACCTGATCCCGGTCGGGCTTATCATGCTGAACCGCGACGACCATAAATATCTGGCGCTGGGTGCCATGGCAGGCCTGATCAGCATTCCGTTCGCCGTGCTGATCGCCCTGGTGACCATCACCTTCAATAACCTGCCGGTCAGGGAGATTATCTCCACCACGTCACCTGCCGCGCACTATCTGCAGCTGGACTTGCTGCAGGCGCTGCGGCTGCTGTCCCCGCTGTTCGCCCTGTGCTTCCTGTTGGCGCTGGGGCTGAAGCTGCGGCCGGCGGCGATGGTGAAAGGATTCCTGATCTTCGGCAAGGCGGCGGATGCCTTTATCAAGCTGGTATTGGCGCTGTGCATCATCGAGCATTTCACCGGTGTGTTTAAAAAGGTGTTCGGCGGCTGGGTATTCGATCCATTATTTGCCGACAAAGACGAATTATTCCGCGCTATCGAGATCGCCGGTTATATCGGCATTATGTTGGCGGGCACATTCCCCATTTGTTATTTATTCCAGCGCTATTGCCGCAAGCCGATGCATTTTATCGGTAAAAAGCTCGGTTTATCGGATACCGGCGCGCTGGGCTTTATTATGGTATTGGCCAATATCATCGCCGTTTATCACCTGTTCAAAGGCATGCGCGCCCGCGATAAGGTGCTGTGCGTGGCCTTCGGCATCTGCGCACAGGCCACGTTGGGCGATCACCTGGCGTTTACCGCCAACTTCCAACCTTCGCTGGTGTTGCCGATCATGATGGGCAAATTCCTCGGTGGCATGATCGCCGTGCTGATCGCCATAAAAATTTCGGTGCCGGAGGCTGAATTGCTGGAAAAAGAACAGACGCAAAGGCAATCGACGGCCATCGCCGCCGCCGCTCGTTAAATTTACCCCTAAGCCATAAAAATAAACGGGGCGCCGCCTCACGGGGAAGCTGCGCCCTTTTTTCGTCCCTGACAACAATTATTGAGAGAACAAACGCTAATGAGAAAAATATTTTTAGCCTGCCCCTACAGCCACACCGACGCCAACGTCGTGCAGCAACGCTTTATCGCCTGCAACGACGTCGCCGCCGCTATCGTGCGAGCCGGCAGCGCCGTTTCTAGCCAGGTCAGCATGTCGCATCCGATCAACCAGTGTTTGCAAGAGCTAGACAAAACCGCCATCGGCAAGCTGTGGGCGCCGATCGACGCCCTGTTCATGGCGGCGATGGATGAGTTGATCGTGCTCGACTTGCCGGGTTGGCAAGAGAGCGGCGGCATCAAACGCGAGATGGACGCTTTCGCGGCGCGCGGCTGCCGCGTCAGCCTGTGGTCCGAGGTCGCGAGCGAGTTCAACTGAGGCGTGCGCCCCGCCGCTTGGCGCGGCGGGGCAGCGGCCTATTTGCCGTTGGCCAATTCACCGTACACCACCTGGCCGCGGAAACCGCGCCGCACCTGCTGGAACAGCTCGCGGAATGCCGGGTAATCCTGCGCCTGGCACAGCGCTTCCTTGCCGCGAATGGCATTCACCTGCAGGCGGTGATTGACGGTCACCTGCTGCCCGTCGCGCCGCCACTCGACGCGATAGTCGCCCGCCGCATTGCGGAATTGCCGATCTTTCGGAATGGCGATGATCGGCACGTTGGCCGGCAGCTGCAGACGGTAGGTTTCGTCATAGCGCTGCGCGGTGCAGTAGAACGGCGTTTCGTTGCCCGGCGCCGCCGTGGTGGTATACAGCGTGCGGAACGATTTGCCGCCGGGCGGGTTGGGCAACGTCATGCCGCCCACCACGCCGAAATCGACGTAGTCGTCCGCCTTGAAGCGGAAGCGATAGCCGAACTGCTTTTTGAGATCCAGCGGATCGCTGTTCATCGCCACTTCGCCGTTGCCGTCGATGCCGGAAGCGGACATGATTGTCGCTTCGGCCTGCGCCCGATTCTGACGGTTGATCTGCGAGAAGTAGCCCCGCAGGTCAATTTCTTCCACTTCGCTCAGCCGGCGCTCGGTCTGTCCGCGCAGATTGCCCGCCTTGTCGAACACGAAATCGACGTTCAGCGCGCTCTTGACCGGCTGCTCGTCGCTGCCCGGCGTGCGCGCCAGCCTGGCGTCGCGTGTCAGCAGCACCGGCGCGCCCAAATCGCCCTCCGGCAGTTGCCCGAAACGCGCCCAGGGATTGGTGGAATCGAGGTACAGTTTGAATTCCGGCACGTAGGTGATGGCGTGATTGAAGCGGCCAAGCAGCGGCACTTTAGGCAGGATCGGGCCTTCATCCATGCCGATCAGCACCGGCGAGCTTTCAATGCCTTTGGCGGCGAGCAGCGCCTCCAGGATCACCACGTGATCCTTACAGTCGCCGTAATGGTTATCGAGAATGCTCTGCGCCGAATTCGGCTCCAGCCCGCCGTTGCCCAGGTACACCGCCACGTAGCGAATGTTTTGCGCCACCCAGCGATAGAGGGCCTCCGCCTGCTCGCGCCGATCGCTGATACCGGCGGTGATATTGTCCGCCAGCGCCTGAATGCCCGGCGTCACCTTCGCCGCCGCGCCGGCCTTCAGCTGGTAGGCCTTGGCCAACTGCGGCCACTCGCGGTAGGTACTGGCCATGATGGTCGGGCTGAAGGTCCAGCTGTCCGCCGCCCAGTTTTGCGCCTTCATCGGCGCGCTGCGCGAATAATGCCAGCGCCAGTGCGCCTGGCCGTTGCGGATTTGCGGTTGGTCCCCGCCCTCGACGCCGCGCGTGAAGATATGCATCGGCAGCTTGGCCGGCGCCTGCAGGGTCACTTCGGCGTCGTCGAACTGTTCGAAAACGCTGAACGTCTCCCACAGGCCGAAATAGTCAGGGAAATACGGGGTGTTCTGCGTGCGGCGCAGTTCGTACACCACGCGCGAGCCCGGCGCCAGGTTGGAGAACACGATGACGCGCACCTTGCGATCGGCATACAGCGGCGCCGTGGCGCTGGAATAGCTTTCCTGGGTATAAATGCGATCGGGCGCCACATCGTGGCGCTGGCCGTCGGCGGTCAGCGTATAGGCGGCGACCACCTCCAGCGTTTCCATTTTCTCGCTGTAGCTCAGGCGGATCTGGCTGAATTTTTCGACCGCCGCCTTGGTTTTCAGCAGCACTTCGTAGCTTTCCGTCTTCACGTTGGTGGCGTTGGCGTTAACGCGGTAATCCGCGCGATAGCGCACGAAGCTGAAATCGTTGTTGGCCGTGTCGTTCTGGCCCTGATCCGCCGCGGCGGGCGGTGCAGCGGCCAACACGGTGGCCGGGTGCGTCGCCGTCAAACCGGCGAGTAACAGTATGGAAGGAATAGCGATTTTCATCTTCGGTCCTTGAAGGGCAACAAACGGCGACGCCGGGCTACGCGTCTGCCCCGGCGTCAAAACAGGCGGGCACACTAATATAATTGAGAATCATTTTCAATAAACGAACCGTCAACGCCGTGCTAGCCCTGCTCGATCAGCATCACAGCGGTGGTCTCCGGCTCCAGGGCCTCGAAAACGTGCTCGCGATCGGCGGAGTAACTGATGTAATCCCCGGCGCTCAGCACCTGCGGCTGATCCGCCGGGCCAAGGCGCGCCCGTCCACTGCTGATGATCACATGCTCGACGGTGCCCGGCGGATGCGGCCGGGAAAGTTTGACTTCGCCGGGCTGCACCCGCAGCCGGTAAATGTCGCGCTGCGCGCCCGGTGGACAAGTGGCCAGCAACGTGGCGGCGTAGTTGCCCTGCTCTGACACCGCCGCGGTCCCCTCATGAGCGCGGATCACTTGCACCTGCCTGCTGGGTTGCGAAATCAGTCGGCTGACCGGCACATCCAGCGCCATCGCCAACGCCCACAGCGTTTCCAGACTGGGATTACCGCTGCCGGCTTCGAGCTGCGACAACGTGGACTTGGCGATACCCGCGCGCTTCGCCAGTTCGGTGACGGACAGGTTCAATCGCTCCCGCTCACGGCGGATTGCCGCCGACAAGAGGCCGATCGGCGTGATGTTCTGCATTAGGCTCTCGCTCATTGTTCGTTATACCATTCATTTGTTCGACTTGACGAACACCGTCAACCATGTTCATCATAATGTTCGATTGTTCATTTTAATGATTAAGCGACTTCACCACAAGCACGGTCAGGCCGCGAGGGAAACGACATGAAAACGAAAACGCGCGGCGCAGTGCAAATGATCCTCGCCATGACGATCTCCGGCACCGTCGGTTGGCCGGTGATCGTGTTAGGGCAGCCGCCCGCCACGGTGGTGTTTTGGCGCTGCGCGTTCGGCGCGCTGGCGATGCTGGCCACCTGCGCCGCGCTTGGGCAACTGAAATCAGGCGCCATCAACCGGCGGCAGCTGGCTTTCGCCGTCCTGGGGGGCCTCGCGCTGGTGCTCAACTGGACGCTATTGTTTGCCGCCTATGCGCATGCCTCGATCGCTGTCGCCACCGTGACCTACCATGTTCAACCGTTTATGTTGGTGGCGCTGGGAGCGCTGCTGTTCGGCGAAAAACTGACGGCTAATCGGCTGGGCTGGCTTCTGCTGGCGTTCGCCGGGATGGTGTTGATCGTCACCGGCCGGCAGAGCGGTGGCGGCGATGGCGACTATCTGCTGGGCGTGGCGCTGGCGCTCGGTGCGGCCCTGATGTACGCCCTGGCGGCAGCGATCGTCAAACAGCTGGCCGCGTTGCCGCCGCAGCTCATCGTGTTGATTCAACTGACCGTTGGCGCGGTGGCGATGGCGCCGTTCGCCGGTCTGGCCCGCCTTCCCGCAGAACCGCTCGACTGGCTGCTGCTGGCGACCCTCGGCCTGGTGCATACCGGGGTGATGTCCACGTTGCTCTATGGCGCTATCCAGAAAATCCCCACCGCTCTGGTTGGCGCGCTGTCGTTTATCTACCCGGCAGTGGCGATCGTGGTGGACTGGGCGGCGTTCGGGCACCGTCTCAGCCTGTTGCAGCTGCTGGGCACGCTGGCCATTCTCGGCGCGGCCGCGGGCATGAACTTCGGCTGGCGATGGGCGCCCGCCGCGCACCGGGCCGGTAAAATCGGTTAATCCCGTCCGACGGGCAAGCTATGCACAATAAGGCATTCGCCTTGTGTCCGGCGCGGTGTTATTTATTTAAACCGTGTAGGGTAGAAGGAGTGTTCTATGTGGCATCACCGCCTGCAACGGCGCATCCGTTTCAGTTACTGGAACGAACTGTGCGTCATAAAAAAATAAGGGAAGGCGCAAGCCTTCCCTTTTGTCATTCACCGTTCAGCTCAGAAGCGATCGGTTTTCACCACCTCGTCGAACGGCAGCTTGCCGATGCGCGGGTAAGGTTGCCCCGCCGCCTTGCCGATAGCGACCATCAGCGCGATCTGATAATGCGCCGGCTTATTGATAATCTCTCCCACCGCGTCGAAATCAAAACCGTCCATCGGGCAAGAGTCGTAGCCCTGCGCCTTGGCCGCCAGCATCAACGTCTGGGCGAAGATGCCGCTGCTGCGCATCACTTCGTCGCGCTGCACCTGCGGTTTACCGCGATAATACTGATCGACGGCCGGGATCATGAACTGCTGCACCGGCTCCGCCGCGTCGGCCCAAACGGTTTTTACCTTCGATTCCCAACTCGACAGATCGCCGCACAGCACGACCAGCATCGACGCGTCGGTCACCTGCGCCTGCCCCCACGCCGCCTCGCGAATTTTCTCGCGCTGCGAGCGATCTTCGATCAGCAGCGGGCGCCAGTGCTGCAGGTTAAACGCGCTGGGAGCGCCCTGCAGCGCAATGTTCAACAGCGCTTTTTTCTCTTCGAGCGTCATCACGTGCTGCGTATCGAACTGCTTGGTGGCGCGGCGTTGGCGGATCGCGTCTAACGTATTCATTTTACTGCCTCTGTCCATGTGAAAAGGTCTATTGTCGTCAACGCGGCGCGGCTGTCCAGCCCCAGGCGGCTATTTCTGCGCGGTTTCGGCGCGCAAACGGCTGACCTGCGCCGCCAATTCCGGCCACGGCGCCTGACCGGCGTAATGCTGCCGCAGGTAGTTGAGCAGGATGGCGATCTGCGCGTCATTCAGGTTATGGCGAAAGCCCGGCATATAGCCCAGCTCGGCGTTCGCCGGCCGCTGTATGCCGTCCAGCACCACGCGAATGGCGTTGTCCGGCGCGTCGGCGAACAGGTTGGTGTTCAGCGCCAGAGACGGCCGCACCCCCGCCATCTGCGCGCCTTTTTCCTGCGCATGGCAAGCCATGCAGGCGCCGGAAAACAGCCGCGCCCCTGCCGAACTCAGAGGCTCCACCTGGCGCTCCGCCTGAGCGTTTAACGTTGTCGCCGTAGCGCCCGCCGCCGTTTCAGGATGATAGCTGCGCAGATAGACGGCGATCGCCTGCAGATCGGCCTGCGGCAAGCGCGACAGCCCTTCTTCGATCACCGGCGCCATCGGGCCGGCGGCGACGCCGTGGTTGGCCGAGTAGCCGGTGCGCATGAAATCGACCAGATCCTGCTGCGTCCACGCGAGCGGCGCGGGCGAGCGGCCGGTCAACGCCGGCGCCGTCCATCCCTCCGCCACGCCGCCGGCCAGGTGCTCGCCGCCGGTTTTCTCGCCGAACAACACGTTGCGCGGCGAGTGGCAGGCGCTGCAGTGCCCCAGCCCTTCGACCAGGTACGCGCCGCGGTTCCAGTCGGCGCTTTGGGTCGCCTGTTCCGGCATCGCGCCCTGCGTCAGGAACAGCAGGTTCCAGGCAAAGATGCCCTGGCGAATGTTGAACGGAAAGTGCAGATCGGTGGCCGGCGGCCGGTACTTGACCGGCGGCTGCGACATCAGGTAGGCGTACAGCGCCTGCAGATCGTCGTCACTCGTGCGGGTAAAGGCGGTATAAGGAAACGCCGGATAAAGGTAGCGCCCCTGCCGATCAACGCCGTGCCGCATGGCGCGTTCAAACGCCGCGTAGCTCCAGCTGCCGATGCCGGTTTCCACGTCCGGCGTGATGTTGGTGGTGTAAATGGTGCCGAAGGGGATCTCCATCGCCAACCCGCCGGTGTTGCGCTCGCCGCCCGCACGGGTGTGGCACACGGCGCAGTCGCCGAGATCGGCCAACGTTTTGCCACGCGCGATCTGCGCCTCGCTGAAACGGTGGGTCGCATCGGCGGCGAGCGGCGCGATTTCCGGCTGCCAACTGGCGACCACGCCGGCGACCGCAACGGCGATCACCGTGACGCCGCCCCACCCGACGATTTTTTTCATCTTACTCATCTTTGCTGTCCTTGTTCGTTACGGGGGGTTAATGGCCGGCCTGAGCGCGCAGCGCGGCGAGCACCCGCGCCGGCGTAAACGGCACCTCGCGCAGGCGCACGCCGAGGGCGTCAAACAGCGCGTTGCCGATCGCCGCCGCACTCGGCACCGAGGCGGACTCTCCTGCGCCCATCGGCGCTTCGTCCGGGCGGTCGATCAGTTGGATATCGATCTGCGGCAATTCGTCAAAGCGCAGGATCGGATAGCCGCCCCAGTCCAATGACGTCACGCCCGACGCGTTGAAGGTCACAAACTCTTTCAGCACCCGGCTGGCGGATTGGATAATGTTGCCATGCACCTGATGGCGCACCCCGGCCGGATTGATCATCCGGCCGCAATCATGCGCCACGAAGATTTTATTGAGCGTGATCTGCCCGGAAAGGCGATTGACGCTGAGATCGCACACCCAGGCCGCCCAGGCGGCGCCGAAGCCGGGGAATTTGCTGTGGAAATAGCGCGCATAGGCGAAGCCGCGGCCGCTCACCACTTCGGCCCCGGCGGCGCGCGAGCGGTGCGCCGGGCCGTCTTGCCAGTTAGCCTGGCGCTTCAGGGCCTCAATCAAGGCCACCGCGCGCGGATCGTTCAGGTAACGCAGGCGAAACGCGATCGGGTCCTCGCCGGCGCGCCAGGCCAGCTCGTCGATCCAGGATTCATGGGCGAACACGTTGGGCAGCGCCGAAACGCCGCGCATCCACGACGCCCGCACGATCGGCGCGGCGTCCTGACAGATCACCCGCATGTGCGGATACGCGTATTGCGGAATGGCGGTGCGATCGCCCATCTGTTGCACGTCGGCCCGGTTGGCCACCTTGCCGGTCAACACCAGCGGCAAGGTCACCGCATTGTTGGAGGGATAGCTGGTTTTCAACTCGTAAGCCGCCACCCGATTTTGCGCGTCTAGGCCGCCGCGCACCCGGATCAGTTGGCCGGTGCCCTTCGGCTCCCAGCCGGATTCCTGTTCACGCATCAGCTGCACCCGCACCGGGCGGCCGGTGGCCCGCGCCAACAGCGCCGCGTCCGCCGAGACGTCGTCGGCGCAGTTGCGGCCATAGCAGCCGGAGGCTTCCATGCGGGTGATGTGCACCTGCTCAGACGGCAGCTCGAGCAGCCTGGCGATATCTTTGCGCAGATCGTGCGGGTTTTGCGTGCCGGACCACACCTGCGCCCGCCCGTCTTTGACCTCCGCTACCGCGCAGGAGGGGCCGATTGAGGCGTGCTGATGGTAAGGCCAGACATAGTCCGCCTGCACTTCGGTATGCAGCAATGCCAACGCCTCGTCCGTGCCCGCATCATCGCGCAGCACGCGGTCGGTTTTCGGGTTGGCTTCCAGCGCGGCGGGCAGCGCCTCCGGCGACAGGTCCGGCAGGCCGGCCCAGGGTTTCCATTCGGTTTTCAGCCGGCGCATGGCGGCGATCGCCTGCTCTTCGCGCTCGGCCACAATGCCGATGAAATCATTGATCACCACCAGTTTCACGATGCCCGGCAGGTGCGCGATCGAACTTTCATCCACCGACAACAGGCCACCGCCCAGCGGCGCGCTGCTGTCGGCGCCTGCGTAAGGCGGACGCACCACCCGGCCATGCAGCATGCCGGGCAAGCGCAGGTCGTGCACGTAGGTCAGCCCCCCGCTGACCTTGGCCGGAATATCGACCCGGGCGACGGCGCGGCCGACATAGCGGCCCTGCTGTTCACCGTTCAGCGGCACGTTTTTATCCAGCGTCACATGCAGATTTTGCCCGCTCGCCAGCTGCGCATAGCTCAAGGAACGCCCCGGGTGCTTGGTCACAAACACCTGTCCCGCCGCCGCCGTCAGCTGGTCGGCCGGCAGTTCGAAGGCTTTGGCCGCCAGCGCCGTCAGCATATGTCGCACCTGCGCCGCCGCCTGCCGCAGCGGCACCGACGTGACCTGGATGGTGGCGCTGGCGATGGTCGGCCCCTGATCCGGCGTGCGTTGCGTATCGCCGAGGATCATCGTGACGTGCTCGAACGGCACGCAAATTTCGTCGGCGACGATCTGCGCCAGCGCGGTGCGAATGCCGGTGCCGAGATCGACATGGCCATTGAAGGCCGTCACCCGGCCGTCGGCGGTGAGGCTGATAAAGCTGTCCACCCGATCCAGCGGCAGATCGGCAGGCGATGCAACCGTCTCGGCGGCGAAGGCGTTAAACGGCGCGGGCAGCAGACTGCTGACCATCACCACACCGCCGGCTTGCAACAACTGTCGGCGGGTCAGTTCGAGGCGGCTCATGCTTGCCTCCGCGCAGCCAGCAGATCGCGGGCGCGCTCGGCGGCGCGGAAGATCTCAAGGTGGGTGCCGCAGCGGCACAGGTTGTAGGCCAGCTCTTTCTTGATGGTTTGTTCATCTGCATCCGGCTCGCGTTCGAACAACGCGACCAGCGTCATGATCATGCCGTTGGCGCAGTAACCGCACTGCGCCGCCTGCTCATCGATAAACCCCTGCTGAACCGGATGCAGCGCCTCCGGCGTGCCCAGGCCTTCCAGCGTGGTGACGGACTTGCTTCCTACGGCGGCCAGCGGCATTGAGCAAGAACGCGCGGCGACGCCGTCGATCAGCACCGTGCAGGCGCCGCACTCCCCCAGGCCGCAGCCATATTTGGGGCCATTCAAGTGCAGATCGTTGCGTAAAACGTACAGCAGCGGCGTGTCGGGCGCGAGATTGCCGAGTGGAACCACCCGGCCATTAACGTTGATTTCCATGGTGAAACTATCCCTTAAACAAACGGATTTAATCCGTAACATCACTGCGGTGAATAATTGCGCAGTGTGCTAATAATTATCATCAAAAGACTTGACGATGTTAAGGGAATGTAGCCGCCATGGCTTTAACGAAAAGTGGGTATTTTCTATAAATTTCCGATAGATAAGCGCATTTTTATGATTGCCGCCCGTGATTATTGTCGATCGCCAGTCCGGCCTCGGCGCCGTCGACCAACAGCCGCACGCCGGCTTCAAACAGCGCATCCGCGCCCTTCTCCTGCAATGTTTCCCAGCCTTGGCACAGCAGCGGATAACGGCGGCGGTCGGCGTCATTGAGCGCATCGTCAGGCTGCATTTGCTGTTCCTCCAGCACCCAGCCCACCACGAAACGCCCGACGGCGAACAGCAGGTTTACCGCGCGCTCCGGCGTCAACCCCGCCCGGCACAGCAGCGCCACCTTGGCCTCAATGACGGCGAATTGCGGCTCCTGCGGCCGGGTGCCGGCATGCAGACGCGCGCCGTCGCGGTAAGCCAGCAGCGCCCGACGGAAGTTGCCGGCATTGGTGACAACCCAATCCTGCCAGGGCATGTCGGCGGGCACCTCTTCACGGTGATCCAGCATGATGGTTTCCGCCATCGCCTTCAGCAGCTCGGCCTTGTTCTTGAAATGCCAATAGAGCGTGGGAGATTGCACGCCCAAATGTTGCGCCAGGCGGCGGGTGCTCAGGGCATCGATGCCGATGTCGTTCAGCAACGCCAGCGCCCCGCGCAGGACGGTTTCTCGCGTTAAACGTGTCGCAGTATTTTTTTCGCTCATCTCTCTATCACTGATAGGGTAACTGTGGAATACTCAATACTCTATCACTGTTAGAGTCACAATTTTGAAAAAACCCATGCTGGTTATTTTGTTGACGGTGTTGCTGGATGCGGTGGGCATCGGTCTGATCATGCCGATTCTGCCGGCGTTGTTACGTTCGCTGGGCGGTCTTGACGCCGGCAGCCTGCACTACGGCGCCCTGCTGGCAGCCTATGCGTTAATGCAATTTCTGTTCTCGCCGATCCTCGGCGCGCTGAGCGATCGTTTCGGCCGGCGGCCGGTGCTGCTCATCTCGCTCGCCGGCGCGGCGGCCGACTATCTGCTGATGGCGTTCGCGCCGACGCTGGCCTGGCTCTATCTGGGCCGGTTGCTGGCGGGCATCACCGGCGCCAACATGGCGGTCGCCACCGCTTACGTCACCGACATTACGCCGGCCGGTCAACGCGCGCGGCGTTTCGGCCTGGTGGGCGCGGTATTCGGCGTCGGTTTTATCGTCGGCCCGCTGCTCGGCGGTTCGCTGGGCGAGTGGCATCTGCATGCGCCCTTCCTGGCGGCGGCGGCGATGAACGCCGTCAACCTGGCGATGGCGTTTTTCCTGCTGCCGGAATCGCGTAAACCGCGCGCCCGCGCCGCCGAGAAAATCCGCCTCAATCCCTTTTCGTCATTGCGACGGCTGCACGGCAAGCCTGGCCTGCTGCCGCTGGTCGGCATTTACCTGATCATGGCGCTGGTTTCGCAGGCGCCGGCCACATTGTGGATTTTATACGGTCAGGATCGTTTCGGCTGGAGCATGATGGTGGCGGGCCTGTCGCTGGCCGGTTACGGCGCCTGCCATGCGCTGTCGCAGGCCTTCGCCATCGGCCCGCTGGTCGCGCGGCTCGGCGAACGCAAGGCGCTGCTGATCGGCGTGGCCGCCGACGCAATGGGCCTGGCGCTGCTGTCGATCGCCACGCGCGGCTGGGCACCTTTCGCCTTGCTGCCGTTCTTCGCGGCGGGCGGTATGGCGCTGCCCGCGCTGCAGGCGTTAATGGCGCAAAAGGTGGACGACGATCATCAGGGCGAGCTGCAAGGGACGCTGGCCAGCATGGGCAGCCTGATCGGCGTAGCGGGGCCGCTGGTGGCGACGGCGCTGTACGCCGCCACGCGCGATGTCTGGCCGGGCCTGGTCTGGGCGTTGGCCGCCGCCCTCTATCTGTTGGTTCCGCTGTTGCTGGCGCGTTCGCGCGAGCGTGACGCGGCATAACGTCGAGCTCACCCTCTCCCGCTTAAGCTGATTTATGGCTAAGCAAGGCATTATTCAGCATAAGCGGGCGCTTTACACGCCACTGCGCCGCTCATTATCATCGCCCTTATCCCGCCGCAGGAAAATTTAAATGCCGTTTCATGGCGTTACGCCCAGCGCGTCATCGCTACCGTTCACTTCGCCTATCGGAAAATCAGGATGAGAAAACTCACAACGCCGCTGATCGCCGCCCTGCTGCTCGGCCTGTTTAGCCTGCCGGCCGGCGCGCAGGAGAAACCGCAACAAATCACCATCGGTTACCAGAAAGCCAACATTTTTGCGCTGCTGAAATACCGCGGCACGCTGGAGAAAACCCTGGAGCCGCAGGGCGTCAAGGTTCGCTGGATAGAATTCCCCGCCGGCCCGCAGATGTTGGAAGGGTTGAACGTCGGCAGCATCGATCTGGCGGCGACCGGCGACGCCCCGCCGGCCTTCGCGCAAGCCGCCAAGGCCGATCTGGTTTATTTGGCGCATTCGCCGCCCAGCCCGAAAACCGAAGCCATCGTGGTGCCGCAGGATTCGGCGATCCGCTCCGTGGCCGATCTGAAAGGCAAACGCGTGGCGTTGAACAAAGGGTCGGACGTCAATTACCTGCTGGTGAGCGCGCTGGAACAGGCCGGCTTGAGCTACAAGGACATCACGCCGGTCTATCTGCCGCCGAGCGATGCCCGCGCCGCCTTCCAGCGCGGCAGCGTCGACGCCTGGGTGATTTGGGATCCCTACTACGCCGAGGTGGAAACCCATGCCAACGCCCGCCGGCTGAAAGACGCGGAAGGTCTGGTGCCGCACTACACCTTCTATCTCGCCAGCCGCCGCTTTGCCGAAACCTACCCGGACAGCGCCAAGCAGGTGATTCAACAGCTCGGCGCGCTGAGCGACTGGGCCAACGGCCATCCGCAGGAAGCGGCGGCGATCCTCGCTCAGAGCACCGGCCTGGATCAGGCGATTTGGGCCAGAGCCATCGCCCGCATGCCGTTCGGCAGCCAGCGCATGTCGCCGGAGGTGTTCAGACAGCAGCAGCAGTTGGCGGATAAATTCACCGCCATCGGACTGCTGCCGGGTAAGGTGGACGTCAACGCCGCCCGCTGGTCCGAAGATAAGCCCGAGGCGCAGTAGCCTTTGCCGCGCTTTGGCTTTAGAAAGCAGAAACCGGCATTTTGCCGCCGGAGTAAGCTGACCTATGCTAACCCTGTGTGATGAAACGCGTTTTCATGGCATGTCTTCCGGAACGTTTTGCTTTATTTGTTCGTCGTGAACCCTGGGCCGCCCCTGACTGGTGCGGCTTTTCTTTTTTGTTCGGCAGTGCCAGCGGCGGGGAATTTTGCTATGTTAACCCGCAGATACGCTTCCCGTTTTCAGCTGCCGGATCGACTCATGTTTACCCACAAAGCAATCGCCGCGCTCAACGCCCTGGAGCTGATGGTTTATAACTACGTCAGCAAACACAAGAATCAAGTGATGTACATGACCATCCGCGAACTGGCCGAGGCCGCCGGCGTGTCCACCACCACCGTGCTGCGATTTTGCAAAAAAATGGGGTGTGACGGCTATTCGGAATTTCGCATCCGTTTCAAACTGTACCTGGAGCACACCGATGCGCCGCCGGTCGATTCCGGCATCGGCGAAATTCTCAGTTTTTTTAAAAGCGTCAGCAACGATGAATTTAATCAGCTGCTCGATGAAGCGGTGCGGCATATCGCCGCCGCCGAGCGAATTATTTTCGTCGGCATCAGCACCTCCGGCGCCCTGGGGAAATATGGCGCACGTTTCTTTTCCAACGTCGGAAAATTCAGCACCCATATCGACGATCCTTATTATCCCGTCAACAGCGATATGTATAAAAGCGCGGTGGCGATCATGTTGTCGGTTTCCGGCGAAACCGAAGAAATCCTGCGGCTGGCCAGCCAGTTCAGCCTGCACCACTGTAAAATCATCAGCATCACCAACAACGAAACCTCTTCGCTGGCGCGGCTGGCGGACTTCAATCTGTCTTATCACGTCCCGCAACACTTGATCGGCGATCATCATAATATTACTACGCAAATCCCCGTGCTTTATATTATTGAAACCATCGGCAAGCGCCTGGGAAGAATGAACGCGATAAAATAAAACAGGCTGTTTTTTTATTGTGACAAATCACGTTTTACGGCGATTTGTTATATCGTGACATTTCTTTCGGTCTTGTTACTCTATTGGCAACGCGAACGTTATTACCCTTCATTAAATAAGATGAGACATTGACGATGAAACAGTTGCCGAAAGATTTTCTGTGGGGAGGCGCGGTCGCCGCGCACCAGGTTGAAGGCGGTTGGGATCAGGGCGGCAAAGGGCCAAGCATCGCCGACGTGCTGTCCGGCGGTTCGCACGGCGTGGATCGCGTGATGACCGACGGCGTGCTCGACGGCTATCGCTATCCCAACCACGAAGCGGTGGACTTCTACGGCCGCTACAAGCAGGACGTGGCGCTGTTCGCCGAGATGGGCTTCAAGTGTTTTCGTACCTCGATCGCCTGGACGCGCATTTTCCCGAACGGCGACGAAGCAACGCCGAACGAAGCCGGCCTGCAGTTTTACGACGACCTGTTCGACGAATTGCTGAAATACGGCATCCAGCCGGTGATCACCCTGTCCCACTTCGAAATGCCTTACCATTTGGTAAAAGCCTACGGCGGCTGGAAAAATCGCCGGGTGGTGGAGTTCTTCGTGCGCTTTAGCGAAGTGGTGATGCACCGCTACCGCGAAAAAGTGAAGTACTGGATGACCTTCAACGAAATCAACAACCAGAGCAACTACCGCTACCCGCTGTTCGGCTACTGCTGTTCCGGCGTGGACTATACCCAGGAAGACAACCCCGAGCAGACGCTGTACCAGGTGTTGCACCACCAGTTCGTCGCCAGCGCGCAGGTGGTCAAACTCGGCCATCAGATCAACCCGGAATTCAAGATCGGCTGCATGCTGGCCTGCGTGCCGTTCTACCCTTATTCCTGCAAGCCGGACGACGTGATGTACGCCGTGGAAGCGATGCACCAGCGCTATCTGTATACCGACGTGCAAATGCGCGGCTACTACCCCAGCTACCTGCTGCGTGACTGGGAACGCAAAGGGCTGAAGATCGAGATGCAGCCGCAGGATGCGCAGATCCTGCGCGAGGGCTGCACCGATTACATCGGCTTCAGCTATTACATGAGCAATGCGCTGCAGGCCAACGCGGTGGACGGCAGCGACGGCATGTTCGGCTTCCCGGGCAACGTGCCGAACCCGCACGTCAAAGCCTCCGACTGGGGCTGGCAGATCGATCCGGTCGGGCTGCGCTATTCGCTGAACGTGCTGTATGAACGTTACCAGAAGCCGCTGTTTATCGTGGAAAACGGCTTCGGCGCCTTCGACAAGGTGGAAGCGGATGGCCAGATCAACGATGACTATCGCATCGACTATCTGCGCGCCCATATCGAAGAGATGAAAAAAGCGGTGATTGAAGACGGCGTAGACCTGATCGGCTATACGCCGTGGGGCTGCATCGACTGCGTGTCGTTCACTACCGGCGAGTACAGCAAGCGCTACGGCTTCATCTACGTCGATAAACACGACGACGGCACCGGCACGCTGGAACGGTCGCGCAAGAAAAGCTTCGACTGGTATCGTCGGGTGATCGCCAGCAACGGCGAACAGCTGTAACCGCCGCAGCTCAGGGGCGGTGACGCCCCTTCTCGCCCATGCCGAACGGCATGGGCGTTTTCGCTTATATCGCCGGGAATGGCGCCCCGACATAATTTTCCGCCAGCATCGTCATGGCGCTGCGCGATTTCACCGTGTACTGCAACTCTGAGAGTTGCAGCCGGTGTTCGAAAGGCGTGTCTTCCCGCCGGGTGTGCAGCATGTGGGTCATCCACCAGGAAAAATGCTCGGCGCGCCAGACCCGCTGCAAGGCGGTGTCGCTGTAATCGTCCAGCCGTTGCCAGTCGCCTCGCCGGTAAAACGTCTCCAGCGCCTGGGACAACAGGCAAACATCGGCCATGGCCAGATTCAACCCTTTGGCGCCGGTCGGCGGCACGATATGCGCCGCGTCGCCCGCCAACAGCAGGCGCCGGTAGCGCATCGGTTCGGTAACGAAGCTGCGCATGCCCACCACGTTTTTCTGAAATATGCGGCCCTTTTTCAGCGTCCAGCCTTCATGGTTTTCCAGCCGCTGCTCCAACTCGCGCCAGATACGATCGTCCGACCATTGATCGACCTGTTCCGCAGGATCGCACTGAAAATACATGCGCTGCACGCCGGGCGAACGGGTGCTGATCAACGCAAAACCGCGCGGATGGCAGGCGTAGATCAGCTCTTCGCTGGACGGCGGCGCTTCGACCAGAATGCCGAACCAGCCGAACGGATAGGTGCGGGTGTAATCCTGCCGCAGCCCGCCGGGCATCGCCGCGAGGCTGATGCCGTGGAATCCGTCGCATCCGATGACAAAGTCGCCGCGGAGCCGGCGCGGCTGGTCGCCATGACGGTAGTGAACCTCGGGCTGCGCACTGTCCAGCGCCTTCAATTCAACCTGCTCCACCTCGAAAAACAGATGGCCCTGCGCCGCCAGACGCGCGGCGATCAGGTCTTTCAAGACTTCATGCTGGGCATAAACGGTGACGGCGCGCTCGGTCAAGCCGGCCAGATCGATGCGGTGCTGCCGGCCGCCGAACGCCAAGCGGATCCCCTGATGCCGCGCCCCTTCCCGCCGCATCCGCTCCCCCAATCCGGTCTGCTCGAGCAGATCGACGGTCCCCTGTTCGAGCACCCCGGCGCGAATGGTCGATTCCACCGCCTCCCGGCTGCGCGTTTCCAACACCACCGATTCCACACCTTGCAGGTGCAGCAGATGGGACAACATCAAACCGGCCGGACCGGCGCCGATGATCACAACCTGTGTGCGCATAGCATGACTCCCTCATAGCATTTTGTTGAGCGGCGCCGGCAGCGCCGGGTAGCCGCCGGAAAGGTGTTTGGCGAGCAGCGCCAGCGCCGCGATCAGCGCCGGGATGGCCAACAGCGTGAAAATGGTGCTGAACGACAGCTGCATCTGCATCAGTACGCCACCGCTCATCGCCCCCAGAATGCCGCCAAAACGCCCGAGACCGAGCATCCAGGCCACGCCGGTCGCCCGGCTCTGGGTGGGATAGAACCCGGCCGCCAGGGCCGGCATGGATGACTGGGCGCCGTTCATGCAGGTGCCGGCGATGAACACCGTGAGCGCCATCAGCAGCGGAGAGGTATAGACATAGCCGATGATGCCGACGAACAAACCGGTCAGCAAATAGCCGACGGCCACCACCTTGTGCGGGTTCATGCGATCCATCAACCAACCGATAATCAATACGCCGAGCCCCCCGCCGAGCGGAAACAGCGCGGTGATCAGCGACGCCTGCGTAACGGAGGCGCCGGTTTCACGGATCAGCAGCGGCAGCCAACTGGTCAGCAGATAGAAGATCATCAATCCCATGAAGTAAGTCAGACACAGCATCAACGTGCCCAGCAGATAGCGACGCGAAAAGATCATGCCCAGCGGCGACGCTGCCTTTACCTGCCCCTCTTCCTGCAACATGAAGCGCGGCGACGGCGTCATTCGGATCGGCGCAATGCGCTTCAGCACCTTGGCGATGCGCTCTGCGGCATAGCCACGCGCGACCATGAAGCGCACGGATTCAGGCAAGGCGGCGATCAGGACCAGCGCCAGCAGCAACGGCATAACGCCGCCCAGCACCATCACGCTCTGCCAGCCGAAATGCGGGATCAGCCAGGCGGAAGAAAAACCGCCCAGCGACGAACCGAGAGGGAAACCGCAAAACATCAGATTCACCATCAGGGCTCGGCAGCGCTGAGGGGCATATTCCGACATCAGCGTGGCGGCGTTCGGCATGGCCGCCCCCAGTCCCAGCCCGGTCAAAAAACGCAGCAGCGTCAGCGTCGAAAGCGAGCCGGCGAAGGCGGTCAGCAGGCTGAAGCCGCCGAACAGCAGCAGCGAAATCACCAGCACTTTCTTACGGCCGATGCGATCCGCCAACGGGCCGGCGGCCAACGCGCCTACCGCCAGACCGACCAGCGCGGCGCTCATTACCGGCCCCAGCGCGGTTTTGTCTATTCCCCACTCCTGCACCAGCGACGTGGCGATGAAGCCGATAATGGCGGTATCGAAACCGTCCAGCGCGACCGCCAAAAAACACAAAACCAGTATCAACCACTGGTAGCGAGAAAATGGCTGGTTATCGATAAACCCTCGAATTTCTACGTTGTTATCATGCGGCATGGCTTGCTCCTCAGAGAGTGCGGCAAACCTCACCGCACGGAACAGCCGGCTGCGAGCCGGCGAGAGGGTTAATTTGTGCGATTATCGGAATATAGTTCGTTAATCGACAATCAAATCAAACCACCCCACGGCGAATGCTTCAATATTGTTAAAAAAATAAGCGTGCGATAAACGAACATCAGAAAGCGGTAAATAAAATAATTTTATTTACTATTAATTGGATATGGAGATTTAAGCCGTGACTGCGGCGTGGGGAGTTGTGATTTTGTTAACATTTTAAAAACATCATGAGCGCCCGGTCTGACGTTGCCCCTGGGCCGGAGGGAACCGGCGCTTGTCAAACCGCGCTCGCCGCCTAAAAACAGGAAGCGAGCGCAAGCCTCGGCGCTATTGGCTCACGGCGCCGTTTGCGCGGCCGCGAGGTATTTCGCCATTTCCGCCGTCGGCACCATGCCGCCGCCGGTCGCCCATACCAGATGCGTCGCCTGGGCCAGGTGCTCGGCGCTCACGCCCTGCTCGCTGAGCTGCCGCGCATGAGCGGCAACGCGCCACGGCCCGGGCATACCGGCCAGGGCGGAGGGTTCCAGCTGGATATGCTCGTGCCTGTCCAACAGCCCGAGCAGCGCGAACATCTCTTCGTCGCTCAGGGTGTAAAACGCGCTCAGCAGGCGCTCCATCGCCCGGCCGACAAAACCGGAGGCGCGCCCCACCGCCAGTCCGTCCGCCGCCGTGCGGTTGTCGATGCCGAGATCTTGCACCGCAATGCCGTCATGCAACCCGCTGTAGACGCCGAGCAGCATGCAAGGGGAATGGGTCGGTTCGGCGAAAATGCAGTGAACATGATCGCCGAACGCCAGCTTGAGGCCAAAGGCGACTCCGCCCGGCCCGCCGCCGACGCCGCACGGCAGATAAACGAACAGCGGATGCTGCGCGTCCACCACGATACCCTGTTCGGCAAACTGCCGCTTCAGGCGGCCGCCAGCCACCGCGTAGCCGAGGAACAGGGTTTGCGAGTTTTCATCATCGATAAAGAAGCAACTCGGATCGTCCGCCGCCTGTTTGCGCCCTTGTTCGACCGCCACGCCGTAATCGTCGGCGTATTCCACCACCGTCACGCCATTGTCGCGCAGCTTCTGTTTTTTCCACGCCCGCGCGTCCGCCGACATGTGCACGCTGACGTCAAACCCCAACCGGGCGCTGATGATGCCGATGGATAATCCCAGATTGCCGGTCGATCCGACGGCGATGCGGTACTGGCTGAAGAATTGACGGAACTCGTCGGAAAACAGCCGGGCGTAGTCGTCGCCGATTTGCAGCAGCCCCGCCTCCAGCGCCAGTTTCTCCGCATGCGTCAGCACCTCATAGATGCCGCCGCGCGCCTTGATTGAGCCGGAAATCGGCAGATGGCTGTCCTTTTTCAACAGCAGGCGCCCGCCCAACGTCTGCCCATAGCGCCGATCCAACGCGAGCTGCATGGCCGGGATCGCCACCAGCTCGGATTCGATGATCCCCTTTGTCGGTTGGGTTTCCGGGAAGGCCGCGGCAAGATAAGGCGCGAAACGCGCCAGGCGCTGCTCCGCGTCAGCGACGTCGGCGGCGGTCAACCCGACGTGGGGCAACCCTGCGGCCAGCGTTGTCGCGCGCGGATTGAACCAGGTGATCGGCTCTAGCGCAACCATGCGTTGCAACAGCGGATGCTGGGCGACCCACGATAGGATCTGTGATTTCTGCATAAGTGTCCCTGACTGATGTTGGCGTTGCCGTCACCTTGCCGCGAACGCCGGCGGCTGACAAATGATAAATTCTGAGCTTGAGGTGCACTAGATTGATGCAAGCGCGACGTTAGCCGGCCGTCACGCCAAACAGCAGGCCGACGCCGGAAGAAACCGCCATCGCCAGTGCGCTCCAGACGAGGATGCGCGCCACGCCCGGCAAGATCGGCGCCCCGCCGGTTTTCGCGGCGATGCCGCCGAGAACGCCGAGGGAAATCAGCGCCGACGCCACCAGCGCCGGCCGCGTCCAGGCGACCGGTACCCACATCGCCACCAGCAGCGGCAACAGCGCGCCGAGGGAGAAACTCAGGGCCGACGCCAACGCAGCCTGCAGCGGCCGGGCGCGGGTGGCGGAGGAAATACCCAGTTCGTCGCGCGCGTGCGCCTCCAGCGCATCATGCGCCATCAGCTTTTCCGCCACCTGCCGGGCCAGCGCCGGATCCAGACCGCGATGCACGTAGATTGACGTCAGTTCGCGAAACTCCCCCGGGTAGTCTTCAAGCAGCTCCGCCTGCTCTTCCGCCAGCGCGGCCTTTTCGGTATCCGCCTGCGACGAGACCGACACATACTCGCCGGTGGCCATCGACATCGCGCCCGCCACCCACCCGGCGACGCCGGCGATCATCAGCGTGGAATGCGAGGCGCTGGCCGCCGCGACGCCCAGCAGCAGGCTGGCCGTTGAGACGATGCCGTCGTTGGCGCCGAGCACCGCCGCCCGCAGCCAGCCGATGCGTTCAATACTGTGCCGCTCTCGATGCATCCTTTCTCTCCCACGTTCTCTTTCCGCTAGTCCCGCGCCGCCGCTTCCAGGCCGGCGATGTCGATTTTGCCCATCAGCAGCATCGCTTCCGTGACCCGCCGCACGCGCGCGGCGTCGGGGTCGTTCATCAGCTCGGTCAGGCGCCGCGGCACAATTTGCCAGCACAGCCCCCAGCGATCGCGCAGCCAGCCGCACTGCTCCGCCTCGCCGCCCTCGCTCAACGCATCCCACAGCCGGTCAACCTCCGCCTGATCGTCGCATTCCACCATCACGGAAAAGCTGTGATTGAACGGATCCAACGGCCCGGCCTCGATCGCCGCATAGCGCTGGTCACCCAGAGTGAAGGCGGCCAGCTTCACGCTGCCGGCCGGGCCGCTCGGCGTATCCGCCGGCAGATCGGAAAACCAGTTCACGGACGAACCGGGGATCAGCGCGACGTAGCAATTCAGCGCCGCCTCCATGTCTTTTTCAAACCACAGATGTTGCGTAATTCTGGCCATCGGCGCCTCCTTCAGGCATCGAGGATCGGCGCGAACCCGCCAAAGATCATGCGTTTGCCGTCAAACGGCATCTCGCCCAGCGCCTTCATGCGCGGATCGTTCATCATTTTCTCATTGGCGGCGTCGCGCACCGCCTTGGAGGGGTACTCTATCCAGCTGAACACCACCACTTCGCCCTCCTGCGCCTTTACCGCGCCGCGAAAGTCGGTGAGTTTGCCGTCGGGCACGTCATCGCCCCAACACTCCACGATGCGCGTGGCGCCAAACTCTTTGAACAGCGGCGCTGCCGCCGCCGCCAACCGGTGATAAGCCTCCTTATTGGCGGCCGGCACCGCCACCACAAACCCGTCTACGTATTTCATTCTGGCATCCTCTTGTCTGATTAAGGACAGTCGGTTCGGCGCAGGCGGAAATGCCCGCGTCTCTTACCAGTTTAGACCGCAGGCACGCAGCGCGGATCGGAAGTTCAGCGGCCAGGATCGTTCGGCGGGTAAGATTCCGGCGTGGCGACCCGGTTACGGCCGGCATTTTTCGCTTTGTATACCGCCAGATCCGCTAGTTTGAGCAGGTCGGCCAGGCTATGGCCGGAACCGCCCGGGCAGGTCACCATGCCGATGCTGACGGTGATCTGCAGCGGATGGCCGGCCGGCATGGTGATCGATTCCGCCTCAATGCGTTGCCGCAGCCGTTCGGCCAGCTGCAACCCCTGCTGCGGCTGGCCGAGCGTCGAGACGATGGCGAACTCTTCGCCGCCCATGCGGCCGAACAGATCGTTGACGTTCAGATCGGCGGCGATCGCACGGGTAAACGCCATCAGCGCCTGATCGCCACCGGCGTGGCCGAAACGGTCATTGATCGATTTGAAATAGTCGATGTCGAGCATCATGACGCACACCAGCTCGCCTTTCTGATCGATCACCCGCTCGCCGCGCTGCATAAACGCATTGCGCGTCAGCACGTGGGTCAACGCATCGTGATTCGCCACGTGCTCCAGCGTGCGTAACAACGCGTTGCGCGCATAGTTCATGCTGGCGACGGCGATCGGCCCCAACGCCAGCAGCGCGATGCCCAGGCGCATGGATACCGCGTTCTGCAGCACCTTCATGTCGAGCGTGGTGCTAAGCAACCCGAAATCGATCGCCAGATGGCACCACAGCACGTAAACCAGCACCGCGATCATGGTGCAGAACAGTGAGAAGGACATCGCCAGCCACAGCAGCACCGGCATGGGAAAGATCACCGCGCCGGGGCCGCCAATCAGCACGCTGCACACCGCCGCCAACACCAGCAGTGCCAACACGGCCAGTTTTCGCCCCGCAATTGGCCACTGGCTGCGCTGCGAGAGCATACTGCAGGCCGCGCGCAGCCGATGCCGCCAATCGACGGGAAACGCCAGAATGAATGGCATCAGCGTGACGTAGTTGGTGAATTCAGACGAGAACCATAGCACCAGCGAGGTCAGATAGGGTCGGCCGAACAGCCACTGCGAGGCCGCCGCGCCCACAACGCCGGTAACGGCGGCAGCGGCCAGGCAGATACCGAACAAATACATGCTGGAAGCGCCACGCTGCAGCGTGCGCGCCGGCGGCGGCAGGCGCATGAACAACAGATACCCTACCACCACGCCGGCCAGATTGGCGGCGTTCAACAACAGCGCCTTTTCCAGCGAGCTGCCGGTCAGCAGATCCGCCGCCAGATACCCCAACACCGCCATGCCCCAATCGGCGCGCGTGGCCCACCGTGAGCGGCGCACCAAAACGGCCAGCAGCACGGCGTTAGCCGGCCAGAATATCGCCAGAAAACTGCCGGGCCGGCTCACGATGCCCAGCAGACACAGCGCGAACACCAGCAAAAAAAAGCTGAGCGCGGGCCAGATTTTCCGGGTATCGGACAACGAGGTGGTTTGCATCTTGGATCCAGAGACTTCCGCTAGCGTAAGGTGACAGTCTTTGCGTGTCACAACCGTCGACGATGAGGAGAAGATAAACGGCCGACCCGCCTATTATTGCCAGTTTTTCCTGCCCGGACACCTGTTTATTCATCAAGGGAAAATATATTTGTGTATCAATATATTGACAGGAATCACCCTTCCGACGAACAAACTGCCGCGTCCCTCCCGTCACTGCGATCGTTATTGCCATCCATCCGAATTTTTACCGGCAAAATCGCCGTCTTTTTCCCTAATGACAAAATTAAATCGTGCAATGAAGGGATACCGGTATTCCTCTCTATTCAAAACCTATAAATGATAATTATAATGATAATTGTTACTATTTATTATTTTTTCATGGAATTATATGCACCAGTCAGTTCTTCGCCGCCCCAACAAAAACAAAAAAAATCACGTTTTCCGCACGCTGCCCCTGATCGCCGGCCTGTTTCCCGCCCTGACGATCGCCGCCGCGCCCGACGCAAAAAAGGAAGACGCCATCACTGTGACCGCCACCGCCCTGCCTGCCGGCAGCTATAGCGCCGATACCGCCTCAACCGGCAGCAAAACCGCCACGCCAATCGGTGAACTGCCGCAATCGGTCAGCGTCGTCACCTCACAGGTGATTGACGACTTCCAGGTCAAAAGCGTCAATGATGCGATGAAGTTCGTCAGCGGCGTCACCCAGGGCAACACGCTCGGCGGCACCGAGGATGGCTTCGTCAAACGCGGGTTCGGGGTTAACTCCGACGGCTCGGTCTTCATCGACGGCGTGCGCAGCAACCAAGGGCTGAGCATGGACGCCACCACCGATCGCGTCGAGGTCCTGAAAGGTTCCGCGTCGCTGCTGTATGGCATCCTCAGCCCCGGCGGCGTCATCAATCTGATCAGCAAAAAACCGCAGTATGACTGGAACACCCGCATCAGCGGCGCCACCAACAGTTTTGGCGGCGGCAGCGGCAGCGTCGATGTGACCGGCCCGCTGGGCGGCGGCTTCGCCTTTCGCCTGATCGCCGAACGCCAGCACGCAGATTACTGGCGCAATTTCGGCAGCGACGAACACACGCTGATCGCCCCCTCGCTCAGTTGGTTCGGCGACCAGGCTTCCTTTAACATCGCCTACAGCGAATACAAGTACGACATTCCTTACGATCGCGGCACCGCATTTATCGACGGCAAACCGGTCGATGTGCCCTATAACCGCCGCTTGGATGACTACGCGAACCATGCCTGGGGCAAGAACAAACGTCTGAACGCCCATTATGAGTACGCGCTCGATCCGATCTGGACGACCCGGTTCAACTACGCCTGGCTGCAACGCCATTACGACAGCAACGAAGTGCGCGCCACCGCGGTCGACACCACGACCGGCATCGTCTCACGCCGCGCCGACGCCAACCGCGGTTTCAATCATCAAACCCACTATTACTCCTGGGATCTGACCGGTTCGCCCCAGCTGTTCGGCATGCAGCACGACCTGCTGCTGGGCGTGGACTACGAGAAAAATCAGACCTACAAGGCCTATTCCTACCGCGGCAAGGTCTCTAAGACCTTCAACATGTACGATCCGGTGTATGGCGAAACGCCGGTCACCGACAGCACCACCTACAGCGACGCGTCAAGCAACCTGCGCGCCACGCTGTTCAGCCGTTCCCTGTACGCCAAGGACAGCATTCATCTTACCGATCAATGGATCGCGGTGCTGGGCGCGCGCTATCAGTCGTATTACCAGAACAACAGCAACGGTTTCCAGAAACCAAAAAATACGCTCAATGACAAAGACGACCAGTTTTTGCCGCAGGCGGGGTTGGTGTATAAGCTGACGCCGAGCCTGTCGCTGTACGGCAATTACAGCCGTTCGTTCACGCCGTCCACCGCCATCGACGACAATGGCGACGTCGCCACGCCGGAAACCGGCACCACCTATGAGGTGGGCGGAAAATGGCAGATCACCCCGGCGTTTGACGCCACGCTGGCGCTCTATCGCATTGATGAAAGCAACATGTCGATCTTTATCAACGGCGTGACCCGCAGCATCCCCAAAGCGCGCTCCACCGGCGTCGAACTGGAGTTGAACGGGGAAGTGGCGCGCAACTGGGATCTCACCGCCAACTACAGCTACGACAAGACCGAAATTGTCGAAGACAACCTCAACCCGGACAACGTCGGCAATCGGCTGGTTAACGCCCCAACCAACATGGGCGGCCTGTACCTCAGCCGCCGCATGACATTGCCGGTGGTGCCCGGCGAGGTGCGCATTGGCGGCGGCGCGCGCTACGTCGGCCGCCGAGCCGGCGATCCGGAGAACAGTTTCACCATGCCGGCCTATACCGTGGCGGATGCCTTTGTCGCCTGGGACAGCAAGCTGCTTGGGAAACATACCCAGCTGAAACTGAATGTGAAAAACCTGTTCAACCGCGAGTACTATGCCTCCAGCGCCGGTAATTTACGCGTGATTGAGGGTGAACCGCGCAGCCTGAGCCTGCAGGCGACGGTCGATTTCTAACCTGTCATGCCTTGGGCGCCGCTTGGCGCCCGTTTTCTTTGCGCCGGCCGCGGCACATCACATCGGCGAGAAAATCCAGCAACGCGCGGTTGAACAGCGCGGGCCGCTGCAGCGGCGCGAAATGGCTGACGCCCGGCAGCGTCGTCAAACGGGCGCCGGGAATGCTGCGGCTAAGATAGGCGGCATGTTCGGCGCGGATAAATTCATCGTGTTCGCTGTGAACGATCGTCACCGGCACGCGAATGGCCGCCAAATCCTGTGCGCGGTAGTCCGGCTGGCTGCTCATCATCAGGCTCACGGCGGCGACGAACGCCTCGAAATCGTCCGGCGTCGGCGACAAGGCGGCATAGTCCTGCGCATGGCGCGCAAAACAGCGCTCGACGATCGGGCTGGGCGCCAACGGTTTAACGCCGCTGGCGTCCATATTGCAGCCGAAGAAAAAAACGCCGTCCACCTGCCCGGGCGCCTGATGGGCGGCGATGAGCGCGACGCAAGCGCCGTCGCTCCAGCCCGCCAGCGCGGCGTGGGGTATTTGCAGCGCCGCCATCACCGCCAACAGATCATCGGCCATCCGATCGTAACGATACGGCCGGGCGTCGCGCGTGCTGCGCCCGTGCCCGCGGCTGTCGATGAGCAACACCCCGTACCCGGCGGCCAGCAATGCCGGCAGCTGATACCCCCAGTTGCCGCTGTGGCCCAGGCCGCCGTGCAACAGGATCACCGCCGGTCCGTCGCCATAGGCGGCATACCAAATACGCGCGCCGTCGTGGTCAATATAACCCTGCCGGGCTCCCGGCGGTAAGGGCGGCGCCCCTAACGCGGCAAAGCGCGTCAAATCGTCGTCGATGTGCATCTTTCCCCCCTCGTTCGCCGGCGCGGTGCGGCGAAACGGCATCCATGGAGTATAGATCGCACTGGCGGGCGGTAGCGTTCGCTTTCCCGACATATACTTAAAGGAGGAATCGCAATGGAGGACGGAGAGATGAAAAAGATAACGCTGGTGCTTTTGACGTTGTTGCTGAGCGGCTGTATCGGCGGCGGCGGCGGTCCGTCGAATGCGCCGCCGGCGTCGCCGAATGAGCCCTACACCTGCAGCAACTCCGGCGCCAACAGCGACTGTTCGCAGTCCGTGGAGCCGTCGATGTACTAGCCGCGTTCGGCGGGCCGTTGATGAACGACCCGCCGCCTCATGGCAGAACTAGGAAGAGTGTTCCTCTTCGTTAGCCTGATATCGCGTCGCCTGCTGCTTCATGAACACCACCTCCTGCGGGCTGGACAGGCTCACTTCCTGAGCGCGCAACAGCTTGAGGATGTTAAACAGCAGTTCACTCTTGGTGGCGCCGACCATGCGCGGGCTCGGCACATAGCCAGTCACGCTCAGGATAATGCCGTCCGGCCCCAACTGGCTGAAGCGCACGTAAGGTGCCGGCGTCTCCAGAATGGTTTCGTACTCGTTGTAAGCGCTCAGCAGGATATTGCGCACCTGCTCCGGATCGATCGAGGTCGGGAACGTCAGCGCAATGGTCACCACGCCTTGCGCGTTGCCCATGGTGGCGTTACGTACGTTCTGTGAGATCAGCTGCGAGTTCGGTACGATCATGGTGGAGCGGTCGCTGAGCTGAATTTCGGTGGCGCGTACGTTGATGCGCCGCACGTCGCCTTCCACGCCGCCGATGCCGATCATATCCCCGACCTTCACCGGGCGTTCGGTCAGCAGGATCAGGCCGGAAATAAAGTTCTTCACAATCTCCTGCAAACCGAAACCGATACCGACCGACAGGGCGCTGACGATCCACGCCAGGTTGCTCCACTGGATGCCCAGCGCCGCCAGGGTGATCAGAATGACCAGCACATAGCCGATATTGCTGAACAGCGTCACCAGCGAGGCGCGGATGCCGACGTCCGAAATGGTCTTCGGCAGCAGCTCAGAGCCCAGCCAGCGCCGCACCGCGCGCAGGATGTAGATGCCGATCGCCAGGCAGATCACGGCGTTGAGCAGGTTGCCTGGCACGATGTTGAAACGCTGCAAGCCTTCGCCGGTCAGGATCGAGACGATTTTCTCCATCAGCGAGCCCGGCGTGGTGCTGCCGAACGAGCCGTTGAACAACGCGACGATCATCAACAGCAACAGCGAACATTTGGCCAGCGCGGTGGTGATGATCGCCACCTGCTCCAGATGGCGATCCTTGAAGCTGAGCGTTTTCTTCAGCATCTTGCCGCTGACGGTCTGCGGCGAAAACAGTGCGGCGCACAGGTCAGTGGCGAACAGCACCATGAAGTAGAACGCCATCAGCACCAGCACCACCCAGATGAGCTGGTAGGTCAGGAAGCGGGCAAAAGCGATATAGCCCACGAGCAGTGAAAGCAGGATCACCACCGAACACACCAGGGTGACGATATGCACCAGCCCGCCGACCAGCGTGCGTTTTTCCAGGTGCGCGCCCTGCTGCTCCAGACGGCGACGAATGCGCTGGCCGCGCAGCGGCGCCGCCAGCAGCACCATGCCGATCAGCCCCGCCACCAGGCCGTTGCCGAAGATGGTGGTGGCCAATGAGGCGCTGACGACGTTGTTGATCAGCTCCACGGTGCCGAACGCCAGCGCCAGGCCGGCCAGCAGCGGCGAGAAGTAACGCAGCCCGGCGGCCACTTCATTGTCCAGCGAAGCCAAACGCCAGGACGGGCGATTCAGCGACAGCGCCGCACGCCCCAGCCCGGCGATCAGCGCGCAGAAAATCCCCAGACGGTTAAAGCCTTCGGCGAAGTCTTCCAGCATGACCGGCAGCGGCTGCACGCGGATAAAGACGTAATACAGCAGGTTCAGCGCAATCGAGGTGGTGATCACCGTCACTGCCACGGTGATGATGGCCATAAAGCTGCGGCGCAGGCGCCCGTCCGGCAGGAAACGAATGCTGACCCAGGCGAGGAAACGCTCGGACAAATAGCGCCCCCAGGACCAGACGATCACCGCCAGCGCCAGCAACGCCAGCGTGCCGTACCGCCATTCGTCCTGCCAACTGGCGTCCCAGGCCGCTTTCATCTCGGCGTTGAACTGGTCCAGCCGCTGCACGTCATCCGCTGACGGCTGCACGACCGGCGTCCAGAATTTGACGCCCAAAATGCTGCCGGTGTTCAGCGCCAGCTGGGTTTTGAACGCCACCCGACGCAGATCGCTGATCTGCTGGCCCAGGTCGAAGGCGCTGGTCTTGATGGCCTGCGCGCGTTTTACCGCATCGTCCAACTGCTTCTTGCTGCTGTTCAGCGCATTGCGCTGCTGGGCGACGGCGGGAGTTTCCGGCAGCGCGCCGGCCGCCGGGGCCGGCCCCAGCACGTCCAGCTGCGCCTGCAGTTTTTCCTGCACCGGCTGCAGATCGGCGGACAATTTATCCATGCTGGCGACCAGATCGTCCGTCGCCAACCGCAGCTTGCTGAGCTGGGTGTCGGTCGTCGCTTTGGAAACCAGCTGCTTCATGCTGTCCAACTGCTTTTGCGCGGCTTTCAACTGCGTAGCGGGATCGGGCGCGCTTTCGGCGGCGGGATCATCCTGGGTGGCGGCGACGGCGGCGAACGGCGTCAGTTGCATACCCAACAGCAATAATAACAACAGCAGGAACGGGCGAGGCTTTAACATAAATTCAGTGCTCAGCATCATTATCTGATAGACAGACGAACAGGCGGCGGATGAACCGTCGCTTAACCATAAACGCTAATTATAATAGCTGCTTAATGTCGGCCGAAATACAGTAATTATTCCCATTGTGTGCCACGCGCCCGCGCTCGCCTTAGCTTGCTGATTACTCAGGCGCTTTTACACTGGCGATACGGCATGAAGCGCTCTATAATCCAGCCACCGATTAACCTGCAACCAATAAAAGGAGACTTACTATGCTGACGTGTGAATTGGTTTTTCACTCACACTTCTTTGGTAATCGTCGCCGCTCAAGCATTACCGGTATCGCGCTGCGATAACCCAGCTTGAGCGAAGCTTACTAAAATCCAGGATCTTCCCTCCGGCTTACCGGGTTATCGTCAGCAATGTTTGACGATAGGCATTGTTATGCCTGTAACTCTTGAGTAAGCAATGAGCACATTACTGTCTGCACAATCTGTCGGTTACGACAACGCGTTCGGCGTCCTGCTGAGCGAGATTTCCTTCAGCCTGAAAAAAGGCGACCGCATCGGTTTGATCGGCGATAACGGCTGCGGCAAAAGCACCCTGCTGCAAATTCTCAGCGGCGACCTGCCTGCGCACACCGGAACGGTGACATTGTCACATCAATGTCTGATGGCGCGCATCGAGCAGCACCTGCCGCCGGAACTGCACGCCAGCACCCTGCTGGATGCGGTTCTGGCGCGGCTGCCTGCGGGCCAACACCTCAGCGAACGCTGGCGCTGCGAAGCGCTACTGGCCGAGCTGGGGTTTGAACCGGCGAGCTGGATGCTGACCGCCGGCACCCTCAGCGGCGGCCAGCATACGCGGCTGCTGTTGGCGCGCGCGCTGATCCGCCAGCCCGATCTGCTGCTGCTCGACGAACCCAGCAACCACCTGGACCTGCCCACGCTGCTGTGGCTGGAACAGTTCTTGCGTAACTGGACCGGCAGCTTCGTGCTGGTGTCGCACGATCGCTACCTGCTCGACCAGGTAACCAACTGCACCTGGATCCTGCGCGACAAAACGCTGCAGTTCTTCCGTTTGCCCTGCTCTGCGGCGCGCACCGCGCTGGCGGAACAGGACGCCGCGGACGAACAGCGGCGCCACGCCGAGCAAAAGGAAATCGACCGGGTGGAAAAAAGCGCCAAGCGCCTGGCGACCTGGGGCAAGGTCTACGACAACGAAGATCTGGCGCGCAAGGCCAAGCAAATGGAGAAGCGCGTCGATCGGTTGAAGGAAGAACAGACCACCCTGACCGCCGGCAGTCCATGGCGGCTGCGGCTGCAGGGAGAAGCGCTGGACGCCGATCGCCTGCTGGCGCTGCCGCACTGGGCGGTGCGCCCGGCGCCGGATGCGCCGGTGCTGTTCAGCCTGGAACATCTGCGCGTGAAAAGCGGCGATCGCATCGCCATCGTCGGGCGCAACGGCTGCGGAAAATCGTCGCTGTTGCGCCTGCTGTGGCGCGAGTATCAGCAACAAACGCAGCGCCCGGCGCTGTTCCATCCGCGCGTGCGTATCGGCTATTACGATCAGAGCCTGCAACAGCTGCGCGATGAAGACACGTTGAGCGAAGCGCTGGCGCAGTTTGCGCCGCTGACCGAGGAACAGCGGAAAATGGCGCTGATCGGCGCCGGGTTCCCTTACCTGCGCCACCATCAGCAGATCCGTTCGTTGAGCGGCGGCGAGCGTTCACGGCTGCTGTTTGTCGGCCTGACGCTGGCCAACCATTCGTTGCTGCTGCTGGACGAGCCCACCAACCACCTGGATATGGCGGGCAAAGAGGAGCTGGCGGAAACGCTGCGTCAGTTCCCTGGCGCCGTCATGCTGGTCACCCACGATCGGATGCTGATCGAACAGAGCTGCAACCGCTTTTGGCTGATAGACCAACAAAAACTGGAGGAGTGGCACGATCTGGCGCCGGTGTACCAGCGTCTGGCGGGTGAAACGCCGGCGCTGCCGACGGCGCACGAGGCCAACGCAGACGCCCCGACGCCAAACCCGCAGTTGGAAGGCGAAGAGGCGTTGCTGACCGCCATGTTTGCCCTCGAAAACAAACTGGAGGCCGACCTGGCGCGTAAACCGAAGCATCAAAAACCGGAGCTTCAGGCGCGCTGGCGCCGCGAGATTGCCGACATCACCGCCCGGTTGCATCTGGGCTAACCTTGACAGGCCGCCATCCGGCGGCCTGTTTTTTGACGGAGTGCGACATGGCATTTTCCCTTGAGCAAGCCTCACTCGCGCAGCGGCCGCTGCTGGCGGCCATGCTGTCCGATTGCCTTCGCGAGCTGGGCGTCGATGGGGATTACCCCTATTTGCCGCTCTACTGGCGCGAGGCCGGCCGCTACCCCTATTTGATGTTGAGCGATCGGCAAACGGTCGGGTTCGCGTTGGTCAGGCGTCTCGATAGCGCCACCGTCGAAATGGCGGAGTTCTACATCAAGCCCGAATGGCGACGCAACGGGATGGGGCAACGGGCTGCCCGCGCCTTGTTCGCGCGGCATCCCGGCGGTTGGTCGCTGTCAGTCAGCCAGGATAATCCGCGCGGGCTGGCGTTTTGGCGCTCGGTAATACCGGCCGGGGCCAAGACCGAACCGCTTTCAGCCCACGACGCCCTGATACTGCTACGTTTTTATTATCCGCCGCGTTGAACGACATATTACGTTCATTCTTTTATGGCAGAGTAAATCGATTCGTTCTTTGTTATCGAGCCTGCCATGACGTTACTTTCCCCACGGGACATCGAGGCGCGCTACCGCTTCGCGCGTGAGATCGCCCGCGCCGCCGCCGATCTCGCCTTCAGCTTTTACCAACGCCGGCAAAGCCTGGCCGTCGAGTTTAAACAGGGCCTGCAGGACGTGGTCAGCGAGGCCGACCGCCGCGTCGAGGCGCTGATCCGCCGCATGATTAACCGGCGGTTTCCCCTGGATGGGTTTCTCGGCGAAGAGAGCGGCGGCACCAACGATAGCGCGGCCTGCCTTTGGGTCGTCGATCCGATCGACGGCACCGCCTGCTTCCTGAACGGGCTGCATACCTGGTGTATCGCGATAAGCGTGGTGATCGACGGTGAGCCGACGATCGGCGTGGTTTACGATCCCAATCACCGCGAGATGTTCCGCGCCTGCCGCGGCCAAGGCGCTTTCCTCAACGGGGAACCGATCGGCGTGCATGCCGGGCGCAGCGTCGCGGAGGGCGTGATGGGCGTCGGGATATCACCTCGCGCCTCGGCGGCGGAATTCAGCGGTTTTCTCTGTCGCCTGCTGCAGGCGGGCGGCATGTTTGTGCGCAGCGGCTCCGGCGCGTTGATGACCGCCCAGGTGGCCGCCGGTCGGCTGCTGGGCTATTACGAACCGCACATGAATGCCTGGGACAGCCTGCCTGGGCTGGTGCTGACGCGCGAAGCCGGCGGCGTGGCGAATGACTTTATGCATCACAACGGGCTGCGGCGCGGCAACCCGCTGCTGCTGGCCAACGCGGCGCTCTATCCGCAATTGGCCGAGCTGATTCAAACGCCGGGCTTGATCGGCTCGACGTGCCCTATCGCGCGTGAGATGGCCGGATAAAGCGCGCGCAGCCGCCGCTCGACCCGATCGACCGCATCGTGCGCGGCGGCGATGGTTACCGCCGGCGACACCCGGCAGTGGAAGTTGACGATGATGCCGCCGTCGGTTCTGCGCGCCCGGATGTTGTGCACGTCTTGCACCTTATCCCCCTGCTCCAGCGCCGACTGCAAAATCAGCCGGATATCGGCCAGCTCGGCGGCGGAAACATCCTCGCTGGCCAGCCAGTGCGGCGTCTGCGGCTCCAGATGGGTCTCTATCTCGGTGTCCTCGCCGATCGCCTGACGCAGGATCCCTTCTATCTCCGTGGCGATATCATGCGCCTGCGCCACGCTGGCGTTGGCCGGCACCGCCAGATCCATGCCGATCGCCATGTGCGTCGGCAACTGCTGCAAGGTGACGTTCTGCACCTGCGCGCCGTGATTGGCGGCGATCGCCCGAATGCGCGTCGCCATGTCTTCGTCGCTGCGGGTCTGCGGCACCGCGATGACGGTAAACTCCGCCTTGGCATACTGCTGCCGCAGCCGTTCGACGATTTCTCGCTTCAACGCATCGATGCGCTCCAGCGGCAAGGTGCGGCACACCGCCACCGTGATCTCGACAAACAGTACGGCGCCGGCGTTGCGAATACGCACGCTGTCGCAGGCCAGCACCGCCGGGAAGCTGTCCAGCGTGGCGCGAATCGCCTCGGTGGCCCCGGCGGGCGCTGCATCCATCAGCGAGTCGAAGGAACGTTTACCCAGTTTGATTGCCGCGACAAAGATAAAACCGGCGACGATCAGCGCGGCGATGGCGTCCGCACGGCCAAAGCCCAGCAGCACAAACACCATGCCCAGCAGCACCACGCCGGACGAAAGCATGTCGGAGAAGAAATGCAGCGCATCCGCCTCCAGCGCCGCGCTGTCGGTCGCCTTGGCGACGCGGCTGAGCGCCCGCACGCGGAAAAAATCGACGCAGATGGAAATCAGCAGCACCGCGATCACCACCGGCGCCGCGACTATCTCATGCGGTTGTCCAAGCAGGCTGCCGCCCGCCTCGTAGACGATCCAACCGGCGGCGCCGAGCAACAGCAACACCTCGAACAGCGCCGCCAGGTTTTCCACCTTGCCGTGGCCGAAGTGGTGATCGTCATCGGCGGGTTTATCGCTGATGCGCACCGCCAGCCAGGTGATGCTGGTGGCGATAAAATCGGTGAAAGAGTGGATCCCTTCGGATATCAGGCCAATACTGCCGGTAAAAATGCCGGCGACGAATTTGCCCGTGGCCAGCAACCCGCTGGCGATCATCGAGTTTCTGGCCACGGCCTGTTTTTCATTTTGCATTATGCTGCTCACATTCGGACGGTGATTTATTTTTTTACTTTAGAGGATAATTGCCAGACAAAGGCGATCAGCAGCATACTGCCAGAGAAAGTCAGCATGAGGCTAGTAAGAAAATTGGATTTTCCGGTGGAATAAAAATAAATCTCATTCACCCCCACCGAAATCATTAAAATGGCATAGAGCAATCCCAGAATAAGAATCGTCATTATTATCAACTCCCGTATCAGGCCGCGCGTTCAGCGCGCCGCTAAATCCTCCCCATAATAAATAGCGGTTACGGGGAGGATGCATCTAGGCGGATCTTTAGCGTTCATCAATCATCCCATTTGGTGCTCATATAGGCCGCCAACAGGCCCAGTGAGCTGATCATTGCCAGGAATCCCATAAAAATAGTCATGTTTCCCATTGTTTTGTCCTCAGGTTAAATGTTATCGATAAAATCCCCTTGCGTTAAATATCGGGGTTGGTCGGTGTCCATGGTTTTTTAACGTCCTCCTCTTTTTTTCAACATTCCCGCACTTTCAAGCGCGGGACCCGTTTAAATTCCCAGGACGTGCTGGGCAATTTTGAAATAGATAATCAGGCCGGTGCCGTCGATAAAGGTGGCGATAAACGGCGCCGACACCACCGCCGGATCGATACCGAGCCGTTTCAGCAGCATCGGGATGATCGACGAAACAATGGCGCTCCATACGGTGATCGCCACCAGCGACAGGCTGACCACCAGCGTCACCTCCATGCCGACGCCCATGATCCAGGCGCGCACCCAGGCCGCCAGACCAATGGTGACGGCGATCAGCAGCGAGGTCGTGACCTCTTTGCGGATCACCGCGCCCAGATTGCGCAGGCTGACCTCGCCCAGCGCCATGGCGCGCACCAGCGTCGAGGTGATCTGGGTACCGCTGTTGCCGCCGGTGCCGATCAGCAGCGGGATGAAGAACGCCAGCGCAATCGCCGCTTCGAGCTGATCTTCAAACGCTTTCAGCACGTTGCCGGTGTATGCTTCGGCCACGAACAGCATCAGCAGCCACACCGAGCGTTTGCGCCACAGCGCCCACGGGCTGGTCTCCAGATAAGGCTTGTCCAGCGGCAGGCTCGCGCCCTGACGCTGCGCGTCTTCGGTGTTTTCATCTTCGACCAGCCGAGCGATCTCGCGCTCGCCCAGCACGCCGACCAGCGTGTTGTTCGCCACGACCGGCACCACGTCCAAACCGCCTTTGCCCAGCAGATGCGCCACGTCGTTGCGATCGTCGTCGGGTGAAACCTGGAAATAGCTGTAATCCATCATTACGCCGACCGCTTTATCCTGTTCTTCGCACTGCAGCAGTTTTTTCACCGACAGCGTGCCGCGCAAATGATAATCGTCTGCGGTAATAAAGACCCGGGTGGGAATTTCGTCCGTTTTTAGCTGTGAAAGTAAATATTCCCGGGCATGCGTGACCGTCATCGTCGCGGGAACGGTAATAAAATCGGCGTTCATATAACCGGCGACCGAAGTTTCATCGAGAGTTTCAGTCGCGCGCAGCGCCGGAGAAGAAGAGTATTGATGTGACTTGATCATTTTGTCAGTCCCTATTTCTGTTGTGAACTTCAACAGCGAATCGCATAGGGGCGTAACCACAGAGGGAGTGCAGACTGCCTATCTCCGCGTCCAGGTTTTAGCACTATACAACGTATCCGAATTGTTGCTCGGAAGTTACTTTGGGCTGAACCTTAATCCGATAAAGCCTGTCTTAACCTTGGGCATCTCTCGATGTCGTCAGATCAGTAACCTGTGTTTGTATAGGAGCCTCGCCAAACGAGATACTGCATATAAACTACCGGCGCAGTATAGGCGTTGTTTTATCCGGCGGGAAGAAAAGATTGCCCGTCGTTTATGGAGTATTTAGGATATTTTTATTAAACGCGAATCTATAAAAACGGCTGATATAAATCAGCCGTTTTTTTATTTATCAGTGCGCGAGAATGTAGACGTTTTTATCGTATAGGGCGCCCTGTCGGGTGAAGTCGATCCCCTTGACGTAGGGTTTGATGAGCGTGGCGTTGGCTTCGTAGTACACCGGCGCGACCGGCGTATCGACGGCCAGCACCGCCTCGGCCTGCTGGAAATACTGCTGCACCTGCTGCGGTGTCGGCGCCGCCGTCGCCTGATGCAGAATGCGATCGTATTCCGGGTTACGGTATTTGGGGCTGTTCTCGCTGCTGTCGGCGCGGAACACATTCAGGAAGGTAGAAGGATCGTCGTAATCCGCCAGCCAGCGGGTAAAGGCTACGCTGTACTGGCCGCGGTTGATATTATCCAGCGTCACTTTGCGCTCCTGGCTTTGCAAGCCGGCCTCCACCCCGAGGTTCTTTTTCCACATGGCGGCGGCGGCGATGACGATCTTCTTGATGGTGGCGTCATTGCTGTACAACACGGTAAAGCGCAGCGGATTCTCGGCGTTGAAACCGGCCTCCGCCAACAACTGTTTCGCCTGGGCGTGGCGTTGTTCCGGCGTCAAACCGGCCGCGGCGCCGGCCTGCAGGCGATAGCCGCCCGCCCCCGTTGGGGTAAAGGTCCAGGCCGGCTGCTGGCCGTATCCCAGCACCTTGCCGGCGATGATCTCTTTGTCCAGCGCCAGGTTCAGCGCCTGGCGCACCCGCACGTCGTTAAACGGCGTCTGGCGGTTGTTGAAGGCGAAATAGCTGGTGGAGAGCAGCGGATAGGTCACCAGCTGTTGATCCCCGAGCGTTTTTTTCAGCTGCTGATACAGTTCCGGCGGCGTGGTATAGCCCAACTCCACCTCGCCGGCGCGGAAACGCGCCACCTCCGGGAACCCCTGGATCGGCAGGAAGGTCACCTTGTTGAGCACGGTGTTGGCGTTATCCCAATACAGCGGATTGCGTTCCACCACCACTTTTTCGTTCACCACCCACTCGCTGAGACGAAACGCGCCGTTGCCGACAAAATGCGCCGGTTGAGTCCAGTTTTTGCCGTATTGCTCAACCACCTTGCGGTTGACCGGCAGAACCGGAAAATGCACCAGTTGTTTGAGCAGGTAGGCGTTGGGCTCAGACAGCGTCACCTGCAAGGTGTTCGCGTCCAGCGCTTTAACGCCCAGCTCGCTCGGCGGTTTGCTGCCGGCGTTGATCGCCGCCGCATTCAGCACATAGGCCGAGGCCAGATAGCTGCCGTACGGCGACGCGGTTTTCGGATCGGTGAGGCGCCGCCAGCTGTAAACGAAATCGTCGGCGGTCACCGGATCGCCGTTCGACCATTTGGCCTGCGGCCGCAGATGGAAAATCCAGACGTTGCCCTGGTGCTCCCATTTCTGCGCCAGCGCCGGGATCGCTTCGCCGTCTTTCCCGACGCGCAGCAAACCTTCGAACAAATCGTTGAAGATGTAGAACTCCACATTGCTCTCGGCCAGGTTCGGATCCAGCGTCGCCGGTTCATACCCGTTGGCGCGCACCAATTCCTGTACCGGCGCCAGTTTAGCGCCCGCCGGTACGTCGGCAGCCTGAGCTGCCGTCGCGTTTAAAGCCAGGAGGATTAAACCAGCCAGTTTCTTGCCATTGAATGAATATTTCACGTCGATATCCCTGATGAGTGTTTTATCGCGTTCAATATGCAATGTGGCAGTGGAATAAATTAAATCATTAATCGCTATGAGTCATAACCAAAAGCGGTGTTGAATTTCTTTCATTATCAAAGGAATATCCCTCACCGCGCTTCCCGCTTTCAACACAATGCGCGTTGCCGTCCCCTACTTGATGTTCACGGTCGTGATACCAAACAGCGGCAGGCCTTTAACCGGTTCTGGGCCGGGCTCCCCCCACACCATTAATGATTTACCGCTCGCTTGCGCCTGGATCGCCAGATTCACCAGCAATTTCGGATAGGGTTCATTAGCCGCTACCGATAACGGAAATACGTTTTCGTATAGTCCTCCATCGATCGCCATCTCCACATGCACGCAATCATTAGCTACATCGATAACCACGATCGGATTGGTATAAAACGGTCCATTAGACATAGACACCTCTCTCACTATTTTTTGGTGAATATAATTCTTAATTCGCGTTGGCGGCCCGTGTTATTAATGCCTGTGCGAAACGCTGAAGAACGACATGAAAAGACTGAAGAAAAAGATCGCCAGTGGATAACAAGTCGTCAATATTGAAACAGGTTAATAACCATTACAGATTCGACAAAGAACTGATATAAGTCAAATGCAAACCCGCGTTTACCCGTTACCTCAATGAATATATTAAGAATATTCACAAAAAAAGATAACTACAGTTTAACTTCATAAGAATCAATTAATTAAAAAACACCCTCACTTACCCTATATTAATTAATCGGTTACGAAAAAGGTTAAAATCAAAATAATGGACATGCCAAATAAGTTGCTTTTCAATGTAAAAATAACAGTAGGAAACCCACTTGATATCTCCGTGACACCTAACTACCTTTAAATGGCTTCGAGACTAACACGAGGCCGCCGTTGGTTATCAAACCAATAACTGGCGAATGATTTAATAAGAAATAATTACCAGAAGACAAATCCAAATATATAAACGCGTGCCGAAAGGATAGGATGTAACGGTTTGGTTGCCATACCGTTCTTCTGCCGACGGCAATAACTATTTCCATTCAGATGCAATTACCTGTCTGGTGGCTAACCGGATTCAGCGTGATATGCATTTCAGACTAACTCAGCAAAAATCATAGGGGTTTACATATGCCTTCACTGCAAGATATTACGCCTGAACAGGCTAACGCATTGAATAAACAATCACGTGACGCTTATAACGCGGAAGTGCAGAGCCGTCAGGCGCTGCTCAACCAACATCCGCAATTGAAACCGGCGTTCAACCAGCAAGTGCATCCGCAATCCTTGTGTGGATGCGGGTGCCAACAAAATATCTGCGGCTACTTCAGCTTCCAGGGCTGTGGCTGTGGGTGTGGCTGCGCGCCACATGCGGAGACCGTGCAAATTTCCGCGCAGCCTGCCAATATTGGTCCCAATGCCCCATCAAACGGTACATCGGTGCGTTTTGTCGGCCAGGCCACCGGCACTGGCTCAGACGGTAACATCAACATCCCGACGATTTATTTGCAAGGCACCGTACCCGATGCCGAAAATCTGATCGGCGTTCCGTTAACCCTACAATTGGCCATCAACCCCGGTTCGATCGTCCTGACGCTGCTGGAGAATGGCCGGGTGCTGGCCTCTTTGGTTCATCCGCCGCAGTGGGCGAGCAGCATCAACGGGCAGTTCTTCGGCGTTGGCAACGGTGAGTTTGTGCTGGCGTGACAAGAAGCAAGCCTGACGGGCGGCTGCCTGCGATGGCAGGTGGCCGCTCACTGTGAGGTAACGCGCCCCAATTCTATTCAGACAATCAAAACAGATTATTCCAGCCGAAACTTAACTTATCCTTAGGGCAATTCATTTTGTGAGCGATCGTCAAAAATAATTTAATACGAATCGTTTTCACTATCATTATGGATGTTCTTGGCTAAAATCGGGCTGCTTGCGCTTGCCAGGCGATATTCGTTTTCCTCATTCGAACGCTAAAAAGGATAACTGCATGAAGCTGCGTATTTCATCCCTCGGCCCCGTGGCCCTGCTCGCCTCCTCGATGATGCTGGCCTTCGGCGCTCAGGCGGCCCCCGCCGACCAGGGCATCGTTATTTACAACGCCCAGCACGAAAATCTGGTGAAATCCTGGGTCGACGGTTTTACCAAAGACACCGGCATCAAAGTCACGCTGCGCAACGGCGGCGACAGCGAACTGGGCAATCAGCTGGTGCAGGAAGGCAGCGCCTCGCCTGCCGACGTGTTCCTGACGGAAAACTCCCCGGCGATGGTGTTGGTGGATAACGCCAAGCTGTTCGCCCCGCTCGACGCCGCCACGCTGGCCCAGGTAGAGCCACAATATCGCCCAAGCCACGGCCGCTGGATCGGCATCGCCGCCCGCTCTACCGTATTCGTCTATAACCCGGCCAAACTGACCGACGCGCAGTTGCCGAAGTCGCTGCTGGATCTGGCCAAGCCGGAATGGAAAGGCCGCTGGGCCGCTTCGCCATCGGGCGCCGATTTCCAGGCGATCGTCAGCGCGCTGCTGGCGCTGAAAGGCGAGAAAGCAACGCTGGACTGGCTGAAAGCGATGAAAACCAACTTTACCGCCTATAAAGGCAACAGCACGGTGATGAAAGCGGTCAATGCCGGCCAGATCGACAGCGGCGTGATCTATCATTACTACCCGTTCGTCGACGGCGCTAAAACCGGCGAGAACAGCAAAAACATCAAGCTGTATTACTTCAAACATCAGGATCCGGGCGCATTCGTCAGCATCTCCGGCGGCGGCGTGCTGGCTTCCAGCAAGCATCAGCAGCAGGCGCAGGCGTTCATCAAGTGGATCACCGGCAAACAGGGCCAGGAGATCCTGCGCACCAACAATGCCTTCGAATACGCCGTCGGCGTCGGTGCGGCCTCCAACCCGAAACTGGTGCCGCTGAAAGATCTGGACGCGCCGAAGGTAGACGCCGCGCAGTTGAACAGTAAGAAAGTTGTCGAACTGATGACCGAGGCCGGCCTGCTGTAAGGCCCGCCGGCAAACCGAGAGTTTTTGATCGTTATGTCAAACCTGAGTACCCACGCCGCGCAGACCGCGCGGCGTTATTCCACTATCCCTCGTCACCCGCGGCCGGGGCCGATCGTGGTGACCTGCGCCGTGTTGCTGTCGTTGCTGGCGCTGCTGCCGCTGGGATTCGTTATCGGCGTAGCGTTTGAAACCGGCTGGCAAACGGTCAAAGCTCTGGTTTTCCGCCCGCGCGTGGCGGAGCTGCTGTTGAATACCCTGCTGTTGGTGGTGCTGACGCTGCCGATCTGTGCCGTGCTGGGGGTGGCCCTGGCCTGGTTGACCGAACGCACCACGCTGCCGGGCCGCCGTCTCTGGGCGGTATTGGCGACCGCGCCGCTGGCGGTGCCGGCCTTTGTGCAAAGCTATGCCTGGATCAGTCTGGTGCCGTCGATGCACGGCCTGGGCGCCGGCGTTTTCATCTCGGTGCTCGCCTATTTTCCGTTTATCTACCTGCCGGCCGCCGCGGTCTTGCGCCGTCTGGATCCCGGTATCGAAGACGTCGCCACCTCGCTCGGCTCCCGGCCGCCGGCGGTGTTTTTCCGTGTGGTGTTGCCGCAGCTGAAGCTGGCGGTCTGGGGCGGTTCGCTGCTGATCGCGCTGCACCTGCTGGCGGAGTATGGCCTGTACGCCATGATCCGTTTCGATACCTTCACCACCGCCATCTTCGATCAGTTCCAGTCGACCTTCAACGGTCCGGCGGCCAACATGCTGGCCGGCGTATTGGTGCTGTGCTGCCTGGGGCTGCTGTTGCTTGAGGCCATAAGCCGCGGCCGCGCGCGCTATGCCCGCGTCGGCTCCGGCAGCGCCCGCAGCCAAACGCCGCGTCGCCTGTCAGCGCCGCTCGCCGCGCTGGCGCTGCTGCTGCCGATCGCGCTGACCGCGCTGGCGCTGGGCGTGCCTTTCATCACCCTGGCCCGCTGGCTATGGCTGGGCGGCCTCGACGTATGGCGCAACGCCGATCTGTGGCCCGCGCTGTGGCAAACGCTGTCGCTGTCCGCCTCTGGCGCGCTGCTGATTACGCTGTGCGCCATTCCGATGGCCTGGCTGTCGGTGCGCTATCCGGCCCGCCTGTACCGGGTGCTGGAAGGCTGCAATTACGTGACCAGTTCGCTGCCCGGCATCGTGGTGGCGCTGGCGCTGGTGACCATCACCATTCACAGCTTCCGGCCGATTTACCAAACCGAGATCACCCTGCTGCTGGCGTATCTGCTGATGTTTATGCCGCGAGCGTTGATCAACCTGCGCGCCGGCATCGCGCAGGCGCCGGTGGAGTTGGAAAACGTGGCGCGCAGCCTGGGCAAGTCGCCGGCGCAGGCGCTGTGGAGCACCACGTTGCGGCTGGCGGCACCGGGCGCCGCCGCGGGCGCCGCGCTGGTGTTCCTGGCGATCGCCAATGAATTGACCGCCACGCTGCTGCTGGCGCCGAACGGCACCCGTACGCTGGCCACCGGTTTCTGGGCGCTGACCAGCGAGATAGACTATGTCGCCGCCGCGCCTTATGCGCTGATTATGGTGGCGCTGTCGCTGCCGCTCACCTGGCTTCTTTACTCTCAATCTAAACGTACGGCGGGACTATGAGCACGCTCGAACTGCACGGTATCGGAAAATCTTACAATGCCATCAGGGTGCTGGAACACATCGACCTGCAGGTTGCCGCCGGCAGCCGCACGGCGATCGTCGGCCCTTCCGGCTCCGGCAAAACCACCCTGCTGCGCATCATCGCCGGTTTTGAAATCCCCGACGGCGGACAAATTCTGCTGCAGGGGCAAGCCATGGGCAACGGCGGCGGCTGGGTGCCGGCGCATCTGCGCGGCATCGGCTTCGTCCCGCAGGATGGCGCGCTGTTCCCGCACTTTACCGTCGCCGGCAACATCGGTTTTGGCCTTAAAGGCAGCAAGTGTGAGAAACAGCGGCGCATCGAGGCGCTGATGGAGATGGTGGCGCTGGATCGCCGTCTGGCCGCGCTGTGGCCGCACGAGTTGTCCGGCGGGCAGCAACAACGGGTCGCGCTGGCGCGTGCCCTGTCGCAGCAACCCCGGCTGATGCTGCTGGACGAACCGTTCTCGGCGCTGGATACCGGCCTGCGCGCCGCCACCCGCAAAGCGGTCGCCGAACTGCTGACGGAGGCCAAGGTGGCGTCGATTCTGGTCACCCACGATCAGAGCGAAGCGCTGTCATTCGCCGATCAGGTAGCGGTGATGCGCAACGGCCGGCTGGCGCAGGTGGGCGCGCCGCAAGATCTCTATCTGCGGCCGGTCGATGAGCCGACCGCCAGCTTCCTTGGCGAAACGCTGGTGCTGACCGCCGAGCTGGCGCACGGCTGGGCCGATTGCGCATTGGGGCGCATCGCCGTCGACGATCGCCAACGCAGCGGCTCGGCGCGCATCATGCTGCGTCCGGAGCAGATTCAAATCGGTTTGTCCGATCCGGCGCAGCGCGGCCAGGCGGTGATCACCGGCATCGATTTCGCCGGCTTCGTCTCCACCCTCAATCTGCAAATGGCCGCCGACGGCGCGCAGCTCGAGATCAAAACCGTCAGCCGCGAAGGCCTGCGGCCCGGTGCTCAGGTCACTCTCAACGTGATGGGCCAGGCGCATATTTTCGCCGGCTAACTCTCTTGTGGCCGGGCTGCCCCGGCCTCCTCAGCGGCAAACCTTGTCGCGGCGCGGCTTTTTCGGCGCCAGCAGATACTCCACCACGCTTTCGTCGACGCAGCTGTCGATGCCGTTCAGCGCCAACGTATGTCCGTCGCGTTCGCGGGTGATCAGCGGGCTTTTAAAGGCCGAGGCCATCACCTGGGCATTGCGGTACGGCGTGGTTGGATCGTAGCGCTGGGCGACAAACAGCAGCGGCGGCAGCGCGGCGGACGCCACCGGCATGTGCGGCCGATCTTTGCCGCGGTACGGCCACAGATCGCACATTTCCAGCGGATACTCGTGCAGCGGCAGATAGTGGGCATATAAAGCGGCGGTATTGATCTCCTGCCGCTGCCTGCGCAACAGCTGCGGATCGGCCGTTGGGTTGGCGACGTCGGCGCAGGTGATGACGTTCAGGGCATCATCGGCATCCGGAGAATAGCTTTCGTCGATCAGATCGGAAACCTGTTGCCCGGCGATGCCGGCATCGAGCTGACGCAGTACGGTGGCCAGTTCATGCCAGCGCTCCGGCCACAACAGCAGCGAACGCGTCACCGTCAGCACATCGTCGGCGGAGATCTCATAGCCCGCCGCAGTGACGAACGGCTGCTCATGCAGCTTGCGCAGCAAAGCATGATAACGCTGAAGCGCCTGATTGGCGCCGCCGCCAAGCTGGCAGCTGTCGGTTTTTCCGCAATAGGCGGCGAAACGCAGGAAACTTTGCTGGAAGCCTCGCTCCTGATTCATGCGCTGGGTGAAATCGTCCTCCGCCAGATCCACCACCCCGTCCAGCACCAGCGCGCGCGTTTTCTTCGGAAAACGTTCGGCATACAGCGCCGCCACCTTGGTGCCGTAAGAGTACGCCACCGCCGTCAGCCCCGGTTCGCCCAGCGCATGGCGGATCGCGTTCAGATCGTTGACCGCCTCGTCGGTGCCGATGTGTTGCAGCACGTCCGCGCCGGTCTGTTTGATGCAGGCGGCGATCAGGGTGCGCGTCTGGTTCTCCGCGCCGGCCACGTCGTTGTCGTCCGGTTCAGGGAGTTCGTCACCTTCGGCCACCTGGCAGGAAATTTTTGGCGTCGATTGACCGACGCCGCGCGGATCGTAACCGATGATGTCGTAGGATTTACGCAGTTTGGCGACGTGGGCGTCGTTGCCGAGATAAGGATTGATCCCCGGCAGGCCCGGCCCGCCGCTGATCACCACGACGCTGCCCTTTTTCGGCCCGGTGGCGGGCAGCAGGGTCAGCGCCAGACGCACGGTCGGTTCCCCCGCCTGCGCCGAATGGGCGGGAGGCGTAGCGTAAACCAACGGCACGTCGAGGTAGCCGCAGCGCAGCCCCGCCTGCGGCGCTTCATCGAACCAACGCTGAAAGCCGCTGTTGAGACAAGATTGCCAACGAACGCCGTTCTCGGGCGCCGCGCCGTGAGCCGCAGGTTTGGCCTGGGCGGGCAACGCGGCGGCGGTCGCGGCGAGCAGCGCCAGAATACGCAGTACTGACATGGGGAGTCCTTTCAACTCAACGAATCGGTCAAAGGGTAACGATACTCGGTTAAACCGCTAGCCAATAGAACATAAAAAAATGCGCGGGTGAAGCCGACGTCGTGCGTATGGAAAGACTTTTCTTTGCTCGGATTGATCTTATAACGCACAGAATGCTGCAAAAAACGCCGTTCACCTGCTAGGCTTAGAGTTCGTTAACCCACAAGGAACAGGAGAGCAGCATGTTTGGTAAAGCGGAAGACAAAGCCAATGAAGCCGCAGGCGCGGTAGAAGAAGCGTTCGGTAAAGCCGTCGATTCGCCGGAGCATCAGGTGCGCGGCGCGGCGCGCAAGTACGCCTCCCAGGCCAGCTATGCCGCCCGTGACGCAGCGGACAGCGTAAGAACGCAGGTGGAAGCCAACCCGCTGGCCGGCGTGGCCGTTGCGGCGGCAGTCGGCATCGTTTTCGGCTTCCTGCTGGGACGCAAATAAGCGGCGAATGCGCCCTACGACAATAGGCCCGTTACGGGCCTTTTTTTCGCCCTTTTCTGCGCCGGCGCCGTTGTGCGTGCAAACTTTCATCTATCACAACCATCGCTTAAAAAAACCAACGCCTTCAACTACGATTAGTTTGTGACCAGAGCAAGGCTCTGCGATCCGGCGGATAACCCTATGAGGATTATCATCATTATCCATGCTGTTTAAGCCGCTCTCTTTCACGCGGCTAAGAAAGGTTGATTATGGCTCGCACCACCCCTATCGAACGTTACCGCAATATCGGCATCTCCGCGCATATCGATGCCGGCAAGACCACCACCACCGAGCGGATTCTGTTTTACACCGGGGTCAGCCACAAGCTGGGCGAAGTGCATGACGGCGCGGCGACCATGGACTGGATGGCGCAGGAACAAGAGCGCGGCATCACCATCACCTCGGCGGCCACCACCTGCTTCTGGAACGGCATGCAGCATAATTATCCGCAGCACCGCATCAATATCATCGACACCCCCGGGCACGTCGATTTCACCATTGAAGTGGAGCGCTCAATGCGCGTGCTGGACGGCGCCGTCATGGTCTATGACTCGGTGGGCGGCGTCCAGCCGCAGTCGGAAACCGTCTGGCGCCAGGCCAACAAATACAAAGTGCCGCGGCTGGCGTTCGTCAACAAGATGGACCGCATCGGCGCGGACTTTTTCCGCGTGCGCAAAATGATGATCGAACGCCTCAAAGCCAACCCGGTGCCGATCGTTATTCCTATCGGCGCCGAAGACCGCTTCAGCGGCGTGGTGGATCTGGTGCGGATGAAAGCCATTCTGTGGGACGAAGCCTCGCAGGGCATGAACTTCAGCTTCGAAGAGATCCCGGCCGACCTGCGCGAATCGGCGCAGGAGTGGCGTGAAAACATGATTGAAGCGGCCGCCGAAGCGTCGGAAGAACTGATGGAGAAATACCTCAATCAGGTGCCGCTGAGCGAAGAGGAGATCGTTCACGGGCTGCGGGTGCGCACCGTCGCCGGCGAAATCCAACCGATGCTGTGCGGATCGGCGTTCCGCAACAAAGGCGTGCAGCGCATGCTGGACGCGGTGATCGAGCTGATGCCCTCGCCGCTCGACGTGCCGCCGATGGAGGGCCACGGCGAACACGATGAAATCATCACTCGCAAAGCCGACGACAACGAAAAATTCTCGGCGCTGGCGTTTAAGCTGATGACCGACCCGTTCGTCGGCCAACTCACCTTCGTGCGCGTCTATTCCGGGGTGCTGGCCAAAGGCAGCAGCGTTTATAACCCAATCAAGGGCAAAAAGGAGCGTATCGGCCGCATCGTGCAGATGCACGCCAACGATCGTAAGGACATCGACGAACTGCACGCCGGCGACATTGCCGCCTGCGTCGGCCTGAAGGACGTCACCACCGGCGATACGCTGTGCGATCCCGGCGCCATCATTACGCTGGAGCGCATGACCTTCCCCGAACCGGTGATCGCCCAGGCGATCGAGCCGAAGACCAAGGGCGATCAGGAGAAAATGGGCATCGCGCTGCAGCGGCTCTCTTCGGAAGATCCGTCGTTCCGCGTGCGCACCGATGAAGAATCCGGCCAAACCATTATCTACGGCATGGGCGAGCTGCACCTGGAGATTATCGTCGATCGCATGCGCCGCGAGTTCGGGGTGGAGACCACCACCGGCAAACCGCAGGTGTCTTACCGCGAAACCATCCGCAAACGGGTGGCCGACGTGGAAGGCAAGTTCGTGCGCCAATCCGGCGGTAAAGGGCAATACGGCCACGTGGTGCTGACCGTCGAGCCGAACGAACCCGGCAAAGGCTTCGAGTTCTTCGATGAGATCAAGGGCGGCGTCATTCCCGGCGAGTTTATCCCGGCGGTGAAAAAAGGCGTGCTCGAGGCGCTGAATAACGGCGTGCTGGCCGGTTATCAGGTGGTGGACGTCAAGGTGCACCTGACCTTCGGTTCTTACCATGACGTCGACTCGTCGGAACAGGCGTTCCGCATGGCGGCGATCTTCGGCTTCAAGGACGCCTGCCGCCTGGCGGATCCGGTGATCCTCGAGCCGATCATGTCGGTGGAAGTAGAAACGCCGGAGGATTATGCCGGCAACGTGATGGGCGATCTCTCCTCACGCCGCGGTCTGGTGCAGGGTATGGAAGATATCCCGGGCGGCGGCGGCAAGGAAATTCGCGCCAAGGTGCCGCTGTCCGAGATGTTCGGCTACTCGACCACCCTGCGTTCGATGTCGCAGGGCCGCGCCACCTACACCATGGAATTCAGCCACTACGCCGAAGCGCCGCGCAACGTGGCCGAAGAGATCATTCACCACAGCAAGCGTTAACCCTCACGCCCGCCGCCACGGCGGGCGTCACCTCGGCTTGTCCTCCAGCGCCACCACCACTGGCTGCGGTTTGATGCGCATGGCGTACACCACGCCGGCGATCAGACAGACGATGCCCGCCAGCGTCAGCAGCGGCGGCCAGGCCTGGCGCAACAGAAAGGTATACGCCAACCCCGCCAGAATTTCGAACACGATGAGCGGCCCCACCAACACCGTCGGCAGCCGCTGGCTGGCTTCGTTCCAGCACAGCGCCCCCAGCCAGGAGCAGAACACGCCGATGATCAGCATCAGAGGGATAAACACCTCAGGGCGCGGGCCGAACGGCAAGGCGAACGCCGGCTCGCTCAGCGCCAACTGACCGCAGACCGCCAGATAGCCCAGCAGCGCCAGCGGCAGCGTCACCAGCCCTTGGGCCGTGGCCCAGGTGGCCGGACGCTGCGTCGGATTCTCCCGCAGCCAGCGTGAATTGCGCAGCGGGAACCAGGTCCAGCACGCCACCGCCAACACGGCCAGCCCAAGACCGCTGAGATAGCGCCAGCCGTCGATCGGCACCGCATTGCCGCGCAGCTCGGCGACGTTCACACACGCCAATCCACAGACGATCAACAGCAGTGCGGGCGCCAGTTTGCCCCAGGCCAGGCGCCCGTCGTGCCGGCCGTAAAACAGATTGGCGCAAATGGCGATCACGACCGGCAAGGTGCCGATGATCATGGTCGACACCGGCGCACCGGTGCGCTGAATGGCGCTGGCCAGGCACAGGTAGTACAGCAGATTGCCGATAGCCGTCAGCTTGAGCGCTTCCCACCAATCCTGGCGCCGCAGCTTATGCAGGCGGCGGCGATCGAACCACGCCAGCGGCAAGGCGATCAGCCCGAAGGCCAGATAGCGCCCGGTGGACTGCAGCGCGGCGGGATAGTCCGGCACCAGCAACGGACCGACGAAAATCAATCCCCACATCAGCCCGGCGGCCAGGGCAAACACAACGCCAATGAACATAACGACTCCGACAAACGGCCGGTGCGGCCAACCCGCCCGACAAGACAGCGGCAGAGTAACGAAAACGCGGGGAGGAATTATTGTAGCAGGTTGCTGTTTTAGCCCAATTTCACCTGTTTCTGGAAACGCACTGGAGTGACGCCGTAACGGTTGGCGAAGGCGCGCGTCAGGTGCGCCTGATCGGTCAGCCCCGCCGCCACCGCCACCTGTGCGGCGGGCATGCCGCGCTCCAGCATGCGTTTGGCCTGCGACAGCCGGATCGCCATCAGCATCTGCTGCGGCGAGACGTGATATTCGGCCTTGAACTTGCGCAGGAAATGGTACGGGCTGAGCGACACCAGCTCGGCCAGTTGGTTGAGCGTTATGGCCTCGGCGAAGTTATCGTGCAGGTAGCTTTTCACCACCTCGAAACGGTGCGCCGCCTCGGCTTTCTCCCGGCGCCCGGTGCGGATGTGCGGTTGCAGCAACGCCACCGCTTCCAACAGCAGGCCGTCGAGCGTAAGCGGATCGTCGGTTTGCCACAGCGCGGCGAGAATGGCGGACAGGCGCTGCGCCGCCCGCGGATCGTGGCGCACCGCATCGGTGAACCACTGGCTCCGATCGCCGGACAGCTGCTCCAGCGCCTCGGGCGCCAGATAGAGCATGCGGTAACACCAACCGCCCGGCGTTTCGGCTTCGCCGGTATGCAGCTCGTCAGGATTCATCAGCACCAGCGCGCCCGGCGCCGCCAGGTGCTGCGCCCCGCGATAGCGAAAACGCTCGGCCCCGGTGTCCACGGTGCCGATGGCGAAGGCGTCGTGGGTATGCGGCTCGAAGGCATAGCGTTCGATATGCGCCTGATAGAGTTCGACGCCGGGCAGATGCGACAAATGCCGGAACTGCGCGCAGTCCTTCTCGAACGGAAACTGTTGTGGAACCCCTTGCACCCGACCTCCTCATCCGTGCTGACAATCTGCTCAGCATAGCCAAAACATCGCCGGTTGAGTAGCCGCCCTGGTCCTTTCGTGCCCCTCGCCTGGACGATCGGCGCCATTCGGCGTAGGGTTAAGGTCCCTGTCCCTTTCAGACGGGCCGCATCGCGAAGCTCATCGGCCCCTGACACTCCGCAAACAAGAGGCAACAATGTATCCGGATACTCAACTGTATATCGATGGACAATGGCGCAGCGCGCTGGCCGGAAAAACCCTGCCGGTCTCCAACCCCGCTACCGACGAGATCATCGGTCAAGTGGCGCACGCCGCCGCAGAGGATCTCGATCTGGCGCTGGCCGCCACCGAACGCGGGTTTAACGTTTGGCGAAACACCGCCGCACACCAGCGCGCCAACCTGATGCGCAAAGCCGCTGCGCTGCTGCGCGAACGCGCCGACGCCATCGCCGCCATCATGACGCAGGAACAGGGTAAGCCGGTGGCGCAGGCCAAAATCGAAATTCTCAACGCCGCCGACGTGATCGAGTGGTTCGCCGGCGAAGCCACCCGCACCTACGGGCAGATTATTCCGTCCCGCGCTCGCGACGTGCAGCAGCAAACCCTGAAACTGCCGGTCGGCCCGGTGGCCGCCTTCACGCCGTGGAACTTCCCGATCAACCAGATCGTGCGCAAGCTGTCCGCCGCGCTGGCGGCGGGCTGTTCAATCATCGTCAAAGGCCCGGAAGAAACGCCGGCCTCACCGGCTGAGCTGATCAAAGCCTTCGCCGACGCCGGCATTCCGGCCGGGGTGATCGCGCTGGTGTACGGCACCCCGGCGGAAATCTCGGAATACCTGATCCCGCATCCGACCATTCGCAAGATCTCCTTCACCGGCTCCACCCGCGTGGGCAAGCATCTGGCTGCGCTGGCCGGCCAGCATATGAAAAAGGCCACCATGGAGCTGGGCGGCCACGCGCCAGTGCTGATCTTCGACGACGCCGATCTCGACGCGGCGGCCAAAGAGCTGGCGCAATCCAAGTTCCGCAACGCCGGCCAGGTCTGTATCGCCCCGACCCGCTTCCTGATCCAGCAAGGCGTTTATGAAGCCTTCGTGGAGAAATTCACCGCCGCAGTGCGTGAACTCAAGCTCGGCAACGGGCTGGAAGACGGCGTGACGATGGGGCCGATGGTGCTGGGCCGCAGCGTCGACAATATCGAGGCGCTGGTGCAAGACGCTATCGCTCACGGGGCGAAGGCCAGCACCGGCGGCAAACGCGTGGCGGGCAAAGGCAACTTCTTCGAGCCGACGGTGCTGCGTGACGTGCCGCTGAGCGCGCGCGCCATGTCGGAAGAGCCGTTTGGCCCGGTCGCCCTGCTGCGCCCGTTCGCCACCTACGACGAGGCGATCGCCGAAGCCAATCGTCTGCCGTACGGGCTGGCCGCCTACGCTTACAGCCGCAACATCGCCACCGTCAATGCGCTGGGGCGCGACGTGGAGAGCGGCATGCTGAGCATCAACCACATCGGTTTCGGCCTGCCGGAAACGCCGTTTGGCGGCGTGAAGGACTCCGGCCACGGCACCGAAGGCGGCAGCGAAGCGATCGAATCCTACCTGGAAACGCGCTTTGTCACCGTCGCCGGCCGTTAATCGCACGTCGGATGAATAGCCAGAAGCCCCGCAATGCGGGTAATCCTGGTTAGTTAGCGTTTTTCTGAACGTATTTGTGCAGTTTTCGGTCGATAAAGGTGAGATGCGCCATGAAGCTCATACGCTTCGACCGAGCCAGGGGCCGAAGGCGCGGCCCCTGGCAACCCGCGCCTTTGCCCTATCAGACGGTTGGCTTTGCCAACTTCCCTCTCTCCGCCATACCGCATTGAGGCCGGTTGCGACAGGCGTCCCTGCCTGTCTCACCTGAAACCGCCGTCCATGGCGGTTTCTCCTAATGCGCTATGCCTGCGTTCGGCGTCTTCAAGGGCGCCCAACACCGCGCTCATCTCCAACTTCTCTACCACAACCTCATAAGCGACAGATTTCCCGGTAGCAGCCAGCTCAGGTGTTGACCTTGAGCGCGCATCACCGGCTGCCGAGCAAGACGGCGTTGTCAGGGGCAACCGGCCAGGGAAGGCCGGTTGAGGCGAGACTAACAGGGACGTTTGTCGCAGCCGACCCGCCCGACAGCGCAGACGCGGCGAGGGTATCCGCGTAGCGGACAGACGGTGTTAAGCAAAGGCGCGGGTGGAGGGGCCGCGCCTTCGGCCCCTCCAATTGCCGTTCATATTGGCCACAGAGAAATGCGGGACATTTACGGCAATTCCCCTGCACAGAACGCCCAGAGGCTGGATAAAAAATGCCACTCAGGCTTAAGTGAGCGGCATTGCCGCAGCGCGGGGCTTTTTTTTACTCGCCGGCCAGCTCGAACAGCCGCCGCGCCGCCGGGGTCAGCCCCAACATGTGAATGCAGGCATGCACCATGCCCGGCAACCGTTCACAGCGTACCGCCACACCCGCCTCACGCAGCCGCTGCGCATACAGTTCGGCCTCATCGCGCAGCGGATCATATTCGCAGCTCAGGATAGTGGCCGGCGGTAACCCGCGTAGCGTGGCGGCATGCAGCGGCTCGGCGCCGGGATCGCGTCGCTGGGCCAGGTACTGCTGCCAACAAAACACCATCGCGTCGCGCGTCAAAAAATGCCCCTCGGCGAATTCGCGATAGCTCTTCGTCACCATTTCGCGGCTGAGCGCCGGGTACAGCAGCAGTTGACGTTCAATGTGCGGACCGCCGCGATCCCGCGCCAACAGCGCGACCGCCGCCGCCAGATTGCCCCCGGCGCTGTCGCCGCCCACCGCCAGACGGTCAGCGTCAATCCCTAACTGCGGCGCCTGTTGCGCCGCCCAACAGAGCGCCTGATAGACATCTTCCAGCGGCTGTGGAAAAGGAAACTCCGGCGCCAGTCGATAATCGACCGACAGGATCACCCGATCAGTGGCGTTAGCCAGCGCCTGACAGGGCTGGTCATACAGCGACAGCGAACCGAGGCACCAGCCGCCGCCGTGGGCGAACAGCATCGCTGGTTGTGCGGTAGCGCGCCTTTCCCCCGCCGGTAGATAGGCGCGCAGCGCAATCCGGTGCCCATCGGTGGCGACCAGCGTAAAATCCCTGACGCCGCCGCTCGGTTCCGCCTCGCCCTGCAGCCGGCGTAAACCGGTTTCCGTGGCCGCGCGCATTTCCGCCAGCGACGCGGGGGGCGACGCATCGGCCGACGCCGTCAAAAAGGCAGCGATGCGTTCATCGAGCGGCATGGGGTTCTCCTGCCAGGAACGGCGTAATCAGGGCAATAAATTCCTCATGACACTCCTCGGTGATGAAATGGCCGCAGCCGGCGACCGTTTCGCCCCGCAGATCGCGCGCATTGCCCCGTAGCGTCGTCAGCGGCGCGTCGCCGGTGGCGTGCTCCGCTCCCACCGTCAACACCGGCATCGTCAACGGCGTGGCGGCGCGCAGCCGGTTCTGGCGAACGGTCTCCGGGATCGCCCGGTAATAGTCGAATCCGGCGCGCAGGCCGCCCGGCGCCGAATAGGCGGCGATATAGACCTTAGCCGCCACCCGATCGCGCCGATAAGACCAGCGGTTGAAGATATAGCCAAGATACTCCCGCTCGCGCCCTTGGGTCAGGGTCTCCGGCAAATCCGCCAGCTGGTTGAACATGAAATGCCACAGGAAGATATTCTCCTCCGGCGCGACGAAAATCGGCGGCGGCGGCGCCAGACCGGGGATCACCGCCTCCGTCAGTACCAGACGCTCCACCGCCTGCGGGAAATCGCTCGCCATGGCGTAACCGATCCACATGCCGATATCGTGGCCGACCAGTTGGTAACGTTGATGGCCCAGCTGCGCCATCATCGCGTGCAACGCCGCACCGATGCTGCCGGTGTCGTAGCCGCCGGCGGGCTTGTCAGAGTCGCCGATGCCCGGCGGATCGACGGCGATCGCCTGAAAACCGGCCGCCGCCAAGGCTCGCATCACATAACGCCAGGTGTACCAGGTTTGCGGCCAGCCGGGGATCAGCAGCACCGGCCGCCCTTCGCCGGCCACCACGCAGTGAAGGCGCCGGCCGTTGACCTGGGTATAGACGTGTTCCGCCGCGAGATCCTGCAACAGGATCTCGTTTTGACTGTGTTTCATGGGGTTAACTCCCTGTGGGGTCAGGCTCAGCGAATGCCGAGCAATGCATTGATCTGCTGAGGATTGACCGGCGCACCGGCGAAGTCATCAAACACTTTGTCGGTGACACGGATAATGCGCTCGCGAATGAAGGCCGCGCCTTCGCGAGCGCCGTCCTGTGGATTTTTCAGGCAGCACTCCCACTCCAGCGTCGCCCAGCCCGGATAGCCATACTGCGTCAAACGGGAGAAAATGCCGTTGAAATCGACCTGGCCGTCGCCCAGCGAGCGGAAACGGCCGGCGCGATCGATCCAGGACTGATAACCGCCGTATATGCCCTGACGACCGGTCGGATTGAACTCGGCGTCCTTAACGTGGAACATGCCGATAACGTCCTTATAGATATCGATAAACTCCAGATAGTTAAGCTGCTGCAGCACCATGTGGCTCGGATCGAACAACACCCGGCAACGCGGATGGTTGCCAACGCGCTGCAGAAACATCTCAAACGTCACGCCGTCGTGCAGATCCTCACTCGGGTGAATTTCATAACATAGATTGATGCCCTGCTCCTCGCAGGCGTCGAGCACCGGCAGCCAGCGTTTGGCGAGCTCGTTGAACGCGGTGTCAATCAATCCTTCAGGGCGCTGCGGGAACGGGAACAGATAGGGCCAGGCCAGCGAACCGGAAAAGGTGCCCAGTTCGCTGAGCCCCAGCCGCGCCGACGCCTTCACCGCCAACAGCATTTGCTGCCGCGCCCACTCGCCGCGAGCCTTGGGATCGCCCTGCAGCGCCGGTGGCGCAAAGCTGTCGCACAGCGCATCGTAAGCCGGGTGCACCGCCATCAGCTGGCCGAAGATATGGCTGGTCAGTTCGCTGACCACCAACCCCTGCTCCGCCAACATGCCGGTCAAATCGTCGCAGTAGGTTTGGCTTTCCGCAGCGGTGGCCACGTCGAATAAACGCCGATCCCAGGCCGGGATCTGCAAGGCGGTAAAACCAGTCCGCGCCGCCCACTCGGCAATGGCGGGCAAGCTGTTGAACGGCGCCGCGTCATCGCTGAATTGCGCGAGATGCAGGCTTGGACCTTTGAGGGTTTTCATCGTAAACTCCTATTGGTTGTCGATTGACAAACAATAGGAGCAAAGCGCGGCGACCGCAAGCGAAATTTATAAAGGCATTGGTATTCCCGTCGATTTAAGCGATCCTATGTCGCTGAATGGCAGGTAAATTGGAGCAGCGAATGGCAGGCAGACCGCGCGAGTTCGATCGCGAACAGGCGCTATTGAAGGCGCGAAACTTATTCTGGCGGCAAGGTTACGAAGGCACTTCGATGTCGGATCTGGTGGCGGAGTTGGGCATCGCTTCCGCACGCATCTACAAAGCGTTCGGCTCCAAAGAGCAGCTGTTTCGCGAGGCGATTGCCTGTTATGAAACCGCCGAAGGGGGCTTCGCCGATCGCGCCTTCGCGACGGAAAGCGGCATTCGCCCGGCGCTCAAACGCCTGCTGGAAGACGCCGTACGGCTCTATAGCCGGCCCGATCTGCCGCAAGGCTGCATGGTGGTCTCCGCCGCCGCCAGCGTCAGCGCGGAAAACGACGGGCTCAAAGCCTGGCTGGCAGAGCATCGGCTGCAGCGCACGCAGCAGATCGTCGAACGGCTGCGGCAGGCGGTGCAAACCGGCGAATTGCCGGCCGACACCGACGCCGACAGCCTGGGTGACTATTTCGCCGTCTTCTTGCACGGCCTGTCGATTCAGGCGCGTGACGGCGTCACCGAGGCGCGGTTATTGGCGGCGGTAAACGTGGCGCTGACGGCCTTGGGCGACCGCGCCTAATCGATTCTTGAATGCGGTTCAAACTCAGGCGCGTTTTACCTATGGCTGTGGAGGAACTGCGTTTTTGACAAAATCCGCGACGTGGGGATTGATATTTTCCGCCTTGTGAATCAGAGCAACCTGATACGGGATCTGTTCTCCACTAAGCCGACAAAAAGAAACGTTTGCCCAGCCGCTTTTTTGCATGAATTCAGGGACCAGACTGACTCCTAATCCCGAAGCAACAAGGCCGACTATCGTTTCCATCTGCACGGCTCGCTGAACAACCTCAGGAGCAAATCCTGCCTTTTCGCAGGCCTCAATGATAGCGCGATAGAGACCTGGCCCTTCTTGCCCAGGAAACAATACCCACGGCTCCGTGGCCAAGGCAGAAAGCGAAAGAACGCCGCTTGTTCCGGCAGGATGTTTACTCGGCAAAACGGCAATCAGCGGGCAGCTAAAAAATGGATGGCAAGACAGTTTCGGTATGGCGTATTCAGGAACAGGTAAAACCGCAATGCCAATATCAATCGTGTCTTCCAAAAGGCTCGCAACCTGTCGCGCCGTCGTCATTTCTTTCAATTCAAGAACAACCTGCGGACAGGAAAAGTGAAAACGGGCGACCATTTCGGGAAGCAGATGTCTGACGGCGGAAGCGACAAAACCGATGCGCAAAGCCCCCGTCATTCCCTGGCCAGCGCGTCGTGTCAGTAACATCGACCGTTCCATCTGCATGAGCGTCGTAACCGCTTCCTTCTGCAACACTGCCCCTGCGGGAGTCAATGCCGTTATTCGATTGGTTCGCTCAAAAAGCCGGGTGCCCAAAACCTCTTCCATTTGACGGATCGCTTTTGTCAGCGGGGGTTGAGCCATATGCAAACGCTCGGCCGCTTTCCGGACATTCATTGTTTCCGCGACCACAAGAAATTGGCGGAGCTGACGCAGAGTAAGCATGTCGTGATACCTAAAATATATTAAGAAAGCGCCACAATAGTATTAGACACGTCAAGGGGAGCACATGAAGATGCTTCCTGTATATATTCGTGGAGCAGAAATAACAATGAACATACTCAGATCGTTGTCACTGACTTATCGAAACCTAAATACGTTGCTAGCCCTCCTTATCATGTCAGCGTCGTCAACGCTGGCTGCATCAAAAGAAAATGAAATCCCCACACCGGTAAATCGAACAGACAGATACATTTTGCTTGCGGGCGGAGAGCAACTGCACGTCAGGGAAGTCAGCCTGAAATCTGAGGGCAAACCTGTACTGCTGATTCATGGCGCACGGGTTCCCGGCCTGGCCTCTTTTGATTTGCCCGTCAAGGGCGGCTCTTTGGCTGCAGATCTGGCGTTAGCCGGTTTTCGGGTATATATCCTCGATCTGCGGGGATATGGGTTATCCAGCCGGCCGGCCGCGATGGACAGCCCTCCTAACCAGTCAGCGCCGTTGATCCGCACTGCGGACGCCATAACCGATATCGATCGCGCCGTGCAGGCTATTCAGGCATGGAGTCGAGCGCCCCGCATTAATATCCTGGGATGGGCGACGGGAGGGCACTGGGCGGGCGCTTATGCAACCCAATATCCACAGAATGTGGAACGGCTGGTGCTCTATAACACGCTTTATGGCGGAACCGCCCACCACCCGCTGCTGGGCCAGGGATCGCCGCTGGACGATCCTCAAAATCCCGGGCACTTCAACGCCGCCAAATTTGGCGGCTGGAGCCTCAACACGCGAGACAGTCTGTTTGTCGCCTGGGATAACAGCATTCCCGTGGCGGATAAAACACAGTGGCGTGATGAAACAGTTAAACGCGCTTACGGTGATGCCGCACTGGCATCGGACAATACCTCGCAGCGCAGAACGCCACACAGCTTCCGCGCACCGACCGGTGCAATGGCTGACAGCTTTGAACTGGCGATGGGCAGAAAACAGTGGTCCGCAACAGCCTTAACAACCGTTCCCGTATTGGTTGTTCGCTCGGAACGGGATTTCTGGAGCCGGCCCGAGGATGTTGACGCCATCATGAAAGATGCCCCTTCAGCCGAAAAGCTGGTCATTCCTGAAGCGACACATTTTGTCCATCTCGATAGAGATAACGCCGGCAGACAACGCTTTCTCCAGGGCGTTGTCAGATTTCTGGCACAGCCTCAGCCCAACGACGGCACTTAATCCTCCGGCAAATCGACAATCACCAGCGTGCCTTCGCTGCCCGGCAACACGCGGTGCGGCACGCCGGCCGCGGCCTGATACAGCTGACCGGCCCGCACCACCACTTCTTCCCCCGCCACCTGCAGCCGCAGGTGGCCGCTGATCACCAGCAACCCTTCGCTGTAATCATGCACTTCATCCGCAATGCTGCGCGCATCCATGCGCAGCACTTTGATATTGGCCGCACCGACGCGGCCCAGCACGGCAGAGCGCCAGGCCTCAGGCAGTTCGGCCGCCTGCTGGTTTAAATCGAACAGCATCGGAATCCCCCAGGTGCATGAAAAAACGCACTCTAGCCTGATTCTGCGCCGCAGGGAAAGACGCTTTGGTTGCAGGTTATGACCGTTGGTTCTGAGGCGAGACGCGCCGGATGAACGCTTAAGGCAGCAGCGCCGCGGCCTCCCGATCGGCGATAATCAACAGGTCCGGATGCAGCATCAAAATGCTGGCGGGCACCCCGCTCTCCACCGGCCCGCTGACAATGCGCCGCAAAATGTCCGCTTTGTGCGAACCGTTGACGAGCAGCACCAGCTTTTTGGCGGCCATCACGCTTGCAGGCCCCAGGGTGACGTAATGATCGGGCAGCCATTCAGTGCGGCCGCCCACCTCTTTGAGCAAAATGTCCGCCATATCCGGCCTGGCGGAAACCGGCACCCGACAGGTGCGGTCTTCGAAGGCGGTGGTGCCCGGCAGATTGCCGCAGAAATGCCCGTCCGCCCCGACGCCCATCACGATCGCATCCAGCCCGCCATCTTCGGCGATACGCCGATCGTGCTGCAGGTAGTTGTCCGAATTCAAGACGTGCTGTTGCCGCTCGGGGATCGCCGCCGGGCCAAAGAACATACGGTGCAGATTCTCCATGGTGACGCCATAGCCCGATCGGCCGGCGTAAGGAATTTCATCGAAATTATAGTAATGCGCGTTGGCGAATTCCGCGTGGCCCTTGACGCGCGGAGCCAACAACTCATACATCCGTTTAGGCGTCGAGCCGGCGGTGATAGCCAGATTGACGCGCTGCGGGCGCAGCATGTAACTCAACAACAGGCTGGCGGCCAGCTCACTCAATTCCTGGTAATCATTAGCGACGACAAGTTTCATTCCCTTCTCCTTTTTGCAAAAAAAAAACCTAACCGCCCATCCGGCCATGTTCGATGCCGGGAGAGAAGTTAGGTTTTGCCTGATCGCGTCAGTAACAATCCGTTTCTTGTCAGGTTATGGCGGCCAGGAATGAAATGCAAACCGCGTTGTGTGATGCAAGCCGCATTGCGGCGATGCCTTTTTCGCGCCCTATACCGGCACGCGGCGGCTAATCTCCACCACCTGATCGCTGGGCAGGTAGTAATAATCCGTGACGTGCATGCCGTTGCGCACCATCAGCGCGAACAAGTTGCGCTGCCAGGATGGCAACCGGTCGTTCGCTTCGCGGCGCACCACGGTCTCGTGCCCGAGATAGTAGGTCGCCTCGTCGAAGTTCAGACCGGATTTCTGCGCCTCGACGTGCTGCAACAGCTGCGGGATGTTAGGCCGCTCCATAAAGCCATAGCTGGCCACGCCGCACCAAAAGCCCGGCGACAGCTCGCGCATCACCAACCGTTCAGCATTCGAGACCCGCGGCTCATTGACGATGGCAATGGTGAGCGCCAGCACGTTGGCGTGCAGCGAACCGTTACGCTTGACCTGCCATTTCATCACCGGCGGCGTCCCTTGCAGGCTGCGAGTCAGGAATACCGCGGTGCCCGGCACGCGCGGCACGGATTCGCGGCGGATTTTCTCCAGGAAATCCTCTACCGGCACTGTCGTTTCACCGAGGGTGCGCGCGGCCGCCAGCACCCCGCGATGCCAGATCAGCATCACGGTATAGACCGCGGCGGCCAACAGCAGCGGGATATAACCGCCCTGCAGTACTTTAGTCATGTTGGCCGTCAGGAAGCTCAAATCGACCACGAAGAAACCGCCCGCCGCCAACAGGCTGGCGATCGGCCCCCAGCGCCACACCTCGCGCATGGCGACGAACAGCAGGCCGGTGGTCATGATCATGGTCAACGAGACGGCGATGCCGTAGGCGGCGGCCAGATTGTCCGACGATTTAAAGAACACGGTCAGGAACAGCGTCACCACCATCAGCAGCCAGTTGATGGCGCCAATGTAGATCTGCCCGTAACTTTCCTCGGTGGTTTGCCTGACCCGCAGCCGCGGCAGCCACCCCAGTTGGATCGCCTGCCGGGTCATGGAAAACGCACCGCTGATGATCGCCTGGCTGGCGATGATCGTCGCCAGCGTGGCCAGGATCACCAGCGGGATCAGCAGCGCCGGCGGGCATAAACGGAAGAAGATGTTCTGCGTGACATCGGCGCCGCTCAGGATCAGCGCGGCCTGACCGGCGTAGTTCAGCAACAGGCTGGGAAAAACGATGCCGAACCAGGCCAGCCAAATCGGCCGTTTGCCGAAATGCCCCATGTCGGCATACAGCGCTTCGGCGCCGGTGACGCACAAAAACACGCCGCCCAGCACCAGGAAGCTGGTCAGTCCGTTGGAGAACAGGAAGTGAATGCCGTAGAGCGGGTTCAGCGCCAGCAAAACCGCCGGATGCTGGATGATGCCCCACACGCCCAACGCAGCGATCGACAGGAACCACAGCGCCATGATCGGCCCGAACACGCGGCCGATGCGCGCGGTACCCAGCGGCTGAATGGCGAACAGACTGAGCAAAATCACCACCGCCGCCGGCAGAATATAGGGCTGCGACGCCGGCAGCACGATGTTCAGCCCTTCGAGGGCCGAGAGCACCGAGATGGCCGGCGTGATGGCGCCGTCGCCGTAAATGAGCGCGGCGCCGAACAGGCCGGCGAACAGCACCAGCGGCCGGGATTTTCGCTTGCTGACCAGCAGCGACATCAGCGCCATGATGCCGCCCTCGCCGCGGTTGCCGATGCGCATGGCGAACATGGCGTATTTGAGAGAAGTGACGATCACCAGCGTCCAGAATATCAGCGACAGCAGGCCAAGGATCACCGGCGCCGAAGGCGCATCGCCGGAGAGAAACAGCACGGTTTTCAGGGTGTACAGCGGGCTGGTGCCGATATCGCCGAACACCACGCCCAATGCGCCCAACGCCAGCGGCGACAGCCCCGTCTTATTCACGGTTTCCGTATCATTGCCGACAGACATCTGCTCGCTCCTTGACGTTGCGCTGAGAGTGGGAATTATTGTCACTTTGTGGCCGTCGCGCCACGTGATCGGCAAGTTAAGCATAGCCGTCATCTTCGCCAGTGACAGCATCGCGCGTTGAAGCTTCAGCAATCATCGCCGGTGAGCAACGGTTTAAAAACGCCCACCCCGGAGGGCCTATTACTTTCCTGTTGGCGTGGCGTGCGTCGTGGGAAAGTGAAATGAACGTCCGGCTCTCCCCTGTTTCCGCCCGGCGTTACGCGAGCCGGCTCTCATCGGCTTCGCGGCGCAGCCACTGCCGCAGATTTTCGCCTTCCTGCGACAGCTCGCTATCCAGTCGAGCGCACAGGTAATAATCGCGGCCGTCGTCGATCGGCAGATCGAACATTTTGATCAACTCACCGCTTTCAAGGTACTGGGCGATTAACGGTTCACGCATCAACGCACACCCTAGCCCCGCCTGCACCGCCGCCAACGTCAACAATCCGTCCTCAAACATCGGGCCGATACTGCGCAGCGGGCGCTTGACGCCGGCCTGCTGAAACCATTGCATCCAGGTATTGCGCTCCTCGTCGTGCAGCAGCGGCAGCGTCGCCAGCTGCTCCGGCGTATCGAGCAAACCATGCAGTTTACTGAATGCCCGGCTGCACACCGGCACCATTTTGCCGGACATCAGCTTCTCGCTGCGATAGCCGGTCCACTGCCCGACCCCGAAGCGGATCGACAGGTCGGCGGCGTCGCTCAGGTAATTGCGGTGGTTGGCGTAGACCACATTGATGTCGATATCCGGATTTTCGCGCAGGAAACCGCGCAGCCGCGGAATGAACCAACCCATGCCGAACAGCGGGATCAGGCTGATGGTCACCTGCCGCGACGCGGATTGCTCGCGCACGTGTTCGGTCGCCTGGCGCAGCACGTTGAACGCCGAGCGAATCGAACGGTAATACTCCCGCCCTTCGCTGCGCAGCACCAGGTTACGCCCCTGCCGTTCGGTCAACGGCATCTGCAAAAATGCCTCCAGCGTTTTGAGTTGATGACTGACCGCCGAAGGCGAAATCATCAGCTCGTTAGCCGCCGCGCTGATGCCCCCCAGGCGCGCGATGGCTTCGAACGCCCGCACGGCGCGCAGCGGCGGATCGTTCGGCAGCATCGGCAATGGCTCATCGTACTGTTCTGTTTTTTTCATATATTGACTGTTTTTGGGAAATCGACACTGAAGGAATGGATTCAATATACATAAAAATCAACGCATTAAAATCACTCGTTTTTTGTATAAGAAAGTATTTTTCCGTATTTTACAATTTTTTTAAATTCTCTACTGTGACCCTCCTGACTCATTATCTCCGGACTCTCTCTATGGATACGCTGGTACAGCAAACCGTCAACGGTTTGATGCTCGGCAGCATCTATGCGCTGATCGCGCTCGGTTACACCATGGTGTACGGCATCCTGCGCATCATCAATTTCGCGCACGGCGACGTGCTGATGGTCGGTGCGCTGAGCGCGTTGTCGGCGATAAGCGTGTTGCAACACCATTTTCCCGCGTTACCGCCGTACGCCACGCTGCTGCTGGCGGCCCTGTTCGCCATGGCGGTCTGCGCCATCACCTCGATGGCGATCGAGCGTCTCGCCTACCGCCGATTGCGCAATGCACCGCGCCTGGCCCCGCTGATCAGCGGTATCGGCGTCTCGCTGCTGCTGCAAACCCTGGCGATGCTGATCTGGTCACGCAATCCCCTGATGTTTCCGCAGCTGCTGCCAATGACCCCCATCGCCCTGACCGCAGGCAGCGGCGGGCATGCGCCGGCGGTGATCACCGGCACGGCGATCGTCACGCTGGCGGTGGCCGTCGCGGTCATGGCCGGCTTATGGCTGCTGGTCGAACACAGCCGTTTCGGCCGCGCCATGCGCGCCACGGCGGAAAACCCGCAGGTCGCCGGCCTGATGGGCATCAGTCCTGACCGCATCATCGTTCTGACCTTCGCGCTCGGCGGCGCGCTGGCGGCGGTGGCCGGCATCATGATGGCCAGCAACTACGGCAACGCCGGTTTCTCGATGGGCTTTCTGCCGGGCATCAAGGCGTTTACCGCCGCCGTGCTCGGCGGCATCGGCAACCTGCGCGGCGCGATGCTCGGCGGATTGCTGCTGGGCCTGTTCGAATCGCTGGGCACCGGCTATCTCGGCGAGCTGACCGGCGGCGTGTTCGGCAGCAACTACCAGGACGTGTTCGCGTTTCTGGTGCTGATCGCCGTGCTGGTCTTCCGCCCCTCCGGGCTCTTGGGCGAACGCATCGCCACGCGCGCATAAGGACATCACCATGACCGTTTTGACTCCTCCCGTTCCTCTGGCCACGCCGCGCCGCGCCAGGCTGGGGCTGACGCTGTTCATTCTCGCGCTGCTGCTGGCGCCCTGGGTGGCGGGCGCCGCCGGGGGCAACTACTGGGTGCGGGTCGTCGACTTCGCCCTGCTGTACCTGATGCTGGCGCTCGGGCTGAACATCGTGGTGGGCATGACCGGGTTGTTGGACATGGGCTTTATCGCCTTTTACGCCGTCGGCGCCTATTTGGCCGCGCTGCTGTCGTCACCGCATCTGACACAGCAATTCCCGCTGCTGCTGCAGTGGTTCCCCGACGGGCTGCACCTGTCGATGCTGGGTCTGATCCCGCTGGCGGCGCTGCTGGCGGCGGCGTGCGGCATCCTGCTCGGCGCGCCGACGCTGCGGCTGCGCGGCGATTATCTGGCGATCGTCACGCTCGGTTTCGGCGAAATCGTGCGCATTCTGATGCGCAATCTGGATCGCCCGGTCAACCTCACCAACGGCCCCAAAGGCATTTCCGGCATTGACCCGGTCAGCCTGTTCGGCCTGAAGTTTTCCGGCATGCATGAGTGGTTCGGCGTGCGTTTTTCCGGCCTGTATCTCTATTACTACCTGTTCGCCGCCCTGCTGCTGGCGATCCTGTTTATCAGCCTGCGGCTGCAGAACTCGCGCATCGGCCGCGCGTGGACGGCGATCCGCGAAGACGAGGACGCCGCGCGGGCGATGGGCATCAACACCCGCAACTTCAAGCTGCTGGCCTTCGCCATCGGCGCCACCTTTGGCGGCGTGGCCGGCGCGCTGTTCGCCGCGTTTCAGGGCTTCGTGTCGCCGGAATCGTTCACCCTGCAGGAATCGATCGCCGTACTGGCGATGGTGGTGCTCGGCGGCATGGGGCACATCCCCGGCGTGATCCTGGGCGCGCTGCTGCTGGCCGCCCTGCCGGAGCTGCTGCGCAGCAGCATGGGGCCGCTGCAGCAGGCGCTGTTCGGCCAAGTGCTGATCGACCCGGAAATCATCCGCCAACTGTTTTACGGCCTGGCGCTGATCCTGGTGATGCTGTATCGCCCGGCGGGCCTGTGGCCGGCCCGCCACGCACGGGGGAACGCCGCATGACGCCGCTGCTCGCTTTACACCATATCAGCAAACGCTTCGGCGGCCTGACGGCGGTGGATGACGTCAGCATGAGCATCCGCCAGGGGGAAATCTACGGCCTGATTGGGCCGAACGGCGCCGGTAAGACCACCTGCTTCAACCTGATCACCGGCTTGTATCGCGCCGACGCGGGCGAGTTCCGCCTGGCGGGCCAGCGCTATAAGCCCCAGGCGATCGACAAAGTGGCGCAGGCCGGCATTGCCCGCACCTTCCAAAACCTGCGGTTGTTCAATGAAATGAGCGTGCTGGAAAACGTGATGGTCGGCTGCCACGTGCGCACCCGCAACGGCCTGTGGGCAGCGATCGCCCGGCACCGGCGCGCGAAAGAGGAGGAACAGGCGGTGCGCGATAAATCTCATGCGCTGCTGGAGTACGTCGGCATCAGCCAATTCGCCCATTACCGCGCCGGCGATCTCGCCTACGGCCATCAGCGGCGGCTGGAGATCGCCCGCGCGCTGGCGACCGAGCCCCGGTTGCTGGCGCTGGACGAACCGGCGGCCGGCATGAACGCCGGAGAAAAAGTGGCGCTGCGCGAACTGCTGCTGCGCATCCGCGACAGCGGCAAAACGCTGCTGCTGATCGAACACGACGTCAAGCTGGTGATGGGTCTGTGCGATCGGCTGACGGTGCTGGATTACGGCAAAGCGATCGCCGAAGGCGAACCGGCTCAGGTGCGGCGCGAACCGGCGGTCATTCAAGCCTATCTGGGAGGCGGCGCGCATGTCTGAAGCCCTGCTGAGCGTTAAACGACTCAAAGTGTCTTATGGCGGCATTCATGCGGTCAAAGGCATCGATTTCACGGTGAGCGCCGGCGAACAGGTGACGCTGATCGGCGCCAATGGCGCGGGCAAAACCTCGAGCCTGCGGGCGCTGACCGGCCTGCAGCCGTTTGAGGGCGACATCCTGTTCGACGGCCGTTCGATTCGCGGCATGCCGCCGCACCGCTTGCTGCAACAAGGGCTGGTGATGGTGCCGGAGGGACGCGGCATTTTCACCCGCCTGACGGTGCGAGAAAACCTGCAGCTGGGCGCCTATGCGCGGCGTGACGCATCGGCGGTGCGGCAAGATTTTGAACGCGTGTGCGCCACCTTCCCACGGCTGAGCGAGCGCCTGCATCAACCGGCCGGGCTGCTTTCCGGCGGTGAACAACAGATGGTGGCGATGGGCCGCGCGCTGCTCAGCCGCCCGCGGCTGCTGATATTGGACGAACCGTCGATGGGGCTGGCGCCGATTGTGGTGGAGGCCATTTTCTCGGTCATCAAGCAGTTAGCCCGTGACGGCGTCACGCTGCTGTTGGTCGAGCAGAACGCCCGCCTGGCGCTGGCGTCCACCGATCGCGCCTACGTATTGGACAGCGGCAGCCTGAGCCACAGCGGCCGCTCCGCCGACATGCTGGACGATGAAAAAATCAAACGGATCTATTTGGGTGAATAACCGTTGTTACCTTTAACCGCACCAGGAGTATGACATGCAGCAGAACATTCGCATCAAGCCATTGGCGCTGGCCGCCATGACAATGATCCTGAGCCTCCCGGCGCTGGCGGACGACACCGTGTTGATCGGTCTTGCCGGGCCGCTGACCGGCCCTTCCGCGCGCATCGGCAAAGATCTCGAAAACGGCGCACGGCTGGCGATCGCCGACGCTAACGCACAGAAACCGACGCTGAACGGCAAACCGGTCACCTTCAAGCTGGTGTCCGAGGACGATCAGTCCGACCCGCGCACCGCCGTGGCCGTGGCGCAGCGTTTGGTCGACGAAGGCGTCGCCGGCGTGGTCGGCCACTGGAACACCGGCACCAGCATCCCGGCGGCGCGCATCTATCACGACGCCGGCATCGCTCAGGTGGCGCCGGTGGCGACCGGTCACGGCTACACGCAGCAAGGTTTTGACACCAGCTTTCGCGTGATGGGCCACGACGACGACGGCGGCAACTACGCCGGGCAATATGCGGTGAAGACGCTGAAAGCCAAGCGCATCGCAGTGATAGACGATCGCACCGCTTTCGGCCAGGGGCTGGCGGACGAGTTTATCAAATCGCTGCAGGCCCAGGGCGTGCAGCCGGTCACCCGTGAGTATGTGGATGACAAGACCGTTGATTTCAGCGCCGTACTGACCACCGTCCGCAGTAAAAACGCCGATCTGATCTTCTTCGGCGGCGTGGATTCGCAGGCGGCGCCGCTGGCGCGCAAACTGAAACAGCTGGGCATGAACGCGCAGCTGATGGGCGCCGGCGGCTTCGTCAGCCAAACCTTCCTGACGCTGGCGCAGCGGGAAGGCGAAGGCGTCGTCGCGCTGGAGCCGGGGCTACCGCTGGAACAGATGCCGGGCGGCAAGGCGTTTGAACAAGCCTACCGCGATCGTTATCACACCCACATCGAACTGCATGCGCCCTTCGCCTACGACGCCACCCGGGTGCTGATCGCCGCCATTGAGCAAGCCGATTCGGCCAATCCGGCCGATTATCTGCCGAAACTGCGCGCCATACATTACCAGGGCGTCACCGGCGACATCGCCTTCGATGCGCAAGGCAACCTGCAACAGCCGAGCTTCACCCTGTACCGGGTGGTTGACGGCAAATGGCAGCCGCAAACCGTGTTGGGCGGCGCCAAACCACAATAAATCAAGAGGAGCAAGGCGATGAGCTGTGCAAAAAACGAATTGGGCATTTTAGCCCGCAGAAAGATCGAGGCGGAGATCATCAAGCCGATCTACCAGATTCTGGTGCGTGAAATCGGCAAGGCGCGCGCTCAGGCGGTGATCGGCGAAGCCATCGAGAATGCCGCCATCGAGGCGGGCAAACAGTTCGCCGCCCAGGAACCGAACGGCGCGGATCTGCGCAGCTTCGCCGCCTTGCAGTACCTGTGGGAAAAAGACGATGCGCTGCGCGTCGAAGTGATCAATCAGGACGCGCAGCACTTCGACTATAACGTCACCCGCTGCCGCTACGCCGAGATGTATCACGAGATGGGGCTGGGGGAGATCGGCCACCTGCTCTCCTGCGCTCGCGACAGTCAGTTTATCGTTGGCTATGCCCCTGACGTCGACCTGCAGCGCAGCCAGACCATCATGTCCGGCGCCCCCTGCTGCGATTTCCGCTACACCGCTAAAACGCCGGGAGAAGATCAATGACGTATCGAGTCAACGGCGAGCGCCTGTGGCAAAGCCTGCAGACGATGGCGCAGTTCGGCGCCATCGCCAATAACGGCGTCACCCGGCTGGCGCTGAGTGAAGAAGATCGGCAAGCGCGCGATCAGCTGCGCGCCTGGGCGCTGGAGGCGGGTTGCACCGTACGCGTCGACAAAATGGGCAACATGTTCCTGCGGCGTGAAGGCGCTCGCCCCGAGCTGGCGCCGGTCGTCACCGGCTCGCACGGTGATTCGCAGCCCCGCGGCGGCCGTTTCGACGGCATCTACGGCGTGCTGGCCGGATTAGAGGTTATTCGTACCCTTAACGATCGGCAGATCGTCACCGAACGCCCGATTGAAGTGATCAACTGGACCAACGAAGAAGGCGCGCGCTTCGCGCCGGCGATGATCGCCTCGGGCGTGTTCGCCGGGGTATTCGACCTGGAATACGGCCTGACGCGCCGCGACGAGCACGGCGTCAGCCTCGGCGACGCGCTGGAGCGCATCGGCTACGCCGGCGAGTATCCGGTGGGCGGTACGCCGATCCATGCCGCCTTCGAGTTGCACATCGAACAGGGGCCGATTCTGGAAGCGGAGCATCTCGACATCGGCGTAGTCACCGCCGCACAAGGGCAGCGCTGGTATGAACTGGAGGTCGTCGGCTTCAGCGCCCATGCCGGCACCACGCCGATGGATCGGCGCCGCGACGCCCTGCTTGGCTTTGCGGCGCTGGTCACGGCGGTCAACCGCATCGGTTGGGATTTCGCGCCCGACGCGCGCGCCACGGTGGGCATGGCGCAAATCACCCCCAATTCGCGTAACGTGGTGCCGGGGCGCGTCTTTTTCAGCGTCGAATTCCGCCATCCGCAGGAGGCTATTCTGGCGCAGATGGAGCAGCGCCTACTGGCGGCGGTAAACGAGGTCAACGGCGGCGGCCTGGCCGCCCGGGCCGAGCGCATCTTCCAGTATCCCCCGGTCGCCTTCGATCCGGGGTGTATTGGCAGCGTGCGTCACGCCGCACAGGCGTTGGGCTATCGCCATCGCGACATGATTTCCGGCGCCGGCCACGACGCCTGTTACCTTAATCGCGTCGCCCCGACCGCCATGATCTTCATTCCCTGCGTGGACGGCATCAGCCACAACGAGCGGGAAGATATCACCCCCGCCTGGGCCGCCGCCGGCGCCGATGTGTTGCTCAACGCCCTGCTGGCGCACGCCGACGCCTGATCCTCGCCCCGGTTTGGCGCCGGGGCAAAAAATATTCAACAAAACGGTTGAATATTAGCCTGCCTGATCTATATTCAACCATATGGTTGAATTATCTTCCTCACAGCTGGACGCCATTTTTCATGCGCTGGCCGATCCGACCCGCCGCTCGATGTTACGCGCGCTGGCCGGCGGTGAACGCAGCATCGGCGAACTGGCCGCGCCGTTGCAGATGTCGTTCGCCGGCGCCTCCAAGCACGTGAAAGCACTGGAACATGCGGGCCTGGTGCAACGCACCGTGCAAGGAAGAAACCATATCTGCCGGCTCGAACCCGAGCCTATGGCGCAGGCCATGCACTGGCTGCAAACCTATGAACATTTCTGGACTGAACGGCTGGATGCGCTCGAACAGGCGCTGCTGCAGCCCGAACAGCTTCCTCCCAAGGAGTGAACCATGAATGATTACGGCATGATTATCGAACCCGGTACGCTGCGCATCCAGCGGTTGCTGCCCGGCCCCATCGAGCGGGTGTGGGCTTACCTGACCGAATCCGACAAGCGCGCCACCTGGCTGGCGGCCGGCGCCATGAAGTTGGAAAACGGCGCGCCGCTGGAGCTGGAGTTTCGCAACTCCGATCTGGCGGGCGAGCACGAGCAACCGCCGGCCAAGTACAAACAGCATGGCGGCTGCGTCAGCAACCGCGGCCACATCACCTGCCTGTTCCCGCCGCGCCTGCTGAGCTTTACCTGGGCCGAACAGGAGCAGGGGCGCCCTTCCGAAGTGACCTTCGAGTTGACGGAACAGGGAAACGCGGTGCTGCTGACGGTCACCCACCGGCGCCTGGCTAACCGCGACGAGATGCTCAGCGTCGCCGGCGGCTGGCATACCCATCTGGATATTCTGCTGGATCGCCTGCACGATCGGGCGCCGCAGCCGTTCTGGAGCACCCATGCCCGGCTGGAAGAAGAGTACCGCGCCCGCCTGTAATTACGACTCGTCCCTGCGCCTGAACGCCAGATAACCGGCGATCAGCGTGAAACTGCCGACCAGCAACACCAGCAGGATAAAACCGTGGTGATTGCTGGCCAGCGGTATCCCTCCGACGTTCATGCCGAAAAAACCGGCGACGATGTTGATAGGCAACGCCAGCACGGTGATCACCGTCAGGGTGTAAAGCGTGCGGTTATTCTGCTCCATCAGTTTGGCGCCCAGCTCTTCCTGCAGCAGCCGAATGCGTTCGGTCAGGCTGGCGAGATCGTTCAACACCACGGTGAACTCTTCGGTAAACTGCCGCAGATCCTGCACCACCTCACGGCTCAGCCAGCTCGGCGGCCGGTTCAACAGGCGAAACAGCGCGGCCGGCTCCGGCGCCAACAGGCGCTGAAAGCGCAATAGCATGCGGCGCATGCGCCCCAGCTCGGCGCGGTTGCGTTTAACGCGGCTCGTCAGCAGACGATCCTCGATGGTATCGACATACTGGTTGGCCTGCCGCACCACCTGCTCCAGCACATCCTCCTGCTCTTCCAGCAGGTGCGCCAGCAGTTCGGTGGACGACGCCAGCTGCAGCGCCGTCAGGCGGCCCAGCAGCCGCTCGATCAATCGCACCGGTTTATGACGCACGGTCACCACCAGCCCACGGCGACAATACAGCCACAGCGTCGCCGTTTCCGGGTTGTTGTCTTCAGGGTGGAAGATCACGTCGTTGAGCACGGCGAACAGATCGTCGCCCTGCCGCTCGATGCGCGTAGTGTGGGAACCGTGGCGAATTTCGTGAAAGAAAAAATCGGAAATGGCGAAATGGTTTTTCAGCCACTTCTCCGCCGCCGCGTGGTTGAGATTGAGGTGCAGCCAGATAAAACCGTCGCCGGGCGACAACGTTTGGTAAGCCAGGCAAACCTGCTGCGAGTTCAGGCGCGCCGGCGGCTCGCCGGAGCGAAACGCATGGCCGTAGATCAGCCCGGTCACTTCATCATCAAAATCCAGCTTGTGCATCTTTTCCGCTGCCCTTTGCACCATAACGCCTTATCCTGCCTATTGCCGTTAGCCCAGATCGTCCACGCTGTTATAACAATCTTTATCGCTCGGCGTTAATGATTTTCAACGCTCTTGCTCATTAATATTTCCGTCATAAAAACGTCATTTCATTTTAAAAAGTTTTCATCCCTTGCCCGTTCAGCAACCGCACAATGGCTAAATGAATATAGCGGCTGATACCCTCCATCATGCAAGACACATTCATTTAAGGAACACGCTCAATAAGGAGACAACGACAATGAACAAGTTTATTACGGGCGGATGGAGCCAGTCTCTGGCTGGCCAACCGCATAAAGCGTTCGATGTCATGATGTACGGCATGGTAACCAACCTTGATGGATTAACCACAGGCACCTCAGCCCAGCCAGGATGGAGTCCGGAAAAACAAAACAAACCCGATACGCTTCCCGGCTTTAACGGAAAGACGCTATGGGTTTACGGCGGCGGCGGATGCTCCCCGCAGCAAAAGCCGGCCAATGAGGATGAAGTGTTGAGGATCGTCGCGGCCACGGTCGATCGGGGCTGGGATGGCGTCGATTTTGATGACGAATGCAATATGAACACCGAACGGGTCATCGAAGCCATGAAACGGCTAAAAGAGGCCGGGAAAGAGACCAGCTTTGGTTTTATTGCCGGTTATTCTTACAACCACCCCAATACGGAAAATGGCAACAAGCTCAACGAGAAAGTCAGAAAAATCATTCAATCAGACCAATGCGACCGCTTTATCCATTACTGTTATGCGGCAGCGATGTGGAGCAATGACGATATTCTCGCTAATATGATCCCGGCATTAAAACAATCGTTGGCGAACGGGGCCGAAAATAAAAAATGCATTCTGGCCCTGACGACCAAAGGATTGACCGACTGGAATTTAAATTACTTTATCGATCAGGTTTTGGACTTTAACCTTGGCGGATTATTTATTTGGAATTACGCTAACCTGACGGATGAGCACGATAAAATTATCCAGCGCCGGCTAGGCAATTAGCGCAGTTCGATTTGTCGCCGCACAACAAGCGGCCGCATTCGCGGTCGCTTTATCAGCTAAAGAAAGGGCTATTCAATAAATCCCAGTTTAAACTGCGCCTTGCCCGCCAGCGACATCAGGCTCGCATCTTCAGGATAGGTCGCCAGCAGCGGGAAAAAGACTGCGCCGCCGATAATGCTGCGGCGCTTTGAATCTGCCGGGCGCAGCCCCCAGATATTCTGGTACGTCATCGGCACAACCTGGCCGTCAATGAGCGCATTGCCGATATACAGCATGATATGGCCCGGAATGTAAACCAGCGTGGTGAAGGGTTTGCCGTGATCTTTGAGATAGCGCAGCCGTTCACTGGTGTTCGCTTGAGCAAGATCAACCACCCGGGTGGCCGCCTGTATCTGCGCGGCGGAATTTCTGGGAAGAAAGAGGCCAAAAGGCATCAACAGACTGCGCAGTTCGGCGGAGCAGTCATTATTGAAGTTATAGTTCCCCCAGCCATAAGGCCTGCCGCTCATTGACCGCATCAGTACGGCAAGATGTTCGGGCGTCATTTTCCACGGCATGGCGGCAAATTCCCCCTTCTTGACAACGACCCGGCGCATCTGTGCGCGGCCATCCTCTCGGCGTACCGGCACGGCGACCACAAAAAGGCCCTGTCGGTGACGGTAAAATGGCAGAATCGTGCCGTGGCGCGCCGTAAAATAAAACTGGCCGCCCGTTTGCACCGAAACCGGCTGTTTAATGAATGCCCCCAGATTTTTCCCCGCCAGCGCCAGCCATTCTGAGACAAACCGCTGATCCGCCGCCGCGATGTCTTCGCTATGCACCCAACCGATCACCGTAGGCGACATGACGTATTTCCAGCGTTTATCGCGGCTTTGCGTAATAACGTATACCGGAGTGCCGGGGCGGATAGACGAATCCTGCAGATTATCAAAGGGATAACCTTGTCCAGCCAGGCGAGGGTCGTCATAAGCCGGATCGTCCGTCGGCAGGATCCTGACCAGCGTCTCCCTGACCGCAATGCCTCGGGCCGAAGAATGATAAACCTGGCTAATGTCCGTAGACGCGTTATCTCTGACTTGCTGTTTCCAGCGGTCGGTGTGAGTCCTGAAGTTTTCCCCCCAGGAGACACTTCCACGGCCAAGGTATTTATCCATTGCGGCATCACGGTGGCTTTCCGCTTCGCGGTTCAGGACGGCAGCGATGTAATGCGGATTCCAGGGGGATTCATCGTTCGGCCCCATGCCAAAATAGTGAGATTTGAGGGCGGAAAAATGACGTTGCTGCGTGGCGGCATCCATCACGGACACCCGCCGCTGCGGACCGGGCGGCAACCATTTATCGACAGACTGCGAATAGTTCCCCAGCGGGAACAGCGATTTGGTGGCATCGATAGGGGCTGTCGCCGTGGCGTCTTGAGGGGGCTGGCTGACCGGCGCGCTGTGGCAGGCCGACAGCAGCAGCAGAGTCATCAGGCACAGCGGTTTTATTCCATTAGGCATACGTTATCAACTCCATGATAGGTTAAAATCCCTGCTTTATCCTGACGCGAAATTATTCGAATTGATACTTAATAACACCTGCGATTGATTTCCCGTTGAAGAAAACAAAGCCGGAGGCAACCCCATGACAAATGCCGACCGGATTTCCCGCCGCCGCACAGAATGCGATCGACCTTCCCGCCCTGCGCCGCCAAATCTGCTATCCTGCGGCTTTGCTTTCTGACAGGAGTCCTCCATGCGCCAACGCATCATTGTCTGCCCGCTGATTGAAAACGATAACGCCTTCCTGCTGTGCAAAATGGCCGCGCACAAGGGCGTATTTCCCGGCCAGTGGGCGCTGTCCGGCGGCGGCGTCGAGCCGGGTGAGCGGATAGAGCAAGCGCTGCGGCGCGAAGTGCGCGAAGAGTTGGGCGCCGCGCTGATCCTCGACAGCATCACGCCCTGGACCTTCCGCGACGACGTGCGCATCAAAACCTACGCCGACGGCAGCCGGGAACAAATCTACATGATTTACTTGATTTTCGACTGCCACGCCGCCAACCGCGACGTGACGATCAACGATGAATTCGACGACTACGCCTGGGTGCCGCGCGAACGCCTGGCGGACTACGATCTGAACGAAGCCACCCGCTTCACGCTGCGGCAAAAGGGATTGCTGTAACAGTTTGAGCGATTATCACCCTATTTCCTTCACATTTGCCGGGCAGACTCTTTTGATATTTTTTAATCACTTAGGGTCACTATTGCCGTCGCTATGCTTTTATTTCTCCCTGTTCTCCGTCTGTCCGTCCGGCGCTTCGGCGCCGCCGCCCTGTTCAGCCTGCTGTTCGTTTTGGCACCCGCCCATGCCGCCGCGCCGCCATTGGTGTTGAATGCCAAATCGGTGCTGGTCGTCAATCAGCGTACCGGAAAAACGCTCTATCAGAAGCAACCGAACCGCGTGCTGCCGATCGCGTCTCTGTCCAAGCTGATGACCGCCATGGTCGCCCTGGACAGCAAACGCCCCATGGGCAGTCAACTCAAAGTCACCGCCGCCGATCGCGATCTGCTGAAAAAAACCCATTCGCGGCTGACCATCGGCTCGGTGCTCAGCCGCCGCGACATGCTGCACATCGCCCTGATGTCTTCGGAAAACCGCGCCGCCGCGGCGCTGAGCCGCAGTTATCCCGGCGGGCGCAAGGCCTTCGTGGCGAAAATGAATCAGAAAGCGCGCGCCATCGGCATGAAACGCGCCCGTTTCTACGATCCGACCGGGCTAACGCCGCGCAACGTAGCCACCGCCAGCGATCTGCTGAAAATGGTCAATCACGCCTATCGCTATCCATTGATTCGCCGCTTCAGCACCGACAAGCAGCAGATCGTGCGTCCTGGCCGCGGCCAGCTGGTCTATCGCAGTTCCAACGGTCTGATCAACAACCCGGCCTGGAAGATCCAGCTGCAGAAAACCGGCTTTACCGACGAGGCCGGTCACTGCCTGGTGATGCGCACCACCATCAAAGGGCAGCCGGTGGTGATGATCTTGCTTGGCGCGCAGCCGCGCTACGGCCACTACCGTGACGCCATTCGTCTGAAGGCTTGGCTGGAGCCGTAAAATCGCGGCGCTTTACCGTTCTACGCATATCCAAATCCGTTTTGGATCAATGGAATATCCTATCGCCAATCAGTATTAAGCCGCGCGCCGCCCGCATGGTATTTGTCAGGCATATCTGATGATGAAAGGAGCGGGAAAAATGGCTTATGCCTTGAGCATATTGGAAAAAAGTCCGATCGCCGACGGGGAAAGCGCCGCGCAGGCGCTGGCGCGCACGCTGCAGCTGGCGCAACGGGCGGAACGCTGGGGGTATCGGCGTTTCTGGCTGGCGGAGCACCACAACACGCCGCAGCTCGCCTGCCCGTCGCCGGAAGTGCTGATCGGCTACCTGCTCGGCCAGACGACGCGCATTCGCATCGGCTCCGGCGGCGTGATGCTGCAGCACTACAGCGCCTACAAGGTGGCCGAAAACTTCAACCTGCTGGCGGCGCTGGCGCCGGGACGCGTCGATCTCGGGGTGGGCAAAGCGCCCGGCGGGCTGCCGCTCGCAACCCAGGCGCTGCAGGCGGCCCACGATCGGCAACGCAAGCCGGACTTTCCTCAGCAGCTGTCGCAGTTGACCGCCTATCTGAACGACGACGCCGAGCCCGGCCTGAGCGCCACACCGCTGCCGCCGCAGGGCGCGCAGCGTTTTCTGCTCGGCGCCAGTAAAGAAAGCGCGACGCTGGCGGCCGAGTCCGGCTGGGCCTTCGTGTTCGCCGCGCATTTGAACGGCAATCCGCAGGATATCCGCGACGCGCTGGAGCACTACGCCGCACACAGCGGCGGCCGCAAGGCGCTGCTGGCGGTGGCGGCGATCGTGGCCCCCAGCGAGGAACAGGCCGCGGCATTGGCGGCCGACATTCGGCAATACCGCGTGCACATTGCCGGTGAGCAGAGTGTGACCGTCGGCAGCCTGGCGCAGGCGGAGAGTTTCGTGCAGCAGGCCGGCGCCACCGACTACCGCATCGAGCCGCGGGAAAGCCATATTCTGCTCGGCACCGCGGAGCAGGTGCATCAGCAACTGGCGCAGCTGCAGCAACAGTACGGCGTGGAAGAGTTCATCATCGACACGCCGATCGCCGAACCGGCCGCCCGGTTAGCCTCGCTGCAGTTACTGGCGGAGGAGAGTTTGACGCCGGCTTAGTTGATCGCCGCCGCCGCCCGCATGGCTTCGGACAGATCCTGCGCCAGCGGCGCCAACTGCGACGGCGTGACGTTCGCCAGGCTGACGCGGAGCGCCGGACCGCACTTCAGGCGGAAAGGTTCACCGCCCTGCACCAGCCATCCCCGCTGCGCCATCAGCTGCGCGGCGGCGGTTTCCGAACGCACCGGCACCCACAGATGCAGCCCTTCACCTACCGCCAGCGCCGTGTGATTCAACGCATTGAGCCGCTGGACCAGCTCGTCCCGTCTGGCCTGATACGCCTGTTGCGCCCGCTGCAATTGCCCTTCCTGCAAGGCTTGTTCCCACAGTCTGGCGGCGATCTGCTGCAAGATATGGCTGACCCAGCGTTCGCTGATGTACTGATCGGCGCGCATCGCCTGCAGCAAAGTCGGGCTGCCGCAGGCCAACGCGATGCGCAGATCCGGGCTGAGAAACTTGCTGAGCGACAGCACGTACAGGCCGCGATCGCCGTCGAACGGCAGATGCAGCGGCTGTTGCGACAACGGCCCCCAGAAATCGTCGACGATCGCCAGACACTGCGGATGGCCGCGCAGAAAACCTCGCCACTGCTGCGCACGTTGCGCTGAAAGCGAAGCGCCGGTCGGATTATGGGCGCGCGGCGTCAGGATCACCGCGTCAGCCGTGCCACTCTCCGGCAGCCGACAGCCCTGTTCATCCACCGCCAGCGGCAGCGGCCGCAGGCGCAGGTGACGCAGCAGCGTCAATAGCGGCGGCCAGCAGGGATCTTCCACCCACACCGCCGCCCCAGGCTGGGCATGACAGCGCAGCGCCTTTTCCATCGCGTCCAACGCGCCGGAAAACACCGCCGGTTCCCCCAGGGCCACGCCCTGGCGCCCGAGCCACTCACGCCCGAGACCGGTCAATACCGGCAGGTCGCCGCTGATGTCATAGCCGTTTTGCTGCGGGAACACCTCCGCCGCGCCAAGCCTCAGCGCCGGCAGCAAAGCGGCATCCAGGTTGCCGCTGGCCAGATCGCACATCCCCGCCGGCACCTGGCGCGGCGTATAGGCCGCACTCACCGCCGCCAGCGGCGGCTCCAGCACCACCGTACCCGCCCGCCCGCGCGTCGCCACCAGGCCGGCATCGCGCAATCTGGCGTATGCGCTGGCCACGGTATTCGGATTGACCTCCAGCTCCGCCGCCAGCTGGCGTACCGGCGGCAACAGTTCGCCCGGCCGCAGCGCGCCGTTTTTGATGCGTGCTGCGATCTGCTCGGCAATCTGGACAGCGCCGCCGCCTTTTGCATACAATGAAGTCATACATAAATCCTTTTGTACTAGTTCAAATAAGATTAGCAGTTTCTGCGGCCAAAAGTAAGGGGTTCCATGGATAAACATTACGTGCTCGACATTCAGTATGCAGGAAAAGCCTTTGCCCGCCTGCAGCTGTTCACCCCGTGGGCAGCCGATCAGCTGGAGCAGGCCTGCGCGCTGTTCCCGGCCGCACAGGGTTATCAGGTGCAGCTCAGCCAGGTCAGCGAACGCCGCATCGTCTACCAGAGCGGCGCGCAAGGCATCACGGTGCTGGGCGAGTCGCTGGCGCTGATCCCCTTCACTCACGCTAGCGAGGTTAAACAATGAAAAAAGCCGTCGCCATTCGGCACGTCAACTTTGAAAACCTGGGCATCCTCGGTTCCCTGCTGTCACTGCGCGGCTATCAGATCGATTATTACGATGCCGGCCGCGATGATATTCGTGCTATCAATAATGAAGAGACCGATCTGTTGGTGGTGCTCGGCGGGCCGATCAGCGCCGCTCAGCACTTTTCCGGCGAGCAGCGGTATGATTTTCTCGACCATGAATTCGCGCTGGTCAAACAGCGCCTGGCGCAGCGGCGGCCGACCCTCGGGGTTTGCCTCGGCGCGCAAGTGATCGCCCAGGCGCTGGGCGCTGAGGTTATTTCGCTCGGCGTGAAAGAGATAGGCTTCGCCCCGCTGACCACGCCGCCGGCGGAAGAGGAGTCGGTGCTGGCGCCGCTGGCCGACACGCCGGTACTGCACTGGCACGGGGATATGTTCATGATCCCGGACGGCGCCCGCTGCCTGGCCGGCACGGCGGTATGCCCGCATCAGGCCTTCGACTATCAGGGGTTCGCGCTCGGCCTGCAGTTCCATTTGGAGGCGGATTATCGCGATATCGAACGCTGGCTGATTGGCCATGCCTGCGAGCTGGAACTGGCCGGCATCGCGCCCCAGACCCTGCGCGACCAGGCCGCGCGCCACGGCGCGCAGCTGGAACAGCGCGCGCGGCAGGTGTTCGCGCGCTGGCTGGATAACAACGAACCAAGGAAGTAACTCATGCAACAGGCTTCACCTTTGCGGTCACCGTCTATTGACGTGATCAGCATTCAATCTCAGGTGGTCTACGGCAGCGTCGGCAACGGCATCGCCTACCGCGCTCTGCTGAAAAAGGGACTGGAGGCGCTGCAGGTGCCCAGCGTGTTGTTCGGCTGCCCGCCCTATTACGGCAAACCGCACGGCGGCGTCATCTCCGGCGATTGGTTCGGCGGTTTTCTCGACGACCTGATCGCCCGCGGCGTCATGAAGCGCGCACGGGCGGTGATCGTCGGCTACCTGGGCGACGTGATGCAGTGCCATATTCTGGCCAACTGGCTGCAGCGGGTGCGCTCGCTCAATCCGCAGATAAACATCTATATCGATCCGGTGATGGGCGATTACGGTGAGGGGATCTACGTGGATGAGCGCATCGTCAACTGCTATCGCTCGCCGTTCCTGCGGCTGGCCAACGGCCTGACGCCGAACGGTTTCGAACTGGAGCAGCTGTGCGGCCGGCAACTGAGCAGCCGCGAGCAGACGCAACACGCCGCGCAGGCGCTGTTGAACGACACCACCGAATGGGTGTTGGTCACCAGCGCACCGGGCGTAGCGCAACACGAAGACAAAGTGGGATTGATGCTGGTCACCCGGCAGGAAACGCAGTGCTTTACTCATCCGAAGGTCAAATCGGCGGTCAAAGGCACCGGCGATCTGTTCACCGCGTTGCTGGTCAGCCATCTGCTGCAGGGCGCTGCGCTCGACGCGGCAGTGGTTGCCGCCGGCGATGAAGTGTGCGGCGTACTGGCCGAAGCGGCGCATTTCGGTTGGGAAGAGATCGGCAGCCTGCGGGCGCTTAACCCCTAAGGCCGCAGGCGAGTCAGAGGGGCAGCGCACTGCCCCTGATACCTATCAGCGTTTTTTCTTTTTGTTGAAATCCAGCTCGAAGGCGAACACGGCGCTCTGAATTTTGCGCTCCATCGCCAATCCGAGCTTAAGAAAGCGGCATGACAGGCGCGAGAAGTGCACCACCTGGTCGTTATCGTCGGTTTCCTGATCGTCGTTGACCACCACCAGCTCCATGTTGACCTTGAAGCTGCCGTAGCTGCCCAGATCCAGCTCCGCTTTCTTGAACTGCAAGCCTGGCTGGAAGAAATCCGGCAGCGGGCCGTCGAAGCGTAAACCGACGCCGCCGGCGGAGAGATCGTGGATCCGCAGCTCGTACGGCGTGCCGTCCGGGTATTCGCCGGTACAAAAGAATTGGCGCCAGTGCGGCGTAGTGATGCGGAATTGACGGCGACGCTGGATATAGACCAGCTCCTGCGGCAGCCGGGTCGAACAGGCCTGTACGCCCTGATGTTCGGTCAGCTCCGCCTGGGGGACGGAAAACTCGATTTTGGCGTCGTTGCTTTCAATCACGATGGTGCAAGCGCCGTCGATGGCGCTCGAGGCTTCCTCACCGCTGAACACGATATTGTCCGGCCCGACGCTCAATAACAGACTTTGAAACCGGTGCTGCTGATTTTCTACGCGCAGCGGCGTGCGTTGTTTGCAAATTTCTCGCAGAATCGCCAGAACTTCAAAACGCTCCCGTTTGATAAACAGTCCGTTATCGCTGTGCTCCACACGTGTCTCCTGACTTTTTTTCTAATGACGTCTTACGTATTCCTTACGGTTATCATCTCTGGGAATATTCCTAAAGTCAAATTTGCCAGCGTTGCCAGGCCTGCGGCAGCAGGCGCGCGAAACGTTTCGCCCATGCCTGTTGCCCGCGTTCGTCAGCGACCAAATCCTGGCGAATTTCGATGCCGACGTAAGGCAAACCGCGGCGCTCCGCGTGCACCGGCAACGTGTAATCGGTGGCGTCCGTCATCGCATAAGGTTCGTTAATACCCACCTGCAGATCCCCCTCTTCACGCAGCAGTTCAGCCAACAGCAGCGCAAATTCCGGGTAGCGGTTAAACAGCAGCCCCACCTGCCAGGGGCGCGATTGCCCCTTGAACACCGGCGTGAAGCTGTGCATGGCGATCACCGCCGTCGGCAGTTCGCGCAGTTGGCGTTGCCCCAGATGCTCGTCGATGGCGTGGTGATACGGCAAAAATACCTCGCGCTCACGCGCCAGCGCGTGTTCGGCGTCGATGCCGATATTGCCGGGGATGGGCGTCAGTTCAGACAAATGCGGGATCGAGCTGGCGATGCCGGGCGCCCGGTTGCAGTCGATCACCAACCGTGAGTAACGCTGATGAATCAGCGTGGCGTCCAGTTGGCGGCTCAGATGGCGCGATACGCCCAGCGCGCCGATATCCCAGCCGATGTGGCGCTCGATCTCCCCCGGCGGTAAGCCGAGATCCCCGAGGGATTGCGGTATCGCCTTGCCGGCGTGATCGCACAGCAGCAAAAATGGCGCTTTGCCGCGCGGGGTTTCAACGGCGGCGGCGGGCGGTTCATCGGCGGACAATAACGGCGGGATAAACGAATGAGGCATGAAAGGCTCCGGCGGTGGAAAGCAAAACGTTTATCGTAGCGCTATCCCGTCGCCGGCCCCAAGGTCGTGCTTAGATCAAAAAGGCATGAGTCAGACGCCGATCATGCCGTCTCGGCTTCCTGCGGCTGATGCACCGCAATATAACGTTGATAACGCGACGGCTTGAGCCGCGAGGTATCCACCAGCACCAGGCCGTCGATGCAGTTGTTGAAGGCCGGATCGGTGCCAAAGTCGATAAACTGCACCCCGCCCGGTTCGCACAGCTCGGTGTACTGTTTATACAGTGTCGGGATCGAGCAGCCGATGTTGCTGAGCAGGCTCTTCAGCCGCACCAGATCTTCCTGGTAGTTATCCCCGGCAAACTGCGCCAGCACCTGCGGCAACGACGCCGGATAAGGACGACGCGACTGCGCGAAGGCGTGGTCCGGCGAGAAATAGAGTCGATAGAAGGCGATCAACAGATCCCGCGCCGCCAGCGGCATGCCGCCGGAAATGGATACCGGGCCGAACAGATAGCGATACTGCGGGTATTTCGACAGATAGGCGCCGATGCCCAGCCACAAATAATCCAGCCCGCGCTTGCCCCAATAGGCCGGCTGAATGAAGCTGCGCCCCAGTTCGATGCCCTGCGCCAGGATCGGTTCCATATCGCGGTCATAGTGGAACAGGCTGTTGCTGTAGATGCTCTCCAGGCCCTTACGCGCGATTTGTTCGGCGGTGGGGATAAAACGATAGGCGCCGACGATCTCCAGCTCCTCTTCATCCCACAGCACCAGGTGATAATAATCGTCGTCGTAGCTGTCCAGATCGCGGCGGCGGCCGGATCCTTCCCCCACCGCGCGGAAAGCGATCTCGCGCAGGCGCCCCAGCTCGCGCAGGATCGGCGTGCGCGCTTCATCATGTCGGCGATAGAGATAGATGGTTTTGCCGTCCGGTGTCACCCCCAGTCTTTCGCAGTTCGCCAGCGCCTTTTTCAGCTCCAGACGCTCTTCCGGCAACGCGATCGGCGATTCGCTGGCGAACAGCCCCGGTTTGCCCTGGCCTAGGCGATACACGTGACGGCGAAAGCGCTCCGCCAGATCCTTGGCGCTGGTGTGGCCATCGTGCCAGTTGGCGAACGGCACGCGGCCGCCGATGCGGATCCTGATGCGCCCGCCCCGCTGCTGGAACATTTCACGCACCAGCAGCAGCGTCGACAGCGGACGATAGACCAGCGACGTAAAGTAGAACAGGTTGCTGTTGCGCGCGCTGATATGAATCGGCACGATCGGCGCGCGCGCCTTGGCGGCCAGACGCAGAAAACCGGTATGCCAGTGGCCGTCGCGGATGCCTTTCGGGCTCATGCGCGACACTTCGCCGGCCGGGAACAGGATCAGCGCGCCCTGATTGTCCAGCTGCTGCTGCATGCCTTCTATCTGTTTGCGGCTGGTTTTATAAGCGACGTTATCCACCGGCACGAACAGGTTGCGCAGCGGTTCGATGTAAGTCAGCAGTTGGCTGGCCACCACTTTCACATCCGGACGCACCGCCGCGACGGCGCGCAACAGCACCAGTCCGTCGAGCGAGCCGATCGGGTGATTGGCCACGAGCACCACCGGCCCCTGGCTGGGGATGTTTTCCAGATCGCCGTCCACCAGCTCGCAGCTGAGGTTAAAGTAGTCCACCACCTGCTCGATCAGATCGAGCCCTTTCAGGTGGGGATAGTCGGCGGCGAACTGTTTGAATTCTTTTTCGAAGAGAAGGGTTCTTAGCAGGCTGCGCTGCCAGGCAGGGGTATTGCGGTGTGGAAATGCATCTTGCAACAGAGAATCCAGGCTGAACATCGCGTTATCTCCTGACGTAGTCGCTGCAAACTTAAGCCAGAGCCATGACTCTGACATGTCAGTCACATGACAATAAAATGAATCCATCGACTATCAGGTATAGCAAAGTAATGGCGATTTGGGAGCGAAAGACGCATTTTCGCCCCCACTTCCCCTCACATCGGCGCCAGCAACGCTTCAATGCGGCGGTTCACCGCCTCACGCAGGCGCTATCGGCTGCAGATCCTCGCCGGGATGGGCCACGAACGGATCGCCGGAGGGAAACGCATGGCCGCTGTCGTTCACCCTCACCCGCTGCAATGCGGCGCTATTACACGCGCCGGCATAAAAAAACAGTGAAAGCCCGGCGGCTGCCGAATTATCGCTGCGGCTTTCGGCCTCGACGGACTGAATAATTAAATGCCGGGAATTGTCGACTGAAAAATAACGAATTTGCCGTTTTCACTTTGCGTTGACGCTGCTTTCGGTTGGCGCTCAAACGAAAGCAAAATCAAATATAACCAACTGATAGATATAGATATTTTAAAATTAATCGATTGCATTTCAGTGTTTCGTTTGCTGTAATTCGCCACGAACAACTGAAAGCGCTCCGGTCGGTATCGCTGCGGCTTATTAAGCCGCGGTCGGGCACGGCTACAGGTAAATCAGGAGTCTGCGTTAATGATCACTACCGCAAAACGCCGGGAATTAATTATCGACCCGCTGTGCCGCGAAGGCGCGTCGCGCGTGGAACCGCTCAGCCAGCTGCTTTCGGTCTCCAGCGTCACCATCCACATCAATCGCGACGTCAAACACACCCTCGCCGACGCCAGCAAATTCGGCCGCACAAGTTTTTGCACGATCGCGACATCGGCCAGATCCACCGCCTGGTCACCGACAGCCGCATTCCGGAACACTGTCTGCAGGCGCTGCACCCTTTAGGGATCGACGTGATTATCGCCGACCGTTAACCGAGGATTTTTAAGGAGCTGTCATCATGAACGCGTATTTCTCTTACGAGGCGAATTGGCTGAAGCAGCGCAACGCCTGGCACACCGCCGCAGAAATTTGGCAACAGCCGGATCTGTGGGCGGCGCTGCACCGGCAGCTGCAGGATCAACAGGCGCAATGGCAGCCGTTTCTGGCGCCGCTGCTGGTCAATCCGCGCCTGCAGATCGTGCTGTGCGGCGCCGGCAGCTCGGCGTTCGCCGGCCGCGCCCTGGCCCCCTGGCTGCGCGAACGCACCGGCCGCGACGTGGTGGCCTACGGCACTACCGATATCGTCGCCAACCCGCTGCAGTATCTCGACCCTGAGCGGCCGACGCTGCTGGTCTCCTTCGCCCGTTCGGGCAACAGCCCGGAGAGCGTGGCGACGGTGGAGCTGGCCGACCAACTGCTGCCGGAAAGCTACCACCTGATGCTGGTGTGCAACCCGGACAGCAAGCTGGCGCAGTATGCACATCGGCGCGACAACGTCTGTTCGCTGGTGATGCCGCAAGGTTCTAACGATCAGAGCTTCGCCATGACCTCCAGCTTCAGCTGCATGATGCTGAGCGCCGCGCTGCTGCTCGGCCCCCTGTCGCTCGAGGCCGCCCAGGCGCCGCTGCACGCCATGGTGCAGCGCTGCCGCGCACTGCGAGAAACGCTGCAGCCGCAGGTGAAGGCGCTGGCCGCCGGCGGCTTCCGCCGCTACATCACCCTTGGCGGCAGCTGCTTTACCGGCCTTGCCGAAGAGGCCTCGCTCAAGATGCTGGAGCTGACCGCCGGGCGCATCGTTACGCGCTACGACTCGCCGCTCGGCCTGCGTCATGGTCCGAAATTCATGGTCGACGGCCAGACGCTGGTGGTGTTGATGTTCTCGCGCGACGACTACGCCCGCCAGTATGACCGCGATCTGTGGAACGAGCTGCAGCGCGATGGGCAGGCGATGCAGCTGGTCGGATTGACCGGCGGGCGCCAACCCCTCGCCGATACCCTGCTGCATATGCACGATGCGGCAGACGATATCTGGCTGCTGTTCCCGTATCTGCTGTTCACCCAGATGCTGGCCTTCGAGAGTTCGCTGGCGCTGGGGCTGACCCCGGATAACCCCTGCCCGACCGGCGAGGTTAACCGGGTGGTGAAAGGCGTGACGATTTACCGTTTTCCTTCCCCCGTGCAGTAAGGAGATCCCATGTATCTGATAGCCAACCGAGACATGCTGCTCAAGGCGCAGCGCCAGGGTTACGCCGTTCCGGCGTTTAACGTTCACAATCTGGAAACCGTGCAGGTGGTGGCGGAGACCGCCGCCGAGCTGCGCTCGCCGGTGATCATGGCCGGCACGCCCGGCACCTTCAGCTATGCCGGCACCGACTACCTGATCGGTATCTGTCAGGCGGCCGCGCACCGCTACGATCTGCCGCTGGCGCTGCATCTGGATCATCACGAAGAGCTCGATGACATCGAGCACAAGGTGAAAAGCGGCATCCGCTCGGTCATGATCGACGGCTCCCATTTGCCGTTCGAGCAGAATATCGCCAAGGTGGCCGCCGCAGTGGCCCTGTGCCATCGCTACGGCGCCAGCGTGGAGGCGGAGCTGGGCCGCCTGGGCGGGCAAGAGGACGATCTGATCGTCGATACGGCGGACAGCTTCTATACCGACCCGGTGGCGGCACGCGAGTTTGTCGCCGCCACCGGCATCGATTCGCTGGCGGTGGCGATCGGTTCCGCCCACGGCCTGTATCACGGCGAACCGAAGCTGGACTTCGAACGCCTGGCGCTGATCCGCGAACAGGTGGACGTGCCGTTGGTGCTGCATGGCGCCTCCGGCATTCCGGAAGCAATGGTCAAGCGCGCGATCTCGCTCGGCGTTTGCAAGGTCAACGTCGCCACCGAATTGAAAATCGCCTTCGCCGATGCGGTAAAAAGCTACTTTTCACAGCACCCGGATGCCAACGATCCGCGCAAATACATCGTCCCCGGCAAGCTGGCGATGAAAGAAGTGGTGGCGGAAAAGATCCGCATCTGCGGCAGCAGCGGCATGCTGTAACCCCACGCCCGCCCCCGGTTTCAGTGGCTGCACCACGGGGGCGAAAACATCCCGCCATTTTCCGCTTTCCTGAGAGAACGATCACAGCCTGTTATCCCGCCCGCGCCTGAAACCATTAACCGGTCTTCACTATGATCCAAATCATGGTTTTACTCATCCTACCTCTCTATTATCAAATTCATTGAATGCAGGCAGTAGGATTTTTGCCCATTCGTTTTTATTTCGCCAAGCGAAATAGCTTATTTGATGAAAACAAGCGCGCTTGTTTTTTAATTGGCAGTGTTTTTACTCTGAAAGGAACAGCGTATGAACCATTACTTAGCCGTATTAAGCGCATTGGTCATTCTGCCCTTCGCTCTGCAAGCAAAACCGCTTTCCGGCAGCCAGGTCGCCTCTGGCGTCGTACGCTTCACCGGCGCCATTACCACGCCTGCATGCACCGTCAAACATCAGGATGAAAAGCTTATCTCCAGCTGCTTCGGTAAAGTGACGGAATATCAGAACGGGTATATATCCTCTTCGTTAAAAGCGATGCCAAAAGAATTAGTTTCTGCCGTCAGCAGTGAGATGGTGAATAACGATCCCCATTTAAAACGCGTGACCATCAGCTATAAGTAACCACAAAGCGTTACTGCCTGCTGAAATAATAAACAAGACACAACTTGTCTTGATGACTTATAAATTTATTTTATAAATTTATCACACAATAACTCCCCGACTTACCGTAAGCCGGCTATTCGGGCGACCCTGCGGTCGCCCATCAGCATGTCCGAAATCCGCCATCGCTCCCTTGCGTTTCATGCGATAATCGCCCTACCAAACCGAGGAGTGATCCAGATGCAGACTTTTTTGATTGATCGTACCGCCACACCGGTGGGAGAACTGGTGCTGATTGCCGATGAACAGGGGCGCCTGCGGGCGATTGACTGGACCGATCACGAAGCGCGCCTGATGAAGCTGCTGAATACCCACTACCGCGCCGATCGGTTCACCCTGCGCGAACAGCGCGATCCCAGCGGGCTGACCGACGCCATGCAGCGCTATTTCGCCGGTGAACTGAGCATTATCGATCGGTTGCCGGTGATGACCGCCGGCACCGAGTTCCAACGCACCGTCTGGCAACAGCTGCGCCAAATCCCCTGCGGCGAGATCCTGACCTACGGCCAGCTCGCGCAACGCATCGGCCGTCCGACCGCCTCGCGCGCGGTCGGCATGGCCAACGGTTCAAATCCGATCAGCATCGTCGTGCCCTGCCACCGAGTGATCGGTTCGCAAGGCGCACTGACCGGCTATGCCGGTGGCGTACAGCGCAAACAATGGCTGCTGCAGCACGAAGGCTACCTGCCTAAAAGCCTGCTGTAGCCGCGCCAGGCGATTATCCGGCGCCATTGTTTGGCGACGCTTAATAAAGCCCATTGCTCAACGCCACGCTCGCAGGCCGCTGGGCCCTATGAATAACTTGTGTGAATAAAACGCATAAGTCACAAATAATACTCATAACTTCAGTCCCCTACAGAATAATCGGCGGCATGTGTGCGTAAAATTCGCACACAATGCCCCTATTCAGACTAATGCTACCCTTATCAGCTGCGGCAAAAGATGTTAAAATTGACTCATATCAATTATTGAATGAGCGTAATCTATGATCCCGGAAAAACGCGTGATTCGTCGTATCCAGTCTGGTGGTTGTGCGATCCATTGCCAGGACTGCAGCATCAGCCAGCTGTGCATTCCTTTCACCCTTAATGCCCACGAGCTGGATCAGCTCGACAACATTATCGAGAGGAAAAAGCCTATTCAGAAAGGCCAGACCCTGTTCAAGGCCGGCGACGAGCTGAAATCGCTGTACGCGATCCGTTCCGGGACCATCAAGAGCTACACCATCACCGAGCAAGGCGACGAGCAGATCACCGGCTTCCACCTGGCGGGTGACCTGGTGGGCTTTGACGCCATCGGTGGCCTGAAGCACCCAAGCTTCGCCCAGGCGCTGGAAACCTCGATGGTGTGCGAAATTCCGTTCGAGACCCTCGACGATCTGTCCGGCAAAATGCCAAACCTGCGTCAGCAGATCATGCGGTTGATGAGCGGCGAGATCAAAGGCGACCAGGACATGATCCTGCTGTTGTCGAAGAAAAACGCCGAAGAGCGCCTGGCGGCGTTCGTTTACAACCTGTCGCGCCGCTTTGCGGAGCGCGGTTTCTCTCCGCGCGAGTTCCGTTTGACCATGACCCGCGGCGATATCGGCAACTATCTCGGCCTGACGGTGGAAACCATCAGCCGGCTGCTGGGCCGCTTCCAGAAAAGCGAAATCCTCAGCGTGAAAGGCAAATACATCACCATCGAAAACGCCGACGCTCTGTCGGTGCTGGCCGGCACGCCGCGTATCAACGTGACCGTCAACGCCTGATTCTCCTGCCGGATCACCATTTCCCCGAAATTGTTGATCCGGCACGCTTCTGTTGTTGTTCTGTTTTTCAATGTTGGGTTACTCTGTAAATTAACAGACTGTTGATTTCAGCTGTAAGGAGGCCCTATGGCGAAGTATCAGAATCTTCTGGTGGCTATTGACCCCAATCAGGACGATCAGCCGGCATTGCGCCGCGCCGTGTACCTGGTAAAACGGAACGGCGGGCGCATCAAGGCCTTCCTGCCCATCTATGACTTCTCTTACGAAATGACGACCCTGCTCTCCCCGGATGAAAGAACGGCGATGCGGCAAGGTGTGATCAGCCAACGCGCCGCCTGGATCAACGAGCAGTGCCGCTTCTATCTCAACGACGGCGTGCCGATCGAAATCAAAGTGGTCTGGCATAACCGCCCCTTCGAAGCCATCATTCAGGAAGTGCTTTCCAGCCAACATGACCTGCTGCTGAAAATGGCGCACCAACACGACCGGTTGGAGTCGGTGATCTTTACCCCCACCGACTGGCACCTGCTGCGCAAATGCCCTTGCCCGGTGTGGATGGTGAAAGACCAGCCCTGGCCGGAAGGCGGCAAGGCGCTGGTGGCGGTCAATCTGGCCAGCGAAGAACCCTATCACGACCCGCTCAATATCAAACTGGTGCAAGAAACCGTCGAACTGGCGCAAAACGTCAACCAGACCGAGGTTCACCTGGTCGGCGCCTATCCCGTTACCCCGATCAACATCGCCATCGAATTGCCCGACTTCGACCCGAGCGTCTACAACGACGCCATTCGCGGCCAGCATCTGATCGCCATGAAGGCGCTGCGGCAAAAATTCTGCATTAAGGAAGAGTTCACCCACGTGGAAAAAGGCCTGCCGGAAGAGGTGATCCCCGATTTGGCCGAACACCTGCAGGCCGGCGTGGTGGTGCTGGGCACCCTGGGCCGCACCGGCATTTCAGCCGCCTTTATCGGCAACACGGCGGAACATGTGATCGATCATCTGAAATGCGACCTGCTGGTGATTAAACCGGAAAACTTCAACTGCCCGATCGAGGCGGATGAAGACGACGAACACGACGACGAAGATTAGGCTTCGCACATAAAGAAACGGGCCGCTGACAAGCGGCCCGTTTTTCTTTGGTTGCCCAATTTTACTTCTGCAACGCCCGCAAAATCGCTTCCACGCTGTCTTTGGCGTCGCCGAACAGCATTTGGGTGTTCTCCTTGAAGAACAGCGGGTTCTGCACGCCGGCGTAGCCGGTGTTCATCGACCGTTTGAACGCGATCACGTTCTGCGCTTTCCACACTTCCAATACCGGCATGCCGGCGATCGGGCTGCGCGGATCTTCCAGCGCCGCCGGGTTCACCGTATCGTTGGCGCCGATCACCAGCACGGTGTCGGTATCCGGGAAATCGTCGTTGATTTCATCCATCTCCAGCACCACGTCGTACGGCACCTTCGCCTCTGCCAGCAGCACGTTCATGTGGCCCGGCAAGCGCCCCGCGACCGGGTGAATGCCGAAGCGCACCTTCACGCCGCGCGCCCGCAGTTTTTCGGTGATTTCCGCCACCGGATACTGCGCCTGCGCCACCGCCATGCCGTAGCCCGGGGTGATGATCACCGAGGTGGAGTTCTTCAACTGCTCGGCCACCTCTTCCGCCGTGGTTTCACGGTATTCGCCCATCTCTTCGGCATCGCCGGTGGATGAACCGTCGCTGCCGAAACCGCCGGCGATCACGCTGATAAACGAGCGGTTCATCGCCTTGCACATGATGTAAGACAGGATCGCCCCCGAAGAGCCCACCAGCGCGCCGGTGACGATCAGCAGATCGTTGCTCAGCATGAAGCCCGCCGCGGCCGCCGCCCACCCCGAGTAGGAGTTGAGCATCGACACCACCACCGGCATGTCGGCGCCGCCGATCGAGGCGACCAGATGCCAGCCGAACGCCAGCGCGATCGCCGTCATCAGCAGCAGCGTCACCACCTGCCAGCCCACGCTGTCGGTGCGCACGAACGCCACCAGCAGCAGGAACGAGATCACCAGCGCCGCCAGGTTCAGCTTGTGGCGATTCGGCAGCATCAACGGCTTGGAAGAAATGATGCCGCGCAGCTTGCCGAAGGCGACGATCGACCCGGTGAAGGTCACCGCACCGATAAAGATGCCGAGGAACACTTCGGTCAGATGGATATTCGCCATCACCGGCTCCATCGGCGCACCGTGATCCAGATAACTGTTGAAACCGACCAGCACCGCGGCCAGGCCAACGAAGCTGTGCAGCACCGCCACCAGCTCCGGCATTTCGGTCATCTCGACCTTCTTCGCCAGATAGACGCCGATCGAGCCACCGATGATCATGGCGATGATGATCCAGCCGACGTTGCCGGAATCCGGCCCCAGAATGGTCGCGATCAGCGCGATCGCCATGCCGGCGACGCCAAACAGGTTGCCTTGCTTCGACGTTTCATGACGCGACAGGCCCGCCAGGCTGAAAATAAACAAAATAGCGGCAACAATGTATGCAGCTGTAACCAATCCTCCAGACATTTGTTACCCCTTAGTTCTTGCGGAACATCTTCAGCATGCGCTGAGTGACGGTGAACCCACCGAAAATATTGATGCTGGCGATCAGCACGGCGATAAAGGAGAGGAAACTCACCCAGCCGCCGTGGCCAATTTGCAGCAGCGCACCGACCACGATAATCCCTGAGATCGCGTTGGTGACCGACATCAACGGGGTATGCAGCGCATGGCTGACGTTCCAGACCACGTAGTACCCGACCACGCAGGCCAGCGCGAACACGGTAAAGTGCGACAGGAACTCTTTCGGCGCCGCGTCCGCCAGCCAGCCGAACAGCAGGATCGCCAGAGCCATCAGGCCGTACTTCAGCCACGGCGAGGTCGGCTTGGCTTCAGGTTTGGCGACCGGTGCGGCGGCGGGCGCCGCTTTCGGCTGGGCGGAAACCTGGATCGGCGGCGCCGGCCAGGTGATTTCACCGCTGCGCACCACGGTAACGCCGCGGATCACCGTATCGTCGAAATCGATATCGATCTCGCCGTTCTTCTCTTTCGACAGCAGCTTCAGCAGGTTGACCAGGTTGGTGCCGTACAGCTGCGAAGATTGTGTCGGCAAGCGGCTCGGCAGATCGGTATAGCCGATGATTTTCACGCCGTTGTCGGTCACGGTAATGGTGTCGGCCACGGTCAGTTCGCAGTTGCCGCCGGTTTGCGCCGCCAGATCGACGATCACGCTGCCCGGCTTCATCGACGCCACCATCTCTTTGGTGATCAGCTTCGGCGCCGGTTTACCCGGGATCAGCGCGGTGGTGACGATGATGTCAACCTCCGCCGCCTGTGCGGCGAACAGCGCCATCTCGGCCTTGATAAAGGCTTCGGACATCACTTTGGCGTAACCGTCGCCGCTGCCCGCTTCCTCTTCAAAATCCAGCTCGAGGAATTCCGCGCCCATGCTCTGCACCTGCTCTTTCACTTCCGGGCGGGTGTCGAAGGCGCGCACGATGGCGCCGAGGCTGCCCGCAGCGCCGATCGCCGCCAGGCCGGCCACGCCGGCGCCGATGATCATCACCTTGGCCGGCGGCACTTTGCCGGCGGCGGTGATCTGGCCGGTGAAGAAGCGGCCGAACTCATGCGCCGCCTCGACGATGGCGCGGTAGCCGGCGATGTTGGCCATCGAGCTCAGCGCATCCATCGACTGGGCGCGCGAGATGCGCGGCACCGAGTCCATCGCCAGCGCGGTGACGTTGCGCGCCGCCAGCTTGGCCATCAGCTCGGGGTTTTGCGCCGGCCAGATAAAGCTGACCAGCGTGCTGCCTTCGCGCATCAAGGCGATCTCGTCGTCTTGCGGCGCGTTGACTTTCAGGATCAGATCCGACTGCCACACTTCGTTTTCGTCGACCAGCGCCGCGCCGGCGGCTTCGTAGGCGACGTCGTCAAAACTGGCCAGTTTGCCCGCCCCGCGTTCAATCGCGACGGTAAAACCCAGCTTCAGCAGTTGTTCCACCGTTTTCGGCGTGGCTGCGACCCGGGCTTCATTGGCCAACCGCTCTCTTGGTACACCAATACGCATAATGTTCCCTTCTCACCTGTCTTGGATGATGTTTATTATTTTCCTGCCCATAGAACGGCGCCATCGGCGAGCGAGGCGTCAACTTGCCCGCACTGATTTCAGACGCCAACTATAACCTACTGAAAATAAGGTCGATGATCCATAATTGCTTACGCATTCAGCCCTGTTTTTACATAAAAACGCCGGGCGCGATATGACAAATCGCAATTTACAGTGAAAAAATGCATACAGAACAGCACATTCTGCATGATTAGAGGTTTGCGCCCGGCGTAACGATTTATCGCCATGCGGGGCGGATAAGCATAAAAGTTATCATTTTGTGAATAATTAACACTAATGACACCAAAGCCTTTATTATGGAAACTTATGGCGGCGGCGCCATCCGTGCGACCCGCGTCACCGTCAGCGATTTGTCGCACGGGATAACATAAAATGCTGAGACAGTTTTCAGAATTACATGTAATAATCGACGGCTGAATTACACTTAAACAGTTCAGTACGTTATAAACGTTAATGCGCTAGGCGAAAGGATTTTTTATGAAGCTGAAGACCACGATCATCGCGTCAGCCTTGTTATCACTCACCGCGCTGTCCGCTCATGCGGCGCAAGAGTTAACTCCTGAGAAAGCAGCGGCGCTGAAGCCGTTTGATCGCATCACGATTACCGGCCGCTTCAATGCGATCAATGAAGCCGTCGACGCCGTATCCCGCCGTGCAGACAAACTGGGTGCCGATTCCTTCTATATCCAGGACAGCAACAACAGCAACAACGGCGGCAACTGGCGCGTCACCGCAGACCTTTATCATAAAGATGCGCCAGAAGTGAGCAAAACACCAAAATACCGCGTATTTAACGGCGTGAATGAACTGCCTAAAGAGGAAGCCTACCTGCTGGAGCCTTACGATACCGTGAGCGTCAGCGGTTTCTACCGCAGCCAGCCGGACATTAACGACGCCATCTCCAAAGAAGCGCAGAAAAAAGGCGCCGCCTCATTCTTCATCGTGCGCCAGGTTGACGCCAACTCCGGCGGCAACCAGTTCGTCACCGCCTACATCTATAAGGCCGATGCGCCGAAACGCCGCGTGCAGAGCCCGGACGCCATACCGGCCGATTCTGACGCCGGCCGCGCCGCGCTGGCCGCCGGCGGCGCCGCAGCCGCGAAAGTCGAAATTCCTGGCGTCGCGTCTTCCGGTTCACCAAGCCGCGAAGTGGGCCGTTTCTTCGAAACCCAGTCCTCTACCGGCCAACGCTATACCGTCACGCTGCCTAACGGCACCAAGATTCAGGAAGTGAACAACGTGACCGCCGCGCAGATGGTGCCATTCGATTCCGTCACCTTCACCGGCCACTTCAACAGCATGACCGACGTGTCCACCGAAGTGGCGAAACGCGCGGCCGAGAAAGGCGCCAAGTACTACCACGTCACTCGCCAGTGGCAGAACAAGAGCGGCGGCAACCTGACCGTCAGCGCCGATCTGTTCAAATAAAACCCGCTTTTCGGTTTACCATCGGGCAGCCCTTGAGCTGCCCGTTTTTATTGCCGCTCTTTTCGCCGCTCGTTGAATAGTTTTTTGTAAATTCCGCATATTCAATCATTGCATCTCTAATCATCCCTCCGTAGAATTTGCGCCAATTTTTAGGGCTATTGTCTATTAGCGCAATGGTTGTTAACACATTGTTGCCGCCAAGCAGTTCCCTTCCAGTTGTTTATTCTGCGTTCAGGATCCGTCATTGGAAAAAAAACTCGGTCTTACCGCGCTAACCGCTTTGGTGCTCAGCTCGATGCTGGGCGCCGGCGTGTTCAGTCTGCCGCAAAACATGGCGCAGGTCGCCAGCCCCGCCGCGCTGCTGCTGGGTTGGGGGATCACCGGCGTCGGCATTCTGTTTTTGGCGTTTGCCATGCTGTTGCTTACGCGTCTGCGCCCGGATCTGGACGGCGGCATCTTCACCTACGCCAAAGAGGGATTCGGCGAGCTGATGGGCTTCTGCTCTGCCTGGGGTTACTGGCTGTGCGCCGTAATCGCCAACGTCTCGTATCTGGTGATCGTGTTCGCGGCATTGAGCATTTTCACCGATCGCGGCGGCAACGTTATTCTCGGTGACGGCAATACCTGGCAGGCGCTGATCGCCGAATCCGCCCTGCTGTGGATCGTGCACGCGCTGGTGCTGCGCGGCGTGCAAACCGCCGCCAGCATCAATCTTGCGGCCACTCTCGCCAAGCTGCTGCCGCTGGGGATGTTCGCCGTTCTGGCGGCGATCGCCTTTAAAATGGACGTGTTCACGCTGGACTTCCAGGGGATCGCCCTCGGCAAGCCGGTATGGGAACAGGTCAAGGACACCATGCTGATCACCCTGTGGGTGTTTATCGGCGTGGAAGGCGCCGTGGTGGTTTCCGCGCGCGCGCGCAATAAGAAGGACGTGGGCCGCGCGACCATGTTGGCGGTACTGTCGGCGCTGGCGGTGTATCTGATGGTCACCTTGCTGTCGCTGGGCGTGGTGCCGCGCAGCGAACTGGCCGACATGCGCAACCCGTCGATGGCAGTGCTGATGGTGGAACTGATTGGCCCGTGGGGAGACGTGATCATCGCCGCCGGTCTTATCATTTCCGTGTGCGGCGCCTACCTCAGCTGGACCATCATGGCGGCGGAAGTCCCCCTACTGGCCGCACAGCACGGCGCATTTCCACGCGTGTTCGGCAAACAGAACCGCCATCACGCCCCATCGTCTTCGCTGTGGCTGACCAACATCGCGGTGCAGCTGGCGTTGGTGCTGATCTGGTTGACCGGCAGCAACTACAACTCGCTGTTGACCATCGCGTCGGAAATGATCCTGGTGCCTTACTTCCTGGTCGGCGCATTTCTGTTCAAGGTGGCTTACCGTCGCCGCGACAAGCGCCTGATCTTCGCCGCCACCGGCGCCTGCGTCTATGGTTTATGGCTGCTGTACGCTTCCGGGCTGATGCACTTGCTGATGTCGGTGCTGCTGTATGCACCGGGCCTGTTGGTGTTCATGTACGCCCGCCGCGGCCATCAGGATATCAATCTGCTGAATCGCCTGGAAAAAGGCAGCATCTTACTGCTGCTGGTGGCCACGCTACCCGCCGGCTGGTTTATGCTGCACTAAAGTGTCCCGTCAATGCGGCTGCCCGTCAGCCGCATTTTGCTTCCTCTTTTTCCCCTGCTACCGCGTTCCCCCCCCCCTTTGCACAGTCAGCCATGCGTCTCGCTTGCGATCTCAAATGCAATTAATTATCATTATCATTTATTGATTAGTGGTAAGACGCGAGTGCCCCTGGCGAGAGGCGTCAGGCGGCGGATGAAGACAGGCTGAAAATGGAAGGCATTTCATGGCTGAGAAACTGCTGCACGCATTACCTTTGTTTACCGCCTGGGAGGCGCTGATCGCCGAGGGCAACATGGCGTTTAATCAGCGGCACGATCGCCAAGCGATGGCGCGCTATCAACAGGCGCTGGAGGGGGCTCAGGCGATCATCGCCGAGAAGCCCTGGCTGAATGCGGAATATACCGCCAGATTTGAAGCGCTGAATATTTTCGAGTCTGCCCTTGCCGCGCTGATCGTCACGTTCAACAACATTACCCATCTGCGCCTGCGGCAGAAGCCTCTGCGCGGCGTCGAGCTGCATGTTCATCAGGCCCGAGTCGCTATCGAGCAACTCTTGGCCGATTCGTCGCTGTGCGAACAGATGCAGCAGATCGCCGAACGGCACCTGCTGCGTTTCAGGATTGAAACCCTGCACTTGCTGCGCGAACACCGGTTGCCGGAAACCAGCGTCTGCGCGCCGGCGGCCAACGCTTCCGCTACCTTGCATTAAAAGTGACACACCAATCTGAGGGTCATCTGTAATGAATGAATTGAATGACGAGATGAAGAAGATGCTGGCTAAACAGCTGCCTGTGCAGGCGACCAGCAGCCCGAACGGCGTTCCCGATATCGGCCCCAAGCGCTCTTTGCGCCTCTATGATGACCGTACGCTGATTTACAACGAAAATACCGGAGGCCAAACGCTGAAAAACATCAAGGCCGGCTCGAAAATGGCCGTTGTGGTCATCGATCGCGAGGCGCTGGACGGTTACCGCTTCGTTGGCACGCCCGAACTGTTTCTGGCGGGTAAGCCGTTTGACGATGCGTTGACGTTTGCGGAAAAAAACGGAATGAAGCCGCCGAAGTACGCGGTGTTAATTCATATAGACAGTATTTATACCCTGCGCTCCGGCCCGAATGCCGGGACCCAGCTCTAGACGCCGGCCGTCATGCGGCGTGAGACATCACGTTCATGGTTAGGCCATCGCGACGAGTCAATTGCCTAACCATGAACGGGCGGCCGGGTTGATGCCCGGTCAGCTTTTGGGAGGGATCGCGACGGTCATGCGTTCACCCACCAGAGTAATCGCAATGCCTTCCGCACACTCTTTCTGAATGGCCGCCAGTTGTTGAGCCTCCAGCGCATAAGGCAACTGAATATCAAACACCGCCAGGCCCTGCTGCTGCGCCAGGTCAATCAGGCGCACGATGTTGGTTTCATCGCTGACCTGCGTCGACACCACCTGCAGCGCCAACTCTTTTAACTGCTCTTTGCGCGTTTGCGAGGTGGTCACGCGCGATTTCAACACCATGCCGAAGATCGGCATCACACCATAAATAGCATCAACAAAGCGCCAGTGCTTCCTGCACGATGCGGACAGAAAATCCATATAGTCGAAACAGATTTTCTCACTGCGCGCGATGGATGCAAGGTGATTGCTGTTCATCCCCTCATTCCTCTCATGGCCAGTGTTAACCCGTGGTCTTTCAAGCCGCCGCCGGGGGCAACCTGAAATGCATTGTGGATCTTATATCCAGAAATGGATAATCATGCGAAGCTTTAACGACTTTCCGCCGTATGATGGCATAATTCCCCTATTGTTTGCCAGTCTGTCCAGGAGCTTTAATCAATGGAACACCACAACTCCGCCCCGGTGCTGATTACCGGCGGCGCACGGCGCATAGGGCTGGCGCTCGCCAGAGCGTTTCTCCAGCGCGGCGTTCCGGTCATCATCGCCTACCGCAGCGAATATCCGGCGATGGCCGAGTTGAAAGCCTTGGGCGCCTGCTGCATTCAGGGCGATTTTTCCACCCATGAAGGCATTTATCGTTTCGCCGATCAGGTGCGGCAGGCCGCGCCCAAGCTGCGCGCGGTGATCCACAACGCCAGCGCCTGGCAGGCGGAATCGCCGGAGGTGCCGCCGGAACAGGTCATGGCGGCGATGCTGCAAATTCACGTCTACACGCCCTATTTGCTCAATCAACTGCTCGAGTCCTGCCTGACCGGCCAGGGCCAGGCAGGCGCCGACATTATCCATCTGACCGACTATGTGGTGGAAAAAGGCAGCGACAAGCATATCGCCTACGCCGCCAGCAAAGCCGCGCTGGACAACATGACCCGGTCGTTCGCCCGCAAATTGGCGCCTGAAGTCAAAGTCAACGCCATCGCGCCGGCGCTGATCATCTTCAATCCGGGCGACGACGAAGCTTATCGTCGGCAGGCGCTGGCGAAGTCGCTGATGAAGGTCGCGCCGGGCGAGAGCGAAGTGGTCAATCTGGTGAACTACCTGCTGGAGAGCCGCTACGTCACCGGCCGCACCCACGGCGTCGACGGCGGGCGGCCGCTGCGCTGACGCAAAGATCCGCTTGGCGCAACCTCGCGGGCCGCGCTATGCTGAAATCCGCTTTTCTTATTAAAACACGGGCATATGCATAAAATTGTTTTTGTGGAAGACGATCCTGAAGTCGGCAAACTGATCGCCGCCTATCTGGGCAAACACGATATCGAGGTGCTGATCGAACCGCGCGGCGACAGCGCGCAAGCGCGCATCGAGCGCGAGCAACCCGATCTGGTGCTGCTGGACATCATGTTGCCCGGCAAAGACGGCATGACGCTGTGCCGCGATCTGCGCCCCACCTTCCCCGGCCCGATCGTGCTGCTGACCTCGCTCGACAGCGACATGAACCATATCCTGTCGCTGGAGATGGGCGCCAACGACTATATCCTGAAAACCACGCCGCCGGCGGTGTTGCTGGCGCGCCTGCGTTTGCATCTGCGTCAACACAGCCAGCAGCCGAAAGAAGAGTCGGCTCAGCCGCTTACCCAGCATAACGCGCTGCATTTCGGGCTGCTGTGCATCGATCCGGTCAACCGTCAGGTTACGCTGGGCGAGGAAACCATCACCCTGTCCACCTCGGATTTCGATCTGCTGTGGGAGCTGGCGACCCACGCCGGGCAGATCATGGATCGCGAGGCGCTGCTGCAAAACCTGCGCGGCGTGAGCTACGACGGCATGGACCGCAGCATCGACGTGGCGATCTCCCGCCTGCGCCGCAAACTGTACGACAACGCGCTGGAGCCTTTCCGTATCAAGACGGTGCGCAACAAGGGCTATCTGTTCGCCCCTAACGCCTGGGCATCGGTGCAACAATGAGAAAACTTTTCGTCCAGTTCTTTCTGTTGCTGTTCGTCTGTTTTCTGGTGATGGCGATGCTGGTCGGCCTGGTGTACAAGGTGACCGCCGAGCGCGCCGGCCGCCAGTCGATGGACGATTTGATGAAAAGCTCGCTGTACCTGATGCGCAGCGAGCTGCGCGAAATCCCGCTGAAGGACTGGAACAAGACTATCGCCACGCTGGATCTCAATCTGTCGTTCAAGCTTCATATCGAACCGCTCGGCAAACAGGAACTGAGCGAGGATCTGAAAAAGCGGCTGCGGCTGGGTGAAATCATCGCCCTCGACGATCAGTACACCTTTATGCAACGCATTCCGCGCAGCCACTATGTGTTGGTGGTCGGCCCCATTCCTTATCTGTTCTATCTGCACCAGATGCGTCTGCTGGATCTGGTGTTGCTGGTGTTTATCGGCATGTCGCTGGCGCTGCCGGTGTTTCTGTGGATGCGGCCGCACTGGCAAGACCTGCTCAAACTGGAAAACGCCGCTCAGCGGCTCGGCGCCGGGCATCTGGATGAACGCACCCACTTCGATCCCACTTCCAGCCTGAGCCGGCTCGGCGTGGCGTTCAACCAGATGGCCGACAACGTCAACACCCTGATCGCCAGCAAGAAACAGCTGATCGACGGCATCGCCCACGAGCTGCGCACGCCGCTGGTGCGCCTGCGTTATCGGCTCGAGATGAGCGATAACCTGTCCGAAGGCGAGCAGCAGGCGCTGAACCGCGATATCGGCCAACTGGAGTCGCTCATCGACGAACTGCTGACCTATGCCCGCCTGGATCGGCCGCAGGTTGCGCTAAACATTGAACCCATCGATCTGCCAAAGTGGCTGGAGGACAAGGTCGATGATATCCGCCTTATCCATCAGGAACGCGACATCCAGCTCGACATCCCGCACGTCGGCGACTTCGGCGGCGTCGATCTGCGCCTGATGGAGCGCGTGCTCGATAACCTGGTCAACAACGCGCTGCGCTATTCCGAGCAGCGCCTGCGCGTTGGGTTGTGGTTCGACGGCGATCTCGCCTGTTTGCAGGTCGAGGACGACGGGCCGGGTATCCCGCCGGAAGAGCGCGAGCGGGTGTTCGAGCCTTTCGTTCGCCTCGATCCCAGCCGCGATCGCGCCACCGGCGGCTGCGGGCTGGGGCTGGCCATCGTCCATTCCATCGCCGTCGCCTACCAGGGACAGGTGTTCGTCGAAGGCAGTTCGCTCGGCGGCGCCAGCTTCCGTTTCTGCTGGCCGGTGAAGCCGACATTCAGTTTAAAAGCCGATCTGGCGTAATACCGCCGGACCCTTCTCATTGGAGCCGAATAATAATGACATCTGCACCTTCCAACACGTCTGCTTACGATCACCTGCGCGCGCTTTTTAGCCGGCTGTCGCGTTTCGGCCACCTGTCCGCCATCGCCGGTTGGGACATGCAAACCATGATGCCGCCGGGCGGCAGCAAGGCGCGCTCCGAAGCCCTGGCCGAATTGAGCGTGCTGCAGCACCAGATTTTAACGGCACAAAGCACCGGCGCGCTGTTGGATCGCGCGCAGCAAGAGACGCTGGACGAGATCGACCGCGCCAACCTGCGCGAAATGCGCCGCCAGTATGAAGACGCGGTGCTGCTGCCGGCGTCGCTGGTCGAAGCCAAATCGCTGGCAGGCGCCCGCTGTGAACACGCCTGGCGCGCCCAGCGCCCGGCCAACGACTGGGATGGCTTCGCGGAGAATCTGCGCGACGTGGTCAAACTCAGCCGGGAAGAGGCGCAGATCCGCGCGCAGGCGGCCGGCACCAGCCGTTACGATGCCCTGCTCAACCTGTATGAGCCGGGCATGCGCAGCAGCGATCTCGATCGCATCTTCGGCGATTTGAAAACCTGGCTGCCGGATTTGCTGCAGCGCGTGGTGGCCAAACAGGCCAATGAACCCTGCCTGGCGCCGCAGGGCCCGTTCAATGTGGACACCCAGCGCCAGCTGAGCCTGAGCGTGATGAAGCTGCTCGGTTTCAACTTCGACAACGGCCGCGTCGACGTCAGCGCCCACCCGTTCTGCGGCGGCGTGCCGGAGGATGTGCGCATCACCACGCGTTACAACGAGAAAGAGTTCCTGACCGCGCTGCTCGGGATCGTACACGAGACTGGTCACGCCCGTTACGAACAGAACCTGCCGCGCGATCTGCTCGGCCAACCGGTCGCCCTGGCTCGCTCCACCGCCATCCACGAATCGCAGAGCCTGCTGTTCGAAATGCAGCTGGCGCGCGGCAATGAATTCCTGAAAATCTTGCGTCCGCTGGTTACCGCGCAGTTTGGCGAACAGCCAGCGCTGGAAGAAGCCAACTTCATTCGCCTCAACCAGCGGGTGAAACCGGGCCTGATCCGCGTCGACGCCGACGAGGTGAGCTATCCTGCCCACGTCATCCTGCGCTACGAAATTGAAAAAGCGCTGATCGAAGGCGAGATCGAAGTGGAAGACATTCCGGCGCTGTGGAATGAAAAGATGCACGCTTACCTGGGCCTCGATACCATCGGCAACTACCGCAACGGCTGCATGCAGGATATCCACTGGACCGACGGCGCCTTCGGCTACTTCCCGACTTATACCCTCGGCGCGATGTACGCCGCGCAGCTGTTCCACAGCGTGCGTCAGGCCCTGCCTTCGCTGAACGAGGACATCGCCGCCGGCAATCTGCAGCCGTTGTTCCACTGGTTGCAGCATAACATCTGGCGCCACGGCAGCCGTTTCCCAACCGACACGCTGATCGCCAATGCAACCGGTGAAGCGCTCAATCCGCGCTACTTCCGCCAGCATTTGGAAAACCGCTACCTGTAATCTCTCCCCGTGCGCGGCCACGGCCGCGCCCTTTTCCTCTGCTTGACCTAATAATGTTACATAGCGCGCTTTCCTTGCCGGCAACGCCTTGGCTACAGGGTGGCGGGTTGCTACTCACCAATAGTATGTTGTAACTAAAATCATAAACAGCAGCGCCCCTATCGGCCTCTCATCCCAGCGCATGACGGGCGATCATCGTCACCAATTGTGGTCTCAACGCGGCGGGCAGATCATGCCCCATGCCCGGCATAATCTGCAATCTGGCGTTGGCGACGACCCGAGCGATCGCCACCCCGCCGGCCTTGCGCACCAGCCGATCGCGATCGCCGTGAATCACCAGCGTCGGCGCGGCGATGCGCCGACTGTAACGCCGCAGATCGCCGCTGCCGAGCAGCGCGGAAAGTTGCCGCTGCATGCCCTCCGGATCCACGCCCCGCTTCAGCAACCGCTTCACCAGGGCATCCAGCTCCGCCTCCTCCGGCGGATAAGTCGCGGTGCCAAGCGCGCGCAGAAAGGCCTTCATCCCTTCCTGGCGCTGCTGCAGCGTCATATCGGCGGCAGGCCGGCGCACCAGCAACCACAGCAGCGAAGGCGCCGGCGGCGGTAACAGCGGTTGATTGGTGCTGGAAAACAAGATGCATAACGAGGCGACGCGCTGCGGGTATTCGGCGGCCAACACCTGGGCGATCATCCCCCCCATCGAGGCGCCAAGGACATGAGCCTGAGGAATGCGTAAATGATCGAGCAGATGCGCTGCGTCCGTCGCCATATCCGCCAGGGTATAAGGCACCGGCGTTTGCCAGCCGAGCTGAGCACGCAACATCAACAGCCACAGCGGCGTCTTGCGCTGCGCCCGCGTTTTACCGGAAAGGCCGACGTCGCGGTTGTCGTAGCGGATCACCCGAAATCCCTTGGCGACCAGAGCGCGGCAGAAATCGTCAGGCCACAGCAAAAGCTGCGCGCCGATGCCCATGATTAACAACAGCGGCGGATGCGCCTCATCGCCCCAGTCTTCATAGGCCAGCGGCACCTCACCCTGTTCCGTCACGCCACAACGAACCGTTATCTCGTTCATTTCAAATCCCTTTTATCGAGCCTGACGGTCATTATAGCAGCAATCCCTCCTGCCGCAGCCGCCCTGTACATTAGGTTACAAGCCGAAACCAATCACTCACGGAAAGCCGGACGCCGTTTGCCTACTATCATCTCAACGGCCCCGCAGTGGGGTTGATACCCAAAAGTCATGTTGAGGATTCTGCGATGAAAAAAGTATTAGCTCTGGTTGTTGCCGCTGCAATGGGTCTGTCTTCCGTGGCTTTCGCTGCCGAGGCTGCCACCACTACCGCGCCTGCGGCTACTGCAACCACCACCACCGCTGCGCCGGCTAAAGCTCAGGTGAAACACCACGGCAAGAAAGCCCCGGTACAGAAAGCTCAGGCGGCCAAAAAGCATCACAAGAAAGCCGGCAAAAAAGCCCCGGCGCAAAAAGCCCAGGCGGCTAAAAAGCACCACAAGAAAGCCAGCCACAAAAAAGCGTAATATCGTGAGGTTCCCCTCACCGCTTCAGGCTTGACGTGCACGACACCCGGTTCACCGGGTGTTTTTTCATCCGGGGGGTTCTCATTGATGCTGCGCCGCTACCTGTTCGAGATCATTCTGACCGCCCTGATCCTCTGTGGACTGATCGCCGTCTTTTTTTATCTGTAGCCTGTCGCCTCGCCGGCGGGAAATTATTGAAAAATCAGTTATTGCCCATCCACATGGCTGCTAAATCAGTCTATAGTTAGCATTCAGTGTGTTTATGGATGATCCGTATTTGTCAGGCAAGAGATCTATGCGCATATCCGTTTTACTGTTGCTGTGCTCACTCCCGCTCATCGCCTCCCAGGCGGCACGCGCCGACGGCCCGTCCAAGGCCGAGCAAACGCGTCTGTTTTTCGGCAAAGATGAACGAATCAAGGTCACGGATACCGCCGCCCAGCCGTGGCAAGCCATCGGCCAGGTCGAAACCGCCAGCGGCAATCTGTGTACCGCCACGCTGATCTCCCCACACCTGGCGCTGACCGCCGGCCATTGCGTGCTGGCGCCGCCGGGACAATTGGATAAAGCCGTCGCCCTGCGCTTCGTGGCAGGCGATAAATCATGGCAGTATCAAACCGACAATATTGAAACCCTGGTCGACAGCAAACTGGGCAAAAAACTGAAACCGGACGGCGACGGCTGGATCGTGCCGCCCGCCGCCGCCGCTTATGACTTTGCGCTGATCCGGCTGAAAGACAAAACGCCGCTGCCGATCGCCCCGCTGCCGCTGTGGCAAGGCGACAGCAAGGCGTTGACTCAGGCCCTGAAACAGGCCAAACGGCTGATCACCCAGGCGGGCTACCCGGAGGACCATCTGGATGACCTCTACAGCCACCAAAACTGCAAGGTGACCGGCTGGGCCCAGCAAGGGGTGCTGTCGCACCAGTGTGATACCCTGCCCGGCGACAGCGGCTCACCGCTGCTGTTGAAAACCGCCGACGGCTGGCAGCTGATCGCCATCCAGAGTTCGGCGCCGGCGGCGAAAGATCGTTACCGCGCCGATAACCGCGCTCTGGCGGTGCCCGGCATCCGCGAGGCGCTGGACGCCCTGGCGGCAGGCAAGTAGCTCTCGCAACGGCGCATCAAGCGCCGTTGCTGTTTCTCTGTTTCCTGAATTTCAACTTGCGCTGCGCCGGCCGTTTGCCGGCCGGCGCGCCTGAGCTTAGCCCGAAAGCTGTTCGATGGTTTGCAGAATGCGCTTGTCGGAGATAGGGTAAGGTGTGCCCAGCTGCTGCGCGAACAGGCTGACACGTAGTTCTTCAATCATCCAGCGCACCGCTTTCACCTCTTCCTCCTGCTGTCGCTTCGGCGGCAGCTTGTTCAGCCACTGCTGCCACGCCTGCTGCACCTGCTCCACCCGCAGCATCTGCGCGCGATCGCGGTGCGGATCGATAGCCAGTTTCTCCAATCGGCGTTCGATCGCCTGCAGGTAGCGCAGCGTGTCCGGCAGCCGTTTCCATCCATTGCCGGTGACGAAGCCGCGGTAGACCAGCCCGCCGAGCTGGGTCTTGATGTCCGACAGCGCCAGCGCCAACGACATGTCCACCCGGCCTTTCAGCCGTTTGTTGATGTTGAAGACCGCCGTCAGGATCTGTTCAACCTGCTTAGCCACCTCAACGACCGTGTCGTTCAGCTCGGCGCGGATCTGCTCCTGCAACCGTGCAAAGTCTTCCTCCTGCCAAACCGGGCCGCCGTGTTCGGCGATCAGTTTGTCGATGCCGCACGAAATGCAGTCGTCGATCAGCTCCAGCACCTTGCCGTACGGGTTGAAATAAAGCCCCAGCTTGGCCTTGTTCGGCAGCTTTTCATGCAGATATTTGATCGGCGAAGGAATATTCAACAACAGCAGGCGGCGCGTGCCCTGCCACATCGCCTGTTGCTGTTCGCTTTCGCTGTCGAACAGGCGGATCGCCACGCTGTCCTTTTCATCCACCAGCGCCGGATAGGCTTTCATCGAATAGCCGCCGCGCTTCTGCTCGTAGAACGCCGGCAATTGGCCAAAGCTCCAGACATGCAGGTTGCTCTGCTCCAGTCCGTCATCGGCCACCGCCGACAGCGTCTCCTGCACCTTCTCTTTCAACTGCAGGCGCAGGGCGGCCAGATCTTTGCCTTCGCGCAGCGTCTGGTTTTTCTCGCCCACCACGCGGAAAGTCATTTTCAGGTGATCGGGCACCTGATCCCACTGCCAGTCATCACGTGACACGGTCACGCCAGTCATGCGCCGCAGCTCGCGCTCCAGCGCGTCAAGCAGCGGCAATTCCAGCGCCGTTACGCGGCCAAGGAACGCTTCGGCGTAGTTCGGCGCCGGCACGAAGTTGCGACGCACCGGTTTCGGCAACGATTTGATCAGCGCGATCACCAGCTCACGGCGGATGCCGGGGATCTGCCATTCGAACCCCTGCTCCTCCACCTGATTGAGGATCGGCAGCGGGATGTGCACCGTCACGCCGTCGGCGTCAGTGCCTGGTTCGAACTGATAGCTCAGCCGCAGTTTGAGGTTGCCCTGATGCCAGAAGTTCGGGTAGTCGAGCGCGCTGATCTTGTTGGCGCCATCCTTGATCAGCATCTCTTTTTCGAAGTTCAGCAGGTCGGGCTGCTGTTTGGCGGCGGTCTTCCACCAGCTGTCGAAATGACGGCCGGACACCACATCGTTGGGGAGACGGCGATCGTAGAAGCCGAACAGCGTTTCGTCGTCTACCAGAATATCGCGGCGACGCGATTTATGCTCCAGCTCTTCCACTTCGGCGCGCAGCTTTTGGTTTTCGCGGAAGAAAGCATGGCGCGTCTGCCAGTCGCCCTCCACCAGCGCATGGCGGATAAACAGCTCGCGGCACAGCAGCGGATCGATGGCGCCGTAATTGACCTGGCGCGCCGCGACGATCGGCAGACCGAACAACGTGACCTTTTCGCTGGCCATCACCGCCCCCTGCGACTTCGACCAGTGCGGTTCGCTGTAGCTGTGTTTCACCAGGTGCTGAGCCAGCGGCTCGATCCATTCCGGTTCGATGCGCGCGGCGATGCGCCCCCACAGGCGGCTGGTTTCCACCAGTTCGGCCACCATGGTCCACTTCGGCGGCTTCTTGAACAGGCCGGAGCCGGGGAAGATCGAGAAGCGGGCGTTGCGCGCGCCGGTGTATTCCTGCTTGTCCGCATCCTTCTGGCCGATGTGCGACAACAGGCCGGTCAGCAGCGCGGTGTGGACGCTGCGGTAGTCGGAAGGCGCGCTGTTGATCGGCAGCCCCAGCTCTTTCACCACCTGGCGCAGCTGGGTATAGATATCCTGCCACTCGCGCACCCGCAGGTAGTTGAGGAAATCGTTGCGGCACAGCCGGCGGAACTGGCTGGAAGAGTTCGCCTTTTGCTGCTCCTGCAGATAATCCCACAGGTTGACGAACGCCAGGAAGTCCGAATCTTTGTCGGCAAAACGGCGGTGTTTTTCATCCGAGGCCTGCTGCTTATCCATCGGGCGCTCGCGCGGATCCTGAATCGACAACGCGGCGGTGATGATCATCACCTCGCGCACGCTGCCGCTCTTCTGCGCTTCCAGCACCATGCGCGCCAGACGCGGGTCGATCGGCAACTGCGCCAGCTGCCGGCCCTGTGGCGTCAGCTGATAGTGGCCGTTATCGGCGGTGGTGATCGCCCCCAGCTCTTCCAGCAGGCGCACGCCATCCTGAATATTGCGCTTGTCCGGCGCCTCGACGAACGGAAACGCGGCGATGTCGCCCAGGCCCAGCGAGGTCATCTGCAGAATGACCGACGCCAGGTTGGTGCGCAGAATTTCCGGATCGGTAAACGCCGGCCGCGAGAGGAAATCCTGTTCGGAGTACAGACGGATGCACACCCCCTCCGACACGCGGCCGCAGCGCCCTTTACGCTGATTGGCGGAGGCCTGTGACACCGGCTCGATCGGCAGGCGCTGCACCTTGGTGCGGAAGCTGTAGCGGCTGATGCGCGCGGTGCCCGGATCGATGACGTATTTGATGCCCGGCACCGTCAGCGAGGTTTCCGCCACGTTGGTGGCCAGCACGATGCGGCGGCCGTGGTGCGACTGGAACACCCGGTTCTGCTCGCTGTTCGACAGGCGCGCATACAGCGGCAGCACCTCGGTGTGCGGCAAATTGAGGCGGTTCAAAGCGTCGGCGGTATCGCGGATCTCGCGCTCGCCGCTCATGAAGATCAGAATGTCGCCCGGCCCTTCGCGCCCAAGCTCATCTACCGCATCGAAAATCGCCTGCAGCTGGTCGCGGTCGGTATCGTCGCCGTCGTCGACCACCGGGCGGTAGCGCACCTCCACCGGGTAGGTGCGGCCGGAAACCTCGATGATCGGCGCATTGTTGAAGTGGCGCGAGAAACGCTGCGGATCGATGGTCGCCGAGGTGATGATCACCTTGAGATCCGGGCGCTTCGGCAGCAGTTCGCGCAGGTAACCAAGAATAAAGTCGATATTCAGGCTGCGCTCGTGCGCTTCATCGATGATCAGCGTGTCGTACTGCATCAGCAGGCGATCCTGCTGAATCTCCGCCAGCAAAATGCCGTCGGTCATCAGCTTGACCAGGGTGTTTTCCCCTACCTGATCGTTGAAGCGCACCTTGTAGCCCACGCTGCCGCCGAGCGGGGTTTCCAGCTCGTCGGCGATGCGGTTGGCGACGGTGCGCGCCGCCAGGCGGCGCGGCTGGGTATGGCCGATCAGCCCTTTCACCCCACGCCCCAGCTCCAGACAGATCTTCGGCAACTGGGTGGTTTTCCCCGAGCCGGTCTCCCCGGCGACGATCACCACCTGGTGGTCGCGGACAGCGTTTAAGATGTCCTGCTTTTTCTGGCTGACCGGCAGGCTTTCCGGATAGGTAATGCGCGGGCAAGACGCGGCGCGCGCCTGCACTTTTTGCCGCGCCGTCGCGATGTCGCTTTCCACTTCGGCGGCGACCGCCAGCTGGGCATCGGGATTTTTGATTTTTCGTGCGCCCTGCAGGCGACGACGCAGGCGTTGTTGATCGCGGAGCATCAGCTCGCCCAGTTGGGCCGGCAGTGCCTCGAGCGGAGATTTCACGTTCGGTGTTCCTTGTTTCATCGTGGCCAAGACCAGGCTTAGCAACGGTTTAATGTTTTTTTAGCGATTTTTTTGCTTTAGCCGCACAGCCTATCACAAACGGCTTTGTCCCCCTACTTTCGCGAGTAACGCCTCGGCAGGTTATTCAATAAAATCGAACGAAGATCTCGAAATATTGCGCTATCACTGTTGGGGGAATGTGAATAGCATGTAGTTCATGCAAGGGACGCTGAGTCCTGATGTCACTGTCACAACGTAAGGAATTATCGATGAGCAACGTATTGGTTCTGAAATCAAGCATCCTGGCGACCTACTCTCAGTCTAACCAACTGGCCGATTTCTTCGTAGAGCAATGGAGCAACGCCCACAGCGGCGACACCATCACCGTGCGCGATCTGGCCGCACAGCCAATCCCGGTGCTGGACGGCGAGCTGGTTGGCGCGCTGCGTCCTTCCGATGCTCCGTTGACTCCGCGTCAACAAGAAGCGCTGGCCCTGTCGGACGAACTGATCGCCGAGCTGCAGGCCAATGACGTTATCGTGATCGCCGCACCGATGTACAACTTCAACATCCCGACCCAGCTGAAAAACTATTTCGATCTGGTCGCCCGCGCCGGCGTGACTTTCCGTTACACCGAAAACGGTCCGGAAGGCCTGGTGAAAAACAAACGCGCCGTGATCCTGACCAGCCGCGGCGGCATTCATAAAGGCACCCCAACCGACCTGGTGGAACCTTACCTGCGTCTGTTCCTGGGCTTCATCGGCATCACCGACGTGGAGTTCGTCTTCGCGGAAGGCATCGCCTACGGTCCGGAAGTGGCGACCAAAGCACAGGAAGACGCCAAAGCGGCCCTGTCTCAGGTGGTTGCCGCGTAAGAGCCAGCGCAGGGGCGCCATGCCCCTGCCGGACAAGAGGCAAGCCTTGTCAAACCTGCACTACCCTCATAATAATCATCTATCCGTATCATTCAGCGCGCCAGACGGCGCGCTTTTTTTTACTTCTTCAGCCACTGGCCGTTGATGCCGCGCACATACTCGCCGCTCTGCGCCCGCGTCACCAGCTTCTGGCCGGCCATGCGCGCCACTTCATCGACGGCGATATGGTTGCCGTCCGCCACTTCCTGATACTTCTCGGCGCGGCCGGCGTTGATGCGCTTCACCAGCGCCAAAGTTTCGGCGTCCTGCTGCACCGGCGCGATGTAGCCGCTCAGGGTTTCCCCCACCCGCCCTTGCTGCTTCGCCTCATCCAGCGTCAGCGCCATCGCCAGGCCGCTGAACAGCCAGGCGGCGCCGGCCAGCCACAAATAACGTTTTTTCATGTCGGCTCCTAGAACAGACCGCTTTGGGTTTTCAGCAGGTTTTCGACGTCCTTATCCACCTTGATATGAATTTCATGTTCGATCTTGACGTTCATATTGATGGTGATCGGATCCTTAGGCGTCGCCACCTCGATGCGCGGCACGCAGCCGCTCAGCAGCGAAACGCACAGCACCGCTGCCAGCGTCGACACACTCATGATTTTCATTGTTGCTCCCCAGGTTGTGAGAGGGCCTGCTCCAGCCACTCCTGTAAATTGTCGCCGAAGCGCAAACTGCGCCACAGCTGAAACACGTTTTCCTGATGGCGATAGTTCAGGATCACCTCGCGCTTAGCGCTTTTCTGCGGGTTGATGCCGTCGATGCGCGCGCTCAGCGTCAGCTCGCCCAGGTTGTCGAGATCGACCCGGGCATGCGAACGGTTGATTTCCATGTAGCGCAGCCAGTCGATCGCCGCGCCGGTCGCCAGGTTGTTGCTGCCGATGGCGTCGGCCATGTCTTTGTCCAGGCGCAGCGTCAACGTGCCGGCGTTGGCGATCCAGCCGTTTTGCACCAGCCACTTCGGATGGTTCAGGAACAGCGGCAACTCGCCGTCGACACGGCCGGACATGGCGAACTGCTTCGGTTTCAGGGCGGTAAACAGCGCGCTGAGATCGACCTTGTCCAGCTTCAGCACTGCGGCGTCATGCTGCGGCAACCGCAGCGCCGACAGGCTGATATGCCCGTTGAGCATGTCCACGCCGACGTTGCTCAACGTCAGTGGCTGCCCTTCGCTATAAGGATAGGTGCCCTGCAAATCGGCGGAAATGTTCTGCATCTCGAACAGGTTGGTGAAAGACTTGATGCGCAGCGATACCGGCTGTTTAGCTCCCAATTGCCAGTGATGCTGCTTGAACCGGTACGACAGGATGAAATCCAGGCCGCTCATCTCCCCGTCCTTCAGCCACATGCCGCCGTTTTTCACCACCCAGTGGCCACCGGCCTCGAACCCTTGTTCGCGGGCGGCGGAAAACGCCGACTGCGCGTAAAACTCGCCGTCGCGCAGCGTGAGATTGAGATCCGGCGCCAGCAGCGGTTGGAAGACCTTCAGCGACTGTTTCGGCCACCAGCCTTCGCCGCGCAGACGTTCGCCGTCCCAACGGCCGCGCAGCGCGATCGGACCGATCTGTTGCGCCTGCAGCTTGCCCTGCATCTGGAAACTGTCCGGCGAACGGCCGTTCACCTGCAGCGCCAGCACCGGCGCCGGCAGATAACCGCCATCGCTGAAGCTGACCTTATCCGCCGCCAGCTGCAGCTCACCGTTGAACTGCGGGCTTTGTTCATCACGCCGCCAGCGCAGCGGCTGGTTGAGGCTCAAGCGCGGCGCGGCGACCGTCACCAGGCCGTACTTCAACTTATCGAAGCCGGTGGAGAGTTTATCGAGCACCAACTCGCTGTCGCGCCAGCTGCCGCTGCCGGCCACGTCCCAGGCGGCCTGCAGCGGCGGCAAGCGGCCATTGCCCCAGTAGCGCCATTGCCAGTGGCCCTTGTCCGGCCAGAAATCCTGCGCCTGGCCGTCCAGATGCAGCTTGAAGCGGCCCCAGTAACTGTCGCTGGCGCTCAAAATCGCCTGCAGGCGGCCGGTAATACCGGCAGCGGTCACCTTCACGCCCGCCAGCGGCAAACGCGCCTCTTCCAGCGTCATTTCCGGCGTCACCTTGCCCCACAGGCGCAGCAACGAACCCGGCTGCAGAACCAGCGTCGGGTTGAGAATGCTGCCGCCGAGCACGCCCGGGATCGACGCGGTAGCGGAGAAGTCGGCCAGATTGGCCTGGCCGGTCAGTTGGAACCGCAGATCGCTGTCGGTCAGCCCCACCTTGCCCGGCCCAAGCGTCAGCACCGCATTGCCCTTGCCGTTGTGGCCGGCCGTGATCACGTTCAGCCGCGCGCTGATCTCCGTTTCATCCAGTCCCTTGCTCCAGTCGTGCAGCGCGATGCTGAGGCCGCCGTTCAACGGCTGTCCGCTGTAGGGCCAACGCCACTCGCCCTGCTTGATGCTGACCCGCTGCGGGGTCACTTCCCACGGCAGCACCGCCAGCGGCCGATCGTCGCCTTTCTCGCTCACCGTCAACACGCCCTGCTGCTGTTGCCAGCGCATATCCAGCAAAACCGGTTTTTCCAGATAGGCCGTCTGCATTTCACCCTGCAGCGCGCCCTGCGTCGGCAGGCTGGCCAGATCCAGCGGAATGGTTATCTTGCCGGCGAGGCGCAGCGGTTGCGCGCTGTTGGGCGGAATGACGGTCAGGCTGTGCAACGTCAGCTGTTGTTTTTCATCCAGCTGCGCCTCGGCGCTGAGATTCGGCCCCCGATAATGCAGACGTTGCCCGTCAGAGCCGGAGGAAAGCTGCAGCTTCCCGGCATAACGCTGCCAGGGAATGAGCGTGAGGTCATGAATGGTGAGATCCAGCGGCGGCAGCTGCCGCTGCAGTTGATCGAGCGCAAGCGGCGCGCTGTTGGCGTCGCCGCCCGGCAGTTTTGACAAACAGGCGCTATCGACGCTGACCTTATCGCTCGACAGCTGCCAGCGGCCTTGCCGATAAGCCAGCCGCGTCGGCCCGACGCTGGCCAGCAGACAATCTTGCGCGGTGAAACGCGCCCCCGCCAACGTCAGGCCGCCCTGGCGCCAATGCAATTTGCCCTGCAACTCCAGTCGGCTTCCCGCCGGCAACCAATGCGATAACACCCCCGGCAGCCAGCGCGGCAAGGTTTGCCACAACGCCAGCACCAGGATTGCGCAGCCCGCCACCGTCCCTATGAATACTTTCAATCGCCTGGTCATTAAATGATTGCTTCGTTCCTGTGTTAGGCATTGGTTAAGTCTATGCCTGAATTGACAATAATGATGGCACGAATTTGACATAGGGTGAAGCTGAGCGCGGTCGCAGAGGCGATTTGCACCCTTTTGGCGCAAGCGCGCGCGGAGTTGTAGATTTTCGTTACATATACATCACATAAATAGGACAGTTTTCAGACTTTTGTTATTGTTGTTACCGTTGATGATTAATAGTCTTGCAAGCATTCTAATAAAAGTTTAGCTGCTAGCTAACTGTGTACTAGAGAAGCCATTCCCCACACCCCCGTGGGGATTTTTTTGTCGCCCGCCTCACCGTCGCCTTCCCTTCACCGCCGCCAGCCCACAGCAGCCCTGCAGCGTGGCTAACCAATTGTCGAATTTACTAAAATCTGTTAAATTGATCACAAAATCACGGTGGAGAAACCACGATGAAATTGGCGATATACAGCACCAAACAGTATGACCGTAAATATCTCGAACTGGTGAATCAGCAGTTTGGCTATGAGCTGGAATTCTTCGACTTTTTACTCAGTAAAAAAACCGCCAAAACGGCCGCCGGTTGCAAGGCGGTGTGTATCTTCGTCAACGACGACGGTAGCCGTGAAGTGCTCGAAGAACTGGCGGCGCTGGGCGTCGAAATTCTCGCCCTGCGCTGCGCCGGTTTTAATAACGTCGATCTGGACGCCGCCAAAGCGCTGGGCATTAAGGTAGTGCGTGTGCCGGCCTACTCGCCGGAAGCCGTGGCGGAACACGCGGTAGGCATGATGATGTGCCTGAACCGCCGTATTCACCGCGCATATCAACGCACCCGCGACGCCAATTTCTCTCTCGAAGGGCTGATCGGCTTTAACATGCACAATCGCACCGCCGGCGTGATCGGCACCGGTAAAATCGGCGTGGCGACGATGCGCATTCTCAAAGGCTTCGGCATGAAGCTGCTGGCTTACGATCCGTTCCCCAGCGAACAGGCGCTGGAACTGGGCGCAGAGTATGTCGACCTGAAAACGCTGTACGCGCAATCCGACGTAATCACCCTGCACTGCCCGCTGACGCCGGAAAACCACCATCTGCTGAATGCCGACGCCTTCGCGATGATGAAAAACGGCGTAATGGTGATCAACACCAGCCGCGGCGCGCTGATCGACTCTACCGCCGCCATCGACGCGTTGAAGCAGCAAAAAATCGGCGCGCTCGGGATGGACGTCTACGAGAACGAACGCGATCTGTTCTTTGAAGACAAGTCTAACGACGTGATTCAGGATGACGTGTTCCGCCGCCTGTCGGCCTGTCACAACGTGCTGTTCACCGGCCATCAGGCTTTCCTGACCGAAGAGGCGCTGACCAGCATTTCGCAAACCACGCTGCAGAACATCAGCCAATTGGATCGCGGCGAAGCCTGCCCGAACCAGTTGAACGCGTGAACGGCATCTCAGGGCGCCCCTTGCGGCGCCCTGTTTATTTGAGAGCGCGACGATGAGAACAACGATGGCCGCCTTTGCGGCGCTGGTCTTGGGGGGATGCAGCATGAAACCACCCGCGACCGTTACGCCCGGCGATCTGATGCATCATAATTTCGTGTTGCAGAGCGTCGATGGCGAAGCGGCAAAATCCCCAACGGGCGGCGTCCTGCTCAATCTGGAGTTCGGCGAGAACCTGCATGTGTCCGGCGCGATGTGCAACCGCTTTTTCGGCCAGGGGCAATTACGCGACGGCGTACTGACGGTAAAACCGTTGGCCTCGACGCGCAGGCTGTGCCCTGATGAGCAGCGCAATCGCTGGGATCGGGTGATCGGCACCGTGCTGGAAAACGGCGCCGAAGTGACGCTGAGCGCGCAGCAGCTGACGCTCAACGGCAGCGGCCACACGCTGGTTTATGCCCTGCGCGACTGGGTATATTGATTCTGGACGCCAGGCCTGGCGCCGTGGGCTTACCCGGCGCAGCTGCCCAGGCCCAGCGTGCGTTCCTCACACTGTTTGCCGTTCGGCATCTGGCACATCCGCAACGCTTCACCGTTCAAGTTGTGCGCGATGGTGGTAACGCCGCCGACCGCCGCGCAACCGGCGCTGGTCTGCAACGTATTGATTCTGGCACTGTTGCCCTGCTGTACTGGCTCTTCGTTGTTGCTGCTGCAGGCGGCTAAAAGCACCACGGCGCTGGCAAGCAGCCATTTTGATGTCGTCATTATCCCACTCCTGAACCCGGAACTGCGCTGTGTAAAATCGCCATTGCCGATAACGCGCGTCACTTGGCGGACACGTTTCGCTATCTTTGATGCAAACTTGTTTAATCTAGCTCGATATATAAATAATGAAAATATATTCCGGCCATTATTTGTGGTTTTTTTGCGCCGGCCGGACATTTATTTTGTTTGCAGAATATTTCCGCCCCCATTGCGGGAGGTTAAACGTGACAGCGGCCCCCACCGCCCGCCCCGGCCGCAGAGAGAAAGTGATAACGTCACCGTTGCCGGCGACGGGGTTTCTTCGCATGATATCGGTATTAATTAACCCCGCGTGCTTTCGGCGTGACGGCGCATTTTTTGCTACCGGAGAGGATGATATTTGCGTCTATGCTGACGGCGCTAACTAATTAGCATTCCACTATTTTCAGTGAATGATGGCTGAATTCTTCAACCGGCGCGACTTGCTGTCACGCCGGCTTTTTTTACATCAAAATAACATTCAGTGCACAGAGGCTTTCGACAGTAAATTAATTACCAGCACGCCGGCAATAATTAATCCCATGCCGACAATCGCCGGCCAATCCAATTTTTGCTGATAAACGAATACCGCCGCGACCGACACCAGCACGATCCCCATGCCCGACCAAATCGCATACACAATGCCCAGCGGCATGCTCTTGACCACCATCGACAGCCCCCAAAACGCTACGCCGTAGCCCAGCACCACCAGCAGCGACGGCCACAGACGGGTAAAGCCCTCGGAGGCTTTCAACATGGTGGTGGCGATCACTTCCGCGACTATCGCCATCGTCAAATACATAAATCCGCTCATGGTTTTCTTCTGTCAGTTTACCGATGCGCAATTATGACGCGCCGGAAATAAATTGTCTTTAAACGGCGAAAACAATTTATTGAAGTGATCTCAACCGGCGATGCAAATAGCGATGCCGGATACGCTTGCCGATTTATCGCCCGCCACACAAACGCGATAAAGCCGCGTTCAAACCCTCTGTTAGACTTTTTTCCATTACTGCGAAAGTGCGCTTTCGCGGCTTTGTGAGCAATGAAAAGGTAATGTCGATGATAACTACAGATGGTAATAATGCAGTCGCTTCCGTGGCCTATCGCACCAACGAAGTGATTGCCATCTACCCTATCACGCCAAGTTCCACCATGGCGGAGCAGGCGGACGCCTGGTCCGGCGATGGCCGGCAAAACATCTGGGGTGATATCCCGCGAGTGGTGGAAATGCAGTCGGAGGGCGGCGCGATCGCCACCGTGCACGGCGCCTTGCAGACCGGCGCGCTGTCCACCTCGTTCACCTCATCGCAGGGTCTGCTGCTGATGATCCCGACGCTGTACAAACTGGCCGGCGAGCTGACGCCGTTTGTGCTGCACGTCGCCGCGCGCACCGTGGCCACGCACGCGCTGTCAATCTTCGGCGATCACTCTGACGTGATGGCGGTGCGCCAGACCGGCTGCGCCATGCTGTGCGCCGGCAGCGTGCAGGAAGCGCAGGATTTCGCGCTGATCTCGCAGACCGCCAGCCTCAACGCGCGCCTGCCGTTCATCCACTTTTTCGACGGGTTCCGCACCTCGCACGAGATCAATAAAATCGTACCGCTCAGCGACGATACGTTGCGGCACATGCTGCCGCAGGCGGCGATCGACGCCCACCGCCGCCGGGCGCTGTCGCCGGATCATCCGGTGGTGCGCGGCACTTCCGCCAACCCTGACACCTATTTCCAGTCGCGCGAGGCCACCAACCCGTGGTATGACGCCGCCGACCAGCACGTGATCGACGCCATGGAGGCCTTCGCCGCCCTCACCGGCCGCCACTACCGGCCGTTCGACTATTATGGCCACCCGCAGGCCGAACGCGTGGTGGTGGTGATGGGCTCCGCCGCCGGCACCTGCGAAGAAGTGATCGACACCCTGCTGACCCGCGGCGAAAAAGTCGGCGTGCTGAAAGTGCGGCTGTTCCGGCCGTTCTCCGCCAAACACCTGCTCGGCGCGCTGCCGGACAGCGTGCGCAGCGTCGCGGTGCTCGATCGCACCAAAGAACCAGGCGCGCTGGCCGAGCCGCTGTATCTGGACGTTATGACCGCGCTGGCGGAAGCCTACAGCCGGGGCGAGCGCGCCACGCTGCCGCGAGTGATCGGCGGCCGTTACGGCCTGTCGTCGAAGGAGTTCGGCCCGGACTGCGCGCTGGCGGTGTTTCGCGAGCTGGCCCAGCCGCAGCCGCGCCCGCGCTTCACCGTCGGCATCTTCGATGACGTCACCGGCCTTTCGCTGCCGCTGAGCGACGAAATCCTGCCGCAGCGCGCTTCGCTGGAAGCGCTGTTCTACGGTTTAGGCAGCGACGGCTCGGTCTCGGCCACCAAGAACAACATCAAAATCATCGGCAACGCCACGCCGCTGTATGCGCAGGGCTATTTCGTCTACGACTCCAAAAAGGCCGGCGGCCTGACGGTCTCGCACCTGCGCGTCAGCGAGCAGCCGATCAATTCGGCCTATCTGGTCAGCCAGGCGGATTTCGTCGGCTGCCACCAGCTGCAGTTTATCGATAAGTACCAGATGGTTGAGCGCCTCAAACCCGGCGGCACCTTCCTGCTCAATACCCCTTACGGCGCCGACGAAGTCTGGTCGCGCCTGCCGCAGGAGGTACAGGCGCTGTTGCATCAACGCCAGGCGCGTTTCTACATCATCAACGCCGCCAAGCTGGCGCGTGAATGCCGGCTCGGCGCGCGCATCAACACCGTCATGCAGATGGCGTTTTTCCATCTGACGCAGATCCTGCCGAGCGACGTGGCGCTGCAACAGCTGCAGGACGCCATCGCCCGCAGCTACAGCAGCAAAGGCCAGGAGATCGTCGAGCGCAACTGGCAGGCGCTGGGCGGCACCCGCGGCGCGCTGATTGAAATCCCGCTGCAGCCGGTCGACGACAGCAGCCCGATGCGCCCGCCGGTGGTCTCGGACGCCGCGCCTGACTTCGTCAAAACCGTTACCGCCGCGATGCTGGCCGGACTGGGCGATGCGCTGCCGGTTTCCGCCTTCCCGCCGGACGGCACCTGGCCGGTGGGCACCACCCAATGGGAAAAGCGCAACATCGCCGAAGCGATCCCGGTCTGGCAGCCCGACCTGTGCACCCAGTGCAACCATTGCGTCGCCGCCTGTCCGCACTCCGCCATTCGCGCCAAGGTCGTGCAGCCGGCGGAGATGGAACACGCCCCCGCCTCCCTGCAGTCGCTGGATGTCAAAGCGCGCGATATGCGCGGGCAAAAATACGTGCTGCAAGTGGCGCCGGAGGATTGCACCGGCTGTAACCTGTGCGTCGAGGTCTGCCCGGCGAAAGATCGCCAGAACCCGGAGATCAAGGCCATCAATATGGCTTCACGCCTCGATAATCTGACGGCGGAAAAAGACAACTACGATTTCTTCCTGCAGCTGCCGGAAATCGATACGGCGCAGCTGGAGCGCATCGACATTCGCACCTCGCAGCTGATCACGCCGCTGTTCGAGTACTCCGGCGCCTGCTCCGGCTGCGGCGAAACGCCGTACATCAAGCTGTTGACCCAGCTCTATGGCGACCGATTGCTGATCGCCAACGCCACCGGCTGTTCGTCGATCTACGGCGGCAACCTGCCGACCACGCCGTACACCACCAACGCCGAAGGGCGCGGGCCGGCATGGGCCAACTCGCTGTTCGAAGACAACGCCGAATTCGGCCTGGGCTTCCGTTTGACGGTCGATCAACATCGCGCGCGGGTGCTGCGCCTGCTGAATTCGCTGGCGCCGCAGCTGCCGGAGCAGTTGGTCAATGCCCTGCAGATGGAAGACGTGGCGCCGGAGCCGCGCCGCAAGCAAATCGCCGAACTGCGCGCGCTGCTGGCGAGTATTGAAGGTGAAGATGCGCGCCAGCTGGCGACCGACGCCGACTATCTGGTGGATAAATCCATCTGGCTGATCGGCGGTGACGGCTGGGCCTACGACATCGGCTTCGGCGGTTTGGATCACGTCCTCAGCCTGACGGAGAACGTCAACGTGCTGGTGCTCGACACCCAGTGCTACTCCAACACCGGCGGCCAGCAGTCGAAGGCCACGCCGCTCGGCGCGGTGACCAAATTCGGCGAGCACGGCAAGCGCAAGGCGCGCAAGGATCTGGGCGTCAGCATGATGATGTACGGCCATGTTTACGTTGCGCAGATCTCGCTGGGGGCGCAGCTCAACCAGACGGTGAAAGCGATTCAGGAGGCCGAGGCCTATCCGGGACCGTCGCTGATCATCGCCTACAGCCCGTGCGAAGAGCACGGCTACGATCTGGCGCTCAGCCACGATCAGATGAAACAGCTGACCGCCACCGGCTTCTGGCCGCTGTACCGCTTCGATCCGCGCCGCAGCGCCGAGGGCAAGGCCGCATTGGCGCTGGATTCACGGCCGCCGAACAGCAACCTGTCGGAAACGCTGCTAAAAGAACAGCGTTTCCGCCGCCTGAACGCGCAGCAGCCGGAGGTGGCCAGCGCGCTGTATCAGGCCGCCGAGAAAGAGCTGAAGGAGAAATACGATTTCCTCAGCCTGCTGGCCGGCAAGGCGGAAAAGTCCGCCGCTGAGTAACCTCCCTCAGGGCGCGAGCGATTCGCGCCCTGATCTTTTACCGTTGACGTAAGGCGTAGCAATAAAACCTGCTGGCATTCCTGCGCGCAATCCGTACCATACAGGCCTCGCGTCGGGCGCGTGGAAGCTGGATGATGAATAATGATCAAAATCGGCCGGTTGAATGGTAAACTCGCGGTCTACAACGCCATGCCCCTAGTGCCCCCCATTGAGAATGAGCACGATTTAAATGTCAGAAAAGCAATCCGTTAGCCAAAAAGAGCAGTACAACCTGAACAAATTGCAAAAACGCCTGCGCCGCAACGTGGGCGAAGCGATCGCCGATTTCAATATGATTGAAGAAGGCGACCGCATCATGGTCTGTCTGTCCGGCGGCAAAGACAGCTACACCATGCTGGAGATCCTGCGCAATCTGCAGCAGAGCGCGCCGATCAATTTCTCGCTGGTGGCGGTGAATCTCGACCAGAAACAGCCCGGCTTCCCTGAGCATATTCTGCCTGCTTACCTGGAAGGCTTGGGGGTGGAGTACAAGATCGTCGAAGAAAACACCTACAGCATCGTTAAAGACAAGATCCCGGAAGGTAAAACCACCTGTTCACTGTGCTCGCGCCTGCGCCGCGGCATTCTGTATCGCACCGCCACCGAACTGGGCGCCACCAAGATCGCGCTGGGCCACCACCGCGACGATATTCTGCAGACGCTGTTCCTCAACATGTTCTACGGCGGCAAGATGAAAGGCATGCCGCCCAAACTGATGAGCGACGACGGCAAGCACGTGGTCATTCGCCCGCTGGCCTATTGCCGCGAGAAAGACATCGAGCGTTTCTCGATCGCCAAAGCGTTCCCGATCATTCCATGCAATCTGTGCGGCTCTCAGCCTAATTTGCAGCGCCAGGTGATCGGCGACATGCTGCGCGACTGGGACAAACGTTACCCAGGCCGGCTGGAAACCATGTTCAGCGCCATGCAAAACGTGGTGCCTTCGCACCTGAGCGATATCAATCTATTCGATTTCAAAGGCATTCACCACGGCAGCGCGGTGGTGGACGGCGGCGATTTGGCCTTCGATCGCGAAGACATTCCGATGCAGCCGGTCGGCTGGCAGCCGGAAGATTCGGACGACGCGGCGCCTGCGCCGGCGCGTTTGGACGTGCTGGAAATCAAATAAGTCCCCTCGCCGCTCGCCACCCTGCGAGCGGCGACCTTTTCCCTCACTCGACGATCTCGATCCTGTTCACAGTTTGCGCATAATTTGCTGGGCGATGCCGTTTTTACCCTATACTGTGCATTTATACAGTCATATGGAGATCGCGCAATGAATATCACCCCCTGCCTGTCCCACGTCTCGCTGGGCTCGAACGATTTCGTCGCCGCCGCGGCCTTTTACGATCGCACGCTGGCCGCCTTGGGTTGCCGACGGGTGCTGGAGCATCCCGGCGCGATCGGTTATGGCCGTGACTACCCGGAGTTCTGGCTGCAGGTGCCGATCGACGGCCAGCCCGCTTCACCCGGCAACGGCACGCACGTCGGTTTTTTCGCGACCAGCAAGCAGCAGGTGGATGAATTCCATCGCCAGGCGCTATTGGCCGGCGCCGTCGATGAAGGCGCGCCCGGTTCGCGGCCGCACTACGGTGAGGCTTACTACGGCTGCTTTGTCCGTGATTTGGATGGGCACAAGATTGAAGCCAGCTTCTGGGATGAAAGCGCGGCCTGAGGAAGAGAGAAATCGAATAAAAAAATGCCGGTGATTAAACCGGCATTGTACGAATCAAATGTGCTATGCAGTAATTCAAAAATAAGAAAGTAAGACAATTATGGAGCGCAACGCCCATCGCTTGACGTTGCATTCACCTGCGAGAGAGATCATGCCCCATTTCCCCCGGCTAAATGTTGATTTTGCTCAATGTTAACCGGGTTTTCGTCATTTTCGCCTACAGCCAGCGGCTGCGCTTCAGCCACCAGGCGACGCCAAGCACCAACCCGACCAGCATCAGGCAAAATGCCGCGAAACCGAAGGGGTTGCCGCCGCCCGGTATGCCGCCAAGGTTGACGCCAAACAGCCCGGTCAGGAAGGTGGTCGGCAGAAATACCATCGCCAACAGCGACATGGTGTAAGTGCGGCGGTTCATCGCGTCGGCCATCACCGTGGTAATTTCGTCGGACAAGATGGCGGTGCGCGCGATGCTGCCGTCCAGATCGTCCAACCCGCGCCCCAGGCGATCCGCGATGTCCTGCATGCGGCGGCGATCGTCGTCGCTCATCCACGGCAGGCGGTCGCTGGCCAGCCGTGCGAAAACGTCACGCTGCGGCGCCATGTAACGGCGCAGCACGATAAGCTGTTTACGGATCAACGCCAGCTGGCCACGCTCCGGCACCTGCTGTTCCAGCAAGGCGTCCTCCAGATCGATAATCTTGTCGTGCAGATCCTCAATGAATTCGCTGGTGTGATCGGTCAACGCATCGGAAATCTCCACCAGCCAGTTGCCGCTGTTGGTCGGCCCGGCGCCGCTTTGCAAATCGTTCACCACCTGATCGATGGAATACACCTTGCGGTGCCGCGTGGAGATAATCAGTTTATCGGTGATGTACACGCGAATGGTGACCAACTGGTCCGGCCGTGAGTTGGCGTTAAAGTTGATGCTGCGCAGCGTGATCATGGTGCCTTCGCCCTGGCGGCTGACGCGCGGCCGTGAGCTTTCGCCGGAGAGCGCTTCGCGCACCGAGTCCGGCAGCAGCGGCGTGGTGCTCAGCCATTCGGCGCTGGCCGGGTGCGCGTAATCAAGATGCAGCCAGCAAGGCGCGTCGCAGGTGATCTTGTCATCCCGCTCGATCGGCGTGACGCCGCCCTTGCCATCCAGCTGGTAGGCGTAGACCGCGTCGGCGACCTGCAGCTCGCTCCCCTCAATCACATCCATTCATTTATCCCCTCAGTCTTGCTTATGTTGCTGAGTCTAGCGTTAACGCCTTGGAGATCAAAGACCAAGCTGTAACGCCAGTTTTCATGTTGTCCCATAAGCGTGGTCTATACTTCTGCTGCCAGGAACGCAAGACAGCCCGAGAGGAAACTCGCATGTTACAAATCAGCACCGCAGATATCTTGAAAATCGTCCTACCGACCGTCATTACGCTGTTTATCGCCGTGGTCAAAACGCCTTTTCGCATTCGGCGGGAAAACCACGATAAGCTGTTAAACCTGCTCGAATCCGTCGAGAAGCCCCAAAGCGCCCCCATACGTCTGTTGCGGTTTCGCGACTATATCGGCAACCGCAGCGCCGGCCTTGTTGCGCTGCAGCTGCTGCTGGCATTGCCGGATAGCGTAGCGGCGCTGGAACGCTATCGTTTCACCGGTGGCCGTCAGCAAATCTTGCGCGCCACGCCCGCAGGCTTCGTTTTGCGGCCAAGCGCCAATAACGCGTTCAAGCGTTTCTTGCTTTCCTGTCGCTATTTCTTGCTGTATTTGGTGTTCGTTACGTTGCTGGTGCTGTTCCCTGCGTTGACTCAATGGGGACTGCAGCAGTTAGGGGTATTGATTACGCCCTATTCACTCCGCTATCTGCCTAATGCGCGCATCACCGACGGCTGGCAGCTGCTGTTCCCCGGTTTATTATTTATTATCATTATGTTCAGCCTGGCATACCTGACCTTCAGGCAGCTGGCACGCGCGGGCAACCTCAGTTCGGAACGCGCCTTTTATCGCTACTATCAACGAGCGCGTGAGGAACAACGATGCCGGGAAGTCCTGAGACAACTGCGCGCTGCGCTGCGCCGAACCTGACGAGAATGCGCCGCCTGCGTTGCATCGCAATGGCCGCCCTGCTGCTGTTCGCCCAATCGGCTCGTGCAGAGCCGGTGTTAGAACGCCTCGCCACGCCCTATCACGCGCCGACGGCGGCGGGTTCACTGCCTTATTTTGTCGCGCACGCTCACTCCCCCCAGCCGCGCACCGCGCTGGTGGTGATGCACGGCCACCCGCGCGATGTCGCCAAGACATTGCAAGCGGCGATCGACGCCGCGCAGGGAGCGGGAGACAACAGCTTGCTGGTCGCCCCGCTGTTCCAGGTGCCGGAGACGCTTGCCGCCCGCTGCCGTTCCGCCGGGCTACCGGCGCCGCAAGAGGGGGACGCCCTGTGGCACTGCGGCTCCTGGATCGAAGGCGGTTTGGATAATGGCGGGAAAACCGGCTCGTTCAACGCCATGGATAACCTGCTGGCCGATCTGAAACGGCGCTGGCCGTCGTTGCAGTCGATCACCGTCGCCGGTTTCTCCGCCGGCGCCCAATTCGTGCAGCATTATGTCGGCTTCGCCGACCCGCCGGACGGAGTGCGCCTGCGCTATGTCGTCGCCGATCCGGGCAGCTGGCTCTATTTTGACAACCTGCGTCCCCAGCCCCTTCATCCGGAGCGCTGTGGCAGTGAAAAAAACTGTCGCTTCCGCTGGCACACGCTGGACGCCGGCCAGTGCCCACAGGCTAACCAGTGGAAATATGGTCCGGAAGCGCTTCCCGCTCACCTGCAGCGCACCGCCGACGCAGCCCGCCGGCGCTATGCGGCGGCGGATATCACCTACCTGGCCGCAGACGGTGATACCGGCACCGCGCCGGGCGCCTACTATCGCATACTCGACAAATCCTGCGCCGCCCAGCTGCAGGGTCCCTACCGGTTGCAGCGCGCCCTGGCCTATGCCGACTATGACCGGCGCTATCTGGCGCCGGAGAAGCCGCATCGGTTAACCCTCGTTCCCGGCTGCGGACACAACGTCGCCTGCGTCTTTCCCGCGCCGGCGGCCAGGCAAGCGCTGTTCTCCATTAATGCAGACTAATAATAACGGCATTGAAATAAACCATTGCCGATAAATCAGACAATATCGCCGATAAAGCGCTGGTAATACCGTTATTATTATGACTTAACATATTGCTATCAATTTTAATTCAAAATGATAATAATAAATCAACACAAAGCTGTTTCAGCGCAAATTTTAGGGGCATATACTTTTCTCACTACGAGGAGGTAGTTATGTTACGCGACCATTTAAAAATAAACGCCAGCGATACGCTGGAAAAAATCAGCAATATCCATTTGCAAAACCAGGGCCAGGAAGAGATCAGTGAGTTTGTGGTGAAAAACGCCGCCGGTCTGCAGATTGGCAAGGTCTCCGTCCACGATCGTTTCAGTACCCGTCGTTCTTATCCCACCAGCTACCGCATTACTCAGACCGATATGAGCGGCCGCGTAGTGGTGGACGCCATGCGGGACTGTCTGTAAGCGTAACCGCTCTCTGAAATAGACAATATTAATGTGATGATGGCAACCCTGTTTATTATTAAACGGGGTTTATCGCATGGAAAAATTAATTAGCCGCGTGGTTTCGCCGCCGAGAAAATAACGCCCCCGCATTGCGCGGGGGCGATAAATAAACCCATTCAGTGTTTGATGATATACATCGTTTGGCTATAGGCCACATCTTCCGGATTGGTGATCGGGTAGCCTTTTACCCACGGTTTGATCAGGCGGCCGTTGGTGTATTGGTATATCGGCGCGATTGGCGCCTGATCGGCAATGATCTGTTCCATCTTGTTGTAATCGGCGGTCACCGCCGCCGGGTTGGTTTCCCGCCCCGCCTGCGCCAGCAGCTTGTCGTAGTCCGCATTCTTGAACTTGGCGATATTGCCGCTGTGGGTGGAGGTCAGCAGCGACAGGAAGGTCGACGCCTCGTTATAGTCACCCACCCAGGAGGCGCGGATCACATCGAAATTGCCGGTATTGCGGCTGTCGATGTAGGTTTTCCACTCTTGGTTTTGCAACTTGACGTCAATCCCCAGCTTTTTCTTCCACATCGAGGCCACGGCGATGGCGATCTTCTGGTGGCTCTCCGAGGTGTTATACAGCAGCGTCAGCTTCAGCGGGTTGTTCGGGCCGTAGCCGGCCGCCTGCAGCAATGCCTTGGCCTGCGCGTCCAGCTCCGCCTGCGGCTGCTGTTGCAGCAAACTCGCCTCGGGTTTGAACCCGGCGGTGACGTCCGGCGTGAAGTGATAAGCCGGTTTTTCACCGGTGCCCAACACTTTCTCCGCGATAATCTTGCGATCGATGGCGTAGGACAAGGCCTGACGCACCCGCACGTCGTTGGTCGGCGCACGCTGGGTGTTGAACGCGTAATAATAGGTGCCGAGCTGATCCGGGGTGTACACCTGCCCCGGGATGTCTTTCAGCAGCTTCTGATACATGTTTTTCGGGAAGGATTCGGTGATGTCGATGTCACCCGCCAGGTAACGCTTGGTGGCGTTGGATTCCTGGTTGATCGGCACGAAGGTCACTTTAGTCAGCACGGTGCGCGCATGATCCCAGTAATGGTCATTAGGCGTCAGCACCAGCTTCTCGTTCACCACCCGCTCCTGCAGTTTGAACGCGCCGTTGCCCACCAGATTGCCGACCTTGGTCCAGTCATTGCCGTATTTTTCCACCACCGCCTTGTTCACCGGGAACAGGCTGAAGTTGGCCGTCAGGCTGACGAAGTACGGCACCGGCTTGTCCAACTGCACCTTGAGCGTGTAGTCATCCGGCGCCGATACGCCCAAGCGATCGGCCGGCAGTTTGCCGCTGATGATCTGCTCGGCGTTCTGGATCCCCGCCAGCTGCGCAAACCAGGCGAACGGCGACAGATTTTTCGGTTCTACCAGCCGCTGCCAGCTGTAGACGAAGTCTTTTGCCGTGACAGGGTCACCGTTTGACCAACGCGCGTCTTTACGCAGATAGAAAATATAAGTCTGATTGTCGCTGGTCTGCCAGCGGGTGGCGACGCCGGGGATCACTTTCCCGTTGGCGTCCTGATTGACCAGCCCTTCGAACAGATCGCGCGCCAGCTGAGCCTCCGGCAAGCCAACCGCTTTGATCGGATCGAGCGAGGCCGGTTCGTCTTTAATGTGGCGCACGATTTCCTGTTTGTCCGCCAGCGCGGTGCCCGGGGGAACCTGCGCCGCCATGGCGCTGCTCATACAGGCGCCGATCGCCGCCGCGCAGAGCGCCAAACGAAAACCCCGTTGCATTTTTTTTCCCGTCATTATGATTTGTCCCCCGTTAACCATCTGAATTTTTTATCATATAGCACAAGATCCATCCGGCCTAGAGCCCGCGGGCGAGAAGTTGCAAAAAGTGCGATTCAGGCGATAAAAAACCCGTGCGGCGCAGGGCGGCACGGGTGGGATTGCGGCAGCGACCGTCAGTCGTACAGGTGGATGCTGTTGATGCGGTAGCTGAACTCTTCACCCTCTTCTTCATCGAACACGGTGAAAAAGCCTTTCTCAGCCAGCGGACGGGCCGAGATATCGGTTTTTTGCAGCTGACGTGCATCCGCGTCGTCGTAGCCGTAATCGAGATAGAAGGCATCTTTCTGGTAATCGATATGCAGGGTGAACGGATAGTTCGATTCGTCCCCGCGCCCGTCGTCATTTTTCACCACGCCGAACCATTCCCCCTGACGGATCTGGTTTTCAGCGTCTACGCCGCACAGCAGCGTGATGGTGTCATTTTCATTTTCGCTATAGCTGGCGATGATTCTGGCTACTGGCATGTTAAATCCTCTTGCGGGTGATTGGCTTAGCTCTGCCGTTAGTATAACAACAGCCTCAGGCCAGGTGCGGTTTAATTGGCGTTTTCGCCGCTACCGCATCACAGATCGCGCAAACGCCGCACAATTGCGATGGGAAAGATGTCTCAAAGCGTAATACACTGAATAAAATGACAATGACTCTCGGCCTTTAACTCAGGGACAACACCATGACCGAACATCGACCGCGCAGTGAACGTGGCCAGTTGGCCGTCGCAGGAGAGAACTACGGCAGCTCGCTGCTGGGCGCGCCGCTGCTCTATTTCCCGGCGGCGGTCAGCGGCCCGGAAACCGGGCTGATCATCGCCGGCACCCACGGCGATGAGAGCGCCGCCATCGTAACCCTGTCCTGCGCGCTGCGCAGCATCGCCCCCGAACAGTTGCGCCACCACGTGGTGCTGGCGGTCAACCCCGACGGCTGTCAGCTGGGGCTGCGCGCCAATGCCAACGGCGTCGATCTGAACCGCAACTTCCCGGCCGCCAACTGGCGCTCCGGGGACACCGTCTATCGCTGGAACAGCGCGGCGCCGGTGCGCGACGTCAGGCTCTCCACCGGCGGGCGCCCCGGCTCCGAACCGGAAACCCAGGCGCTGTGTCATCTGATCCATCGCCTGAAGCCGCATTGGGTGGTGTCGTTCCATGAGCCGCTGGCCTGCATCGAAGATCCCGCCAGCTCGCGGCTCGGCGTTTGGCTGTCGCACAAGTTCGAGCTGCCGCTGGTGACCAGCGTCGGCTATGAAACGCCCGGTTCGTTCGGCAGTTGGTGCGCGGATCTGTCGCTGCCGTGCATCACCGCCGAATTCCCGCCGATCTCCGCCGATGCCGCCAGCGAGCGCTACATCGACGCCATGACCGAACTGCTGACCTACCCGAATTAATCCCTACGGGGCGAGATCGACGATCGCCCCGCATTCGAACGCCAGACCCGGTTCGACGTCCCGCGCCAGCCAGGTCGGGCCGTCCAGATCGACGAAGCGCGCCGCCGGCGCCAGCGGCAAGGCGGCGGATATCGCCCGCGACGTGCACAACATGCAGCCGAGCATGATGGCGAATCCCTGTTCGCGCGCGGCCTGCGCCAGCGCCAGCGCCTCGGTCAAGCCGCCGGTTTTGTCCAGTTTGATGTTGACCATCTGATAGCGTTGCGCCAACCGCGGCAGATCGGCGCGGGTGTGGCAGCTCTCATCGGCGCAGATCGGCAGCGGATGAATAAAGTGTTCCAATGCGGCGTCGTCACCGGCCGGCAGCGGCTGCTCCAGCATCGCTACGCCGAGATCGGCCAACAGCTGGCAGCGTGCCGCCAGCCCTTCCGCCTGCCAGGATTCATTGGCATCGACAATCAGCGTCGTCTGCGGCACCGCGGCGCGGATCGCCACCAGCCGCTCGCTGATATAGTGATCGTCGAGTTTGATCTTCAGCAGCGTGGCGCCCTGCCGCTCCAGCTCACGCGCGGCGAAGGCCATCGCTTCCGGCGTTCCGATGCTGACGGTCTGCGCCATGCGGATCTGCGCCGGCGCCGTCACGCCGCTGCGCTGCCACAGGCTCTGCCCGTGCAGACCACACTCCAAATCCCACAGCGCCGAGTCCAGCGCGTTGCGGGCCGCGCCCGCCGGCATCCGCGTCAGTAGCTGTTCGCGGGTGATGCCTTGCGCGATCGCCGGCGCCATCTCAGCCAGCTGCGTCATCACCGATTCCTCGCTCTCGCCATAGCGCGGATACGGCGTGCATTCGCCGACGCCGCGCACGCCCTGCTGTTCGATTTCGACCACCACCACCCTGGCTTCGGTGCGGCTGCCGCGCGCGATCACGAAGGCGGTGTGCAGCGGCCAGGCTTCCGGGTAAAAACGCATGTCTCTCATAACGGCTCCTGAGCGAAAACTGCGCATCCAGGCAGGCTGATGCGCCGGTGATGTTTTATAGAACAGCCTAATATATACAACTATTTAGCAAACTTTGATATCCAATCCGCCCCGCTTGTCATAAACTGGCGTCAGGGTGTGAACCTGATGTTAACAGCCGTCGCCGGCGCGCCGTTTCATCAGGTTCATACCCTTTGTATAAACACCTGTAAAAGGAATCTAGCAATGACTCAGACAGTACATTTTCAAGGCAATCCGGTCAGCGTAGCGGGCAAACTGCCACAGCAGGGCGAACAGGCCAAGGCCTTCTCGCTGGTTGCCAAAGACCTGTCAGACGTAGCGCTGAGCAGCTTCGCGGGTAAACGCAAAGTCCTGAACATCTTCCCAAGCATCGATACCGGCGTCTGCGCGACGTCGGTGCGTAAATTCAACCAGCTGGCCAGCGGCCTGGATAACACCGTGGTGCTGTGCATCTCCGCCGATCTGCCGTTCGCCCAGTCTCGTTTCTGCGGCGCGGAAGGCCTGAGCAACGTGGTCACGCTGTCCACCCTGCGCGGCGCCGAGTTCAAACAGGCGTACGGCGTTGAAATCGCCGAAGGTCCATTGGCGGGCCTGACCGCGCGTGCGGTCGTAGTGCTGGATGGCCAGGACAACGTGCTGTACAGCGAGCTGGTGAACGAAATCACCACCGAGCCGGATTACGACGCGGCGCTGGCAGCGCTGAAATAATAAAGCCGGCGAACGCCGGCTTTGGATACACGGGAAGGCGCCGCAAGGCGCCTTTTTTATTCTTCGCCCTCAGCGCCGCCTTTGCGGCTGCTCAGGCCATACTCGCGCAGCTTGTTGGCGATGGCGGTATGGGAAACGCCCAACCGCTTCGCCAGCTTGCGGGTGCTGGGATAGGTGCGATACAGGCGCGTCAGCACCGAGCGCTCGAAACGCTTGCTGATGTCGTCCAGTGAACCGTCCAGCACCTCGTCGCCCAGCGACATCTCCACCTCGAACTCCGGCAACACGATATCCTGCGGCCGCAGTTCGTAGCCTTCGGTTTGCGTCAGCGCGCGGTAGATGGCGTTTTTCAGCTGGCGCACGTTGCCCGGCCAGCCGTATTTGCTGAGGAAGCTGCCCAGATCGTTCGCCAGCTTGGGCCGCGCCACGCCCTGCTCATCGGCGAAGCGCGCCACGAACAGCTCGGTCAGCGGCATGATGTCCTGCGGGCGTTCGCGCAGCGGCGGAATGGTGATGGTCAGCACGTTGAGGCGATAATAGAGGTCTTCGCGGAATTCGCCGCGCTGCACCAGCTCGGTCAGGTTCTTCTGGGTGGCGCAGATCACGCGCACGTCGACGTGCACCTCATGCTCTTCGCCGACCCGGCGGAACGTGCCGTCATTGAGAAAACGCAACAGTTTGGTCTGCATGCGCGGCGACATTTCGCCAATCTCATCCAGCAGCACCGAACCGCCGTTGGCCTGCTCGAAGAAGCCCTTTTTGCCTTCCAGCGCGTTGGGATAAGCGCCCGGCGCATGGCCGAACAGCTCGCTCTCCACCACGTCATCCGGCAGCGCGGCGCAGTTCAGCGCCAGGAACGGCTGTTTGCCGCGCGGGCTGCGCAGGTGGCAGGCGCGAGCCAGAATATCCTTGCCGGTGCCGGTATCGCCCACGATCAGCAGCGGCGCATCGAGCATCGCCAGTTTGCGCGCCTGCTCCAGCACGTGACGCATCTTGGCGCTCACCGCGACGATGTGATCGAATTCGGTATCGTCGTTCACCGACAGATTTTGCAGTTGGCGGCCCATGCGCGCGGTGGACTTCAACATCACCACCGCGCCGACCGCAGCCGGCTGTTGTTGTTCGTCCTCCAGATAGATAGGCGTAATGTCCATCAGGAAGTCCTGGCTGCGGATCACCACCCGTTCTGAGTGCGGCGCCGTATGCTCACTCTCCAGCCAGCGGCTGAAGTTATAGCCGCCGATCAACGCCCCGGCGGTCTGGTTGCGGATCTTGTCTTCGTTCAGGCTGAACAACGCCAGCGCCGCCGGATTGGCCAGCTCGACCTTGCCCTTCATGTCGATAGAGAACACCGGCTCCGGCATCGACTCCAGCAGCGCACGCAGCGCGCGATGCTCGCGTTCGGAAGGCATAAAGCTGACGGTGCGCACGTCGGTCACGCCGGCGATGCGGCGGATCTCCGCCATCAGCGCGCGGAAAGTATCGAAGTCCAGCTGGGAGAAATTGAGGTAAATGCGGCCGATGGGATCGATCTCGATGCCACGTAAGTCAATGCTGCGCGATACCAAAAGATCGAGTAATTCTCGAGTGAGACCGAGGCGGTCTTCGCAAAATACTTCCAAACGCATCAGTGTTGGCCTTATCTCTGCAGGTGCGGGGATCGTTAGCGATGATGATACTCCCTCGCACCGGGCGGTAGAAGCGATCTGTCAGCAAAAGTTGACAGAACTCTGATTTATTGCCGTGGTTGCTGATTTTAAACGCAAGCGAATAACAGCATCGGCGTCATTTTAGCCCACAAACAGAGAGTTATCACAAACAGATTTAATTTTGCAGGTATTTATCACGCAAGCACAGGGGGATCGACTATCGTCAAGTCTCGATTACGTCCGGCGTTGGCGCCGGTGAAATAACGGCGCTGCCAGGAGCGCCGTCGCGGGGTTATTTGGCCTTGCCGTCGCTCTTTTTCAGCGTGTCTTTCAATTGGCCGATCAGCTGGCTGCGGAAATCGCCAAGCTTCGGTTTCTCCCCTTCCAGCCACGGCAGCGGGCGACACAGTTCCATCGCCTTGATGCCCAGCCGCGCGGTCAACAACCCGGCGCCGATGCCCTGCGCCGCGCGCGCCGACAGCCGCGCCGCCAGATCCTGCGACATCCAGTCCATGCCCACTTCGCGCACCAGTTCGGAGGCGCCGGCGAAGGCGATGTTGAGCAGCACCAGTCGGAACAAACGAATGCGGCTGAAGTAGCCCAGTTCGATGCCGTACAGCGCGGCGATGCGGTTAATCAAACGGATGTTGCGCCAGGCGATAAACGCCATATCCACCAACGCCAACGGGCTGACGGCAATCATCAGCGTCGATTCGGCGGCGGAGCGGCTGATTTCGCGCCGCGCTTGGTTGTCGAGCACCGGCTGCACCAGTTTGGCGTACAGCTCCACCACTTCACGGTCATTTTGGGTTTCATGCAGCGAGGCCTGCCAGCGCTGCAGCGCCGGATGCCCCTGATCCAGCCCGGCCTGGCGCGCCAGTTTCTCGCAGAATTCGCGCCCTTGCCCCAGTCCGTGGCTGTGCAACAGCTCGCGCGCCACGTCGCGCTCTTCCGCGCGCTGGCGCAGCCGATACAAACGCCGCCATTCGGTGACCACCGAACCAACGCCGGCGAACACGATCAGGCCGCCGGCCACGCCGCCACCCATGGCGATCCAGTCCTGCTGCACCCAGGCGGTATGCACCCACTGCACGCCCTGCGCCACCACGCTGACGCCGAACAGCGCCAGCCCGGCGGTGACCATTTTGCGCCACAGGCTGCGTTTCGGCTTCAGCGCAGCGTTGATGATGCCCTCGGCGCGCCCTTCTTCCTCCTCCTGCTGCAGCTCCGGCGCCGCCGGAAAGAAGCTCTCCGCCTGCTCGGCGTCGAAAGCGACGCCGGCGCGCAACGTCGGTTCCTGCGGCGGCTGCAACGGCTCGTCAAAATCGATACGCGGTTTGATCGGCTCGCTCATCGCAATTTGTCTCCCAGTAAAAATTCCATCACCGCATCCAGACGGATATGCGGCAACGGGCTGTCCACGCTCATGGCACGCGGGCGAAACTCATCGAAGTGAAATCCCTGGCTCTGCCAGAACGCCGGCCCCGGCAAACGGGCCGGCACTTCGCCGGGGAACACCGTCAGCGGCGCGCCGTCGCTGAGGCGATTGCCCTTCAGCGCCGGAATACACTGCCCCTGATGATCGACAATGCCGCTCTCGGTCGCCTGCACCGAGGCCAGGCCGACGCAATCCATGCTGATGCCTTCGAACGCCGCGTTCTGCCACGCCTCTTGCACCAGCTGTTGCAGCAACGACACCAGATTGGCGTGCTGATCGGCGGTGATGTGGTCCGCCTTGGTGGCGGCGAACATCAGTTTGTCGATGGTCGGCGAGAACAAGCGGCGAAACAGCGTGCGTTTGCCGTAATGGAAACTCTGCATCAGTTGGGTCAGCGCCAGGCGCATGTCGTTGAACGCTTGCGGGCCACTGTTGAGCGGCTGCAGGCAGTCAACCAGCACGATTTGCCGATCGAAACGGACGAAATGCTCTTTATAGAAGTTTTTGACGATCGACTGGCAGTAATAATTGAACCGAGCGCGCAGCATGCCGATATTGGTGTGTTTGTCGGCCTGCGCCAGTTTCGACTCGCCCACCGCGGCAACATCGGGCCACGGGAAAAACTGCAGCGCCGGCGCGCCGGCCATGTCGCCCGGCAGCACAAAACGGCCCGGCTGAATGAAGTGCAGACCTTCGCTTTTGCAGCGCAACAGATAATCGGTGTAGGCCTGGGCGATCGCCGCCAGGCGATTTTCGTCGGCCGGGGCCAGCGGATCGCAGGTTTTACACAGGTCAAGCCAGGGCTTGGCCCATTCGGCGCGTTCCCCCTGCAGCAGCCCGGTCATCTGCCGCGACCAGGCCAGGTAATCCTGCTCGAGCATCGGCAGATCCAGCAACCATTCGCCCGGATAATCGACGATCTCCAGGTACAGCGTGGAGGTGTCTTTGAAATGGCGCAGCAACGAGTCGTTGGAGCGGTAGCGCAGCGCCAGTCGGATTTCGCTGACGCCGCGCGTCGGCGTCGGCCAGGCCGGCGGCGCGCCGTACAGCTGCGCCAGCCCTTCGTCGTAGGTGAAACGTTGGATGCCGAGATCGCGCTGCGGGATGCGCTTGACGCCCAGCAGGCGTTCTTCGCGCACCGGTGAAAACAGCGGCATGCGCGCGCCGCTGTGCACATGCAGCAGTTGATTGACGAAGGCGGTGATAAAGGCGGTTTTGCCGCTGCGGCTCAGGCCGGTCACCGCCAGGCGCAGATGGCGATCCATTCCGCGGTTGACCAGCGAGGTTAACTCATTTTGCAGTCGTTTCATTTTGCCTGGAGTCGCATCCTTTTATTCACTAAAACATGCAGTTACACGGTAACACTTCGCTAACCACATGGCCTATGCTCACTATTATAGCCACAAGCAGAGTGAGATTTGCCACAGATGAAAATTGCCACCTTCTCAACTTAACCGACAACGCTTTGTGTAAGACATAGCCGAGCAACCTAATATCGCCCCCTATACAAAGACGAGATAGTATTACCCCCACAGGAATAATCACAATCACTCGTACTAACGATACAACCCCTTCATCAAAACGTTTATGTCAATACGAATACTAACCGGAGAATCCGATGAGCACAATTAATTTCGAGCGCGACCTGACCATTATAAATTCGATGGCAACACTTAAAAACACCCAACCAGAATATGACGGTCAACGCATAATCTTAACCGAGTATTATCAAGGAAAGGGTAAAGGTGGCGGTGTATTTACAGGACATACCAACGCGGTAAATGCCATTGACGACGGTGGCTATTCGACGCTTAAAGTCAATCAATCCCCAGCAGCGTGGTATCGTAATGACTTAACCCAGCTTTCTTTATACGACGGGGGATGTGATCTTACTCTTGACGATAATGGCCCCCTGATTCAAAACATTGCACTGATCAGAGGTGAACGCTCCGTAAAGATTCCAAGCGGCTATTGGAATATTAAAACACCGGTCGTCTTTCCAGCCAACAGTGGAATTTCCCTTTACGGTGAAAGCAGTTACAACGGTCGTGCCGTGTTCGTCTACAACGGACAAGACTTGGCAGAACAGACTGATATAACAGGGATTATAACCATCGACGCCGCTCAGGGAGAAATAACCTATAGCGGTGTCAGTTTCAGAAACTTCCAGCTAAGGGGAAATAACAAGACGATTTGCGGACTGAGTATAAAATACGCAAGCTATGTGCACGCCCAGAATGTAAGCATTCTTTACTGTCGGGGAGCCGGTCTTTATTTAGATAAGGTTCAGGATAGTTACTTCAAATTCGTCGAGGTTCAAGGCTGCGGCAGAACGTCGGGAGATTATGATAACTACCTGGACATCACTGACTTCAATAAGATGCTTCTTGCCCCCATTCATTTAACATCAACAATGCAAAATGACCACTGCAACATGTTACGATTCGAAGATTGTCAATGGGAAGCCAATTTGATAAGCCCGACTATCTATGTTAACGGTGGAATAGGACTTTGGTTTAAAAACCTACATATGGAACATCGAACCGGCCCGCTTCAAAAATTGATCGGCAACAATCCCAATGCCAGCTGTCTATTATATATGAATAATTCTGGCGAAGTTTACCTCAATGAAGTTCAGGCATCAGAGATAAAACACTTAGTCTATAGCTCTGGATACGGTGTTTTATATGCTACAAATATTAATCGAGGAGGGAATATTACTCACGCAGCATCAGGCAAAAAATTCAATGTGTTCATGAATGGGTGCTGGCTTCAGGATATGGACTTTTCATCCAGTGTAAAAGCCATGATCAGCAATTGCCGACTAGCCAGTTTGACCTGGCGATACCCTGCTTATCCAAGTACTATTTCGGACACCCACTTTTCCGGCAACGTTGCTCTGACAGAAGATGGAGCCAACCCACGTATCGATTTGGTCGACTGCCAGTATGGCAGCGTGAAAAGCAATACCAGCAATCTACGTTTCCTCGGCGGGCGTTGCTCGGGAGATTTTTACTATGTCTCACGATCGGGGGCTGGCTCGGTCATTGACGTTGACGTTGAAGGCAACACGACCATCAGCACCAGTTACGGCTGTTCATATCAGCCTGGAAAATCCAACTATACCGCAGTACGGATCGCCGACGGCCCCAAAGAGCTCGGCGGCGTAATGCGCCCCATTGGTTCCGAATGGTTCAATACTGCTGTGGCCGGTGACGAAGAAGGTGCCATCTATAGCTGGGTGAAAACGACTACCGGGTGGCGCCCCTCCAGTCGCATCAGTCGTTTCGGCACGAGCTTATCTTCCATGACGTTTGCTCAACTTCCTGCTGCGAATGTTTGCAAAGGCACCGCTATTTTTTGCACCAATACCGCAGCAAATCCATCGGCACAGGCAATCATAAGCAACGGTTCGAATTGGGTCTATTTGGCAACCCCGGGGACAAAAGTCACCGCAGCGAATTGAATGAACGATATCATGCCGCCCTACTTGGGTGGCATCTTCTCTCCCGCCACGTAACGCCCGAATGCCTTGTTCAGGCCTTTACGGAACAGCGGTTCCAGCACCAGCGCCAGCACGAAGCGCACCGGTTTGCGGCCGACGGTCTTCAACAGCCAGCCGGCGGCGCCCGCCGGGCCATAGTTCAATAACGCTATGATGATGACTTTAGCCAATGTCTTCAACATTGCCGCCGCTCCTGATTTAAATCCACCCGTTCTGGTGGCGTTCGCGACATCAATTTTATTCATGACAATGCCCTCCGGCACAAGACGATTAAGATGACCTTCAACGGGATGACGGCGGCGAAGATACCCGGCCTGCGCAGGCCGGGTATCGCAAGAAGAGTTACAGCTTGCGGAAGCGGCTCTGAACGCCGAAGGTGTCGGACGTCACGTAACGCTCGACCTGACGCAGCTGCTGTTCGCCGCTGCCCAGCTCATATTCCAGCTGATCGAGTAGCTGGCGCGGCGTCTTCTGATGCTCGCCCTCGAAACGGCTGGCCGGCGCTTCGTCCAACACGAACACCAGCGCGATATAGGCCACCAGCGTGAAGAAAAACAGCCCAAAGAACAGCGACAGCACCACCATCACGCGGATCAGGCGCACCGGCACGTCGAAATAGTGAGCCAGACCGGCGCAGACGCCTTTTACCATGCCTTCTTCGGGTACGCGATAAAGCTTTTTACTGCCCAGCGTCATGCTCATCAGGACTGTCTCCAGTTCGGGTGTTCCGCATCGAGGATCTCTTCCAGCGCCTGAATGCGTTCACGCATGCGTTTGGCGTCTTCCGCCAGCTGCGCCAGGCGCTGCATTTCTTGCTGACTCAGCTGGATGCCGGTCTGTTGCCGATTGCTGTAATGCAGCCAAAGCCAAATCGGCGCGACAAACAGCACGAAAATTGTCAGCGGAATGGCAAGTAATAAAGCACTCATTGTTATTCCTTCTTATCGGATCCTGGATAGGCGGCCACCTCCGGCGTGTGGCCGCGGTTCGCCTTACTCGGAGCGGTTCATCTTGGCTTTCAGCGCCGCCAGTTGCTCACTGATGGCGTCATCGGCTTTCAGCTCGGCAAACTCCTGGTCCAGCGACTTCTTTTTACCGATGCCGATGCTTTCCGCTTCGGCTTCCATATGGTCGATGCGACGTTCGAACTGTTCGAAACGCGCCATCGCCTCATCCAGCTTGCCGCTGTCGAGCTGACGGCGCACCTCGCGCGAGGAAGATGCGGCCTGATGGCGCAGCGCCAGCGCCTGCTGCCGCGCGCGGGTTTCGGTCAGCTTGTTTTCCAGCTCACCGATTTCGCTCTTCATGCGCGCCAGCGTTTCTTCTACGGTCGCCACTTCCTGCGTCAGCGTGGCGATCAGGTCGGCAACCTTTTGTTTTTCGATCAGCGCCGCGCGGGCCAAGTCTTCTTTATCTTTGCGCAGCGCCAGCTCGGCTTTTTCCTGCCAGTCGCTTACCTGGCTTTCACCCTGCTCGATGCGACGCAGCAACTGCTTTTTCTCCGCCAGCGCGCGCGCCGACGTAGAACGGACTTCAACCAGCGTGTCTTCCATCTCTTGGATCATCAACCGCACCAGCTTCTGCGGATCTTCCGCCTTGTCCAGCAGGGTGTTGATGTTGGCGTTCACGATGTCGGCAAAACGAGAAAAAATACCCATAATTCACTTCCTCTTGGTTCTGATGGCGTCTGAGGCGCCGCGTTAAGTCGTACAGCTTGCCCAAAGAGATATTCAAAACCCGTGCCAACTTTTATCTAATTGAAAAACAACAACTCTTTATTTTTGACTCTCTGCGCGCTTGCTGTAGAGTGATTATTTTCACCAAACATTGGCGAATTTCATCATGAACGAACAGCCAGAGAATTTGTTGGGCGAAGCAAACGCCTTTGTCGAAGTATTGGAGCAAGTCTCCCAGGTGGCAAAGCTGAACAAACCGGTGCTGGTGATCGGCGAGCGCGGCACCGGTAAAGAGCTGATCGCCCATCGTCTGCACTACCTCTCCAACCGTTGGCAAGGGCCGTTCATCTCGCTCAATTGTGCGGCGCTGAATGAAAACCTGCTGGATTCCGAGCTGTTCGGCCACGAGGCCGGCGCCTTTACCGGTGCGCAGAAACGTCATCTGGGCCGCTTCGAGCGCGCCGACGGCGGCACGCTGTTCCTCGATGAGCTGGCGACTGCGCCAATGCTGGTGCAGGAGAAATTGCTGCGGGTGATCGAATACGGCCAACTGGAACGCGTGGGCGGCAGCCAGCCGCTGCGGGTAGATGTGCGCCTGGTGTGCGCCACCAACGACGATCTGCCGGCGCTGGCGGCGGCGGGCAAGTTCCGCGCCGATCTGCTGGATCGGCTGGCGTTCGACGTGGTGCAGCTGCCGCCGCTGCGCCAACGCCGGCCCGACATCATGCTGCTGGCCGAGCACTTCGCCATTCAAATGTGCCGCGAGCTGGCGCTGCCGCTGTTTCCCGGCTTTACCGAACGCGCCAGGCAGACGTTGCTCAACTACGGCTGGCCGGGCAACGTGCGCGAACTGAAAAACGTGGTGGAACGTTCGGTCTATCGTCACGGCGACAGCGACAACCCGCTGGATGAGATCGTCATCAACCCGTTTGCGCCACGCGAGGCCACGCCGCTTACGCCTGCCCCTGAAGGCGCCGGCGCGTTGCCGGCGCTGCCGCTCGAGCTGAAAAACTGGCAGTTGGAGCAAGAGAAGGCGCTGATCGAAGCAGCGCTGCAGCAAGGGCGATTCAACCAGCGCAAGGCGGCGCAGCTGCTGGGGCTCACTTACCACCAGTTGCGCGGCATGCTGAAAAAGCATGCGCTGCTGCAAAACGGCGAGCAAGACGAGGATTAGCAACGCGGGGATTGGGTGCCGGTCTTTCCCGGCCGTCAGCTATTAGCCCCAGGTTGAGAGATGTGGCCTGAGAACGGCCGCCTGGAGAGGCCGGCCTTTCTCGACGGTCACGTCTATCTGCGGATAGCCCGCCGATGAATCACCTTCTTGTAAGATCACAGCGGTATTTTTCCTGCCCGATAAATGACGCCGAGCGACAACGCGACGCAGACCAGAAAGGCATAGCGCAAACCGACAGTTTCGGATAAGAACCCGATTAACGGCGGCCCGATCAGCGTCCCCAGAAAACCGATGGTCAGCACTGCCGCGATGGCGGCGCTTGGCGCCATGGAAGAAGACCTTGCGGCCGCCCCCGCAACCAGCGGAATAATGGCGCAAATGCCAAGCCCAACCAGGAAAAAACCGATTATCGACGTCACCAAACCCGGTAACCAGGTCGTTAGCGTCATGCCGGTGAATGCCAGCATCCCGCCCCATTGCAACGTTCTTCTCACTCCGATCCGATCCACGAACCGGTTCAGCATGAGCCGGCCGATCGTCATGGCCGCCATAAATACCGTAAAACCCAGGCCGATGTATTTTCGATCGACCGAGACGACGTCCTGAAAATAAACGACGCTCCAGTCATACATAATGCCCTCACAAGCCATCGAGCAGAAAACGATCAGGCCATAGTTGAACAGCGAGCGGTCCGGGATGGCGAAAGCGCGCCCGGTCTGTTCCAGTTCCGGTTTGTCGAACAATGCCCGCCGACACAGCAAGGCGGACATCAGAGCCACCGCCGCTATGCCCGCAAAGTGCAGCGGCAAGGCGACATCCCGACCGATCATTAACGCCCCGATCCCTGCGCCGACGAACCCCGCCACGCCCCATATACCGTGAAAGAACGGCAGCCTCGTTTTACCGCTGACCGCCTCGGCGATACTGGCCTGCATGTTGTTCGAGACATTGACCGCGCTGTAAGCGAACCCGCATAAAAACAGCAGCACCGCCAGTTGCAGGACCGTCGCGGCGAAGGGCACCAGAAGCAAAAGCGTGGCGTTGAACAGAATAGCCGCGACGCCGACCACCCTGCTGCCGAGTTTGGCGATCGCCCATCCCGATATCGGCAGCGACACGACCACGCCGGCCGACATGGCGAACAGGACGGTGCCGAATACGCCGTCAGACAACGCAAGCCCTCCCTTGATCGTCGCCATCCTTGAACTCAAACTGCCGAAACACAGCCCCAGCATGAAAAACATGCTGGATATCGCCAGATTTTTTTCTTTCATCATCGACATCATGGGCTCCCCCTTATCCGATTAGCGGCCTGGTCAGGCGAAGGCATCAATGCCGGTCAGCGATGCCGAAAACGCCCACAGACGCTGCGCCTGTTCCGGGTCGATGGCGTATTCCTTCACGCCGACCAGCGCCTGACTGTCGTGGGCGGCGATGCCGGCAATATCGCCATCCTCGCAGTAGAGGCCCCCTAATCCCTGCAACTGCGGTGAGGTGGCGGCCCAGACCTGCGTAGCAGCCCCCTGCTGAGGCGTTTTAAGGGCATCGGGATCGGCCGGATTGCCCTCTTCGTCCATCCAGCCCAGGGCTATCATCTCTGCTCTCGATATGTGCCGCTGCAGCGGCGTGGCGATGCTACCCGGATGCAGGCTAAATGCGCGGATCCCCCGCGAGCGGCCCAGAAGATCCAACCAGACGGCGAACAGGGCATTCGCCGTCTTCGACTGACCATACGCCAGCCACTTGTCGTAACCGCGTTCGAACTGCACATCTTCCCAGCGGATCGCCGAATGGTGATGCCCGGCGGAGGAGACGGTGACCACCCGCCCGCCATCGGCAATGGTCGGCCACAGCAAATTAGTCAGCGCATAGTGGCCGAGATGGTTGGTGGCGAACTGCCTTTCCCAACCGTTCCCCACCCGCGCCTCCGGGCATGCCATCACCCCGGCGTTATTGATGACGATATCCGCCCGTAGGCTCGATGCGGTAAAGTCTGCAGCGAAACGACGCACGCTGTTCAAATCGGCGAGATCGAGTTCGGCGATCTCGACGCCGGCGCTCAGCCCTAACACCGCTTTGGCTGCCGCCGGTGCCCGGCAAGCGACGATAACCCGTGCGCCGGCGTCGGCCAGCGCCAGCGTCGTCTCCAGACCGAGGCCTGAATGGCCACCGGTGACGATGGCCAGCGTGCCTGACAGATCCTGGCTCGCGAGCACCTCGCCGGCGGTCGTTTTGGGCCCGAATCCTGACTTGATGGGGGTTTGTTGGGTAATCACAGGCATTCTCCTCACGGTTAACAGTGGCCGGCCAAACGCAGCCGGCGCGTCGATGAGAAGGAGTATGAAATTCCGTCACGGGACTGTGAATGCATGAAACCCCGAACTTCTGTCGAGATCGTCCAGGTTACGCGGCGAAAAAGAAAAAAGTGGAGCATGGCGGCTCGCCAGGCGAGGTTTCCGGTCTGAAACAGGCAAAAAAAAGCCAGCACCCGAGCTGGCTTAAAAAACACTGGAAGCAATGTGAGCAATGTCGTGCCTTCCACATCAGAGCCGCAAACTGTGGCCTTCCGTGAACTGCCAGGCGATGATAATAGTTATCAGTATCGTCTGTAAAGCACTTTGTTGAGAATTTTTCTCATTACCACACGAAGATTGCGCAATTACCACTCAGGGAACGGGTCTGCCATCTCCAGCCAATAGTCCACGCCGGCGGCCATTTCGTCGTCGCTCAGCAGGCAGTCGTCCAGCAGACGCACGATCGCCGCCTGTTGCAAGTGCTGGCCGATAAACACCAGCTCCTGGCGCATGTCGCCGAACGGCTCCACCCATTTCTCCTGAATATGCGCCCGCGTTTGCGGATCTTGCGGCCAATTGTCTTGCGGGATCGCGCGCCAAAAGGTGCCCGCCAGGCCGTAATGGGCGATGCCGCCGGCCTGGCTCCACTGCCCGGCCTGCCGCGGCCGCGTCGCCAGCCAGAAGAAGCCTTTCGAACGCAGCAGCTTGCCGCCGCCCCAGTCGCCGTTGATCACGCGGTAGAACTTGTCCGGCGCAAACGGCCGCCGCGCCTGATAGACAAAGCTGCTGATGCCGTAGCTTTCCGTCTCCGGCACGTGTTCGCCGCGCAGCTCTTTCAGCCAGCCGGGCGCCTGCTGCGCCTTTTCAAAACTGAAGCTGCCGGTATTCAGCACCGCCTCCAGCGGCAGTTTGCCCGGCGCGATCGGCACAATGCGGGCGTCGGGATTCAGGCTGGCCAGCAGCGCCATCACTTCACCCTGCTGCGTTGGCGTCAACAGATCGGTCTTGCTGACCAGGATCACGTCGCAAAATTCAATTTGCTCAATCAACAGGTCCGCCACGCTGCGCAGATCGTCCTCGCCCAGGCTTTGGCCGGCCTCCTGCAGGCTTTGCGCCTGCTGGTATTGCCGGATGAAATTCACCCCGTCGACCACCGTCACCAGCGTATCCAGCCGGGCGAACTGCGACAGGCTTTCCCCTTGTTCATCCTCAAAGGTAAAGGTTTCCGCCACCGGCAGCGGTTCGGAGATGCCGCTCGATTCGATCAACAGATAATCGAAGCGCCCGTCCTGCGCCAGCTCGCGCACCGACACCAGCAGGTCTTCGCGCAGCGTGCAACAGATGCAGCCGTTGCTCATCTCCACCAGCTTCTCCTGCTGGCGATCGAGGCGCACTTCATTCTCCACCAGCGCAGCGTCGATATTCACCTCGCTCATGTCGTTGACGATCACCGCCACGCGCATGCCCTGCCGGTTGTTCAGGATGTGGTTCAGCACCGTAGTCTTGCCGGCGCCGAGAAAGCCGGAAAGCACGGTCACGGGAAGTTGTTTCATGGGGACCTCATTAAAATTCATTGCGTAATGCCTGGTAACCGCGCACCAGTTCGACGTTGGTGGCGGCCACTTCTTCCGAAAACTGCAGCGCGCCGCGATCGACCTGGCGATAGCGCGACAGGTCGCTGTCCGGCCCCACGCGCTCGGTCGAGGGGATATAGCGGTTTTCCGGCAGCGTCACGCCGTCCACCACCGCGTTGTAGCGCACCACGCAGCCGGACTGAACGTGGCAGTTGAACAGCACGCTGTTGAAGCCGATAAACACCCGATCGTCGATGCGGCACGGGCCGTGCACGATGGCGCGGTGGGCGATCGAGCTGTAACGGCCAATAGTCACCGCCGCCCCGCTCTTGGAATGGATCACCACGCCGTCCTGAATATTGGAGTGCGAGCCGATGACGATCGGCTCCATGTCGCCGACGGCGTTCAACTCATCGGCGCGAATTACCGCATAAGGGCCGACGTAAACGAAATCTTCAACGATCACCCGGCCGCAAATAATGGCGGTGGGATCGATGTAGGCCAGCGGCGAGACCTGCGGCAGATGGCCGCTGGGATTTTTACGCAGCATGGTGTTCTCCCCGCCAGCTCAGCTCCGCCACCGCATTGTGGGCATGCAGGCTCTCCTGATGCTCGACGCGCAGCGAAAAAGCGCGGTAGTCGCACTGGCTGCGCAGCATGCGATACAGACGGCGCGCCGCGTCCTCGCAAAACATCAGGTTCTGACCGTTGGCCAATGCGAAGGCCTGTTCGTCGCGGCGTTTCACCAGCGTTTGCACCGGCGTGCCCAGCGCGTGTTCGATGCGATCAATCAGTTTCACCGGCTCAAACGCCCGTTCATTCTCGGGCGTCACGGTGATCCAGGCCCAGCTGCGCTGGCTGTGGGGGGTGGCCGGCATCCCTTGCTCCAGCAGCCACTCGCTCACCTGCCGTTGGCTGACCCGCTCCGCCGCCTGTTCAAAATCAAACTGGAACTGTTGCTGCGCCAACTGACGGCTGAGCGCCGCCGAACTCGGGCAGGTGGAGGAATAAGGCACGCCGACGGTCAGCGCCAGCGTCAGCGTATCCGTCAGAGTGGCCTCGATGCGCAGCGGATAGGCTTTCCAGCCGCGCTGCGGCGACAGCAGCGCCGGGCGTGACAGCAACAGCTCGCCACTGATCGACAAGCTGGCGCGATCGCTGTGTTCCGGCTGCGAAGCCAAAAAGGCCTGCAGCGTTCGGCCGATGCGCTGCGGCGTCAGCTCGCCCTGCGTCAACTCGTCCAGCGCCAGATACAGCCGCGACATGTGAATGCCGCGCTCGCCCGCCGCTTCGGCGCGCAGGTTGATACCGGCGTCGACCTTCGCCATCAATGGCTTGCCGGCCAGCTCCAGCGGCAGCGCGATCCCTTGCATCCCGACCCAATCGAGCCCGACATCACTCATTTCGCCGCGCCATGCCTGAGCATCCGGCAGCGAACGGCGTGGTGGAAGTGCAACTTCGTTCATACATCCCCTTGCGTTATTGTGACTTTGCCGGGGAACGGTAACATGATTTTGTTATATTATAACATAACATGGAAAACTTTTTTCTTGCCGCTGAACGGGCTGATCAATCAAATCGCAGAAAACTCAGCGATTTTGCTCAATGGATTGGGCTGCTGGTCAGAGTGCGATACACTAACGCTATTGCTGATTAACCCATGAGCCTCTATGCGTGGTTTACCCTTTTGGATACTGTCGTTGTGCCTGACGGGCTCTGCCCTGGCCGCGACAACACCGCCCGCGCCCAGCGCGGCGCCGCTGCCGGACATTCGCCAGAGCGGCTTTGTTTATTGCGTCAGCGGCATACTGAATACCTTCAACCCGCAAATGGCCAGCAGCGGCCTGACGGTGGATACCCTGGCCGCCCAGCTGTACGATCGCCTGCTGGACGTCGACCCCTACACCTATCGCCTGATCCCCGAGCTGGCGCAGAGCTGGGAGGTGCTGGACAACGGCGCCACCTACCGCTTCCATCTGCGCAAGGACGTGCCGTTTCAGACCACCGCCTGGTTCACGCCCACCCGCAAGATGAACGCCGACGACGTGGTATTCAGCTTCGCCCGCGTATTCGATCAGAAACACCCGTATCACGACGTGAACGGCGGCGAATACCCCTATTTCGACAGCCTGCAGTTCGGCGATTCGGTGCAGAGCGTGAGAAAGCTCGACGACTATACGGTGGAGATTCGCCTGCAGTCGCCGGACGCCTCGTTCCTGTGGCACCTGGCGACCCACTACGCGCCGGTGCTGTCCGCCGAGTACGCCGATCTGCTGACGCGTGAGGGCCATCAGGAGCTGATCGACCGCGAGCCGGTCGGCAGCGGCCCGTTCCTGCTCAACGAATACCGCTCGGGGCAATATATTCGCCTGGCGCGCAACGCCGCCTACTGGAAAGGGCTGCCGCGCATGCCGCAGGTGGTGATCGATCTGGGCGCCGGCGGTACCGGCCGCCTCTCCAAACTGCTGACCGGCGAATGCGACGTGCTGGCTTATCCGGCGGCCAGCCAGCTGTCTATCCTGCGCGACGATCCGCGCCTGCGCCTGACGCTGCGTCCGGGGATGAACATCGCCTATCTGGCGTTCAACACCCGCAAACCGCCGCTCGACAACCTCAATGTGCGCCAGGCGATCTCGCTGGCGATCAACAACCAGCGGTTGATGCAGTCTATCTATTACGGCACGGCGGAAACCGCCGCCTCGATCTTGCCGCGCGCCTCCTGGGCCTATGACAACGACGCGCACGTCACCGAGTACGATCCGGCCAAATCTCGCGAGATGCTGCGGCAGGCCGGCGTCGGCCAGCTGAACCTGAAGCTGTGGGTGCCGACCGCCTCCCAGTCTTACAACCCGAGCCCGCTGAAAACCGCCGAGCTGATCCAGGCCGACCTCGGCCAGGTGGGCATCAACGTCACCATCGTGCCGGTGGAGGGCCGCTTCCAGGAAGCGCGCCTGATGGAGATGAACCACGATCTGACCCTGACCGGCTGGGCCACCGACAGCAACGATCCGGACAGCTTCTTCCGGCCGCTGCTGAGCTGCGCGGCAATCCGTTCGCAAACCAACTATGCTCACTGGTGTGACCCGAGCTTCGACGAAGTGCTGCAGAACGCGCTGCTGTCGCAGCAGCTGTCTCAGCGCATCGACAACTACCGCAAGGCGCAGAAAATCCTCGAGCAGCAATTGCCGGTGCTGCCGCTGGCGTCTTCCCTGCGCCTGCAGGCCTATCGTTACGACATCAAGGGATTGGTGCTGAGCCCGTTCGGCAACGCCTCGTTCGCCGGGGTGTACCGTGAATCCGCGCCGGAGGTGAAAAAGTGATTATCTTTACCCTGCGCCGCATTCTGCTGCTGCTGATCACGCTGTTCTTCCTGACGCTGGTCAGCTTCAGTCTGAGCTATTTCACGCCGCGCGCGCCGCTGAACGGCGCCGCCCTGCTGGACGCCTATCAATTCTACTTCGTCAGCCTGCTGCACTGGGACTTCGGCGTCTCCAGCATCAACGGCCAGGCGATCAGCGAACAGCTGCGCGAAGTGTTCCCGGCCACCATGGAACTGTGCCTGCTGGCCTTCGCCCTGGCGCTGTTTATCGGCATTCCGCTGGGCATCATCGCCGGCGTGCTGCGCGGCAAGTGGCAGGACACCGCCATCAGCACCTTCGCGCTGCTGGGCTTTTCGATGCCGGTGTTCTGGCTGGCGCTGCTGCTGATGCTGTTCTTCTCGCTGCATCTCGGCTGGCTGCCGGTTTCCGGCCGCTTCGATCTGCTGTATCAGGTGAAGCCCATCACCGGTTTCGCGCTGATCGACGCCTGGCTGTCGGACTCGCCGTATCGCGCCGAGATGATCGGCAGCGCCCTGCGTCACATGATCCTGCCGATCGCCGCGCTGGCGGTGGCGCCCACCACCGAAGTGGTGCGGCTGATGCGCATCAGCACCGACGACGTGCTGAGCCAAAACTACATCAAGGCCGCCGCCACCCGCGGCCTGTCGCGCTTCACCATCATTCGTCGCCACGTGTTGCACAACGCGCTGCCGCCGATCGTGCCAAAACTGGGGCTGCAGTTCTCCACCATGCTCACGCTGGCGATGATCACCGAAGTGGTGTTCAGCTGGCCGGGCCTCGGCCGGTGGCTGATCAACGCCATTCGCCAACAGGACTATGCGGCGATCTCCGCCGGCGTGATGGTGGTCGGCACGCTGGTGATCACCATTAACGTTCTGGCCGACATTCTGGGTGCGGCAACCAACCCGCTGAAACATAAGGAATGGTATGCCCTTCGATAACGTATACCGCGAGAAAAAGATGCCGAGCCCGCTGCGCTACACCTGGCGGATTTTCTACGGCGACGCGCTGGCGATGATCGGTTTTTACGGCGTGATCGCCCTGTTGCTGTTGTCGCTGTTCGGTAGCCTGTTGGCGCCCTACGCGCTGGATCAGCAGTTCCTCGGCTATCAACTGCTGCCGCCGTCCTGGTCGCGCTACGGCAACGTGTCGTTCTTCCTCGGCACCGACGATCTCGGGCGCGACATCCTCAGCCGCCTGTTGACCGGCACCGCCGCCACCTTCGGTTCCGCGCTGGCGGTGACGCTGGCCGCGGCGTTCTGCGGCGTGATCCTCGGCGTGTTCGCCGGCGTCACCCACGGGCTACGCTCGGCGGTGCTCAACCACATCCTCGATACCCTGCTGTCGATTCCGTCGCTGCTGCTGGCGATCGTGGTGGTGGCGTTTATCGGCCCCAAACTTGAACACGCCATGCTGGCGGTGTGGCTCGCCTTGTTGCCGCGCATGGTGCGCACCATCTACAGCGCGGTGCACGACGAACTGGAGAAAGAGTACGTGGTGGCGGCCCGGCTTGACGGCGCTTCCACGCTGCAGATCCTGTGGTACGCGGTCATGCCGAACATCGCGGCGGTGCTGGTGACCGAGTTCACCCGCGCGCTGTCGATGGCCATTTTGGACATCGCCGCGCTCGGCTTCCTCGATCTCGGCGCGCAATTGCCTTCGCCGGAATGGGGAGCGATGCTCGGCGATTCGCTCGAGCTGGTGTACGTCGCGCCCTGGACGGTGATGCTGCCCGGCGCGGCCATTCTCGTCAGCGTGCTGCTGGTTAACCTGTTAGGCGACGGTATGCGCCGCGCAATCAATGCCGGGGTGGAATAATGCCGTTACTCGATATCCGCAATTTGACGATTGAATTTATGACCGCCGAAGGGCCGGTCAAGGCGGTCGATCGCGTCAGCATGACGCTGACCGAGGGCGAAGTGCGCGGGCTGGTGGGCGAATCGGGCTCCGGCAAGAGCCTGATCGCCAAGGCCATCTGCGGCGTAACCAAAGACAACTGGCGCGTTACCGCCGATCGCTTTCGTTTCGACGACATCGATCTGCTGCAGCTGAGCCCGCGCGAGCGGCGCAAGCTGGTGGGCCACAACGTCTCAATGATCTTCCAGGAGCCGCAGTCCTGTCTCGATCCTTCCGAGAGCATCGGCCGCCAGCTTGCGCAGGCCATCCCAGGCTGGACCTATAAGGGCCACTGGTGGCAGCGCTTCAACTGGCGCAAACGCCGCGCCATCGAATTGCTGCACCGCGTCGGCATCAAGGATCATGACGACATCATGGGCAGCTTCCCGTACGAGCTGACGGAAGGCGAGTGCCAGAAAGTGATGATCGCCATCGCGCTGGCCAACCAACCGCGCCTGCTGATCGCCGATGAGCCGACCAACGCCATGGAACCGACCACGCAGGCGCAGATTTTCCGTCTGTTGGCGCGCCTCAACCAGAACAACAACACCACCATTCTGCTGATCAGCCACGACCTACAGATGATGAGCAAGTGGGCCGATCGGGTGAACGTGCTGTACTGCGGGCAAACGGTGGAGAGCGCCCAGTGCGAAGAGTTGCTGGCGGCGCCGCACCACCCTTACACCCAGGCGCTGATCCGCGCTATGCCGGACTTCGGCCGCTCGCTGCCGCACAAAAGCCGGTTGAATACGCTGCCGGGCGCCATTCCTTCGCTGGAACACCTGCCGATCGGCTGTCGCCTGGGGCCGCGCTGTCCTTACGCGCAGAAGAAGTGCATCGAAACGCCGCGCCTGCGCCCGGTCAAAAACCACTTCTTCGCCTGCCACTTCCCGCTGAACATGGAGGAGCAATAACATGGAAACGCTGTTGGAAGTGCGCAACCTGAGCAAAACCTACCGCTACCGCACCGGGCTGTTTCGCCGCCAGCACGTCGAGGCGGTGAAATCGGTCAGCTTTACCCTGCGCGAAGGCCAGACGCTGGCGGTGATCGGCGAGAACGGCTCCGGCAAATCCACGCTGGCGAAGATGCTCTCCGGCATGGTGGAACCCACCGCCGGCGAGCTGCTGATCGACGATCATCCGCTAGCGTTCGGCGATTATCGTTACCGCAGCCAGCGTATTCGCATGATTTTTCAGGATCCGAGCACCTCGCTCAACCCGCGCCAGCGCATCGGCCAGCTGCTGGATGCGCCGCTGCGGCTGAACACCGATCTTGAGCCCGCCGAGCGCGAGCAGCGCATCAACCAAACGCTGCGCCAGGTCGGCATGCTGCCGGATCACGCCTACTACTATCCGCACATGCTGGCTTCCGGGCAAAAACAGCGCGTCGCGCTGGCCCGCGCACTGATCCTGCAACCGAAGGTGATCGTCGCCGATGAGGCGCTGGCGTCGCTGGACATGTCGATGCGCTCGCAAATCATCAATCTGATGCTGGAGCTGCAGGAAAAACACGGCATTTCCTATATTTATGTCACCCAGCACCTCGGCATGATGAAACATATCAGCGACCAGGTGCTGGTGATGCACGAAGGGGAAATCGTCGAACGCGGCAGCACCGCGGAGGTGTTGGCGGCGCCGCTGCACGAATTGACCAAACGCCTTATCGCCAGCCACTTCGGCGAAGCGTTGACCGCCGATGCCTGGCGGCGCGACGGCGGCCGCTTCTGAGTCACGCCTTCACGTCAAACCCGCTGCGGCGGGTTTTTTATCGCCTTGCGCGCCTGCCGCTTAGCAAGAAAGCGCACATGCAAATTACATTCTTGTTATATATCCTTATATTTTATTCCTTTCAGTTATTGATTAGTCCGTAACATTATTTTATCTCGCCAGGGCGATCGGTGAGGATATCCCCTACGTTGCACTTCTCATACGACAGGATATCGCACTGATGAACAGCATTCGCCATCGCCGCCTTACGCAGTTTCTGCTCACGCTGGCAGCCGGTTTTTCTGTTTACGGCCACGCCCTCTGCTGTGATGAGCTGCGCTAAAACCGCCTTTCGCCCCGCCTGCGGGCATGTTGCCTCTTTGTCCAGCCGACGCTGCCGCGCGCAGCGGCGGCTGTTGATCATGATTAAGGATTGACCTATGGAACGACTCCGTCGACAACATAATGCCCAGTGGTATCACGAAACCCAAAGCAGCGTGCGGGGCGATGCGCCGCTGGAACCCCAGGCGGCCACCCTTCGCGATCGCTTTCTGCTGGGGCTGGGCGCCTTCGCCGATGAAGCCTTAAACAATGCGCTCAGCGCTCGCGCCGGGGTGTTCAGCGCCTCGTTGGCCGGTTACCACGCGCTGTTTCCCGACCAGGTGCCGCTGTCACGATACGTGACATTGTCACCCTACGATCGCCTCAGCACCGCGTTGACCGTCGCTCAGGTGACGGGCGTGCAATCGCTTTGTAGCCACTACGCCGCCCGCCTCGCCCCGCTGCACAGCCCGGACGCCTCCCGGGAAAGCAATATCCGCCTTGCTCAGATCACCCAATATGCCCGCCAGCTTGCCAGCCAGCCCACGCTGATTTGCCGCAAGGCGCTGCAACAACTCGCCGACGTCGGGCTGAGCCCGGCGGATATTGTCACCTTTTCGCAGGTGATCGGTTTTGTCAGCTATCAAGCGCGCGTGGTCGCCGGCGTCGCGGCGTTGGCCGGCCGCCCGGCGGTGGTAGTGCCCGGCTTTCCTAACGTCGAAGACGCCGATGGCATCGCTTTCAGCGCCGACGAACTGAATTGGTCTGCCCGCCTGCCACCGATAGACGCGGAAACCGCCGCCGCCGAACAGCTTGATGTGTTGGATCAAAGTCACCCGCAGGCGCGCGCCGAATCTTATTATTTGCTGTTAGCCCACGACGCCGCCACCCTGCGCGAGCGCAACGGGGTGTTCAACGGCATCAATGCCGAAGGATATGGGTTATCGAGTCGCCTCAAGGCGCTGGCGACGCTGGCGGTCTCGCGCATCAACGGCAGCCGTTACTGCGCGGCCACCGTCGCGCAAGAATTGCAGGATGAGGGATTGGTTCAGGCGCTGTTCGCCGGGCTGCCTCAGGGGCTGGCGTATACCGAAGATTCGGTAAAACTCGCAGTGATGCGCACCGCCGCCGAGCTGACTCGCGCACCTGAGAAGTTCACCCCGCAGAGCGTGCAGCCGCTGTTCAACAGCGGCCTGGATCAGGCGCAGGCGCTGGAGGTGATCCTCACCGTCGCGCTCTACGCCTGGGAAAACCGCCTGCGCCAAACGCTGGGCGATGCGGAATCTTTCAGCGCTATCGACTGAATACCACTACGCGGCTAATACTGGCCGCAATACATTCTTCCTTCAGATATTTTGCCGCCGCAACCACTCGCTGGCGGCATCGAAAAACTTCTGCGCCAACGGCGTGGCGCGCTCCGACATATCGACCACCACCGCCGCATGACGCGGCATGGCGGCGATGGCCACCGGACGCCGCTGCAATGCCGGCATCAGCGGCGATTGCAGTTGGCCGCGCGGGAACAACCCGCAGCCCAACCCGACGAAAATCCCCTCCAGCAGTTGGAAGATAGAGGTAGTTTCCAGCCGCGGGTGCAGCGTCAATCCAGCGTCACGGAAATGCTGATCGAGATAGCGGCGGAAATAACGCGTCGGCTCGGCCAGACACAGCGGCAAGGCGGCCACCGCCTCCAGCGGCAACGGCGCATCCCCCACCAGCTTAGGGAAATGCTGCGGATGAAACACCAGCTCGACGCCGGTTTCCACCAGCGGCTGCGATTGGAAATGCAGTTCTTTCAAGGTCGACAGCTCGAAAAAGCCGATGCCGATATCTACGGTGTGCGCCGTCAGCGCCTCCAGCAGCTGATCGGCGCTCAGCACCGCCAACCGATAATCAAGATGGGGATAACGTTCGCTGACCGCCTTGAGCATTTCCGCCACCGAGATGCTGCACTGCGGCACCACGCCGAGGCGCAACGTGCCGTGCAAGCCGTGCTTGAGCGACTCCACCTCCAGTTTCAGCCCTTGGTAGACCGAGACGATCTCGCGCGCCCACGCCAACACCCGTTCGCCCTCGGCGGTAAAGCCGCCGAAATGGTTGCCGCGGTTAATCAGCGAAACGCCCAGTTCTTTTTCCAGATTTTTCAATCGCATGGACAGCGTCGGCTGGCTGACGAAGCTGGCTTCCGCCGCCCGGCCGAAGTGGCGCTCCCGTTCTAAATTACACAGATAAATCAGTTGTTTAATATCCATAGCGCGGCTCAATGATCGGCATTCGCACCAGTATACCACCGGGCGCCGTCGCCCGCCCGGTGAGTCAGAGTTTGAGCTTCACGTAATCCGCCAAGCGGGAGAACACCCCGCCCTGCGGCACCGCCCGCAGCGCCACCAGTGGCAGGGTTTTCACCACCTGACCATTGTCGCTGATGCGGATCTCGCCGACGATTTGTCCTTTGTTGATCGGCGCTTCCAGCCGCGCAACGTTGAGCACGTACTGCGCCTTCAGCTTGTCCGCCTCGTTTTTCGGCAGGCTGAGCGACTGGTCCTGCGCGCTGCCGACCGGCAAGCGGTGGCTTTCACCATACCAGATCGGCTCTTCCCCCAGGCTCTGGCCGGCGCTGAACAGGTGTACCGTGCTAAAGTCGCGCAGCCCCCAGCTCAGCAGCTTGCGCGCCTGTTCCTCGCGGCCTTTTGAACTTTTGCCGCCCATCACCACGGCGATCAGACGGCGATCTCCTTCGGTGGCGGAAGCGATGATGTTGAAGCCGGCCGAGGCGGTGTGTCCGGTTTTCAGTCCGTCGACGTGCAGGGTCTTATCCCACAGCAGGCCGTTGCGGTTCTGCTGCGTGATGCCGTTCCAGGTCAGCGATTTCTCGCTGTACATATGGTATTCCGCCGGCTCGCTCATGATGATGGCGCGCGCAATCACCGCCAGATCGCCGGCGGTGGTGAACTGCCCCGGCGCATCCAGCCCGTGTACCGTTTCGAAATGGGTGTTCTGCAGGCCCAGCTGCGCGCTCTTCTCGTTCATCAGCTTGACGAAGTTGGCCTGGCTGCCCGCCACATAGTCCGCCATCGCCACGCAGGCGTCGTTGCCGGAATCGATGATGATGCCGCGGCTGAGATCGCGTACCGTGACCCTGTCACCAGGCTTCAGGAACATCAGCGAGGAGCCTTTGAACACCGGGTTGCCCTGCGCCCAGGCGTCTTTCCCCACTGTGACGACATCGTCGAGGCTAATCTTATGCTCATCGAGCGCATGATCGACCACCAACCCGGTCATCAGTTTGGTCAGGCTGGCCGGATTGCGCCGCTCGTCGGCATTGCCGGCCGCCAGCACCTGGCCGGTGGTGTGATCCATCAATACGTAAGAGGCGGCGTCTATCGCCGGTGGGGTCATGGTGGGAAAATGGGACGCCGTTTCCGCCGCCTGCGCCGCTAAAGGCAGTAAGATACCGCCGATCACCACTGATACTGAACGCTTCACGCTGTGTTCCTCAGGCCCGCAGGCTAAATAAAATGCCAATATAATCCGCGAGATAGACTGCATGAATTCACTTTCAGGCGAAACCATTACTCTTTTGCAGCGGGTGTCTTTATGCAACCATTTGTTTAGGTCAGCGTCCGCCTGCGATAGATATGCTCTATGCCGCCATTGCCCCATTCGATTAGACGCCTGCCTGCCGCGCCCCTAAACTTGTGACATAAATACGCAAGACGCATAAAAAAGCGTTTACTTTTTAGCTACAACCACCTGCGAAGTGTCACCATGAAATTCAAACCGTCAATCAAGCCTTATACCGGCCCAGCGGGCGGCTGGGGTTCGCTTGAAGCCACCACCCGCTTTGTCCTCGACAGTAAACAAACCCTAAAAAACATGCGCAACCTGATGCGCGTCAACAAGGCGCGCGGCTTCGACTGCCCCGGTTGCGCCTGGGGCGACGACAACCACAGCACCTTCAGCTTCTGTGAAAACGGCGCCAAGGCAGTCAGTTGGGAAGCGACGCGCAGCGCCGTCGAGCCAGAGTTCTTCGCCGCGCACAGCGTCAGCACCCTGCAGCAGCAGAGCGACTATTTCCTCGAATATCAGGGGCGCCTCACGCATCCGATGCGCTACAACGCCGAAACCGACCACTATGAGCCTATTCATTGGCCGGACGCGCTGGCGCTGATCGCCAGGCACATCAACGCAACGGACAACCCGAACCAAATCGAGCTGTATACCTCGGGCCGCGCCAGCAACGAAGCGTCGTACCTTTATCAACTGTTCGGCCGCATGCTCGGCACCAGCAATTTCCCCGACTGCTCCAACATGTGTCACGAGGCGAGCGGCGTCGGGCTGAAGCAAAGCATCGGCGTCGGCAAAGGCACCATCCGCATCGATGACTTCGAAAAAGCCGACGCCATCTTCGTGTTCGGTCAAAACCCCGGCACCAACCACCCGCGCATGCTGCACAGCCTGAAAAACGCCGCCCGACGCGGCGCGCGCATCGTCAGTTTCAACACCCTGCGCGAGCGCGGGCTGGAAAGATTCGCCGATCCGCAGGATCCGGTGCAGATGCTGACGCCAAAATCCTCGCCGATCAGCTCCTCCTATTACCAACCGAATCTGGGCGGCGATATGGCGGCGGTGCGCGGCATGGTGAAAGCGCTGCTGGAAACCCACCGCCAGCGTCTGGCCGCCGGTGAACCCGCCCTGTTCGACCTGGCGTTTATCGAACGGCACAGCGTCGGCGTAGAGGCATACCTGGCGCAGGTGGATGCGACCGAGTGGCAGACCATTACCGCGCAGTCGGGCCTGAGCGAGGCGCAATTGCGCCAGGCGGCGGCCACTTACCAGGGCGCCGAGCGGGTGATCTGCACCTGGGCTATGGGCGTGACTCAGCATAAGCACTCGATTGCGACGGTGCGTGAAATCACCAACCTGCAGCTGCTGTTCGGGCAACTGGGCAAACCGGGCGCCGGTCTGTGTCCGGTGCGCGGCCACAGCAACGTCCAGGGCAACCGCACCATGGGAATTGACGAGAAGTCGCCCAAGGCGCTGCTCGACAGCCTGGAACGCCACTTTAACTTCACCGCCAATCGCGCGGTGGGCCACAACACGGTGGAAGCGATCGAAGCGATGTTGCGCGGCGAAGTGAAAGTGCTGATCGCGCTGGGCGGCAATCTGGCCGCCGCGGCGCCGGACACCGAGCGCACCGCCCGCGCCCTGCGCAACTGCGATTTGACGGTACACATCAGCACCAAACTTAACCGCAGCCACCTGGTGACCGGCAAAGACGCGTTGATCCTGCCGACGCTGGGCCGCACCGAATTGGACATGCAGGCCAGCGGCTCGCAGTACATCACGGTCGAAGATTCTTTCAGCATGGTTCACGCTTCGGAAGGCATCGGCAAACCGCTGGCGGATACCCAACGTTCGGAAACGGCGATCGTCTGCGGCATCGCCGACGCGGTGCTGGGCACGCAGCAGCTGGACTGGCTGGAGTTGGCCGACGACTACTCGCTGATCCGCGATCATATCGCCGCCACCATTCCCGGCTTTGAGGATTTCAACCGTCGCTGCGAGCAGCCCGGCGGATTCTACCTGGGCAATGCCGCCGCCGAACTGCGCTTCGCCACGCCGAGCGGCAAGGCGGAATTCAGCGCCGCCGCGCTGCCAGCGACCCTGTTCCCGCAACTGGGCGACGTGCAAGCGCCGTTTACCCTGCAAACGCTGCGCTCGCACGATCAGTACAACACCACCATCTATGGCCTGGATGACCGCTACCGCGGCGTTTACGGCCAGCGCGAAGTGTTGTTCATCCATCCGGAAGATCTGGCGGCGCTGGGCCTGCAGGATGGCGAACGGGTTGAGATAGAGACCCTGTGGAACGATGGCGTGGTGCGTAAAGTGGACGGATTCAAGCTGGTGAGTTACGACATTCCGCGTGGCAACCTGGCGGCCTACTACCCGGAAACCAACCCGCTGGTGCCGCTGGCCAGCTTCGGCGACGGCACCGGCACCCCGACGTCGAAGTCGATCCCGGTGGCGATTCGCCGCAGCGAACAGCAACCCTCGCTGCGCATTGCCTGAAAACGCGCGCCCGGTTTACGCCGGGCGCTTCAATATCGCCAGGATGGTCTGTAATTCGTCGGACAGCTGATGCCGTCGCCAGACGAAGTACAGATCGCTCACGCCCTCCTCGCCCATTTCCACCACCTTCAGCCCCGGAGCGGGCAAAATCTGCGGCAGCAAAGAACCCGGCACGCAGGCGACGCCGCAACCTGCCTGCACGCAGGCCGCCATCGCGGCATAAGACTCCATTTCCAGCGTCATGCGCGGTTTCAGCCCGCGCGAGGCCAGCCAGTGATCCACCTTCAGGCGGAACGAGCATTCTCGGCTGAACGTGTAAAATTCCAGCGCCGCCAGCGTGGCGGCATCGGGCTGCCCGGCATCGGCCGGCATCAGCATCACCAGCCGTTCGTCAAACGCCTTTTGGCTGGCCAGCAACGGATGTTCAATCGGGCCGTCGGTGATCGCCAGATCGAGGGCACTGTCGATCAGCATGCGCTCCAGCACCAATGAATCGCGGCTGAGCACGTTGATCTGCAGATGGGGTTGTAAACGGCGCAGCCGGGCGATGCGCGCCGGCAAATGGCTGACCAGCGAGAAATCCAGCGCCCCAAGGTTCAGCAGCCCACGCTGATGCTCGCCGGCGAACAGCTGCTTACTGCGCTCCGCCTGCGCCACGATGTCGCGCGCCTGTTGGTAGAACAGCCGGCCTTTGGGATTGACGTACAGCCGGTTTTTATCGCGGAAAAACAGCTCGCCGCCCAACGTCTCTTCCAGCTCGCGCAGCCGCAGCGTGACGTTGGAAGGCACGCAGTGCAGCTCACGGGCGGCGGCGGCGATGGTTTTGTGTTCCACCACGGTGCAGAAAAACTTCAGCTGGCTCAGCTTCATCTATCATTCACTTTTAGTTAGTGTTTTAGTTAAAAACAATCACTTTAGATTAGCATCGATTTCACCTACAGTCTGTCGACACCCTGAGGAGGATCACTGATGCCACTGAATGATTTACTGACGCTGCCCGGCGTGGCGGCCCAACCGAACGCGGTAACCGACGGTTACGTGTTCAACCACACCATGATCCGCGTGAAAGACCTGACCAAAGCGCTGGATTTCTACACTCGCGTACTGGGTTTTACCCCGGTCTATCTGGAAGAATTCAAAGAGGCCGCCTTCACCATCTGCTACCTGACGCGCAGCCCGCGCGAGCAGATCCCACAGGATGACGACGAACGCAAACGCTGGGCGCTGAGCCAACCGGGCATTCTCGAGCTGACCCATAACCACGGCACCGAAAATCAGGCGGATTTCCATTACCACAACGGCAACGGCGAGCCGCGCGGCTTTGGCCACCTGTGCGTCACGGTGCCGGACGTGCGCGCCGCCTGCGAGCGTTTTGAGCGCCTGGGCGTCACCTTCCAGAAACGCCTGCATGAAGGCCGCATGAACTACGTCGCGTTCATTCGCGATCCGGACGATTACTGGATTGAAATCCTGCAGCCGACGCCGCTGCAGGACTGATTGCTCCCCTCCTTCACCCCGGCCTGCGCGCCGGGGTTTTTCATCGTTCGCCCTTCGATTGACCAATCTTGCGCAAAATCGCGCGGCAACGCGGGGTTCCGTGACGTTAGGCTTGCTCGCAGCGGGTGATTCGCGTAAAACTGTCAGCCGCAAATCTTGCCACTCACAACCCATTCACTGGACGATATGTTTCAAGATAACCCGCTGCTGGCGCAGCTAAAACAGCAACTTCACTCTCAGACCCCGCGCGTTGAAGGCGTAGTGAAAGGGACTGAGAAAGGCTTTGGCTTTCTTGAAGTAGACGGTCAAAAAAGCTACTTCATTCCGCCGCCGTACATGAAGAAAGTCATGCACGGGGATCGCATTATCGCCACCCTGCACACCGAGAAAGAGCGCGAAATCGCCGAGCCGGAAACCCTGGTCGAGCCGTTCCTGTCGCGCTTTGTCGGCCGCGTGCAAAAGCGCGACGATCGTCTGTCCATCGTGCCCGATCATCCGTTGCTGAAAGACGCGATTCCGTGCCGCCCGGTGCGTGAACTGACCCACAACTTCCAGGCCGGCGACTGGGCGGTGGCGGAAATGCGCCGCCATCCGCTGAAAGGCGATCGCAGCTTCAACGCCGACCTGACCCAGTTTATCACCGACGGTGAAGACCATTTCGCCCCGTGGTGGGTGACGCTGGCGCGTCACAACCTGGAAAAAGAGGCGCCGGAGATGCAGACCCTCAGCGAGCCGGACGCTGCGCTGGTGCGTGAAGATCTGACCGCGCTCGAATTCGTCACCATCGACAGCGCCAGCACCGAAGACATGGACGATGCGCTGTACGTGACCGACAACGGTGACGGTTCGCTGCAGTTGACCATCGCCATCGCCGATCCTACTGCCTACGTAGAACAAGGCAGCAAGCTGGACGATATCGCCCGCGTGCGCGCCTTCACCAACTATCTGCCGGGCTTCAACATCCCGATGCTGCCGCGCGATCTGTCGGACAACCTGTGCTCGCTGCGCCCTAACGAGCGCCGTCAGGTGCTGGCTTGCCGCGTGACCATCGCCGCCGACGGCGCGCTGGGCGAAGATATTCAGTTCTTCGCCGCCGAGATCGAATCCAAAGCCAAACTGGTGTACGACGAAGTCTCCGACTGGCTGGACGGCATTACCGGCTGGCAACCGCCGAGCGACGCCATCGCGCAACAGATCACCCTGCTGAAACGCGTTTGCGACGCGCGCAACGCCTGGCGCCACCAGCATGCGCTGGTATTCAAAGATCGCCCGGACTACCGCTTCGTGTTGGGTGAAAAAGGCGATGTGCTGGAGATCGTTACCGAGCAGCGCCGCAGCGCCAACCGCATCGTTGAAGAGTGCATGATCGCCGCCAACGTCTGCGCCGCCATCGTGCTGCGCGATCGCCTGGGCTTCGGCGTGTACAACGTGCACACCGGTTTCGATCCTGCGCTGGTTGAGCAAGCGGTCACCGTACTGCAGGCCAACGGCGTCGAAGCCGAAGCCGAGAAGCTGCTGACCCTCGACGGTTTCTGCGAACTGCGCCGCCACCTGGATGCGCAGCCGACCCAGTTCCTCGACAGCCGCATCCGCCGCTTCCAGACCTTCGCCGAGATCAGCACTACGCCGGGGCCACACTTCGGTCTGGGGCTGGAGGCTTACGCCACCTGGACATCACCGATCCGTAAATACGGCGATATGGTCAATCATCGCCTGCTGAAGGCGATCATCAACCAGCAGCCGGCGGAAAAACCGCAGGATGACGTGACGGTGCAGCTGGCGGAACGCCGCCGCCTGAACCGCATGGCGGAACGCGACGTCGGCGACTGGCTGTACGCCCGCTTCCTGCAGGACAAGGCCGGTACCGATACCCGCTTCAACGCCGAGATCATCGACGTGACACGCGGCGGCCTGCGCGTGCGCCTGCTGGACAACGGCGCGGTTGCCTTCATCCCGGCGCCGTTTATTCACGCGGTGCGTGACGAGATGCAGTGCAGCCAGGAAACCGGCACCGTGCAGATCAAAGGCGAAGTGGTTTATCGCCAAAGCGATACCTTGCAGGTCACCATCGCCGAAGTGCGCATGGAAACCCGCAGCGTGATCGCCCGGCCGGCGGCCTGAACGCCAGCCTGAAACGGTAGCGACGCCAAACGCCGACGGTGAAAACCGCCGGCGTTTTTTTTCGTCCGCGCTCGCTAACGCAATGGGTTACCGCCGGTTTCACGCAGCAATGGCAGCACCGCCAACGAAGCCAGCGTCGCCAGCATCAGGTAGACGGCGGGCGCCAGCAGCGAGCCGCTCAACGCGATCGACTGCGAGGCGATATATTGGGCGAAGCCGCCGAAAATCGCCACGCCGAGGCTGTAGACCAACGCAAACCCCAATGCGCGAATGCGCTGCGGAAACAGCTCCGAAATCATCAGCATGGTCGGCACCGAGCCGAGCGTGGTCAATCCGACCAATATCGCGACAATCAGCAGCAGCACCGCCGGATGCGGCGCGGCGCTCAGCCACCAAAACGCCGGCAAGGCCACGATCAAGATAGCGATGCGCGAGCCTCGGATCAGTGGCAAGCGGCCATAGCGATCGCACCAGTGCCCAACCAACAGGCTGCCGCCGAAGGTCACCAGCCCCGCCAGCAGCATCGCGGCATAGCCGTAGGCCTGCGGCATGCCTAAGTATTTCACCGCGTAAGTGCCGAGATAATACATCGAGATGTAAGTGGCGACGGTGGCGCCAATGGTCAGCATCACGCCGAGCACCACCGCCCGCGAGTGCCGTCGCAGCTGCGCCGGCGGTTCATGGGCCCGCGACACCGGCAGCCGGTCGCTTTCCAATCCGAGACGCAGCCAGCAACCGAGCGGCGCCAGCGCCACGCCGATAAAGAACGGAATGCGCCATCCCCACTCGGCCATGGCGTTCGGCTCGCCGGAGATCGCCGGCAACGCCGTGCTGAGCGCCAGCGCGGTGACGCCGCCGACCACGGTGGCGATGCCCTGCGTCGCCAGCGACCAACTGGAATAGAAGCCTCGCCGGTTAGGTGGCGCCGACTCCACCAGCAACGACATCGATGCGCCCACCTCGCCCCCCGCCGCCACGCCCTGGATCAAACGCGCCGCCACCAGCGTCACGGTTCCCCAATAACCGGCGCTGGCGTAGGTCGGCGCAAAGCCGATCATCGCCGTGCCGAGGCTCATCAGTGAAATCGTCAGGATCATCGCCGGCTTGCGGCCATGGCGATCGGCATAGGCGCCGATCAGAATGCCGCCCAGCGGCCGCATGAAAAAACTGACGCCAAACGTGGCGAACGCCAACAGCAACGCCAAATTGGGATCGCTCGAGGGGGGAAAAAACAATACGCTGATATAAATAACGAAGAAGTTATAGATACCGAAATCGAAAAACTCCAGCGCATTGCCGAAGGAGGCGGCAAATATCACTTTCTTGCCGCCTACCCTCGCGGGCGCGTTTATTGTTGGTTGCGTCGCCGCCGTATTTTCACTCATCATTATCTTCCCTGTTATTATTCTTCGAATTTATTTTAAATACGCTTCCGCCAACGCTCCCCAATACTGGCTGCCGGCCGCCAGACACCCATCGTTAAAGTCATATCCCGGGTTATGCACCATGCAGCTTCCTTCGCCGTCACCGTTACCGATGATCAGGTAGCAGCCTTGCGGATGCGCATCGAGCATAAAGGCGAAGTCTTCGCTGCCCATCAGCGGCCTGGCGCCGTAGTGCGCGCGGGCGGCGCCGAACTGCTGCTGCGCCACGCGGTGGGCGAAACGGGTCATCGCTTCGTCGTTGACCAACACCGGCGTGCCGTTAACGTGTTCCACCGTCGCGTGGGCGCCGAAGCTTGCCGCCTGCGCTTCGATCAGCGCCGGAATGCGCGCCAGCAGCGTAGCGCGCGCCTGGCGATCCAGCGAGCGTACGCTGAGCTTCATCTCCGCGCTATCCGGGATCACGTTGGCCGCCTCGCCGGCCTTGATGCTGCCAACGGTGATCACCGCCGCCTCCAGCGGATCGATATTGCGCGAAACGATGCTCTGCAGCGCGACGGTGATATGCGAGGCCACCAGCACCGGATCGACCGCCAGCTGCGGGATGGCGCCGTGGCCGCCGCGCCCCTGCACCCGCACGTTGAACTGATCCATCGAGGCCATGAACGGGCCGTGCTGGAAGAAGAACTCGCCGAGCGGCATCCCCGGCATGTTGTGCATGGCGAAGATGGCATCGCAGGGGAAGCGTTCGAACAGCCCCTGTTCCACCATGCGCGCGCCGCCGTTCAGCATCTCTTCCGCCGGTTGGAAAATCAGGTGCAGCGTGCCGTTGAAGTTGCGCGTTTGCGCCAGGTAGCGGGCGGCGCCGAGCAGCATAGTAGTATGGCCGTCATGGCCGCAGGCGTGCATGCGGTTGGCCACGCTGCTGCTCCAGGGTTTGCCGTTGTTTTCCTCGATCGGCAAGGCGTCCATATCGGCGCGCAGTCCGAGGCGTTTAACGCCGTCACCCACCCGCAGCGTCCCCACCACGCCGGTGCCCGCCAATCCGCGGTGTACCTCATAGCCCCACGAGCTTAGATAATCCGCCACCAGATCGCTGGTGCGAAATTCTTCAAAACCCAACTCGGGATGCTGGTGAATATCATGCCGGATGGCCGTAAGCTGCGGTAAATACCCTTCAATGACTTTATTTATCATAATTAAATTCCTTTCGTAGCTTTATTATTTATTTAATGAATGAATAAAAGTGCGAATTGAAATAAAGGTATAACACGGCATGAGTAATTTTATTTCGGCGCGCCTCGCCAGATAAAATAATAGGCCGCCAGACGCCGTGCTCTGATAAAAAACGGCGATGATTCGCTGTATGCGAAGTGAAAGTGCAGAATGAACTTCTGCCGGGAAGCGCATGGGCCGCAGCCTGCGCCAGCGGTGTTTCATCACGTTGTTTTTACACTAAAACCCCACCTGCTTCACATTTCTCATCCGACCTGCCACGGTTCGGCGGCAAAACTTCTACTGTTAAAACGTCATTCCTAATAACAACGTCGATTTTACCTCTGCACGCCAAGGAGTTATTTCATGAGAAACATCAGGTCCGGATTTATCTGGCTGCTGGTGGCGTTGGTCGGCGCCTTCGCCTTCGCCATGCTGGCGCTCAGCCGCGGCGAGCACGTCAACGCCGTCTGGCTGGTGGTCGCCGCCGTCGCCTGCTACAGCATCGCCTACCGCTTCTACAGCCGGTTCATCGCCGACAAGGTCTTTGAACTGGATGACCGCCGTCTGACCCCGGCCGAACGCCACAACGACGGCCTGGACTACGTGCCCACCAACAAATGGGTGCTGTTCGGCCACCACTTCGCCGCCATCGCCGGCGCCGGGCCGCTGGTGGGGCCGATCCTGGCCGCGCAGATGGGCTTCCTGCCGGGAACCATCTGGATCCTGGTCGGCGTTATGTTGGCCGGCGCGGTGCAGGATTTTCTGGTGCTGTTCATCTCCACGCGCCGCGACGGGCGTTCACTGGGGGAAATGGCCAAGCAAGAGCTGGGGGCGTTCGCCGGGGTGATCACCATGCTCGGTGCGCTGGGGGTGATGATCATCATCCTGTCGGCGCTGGCGTTGGTGGTAGTGAAAGCGTTGGCCGACAGCCCGTGGGGGCTGTTCACCATCGCCGCCACCATCCCGATCGCCCTGTTCATGGGCATCTACATGCGCTTTATCCGGCCGGGCAAGATCGCTGAAATTTCGGTGATTGGCTTCGTGCTGATGCTGCTGGCGATCGTTTACGGCGGCAACGTGGCGCAAGATCCCTATTGGGGACCGTTCTTCACGCTGCACGGCACCACCCTGACCTGGGTGCTGGTGATCTACGGCTTCGTCGCCTCGGTGCTGCCGGTGTGGCTGCTGCTGGCGCCGCGCGATTACCTTTCCACCTTTATGAAAATCGGCGTCATCATCGGCCTGGCCATCGGCATCGTCTTCGCCATGCCGGAGATGAAAATGCCGGCGGTCTCGCGCTTTATCGACGGCAGCGGCCCGGTATTCGCCGGCGCCCTGTTCCCGTTCCTGTTCATCACCATCGCCTGCGGCGCCATTTCCGGCTTCCACGCGCTGGTCTCCAGCGGCACCACGCCGAAGCTGGTGGAGCGCGAAAGCCACATCCGCTTTATCGGTTACGGCGCCATGCTGATGGAATCTTTCGTCGCCATCATGGCGCTGATCTGCGCCTCGGTGCTGGATCCGGGCGTTTACTTCGCCATGAACTCGCCGGCGGCACTGATCGGCACCACGGTGGAAAATGCTTCGCAGGTCATTAACAGCTGGGGCTTTATCGTCACGCCGGAAACGCTGGCGCTGATCGCCAAAGAGGTGGGCGAGAACGCCATCCTGTCGCGCGCCGGCGGCGCCCCGACCTTCGCCGTGGGCATGGCGCACATCATCAGTGAGGTGTTCAACAGCCGGGCGATGATGGCGTTCTGGTACCACTTCGCCATTCTGTTCGAAGCGCTGTTCATCCTGACCGCCGTCGACGCCGGCACCCGCGCCTGCCGCTTTATGGTGCAGGATCTGGTGGGCGTGGCGGTGCCGCAGCTGGCCAATAACCGCTCCTGGTTCGGCAACCTGGCGGGCACCACGGTGGCGGTGGCCGGTTGGGGTTTCTTCGTGTATCAGGGCGTGGTCGATCCGCTCGGCGGCATCAATACCCTGTGGCCGCTGTTCGGTATCGGCAACCAGATGCTGGCGTCGATGGCGCTGATCCTCGGCACCGTGGTGCTGTTCAAGATGAAAAAGCAGCGCTACGCCTGGGTGACTATTCTGCCGACCGCCTGGCTGTTCGTGACCTCCATGACCGCCGGCTGGCAGAAGATCTTCCACGAAAAACCGAGCATCGGCTTCCTGGCGCAGGCGAAGAAGTTCTCCACCGGCATCGAGCAAGGCACGATCATTGCGCCGGCCAAATCGTTGAAAGACATGGAAACCATCGTGTTCAGCAACCAGATCAACGCCGCGCTGTGCGGGTTCTTTATGCTGGTGGCGGTGACCATGCTGATCGCCGCCTTCTTCGCGATCCGCCGGGCGCTGCGCGCCGAACAGCCGACGGCGCACGAGGTCGGCGCCGCGCTGAGGGAAGAGGCCGGCCGCAGCTAAACGAACCGAGCATCAAGCAAGGGCGCCGCGGCGCCCTTTTTACTGGCTTTAGCCTAACAGCGTGGAGCCGAACGCCCCTTGCCAATCCTGTTCGAATTTCTCGACTGCGGCCTGCACTGCCGGCGCATTCAGGAACTGCTCCGCGACGTCCACCGGCAGCGTGATGGCCTGGCAGCCCGCCAACAGGCACTCCAGCGCCTGGCGCGGCGTTTTGAAACTGGCGGCCAGCACCTGCGCCGACGGCGCATGCAGGCTCAACAGCTGCTGCAGCTCGTGCACCATTTCGATGCCGTCGCCGCCCTGCGCGTCCACCCGGTTGACGTAAGGCGCCACATATTCCGCCCCGGCCAAGGCCGCCAACAGCCCCTGTGCAGCGCCGTACACCGCGGTGCCCAACGTCGGAATGGACATCGTTTTAAGCTTCTTGATCGCCGCCAGCCCTTCGGCGGTCGCCGGGATTTTCACCACCAGCCCCGGTACCCGCTGGCTGAGCAGCGCCGCCTCCGCCACCATACGTTCCGCATCGGTCGCCATTACCTGTGCGAACAGCTTGCCGGTGCCGCCGAGGGCGTCGCGCAGCGCGGGCAGCACTTCCCAGATCGGCTTGCCTTCCTTCGCCACGATGCTCGGGTTGGTGGTGACGCCGTGCAGCGGCAGAATGCGCGCCAGGCGTTTTACCGCGGTCACATCGGCGGTATCGAGATAAAGCTCCATCACGGACTCCTGTGTCATGTTCTGTGGGCGGATTCAAACTCTGATCATCATAGGGCAAAAACCGCGCTAACTTTTGATCAAAATCAACTCAACTTTCATTCGAAACATCTTTAATGGCGAAAGATACAGCAACGCCAAACGGGTGACTCATGATCTTCAATGTGCAGCGCTACTCGACCCATGACGGCCCGGGCATCCGCAGCGTGGTCTTTTTAAAAGGCTGCCCGCTGAGCTGCCGGTGGTGTCAGAACCCGGAAAGCCGCTCGCGCCACGCAGACCTGCTGTTTGACGAACGTCTGTGCCTGAGCGGCTGCACGCTGTGCGCCGAGCGTTGTCCGCAAGGGCTGCAACGCACCGACGGGCCGCTGACGCTGCAACGCGAGCTGATTAGCGCAGACGATTATGCCGCCCTGGCCGCCGCCTGCCCGACCGGCGCACTCAGCCTGTGCGGCAGCCCGATCAACCCCGACGATATCATGGCCGAGGTGATGCGGGATAAGCCTTTCTACCTGCGCAGCGGCGGCGGTTTAACGCTGTCCGGCGGCGAACCCTTTATGCAGCCGGACATCGCGGCGGACCTGCTGCGGCGCGGCCGCGAGGCCGGCATCCACACCGCCGTCGAATCCTGCCTGCACGTCCCATGGCGTTATATCGCCCCTTCGCTGCCGTGGCTGGATCTGCTGCTGGCCGATCTCAAACACACCGACGAAGCGCGCTTCAGAGCCTGGACCGGCGGTTCCGCCCGCCGGGTGATGAGCAATTTTCGTCGGCTGGCGGCGCACAGCGTACCAATGACCGTACGCGTGCCGCTGATCCCCGATTTCAACGCCGATCGCCGCTCTGTCCGTGCCATCGTCGACTTCGCCGCCGACGAGATCGGCGTGTCGGAGATCCACTTTCTGCCGTACCACACGCTTGGCATCAACAAGTACCACCTGCTCGGCGAACCCTACCGTGCCGCCCGCACGCCACTGGACGCACCCGACCTGCTGGCCTTCGCCGAAGAGTATGCGGGCGCCAAGGGCCTGACCGCCATTTTGCGAGGATAACACCATGACCACGTTGGATTTGACTACCCTGAGCGCCCGTATCCAGGCGCATAAGAATGCGCTGATTCACATCGTCAAACCGCCGGTGTGCACCGAACGCGCGCAGCACTATACTGAGGCCTATCAGCAGCATCAGGACAAGCCGCTGCCGGTGCGCCGCGCCCTGGCGTTGGCCAACCATCTGGCGAAACGCAGCATCTGGATCGCCAACGACGAGCTGATCGTCGGCAACCAGGCCAGCGAGCTGCGCGCCGCGCCGATCTTCCCCGAATACACCGTCGGCTGGATAGAAAACGAAATAGACCAGTTGGCCGACCGGCCGGGTGCCGGTTTTTCGGTCAGCGACGAGAACAAGGCAATTTTGCATCGTCTGTGCCCCTGGTGGCGCGGCCAAACGGTGCAGGATCGCTGCTACGGCATGTTCACCGACGAACAAAAGGCGTTGCTGGCCACCGGCATCATCAAGGCCGAGGGCAATATGACCTCTGGCGACGCCCATCTGGCGGTCAACTTCCCGCTGCTGCTGGAGTTAGGCCTCGATGGCCTGCGTGAAAAGGTGAACGCGCGCCGCAGCCGCCTGCGTCTGACCGAGTGGGAAGATCTGCACAAGGCGCAGTTTCTCAACGCTATCGATATTGTGCTGACGGCGCTGAGCGAACACATCCTGCGCTTCGCCCGCCTGGCGCGCGACATGGCGCAAAACGAAGCCCGCGACTGGCGGCGCGCCGAGCTGCTGACCCTCGCGGACAACTGCGACCGGATCGCCCATCGCCCACCGCAAACCTTCTGGCAGGCGCTGCAGCTGTGCTATTTCATCCAGCTGACGTTGCAGATCGAATCCAACGGCCATTCGGTTTCCTTTGGCCGCCTCGATCAGTATCTCTATCCCTGGTATCGGCGCGACGTGGAGCTGGAGCAAAACCTGGCGCGGGAAGACGCCATCGAGCTGCTGCACAGCTGCTGGCTGAAGCTGCTGGAGGTCAACAAGATCCGCTCCGGCTCGCACTCCAAGGCCTCCGCCGGCAGCCCGCTGTACCAGAACGTTACCATCGGCGGCCAAAAAATGATCGACGGCCGGCCGTGCGACGCGGTCAACCCGCTGTCCTACGCCATTCTCGAATCCTGCGGCCGCCTGCGCTCCACCCAGCCCAACCTCAGCGTGCGTTACCACGCCGGAATGAGCGCCAATTTCCTCGACGCCTGCGTACAGGTGATCCGCTGCGGCTTCGGCATGCCGGCATTCAATAATGACGAAATCGTCATTCCCGAGTTCATCAAGCTGGGGGTCGAACCGCAGGACGCTTACGACTACGCCGCCATCGGCTGTATCGAGACCGCCGTCGGCGGCAAATGGGGCTATCGCTGCACCGGCATGAGCTTCATCAACTTCGCCCGCGTGCTGCTGGCGGCGCTGGAACAAGGCCGCGACGCCACGTCCGGGCAGATTTTCCTGCCGCAGGAACAGGCGCTGTCCAAAGGAAACTTCGCCGATTTCGAGCAGGTCTTAACCGCCTGGGATCGGCAAATCCGCTACTACACGCGCAAGTCAATTGAGATCGAATGCGTGGTGGACAGCGTGCTGGAGGAGAACGCTCACGATATCCTCTGCTCCGCGCTGGTGGATGACTGCATTGAACGCGGCAAAAGCATCAAGCAAGGCGGCGCCAAATACGATTGGGTTTCCGGTCTGCAGGTCGGCATCGCCAACCTGGGCAACAGCCTCGCGGCGGTGCGCAAACTGGTGTTCGACCAAGGGGCGATCGGCCAGCAGCAGTTGGCGACGGCGCTGGCCGAAGACTTCGCCGGGCTGGATGGCGAGCAGCTGCGTCAGCGGCTGCTTAACGCTGCGCCCAAATACGGCAACGATGTGGACGAGGTCGATCGGCTGCTGGTGCGCGCCTACCAAACCTACATCGAAGAACTGAAGCAGTATCGCAACACCCGCTTCGGCCGTGGGCCGATCGGCGGCGGCTATTACGCCGGCACCTCGTCGATTTCGGCCAACGTGCCCTTCGGCGCTGCCACCCTAGCCACGCCGGATGGCCGCAAGGCGCACGCGCCGCTGGCGGAAGGCGCCAGCCCGGCGTCCGGCACCGACCACCTGGGGCCGACGGCGGTGTTTAATTCGCTCGCCAAGTTGCCGACCGAGGCGATCCTCGGCGGCGTGCTGCTCAACCAAAAGCTGAACCCGGCGACGCTGGACAACCCGCGCGATCGGGAGAAGCTGATGCTGATGTTGCGCACCTTCTTCGAGAGCTATCGCGGCTGGCATGTGCAGTACAACATCGTGTCGCGCGAAACGCTGCTGGCGGCGAAGCAACACCCTGACCAATATCGTGATTTAGTGGTTCGCGTAGCTGGCTATTCCGCCTTCTTTACCGCATTATCCCCTGAGGCGCAGGATGATATTATTGCGCGCACAGAACATACTCTTTAAACCTTTGACTCTTAGCGGCCGCGCCTTGGCGGCCGCATCATCAGGCCGATATGAATTTACGACAACAGACCATATTGCAGTTGGTTAACGATCGCCGCCGGATCAGCGTCAATGAGCTGGCGCGCGCTTCGGGCGTCTCGGAAGTCACCATCCGGCAGGATCTCAACCTGCTGGAAAAACGCAGTTATCTGAAGCGGGTGCACGGCTCCGCCGTGGCGTTGGAAAGCGACGACGTCGACGCCCGCATGATGTCCAATTTCACCCTTAAGCAACGATTGGCGCAGTACGCCGCCGCGCAGGTCAACGACGGCGAGACGATTTTTATCGAGAGCGGCAGCGCCAATGCCCTGCTGGCGCGCTACATCGCCGAACGCAAGCGCATTACGCTGATCACCGTCAGCCACTACATCGCCAACCTGCTCAAAGAAACCGACTGCGACGTGATTGTGTTGGGCGGCATGTACCAGAAGAAAAGCGAGACCGTGGTCGGCCCGCTCACACGGCTGTGCATTCAGCAGGTGCATTTCAACAAAGCGTTTATCGGCATTGACGGCTTTCAGGCCGAAACCGGCTTTACCGGCCGCGACATGATGCGCGCCGATGTGGTCAGCGCGGTGCTGGCCAAGGGCGTGGAGAATATCGTGCTGACGGATTCCAGCAAATTCGGCCAGATCCAGCCTAACCCGCTGGCGCAGCCGGGGCAAATCAGCCGGGTGATCACCGATTCACGTTTGGCGCTGGAGTATCAGCATCAGCTGAAACGTCAGGGCGTACAGGTGGAGCTGGTCAACGAATAACGCGCCGCGCGGGCCACGCCGCCCGCCGTTTCCCTTGCGCAGCGGGATTTTAAGACTATTTACCTGTTTATCCTTCCCGAGAAACCTATACTCAGCTTCGGTAACTTTTGGGCCGTAACCCGCTAATTATTCGGCCGTTAACAAAAAATGCCATTTTTTATATCGATACCGTATGGGAATCAACAGCAGGCCTGATTTATGGTTAACGCCTATACTTATAGGGCACTTCCATATAGCCAATGCTAAGGAGAAGTCATTATGATGATTATCAATAAACGTTTCGCCACCGCCGCTCTGGCTCTGACTCTGGCGTTTTCACTGAGCGCCTGTTCCAACATGTCCAAACGCGATCGCAACACCGCTATCGGCGCCGGCGCCGGTGCAGTCGGCGGTGCAGTGCTGACCAACGGCAGCGCTTTGGGCACGCTGGGTGGGGCTGCGGTGGGCGGCATCATCGGTCATCAGGTTGGCAAATAACCTGCCCGATGCTCCTCCGCCGACAGGCGGGCAAAAGCGCCTCGGCGCTTTGACGTATTAACCAATAACGATGATTTCAGGTCTGTTTTACTTTAAGTCTATAGTTCTTTCGCCGTTAACGGGTTAACCCCCGGCAGCAACAACCTCTAGCCATGCCGCAGCATTACACTGCGGCATGGCGATTCGCCTCAACCGCCCGCCAGTTTGACCGTCATGCCTTTGGCTTCCAGCAGCTGTTTGAGCAGATCGCGTTTATCGCCCTGGATCTCGATGACTCCCTCTTTCACCGAGCCGCCGCAGCCGCATTTCTTTTTCAGTTCGGCCGCCAGTTTGTCGAGCGCGGCATCATCCAGATCGACGCCGGTAATCAGGCACACGCCCTTCCCCTTGCGGCCGCTGGTCTGGCGCTGGATGCGCACGACGCCATCGCCCTTGGCGCGTTGCGGTTTAACCTCTTCCTGCTTGATGCGACCGGTGTCCGTGGAATACACCAGACGGCTGTTATCGTCATTCATCATCGCTTCCTCAGGCCAAAGAGGCGCGGATCGCGCGCAGCGTCGCGGCCGGATCCGCAGATTGGGTGATCGGACGCCCAATCACCATATAGTCCACGCCGGCGGCCTGCGCCTGCACCGGCGTCATAATACGACGCTGATCGCCCGCCGCGCTGCCTTCAGGGCGGATCCCCGGCGTCACCAGTTGGAAAGCCTGCCCGCAGGCGGCCTTCAGGCGCTGCGCTTCGTGTGCCGAACATACCACGCCGTCCAGCCCGCAGTCGCGGGTCAGGCGCGCCAGGCGCTCGGCGTGTTCTGCCGGACTGGCCTCGATGCCGATGCCGCGAAGGTCTTCCGCTTCCATGCTGGTCAGCACCGTGACGGCGATCAGCAGCGGCGCATCCGCCCCGTATGACACCAGCGCTTCTTTAGCGGCAGTCATCATGCGCGCGCCGCCGCTGGCATGCACATTGACCATCCAAACGCCCAGCTCGGCCGCTGCGGCTACCGCATGCGCCGTGGTATTGGGAATATCGTGGAATTTCAGGTCAAGAAATACGTCGAAGCCGCGCCCGTGCAGATCGCGCACCAGCTGCGGCCCAAACAGCGTGAACATTTCCTTGCCCACTTTCAGCCGGCAGTCTTGCGGATCGATACGGTCGGCGAACGCCAGCGCAGCGTTCTTATCGGCGTAATCCAACGCCACAACGATTGGAGATGATTTTAAGTCATTGTTATTAGCGTTATTTTCAGACTTCATTTCTTCTACCTTCTGTAAAATGGAGATAATCAGGGACTCACCCGCGAAACTGACCGCCGCATTCTACATGCCAGGGGCCAGAAATCCCAGCCGCAGCGCGCACCGGCGCTCTGTCATGTTACCTTGCGTCTTTGTCATGGCGCGTCAACGTAAGCGCGTCAGCAATAAACCACGCAGCGTAAAACGCCGTAAAGATGCGTAAATTATCAATCAAATATTTTGAACTACTTACTCAGCATTATCAGATTTTCAATCGGCCTAGATGCTTTATTATTCACCACATCGGAAGCGAATGGCTTCCTTCTTAAATAAACAGACTGGAGTCACCCATGAAAACCATCAAATATTTTGCAGCCGCTGCCGCTATCGCACTGACCTCTTTCGCCACTTTGGCCGCTGAGCCGATCAACAGCCAGCAGGCCGATAGCCTGACCGCGACCGGCGTCGTTTCCGCAGGCCACGCAACCACCCTCAGCAGCCTGGAGAAAAAACTGGCCGCTAAAGCAGATGCTCAGGGCGCCAGCAGCTACCGCATTATCTCCGCCGGCGGTAACAACATGTTGAGCGGCACCGCAATCATCTACAAATAAGGATTCCGGTACAGGGCCCGAGATTTCGGGCCCTGCCTCTGTTTCCCGCTTAAAAACCCCGCATTTGCCCCGCTCTTTATTGTTACAAAAATATTAAATTTTTATTACACACTAGACACCCGATCGCCAGTGGCTTAGCTTGAAGGCATCTTCCTGCAGAAAGGCTTTCAAAATGAGCGAGATATCGACACTTACCATTAAAATTCCTCTGGCACTGAAGGAGAAAATCCGCGCCGCCGCCGCTGAAAACGAATTTTCATTGAGCGTGGAAGTGTGCCAGCGCCTGGAAAGCAGCTTCAACGCGCCCGTCGTCAAGGCAGAAAAACCGGCCAAGAAAGCGGACGACCTGCACCACGGCGAGATCGACAATCAAAGCACCGAAGAAGAAATCGAACAGCCTCTGAGCCAAAAAGAGCTGAAGAAGCTGCGTCAGCTATTGAAAACCGGCGCTAAAGGCGGCAAGAAAAAGTAAGCGATGAACATAGAAAAACGGGGCGATCAATCGCCCCGTTTTATTTTGTCTCACCGCCGCGCTATTGTCCGTCCAGACCGCGGATCGGTTTAACCGATGACCAGGCGCGACACGACGGACAATGCCAATAGAGCGAGTGCGCGGTGAAGCCACATTTGTGGCAGCGGTAACGCGGCTTGGTGCGAATTTGCTCGCCGACCATATCGCGCAACAATAGCAGACTCTCTTTCGCACGGCCGTCTTCAGCGTCCGCCAGGTGATAATCCATCAGCCGATAAAACACCCGCATAGTGGGATGACGCTGCAGCTGGCGGTTGATATAGACCTGCACCACGTCGCGCCCTTCGTGCTGCTCGATGATTTCGGCCAGCATCAGATCGGCGGTTGCGCCAGTGTTCTCTTCCACGCAGCGCTTCAGGAAATCAGCCCAGTTGTGCTGCTGTTCCGGCAGGTGCCGGTAGCATTCCTGCAGCATCGGCAGCGTTTCGCTGACCAGCTCTTTATCCTGACTCAATACGCGTTGCAGCGACTCCGCCGCTTTGGCGTAGTCGTTTTGCGCCATGTAAATGCGCCCGAACATGATGGACACGCGCGCGCACTGTTTATCGGCCGCGTCCGCACGCTTGAGCAGGCTCATCGCCCGATCGAGATCGTCGCTGCCCATCGCCTGCAGCGCCAGTTCACAATAAAAGTGCGCGATCTCGACGCGTTGTTTCTCTTTGCCCAGCTTGACCAACTTTTCCGCCACGTCGATCGCTTTCTGCCAGTCGCTGGTCGCCTGATGGATCACCAGCAGTTGCTGCAGCGCCGAGACGCGAAAATCCGCTTCGTCAGTCAACTGGCTGAACATGTCTTCCGCGCGGTCGTAAAGCCCGGCGGCCATATAGTCACGGCCCAGCTGCTGCACCGCCAACAGGCGCTGTTCAAAGGTCAGGGAAGCGCTTTCCATCAAGGCCTGATGGATGCGGATAGCGCGGTCGACTTCGCCGCGCGAGCGGAACAGGTTGCCCAACGTCAGGTGGGCCTCAACGGTGTTGCTGTCCTCTTTCAACATGTCGAGGAACAGATCGACCGCCTTATCCTGCTGGTTTGAAAGCAGAAAGTTCACCCCTGCCACGTATTCACGCGACAGGCGGTTGGCTTCTTGCTGTTTATCCTGCTGAGCGCTTCTGCGCCCCATGTACCAACCGTACGCGGCAGCCACGGGCAGCAACAGAAACAGCAGTTCTAACATAGAGGGTTATTCCTTGCTGACAACGGCCTGAGCCGCCGGTTCAGCGGGCTGCTCAAGCTGCAGCTCCAGCCTTTTGATCTTGCGCTCGGCGCGGCCCAGCGCAATGCGCGTACGCAGATAGAACAGACCGCAAATGATCCAGCCGAGAATGAAACCGGCGCCAAACAGCGTGGCCAACAGGGTCGATACGCGATAATCGCCCTGCGCAACCAGATAGTTAAAATTGACCACCTGATCGTTATGCGCACCCAAGGTGACGGAAATCACGAAGATCACCAGAACCAACAAAAAAATCAGCAAATATTTCACATTCTTTCCCGCGATGCCGAGTGAATCGGATGAACGATGCCAAAACGTGGCGTCCCTAACCCTTAAGTTAGCATTTCCCGTTGCGGCAGGGAAACCCTGCGGCACGATAAAACCACATATCTGCTGGCATATTCGGCAGTAAACGGCTTTAACGAACAAATTGATGAGAAAGCTTCTCAAAACGTCGAATTTATAAGGATATGGGGGCGACGGCGCGGATTGCAATGGCGGGAAAATGTAAGCGGTTAATGCGGCGCCGATCTGGCGCCGCGCTTTTTGTGACATGGTCACATAACGTTCATTTCTCCGGCTTGCGCGCCGCGATTTCCTGCTGCTCTTGCGGCGGCGGCGTCAGAGGACCGAACCAGCGCTGCGCCAGCCAGCAGGTGATCACCACCAGCAACCAACTGATCAACGTGGCCATTGCCAGATCGCGCGGCCAGTGCATGCCCAGCAGCAAGCGGCTGCCCATTACCCCGGCCGCCCACACCATCAGGATCGCGACGGTTTTGTAATGGCGGCGCGGCCACAGCAGCCCTACGCCCAATAGCGCCCAGGTGGCGGCGAACATGGTGTGCCCCGACGGAAAAGCAAAGCCGGTTTCAAACTGCCAGTGCTTGCGCAGCCAGCCCGGCACCAGCGTCTGGTCTTGCAGTTGCTCGCGCACCAGCGCGCTGCGCTCTTTGCGCTGCAGCGAGTAGAAATACTTGCCGTCCACGCCGTGGGTTTGCTCCAACCACACCACGAAAGGACGCGGCTCTTGCACCCGATCCTTGATCAACGACTTCACGCCCTGCCCAATCAACAGCGCGGCGAAAAGCAGCATCGCCAGACCGATGGCCGGCTTCAGCCGAAAGCGCAGGCACCACAAAAACCAACCGCAGAGGATCGCGCTGGTCAGAATGCCCCACGGCGAGGTCACGGTTTCGGTCACCCAGTACAGCGCTTTCAGCAGCCGGTCATTGCCGCCGGGTTGCCAGTGCCAGCCGGATACCCAGACCGCCAGCGGCATCAACAGCAGCAGCAACGCGCCGCCCGCCGTGCGTTTTGCTATCTCATACATTCCCGTTTTCCTCTGCGTGAATCAGGCTGCAGTGTAACAAGAGTGCAATATTGATAACACGCGAAAAATTAAACAGATAGACAACCTATCGCAATAATAGGTGGCCAGAAAACGCCATCTGCTGGTTTGCTGAGCACCGCCCGGCAAGAAGTTGTGGCAAAATAGCCGATAATTAACGAAATAGAGATCGGCGTAGCACGTTTTAGTCTTGGTCAATGCACTGACCGGACTTAGGATGCGCGACAATGATTGAATCGTAGGTTTTTGTGGAGAGTGACATGCAGCTTAAACGGGTGGCAGAGGCTAAACTGCCGACACCTTGGGGCGATTTCCTGATGGTAGGATTCGAAGAACTGGCGACCGGGCACGATCATCTGGCGCTGGTATTCGGTGATATTTCCGGTGAAGCGCCGGTGCTCGCACGCGTGCATTCCGAATGTCTGACCGGCGACGCGTTGTTCAGCCTGCGCTGCGACTGCGGTTTTCAGCTGGAAGCCGCGCTGGAGCAGATCGCCGAAGAAGGCCGCGGCATCCTGCTTTATCATCGCCAGGAGGGCCGCAATATCGGCCTGTTGAACAAGATCCGCGCCTATGCCCTGCAGGATAAGGGCGCAGACACCGTGGAAGCCAACCATCAGCTCGGCTTCGCCGCCGACGAACGCGACTTCACCCTGTGCGCCGACATGTTCAAACTGCTGGGCGTCGACGCGGTGCGCTTGCTGACCAACAACCCGAAAAAGGTCGAGATCCTGACCGAAGCCGGTATCAATATCAGCGAGCGCGTGCCGCTGATCGTCGGCCGCAATCCGAAGAACGAACACTATCTGGCCACCAAGGCCGCCAAAATGGGCCATTTGCTCGACCAGAAGTGATCGCCGCCACGGTGAAAACAATCAGGGCGCCTTGCGGCGCCCTTTTTACTGCCCGATTTACAGCATTTTCCTGATTACGTAGTGCAGGATGCCGTCGTTTTCGTAGTAGGTCAGCTCATTGCCGGTATCGATGCGGCAACGAGTGTCGATCACCTCCTTGCGCCCGTCGGCATAGGTGATATGTACCGGCACCGTCTGGCCCGGCTGCAGCTGTTGCAGGCCGCCGACGCTGATCTGCTCGTCCCCGGTCAGCCCCAGCGTTTTGCGCGTCACGCCCTGCGGGAACTCCAGCGGCAAAATGCCCATGCCGATCAGGTTGGAGCGGTGAATGCGCTCGAAGGATTCGGCGATCACCACCCGCACGCCCAGCAGGCGCGGCCCTTTCGCCGCCCAGTCGCGGCTGGAGCCGGAACCGTACTCTTTACCGGCGATCACCGCCAGCGGCACTTTCTCCTGCTGGTACTGCATGGCGGCGTCGTAGATAGACAGTTGCTGCTGCGACGGAATATGGCGGGTATAGCCCCCCTCCACGCCAGGCACCATTTCGTTGCGGATGCGGATGTTGGCGAAGGTGCCGCGCATCATCACTTCGTGGTTACCGCGGCGCGAACCGTAGGAATTAAAGTCCTGCGGCGCCACGCCGTGCTCGCTCAGGTAACGCCCCGCCGGGCTGTCGCGCTTGATGTTGCCCGCCGGCGAGATGTGGTCGGTGGTCACCGAATCGGCCAGAATCGCCAGAATGCGCGCGTCCTTGATGTCCTGCACCGGATCCGGTTTCACCTTCATGGTGCTGAAAAACGGAGGATGGCGGATATAGGTAGAATCCTCCTGCCATTGATAGGTCGCCGAACCGGTCACCTGGATCGCCTGCCAGTTGGCGTCGCCATCGAACACTTCGCCGTATTCTTTGTGGAACATCTCGGTGCGCACTTCTTCCACCGCCTGAGCAATGTCCTGGCTGCTCGGCCAGATGTCCTTCAGGTAGACCGGTTGACCGTCATTGCCCTCGCCCAGCGGCTCTTTGGTCAGATCGATCTTCATGCTGCCCGCCAGCGCATACGCCACGACCAGCGGCGGTGAGGCCAGCCAGTTGGTTTTCACCAGCGGGTGGATGCGCCCTTCGAAGTTACGGTTGCCCGACAGCACCGCGCCCACGGTCAGATCGCCCTCTTTGATCGCCTGCTCGATAGGATCCGGCAGCGGCCCGGAGTTGCCGATACAGGTGGTACAGCCATATCCCACCAGGTTGAACCCCAGTTCTTCCAGATAAGCGGTGAGCTTGGCGCTGTCGAAGTAGTCGGTCACCACTTTGGAACCCGGCGCCAACGACGTTTTTACCCAAGGCTTGCTGCGCAGCCCTTTCTTGACGGCGTTTTTCGCCAGCAGGCCGGCCGCCATCATCACGCTCGGGTTGGAGGTGTTGGTGCAGGAGGTGATCGCCGCGATCACCACCGCGCCGTCGTGCAGCTCGTGCTGCTTCCCATCCAGCGTAAAGGGTTTGCTGTCTGCCTTGGTCTTGTGGCCGCCGATATCCAACTCGGTAGCGGCCCTGAACGCCTGCGGCACATTCGGCAGCGCGACGCGATCCTGCGGGCGTTTCGGCCCGGCGAGGCTGGCCTCGACCGTCGACATATCCAGCGCCAGCGAGCTGGTGAATACCGGCTCATCCCCCGGGTTGCGCCACATGCCCTGCGCCTTGGCGTAGGCTTCCACCAGCGCGATTTGTTCGGCGCTGCGGCCGCTGAGTTTCATGTAGCCGAGCGTGACGTCATCTACCGGGAAGAAACCGCAGGTGGCGCCGAACTCCGGCGACATGTTGGCGATGGTCGCCCGGTCCGCCAACGGCAGATCGGCCAGGCCGTCGCCGTAAAACTCGACGAACTTGCCGACAACGCCGTGCTTACGCAGCATTTGGGTGACCGTCAGCACCAGGTCGGTGGCGGTAATGCCCTCGCGGAGCTTGCCGGTCAGCTTAAAGCCGACGACGTCCGGGATCAGCATCGACACCGGCTGGCCCAGCATCGCCGCTTCCGCTTCGATACCGCCGACGCCCCAGCCGAGAATGCCCAGGCCGTTGATCATGGTGGTGTGAGAATCGGTGCCCACCAGCGTATCCGGATAGGCCACGCGGCGACCGCTTTCGTCACTGTGCCACACCGTTTGGCCGAGGTATTCGAGGTTGACCTGGTGGCAGATGCCGGTGCCCGGCGGCACCACGCGGAAACGGTTGAAGGCTTTCTGCCCCCAGCGCAGGAAGGTGTAGCGCTCGTGGTTGCGCTGCATTTCGATACGCACGTTGTCTTCGAAGGCGTTGTCATCGCCGAATTCATCGACGGTAACCGAGTGGTCAATCACCAGATCCACCGGCGACAGCGGGTTCACCTGGTCGACATTGCCGCCCAGCCGCCGCACCGCTTCACGCATCGCCGCCAGATCCACCACCGCCGGAACGCCGGTAAAATCCTGCATCAGCACGCGCGCCGGACGGTAGGCGATCTCACGGTCAGCATGGCCGGTTTGTAACCAGGCGACGATGGCCTTGAGGTCGTCAACCTGCACGGTATCGCCATCCACATGGCGCAGCAGGTTCTCCAACAGCACTTTCATTGATTTCGGCAACCGGTCGATATCACCCAGCTGCTTCGCCGCCAGCGGCAGACTGTAGTAGTAATATTCGCTATTCAGCGCAACCAGCTTATCCAGACTTGTTTCACGAAGATCGGACGACATAGCTCCTCCATTTCTTATTGTGATTAAAACAGGGTAATCAGTGAGGTCTTGTTTAAAGATACCACAAAGATAAGTTAACGTTTTGATAACAACACGATTTGATCACAGCGATAGGTGAGAACAATCAAGAAGAAGGAAGTGCGAGCGCAGCCAAGGGGTTAGGCCACGCGTCAACGAAAACGCCGCAACGAGGCGGCGTTTTGGCAGCGAAAATCTCGCGGCTTTAGCGGGGTTTGCGCACCAGGCGGCGACATACTGTGAGCACAACTGCAGCAATGATAGCAGAGACACCCAATTTAATGGCAATGACAGCCGAGTCGAAACTATTCATCCCTATTTCACCATCACCGCTAATTTCTATGTTGTTGGAAACGAAGCTGTCGAAAATTCCGTCTGGCAGGTAGCGCAACAACAAAAAGGTTAGCAACAAGAACAGAACAATCCAGAGACTTTTTTTCATTGTGATACCACGCATTTACTGTAATCAGGCTCGCCTTGAACATCTATACGACCGTACGCCATCAGCCCTCGACCTCCAGGCACTCTCACCTTTCTACGTCTTAGCAGCGCATCCCGAAGGATCTGGAAATCACTCGATAAATCAGCGTAGTTAAGCCTGCATATCTGCATAACGTTGAATTTCCATACTCAATTATCCGAACGTTTTGCAGTCTACTTAGAGGCTAACGGGTTGAAAAGAGGACGGCGGCTTTTCAGGATGATCCTGAGAAACAAGGAAGGTGCGGGTTTCCGGGCTAAAAAAACCCGGTTTAGCAGGCGCCTAACCGGGTTTGATTTGATATCGTCAACGATTACTTAATCGGCAGCTTGATGTCCTTGAACATCGCTTCAATTTCTTCGTTGGAGCGCAGCGCCACTGCGCTGTCGACCACGTCGCGCGTCAGGTGCGGCGCGAAGCGCTGAATGAAGTCGTACATGTAGCTGCGCAGGAAGGTGCTGCGGCGGAAGCCGATTTTAGTGGTGCTGTAGGTGAAGATATCGCGCGCATCCACCGTCACCAGATCCGGATCCTGCACCGGATCCACCGCCATGCTGGCGATCACCCCTACCCCCAATCCCAAACGAACATAGGTTTTAATCACGTCGGCGTCAGTGGCGGTAAAGACGATGCGCGGCGTCAGGCCGGCGCGGTTGAAGGCGGTGTCCAGCTCCGAGCGACCGGTAAAGCCGAAGGTGTAAGTGACGATCGGGTAAGCCGCCAGTTCTTCAATGCTGATGCTGCTTTTGCCCGCCAAAGGATGATCGGGCTTCACCACCACCGCACGGTTCCAGTGGTAGCACGGCAGCATGATAAGATCGTCATACAGGTGCAGCGCTTCGGTGGCGATGGCGAAATCTGCGGTGCCCTTGGAGACCGCTTCGGCGATCTGCGTCGGCGAGCCCTGATGCATGTGCAGCGAGACACGCGGGTAACGCTCAATGAAGCCTTTGATCACGTTAGGCAAGGCGTAACGAGCCTGGGTATGCGTGGTGGCGACGTACAGCGAGCCTTTGTCCGGGTAGGTGTGTTCACCGGCGACGGCCTTGATGGCGTCTACCTTGGACAGCACTTCACGCGCGATGCGAATGATTTCCTGGCCGGCCGGGGTGACCTGGGTCAGGTGCTTGCCGCTGCGGGCGAAAATCTGGATGCCCAGCTCATCTTCGAGCATGCGCACCTGTTTGCTGATGCCGGGTTGAGAGGTATAGAGCCCTTCTGCCGTCGAGGAGACATTCAGGTTGTGGTTAACCACTTCCACAATGTAACGAAGCTGCTGCAATTTCATATCTTATACCATCCTAGGTTAAACACTGCGGCTTACCCGCAGCCAGGTATATCGGTGTCGCCCCGGTATGCTGAAACTCACAAGCCATAAACCCCGTGTTCTACCCTGATGGTGAAGAAAACGCCGTTGTTAATAAGCTTTAATAATAAAAAAACTTTTTATATAACCACTATACCACGATGCAGCTTCAAGTATAGATCCGCGTCACACTATGATAACGATTATTTTGCATGGGTATCAACGTGAAACGGCGGTGTCGGAGGGATAAAAACAGCAAAGGATAGATCCGTTTGCCCCTTTTCACCAATAAAAAAACCAGCCGCCAGGGCTGGTTTTTCATCTTGCGGGCAGGACATCGGCCTTACTTCTTGCCTTCGACCCACTTGCCGTCCACGTAGAACGCGGACCAACCGGTCGCCTTGCCGTCTTTTTCAGAGGAGACGTACTGCTGCTTGGTTTTACGGCTGAAACGCACCAGCGTTTTGTTGCCTTCGGCATCCGCCACCGGCGCATCGGCCAGGTAGCGCAGTTTCTCCGGCAGACGATCCTTGAAGCGAGCCAGTTCTTCCACCAGCGGCGCGCGGGTCTCGCGCGATTTAGGGAAGGTGTTGGCCGCCAGGAACACGCCGGCAGCGCCGTCACGCAGCACGAAATAGGCGTCGGACTTCTCGCACGGCAGCTCCGGCAACGGCACCGGATCTTCCTTCGGCGGCGCGACATCGCCGTTACGCAGGATCTTGCGGGTGTTTTTGCAGTTCTCGTTGGTGCAGCCCATGTACTTGCCGAAACGCCCCATTTTCAGGTGCATTTCCGAGCCGCACTTGTCGCACTCCACCACCGGGCCATCATAGCCTTTCAGACGGAACTCGCCCTCTTCGATCTCATAGCCGTCACACGCCGGGTTGTTACCGCAGACGTGCAGCTTGCGCTGGTTGTCGATCAGATAGCTGTCCATCGCCGTACCGCATTTCTGGCAGCGGCGGCGGGCGCGCAGCGCGTTGGTTTCCGCGTCGTCGCCTTCGAGGATGTTGAGCACTTCCGCTTCCGGCACCAGGTTGATGGTGGTTTTGCAACGTTCCTTCGGCGGCAGCGCGTAGCCGGAACAGCCGAGGAACACGCCGGTGCTGGCGGTACGGATGCCCATCTTGCGGCCGCAGGTCGGGCAGTCGATGCTGGTCATCACCATCTGGTTAGGCCGCATGCCGCCTTCTTCCGGATCCTTCTCCGCCGTTTCAAGCTGCTCGCTGAAGTCGACGAAGAATTCGTCCAGCACCGCTTTCCACTCGGCCTGGTTGTTGGCGACCTCATCGAGGCCGTCTTCCATGCGCGCGGTGAAGTCATAGTTCATCAGCTCGCGGAAGTTCTCTTCCAGACGATCGGTGACGATCTCACCCATTTTCTCGGCATAGAAACGGCGGCTTTCCACTCGCACATAACCGCGATCCTGAATGGTCGAGATGATGGAGGCGTAAGTGGACGGACGGCCGATGCCGCGTTTCTCCAGCTCTTTCACCAGCGAGGCTTCGCTGTAACGCGCCGGCGGCTTGGTGAAGTGCTGGCTCGGGATCAGTTTCTGCAGATCCAGCTCGCTGCCGATTTCGACGAACGGCAACGTGCGATCTTCATCGCCTTTGCGCAGGGCCGGCATCACCTTGGTCCAGCCGTCAAAGCGCAGCGTACGGCCCTTGGCGCGCAGCTGATAATCGCCGGCTTTCACCGTCAGCGTGGTGGAGTCGTATTGCGCCGGCGTCATCTGGCAGGCGACGAACTGACGCCAGATCAGCTGATACAGTTTCTGCGCGTCCGCTTCCATGTCTTTGAGCTGTTCGGCGAGCACGTTCACGTCCGAAGGACGGATCGCTTCGTGCGCTTCCTGCGAATTCTCTTTGCTGCTGTACTGATTCGGCGCCTTCGGCAGGTATTTATCGCCGAAGTTGTCGCCGATGTAGCCACGCACCATGTTGAGCGCATCCTGGCTCAGGTTGGTGGAGTCGGTACGCATATAGGTGATGTGACCGGCTTCATACAGCCGTTGCGCCATCATCATGGTTTTCTTCACGCCGAAGCTCAGGCGGGTGCTGGCGGCCTGTTGCAGCGTGGAGGTAATGAAAGGCGCGCCCGGCTTGCTACTGGTCGGTTTGTCTTCGCGATCCAGCACCGTGTAGCGGGCTTTTTCCAGCAACTTGACCGCGGCGTGCGTCTGCTCGCGGTTGACCGGCTTGAACGGTTTGTCGTGCGCATGGGTCACTTCCATCTGCAGCGCGGTTTCACCCTTCGCCAGCAGATCGGCATGCAGCTCCCAGTACTCTTCCGGCACGAACGCCTTGATGTCGCGTTCGCGCTCAACCACCAGACGCACCGCCACCGACTGTACGCGGCCGGCGGACAGGCCGCGGGCGATTTTTTTCCACAGCAGCGGCGAGACCATATAGCCCACCACGCGGTCCATAAACCGGCGCGCCTGCTGCGCGTTGACGCGGTCAATGTTCAGCTCGCCCGGCTGTTTGAACGCCTGTTGGATCGCGTTTTTGGTGATTTCGTTAAACACCACGCGGCTAAAGCGTTTGTCATCCCCACCGATCACTTCCCGCAGGTGCCAGGCGATGGCTTCCCCTTCGCGGTCAAGGTCGGTTGCGAGATAAATGTGGTCGGCGTTTTCCGCCAACGATTTTAACTCGGCGACCACTTTTTCTTTACCCGGCAGGATTTCATAATGCGCTTTCCAGCCGTGGTAAGGGTCGACGCCCATGCGATTTACCAGCGCCGCCTTCTCATCTTTTTTAACTTTTTTCTTGGCTTTGTCTTCGGTTGAGTCAGCGCTCTTTTTGCTGGCTGAGCCACTGGTCGGCAAATCACGGATATGACCGACGCTGGACTTCACCACGTAGTCACTTCCTAAATATTTATTAATAGTTTTGGCTTTTGCCGGGGACTCAACTATTACGAGAGCTTTACCCATATTTACCTTTACCTAATTTATTTCTTCTAAAAAGAAGTCTTTTATCTCGCCGTGCCGCGGCAATTCGTGTCTCTTTTTTTATATTGCGGCAGTCTGGCAAGAGATCAACAGATTTTTTTCTTTTGGTTGCCCAACTGCTCAACCTGAACGCAAGTTGTTGATCCTGCCTGCTATTCACCCATGCCCCAGAAGTATGGCTGCGTGATTTTTATTCATGGCGTAAACAAAACCTTCCACCCGACGCCGCAAAATCCCACACTGTACCTGATAAAAAGCGTCACGCAACCTAATTAGCACGGAAAGGCAGATTTCGCCAACCGGCCGCCGCCCATGGCCATCCAGACGGCAAATAAACCTTAGTCGGTTTGCGGATAAAAGCGAACCGGCGTTAGAATATGCGCAGCGTTTTTTGTTTGGAGTCTAATAAATGCACAAGAATACTGCACCTATCGGCCGCGAGGCCCTGCTGGCGGAAGCAAATAACATTATCCGCCAACACGAAGATTATCTGCACGGCATGATCGCCACCGACGTTGAACAAAAAAGCGGCGTTTTAGTTTTTCGCGGCGAATACTTTTTAGATGCCGATGGATTGCCCACCGCCAAAACCACCGCCGTATTTAATATGTTTAAACATTTGGCTCACCTGCTTTCGGAAAAATACCATTTGGTCGATTGAGAAAACAAAACGGGGGCGCCTGGCCCCCGTTGATTCCTGCTCTTCTCGCCTTACAACAACGGCTTTTCCCCGCGCTGCCACCAGCGCAACAGCAAACGATCGACGCTTTCCGCCGCGCTGCCGGTGAAACGATCCATCAAACGTTTACGACGCGCATAGCGCACGGCGATCACTTCGTGGTTATCCAACTCGGCGATCAACAAATCGTCGCTGGTGCCGATGGCGTCGATCAGGCCTTTCTCTTTGGCCTGGGTCCCGAACCAGTGCTCACCGGTGGCGACGCTGTCGATGTCCAGCGACGGGCGCTGCTCGTGCACGAAGCGTTTGAACAGCTCGTGCGTTTCGTTCAGATCTTCGCGGAACTTCTCGCGCCCCTGCTCGGTATTTTCACCGAACAGCGTCAGCGTACGTTTAAACTGCCCGGCGGTATGCAGCTCCACGTCGATGTCGTTCTTCTTCAGCAGGCGGTGGAAATTCGGGATCTGCGCCACCACGCCGATGGAACCGATGATGGCGAACGGCGCCGCCACGATGCGATCCGCGACGCAGGCCATCATGTAGCCGCCGCTGGCCGCCACTTTATCCACCGCCACCGTCAGGCGGATGCCGCCTTTGCGCAAGCGCTCCAGCTGCGAAGCCGCCAGGCCGTAGCCGTGCACCACCCCGCCCGGGCTTTCCAGACGCAGCAGGACTTCATCCTGCGCCGAGGCCACCGCCAGCACCGCGGAGATCTCTTCGCGCAGCGACGTCACCTCGTGCGCATCCATGCTGCCCTTGAAGTCCAACACGTACAGGCACGGCTTGGCCACTTCCACCGCGCCGGATTTGGCGCGCTGCTTCTTCAATTTGTCATCAGATTTGGTCTGCTTCTTGAACTGTTTCAGCCAAACCTTTTGCTCGGCAGTATCCATACGCGCCAGGCGCATATCGCGCTGCATTTCGCGATACTGCTCACCGAGATCGGTCAACTGCAGCTCCCCTTTCTGACGGCTCTTGCGTTGCCCCAGACTGACCGCCAGGATGGCCAACGCGGCGATGGCGAGCACCACCGTGGCGACCTTGGCCAGAAACAGGCCATAAACAGATATAAACTCCACAGATTCCGCCTTTATTTACAGGTTGTTAGTATGATTCTTTCCATTTTAGCCAACCGCAGCGCCTGCTGTCGCGGCTAAATGAAAATTCATTGCGTTCTGCACGTCACTATGGGGACGATTCAAGGCCGAACCAAGCCGCCGCCGCGCCGCTTTTGTTACAAAAGAATGTCATTTCAGCCTGCTACGCATTGAAAATGCGTACGGATTAAGGCATATAACACCCATTATTCATCAATATGATGAGACAGATTCGCTGCGCGGCCCGCAGAAGGTCGAGCTCTCGCTCCCGCCCTGGCCGCGCGTTTCACCCTTGCTCCCCACGATACGCGGGAGAACAGCCACCCAGGCGAGGATTTATCGTGCATTACCAACCCAAACAAGATCTACTCGAACAACGCATTATTTTGGTCACCGGCGCCGGAGACGGCATCGGCCGCGAAGCGGCGCTGACCTACGCTCGCTTCGGCGCCCAGTTAGTGCTGCTGGGACGCACCGAGAGCAAACTGCTGGCGGTACAACAAGAGATCGCGGCCCAGGGCGGCGCCCCGGCCCTGGTGGTCACGCTCGACTTGCTGCACGCCACGCCGAAGCAATGCCGGCAGATAGCCGACGATCTGGCGCGCCAAATTCCGCGCCTGGACGGCGTGCTGCACAACGCCGGCCTGCTGGGCGACATTGCGCCGATGGCCGACCTGTCGATAACCATGTGGCAAGAGGTGATGCAGGTTAACGTCAACGCCACCTTTATGCTGACTCAGGCGCTGCTGCCGCTGCTGCTGAAATCCCACGCCGGGTCGCTGGTGTTCACCAGTTCCAGCGTCGGGCGCACCGGCCGCGCCGACTGGGGCGCTTATGCGGTGTCGAAGTTCGCCACCGAAGGCATGATGCAGGTATTGGCCGATGAATACAAAAATCGTAATTTGCGGGTAAACTGCATCAATCCGGGCGGAACTCGCACCAAAATGCGCGCATCCGCCTTCCCGCACGAAGACAAAAACAAGCTGAAAACCCCGGCTGACATCATGCCGCTGTACCTGTATCTGATGGGCGAGGACAGCCGGCGAAAAACCGGCATGAGCTTCGACGCCCAGCCGAACCGCAAACCCGGCGCGGCCGAATAATAAGGAGCGTTTCATGGCGGAAGATCGTCATCAACAGCGCCAGCAGCGCCTGAAAGAACAGGTCGATGCACGCATCGCCGCGGCGCAGGACACCCGCGGCCTGCTACTGGTGTTTACCGGCAACGGCAAAGGCAAAACCACCGCCGCCTTCGGCACCGTCACCCGCGCGGTCGGTCACGGCATGCGCGCCGGGGTGATCCAGTTCATCAAGGGCGAGTGGCCCAATGGCGAAAAGAATCTGCTGCAGCAACATGGCGTTGAATTTCAGGTGATGGCTACCGGCTTCACCTGGGAGACGCAGAACAAGGCAGGCGACACCGCCGCCTGCCAGGCGGTGTGGCAGCACGGCAAACGCATGCTGGCCGACAGCGGCCTGGATCTGGTGCTGCTGGACGAAGTGACCTACATGTTGACCTACGGCTATCTGGAGCTGGAAGAGCTCAAAGAAGCGCTGCGGCAGCGCCCTGCGCACCAAACGGTGATACTGACCGGGCGCGGTTGCCATCGCGAGCTGCTGGAAATGGCGGATACGGTTACGGAGATGCGGCCGGTGAAACACGCGTTCGACGCGGGCATCAAGGCGCAACAGGGGATCGATTGGTAACAAAACGTTCTGGCCCCGAACGGGGCCAGAATGACGGGATTAGCTGCGTTTGCTCGGTTTGCCCGATTTACTCGGTTTGCTGCCCGGCGCACTGCGACGGCCGCTACCGGCCACCTGCGAGTGACGCTTGACCGCGCGACGGATTTGGTTAGCCTTCACGCGGCGGCGCTCACGCTCCACCGGCATCTTGCTGACCGTTTCCGGTTTCAATTCAACCAGCTCGCGCAGGTAGTTGATCGCCGGCAGATCCAGCTCGGCCCAGCCGCCGCGCGGCAGGCCTTTCGGCAGATCGATATCGCCGTAGCGTACGCGGATCAGGCGGCTCACCTGCACGCCCACCGCTTCCCACAGGCGACGCACTTCACGGTTGCGGCCTTCGGTCAGGGTCACGTTGTACCATTGGTTGAGGCCTTCACCGCCCTGGAAGCTGATGGTGCGGAACGCGGCCGGGCCGTCTTCCAGTTGCACGCCTTTGCTCAGCTGCTTCACTTTCGCATCGTCGACCTGGCCAAACACGCGCACCGCGTACTCGCGTTCCACTTCACGGCTTGGGTGCATCAGACGGTTGGCCAGTTCGCCATCGGTGGTGAACAGCAGCAGACCAGAAGTGTTGACGTCCAGTCGCCCTACCGCCACCCAGCGCGAACCGCGCAGCTTCGGCAAGCGATCGAACACCGTCGGGCGGCCTTCAGGATCGCTGCGGGTACACAGCTCACCTTCCGGTTTGTAGTAAGCCAGCACGCGGCAGACCACCTCTTCGGACTCTTTGATCGACAGGACATGACCATCCAGACGAATTTTCATCGCCGGGGTCACTTCAACGCGATCGCCCAGCTTGGCGACCTTGCCGTCGACGCTGACGCGCCCGGCTTCAATCATGGTTTCGATTTCACGACGCGAGCCGTGCCCGGCGCGCGCTAATACTTTCTGTAACTTTTCGCTCATTGAGCAACCTCTAATGTCGCCTTCACAGGCGTCGGGGGGATAACCGCCGCGGCCAATCGCCGCAACGGTAATAATACGTTTATCAAGATCGAACCGCGCATTATACAGGCTTTCTAAGGTGTTGAAACCCACTTTATCGGCGGTGCCCCCAAGCGGCGTTCACGGCGCCAAGAAGTCCTCCACCGCCCTCAGCACCGCGTCGGGCCGTTCCAGAATGCCGAGGTGAGTGCGGGCCTCTTCTAAACGCGCCACGGAGAAAAACGGCCGCTCGGCGGCAAATGCCTGCTGTTGCCGCAGATAGTCATCGCGGCGATCCAGCGAGTAAATATGCCGGCACGGCGGCGGCGCGCTCATTCCCGCCAGGCGTTGCAGCGGCGAGCCGAACTGCCGGTAGGCCTGTTCGATGGCCACGCCGGCGGCGCGCCAGAGCCGGTCATCTTCCTGCGCCATCTCGACCTCCAGATGGCATTTGACCCGATCGTGGCGGATGCCGCCCTGCCAGAAGTCGAACAAGGCGTCGCGCGCCGCCAGCCACTGCTGCGGCTGCTGCATGCGGCTCACCGCCGCAAAGAACGCTGGCTCCGGCTGCGTCATGATCCAATCGAGAAACACCATGCCCTGCACCTGCTGCGGCAACGCCTCGGCCAACGCCACCGCCAACCAACTGGCGTGCGCCACCGACAGGGTGATCACGTTGTCCAAACGCAGCGCCGTCAGCAATTGGCGCACATCCTCCAGCAAATCGTCCGCCGTCAGCGACATCTCCGCCGCTTTTGACGACAGGCCGTGGCCACGCCAATCGATGCTGATCGTCCGATAACGGTCGGCCGCCAGCGCGATGAACGGCTCAAACACGGTTTTCGGTTCGCACCAGCCGGGCAGCAACACCAACGTGAGCGGCCCTGAGCCGATATCCTGATAATCGAGCGTCATGTTGGCACTGTGAAATGCGGTCATATTACCTCCTGCACGTCTCTCCCCGACCCGTTCGGGAATTACCGACGGGCTAAGGGTGACAGCGCAGCAGGTCGTGATCTATTGAAGTTCGTGCGGAAAAGACCCGAGCGCACCTTATGAAAAAATGCGCACTTATTGGAATGGGAATTTAATGGCGCACGCAGGGATAGGCGGCGCTCAACGCCAGCATAATCACCGACGGTGCGGAATAATGCAGTTGCTCGGGATGTTCGTTCAAGTACTGCATTACCGCGTCGGCGGCTACGCCGATGCTCATTCCGGCCTCTGGGCAGATATTGCGATTGCCCTGCATGGAATAGGTATCGAATACGCCGGCGACGTATCCCATAAACATGCCGCCATTCAGCGCTTCGGCCACGGTGGCTTCACCGCTTTTATTTTTTACGTAACCGCCGGATTCCGCCAGCAAACCGCTGCCCGAATAAAAACCCGCATTCGCCATTGAGGAAAATAATAAGGCCGCTAAAAAAGAAACCTGTTTAATCATTGCTGCGCATCCTGCCCATTATCAATTCTGAAGTCTTCAAGAATAGCGGCTTTCACGCGAAATAGCGTCGCTTCAGCCGTTTTTCAGACAATGGGCAAGGTGGCAATATTTTACATCAGCGGAAAGGCGCCGCGTCGCCGGCACCTTCGCGCACCACTTCCGGCGAGGATTCGGTCAGATCGATAACCGTGGTCGGCTGTTGGCCGAGGAAGCCGCCGTGGATCACCAGATCGACCACCTTGCCCAAATGATCGCTGATCTCTTCCGGATCGGACTCGGCGAAATCATTGCCCGGCAGCATCAGCGTGGTGGACATCATCGGTTCGTTCAACGCCTCCAACAGCGCCAGCGCGATCGGGTTCGACGGCACGCGCAGGCCGATGGTTTTGCGCTTTTCATTCATCAGGCGGCGCGGCACTTCTTTGGTCGCTTTCAGAATGAACGTGTAGTTGCCCGGCGTATTGTTTTTGATCAGACGGAACGCCGTATTATCGACGTGAGCATAGGTCGACAACTCGGACAGATCGCGGCACATCAGGGTAAAGTTGTGGTTGCCGTCCAGCTGACGGATGCGGCAAATGCGCTCCATCGCCGCCTTCTCTTCCAGCATGCAGCCCAGCGCATAGCCGGAATCGGTGGGATAAACGATCACCCCGCCCTTGCGCAGCACCTCAACCGCCTGGTTAATCAAGCGCGGCTGCGGGTTGTCCGGGTGAATATAAAAAAGCTGACTCATGACTTGCTCCTAAATGATGCTCGCGCGCGTTGCCACGCGCGTAAAATCAGACCGCCTGGCCCGGCTGCGGCCAATCGCGCCACACCGGCTCGACGCCGCCCGGTAGCCACAGCTTGCGCCCCAGTTCGATCCACGAACAAGGCTGATGAAAATCAGAACCTTGCGAGGCCAACAGGCGATAGTCCTGGGCGTATTTCGCCAATTGCGAGCGCTCATGCGGTGCCTGCTGACACTGCGCCACTTCCATGGCGTCGCCACCGTGTTCGGCGAAATGCGCCAGCAAACGTTTCAACCACTTCGCGGTCAGATCGTAACGGCCGGGATGCGCTACCACCGCCTGGCCGCCCGATTGATGAATCGCATCAATGGCTTGTTCTATTGTACACCACTGCGGCGGCACGTAGCCGGTTTTGCCTTTGGCCAGGTATTTCTTGAACACCTGCGCCATGTTGTCCGCCACGCCAGTCTCCACCAGGTAACGGGCGAAATGGCCGCGGGTTACCGCGCCGTCGCCCGCCAGCTGCTGGGCGCCGGCATAGGCGTCGGGAATGCGCGCTTTACCCAGGCGCACGCCGATCTCCTGCGCCCGCCGATTGCGACGTTCGGTTTGTTCCGCCAATAGCGCCACCAGCGCCGGGTGCGCGACGTCCATACCCAACCCAACGATATGGATCTCATGATTTTCCCACAGCGTCGAGATTTCCACCCCGTTGACCAACCGCAGCGGCAACGCCTGCTCCGCAATGGCGGCGGCGGCCTCGGCCAAGCCTGCGGTGGTGTCGTGATCGGTGATCGCCAGCACGCCCACCCGCATCTCGACCGCCCGCAGCACCAGCTGCGTCGGCGTCAGATAGCCGTCGGAGGCGGTCGTGTGGCTGTGGAGATCGTACAGAGTAAAAGCGGTGGATGGGGGGTTACTGTCTGTCAAAACGGCTATCCGGCAATGGCTTGGTTTTCTATCATACCCGTTATCGGCGGCCGGACGGAAATCTATTCTGCCCCGGCTGGGCGCGCGGGCGGGATGATGAACAGAATTCACGCTGACCGCTAAAACATTGTACAAAAAGGGGGTTGACTTTGCCCTCGCGAACCAGTTAACTAGTACACAAGTTCACGGCAGTGGCCGTGTCGGATGAGAGTTAACAAAGAGAGTCTGCAAATGAACACATACATTTCTCTTCACGGTTGGTGGCGTACCTCCCTCTTGCGGGCGGTGTAATCGCGCATAGCTGTCATCTGACAATGCAGATTTCCTGAGCCCGCACCTGATGCGGGCTTTTTTATGGACAGAATTCACTGGAACCACCGATGATGAACATCAAACCACAATTGACATTACTGAAGGCGCAGGCCAGTTACCGGGGCGATCCCACCACCCTTTTCCACCAGCTGTGCGGCGCCCGGCCGGCCACCCTGCTGCTGGAGTCGGCGGAAATCAACAGTAAACAGAATCTGCAGAGCCTGCTGGTGATCGACAGCGCGCTGCGCATCACCGCGCTGGGTCACACCGTCAGCGTGCAGGCGCTCACCGCCAATGGCGCGGCGCTGCTGCCGCTGCTGGACGAAGCGCTGCCGCCCGAGGTCAGCATTCAGGCGCGCCCAAACGGCCGCGAGCTGACCTTCCCGGCGATCGACGAGGTGCAGGACGAAGACGCGCGCCTGCGCTCCCTGTCGGTATTCGACGCGCTGCGCACGCTGCTGACCCTGGTCGACTCCCCGGCGGACGAGCGTGAAGCCGTGATGCTGGGCGGCCTGTTCGCCTACGATCTGGTCGCCGGTTTCGAAAACCTGCCGACGCTGCGCCAGGATCAACGTTGCCCGGACTTCTGCTTCTATCTGGCGGAAACCCTGCTGGTGCTGGATCATCAACGCGGTTCCGCCCGATTGCAGGCCAGCGTCTTCAGCGAGCAAGCGAGTGAAATACAACGCCTGCAGCAGCGTCTGGCGCAATTGCAGACCGAATTGAAACAAACCCCGCAGCCAATCCCGCACCAAAAGCTGGAAAACATGCAGCTGAGCTGCAACCAGAGCGACGAAGAGTACGGCGCGGTGGTCAGCGGGCTGCAGGAAGCGATCCGTCACGGCGAGATTTTCCAGGTGGTGCCGTCGCGCCGCTTCTCCCTGCCGTGCCCGGCGCCGCTGGCGGCCTACCAGACGTTAAAAGACAACAACCCCAGCCCGTACATGTTCTTCATGCAAGATGACGAGTTCACCCTGTTCGGCGCTTCGCCGGAGAGCGCGCTGAAATACGACGCGGGCAATCGCCAGATCGAAATCTACCCGATCGCCGGCACCCGCCCGCGCGGCCGCCGAGCCGATGGTTCACTGGATCTGGATCTCGACAGCCGCATCGAGCTGGAAATGCGCACCGACCACAAAGAGCTGGCCGAGCACCTGATGCTGGTCGATCTGGCGCGCAACGATCTGGCGCGCATCTGCCAGGCCGGCAGCCGCTACGTGGCCGACCTGACCAAAGTGGATCGCTATTCGTTCGTCATGCACCTGGTTTCCCGCGTGGTGGGCACCCTGCGCGCCGATCTCGACGTGCTGCATGCCTACCAGGCCTGCATGAATATGGGCACCCTGAGCGGCGCGCCCAAAGTGCGGGCGATGCAGCTGATCGCCGCCTCCGAAGGCACGCGCCGCGGCAGCTACGGCGGCGCGGTAGGCTACTTTACCGCCACCGGCGATCTGGATACCTGCATCGTCATTCGCTCTGCCTACGTTGAAGACGGCATCGCCACCGTGCAGGCCGGCGCCGGCGTCGTGCTGGACTCCATCCCGCAGGCGGAAGCCGACGAAACCCGTAATAAAGCCCGTGCCGTGCTGCGCGCCATCGCCACTGCGCACCATGCCAAGGAGGTGTTCTGATGGCCGATATCCTGCTGCTCGACAACGTCGACTCCTTTACCTACAACCTGGTCGATCAGCTGCGCGCCAGCGGCCACCAGGTGGTGATTTACCGTAACCAGATCGCCGCCGAGGTGATCATCGAGCGTCTGGCGCAGATGGAACAGCCGGTGCTGATGCTGTCGCCGGGCCCCGGCGCCCCTTCCGAAGCGGGCTGCATGCCGGAACTGCTGCAACGCCTGCGCGGCCGGCTGCCGATCATCGGCATCTGCCTCGGCCACCAGGCGATCGTCGAAGCCTATGGCGGCCAGGTCGGCCAGGCGGGGGAAATCCTGCACGGCAAAGCCTCGGCGATCGTTCACGACGGTGAAGGCATGTTCGCCGGCATGGCCAACCCGCTGCCGGTGGCGCGTTACCACTCGCTGGTCGGCAGCAACATCCCGGCCGATCTGACCGTCAACGCCCGGTTCGGCGAGATGGTGATGGCGGTACGCGACGATCGCCGCCGCGTATGCGGCTTCCAGTTCCACCCGGAATCGATTCTGACCACCCATGGCGCGCGCCTGCTTGAGCAGACCCTGGCCTGGGCGCTGGCGAAGTCATAAAAGGAACACGACGATGCAACCTATCCTTGAGAAACTGTACCGCGCTGAATCGATGAGCCAGCAGGAAAGCCAGCAGCTGTTCAGCGCCATCGTGCGCGGCGAACTGGAGCCGAGCCAACTGGCGGCGGCGCTGATCAGCATGAAAGTCCGCGGCGAGCGCCCGGAGGAGATCGCCGGCGCCGCCAAAGCGCTGCTGGAAGATGCTCAACCGTTCCCGCGCCCTGACTATCTGTTTGCCGATATCGTCGGCACCGGCGGCGACGGCACCAACAGCATCAATATTTCCACCGCCAGCGCCTTTGTGGCGGCGGCGTGCGGCGCGAAAATCGCCAAACACGGCAACCGCAGCGTCTCCAGCCGCTCCGGCTCTTCGGATCTGCTGGCGGCATTCGGTATCCGTCTGGATCTGCCGGCGGAAGAGGCGCGCAAGGCGTTGGACGATCTTGGCGTGTGCTTCCTGTTTGCGCCGCAGTACCACACCGGCTTCCGTCACGCCATGCCGGTACGCCAGCAGTTGAAGACCCGCACGCTGTTCAACGTGCTGGGCCCGCTGATCAACCCGGCGCGTCCGCCGCTGGCGCTGATCGGCGTTTACAGCCCGGAACTGGTGCTGCCGATCGCCGAAACCCTGCGCGTGTTGGGCTATCAGCGCGCGGCGGTGGTTCACGGCGGCGGCATGGACGAGGTGGCGATCCACGCCCCGACGCACGTGGCGGAATTGAACAACGGCGAAATCTGCAGTTATCAGCTTACCCCGCAGTCCTTCGGATTGGAAACCTATCCGCTGGAGGCCTTGCTGGGCGGCACGCCGGAAGAAAACCGTGACATTTTGGCGCGGCTGTTACAAGGTAAAGGCGAGCCGGCGCACGCTGCGGCGGTCGCGGCCAACGTCGCGTTGCTTCTGAAGTTATTCGGACATGAAGACCTGCGCCAAAATGCGCGGCAGGCACTGGATATGATCAACAGCGGGCAGGCCTATGAGCGTGTCATCGCACTGGCGGCAAGAGGATAAATGATGCAGGAAACCGTGCTACACAAGATTGTCCGCGACAAAGCGCAATGGATCGCGGCGCGACAACAGCAACAGCCCCTGGCCGGCTTTCAGAATGACATCGTACCGAGCGAACGCAGCTTCTACCACGCGCTGCAGGGCACCCGTACGGCTTTCATTCTCGAATGCAAGAAGGCCTCGCCTTCCAAGGGGCTGATTCGCGAGAACTTTGATCCGGTGGAGATCGCCACGGTCTATAAAGATTTCGCCTCGGCGATCTCGGTGCTGACCGACGAGAAATACTTCCAGGGCAGCTTTGATTTCCTGCCGCTGGTGAGCAAAACCGTCAGCCAACCGGTGTTGTGCAAAGACTTTATCATCGACCCGTATCAGATTTACCTGGCGCGCTACTATCAGGCCGACGCTATCCTGCTGATGCTGTCGGTGTTGACCGACGAACAGTACCGCCAGCTGGCGGCGGTGGCCCACAGCCTCAATATGGGCGTGCTGACCGAAGTGATCAGTGAAGAAGAGCTGCAGCGGGCGATCGCGCTGGAAGCCCGCGTGGTCGGCATCAATAACCGCGATCTGCGCGATCTGAGCATCGATCTGGACCGCACCCGGCAGTTGGCGCCGCGCGTGCCGCATGGGGTGACGGTGATCAGCGAGTCGGGCATCAACAATTACGGGCAGATCCGCGAGCTCAGCCACTACGCCAACGGTTTCCTGATCGGCAGCGCGCTGATGTCGGAACCCGATCTGCGCGCCGCCGTGCGCCGTGTGATCCTGGGCGACAATAAAGTGTGCGGCCTGACTCGCCCACAGGACGCCGCCGCCGCGTATCAGGCCGGCGCCATCTACGGCGGATTGATTTTCGTCGGCCGCTCGCCGCGCTATGTGGATATCGTCCGCGCCCGCGAAGTCATTTCCGGCGCGCCGCTGAAGTACGTCGGCGTCTTCTGCGACGCCCAGCTTGATACCGTGGCGCTGACCGTAGAGCGCCTCGGTCTGCAGGCGGTGCAACTGCACGGCGCGGAGGACCAGGCCTATATCAGCGCCCTGCGCGCCCGCTTGCCGGCCGATTGCCGCATCTGGAAAGCGCTGAGCGTGAAAGAACAGGTGCCGGCGCGCGATCTGCAGCATGTCGATCGCTATCTGCTGGACAACGGCGCAGGCGGCACCGGCCAACGCTTCGACTGGTCGGTATTGCAAGGCGAAGATCTGACCAACGTTATGCTGGCGGGCGGTCTGCGCGCCGACAACTGCGTCGAAGCGGCCAAGCTCGGCTGCGCCGGGCTGGACTTCAATTCCGGCGTGGAAAGCGAACCGGGCATCAAGGATCCCGCGCGCCTGGCCTCGGTCTTCCAAACCCTGCGCGCTTACTGAATACGGCTCTACATTAATAACGGATAATGACGGGAACTCTCATGACGCTGCTTAACCCCTACTTCGGCGAATTTGGTGGTCAATACGTGCCGCAAATTCTGATGCCGGCCCTGAAACAACTCGAAGAAGCCTTTGTCAGCGCTCAGCGCGATCCGGCGTTTCAGGCGGAATTCATCGATCTGTTGAAGAACTACGCGGGCCGCCCTACGGCGCTGACGCTGTGCAAAAATCTCACCGCCGGCAGCAACACCAAGCTCTATCTGAAGCGGGAAGATCTGCTGCACGGCGGCGCGCACAAGACCAACCAGGTGCTGGGCCAGGCCCTGCTGGCCAAGCGCATGGGCAAAACCGAGATCATCGCGGAAACCGGCGCCGGCCAACACGGCGTCGCTTCGGCGCTGGCCTGCGCGCTGCTCGGCCTGAAATGCCGTATCTATATGGGCGCCAAAGACGTTGAGCGCCAGTCGCCGAACGTGTTCCGCATGCGGCTGATGGGCGCGGAAGTGATCCCGGTGCACAGCGGCTCCGCCACCCTGAAAGACGCCTGCAACGAAGCGTTGCGCGACTGGTCCGGCAGCTATGAAACCGCGCACTATATGCTCGGCACCGCGGCCGGCCCGCACCCGTACCCCACCATCGTGCGTGAATTCCAGCGCATGATTGGCGAAGAGACCAAAGCGCAGGTGCTGGAGCGCGAAGGCCGCCTGCCGGATGCGGTCATCGCCTGCGTCGGCGGCGGCTCCAACGCCATCGGCATGTTCGCCGATTTTATCGATGACGCCGACGTTGGGCTGATCGGCGTGGAACCCGCCGGTCTGGGCATCGAAACCGGTCAGCACGGCGCGCCGCTCAAGCATGGCCACGTCGGCATCTATTTCGGCATGAAGGCGCCGATGATGCAGACCGCCGAAGGCCAGATTGAAGAATCCTATTCAATCTCCGCCGGGCTGGACTTCCCGTCCGTCGGGCCGCAACACGCCTACCTGAACAGCACCGGCCGCGCCGAATACGTGTCGATCACCGACGACGAAGCGTTGGAGGCGTTCAAAGCGCTGTCGCGCCATGAAGGCATCATCCCTGCGCTGGAATCTTCACACGCCCTGGCGCACGCGCTGAAAATGATCCGTGAAACGCCGCAAAAAGAGCAAATCCTGGTGGTCAACCTATCCGGCCGCGGCGACAAAGACATATTTACCGTTCACGACATTTTGAAAGCACGGGGAGAAATCTGATGGAACGTTATCAGCAACTGTTCACGCGTCTGGAAAGCAGCAAGGAAGGCGCCTTCGTCCCGTTCGTGACGCTGGGCGATCCTAATCCGGCGCTGTCGCTGCAGATTATCGACACCCTGATCGAAGCCGGCGCGGACGCGCTGGAGCTGGGTATCCCCTTCTCCGATCCGTTGGCGGATGGCCCAACCATCCAGAGCGCGACGCTGCGTGCCTTCGCCGCCGGCGTTACGCCGACCCAGTGTTTCGAGCTGCTGGCGGCCATTCGTCAGAAGCACCCGACCATTCCCATCGGCCTGCTGATGTACGCCAATTTGGTGTTCCATAAAGGCATCGATGCTTTTTACCAACGCTGTGCGGAAGTGGGCGTGGATTCGGTGTTGGTCGCCGACGTGCCGTTTGAAGAATCGGCGCCGTTCCGCGCCGCGGCCGTGCGCCACGGTATCGCGCCCATCTTCATTTGCCCGCCGAACGCCGATGACGATCTGCTGCGTGAAATCGCGTCGCACGGTCGCGGCTACACCTATCTGCTGTCGCGTTCCGGCGTCACCGGCACCGAAAGCCGGGCGCAGTTGCCGCTGCATCACCTGGTGAACAAGCTGCGCGAGTATCACGCCGCGCCGCCGCTGCAGGGCTTCGGCATCTCCGAGCCCGAGCAGGTGAAGGCTGCGCTGCAGGCCGGCGCCGCCGGCGCCATCTCCGGATCGGCAATCGTCAAAATCATCGAACGGCACCATGCCAACCCGGCGGAAATGCTGACCAAGCTGGCGGCCTTCGTCAGCGCGATGAAGCACGCGACCCGCGCGTGATCCCCTTCGGCGAGCGTCTTGCCGGCGCTCGCTTTAACAGCTTGTTTCCCCTCAAAGTTTGTTCTATTTATTTACAGCAAAAATTTGAACAAACCCGCGTCTTGTCTCACAATAAACATTGTTCGCTATGCATTTCTTCATTTGATTTGGGGAATGCGCTCGCTGCGGCGAAAAAACCGCATCGAATTTCAACCATAACATTGCATGGAGAGTAATTTATGAAGCTGTTTAAAACCCTTTCGGCCTTGTGCATGGCAGCCGTTGTGGCGGTCGCGGTGAGCGCTTGCGCACCGACGGCGAAATCGGAGGGAACAGGCGGTTATATCGATGACACCGTGGTCACCACCAAAGTGAAATCGGCGCTGCTGGCGGATAAAAACATCAAGTCGCGCGAAATCAGCGTGGAAACCTTTAAAGGACGCGTGCAGTTGAGCGGCTTCGTGACGTCAAGCGATGACGCCAATCGTGCGGTGCAGGTCACACGCGGCGTGGCCGGCGTGAAATCTGTTGAGAACGTCATGCAGGTTAAATAATACCGACACAGGGAGGCGCAATGCCTCCCTGTTTGCGGCCTTCATCAGAAGCGATAACCCGCCCCAAACATAAACACCCACGGATCCAAACGCGTATCGAAGCTGTGGTGCCCACCGTTCGCGTCGTTGAAACGCGTTTTGGTTTCGATGTTCATCCACCACACCGACATGTTCAGCATCCAGTGCTCATCCAGGTTGTAATCCAGACCGGCCTGTGCCGCCACGCCCCAGGAGTCTTTCAGATCGAGGTTGCTCAACCCGGCGCTTTTGCCGTAGTCGTTGAACTTCTCGTCGAAGAAAGTGGTGTAGTTAACGCCGACGCCCAGATAAGGACGCAGTTTGTCCTGCTTGTCACCGAAGTAGTATTGCGCCATCAGCGTAGGCGGCAGTTGATGAACGGTCGCCAGATCGGTGCCGCCCAGGGTAACCTTGTGGCGGAACGGTGTCGCGGCCAACAACTCAACGCCGATGTTGTCCGTCACCATATAACCGAAGGTCAAACCGAGCTGGGTATTGTTTTTCGCATCCAGCGATCCCAAACCCAATACGTTGTCCGAGCCCGCATTTGGACGCACCGTCGCGGTGCCCGCACGGAACAGGAAATCACCGGCCTGATGCGCACTTGCCAACATAGGCGCCATCATCGTCGCCAATACCACCAGAGTTGTCTTTTTCATTATCCATTCCATTTGTGTGGTTAATCTCTCGAGGGGGAATATACCTACTTTCGGGTATTTGTGATCCCATCGAGATCACATCTTATGTGTAAAATTTTAAAATCCCACCAAAAACAAGGTTACCTAACCGCTTAATAAATCAAGGATTGATCTGCATCAAAAAAACGATTTTGTTGCAAATTATCTGCATGTTCAAATTTCAGTTGCGGAAAAAAATACGGCTGAGGTAATTTCATCTTCCGTGTTGGTTTTGGTTGGTGCCGTGAGGAGTCGGCGGGCAATCAAGATGAGCGAAATCCTTAATCCCTGTGTCAGCTGCGGCGCATGCTGCGGTTATTTTCGAGTGTCATTCTATTGGGCCGAGGCCGAAGACGGCGGCGGCACCGTTCCCCTTTCCCTGACGGAGCCTCTGACCCCGTTCCTGCGCTGTATGCAGGGGACCAACAGCAAGTCTCCGCGCTGCACCGCGCTGGACGGCGAGATTGGCAAAGCCGTGTCGTGCTCGATTTATCTTAATCGGCCAAGCCCGTGCAGAGAGTTCGATCAGTCCGGTGAAAACGGCCTGCGCAACGAAGCCTGCGATCGCGCTCGAGAACGCTACGGCCTGCCCCCCTTGCCGGTGCCCTTGCCGCTGTCGTTGCCTGAGACGACGATCGTTGAAGAAATAGACGTAGTGCAATTCGCGGGGTGCCACAGCGGCGTGGAACAGGGTACAATCACCCACTGATTTATCTCTGTTTTCTCGACGCCAAGGAGTCTGCATGCCTATCACGGCCAACGCTTTGTACCGTGACAGTTTTAACTTTTTACGCAATCAACTGGCCAGCATCCTGATGCTGGCGCTGTTGACGGCGTTTATCTCGGTGCTGCTGAACCAAGCTTTCAGCCCCGATGCCGAACAGTTGGCGACGCTGGCCGCCTCCACCAGCGATTTTGCGTCGTCGACCGGCATGGGCATTCAGGACGTGATCCAGCAGATGACGCCGGAACAGCAGATGGTGTTGCTGAAAGTGTCGGCCGCCGCCACGTTCTCCGCGCTGGTCGGCAACGTGCTGCTGGTCGGTGGGATGCTGACGTTGATCCGTCTGGTGTCTCAGGGGCAACGCACCAGCGCCCTGCGCGCGCTCGGCGCCTCGGCGCCCGATCTGCCGCGCCTGCTGCTGCTGCTGTTTATCTGCACCTTGCTGATCCAGCTCGGCCTGACGCTGTTCGTGGTGCCGGGCGTGATCATGGCTATCGCCTTCGCGTTGGCGCCAGTGATCGCCTCCGTCGACAAGAAAGGCGTCTTCGCTTCGCTCAAGCTGAGCAGCAAATTGGCCTTCGCCAATGCGCGCGTGATTGTGCCGGCGATGATGCTGTGGTTGGCGGCCAAGCTGCTGGTGCTGTTTTTAGTGAGCCATCTGTCAGTGCTGACGCCGAACGTGGCCAGCGTCGTGCTGACCGCGTTAAGCAACCTGGTCTCCGCCCTGCTGCTGATCTATCTGTTCCGTTTGTATATGCTGCTGCGCGGCTGACGCCGGCGCAACAAATGCCCAGGGGCACGCTTCGGCGCGCCCCTTTTTGTTTACCCCACCGCGGCGGCTTCAGCCTGTTCCTTACTCTGAATCAGCTTCAGCGCCAGATAGAGATCCGGCACCAAAATCAGCTCCTTGTCCCGCCCCAACCGATTGATGCGGAACCAGCGCGTCAGTTCAGTGCGGCGCCCGGCCAGCACCAGTTTGACGTTACGCTGCAACAGATCGCGTTTCAGTTCGTCGATGGCCGCCAGCACGCTGATATCGGCATGGGTAAAGCTGGCCACCGCGTCCACCACCACCCAGCGCGGCTGGAATGGCGTACTGTCGACCAAATTGAGAATGCGGCGTTTGAAGTAGGCCACGTTGAAGTAGGTCAGCGGCGAATTGAAGCGATACATCATGACGCCGGGCACCGCCTTCACCCCATTGTTGTTGCCCATGGAATGGATCATGCCTTCGTCGTTAACGCCCAGCAGCTGTTCCGTCGGCCGAAAGACGGTGTGCAGAAACTGCATCAGCCCCAGCAATACCGCCAGCCCGATGCCGCTGATCACCCCGACCAACAAGACGCTGAGGAAGGTAAATATCGCCAGGCGGAAAGCCTGTGCGTTGCGGCGGCGCAAGATCCAGATGCCGCGAAAATCCAGCAGCGACCAGGCCGCATACATCAGCACCACGCCCAATCCCGCCACCGGAATAAACTGCAGCGGCGCCATCAGGAACAGCAAGACGAAAGCGATCACCGCGGCGGCGATGATCGACACGAGCTGGCTCTTGCCGCCGTTGGCGTCATTCACCGCGGTGCGCGAATCCGCCCCGCTGATGGCGAAGCCTTGCGACAATGCGGAGACGATATTCACCATCCCCAGCGCGCGAAACTCAGCGTCAGCGTTGACCTCATAGCCGTTTTTGGCCGCGAAACTGCGGGCGGTCAGCATCATGCTGACAAAGCTCACGACCGCCAGGTTGAGCGCCGGGATCACCATGTCGCGCAGCAGCCCGGGCTGAAAGTCCGGCCACTGGACGATCGGCAACACGCCGCTGAAACCGCCCACCGTCACCACGCCATACTGCTGCAATCCGCCCGCCCAGGTGACGAACGCCGCCAGCACGATGGCGAACAGCGGCGCCGGCCAGTTAGGCCGCCATTTTTTAAATCCGAGCAGCGTCACCAGCGTCAGCAAGGACACCGCCATCGTCAGCCAGTCGCTGTGCAACAGGTTGGCCGGCAGCGCGTAGATGCGCTCGATCAGCTGCGCCGGGCGCACCGTGAACCCCAACACCTTGCCGATCTGATCGACGATGATGGTCAGCGCCACGCCGTTCAGCAGCCCGCTGAGGATCGGCCGCGACAGCAGATCCGCCAGCGCCCCCAGCTTGAACCGGCTGGCCAACAGGCACCAGCCGCCCATCATCGCGGTCATCATGATGGTCAACTGCCAATGGCGTTCCATATTGCCCGCCGCCAGCGGCGTCACCACCGCGGCGATCACCGCACAGGTGGCGGCATCGGGCCCGACGATCAGCTGGCGTGACGAACCGAACAGCGCATAGGCCACCATCGGCAAGATACAGGAATAAAGCCCCACCACCGGGCTAACCCCGGCCAGTTCGGCATAGGCGATGGCCACCGGCAAGGCGACGGCGGCGACGGAAAGACCGGCGCGCATATCCGGTTTGAGCCAACTGCGTTGATAGCCCAATAAATGCGTCAAACCAGGCGTCAGGGCCTGGAGAGATTTCCACTGCATGCTGTTTTCCGCGGTAAATTATCTGGTTATTATGGCACTTACTATGCGATCTGCGGCCAGCGCTGGCAATGCGCCCGTGCTTTCTTGCGTAAGTTTATGCAAATTCCTGCTTTCGCGGCAGAAATCCGCCGGCCAAACGCCGATAATCGGCAGCGCCCGGCGGTACACAGAACTCGCCGAATCCGGTATAGTCGGCCGATGAACAGATGATGGATTGATTTATGAAGCAGTTTCTTGATTTCCTCCCGTTAATTGTCTTTTTCGCTTTTTACAAGCTGTACGACATTTACGTCGCTTCCGGCGCATTGATCGTCGCCACCGCGCTGGCGCTGGTGTTCACCTGGGTGAAATACCGCAAGGTCGAGAAGATGACGCTGATCACCTTCCTGATGGTGCTGGTGTTCGGCACCCTGACGCTGGTGTTCCACAACGATTTATTCATCAAGTGGAAAGTGACGGTGATTTACGCGCTGTTCGCGCTGGCGCTGCTGATCAGCCAGTGGGTGCTCAAAAAGCCGCTGGTTCAGCGCATGCTGGGCAAAGAGCTGACGCTGCCGGACAAAGTGTGGAGCAACCTCAACCTGGCCTGGGCCCTCTTCTTCCTGGCCTGCGGCCTGGCGAACATCTATGTCGCCTTCTGGCTGCCGCAAAGCGTCTGGGTCAATTTCAAAGTCTTTGGCCTGACGGTGCTGACGCTGGTATTCACCCTGCTCAGCGGCATCTATATTTACCGGCACATGCCGGCAGAACAGAAAAAATAGTTACAAATTTGTTAATGCCTGCGGCGCTTGCCGCGGGCAGTATGATGTGATTCCCTCCTTTTAAAAGCAGACTGCTATGACACAACAACGACCTTTACCCAGCGGCGAGCTGGTGCTGCGCACGCTGGCGATGCCGGCCGATACCAATGCCAACGGCGATATTTTCGGCGGCTGGCTGATGTCGCAAATGGACATCGGCGGCGCCATCCAGGCAAAAGAGATCGCCGAGGGGCGCGTAGTGACGGTACGCGTAGACGGCATGACCTTCCTGAAACCGGTGGCGGTAGGCGACGTGGTTTGCTGCTATGCGCACTGCATCCGCACCGGGCGCAGCTCGATCACCATCAATATCGAAGTGTGGGTAAAGAAAGTCTCCTCCGCCCCAATCGGCCAACGTTACCGGGCGACCGAAGCGGTGTTCACCTACGTGGCGGTCGATGCGGAAGGCAACTCGCGCGCGCTGCCTGAGGGTAAAATGAATTTCCGCGTCGGCTTCGAAGAGTAAGCCTGCGGCTGCGCCGCAAATGCAAAAAGGGTCGCCGAGGCGACCCTTTTTTTCTTGGCGCAAACCGAAATCAGTTCATTTCGGTGGTGCCGTTCAGCTTGAAACGAATATTGACGATAAGATCCTTCGCTTCTTTGGCTTGATACCGCCATTTGCGCAGCGCCTGTTTCACTTCTCGCTCGAACATGTTGCGCGGCTCAGCCGACAAGATGCGCACGTTGGTCACGCGGCCATCGCTGTCAACATCGAACTGCACCCGCACGTTGCCTTCGATCTGCAAGGCTCTGGCGCGCGGCGGATAAATCGGTTCCGCACGGCTGATCGGTTTTGGCCCGACCTCGCGCGAGTTGCCCTGTACCGGCGCGGCGGGCGCTTGTTTCACCGGCGCTTTATCGATCGGTTTGGCCGGCGAGTCGTTATTGAACGGCGAAGGCTCGCGCGGCTCGACCTTCTTCGGCTCCGGTTTCACCGGTTTTTCTACCTTCGGCTTTGGCTTGGGCTTCGGTTTCGGCTTGACCGGCTCCGGTTTTACAATCGCCTTCGGCGGCGGCTCCACAATAGGTTCTGGTTCAGGTTCCGGCTCAGGTTCCACCTGCGGCGGCTCCGGTTCTGCCGGAGCAGGCGGCGGCGGTTCAGCCATCGCGGCGGTGTTGACCATCATGACGCTGATCGGCGCCTCTTCAGGCTTTGGCAGCTCAACCACTTCTTTTACCGAAGCGTAAAGCAGTCCCGCCACCAGGGCGCTGTGCAGGCCTACGGACAAGACGAAAGGCACGGATATACGGCGATTAAGGAACATCTTTTTTAGCGGCATAATGATTCTGTTTCCTCTGGTTCGCCAAGTTTAAATGCAAATAGCAATCATATTCAATAACGAAAGGCAAACTATCGCTTTAATCGTCAGTCTCCGCGGCGAAAACCAGCAAACTCATAAGGATATTAACCTGAACGTTGCTTTTTTACCGCCGAATCAACACGCTTCGTTAACGTTCAGACGGCGCTAAAAAATAAAAAACCCGCCGTAGCGGGTGGATTGCGGTGATTAAGCGTTATTCTTCATCACCATAGTAGAGCACGCCCAGTTTGATCAGCGGCCGCCCTTGCGCTTTGCGGTGCAGGTTGGTGTCGCGCAGCGAATAGACGCAGCCGCAGTATTCCTGCTGATAGAAGCGTTCGCGCTTGCTGATCTCTATCATGCGGGCCGCGCCGCCCTTCTTGCGCCAGTTGTAATCCCAATACACCAGATCGGGATACTTTTCCGCCGCCCGAATGCCGCAGTCGGTAATCTGCTGCATGTTCTTCCAGCGCGAGATGCCGAGCGAGCTAGAGATGGTGTCGTAACCGTGCTCATGCGCATACAGCGCCGTGCGCTCAAAACGCATGTCGAAGCACATGGTGCAGCGAATGCCGCGCTCCGGCTCATGCTCCATGCCCTTGGCGCGTTCGAACCAGTTGTCGGTGTCATAATCGGCATCGATGATCGGCACCCCGTGCTTTTCGGCGAAACGGATGTTCTCTTCCTTACGCAGCAAATACTCTTTTTGCGGGTGAATGTTGGGGTTGTAGAAGAAAATAGCGTACTCGATGCCGGACGCCTGGATCGCTTCCATCACCTCGCCGGAACAGGGCGCACAGCAAGAATGCAGCAGCAGTTTGCTTTTGCCCGCAGGCAAATCGAGTTTTTCCCTTACCAGTTCCGTCATGTCCTCACCTCAATGGCATATCTGTTTAAGCGCGCCGCACTATACGAATAAAAAGTAGCGGCTTCAAGGCATAAGCGCCAATCCCCCCCATAAATTCACCGCGCGCCGTTCCCCTGCCGCGCCTTTTGCGCTACCTTGGTAGCACCGTTTTATAGCCATGATTTTACAGGTGAAATATGCTTTATCTGATCTACGCGCAAGACGTCCCCCACTCACTGGAAAACCGTCTGGCGGTGCGCCCGGCACATCTGGCGCGCCTGCAGGCGCTGCGTGACGCCGGCCGTCTGGTGGTCGCCGGCCCTAACCCGGCCATCGACAGCAACGATCCCGGCGCCGCCGGCTTCAGCGGTTCAACGGTGATCGCCGAGTTCGCCTCACTGGCGGAAGCCCAGGCCTGGGCACAGCAGGATCCGTACGTCGCCGCCGGCGTCTACGCCGACGTGACGGTGAAGCCGTTCAAGCAGGTGTTCTGACCCGCGACAGGTTTCAATCCCGGGAACGCCCCGTTATACGGCGTTTCCGGCGCTAGCCACACCTCTGCTTGACCGCCGCGCTCGGGTCGTCTTCCCCGCGCGGTCGATATTCATGTTCCGCCCCGGAAATACTCACCGATAACGCTTTCCAGCATCGCCACCGCCGATTGACCGGCGGCAGCGGCAGAGCGCAGCAGCTGCACTTCGTGCGGAGCGACCGACGGCAATTCGTCGAGGATCCGCATCGCCGCCGTCACGCGTGCGCGGTCGAGCAGCGTGACGGCCAATCCTGCCTCGACGGCGGCAGCCACCACGCTGGCCGAAGGGCTGCTCACAACCACTCGCCAATGCCTTCCCGCCCCGCTCAATGCATCGATCATAGCCTCTCGGTAAGGGCAATCGGCGGCATGCAACGCCAATGGTATCGGTTGGGCCATATCCAGCGCCAACCGGCGGCCGCCAACCCAAACCGGCGCAGTCACCGCAAGCGGCATCTGGCGCAGTCCCCCCATCGGCAGCACCGCCAACGCCAGCTGTAGCCGGTTGCGTCCGATCTGTTCAACCAACGCCTGGCTGGCGGCCGTAGACACCTCCAGCATCACCGCAGGAAAACGGGTGGCAAACGCCGGCAGCACATCGCGCATGACATGTGATGCGTATTCATCAGGCACTCCCAGCTTGATGTGCCCACTCAGCGGTGCGCCCTGCAGCTCACGCAGAATATCGTCGTGGGCATTCAACAGCCCGAGCGTCGAGGCCAGCAGTTTTTCGCCTAAGGGCGTCAACACGACGGACTGATTGTCGCGCTCCAGCAAGCGGCCGCCCACGACCTGTTCCAGACGCTGAATATGAACGCTCACCGCGGCTGGGCTGCGATGAACAAAGGCCGCCGCCGCACGAAATTGCCCCAAACGGGCGATGGCGTGAAAAGTGCGCAAAAGATTAATGTCCAGGGTTGGCCGCATGGTTTAACTCCATTAAACAACTGAACGAAAATTATTCGATTTATTAAATTATAGCGGCTCACTACCCTTGGGGAAAAAGGAGAAGATCACCATGCCCCTGTCAGAATTTCGTCCACCTTCCTGCCGCGATAAGGTGGGCGACAAAGCCGCCGTCTGGTTGCCGGCAGCGGAAGTCCTGCTGATCGTCGCCTGGAGCTCGGGCTTTGTCGGCATCCGTTTCGCCGCCGATTACGCGCCGGTGTTGCTGGTGGCGTTCTGGCGCTGTGTCGTGGTCGCTTTACTGCTGATGCCGTTTAGCCTTCGCGCCATCAGGCGCTCCTCGTCGCAGTCGGTAGCCGCTCATGCCGGGATCGGGCTGCTTGCCATGACCGGATACCTGACCGGCGTCAGTAAAGGCATCGAGTACGGCGTGCCGACCGGGTTGGCCGCGCTCATCGCCGATTTGCTCCCTCTCGGCACCGCACTCTTGAACATGCTGTTTCTACGCCGGCTGCCCGATGGCCGCGTCTGGCTCGGCCTGGCATTAGGCTCTCTCGGGGTGATATTGGCGACGGGCGGTGCTATTTCCTGGGGAAGTGCGCCATTGTGGAGCTACCTGTTGCCGCTGGCGGGGATGCTGTCACTGGCACTGGCGACGCTGTGGCAGCAACGGCTGCCGCAGGCGCAAGCGGTGAGCCTGCCCGCCAGGTTGGGGATACAAAGCGCGATTTCAGCGCTGGCTTTTGCCCCACTGGCAGGCGCAGAAAACCCGCTGCTGCCAACCATGACGACAGGGTTGGTTATCGGCGTGCTTTGGACCGCGCTTTTGGCCACCCTGGCCGGTTACGGTTTGTATTGGTTCTGCCTTAGGCATACCTCTGCATTGCGTGTGACGAGCCTGCTGTTCCTCAGCCCCTTCGTCACCTTCTGCTGGGCATGGTTAATGTTCGATGAGCCCCTTTCCTGGCCCATGCTGCTGGGCGCAGCAACGGCGGGGAGCGGCTTGTGGCTGCTTATCCGCCCCCCGATGAGGGGCCGGACTGAACGCGCTGAAATGAATAATGGCAGATAAGGTTAACGGAGATGTCGGCTACACGTTGCCGGCACCGTTACACGACGAGTTTTCCCCGCACCACCACCTTGCCCGGCTTTATCTCAGGATCGGCAATACGGCGGATCGCCAGATTCAACGCTTGCCAGGCGATCTCTTGCAAGTCGTGTGACACACAGGGGAAATGGAAACCGTAGATCTCGGCATGTGAAACCTCATCGATGCTGAACAACGACACGTCCTGCATCAACGGCAACCGATGTTCGATACAGGCCTTGATGATGCCCAGCGAGATCTGGTTATTGCAGCCGACGAAAAAATCGGGGGCGGGGTTATTGGCCAGCCAGCGGCTCGTCTCTTGCCAGGCGGCATCCATAAAGAAATCGGCATACCGCACGTCGAGCGAAGCCACCTTCCCTTGCAATGCCGCCTGCAAGCCAGTGACCCTGTCACGTGCAACGTTGGAATTCTCCGGCCCGGAGATCACCACCACCCGCTGCGCCTGCTGTTCCAGAAGCCAACGCCCCGCCTGAAGGCCGCAATCCAGATTATCAATATACACCCCGCTGCAGTGGTGACTCTCCAATTCCCGATCGATCAACACCACCGGTATATTGAGCGTTTCCAGACGTTTGAGGTAGGAAGGCCGGTACAGATGATCGTTGGAAATAACCGAGAGAATAATCGCATCGACGTTGTAGCCAATGAGTTTGTCGATGATCCTGTCTTCGCTTTCCTGAGACTCATAGGAGTCGAACACCAGCGTGTCGTACCCCATCTTTTGCGCTTCAAGCGTCATCAGACGCGTCAGGCCGCCAAAGAATGGGTTGGCCATGTCGGGGTTGACGATGCCAATGGTTCTGCTGCTTTTCGCCCGCAGATTGCGCGCCGCGGCATTGACCACGTAACCGAGTTCGGCGGCGGTCTCCCGAATTCTCCTCAACGTTTCCGGATGGACCTTGTCCGGCTGTGAAAATGCCCGCGAAGCGGTTATTTTGCTGACGTTCGCCTGTGCGGCGACGCTAGCCAGCGTCGCTTTCCGTCCTCGACCCACGGCCAAATGCAGCTCCTTAGCTTGAAGGTATCATTTTGTATCATTCCCGGCATCATGACAGAACTTTGTTCTTGGCGCTAATGGTTTACGCCGGCAAGACGGTTAATTCGCGGATCGGTAAAAATATCCAGCTCGTCACGGCTCTCGGAAGAGAACTCAGACACCACCGCGCCCTGCTTCCCCGCCTGAAACCAGTGACGGGTATTGGGCGCAATGGTGTATTGTTCCCCCGGCCGCAAGAGGATATAGCGATGACAGGTATACCACTGCTCCGCGCCCTCCGGCACCCGGCATACCGGTTGGCCGCCGCGATCGTTGGGCGTCAGACTTTCATCATCGACAAACAAAAACACCTCTCCCCAACGGCAACGGAACGTCTCTTGCTTGCCGGGCGTGCCGGCAAAGGGAGGGTGTAAATGTTCCGGGCAAGTCTGCCCAGGAAACAGCACCAGCTCTTTCGCGCAATACCGAGGTGAGTTGACGTAGGTCAGCAGCTGCAACCCGGACGCGGGATAGTCGGCCAGACCAAACGTCGCAATTTCAATGCGTTGCTGTTCTTCTTCGGTCAAGATAATGTCCGCCTGGCGCAAATACTCCAGCGTAGCGGCTCTGGCGCTTTGTTGTTTGTTCATCATTCCCCCGGCAAAGTAACGGTATCGATATCAACAGGCCGATATTAAAACCGTCATTGCCACGCCGATTTTGTGACCACCGTCGCTATATTGAATAACAACCCGCCAGCAAAATTAACTCTCGTCGAGCAATTCCAACATTGATCACAGTTTAACCACCCGCATTGGCTCACTATCGCCGCATTGAAATGATACCGTTACCATAAAAATGATTCACCAGGAGGCAATATGAAAGCATTAGTGCTGGCCAAAGCGGGGGAAATCGCTATCGAGGACGTCCAACTGGCCGAAACGCTGGGGCCCGACGATGTACAGATAAAAATTCATTCCGTGGGCATCTGCGGCAGCGATGTGCACTATTACCAGCATGGCCGCATTGGCCCGTTTGTGGTCAAAGCCCCGATGGTGCTCGGCCATGAGGCCGCCGGCGTGGTACTCGCGACAGGTGAAAACGTCACTCACCTCAGCGTCGGCGATCGCGTTTGCATGGAGCCCGGCATTCCCGACCTCAACTCGGCGCAGACGCGCGCCGGGATTTACAACCTGGACCCCGCCGTTCGCTTTTGGGCGACGCCGCCGGTGCACGGCTGTTTGCGCGAAACCGTCATCCACCCCGCCGCATTCACGTTCAAACTGCCGGACAACGTCAGTTTCGCTGAAGGCGCCATGGTTGAACCCCTGGCCATCGGCATGCAAGCGGCCACCAAAGCCGGGATCAAACCCGGCGATATCGCGCTGGTGATCGGCGCTGGACCGATCGGCGTGGTCACCGCCCTCGCGGCGCTGGCGGGTGGCTGCTCGGACGTCATTATCTGCGACCTGTTTGACGAGAAACTCGCCGTGGCGGCCAGCTATGAAGGGCTGCACGCCGTCAATATCAAAACCGGCGACCTGGCGGGTAAAGTGGCTGCGTTCACCAGCGGCAATGGCGTCGATATCGTGTTTGAATGCAGCGGCGCAAAACCGGCTATCGCTACGCTGGCCGAACATGCGGCGCCAGGGGCAACCGCCGTGCTGGTCGGCATGCCGATCGACGCCGCGCCGATGGATATCGTCGCAGCGCAGGCCAAGGAAATCACCTTCAAGACCATTTTCCGCTACGCCAACATGTATCCGCGCACGCTGCGGCTGTTGAGCAGCGGCAAATTGCGCGTCCAGCCGTTGATAAGCCAAACCTACAAATTCTCCGACAGCGTGGCCGCCTTCGAGCGCGCGGCGGCGGGACATGCCTCGGACATCAAAATCATGCTGGAAATGGAGTGATCCTATGGCGCTCTATGCTGGCATAGACTGCGGTACGCAAGGCACGAAAGTCGTGATTGTCGACAGCACACAGGGCGTGATCCTCGGTGAGGGCAGCGCCCCTCACCGCCTCATCAGCCAAGCCAATGGCCGGCGCGAACAAGAGGCCGACTGGTGGATTGAGGCGTTGGTCACCGCGTTTCGCCAAGCCGTGACTAACGCCGGTATTGATGCCGGGGAAATTAACGCTCTGGGGGTCTCGGGCCAACAGCATGGATTTGTGCCGCTGGACGCAGACGGCAACGTGCTGCACAGCGTCAAGCTGTGGTGCGATACCGAAACCGCGGAGGAAAACGAACTGCTGCTGCAGCGGCTCGGCGGCGCCAAGGGCTCGCTGGACAAGCTCGGCCTGCGGGTCGCCACCGGTTATACCGCGTCAAAAATCCTTTGGTTCAAGACGCACCATCCGGCGCTCTGGGCAAAACTGCACACCGTGCTGCTGCCGCATGATTATTTGAACTTCTGGTTGACCGGGGAGCGTGTAGCGGAATATGGCGATGCTTCCGGCACCGGGCTGTTCGATGTGCGCACCCGTAGCTGGAGTCAAGCCGCCGTCAATCTTATCGATGACAGCGGCCGTTTATGGCATGCCCTGCCGCCGCTCAAAAGCGCGGAATGCTGCATCGGCACGGTGCACCCCTTCGTGGCGGAAAAGCTCGGCCTCGGCCCGGCAGTTCGGGTCTCGACCGGCGGCGGCGACAACATGATGGCGGCCATCGGTTCCGGCAACATCGAGGCCGGCACCGTTACCCTGAGCCTCGGCACCTCCGGCACGCTATTCGCCTGGTCCGCCGTGCCCGTCGTGGCGGAATCCGACATGATTGCCGGTTTCTGCTCCAGCACCAACGGGTGGCTGCCCTTGATATGCACCATGAATGTCACCTCGGCCACCACGGCCATGCAGACGCTGCTGGACGAAGATCTTGACGGCTTTAACCGCTTATTGGCGCAGGCGGCGCCGGGTGCCGGCGGCGTCGAGATGCTGCCGTTCTTCAACGGCGAACGCGTTCCCCCGCTGCCCCACGCGCGCGCCAGCCTGCATAACCTCGATAGCGACAATTTTACTCGCGCCAATCTCTGCCTGGCGGTGGTTGAAAGCGCCACCTACGGCCTGCGCTATGGCATCGAGCTGTTTCGTCGCCAGGGCATCGAAACGCGCGAGATCCGCCTCACCGGCGGCGGCGCCCGCAGCGCCGCCTGGCGACAAATCGTCGCGGACGTGATGGGGTGCCCGGTGGTCTGCCTGAACGTCAAAGAGACCGCCGCGCTGGGCGGCGCCATTCAAGCGATGTGGGCGACGTCGTTGGCCGATCGCCCGCACCAGAACGCCGCCGGGCTCTTGGCTGAACTGTGCCAACGCTTCGTTTCCCTGGATGAAGCCACACGCACGACGCCAAACGCCGACAGGCAAACGCAATACGAGACGCTTTATCAACGGTACCTGCAGCGTTTGCAGCGGACATACCCGGAGGTTCAATCGTGACGCGAGATCCCCATACGCAAGCCCCTGCCTACCTGCTGGAAGTCAGTGGCGTCAGGAAAGCCTTTGGCCCGGTCGTGGCGCTCAAGAACGCCGAGTTTTGCCTGCGGCGCGGATCCATCCATGCCCTGTGCGGCGGCAACGGCGCGGGGAAATCCACCTTTCTCAGCATTCTGATGGGCTTTATTCAACCCGATGGCGGCGACATTTTTATCAATGGTCAACGCTGTGAATTTCATCATCCCCGGGAAGCCCTCAATGCCGGCATCGCCATCGTGCAGCAGGAGCTGAGCGCGATCCCGGACCTGACGGTGGCAGAAAACATTTGGCTGGGCCGCGAGCCGAGACGCCTGGGGTTCGTCGACTTTGCGACGCTCAACCAACGCACCACCCGTCTGCTCGAGGAACTTGATTTCAAGATCGACGCCCGAGAAAAAATGCGCAACCTGAGCGTCGCCGAGCAGCAACTGGTCGAGATCGCCAAAGCGCTGTCGCACGCCAATGCCGACATCATCATCATGGATGAACCCACCTCGGCGATTGGCGAAGAGGATGCGCAAAAAATCTTTCATACGCTTCAGCAACTGGCGGCGAAAGGTAAAGGCATTATCTACGTCTCCCACCGTTTGTCCGAGATATTCCAAATCGCGGACAGCTACACCATTTTCCGCGACGGCGCCTATATCCATGAAGGCTATATCGCCGACATTACCCGCGAGCAGTTGATCGAACACATTATCGGCGGCGAGTACGACAGCGAGTTCGCCAAGTTCAATCAACCCGGCGAAGAGGTCTTGCTGGAGGTCAACGGTCTGTGTTGGCGCAGCAAGATAAAGGATATCAGCCTGCAGCTTAAGCACGGTGAGATCCTGGGCATCTACGGCCTGGTGGGATCGGGCCGCAGCGAGTTTCTCGATCTTATCTTCGGCATTCAGCATGCCGACAGCGGCACGATCCGCTTGGGCGACAAGACGCTTAACCGCCATTCCCCGCGAGAGGCCATCGACAGCGGCATTGCCTACGTGACGGAAGATCGCAAGGAAACCGGCCTGGTGCTGTGCCGTTCCGTCAGTGAAAACATCAATATCGCCTCTTTTGCCGGCATAAGCCGAATGGGGTTCGTCAGCGAAAAACGGGAGCAAGCGCGAACCCGCGACATGATCCAGCGCTTTAACGTTAAAACCCACGATGGCGAACAGCCCGTGGGCAACCTGAGCGGCGGCAACCAGCAAAAAGTGGTGCTGGGCCGCTGGGCGCTGTTGGAGCCGGAGGTGTTGTTGCTCGACGAGCCGACGCGCGGTATCGACGTCGGCGCCAAGAAAGAGATCTATCGATTTATGTCGGAGTTCGCCTTGCAAAACAAAGGGATCATCATGGTTTCCTCCGAGCTTTCGGAAATTATCGGCATGAGCGATCGCATCCTGGTGTTTCGTGACGGGCAGTTGGCCGGCGAGCTTGCGGCAGCCGATGCGACTCAGGCAGCACTGATGAAACTTGCGGTTTAACAGAGAGAGAAAAACAAAATGAGCAGCGCCCACTCCTTATCACCAGGAATGTCATTTTTCACCCGCAATAAGCGCCGTATGCACAAATACGGCATTATCATCGCCTTTTTCGCGCTGTGCCTGATCGTGGCGCTGATTGGCGAATATCAGGTCGCCCAGGGAGCCTGGAGCAGCAATTATTTTCTCAGCAATGAAAACACCCTGATCGTACTGCGCCAGGTCTCGATCAACGGCATTCTGGCGATAGGCATGACCTTCGTCATCATCACGGCAGGCGTCGATCTCTCCGTCGGCTCGGTGCTGGCGTTAAGCGGCATCGTCGCCGCCCGCTTCGCCACCAACAATAGCGGATTGGCTATCGGTGATACCGCGACCGCCGTTATGGCGCCGCTGATCGTGGCGCTGGGGATCGGCATCGTCTGCGGCCTGGTGAACGGCACCGTGTTGGCTCGCTACCGGTTGCAGCCGTTTATCGTCACCATGGGCATGCTCTCCGCGGCGCGCGGGTTAACCATGTTGACCACCAACGGCAATCCAGTATCGCAATTGAACAGCGATTTCCGCTGGTTAGGCAATGGCTATGTCGGCGGCGTTCCGGTGCCCGTCATCATCTTCATCGTGCTGTTCGCCCTCGCCTGGCTCGTGCTGAATAAAACCCTCTTCGGGCGCTACATCTACGCCGTCGGCGGCAACCCGAAAAGCGCGCGCACCTCGGGGATTAACGTCACGCGCATCAAAATACTGGTGTATACGCTGTGCGGCGCGCTGGCCGGCATCGCCGGCCTGATCCTCACCGCGCGCACCGGTTCGGCGCAAACCAACGCCGGCGCTGGGTATGAGCTGGACGCCATCGCGGCGGTGGTGATCGGCGGCACCAGCATGGCCGGCGGCGTCGGTACGCTGGTCGGCACCTTCTTCGGCGTGCTGATTATCGGGGTGATGAATAACGGCCTCGATCTGCTCGGCGTGCAATCGTACTACCAACAAATTATCAAAGGCGCATTGATCGTTCTTGCCGTCTTGCTCGACCCCTCGCGTAAGCAACAGCGCGATTAATAACATCAGACCCAACTCTACCAGGAGAAAACCATGAATAAGACCAAGATAGCGTTGTTTGCCTCTGCCATGCTGTTCGGCAGCCTGTCGGCGGCTCAGGCCGCCCCGGTTAAAATCGCGGTATTGATGTACGGCAACAAAGCCGAGTTCGTGCAATTGATGGAAAGGTTCGGCAAGGAACACCCGGCGGTGAAAAGCGGCGAAGCCGTACTGACTTTCTACGATGGGCGTTATGATGCATCGGTGCAAAACGATCAGGCCGCCACCGCTATCCAGACGCGCGCCGATGCCATTATCGTCAACCCGATGGATTTTGAGGCCAATATCGATATCGTCACCAATGCCAACGAAGCCAAAATCCCGGTGGTGGTCACCAACGCGCGCCTGAACACGGACGCGATGACGTCTGAAGTGGTGTCTAATGACGAGCTGGGCGGGTATCTGGAAGCCAAAGCCGTACTGGACAAACTCGACTGCAAGAACCAGAAGGTGAACGTGGTGATTATCGAAGGCCCGAAAGGCGGCAGCGGCGAGATCCAGCGCGGCAAGGGCAATGATAAAGCGATTGCCGAGTGCGGCGCCGGCCAGGTGACCGTGCTTGAACGTAAAACGGCCAACTGGTCACGCGCTGAAGCGCAGCCGCTGATGGAAAACTGGCTGCAGAAACACCGGGGCAAAATCAACGGCGTGATTGGCCAGAACGACGAGATGGCGCTGGGCGCCATCGAAGCGATTAAAGGGGCCGGCCTGAACGTGAAAGACTTTGCCATTGCGGGCGTCGACGGCGTTTCCGACGCGATTCATGCGGTGCAGGCCGGTGAAATGGTCTCTATCCTGCAAGATGCCAAAGGCCAGATGCAGGGTTCCATCGACGTCGCGCTGCGCGCCGTGAAAGGGGAAAGTTATCAACCACAGTCGGATATCTGGAAACAGTACGCCAAAGATCTGAAATGGGAGGGCGGCACGCAGAAGCATTATTATATTCCGTGGACCGTCGTCACCGCAGAGAATGCCCAGCAACTGTTGGACGCGCGCAAGTAATGTCCGGCGCCCCCTGCACTCAGGGGGCCTTTGCTCCGAAGCTTGCCGCAGGCAAAAAAAAAGCCAGCACGGAGGGGCTGGCTAAAAAGTTCTTCGAGGGAATATCTTGTGCGATAAACATACGCCTTTCGCCGCACGCTTTACTAGCTATCAGTGCGATAGGCGCTGCCCGTTAAAATCAACGCCTGCATATCGGCGAACATCGTTTCCCATTCCGCCTGGCCGATATCCATCAAACCGAAATAACGCAGCATAAAGGCGCCTTCGGTGGCCAGAAACGCCAGCCGCGCGCGCTTACCCTCTTCGGTAGTCAAATCCAGCCCGGCGATGCGGCTGCGATACCATTCGCGCGTGCTCGCCAGATGCTCCGGCGTTTGAATCAGCGTCGCCATCAACCCGGCGGCCTTGGCGCTGGCGGTCTGATCCGAACTTTGGGTAGCCAACATATGCGCCCGCACGCTGGTCTGCGGCGAAGGATCGTCGCCGGCGATCTCCGCGAACAGCGTTTCATAGGCGCTGCCCCAGCGATCGAACATCGCGTCGATCAGGGCGTCTTTGCTGCCGAAGCAATACTGCACCCCGCCCTTGGAGATCCCCATCGCTTTGGCGACGGCGTCGATGGTTAAACCGGCGGCGCCCTGGGTGGCGACGATCTCTTCGGCGGTGTCCAAAACCTTGTCGCGATCGATGCTGCGTTGACGTCCCATTAAGAAACCCTTCTTTTCAATACGAACGTATGGATATATATTATCACCAGTATACCACCCGGCATCGCCGGAGGGTTACCGCAATGGCGGCGCCTTCGCGTCGCCCACGTAAACTGGATTATGACTTATGTACGCCAAGAACCGCTGGTTGATCCTGACGATGGTCGCCAGCGCCCTTTTCCTGATTGTTATCGACATGACGGTGCTCTATACCGCTCTGCCACGTTTAACCCAGGCGCTGGACGCCAGCGCCTCGCAAAAACTCTGGATCGTCAACGCCTACCCGCTGGTGGTCGCCGGGCTGCTGCCCGGCGCCGGCATGCTGAGCGATCGCGTCGGCCATAAGCGGCTGTTTCTCGCCGGGCTGCCGGTGTTTGCCGTCGCTTCGCTGTGCGCCGCCTTTTCGCCCACCGCCGAATGGCTGATCGCCGCACGGGTGTTCCTCGCCGTTGGCGCAGCAATGATGATGCCCGCCACGCTGTCCATCGTGCGCCACGTCTTTACCGACGAACGCGAACGCGCGCTGGCGATCGGCATCTGGGCCTCGGTGGCCTCGGGCGGCGCGGCCATCGGCCCGGTGGTCGGCGGCCTGCTGCTGGAGTATTTCTGGTGGGGATCGGTGTTCCTGATCAACGTACCGGTGGTGTTGCTGGTCTGGCCGCTGGCGTGGAAACTGATCCCCCGCTGCGGCGGCGATAACCCGCGCCCCGCCGATATCGTCGGCTCGGTGCAGATCATGATCGGTCTGGTCGGCGCTATCTATGCGCTGAAGGAACTGAGTAAGCCGGCGCCTGACGTCAGCGCGTTGCTCGCAGCGGCCCTGATCGGCATCCTGTTCCTGGCGCTGTTCGTGCGTCGCCAGCAGCGCAGCGCCCACCCGATGATCGATTTCTCCCTGTTCCGCAACCGGCTGTTCGCCGGCGGCATCGGCGTGGCGCTGCTGTCGATGGTGGCCCTGATCGGCGTCGAGCTGGTGCTCAGCCAACGCCTGCAGCTGGTGCTCGGCCTCAGTCCGCTGCAGGCGGCGCTGTTCATCTTGCCGATCCCGCTGGCCTCGGCGCTGGCGGGGCCGATGGCCGGTTTACTGTTGCCGCGCTATGGCGAACGCAGCATCATCCTCGGCGGTTTCGCCCTGACCGCCTTCGGCATCGCCGGCCTCGCCCTGTTGTATCAAAGCAGCATAGCGCTGCAGCTGGTGAGCCTGGCGTTGGTGGGCTTTGGTCTCGGCGGCGTGATCACCGCCGCGTCCACCGCCATCATGCTGAACGCGCCGGAGGAGAAATCCGGTATGGCGGCCTCTATCGAAGACGTCTCCTACGAGCTGGGCGGCGTACTGGGCGTGACGTTGCTCGGCGGGCTGATGACGGCGGTCTACAGCCATAGTCTGGCGCTGCCGGCGGAGCTGCCGGTCAGCGAGTTGGCCTACGACAGCATCGACGAGGCGTTGCGCCTGGCGGCCGGGATGGCGGCCGATCGCGCGCAGCAGCTGACGCAGTTGGCGCGTTTGGCCTTCGATCGCGCGTTTATCATGGTGCTGATCGCCGCCGCGCTGTTAATGGCGCTGGGCGCCGGCGTGGTAAAACTGGCGCTGCGCAAGTAACCGATAAAAGCGACTTTTTTCGCCTGCGGATCCTGCGTAAACTGATTCGGCAATTTGCTCGACGGATTTATCGTCATCGGTTTGAGCGATGGCAATGATGCCTGTTATCGTGTTTAACCCTGCGATAAATCCGGTTACTGTAACAGCTATGGAAATTGATTCTGTCTACCCTTGGAACGAATAATCAGGAGAAGATTATTATGGCAACGGCGAAGAAAGCAGCGAAAACCCATATCGGCCTCGACAGTAAACAATCGGCAAAACTCGCCGAAGCGCTAAATGCGCTGTTGGCGAATTATCAGGTGCTGTATATGAACGTGCGCGGCTATCACTGGAATATTACCGGCCCGCAATTCTTTGAGCTGCACGCGAAATTCGAAGAAACTTACAACGATCTGCTGACCAAGGTGGATGAGCTGGCGGAACGCATTCTGACGCTGGGCTCGCAGCCGCGCCACGCTTACAGCGACTATCTGAAAACCGCCGATATCAAGGAACACACCAATGTGACCGATGATAAGGGCACGCTGCGCGGCCTGTTGGAAGGGTATTCAATCTTGCTGCAACAGCAGCGTGAACTGCTGACGGTCGCGGCGGACGCCGGCGACGAAGGCACCGCGTCGCTGATGAGCGATTACATCAAAGAGCAGGAAAAACAGGTCTGGATGCTCAACGCCTACCTCGGCAAATAAACCCAGGCGCCATAACAAAACAGTCCCTCACGGGACTGTTTTCGTTTTACCACTCGCAGGATACCGCAAACAGCAGCGCGCGCCGATGCTGATCGTCCAGGCGACGGCGCACCCGGATAATATGGCGATTGCTGCAAGACTGGCGCTCCAGCCAACGATGCCGACGGCGTTGGCTCTGCCGCAACATTCGCCAACGGCCCACTTCATTTCTACTGCGTCTCATAATTCCGTCACTCGTTCGTCTAATGCCAACCGCGGGCATTATAGCCCTTTCAGCCCGCGATCCAAGTCGCCGTTATCGGCGACATCGCAGGCGCCGCGCCGCTAAAAGCCGCCCTTTCGATTTCGGCAAGTGCCTTAACTTCATCATATTTATGTAACATAAGCGCCGATAAAAGGTTTCGCCTTGACCGATCTGTGCGTACACTCATCATTGGTGGTTTGCGAACGGGATTTTTCGCCTTTATGACAACATTTTATACCGTAATCAGTTGGCTCATGGTGTTCGGCTACTGGCTGCTGATCGCCGGCGTGACGATGCGCATTTTGATGAAACGCCGTGCGGTTCCCTCTGCCATGGCCTGGTTGCTGGTTATCTATATTCTGCCGCTGTTCGGCATCGTCGCCTATTTATCGTTCGGCGAGCTGCATCTGGGCAAGCGCCGGGCCGAGCGCGCCAAGGCCATGTGGCCGTCGACCGCGCGCTGGCTGAAAGAGCTGAAAGAGAGTCGCCGCATCTTCGCCACCGAATACAGTAAAGTCGCCGAACCGCTGTTCCAGCTGTGCAACCGCCGCCAGGGCATCGACGGCGTCAAGGGCAACCAGCTGCAGTTGCTCACCACCACCGACGACACGCTGAAAGCGCTGATCCGCGACATCGAGCTGGCGCGCCACAACATCGAAATGGTGTTCTATATCTGGCAGCCCGGCGGCCTGGTCGATCAGGTGGCCGAATCGCTGATGGCCGCCGCGCGGCGCGGCGTACACTGCCGTCTGATGCTGGACTCCGCCGGCAGCCTGCAATTTTTCCGCAGCCCCTACCCGGCGATGATGCGCAACGCCGGCATCGAAGTGGTCGAAGCGCTGAAGGTCAACCTGCTGCGCGTATTCCTGCGCCGCATGGATCTGCGCCAGCACCGCAAGGTGGTGCTGATCGACAACTACATCGCCTATACCGGCAGCATGAACATGGTCGATCCGCGCTATTTCAAACAGGATGCGGGCGTCGGTCAATGGATCGATCTGATGGCGCGCATGGAAGGCCCGGTGGCCACCACCATGGGAATCGTCTATGCCTGCGACTGGGAAATTGAAACCGGCAAGCGCATTCTGCCGCCGCCGCCGGACGTCAACATCATGCCGTTCGAGCAGGAAAGCGGCCACACCATTCAGGTGATCGCCTCCGGCCCCGGCTTCCCCGAGGAAATGATCCACCAGGCGCTGCTGACCGCGGTTTATTCCGCGCGCGAACAGCTGATCATGACCACGCCGTACTTCGTGCCGAGCGACGATCTGCTGCACGCCATCTGCACCGCCGCTTTGCGCGGCGTCGAGGTCAGCATCATCGTGCCGCGCGACAACGATTCGATGATGGTGCGCTGGGCCAGCCGGGCGTTCTTCTCCGAGCTGCTGGAAGCCGGCGTGAAAATCTATCAGTTCGAAGGCGGCCTGCTGCATACCAAGAGCGTGCTGGTCGACGGCCAGCTCAGCCTGGTCGGCACCGTCAATCTGGATATGCGCAGCCTGTGGCTGAATTTCGAAATCACCCTGGTGATCGACGACGACGGCTTCGGCAGCGATCTGGCCTGCGTGCAGGAAGATTACATCGCTCGCTCCAAGCTGCTGAACGGCAAAGAGTGGCTGAAGCGGCCGTTCTGGCACCGCCTGGTCGAGCGCCTGTTCTACTTTTTCAGCCCGTTGCTGTAAAAGCCGCGGCGAGCGTGCTTTAATAGCGCCAAATCATTTGTTATCAGGATTTTTTTATGGATTTGAATAACCGCCTTACCGAAGACGAAACGCTGGAACAGGCCTACGACATCTTCCTCGAATTGGCCGGCGACAATCTGGATCCGGCGGATATTCTGCTGTTCAATCTGCAGTTTGAAGAGCGCGGCGGCGCAGAACTGTACGACCCATCCGAAGACTGGAGCGAGCACGTGGATTACGACCTGAACCCGGACTTCTTCGCCGAAGTGGTGATCGGTCTGGCGGACAGCGACGGCGAGCCGATCAACGACGTATTCGCCCGCGTGCTGATCTGCCGCGAGAAAGACCACAAGCTGTGCCACATTCTGTGGAAAGAGTGATTCACCGCTAACGTTTCGGATAAAAAAAGCCCCGCTGAATAAGCGGGGCTTTTTGTTGCCGGCTAGCGGCGCATTACAGCGGATCGACCTTCAGGCACGAAACCGCATGGCGGAAACTGCCCTCCAGCAGCGGGCGCGTCTTGGCGCACTCCGGCCCGGCGATCGGGCAGCGGGTGCGGAACACGCAGCCGGACGGCGGGTTGATCGGCGAAGGCAGCTCCCCTTCCAACAGCTGGATCTGCTTTTCCTTCTCCTTGTCCGGATCCGGGATCGGCACCGCCGACATCAGCGCCTTGGTGTAAGGGTGCTGCGGATTGTGGTACACCTCGTCATAGGTGCCCAGCTCCACCGCATGGCCCAGATACATCACCAGCACGCGATCGGAAATGTGCTTCACCACCGCCAAATCGTGGGCGATAAAGATCAATGACAGCCCCATTTCGCGCTGCAGCTGCTGCAGCAGGTTCACCACCTGCGCCTGAATCGACACGTCCAACGCGGAGACCGGCTCGTCGCAGATCACCAGCTTCGGTTCGAGGATCAGCGCGCGCGCGATGCCGATACGCTGGCACTGGCCGCCGGAGAACTCGTGCGGATAACGGTTGATCAGATTAGGCAGCAGGCCGACCTTCAGCATCATCGCCTTGACCTTGTCCTTCACTTCCTGACGCGGCATTTTCGGATAGTAGGTGCGCAGCGGCTCGGCGATGATTTCGCCGATGGTCATGCGCGGGTTGAGCGAAGCCAGCGGATCCTGGAAGATCATCTGGATATCGCTGCGGGTTTTGCGCCAGTCGGCGTCGCTCATGCCCAGCAGATCTTTACCCAGCCAGGCGACGCGCCCGCTGGTGGCCTTCACCAGGCCGATGATGGCGCGCGCGAAGGTGGATTTGCCGCAGCCGGATTCGCCGACCACGCCCAGGGTTTCCCCTTCGAACAGCCGCAGCGTAACGCCGTCGACCGCCTTCAGGGTTTTCGGCGGCTGCCAGAACCACTGCTTGTCGTCATGAATGTCGAAGTGCACTTTCAGATCGGCCACTTCGAGCAGCACTTTCTTGTCGGTTACCGCTGTCATACCAACGCCTCCACCGGTTTAAAGCAGGCGCGCAGGCGCCCTTCCCCAAATTGCTCCAACGGTGGAGCGCTCGCGCACTGTTCCATGGCGTACGGGCAGCGCGGCTGGAACGGGCAGCCTTTCGGCAACCGCAGCAGGTTCGGCGGGTTGCCGGGAATGGTCAGCAACGCCTCGCCTTCGGCGTCGAGACGCGGCACCGCGTTCAACAGACCGATGGAATACGGGTGGCTCGGCTGGTAGAACACCTCGCGCGCGCTGCCGTATTCCATGGTACGCCCGGCGTACATCACCAGCACCTTGTTGCAGATGCCGGCCACCACGCCCAGATCGTGGGTGATCATGATGATGGCGGTGTTGAACTCGCGCTTCAGCTCGTTGAGCAACGTCATGATCTGCGCCTGGACGGTCACGTCCAGCGCGGTGGTCGGTTCATCGGCGATCAGCAGCTTCGGCCGGCACAGCAGCGCCATGGCGATCATCACGCGCTGGCGCATGCCGCCGGAAAACTCGTGCGGATACATGCGCATGCGCTTACGCGCTTCCGGCATTTTCACCGCGTCAAGCATGCGTACCGACTCTTCAAAGGCTTCGCTTTTGCTCATTTTCTTATGCAGCATCAGCACTTCCATCAGCTGTTCGCCAACGCGCATATACGGGTTGAGCGAGGTCATCGGGTCCTGGAAGATCATCGAGATCTCTTCGGCCCGCAGCTTGTTGAGCTGGTTTTCCGGCAGGTTGAGGATTTCACGGCCGTTGAATTTGGCCGAGCCGCCGATGCGGCCATTGCTGGCCAGCAGCCCCATCAGCGCGAACGCGGTCTGCGATTTGCCGGAGCCGGATTCACCGACGATGCCCAGCGTTTCACCGGCGCGCAGATCGAAGTTCAGATCGTTCACCGCCGTCACGTCGCCGTCCGGGGTGGAAAACGTGACACGCAGGTCTTTCACGTCCAGCAGCGGCGACGCTTTGACGCCGGCGGCGGTTTGCAGTTGAGGATGTTCAATGGTGCTCATGGTTGCACTCCTTAACGATCTTTCGGGTCGAGGGCGTCACGCAGGCCATCGCCGATAAAGTTGAAACAGAACAGAGTGACGACCAGGAAACCCGCCGGGAACAGCAGCAACCACGGTGAAACTTCCATTGAGTTGGCGCCGTCGCTGAGCAATGCGCCCCAGCTGCTCAGCGGCTCCTGCGTGCCCAGCCCCAGGAAGCTGAGGAAGGATTCGAACAGGATCATGCTCGGCACCAGCAACGAGGCATACACCACCACCACGCCGAGCACGTTCGGCACGATATGCCGCAGCACGATGTTGCGCGTGGAGACGCCGCACACCAGCGCCGCTTCGATGAACTCCTTGCGCTTCAGACCGAGGGTTTGGCCGCGCACGATACGCGCCATATCCAGCCACGACACCATGCCGATCGCCACGAAGATAAGCAGGATATTCTGGCCGAAGAAGGTCACCAGCAGGATCACGAAGAACATGAACGGGAAGGAGTTGAGGATCTCCAGCAGGCGCATCATCACCGAGTCGACCTTACCGCCCAGATAGCCGGACATCGCGCCGTACAGGGTACCCACCACTACCGCCACCAGCGCGGCGGCCACGCCGACCATCAGCGAGATGCGCCCGCCGATCGCCACGCGCACCAGCAGATCACGTCCGGAGGAGTCGGTGCCGAAGTAGTGCCCCGATTCCATGCTCGGCGCGGCGGACATCATCGCCCAATCCGTATCGTCGTAGGCAAATTGCGACAGCATCGGCGCCAGCACCACAAACAGCGTGATCAGCGCCAGAATGAACAGGCTGCCGACCGCCGCGCGGTTGTGCATAAAGCGCCGACGCGCGTCTTGCCACAGGCTGCGCCCTTCCACTTCCAGCTTCTCGCTGAAGTGCTCCAGAGCTTCGCTGTTCTTTTTAGTCAACATCATTCGCGTGCTCCAGATTAATAACGGATTTTCGGATCGATGACCGCATACAGCACATCGACGATCGCGTTGAACAGAATGGTCAGAGCGCCCACCAGAATGGTCAGGCTCAACACCAGGGAGTAATCGCGGTTCAGCGCGCCGTTAACGAACAGCTGGCCGATCCCCGGCAGACCGTAGATGGTTTCGATCACCATCGAACCGGTGATGATCCCGACGAACGCCGGGCCCATGTAGGACAGTACCGGCAGCAGCGCCGGCTTCAGCGCGTGGCGGAAAATGATGCGGCGCATCGGCAAACCTTTGGCGCGCGCGGTGCGAATGAAGTTGGAGTGCAACACTTCAATCATCGAGCCGCGCGTGATACGGGCGATGCTGGCGATATAGGCCAGCGACAGCGCCACCATCGGCAAGATGATGAACTTAGGCGCGCCGCCGTTCCAGCCGCCGCCCGGCAGCCATTTCAACGTAATCGCGAAGATCAGCACCAAGAGCGGCGCCACCACGAAACTGGGTATCACCACCCCGGTCATGGCGAACCCCATCACCGTATAGTCCCATTTGGTGTTTTGATTCAACGCCGCGATCACGCCGGCGCTAACGCCCAGCACCACCGCCAACAGAAACGCGGCCAGACCGAGCTTGGCGGACACCGGGAAAGAACTGGCCACCAAATCGTTGACCGAATAGTCCTTGTATTTAAAGGACGGGCCGAAGTCTCCCTGCGCAAGCTGCGCCAGATAATGACCGTACTGTTTCCAGATCGGGTCGTTCAAATGGTATTTGGCTTCGATATTCGCCATGACTTCCGGCGGCAATGCGCGTTCCCCGGTAAATGGACTGCCGGGCGCGAGGCGCATCATGAAGAATGAGATGGTAATAAGGATAAATAGTGTCGGGATCGCTTCCAACAAGCGACGAAGTATAAATTTCAGCATTGCCCTAACCCTGTGCGACAGCCTGATGACGGCTTATTATTCTCAACATGGGCCGGCGGCCTACGCCGCCGGCTCTTACCGTATCAATGCTTGATGATGTACAGGTTTTTGTCGTACACGTTATCAAGCGGGTCTTTGCCGGTGTAGCCACCGACGTAAGGTTTCACCAAACGGGCGTTCACGTAGTAATACAGCGGAACGATGGCGGAATCTTTATCCAGCTGAACTTCCGCTTTCTGATACAGATCGGCGCGCTCGTCTTTGGTCTTCGCGGTCAACACGTTGGCCATCAGCTTGTCGAACTCGGCGCTCTTGTAGTGCGGGGTGTTACTGCTGCTGTCGGACAGCATCATGTTCAGGAACGAACTCGGTTCGTTGTAGTCGGCGCACCAGCCGGCGCGCGATACGTCATAGGTGCCCTGATGGCGGGTATCCAGGAAGGTTTTCCACTCCTGGTTCACCAGCTTCACGTCCACGCCCAGGTTTTTCTTCCAGATGGAGGCGGCGGCGATCGCCAGCTTCTTGTGCAAGTCGGAGGTGTTGTACAGCAGGGAGAAGGTCAGCGGTTTACCCGGGCCGTAGCCGGCGTCCGCCAGCAGTTTCTTCGCCACTTCGTTGCGTTTTTCCTGCGTCCAGCCGAACCACTCCGGCGGGGTCAGCTTGGCGCCGTCGGTGTATGGCGGCGTAAAGCTGTAGGCCGGCAGATCGCCCTGGTTTTTCACCTTGTTGACGATGATGTCGCGGTCCATGCCCAGCTTCAGCGCTTCACGCACGCGCGCATCGGTGAACGGCGCCTTCTGGTTGTTGATTTCGTAATAGTAGGTGCACAGATAAGGATCGACGTGCACCTCTTTCGGGATCTCTTTCTTCAACTTCTGGAACAGTTCGATCGGCATGTTGTTGTAGGTCATGTCGATTTCACCGGTGCGGTAGCGGTTAACGTCGGTCACTTCCGACGAAATAGGCAGGAACGTCACTTTATTGATGATGGTTTTGGCGTTATCCCAGTATTCCGGGTTACGTTCCAGTACGATGCGTTCGTTGACAACCCAGTCTTTCAGTTTGTAGGCGCCGTTGCTGACGTAGTTGGCCGGCAGCGTCCACTTCTCGCCAAACTTCTCTACCGCGTCCTTATAGACCGGTTTCATGGCGTAGTGCGGGGTCATTTCAACCAGATAAGGCACCGGCTCGCTCAGGGTCACCTGGAAGGTGTGGTCGTCGATGGCCTTCACGCCCAGCGTCGACTTGTCTTTTTTACCGGCGATGATGTCATCGACATTTTCTACGTGGGCGTACTGCAGGTAGCTGGCGTAAGGCGACGCGGTTTTCGGATCCACCACGCGCTGCCAGCTGTAAACGAAATCTTGCGCCGTCACCGGCTTGCCGTTGGACCATTTGGCGTCTTTACGCAGGTGGAAGGTCCAGACTTTGAAATCCTTGTTATCCCAGCTTTCCGCGACGCCCGGCACGATGGAACCGTCCGGGCTGTTGTTCGCCAGGCCTTCCATCAGATCGCGGGTCACGTTGTTTTCCGGCACGCCCTCGATTTTATGCGGGTCAAGCGACTGCACTTCGGAACCGTTGTTTTTGACGATTTCTTGCTTGTCGGCCAGTTGCACGCCTGCAGGAACGTCGGCCGCGAAGGCGGAGGTGGTTGCTGTGATGCCGAGCGCGGCGATGACGCCGGCGGCAATGAGGGTTTTCTTCGTGATGTTGGTCATACTTATCGACTCCAGTTTTTTATTATCACAGGCTCTTCGTGGAACCTGCGTTGCCCGTAAGCGGACTCTGTTTTCCCGCCGCTGCGGAACGAATGCGGCGGCGGGCCTTCCCCATATTCCCCTGCGGTTCAGCGTGAGGAATACCCCTTTTACTGCTTGATGATGTACAGATTTTTAACGTCGGTATAGTCCAGCGGATCTTTGCCGGTGAACCCGCCTACCGTCGGTTTGATCAAACGCGCACTGACGCGGTAATACACCGGAATCAATGCGGAGTCTTTGTCCAACTGCGTTTCCGCCTGTTGGTAGAGCGCGGCGCGCGCGGCTTCATCCGGCGCCTTCAGCGTGGCGGCCATGATGGCGTCGAACGCCGGGCTCTTGTAAAACACGGTGTTGATGCTGCTGTTGGACAGCACCAGGTTCAGGAAGGCGCTCGGCTCGTTGTAATCCCCGCACCAGGTGGCGCGCGCCACGTCGTACTGCCCCTGATGGCGGCTTTCCAGCGAAGTCTTCCACTCCTGGTTGCGCAGCGTGACGTCGGCGCCGAGGTTCTTCTTCCACATCGATGCGGCGGCGATCGCCTGCTGTTTGTTTTGATCGGAGGTGTTGTACAGCAGCGAGAACTTCAGCGGCTTGGCGGCGCTGTAACCCGCTTCCGCCAGCAGTTTTTTGGCTTCGGCGTTGCGCTGCTCCTGGCTCCAGCCGGCCCACGCGGGCTGCGTGAAGTTGGCGCCTTCGGTGAAGGTCGGCGTGAAGCTGTAGGCCGGGATCTGCCCCTGGCCCATGATTTTGTTGGCGATAATGTCGCGATCCAGCGTCATCTTCACCGCCGCACGCACCCGCGGATCGGTGAACGGCGCCCGCTGGTTATTGAGTTCGTAATAGAAAGTGCACAGATAAGGGTTAACGTGCAGTTGCTCGGGCACTTCGCGCTTCATTTTGACGTACAGGTACGGCGGAATGGCGCTGTTGGTGATATCGATCTCGCCGCTGCGGAAGCGATTGACGTCGCTGACTTCAGAAGCGATCGGCAGGAAGGTCGCCTGATTGATCACCGTCTGCTTGTTATTCCAGTAGCTCGGGCTGCGCTCCAGCACAATGCGCTCGTTCACCACCCACTCTTTCAGGCGGTAAGCGCCGTTGCCGACATAGTTAGCGGGCAGCGTCCATTTATCGCCGAATTTCTCCACCACCGCGCGTTTGACCGGTTTGAGCGACGTGTGGCTCAGCATGCTGATGAAATACGGCACCGGTTCGCTCAGGGTCACCTGCAGCGTTTGATCGTCCAGCGCCTTGACGCCGAGAGTCTGCGGACTCTTTTTGCCGGTCAGGATGTCGTCGATATTCTCGACTTTGGTGTACTGCAGGTAACTGGCGTAGGGAGAAGCGATTTTCGGATCGGCCAGGCGCTGCCAACTGTAGACGAAGTCTTGCGCGGTGACCGGGCTGCCGTCGCTCCATACCGCGCCGGGGCGCAGGTGGAAGGTCCACTGCCGATAATCCTGGTTTTCCCAGCTCGCCGCCGCCGCCGGTACCACATGCCCGTTGGCGTCGGTGCTCACCAGCCCTTCCAGCAGGTTAAGAATGATATTGCTTTCGGGTACGCCCTCGACCTTATGCGGATCCAATGAAGCCACTTCGCTGCCGTTGTTGATGACAATATTCTGCTGCTGCGCCAATTGGACGCCGGCCGGAACCTCCGCCGCCAAACTGCTATTTACGGCAATGACGCTCAACGCGCCGCTAATCAACAAGGTCAAAGAAGTGCGCTTCAGGGTTTGCTGCATAATCGAGGCTCCTTTTCACCGACAAGCATCGCTTATCGAAGTTTGTGAAGTGTTTATAAGAATTCTAAATAAACGGATACCAGCAAAAATCATTCCCGTTTTTATGGCGCATTTCAGTTAATTGACCACGGGAAAGTTGCTCGGAAATTAGCAGAAGCCAAATTCCATAGCCAATAAATTTTACAAAAATGTTAAGCAATTCTCTTTTATCGCACCAAGCCCGATCCGGCCCTTGTGATGAAGGGCAAAGGAAGACATGAAAAAAACTTTGATTTTAAAGGATAAAACTCAAAATTAGTTTCATTTGAAACTGTCGACGCAATACCATTGCCGCACAAAGAAACATTCAGTTAACAAACCAGCCATTCAAAGAACAAACACCTGCCTACAGGCGGTTAATCACTAATAACACCTGGATGAAAGTGAGACAAGCCCCACAGAATGATGTGATTAATTTAACAACAGCTTTACCGTTTAACGAGGAGAAAACGCGCGGAAATGGGGAAAGAAAAGTGTCTGAAATAACGCTTAGCGTTTTTTTTAAGCAGCAACATGAGATTTATGCAACATAAGAGTGCAATGGCATAAATTTTATTCATCTTGTGCACTATAATAATGCGAACCAATAAATAATTTAACTTTTAAAATTAATTTTAGCCGCGCTCAAGGTCAGAGGCGCGGCCAAGCGAGAGCGATTACAACAGGCCGGGGAATATCGCCTTAATGCCGGTAACGATAAATTCGATCCCGAGCGCCATCAGCAACAGGCCCATGATACGGGTGATCACGTTGATGCCGGTCTGCCCAAGCAAACGCACCAACAGCGGCGCGGCGCGGAACAATAACCAGCAGCAAAAAGCGAATAAGGCGATCGCCACCGTAAAGCCGAGCAGGCTTTGCCAATTGTGATAACGGGAACTCCACACGATGGTGGAACTGATCGCCCCCGGCCCCGCCATCAATGGCAGCGCTAACGGCACCACGCCGATGCTTTCGCGGATCGCGCTCTCCGATTTCTCCTGTTTGTTCTGCTTATCTTCACCCAGCTTGCCGCTGATCATCGACATGGCGATGGTCACCACCAAAATACCGCCGGCGATGCGGAACGAATCGATGGAGATGCCGAACATCCGCAATATCCCTTCCCCCAGGAACAGCGATGTCCATAGAATGATGGCAACCGACAGGTTGGCGGTCAGGTTGGTTTTATTGCGCCCCGCTTCCGCCTGGTAACTGGTCATACTGATAAATACCGGCAAGATGCCCACCGGGTTGACCAGCGCAAACAGACCGACAAAGAACTTGATAAAGCCGGAAAGATCCAACAGAGATTGGCCCACAGATGGCTCCGCGTTAATTGCTGTAAAGGTGTGCTGACTATGCGCGCTAATGTAATGGAATTGCCGCGGGTAATCCATCCGGCCAGAGCAGCATTTTTGACTACCAGCAAGTTAGGCAACAAAACAAATGCCCTTTGTTAAAGTGATGTATGGCCTTTTGATTTTTTATGTTGAAAAAAGAGTCACCGATCACAGTTATTGAGAATCACTCTCAAAAACACCAAGCTGAAAGGTGTCAGCTTGCACTTTTCATGATTTAGATCACAAATCAACTACCCAACAGTGGGTAAGCTCTTAGTCGTAGTCAGGGAGTAGAACAAAGTAGGCCGCGGCATCGCCGGTTCCGTTCTCCTCACTGCCTGCCCCTCCGGTTGGCGTAGGGTGAAGCTCTTTAAGCAAATCAGCAGCATGCGAAGAAATAACGCGGGAAGACCCCGGTATTCTCATCACCGCTTATCCCCGTTACGACTATACTAGTGGCTCGCACGGCTTATTTACTGAAAGAGTTTAACATTATCAGGAGAGCATTATGGCTGTAACGAATGTCGCTGAACTGAACGAGCTTGTCGCACGTGTCAAAAAAGCCCAGCGCGAATATGCCAACTTCACTCAAGAGCAAGTGGATAAAATCTTCCGCGCTGCCGCCCTCGCCGCTGCTGATGCCCGTATCCCGTTGGCCAAAATGGCCGTGGAAGAATCCGGAATGGGTATCGTCGAAGACAAAGTGATCAAAAACCACTTCGCTTCCGAGTACATCTACAACGCCTATAAAGATGAAAAAACCTGTGGCATCCTGTCTGAAGATGACACTTTCGGTACCATCACCATCGCCGAACCTATCGGCCTGATTTGCGGTATCGTTCCTACCACCAACCCAACTTCTACCGCGATCTTCAAAGCGCTGATCAGCCTGAAAACCCGCAACGGCATCATCTTCTCGCCGCACCCGCGTGCGAAGAATGCCACCAACAAAGCCGCCGACATCGTGCTGCAAGCCGCTATCGCCGCCGGCGCGCCGAAAGACATCATCGGTTGGATCGACCAACCTACCGTCGAGCTGTCCAACCAGCTGATGCACCACCCTGACATCAACCTGATCCTGGCCACCGGTGGCCCGGGCATGGTGAAAGCCGCCTACAGCTCCGGCAAACCGGCAATCGGCGTAGGCGCCGGTAACACGCCGGTCGTGGTGGACGAGACCGCAGACATCAAACGCGTGGTCGCCTCTATCCTGATGTCCAAAACCTTCGACAGCGGCGTTATCTGCGCTTCCGAACAGTCGGTCATCGTCGTTGACGCTATCTATGATGCGGTACGCGAGCGCTTCGCTTCCCACGGCGGCTATCTGCTGCAGGGCAAAGAACTGAAGGCGGTGCAGGACATCATCCTGAAAAACGGCGGCCTGAACGCGGCCATCGTCGGGCAATCCGCGCCGAAAATCGCCGAGATGGCGGGCATTAAAGTGCCGGCCAACACCAAAGTGTTGATCGGCGAAGTGAAGCTGGTCGACGAGTCCGAACCTTTCGCCCATGAAAAACTGTCGCCGACGCTGGCGATGTACCGCGCCAAAGACTTCGAAGACGCCGTCGCCAAAGCCGAAAAATTGGTCGCCATGGGCGGTATCGGGCACACCTCTTGCCTGTATACCGACCAGGATAACCAAACGGCTCGCATCGCCTACTTCGGCGATAAAATGAAAACGGCTCGCATCCTGATCAACACCCCGGCTTCTCAGGGCGGTATCGGCGACCTGTATAACTTCAAACTCGCGCCTTCGCTGACGCTGGGTTGCGGTTCCTGGGGTGGTAACTCCATCTCTGAAAACGTCGGACCTAAGCACCTGATCAACAAGAAAACTGTAGCGAAGCGAGCAGAAAACATGTTGTGGCATAAACTTCCGAAATCGATCTACTTCCGCCGTGGCTCGCTGCCAATCGCGCTGGAAGAAGTGGCGACCGACGGGGCGAAACGCGCCTTCATCGTGACCGACCGTTTCCTGTTCAACAACGGCTATGCTGACCAGATCACCAAGGTTCTCAAGTCACACGGCATCGAAACCGAAGTGTTCTTCGAAGTGGAAGCCGATCCGACGCTGAGCATCGTGCGTAAAGGCGCCGAGCAGATGAACTCCTTCAAACCGGACGTCATCATCGCGCTGGGCGGCGGTTCGCCGATGGACGCCGCGAAAATCATGTGGGTGCTGTACGAACATCCTGAAACCCACTTCGAGGATCTGGCGCTGCGCTTCATGGACATCCGCAAGCGTATCTACAAGTTCCCGAAAATGGGCGTCAAAGCGAAGATGATCGCCATCACCACGACGTCAGGCACCGGTTCGGAAGTCACGCCATTCGCCGTCGTGACCGACGACGCCACCGGGCAGAAATACCCGCTGGCCGACTATGCGCTGACCCCGGACATGGCGATTGTCGACGCCAACCTGGTGATGAACATGCCGAAATCCCTGTGCGCCTTCGGCGGCCTGGATGCGGTGACCCACGCGCTGGAAGCCTACGTGTCGGTGCTGGCGAACGAATACTCTGACGGCCAGGCGCTGCAAGCGTTGAAACTGTTGAAAGAGTATCTGCCGGCCAGCTATAAAGAAGGCGCGAAGAACCCGGTTGCCCGTGAACGCGTGCACAACGCCGCCACCATCGCCGGTATCGCTTTCGCCAACGCCTTCCTCGGGGTTTGTCACTCCATGGCGCACAAACTGGGTTCGGAGTTCCACATTCCGCACGGCCTGGCGAACGCGATGCTGATTTCCAACGTCATTCGTTACAACGCGAACGACAACCCAACCAAGCAGACGGCCTTCAGCCAGTACGACCGCCCTCAGGCGCGCCGCCGCTACGCTGAAATCGCCGACCACCTCGGCCTGAGCGCGCCGGGCGACCGCACCGCGCAGAAGATTGAGAAGTTGCTGGCCTGGCTGGACGAGCTGAAAACCGAGTTGGGCATCCCAGCTTCCATCCGTGAGGCGGGTGTGCAGGAAGCCGACTTCCTGGCGAAAGTCGACAAGCTGTCGGAAGACGCTTTCGACGACCAATGCACCGGCGCCAACCCACGCTATCCGCTGATTGCCGAACTCAAGCAAATCATGCTGGATACCTTCTATGGCCGCGAGTTCAGCGAAACGGTGGAAGAGGAAGCGGCTGCACCGGTCGCAGCCAAAACCGCGGTAAAGAAGCCCAAGAAATAACGGTTCCGTGAACCGATGAAAAAACCCGCCGAATGGCGGGTTTTTTATTGCGCCTAGCGCGCGGTTTTTCTTATCCCGCCGCCAAAACGCCTCAGCGGGCGCTGGCGGCATTTTCGCCCCTACTCCAGGGAGTGAATCGCCTCTTTATAATGCTTGCGACAGACGGAGACATAGCTCTCGTTACCGCCAATCACCACCTGCTCGCCGGCGTGCATCGCCTTGCCATTCTCATCCAACCGCAACACCATGTTGGCTTTACGCCCGCAGTGACAGATGGTTTTCAATTCCACCAGTTTATCGGCCCAGGCCAGCAAATATTGGCTGCCGGTAAACAACTCGCCGAGAAAATCGGTACGCAAGCCGTAACACAATACGGGAATGTCCAGTTGGTCCACCACATCGCATAATTGCTCAACCTGCGCTTTGGTCAGGAATTGGCTTTCATCCAGCAGCACACAATGCACCGGCTGCTGTTGATGCTCTTGCTGGATCATGGCGTACAGCATCGAGTCGTTGTTATAGAGCTGCGCCTGCGAGGATAAACCAATGCGCGAACTGACTTTGCCTACGCCAAAGCGGTGATCGATCTCCGCAGTGAACACCAGCGTGCGCATACCGCGCTCTTGATAGTTATATGAAGACTGTAGCAGCGCGGTGGACTTGCCGGCATTCATCGCAGAGTAATAAAAATAAAGTTGAGCCATGGCCCCGCAACTCCGATGGTATAAGAAATATTCAAAATGTTGATTAGGACGGTAAGTGTACCATAACCCGCCCCCCCGGCTCAGCCCAAAGCGAACGAATATTGCGTTCGCCGTAATAATGCGCTTTCAAGCGAAACATATCGTTCTGTCGGCCTGTTCTTTTTACAGCTATTTACAGGATAATGTATGCCTGTCATCACTATTAATTCTTGCTAATGGTTAAGCCCGGTGATTTGCCCATTAATGCCGACTTGCCCATTCCCTCTCGCTGGCGCTGCAGCCGCGGCGGAGCCCCCGTCTATTATACGCGAGCCCAATACCGGGCATTTAATCACCTGCGCCGACGCGCCAAGGTTTACTGACGCAATCTTTACCTATATACCCCTATTGTTTACAATGTCTGGCCTGCCGTGGCGTGATTAAGCCCACAGAACTCATTGTAATATTGATATAAATTACTACGATAACTTATCGATGAAAGCCTTGTGATACGCGCCTTTTAAAGCCTGTCTGCTGAAATTTTGACTTAAGCGTGCCAAGGGTAATAGTTAACAGCCCTTCCTATTATTAGTCGGACTGATCCGATTAACGGTTTTTTTAAAGGTAAATTTGAGTATTCAAGCCAATTTGGCTATTGCAGAAAAGAAAAGAGCACTCTATTATTATCGAGACGCCCCCCACCAATATAATTTGAGACTAGGACAATGAGCGAAGCATTAAAGATTTTGAACAACATCCGCACTCTGCGCGCCCAGGCAAGAGAATGCACACTGGAAACGCTGGAAGAAATGCTCGAGAAACTGGAAGTTGTTGTGAACGAACGTCGCGAAGAAGACAGCCAGGCTCAAGCAGAAATCGAAGAACGCACTCGTAAACTGCAGCAATACCGCGAAATGCTGATTGCTGACGGTATCGATCCAAATGAACTGCTGCAAACCATGGCTGCCAACAAGGCTGCCGGCAAAGCAAAACGTGCAGCACGTCCAGCTAAATACCAATATAAAGACGAAAACGGCGAACTGAAAACCTGGACCGGCCAAGGCCGTACTCCTGCGGTGATTAAGAAAGCAATCGAAGAGCAAGGTAAATCTCTGGATGATTTCCTGCTGTAATAGCGATTCAGTCCGTATCTGAAAGGCTCCCTGCGGGGGGCCTTTTCATTTTTAGAGCGTATAACCCTGATCCCGTCATTCCTCTCTCCTTTTAGTAAATATCCTAATTCGCTTTTGCGCCGTACATGAGATCGCAGCGAAAAAAAAGGGACCCAAAGGCCCCTTCTATCGCATTTATCCGCGTTCAATTATTGAACCTGATAGAATGCCTTATACCAGTCAACAAAGCGCTTCACGCCCTCTTCAACGCTGGTTTCCGGTTTAAAGCCAATGTCACGATAAAGCTCTTCCGTATCCGCGCTGGTATCCATCACATCGCCCGGTTGCATCGGCAGCATATTCTTACGGGCCGTCACCCCCAATGCCTTCTCCAACGCACTGATATATTCCATCAGTTTAACGGGGGTGTTATTGCCGATATTATAAACGTGATACGGCGCGGAACTGGTTGCCGGCGATCCCTGTTCAACGGTCCATGACGGATCCGCCTGCGGAATAACCGCCTGCAACCGCACTATCGCCTCGGCGATGTCATCGATGTAAGTAAAATCTCGGTGCATTTCACCGTGGTTATATACGTCGATGCTCTCCCCGGCCAATATGGCTTTGGTAAACTTGAACAGCGCCATATCCGGGCGCCCCCAGGGACCATATACCGTAAAGAACCGCAGTCCGGTCGTCGGGAGACCGTATAAATGGGAATAGCTGTGTGACATCAGCTCGTTGGCTTTTTTAGTCGCCGCATACAGTGACACCGGATGATCGACAGAATCTTCGGTGGCGAACGGCAGCTTGCGATTCAGGCCATATACCGAGCTGGAAGAGGCGTAAAGTAAATGCTCAACCTTATTATGACGGCAGCCTTCCAAAACGTTTAAATGACCGATCAGGTTGGCATCGGCATAAGCCAACGGATTGACCAGCGAATAACGTACGCCGGCTTGAGCCCCCAAATGAATGACTCGCTGGAACTGATGCTCGGCAAACAATGCCGCCATGCCTTCACGATCGGCCAAATCCAGCTTGATAAAGCGGAATCCCGGCTTATCCGCCAGTCGATCCAGACGGGCCATTTTCAGGCCCACGTCATAATAATCATTCAGGTTATCAATGCCGACAACCTGATGACCGGCGGTCAACAAACGCTCTGCAACGTGATAGCCAATAAACCCTGCGGCGCCTGTAACCAGGAATTTCATGCTCACTCCTTAAATAACCGGTTTAATCGAGGCGCCGCGGCCAATTGCGTAATAGGTAAAGCCGCGATTTTCCAAACGCTCCGGATCGTACAGGTTACGGCCATCGAAGATCACCGGCTGCTTCAACGCGCCCTTGATCACATCGAAGTCCGGCGCGCGGAAGTTCTGCCATTCGGTGCAGATCACCAGCGCATCGGCGCCGTGCAATGCAGCCTCTTTGGTGCCCACCAGCTTCAAATCGTCACGCTGGCCATAGATGCGCTGAACTTCGTTCATCGCCTCCGGATCGTAGGCTTGAACGATGGCGCCTGCGGCCCACAGCTGTTCCATCAGCACGCGGCTGGAAGCTTCACGCATGTCATCGGTATTCGGCTTGAACGCCAGCCCCCACAGCGCGAAGGTTTTGCCCTTCAGATCGCCGCCGAAGTAGTCGTTGATAAAGCTGTTCAGCTTGTCTTTCTGCTGATAGTTGACCTGCTCTACCGCCTGCAACAGCTTCGGTTGGTAACCGATCTGCTCCGCCGTACGGATCAGCGCCTGGACATCTTTCGGGAAGCAAGAGCCGCCGTAGCCGCAACCCGGGTAGATGAAGTGATAGCCGATGCGTGAGTCGGAACCGATACCCTGACGCACTTTCTCAATGTCCGCGCCCAGCATTTCCGCCAGGTTGGACATTTCGTTCATAAAGCTGATCTTGGTCGCCAGCATGCAGTTAGCGGCATATTTGGTCAGCTCCGCGCTGCGGATATCCATCATGATCATACGATCGTGATTGCGGTTAAACGGTTCGTACAGCTCGCGAATAGGCTCGATCACATCTTTATTGTCGGTACCGATCACGATGCGCTCAGGACGCATGCAGTCTGCCACCGCCGCGCCTTCCTTCAGGAACTCCGGGTTGGATACCACGTCAAACGGCACGTTGCTGCCGCGTTTCGCCAGCGTTTCAGCCATCACCTGACGCACCTTGTCCGCCGTACCGACCGGCACGGTGGATTTGTCGATCACCACTTTGCGATCGGTCATGTGCTCGGCGATAGTGCGCGCCACCGCGGTGACGTACTTCAGATCGGCGGAACCGTCTTCATCCGGCGGCGTGCCGACGGCGATGAACTGGATAGTCCCGTGCGCCACGCCCGCTTTGGCATCGGTGGTGAAATGCAGACGGCCGGCCTCATAGTTTTGCTGCACCAGCGGCGTCAGACCCGGTTCGAAAATCGGGATATTCCCTTTTTTCAGGTTTTCGACTTTTCGCTCATCGACGTCAATACACATAACGTCATGGCCTACTTCAGCCAGTACGGCGGCCTGCACCAGACCCACATAACCAATACCAAAAACTGTTACTTTCATGTGAAAATCCTAGTTTTTCAAATTAAGACGAAAGATCACTCAATTACTTCTTGTCAGCGGCAACAACCTGTTGCAGCCACTGAGAAAATTCTTTGCCCAGGCTGGCATGGCGCATGCCGTATTCCACGAAGGCCTGCATGTAACCCAGTTTGTTACCGCAGTCATGGCTCACGCCTTTCAGGTGATACGCTTCCACCGTTTCCTGCTGCATCAGCATTTCGATGCTGTCAGTCAGCTGAATTTCGTCGCCGGCGCCCGGAGGCGTTTTCGCCAACAGCGGCCAGATATCGGCGGAGAGGACATAACGACCGACAATCGCCAGGTTGGAAGGCGCTTTCTCCGGAGACGGCTTCTCGACCACGCTGACCATCGGCGCGCTTTCGCCCGGATGCAATTCGACGCCCTTACAGTCGGCTACGCCGTAGTTGCCAACATCTTTATGCGGCACAGGTTCAACCATGATCTGGCTGATGCCGGTGGTTTCGAAGCGCTGCAGCATGTCGTGCAAGTTGTCTTTTTTCGGATCGGCACTGTATTCGTCAAGGATCACGTCCGGCAACACCACCGCGACCGGCTCATCGCCCACCATCGGGTAGGCGCACATAATCGCGTGCCCCAAGCCTTTGGCATTCCCCTGGCGGACTTGCATCACGGTAACGCCCTTCGGGCAGATTGACTGCACTTCATCGAGCAGTTGACGCTTGACGCGTTTTTCCAGCATCGCTTCCAGTTCAAAACTGGTATCAAAATGGTTTTCGATCGAGTTCTTGGAGGAGTGGGTGACCAGCACAATCTCGTTAATCCCTGCCGCAATGCACTCATTGACGACGTATTGGATCAGCGGTTTATCAACCAGCGGCAACATTTCTTTCGGAATGGCTTTGGTGGCCGGCAACATCCGCGTACCCAAGCCTGCAACCGGGATCACGGCTTTTCTGACTTTGCGATTTACAGCAGGCATTATTTCCTCTCTTAAAGCTGAAGCGCTCATTTTATGAGCTTGGGCTCGATATAAAAAAACCTTCGGAGTATACCAGCTTATGCGCGCCTGGCATTAACCAGAACACAAATAGAAAACATTTAGGACTATTACCCGTTCTGATAATCGGGAGAAAAAATAAACGGTTTAATTACCGATAAGTGAATAGCTTAAGATATCGCCGATCAACGTCCATTATTCGGCGCTGAGCATCAGCCGCAATCGGCCGCCGCTGCCCCATACCTGACATTGCCAGGCCGTACAGCGTTGACTGATCTGGTTCATGTAGGTGGCGCCCAGCGTGCCCAGCGGCACGCCGTTGCTCAGCTGAATTTGATTGTCGCCGGTATTGACGTTGGCATGCAGCCCGGCGGAAACCAGAATCAGGTTTTTATTTTCGGCGTGATAATATCCCAGCAACAGCGGGAATTGGCCCTCTAATTTCCCCTGCCGCAATAATTGATTAACCTGCTTTAACAATGCCGACATTTGCGGCAGGCGATGTTGTTGATTAGCCAGATGGTCTTGCAGCAACCCATTAAATAATGCGCGCAACAGCAGCGCCGCCAATACGCCATTATCACCGGCGCGCGTGACGTCCAGGCAATAGAACGCCAGGTCTTTTTCTGACAATGCCGCGATATCCAGCACCAGCCCGGGATTTTCGCCCGTGGTTAACTGGCGATAGTTGATCCGGCAATGCGCAATGGTTTGCTGCACCGGCGGCTGCAATTGCTTAAGCAGTTTGACGGCTTCGGAAGGATTCTTGCTCAGCGCGTCCCAATCCTGAAACAGCTCAACCTCTTCAATCGCCTGGGAGGTAAACATATTGGGGTATAAACACGCCAGCACCGCCTCACGCAGGCGATTGAGATCGGTCAGCGGCTTCAGCAGCACATCTTGTACGCCCAAACGCAGCACCTTGGCGATGTCCGCCATCTTGTCGGTAGCCGAGATCACCAGCACCGGGATCTGCAGCCCCTGCAGACGCAGGTGTTCAACGAATTCGATGCCGCCCATTTCCGGCATCGCGAGATCGCACAGAATCAGATCCGGCTTGAAGTCATCGACGGCACTCAGCGCCTGTAAACCGTTGGTCGCCTCGCCGGTTTCAGCGCCCAGCGAGGTCAGATAACCGACCAGCACGGAACGAAAAACCTGTTCGTCCTCAACGATCAAGATACGCTTGTGAGTGAGTGGTAATGCCATCAGCCGAGCCTCGTCCCTTTCCATAGTGTAATAGTGGCTCAAAAAGGTCACTTATGCTCGTCTGAAACAGACCAACCGCGCATTGCCAACCAAGAACCGCGAATTATCTATTTTTTATCAACGGCAACAACCGATCCAGTTGTTTTTCAACCGCCAGCAACCCCGCCTCGATCGCTTCATCGGCGCGGTGGAAATCCAGCGTTGAGATCTGCGGGCAAAAAGGCTGGATCAAAACGTCCGGCGGATCGCTCGCCATCCGGTTGCGCTTCAGGCGATTTTCCAGCATTTGAATCGACGTGCTCATAATCTCCATCGCCGTCGGCGCCGTCGTCGGTTTGCGCTTGCGCATTCTGCCGACGCGCTCCCGCAGGCGCCCGCGCCAGGTCTCCGCAGGCGTATCGTCCGGGCGTTCGTCCTCGCCGCGTATCGAGAACAGATCCTGCTGCATCAAATGCGCGTCATGCTGCAGATCGACCGCAATGACAATATCGGCGCCCAGCGCCCGGCAGAGCGACACCGGTACCGGATTGACCACCGCGCCGTCCACCAGCCAATAGCCGTCGGCCCACACTGGCGCCAATAGGCCTGGCATGCTGCAAGAAGCGCGCACCGCCTGATGAATATCGCCTTCGGTCAGCCACAGTTCGCGGCCGGTGCTGAGATTGGTCGTCACGGCGCCGAACTTCAGCGCACATTCGGCAATATCATTGATCTTCAACAGTTGCCCGACGGCAGTGAACACCCGATCGCCGCGCAACAAACCGCCGCGCTGCCAGGAAAAATCCATCAGACGAATGACGTCCCAATAGCTGAACGACCGCACCCACTGCTCCATCACCGGCAAACGGTGACTGGCGAATGCCGCCCCCACCAACGCACCGACAGAGCAGCCGGCAACGATATCGACCTCAATCCCCAGTTTCTTTAACGCGTTGATCACGCCGATGTGCGCCCAGCCTTTAGCCGAGCCCGCCCCCAGCGCCAGTCCGATCTTGATTTGCCGCATAGCGCCATCCTCTCGGTAAAAGGTGTTCTCTGCTTTCAGGGTAGATTGTCACTGACGAATATTGTTAGGTAACATATGCGCTAAATTCATTTTCAGCCTCGTTTTCTCAGGAGTTATTTTGCCCGAATCATGCCCATGCGGCAGCGGACTGGCGTATAACGCGTGCTGCGCCCCTTTTATCAGCGGCAGTCAGCCGGCGCCGACGCCCGGCCAACTGATGCGTTCACGCTTCACCGCCTACGTGAATCATAACGTCGACTATCTGATCGCCACCTGGCACCCCGACTGCGGTGCCGAAGCATGGCGCAATGCGATCGTCGACAGTTTCAAAAACACCGAATGGCTGGGCTTGACGATCGTCGAGGAGCAAACCGGCCATGAGCCGGACGAAGGCTTCGTCGAATTCATCGCCCGCTTCACCGATGGCGAAAGCGGCGAGCCCCAGGCGATGCATGAGCGCTCACGCTTCCTTCGTCGCGATCAACGTTGGTATTATATCGACGGCAGCAAGCCCCAGCCCGGCCGAAATGCGATATGTCCCTGCGGCTCAGGGAAAAAATATAAGAAGTGCTGCGGGCGCTAGCCGGCCGGCGCTTCACGTTAACGCCTGCGCAGACAGGCCGTTCAGTATCAGACAGGATCCTCAAACCCATGCCACACCAAAATGTACAACGAAAAGTGTTACGCACCATCTGCCCGGACGCCAAAGGGCTGATCGCCAAGATCACCAACATCTGTTACAAGCACGAGCTCAATATCGTCCAGAATAATGAGTTCGTCGATCACCGCACCGGGCGTTTCTTCATGCGCACCGAGCTGGAAGGCATTTTCAACGACAACACGCTGCTGGCCGATCTGGACAGCGCTCTGCCGGAAGGTTCGCTGCGTGAGTTGCACAGCACCGGACGTCGGCGCATCGTGGTGCTGGTCACCAAAGAGGCGCACTGCCTGGGCGATCTGTTGATGAAAAGCGCCTATGGCGGCCTCGACGTTGAGATCGCCGCCGTAATCGGCAACCACGACACGCTGCAAACGCTGGTGGAGCGTTTCGATATTCCTTTCCATCTGGTGAGCCACGAAGGATTGACGCGCGAACAGCACGACCGCGAAATGACGGCCAAGATCGATCAATATCAGCCGGATTACGTGGTGTTGGCCAAATATATGCGCGTGCTGACGCCGGCCTTCGTGCAACATTATCCGAATCAGGTGATCAACATTCACCATTCGTTCCTGCCGGCGTTTATCGGCGCGCGGCCTTATCACCAGGCCTACGAACGCGGCGTGAAAATCATCGGCGCCACGGCTCACTACGTTAACGACAATCTCGACGAAGGCCCGATCATCATGCAGGACGTGATCCACGTCGATCACACCTATTCCGCCGAGGATATGATGCGCGCCGGCCGCGACGTAGAGAAAAACGTGCTCAGCCGAGCCCTGTATCAGGTGTTGGCGCAGCGCGTCTTCGTCTACGGCAATCGCACCGTTATTCTGTAATCGCTCAATAAATCGGTGCATTTCGTTCAGGGATGCACCGCCAAGAATAAAAAAACGGCAAACGATTCATTTTCTGCATTTCAATGCTTTACACATCCGCTTCATTTGATATGATGCGCCCCGCTTACCGAGACAGCGCTCTCGCAAGCAAGGCCAGTTAAATAGCCATGTATATGGTGGGGTTCCCGAGCGGCCAAAGGGAGCAGACTGTAAATCTGCCGTCACTGACTTCGAAGGTTCGAATCCTTCCCCCACCACCATCTTCTCTCTGTTGATGAACTTGAAGCGAAAGCTGAAATATCATTAAACGCCGGGGGGGAGGATGAGAAGCTTCGACAAGGTTCGAGCCGAGCGCAGCGAGACAACGCGCTTTAGCGCGGTAATCCTTAGAAGCACACAATAGGAATTTAGCCCATTCCTTAAAAAATCAGCAAATCCATGAATACCATGGTGGGGTTCCCGAGCGGCCAAAGGGAGCAGACTGTAAATCTGCCGTCACAGACTTCGAAGGTTCGAATCCTTCCCCCACCACCATCTCTTACAGAAAATCCCAAAACCGAATTAAAAGCACATCGCATCCATAATGCTCCGTATTGGGGAAGGATGAGAAGCTTCGACCAAGGTTCGAGTCTCACGCAGTGAGACAACGCGCTTCAGCGCGGCCCGCAGGGTGAGTCGCGCAGCGACGAATCATCCTTCCCCCACCACCATCCCTCGCAGAAAATCCCAAAACCCACTTAAAGCACATCGCATCCAACACGTTGCATCCAATGTTCTCGTATCAATAAATCAAGTTATCTCCCCTTATTAACCGCTTCCATCCAGACGTTTTATTTCTCTCCTCCGCCCGTAACTTGAACTCCGGCCGACAATTCGCTATACCACTGGCTTCTTTAGTGCAGTAAGGAACAGGTGGATGCGAAACAATATTTGCGTTTTTTGTGGCGCCAGCGAAGGTGTCAATCCCGCTTATGCCGAGCAGGCTCGCCAACTGGGGCAATTGCTGGCCGCACAGGGACGCCGTTTAATCTACGGCGGCGGCAAAAAAGGACTGATGGGGATTGTGGCGGACGCGGTGTTGGCGGCGGGCGGTGAAGCTGTCGGCATTATCCCCGAGCGCCTGGTTGAAGCGGAAACGGCGCATCGCGGCCTGACTGAATTGGAAGTGGTGCCAGACATGCATACGCGCAAAGCCCGTATGGCGGCGCTGGCGGACAGTTTTATCGCCCTGCCCGGCGGCATCGGCACGCTGGAAGAGCTGTTTGAAATCTGGACCTGGGGGCAAATCGGGTATCACAACAAACCGGTCGGCCTGCTGAACGTCAACGGTTTCTACCGCCCACTGAGCCAGTTCCTCGAACACGTCGCCGATCAGGGCTTCATGCGCCACGACTATCTCGGTACGCTGCACATCAGCGAATCGGCGCAAACGCTGCTGCAACAGTTTGACGACTATCAACCCAAAAATTACGACCGCTGGGCGAAATAATGCCGGCTGCGCAGTCAGCGGGCTCGCCGCTGTCTGCGTTACATTTCCCGCCAAACTCTGCTACTATCACAGCACATTTTTCTCGTGAAAACGGCACCGCTCATGAAGTTTGTCTCTTTTAATATCAATGGACTGCGCGCGCGTCCGCATCAGCTGGCGGCAATTATCGAACAGCACCAGCCCGACGTGATCGGTCTGCAGGAAACCAAAGTTCACGATGACATGTTCCCATTGGAAGAAGTCAGCCAGCACGGCTATCACGTGTTCTATCACGGGCAAAAAGGCCATTACGGCGTGGCGCTGCTGACCAAAGCGGAGCCCCTGGCCGTGCGCCGCGGCTTCCCGACCGATGAAGAAGACGCGCAGCGTCGCATCATCATGGCCGATCTGGCTACGCCGCAGGGCACGCTGACGGTGATCAACGGCTACTTCCCGCAAGGTGAAAGCCGCGACCACCCGATCAAATTCCCGGCTAAAACACGCTTTTATCAGGATCTGCAAAACTACCTGGAGCAGCAGCTGTCGGCGGAATCCCCGGTGCTGATCATGGGCGACATGAATATCAGCCCCAGCGATTACGATATCGGCATCGGCGAAGACAACCGCAAACGCTGGCTGCGCACCGGTAAATGCTCCTTCCTGCCGGAAGAGCGCGAATGGATGGATCGCCTGCTGAACTGGGGCCTGGTCGATACCTACCGCCACGCCAACCCGGGGCGCAACGACGAGTTCTCATGGTTCGACTACCGCTCCAAAGGGTTCGACGACAACCGCGGTCTGCGTATCGATCTGCTGCTGGCCAGCACCCCGCTGGCTTCGCGCTGCATCGCCACCGGCATCGATTACCAAACCCGCGGCATGGAGAAACCTTCCGACCATGCGCCGGTCTGGGCGGAATTTACGCTGTAACCCCATCACCCCGGCGTCCGCCGGGGTTTTACTCTGTGAAGCCAATGAAAATTATCGACGTGGTAGCCGCCATTCTGGAAAAAAATGGCCGCATTTTGCTGGCCCAGCGCGGCGCAGACAGCGATCAGGCCGGTCTGTGGGAGTTTCCCGGCGGCAAAGTTGAGCCGGGTGAAAGCCAACCGCAGGCGCTGGCGCGCGAACTGGATGAAGAATTGGGGATTTGCGCCCGTATCGGCAACTATGTGGGCTGCAATCAGTGGCAGCAAGGCGAACGCCTCATCCGGCTACACGCCTGGCGAGTCGCGGAGTTCTCCGGTGAATTGCAGCTGCATTGTCACTCAGCGCTGGTGTGGGTCACGCCGCAACAGGCGCAGGAATATACCCTGGCCCCGGCCGACGTTCCACTGCTGGCGGACTATATCGCCGCGCAAGGCGATGCACGCTGAGCGCGGCGATAGGTTACATGGTCACTTCTTCAATCGCACCCAAATCAAGGGGTTGGTGCCGATGGTGTTAGGCTCACGCACGCACTGCAGCACTTCTCCTTCGACTTTGAGCACCGCGCCTTCGGAATAGTTTTGATTCTGGTAGACGCAACAGCGGTTGCAGGGTTGCGCCGGTGGCGAATTGGCGCCGTTTTTCGCCGTCCCCCAAATCTCCGGCGAAACCGGCAACACCACGTCCACATCGCCCCGGTTGGCGGCCGCCAGGCCGCAGTAGGCCAGGGCAGCGGCAGCCAGCACCCCATTGAGTCCGTGCTTCATTCACTCTTCTCCTGCGCCTTGCCGGCGCTTTTCCTGCGTTTTTTGCCTCCGCTGGAAGGCGGCGGCGGCAACCCACGGAACGCCATGCTCGCCCGGCTCTGCTTGGCCTGATAAATCAGCTCTTGCAGCGTGCCGACCAACGGCTGCATAAAGTCCTGATAACGGCAGGATTTCTCGCTGATTTGCGTCAGCGTTGCCTCCCAGTTTGCCGTCATATCAGGACGCGCAGCAAGATCCGGCAGCGAGTGAATCAACGCGCGCCCGGTTTCGCTGGAGTGAATATAGCGTCCCTTCTTGTACAGAAACGCCCGTTTGAACAGCAATTCGATGATCCCCGCTCGCGTCGCTTCCGTACCTAAACCATCGGTCGCCCGCAGGATTTTCTTTAGCGCTTTATCTTGTACGAAGCGCGCAATGCCGGTCATGGCCGACAACAGACTGGCGTCGGTAAACGGCCGCGGGGGCTGCGTCTGGCGCTCCACCACCTCACCGCGCTCACACAGCAGCTCATCATCTTTAGCCACCACCGGCAGCGGTGCGCCTTCGTTTTCTTCGTCGCGCTCCTTGCTGCCCAGCAGCGTACGCCAACCGGCTTCCGCCAGGAAACGCGCCTTGGCGATAAATTTGCCGCCGGCGATATCCAGCTCAATCACGCATTTGCGGAATACCGCATCCGGACAAAACTGCATCAGATACTGGCGCGCCACCAGCCCATACACGTTCCGTTCATCCTGAGTCAGATTAATCTTGCCGGCACGGGCGGTGGGAATGATAGCGTGGTGCGCATCGACTTTTTTATCGTCCCAGCAACGGTTGCGGCGATCGCTGTCGATCACCGGCTGCGGATACAGCTCAGGCTGGTGCACGCTGATGGCGTTCAGCACCGCGTGACGGCCGGCGAAATGTTCTTCCGGCAGGTAGCGGCAGTCGGAACGCGGATAGGTGATTAATTTATGGGTTTCGTACAACCGCTGGCAAACGTCCAGCACCTGTTGGGCGCTGAGGTTATAACGCCGGGCCGCTTCGATTTGCAGCGTGGAGAGCGAAAACGGCAGCGGCGCGGTATCTGATTCCCGTTTATCGTTATAGGACGTGACCAGCGCCGGCTGGCCCTCGATGCGCTTGACCACGTGCTCCGCCAACGGCCGGTGCAGCAAGCGCCCCTCTTCGTCCTGATAAGGCTCGCACGACTCGCTGGGCTGCCACAGCGCCACGAAACGCTCTTCTTTCGGCGTAACGATGTGCGCCTTGACCTCAAAGAAGTCTTTCGGCACGAAGTTTTCGATCTCTTCATCGCGCCGCACCACCAACCCCAGCACCGGCGTCTGCACCCTGCCCACCGACAACACGCCGTCATAACCGGCGTTGCGGCCCAGCAGCGTATAAGCGCGGGTCATATTGATGCCGTACAGCCAGTCGGCGCGTGAGCGCGCAAGGGCGGACACGCACAGCGGGATGAAGTCACGGTTGTCGCGCAGGCGTTCAACCGCGCGTTCCACCGCCTGCGGGTTGAGATCGTTGATCAGACAGCGGCGCACGTTCTGGCGTTTTTCCGGCGTCAGACCCAGGTAGTCCAGCACCTCATCCACCAGCAGTTGCCCTTCGCGATCCGGGTCGCCGGCATGAACCACTTCATCGGCTTCAAGCAGCAACTTTTTAATGGCGTTGAGCTGTTTACTGACCGACGGCCGCGGCTGCAACCGCCATTTTTCAGGAATGATCGGCAGATCCGCCAACGACCAGCGCGCATAGCGGCTGTCATAAGCGTCAGGCTGAGCCTGCTCCAACAGGTGGCCGACGCACCAGGTCACCACATCGTTGTTGCCGCAGGCGATATACCCGTCGCCGCGGCGATGCGGCTTGGGCAATACGTCGGCAATGGCGCGCGCCAAACTCGGTTTCTCGGCTATGAACAGTCGCATTATTCACCGTTTTTCTGGCTGAACGTCATCAAGAATTCTCTTACTTCTGCATAGTTCCCACGGAAGACAATCCGCTGGGCTTTCTTTTCCAACTGATAGCAATACATCGGATCGTAGTACTGCTGCAACAGGGGCGCCAGCCACTCGCGGTGCGCCTCGCCCTGGCCGCTGAGCCGCTGTGTCCGCAGCGCCGCTTCCAGTCGTTGCGTTAGCTGCTGGAAGCGTTCCAGCCCCAGGCGGCGGCGTATGGCGAACAGGCCGTGGTGCAGATAGTCGTCGTACTGTCGCCAGCCCTCTTCCATGCCATAGGCCTGTTCGAACTGTTCGCGCATGCCGTCGATATATTCCGCCTGCAAACGCGCCAGGCGAATGTCGAACGGATCGTCGATCACCGCCACCGGCGCCTGCTGCATCCCATTGAACAACGGCAGCGGCAAATTGTTGCTGCCGATGATCCGCCCTTCGTCTTCCAGCACCCAACGGCGGCTGCCACCATGCTGTTTTTTCAGCAATAACACAGCCAGACGATTCTCAAAATCGATCTGCGAGCTCTGGCCCGCCAGCGTTCGACCAAAAGATGAACCGCGATGGCGCGCCGCGCCTTCCAGATCGACGCCGTCGGCCAGTTCGTTGACCAGCAACGTCTTGCCGCTGCCGGTATTGCCGCCCACCAGGGCCATCGGCAATGCTGCGCTTTGCGCCAGCACGCCGAGCAAATAATTGCGCAGCGCCTTATAACCGCCAATGATACGCGGGTACTCGACGCCGGCCTCATGCAGCCATTGCTGCACCAGCTGCGAGCGCAGACCGCCGCGGAAGCAATAGAGATAGCCTTCGGGCCGCTGCGCACAGGCCGCCAGCCAGGCGGCGGTGCGCTGTTCGCGCAGTTTGCCGTTCACCAGACTGTGGCCGAGCGCTATCGCCGCTTGCTGCCCATACTGTTTATAGCAGGTGCCCACCGCCTGCCGCTCGCTGTCGATCATCAGCGGCAGGTTCAGCGCCTGAGCGAAGGCGCCCTGCTGAAACTCGATCGGCGCGCGCACGTCAATCAGCGGCACGTCCTGCAGGAAAATGCGTTGGTAATCGTCGCTGTCCGGCCTTCCTTGCATGTTGGACACTACACGACCTCGATCAGCGGCTTATCGGCCGATGCCACATGCAGCTCGCCAATGGCGTTGAGCGTAATGCCATGCTGTTCGGCAATCGCCAGCACCTGCGCTTCCGCCTCCGGCAATACCGCCAACAGCAAACCGCCGGAGGTCTGAGGATCGCACAGCAACTGGCGCTGCAGATCGCTCATCTCGCCCACCAGATGGCCATAGCTGTCGAAGTTGCGCCCGGTACCGCCCGGCACGCAGCCCTCGGCAATATACGCCTCGACGTCCGGCAGCTTCGGCACCCGATCGAACCAGACCGTCGCCTGCAGGCCGGAACCCTGACATACCTCGCTCAGGTGGCCCAGCAGGCCAAAACCGGTGATGTCGGTCATCGCCGTGACGCCCGCCACCTCGGCAAAGTCGGCGCCCGGCTTGTTAAGGCGGCACATCACGTCCGTCGCCAGCCCCTGATGCTCGGGGCGCAGCTTGCTTTGCTTCTCGGCGGTCGTCAGCACGCCGATGCCCAGCGGCTTGGTCAGATAGAGTTTAGCCCCGGCCTGCGCGGCGCTGTTCTTCTTCACCCGCTCGGTATTGACCACGCCGGTGACCGCCAGGCCGAAGATAGGTTCAGGCGCATCGATGGAGTGGCCGCCGGCCAGCGCGATCCCCGCCTGCTGGCAGGCGAAACGCCCACCGTCGATCACCTGCTGCGCCACCTCCGGCGGCAGTTTGGCGATCGGCCAGCCGAGAATGGCGATCGCCATGATCGGTTTGCCGCCCATGGCGTACACATCGCTGATGGCGTTGGCGGCGGCGATGCGGCCGAAATCGAACGGATCGTCGACGATCGGCATGAAGAAGTCGGTGGTGCTGATAATGCCGACGCCGTTGCCGATGTCATATACCGCCGCGTCGTCGCGGGTTTCATTGCCGACCAACAGACGCGGATCGACAAATTTCTCCCGCTCGCTGTGCAGGATGGTTTCGAGAACTTTCGGTGAGATTTTGCAGCCGCAGCCAGCGCCATGGCTGTACTGGGTTAAACGGATCGCTGGCGATGTCATAGTCCACTCCCTTCGATAACGGCACTCAAGATAACATAGGGTAGCGCTTGCCGAGGGGATTGATAAGAGCGGGCCGCCGATAAGCGAACGGCCTGCTCAGAAACCATGCAATTTTGCGGGGTTTGGCGCATTTTCGCCGCGCCCCGTCGGATAATACTTAGAAATAGCTGACGAAAGGCGTGCTGTCCGGCGGCGTCACTTTAGTGGCGGCCTTCAGCTGCGGCGTGCCCAGATAGAGGAAACCGACGATCTCGTCCTGCTCGCGGCAACCGAAGGCTTCACGCACCAGCGCATGCTCGGTCCAGGCGCCGGTGCGCCAGATGCCGTTAAAGCCCTGCGCCAGCGCCGCCATCTGCATCGCCTGCACGGCGCAACCGGCGGAAACCACCTGCTCCCAGCGCGGCACCTTGGTCTCTTCAGTGCAATGCGCGATGACGGTGATGATCAGCGGTGCGCGGAACGGCGCCTTGGTGGCTTTTTCGATCGCCGCTTCATCCAACTGATCCTGCTTCGCCGCCGCCTGCAGCAGCTGACTGAAACGCTCCAGGCCCTGATTCTCGATCATCACGAAACGCCACGGCTGCAGCGCGCCGTGATCGGGCGCGCGCAGGCCCGCGTTGATGATGTTTTGGCGCACTTCCCCCGCCGGCGCCGGTTCCGCCAGGCGCGAAGCCGAGCGACGATTCAATAAAAGATCCAGAGCATCCATCGTAAACTCCTGATAACAATTTTCATTCCGGCCACGTTAACATAGCTAAACGGCGAGTTACAGCCTCGGCGATAGCGTCTGTGTGCCACGATTTAAAGCTGACATTTACCCGGCCGCTCATTAGGATAGCGGAACATTCTCGACTCTTGTTGGAGAGCACATGCGCACATTGTGGCAAATTATTGCCGGCATTTTCCGGTGGACATGGCGTCTGCTGAATTTTATCAGGGAACTGATCCTTAACCTGTTCCTGGTCCTGCTGATCCTGGTTGGGGTCGGCATCTATCTGTCCTTCCAAAGTTCCTCCACCTCGACGGCCCCGGCGCGCGGCGCGCTGTTGGTCGATTTAAGCGGCGTGGTGGTCGATCAGCCTTCGGTAAACAACCGGGTGCGGCAATGGGGGCGTGAACTGTTGGGCGCCTCCAGCAGCCGCCTGCAGGAGAACTCGCTGTTCGACGTGGTAGACAGCATCCGCAAGGCCAAAGACGACAAAAACATTACCGGCATGGTGTTGCAGCTGAATGACTTCGCCGGCGCCGATCAGCCGTCGCTGCGCTATATCGGCAAAGCGCTGCGCGAATTCCGCGACAGCGGCAAACCGATCTTCGCCATCGGCGACAGTTATAATCAAACGCAATACTACCTGGCCAGCTACGCCAACAAGGTCTACCTGTCGCCGCAGGGCGCGGTCGATCTGCACGGTTTCGCCACCAACAACCTGTATTACAAGTCGTTGCTGGACATGCTCAAGGTCACCACCAATATCTTCCGCGTCGGCACCTATAAATCGGCGGTCGAACCGCTGATCCGCGACGACATGTCCCCGGCGGCGCGCGAAGCGGACAGCCGCTGGATTGGCGGTCTGTGGCAGAACTATCTGGAAACCGTGGCGGCCAACCGGCAGCTGACGCCGCAGCAGCTGTTCCCCGGCGCCGCCGGCGTGCTGAGCGGCCTGCAGGCGGCAGGCGGCGACACCGCCCGCTATGCGCTGGACAATAAGCTGGTGGACGAGCTGGCGTCGCGCACCGCGATCGAAAATCAGCTGGTCAAAACCTTCGGCTGGGACAAACAGGCGAACGATTTTAACGCCATCAGCATCTACGACTACCAGCCGAAACCGGACGCCAACCAGGGCGGCAAGATCGCCGTGGTGTTCGCCAACGGCGCCATCATGGACGGCCCGCAGACGCCGGGCAACGTCGGGGGCGACACCACCGCCGCCGAGCTGCGTCAGGCACGTCTGGATCCGGCCGTCAAAGCCGTGGTGTTCCGCGTCAACAGCCCTGGCGGCAGCGTCAGCGCGTCCGAAGTGATCCGCTCCGAGCTGGCCGCCGTGCGCGCCGCCGGCAAACCGGTGGTGGTGTCGATGGGCGGCATGGCCGCGTCGGGCGGTTACTGGGTTTCGACGCCGGCCGACTACATCATCGCCAGCCCGAGCACGCTGACCGGCTCCATCGGCATTTTCGGCATCATCAATACCTACGAGAAAACCCTGGATACGCTGGGCGTGCACACCGACGGCGTGGCGACATCGCCGCTGGCCGATATCGCGGTCACCAAGGCGTTGCCGCAGGAGTTCTCGCAGATGATGCAGCTGAATATCGAAAACGGGTATAAGAACTTCCTCGATCTGGTCGCCAAATCACGCAAGATGACCCCGCAGCAGGTTGACCAAATCGCGCAGGGCCACGTGTGGCTCGGCAGCGACGCCAAGGCCAACGGCCTGGTCGATCAGTTGGGCGATTTCGACGACGCGGTGAAGAAAGCCGCTGAGCTGGCGAAACTGCAACAGTGGCAGCTCGACTGGTTCGTCGACACCCCGAGCCTGAGCGATATGGTGCTCAGCCAGTTCGGCGTTTCCATTCACGCCATGCTGCCGGCGGCGATTCAGGCCATGCTGCCTGCCCCGCTGGCCTCGGTCGCCAATGCGGTGAAAGAGCAGCCGGGTTTGTTCAATAACTTGAACGATCCGCAGAACCGCTACGCGATCTGTCTGACCTGCGGAGAAGTCCGCTAACAAATAATTCTGCAGCCCGGCCTCCGCCGGGCTTTTTTTCTGCCGCCATGTCCCTATAATTCAGCCCATCTTATCTTTGTTAAAATCATAACCATGCAAAAGAAATCCATTTACGTCGCCTACACCGGCGGCACCATCGGCATGCAGCGTTCCGAGCACGGCTATATTCCGGTTTCCGGCCACCTGCAGCGTCAGCTGGCGCTGATGCCGGAATTCCATCGGCCGGAGATGCCGGATTTCACCATTCATGAATACGCGCCGCTCATCGATTCCTCGGACATGACGCCGGAAGACTGGCAGCACATCGCCGACGACATCAAACAGAACTACGATCGCTACGACGGCTTCGTGATCCTGCACGGCACCGATACCATGGCGTTCACCGCCTCGGCGCTCTCCTTCATGCTGGAGAACCTGGCCAAACCGGTGATCGTCACCGGCTCGCAGATTCCCCTGGCGGAGCTGCGCTCCGATGGCCAAACCAATCTGCTGAATGCACTGTACCTGGCGGCCAACCATCCGGTGAACGAAGTCAGCCTGTTCTTCAACAACAAGCTGTTCCGCGGCAACCGCACCACCAAAGCGCACGCCGATGGCTTCGACGCTTTCGCTTCACCCAACCTGCCGCCGCTGCTGGAAGCCGGTATCCACATTCGTCGCCAGCACGGCATCGACAGCCCGGTTTGCAACGGCGCGCTGCAGGTACATGACATCACGCCGCAGCCGATCGGCGTGGTCACTATCTATCCGGGCATTTCCGGCGCGGTGGTGCGTAACTTCCTGCTGCAGCCGGTCAAGGCGCTGATCCTGCGTTCCTACGGCGTCGGCAACGCGCCGCAGAAGGCCGAGCTGATCGACGAGTTGCGTGCGGCCTCCGAACGCGGCATCGTGGTGGTCAACCTGACGCAGTGCATCTCCGGGCGCGTCAATATGGAAGGCTACGCCACCGGCAACGCGCTGGCGCACGCCGGGGTGATCAGCGGTTTCGACATGACGGTGGAAGCCGCTCTGACCAAGCTGCACTACCTGTTGAGCCAGCCGCTGACGCCGGAACAAATCCGCGCCCTGATGCAGCAAGATCTGCGCGGCGAGCTGAGCATCAACGGTTAATCGACTGAACTCTGGAGCGGCGATGAAAACGGCCCTGTTGTTGATCGATCTGCAAAACGACTTCTGCCCCGGCGGCGCGCTGGCGGTCGCGGAGGGCGACGCCGTCATCCCGGTCGCCAATCAGGCGATCGCCGCCTGCCTGGCGCGCGGCGAACCGGTGGTGGCCAGCCAGGACTGGCATCCCGCCAATCACCGCAGCTTTGCGGTGAACTCCGATGCGCAGGTCGGCACCCTCGGTGAGCTGGAAGGCCTGCCGCAGGTATGGTGGCCGGTGCACTGCGTACAAGGGAGCCTCGGCGCCGATTTTCATCCCCAGTTACAGCGGCAACACATCAATGCCGTCTTTCGCAAAGGGCAAGATACGAACATCGACAGCTACAGCGCGTTCTTCGATAACGGCCACCGTGCGCAAACCGAACTCCACGGCTGGCTGCAATCGCAGGGCGTCCGGCGGTTGGCTGTCATGGGCCTGGCGACCGACTACTGCGTGAAGTTCAGCGTGCTGGATGCACTGGCTGCCGGCTACCCGACGCAGGTGATCGTCGATGGCTGCCGCGGCGTGAATCTGCAACCGGACGACAGTGAGCGAGCGCTGCAGGACATGGCGCGCGCCGGCGCGCAGCTAGTTACCCTGTCACAATTTCTCGCCAATTAAATCCTGCCGGGCGCTATCGGCGCCCTCTCTGGGCGGCGGCGAAAATATCGACGCCGCTCACAATGCTGTTTTTCTTCTCCTCCAGCCGCTTGTGACCGGCAGGCGCTTTTGCTGTTATGGCAGCGACGCTTTTGGCGTCAATCGGTTATACGCATCCGGGGCCCGCTGAGCCCGGCTTTATTGTGACCGCTACTGGCGGTACGGTCGGCCTTGCCGATCCCAAGGAGACAAACATGAAAATAACCCGAAAACTGCTGCCTTTGCTGGCAGCGGTGCAGTTGGCTATCGCCGGTACCGGCGCGGCTCAGGCGGCCTATCTCTCCGTCGGCTACTTCAACGGCGGCGGCGACGTCACCGCCGGCCCCGGTGGTGACATCGACAAGCTGGACGTGACGCAAATCACCCACCTCAACTATTCGTTTGGCCTGATCTACAACGACGAGAAAGACGAAACCAATGCGGCGCTGAAAGACCCTGCTCGCCGCCACCAGATCTACCTGTCACCGAAAGTCACGGCCGATCTGCAACGTCTGCCGGTGCTGCGCAAACAGAACCCCGAGCTGAAAGTGCTGTTGTCGGTCGGAGGCTGGGGCGCACGCGGTTTCTCCGGCGTCGCCGCCACCGCGGAAAACCGGGCGATTTTCATTCGCTCCGCGTTGCAGGTGATCGAACAGTACCGGCTGGATGGGATCGATCTGGACTGGGAATACCCGGTAAACGGCGCCTGGGGTTTGGTGGAAAGCCAACCGGCAGACCGCGACAACTTCACCCTGCTGCTGAAAGAGCTTCATCAGACGCTGGGTAAAGGCAAACTGTTGACCATCGCCGTTGGCGCCAACGTCAAAAGCCCACGTGAATGGGTCGATGTAAAAAATATTGCGCCCTACCTCAATTACATCAATCTGATGACCTACGACATGGCTTACGGCACGCAGTACTTCAATGCCAACCTGTACGATTCAACGCGTTGGCCAACCGTAGCCGCCGCCGATCGCTACAGCGCCGATAACGTGGTAAAGCATTATCTGGCCGCCGGTCTGAAACCGGCGCAGATGAACCTGGGTATCGGTTTCTACGGCCGGGTACCGAAACGGGCGACCGAGGCGGGCATCGACTGGGACAAACCGGATGCCGCCAACCATCCGGTGACGCAGCCTTACTTCAGCGCGCGAGAAATCGCCCTGTTCCGCACGCTGGGATTGGATCTCAGCAAAGACACTTATTTTAAATACCGCGATATCGTCAACAAATTGCTCAACGATCCGCAGCAGCGTTTCCGCGAGCACTGGGATGACGACGCCAAAGTGCCATACCTGACGCTGCAATCCGCCGAAGGCAAGCCGCTGTTCGCCATTTCGTACGAGAACCCGCGTTCGGTGGCCATCAAGGCCGATTATATTAAAAGCCAGGGATTGGGCGGTGCGATGTTCTGGGAATACGGCGCAGACGACAACAACCGGCTGGCGCAGCAGCTGGCGGAATCGCTGGGCATAAAGGGCGAGAAACGTTGAATCGACGGGGCGATGGCGACATCGCCCCGCTTTAGGGGGGGAGCCTTACTGCGGCTTGAGTTTCACCAGCGGCTCGGCAACGAACTGCTGCTTCAGCTCTTGTTTGCTCTTCATCACGATCTGCCCGTCGGTGCCGATGCTCATATGCTGCGGATCGACGTTGTTCATCGACTGCCACAGCATCACCGCCTGCAGGCTGTTTTCCTTTTGCTCCGGCGTCAGCGCCACGCCGTCCGGCCATTTGCCCAGTTCAACCGCCTGCACCAGGCGTTGGTATATCTCGGGCGTCATCGCCGCAATCAGATCTTTCACGTCCATCAGGGCCCTTCTCGCTTACGGAAGAATAATTAGCTGAATCGATTTTGTTGGTTAAATTACCGCTTAACCGGCCGTTTGATCGCCATTTTCGCCATCGGTGAAACTCAGCGAGGCGGAATTGACGCAGTAACGGTCACCGGTCGGCTGCGGGCCATCGGGGAATACATGCCCCAGGTGCGCGTCGCAGTGGCCACAGCGGATTTCAACACGATGCATATTATGTGAATTATCATCAAGATAACGGATTGCATCGGCGGAAACCGGCTCGTAAAAGCTGGGCCAGCCGCAGCCGGAATCGTATTTGGTTTCGGAATAGAACAGCGGCTGGTTACAGCACAGACAATGGTACACGCCCTCACGCTTGTTATGCAGCAATTTGCCGCTAAACGGCGCTTCGGTGCCACGCTGTTGCGTGACATAACGTTGGATTTCATTCAGTTCCGTGACCGGATGAGCGGGGGTTGTCTCTTTAGCCATTTGTGCTTATCTCTGAATGTGGATAATGTCAACGAAAACAATGATTAATAATAACAAAAAATTAACACCGCTGCAGGGGTTTTTGGCCTAAACTGTAGCCCATAAAGGCCACGTCACGATGATATGTGATAGCGATCACACATCTTGCGTATGCTGACTTTATACTTGGCGGCTTGTCCCCATATAACGGATGAGGCCGAGCGCAAATGGACTGTGCAATAAGCGTGCAAAACCACCCTTCCGGTTTGACTTGCCGCAAGTATTGACACGATTCCGCTTGACGCTGGGTAAGGTTTTTGTAATTTTACAACCAACCTTTTATTCACTAACAAATAGCTGGTGGAATATATGACTATCAAAGTAGGTATCAACGGTTTTGGCCGTATCGGTCGCATTGTTTTCCGTGCTGCTCAAGAGCGTTCTGACATCGAGATCGTTGCAATCAACGACCTGTTGGACGCAGAGTACATGGCTTACATGCTGAAGTATGACTCTACTCACGGCCGTTTCAACGGTACGGTAGAAGTTAAAGACGGCCACCTGGTTGTTAACGGCAAAACCATCCGTGTTACCGCAGAGAAAGACCCGGCTAACCTGAAGTGGAACGAAGTGGGCGTTGATGTGGTTGCTGAAGCGACCGGTATCTTCCTGACCGACGAAACCGCACGTAAACACATCACCGCCGGCGCTAAAAAAGTGGTTCTGACTGGCCCATCCAAAGATGCGACCCCAATGTTCGTTCGCGGCGCCAACTTTGACAAATATGCCGGCCAGGACATCGTGTCCAACGCCTCTTGCACCACCAACTGCCTGGCGCCACTGGCTAAAGTCATCAACGACAACTTCGGTATCGTTGAAGGCCTGATGACCACCGTTCACGCCACCACCGCGACTCAGAAAACCGTTGATGGCCCGTCTCACAAAGACTGGCGCGGCGGCCGCGGCGCATCCCAGAACATCATCCCTTCTTCTACCGGCGCAGCGAAAGCGGTTGGCGTGGTTCTGCCAGAACTGAAAGGCAAACTGACCGGCATGGCGTTCCGCGTACCGACCCCTAACGTGTCCGTTGTTGACCTGACCGTTCGTCTGGAAAAAGCGGCTACCTACGAAGAAATCAAGAAAGCCATCAAAGACGCCGCTGAAGGCTCTATGAAAGGCGTTCTGGGCTATGTTGAAGACGACGTGGTTTCCACCGACTTCAACGGCGAAGTGCTGACTTCCGTGTTCGATGCCAAAGCCGGTATCGCACTGAACGACAACTTCGTGAAACTGGTTTCCTGGTACGACAACGAAACCGGCTACTCCAACAAGGTTCTGGATCTGATCGCTCACATCTCCAAGTAATGGCATGATGTTAAGCTGATAATGAGGGCGACATTTTTTTGTCGCCCTTTTTTTACCCGTCATCTTTCGAGTCACAGCGTTGTTCGCTGCACACACTCACCTCAGTCACTGTCTAAGCATGCGCCTGAGGGCCTGGTTGTGACCCGAAAGCTAATAGGGTCCATTTCTATTTCCGGCAAACAATAGGTTATGAAATGAACGAGAAAATTTTCACCCTGCCCGTTTCCGAACAGATTTCTCCTTATATCAGCCAGCGCCAACTCGATGAGCTGGGCGTGGTGGTCGTGTCGCACCCGAAAGTGCGCGCGGCGGTCGCGCTGCAGGGTGCGCATTTGCTGGCCTGGCAGCCTAGCGGTGAGCAGCCGGTAATTTGGCTCAGCAACAACACGCCTTTCGCCAAAGGCAAGGCCATCCGCGGCGGCGTGCCGATCTGTTGGCCGTGGTTCGGCCCGGTGGCGCACCCCTCCCACGGGTTCGCTCGCAACCAGCCCTGGAGCCTGACGGCGCACGATGAAGATGACAACGGCGTCATCCTGACCTTTACGCTGAAAGACAATGAGCAGACCCGCAAGCTGTGGCCGCACGCCTTCACGCTGATTGCTCGCTTCAAGCTGGGTGAAGAGTGCGAGATCGAACTGGAATCGCACGGCGATTATCAAGCCACGGCGGCGCTGCACAGCTACTTCCAGGTTGGCGATATCGATCGGGTCAGCGTGGCGGGCCTGGGCGAACCTTATATTGATAAGGTGGCGGGCGGCGTCGAAGCGCGTCAGACGGGCGAAGTGACCTTCGTCGGCCAAACTGACCGCGTCTATACCCGTCCGGAGGCCTTCAGCCTGATCCGCGATCCGGCGCTCGCACGCACCATCGAGGTTCATCACCATCATATGAGCGACGTTATCGCCTGGAACCCCGGCGTAGAGCTGTCCTGCAGCATGGGAGACATGCCGAACGACGGTTACAAGACCATGGTCTGCGTTGAGACCGGGCGCGTCAGCAAACCGCTGGTCGCCGCCGGCGAACAACCCGCCCGTTTGGGTGTGACCTTCCGCAGCCGTAAAAAGGCCTGAAACCCCGTGCGCGTCAGCGCACTACGGATGTGCAAAAGGGGCGCTCGCGCCCCTTTTTGATGCACGCCATGCACACTTATCGTGCAATGCGCGATTAGAAGGTGTAGCTCACACCCGTCATCAGCAAACCGGTGTAAGATTTATCCACCATCGGGCTGTCTTTCACTTCATCCGACAACTTCACATAGCGGCCGAGGAAGAAGGCGTTCCAGCTCTTGTTGATCTGGTAATTGGCGCTCAGCTCGAGATACGGCGCCCAGCTATCGCTCGGGGTGTAGCTGTCCAGACCGCTGCGGCGCGATTCATTGGCGCTGACGCCATAGTAATATTTGTTCTGGTTTTTGCTGTTCCACATCACGCCTACGCCCGGAACCAGCGTCAACGCGTCCAGATCAAACTTGTACAGATAAGCCACATCGCCCACCAGCCCGTTGCTGTAGTTCAGCGTGTCGCCGGTGAAGGTGGTGCGAATGGTGCCCCACTCTGCGTTGTGTGAATAGGCCAGGCCGGCCATCAGCGTGCCGCGACGCTTGTCGAGACGCTTCATGCGATCGTCGTCGCTGTCGCCCGGACGGTAGCCCCATGGCGTGTAATACCCCATGATGCTCAGCTGATTTTCTTGATCTTTCCACAGGTAGTAACCGGCGGTCAGAGTACGGAAGTAGAAGTCGTCACCTTCATAGTCGATGACGGGCACCGGATAAACGCGATCCTGATAACCGCGATACGGGTCCGGGCTAACCAGCGCGGCAGCACCCAGTGACCAGGTTCCCGCCTGGGCACTTTGCGCACAAACCATTGCGGAAGCGATAATTGCTAGCGTTTTGAGTTTTGAAATCTTCACTGGTTCTTTTTCCATAAATTACAGGGTTAATAGCCGCAATAGTTTATGTGAAAATTTAGTTACGCGCCTAATCTTTACAATAGAAAACGACCAAGATCGAATAACTTATAGCGGAATTATGAATTAATCATGGCGGAACGATGACGATTCATGCCGCAGGCCGCGCCAGACAAGGCATTTGGTTATCCCGGCAATAACTGAGTCATTGATATGACTTAAAAAAAGCTTTTTCTACGGCAGGAAATTTTCCGGCAAGCAAACTAAGCTTAAATCAGAAGGTGAATTTATCCTGGGCCCAGTGGCATACAGCGCAACTCGCGATAATAAGCGCACCAAGTTGGCATACGGGTTGCTGTACTCAGGCGTATTCTCATCTTTCGGGAGCCAGAACACTATCACACGCTCTCTTTAACCTGTGCTAATAACGAAAGGACGGGCATCATGAACATATTTGACCACTATCGCCAGCGCTACGAAGCTGCCAAGGACGAAGAGTTCACACTGCAGGAATTTCTTACCATTTGCCGGCAAGATCGCAGTGCCTATGCCAACGCGGCCGAACGTCTGCTGATGGCTATCGGTGAACCTGTGATGGTCGACACTGCGCTAGAATCACGCCTGTCGCGCCTGTTCTCCAACCGCGTGATCGCACGCTATCCGGCCTTCGAAGAGTTCTACGGCATGGAAGAGGCCATCGAACAGATCGTCTCTTACCTGAAACACGCCGCTCAGGGCCTGGAAGAGAAGAAACAGATCCTTTACCTGCTGGGCCCGGTGGGCGGCGGCAAGTCCTCGCTGGCGGAACGTCTGAAAGCGCTGATGCAGCGCGTGCCCATCTACACCCTCAGCGCCAACGGCGAACGCAGCCCGGTCAACGATCATCCGCTGTGCCTGTTCAATCCGCAGGAAGATGCCACGATCCTGGAAAAAGAGTTCAATATCCCAAGTCGCTATCTCGGCACCATCATGTCGCCGTGGGCGGCGAAGCGCCTGCATGAGTTCGGTGGCGATATCACCAAGTTTAAAGTCGTGAAAGTGCGCCCTTCCATTCTGGAACAGATCGCCATCGCCAAAACCGAGCCGGGCGATGAGAACAACCAGGACATCTCGGCACTGGTCGGTAAAGTGGACATCCGTAAACTGGAGAACCACGCGCAGAACGATCCGGACGCCTACGGCTATTCCGGCGCCCTGTGCCGCGCCAACCAGGGGATTATGGAATTCGTCGAGATGTTCAAAGCGCCGATCAAGGTGCTGCATCCGCTGCTGACTGCAACCCAGGAAGGCAACTACAACGGCACCGAAGGCATCTCCGCCCTGCCGTTCAGCGGCATTATTCTGGCGCACTCCAACGAATCCGAGTGGGTGACCTTCCGTAACAACAAGAACAACGAAGCGTTCCTCGACCGCGTGTATATCGTCAAGGTGCCTTACTGCCTGCGCGTGTCGGAAGAGATCAAAATTTACGACAAGCTTCTGGATCACAGTGAGCTGACCCATGCGCCCTGCGCGCCGGGCACGCTGGAAACGCTGGCGCGCTTTAGCGTGCTGTCGCGGCTGAAAGAGCCCGAAAACTCGAGCATCTACTCGAAAATGCGCGTGTATGACGGCGAAAGCCTCAAAGATACCGACCCGAAAGCCAAGTCCTATCAGGAATACCGCGACTACGCCGGGGTTGACGAAGGCATGAACGGCCTCTCCACCCGTTTCGCCTTTAAAATCCTCTCGCGGGTATTCAACTTCGATCACGCCGAGGTGGCAGCCAACCCGGTGCACCTGTTCTATGTGCTGGAACAGCAGATCGAGCGCGAACAGTTCCCGCAGGATTTGGCGGAGAAATACCTGGAGCACCTGAAAGGCTATCTGATCCCGAAATACGCCGAGTTTATCGGCAAAGAGATCCAGACCGCCTATCTGGAATCCTACTCGGAATACGGACAGAACATTTTTGACCGCTACGTCACCTATGCCGACTTCTGGATCCAGGATCAGGAGTATCGCGATCCCGACACCGGCCAGCTGTTCGACCGCGAGTCCCTGAACGCCGAACTGGAGAAAATTGAAAAACCGGCCGGCATCAGCAACCCGAAAGATTTCCGCAACGAAATCGTGAACTTCGTGCTGCGCGCCCGCGCCAACAACAACGGCCGCAACCCGAACTGGACCAGCTACGAGAAGCTGCGCACCGTGATTGAGAAAAAGATGTTCTCCAATACCGAAGAACTGTTGCCGGTGATTTCGTTCAACGCCAAAACATCGACGGACGAGCAGAAAAAACACGACGACTTCGTCGATCGCATGATGGAGAAAGGCTATACCCGCAAGCAGGTGCGCCTGCTGTGTGAATGGTATCTGCGGGTCAGAAAATCCTCATAACGCCTCAGGTAAGCGGCATTATCAGGGCCATGTCCACAGTCATGGACGTTGCAGCGCAGCCCACGGAGGGGCTGACACATTGCGCTGCCGCGGCCGGGACATGAAGAGTTGGCAACGTCGTTTGGGGGAAGTATGGCCTATTTCATTGACCGGCGGCTGAACGGCAAAAACAAGAGCACGGTGAACCGCCAGCGCTTCTTGCGCCGTTACAAGTCGCAAATCAAACAGTCGATTGCCGAAGCCATCAACAAGCGTTCGGTCACCGACGTAGACAGCGGGGAGTCAGTCTCTATCCCCACTGACGATATCAACGAACCGATGTTTCATCAGGGGCGCGGCGGCACGCGCCATCGCGTTCACCCGGGCAATGACCACTTCGTGCAGAACGATCGCGTCGAACGGCCTCAGGGCGGCGCAGGCGGTGGCGGCGGCCAGGGCAACGCCAGCCAGGACGGTGAAGGCCAGGATGAGTTCGTCTTCCAGATATCCAAAGACGAGTACCTCGATCTTTTGTTCGAGGATCTCGCCCTGCCCAACCTGAAAAAGAATCAGTACAAGCAGCTGACCGAGTTCAAAACCCACCGCGCCGGCTATACCGCTAACGGCGTGCCGGCCAACATCAGCGTCGTACGTTCGCTGCAAAACTCGCTGGCGCGGCGTACCGCCATGACCGCCGGTAAAAGGCGCGCGTTGCACGAACTGGAAGACGCGCTGACCCAGTTGGAAAACACCGAGCCGGTGCAACTGCTGGAAGAAGAGCGGCTGCGCAAAGAGATTGCCGAACTGCGCAAGAAAATCGAAAGCGTGCCGTTTATCGACACCTTCGATCTGCGTTACAAAAACTACGAGCGTCGGCCGGAGCCCTCCAGCCAGGCGGTGATGTTCTGCCTGATGGACGTATCCGGTTCGATGGATCAGGCCACCAAAGACATGGCCAAACGTTTTTACATTCTGCTTTATCTGTTCCTGAGCCGAACCTACAAAAACGTCGAGGTGGTCTATATTCGCCATCACACCCAGGCGAAAGAGGTGGACGAGCAGGAGTTCTTCTATTCGCAGGAAACCGGCGGCACCATCGTCTCCAGCGCATTGAAACTGATGAACGACGTGGTCGAAGAGCGTTACGATCCGGCGCAATGGAATATCTACGCCGCGCAGGCGTCGGACGGGGACAACTGGGCCGACGATTCACCGCTGTGTCACGAGCTGTTGGCGAAGAAGATCCTGCCAATGGTGCGGTACTACAGCTACATCGAAATCACTCGCCGCGCTCACCAAACGCTGTGGCGCGAATACGAAGATCTGCAAGCGAAATTCGACAACTTCGCCATGCAGCATATCCGCGAACCGGACGATATCTATCCGGTATTCCGCGAACTGTTCCGCAAACAGACCGCGTGAATAATATCGCGGTAATCATAGCAGCCGGAGAACCCGTTTTCCGGCTGTTTCTTTTTCACCCTGATATATCCCTCACACATAAATTTTGACCTTCACCGGCAAAATAATAAGCCGCATTATCCCGAATGACGACCTCTATTATTATTTCTTCTGAGGTTATTCCTAAACCTTCACATCCTCCCTCATGCGTCTTGATGGGAATATTCCCATTCAGTTATCGTTAACACACGCATCGGGTTCCACCCTAAGCGAAATTTGACTCATTTTATTTTCTATGGCTTCTCAGCCCGCTTCGGCGGGCAATTTACCTGTCAGCAGGTTAGACACCATGATCGATTACACCCTCTATGGCCTCAACAAGAATGATGTTGATGAATACCATAAGCAAATCTGCTGCCTGCTCGGCAAAAGCGTGCTGCTGGTGCTCATCGCCAACAAACCGATCACCAAACAGAATCTGCTGGCCAGTCTTATTCAGGAAGTTGAACAACAGCACGACGAGTATTTTCAAAAATTGCATCGAGCGGCAATAGAAATGATCGGCGTTAACGGGCGCTAGATCGATATGCGCAAGGCGGAAATCTACGCCATTATTGCCGCCGTCGTGGTGTTGATTATGCTGTTAATAATGAACTCCGGCAGCGACATCAGCGCTTATCCCTAATGTGAAGCGCAGCACTCCTTTGCCGCAAGGTGCCTCTTTTTTGGCCCGAAGCGCGTTTCTGCCCGGGTTTTATTTTGAACCGGCCGCTTCGTCAATCAATCCCGCCACGTCATCGGCATGGGAAACCAGCGAGGCATGACTGGCCTTCAGCACCATGACTTTCTTAGCCTGCAGCCGCTGCGCCATACGCCGTTGGTTCTCCGGCGCTATCATGCGGTCGTCGCTGGAGAGTTGATACCACGACGGTTTATGTTTCCAGGCGGGCTCACCGAGGGGGTTGCCGAAGGTATCGGCCAATGGCGCCTTCTGCGTCGCCGCCATCACCAGAGCCTCGTCGGCGGTAAGATCCTGGCAAAAGCTTTCGTGAAACTTGTCGGTCTTGATCCACAGATAACCGTCGCTGTCCGGAATCAGATTCGCGACTGCCGCGGGAGGATGCGCTTGCGTAATACCACCGGGGCTTTCACCGGCATCCGGCGCAAACGCGGCAATGTAGACCAGGCCGACCACGTTAGGCTGGTTGCCCATTTCCGTGATCACCGCGCCACCGTAAGAGTGCCCCACCAACAATACCGGTCCCGCTTGCTGCGCGACCATCTTGCGCGCCCGTTCCGCATCCTCAGCCAGTGAGGTCAGCGGCATTTCCACCGCATGAATCGCCGAATAGCCCCTGCGCGACAACTCGATAATCACCTTACTCCAGTGCGCGGCGCCGCCCCAGAATCCGTGCACCAGCACGATGGTTGGTTTTGTGCTCATTGCCGACCTCTTCATCTCATTTGGAGGCGCTGTAGACTGATCAACAACCGCCCTACAGGGACGCGCCTTGCAGCCGGCGACGTCGCGCGATCTCCATTTATATAGTTAGCACTGCGGTATTCGGCAATAGCTACGACGGGTTAAGGCGGCTCGGTTTACAGGCATCGTCATGACTTGCCGAGGCAGCGTACGCCGTGGCGCCAGTGCAAAAAACGGGATTAAAACTAGGATTTTTACCCATACCGATCTAAAATCCCACGCAAAAACAAAGACAAGTAAATTTGGTTCATCGGGAAAAGGAATGAAGTTGTGAAGGAAATGATCTCCATCGTATTGATGACATGCCTGCTGGCGCTGCTGTTTTCGTGGCTGTTCGTCTACGGTCTTAACATTCATTAAACCTACAGCAACACCAAACCCCCCTTCCTGGCTGACCGGCAGCGCATCCGGACGATGCGCTAAAAACCCCTCTCCCCGCATGTTTCTATCCCATCATTCGCCCGCCGACAGCTAAAAAAGAACCCAAAGCTCGCCGGCGCAACGCGATCTCGCCTTCGTCTGCTTGCCCACTGAAACATCAATAAAATTTATGAGTTATAACCTCGTCGCGTTTCCGGACGTCTGAATGACTATTTTCCTTCTTCACACCGTTCCCGCCTGAAATCAGGCTGACAACCTTAAAATGTTACCGGTAACTATGTTGTTGATTTCTTTTCGTAATAAGCATAAAGCCGTTAATAACCTTACATTCTTTATAGAAATAAATTATGCATTCTTATGGATAAAGGCATGAATTAACGGCCTTCGGTCATTGATTATCGCCCGCCAAGCTCCTAGAATTCGCGCGTAAAAATACAACTGGGATCGAGTTTCATGTCGTCGCTGTGGGTTGCAACGCAATACTGTTATTTTATTGGTCTGTTAGTTTCAATGATTTTCACCTACCTGGTAAGCAGGGACACCGTCAAAATTCGTTGCATCAGCGCGCTGACCATCGGGTTAACCTGGCCGTTGAGTCTGCCGGTCGTCTTGCTGTTTTCGCTGTTCTAACGCCCTAACCGGCTGTGCCGCCACGGATGCTTTTAAACAGCCGTGCTAATGGAATGGGTCAGCCGACGACGCTGCCCCTCACCAGCGAAACAAGTGACGATACGGCGCATTGTTAAATGAAAGGCCATTTCCCCGCGTAACGTTTTACTTGGGGGTAGACTATTCGCCGCGCCGCGATCGCCAACGGCGGTACAGCCGCCCCGCGCCCCATACCATCAGCCATAGCAAAATATTCCCCCCCAACCAAAGCATCAGCAGGTAGAGGAAAGTCTGATAACCGGGTATGCCCCGATCGGCGAAGAACGGATTAAAGTGCAAGAATTTGACGATCGCGAAGGGATTAAGATTGAAACGGGTGAAGACGCAGGCGGTCAGCACAGGCGGCAACAGGATGTAAAACGCCAGGGTGAATATCAGCAGCAGCCTGGTGCCATGCGTGTTTTTATAATCTTTCATATCAGCGTATTGCTTGCTTCATCTCAGTGCGAGAATCGCCTGGCGATCGCTCGCCAATCGACCCTGCGGGCCAAAAATAGTTCCGCGCAAACGCGGGAATAAAGCCGGTTCAGCGTTTAATTCTCATTTAGCGCTCGGGTGATATATACCCTGTGGATTATAAATTACGATGCCGACGCGCCGCCTTCAACTGCAGCGTTTGCGTGGCGTCATCAGGAGGCCCTAATGAAACCGGACGCACTCTCCCTGCCGCCGAGCGCCAAAAAACTCAAAGTGATCTACGGCTGGTATATTTACGTGATCTATATCCTGCTGGTTTTCAACATTTACATGGCGGTCTACAACGTCTGCGTTCGGCATCCGATCGAAGCCCCGCTGCTATCGCTGTTTCACAGCCTGTTTCTCGCGCTGATGTTGCAACAGGTGCTCAAGAAAAACGTCGTTTTCGCCTGGATCTTGTTGGGCTATTTTATTCTGATGCGCCTGTATTACGCCAATGTGCTGCACATTGAGTTCACGCTGGTGAGCCGTGGCCTGGTGCTGCTGATTCTGACGCTGCTGCTGACCGGCACCGTGGCCGTCGGGCAGCTGGCCACGCCGCCACAGCGGCATGACTGGCTGGCTCGCCTAGGCTGGCGGCAATGGACGACGCTCGCGGCGCTGGCGGCGATCCTGACCCCGCTGATCACCACCGATTACCTCGGTTAAACGCGGTGCTATCTGGGGATATGGGGCTCTGAAATGTCTACGATGCGGCATATTTTGGTGTAGTTGCCTGCCTTCTCACAGATCTTGTCCGTGACGAACACGCTAAGGTAGCCCAGCAGCAGCAAGTAGCCAACCATGCACAAAATAAAGATAAGCGTTCTCACCGATAGCGACCAACCTGACAAGAGTATCTCCAGCATCATAACCTGAACGAGGCGCTTTAAAAGGATTTCATGTGCGCACTGGCCGCATCGTCGCACGTTCTGTAGTAACATTAAGCCACCACGCCAACCACCGGAAACGCCGATGCACCATCTGATGTTAGACATTGAAACCCTGGATATAAAACCCAGCGCCGTGATTTTGGTGGTCGCGGCGGTGTTTTTCGATCCCCGCACCGGGGAACTTGGCGCCGAATTCGAGGCCGCCGTCAGCAGCCAGAAAGATCAGCCGGGGCGAACCATAAGCCTGGACACGGTTGCCTGGTGGGCGAAACAATCCGATGAAGCGCGCAAGCTGGCCTTCGGCGGCACCGAGAGCCTCAAGCGCGTGCTGAGCAGTCTCAGCCGTTTTATCCATATGAACAGCACCGATACGGTAAAGGTCTGGGGTAACGGTAAAGAGTTCGACTGCGCGATCCTCGAACACGCCTTCCAGCAGTTGGAGATGCCCTGTCCGTGGAAATTCTGGGATACCCAGGATGTGCGCACGGTGATAACGCTGGCGGAACTGCACGGCTTTAACCCGAAAAAGACCCGTCTGTTCGAAGGCATGCCGCATCGCGCGTTGGATGACGCTCGCCATCAGGCCCGTTATGTGGCCGATACCGTCTCGGCGCTTTATCTCCGCCCGGGAGCGCAGCGCTGACCCGCTTTGCCCCTTTTCATTTGCCGCCAGAATCTCTACTCTAGCCCTCTTTGTCACTAGGACGTGCCTTTCCTGCTATGCAAAAGTTCCTGTTTCTGCTTCTCAGCCTGGTGCTGCTCGGCCCATTGGGCATCGATCTCTATCTGCCCACCATTCCCGCCATCGCCGCCGGCCTGGGCAGCAGTGAAGCGCTGATCCAATCCACCATTTCGCTGTTTATTCTGGTGCTCGGCCTCGGTCAAATCATCGCCGGTCCGTTGGTGGATAACTATGGCCGCAAACCGGTGGCGCTGGCCGGCATTATTCTCTACACGATCGGCGCGGCAATGGCGGCACTGGCCACCAGCCCGACGATCTTCATCGCGTCGCGCCTGTTGCAAGGGGTTGCGGTCTGTTGCACCGCCGTCGTCGCCTTCAGCGGCGTGCGCGATCGGCTGAATGGCGACGACGCCGCCCGCGCCTTCGGCTTTCTCAACGGCACGCTGAACATCATCCCGGCATTGGCGCCGCTGCTCGGCGGCCTGCTCGCCGAAGCCTTCGGCTGGCGCGCGCCCTTTTGGTTCCTGGCCAGTTACGCGCTGCTGGTGTTGGTGCTCATCGCGCTGCGCCTGCCGGAAACTCGCCCCGCCGACACCGTGCCAGTCAAAGGGCTGCCGGTGCGCCAATACGCGCGCATCCTCAGCGAACGGCGTTTCCTCTCTTTCGCGGTGGTGAACTCCGGGGCGATGGGCATGGCACTGACCTACGTTTCTCTGGCGCCTAACGTGCTGATGGGCACTGCGGGCCTGACTCCGCTGCAATTCTCGTTGGTGTTCGGCGCCAACGGCTTCTGGATCATGTTGGTCAGCTTCTTCGCTAACCGCATCATCCACAAAGTCGGCCGCCCGGTTTGTCTGGCGACCGGCGGCATTTTGATGGGGTTGGGCTGCCTGGGCCTGCTGCTGGGCGTCATGTGGCTTCCCGCGGCGGCGCAAGCGCACTGGCTGGCGTATATGCTGCCGGTCGCCAGCGCCTGCGCTGGGTTGGCGTTCGTGATGGGCCCGGCCACCAGCTATGCGCTGGAACCGTACTCCAATGAGGCCGGCGTCGCGTCCGCACTGGTCGGTTTCGTACAGATGGCCGGGGGCGCCGCGCTGGGGCTGCTGGCGATGGCGCTGCCGCTGCAACCGAAGCTGTCGCTGGCTTTGGTCATGCTGGCGGGCTGCCTGCTGGCGCTGCACGCGCGGCGGCTCAGCAAGCAGATTAAAGGACAGATCAGAAAAGTCGCCTGAGCCGCGGCTCAGGCTTCGGTAACGACCGGCACCCGTGCCGCCAACGCAGACAACAGTTCATAGCCTAACGTCCCTGCCGCCGTGGCCACCTCGTCCACCGGCAGGCGTTTTCCCCACAGCTCCACCTCGGCGCCCAGTTCAACGTGGGGACAGGGCGTCAAATCCACCGCCAGCATATCCATCGATACCGTTCCCAGGGTGCGTGTCAGCACGCCATCGACCCATACCGGCGTTCCGGTCGGCGCATGACGCGGATAGCCGTCGGCATAACCGCAGGCCACCACGCCGATACGCTGCGCGCCGGCGGCGCTGTAACGGCCACCGTAGCCCACGCGATCTCCAGACTTCAGTTGCTGAATGCCGATGATCTCGCTGCTCAGCGTCATCGCCGGCTGCAACCCCGTCGATGCGATATCGTTCCAGCATCCGCTCGGTGAAGCGCCATAGAGAATGATCCCAGGGCGCACCCAGCTGCCGTGGGTCGCAGGATGCCACAGCGTAGCGGCCGAGTTGGCCAGGCAACGCGGCAGCGGTACATCGGCCGCCGCCGCCTCGATGGTGGCCATCTGCTGAGTTACGCCTTCCGGCCCGTCGGCGGTGGCGAAGTGACTCATCAGCGTAAGCTCGGCAATATTGGCGACAGCCTGCGCCCTGCGCCACACCTCATGCAGGCGCTCGGGCGCAAACCCCAGCCGATTCATGCCGCTGTTCACTTTCAGATAGACATCAAGCGGCGCACTCAGCTTTGCGTCGGCGATCGCCGCCAGTTGCCAGTCGCTGTGCACCGCCGTCGTCAGGCGATAACGATCGAGCAAGGCCAGATCCTGTCGCTGGAAGAAGCCTTCCAACAACAGGATCGGCCCCTGCCAACCGGACTCGCGCAGCAACACCGCTTCGGCCAGATCCAGCATGGCGAAGCCGTCGGTGTGCGCCATGCTGCGCCAAACGTGTTTGATGCCGTGGCCATAGGCGTTGGCCTTGACCACCGCCCAGACTTTGGCGCCGGGGGCGAAACGGCGCACCACCTGCAGGTTGTTTTCAATTGCACCGAGATGCATCGTGGCGGTTATCGGACGGGGCATCGCTTCTCCTTGAGGCAGCGTACAGCGGCCACGCGCGCCTGCGCGTGGCCGAAAAAGTCTATGACAGCGTCGACGATTAACGTGCGGGATGCACGTCGTTCAGCGGAACCGCGTGTTGCTGGCGAAATCCGGCGCTGTAACGCGCCACCGCCAGGTCATCGGAAGGGATTGCCGGCGTAATGCCGGACATCAGATCGGACAACAACTGCCCGGAACCGCAGGCCATGGTCCAGCCGAGCGTGCCATGCCCGGTGTTGAGGTACAGGTTTTTCAACGAGGTGCGGCCGACGATCGGCGTGCCGTCCGGCGTCATCGGGCGCAAGCCGGTCCAGAACGTCGCGTCTTCCACTCTGCCGCCGTTCGGGTAGAGATCGCGCACCACCATCTCCAGCGTTTCTCGCCGCTTTTGCTCCAGCTGAGTATTGAAACCGACGATCTCCGCCATGCCGCCGACGCGAATGCGCTGGTCGAAGCGCGTGATGGCGATTTTATACGTCTCATCCAGTACCGTAGAGAATGGCGCCGCCGCCTCATCGACGATAGGGATCGTCAGCGAATAGCCCTTGAGCGGGTAAACCGGAATAGACACCAGGCCGCGCAGCAGCGCCGTGGAGTACGAACCGAACGCCACCACATAGCTATCGGCTTTGAACACTTCCTCGCCGCACTGTACGCCGGCGATCTTGTCCCCCTCCACCAACAGACGGTCGACGCTGCGGTTGAACAGGAAGGTCACGCCCGCCTGCTCAGCCATCTTCGCCAACTGTTGCGTAAACAGTTGGCAATCGCCGGTTTCGTCGTTCGGCAACTGCAGGCCGCCGGTCAGCTTGTGCGCCACCTGCGCCAGCGCAGGCTCAACGCTGCCGAGTTGGCCGGCCTCCAGCAATCGGTAAGGCACTCCGGCATCTTCCAATACCGCAATATCTTTCGCGGCGTTTTCGAACTGTTGTTGGGTGCGGAACAGCTGCAGCGTGCCGCCCTGACGGCCTTCGTACTGGATGCCGGTTTCCTGCCGCAGCGCCTTGATGCAGTCGCGGCTGTATTCCGCCAGGCGCACCATGCGGCCTTTGTTGGTCATGTAGTGTTCGGTGTTGCAGTTTTTCAGCATCTGCCACATCCAGTTCAGCTGGAAGCTGCTGCCGTCGAGACGGATCGCCAGCGGCGCATGGCGTTGGAACATCCACTTAATGGCCTTCAGCGGCACGCCCGGCGCCGCCCAGGGAGCGGCATAGCCCGGTGAAATCTGCCCAGCGTTCGCCGCGCTGGTTTCCAGTGCCGGGCCAGGCTGACGATCGATCACCGTCACCTCATGCCCAGCCTTCGCCAAATACCAGGCACTGGCTACGCCCACCACTCCACTACCTAAAATTACCACTCGCATCGCTGACTCCAGCCCAAGGCTTCACAAAGCACAATCTTCTGCTAACAGGAAATTAACTCAGTGAAAAAATCCGTCCAACAACTTCGTCATCAAACGTGACAATATTCACAATTAATTTATCGTCGATGGCCCGCGCATTTGCAATAGCCGCCAGAAAATAGCGATAAGATACGGTTTAAGGGGGTTTATGGCGCGAGGTCACCCCTGATTCGCTAGCATTGCTATCATTGATGTCATGGAAAATTGGCGTGATAAGCAACATGGATTTAACAGAATATAAAAATATCAGCTAACCTATAAATAGAATAAAAAACCACAAAAACAAAAAATACCAAAACAACTGGCAAATAACGGCACCACCCGCTGCAGCAGAAAAATCGCGTAAATTTTCAGCCCTTAATAGCCTTATTTTTACTGTTGGAATAAAGCGGCGTTCACTGTGGCGCCATCTTGTTTTCGCTGCAGCACGATATGAACGTTCAAGCCCCCAGCCGCGCCCAGAGTTCATACTGTCGCTATTCAGGAGAACCTCGCATGTTCATCGCTCTCTATCAGTTCTCAGTCAAAACCGGACACGAACACGCTTTTCGCCAGGCCTGGCTTGAATTGACGCAGGGCATCTATCAGCAACGCGGCAGCCTGGGCTCGCGCCTGCATCGGGAGGTGAACGGCAAATATATCGGCTATGGGCAGTGGCCAAGCCGCTCGGCATGGGAAAACGCCGGTGATATTCAGCTGGATGAACGGTACCGAGCGGCTCGGGATCGTATGCGCGCCACTTTATTGGCGGATGAAACGCTATTTGAAATGGACGTCACGGACGATTACCTGCAAATCAGGTCGTTCGACTGACCACAAGCCCACGCGTGCGGGCTTGTGGTGGCAGAAGAGAGAAGCATCAATGATGCAGCATCTCGTCCACGACTTCTTTGGTCTGCAGCTGGAATGGGTAGTAGGTCGGCCAGTTATCCATCTCTTTCAGCAACGCCTCCTGCGACGTGTTGCCCATAAAGATATGGAAATGCGCCGATTTGCGCGGCCCGATAATGTGATCGCTGAACTGTACGAATTTCGGCGCCTGGCTGTCGGCATCCTGGCACTCGAACAGATAACGCACGCCTTTCTTACCGGAGACATACGTTAGGATCTTATGCCCGGCGTACTTGTACTGACAGGCGCTGGATTGGTCGCCACGGTGAAATTCCATGATACCGTTCTCAATGCCAATGGTATCCACATCGGTGGCGTAACCTTTGCGGTAATACGCCTTCACCTCTGCGAAGGTTTTGCTCTTATCCTGCGCCGCTTTCTTCTTGAACACCGGGTCAAGATCCCCATTGATCAGATACGGATACACGGATTGCCATACGCCCTCCCAATCCGCCAAGTCGCGATCTTTGACGTCTTTATCGTCGAACACGCCTCCCTCCGCCTTTTTTTCCACTTCCGTCAGCGGCTTGCCATGTGAATGATGCCCGTGAGCCAACGTTTGCCCACTGATGAACAGCGCCGCCAGCGCCACTGCCAATTTGCCCAAATGCCTCGTCAAAACGCGCTCCTTGTCCGTTATTGAGAAAAATGAAAAGTTACAATATAACATAACAGTTTTCAATCCCTGTCGCACAGCAGGCAATGTGTTGCACGCCCCTGCCGCAGGGCTATACTCGGAGGAGATGCGCGGTGTTGCACCGCCTTCTGCCGGGACGGGCGCCGGATCGACCGCCGTTCGCCCCTTTGCGTACCGGCATTTTTATTTCACTGATTTGCAATGGTTAATTATGACTTGAACTATGCTTGTTACAGGGTCTGCCGTTTGAGCAAGGCCCGTGAATAATGAGGGTGCGCTGATGACTACTTCAACACATGACAAGGTTAAGGATGATAAACGTCTGAGCGATGGACCGGACTGGACGTTCGAACTGCTGCAGGTGTATTTGGAGCAGATCGACCGCGTCGCCAAGCATTACCGGCTCGACACCTACCCCCATCAGATCGAGGTGATCACCTCAGAACAGATGATGGACGCCTATTCGAGCGTCGGCATGCCGATCAACTATACCCATTGGTCCTTCGGCAAAAAATTCATCGAAACCGAGCAGCGCTACAAACAGGGCCAGCAAGGGCTGGCGTATGAAATCGTCATCAACTCCAATCCCTGCATCGCCTACCTGATGGAGGAGAACACCATCACCATGCAGGCGCTGGTGATGGCGCACGCCTGCTATGGCCACAACTCGTTCTTCAAGAATAACTACCTGTTCCGCAGTTGGACCGACGCCAGCTCCATCGTCGATTACCTGCTGTTTGCTCGCCACTACATCAGCCAGTGCGAAGAACGCTACGGCGTCGAAGAAGTGGAACGGCTGCTGGACTCCTGCCATGCGCTGATGAACTACGGGGTCGACAGGTACAAACGCCCGCAAAAAATCTCTTTGGTGGAAGAAAAAGCGCGCCAGAAAAGCCGCGAAGAGTATCTGCAAAGCCAGGTGAATACGCTGTGGAAGACCCTGCCACGCGTCGAGCGCGAAGAGTCGCCTGAGCAGGCGCGCCGATATCCGAGCGAACCGCAGGAAAATATCCTCTATTTTATCGAGAAGAATGCGCCGCTGCTGGAACCGTGGCAGCGTGAGGTGCTGCGCATCGTGCGCAAAGTCAGCCAATATTTCTACCCGCAAAAACAGACCCAGGTAATGAACGAGGGGTGGGCGACCTTCTGGCACTACACCATCCTTAACCATCTTTACGACGAAGGCCGGGTGACCGAGCGGTTCATGCTGGAGTTTTTGCACAGCCACACCAACGTGGTTTATCAGCCGCCGTACAACAGCCCATACTATAACGGCATCAACCCCTACGCGCTGGGCTTCGCCATGTTCCAGGACATCAAGCGCATCTGCCAATCGCCGACCGAGGAAGATCGCTACTGGTTCCCGGACATCGCCGGTAAAGACTGGTTGGACACGTTGCACTTCGCCATGCGCGACTTTAAGGATGAGAGCTTTATCAGCCAGTTCCTGTCGCCCAAAGTGATGCGCGACTTCCGCTTGTTTACCGTGCTGGACGACGATCGCAACAACTACCTGGAAATTGCCGCGATCCATAACGAAGCGGGCTACCGGGCAATACGCCAGGAGCTGTCGGCTCAATACAATCTGAGCAACCACGAGCCGAACATTCAGATCTGGAACGTAGACCTGCGCGGCGACCGTTCGCTGACGCTGCGCTACATCCCGCAGGAGCGCGCGCCGCTCGATAAGAGCCGCCGCGACGTGTTGAAGCACCTGCATCGCCTGTGGGGCTTCGACGTGATCCTCGAGCAGCAAAACGAAGACGGCAGCGTGGAATTGCTCGACCGCTGCCCGCCGCGGCCTACGCCGCTGTAACCGCCATAACGACAAAGGGCGCCAACACGGCGCCCTTATTATGTCATTCGCACGGCATCAGCGGCGCGCTTCGGTCAGATCGCTCGGCATGGTGCCCTGCATGCTCTGCCAAATCGCCCCGCTGTCTTTACCGTAGTTGCGCACGGTGTCCATCACCTGGTCGTACAGCTTCTCATGGCAAAGCGTAGACAGCTTGCTGTAGAAGGTCAGCGCCAGCTTGCGCGCTTCCGGGTTGGAGAAGTAGTAACGGCCCACGCGGGTGTACAGCCCTTTCAGGCCGTTGAAAATCAGGCCATAGATCGGGTTGCCGGAAGCGAACGCCAGACCACGGAAGATCTCATAGTCCAGGACATTGAAGGCATCCGCCTGATCTTCCACCTCGGCGGCTTTCGCCAGCACTTCCTGCGCCTGCTCAGGATGATTGCGCACCGCAGCGCGAATAAAGATCGACGCGATATTGGTACGCACGGACAGCAGGTTATCGATCAGCTGCGGGACGCTTTTGTGATCGAGACGAGCCACGGTCTCAAGGATATTGAGGCCGGACGTTTCCCAGAAATTGTTCACTTTGGTCGGTTTACCATGCTGTATGGTCAACCAGCCATCGCGGGCCAGACGTTGCAACACTTCACGTAACGTGGTGCGCGTGACGCCAATCAACTCCGAAAGCTCACGCTCCGCGGGCAAAATAGAGCCAGGGGGGAAGCGATTATTCCAAATACTCTCAATAATGTACTCTTCCGCGAAACCGGCAGGACTCTGCGCCTTTATGACCATGTGTTTGACGTTCCGTTGCGACGATAAAATCAGTAAAAGTAATCAGCTCATCATACCAGATCACACAGACATGACATAGCGTGAGCGAAAAACAATAAACGAAAGTGTGCATAAAGTGGCAAAAAACGCGCAAAAACACCGGCCCTGAGAAATTTGCCGCCGTAAAACAAGCTCCGGTTGCACCCGCCCCCGCCGCGTTGTTAGGGTACGTGCTACGACTGATTTAAGGATGCATAAAGGACAATGGAAACAACCCTGCGCAGCGCCCTGCTCAAAAACTTCCTGGGGCAATCTCCCGACTGGTACAAACTGACCATTCTCATTTTCCTGGCGATCAACCCGCTGGTGTTCTTTTTCGCCAGCCCGTTTCTCGCGGGTTGGCTGTTGGTGATCGAGTTCATCTTTACCCTGGCGATGGCGTTGAAATGTTACCCGCTGCTGCCGGGCGGCCTGCTGGCGCTGGAGGCCGTGGCCATCGGCATGACCAGCCCGGCGCAGGTTTCGCAAGAAATCGAACACAATCTGGAAGTGCTGCTGCTGCTGGTCTTTATGGTGGCCGGCATCTACTTTATGAAGCAACTGCTGCTGTTCGTGTTCACCAAACTGCTGCTCAATATCCGCTCGAAAACGCTGCTGTCACTGGCGTTCTGCCTGGCGGCCGCCTTCCTTTCCGCCTTCCTCGATGCGCTGACGGTCGTCGCGGTAGTGATCAGCGTCGCCACGGGGTTCTATTCCATCTATCACAATGTGACGTCGAACCGCTCCGACGGCGACATCGGCGATGACAGCGATTTCACCGGCGAAGAGCGCAAGCAGACGCTGGAGCAATTCCGCGCCTTTCTGCGCAGCCTGCTGATGCACGCCGGCGTCGGCACCGCGCTCGGCGGAGTCATGACCATGGTGGGCGAGCCACAGAACCTGATCATCGCCAAAAGCGCGGGCTGGGGCTTTATCGACTTCTTCCTGCGGATGGCGCCGGTCACTTTGCCGGTGCTGGCATGCGGCCTGCTGGTCTGCTGGCTGGTAGAGCGTTTTCGCCTGTTTGGATACGGCACGCCACTGCCGGAAGCGGTGCGTGAGGTGCTGAAAGAGTATGATCGCAAGGCCACCGCAGGCCGCAGCAAGCAAGAAAGGCTCAAGCTGGTGATGCAAGCCCTGATCGGCGTTTGGCTGGTGCTGGCGCTGGCCTTCCACCTGGCGGAAGTCGGGCTGATCGGCCTGTCGGTCATCATTCTCGCCACATCGCTGTGCGGCGTGAACGACGAACACGCCATCGGCAAAGCGTTCCAGGAGGCGCTGCCGTTCACCGCCCTGCTGACGGTATTTTTCACCGTGGTGGCCGTGATCATTGAGCAACACCTGTTCAGCCCGGTGATCCAGTTTGTACTGCGCGCCGAGCCCGCTTCTCAGCTTTCGCTGTTCTACCTGTTCAACGGTCTGCTGTCGTCGGTTTCCGACAACGTATTCGTCGGCACGGTTTACATCAACGAAGCGCGCACCGCGCTGGAAACCGGCGCCATTGCGCTGAAACAGTTCGAACTGCTGGCGGTCGCCATCAATACCGGCACCAACCTGCCTTCGGTCGCGACCCCTAACGGCCAGGCGGCGTTCCTGTTCCTTTTGACGTCGGCCTTGGCGCCGCTGGTGCGTCTGTCGTATGGCCGCATGGTGTGGATGGCCCTGCCTTATACGATCGTATTGACCGTGGTCGGCCTGCTGTGCGTACAGTTCACGCTGGAGCCGGCGACCGAACTGTTGACACAGTGGCACTGGCTGACGCTGCCGCCTGTCGACGCCATCGGCCGCTGATGCGGCGCCGGCAGGGTAAACCGACTATTTTTACGCTGAAACCGGCCCAGGTGGCTGGCAGCGAGGGGGAATTGGTTTACACTGCCGGTTCAATTGCTTACTGCATGGAAGAATCTAGATATGTTGCAATTCTTTAACCGCTGTTCACAAGGACGCGGCGCCTGGCTGCTGATGGCCCTGACAGCGTTGGTGTTGGAACTGGTCGCGCTCTATTTCCAGCACGTTATGCTGCTGCAGCCCTGCGTCATGTGCATTTACGAGCGTTGCGCGCTGTTCGGCATCCTCGGCGCCTCACTGGTGGGCGCCATCGCGCCGAAAACGCCGCTGCGCTATGTGGCGATCCTGCTGTGGATCTACAGCGCCTGGGAAGGCGTACAGCTGGCGTGGAAACACACCATGATCCAACTGCACCCCTCGCCGTTCAATACCTGCGATTTCTTCGTCAGCTTCCCGTCCTGGCTGCCGCTGGATAAATGGCTGCCTGCGGTGTTCCACGCTTCCGGTGACTGTTCCGTGCGTCAATGGCAGTTCCTGACGCTGGAAATGCCACAGTGGCTGGTGGGTATCTTCGGTGCCTATCTGCTGGTGGCGCTGATTGTGCTGATCGCGCAATTTGTTCGCCCACGCCGCCGCGATTTGTTCGGCCGCTGATAGGCCAACAAACAAAAAACGGCGCCTCAGGGCGCCGTTTTTTTAGGGTATTACTGTTGAATTCAGAGATAACCCCATTTCAGGTATGTGTAAGGAAGTAAACGAGCACGATCAGTGCCCCAGCTACGGCAAACAGACGGACCATTTTCATTGTTATGCTCTCGAACTTGCGGGAGAGCGGCCAAATTACCCAACTTATCGTTTAAAAAGAAGCATCCTGGCTCGATTAAGCGCGTAATTTACATAACATTAAACTTCTGCGTTGCCAGCGGGCCAACACATGCTGTGCAGGCACTTTCCTCACGGCCTGCGGGCATCAATAAATTACCGTTATTTATGAACGACTGCGTCTTTGTCACATTCAGAGCACAATATTTTGGTGAAGTTTGCCCATAAAATCCTTATAGTATCGGCAAAGTGAGTACTACCGATTTCCCTGGTGTTGTTGTGTGTCTTGCCCCTCATCTTTGCAGGGGCTTTTTTCCTTCTCCCCCCAACCGTCAGTCCCCGCTGCCTTTAAATAAATCATTCAAATTTAACTCTGCGCGGTATCACTCATCGGCCATCGCTCGCGCACTAATGATTAAAATCGTTCGTGATTCTTTCCTTATGCTGAATGCAGTAGGCCAATGATATCAAGGACACGATTTATGCCGGATAGCACCTTTCCCCCCACGTCTCAGCGCCCGTTCCTGCGGCGCATGCTGCTCAAAGCAGGGAAAAAATTCCTGCACTGGAACGGCGAATTTCAGACTCGCCATTCGCTCATCTCCACTACGCCGCGGATCGGTAATCATGAATTTAATTGGGTGACGGCGCTGGAAGCCCGTTGGCCTGCCATTCGCCAGGAGTTGGATCGGTTACTGGAGCACCCGGAGGACATCCCCGCGTTCCACCAAATATCACCGGATCAGAAACGCATCTCCAAAGGGGATAATTGGAAAACCTTCGGGCTATTTGTCTACGGGCAGCGCGTTGATGAGAACTGCGCCATTTGTCCGCACACCGCACAGGCGGTCAGCGAGATCCCCGGCATGCGCACCGCCATGTTCTCGATTCTTAAGCCGCACTATCACATCGTCCCCCACAAAGGCCCGACTCGTGCCGTGGTGCGCGCGCATTTGGGATTGATCGTGCCAAAGGATCGGGAAAAGCTCTGGATCCGCGTCGACGATCAGATCCTGCACTGGGATGAAGGCAAGGTCATTTTGTTTGATGACTCTTATGAACACGAGGTGCGCAATGATACCGACGAACTGCGTGCGGTGCTGTTTCTCGATATCGACCGGCCGATGGACAAAGTGGGGACGGCGGTAAATAAACTGCTGTTCAGCCTGATTAAAGCCAGCCCTTACGTGAAGCAGCCGCTGAAAAATCTAGCCAACTGGCGCCGCCGCGACAAAAAGGAGTGAAGTGACGGCTTATGCCATAACCTCACGCCTGCCGGTTAGCGCAATTGCAGAGGGCGGCGTGTCCTGACACGCCGCCCTCTTGCATGAAAACGCGCCTTGCTGCGCAAGGGGGTCGGCGTTATCTGGCCCAGTCCGGCTTGTTGAGGATATGGTCCTGCCAGTCCACCACTTCGCTCTCGCGCACCGCGATATGCCGCACCGTGATGCGCTCACCGTGCATCGCCGCCTTGGAGCCGCTCAGCAACGGGTGCCAGGGGAACAGCGGCTTGCCTTCGCCGATCAGGCGATAGGCGCAGGTCGGCGGCAACCAATCGAAGGTGGTGAGGTTTTCGCGCGTCAATTTGATGCAGTCCTCTTCCAGCTCGAAGCGCCGCTCGTAGTTACGGCATTGGCAGGATTTGATGTTGAGCTGGTTGCAGGCTACGTTGGTAAAATAAATCTCGTCGGTATCTTCGTCGATCAGCTTATTCAAACAGCATTGCCCGCACCCGTCGCACAGCGATTCCCACTCTTGTTCTGACATTTCCGCCAGCGTTTTCTGTTGCCAAAAAGCGAGTTGTGACATGTTAGCGTCCGGTTTCGGTAAATGGATAACTCACCTGCGCACAGGTTCGAGGGGGCACTATATAGACATTTTAGCCGCGAGATGCAAGTTTTGCCGCCGACGATGCCGGCGGCGAACAGCGATCAGATCACCCGGGTGCTGAGCGCTTTACCGTTCAGACTGATTTTCAGCATGTCGCCGGAAGCCATCGGGCCTACGCCCTGCGGCGTGCCGGTCAGGATGATGTCGCCGGCGCGCAGCGTGAAGAAACGGCTCATGTAGCTGATTAGCGGCAGGATCGGCGTGATCATGTCACGCGTATTGCCCTGCTGGCGCAGTTGATCGTTGACCGTCAACGACAGCTCGGCGTTTTGCGGATCGCCGAATTCCGCCACCGGGATAAACCCTGACATCGGACAAGAACCGTCGAAGGCCTTGGCCTTCTCCCAGGGCTGACCGGCCTTTTTAAAACCGGCTTGCAGATCGCGCAGCGTCAGATCAAGCGCCACGCCGTAACCGGCAATCGCACGCGCCACGCGATCTTCGTTGGCCTGCTTCAACGGCGTGCCGATCAGTACCGCCAGCTCTACCTCATGATGCACCGCACCGAACTCTTTAGGGATGGCCACCGGCTGGCGGATATCGCATAACGCCGTCTCCGGTTTGATAAACACCACCGGCTCGACGGACACCGCGCTGCCCATTTCCTTGATGTGATCGGCGTAGTTGCTGCCGACGCAGACCACCTTGTTCACCGGGAAATCGAGCAGCGAACCCTGCCAGTCTCTGTGTTGATACATACCGCTTCTCCCAAACTGTAGAGGCTTGGCGCGCCAAGCCGATTATTGGTGTGCCGGATCAATGCCCGATCGCGTCTGCCATCATACCCACGGCGATAGCGAAATAGTAAGAGCGATTCCAGTGCATCAGGGTGCGGAAATTATCATAGACCAAGAAGGTCCGCCCCTGCAGATCATCCGGCGCGATGATCCAGCCGCGCTGCACGGCGTGCGGCAACGCGCGGCCATCCGCACGGCGCACGCCGCGTTTCTGCCAGTCGTTGACGCTGCGCGCCTGCGCGTCTTTCAGGCCCAGTTCGGCTCGATTGAAGCCGGCGGGCAGTTTGACCTCGCGCCCCCAACCGATGCCGGGCTGCCAGCCCTCTTTGGACAGGTAGCTGGCCGTGGACGCGAAAACGTCGTCAATGTTATTCCAGATATCGATGCGTCCGTCACCGTCGCCGTCCGCCGCATAGCGCAGGAAGGAGCTTGGCATAAACTGACATTGCCCCATCGCGCCGGCCCAGGACCCTTTGAGCGACGTATCGCCAACGTGCCCCTGTTCGACTATCTGCAACGCCGCCAGCAGCTCCCGGCTGAAAAAGGCCTCGCGGCGCCCTTCGAATGCCAGCGTCGCCAGCGCGGACACCACGTCCTCCCGCCCCTGGATCTTGCCATAGGCGCTCTCCATGCCCCACAGCGCGATGATATAGCGCCCCGGCACCCGATAGTGTTCGCTGGCCCGCAGCCATTGCGCATGGCGCTGCCGGTACAGTTCGCGCCCCTGCCGCACCTTGGCGGGCGACATCACCCGCCGCAGGTAATCGTCCAACGTGATCTTCTGCTCCGGCTGATTGCGATCGGCCTTGATCACCCGATCGACGAAATGGATTTGCGCAAAGGCGCGGTCAAGGGTGGCCTGACTGATGCCCTGTTCCCGCGCCCGGCGCTTCAGTTGTTCGACATACGCCGGGAACTGCGCCGGATCGCGCCCGCTGGTCGCCAGCGTCGTCTCCTGCGCCGCCTGCGGTGCGCCCGGCATCATCGCACCGCCCAGCGCCAGCCAAACGGCCAACGCGGTACTTCTCGCCGAACGTGTCATCATGCCTCCCCTGACCGTAGCGGCGGTCTCAGGCCTTGTCGCCCGCCAAATGCTGATTGAGCAGGTTTTCCACCGGCGGCGGGAACTGCAGGTAATAACCTTCGTCTTTCAGCGCCTGTTTCACCTTTTCGATATCCGCCGAGGCCAATTTCTTGCGTTCATCGAGTGAAAGCATCATGGCGAATTGCGGTACGCCGAAACTTTTCATCAGCGCTTCCGGCACACGAGAGAAATCGTCTTTTTTTTCGACATAAAGATAAGTTTGATCGCGTTTCGGGCTTCTATAGATCACACAAAGCATTTTTTTAACTCTATTTAATTGAGGGAGCGTCTTGCCTGGATATAACTCTGACTATAACATGCTTATAGTACATCGGAATATCGCACCCCGAGTGGTATTCCGGGGATTTAAAGTTGCTGAGACTGAGTCAGGATAGATGTCACAATCGCCAATTGAGCTAAAAGGCAGCAGTTTTACCCTATCGGTTGTTCATTTGCATAATTCGCAGCCCGAGGTAATACGCCAGGCGTTACAGGAAAAAGTTGAGCAAGCGCCCGCTTTTCTGAAAAACGCCCCTGTTGTTATCAACGTCGCAACGCTGGATGGCGATGCGAACTGGAAAGAACTTCAACAGGCTGTCGCGGCGGCAGGTCTGCGCGTTGTGGGTATCAGCGGTTGCAGAGATGAGCGTCAAAAGCGCGCGATAGCCCGTGCCGGGCTGCCGTTGCTGAGCGAAGGCAGAGGCCAGAAAATGGCGGCGCCGGAGCCTGCACCTGCGCCCGTGGTGGCGGATAACGCCCCTGCCAAAACGCGTATCATCAGCACCCCTGTCCGTTCCGGCCAACAGATTTACGCCCGCAACTGCGATCTTATCGTGACCAGCAGCGTCAGCGCCGGCGCCGAGCTGATTGCCGACGGCAACATTCATGTCTACGGCATGATGCGCGGTCGCGCGCTGGCAGGCGCGTCAGGCGACACGCAATGTCAGATTTTTTGCACCCACCTGGCGGCTGAGCTAGTCTCTATCGCAGGGCAGTACTGGTTGAGCGACCAAATCCCGTCCGATTACGTCGGGCAGGCCGTACGACTCAGCCTGTTGGATAACGCTTTAACCATACAACCTTTAAATTAAGCCCTTTTGACAAGGAATCCATTTCATGGCACGCATTATTGTTGTTACATCGGGTAAAGGGGGCGTTGGCAAGACCACTTCGAGCGCGGCCATCGCTACCGGCCTGGCCCAGAAAGGCAAGAAAACCGTCGTGATCGATTTCGATATCGGCCTGCGTAATCTTGACCTGATCATGGGCTGCGAACGTCGGGTAGTTTATGATTTCGTGAACGTGATTCAGGGCGACGCCACGCTGAATCAGGCGTTGATCAAAGACAAACGCACTGAAAACCTCTATATCCTGCCGGCTTCGCAGACACGCGACAAAGACGCGTTAACCCGTGAAGGCGTTGAAAAAGTCCTCAACGATCTCGGCGAGATGGATTTTGACTTCGTGGTCTGCGACTCACCGGCCGGTATCGAAACCGGTGCGCTGATGGCGCTGTATTTCGCCGACGAAGCTATCATCACCACCAACCCGGAAGTCTCTTCGGTACGCGACTCCGACCGTATCCTGGGCATCCTTTCCTCCAAATCGCGCCGCGCCGAGAAAGGCGAATCGCCTATCAAGGAACACCTGCTGCTGACCCGTTACAACCCGGGCCGCGTCAGCCGTGGCGACATGCTGAGCATGGAAGACGTGCTGGAAATCCTACGCATTCCATTGGTGGGTGTGATCCCGGAAGACCAGTCCGTACTGCGTGCTTCCAACCAGGGTGAGCCTGTCATTCTGGATGCCGAGTCAGACGCCGGTAAGGCGTATGACGATACCGTTTGCCGCTTGTTGGGGGAAGAACGCCCATTCCGCTTCATTGAAGAAGAGAAGAAGGGTTTCCTGAAACGCCTTTTTGGGGGATAAACCATGGCCTTATTAGACTTCTTTCTGTCCCGCAAAAAACAGACAGCCAATATAGCCAAGGAACGGCTGCAGATTATCGTCGCAGAGCGTCGTCGCGGGGACAGTGAGCCCCCGTATCTGCCTGATTTGAAACGCGATATTCTGGCGGTTATTTGCAAATACATTCAGATCGATCCTGAAATGCTGCATGTGCAGTTCGAGCAGAAAGGGGACGATATTTCGGTACTTGAACTTAACGTGACATTACCGGAATCGGAAGAAGCAGCTAAATGATTGCGACGCATTAATTACCCCCTGTATATTTTATGCAGGGGGTAACTGTATGTGTATCCAGTTATTAAGCATTATCGGCAGCAAAAAATCGATTTTTCCCTTTGGGACAATTCCCAATTAACTTTGCCGCCACCTCGTTTAAAGTAAATTCTGGCCAGATTTACCTTCAACGCATTATTTCCTGCCTATATTCACCCGAGCAGAGTTTCCCTACCCTGCCCTGGTGATAACCAGCGATTAATAATCTTTCAGGATGTCCTGCAACGGCGCCATTAATAAATCGCCGCGCCAGCCGCTGATTAATTCAGGGCGACTCTCGCCGTCCTTCAGTTTCCAATGCCAGTTCAACAATTGGTTAATTTGGCGACGGGATGCCAGCAGCTCGCTGCTCAACCCGCTTTGCTCGCTGACGGTGGCGATAGCGGCCTTGATGTCCTTAAACACCTTCTTGTAGCCCGGCTGATCGATAAGGTTAGCCAACGGCGCTGGCAACTCGGACTCCTCCAGCGCTTCGGCTTCGGCCACCAGCGCCAACAGCGTTTTGCCGTGATAACGGATCTCCGGCCCGCTCAGGCCCAGCGAATCCAGTTCTCCCAGCGAAGACGGCATAAAGCGCGCCACCTGCCACAGGTTCTCCTCGCGAACCACGAAGTTCACCGCCAGATCGCGCTCGCGCGCCTGGCGCAACCGCCATTCCGCCAACTTCTGCAGGCACCCCAGCTGACGCGGGCGCAACTGCCAGGCATTGCTGATTTCGCGATAGGCCACTTCCGGCGCCAGCGCCTCGCTACGGCGTTGGCACAGCAGCAAGCACTCGTTATTGGCCGCAGCGGTCCAGCCGGCCTCTTCAGTCTCCTGCACCAGCTGTTTGGCCATCGGCAGCAGGTAGAACACGTCGGCGGCCGCATACACGCACTGTCTTTCAGTCAGCGGGCGCGCCAGCCAATCGGTGCGCGACTCGCTCTTGTCCAGTTCAACCTTCATGTACTCCGCCACCAGCGTCGCAAAGCCGCAGGAGAGCGGCCGACCGGTAAAGGCCGCCAGGATCTGAGTGTCGATCATCGGCGTCGGCAGCGTTTTAAAGGCGTTGAGAAACACTTCAAGATCTTCACTGCCGGCATGCAGAAACTTCACCACGGCGGTGTCGGCCAGCAGCTCGACAAACGGTTGCCAGTGCTTGATCGGCAGAGGATCGATAAGGGAGAGTTGTTCACCGTCGTAAAGCTGGATCAGGCCCAGCTGCGGATAGTAGGTACGCGTTCTGACAAACTCGGTGTCCAGCGCAACCTGGGCATGCTTTCTCGCCTGCTCGCAGACCTGCTGCAATCCGGCATCGGTAGTGATCAACTGATAATTCAAAACATCATTCTCTTGTAGGATTCAAACACAACAACGCCGGCATTCACCGGCGTTGTTGATAGGCTGACGCGAGAGCGAAACCTAGGCGGCATCGGCCGGCTTAGGCGCTTTTTGCTCATCGCGCAATTCTCGCCGCAAAATCTTGCCGACGTTCGACTTCGGCAGTTCATCGCGGAACTCAACAATTTTAGGCACTTTATACCCGGTCAGGTGGCGTCGGCAATGGGTCAACAGCTCTTCCTTGGTCAGCGAGGCGTCTTTCTTCACCACGCAGATCTTCACCGTTTCGCCGGAGGCCTCGCTGGGCACGCCGATTGCCGCACATTCCAGCACTTTCGGGTGCTGGCTGACCACATCTTCAATCTCGTTCGGATACACGTTGAAACCCGAGACCAGGATCATGTCTTTCTTGCGGTCGACGATGCGCACAAATCCCTGATCGTCCACGGTCACCACATCACCGGTCGCCAGCCAGCCGTCTTTCAGCACTTCGTCGGTGGCATCCGGGCGCTGCCAATAGCCTAACATAACTTGCGGCCCTTTGACCCACAGTTCGCCCGGCTCGCCCGGCGGCACGTCATGGCCGTTGTCGTCCACCAACCGAATGTCCGTCGACGGCACCGGCAGACCGATGCTGCCGCTGTAGTGTTTAAGATCGTAAGGGTTGCCGGCCACCAGCGGCGCGCACTCCGTCAGGCCGTAACCTTCCAGCAGGTGTTTGCCGGTGGTTTTCTCCCACTTCTCGGCCACCGATTTTTGCACCGACATGCCGCCGCCGACCGAGAAACGCAGCGTAGAGAAATCGAGCTTGTGGAAGTCTTCGTTGTTCAGCAACGCATTGAACAGCGTATTCACCCCGCTCATGGCGGTGAACGGGTATTTGCCCAATTCTTTCACCAGGCCCGGAATGTCACGCGGGTTGGTGATCAGCAAATTGCGCCCGCCCAGATCGATAAACAGCAGGCAGTTCACCGTCAGCGCGAAAATGTGATACAGCGGCAGCGCCGTCACCACCAGCTCCTGCCCTTCACGGAACAGCGGCGAATAGGCAGCCTTGGCCTGCTCAAGGTTGGCCTGCATGTTGCGGTGCGTCAGCATCGCCCCCTTCGCCACCCCGGTGGTGCCGCCGGTGTATTGCAGGAAAGCCAGATCGGCATTAATGATGTCCGGTTTTACATATTGTAAACGGCGGCCGCGCTGCAGCGCGCTGCGGAAGGAAATGGCGTCCGGCAGATTGTATTTCGGCACCAGACGCTTAACGTATTTGACCACGAAGTTGACCAACGTGCCCTTGGCAGCCGACAGCTGATCGCCCATGCGCGTCAGGATCACGTGTTTGACCTGGGTGTTGAACACCACTTTTTCCAGCGTATGGGCAAAGTTGGAGACGATGACGATGGCACTGGCGCCGCTGTCGTTCAACTGGTGCTCCAGCTCGCGCGGGGTATACAGCGGGTTGACGTTGACCACCACCATGCCGGCACGCAGAATGCCGAACAGGGCAATGGGGTATTGCAACAGGTTAGGCATCATCAGCGCGACGCGGTCGCCCTTCTTCAGGCCCAGCTCATTTTGCAGGTAAGCCGCGAAAGCCCGGCTGCGTTCTTCCAGTTTGCGGAAGGTCATCACCTCGCCCATATTGATAAAGGCGGGCTGATCGGCATAGCGCTGCACGGCATGCTCAAACATTTCGATCAACGACGAATAGCGATCGGCATCAATCTCTGCGGGCACATCTGCCGGATACCGTTTTAACCAGACCTTATCCAAGGTATTACTCCTGAAATCATTACTAATTATCATCGCAGCCCTCAAACTCGCAGCCTAACCATAACAATATTTTAACTCAGCAGACCAGTTCGGGTTTTAAACATTACTCAGGTTGCGATGTACGTCACTAATTGTCGGATATTCCTTATCCCAAAAAACAAAAGGGCGGCCTGAGCCGCCCTGTCAAATTTGTTCACATCAAGCGTATGTTACTCGGTTACGATGGTTTGCACCTGTGCCGGGCCGGGGTTGTACCAGCCATAGCCGGCGCCCCAGCCGGGTCCCCACGGGCCACCGCGCCAGCCCCAAGGGCCCATCGGCGCAGGCGGCATCACCACCTGCTGTACCAGATGCCAGCGCTTGAAACCGGTCACGTTCATCGTTACGAAGCGATATGGCGTCATGCCGATCCGCCCCTCTTTCAGGCCGGTGATAGGGCCGACGACGGTCACCAGTTGGCCTTTGAAATCGACCGGTTCGAGGAAGCCGTTCACCGTGGCCAGCAAGCGGCCGTTCGACGGTTCACCCAGTATCGGCCGCGCACCGCTGTCGAGCGGCACCGCCGCGATCTCCAGCAGCGTGCGCCCTTGTTCGTTGGCGACGTTCACCACGGTGCCGCCGAAGCGGGCTTCCGCGCCGGTAAACAGGTTCGGTGCATTTTGTACCGAGGAAAGCTGAGTCACCGGCGAAGGGCTGGAGCCTTTGATCGCATCCGGTACGGTGACGCACCCGGTCAGAACCAGCGCGCCGCAGGCGACGGCCAGCAGCGACAGCTTTTTACTTGCAGTGCGGATTAACATGGTCGCAATCTCCTGAAATGCCTGTAACTTTGACCGCGTTTCAGCGCTCAAGTTGCAGGCCTTCATCGCCCGGCATCAACATCAGCACAATAACGCCGCGATTACTCGCGGCCCGGCAGTTTTTTCCAGGTCACTTCATTGCGCAGGTAGGTCGGCTCGGCGTTTTCCACCGCCACCGCCAGCCCCTGTTGCCAGGCGTGCAGCGCCAGCGGCAGCATGTCTTCCGCCTGCGGCAACAGCATCTGGCCGTCGCGCACGCTCAGCGTGGAACCGTTGACCAGATCGGGGTAGGTTTGCCAGCCGGTGCCGACGTGGGCCCATTCGCCCTGCAGGCGCTGTGCACGCTCGAGCGCCTGCGCCGGCGACAGCACCGCCTCGCCTTCGCTTTCCAACCAACGGCCGTCGGCCTGACGTTCGAACTGCCCCCAGTAGACCTCGCCCATGCGCGCATCGATCGCCGCCAGCACACGCTCCGCGCCGCTGACGCGCCAGGCGCCCTGCGCCATGGTTTGCAGCGTAGAAACGCCGATCATCGGCAGCTCGGCGCCCAGCGCCAGGCCCTGAGCGATGCCGATGCCGATGCGCACCCCGGTAAAACTGCCGGGGCCGCGGCCGAAGGCCAGCGCATCGAGCTGGTTGAGCGCCAGGCCGGATTCCGCCAGCACCTGCTGCACCATAGGTAAAATACGTTGCGTATGCTCGCGTGGGCACAGCTCAAACAGGGCGTGGATTTCGCCTTGATTCCAGACGGCGACGGAACAGGCTTCCGTCGCGGTATCGATCGCTAAAATTCGCGTGGACATGCCAACCTCTGGCGGGAATAAAACTGGGTTTTTCATACAGGGCGCGCATTGTAGCACAGCCCCGTAAGCCCTTCATCTTTCACGTGGCCGACGTATCAGCGGCCTGCAAGAAGGCGATCGCCTGCTTCAGATCGCGGGTACGCGGCGTAGGCGGCAGGCTATTGAGGAACACCTCGCCATAAGGGCGCATCACCAGACGGTTATCGCAGATCACCAGCACGCCGCGATCGTCGGTATCGCGGATCAAACGGCCCACCCCCTGTTTCAGGGTGATGACCGCATCCGGCAACTGCACGTCATTGAACGGATCGCCGCCGCGCAGGCGACAATCTTCAATGCGCGCCTTCAGCAGCGGATCGTCCGGTGAGGTAAACGGCAGCTTATCGATGATCACGCACGACAGCGCATCGCCACGCACGTCCACCCCTTCCCAGAAGCTGCTGGTCGCCACCAACAGCGCGTTACCGGCGGCGACGAACTGTGCCAACAGCTGCCCTTTGCTGGTTTCCCCTTGCAATAAGACCGGCAGCGTCATCGTGGCGCGGAACTCTTCCGCCAGCTCGCGCATCATCTGGTGCGATGTGCACAAGAAGAAGCAGCGGCCGTTGTTGGCTTCGATTAATGGGCGCAGCATGCGCGCCAGCTGGCGCGCCCCGCCGGGCTGATTCGGCGAAGGCAAAAAGCGCGGCACGCACAGCAACGCCTGTTTGGCATAGTCGAACGGGCTCGGCAACAGCAGCGTTTTGGCCTTGGTCAGCCCCAGTCGTTCGGTGAAGTGACCCAACTGATCGTTGACCGACAGCGTCGCCGAGGTAAAGATCCAGCTGCCCGGCTTCTCGTCCAGCATTTCGCGAAAACGATCGGCCACCGTCAGCGGCGTCAGCGCCAACACGAAGTGGCGCGAATTGCACTCATACCAATAGCTGTAGCCCGGTTCCGTCACCGCCTTGAGGCGTTTGAGACGCGCGCGGTACAGCGTGGCGCGCTCAAAGGCGGCGTCCAGCAGCGCCGAACGCCCCAGCGACAGTTTCATGACGTCATAACACAGCTCCAGCGCGTCATCGAGCAGCAACAACGCGCGCTGCACGTTCGGTTCGCCGAGCACATCCCGCAGGTTGCCGCGAAAACCCGGCTCCCCCAGATTCAGACGGAAATCTTGCGTGCTCAGGCTGAGACGGTCGGCGCTTTTTTGCAGTTGGGCGGCATCGCGCACCTCGGTGCGGTAGGCGATGGTGATGTCCTTCGCCAGATCCAGCAGTTGGCGGCTGGTGAGCTGCTGGCCGAAATACTGGCTGGCGATGTCGGGAATTTGGTGCGCCTCATCGAAAATCATCACCTCGGCTTCCGGGATCAGCTCGGCGAAGCCGCCCTCTTTCACCACCATATCCGCCAGGAACAGGTGATGGTTCACCACCACCACATCCGCATCCATCGCGCGGCGGCGCGCTTTGACCACGAAGCAATCCTGATACAGCGGGCAGTCGCTGCCGAGACAGTTGTCATTGGTGCTGGTCACCAATGGCCAGACGAAGCTGTCTTCCGCCACTTCGCTGCAGGTGCTGATATCACCCTCTTTGGTCTGCGACGACCACTTGCGCAGTTGCACCAGATCGATCAACGTCTGCCCCGCCAGCTCACCGCCGGCCATCGACTGTTGCTCAAGACGCTCCAGACACAGGTAGTTGGAGCGCCCCTTCAGCAGCGCCAGCTTGCCTTTGTACTTCAGCGCCTTGGCGACGGTGGGCAGATCGCGCGCATACAGCTGATCCTGCAGCGCTTTCGAACCGGTGGAGATGATCACTTTGCGATCGGCACGCAGCGCCGGCGCCAGATAAGCGAAGGTTTTGCCGGTGCCGGTGCCGGCTTCCACCACCAGTTCCTGCTTGAAATTGATCGCTTCGGTAACGGCTTGCGCCATCTGCCGCTGCGGCTCACGCGGTTTGAATCCCTTGATAGCCTGCGCCAATGCGCCGTCTGTTGCAAAATCGTCTGTCACGCTGTCTCTCTGCCGGTGTCATTCAGCGGTGATTATGCCAAGCCTGCCGCCCGGCTACCACCCACTTTATCGCCGCGCTTTTTCATCACCGGCTGTGCTACCCTTAGCGGGACTATGATATGGAGATAAGCAAATGAATATCGAAAGAATTGATCCCGATCAGCGCTGGTCCGAAGCCGTGGTGCACAACGAGACCGTTTACTACACCAGCGTGCCTGAGAATCTGGACGATGACGCGACCGCGCAGACCGCCAACGCCCTTGCCGCCATCGACGTGCTGCTGGAACGTGTAGGGTCGGACAAAAGCCGTATTCTGGATGCCACCATCTTCCTGGCCAATACCGCCGACTTCGCCGCGATGAACGCCGCCTGGGACGCCTGGGTTGTCGCCGGCAGCGCGCCGGTGCGCTGCACCGTGCAGGCTCAGCTGATGAATCCGAAGTACAAGGTGGAAATCAAAATCATCGCCGCGCTGTAAGCCTCGCGCAGACAAAAAAAACCGCAGACGGCAACGCCTGCGGTTTTTTATTGCCCGCTATCAGGACAGTTTGAGGATCACCATCCCCGTCAACAGCAGCGCCAGGCCAATCCAGCCTTTGGCGTTCAACCGCTGGCCGAACATGATCCAGCCTGCGGCGATGGTGGCGGCGATACCGAAACCGCCCCACAACGCGTAAGCGATTGACAGATCGATGCCCTTTACCGCCTGCGCCAGGGCGCTGAACGCACCGAGTACCGACAGCAGCGACAGCAATCCCAGCCAAATTTTACGGAAACCGTCCGACATCTTCAGGAAGATGTTGGCGATGATTTCCAGCACGATGGCCAATCCCAGGAACCCAATGTGGTACAACTCAAACTGTTGCATGGTTGTCACCTCGCGGGCTGACCTGTTTTCGCTCTTTGCGGGTACCGGATTTCACCAGCATGATACCGGCGATCAGCGTAGCCAGACCCAGTACCTTCAGCGCCGAAATGGGCTCGTCGAACCACAGCACGCTGAACAGGGTAATGAACAGAATGCCGATACCTTCCCACAGCGCATAAGCTACGCCCAACGCCACGCGTTTTACCGCTACTGACAGCAACACATAAGACGCGGTGATCATCACGTACATCACGATATGCCCGATCATGCCGCCATTGACGCTGGCGTATTTCATCGACAAGGTGCCGATGATTTCGGTCATGATGGCCAAACCTAAAAAGATCCAATAAATCATAATTTTTCTCCCAAACGGCGAATAACGCGCGCCAAGGCATATTTATCCCGATTTATCTCGTCGAACGGCCGCAGTACGGCGCGCAAGACGCAGAGATCCCTGGGGATAAACTGACCCAAACGCAAAAAGAATGTTTGTCCGGCTGAACGGTAGAGCGAAGGCGTAAGCCCGCTACCAGCACCGGTTAAGGGAGAAAGACGCTATAGCTCGCTGCACCAGTGATGCTCACTGGCAAGGATCGCAGACAGGAAGAGTTGGCACGTAGAGGTTCTGAGGGTAGTTCCGTTAATAGTCATCATAATAGTTCTCTATTATCAGCCGCACACCGTGCGATTTGCCCAATATCCTCATAAAAGTAAAATTTTCAACTGAGATATTTTTACCATAGCCAAAATAAGAAAGCAAACTGCCGTTTTCATAAAAAAGCAGAAAAAAATGGGTTAAAAATAAGAAAGTTAATCGCGATAAAAATTAAAAAAGGCCCAACGGAGCGTTGAGCCTTGCGAGATCCGCGGGTGAGCAAATAAGCGCCAACCCCAGGCCTGGCGCGGGTTACAACGCGGCGCCGCTGACGGCGCTGCGCGCCAGTTCAGTGATGCGCGCGTAGTCGCCGCTTTCGAGCGCATCGGCCGGCGCCAGCCAGGAGCCGCCGATGCACAGCACGCTTTTTAGCGCCAGATAATCGCGGTAATTGTTCGGCGTAATGCCGCCGGTCGGGCAAAAGCGCACCTGCGGGAACGGGCCGCCGATCGCCTGCAGCGCCTTCACGCCACCGTTGGCTTCCGCCGGGAAGAATTTGAATTCGCGCAGGCCGTAATCCATGCCCAGCATCAGTTCAGATACGGTGCTGATGCCCGGGATCAACGGGATTGACCCCGCCGTCGCCGCCTGCAGCAAAGCGTCGGTCAGCCCCGGGCTGATGGCGAACTGCGCCCCGGCCTCGGTCACCTCCCGCAGCTGCTGTGGATTGATCACCGTACCGGCGCCGATGATCGCCTCCGGCACCTCTTTGGCGATAGCGCGAATAGCCTCCAGCGCACAGGCGGTGCGCAGCGTCACCTCCAGTACCCGCACGCCGCCGGCAACCAACGCTTTCGCCAGCGGCACCGCCTGCTCCAGCGTGTTGATCACGATAACAGGCACCACCGGCCCCGCCGTCAGGATCTGTTCAGCGCTGGTTTTCCAGTTTTTCATCATTCTTTCTCCATTACTCGCGGTTAACAATGGCACGCCCCTGCCACAGGGCTCCGCGCAAACGCGCGAACGTCCGGCCGTACCGTAAGTGATGTGGCCCACGCGCAGATCGCAGGCAAAAAAAAGCCGGCAGACGGGCTGCCGGCATTGCGCATTACTCGAACTCGTTCCAGGAACGGCCGTCGCGGGTGATCATCGCCACCGAGGCCACCGGCCCCCAGGTGCCCGCCTGATAAGGCTTAGGCGCTTCGTTGTCGGCTTTCCACGCGTCCATGATGGAGTCGACCCACTTCCAGGCCTCTTCCACTTCGTCACGGCGCACGAACAGCGCCTGAATGCCGCGCATGGTCTCCAGCAGCAGGCGCTCGTAGGCGTCCGCCACGTGCTCCTGGTTGAAGGTTTCCGAGAAACTCAGATCCAGCTTGGTAGTCTGCAGGCGGTGCTTGTGATCCAGCCCCGGCACCTTGTTCAATACCTGAATTTCGATGCCTTCGTCCGGTTGCAAACGAATGGTCAGCTTGTTTTGCGGCAGCTGCTGATAAGAGTCGCTGAACAGGTTAAGCGGCGGATTCTTAAAGTACACCACCACTTCCGAGCATTTGGTCGGCAGACGTTTACCGGTACGCAGATAGAACGGCACCCCGGCCCACTGCCAGTTGTCGATGTCCACGCGGATGGAAACGAAGGTCTCGGTGCTGCTGCTCTTGTTCGCCCCTTCTTCTTCCAGATACCCCGGCACTTTCTTGCCCTGAACGAAACCGGCGGTGTACTGACCGCGCACGGTGGTTTCTCGTACATTGGTCTGATCGATGCGGCGCAGCGAACGCAGCACCTTCACCTTCTCGTCGCGGATGCGGTCGGTGGTCAGATCCGCCGGCGGCGACATGGCGATCATGGTCAGGATCTGCAGCAGGTGGTTCTGGATCATGTCGCGCATTTGGCCGGCCTGATCGAAGTAGCCCCAGCGCCCTTCGATGCCCACCTCTTCCGCCACGGTGATCTGCACCGAATCGATGGTGCGGTTGTCCCAGTTGGACGCGAACAGCGAGTTGGCGAAACGCAGCGCCAACAGGTTCAACACCGTCTCTTTGCCGAGGTAGTGGTCGATGCGGTAGACCTGGGACTCGTTGAAGAACTCCGCCACCTGATCGTTGATCACGCGGGAGGACGCCAGATCGGTGCCCAACGGTTTTTCCATCACCACGCGCGCCGGCTCATGGTTCAGCTTGGCTTCGCCCAACCCTTTGCAGATGGCGCCGAAGGTGCTTGGCGGCATGGCGAAGTAGTTGATGGTGGTGCGGTGCTTCTGATCCAGCATTTTACCGAGTTTGGTAAAGTTCTTGCTGTCGTTGACGTCCAGATTGCAGAAGTCCAGGCGCGCGCTCAGCGTGGCCCAGAGTTCGTCATCCAGCTTTTCCTTCATGAAGGTGCCAAGCGCTTCCTTGACCACTTCGGTATAGGCTTTTTTATCCCACTCCGCGCGGCCGACGCCGATGATCCGCGTATCCGGGTGGATGTGTCCGGCTTTCTCTAACTGGTACAGGGAAGGCAGCAGCTTACGGCGCGCCAAATCACCTTTCGCGCCGAAAATAACCAGGTCACACGCCTGGGCTGTAGAGGTTACCGCCATGTTCATCTCCTCGTTGCAGGATATTTGTAATTTTCTTACATTACTAATGTACTCTGTTTGACTACGGCCAGCAAACCCGGCGCAGAAGCAGAAAAAAGACGTTAAGATCTCAGTGGTAGCGCCACTGCGCGCCGGCGCCCTCACAGGCGGGCAAAACTGTAATTTTTCGTCTTTTTTGACGCTCTGTTACCATTATGAAAGTTAGACACAGGTCATATTCTGGTGAAAAAAGCCTGCATACGCCCTGTCGAGACTGCCAACGGTTACCAGCACGTAGTATATTTTCACTAAACCGGCATTGATTTCTCCTTTGTTTGCAATCGACATACCCTATCGATTTCAGGTTACAGCCGCTCGTTTGGCGTCTGCTTGCACGGCGAACACGGGCGAAATTCGGCGCTGTTGCTTGAAAGCCACAGGGATAAAACCATGAGTGACTCTCGTTATATGAATACGCTGGACAAAATCCAGAGCCATCTGGAGCTCCTGAGCAAATCTGAAAGGAAAGTCGCCGAGGTGATCCTGGCCTCCCCGCAGACCGCCATTCACTCCAGCATCGCCACGCTGGCGCGCATGGCCGACGTCAGCGAACCCACCGTCAACCGTTTTTGCCGTCGCCTTGATACCAAAGGCTTTCCCGACTTCAAACTGCATCTCGCCCAAAGCCTGGCTAACGGCACGCCCTACGTGAACCGCAACGTCGAGGAAGATGACAGCGTCGATTCCTACACCAGCAAGATCTTCGAATCAGTGATGGCCAGCCTGGATACAGTAAAGGCAAATTTGGATATTGCCGCAATCAATCGTGCGGTTGACCTGCTCACCCAGGCAAAAAAGATCTCTTTCTTTGGCCTGGGCGCCTCCGCCGCCGTGGCCCACGACGCGATGAACAAATTTTTCCGCTTCAATATTCCGGTGGTCTACTTCGATGACATCGTCATGCAGCGCATGAGCTGCATGAACTCCGGCGAGGGCGACGTGGTGGTGTTGATCTCTCACACCGGCCGCACCAAGAACCTGGTGGAAATGGCCCACCTGGCGCGAGAAAACGACGCCACGGTACTGGCTATCACCTCGCGCGACACCCCGCTCGCCCAGGCGGCGACCCTCGCGTTGCTGCTCGACGTGCCTGAAGACACCGACGTTTACATGCCGATGGTGTCGCGGATCGCGCAATTAACGCTCATTGACGTGCTCGCCACCGGATTTACCTTGCGCAGAGGGGCTAAATTCAGAGATAACTTGAAGCGGGTCAAAGAAGCGCTCAAAGAATCGCGCTTTGATAAAGGCGTAGTCATTCCCAACAGTTTTGACTCGTAACCCGACGAAGAAAAAAGTCGCCGTTCAACAGACATTTGAATGGCGACATCAGAGGCTGTACCCTGTTAATACGCTCATGCGGGTAACCCGGGTGAAATATCAGTGTTGTAAAATTACATTTCACGCCTGGTTTCGTTATCCGACGTTATCGCAACACCAATATTTGCTTCACCAGTCAACGGAGTAATACATGTCCAGACGGCTCAGAAGAACCAAAATCGTTACCACCCTGGGTCCGGCTACAGACCGCGACAATAATCTGGAAAAGATCATTGCCGCCGGCGCCAACGTAGTTCGGCTTAACTTCTCCCACGGCAGCCCGGAAGATCACCAGGCTCGCGCAGACAAAGTTCGCGAAATCGCTGCCAAACTGGGACGTCACGTCGCTATCCTTGGCGATCTGCAAGGGCCGAAAATCCGCGTTTCCACCTTCAAGGAAGGCAAAATCTTCCTCAACGTGGGCGATAAATTCCTGCTGGACGCCAACCTGTCAAAAGGCGAAGGCGATAAAGAAAAAGTCGGTATCGACTATAAAGGCCTGCCTGCCGACGTCGTGCCGGGCGACGTCTTGCTGCTCGACGACGGCCGCGTTCAGCTGAAAGTGCTCGAAGTTCAGGGCATGAAAGTATTTACCGAAGTCACCGTTGGCGGCCCGTTGTCCAATAACAAGGGCATCAACAAACTCGGCGGCGGCCTGTCGGCCGAAGCGCTGACCGAAAAAGACAAGGCGGACATCGTCACCGCCGCCAAGATCGACGTCGACTACCTGGCGGTCTCCTTCCCGCGCACCGGTGAAGATCTGAACTATGCTCGCCGCCTGGCGCGCGACGCAGGCTGCAACGCCAAGATCGTGTCCAAGGTCGAGCGCGCCGAAGCGGTCTGCAGCGACGAAGCGATGGACGACATCATTCTGGCCTCCGACGTGGTGATGGTCGCCCGTGGCGATCTGGGCGTCGAAATCGGCGATCCGGAGCTGGTCGGGATCCAGAAGAAACTGATCCGCCGCGCCCGTACTCTGAACCGCGCGGTGATCACCGCGACTCAGATGATGGAGTCGATGATCACCAACCCGATGCCGACCCGCGCCGAAGTCATGGACGTGGCCAACGCCGTGCTGGACGGCACCGACGCCGTCATGCTGTCGGCGGAAACCGCTGCCGGCCAATACCCGGCGGAAACCGTGGCGGCGATGGCGCGCGTTTGTCTGGGCGCCGAGAAGATCCCGAGCATCAACGTTTCCAAACACCGTCTGGACGTGCAGTTCGACAATATCGAAGAGGCGATCGCCATGTCTTCGATGTATGCGGCCAACCACCTGAAAGGCGTCACCGCGCTGATCGCCATGACCGAGTCCGGCCGCACCGCGCTGATGATGTCACGCATCAGCTCCGGCCTGCCGATCTTCGCCATGTCGCGGCATGAGCACACGCTTAACCTGACCGCGCTGTATCGCGGCGTGACGCCGGTGTATTTCGACAGCCACAAAGACGGCGTCATCGCCGCCAACGAAGCCGTCAATCGCCTGCGCGACAAAGGCTTCCTGGTCTCCGGCGATCTGGTGATCGTCACCCAGGGCGACGTGATGGAAACCGTCGGCACCACCAATACCAGCCGTATCCTGCGCGTCGAGTAATTCACGCCGCAGACGAAATGCCGGCCGGCTCACCTAGGCCGGCATTTTTTTTGCTCTGACACTGCCATTACGACGGAGAACGCCATGCTCCACCAGCACAATCCCGCCTCGACCTATGATGAGCTCGAGCTCGATGGACGCGGCCTGACGCAGCTCGACGAATCGCTGTTTGCTGGCCACGCGCTGCGCAAGGTCAGCCTGTACAACAATCAGCTGACGGCCTTCCCTACTCCCCTATTCCGGCACCAGAATCTGCGGGTGCTGAACATCTCTTGCAATCAGCTCGACCGTCTGCCGCCGGAGATTGGTCAGTTGCAACAGCTCGAGATGTTCGATTTTGGTCACAACCGCGCGAGCGAACTGCCTGAAACATTGGGGCAGCTGCACCGGCTGAAATACCTCTACCTGAGCGATAACGGCTTTAGCGACCTGCCGCGCGCGCTGGCGCAACTGCAGCAGTTGGTTTACCTCAACGCGACCGATAACCAGCTGACCGTCTTGCCGCAGGCAATACCGAGGCTGGCGGCGTTGCAGGAGCTGCGTTTATACAACAATCGCATCCGCAGCCTGCCCGGCGAAATCGGGCAACTGCGCGCGCTGCGCGAGTTGCATATCATGAAAAATGCCCTGACCACGCTGCCGGCGGAAATGGCTCTGCTCGGCGAGCTTGAAATACTCGATGCGGCCAACAATGCCATCACCGAACTGCCGGCAGCCTTCTGCCGCCTGCCGCGATTGAGCGAGCTGAACCTGCGTTTTAATCAACTGACGCGCCTGCCGGAAAATATCGGTGAGCTCACGGCGCTGAGAAGTCTGGATCTGCGCGCCAACCGCCTGAGCGATCTGCCGGAAAGCCTCGGTGAACTGAGCCGGCTGCGCAAGCTGGATCTGCGCTGGAATGATTTCACCCACACGCCCAACGTCATTGAGATCCTGCGGGCGCGCGGCTGTATGGTGCACATCTGAAGTGACGCCGGCCAGGGTGTGGCCCGACCGGCGTTAGCGGTAGATAGGATTAACGATACAGATCGTCGCGCGAGTAGGGTTCAATCTCCCCTTCCTTGCGCGTCTTCAACAGTTTGAGGATCCAGGTGTACTGCTCCGGGTTCGGGCCCACCAGATTCTCCACCTCTTCGTTCATGCGGCGGGCAATGCGCGGATCGTCCGCTTCGGCCAGATCGTCCATCGGCTCGCGAATATAAATATCCAGCATGCTGGTTTTGCCGTCGTACACCGGGAACAACGGCACGATCGCCGCACGACACACTTTCATCAACCGCCCAACCGCCGGCAACGTCGCCTTATAGGTGGCGAAGAAGTCGACAAACTCACTGTGCTCAGCACCGTGATCCTGATCGGGCAGATAGTAACCCCAATATCCCTGGCGAACCGAACTGATAAACGGTTTGATGCCGTCATTGCGCGCGTGCATGCGGCCGCCGAATTTACGACGCACGGCATTCCACAGGTAGTCGATCAGCTGATTGCGCTGATTGTGGAACATCGCCGCCATCGGTTGACCGCGCGCGGCCATCAACATCGCCGGCACATCCACCGCCCAGCCATGTGGCACCAGGAAAATCACGTTACGCCCTTCCGCTCGGATCTTGTCCAACACCTCTTCGCCGTGCCAACGCACGCGCTTGAGCACTTTTTCCGGTTTGGTGCAGGCCAGTTCCGCCATCAGCACCATCGACTGCGGCGCACAGGCGAACATCTGGTCGATAATGTGCTCACGCTCGCTTTCCGGCAGTTCCGGCAAGCAATACAACAGGTTGATGCGGGCACGACGACGCGCCCCTTTCGCCAGCTTGCCGGCCAGTGTGCCGATCGCCCCCAGCACCGGATCGCGCAGGCGCGCAGGCACCAGCGAAACGCCGGCCATCAGGCCGGTTCCCAGCCACACGCCCCAGTAGCGCGGGTATAAAAAGGCTTTTTGAAACTGCGGGATGAACTCTACGTTCGATTTCTTCTCGTTTTGCATGCACATGCTCTTCGCTTAGCAATTCGGCTAATCATAATTGCCATCACCAATTTTGCAATTAACAACCGCGAACCGCCCAGATAAAACAGCATCGGCCCGCAATCAGGCCGATGAAATTAGCGGCGCCGAAGCGCCGGAAAAAGGGGGACGTTAATCCAGTTGCAGCTGAGGAACCACTTCCTTCACCTGCGCCAGATAATCGCTGCGGTCTTTGCCGCTCAGGCCTTCGGAACGCGGCAGTTTGGCCGTCAGCGGGTTCACCGCCTGTTGACCGGTCCACAGTTCAAAGTGCAGGTGCGGCCCGGTGGAACGGCCGGTGTTGCCGGAGAGCGCTATGCGATCGCCACGCTTCACCTTCTGGCCCGGTTTCACCAGCAGCTTTTTCAGGTGCATGTAGCGCGTGGTGTATTGGCGGCCGTGGCGGATCGCCACATAGTTGCCCGCTGCGCCGCTGCGCTTGGCGATCACCACCTCGCCGTCGCCGACCGCCAGCACCGGCGTGCCGACCGGCATGGCGAAATCGACGCCCTTGTGCGGCGCCACGCGGCCGGTCACCGGGTTCACCCGGCGCGGGTTGAAGTTGGAGGAGATGCGGAACTGTTTCATGGTTGGGAAACGCATGAAGCCGCGCGCCAGGCCAGAGCCCTGACGATCGTAGAACTTGCCGTCCTCGGCGCGGATCGCATAGTAATCTTTGCCGCCCGTGCGCAGACGCACGCCCAACAGTTGGCTTTGCGATTTCTTGCCGTCGAAATGTTCGCGCGACATCAGCACGGAGAACTGGTCGCCCTTGCGCAGTTTGCGGAAATCGAGCTGCCATTGCAGCGCCTTGATCACCGCATTGATTTCGTTACGGCTCAACCCGGCGTCGCCGGCGCTGCTGACGAAGCTGCCGTTAACGCGGCCGCTGATCACATTGTTGCGCCATTCGCCCTGCTGCGCCTCTTTCGACTCTTTGAAGCTGTTGCCGACGCGATCGTAGGTGCGGGTTTCGCGACGAGAAACCTCCCAGGTCAACTGCTGCAGATCGCCCGCTTCGTTCACGGTCCACGACAGCTGTTGGCCGATCTTCAGGTTGCGCAGATCGCGGTTTTGCGAAGCCAGCAGCGTGACATCCGACATATCGATGCCGTACTGCGTCAGAATGCTGCCGAGGGTATCGCCGGTGGAAACCACATATTCATGCACGCCATCATCGCCGGCATCCTTCTGGTCCAGCTCATCCTGCGGGATTTCGTCATCGGGGGTGGGTTGGTCGGCATCTATCGGTTCACTGGCTTCGGGGAGCAATGACCGCAACTGGCTGGATTCTAACTCGACGCTCTTGGCGATGGGATTGTGTTCTGGGTGGTAAACAAAAGGCCGCCAAACAGCGACGGCCAATGTGACGACTGTCAGCGACCCCAGCATGACGCGGTGGGGCCGTGGCAGGTTGTTATACGCCAGAGCGATAGTTCGGACTATCTGCTGCACTCGATATTATCCTCATAAGCTTACTTCAGGCAGCTCACGTACTGGCTTGACAGCTGTGTCAGGAATTTCCCGTAGCTGTCCTTCCCCAGCGCGATGCCGATGCCCAGCGGGTCCAGCGTTCCGGAACGCACAGTGGTACCCTTGGCGACGGCATTGATTACGGCCGGCCTGAATTGTGGCTCAGCAAAAACGCATACCGCTTTCTGCTCAACCAACTGTGTTCGAATTTGGTGTAGGCGCTGTGCTCCAGGCTGAATTTCGGGATTGACGGTGAAATGGCCCAGCGGACTCAAACCGTAGTGTTTCTCAAAGTAGCCGTAAGCATCATGAAAAACAAAATAACCCTTACCTTGCACAGGCGTAAGCATGTTACCAACATTTTTGTCAGTTTGCGTCAGCAGATTCTCGAACTGGCGCAGGTTTGCGTCTAATTTGTCCTTATTTTGCGGCATAAGTTCCAACAATCTGTCGTGAATCGCGATCGCGGTCACTTTTGCCACCTCCGGCGACAGCCAAACGTGCATATTGTACTCGCCGTGATGATGCCCATGATCGTCATCAGCATGGTTATGCGCCTCGCCTGCATGATCATGATCGTCGTCTTCTTCGCCTTTCATCAGCAGCGGCTTCACCGCGGGCAGTTCGCTGATGGCGAGTTTGCGGGTTGCCGAGATAGGCACCAGCGCCTTGGTCAGGAACGCTTCCATGTCCGGTCCGACCCACAGCACCAGGTCGGCAGAACGCAAACGCTGAATATCGGAAGGCCGCAGCGCGAAGTCGTGCGGCGAAGCGCCATCCGGCAGCAGCACCTCGGTCGGCGTCACGCCGTCGGCGATAGCCGAAGCGATAAAGCCCAGCGGACGAATCGTCGTCACCACCGCCGCGGAAGCGCTGCTCAGCGGGCCGGCCATCACGAGTGCGCTGGCCAGCAGCGTGCGCTGCAGCCATTTATTTTTCTGTGCCATCATCAGTAATCCCATCGTTTTCATCAACAAGGCGTGATATTATAACATTCGCTTCGTTCTGCAACCTGTAATCTCGAGATGTCTACACTGATAACGCTAAAAAATATCTCCGTCGCCTTCGGCAGCCGCAAGGTGCTGTCGAATATTTCCCTCAGCCTGCAGCCTGGCCGTATTCTCACCCTGCTGGGCCCGAACGGCGCGGGTAAATCCACGCTGGTGCGCGTAGTGCTGGGATTGGTAAAACCGACCGCCGGCACGCTGGAGCGTGAGCCCGATCTGCGCATCGGCTACGTGCCGCAAAAGCTGCACCTCGACGCTACCCTGCCATTGACCGTCAGCCGCTTTATGCGCCTGAAACCGGGCGTAAAGAAAGCCGACATTCTGCCGGCGCTCAAACGCGTGCACGCCGCCCACCTGCTCGACCAGCCCATGCAAAAGCTCTCCGGCGGCGAAAACCAGCGCGTGCTGCTGGCGCGAGCGCTGCTGAATAAACCGCAGCTGCTGGTGCTGGACGAACCCACGCAAGGGGTGGACGTCAATGGCCAACTGGCGCTGTACGATCTGATCGATCAGCTGCGCAAGGAGCTGGGGTGCGCCGTGCTGATGGTCTCGCACGATCTGCATCTGGTGATGGCGAAAACCGACGAGGTGTTGTGCCTCAATCAGCACATCTGCTGCTCCGGCGCGCCGGAGGTGGTGTCGATGCATCCCGAATTCATCGCCATGTTCGGCAACCGCGGCGCAGAGCAGCTGGCGGTGTATCGCCACCATCACAACCACCGTCACGACCTGCAGGGAAGAATTGTCTTGAAGAAGACCGGGAGCCGCGAAGCATGATCGAATTGTTACTTCCCGGCTGGCTGGCCGGGGTGTTGTTGGCCGGCGCCGCCGGGCCGCTGGGCTCCTTTGTGGTCTGGCGCCGGATGTCCTACTTCGGCGATACCCTGGCGCACGCCTCGCTGCTCGGCGTCGCCTTCGGTCTGCTGCTGGACATCAATCCTTTCTATGCGGTGATCGCCATTACGCTGCTGCTGGCCCTGGCCTTGGTGTGGCTGGAGCGCCGCCCGCAGCTCTCGGTGGATACGCTGCTCGGCATTCTGGCCCACAGCGCGCTGTCGCTGGGGCTGGTGGTGGTGGCGTTGATGTCTAACGTGCGGGTCGATCTGATGGCCTATCTGTTCGGCGATCTGCTGTCGGTCACGCTGAGCGACATCGTGATGATCGCCGGCGGCGTCGCCGTGGTGCTATTGGTGTTGTGGTGGCAATGGCGCGATCTGCTGTCGATGACCATCAGCCCTGAGCTGGCGCACGTCGACGGCGTCAATCTGGCGCGGGCGCGCACCGTGCTGATGCTGGTCACCGCCTTGACCATCGGTCTGGCGATGAAATTCGTCGGCGCGCTGATCATCACCTCGCTGCTGATCATCCCGGCGGCCACCGCTCGCCGCTTCGCGCGCACGCCGGAGCAGATGGCGGGCATCGCGGTGCTGCTCGGGATGGTGGCGGTTACCGGTGGCCTGACCTTCTCGGCGTTTTACGATACGCCTGCCGGCCCTTCGGTGGTGCTCTGCGCCGCCGTGCTGTTCACGCTGAGCCTGTTTAAAAAACAGCAGGCTTGATTAAAGCCGGGATATGACAAGGGCCGCATCTGCGGCCCTTTCTTATTGGCGGATTAAAAACTTACGCTTCGCGTTCGAGGCCGAAATGCCGGTAGGCGTGCTGCGTCGCCAGACGGCCGCGCGGCGTGCGCTGGATAAAGCCCTGCTGGATCAGGAACGGTTCGATCACGTCTTCGATGGTCTCACGTTCCTCGCCGATCGCCGCAGCCAGGTTATCCAACCCGACCGGGCCGCCGGTAAACTTGTCGATAATCGCCAACAGCAGTTTGCGATCCATATAGTCGAAGCCTTCGGCATCGACGTTGAGCATATCAAGCGCCTGCGCCGCCACCGCGCCGCTGATCACGCCGTTGGCGCGCACTTCGGCGAAGTCGCGCACCCGGCGCAACAGACGGTTGGCGATACGCGGCGTGCCGCGCGCGCGGCGGGCTACCTCATGGGCACCCTCGTCGGACAGCTCCAGCCCCAGGCAGCCGGCGCTGCGTGAGACGATGTGCTGCAGATCCGCCACCTGATAAAACTCCAGCCGCTGGACAATGCCGAAGCGATCGCGCAGCGGTGAGGTCAGCGAACCGGCGCGGGTGGTTGCACCCACCAAGGTAAACGGCGGCAGATCGAGCTTAATCGAACGCGCCGCCGGCCCTTCGCCGATCATGATATCCAGCTGATAGTCTTCCATCGCCGGATACAGCACCTCTTCCACCACCGGTGACAGGCGGTGGATTTCGTCGATGAACAACACGTCGTGCGGTTCGAGGTTGGTCAGCATCGCCGCCAGATCGCCCGCCTTCTCCAGCACCGGGCCGGAGGTGGTACGCAAATTCACGCCCATTTCGTTGGCCACGATGTTGGCCAGGGTGGTTTTCCCCAGCCCCGGCGGACCGAAGATCAGCAGGTGGTCGAGCGCGTCGCCGCGCTGCTTGGCCGCCTGGATGAAAATCTCCATCTGCTCGCGCACGTGCGGCTGGCCCACATATTCGGTCAACAGCTTGGGACGAATGGCGCGATCGAGGACTTCTTCCTCGTTGAGCGGTTCGGCGGAGATCAGGCGATCGGCTTCAATCATTATCTACCTCTTAGCGGCCTTACAAAGCAGCGCGCAACGCGTCGCGGATCAGGGTCTCGCAGTCGGCACCCGGTTTGGCAATTTTGCTGACCATGCGGCTGGCTTCCTGCGGCTTATAGCCCAGCGCCACCAATGCCGAGACCGCTTCGGCCTCCGCATCCGCCTCAGGCGCTTTCTCAGCGGCGGACGGCAAGCTGATCTCGCTGCTGTTGAACAGATCGCCGTTGAGCCCTTTGAAGCGGTCTTTCATTTCTACCACCAGGCGTTCGGCGGTTTTCTTGCCCACGCCCGGCAGCTTGACCAGCGCGGTGATCTCTTCACGTTCCACCGCGCTGACGAACTGCTGCGCGGACATGCCGGACAGGATCGCGAGCGCCAGTTTCGGCCCGACGCCGTTGACCTTGATCAGCTCGCGGAACAGCGCGCGCTCTTGCTTATCGTTGAAACCGTACAGCAGCTGCGCGTCTTCGCGCACCACGAAGTGGGTAAACACGATGGCCTCTTGCCCCAGTTCCGGCAGCTCGTAAAAGCAGGTCATCGGCATGTGCACTTCATAGCCCACGCCGTTCGCCTCCAATAACACCAGCGGCGGCTGCTTTTCCAGAATATTTCCTCTGAGACGACCTATCATTTACCCTCCTGCAGAATGACCGGGCATGGCGCCCTGCCATGCCGTTGCTGGTAAAGCTTATAACATAAAAAAGGCTGGATGAATATCCAGCCTGAGCAATCATCGCTTCGCGTCAGCGCAAACGCCCGCGCGCCAGGTTAAGCCGCCCTTCGCTCATCCGCAGCACGTTCTGGCTGAGGTGGCAGTGGGTGATGGCGATGGCCAGGGCGTCGGCGGCGTCCGCCTGCGGGTTGGCCGAGAGTTTGAGCAGCGAGCGCACCATGTGCTGCACCTGCGCCTTTTCGGCTGCGCCGGTGCCGACCACGGTTTGTTTGACCTGCCGCGCCGCATACTCGAACACTTCCAGATTCTGATTCACCGCCGCGACGATCGCGACGCCGCGCGCCTGACCGAGCTTGAGCGCCGAATCCGGGTTCTTGGCCATAAACACCTGTTCGATGGCGAAGAAGTCTGGCTGAAACTGGGTGATGATCTCGCTGACGCCGGCGTAAATCAGCTTCAGCCGCGTCGGCATGTCGTCCACCACCGTGCGGATGCAGCCGCTGGCGATATAGCTCAACTGGCGCCCCTGCTGGCGGATAAGGCCATAGCCGGTGACGCGTGAGCCGGGATCGATACCGAGTATGATCGCCATATCTACATCCACCTTGCATGCACGGCGCCGCCTGATGGCGGCGCCCGTTTTACCGGATTACAGCGTCGCCGCCACTTCGTCGGAGATCTCACCGTTATGGTAAACTTCCTGCACGTCGTCGCAGTCTTCCAGCATATCGATCAGGCGCAGCAGCTTAGGCGCCGTTTCCGCGTCCATGTCGGCCTTGGTCGATGGGATCATCGACACTTCCGCCGCTTCGGCTTCGAAGCCCGCCGCGGTCAGCGCGTCTTTCACCGCGCCCAGGCTTTCCCAGGCGGTGAACACGTCGATGGCGCCATCGTCATAGGTCACGATGTCTTCCGCACCGGCTTCCAGCGCCGCTTCCATCACGCTGTCTTCATCCAGGCCCGGTGCGTAAGTGATTACGCCCTTCTTGGTGAACAGGTAGGCAACGGAACCGTCGGTACCCAGGTTGCCGCCGCATTTGGTGAAGGCGTGACGCACTTCCGCCACGGTGCGGTTACGGTTGTCGCTCAGGCATTCGATCATGACGGCGGTGCCGCCAGGGCCGTAGCCTTCGTAGATGATGGTTTCCATGTTGGTATCATCATCGCCGCCCACGCCACGCGCGATCGCCCGGTTCATGGTGTCGCGCGTCATGTTGTTCGACAGCGCCTTGTCCATCGCCGCGCGCAGACGCGGGTTGGAATCCGGATCGCCGCCGCCCAGCTTCGCGGCAGTGACCAGCTCACGAATAATCTTGGTGAAAATTTTACCGCGCTTGGCGTCCTGCGCCGCTTTACGGTGCTTTGTGTTGGCCCACTTACTATGACCTGCCATAAAAAATCTCCGAAAAAAACTACTGGACTGAATTGATCACGAACTCTTCAATCGCCTGCTGATTGCTCCACGACTTGGTCAACTTCACGGCCTCAGCCGCCTCAAGCCATTGGTAAGCGTGATGCTCGGTAATCACCGGATCGCGCTCCTCGGGCAACGCCAGACAGAACCAGTGCTCTTTATTGCGCGTGGTTCCCGGCGCATAGCGATGTCGCAAATGGACAAAGAGTTCAAACTCCACGCAGCGTTGGCAATCGAACAACGGCAGGTGCTCTGCTTCGATATCGATGCCGACTTCTTCCATGACTTCACGCCGCGCGGCATGCGGCGGCGACTCATCCTGCTCCAGACTGCCGGTAACCGACTGCCAGAACTCGGTATCGTCGCGCCGCTGTAACATCAGCACCCGACCACTGGATTTCGCGTAAATCACTACCAGGATAGATTCAGGGCGCTTATAACTCATCACTCGCTCTCTTGTTCCGCACCGGCTTTCTTTACCACGCTGATCGCCAGCTCCTGCAGCGACGCCGGGTTGGCGAAGCTCGGGGCGTCGGTCATCAGACAGGCCGCCGCGGTGGTTTTCGGGAAGGCGATCACGTCGCGGATATTGTCGGTGCCGGTCAGCAGCATCACCAGACGGTCCAGGCCGAAGGCCAGGCCGGCGTGCGGCGGCGTGCCGTACTTCAGCGCGTCCAGCAGGAAGCCGAACTTCTCGCGCTGTTCGTGTTCGTCGATGCCCAGAATGCTGAATACCGTCTGCTGCATTTCGCTGCGGTGAATACGCACCGAACCGCCGCCCACTTCGTAACCGTTGATGACCATGTCATAAGCGTTGGCGATAGCGTTGACCGGCGCTGCGGCCAGCTCTTCCGGGCTCATGTCGCGCGGCGAGGTGAACGGGTGGTGCATCGCCGCCAGGCCGCCCTCTTCGTCTTCTTCGAACATCGGGAAGTCGACCACCCACAGCGGCGCCCAGCTGTCGAGTTGGGTCAGCCCCAGATCGCGCCCCAGCTTCAGGCGCAGTGCGCCCATCGCATCGGTGACAATCTTGAAGCTGTCTGCGCCGAAGAACAGGATGTCACCGGTCTGCGCGTCGGTACGCGCCAGGACAGCTTCCAGCACTTCCGCGCTGAGGAATTTGGCGATCGGGCTCTGCACGCCTTCCATGCCGGCGGCGCGGTCGTTGACCTTCAGCCAGGCCAGGCCTTTCGCGCCGTAGATGTTGACGAAAGCGCCGTACTCGTCGATCTGCTTGCGGGTCAGCTGTGCGCCGCCCGGTACGCGGATCGCCGCCACACGACCTTTGGCGTCGTTGGCCGGGCCGGAGAACACTTTGAACTCGACGTCCTTGACCAGGTCTGCCACGTCCACCAGCTCCAGCGGGTTACGCAGGTCCGGCTTATCGGAACCAAAGCGACGCATCGCTTCGGCGAAGGTCATGACCGGGAAATCGCCCAGATCCACGCCCTTCACGTCCAGCCACAGTTCACGCGCCAGTTTCTCCATCACTTCACGCACCTGGTCGGCGGTCATGAAGGAGGTTTCGACGTCGATCTGGGTAAATTCAGGCTGACGGTCCGCACGCAGGTCTTCGTCACGGAAGCATTTGACGATCTGATAGTAACGATCGAAGCCGGACATCATCAGCAGCTGTTTAAACAGCTGCGGAGACTGCGGCAGCGCGTAGAATTTGCCCTTGTGCACGCGGCTCGGCACCAGGTAATCGCGGGCGCCTTCCGGCGTCGCTTTGGTCAGCATCGGCGTTTCGATGTCGAGGAAGCCGTGGCTGTCCATGAAGCGGCGCACGAAGCTGGTGATTTTGGCGCGGGTCTTCAGACGCTCGGCCATTTCCGGGCGGCGCAGATCCAGGTAGCGGTATTTCAGGCGCGCTTCTTCGCTGTTGACCTGGTTGGAGTCCAGCGGCAGCGGCTCGGAGCGGTTGATGATCTCGAGCGCGTGGGCAAACACTTCCACTTCGCCGGTGGCCATATCTTTATTGATCTGGCTGTCCGGACGCGCACGCACGGTGCCGACGATCTGGATGCAGAACTCATTGCGCAGGTCGTAGGCCTTGTCGAACGCCACTTTCTCGTCCGGATCGAAGAACACCTGCACGATGCCTTCGCGGTCGCGCATATCAATAAAGATCAGGCCGCCGAGATCGCGACGACGATTGACCCAACCACACAGAGTGACTTCCTGGCCCACGTGGGACAGATTCAACTGCCCGCAATATTCAGTACGCATACGCTATCCTTTTACACAGCCGATGCCGCGCCGGGCTAGTGCGCCCCTGTCGCGCGGCTGTTATCTGATAAATTCTACTTGTTACCCGGTTTAAAATCCGTCGCATACCAGCCGGTGCCCTTAAGCTGGAAACCGGAAGATGAAATCAACTTGGTCAACGCGGGCTGCCCACACGCCGGGCAGTCTGCCAGCGGCGCATCGGAAAATTTTTGCAATTTCTCTAACCGATGGTTGCAAGCACCACATGCATATTCATAAATCGGCATAGGTCGTTGGATTAAAGAGTGTTGAAAAAAGGGAGTCATTATAAAGGAAATTCATCCGCCCGATAAGTGCGAACACAGCATTGTTACTGCACTAAATGGCGCGTTTTTGTTCGAATCAACACATCGGTTAACAAATTTCCCATTAACCTGCGACAGTTTTTTCACGTAGCCTGATTCTCCCCCGGTTTTGCGCCGAACGCAGCTCGCCCGACGCGCCGAACAGTTTTTATCCACTTCGCAACGAGATGAAATCCATGCTGAAACTTGACGCCCAAACCACCGCTCTGGTGCTGATCGATTTGCAAAACGGCATTCTGCCCTACGCCGGCGGCCCGCACGGCGCCGACCAGGTGGTGGCGAACGCCGCCCTGCTGGCCGCGCGTTTTCGCATGCTGGACGCGCCGGTGCTGTTGGTGCGAGTCGGTTGGTCAGACTCCTTCGCCGAGGCGCTGAAACAACCGGTGGATAAACCGGCTCCCGCGCCCGCCGGCGGTTTGCCGGCCACCTGGTGGGAGTTCCCCGCGCCGCTGGCGGTCTGCGACAGCGATATTCTGATCACCAAGCGCCAATGGGGCGCCTTCTACGGCACCGATCTGGACTTGCAGCTGCGCCGTCGCGGCATCAAATCCGTAGTCTTGGGCGGCATATCCACCAATATCGGCGTGGAATCCACCGCCCGCGCCGCCTGGGAACACGGCTATGAGCTGGTGATCGCCGAAGACGTCTGCAGCGCGCAGAACGCGGAAATGCACCGTTTCGCGTTCGAACACATCTTCCCGCGTTTGGCGCGGGTGCGCGACACCGGCGAAATTCTTGCCGCGCTCGACCGGTAACGTTAAGTTGTAGCCTGATAAGCCAAGCACAAGTAAAGGAAGACAAGCCGTGATCTACATCGGACTGCCACAGTGGCAACATGCAGCCTGGAACCGTATCGGGCTGCGCGACTTGGCGGATTACAGCCGCTACTTCAACTGCGTGGAGGGCAACACCACCTTCTATGCGCTGCCGAAGCTGGAAATCGTGCAGCGCTGGCGCGACATGACCGGCGACGATTTTCGCTTTTGCTTCAAATTCCCGTCGGACATCAGCCATAAGGCCGCCCTGCGCAACTGCGCCGCCGAGCTGCAGGCGTTTTACCACTGCCTGAGCCCGGTGCATCAACGTATCGGCCAACTGTGGCTGCAGTTGCCCGCCGCCTTCGGCCCCGATGAGCTGCCGCGCATGTGGCAGTTCTTCGAAAGCCTGCCGCAGGAGTTCACTTACGGCGTCGAAGTGCGTCATCCGGCATTTTTCGCCAAAGGGGAGGAAGAGCGCGCGTTGAATCAGGGGCTGCATCAGCGCGGCATCAATCGGGTGATCCTCGACAGCCGCCCGGTGCATCACGCCGCCCCCCATACCGCCGCCGTGCGCGATGCCCAGCAGAAAAAACCGAAGCTGCCGGTGCACGCGCTGGTCACCGCCGACCAACCGCTGGTGCGTTTTATCGGCGGCGACCAATTGGCCGACAACCTGCGCTGGTTCGAAGCCTGGCAGCAAAAACTGCCGCTGTGGCAGCAACAGCATCAACCGTATCTGTTTATTCATACGCCGGACAACGGCGATTCGCCCCAGCAAGCGCAAAAAATTTGGCAGCAGCTGCGCCGGGCGATCCCCGATTTGCCTGCGCCGCCGGACTGGCCAGAGCAAGATGCACTGTTTTGACCTATTAATCTGACCAATAACATCAAATATTTCCCCGCGACAGTGAATACAATGACGGCTATGATGCTGGCTGCCAGTTTTGGTTAGGGAACGGAGTTAAAAATGGTAAGCGCGCTTTATGTGGTGCTCGGCGCATTGTTGTTGATCAAACTCTCTTATGACGTTGTCAGATTAAGGATGCAGTACCGCGTAGCCTACGGCGACGGCGGTTTTTACGAATTGCAGACCGCCATCCGCGTGCATGGCAACGCCGTTGAATACATTCCTATCGCTGCTGTATTGCTGGTGATTATGGAAATGAACGGCGCGGAAATCTGGATGATCCACCTTTGCGGCCTGATGCTGATGGCCGGGCGACTGGTGCATTACTACGGTTTGCGCAACCGCGAGGTTCGCTGGCGTCGTTCGGGCATGGCCGCGACCTACATCTCTTTGTTGTTGATGGTTCTGGCAAATATCTTCTATCTGCCCTGGGATCTGATTTTCAGCTTGCATTGATCCCGTTTTATCATCAGGCGGCCGCGCCGCCTGCTTCCGCTCCGCTTTTTTACGCTTTTCTGTTAGACTACGCAGCTTCGAATTCTGAACTGATTTGCCGCTATGCCAAACCGCGATACTCTTTTCTCAGCCCCCATCGCCAAACTGGGCGACTGGACCTTCGACGAACGCGTCGCCGAAGTGTTTCCCGACATGATCCAACGCTCCGTTCCCGGCTATTCCAACATCATCTCGATGATCGGCATGCTGGCCGAACGTTTTGTGCAACCCGACAGCCGGGTGTATGACCTGGGCTGCTCGCTGGGCGCGGCGACGCTGTCGATGCGGCGGAATATCAGGGTGCCCGGCTGCACTATCGTCGCCGTCGACAATTCGCCGGCGATGGTGGAACGTTGCCGCCGCCATATCGACGCCTTCCGCGCCGACACGCCGGTCGACGTCATCGAAGCCGATATTCGCGACATCGACATCGAAGACGCCTCGATGGTGGTGCTGAACTTTACGCTGCAGTTCCTCGAACCGGCCGATCGCCTGCGCCTACTGGAAAAAATTTATCGTGGCCTGCGCCCGGGCGGCGCACTGGTGCTGTCGGAAAAGTTCAGCTTTGAAGACGCCGAAGTCGGCGAGCTGCTGTTTAACATGCACCACGATTTCAAGCGCGCCAACGGGTACAGCGAGCTGGAGATCAGCCAAAAACGCAGCATGCTGGAAAACGTGATGCTGACCGACTCGGTGGAAGCGCACAAGGCGCGTCTGCAACAGGCCGGATTCGAGCATGCCGAAGTGTGGTTCCAGTGCTTCAACTTCGGTTCATTGATCGCTCTGAAAGCGGGGGATGCGCAATGATCGAGTTTGGTGACTTCTATCAGCGGATTGCCAAGAGCCCCCTCAGCCACTGGCTGGATACGCTGCCCGCTCAGCTGAGCGCCTGGCAGCGCGAATCGCTGCACGGCAAATTCAAGCAGTGGTTCAACTCGGTAGAGCATTTGCCGACGCTGACTCCCACCCGTCTCGATCTGCTGCACGGCGTGCGCGCCGAGATGGAGCCGGGGCTGTCGCCGGGCCAGCTTGAAGGCATCGAGAAAATGCTGCGCACCCTGATGCCGTGGCGCAAAGGGCCCTTCTCGCTGTATGGCATCGATATCGATACCGAATGGCATTCCGACTGGAAATGGGATCGCGTACTGCCGCACATTTCTCCGCTGGCCGGCCGCACCATTCTCGACGTCGGCTGTGGCAGCGGCTATCACCTGTGGCGCATGATTGGCGCCGGCGCACACTTCGCCGTGGGTATCGATCCGATGCAGCTGTTCCTGTGCCAGTTTGAAGCCGTGCGCAAACTGTTGGGCGGCGATCAGCGCGCCCATCTGCTGCCGCTCGGCATCGAGCAGTTGCCGGATCTGGCGGCGTTCGACACCGTGTTCTCGATGGGGGTGCTGTATCATCGCCGCTCGCCGCTCGATCATCTCTATCAGTTGAAAAATCAGCTGGTGGCTGAAGGTGAGCTGGTGCTGGAAACGCTGGTGGTGGAGGGCGACCGTCACCAGGTGCTGGTGCCGGGCGATCGTTATGCGCAGATGCGCAACGTGTATTTCATCCCTTCCGCCGAAGCGCTGAAATGCTGGCTGGAGAAGTGCGGCTTTGTCGACGTGAAGATCGCCGATATGTGCGTCACCAGCCTCGAAGAGCAGCGACGCACTGACTGGATGACCAGCGAATCGTTGGCCGAATTCCTCGATCCGAACGATCGCAGCAAAACGGTCGAAGGCTATCCGGCGCCGCTGCGCGCCGTGCTGACCGCCAAAAAGCCCTAGCGCACGCTAATCGGGCCGGCCTGCGCCGGCCCGCCTTCACCCGTTACTGACATCGACAATCCGCAGTTCATAAACCATCGTCGCGTTTGGCGGGATCTGCGGCGCATAGCCAGTTTCACCGTACGCCAACGCCGGCGGCACCACCATCGTCAGCGAGCCGTGATTTTTCAGATGGCCGATAGCCTCGCGGAACAACGGCGGATAGGCGGAGAGCGGCTGGGACATCACCTTCCCACTGCGATCCATATCCTGAATCACGCGACCGTCGGTTAAACTTTCTTTCACCACGATATCCACCCGCGCGTTTTCCGTAATGGCTTCATCACCCGCATAATCGATGCGATACCAGAAACCGGAAGGCGACTTCTGCGTGCCCTTCTTCTTTTGGAACTCGGCAACGAACGCCTCACCTTTGCTGGCCTGCGTCTTCGCCGCCTGGTTTCTGGCGTCGTTCACCGCTTTTTCCGACTCCGCCAGTGCGCTGGTCAACTGCGCATCGCTCAACTGGTAATGGCCGTTGAAGGTATCGATCACGCCCGCCAGCAGCGCGGTTTTGTCGGGCGTGATACCCCAATTTTTACGTTCCGCCAGCATCGTTTGAATATCGCGCCCCAAAGCGACACCGGCGGCATAGCTCTGTTGCTCCGGCTTTTTCTTCAGCGCTTGCCTATCCGGCAGCCATTTGGCCCGCGATCTCAGCCCGTCCAGTTCCTCACGCAAGGCTTGCTGCGCCTGATGCGCGGCCGCCAGCTCCGTCGCCGTTTTATCTGCCTGTTGCGCCGCTTTATCCCGTTGCTGCGCAGCCTGCGCGCTTTCCGCCGTTACCACCGCCAAACGTTGTTCCAACGCTTTAGCTTGTTCGGTTTGCGTCTTGTTTTTTTCCTGCAGCTGCGCCAGCTGCAGCTGAAGTTCACCCGCCGCTTTGGCGGCCTCGATCTTTTGTTGCTCCAGCGCCATCTTCAGGTTTTTCTCTTGCTGCTCGGCCTGCTGGCGTTGGTCATCACGCTCTTTTTGCAGCGCTGCCAACTGCTGTTGAAGTTCGCCCGCCGCTTTGGCGGCCTCGGCCTTTTGTTGCTCCAGCGCCGCCTTCAGGTTTTTCTCTTGCTGCCCACCCTGCTGGCGTTGGCTTTCCTGCTCTTTTTGCAACTGCGTCAGTTGTTGTTGCAGTACGCCGAGCGCTTTGGCGGCTTCGGCCTTCTGCTGTTCCAGTTCAGCGGCGGCCGCTTTTCGGTCCTGTTCATAACGCTGGCGCGCTTTATCGTTGGCAGCCTGCGCCGCCGCCAGTTTCTCCTGCCAAACCTGTTGCTGCGCGTTATCAGACTGTTTTGGCAACGCCGCCAACCGTTGCTCCAGCGATGCGATGCGTCGATCCCGCTCCTCGGTTTGCTGCTTTTGCCGCGCTAACGCCGCTTGCGCCTCGGCGATTTGCGCCTGAGCCTTACGCTCCTGCGGCGTCAGGTTCAGCGCCTGTCGCACGCCGCTGGCAAAGTCGCTCAACGCGCTCAGATCGGGCGCCGGAGCCGGTTTATCGGCAGCCGCCAGGGAAGACGCGACGCGCAACGCGGTCAGCTCCTGCTGCAGTGATTGAATGGAAGCCTGCTGTTGCTCCAGTCGGGCATCTTTCTCGCGCAGCGCCTTTTGCCACTGCGCCAGCTGCTGCTTCTTCGCCGTCGCCTCACGCGTTTGAACCTGGCGGGATGCCGACTTCTGGGGGGCCTGGGGTTGCGTGACGGCGGCATCAGCCTCCGCGGCCGGTGCATCCTGCCGCTGGTAGCGCTCGGCAAACTGCAATAACGCCGGCACATCGTCATCCGCAGCGGCCACCGCCGGCGCAAACGCCAGCGGTATCATCAGGCTCAGTAACGCCTTTCTCGCACGCGGGGTCATTGGGTGCGCTCTCCACGCTCAGCCAGACCGGTCATCATGGCAGAACTGATGTCTGCGCACAGACGGCTGGTGCGATAACGATACAGGGCGTCAACGGTTTCCTGCGTCCCCGTGTTGACCCGCTGACGCACCCCGGCATACTGCGCGGCGCCGCCCATCAAAGCATCGAATTCGCGTTTGAATTTTTGGTATTTTTCGTTATCCATGCCGCGCATGGCATCCAGCTCGCGCTGGCACTGCTGCATGCGTTCGGCCTCACGTTGCCGTTTGTCTTGCTCCGCAATTTCTTCTGCGCTGGGGGGCTTACTTAAGGTAGAAACAGGCCGCTTGGTGGTCTGGCAGCCGGTCAGGGCCAAGGTCAGCAAAAGCGCAGCGGTCCAACAGTGTGCCGTTCGGGTCATTATCGTTATCTCCTTGTAAAGTCCGCCGTCGATGTGCTCTGTGGCTGCGCCGACGGCTCTCCTCATTGGTGCTGTGATGTTCCGGCCATAAAAACCGGCGGTGAACAGGTATAAAATGCAGACGCGATAATGAGCGGCAGAGCGCAAATCATTCACCACGCAAATACATACCAAAAAATCATTTAATATTATGATATTTAAAGGATTTTAACTCACAAACTTATCAGTAGGGCATGACGAGCGCAAGAGAAGAGATGGCGCCTGACCGAGCGAGCAACAGTGCAGGAATGGGCCAGTGTCTTAACAAGGCATAAAAAAAGCCCCGGCAAAACGCCGGGGCCTGGTACTTGCGTGATCGCCGAAGGCTCAGCGACACGCAAAGGGGTCTTACGGCCCGGAAACCGGTTATCAAACTCGGTTAGCTGCGTGTTTATGCGCTTTGCGCCAAGGGGTCAACCAAGGCCAGCGCGTTTTTCATCGCCTCCACCATTTCGCCATCCACGCAATAATGGCTAAATTCGTCAAACTCGTTATCGGAACACATGGTGACCCCCGCCTTGCGATAACGCATGGTCGATGGCACCAGATGGCCGGAAGAGCTGTGCAATTCATGCAGGCCGATATCGACAAACTTGTGCAAATTGCTCAGACGCACACCGGCGCCCGCCATGATCACCGGGCCCTGGCTGGCCTGACGCAAATCACGCAACAGCGGCAGGCCCAGTTCGGCGCTCTGCTGTTGACCGGAAGTCAGAATGCGCGCCACGCCCAGGTCGGTCAGTTGCTCCAGCGCCACCATCGGGTTTTGGCACATGTCGAATGCGCGATGGAACGTGACGGCCATCCCCTCGCACAACGCCATTACCTCGCGCATGCGCGGCAGATCGATATGCCCTTCTTCGTCCAGCATGCCGACGACCACGCCGGGGAATCCCAACTCGCGGATCTGGCGGATATCCTGCTTGATCACCTCGAAATCCACCGCGCCATAACAGAAATCGCCACCGCGAGGGCGTACGATCGGATGAACCGGAATCGAAACCCGTTCCCGCGCCAAACGCAGCGTGCCATAACTCGGCGTCAATCCGCCCTCGCTCTGGCTGGCGCATAACTCGATACGATTGGCGCCCGCCCGTTCGGCCGTTAGCGCGCAGTCGACGCTAAAGCAACAAACTTCCAGTTTTATCATTGTCACCCCCAGATAACGGCCAACATACGGCGGCAATTGTTCATTTCTTCATTTCTCACGTAGGCTCATGCTTAGGCATAAACCGGCTCAGGGTTGTAACTATGGCATTCAATTTTGATCAATGGGTAGACCGCAGTCACAGTGACAGCGTTAAGTGGGATAAATATCGCGACCGCGACATCATTCCGCTGTGGGTCGCCGACAGCGACTTCGCCTCCCCGCCGGCGGTCATCGACGCCTTGCAGCGGCGCGTGGCGCACGGCGTGTTCGGCTACACGCACCCATCCCCCGATCTTCTTGAGGTTTTTACCCGCCGCATGGTAGAGCGCTACCGCTGGCACATCAAGCCTGAATGGATCCTTTTCCTGCCCGGCCTGGTGTGCGGCCTGAATCTGTGCGTGCGCGCCTTCACCGAAGACCATCAGAGCACGCTCGCGCCCAGCGCCATTTATCCGCCATTTCGCAAAGCGGCCAAATTCGCCGGGCGCAAGCACCTCTCGGTACCGCTGGCGGCAACAGGCCAACGTTGGGTGCTGGATTTTTCCGCGCTGCATGGGCAGCTCAGCGGCAATGAGAAGCTCCTGCTGCTGTGCAACCCGCAAAATCCCGGAGGCACCGTTTATCGTCGAGAAGAGCTGTCGCAGCACCATCAGTTCGCCCGCGAGCACGATTTAATCGTCTGTTCGGATGAAATCCACTGCGAATTGCTGCTTGAACCCGGCGCACGGCATATTCCTTTCGCCACCCTGAGCGAAGACGCGGCCCAGCGCAGCGTAACGCTGATGTCGCCGTCAAAGGCGTTTAATCTCGCCGGGCTGGGCGCCTCGATGGCGATCGTCCCTAATGAGGCGCTGCGACAAAAGCTGAAACGTGCGCGCAGCGGCATCGTGCCGGAGGTCAATCTGCTGGCGCTGGTCGCCGCCCAGGCGGCCTATCAATACGGGCAACCCTGGCTGGACGAGCAGTTGATTTATCTGCGCGCCAATCGCGATCGGGTGACAGAACGCATCAACGCCATGCCGGGATTGAAGTTGTTGCCGATTGAAGCCACCTATTTGGCCTGGATCGACTGCGGCGCGTTGCCGGTGGACAATCCGCATCAGTTCTTCGAGCGCGCGGGCGTTGGATTAAGCGCCGGTTTGGATTTCGGCGATCGGCGCTTTGTACGACTGAACTTCGGTTGCCGGCGGGCTCTGCTCGATGAAGCGCTCGATCGCATGGCGCGGGCCTGCGCCACGCTGTTCGACTAGCCTTGCTCGCTGGCGACAATGTCCCGAATGGAGTAAGGATGAAACTTGATCGTGACCGTTCCATCGGTGATGGCCAGCGTCGGGTTCGGCAACCGCTCGCCCTCGCCTTTTGGCGAGCTTTGCTTCAGTTTGATCCCCGGCGCCAGCAACGCTTCATCAGCGAGATGGCTCAGCGCGCGGGCGTGCAACGTCTGCGGATCGCCGCTCAGCACTAGCTCGACATGTTCCCACCCTTCATGCGGATACCGTTTCTCCCCGGGATACGGCAGCTCGACGCAATCTATCCGCCACGGCCCCACGGCCAGCGGCTGCTGTAAATCAAACAGACAGATAGGCCGCCCGTTGATCATCGATTCGGACAACAGTGTCCCGCACTGCATCAATCCCTGGCGCCAGCGTTCGGCGGTCGCGTTCTGGTGACAGCGCAAGGAAATGTGATCGGCGGTAAACGAGGACAGGTCAAGCTGCAATCTGGCGGCGAATTGTTGCAACGCCTGCTCGAAACGCGGCAGGTCGAGCCTCAGATCGTCAAGCTCGGCAATGGCCTGCAAGGGATTGGTCATAGAAACCTCAAAACAACGAGCGCAAAGTTAAAGGCCGTAATTTACACGGTGGCGACGGCGCTCGCCAGAGTGGCAGGCATGTATACACCAAACCCCGGTGAAAATAATGCGTAAACGATGTAATCGTTAAACATATGGAAAACTTAGACACTATTAACCCGTCAACTTATCAAACAACAATTGAAATTAAAACAGGAACTTTCTCATATTAATACTGCATTCTCACATGAAGATATCATTTACGATATATTTCATGTTTATTTCTTTTAAATATCGACCATTCTTTGCTTGAAAATAGGAAATCGCATCATTAAAAAATCGCCACCAAAAACAAAAAAAACAATTAAAATCAAACAAATAAACCAAAACAAAAACACAAAAACCTAAGGATTATCTTAATTTATAGTCAGGCAATTGATTCTATGCCTACAACTACGTTATTTTGGTAAAAATCAAACTAGAGACATCATTATGCTGTTATTGACGATATCCTTGGTGCTAATTATTGTTGCCATCTATGCCATCTACCGTCATTTAAAGTCACACAGTGGAAACACTTTGGATTCAGGCCGTCGCCACAAAAAACACTGAGCTGTTTATTTTATACCTCACTTTATCCTTACGGACCCTCTTTCCTTTCCCAGCTAACTGCGCACCGCATCCGAGAATGTTTCATCGCTGCGGTCGCGCCAACTGCTGACGGGCTCCCTCAGATCGGTTACAATTGCAGGCTGTTTTGTGGAGGTCGCCGCCGCCCGCGCGCCGTTGGCCACCACCGTTGAATCCCTCGGGGGCTGGTTTCGGCCCCTCGTTCGTCATTAAGGTAACCCGGTGAATATTCAGGTTCTTCTTTCAGATAAAGTCAGCCAGGCGCTGATCGCCGCTGGCGCGCCAGCGGATTGCGAAGCGCAGGTCCGCCCATCCGCCAAGGCGCAGTTTGGTGATTACCAGGCCAACGGCGTGATGTCAGTCGCCAAAAAGCTGGGCATGCCGCCCCGTCAGCTGGCGGAAAAAGTGGTGCAACTGCTGGATCTCGGCGACGTCGCCAGTAAAGTGGAAATCGCCGGCCCCGGCTTCATCAATATCTTCCTGAACAGCGACTGGGTCGCCCGCCAGGCCGACCAGGTGCTGAACGCACCGAAATTGGGCATTGCGCCGGTTGAACCGCAAACCATCGTTATCGACTATTCCGCGCCGAACGTGGCGAAAGAAATGCACGTCGGCCACCTGCGCTCCACCATCATCGGCGACGCCGCAGCGCGTACTCAGGAGTTTCTGGGCCATAAAGTGATCCGCGCCAACCACGTCGGCGACTGGGGCACCCAGTTCGGCATGCTGATTGCCTACCTGGAAAAAATGCAGAATGAAAACGCCAGCGATATGGGCTTGTCCGATCTCGAGCAGTTCTACCGCGAAGCCAAGAAGCATTACGATGAAGACGCCGAGTTCGCCGAGCGCGCACGCGCTTACGTCGTGAAGCTGCAGGGCGGCGATCAATACTGCCTGAAAATGTGGCGCAAGCTGGTCGACATCACCATGGCGCAAAACCAGCTGACCTATAACCGCCTGAACGTCACGCTGACCGAAGACGACGTGATGGGCGAAAGCCTGTATAACGCGATGCTGCCGGGCATCGTCGCCGATCTGAAAGCCAAAGGGCTGGCGGTGGAAAGCGAAGGCGCCACCGTGGTGTTCCTCGACGAATACCAGAACAAGGACGGCGACCCGATGGGCGTCATCATCCAGAAAAAGGATGGCGGCTACCTCTATACCACCACCGATATCGCCTGCGCCAAGTATCGCTACGAGACCCTGGGCGCCAATCGCGTGCTGTATTACATCGATTCCCGCCAGCATCAGCACCTGATGCAGGCCTGGACCATCGTGCGCAAAGCCGGTTATGTGCCGGAGTCCGTCTCGCTGGAACATCACATGTTCGGCATGATGCTGGGCAAAGACGGCAAGCCGTTCAAAACCCGCTCAGGCGGCACCGTGAAGCTCTCCGATCTGCTGGATGAAGCCATCGAACGCGCCGAACAGTTGATCGCCGGCAAAAACCCGGACATGCCGGAAGACGAAATGAAGACCATCGCTCGCGTGGTCGGTATCGGCGCGGTGAAATACGCCGATCTGTCGAAAAGCCGCACCACCGACTATGTTTTCGACTGGGATAACATGCTGGCCTTCGAAGGCAATACCGCGCCTTACATGCAATACGCCTATACCCGTGTGGCATCGGTATTCAAACGCGCCGGGATCGACGAAAGCAGCCTGACGCTGCCGCTGACCCTGACCGAAGAGCGTGAAATTGCGCTGGCCACTCGCCTGCTGCAGTTCGAAGAGGTGCTCACCGCCGTCGCGCGTGAAGGCACGCCGCACGTCATGTGCAGCTACCTGTACGATCTGGCCGGCTTGTTCTCCGGCTTCTACGAGCACTGCCAGATCCTCAACGCCGACAGCGAAGAAGCCCGTCAGAGCCGCCTGAAGCTGGCGCTGCTGACCGCCAAAACGCTGAAAACCGGCCTGGATACGCTGGGCATCGAAACCGTCGAGCGCATGTAAACCGCGCCGCGCAGAAAAGCAAAAAGGTCGCCGTGGCGACCTTTTTTTTTACGCTTTCACTCGGCTCAGACGACCCGGCGCGCGAAATCACGCGGGCGGAAACCCAACCCGGCCAGCACGCCGAAGTAGGCTACCACACCGGCCACCACCACCGCCGCCAAGCGCAGCAAACGCTCCAGCATGTTGCCCTGATCCCAGGCCGGCATCAGCCACATCAAGCCAATCAGCACGGCCGACATCACCAGCACGGCAATCACCAGCTTGGTGAGGAACAGCGCCCAACCCGGCTGTGGCTGGAAGATTTTCTGCTTGCGCAGCTGCCAATACAGCAGCGCGGCGTTCAGGCAGGCTGCCAAACCGATCGACAGCGCCAGGCCGGCATGCTTCAGCGGACCGATAAACGCCAGGTTCATCACCTGCGTCATGATCAGCGTAATGATGGCGATCTTGACCGGCGTTTTGATGTCCTGACGCGAATAAAAGCCCGGCGCCAGCACCTTAACCACGATCAGCCCCATCAGCCCCACCGAGTAAGCCACCAGCGCGCGTTGCGTCATCGCCGCGTCAAAGGCGCTGAACTTGCCGTACTGGAACAGCGAGACGGTCAACGGTTTGGCCAAAATACCCAGCGCGATGGCGCTCGGCAGCGCCAGCAGGAAGCACAGGCGCAGCCCCCAATCCATCAGGCGCGAATACTCGTCGTGGTTGCCGCTCGAGAAGCTTTTGGCCAGCGACGGCAGCAGGATGGTGCCCAATGCCACGCCCAGCACGCCGGAAGGAAACTCCATCAGGCGGTCGGCATAGTACATCCAGGACACCGAGCCGGACACCAGGAACGATGCGAAGATCGTGTTGATGATCAGCGAGATCTGGCTGACCGACACCCCAAGGATCGCCGGCCCCATCTGGCGCATCACCCGCCAGACCCCGGCGTCACCCAATTTGATGCGCGGCAGCACCAGCATGCCGATCTTGCGCAGGTGCGGCAGCTGATAGCCCAGTTGCAGCACGCCGCCGACCACCACCGCCCACGCCAGCGCCAGCACCGGCGGGTGGAAATACGGCGCGGCGAACAGCGCGAAGCCGATCATGCTGACGTTAAGCAGCGTTGGCGCAAAGGCCGGGATCGAGAAACGGTTCCAGGTATTGAGGATCGCCCCCACCAGCGAGGCCAGCGAAATCAATAGAATATAGGGGAAGGTAATGCGCAGCAGCGCCGACGTCAGCGCAAACTTGTCGGGCGTATCGGTAAAGCCCGGCGCAGTAATATAGATCACCCAGGGTGCGGCCAGCATCCCCAGCACCGTCACCACCGCCAGCACCAACGTCAACAGCCCGGAGACATAGGCGATAAAGGTGCGCGTCGCTTCCTCGCCCTGCTGGCTCTTATATTCCGCCAGGATCGGCACGAAAGCCTGCGAAAATGCGCCTTCGGCAAAGATACGACGCAGCAGGTTAGGAAGTTTGAACGCCACGAAGAAGGCGTCCGTTGCCATGCCGGCCCCGAACACGCGCGCGACGATCGCATCGCGGGCAAAGCCCAACACCCGCGAAAACATCGTCATCGAGCTGACGGCAGCCAATGATTTGAGTAGGTTCATGTGGTTGTCTGATAGGTACCGTAAATATCAACGCCTGCAACAGCAGGCGTCAGTGAAACAATCGGCTCAGTTTACGCATCCGGAAAAGAATAGCTACCGCCATATGTTACATAGAGTTATCGCGTAACAAACGCTCGACCACCCGCTGCGCAACCAACGCCTGCTCGCCGCCGGTTTCCGGCGCGCTCTGATTGGCGACGGCGCAGAGGAAATGCCGCACCGCCCCGTCGAAACCGCGTTGCACCAGCGTGCTTTGCCAACCCGGCACCGGCTGTTCCAACTCGCCCTGCGCATCTTCGCGCAGCCAGTGGCGCATATCGGTCAACTGATACCGCGCGCCGTCTGTCACCGCCTGCACGCTTTCGCGCTGGCTGCCGCCGCGGCGATGCATACTGGTCGTCACCAGCGTATCGCCACAGGCGAAGTGATGCTCGGCGTACAGCATCTCGCCTGCAGCGTTGGCGCGCACGCTGCCGCTCAGCAGTTGCTCGCCTCCGCCCGCCAGCCACAGGGCGGTGTCCACCACGTGCAGGTAATCATCCAACAGGGTAAAACGCAGATCGTGAGGGCCGACGCTGTCCGCCCGATGCTTGTCCATGCGAATGGAGGCCGGCTGGTTCATTTGCTGTTTGAGCTGCCGGTAAAGCGGCGCGAAACGGCGGTTGAACCCCACCATCAGCGTTTTGCCTCGCCGCTCGGCCAGCTCAAGCAACTGCTCGCCCTGCTCCAGCGTTTCCGCCAGCGGCTTATCGACGTAAACATGTACGCCACGGTTAAGCAGCTCGCCAATGACCGAAAAATGGCTGGCGGTGCTGCTGTGGACAAAGACCGCATCGCACTGTTCGGCCAAGCTGTCCAGCCGAGGGAAACAGGCCATGCGGTAGCTGTCGCACAGCGGCTGCGCTTTCTGTTGATTAGGCGAGAAGCCGCCCACCAGCGTCCAGTCCGCCGCCTGACTGAGGATCGGCAGGTAGGCCTTCTGCGCGATGCTGCCCAGCCCCACCACGCCCACGCGCAATTTACTCATGCGTTTCCCTCGCCAACAGTTGCTGCACCTGCCGTTTCAGCTCCGCCACGTCGTTTTCCAACGCGCTGACCCTGGCGCTCAATTCACCGTCGATCTCCGACTCGAGCGCCGGCGGCGCCTCATCGATTGGCCCGCTGAACAGATGCATGAAGCGGCTTTCGCGCTTGCCCGGCTCGCGCGCCAGGCGCACCACGAACGGGCCGTCTTCGCGCGTGGTCAACTGCTGCAGCACCTGTTCGACCTCGCTGACATCGCTGAACTCGTGCATTCGGTTGGTGCGCGTGCGCAGCTCGCCCGGCGTTTGCGCGCCGCGCAGCAGTAAAGTGGCGATCACCGCCAGTTCGGCGGGAGAGAGCTTCAGCTGGCCAAACTCGGAATTGCAAAACCGCTGCTCGTATTTCACGACCCGATTGCCGAACCCGCTGAGGGTGCGCAGGAAATGTTTGCGCAGCAACAGATCGAGGAGTTGCTGCACCTCGCTTTCACTCAGATCCATCACCGGCTCGCGGTTGGTCTTTTGGTTACACGCCAGGGTAATGGCGTTAAGCGAAAGCGGGTATTGGTCCGGCGTCGTCACCTGTTTTTCCAACAGGCAGCCGATGACCCGGGCCTCTTTGGCGTTCAATTCATATTTCATCGTTTGGCCTCAACGTGGGGGTAGCCACTCTTTATTGGTGTATGCCGTCAAAACGTGGTCTTGCCACTTGCCGTCGATCAGCAGGTAATCTTTGGCGTAACCTTCGCGTTCGAATCCCAGACGCGTCAGCAATGCGCCGCTGCGCTGGTTATGCGGCATATAGTTGGCCATGATGCGGTGCATGCGCTGTTGGCGCAGCATATAGCGGATGGCGGACTGCAAGGCTTCGAACATCAACCCCTGCCCCTGCCATTTCTCCCCCAGCGAATAACCGAGGAAACAGGCGTGAAACGAACCGCGCAACACGTTGCTGAAGTTCGCCACGCCGCGGACTTCCTGCTCTTCCGGATCGAGCAGGATAAAATAGTAGGCGCTGCCCTGCTTTTGCATTTCAGCGATCATCCCCAGGCGCGCCTGCCAGCCGGACGGATAACAATGGCTTTCATCGCGCACCGGCTCCCAGGGTTTGAGAAAGGTCCGGTTCTCGGCATAATAGTCCGCCAGACGATAGGCGTCCCGTTCATGCACTAAACGGACCACCATCCGGTCGGTAGTAAGACGTACTTTTGGCGATGCAGAGCGGTAGCCGAACATCATTTCCCCCGCGGTCAAAACGGTTCGATAAGAAGTATTTATTAGGAAGCGTCGTGGATAATTATCCGACGCCGATCTGAGGCCATGACTTTATGTTGCCAATAGCGCCTCAGAACCGCGCTCCCTTGCATTCAATATAACCGTAGGCCGCCCCCGAGGTAAAATACCGGCCGCTCAGTAAATCGCCGAATACGCGTTTTACGGCGTTTTTCCGCCAATTTTGCAGTTCAGGTAACACCTTGACGATAAAAAAATATTATCTACTCCGCCCCTGTCGCCGTCCGCCAATTGGGTAGAGAATGGTGGAGTTGCCTTCCCCCTCTCTCTTAATTGCTCATGGTGATGCATGTCTCTGGTGTCGCAAGCGCGCAGCTTGGGTAAATATTTTCTGTTGCTCGACAACCTGCTGGTGGTTTTAGGCTTCTTTGTCGTGTTCCCGCTTATTTCGATCCGCTTCGTCGATCAGCTGGGATGGGCGGCGCTGATCGTCGGCATCGCGCTGGGTTTGCGTCAGTTGCTGCAACAAGGGCTCGGCATCTTTGGCGGCGCGGTCGCCGACCGCTTTGGCGCCAAGCCGATGATCGTCACCGGCATGCTGCTGCGCGCCGCCGGTTTCGCCACCATGGCGATGGCCGATGCGCCGTGGATCCTGTGGTTCTCCTGCGCGCTGTCCGCCCTCGGCGGCACGCTGTTCGATCCGCCGCGCACCGCTTTGGTGATCAAACTGACCCGTCCGCACGAACGCGGCCGCTTTTTCTCGCTGTTGATGATGCAGGACAGCGCCGGCGCGGTAGTCGGCGCGCTGATCGGCAGTTGGCTGCTGCAATACGATTTCCACTTTGTCTGCTGGGTCGGGGCGGCGATCTTCGTGCTGGCCGCCGGCTGGAACGCCTGGTTACTGCCGGCTTATCGCATCTCCACCGTGCGCGTGCCGATGAAAGAAGGCATGTTGCGGGTCGTGCGCGATCGCCGCTTCCTCACCTATGTCCTGACGCTGACCGGCTACTATATGCTGGCGGTACAGGTGATGCTGATGCTGCCGATCGTGGTCAATGAAATTGCCGGCTCACCGGCGGCGGTGAAATGGATGTACGCGATCGAAGCGGCGCTGTCGCTGTCGCTGCTCTATCCGCTGGCGCGTTGGGGTGAAAAACATTTTCGGCTTGAACAACGCCTGATGGCGGGCCTGCTGCTGATGACGCTCAGCCTGCTGCCGATCGGCCTTGCCAGCAGCCTGCAAGGCGTGTTCACGCTGATCTGCTGTTTCTATCTGGGTTCGATCATCGCCGAGCCGGCGCGCGAAACGCTCAGCGCGTCACTGGCCGATCCGCGGGCGCGCGGCAGCTACATGGGCTTCAGCCGCCTCGGGCTGGCGTTGGGCGGTGCGTTGGGATATACCGGCGGCGGTTGGATGTACGATACCGGGCGGATGATGAACATGCCGGAGCTGCCCTGGCTGCTGCTCGGCGCCGTCGGCTTCGCCACGCTGCTGGCGCTGTACTGGCAATTCAGCCCGCGGCGCAACGCGTCGGTGATACTGCGCGGCGGCTAACGCCATAGAAATCCGGCCGAATCGGCAACAGCTGCTATCCTGTTAGTAAAAACACCCACAGGAGCCCGTCGGCATGAGCGAAGAAGCCAAATTACCGCAACTACTCGAACATATGATACTGAACTTGCGCATGATTTATGCGCGCTCCACCCTGGTGGAAAAGGCGCTGGCGCATATCCTCGCCAGCGACGCCGGCCTGAAAAACGATATTATCAAACAGCTGCAGGTCGTCACCGCCGCCAACGAACGCGATCAGATCGATTTGGAACAAGCCCGCATTCACCTGATCGATGTGCTCAACTCGGTACCGGTCAAGAAATAGCACCCCTCGCCCGCGCCTGTTGCGCGGGCAATATCGCAATAACGCACCATCCAACACACGCGTTTCAAGACAGCCTCGATAAGCTGTGGTAACTATTGCTGTTAAAACCTGACAACCCGGAGCAAGCATGAAACTGTTCATTTACGATCATTGCCCATTCTGCGTTAAAGCCCGCATGATTTTCGGCCTGAAACATCTGCCGATTCGCCTGGTCACGTTGCTCAACGACGATGAGACGACCCCGTTCAATCTGATTGGCAAAAAAATGGTGCCGATCCTGATCAAAGACGACGGCGAAGCGATGCCGGAAAGCCTGGATATCGTGCGCTATGTCGATGGCTTGGACGGCAAACCGGTGCTGACCGGCCGCACCACCCCGGCCATCGCCGAGTGGTTGCGCCGGGTCGACAGTTATGCGGCAAAATTGCTGTTGCCGCGTATTGCGCATGCCGATTTCGAAGAATTTGCCACCGACAGCGCCCGCCGTTACTTTATCGATAAAAAGCAGGCGTCAATCGGTGATTTCGCCGAGCATCTCGCCAACAGCGCCGATCTGATCGCCGAACTGGAGGCCGACCTGCAAACGCTGTCACCGCTGATCGTCTCCGCCGACGCCGTGAACGGCGAGCTTTCTGAGGACGATATTCATCTGTTCCCGCTGCTGCGCTCATTGTCGATCGTCGCCGGGGTTGCCCTGCCGGACAACGTGGAAGCCTACCGCAACCGCATGGCGCAGCGCAGCGAAGTGCCGTTGCTGCTGGATATGGAACAATAACGTTCGACAGTCACAAAAGGATATGGCGTACTGATGCTGAAAATGGTGCTCGCCACCGCTCGCGATCGGGCGCGGCTGAAGGAAATTACTTCCGTTCTGATTCGTTATGGTTTGCAAGACGTTCTGCGCCTGCTGGGCCTGGGGGCGTTGCTGCGTGGCGCCCGCAGTGAGCCCGCACGGCAGAGCGCGCAGCCCCTTCCTCAGCGGCTGCGCGAAGCGCTCGAGGCGCTCGGCCCAACCTTCGTCAAATTCGGCCAGATCCTGGCCACGCGTTCTGACCTGCTGGATCCGGCCTGGACCGACGAACTGGATCGTCTGCACAGCCAGGCGGCGGTGTTGCCATGGGAAATGCTGGCGCCGCAGATCATCGCCGATCTCGGGGATGATCCCGAGCAGCTGTTTGCCGAATTCGATCGCACACCGCTGGCCGCGGCGTCAATGGCGCAAATTTACCGCGCGCGCCTGCACAGCGGCGAACAGGTAGTGGTGAAAGTGCTGCGCCCCGGCCTGGCAAAAACCATTCACGCCGATCTGCGGCTGCTGGCCTCGCTGGCGGAAACCGTGGAGCAGCAGAGTCAGGCGCTGGCGCGCTATCGACCACGGCAGATGGTCAGAGCGCTGGCGACGGCGCTCAATCATGAACTGGATTTGACCCATGAAGGGCATAACTGCGATCGCGTCGCCGGCATGTTTGCGCGTGAACCCGACGTGGTCGTGCCGAAAATCTATTGGCAATGGTCTTCTCCGCGTCTGTTAGTGCAGGAATACTTGCCCGGCACCGCGCCGGAGAACCCCCGGCAGTTGGCGGAAGCGGGATTTGACGGCCCGCTGCTGGCGCGGCGCGGCGCTCGCGCCTTTATGAGCATGGTGCTGGAGCACCGGCTGTATCACGCCGATCCACACCCCGGCAACGTGATGGCGCTGAGCGGCGATCGCGTCGGCTTCATCGACTTCGGCATGGTGGGTCAGTTGTCCGAACGGCGGCGCAACCAGTTGCTCCTGCTGCTGCAGGCCATCGCCGATCGTCAGTCCGAAGGCATCGTCAACACGCTGATCGCCTGGTCGGACAGCGAACCGCTGGATCTGATGGACCTGGAGCTGGCGGCGCAAAACTTTCTCGACAAGCAGGCCGCCGCCACCCTAACGCTCGGCAAAGCCCTCACTGACCTGTTGGTGATGGCGCGTGAGCACCAGCTGGCGCTGCCGCCGGATCTGGTGCTGCTGTTCAAGGCCTTAATCACCGCCGACGGCGTGCTGCACCGGCTGGATCCGGCCTTTGACATCGTCGCCACGCTCAAACCGATGCTGCAACAAACGGTGCTGCAACGTTATGCCCCTGACGCCGTGCGCCAACGGCTCTTGACCCTGGGCGGGGAAGCGCTCGACGCCGGAGAGGAGCTGCCGCAAACCCTGCGGCTGTTGGTGCGCCGCCTGAAACGCGGGCAGCTTAATGCCGACATTAACGTCAAGAACCTCGGTCAGTTGAGCAAAGCGCTGGAGCGCAGCGCCGTTACCCTAGCCATCGCCATCGTCACCGCCGCTTTTGCCCTGGGGCTGGCGCCTTATCTGATGCATTCGTCGCTGCGGCTGTGGGGCATTCCGCTGTTCCCGTTGTTGGGAGGCGCAGCCTGCCTGGCCGGCGTGATCCTCTTGGCGCTGCGATTACGGCGCTGACGCTTTCGGCGTTATCCGATAGGTCTCGCCCTGTTTTACGCGCACTATTCCCGCCATACCGCCGCCTGCCGTTTTCACGCGCAGGCGGAGCGTTTATAATGATTAATCAATTATCTGCAGCACTTTTCGCCAGCAGTCGCAATGAGGCATTAATGAAGAAGATCCTGATGGGCGCAGCCGCCCTGCTGTTCGCCGGCGTATTGGCCGGTTGCAATCAACTGACCCAGTACACCCTGAGTGAGCAGGAAGTGAATGACTATCTGCAGAAACATAACGACTATCAGAAGCAAATCGGCGTGCCCGGCCTGCTGGACGCCAACATCGTGCTGACTCAGTTGCAAAGCCAGATCGGCCGCAGCGAACCGGGTAAAGTCACCCTTTCCGGCGACGCCAAGGTCAACATCACGTCGATTCTCGGCCCGCAGACCGCTGATCTGAAGCTGACGCTGAAGGCGCAGCCGGTTTATGACCGGGCGCAGGGCGCCATTTTCCTGAAGGACATGGAGCTGACCGATTACAGCGTGCAGCCGGAAAAAATGCAGACGGTGATGAAAGCGCTGACGCCGTATCTGAACCAGTCGCTGAAATCCTACTTCGACCAAAAGCCGGCTTATGTGCTGAATCCTGACAACAGCAAAACCGAAGCGCTGGCGAAAAAACTGGCGAAAGGGTTGGAAGTGAAACCGGGGGAATTGGTGATTCCGTTCAGCGACTGACGCCGCCTGAGAACATCAAGCCCGCCGCTCGGCGGGCTTTTTACTGCCGGGAAAGCGTTACTGCGGGGCGCTGTAGGCGATTTCGCCGGTGTTGCAGTTGAGTGTCACGTTGTAGGTTTTATCTGCCTTGGTGCCACGCACCGTCAACGGCACCTGCCATACCTGATCCTTGCCGCTGATGGCATCCGGGCTAACCCAGGCAATCGGCGTTGCGGTACCCAGCAGCTTTTTGTCCGACTCCCAGCGCGTAATGCGGTTCTGCAAGAAGTCGCGCTTGACCTGGGCGGCGATATCCGCCGGCTGCAGGCCCGCACACTGCCCCACCTTGGCGGTGCGCTGTTCGTGATCCTGCGCCCACACCGTCGTCGATGCTCCCATCATGGCCAACAAGGCGATAGCCAAACCCGTTTTTTTCATATGTCCTCCCGTTGTGATTAGCGCTATCCGGGCGCCCATCCCTGGCTCACAACAGGGCTTCGGCAAAGGGTTACCGTTTGACGAACTCAATGACAAACAGCGCATCCAGGCCCGGATAGATTTCCTTGATCACCTGCTTCAGTTCGCCGAGCGACATGTTCTCCTGCTGTGCGTGGCGTTCGGTCAGCGCATCCAGGCGCACCGGCGTTACCGACAGCACTTCGATAAAGCAGAAAAATACGCCGTCCTCATTGCGGCTAACGCGCAATACCTCGCCCGGTTCAAAATGCGATTCACTGGCATCCCGAATGGTGATGGTTTTACGCCCGGCCAGAATGTCTTGCTCAAAGCGGCTGAAGAAAGTTATTTCACGGCTCATTTTAGATCCTTTTTCATCACAACACCGCAACATAAGTCATTATGCCGCCTGCTTTTCTGACGCAGACCCCTCTTTTGGGGTAGAGGCCGCTTTTTTCGCTTTGCTTTCCGCCGGTTTCTTGAGGGTTTCCGCCGGCGATGCGCCGCGCAGAATCAGGCCCAGCGCATCCTTGTTTTCCGCCAGGAAGAAGCTCAGCCCTTCGCGCTGTTCGTCATCCAGGTTCAGCGGCGCCTGCTGCAGCCACTCCCCAAGGTTGTCCGCCAGATCCAGCATTTTGTCGTAGGCGTCGGCTTCTTTCTTGCTCGCGAAAGTCATTTTTTCCTCACCGTTTCTCACCACCACATATTTAACTTCAACCGCCATGCGTGCGTCCTCAAATACTCAAATTACTGTGATTATATACAGTATAAATAGATCGTGGCGGGAAGGCAAACCGCCGCCCGCCTTCGGCTTATTTCAGCAGCCGCACCTTGCAGCTTTTGCCTTTGATTTTACCCTGCTGCAACTGTTGCAGCGCCTTGCGCGCGCTGGCTTTGCGGATCGCGACATAGGCATGCACCGGGAACATATCGATCTTGCCCACTTCCGTCGCCGTCAGCCCGGCATCACCGGTCAGCGCCCCGAGAATATCGCCGGGACGGATCTTCGCCTTGCGGCCGCCGTCGATGCACAGCGTCACCATTTCCGCCTCCAGCGAGCCGTTGGCCGCCCCGCTCAGCTCGGACACCGGCGACCAGTCGACGCTCATCTGCAGATAGTCTTCAATCGCGTGCGCACGCGCCATTTCCTGCGGCGTGCACAGGCTGATCGCCAACCCGCTCATGCCGGCGCGGCCGGTACGGCCAATACGGTGCACATGCACTTCGGGATCGAACGCCAGCTCGTAGTTGACCACCAGCTCCAGCTCTTTAATATCCAGCCCGCGTGCGGCGACGTCGGTCGCCACCAATACCCGGCAACTGCGGTTGGCGAAACGCACCAACACCTGGTCGCGGTCGCGCTGTTCCAGATCGCCATGCAGCGCCAGCGCGCTGATGCCGCGGGCCTCCAGGGCCTCAAGCACCGTCTGACAGTCGCGCTTGGTATTGCAGAACACCACGCAGGACGCGGGTTGATGATAGCGAATGGCCGACACCAGCAGCGCTGGGCGCTGATCGCGCGTGGTCTCATAAAAGCGTTGTTCGATGGAGGTCTGCGCTTCGCCATCGTCCACCTCGACGCTCAGCGGCTGGCGTTGAACGCGCGCGCTGATGCGCTCGATGCCTGCCGGGTAGGTGGCGGAAAACAGCAGCGTCTGACGTTGCGGCGGCGTATAGCTGATCACATCGTCGATGTCGTCGGCGAACCCCATGTCCAGCATGCGATCGGCCTCATCCAGCACCAGCACCTTCAGCTCGTCCAGCTGCAGCGTTTTCTTGCGCAGGTGTTCCTGGATACGGCCCGGCGTCCCCACCACGATGTGCGGCGCATGCACCAGCGAATCGAGCTGCGGCCCCATCGGCTGGCCGCCGCACAGCGTCAGGATCTTGATGTTTTGCGTAAAACGCGCCAGGCGACGCAGCTCTTTGCTCACCTGATCGGCCAGCTCGCGGGTGGGACAGAGCACCAGCGCCTGCGTGGCGACCTGACCGACGACGATACTGTTCAGCAGACCAATGCCGAAGGCCGCCGTTTTACCGCTGCCGGTTTTCGCCTTGGCGCGCACGTCCCGCCCTTGCAGGATGGCGGGCAATGCGGCGGCCTGTACCGGCGTCATTTCGGCGTACCCCAGTTCGTTGAGGTTGGCCAACTGTTCGGCTGGCAGCGGCAGGGAAGAAAAAGAAACTGTGCTCACGGCGATAACTCTTATGTGACGAATGGAATGGCGGCGCGCCCGCAGGTAAGCGCCGAATCAGCGGTAAATGATAACAGAGATGGGCGGCGTTACGGGGTGCGGGCATAAAAAAACCCGCCGGCGGCGGGTTTCTTGGCAACGCAGTCGTTAAATCGCAACGACGTTGGCTGCGGCTGGGCCACGTTGGCTGTCCTGGATGGAGAACTCAACCTGCTGGCCTTCAGCCAGGGTCTTGAAACCATCGCTGACGATAGCGGAGAAATGAACGAAAACGTCTTTAGAGCCGTCGGCAGGGGTGATAAAGCCGAAACCTTTGCTTTCGTTGAACCATTTAACGTGACCAGTGATCTTGCTCATTTGTGTTTCCTTTACTTGATAAACCTGCCTTGACGGCACGAGACGCGAAAACCTTTAAATAAGTAGGCCTTCTTTCGCCGTCGGTTATTAACGCACAATCGCTCATACAGGGCAAATATTTCTGTTTGTTATAAAAACAGCCAGTTAGCAACAAAACCGGCGCGGCGGCTGCGCGCGCAATCGTTTTCGTATATACTGCCCGCCGATCATCAATCCGCTTACTTTCACCGATCCAGGTACGAAACTATGTTAACGATTGGAACCGCCCTGCGCCCTTCCGCCACCCGCGTCATGTTGCTCGGCTCCGGCGAGCTGGGTAAAGAAGTCGCCATTGAATGCCAGCGCCTCGGTCTGGAGGTGATCGCCGTCGATCGCTACGCCGATGCGCCGGCCATGCATGTGGCGCACCGCAGCCACGTCATCAATATGCTGGACGGTGACGCGTTGAAAGCCGTCATCGAACACGAGCGGCCGGACTATATCGTTCCCGAAATCGAAGCGATCGCCACCGCCATGTTGGTCGAGCTTGAACGCCAGGGCCACCGCGTAGTGCCCTGTGCCGAAGCCACGCGCCTGACCATGAACCGTGAAGGCATCCGTCGTCTGGCGGCGGAAGAGCTCGGTCTTCCCACCTCCAGCTACCGCTTTGCCGACAGTGAAATCGCTTTCCGCCAGGCGGTTGAGCATATCGGCTACCCGTGCATCGTCAAACCGGTGATGAGCTCTTCCGGCAAAGGCCAGAGCCTGATCCGCACGCCCGAACAGCTGCAAAGCGCCTGGGATTACGCCCAACAGGGCGGCCGTGCCGGCGGTGGCCGGGTGATCGTCGAAGGGCTGGTAAGATTTGATTTTGAAATTACGCTGCTGACCATCAACGCCGTGGATGGCGTGCATTTCTGTGAGCCGATCGGGCACCGTCAGGAGGATGGGGATTACCGCGAGTCCTGGCAGCCGCAACGCATGTCGGCTACGGCGCTGAGCCGGGCCCAGGCTATCGCCGAGAAAGTGGTGAAGGCCCTGGGGGGCTTCGGGCTGTTCGGCGTGGAGCTGTTCGTTTGTGGCGACGACGTGATCTTCAGCGAAGTGTCGCCACGCCCACACGATACCGGCATGGTCACGTTGATTTCACAGGATCTGTCTGAGTTCGCCCTGCACGTGCGCGCGTTTCTCGGTTTGCCGATCGGCGCTATCCGCCAGTTCGGCCCCTCCGCTTCGGCGGTGATCCTGCCACAGCTCACCAGCACCGATGTGCGCTTCAGCGGATTGGAAAACGCGCTGCGCGGGCACAACCAGCTGCGTCTGTTCGGCAAGCCGGAAATCGCCGGCCAGCGCCGCCTGGGTGTAGCGCTGGCGACGGCGGACACCACGGAACTCGCGGTGGAGCTGGCGAAACAGGCCGCCGCCGCCGTGGCGGTCAACCGCTAAAACTGACGGGGCCGCTTGCGCGGCCCCGATAACATCAATAGTCTTCGTCTTCTTCAGCATCGTCATCCCGCGACGCCTCCGGCGCGGCATCCTGCTGTTCGTCTTCGTCATCGAACAGCACCGCGACATGCGCGCCCTGATGCTTCTCACGAATTTCCTGCGCAACGCGAGCAATGGCCTCACCGCTGCTCATGCCCTGTTCCATCAGCTGATGGATGCGATCCGCCGCTTCCTGCTGCTCCGCGTGGCTCAGTAATGGCATACCTGCATGCATGTGTCGTTCTCTCCGGCAAAAGGGAGAAGGAGTATACGCGCTAACGCGGCGGATCCCAACGTCTTGTGCCTCAGGCCGGCTGTGAACAGCCGTTATCGTTGCGCCACTGCTTTAAACGGTGCCGCCACAGCATGACATGCCACCCCTGCTTCACGCCGCGCGCATTGGCGAGCATCGCTCTGTCGATGCCACGTTGGTAAAACTCCTCGGTAATCTGATTCTGAGCGGCCGGATCCGGCTCACGGCGAATGCTGTGGCAAATCCCCAGCGCTTCGCGGGTGATCTGCCAATGGAACGCCGGCCGAATGGCGATGGTGCTCGCATAACGCAGGTTGAGCCGCTCCAGCATTTCGACGATTTTCATATAGTGGCGCTGATAATCCACGTTAGCCTTGCCGGTGCGGCGGCGATTGCTGATCGACTTGTCGTGCACCCGTTGGCGGTACAGCGGCGTGCTTAAATATTTGACCCGCTTGGCATTAAACATGACCTCCGTCGTCCAGGGAATATCCTGGTGATGTAAGCCCGGTTCAAAATAGAGCCGATGTTGGCGGATAAAATCGAGACGATATATCGCCAACCACACAACGTGAATAAACTTTCGCGATTTCAACGCGCGTTCGAACCATTGAACGCCAGTGATAACATCAGTGGTGCGTAAACGCTCCTGAGGAAAAATCGGCTGCAATTCGTCCTGGCTGGCAAAATAGCGTTCGCCATTGCATTGCATCACGTCTAATTGGTACTGTTCGGCCTGCTCCAGCAGCGTGAAATACATTTCCGGCGCCAACAGATCGTCAGCGTCGGGAAACGCCACGTATTTTCCTCGGGCAACGGCGAGCCCGGCATTACGCGCACTGGAAACGCCGGCGTTCGCCTGATCGATAACCCGAATATGCGGATGCGCCGCCGCATAGCGGTGGGCGACCTCCCCCGAACCGTCGGTGGAACCATCGTTGACGATGATCACCTCCAACCGCTGTTCTCGTTGAGCAAGCAACGAAGCCAGGAAAGGCTCTAACAGTTCTCCCGCATTGTGCATCGGGACGATGACGCTCAGCATTAACGACATAGGCAGCTCTTCAATAATAATGTAACAAAATGATAATTTTATTTTTTTGAAAAATAGAAATCGCTTCAGCGCCCGAGCGAAAATATGACGCGAACATTCACATTTCCGCCGCGAGCCAAATAAGATTCATCTTGTTTGTCTTTTCATGCTTTCTACAAGAAAAGCGTTCCACAACAAGGAATAACTTTCACAAGACGGCCACCTTAAAAAACACAGGCAAAACCGTTTCGCATCGCCCGCTTAATAACAACGAGCAACAATAAAAGTGTGAAATTAACGAGTTGTCTTTATATTTCTCGGGTCTTGCGCCCTCGGTGAAAAATGCTTCCAGTTATTTTGACGTTAAATTTTTAACATATCGAAGTATAAACAATGGCGCAAAAAATGCCTTATTTCAGGTTTATTGAACTGCCGTTTATGTGAGGTGTGCTGCATGTCTCGCATGGCAAAACATGCATGCCATGGCCGTCTATGGCACACTAGCCGCCAGATATTGCCGTCTTCACAGCCAGGTTTATTGACGTTCATGAGCGTAACCGCCCCAAACATAAAGTCTTTGCCCTACCATCGCAGCGCCCTGATGACGCTTTTTGCCCCGCTTTCATCGCAGCCTTGGGCGATGCTGCTGCACTCGGGCTTTGCCGACCATTCGCACAACCGCTTCGATATTCTGGTCGCGCAGCCGCGCATTACTCTCACGACTCATGGCGCCACCACAGAAATCATAAGTGACGACGTAACAATACGGTCGCAACAAGATCCGTTTGAGTTGTTGCAACAGCAGATGGTGGCGCAAGGTTGGCAACCGGCCTTTAATCCGGATCTGCCGTTTCAGGGCGGCGCCCTGGGGCTGTTCGGCTACGATCTTGGGCGGCGGGTGGAAAGCTTGCCGCAGTTGGCCGAAGCCGACCTCGCCTTACCGGACATGGCGGTGGGCATTTATGACTGGGCGCTGATCGCCGACCACCGGCTGCAAACGCTGACGCTGCTCAGCTATGGCGACGTGGAACAGCGCTGGCGCTGGCTCAATAGCCAAACCGCGCCTGCGGCACGCCCTTTCACGCTGCTGAGCGATTGGCGCGCCAATATGAGCCGGCAGCAGTACGGCGAGAAGTTCCAACGCATTCAGCACTACCTGCGCAGCGGCGACTGTTACCAAATCAATCTGGCGCAGCGATTCTCCGCAGACTATCAGGGAGATGAATGGCAGGCGTTTTGCCAATTGAGCGCCAGCAACCGCGCGCCGTTCTCCGCGTTCTTGCGTCTGCCTCACAACAGCGTGTTGAGCGTTTCTCCCGAGCGCTTCCTGTGGCTGGAGCAGCAGCGCATCCAAACCCGCCCGATCAAGGGCACGCTGCCGCGGCTGGCGGACGCGGAACAAGACGCCGCACAGGCTCGTCGTTTGGCCGGTTCGCCCAAAGATCGCGCTGAAAATCTGATGATTGTCGATCTGCTGCGCAACGATATCGGCCGCGTCGCCCAGCCCGGCAGCGTGCGCGTGCCGGAACTGTTCATCGTGGAGCCGTTCCCGGCGGTGCACCACCTGGTGAGCACCATCACCGCAACCCTGCCGGACACCGCCTCGGCGACCGAACTGCTGCGCGCCTGCTTCCCCGGCGGCTCGATCACCGGCGCGCCCAAGGTGCGGGCGATGGAAATCATCGAAGAACTGGAGCCGCAGCGTCGCAACGCCTATTGCGGCAGCATCGGTTACCTGAGCGCCTGCGGCACCATGGACACCAACATCACTATTCGCACGCTCGTCACCGAAAACGGCCGCATCCATTGCTCCGCCGGCGGCGGCATCGTGGCGGACAGCCAGGAACAGGCGGAATATCAGGAGACCTTCGACAAGGTTGGCCGCATTCTGCCGCAGCTCGGGGAGTGCGCCCAATCGTGATCCCACCAAATGCACCGGCCTCACTGCACGCCTTTATCAGCCGTTTCCAACTGCAGCTGCCGCAGGCGGCGCAGATCTCGCACAATGTGCGCCCGGCCGCGGTGCTGATCCCGATCGTCTGTCGCGCCGAGCCAACGCTGCTGTTGACCCGCCGCGCCGACTCGCTGCGCAAACATGCCGGCCAGGTGGCCTTCCCCGGCGGTAAAACCGACGCTGAAGACGGGTCGGCGATCGTAACGGCGCTGCGAGAAGCGCAGGAAGAAGTGGCGATACCGCCGCAGGCGGTTACCATACTCGGCCAAATGGCGCCGCTCGACAGCAGCACCGGATTTCAGGTCACGCCTATCGTCGGCCTGGTCTCGCCGGACGTGCAGTTCCGCGCCAACGAAGGCGAAGTGGCTGACGTGTTTGAAATGCCTTTGCGGGAGGCGCTGACCCTGTCGCGTTACTACCCGCTGGACATTCATCGCGCCGGCCATACGCACCGGATTTACCTTTCCTGGTACCACAGCCAGTTTATCTGGGGGTTGACCGCCGCCATCATTCGCCGCCTGGCGCAGCAAGTCAGTATTTAGCCGGCATTGCGTGATCTGACTCGCAATCTGGCACGGTTGCCGGCCTCCGCTGCGGGTAAAGCGATCGAAATCACTTCATTTGATCGCTTTTTCAACTACCGTTCCGGTTGAATGGTTTTAAAAAAACTGTAAACCCTCTCTTAAACCTTACGAAATACCTGTAAAATACCACCGTCCGAGATAAACCACTGTAGAAACAGGGATTAAGCCGGCGGCGTTCAGCAAGGAAAGCTGGCGCGATTACCGTTAATGGAGCTTGGGCGAAAGCGGATGCCCCGCACAAGGGTTCGCCCCGGGTAATCAGTAAAAAAAGCGACACCACGGATTATTTAATTTCATGCGAAAAAGGCAGCCGAACCCGCACGGCCCTTTTACAATATCGCTGTTCCCTGCGCGGTTTTTAACCGCCGCAGCCATAACAATACGTCTCTTTAAGGAGTTTTAGCGTGATTAGCGTTTTCGACATGTTTAAGATCGGCATCGGCCCGTCCAGCTCTCATACGGTTGGACCGATGAAAGCCGGCAAACAGTTTGTCGACGATCTGGTAAATAAAGGCCTGATGCCTTCTATCACGCGTGTTGCCGTAGACGTTTACGGCTCACTCTCATTGACCGGCAAAGGTCACCATACCGATATCGCTATCATTCTCGGCCTGGCCGGCAACATGCCGGACACCGTCGATATCGATAGCATTCCGGGTTTTATTCGCGATGTAGAACAACGTCAACGCCTGATGCTGGCCAACGGCCTGCATGAAGTCGATTTCCCGCGCGACGGCGGCATGGTCTTCCGCAGCGACAACCTGCCGCTGCACGAAAACGGCATGCAGGTCCACGCCTTCGCCGGCGATAAAGAAGTGTACAGCAAGACCTATTACTCTATCGGCGGCGGCTTCATCGTCGATGAAGAGAACTTCGGCAAGGCCGCCGAGCAAGAACTGCAAATGCCTTATCCGTTCAATTCCGCGCGCGAAATGCTCGACCACTGTCGCGATACCGGGCTGTCGCTGTCCGGCATGGTGATGCAGAACGAACTGGCGCTGCACAGCAAGCAAGAGATCGACACCTACTTCGGTAACGTCTGGCAAACCATGCGCGCCTGCATCGATCGCGGTCTGAACACCGAAGGCGTGCTGCCGGGCCCGCTGCGCGTGCCGCGCCGTGCCTCCGCGCTGCGCCGCATGCTGGTGGCGTCGGACAAACTGTCCAACGATCCGATGAACGTGATCGACTGGGTCAACATGTTCGCGCTGGCGGTTAACGAAGAAAACGCCGCCGGCGGCCGCGTCGTCACCGCGCCGACCAACGGCGCCTGCGGCATCGTGCCTGCCGTGCTGGCTTACTACGATCACTTCATCGAGTCCGTCAGCCCGGACATCTATATCCGCTACTTTATGGCGGCGGGCGCCATCGGCGCGCTGTACAAGATGAACGCCTCCATTTCCGGCGCCGAAGTCGGCTGTCAGGGTGAAGTCGGCGTGGCCTGCTCCATGGCGGCGGCCGGCCTGGCCGAACTGCTGGGCGGCAGCCCTGAGCAGGTATGCGTGGCGGCGGAAATCGGCATGGAACACAACCTGGGTCTGACCTGCGATCCGGTCGCCGGCCAGGTGCAGGTGCCGTGCATTGAGCGCAACGCCATCGCCTCGGTCAAGGCGATCAATGCCGCCCGCATGGCCCTGCGCCGCACCAGCGAACCGCGCGTTTCGCTGGATAAGGTGATCGAGACCATGTATGAAACCGGCAAAGACATGAACGCCAAGTATCGAGAAACATCACGCGGCGGCCTGGCTATCAAGGTGCAATGCGACTGACCGACAACCCCGCCACCCGGCGGGGTTTTTTATGGGTAATCAATTCATTGAGCGTTTTTGTGACAATGTCACCAGAAAAAATCCTGCATTTTTCTCATCGATCCAGCGGTTAGCCTGCAAATTGACCTTCTGTTTTGCCAAATCGAAATAATTTACTGAGTTACCATCAATCTTGTATAACCTCAGGCTAGAATTAGCCGAGCGCAACTTAAGGATCTATGGCCTGACCGTGACTCGGAGCTGGATTACCGAACAAGGATTTACCGGATGTTGATGACCCACCTCGCCGCGTCCCAATATCGTTACTACCGTTGGCTGCTGGCCGGAGCGGTGGGCGCGGCTATTCTGTTGGTATCGCTGTATACCCGTTACTATCAAGAGGTCAAAAGCATCGAGCAGAGCCAGCAAACGTTGGCCACCCGCACCGTCGGCAAGATTGACCAGCTGCTGTCCCCCGCGCAGCTGCAGGCGGAACGCAGTATGGACATGCTGGAACAACCCTGCGAGAACGTCTCATCGACCCTACGCTTTCGCGCTGCGCAAAATCAGGCGCTGCGCGCCATGCTGCTGGTAAAAAATGGCATCATCTACTGCTCCAGCCTGTTTGGCGCCCGTCATTATCAGTTGGCCGCCGTGCTGCCGATTTTCGTCAACAGCAACGTCAAGCTGGCGCTGCGCCCTTCGTTGGCGGTGAGCAAAGGACTGCCCACGTTGGTGATGTGGACACCCTCCCCCGGCGATAGAACCAGCGGCGTGCTGCACGTCTTCAATATCGAGCTGTTATCGAACTTTTTACTCGAACCGCAGGAGCCTTATGTTCAGCGAATGGTGCTGAACGTAGCCGACAGCAGCCTGGAATACGGACGCCGTGAAATCCTGCGCCGCGACACCCTGACCAACGACCTGCGTTACACCGCCGGTTCCGAGCGGTACCCGTTCTCGATTTCGCTGTTCGGCCCGCAGGTCGGCATGCTGGCGTTTTCCGCACTGCCGCGCCATATTCCGCTGGCGCTGTTGATCAGCCTGCTGGCGGCCTACGTGGTCTACCTGCTCACCGCTAACCGTATGAGCCTGTCTTATCACATCGGTCATGCCATTACCCACCGGGAGTTCCGCGTTTACTGCCAACCGATCATTCACAGCGATACCGGCCGCTGCGCCGGCGTCGAGATGCTGCTGCGTTGGAAAAAGAAACGGCAGGGGTGGATCTCGCCCGACGTGTTTATCCCGCTGGCCGAGCAGCATGAGCTGATCATTCCGCTGACCCGCTATCTGATGAACACCGTGACGGAAAATCTGCAGCTGTTCCCGCCGCGGCCGTCGTTCTATATCAGCATCAACGTCGCGGCCGAGCATTTTAAAACGCTCAACATCATCGACGATATCCGCCAGATTTGGCTGCCGGCGCACCCAATGCCGTCACTGATGCTGGAGCTGACCGAGCGCACCGCGCTGTCGGCCATCCAGCATGACCAGATCCGGACGCTGAAAGACATGGGTATCATGCTGGCCATCGACGATTTCGGCACCGGCCACAGTTCGCTGAGCTACCTGAAAAACCTCAGCCCGGACGTGTTGAAGATCGACCGCGGGTTTACCGCGGCCATCGGCACCGACGCGGTAAACGCCACGGTGACCGACACCATCATTACGCTGGCGCAGCGGCTGAAGCTGAAGTTGGTGGCTGAAGGGGTAGAAACGGCGGAACAGGCTGACTATCTGCGCTCACGCGAGGTCAATGCCCTGCAGGGGTATTATTTCGCCAAACCGATGCCGATCCACGTTTTCCCGCTATGGTTGCAACAGTACGAATCGCGCGTCAGGCATGCGCAAGAGGATCCGCCGGAGGCCTGAGCCTCCGGCGAACGGGTTACGACTGCGTCGGCTCGTCAAAGACGACGCGGGTGACACGCACCAGTTCGATGCGGTATTCGGAGACGTCGACGATATCGAAACGCAGGTGGTTCAGCTCGATAGTATCCCCCACCACCGGCATCTGGCCGTAGTGGGCCAACAGCAGCCCCGCCAGGGTGGCGTAGTCCGCGGTTGGGCTCACCAGGTCATCGCAGGCCAGCGCCTGTTCCAGCGAGTGCAGGTCGGTCCCGCCCTTCACCAGCCAGCCGTCGCCTTCCGCCACGATGTCCGGGGTTTCATCTTCGTCCGGGAATTCACCGGCAATCGCTTCCAGCACGTCCAGCGGCGTCACCAGCCCTTGCACGACGCCGAACTCGTTGGTGACCACCACCAGACGCCCTTTGGCGCGACGCAGCACCGCCAACAGCTTGATGACGTCCATGGTTTCCGGCACCACGATCGGCGGCGTGCGGGCGGCGAACTCGGCGATATCTTCACCCTGCTCCAGCGCCACCAGCAGATCCTTGGCGCGCACCACGCCGACAATCTCATCCACCGAATCGCGGCACACCGGGAACAGACTGTGCGGCGTGTCCAGCAGCTGTTCGCGCACCTCTTCGCGGGAGCGCTCGCAATCGACCCAGGAAATCTCGGTGCGCGGCGTCATCACGCTGCGCAATGAGCGCGAGGCCAGCGTCAGCACGCCGCTGATCATATAACGCTCTTCCTCCGCAAAGGTTTCATCCCGCGGCAAGGCGACCGCATCGTCCGTCTGCTGCGCGCGCTGCTGCCCCATCAGGCGCATGATCGCTTCCGCGGTGCGCTCGCGCATCGGGCGACGCGCCTGATGCTTGATGAAGTTGCGACGCGCGATCTGGTTGAACAATTCAATCAGGATCGAGAAGCCGATCGCGGCGTACAGATAACCTTTAGGAATATGCAAGCCGAAGCCTTCGGCGATCAGGCTCAGGCCGATCATCAACAGGAAGCTCAGGCACAGCACCACAATGGTCGGGTGCGCGTTAACGAAGTTAGTCAACGGTTTGGACGCCAACAGCATCACCGCCATCGCGATCACCACCGCCGCCATCATCACCGGCAGATCGTTCACCATGCCCACTGCGGTAATCACCGCATCGAGCGAGAACACCGCGTCGAGGATGACGATCTGCACCACCACCGCCCAGAACTTGGCGTAACCGCGGTTGGCGCCGTCCTGGTGCGTCTGCCCTTCCAGCCGTTCATGCAGCTCCATGGTGGCCTTGAACAGCAGGAACACCCCGCCGAACAGCAGGATAAGATCGCGGCCCGAGAAGCTGAAATCGCCGACGCTGAACAGCGGCGTGGTCAGCGTCACCATCCAGGAGATCACCGACAACAGGCCCAAACGCATCAGCAGTGCCAGCGACAGGCCGATGATGCGCGCTTTATCACGCTGCTTCGGCGGCAGCTTGTCGGCCAAAATGGCAATGAACACCAGGTTGTCGATGCCCAGCACAATTTCCAGCACCACCAGCGTAAGCAACCCCGCCCAAATAGAGGGGTCCATTAAAAATTCCATATCAGACTCCAGAGAAAAGTGGGAACGAGCGCAGGAGGCTCAGACGTGACGATGCCGCCGCTGCATGGGCGCAGTCGACAATAGCAAGGTGACGGGATGGGATTACCGGGTGGTGGCCGAGCGGCCGAACAGCATATGTAACGCCAGCAGGTGGCGGGTGAAACCTGGAAAAACAGTAACTTCGGTGACAGTCCATAGGGAGGGCTGAGGCCCTTCACTCCTTAGTGATGAAAGAGGAAATTACTGTATCAGGATTTTTCTGGCGGACAAAGCGGCTTTTTCAACGGCGGTTTAAGGTTGCGCCCTGTCATCTCGCCCACGACCGCTAAGATTTATCCGAGCATTGAATAGCGGAGCAGCGTCACAAAAAATATTTTTTCACTCACTAAAATAAATGACGCGTTCGTGAAGTATCGCGCACAGGCATTTGAAACTGCGTGAGAAATGTTAGGCGTGCGTTTCTTTTTTTCTACCATAATGTATCTGAACCGCGGAAGTGACTGCCAAGACGGCACGGAAGAACGATATACACCGTGCCTGGAGTTCAACGAGGAGGTAGCGAGTGGCAATAGCTATTATCATCGGCACACACGGGGCTGCAGCGGAACAACTGCTGAAAACGGCGGAGATGCTATTGGGCGAGCAGGACAACGTCGCCTTTATAGACTTCGTTCCCGGTGAGAATGCCGAAACGTTAATCGTCAAGTACAACGAAAAAATCAGTGGATTGGATACCAGCGGCGGCGTGCTGTTCCTGGTGGATACCTGGGGCGGTAGCCCGTTCAACGCCGCCAGCCGCATTGCGGTCGATAAAGACAACTATGAGGTCGTCACCGGGGTCAACATTCCGATGCTGGTGGAAACCTTCATGGCGCGGGACGATAACCCCGCTTTCGATGAACTGGTGGCGCTGGCGTTGGAAACCGGCCGTGAAGGCGTGAAAGCGCTGAAAAAACCGCAAGAAGAACCCGCAAAACCCGCAGCACCCGCCCCGAAAGCCGCTGCTCCTCAGGCGCCGTTGGGGCCGAACGATCACATGAAAATTGGCCTGGCGCGTATCGACGATCGCTTAATCCACGGCCAGGTCGCCACCCGCTGGACCAAAGAGACCAACGTCAGCCGCATCATCGTCGTCAGCGATGAGGTCGCCGCCGACCATGTGCGCAAGACCTTGTTGACCCAGGTTGCCCCGCCGGGCGTCACCGCTCACGTGGTGGACGTGGCGAAGGCCATCCGCGTCTGGAACAACCCGAAATACGCCAACGATCGCGTGATGCTGTTATTCACCAACCCGACCGACGTTTGGCGTCTGGTGGAAGGCGGCGTGGAGATTACATCCGTCAATATCGGCGGCATGGCGTTCCGTCAGGGGAAAACCCAGGTGAACAACGCCGTTTCCGTCGATGAAAAAGATATCGAAGCGTTTAAGAAGCTGAACGACCGCGGTATCGAGCTGGAGGTGCGTAAGGTCTCGTCCGACAGCCGGCTAAAAATGATGGACCTGATTAACAAACTCAATTAGTGGCGCCAGCCGCTGATTATTTTACTCAGAGCTTTTTTGGTCATAGGAGAAGTGCAATGGAGATCACCACTCTTCAGATTGTGCTGATATTTATCGTTGCCTGTATCGCCGGGATGGGTTCCGTCCTCGACGAGTTCCAGTTCCACCGCCCGCTGGTCGCCTGTACCCTGATCGGCTTCATCCTCGGCGACATGAAAACCGGCATCATCATCGGCGGTACGCTGGAAATGATCGCCCTCGGCTGGATGAACATCGGTGCGGCGGTCGCGCCGGATGCCGCCCTGGCGTCCATCATCTCGACCATTCTGGTCATCGCCGGTGGGCAGAGCGTCGGCGCCGGTATCGCGCTGGCCATTCCGCTGGCGGCGGCCGGCCAGGTGCTGACCATCATCGTGCGTACCCTCACCGTGGCCTTCCAGCACGCGGCGGACAGCGCTGCGGAGCGCGGCAGCCTGCGCGCCATCACCTGGATCCATATCGGCGCCCTGCTGCTGCAGGCGATGCGTATCGCCATCCCTGCGGTCATCGTCGCCATTTCGGTCGGCACCGCCGGGGTACACGCCCTGCTCAACTCGATCCCGGAAGTGGTCACCAGCGGCCTGAACATCGCCGGCGGCATGATCGTCGTGGTCGGTTACGCAATGGTGATTAACATGATGCGCGCCGGCTACCTGATGCCGTTCTTCTATCTCGGTTTCGTTACCGCCGCCTTCACCAACTTCAACCTGGTGGCGCTCGGCGTCATCGGCGTGGTGATGGCCGTGCTGTATATCCAGCTCAGCCCGAAATACAACAAATCTCAGGTTGTCCAGGCCGGCCCGGCTAACGCGAACGATCTCGATAACGAACTCGACTAGGAATAGGTGAGAGAAATGGTTGATACAACTGCTCAAAAGAAACTCACGCCGGCCGACATTCGCGGCGTATTCCTGCGCTCTAACCTGTTCCAGGGGTCATGGAACTTCGAACGCATGCAGGCGCTGGGTTTTTGCTTCTCGATGGTGCCGGTGATCCGTCGCCTGTATCCGGAAAACAATGACGATCGCAAACAGGCGATCAAACGCCATCTCGAATTCTTCAACACGCACCCTTACGTGGCGGCGCCGGTGCTCGGCGTGACCATGGCGATGGAAGAGCAACGCGCCAACGGCGCGCCGATCGACGACGGCGCGATCAACGGCATCAAGGTCGGTTTGATGGGGCCGTTGGCAGGCGTCGGTGACCCGATCTTCTGGGGCACCGTGCGGCCGGTGTTCGCCGCGCTCGGCGCCGGCATCGCCATGAGCGGCAGCCTGCTCGGACCGATCCTGTTCTTCGTGCTGTTCAACCTGGTGCGCCTGCTGACCCGCTACTACGGCGTGGCCTACGGTTACCGTAAAGGGGTGGATATCGTCAACGACATGGGCGGCGGCTTCCTGCAAAAACTGACGGAAGGAGCGTCCATTCTCGGCCTGTTTGTGATGGGGGCGCTGGTCAACAAGTGGACGCACGTGAATATCCCGCTGGTGGTGTCCAAGATAACCGACCAGACCGGGCATACCAACGTCACCACGGTGCAGACTATCCTCGACCAGCTGATGCCGGGCCTGGTGCCGTTGCTGCTGACCTTCGCCTGCATGTGGCTGCTGCGCAAGAAAGTCAACGCGCTGTGGATCATCATCGGCTTCTTCGTCATCGGTATCTTTGGCTATTGGATTGGCCTGCTGGGCCTGTAATCGTTCGAAACGGCCGGGGGGCAACCCCCGGCTTTTTTATGTGTGGAGCAAGAGATGTCACTGACCGACGCCGTACTGATGCTGTTCATCGCCCTGCTGTTGCTGTATTCGCTGTATGACGAATTCGGAATGGATCTGCTGAAAGGCAAAACGCGGCTCAAAGTGCCGCTCAAACGCCGCAACCGGCTCGACAGCCTGATTTTCGTCGGCCTGATCGCCATTCTGATTTACCGCAACGTCACCACCAACGGCGCGGCATTAACCACTTACCTGCTTATTTCTTTGGCGCTGCTCGCCATCTATATCGCTTATATTCGCTCGCCCAAAATGGTGTTTAAAGCGCACGGTTTTTTCTTCGCCAATGTGTTTGTCGAATATAACCGCATTAAAGCCATGAATTTATCGGAGGATGGCATTCTGGCCATCGACCTGGAACAGCGCCGGCTGTTGGTTCAGGTAACTCACCTGGACGACCTGGAGAAGATTTATCACTTTTTCGTTGATAATCAATAAATAAAAATAAATCCATTCCGTTATCGCTCAAACCCCGCGCTGCTTGTGGACAATTAATCGGCAGCGCCATTTCCTTTCTGACTATTATTTCCGCAACATTGTTACCCCCGGCTACATTATATTCCCGCATGAACTCAGATTAATGAAAACGAGTCTCAATTAAGAACCAATATTGCCAAATAATAAGGTTGTCGATGGCTGAAATAATATGGTATGGTTGCGCCGTCATTGGGGAGTAGCCGGTTTCTGGAGAATAAAAACCAGAAACGCCCGTATCAACATACTCGTTTCGCCGTATGAAACGTGGTGCGGGCAGCCAGGTAAGGTTGGCGAGACCATAGGCACGTAACTCCGTCGTTTGGTTGGGGGTGGGTTACGTGTATATGGAGCCACCCGGCCGAGGCTATTTCACATGAACCTTTCAGCAACGCTTATTCTCGCTTTCGGCATGTCCATGGATGCTTTCGCCGCTTCGATCGGTAAAGGCGCCAGCCTGCATCAACCCCGTTTTCGCGAAGCGATCCGCACCGGCCTGATCTTCGGCGTGGTGGAAGCGATCACCCCGCTCATCGGTTGGGCCATCGGCCTGTTCGCCAGCCAATACATCATGGAATGGGACCACTGGGTCGCCTTCTCGCTGCTGTTCATTCTCGGCATGCGCATGATCGTCGAAGGGGTGCGCAACAGGCCCGACGAAGAAGAGAAGGTCAAACGCCATGGTTTCTGGTTATTGGTCGCCACCGCCATCGCCACCAGCCTCGACGCCATGGCGATCGGCGTCGGCCTGGCCTTCCTGCAGGTGAATATCGTGCACACCGCGATGGCCATCGGCTGCGCCACCATGATCATGGCGACGCTGGGCATGATGATCGGCCGCTTTATCGGCCCGCTGCTCGGCAAACGCGCCGAGATCCTCGGCGGCGTGGTGCTGATAGGTATTGGCGTCAACATCCTGCTGGAACACCTCGGCTACCTGGCCTGAGGCGACCGAACTGCAAAAAAAACCTGCCGCGGCAGGTTTTTTTGTTTCTGGACGCGCGCCTTTTAAGCGCGACGTCGGTACAACGCCAGGACGAAATCCGTCTCGCACACAAACTCCCCGCCCTCGGCCAACCGCTGTTGCACCTCCGGCGTGGCGCGCCAGGCGAACGGCGTCATCTGCAGCAGGTTGGCGGCCTGCGCGCCCGGCAAGGTCATCGTATAGGCCAGCGCCTCTTTGCGCTCGCAGTCGAACCCATCGAACTGTTCGTCCTGTTCGGCATGCAGCTGCACCTGCGGGTACACCCGCTCTTTCAGCTGGTACAGATGACGCGGGCCCGGCGAAACCGTCACTACCACGCCGCCCGGCTTCACCACCCGCGCCAGCTCCTGCGCCTTGCAAGGGGCGTAGATGCGCAAGACCGCATCCAGCGCCCCGTCGGCGAACGGCAAACGGTGGCTGGAGGCGACGCAGAACGAGACCGCCGGATAACGTTTGGCGGCATAGCGGATCGCCACCTTCGCGACGTCCAACCCGTAGACCGCCATATTGCGCCCCTGGGCCAGCCGTGAGGCCACGGCGGCGGTGTAATACCCTTCCCCACAGCCTATGTCCAATAACGCGCCAGCATCGGCCGCCAGCGCCACATCCAGCCACTCGGCCACCTGCGCTTGCAGCGGCTGATAATACCCACCGTCGAGAAACGCGCGCCGCGCCTGCATCATTTCCGCGCTGTCTCCCGGCTGTTTCGATCGCTTGTGCTGTACCGGCAGCAGATTGACGTAGCCCTCTTTGGCCTGATCGAACTGATGATTGCTGTCGCAACGCCATTGTTGAGACGAAAAATGCAGCGGCTGATGACACAGGGGACATTGATAAGACATGAATGGGCTTCCAGAGAGACAGGGCGCGGCTAGTCTAAAGAAGGCGCCGGTTTGATGCAAGGCGCATCCCCGCTCGCTTTCATCGCCAACAACACCTGGCCAAGCGGGGAAAAAGCTGGCTACACTGAGAGTCTGTTTTCTCACGCAGGTGAAAATAATTTATGAGCGATCGTTCCGCGCTGCTCGATGCGGTGCCCCACATTCAGCACGGCTTCGGCAGCAAACTCGCGCTGCTGCCGGGGCATCTGCTGCCCTACAGCGCCACATTGCCGGAAAAGAAGCAGGTGCATGGCACCCGCATCGTCGATGTGCTGCAACCGGCGCAGGCGTGCGGTGAGGCCGATGGCTTCTACACGCGCCAGCCCGGCATTCTGCTCAGCGTGCTGACGGCGGATTGCCTGCCGGTGCTGTTCAGCCGTCGTGACGGCGGCGCCATCGCGGCGGTGCACGCCGGCTGGCGCGGGTTGCTGGACGGTATTCTGGAACAGATGGCGGCCCGCATTCGCCAGGACGGCGACACCGCCGATTGGGTGGCTTCCATCGGCCCCGCCGCCGGCCCGTGCTGTTACGAAGTTGACGAAGCGCTGGTGGAAAACTTTAAACAGCGTCTGCCGCTGCCCGCTACGCTGATCAGCCCGCACTATCGGCATCTGGATCTGGCCGCGATCGCCGAATACAAGCTGACGACGCTCGGCTTCGCCGCCGTTGACCGCTCAGGCAGTTGCACTATCTGCACGCCGGACGTCGATCCGCAGCGGCCGCAGCGCTTCAAATACACCAGCTATCGCCGCAACAGCCATCGGCGCGCGCAGGATCCGACGCATCCGGGCATTAAAGGCCGCAACCAGTACGCCGGCATCGTCATCGTCGCCGAATGACGGAAACGAAAAAGCCCGCGCGAAGGCGGGCTTTTTGTACAGCTGACGCTGATTAGATAGCAGTAACGTTTACTGCAGATGGGCCTTTCTGGCCATCTTGGATTTCGAACTCAACGTTCTGGCCTTCAGCCAGGGTTTTGAAGCCGTTACCCTGGATTGCAGAGAAGTGTACGAACACGTCTTTGCTGCCGTCAGCCGGGGTGATGAAACCGAAACCTTTAGACTCGTTGAACCACTTAACTTGACCTTTGATCTTTGCCATCTTGAGTATTTCCTTTGGATTGTTTAAACCGCCCGTAGGCGTTACATAGACAAACTAGAGTCGTTACTGCTTGAGGCACTAAGATAAGGATCGGCAGAGAAGCGGTATTCAACGCTAACGTCTTTACTCAGAACTTCTTTACTGAAAATGCCACACATATACAGAACTGTACCTCGTTTTACCCAGATGCGTTATCACATACTCTGTATGCGATGGCAAGCCATTTTTAATCACTGAACGACATGTCGCACATATTTGAAACGGTCGAGAGCCACATTTGCTTAAATAGGCCAAAAGATGTTGAAGCATCGGCTATTTTCTGCTTGCTAAAATCACTGCGCCAGACCCCGCATTCTGCTGGCGTTTTAACAAAACTTTCATCGTATTGACGCCTATCTGTCTCGTCATTTCCGCTTTTTTGCCGCTTATAGCGTTAAAAAATTTGAATCTTTATGGAATTTGATATGCAACATTTGAATATCGATGAACGGGGGCCAATTTATTCATCGCTCCTCCGACCATTTACCGCCGGAAAGCCCATTCATCATCGGCTTTCAGCCCTGCCGCCAAACGGCGCGGGCGAGCACGGCGAACGGGCCAGCGGTGACGCATCCGCCCTGCACAACGGATGCATAAACATGCAAAGCGCCGACACCTCTCCCGCTTGCCGGTGGGTTCATCATAAATAATCCGAATATCATTAACCTCAATAGCCGGAATAGTCTTATCAATAACGAAAGTTCAACGTTGAATTAAATCCTGAAAACAAGGGGGTTATTTGAATCACCACCCGCGCTTATCAATTCGGCTAATTACAGCCGCGCTTTCAAACCGTTGGTTTTATTCATCCCGCAGCGCCGCCGGGTGATGAGGTAACGCAGACGGTGAGCCCTGCAACGCGATGCGCTCGCCAATCTTCAGCGGATGGAATTGATGCTGCTCCAGCCCCGCTTCACTCAACGCCAGGTTCAACTGCTGCGGCGGCTCGTCCAGCGATTCATCCGCCAATTCGAACACCCCCCAATGAATGGGAATGGCGCGCGGCTGATTCAGTTGACGGTACAGCGTCACCGACTGCTGCGGATCCATATGCTGTTCCTGCATAAACCAGCGCGGCGCATAGGCGCCGATGGGCAGCGCCGCCACGTCGAACGGCCCCAGCCGTTGACCGATCTCCGCCAACCGTTCCGAATAGCCGCTGTCACCGGAAAAATAAAACCGCAGCGCCGGATGGTGGATCACCCAGCCGCACCACAGCGAGCGATTGCGATCCCACAGCGTGCGCATGCTCCAGTGCCGCGCCGGCGTGGCGTAGACCGTCAGCTCGCCCAACGGCAGACTCTGCCACCAGTCCAGCTCATGCACCTTCAGCCGATAACGGCGGAACCAGCGCTTCAAGCCGAGCGGCACGATGAACTCGGCCTGAGGGAAACGCCGCGCCAATTGCCGCACCGTGCGCCTGTCAAGGTGGTCATAATGGTTATGGGAGATCAGCACCGCATCCACCGCCGGCAGTTGCTCCACCGTCAGCGGCGGCGGCGTTCTGCGCTTCGGGCCGTAAAAGCTCAGTGGCGATGCGCGTTGGGACAACGCCGGATCGATCAGGATATAGCGCCCGCTCAACCGCAGCAGCATCGAGGCATGCCCCAACCACCAGACGCTGTCGCCACTGCCGCTGAGATCGGCTGGCTGCCACCAGCGTTCGGTAAATTGCGCGTAGCCCTGCTGCGGCGGCTTGGGCAACCCCTGGCGCTTGCGCTCATCTTGCCAACGTTGAAGATCCCCCTCCTGACGCCGCGAAGGTTCCGGGTTGCGAAATCCCTCCGGCGTGTGATGCGCCTTGGCCGCGTCGTAATAACGGTTGATTCTTTTCATCCAGCGTCTTCTCCCGACCCTCAGCGCCCTGCACGGGCATGACTTTCAGTGTAACAAACCCGATGAAGCTCGCACTTCGTCAGCCGTGCGCTGCATTGAGGGAGCTTTTGCCGTATGCTGTTGTCTCACTTCGGTGAGACAGCCAGGGCCGCCAAGAGCCCGTTAAGACTCTCTTAAGAACTTTGTGATTGACTTGTAGGGCATACAGAAAAGGAGAAGTTATGAGTCGTTCGACATCCCGCAAATCAGGCGCAGGCCTGGGGCGCCGTATTCGCAGCGCGCTGCTGGCGCAGAAGCAATACTGGAAAATGTATTTCGCCATGAAGCTGCGCCGCGTGCGCGTGCCTGCACCGCTGGTGCTGCTTGGCGGTTCGCTGCTCGGGTTCTTCATGCTGACCCTGCTGATGCTCAGCGTGGTGACCATCGACGTCATCAGCACCCTGCTGCTGCTGTGCCGGAAACTGCTGGGACGGGGTGACGGTGAGGGGCGCGCCTTTATGCCGCGCAGCTGACGAGAAGAGCGCGGAGGCGCAATACGCCTCCGCGCGCAGATTAACGCTTGGCGCCTTTGCGGCGCGTCAGCATGAATCCGCCCCACAGCACTGCAACCCACACCGGCATCAACAGCACCGAAATGCGGATCCCTTCGCTGAAATACATAATCACTAAAATCAGGCCGAGGAACGCCAGGCACAGATAGTTGCCGAACGGATACCACAGCGCCTTAAAGCTCGGAATGACACCCTGACGGTTCTTCGCCGCACGGAATTTCAGGTGCGCCAGGCAGATCATCACCCAGTTGATCACCAGGGTGGACACCACCAGCGCCATCAGCAGCTCAAACGCCTTGCCGGGCATCAGATAGTTGATCAGCACGCCGATCGAGGTAATCAGCGCCGACAGCGCGATGGACAGGACCGGCACGCCGCGCTTGTTGACGCGCGTCAGCGCTTTCGGCGCATTGCCCTGGCTGGCCAGCCCGAACAACATGCGGCTGTTGGCGTAAACGCCGCTGTTGTAGACCGACAATGCGGCGGTCAGCACCACCACGTTGAGCACCGTCGCCACCAGATTGCTGTTCAGCGCATGGAAGATCAGCACGAACGGGCTGCCGCCCTCCACCACTTGCCCCCACGGATAAAGCGAGAGCAGTACGGTCAGCGAACCGATATAGAAAATCAGAATACGGTACACCACCTGATTGGTCGCTTTAGGAATGCTGCGACGCGGATCCGCGGCTTCCGCCGCGGTGATGCCCACCATCTCCAGCCCGCCGAACGAGAACATGATCACCGCCATCGCCATCACCAGCCCCGAGAAGCCGTGCGGCATAAAGCCGCCCTGCTGCCACAGGTTGGTGACACTGGCCTGTGGCCCACCGTTGCCGCTGGCCAACAGCCAGGCGCCAAACACGATCATGCCGACAATCGCCACCACCTTGATGATGGCGAACCAAAACTCGGTTTCGCCGTACAGGCGCACGTTCACCAGGTTGATCAGATTGATCAACACAAAGAACAGCGCGGCGGACGCCCAGGTGGGGATCTCTGGCCACCAGTACTGAATGTAGATGCCGACGGCGGTCAATTCCGCCATGCCGACCAGAATGAACATCGCCCAGTAGTTCCAGCCGGAAAGGAAACCGGCGAAATCACCCCAATATTTATAGGCAAAGTGACTGAAAGATCCGGCGACCGGCTCCTCCACCACCATTTCGCCCAGCTGGCGCATGATCAAAAACGCGATAAAACCACCGATGGCGTAGCCCAACAGCACGGCGGGGCCGGCCATTTTAATGGTTTGCGCAATGCCGAGAAATAAACCGGTGCCGATGGCGCCCCCGAGGGCAATAAGCTGTATGTGTCTGTTTTTTAATCCGCGTTTTAGCGGGGTATCCTGATGCTGACCGCCCATCTTATCCTCATATGGCGTACCTCCTTGCCGTTATCGGCCAAGATTTCACCAATCAATAAATGTATCTGCGGGCGGCTTTTTAACACTTAACCCCGTGAGCATCAAGGAGTAGCGCCCCGAGACGGCAGACCGGAGCGCGATTTTTTAACCGAGGGAGAGCGGGTAACGGCGGCGTTCAGCCAGGCATACCGCACAGTTTGGTCAGGTTGCGCGCGCCGATCATCAGCGTGGCGACATAAGATTGGCGACGCGTAACCACTTCCACCGCCACGCGATCGTTTTGATATTTTATCAGATAGGTCGAGGGCCAGCCTTGACGGCGCTGGCCGAAGCTTTCGGCATGACGATCGATCGCCGCATGGGCAATCACCAGATGAGACAAGTTTTTATCACCTTTGATAATGCGCTTCATAAACAGCCTCCGCCAACGACAGCTCTGTTATTAGAAAAAGGAGAAACTCTTACCAATCACCGGTATTTTTGCGAATCAGTTAGCCTGTCGGCTCATCAGAAAACAGATCATCGCCGCGCGCAGCGGGCTGGCGCTGTCGGCCTGCCATTCACCGCCCTGGGTGCTCATTCGCGCCTGCCACTGTGGGCTGTCGCTGTGGTTGTCGGGGTTCAGACTGATTTTGTTGGCGCAAATGATCGGCCAGGCGTCGGAGGGATTCTTGCAGTAATCTTTACCTTTCACGCCGCCGTAGGGATACCACTTGTCCGGGTTCTCCCCGGTCAGCAGCGCAATGCTGCGGTTCACTTCGGCATCGCTTTCTTCGTACCATTTAATCATCGGCTTTATCCATCTTTTGTAAGGTTCGCGCTACATTACGATGTCTGTAAGACAGTTTTATGACAGCGTCGCCGGTTTTCACATTATCTGCACTAATGTTTCGCCCCCTTTAACTTTTCTCCCCTTCTGCGTACACTTTTCGTCTGTTTAGCGCCCAGGAAACGCACGCATGTTGACCGGCCTCAACCACCTGACGCTCGCCGTCAGCGATCTCGATCGCAGCTTCGATTTTTACCGTCATCTGTTGGGGTTTACCCCTCACGCCCGCTGGCAAGGCGGCGCCTATCTGTCGTTGGGGGCGTTGTGGCTGTGCCTGTCATTGGATGAGGCCCGCACGCAACCACGGGCGCGTGATTACACCCATTACGCCTTCAGCGTCGCGCCGGAACACATTGAACGGGTCAGCGAGCGGCTGCGCCAGAGCGGCGCAGAAGAGTGGAAAAGCAATCGCAGCGAGGGCGAGTCGCTCTATTTTCTCGATCCTGATGGGCATCAGTTGGAGATCCATGCCGGCGATCTGGCCAGCCGCCTGGCGGCATGCCGGGAAAAACCGTATCAGGGCATGGTATTTTACTGAAGCGCCCCGGCGGCGCAGCGCCGGCCGGAGCAAGGTGTTCAACGTTCGGGGATAAAACCTTTAAAATCCAGCGCGGGGCTGAGATCGTCGTCATCAGCATCGCCGCCGTCGGCGCGAGCGCTGTGCGCCAAACGCTTCAACAGCGCCGTTTGTTGACGTTGCTGCTCGGCAATTTCCTGCAGCAGGCGAATCTGCTCGTTGGCGCGCACGCTGGCGCGGTTCACAAGGAACCAAACCCAGAGCCCCACCAGCAACGCCACGGCGGCGAGAGCCAACGACAACAGGCCGTTCTGGCCAAAACCTAAATCGTACATGGACAACCCTATCTACTGCGAAATTCAGGCCGCCATCTTAACACTCGCGGCGGCCGGGCGAACATCCCTGCCAAAAATTGCTTACCAGGGTACGAAGCGCGTCACCGAACAGATGCCCAGCGCAAAATTTCCACCATCGTCGCAATAACTGTCCAGCGCCAACAGGTAGAAAAACAGGCAGGCAGCGACGGCCGTCATTATCACGAGGATTTTTTTTCGCAACAAATTTAGCAGCCTCATTGTTATCAGGATGGTCTATCGCGCATGTTATCACAGCAAAGTTAAACGAAGTTTAACTTGTCGTTTAGATTTCTGGCTATCGCCCGATTTTCAGACTGTTACCCTTGCCCTCGCGCTGGCGCCGTGGCTAGATGAACCCTCAGGGATAACGAGGAAACGCAATGAGCAGACTGATTAAGTGGGTACTGGTATTGGCGGTCATTTACGGCGGCTTTTTGATCTCGGGCTACGGCGTGCTGATCGGCAGCAACAAGAACGTCGGCGGATTGGGATTGCAGTGCAAATACCTGACGGCGCGCAACGTGGCGATCGCCCAGTACGTCAATGGCGACAACGGTTTCATCGGCGTGACCGACTGCCCGCTGTTCAAGAAAATCGAAACGGTGGTGGATTAACCGCCACCGCCCGACGCCGCCGCCCTGCGGCGGCCCCGCCTCAGCTGCGGGTGAACTTCATCTCGATCAGCGCAATCGCCTTGTCAATCGCGCGACGAGTCACCGGATCGGCGCCTGCAGGATGCGTGGAGAAATCGATGCTTTTAAGCTGACCCGCCATCTTGTCACGCACTTCGGTAGGCGCAATCACGTCGATAACGTCCAGAATCTGTTTGATGACCAGTTGGCAAGCGACCAGATCGGAAGCCAGTTCCTGCTCGTTGCTCAGCATGTCAGACATAATAATTTTCCTCTTGATTCAAACGCCGCACAGAATAGCACGCCGCCTGCACCATTGCCCGCCCTCACCGCCTTTTTCCCCATTCTGCGCACCGCCGGGCAAAAGCCCGCGGCAGATTAGCCTATACTTGCAGCATGACGGTGATAAAAACATCCGTAACCTAAGCCACAACCAACAGGAGATAGTTATGGCGAATCACAATGTGAAATCCTGGGCAACAGTGCGTGAAACTTCGGTGGAAATTGCCGAAGCTATTTTTGAACTGGCAGGGAACGATGAAGTGTTGGCGCAGAAAATCTGGGAAGAAGGCAGCGATGAAGCGCTGGAAAAGGCTTTTGCCAAAACCACCGCCGACCAGCTTTATTGGGGAGAGGAAACCGTCGAGCGTAAAAACGTTTAAGCCGCCAGGCAACAAAAAGCCCGGGTTTCTGGCCCAGGCTTTCCCGATTAGCGCTCACCCCGCTCAGCGGCGTGCATCTCTGCTTGCTCTCACGGTTCTTCACCTCCCACACCTTCCGCATTTTTCATGCTCATCACCGGCGTCGCCATAAAAGCGCCGACGCCCACGATTACAACCAGAGTAATAATCACTGTCATTAACATGCGATCACCCCATCAACGTTGAGTTGTTACGGCTGACTCTGTTTTGGCGGTTCTTGCTGCGGTCTGCTCCGCGTCACCCACCGCGGCGGCGACAGTCTCAGATTAGCCGTTTTTCCTTTCGGCTGACAAGCGGCGGTTCAACGGTTTTTCCGAATCATGCCCCGTCATCGGCGGCGTTTTTTGTCCGCGGCGGCAAGTTGTGTATACTTCACCGCTATGTAGATCTCACACTGACGCACTGATGATACAAGAACACCATCTCTCATTGGTCTGCGCCCTCAGCAAATGGGTCGAAACTCACCTCGGACGAGTGATCCATCTCGAAGAGCTGGCCGAGTACTCCGGCTACTCGCTGTGGCACATGCAGAAGCTGTTCAAAGAAGCGACAGGGATTTCGCTGGGCAAATACATTCGTGAACGCCGTCTGGCCGGCGCGGTCTATCAACTGCGCAGCAGTGAAGCGTCGATTTTCGATATCGCCCTGGACTTTGGCTTCGGCTCACAGTCCCACTTCACCTACATGTTCAGAAAGCGTTTTAATATCACGCCTTACGATTTCCGCCAGGATCTGAGCGTCGATCTGCACATCGATCCGCCGCTGCACGTCATTCACCAAAAATCCGCCTGATTTTCGCCCGCCGTCAACCGGCGGGTTAACGCGCGCCCGAGACCGCCAGCAGCGCGATCGCGGCCGGCAACGCCTGCACCCACAGGATCTTGCGGCTGGCGGTCAGCCCGCCGAACACGCCGGCCGCCAGCACGCAGCCGAGAAAGAACAGCTGCAGCGCCACATCTTCACGCCAATAGCCCCATACCAGGCCCAGCGCCAGAAAACCGTTGTACAGTCCCTGGTTGGCGGCCAAGACCCGCGTGGCCGCGGCGAACTCCGCCGTCGTCCCGAATGCTCGCCTGCCGATCGGCGCGCGCCACAGGAACATTTCCAATACCAGGATATAAAGGTGGAGCGCCGCGATAAGCAGCAGAACAATGTCAGCAATGAGCTTCATGATTATCCAAATAGCGAAATGGGGATGCCGTCAAGTATAAGTGATGGGTGAATATCGCTCACCATCCAAGATAAAAAAACCCGCCGAAGCGGGTTTATGCAGGAGTCATTTTTTGAGGTTAGTGTAATACGGCAACCAACAATGCCGCGACAGAGACCCAAAACAGCGCCGTGGCAACCACGACATGGGACAGTCTTGCACGATAAAGAACTTGGCTCATAATGACCTCACTGACATCAGACTAACGGGAGACAACCTGACTTCCTGAGGATTATCCTAATCTTCTTCCGTTTATCATTATATGCGTCAGATCACTATTTCGTTGAGAAACTTTATATTGTCGTGAAGCTGGAGCCGCGATCACATTTATTGCGCGTTATTAGAGCGAAATAAGTCGAATAATCTCGGCGATTATATCCTAACGCTATCAAACTTCGCTCCACGGCAGGCGTGGCGCGGCCATGCGCTCACCGGAATAACCGCTGACCGCCGGAAAACGATCCGTTTCCTGCTCCCAATCGCGCTGAGCCTGAATAATTTCCGCTTTGGTATGGCCAACGAAGTTCCACCAGATAAGGATCTCTTCATTTAACGGCGCTCCACCGATTAATAATCCCCGGCTGCCCTTCTCTGCATTTAACTCAATAGAGTTATTACCCATGCCTAAATAGGCGAATGCGTCAGGTGAAAATGTTTCACCATTAAGTTCAAATGCACCAATCAGGGGCAAAAAGCCGATTTCATAATCATCGCGCAGCGGCAATTGCGCCGTCGCCGCCTCTTGCCATTCCATATCAATGGCGATTAATGGCGAAAGAGTAAACACCGGTGAACGATAAGCGCCAAATTCCCCGACCAGCAAACGGTGATTCACGCCGTTATTCCGCCACTGCGGCAAATCGGGATAATGATCGAATCGCGGTGCCATGTCGGCATATTCGGCCGGCAACGCAATCCACAATTGTGCGGCGTGCAGCCGTCGGTCCTCGCCCACCGACTGTTCCGTATGCGCGATGCCATGCCCTGCGGTCATCAGATTGACCTGCCCCGGACGGATCAACTGTTCGCTGCCGAGGCTATCGCGGTGCAGCACCTCACCCTCGATCATCCAGGTAAAGGTTTGCAGACCGGTGTGCGGATGCGGCCCTACGTCCATGCCGGGCGCGGTGCCGTTGAATACCGTCGGGCCGGCGTGATCGAGAAAACACCAGGCGCCGACGGTGCGCCGCTCCCGGGTTGGCAACGCGCGGTTGATAGGAATGCCGCCCACTTCGGCATTGCGCACGGCAATGCGCTGGATCTGGCGCGCGCCGTCAATGACAGGGCACTCGCGTGAGGGTGAAAAGCGCGTAGGACGTGACTGACTCATCGCAAAGACCTCCTGAATGGCGCCGATTCGCCAAGGATAATCGCCCCAGCTTAGCACAGGACAACGCCCCCTGGAGAGCGACGACGCTCAGCCGCGCTCACGCGGATTAAGGTGTTTTGATGTAGCAGCTTTTAATATCGATATCGTCGTGGGCATGCCTGAGATCGGAGAAATAAGTCACTCCGAAGAGAATCGACACGACCAGCAGTACAGAAACCAACAGGCCGATAATCGCCAACAGTTTGGTTTCATCGTGGAGATTGGGCTCCATTTTCTCTCCCCTAGTTAATGACGTCAGGTCAGCCACAGCGTAACCGCCAACGTAAAAATGATCAGTGAGCAGGACGCAATCGCCAAAACGACGATCGCAAATTGCGCATCACCCAAGGTTTCTCTGTAGTTTTTATCCGTCAAGGCGTTACGCTGCTGTTTCACTAAATCGGCTTTCACTCGTTCAACTGCTGCATTGCTGTTTGATGGGGCAAGACACCCCCTCAGAATGGGGGAGCGAAATCCCCCTTCGGCTGCTCAGTCCGCAACCGGGCCATGACGCTACCAACTTTCCCCCCCAGGGTCAACACCGCCGCCGCGGGCCGGCGAGCGCAAGCACACGGTATGTGTAACTTTTATTTAGAGGGAAGGGAAATAAGAGATGCTTATAGCGGAGGCAAAAAAAAGCCCGGCACATCGCCGGGCCAGGGGAGACAGAGGCGTTATTGCGGGACACGCAAAACCTGTCCCGGATAGATCTTGTCCGGGCTCGACAGCATCGGCTTGTTGGCTTCGAAAATTTTGTTGTAAAGATTGGCGTTACCATACATCTCTTTGGAGATTGCGCTCAGCGTATCGCCCTTCTTCACGGTATAGAAGCGGCTCTCGGCGTCGGATTGCGCTACCGCCACCTTGTCTTCCACACCGCTGATGCCCGCTACGTTGCCGATAGCCACCAGAATCTTCTCTTTCAGCTCCTGGCTGACGGCATCGCCGGTCACCACCGCTTTCCCATCGACCACCTGCACATCGACTTTGTCGGTGCCCGGCAGGCCGCTCTTATCGAGATGCTCCTTGAGTTTGGCGCTTTGATCTTCGGCGGAGGCATTGCCGGTGACTGTGTCCCACAGTTTTTCGCCCGCTTCTTTGACAAAGTTAAACAAGCCCATAATCACTCCTTTTGATGGTTGCACTAATGCGTTTAAGTAAGGCTTGTTAAGCTTAGCATCGTCAAAAGGATATGCCATCCGCTCACGGCGCCAGAAACGGTTAGAGTATTCCGAAAGTGTCGTCAGCGGCGTTTCAACGGTGATTAATCGCGCAATGATGCTGAAAAATATTGCTTTTTTACCTACACTGTTGCAGACAAGGCGACTCGACGAAGGAGGCGTGCAACGATGTACGCATTGGTGATGTTTGTCTGTTATCTGGATGGTGGCTGCAGTGAAATGGTGGTCGACATATTGCGCGACGAGCCACAATGCCTGGTCGCGATGAAGGAACAGAACTTGCGACACGCCGGTTGTTATCCCATGGAAGAGTTTATCGACGGCTTCTGGTTGCCAGCCAGCGAATATTCGGATTTTTAATTCCCTTCCCGCGCGATGCTGAGGAATTTCTGATTTCATCAGAAACTTCGTCTTCCTCCGAGGCATAAGGCCGCTGTTTTGCTAAATTGCGGCTCCCGAAGAAGAGAGAGACAGAGAAAGGTCATGCCAGCATCAGCTCATTCCAACGAGCAATATGAAACTCTGCTGCGCGACGTCAGCCTGGCGTTAGGCGACGCAGTGTTGCAGTTAATCAAAAACCATAAAAAAGTATCCGGCGGCAATATTCTTTCACAGTTGGTGACCGAAATAGAGCGTGAGCAGGATCAGCAACGTTTCGCCGCGCTGCGTTCCGCCATTGAGCTGGTCGGGTTGGCGCCCAAAGGCTGAGCTCCCGATAAAACAAAGGCAGGGCTTACGCCCTGCCTGATTACCAATCCCGACACAGGATGAAGGTAATGGAATTGCCGCTTAGAAGCGATACGTCAAGCTGACGGCAACGATATCATCGTTGGCCAGTTTCAGTTTGTTATCGTCGCTCAGCTGGTTGATTTGATAATCAACGTAGGTGTACATATTTTTGTTGAAGTAGTAAGTCGCCCCCACTTCCACGTATTTCACCAGGTCGGCATCACCGATCCCTTCGATATCCTTGCCTTTGGACTGCACATAGGCCACGGAAGGGCGCAGGCCGTTCTCGAATTGATACTGGGCCACCACTTCGAAGTTTTGCGTTTTGTTGGCGAAGCCGGAAGTGCCATTGACGCTGATCGGCGTCATATTACGGGTTTCCGCATACATCGCAGCCAGGTAAACCTGGTTGGCATCGTATTTCACTGCGGTGGTCCATGCAGTGGCGCTGTCGCCCTTGCCATATTGCAGCTCTTTCTGCTTGCTGGTGCGGTTAGAATCAGAGAACGCCGCCGCTACGCCGATGCCGGAACCGCCGATGTCCTGGTAGTCCAGAGACAGGCCGTAACCGTCGCCGTTTTGCTTGGTCACGCTGCGACCGTCGCCGTCGTTTTTACCCTGATACTGCACCGCCAGGTTCAGACCTTCCACCAAACCGAAGAAGTCACGGTTACGGTAGGTGGCCAAACCGTTGGAACGGGCGGTCATAAAGTTATCGGTATAGCTGTAGGAGTCACCGCCGAATTCCGGCAGCATGTCGGTATATGCCTCGGCGTCATACACCACCCCGTAGTTACGACCGTAGTCGAAAGAACCGTAGTTGCCGAATTTCAGCCCCGCAAAGCCCAGACGCGTTTTGGTGCCGGCGGTGCCCTGCGCTTCGTCGTGATTGGCCTGGACGTTGTATTCCCACTGACCGTAACCGGTCAACTGGTCATTGATTTGCGTTTCGCCTTTGAAGCCCAGGCGAACATAGGTCATATCGCCGTCATTGGACTTACTGTCGCTGAAATAATGCTTGGCGTTAACGCGGCCGTACAGGTCGAGTTTATTACCATCCTTATTGTAGATTTCAGCCGCGTTGGCGAAGGAGGTGATCGCCCCGAGGGCGACAGCTAAGGCTAATACACTGCGTTTCATCATTTATTTTCCTAGATATTATAATTAGAACCCTGCCCGTCACGCCCAATTTATAGTTTGGGCTGTGATTTTATCTTTTGGTATTTTATGAGCCCCCCTAATGTGGGGTGATGTGACATTAGCATCATGAATCAAAACTTAAAATCAAAAAGTTCATGAAACAACGAGGAGAAAGCATGTTTATTTGTAACTAAATATGTCAAAAATGAAAGCGCATAACCTATTGAATATAAGAATTTTTTATCACATAACTTATAACCAAAATGGTGCACCGCACTATTTTGGTGCATTTTGGTTTCGTTTTGCGTGCTTTCTGCGCGATTCAAAAGTAACAATAAGATTAGCATGGTTATTAAAAACGTTACTTATTTCACATTTTTATATTAACAATCTCACCGGGCAATTAAGGCTTTCAGATAACGGCCTGACACAACCTTTTATTCACGCGTATAAAGGGCGGTATTCGGAACGAATAAAATTCGCCTTACGGCAATTAAAATAGCGGGAAATAGCAGAATGAAATAATGGGGAGAATAACGGCGGCGCGCTGACGGCGCCACCGAGGATAAATCAATACAGCGTAGAACGGGAAACTTCGCTCAACAGCATGCCGGCGCGCAGGCCCAGCGCCACAGTGGGGTTAGGAAACAGTATCCACGCGCCCTCTTGGCCAACGCGATACTCCTCCTGCGGCTGCTCGCACAGCAACATCCCCGGTTTCAACTCGGTGAAGTTAGCGGTGTCATCATCCAGATGCAGCTTGAAATCCTCGCTGTGTTTGATCAACGAGTGCATCACACGGAATACCCGGATCGCCTCGCCCACGCGCTCCGGCAACGGCCCCTCGCTGACCGCCGCCCGCAAAGCGCGATCGATGGCGGCAAACTGCTGCAGATCGTTGCTGCCGAACGGCCGCGCTTTACCCAGCTCGAGCGTACAGCTCGCCGCATTGAGATGTTCGCTGGAGTAGTGGCTAAAAGTCCCGCCCGGGGCGCTGTGCACCACCAGCGCATCCAAATCGGCGGCATCCAGCAGCTTCAACATGGGCTCACTGTACGGGCGTTTCTGGAAGGGCAGAATGCCGAAACGTGGCAATCGCGATTCACGAATGGCGGTGTGCAGATCGTAATGGAAGCGCGCCGCCTGTTCGCCATCAAAAAAGGCGGCGAGCGTGCGCTCCAACTGCTGGGCGCGCGCGGTTTCCCCGCTGGCGGCGAAGTTGCGGTAGCGGCCGCCGAACATGCGGTTCATGTCGCTGTGCAGATAGCGCTTGCCCGCCCGCATCGCCGCCGGGTTGCCCAGCACCACCAACAGCCGCACCGTCAGCGGTAACCGGCCGGCAAGGAGATCGCCGACCAGTTGATTGAGCAGTTCAATCGGCGCGGTTTCGTTGCCGTGTACGCCCGCCGACACCACCAACGCCTGGCGATAACGCTGCCGCGGCGTGAGTTCCAACACCCCTTCCCCCAGCCAACGCCAGCGCAGCTGCGGCGTTTCGCCCTGCCATTCGGCGGGTTCTTTCCCCTCCAGCGTCAGGGGCAGTAGATCGATCATGCAGCCTCCCTTATCGTTGGAACGGATAGATGGACCCGAGACCGAGGATCGACGTCAGCGAATCCAACGCCTCGCGCCCTTCGCGCAGCAGCAGCGGATCGGCCAGGTCATCCTGCGTCAGGCGATCGCGGTAATGACGATCCACCCACTCGTTCAGCGTCGCGAACAGCCGATCGTTCATCATGACGCGCGGATTCACCGCCCGCAGCTCTTGATCGTTGAGCGCCACCCGCAGCCTCAGGCAGGCCGGGCCGCCGCCGTTGCGCATGCTTTCGCGCAGATCGAACACGCGGATTTCATCGATCGGGCCGCCGCTGCCGACCATCTCGTTCAGATAGCGCCACACGCCGGCATGCTGGCGCGACTCTTCCGGCACCACGATCATCATCTTGCCGTTCGGCTTGGTGAGAATTTGGCTGTTGAACAGATAAGTCGCCACCGCGTCCGCCACCGAGACGCGCTCCGTCGGCACTTCGATCGCCACCAGCTCGCTGTCCAGCGTCGCCATCTTGCGGCGCACTTCATCCAGCGCCTGTTGCTGGCGGTAAAACGCCTGCTGGTGGTGGAACAGCACGTTCTGGTTGCTGACCGCAATCACGTCGTTATGGAACACGCCCTGGTCGATCACCGCCGGGTTTTGCTGCACGAAGACCGTATGCTGCTCGTCCAATTGGTGCAGCCGAGCGATCGCCTCACCGGCTTCGCGCGTCTGGCGCGCAGGATAACGCGCCGGCGCCGTTTCGCCGCCAAACTCCTGGCGACCGTAAACGAACACCTGCACGCTGCGCCTGGCATAATCGCCGCCCAGCCGGTTATGGTTGGCCGCCCCTTCGTCCCCGAACAACGCCACCTGCGGCAGCGCTTCATGGTGGGCGAAATGCCGGTCGTCGTTAAACATCGCCCGCAAAACGTCGGTGGTCGTTTCCGCTTCAATGGCGCGGTGGAATTTATTGTTCAGGTTGGCGGCGGTGAAATGCACCTTGCCGTCTGCGCTGTCCGCCGAGGGGGACACCGTGGCCGCATTGGCGGTCCACATGCAGGACGCCGAACTGAGCGCCGACAGCAAACGCGGCGATTGACGCATCGCCTGCGCCAGCACCGCCTCATCGCTGCCGCTGAAGCCCAGGCGACGCAGCATCGGCAAATGCGGCCGCTCCTGCGGCGGCAATACCCCTTGCTGGAAACCGAGATCGGCCAGCGCCTTCATTTTCAGCAGCCCCTGCTTCGCCGCCAGCTGTGGGTTCGATACGCTGTTTTGATGCTGCGTAGAGGCCTCGTTACCGAACGACAGCCCGGCATAGTGGTGCGTCGGCCCCACCAAACCGTCGAAATTGACTTCATATCCTGACATGGCTATCCCCTGGGGATGGCCTGCGGCGACGCCATGACGCCGCCGCAGACGATTAACGGAACGACAAGCCCGGCGAGAGCGTCGCCGGCAGCGACAGGCTTTCGCTTTCCAGCGACGCCATCGGCCAGGCGCAATAGTCCGCCGCATAGAAGGCGCTTGGGCGATGGTTGCCGGAAGCCCCCACGCCGCCGAACGGCGCCGCGCTGGACGCCCCGGTCAACGGCTTGTTCCAGTTGACGATGCCGGCGCGCGCTTCCAGCAGCAGCCTCTCGAACAGCTCGCGCTGCGGCGAGACCAATCCCACCGACAGGCCGTAGCGCGTCTGGTTGGCGAGCCGCAGGGCCTCGTCGAAATCGCGGTAACGCACGATCGTGGTCAACGGCCCGAAGTACTCTTCATCCGGCACGCCGGCCACGCCGGTCAGCTCGATGATGCCCGGGCTGAGCAGCGAACTGCCCGGCTCCAGCAGACGCATGGCCAGCAGCGATTTGCCGCCCAGCGCCAGCAAGCGCTGCTGCGCTTTCAGCATGTTTTCCGCTGCGGCCGCCGACACTACGCCGCCCATGAACGGCTGCGGTTCGGCATCCCAACGGCCGACGCGCAGCTCGCCCGCCACCTGAACCAAACGCGCGATAAAGGCGTCGCCTTCCGCCCCCTGCTTAACCAAAATGCGGCGTGAACAGGTGCAGCGTTGGCCGGCGGAGATAAACGCCGACTGGATAGCCAGGTTGACCGCCGCGTCGCGATCCTCGAAACCATCGACGATCAGCGCGTTGTTGCCGCCCATCTCCAGCGCCAGGATCTTCTCCGGCTGCCCCGCCAATTGGCGATGCAGGTGGTAACCGGTGCCGGCGCTGCCGGTGAACAACAGGCCGTCGATATCCGCACTGGCCGCCAGCGCCTCGCCGGTTTCCCGGCCGCCCTGCACCAGATTGATCACCCCGTCCGGCAGACCGGCCTTCAGCCACAGCTTCAGGGTCTCCTCGGCGGTCAGCGGCGTCAGTTCGCTCGGCTTGAACACCACGCAGTTTCCGGCCAGCAGCGCCGGCACGATATGGCCGTTCGGCAGATGGCCGGGGAAGTTGTAAGGCCCGAACACCGCCAGCACGCCGTGCGGGCGATGGCGCAGCACCGAAGCGCCGTCGGCCATCGCCGTCTGGCTAAAACCGGTGCGCGCCTGATAGGCCTGCAGTGAAATGCCCACCTTGCCGATCATCGCCTGAATTTCGGTCAGGGTTTCCCAGCGCGGTTTGCCGGTCTCACGGCTGATGGTTTCCGCCAGCGACTGTTTATGTTCTTCCAGCAAAGCGGCGAAGCGTTTCACCAGCTGTTCACGCTGCTCGAACGGCGTACGCGCCCAGCCGGGGAATGCGGCGCGCGCGGCTTCGCAGGCGGCGGCGACGTCATCGGCGTCGGCGGCGTTGGCGCGCCACAGCGGCTGATTGCCGACCGGATCGGCCTTGCCGAACTCCGCGCCGCGGCCCTGCCGCCAGACGCCGTTAATCAACAGTGCAGGATGGGACATCATGCTTTCTCCTGTGCAATAAGGGGGAGTACCCGCACCGGGCTGCCCTGCTCGACGCCGAGCGCCGCAGCGGTGGCGGCGTTGATATGCAGGCGGTCGTCATACAGATCGGCATTGACCAACAGTGCGCGGTAATTCTGATAGTTGTCGTTGGCGACCAGATGGACCGGCGCATCGGCGCGCATCGGCGTGTCATCCAGCACCACTTTGACCAGGCGGCTCTGCTTCACCGCACGGATGTGGTCGATTTCGGCTTCCAGCGTCGGGCCACCGTCGAAGATATCGACGTAGCCCTGATAGCTCAGGCCTTCCGCCTCCAGCAGGCGGCGCGCCGGCAGGGTTTGCGGGTGCACTTCACCGATCACCTTCTGCGCGTCTTCGGCCAGGAAATCGACATACAACGGATGTTTCGGCATCAGTTCGGCGATAAACGCTTTTTGTCCGGTGCCGCTCAGGTAGTCCGCCTTGGCGAACTCGATGGAGAAGAAACGGTGGCCGACGCTCTCCCAGAACGGCGAACGGCCGTTTTCATCGGAGAAACCGCGCATCTCGGCGATCAGACGGCGGGAGAAGCGTTCACGGAACGCGGCGATAAACAGGAAACGCACCTTCGACAGCAGCTTGCCGTTCTCGCCGTGACGATAGTCCGGATCGAGGAACAGCGTGCACAGCTCCGAATGGCCGGTATGATCGTTGCTGAGGAACAGGGTCGGCACCGATTTATAGACGTTCAGCTGTTTGGAAGCATGCACCTGCGTGCCGACGCGGAAGCTGTACCAGGGTTCCGCCAGGCCGACGGCCACTTCGATCGCGCAGACCCCCACCGCCTGCCGGCGCTCGCTGTCTTCCAACACGAACAAATAACACTGGTCACTTTGCGGAAGTTCGCCTTGCCAGGTTTTTAACGCCCGCTCAATGCGTGCCGACAGGGTATCTTCATTTTGCGGCAGCGACGTGAGACCGATACCGGATTTGCCGGCAAGCGTCAGCAAATCCGCCAAATCGCGGCGCTCTATAGGGCGAATAATCATCATAATGCGAACCTCTTCTGAATCAGGCTGCGCCGATGAAGGCGCAGCCCGCTGATTAGCTGCAAATGCGCGCCACGGCGCGCGCGAATCGCGCCAGCCCCTCTTTCACATCCTGCTCAGGGATGATCAGCGACGGCGTGAAACGCACCACGTCCGGGCCGGCGATCAGCGCGATAACGCCTTCTTCGTTGGCCAGTTGGGTGATCTGCTTCGCTTTGCCGGCATAGTCTTTCTTCAGTTGGCAGCCGATCAGCAAACCGCCGCCGCGGATCTCGGCGAAGATCGGATACTGGCGGTTGATGTCGTTCAACCCGTCGATGAACCACTGGTGGCGCTGCTTGACGCCTTCCAGCACTTCCGGGGTATTGATGATGGAGAACACTTCCCCCGCCACCGCCGTCGCCAGCGGGTTGCCGCCGTAGGTGGTGCCGTGAGTGCCGACGCCCAGCGTTTTCGCCAGCGCATCGGTGGTCAGCATGGCGCCGATCGGGAAGCCGCCGCCCAGCGCTTTCGCGGTGGTCAGCACGTCCGGCACCACGCCGTACTGCATATAGGCATACAGATGGCCGGTGCGGCCGACGCCGGTCTGCACTTCGTCGAAGATCAGCAGCGCGTTATGGCGATCGCACAGTTCACGCAGCCCCTGCAGGAAACTGGCTTCCGCCGGCAGCACGCCGCCTTCGCCCTGGATAGGCTCGACGATCACCGCGCAGGTGCGATCGTTGATAAGCTCGGCCGCCGCGGCCAGATCGTTATACGGCGTATGGGTGATACCGCCCGGCAGCGGCGCAAAGTCCTGCGAATATTTTGGCTGGCCGCCGGCGGACACGGTAAACAGCGTACGGCCGTGGAACGCGTTGTTGAACGCCACAATATGATCTTTACCGGCGCCGTGCTGGTCATGCGCATGTTTGCGCGCCAGTTTCAGCGCCGCTTCGTTGGCTTCTGCGCCCGAGTTACAGAAAAATACCTTGTCGGCGAACGTGGCGTCGATCAGTTTTTTGGCCAGGCGCAGCACCGGTTCGTTGGTATAGCCATTGCCCAGATGCCACAGTTTGCCCGCCTGCTCCACCAGCGCCGCCTTGACCGCCGGGTGCGCATGGCCCAACGCGTTAACCGCGATGCCGCCGGCGAAATCGATGTAAGACTTACCCTGTTGATCCCACACCTGCGATCCTTCACCCCGCACCAGAATAAAATCGGCAGGGGCATAAACCGGGACCATCCAGTCATCGAAAGACTGGCGGGTAACTGCGATTGGCTGTTCCATAGTGACCTCATAATCTCAGCAAAGGCTGAATTTTGACTGTAAGGACCGCGCAAGCCCGGCTAGGCCGCCACAATGCAAAAAAACCGCTGCTCAAAACCGACTTTCCCGGCGGAGAAAATGCTGTCTCTCACCGCTGATTTAGAAACAAATCTGTTACATAAAATCGGTTTTTCACTATTTATGGCGCTTATCCGGTCCCTGAGCGGGGAGTAAATGTTAACGAGCAGTTAAAATACATGTCGTTTGATAAAGAGTGTAGAGCAGCTATCGTGCCAAAACGGGATTTTTGCCGGATTTTGCTATTTTTTACGTTAAAACAACGGCTTATAATGCATATTTATTCATTTTATATGCATTTGCAATGCATAATTTAAAAAATAAGGCCTAAAATCATCATTGCTCGCGAAATCCTATTCAATTGCGAAAAACTTCAGGATTTCTGATCGCGCTCGCAAAAATAATTTCATCCGATTTGCTCGCCATCACACTTTTTGCCCCAACCCGGTGCAGCGCTGCGCCAGGATCGGGCAATGCGGCGACGAAGCGCCTATTCCATCGGCAGCGCCCCGGAAAACGAACCGCGCCGATCGCCGCCGGCCGCGGCTCCCGCTTTATGCGCCAACGACTACACTGTGATTCTGACCGCACTTTTTCTTCTGCGCACAAGGAGTCACCATGCCCAAACGAACCGTCGATCTCAGCCGGCCTCTCCTCCAGCACGACATCCGCGCGTTTCTCGAGACGCTGAATGCCGCCGGCGGTAAACCTATGGAACAAATGAAGCCCAAAGAGGCGCGCAGAGTTTTGGAAGCGGCGCAGCGCAGCGTAGACGTGCCGCTGCGCGAGGTGGAGATCAGCGAGAAAACCATTCACGTAGAAGGCCAGGATATTCTGCTGCAGCTGGTGCGGCCGGCCAGGGTCAAGGAGACATTGCCGGTATTCATGTTCTTTCACGGCGGCGGCTGGGTGCTGGGCGATTTTCCCACCCATGAACGGCTGGTGCGCGATCTGGTTTACAGCTCCGGCGCGGCGGCGGTGTTCGTCAACTACCCCCGCTCACCGGAAGCTCACTATCCGCAGGCGATCAATCTGGCTTACGCCGCCACGGAATGGGTGGCCGAATATGGCGAAAAAATCAACGTCGACGGTTCACGGCTGGCGGTGGTCGGCAACAGCGTCGGCGGCAATATGGCGGCGGTAGTCAGCCTGATGGCCAAAGAAAAAGGCCTACCGGCATTGCGTTGCCAGATCCTGCTGTGGCCCGTTACGCACGCCCATTTTGATACCGATTCCTATCATCAGTTCGCCGAAGGCCATTTCCTGACCCGCAATATGATGAAGTGGTTTTGGGACAGCTATGCGCCCGATAAGGCGCAGCGCAAAGACATCTACGCCTCGCCGCTCAACGCTACGCCGGAACAGCTGCGGGGCTTGCCGACGGCGCTGGTGCAGACCGCCGAGCTGGACGTGCTGCGCGATGAGGGTGAAGCCTACGCGCGTCTGCTCGACGCCGCCGGCGTCGAGGTCACCTCTACCCGCTACAACGGGCTAATTCACGACTACGGCCTGTTGAACCCGCTCGCCCACGTCCCGGCGGTGCATTCGGCGATCCACCAGGCCGGGCGCGCGTTGAAACACTACCTGTCCTGACGCTAACCGACCAGGTGGCAAGCCACCTGATGACCGGGCGCCACGCTGCGCAGCTGCGGCGCCTGTTCGCGGCACTGCGCCGTGGCCAGCGGGCAGCGGGGATGGAAACGGCAGCCGCGCGGCGGGTTGGCGGGGTTCGGCGGCTCGCCGCCGGCCACCCACGCCGGCGCGCGTTGCGCATCCAGCGTCGGCACCGCCGCCAACAAGGCCTGCGTGTAAGGATGCAGCGGTTGTCGGAACAGCGCATCGCGATCGGCGCTCTCAACGATCTGCCCCAGATACATCACCGCCACATCCTGGCACAGATGCTCCACCACGCCGAGATCGTGCGAGATAAACAGCAGCGTCACCCCCTGCCGCTCCTGTAAATCGGAAAACAGATTGATGATCTGCGCCTGAATCGACACGTCGAGCGCCGATATCGGCTCATCGGCGACGATAAATTCCGGTTGCAGGATCAACGCGCGCGCAATGCCGATACGCTGCCGCTGGCCGCCGGAAAACTCATGCGGAAACCGCCCGTAATGCTGTGAGGACAACCCGCAGATCGCCAGGGTATCGAGCACCCGTTCGCGCAGTTCCGCCTTGCTCGCCAGGCCGTGTTGCAACAGCGCTTCCCCAATGGCGTCGCCCACGCGCAGACGCGGATTCAGCGAGCTGTAAGGATCCTGAAACACCAGCTGCATTTTCGGCCGCAGGGCGCGCAACGCGTCCTTGCTCAGGCCGTCCAACGCCTGCCCTTTGAACAGCACCTCACCGGCGGTTTTGTCGTGCAGGCCGAGCAGCGTGCGGCCAACGGTGGTTTTGCCGCTGCCGGACTCGCCCACCAGCCCGAAAACGCGCCCCTTGCGGATGCTGAAGCTGACATCATCCACCGCCTTCAGTTGGCCGGTGGTGCGCCCGAACAGCCCGTCGCGCAGCGGAAAATATTTCTTTAACCCCTTTACCTCCACCAAAGGTTCAGTCGACATACGGATGCCCTCCGGCATTGAGAAAACAGGCGGACTGACGCTGACGGGAGCCGTACAGCGGCGGAATGCCGTCGCGGCAGCGAGCGGAGGCCTGCGCGCAGCGCTCGGCGAAAGCGCAATGCTCCGGCAGCCGCGCCAGATCCGGCACCTGACCGGGAATGGAGTACAAGCGGCGTCGCCGCTGCCCCGGCACCGGCCGCGAAGCGATCAGCCCCTGCGTATAGGGATGTCGCGGCTCGTCCAGCACTTCCCGGGTCGTTCCCTGCTCGACGACGCGCCCGGCGTACATCACCGCCAGCCGATCGGCCATCTGGGCGATCACCCCGAGATCGTGGGTGATCAAGATCATCGCCATGTTGTGTCGCCGGCTCTGCTCGCGCAGCAACGCCAGGATCTGCGCCTGCACCGTAACGTCGAGCGCCGTGGTCGGTTCGTCGGCGATCAGCAGCGCCGGCCGGCACCCGATCGCCATGGCGATCATCACGCGCTGCAGCATGCCGCCGGAAAGCTGATGCGGATAGCAGCGCATCAGCGCCTCCGCGCGAGCCAACCCCACTTCCGTCAAGAGTTGAATCGCCTGGCGCCAGGCCGCTTTCGGCGACAGGGTCAGGTGGCGAATCAGCGGCTCCACCAGCTGTTCGCCAAGGGTCAACACCGGATTCAGCGCGCTCATCGGCTCTTGAAAGATCATCGCCAGCCGGTTGCCGCGCAGATCCGCCATCTTGGATGCCCGCAGCGACAGCAGGTTTTGCCCTTCAAAGCGAATCTCACCGCCGTCTATCTGCGCCAGCGGCTGCGGCAACAGCCCCATCAGCGCCATGGCGGTCACGCTTTTGCCGCAGCCCGATTCGCCGACGATCCCCAGCGTTTGCCCGGCCTGCAGTTCAAGGCTGACCTGTTGCACCGCCCGCACCGGCCCCTGCTCGCCATGAAACGACACCGACAGCCGGTCGAACGCCACCAGCGGTTGACTCATCGTTTTACCCCGCTCATTTTCGGATCGAGCGCGTCCCGCAGGCCGTCGCCCAAGATATTGATCGCCACCACGGTGACGAAGATCGCCAGCCCCGGCGGCATCCACAGCCAGGGGCGGCGCTGAAAGTCGATCAGGCTATTGGCGGCGTCCATCATGTTGCCCCACGACGGCGTCGGCGGCACCACGCCCAGCCCAAGGTAGCTCAACGCCGACTCGCTGAGGATGGCGTTGGCCACAGCCATGGTGGCGACCACCACCAAAATCGGCACGGTATTGGGCAACAGATGGCCGAAGAGGCGCCGCCGAGTGGAGAGCCCCAGCACTTCGGTGGCCAACATGAAATCCCGCTCGCGCAGCGACAGGATCTGGCCGCGCACCAGCCGCGCCAGCGACGGCCAGCCCAGCAGGCTCAGCATGATCATCACCATGTAGATACGGTAGTCCGGCGACACGTCGAGTTCGGTCAGCATCGCCCCCATGATGATCAGCAGCGGCAGGCCAGGAATGGTCATCAACAGATCGGCGAAGCGCATGATCAACCGATCCGCCACGCCCCCCAGATAACCGGCGAACGCCCCCAGTACATAGCCCAGCGTCACCGACAGCAGCATCGACACCAGGCCGATGGTCAGCGATATTCGCCCCGCCAGCAGCAGCCGGGTGCAAATATCGCGGCCGAGAAAGTCGGTGCCCAACCAATGCGCGCCGCTCGGCGCCTGATTGATGTTCAGCACATCGCCGGCGTCGTCAGGCCACGGCGACAGCGACGGCCCAATCAGGCACAGCAGCGCCAACAGCACCAGCAGCGCCAGCGAGATCATCGCCGGTCGGTGGCGGCGCAGACGGCGCCAGGCCTGCGCGGCGGGCGGCGGAGACAGCTGCGCCAGCGCCGGCAACTGCGCCTGGCGCCAGCGGCGACGGCGCCCGAAAAACAGCGTTACCCACATCGTGTTACCTCAAGCGAATGCGTGGATCGGCGTAGGCGTACAGAATGTCCGCCAGCAGATTGCCGAGAATGGTCAGCGCCGCCAGAAACAGCGTGAACCCCATCAATACCGGATAATCGCGCGCCGCCAGCGAATCGATATGGATATGCCCGGCGCCCGGCCAGTTGAAGATTTTTTCGGTGATCAGCGCGCCGGAGAACAATCCCGGCAGCTCGAACCCCAGCAGGGTGATGATCGGCAACAGCGCATTGCGCAGCGCGTGTTTGAGGATCACCGTTTTCTCCCTGAGCCCTTTGGCGCGCGCGGTGCGGATATAGTCCATGCGGATCACCTCCAGCATGCTGGCGCGAAAATAGCGCGTCAGGCTGCCGGCCTGCAGCATCACCAGCGCCAGCACCGGCAACAGCAGGTGCGCCGCCACCTCCAGCGCCCAGGCCAGCCCGCTCGCTTCGCTGCCGGTGCGCAACATGCCGCCCGCCGGCAACCAGTGCAGATCGACGGCGAACCATTTGATCAGCAATAGGCAAAGGAAAAACGTCGGAAACGACATGGCGGCGAACACCGCCACGGTGATCAGATGATCGAACAGCGAATAGGGTTTCATCGCCGAGATCACTCCCACCGCCAGCGCGATGCCCCAATACAGCACCATCGCCACCGCCGCCAGCAGGAACGAGTTCCAGATGTATTGGTTCAGCAGCGTGCTGACCGGGATCTGATACTGCAGCGAGAAGCCGAGATCGCCCTGCAACAGCCGGCCAAGCCAATGCAGGTAACGGCTGAACAAGGGCTGATCCAACCCATACAGCGCCCGCAGCTCGGCGGCGCGTTGCGCGGTCAGGTTGATATTGCCGTCGATAAAGTCGCCGGGCGCCAGGGCGAAGATGCAAAAAATCAGCAATGAAGCCAGCAACAGCATCGGGATAGTCTGCAACAAACGGCGCAGGATAAAATTTCTCATCGCGAATTCCATCGCCGCCGCCCGGAATGGCGCGGCGGCATCGGGGCGTTACGGCGCCGGTTTGACGTTCGGCAGGCTGCCGACCAGTCCGTTGTAGATATCCGGTTTAAAGCCGGTGACGCGCGCGCTGCTGGCGCTCAAGATTTCGCGGTTGCCGAGCAGGATCACCGGCGGATCGTCCGCCAGCACCTGATACAGCTGATGGTACAGCGGCTTACGCTGCGCGATATCCAGCGTGGCATTGGCTTTGGCGATCAGCGCGTCCACCTGCGGGTTGTGGTAGCCGGTCTCGCTCTCGCGGCTGATGAAGTCGCGTACGCCGTCGTGCGGATCGTTCAGCGTGCTGGTGCTGAGAGACGCCAGGTCGTAATTGCCCGCCTTGCGCTGCGCCAGCAGCGCGTTGAAATCCAATACCTGCGGTTTCAGCACCACGCCGAGCCGGCGGTAGTTATCCTTGGCGATCGGCACCAGCGCGTCGTTGATCAGCTTTTTGGTCACCAGTAGCGTCAGCTCCAGCTTTTTACCGTCTTTCTGCCGGATGCCGTCAGCGCCCACCTGCCAGCCTGCCTCGTCCAACAGCTTTTTGGCCTTATCGAGATCGTAAGCGTAAGGATTGATGCCGTTGGCGTCGTAAGCCCAGGAGATCGTCGAAATCGGCTGGTTGGCGACCTTGCCGTACCCTTGGTACACCACGGCGATCAGTTTTTGCCGATCGAGGCCGTAGATCAGCGCCTGACGCACCCGCTTGTCCTGCAGCGCCGGGCGTCTGAGGTTGAAATCAACCCGGCTGTAATCGCTCGAGCTGTAAAGGTTGATATTGGCGAAACCGAGCAGCTTGAGCTGTTCGATATCGTCCGGCTTGGCGGTAAAGGCGTCGTAGTCGGTCTCACCGGTCTGGAACAGCTGGAAGTTGGTGGCCGGGTTGGTGACGCGATAGATAAAGCGCGCCATCGGCGGCGGGCCGAGGTAGAAGTTCGGGTTGGCGTGGAAGCGGATTTCCTGCCCCGGCACGTACTTGTCGTAAATGTAGGGGCCGTTGCCGAGCGGCTTGCCGTTCAAGGCGCGCACGCCGTCGAGCTTGCCGCGCTGATAGTCTTTGCCGTAGTAAGCCCGCGACAATACCGGCCCGCCAATCAGTTGCAACGTGGTCGCGCCCGGTTGGGTGGTGACGATCTGAATGGTGCGATCGTCGATCACCTTCAGCCCGCTGATGCCGGCCGCGGTGCCGTTTTTATACTCGGCGCCGCCCTGAATGTGCGCCGGCGTGATATCGGTATCGCCGTCATAGGCCGGGTCATGCAGCAGCGTCAGGGTAAAGGCGATATCGTCGGCCTTCAGCGGCGAGCCGTCGCTGTAGACCAGATTCGGCCGCAGCTTGATGGTGTAGGTCAGATTATCGGGGCTGACCTGCCAGGACTCCGCCAGGCGCCCTTCCGGTTTGCCCTGGCTGTCCAGGCCGATCAGCCGGCTGAAGATTACGTCGGTCACGTTCTCGTCCCAGCCGTTGGTGAACAGATACGGGTTGAAAATCCCCTGCGGCTCCGAGATGCCCGCCACGACGGTATCTTTGCGCAGTTTGGCGGCGGCCGGCACCCGAGCGGCGTCGCTGGCCGGCGTAATGCCTTCGGCCAGCGTTTCCGCCTGCGCGGCGGTGCTCAATCCCAGCGCGCAGACCAACGCCAGCGGCGTCAGCCGATAGCGCAACAGTTTGTTTAGCTTATTTTTTATTCCACTCACCCACTGCCCCTCGTCTACCCGTTGATAAAAATGTGACAAAATTTATCGCAGAGTAATGGGCGGCTGGAGGGCTGTCTAACAACGAAACCGGCATTCCATTGCCGAAAAAAGCATTATGAATTTTTCTGGGGCGAAGCGGCGGGAAAAACGCGATTCAGCCGGCCGCCGCCAGCCCCCGGATAAGTTTGGCTAAGGTTTTTATCGCCTCTTCAAAGCGGTCATTCCATTCAAACGAGGCGTTGAGACGGAAGCAGTGGTTGAAATGGTCGCCGGTGGTAAACATGCGCCCCGGCGCGATGCTGATGCCCCGTGCGAGTGCGCGCCGGTACAGCTCCATCGACGACAGCGCCGGGTCGAGTTCCAGCCACAGGAAATACCCGCCGTCGGGCTGACTGACTTTCACCGTCGGCGGAAAATGGTGGGCGATCGCCTGACGCATTGCGCTTTGGCGCTGGGCCAGCAGGCGGCGCAGCCGCCGCAGATGGGTGTCGTAGCCGCCGTGCAGCAGATAATCCGCCAGCGCCATCTGGGTCGGCACGCTGGTGGAAACGGTGCTCATCAGCTGCAAACGCTGGATCTGTTGCGCATAACGCCCCGCCGCCACCCAGCCGACGCGAAAGCCCGGCGCCAGACATTTGGAAAATGACGAGCAGTGCAGGATCTGGCCGCCGCTGTCGAGCGCCTTCGCCGGCAACGGCCGTTCGGCGCTGAAGTACAGCTCGCCGTAGACATCGTCTTCGATCAGCGAGATCTGCCGTTCGCGCAGCAGCGCCACCAGACGCTGCTTGTTGGCCTCCGGCAGGGTGGCGCCCTGCGGGTTCTGGAAGTGGGTCATCAGCCAGCAGGCTTTGATCGGATACTGCTCCACCGCCTGCTGCAACGCGTCCAGATCGATACCGTCCTGCGGATGCGTGGCGATCGCCACCGCCTTCAGCCGCAGCCGTTCCAGCGCCTGCAGCGCGCCGTAAAACGCCGGCGACTCGATCGCCACATAGTCGCCCGGTTGGGTCACCGCCTGCAGGCTGAGGCTGAGCGACTCCATCGCCCCGGCGGTGATGACGATCTCGTCCGGCGCGACCTGCATGCCGCTCAGCGCATAGCGTTGGGCAATGTGCCGCCGCAGCGCGTCGTTGCCCGGCGGCAGGTTGACCAGCGAACTGTGCGGCGTGAACTTGCGCGCTACGCTGCTCAGCGCCCGCGCCAGCTTCGGCTGGGCGAACAGCGTGGCGTCGGGAAACGCCGAACCGAAAGGCACGATGTCCGGATCCTTGCAGGCCTGCAGCACGTCGAAAATAAAGGCGTTGATGTCCACCTGTTCGCTCAGCAGCAGTTTCTCGCCGCGCGAAGGCTGCGGCAGCGGCTGCGGACGCGCCGCCACATAGTAGCCCGACTGCGGCCGGGCGACGATCCACCCCTGGCTCTCCAGCAGTTGATAAGACTGCACCACCGTCATCAGGCTCAATCCGGCGCGTTTGCCGCTCTCGCGCAGCGAAGGCAGCTTGTCGCCCGCCCGCCACACCCGGTTCTGGATCTGTTCTCTAATCTGCTGCGCAAGCTGCTCGTATCGGGTCATAACCATTAACTGTTATATGAAAAAGTAAAATAACTGTCACTATTATAGGCACTGTACTCCGTGCTTAACTTAACGCCAAGCATTTCACATAAAAATGACAGCTATACTCAAGAGGTTAATTTATGTTCAACCCTAGGAGGCGCCATGCTGGGTCTTGATGCACTGGAACTTGCCAGAATACAGTTCGCCTTCACCGTGTCTTTCCATATCATTTTCCCCGCCATCACCATCGGTTTAGCCAGCTATCTGGCGGTGCTGGAAGGATTATGGTTGAAAACGCACAATGAAGCCTATCGTGAGCTTTATCACTTCTGGTCAAAGATTTTCGCCGTTAACTTCGGCATGGGCGTGGTATCCGGGCTGGTGATGGCTTACCAGTTCGGCACCAACTGGAGCTTCTTCTCCGAGTTCGCCGGCAGCATTACCGGGCCGCTGCTGACTTATGAAGTGCTGACCGCCTTCTTCCTCGAAGCCGGTTTCCTCGGCGTGATGCTGTTCGGCTGGAACCGCGTCGGCCCCGGCCTGCACTTCTTCGCCACCTGCATGGTGGCGCTCGGCACGCTGATCTCCACCTTCTGGATCCTGGCCTCCAACAGCTGGATGCAGACCCCGCAAGGGCATGAAATCATCAATGGCCAGGTGGTGCCGGTTGACTGGCTGAAGGTCATCTTCAACCCGTCCTTCCCGTATCGCCTGCTGCACATGTCCACCGCCGCCTTCCTCTCCTCGGCGTTCTTCGTCGGCGCGTCCGCCGCCTGGCATCTGCTGCGCGGCCGCGACACGCCGGCGATGCGCAAGATGCTGTCGATGGCGATGTGGATGGCGCTGATCGTCGCGCCGGTGCAGGCGCTGATCGGCGATGCGCACGGCCTGAATACGCTGAAACATCAGCCGGCGAAGATCGCCGCCATCGAAGGCCACTGGGAAAACCCGCCGGGCGAAGCCACGCCGCTGATCCTGGTCGGTTGGCCGGACATGCAGCGTGAAGAGACCCGCTTCAAGCTGGAAGTGCCCTATCTCGGCAGCCTGATCCTGACGCACAGCCTGACCGAGCAGGTGCCGGCGCTCAAATCGTTCCCGCCGGAAGATCGCCCCAACTCCACCGTGGTGTTCTGGTCGTTCCGCATCATGGTCGGGCTGGGCATGCTGATGATCCTGGCCGGGGTGTGGAGCCTGTGGCTGCGCTGGCGCGGCGGGCTCTATCAGTCGCGTCCGTTCCTGTATTTCATCCTGTGGATGGGCCCTTCCGGGCTGCTGGCGCTGCTGGCGGGCTGGTTCACCACCGAGATAGGCCGCCAGCCGTGGGTGGTGTACGGCCTGCTGCGCACCAAGGATGCGGTGTCCGCGCACGGCGATCTGCACATGAGCATCAGCCTGCTGGCGTTCATCATCGTCTACTGCTCGGTGTTCGGCGTGGGCTACTCCTACATGATGCGCCTGATCCGCAAAGGGCCGCAGCCGCATGAACACCAAGAAGACAATACCGAGGGCCGCCCGGCGCGTCCGCTGTCCGCGGTCAACGACACTCTGGACGACAGGAGCTGAACATGGGTATCGATCTTCCGCTGATTTGGTTTGTCATCATCGTGTTCAGCACCATGATGTACGTGGTGATGGACGGTTTCGATTTGGGCATCGGCATTCTGTTTCCGTGGGTGAAGGCGAGCGGCGACCGCGATCTGATGATGAACACCGTCGCCCCGGTGTGGGACGGCAATGAGACCTGGCTGGTGCTGGGCGGCGCGGCGCTGTTTGGCGCCTTCCCGCTGGCCTACTCGGTGATCCTCGACGCGCTGGCGATCCCGCTGACGCTGATGCTGATCGGGCTGATTTTCCGCGGCGTGGCCTTCGAGTTTCGCTTCAAGGCGACGCCGGAGAAGCGCCATATCTGGGATAAAGCGTTCATCTGGGGCTCTCTCTTCGCCACCTTCAGCCAGGGGGTGGTGGTGGGCGCCGTGATCAACGGCTTCCCGGTAGAAGGCCGCACCTACGCCGGCGGCGCGCTGGACTGGCTGACGCCGTTCGCGCTGTTCTGCGGGCTGGGGCTGGTGGTGACTTACGCCCTGCTCGGCTGTACCTGGCTGGTGATGAAAACCGCCGGTGACCTGCAGGCGCGCATGTATCACCTGGCGACGCCGCTGCTGGCGATCCTGCTGCTGGTGCTGGCTGCGGTCAGCATCTGGACGCCGATCGCGCATCCCGAAATCGCCGCGCGCTGGTTTACGCTGCCGAACCTGTTCTGGCTGCTGCCGGTGCCGGTACTGGTGCTGCTCAGCGCCTGGGGGATCCGGCATGGGGTGAAACGCGGCGCGCACTACTCGCCGTTCATGCTGACGCTGCTGCTGGTGTTCCTCGGCCTGAGCGGGCTTGGCATCAGCATCTGGCCGCACCTGATCCCGCCGGCCATCAGCCTGTGGGACGCCGCCGCGCCGCCGCAGAGCCTCGGCTTTATGCTGGTCGGCGCGCTGTTCATCATCCCAATCATTCTGGTCTACACCTTCTGGAGCTACTACGTGTTCCGCGGCAAGATCAGCCATGAACACGGCTATCACTGAGGAAGGAGGACGCTATGCAAGATAAAACGGCAACCGCCGCTCCGGCGCCCTGGTGGAAACGCATCGGTTGGCTGGTGATCATCTGGAGCGCCAGCGTGCTGGGGTTATTCGTGGTTGCCTCACTGTTCCGCCTGCTGATGACCGCGGCGGGCATGAAGTCGCATTGACGTGACGCCTTATCTGGACGCGCTGTTGGGAAAGTAAAAAGAGACCACCAGCGTGACCAGCGGCAAGGCGCCGATCTTCACCAGCTCAAACACCTGATTCAGCGCTTCGTTTTTCTCCCAATACGCGTGGGCGGCGAATACGCCCACGCTGACCGCGAATATCCCGCACAGCACCTGGCGTGCCAGGCGCAGCCGCTCCATTTCGTCGAAGACCAAGACCTGCTCCAGATAAACCTGGCTGGCCTCATCGCGCAGATTACGGCTTTCGATGTTCATGGGAAGATCTCCACGACCCGCCCCACCGCTTCAAGCTGTTCACCCTTCTCCCGTACAATGCCAAGAGAAGTACCATCCTGTTTCATCCAGTACTTATCGGCAAGGGTAATCAGTGCAAACGCCATTTTGATTACCTCGGTTTTTTCCATCCCGTGACGCCGGGCGATATCGTTCAGATCATCATCAATTTTGTTCGATAACCGAATCGGCAAGCTGCGCATAGTCCACCTCCTGTGGCCGTTGATTCACAGAGGGAAAGTCTACTGGAAGGGCAAATATCGTTCAATTAGTGAACTGCGTAACGCCTCGCACAATTCGCATGCAACGCTAGTGCGGCTTGCGGCCCATCGCGCTGAGGAAGCGTTGCTGCAGACGCAACAGCTCCTCCAGCTCCAGCAGGCGGTAGTCGATGCCGAAGCGCGGCGCCACCTCGCCGATGATGCGGCTGAGCGCCGGGTAATGGCGGTGGCTCCAGTGCGGAAACAGATGATGCGTCAAATGCAGGTTCGCCCCGCCCAGCCAATAACCCAGCCAGCGCGGCCGAGTCTGCCAGTCGAACGTGGTGGCGAACACATGGTGATACCAACCGTGCGGCATCGCGCCCTGCGCCGGCGCCTGATAAAAGTTGGCCTTGGCCCAGTGGGTGCCGATGATCAACATCACGAACAGCAATGAAGAAAGCATCTGGCTCAGCAAATAGACCAGCAGAATTTGCCCGATGCCGATAGCCGGCGGCAACAGCCAACATGGGATCGCCAGCGCCAGCAGCAGGTGCGCCGCCTTCCCCGCCAGAAACCCGCTCCAGCCGCGTACGCCCTGCTGCGCCATGCGCGCCGCCACGCGGGTGCGGCCCGCCCTGTCCAACCAATCGAACAGCCAGATGTAGTACGGAAAAGTCAGCGCCGCCACCAACGGCCAATAGTAACGCTGCGCGCGCATAAAGGGCCGCCAGCGCTGGAACGGCGTTTGCCGCAGCACGCCATTGGCGTCGATGTCGGGGTCGTAATGTTCGATGTTGTTATGGGCATGGTGGAACAACACGTGCCGCACGCGCCAACAGTCGGGATCCAGCCCCAGCGGCACGCTCACCAGTGCGTTCAGCCAGCGGTTGGCCCAAGGGCGGCGGAAAAACGCGTTGTGCGAGGCGTCGTGCACCACGTTCACCGTCAGGAACATGCCGATAAAGATAAAGCCGAAATAACAAGCGAAAAACGCCCAGCCGTTATGCTGCTGCAGGCTCAACCCGTAACACAGGCCGCACAGCGCCAGCAGCAGCGCCACCTTCGCCAGCATGCCGCCGTCGGCGAAGCGGTGATCGCCGTTGGCCGCCAGATAATGCTGTGCGGCCTGCATCAGCGCGCGGTGCAACCCATTGTCGTCGCGCCGATAGGCTAACGGACGCAGCGGTTTCATGGCTGTCCCATCCGGCGTAAGAAGCGCTGTTGTTGCGCCAGCAGTTCACGATAGCCAATGCAGCGGTACGCCATGCCGTGCCGCTGCGCGACCTCCGCTACCGCGGCAGCCAGGGCCGGATAGTGGCGATGATTCCAGCCGGGAAACAGGTGATGGGTCAGGTGATAGTTCAGCCCGCCGGTCAGATGCTCCAGCCAGCGCGGTTCGGGCTGCCAGTCGCAGGCGGTGGCGAAATTGTGCCGATACCAGCCTTGCGGCATGCTGTCGCCCGTCGGCGCCGGGTAAAACTCGGCCTGCGCCCAATGGGTGCCCAGCAGCAAGAACACCACCAGCAGCGAGGCGCACATCTGGCTGAGGGCGTAAGCCAGCAACACCCAGCCCCAGCCGATGCCGTGCAAGTGGCCAACGACCAGCGGCGCCACCAGCACCAGCACCAGATGCGCGAGCTTGCACAGCACGAACAGCGCCCAACCGCCGCGCCCCGCCAGCACGCGTTTTTCCCGCAGCGGCGTTTTATCGAGCCGATCGGACCAATCGAAAATCCAGGCGATATAGGGCAGCGAGAGCGCGGCGATCAGCGGCCAGTACAGATGCTGATAGCGCATATGGGGCCGCCAGCGCTGGAACGGTGTCTGGCGGAAAAAGCCGTTCTCTTCGGTATCCAGATCGTAATGTTCGACGTTGGCGTAAACGTGGTGATAATCCACATGCCGCGTGCGCCAGTAGTCCGGATCGACGCCCAGCGGCAGCGTCACCAGCCGCCCCACCAGCCGATTGGCCCAGGGCGCACGCAGGAAAGCGTTATGCGAAGCATCGTGGTTGACGTTGACATTGAGCAGCATGCCCATGGTCACGAACAGGAAATAGCAGAGGAAAAACGCCCAGGGCTGATGCTGCAGCAGGCTCAGCGCGTAAAACCCGACGCACAACGCCAGCAACAGCGCGGCCTTGGCCAATCGCGCGGCATCGGCATAGCGATGATCGCCCGCCAGACAGGCGTGGGCCGCGCGCTTAAGATCGCGGTGGAAGGCCTGTTCGCCATCGGCGGGAAAACGCAGCGGCGGCAATGATTCAGCCATGCGGTTCCTCCACAGCGGCCGGTGCGGCTACTCTTCCCCAGCCCAACGCGACGCACAGGGCATGCAACGCCACGGCGGCCATGGCGATATGCCAATAGCGCTGCGGCCAACCGAGATAGCCGATAAACAGCAGCGGCATGCCTAGCGCGATCAGCAGCCAGACGGCGCTCGCCCACCGCCGCCCTTCCGTCATGCCGCCCAGCGCCACCGATCCCAACGCCAGCAGCGCCAACAGCGCCATTTGCGGCCAGCTGATGTCGCTATAGCCGTAACCGTATTGGTAGACGTAACCGACCACCAGCGAGAACAACAGCATGGCGCCGCTGAAAACGCTGAACGCCGAACGGCGGTCGCGTGGCCGGCCCGGCGCCGGGCGCCATGGCAGGCGCAAATAGCGCAGGAACGGCAGATTGCTCGCCCAGAATGGGTTGGCGGACGGCCTGTCGCCGCCGACGCCATAGCTGAACGGCGTGCTCGGCAATGCCGGGCAAAAGGTGCCGAACAGCTTGTCCCAGAAGATAAAGCTGCCGCCGAAATTCTTATTGGAATACGCCATGTCCTTGACGTGATGCACCCGGTGATGCGCCGGCGTGACCAGGATGTTTTCCAGCACGCCGAGCTTCGGCGTCAGCGCATTGTGGTTAAACAGCTGAATGCTGTAATGAAAAATAGAGACCGCAACGAACACCGACAGCGGCACCCCCGCCAGCGCCAGCAGCAAAAAGAACGGGATCGACGTCAGCGACGAATACCAGGAGTTGCGCACCCCCAGCGACAGATTAAAGTGCTCGCCCTGATGGTGCACCACGTGCACCGCCCACAGCAGGCGGAAACGGTGGTGCAGACGGTGCAGCCAGTAGAAACCGAAGTCCCACGCCAGCAGGGCGAACAGCCACATCAGCAGCGGCGGCCAGGCATCCAGCAGCCCCAGGCTGAAATGCGCGGCCACGTAGCCGTAGCAGGTGATCTCCAACCCGCGGAACAACCACAGCATGATATGGCCGGAATTCAGGTTGAACACCAGATCGTGCCAGTTGACCGGCTCGCGACGCCCCCACTGCAGCGCCACCGCCTCGGCCACCACGATGAACAGCATGAACACTATCGGCAATGCCAGATCGCTCATCCCATTTCTCCTTTAACGACGCGCCTGCGCAGGGTTTTCATGCGCAGGGCCAGCCAGCCGGCGAACAGCGCCAGCAGCGCGCCGCCGGCCAAATCGACAAACAAATGCCGACGCAGTTGCAGAATCGAGAACGCGATCGCCACGCCCCACAGCATCCACAGCGCCGTGCGCACTTTGCGCTCGCCGTCGCTCAGCGCCCACACCGCCAGCACCGTCAGCGCCATATGCAACGAAGGCAGGCAGTTTTGCGGCGAGTCCACCCGGGTTAACGCCGCCAGCAGTTGCGCGCTGATCCCGACGCCATCGTTCTGCGGATAGGCCATGGTGGTCGGCCACAGCAGATAAACCGCCCCGGCGCCCAGCGCGGTCAGCTGCATCGCCAGCGTCAGCCATTTGATCCGCGGCAGCGGCGCCAGCAGATAGCCCGCCGGGACGATGAGGAAGAACGACAGATAGAGCCAGATGGCCGTGGGGCTGAACGGGATCGCCCGATCAAGCGCCGACGGCGGCAACAGGGTTCCCGCCCCCTGCAGGCGATCGGTCAGGCTATACACCACGCCGACCGTGCCCCATCCCAGCAGCATGTGCCATAGCCTGAACAGTGCGCTTTTCATGCCTCCTCCGCCCGGCGCACGATGCGCCGCCGCTTGCGATCGAACTGCGGCAGCACCGCTTGCGCCGTCAACCGCCATTCGAGGCGATCGGTGGCGATGCCCTGACGAGCGAACAGCGCCATCAGCTGCGCCTGACAGTGCGCCAACGCCGCCGGGCTGCAATCGGCAATCAGCTCCAACCGCCGTTCGCCGCGCTGGATCAAGCGGTAATCGCTGGTCAGCGGCAACGCATTGGCGATCGTTCGGCTGCAGGCATCGGCGAACACCGCCTGCGGTTGCCGCTGCGCATCGGGCAGCATCAGCTGATCGTCGCGCCGCCCCTCGATACGCGCGATCGCCCGCGTCGGTTGCCCGCATGGGCAGGGTTCCTTGCGCAGCACCAATACATCGTCCAGCCGATAGCGCACGATCGGCTGCGTACTGCGGGTAAAATCGGTGATCAGCGGCGTGAAGCGCAGTTCGTCGATCCACTGCGGCTCGATATGCAAAAACTCCTCGTTCAGGTGCAAGGTGCCGTGCGCGCAGGTGGCGGCGAGGAACCCCTCGGTAGCCTGATACACTTCGCCGACCGCCGGAAACACCTGCTGCAGCAGGCGGCGATCCTGTTCTTCAAGCACCTCGGCGACCGAGATCACTTTTTTGACCGACAGCGTCACCTGCCCAGCCAGCACCGCCAACGCCAATGCGCGCAGCACCTGCGCCGGGGCTACGATGATGCTGGGCGCCTGCCGTTCCAATGCCGGCAAATGGCCGCTGAACGGCGCGAGCAAATCGTAAAACGCCAGGCTCAGCCAACGGTTGTTCACGCTGTGATAGAGATTATTGTCCGCGCGCAGAAACAGTGCGACGCGCTCGCCCGCCGACAGCCCGTCCGGCAGCATTTTCGCCAGCATGCCGCCGGCCCACACCTGCTGTTCCCGCGGGCTGACGACAAACACGCCGCGCTGCCCGGAAGTGCCGGACGACAATCCGACGCTGTAGCGCCCGATCTTCGGCGTGAAATCGCGATCCGCCTCGCTGCGCTGCGCGCAGGCCAGCACCGCATCGCACCGCAACCCGGCGGTGTTCATGCGGTCGAACTGCGCCATCATCAGCGCCTTGTCCATCTGCGGCCATTCGGCGAACGGCCGGCGGCTGAAGCCTTGAAAATAGGGACTCTTGCTCAGCACCCGGCGGGCAAAACCCTCAAGCTGTCGGGCCTGATGCGCCTCCAGCGCCGCACGATCGCCAAAGCGCAGGCGCCGGGCGCGGAAATAGTGCCAAAGGGTCATGAAGGGGATCACAGGTCCCCCTCGTGGCACAGCAAAATGTTGACCTGGCCGCCCGCCCACAGCTGGTTGAGCCGCTCCAGGGTGCGGGTGTAAGCCGCCGCGTCGTCCATCACCAGATTGGCCAGGCGCGAAGGCCCGCGCAGCGTCTGGTAACTCTGCGGCGACCAGGCGGCGTCGCTGGCCAGCAGCGTCCAGCCGGCGTCGGTGAGAATAAAGGCGCCGATATGGCCGGCCGCATGCCCCGGCAACGGCACCAGCACGATCTGCCCTTCACTGCCCGGCAGCGCGTAACCGCGATCGAACGGCGCCAACAGCGCGGGCAACGCCACCGCAGGAAAAGACTCCATAAACTGCAGACGGCTCTCGAAATCCGCCGGGATCAGGCCGGGAATAAAGGCGCGCTTCAGCGCCGCGAAACCGCGCAGCCCACGGGTTTGCTGCCAGCCCTCGCCGGAGCAAATAAAGTCGAGTTGGCTGAAATCCTGCAGCCCGGCGATGTGATCGGCGTGAAAATGCGAGACGATCAGCGCCTGAATATCCCCCTCGGCATAACCGGCTTCGCGCAGCTGATGCGCCAACGACTCGGCCGGATCGAAATAGACCGGCGTCATACGGCGGTAAAGGCTGAACAGCCCCGACTGCGTGTGCTGCTGAAAATAATGCGCGTAGCCGGTATCCCACAGCCAGCGGCGCTCCCCCACCTCCAGCAGATAGGCGCGCGCCGGGAATTTGCACACCCGGAACCCGGCGCCGCGCAGCGCCATGCAGCCGATATGCGTGCAATAGCCCACTTCGAAAACGGTGACCTTAGCCATGCTGTCCGCCTCCTTGCTGCCGCAGCCACTCGCCGGTCAGACGAATGCCCTCTTCCATCGAATAACGCGGCCGGTAACCCAGCTCTTCGATCGCGCGGGTCTGGCTCAGCGTCATGTCAAAATGCACCGCCGCCACGCTGTAGCGCGTCAACAGCGGTTCCTTGCCGCTCAGCGTCGCCCACAGCTCCATGCCGCCGGCCAGCGTATGCAGCAGCGGATACGGCACGGCCTGCAGCCGGTAACTCAGCCCCAGTTCCTGACGCAGCAACGCATCCAGCATCTCCGCCAGCCGCTGCGGTTGGTGGTTGGTGATGTTGTACACGGCGCCGGACGGCAATCCGCGCTGCCGGCTGGCCAGATCCATCGCGTGCACCACGTTGGGGGCGAAGGTCAGATCCAGCAGCGCTTGTCCGCCGCCGGGCAATCGCAATACCCCGCGGTCGCGTTCGAGCTGCTGCAACAGCCGCGGCACGATCACCCGATCGTGCGGGCCAAACAGGCCGCGCGGCCGCAGCATAATATAGGTGGTTTGCGGATAGATCTTCGCCTGCGCCAACAGGCGCTGCTCGGCCGCATACTTGCTGGCGGCATAGTGATTGGCGAAGCGCCGGGCGCGGTAACCCTCGTCAAGATCGTAATGCGGCTGAAAATCGAAGTAGATTGCCGGCGTGGAGATATGCACGAAGCGCCGCACGCCGCAGCGCCCGGCCGCCTCCGCCAGCTTATCCGTCGCCGCGGCGTTGATGCGGTGAAACTCCGCTTTGCCGCCCCAGGGCGAAGACTTGGCCGCGCAGTGCCAGACCCACTCGCAGTCGGTCACCAGCTCCCGACACTGCTGCGGCGTGGCCTGCGCCAGATCGAGCGCGCAAAACTCGGCGCCCAGCTGACGCAGCGTTGCGCCGGCCCGTTCATCGCGGCCGGTAGCGCGCACCTGATGTCCGGCCTCCAGCAACCACTGCGCCGCGTTGCGTCCCAGCCCGCTGGTCGCCCCGGTGACCAGCACCCTCATGGCAGCAACACCATGCCGGCCAGAGCCAGCCCGGCGGCGGTGCCGATCAGCATCACCGGCTGACCGGGATTGAAGCGCCCGGTGGTCACGGCGGCATGCAGCGCCGTCGGGATAGACGCCGCCACCTGATTGCCATGATGGCGGTAGATATCGACCAGCGCCTCGCTGGAGACGTGCAGCCGTTTGCGCATATGTTCGAGCGACAGATGGCTGGCCTGATGCGGCACCACGGTGGCGATCTGCGCCAGGGTCAGGCCGCTGGCGCTCAACAGCCGATCGAGGTAACCCTCAATCAGCGCCGACGCCTGGCGGAACAGCGGCTTGCCCTGCATATGAAACAGGAAGTCTTGCTCACACATGCCGGCGCGCGGGTTGCGACGCGTGCCGCCGGCCCGGATCTCGCACAGTTCGCTGCCGGTGGGGTAGGTTTCCACCAGGCTGGCGAGGATGCCGCTGGCGCCGTCGCCGCACTCCACAATGGCGCAGGCCGCGCCGTCGCCGAAGATCAGCGACGACTCTTCGTGCTGCCAGTCGATGCCGCGTGAAGCGAGATCCGCCGAGATGATGGCGATGCGTCGATACGTCCCGGCGTTCAGCAGCCCTGCCGCCACCTGCAGCGCAGAGATAAAGCTGACGCAGCTGCTGTTGATGTCGAAGCCCGGCGTGCCCGGCGCCAGCCCCGCCACCTTGAGAATGTGCGCGGCGGTGCACGGCAGCGCCTGCACCGAAATCGCCGAGGCAGAGATCAGCAGATCGATCGAGTCCGCCGGAATGGCGTGGCGAGCCAGCGCATCTTGCAGCGCGGCAGCGGCGAGTTCGGCCTGGCTGGCATCGTCGGCGGCGTGATAGCGGTAAACGATGCCCGAGCGTTTTTCAACGTAGCCGGCCGGTTTCCCCAGCCGAGCGTCGAGCGCAGAGGACGCCACGCGGTTAGGCGGCAACGCGGCCCCGGTGGCGATGATTTTCAGAGGCAGCAGCTCGGGTGAGCGTAATTGTGTGGTCATTATTGTTATTGATTAACCTGACTATCCATAAAGCGATTCTCCCGTACGGCGCGCAGGCCACACGGATCATCCCCGGTTTTTATGTCCCAAAATGCCTTTCATCAAGGCGGTATCTCTTGTTATCGGCTACCACAGGCCGACGTCCGTCGGCGGAAGCATAAACGTAACATAACTGAGATAGTGAGTTTACGACAAGGCGACGAGAATGGGCAGACGGCGGGAGAATTATCGGAATAGCGCCGCCGCTGGCGATCGGCGGCGGCGGGGTCAGGCTCAGCGGCGGTTGCGCACCAGCTGGTAACGGCGGGTCAGGTACTCTACCGGCGCACTCCAGATATGCACCAGGCGGCAGAACGGGAACAGCACGAACAGCGTCATGCCCAGCACCATATGCAGCTTGAAGATCAGCGCCACGCCTTCCAGGTGCGCAGAAGCGCCGGCGTGGAAGGTCACGACCGCCTGCGCCCAGGCCACCAGCTTCATCATTTCGCTGCCGTCCATATGCTGGGCGGAGAACGGAATGGTCAGCAACCCCAGGCACACCTGCACCACCAGCAATGTCAGGATCAGGATGTCGGCGACGCTGCTGGTAGCGCGCACCCGCGGGTTGGTCAACCGGCGCTTCAGCAGCAGCGCGCCGCCGATCAGCGTCATCAGGCCGCAGGCGCCGCCGGCGATCATCGCCAGCTTCTGCTTCACGTCGATCGGCAGGAAGGCCTCATACATCCAGTGCGGCGTCAGCATGCCGAGGAAGTGGCCCGCGAAGATGCCGATAATGCCGATGTGGAACAGGTTGGACGCCAGCCGCATGCCCTTTTTATCCAGCATCTGGCTGGAGCCGGCGCGCCAGCTGTACTGCCCGTAGTCGTAGCGCAGCCAGCTGCCGATCAGGAACACCGCGCCGGCCAGATAAGGGTAGATGTCGAAGAAGAACTGATTCAAAAATTGCATAATTAGCGTCCTTTGGTTCCGGTTAACGCATCCGTCAGGTCCAGATACTGTGGCGCCACCGCGCCGGCGAAGCGCCGCTGGTGCGCCGTCTGCTGGGCGGAGGCGCAGCCCTGCTCGCCGAGAAATTTGACCTGCTCCTCTTCCCAGACCGCATCCAGCGCCTGCGGCGTATCGTCGCGCGCCTCTTGCGCCACCTGCGTCTTCAGCGCCTGCGCCTGCGCATCGCTGCCGGACAGCGCCAACAGCAGATCGAACAGCACCGCGTACGGGCTTTCGCGCTGCTGCAAGCGCGCGCCCAGCAGCGCCAGGATCGGCGCAATGTCCTGCAGCCCTTCCCGCGCCTGTGCCGCGCTGCGGCTGGCCAAATACTCCAGGTACAGCGGCAGGAAATCAGGCAGCTCGCGGCTGTCGATCTCCAGCCCGGCGGCGCGGTACTGCGCCATCAGGTCAACCATCGCCTGGCCGCGATCGCGCGACTCACCGTGCACGTGCTCAAACAGCAGCAGCGAGGTGGCGCGGCCGCGATCGAACAGCTCGCAATAGTCGGCCTGCGCGTCCAGCAACGGGCGCGCGCACAGGCGGCGGATAAACAGAATCAGCAGCGCGCTGTGGTGCAGATCCAGCTCGCTGGCCGGTTCCAGCGCTTCAATCAGCGCCTGCTGATGGTCAAACAGCGCCTGCTCCGGGTAATCCAGCAGGCGGGCGATCACTTTCAGGCTGATCATGAGGCATCCTCCGGCCGCGCGGTTTTCGCGGTCACGTCGATGGCGTCGATACGACGGCTGTTGAACAGATTGAACTTGCCGTCGCTGCCGTGGCAGCCGTCGCCGAAGCTGAAACCGCAGCCTTTGCTTTCGGGGAAGGCTTCGCGCGCCAGCTCGCGGTGGCTCGACGGCACCACGAAGCGATCTTCATAGTTGGCGATCGCTAGGTAGCGATACATCTCCTGCGCCTGCGCTTCGCTCAGACCGACCTGCTCCAGCGCGCTGATGTCCACCACGCCGTCGACGGTTTCCGCCCGTTTGTAGTGGCGCATCGCCAGCATGCGTTTCAGCGCCAGCAGCACCGGCTCGGTATCGCCGGCGGTCAGCAGGTTCGCCAGATACTGCACCGGAATGCGCAGGCTCTCGACGTCCGGCAATACGCCACTGTGCGCCAGCTCGCCGGCGTCGGCGGCCGACTGAATCGGCGACAACGGCGGCACGTACCACACCATCGGCAGCGTGCGGTATTCCGGATGCAGCGGCAGCGCCAGCTTCCAGTCCATCGCCATTTTGTACACCGGCGACTGCTGAGCGGCTTCAATGACGCCCTGCGGCACGCCGTCCGCCAGCGCCTGAGCAATCACCTTCGGGTCATGCGGATCGAGGAAAATATCGAGCTGGCTCTGGTACAGATCCTTGTCGCTTTCCACCGCCGCCGCCTGCTCGATGCGATCGGCGTCGTACAGCAGCACGCCGAGGTAGCGGATGCGGCCGACGCAGGTTTCCGAACAGACCGTCGGCTGCCCGGCTTCGATGCGCGGGTAACAGAAGATGCACTTCTCGGACTTGCCGCTCTTCCAGTTGAAGTAGATTTTCTTGTACGGGCAACCGGTCAGACACATGCGCCAACCGCGACACTTGTCCTGATCGATCAGCACGATGCCGTCTTCGCCGCGCTTGTAGATCGCCCCGCTCGGGCAGGTGGCGACGCAGGCCGGGTTGAGGCAGTGCTCGCACAGGCGCGGCAAATACATCATGAAGGTGTTTTCGAACTGGCCGTACATCGCCTTCTGCAGGTTGTCGAAGTTCTTGTCCTGCGAACGTTTTTCGAACTCTCCGCCGAGGATCTCTTCCCAGTTCGGGCCGTTTTCGATCTTGTTCATGCGCCGGCCGGTGATCAGCGAGCGCGGGCGCGCCACCGGCTGGTGTTTGCCCTGTTTGGCGGTGTGCAGGTGCTGGTAGTCGTAATCGAACGGCTCGTAGTAGTCGTCCAGCGCCGGCACGTCCGGGTTGGCGAAGATTTTCGCCAGCACGCCGACGCGGTTGCCCATGCGCGGTTCCAGCTTGCCGTTGATTTTACGTATCCAGCCGCCCTTCCATTTTTCCTGATCTTCCCAGGCGTGCGGATACCCGACGCCGGGCTTGCTTTCCACGTTATTGAACCAGGCGTATTCCATACCTTCACGGCTGGTCCAGACGTTTTTGCAGGTGACCGAACAGGTGTGGCAACCGATGCACTTGTCCAGATTCAGCACCATGCCGACTTGCGAACGAATTTTCATTTGCTGTTCTCCTGCTGACTGCCCTGCGCGTAGTCGTTGCCTTCGTCGTCCAACCAATCAATGCGGTTCATCTTGCGCACCACCACGAATTCGTCGCGGTTGGAGCCGACGGTGCCGTAGTAGTTGAAGCCGTAGGCCAGCTGCGCATAGCCGCCGATCATGTGGGTCGGCTTCGGACAGGCGCGGGTCACCGAGTTGTGGATGCCGCCGCGTTGGCGGGTGATCTCCGAGCCCGGCAGGTTCACGATGCGCTCCTGCGCGTGGTACATCATGGTCATGCCGGCCGGGATACGCTGGCTGACCACCGCGCGCGCCGTCAGCGCGCCGTTGGCGTTGAAGGCCTCGATCCAGTCGTTGTCCGCGATGCCCAGATCTTTGGCATCGTCTTCGCTCAGCCAAACGATCGGGCCGCCGCGCGACAGCGTCAGCATCAGCAGGTTGTCGCTGTAGGTGGAGTGAATGCCCCACTTCTGGTGCGGCGTCAGGAAGTTCAGCGCCTTCTCCTTGTTGCCGTTCGGTTTGCTGTTGAGCAGCGGCTGCGCGGCGCGGGTGTCGATCGGCGGCCTATACGCCAGCAGGCTTTCGCCGAAGGCGCGCATCCACTCGTGATCCTGATACAGCTGCTGACGGCCGCTGAGGGTGCGCCACGGGATCAGCTCGTGCACGTTGGTGTAGCAGGCGTTATAGGAGACGTGCTCGTCTTCCAGGCCGGACCAGGTTGGGCTGGAGATGATTTTGCGCGGCTGCGCCTGAATGTCGCGGAAGCGAATTTTCTCGTCTTCCTTGTTCAGCGCCAGATGCCGGTGATCGCGTCCGGTGACGTTGCTCAGCGCTTCCCAGGCTTTCACCGCCACCTGGCCGTTGGTTTCCGGCGCCAGCGACAGGATCACTTCCGCCGCGTCTATCGCGCTCTCGATCTTCGGCCGCCCCGCCGCCGGGCCGTCGGCCTTGACGTAGTTAAGCTGCTTGAGGAAATCGACCTCGGTCTGGGTGTTCCAGCTGATGCCCTTGCCGCCGTTGCCCAGTTTGTCCATCAACGGCCCCAAGGAGGTAAAACGCTCGTAGGTGGCCGGATAATCGCGCTCCACCGCGATGATGTGCGGCGCGGTTTTGCCGGGGATCAGTTCGCACTCGCCTTTCTTCCAGTCCTGCACGCCGTAAGGCTGCGCCAGCTCGGCGGCGGAGTCGTGCTGAATAGGCAAGGTCACCACGTCGGTTTCCTGGCCCAGATGGCCGACGCACACCTCGGAGAAGGCTTTGGCGATGCCCTTGTAGATTTCCCAGTCGCTCTTCGAATCCCAGGCCGGATCGACCGCCGCCGACAGCGGATGAATGAACGGATGCATGTCGGAGGTGTTCATGTCGTCTTTTTCGTACCAGGTGGCGGTCGGCAGCACCACGTCGGAATACAGGCAGGTGCTCGACATGCGGAAATCGAGCGTCACCACCAGATCCAGTTTGCCTTCGCCGCCCTGCTCGCGCCATTCCACTTCCTGCGGCTTCACGCCGCCCTGCTGGCCGAGATCTTTCCCCTGGATACCGTTCTCGGTGCCCAACAGGTATTTGAGCATGTATTCATGGCCCTTGCCGGAAGAACCCAGCAGGTTGGAGCGCCAGACGAACAGGTTGCGTGGGAAGTTCTGCGGATTGTCCGGCTGCTCGGCGGCAAAGCCCAGCGCGCCGCTCTTCAGGCTGTCGACGGTGAACTCAACCGGCGACTGGCCGGCGGCACGGGCCTGCTCCGCCAGGCGCAGCGGGTTAGCGCCCAGCTGCGGCGCCGAAGGCAGCCAGCCCATGCGCTCCGCGCGCACGTTGAAGTCGATCAGGCTGCCGCCGAAGCGCGATTTGTCCGCCAGCGGCGACAGCAGCTCATCGGCGCCGACGGTTTCATAGCGCCATTGGCTGGAATGGTTGTAGAAGAACGAGGTGCTATTCATGTGGCGCGGCGGGCGCTGCCAGTCAAGGCCGAACGCCAGCGGCAGCCAGCCGGTTTGCGGCCGCAGTTTTTCCTGGCCGACGTAGTGCGCCCAGCCGCCGCCGCTCTGGCCGACGCAACCGCAGAAGATCAGCATATTGATCAGGCCGCGGTAGGTCATGTCCATGTGATACCAGTGGTTGACGCCGGCGCCGACGATGATCATCGAACGGCCGTGGGTCTTCTCGGCGTTTTCCGCGAACTCGCGGGCAATGCGGATGATGTTGTGGCGCGACACGCCGGTGATCTGCTCGGCCCAGGCCGGGCTGTAAGCCTTGACCTCGTCATAGTCGGCGGCGCAGTTGGCGTCGCCCAGCCCGCGCTCCAGGCCGTAGTTGGCCAGCGTCAGGTCATACACGCTGGTCACCAGTGCTTCGCTGCCGTCCGCCAGCCGCAGGCGTTTCACCGGCAGCTTGTGCAGCAGGATCTCGTCCAGCGCCACGCTGTTGAAATGCTCGCTGTCGGCGCCGCCGAAGTACGGGAAGCCCACCTCGGCAACGTCGTCATGCATGCCCAGCAGACTGAGCTGCAGCTCAACTTCCTGTTGCGACTTGCCTTCGCGCTGCTCCAGGTTCCACTTGCCCTTCTCGCCCCAGCGGAAACCGATAGAGCCCTGCGGCGCCACCAGCTCGCCGCTGCGGCTGTCGATAGCGACGGTTTTCCACTCGGGATTGTTTTCCTGGCCCAGTCCGTCCACCAGATCGGCGGCGCGCAGCAGGCGGCCAGCGGCGTAGTGGCCGCCTTCACGCGGCTCCAGCAGCACCAGCATCGGCATGTCGGTATAGCGGCGCACGTAGTCGCGGAAGTAGCCGACTTCGCGATCGAGATGGAACTCTTTCAGCATCACATGGCCCATCGCCAGCGCCATCGCGCTGTCGGTGCCCTGCTTCGGATTCAGCCAGTGGTCGCACAGCTTGGCGACTTCGGCGTAGTCCGGCGTCACCGCCACGGTTTTGGTGCCCTTGTAGCGCACTTCGGTAAAGAAGTGGGCGTCCGGGGTGCGCGTCTGCGGCACGTTGGAGCCCCAGGCGATGATGTAGGAGGAGTTGTACCAGTCGGCGGACTCCGGCACGTCGGTCTGCTCGCCCCAGGTCATCGGCGAAGCCGGCGGCAAATCGCAATACCAGTCGTAGAAGCTCAGGCAGGCGCCGCCGATCAGCGACAGGTACCGAGCGCCGGCGGCGTAGGACACCATCGACATCGCCGGGATCGGCGAGAAGCCGATAATGCGGTCAGGGCCGAAGGTTTTGGCGGTATAGACGTTGGCGGCGGCGATCAGTTCATTGACCTCTTGCCAGCTGGAGCGGACGAAACCGCCGCGGCCGCGCGCCACCTTGTAGCTTTTGGCTTTTTCCGCATCGCCGACGATCGATCCCCAGGCCTCGACCGGATCGCTGTGCTGCGCTTTCGCCTCGCGCCACAGTTTGAGCAGCCGCTTGCGCATCAGCGGGTATTTCAGCCGGTTGGCGCTGTACAGGTACCAGGAGTAGCTGGCGCCGCGCGGGCAGCCGCGCGGTTCATGGTTGGGCAGATCGGGGCGGGTGCGCGGATAGTCGGTTTGCTGGGTTTCCCAGGTCACCAGACCATTCTTCACGTAGATCTTCCAACTGCAGGAACCGGTGCAGTTCACGCCGTGGGTGGAACGCACCACTTTGTCATGCTGCCAACGGCTGCGGTAGCCGTCTTCCCAGTCGCGGTTGGTGTTCAAGGTCTGGCCGTGATCGCCAGAAAAAGGCTCCGCCAACTGCTTGAAATAGCGGAAACGGTCTAAAAATTTGCTCATCCGGAATGCTCCTGAAGGCTCTTGTCGTTATAAGAAGACATGCTCAATCTGCCGCCAGCCTACTGACGGCCAACCGACGGCAAATTGATTGCGATCAAGAGAAAGCGGCGGGCGACGCGTGCGTCGGGCGGGAAATACCACCAAAGTATAGGGGCGAGGAATAGGATTAATTGTTTGAATTAAAACGAATAAATCAGAATATCAAGATGAAGGTGAACGGGCGGGAGGCAAGACGGGGTATTTGGGGGTAGGACGCGGGGGAAAACCCCGCGTCAGGTTTCAGAAAGGGACGCCGCGGAAGAAGACGTTGCGCAGAATGTTCTTCATGTAAACGCCGGCCATCACCCCGCTGTTGACATAGATGATGCCCTTCATGCCGTGCAGCACGCCGCCGAGACGGCTTCGGCTGTCGGTGATGATGCGCGACGTGATGCAGGTGTGGCGCAGCCGCATCACCTTGCGCGCCCGCGGCGAAATCTGCGGCATCAACCGGCGCTCGAACTGCATTTTGTTGTGATAGCCGATGATGCCTTTCGGGCTGGAGGTAATACGCTCACCGTCGTGATCGTTATGCACCGCCAGGCGCTCGTGCAACGTGCCGATGCGCATGCCCGCCGCCAGCAGGCGATAAATGAAGATATGATCCTGATAACGCGGGGTATTGAAGAACCCGCGCACCGCGATCGCCGCCTCGCGGCGCAGCATGATCATCGGCGTGTAAGCGACGCCGGCCAGCATGAAGTCCTCCAGCCCGTCGCAGCGGGCGCGGTAATAGCGCTCGGCGTTGATTTGGCCATCCTGCAGAATATCCATATCGCACAGGCTGACGGGGTAATCGCCGCGCTGCATAAAGGCCAGCTGACGGGCGATCTTCTCCGGGTGGTAGTAATCGTCGTCGTCCAGAAAAGTGAGGTATTCCCCGGTGGCGCGCAGGATGCCGCTGTTGCGCGCCCGCGCCCCGCCGCCGTTGCGCGCGCGCGGGCAATAGACGATCTGCCCGGCGGCAATATAGCCGGCCAGCCGTTCGCGGGTGGCCTGGCGCTGCGGATGGTCCGGCGGATTATCGTCCACCACCACGATCTCCACCGGCTGATGGGTTTGCGCCAGGACGCTGTCGATGGCGCGCGCCAGCAGTTCGCTGCGGCCATAGGTCGGAATAATGACGCTGACTTTGATACTCATAATGGGCTTCCACACGGGTTTATCGTCGTTCGGGCACGGTCAGATTCACCCGAAACGGTTGTAGAGACTGGCCATCAGGTAGTAGACCAGCGGACTGCGGTAGAACAGGCGGTTCTTGCGGCTCAGCATTTGCCGCTCCTCCGCCCGCAGCCGGGCATAGCGCCGTTTCAGCTCGGCGGTTTCCCGCAGCGCGTCACGCAGGCCGAAGAAGTCCAGCCCGACCAGCAGGCGCGCCTTCAGCGTGGTGACGAACAGCACCGAGTGGAATCCCTTCCCCCCCTCGCGGCGACGCCCGCTGTCAGCGCGCTCGATGGCGTAATCGAGATCGTCCAAATCCCGCCGCTTCGGCGCGCGCGTGATGCCGTTGGGGTTAGCGCGATATCCTACCAACGGCGTGTCGCACACCACGATGCGGTTCGCTTTCAGATACAGCTGCGGGATCAGCTGGATATCCTCGAAGTTGCGCCCCGCCGGAAACGCGGCGTCGTTGAACAGCGAACGGTGATAAATCCGCGCCCAGGCGTACCACAGGCTGCGGTTAAAACTGTCCGCCAGCAGCGCCATATGCGGCTCGCGCTCCTGTGGCGCGGCGTTGCCGGGCACGATCGCCATCAGGCCATCCGGTTCTATCTTGCCGTTTTTCAGCCGCGAGAAACGCTGGGCGTTGAACGCCACGATCTCCACCTGCGGGTTATCCGCCAGCAGGCGCCCCAAAATGCTGAAATAGCCCGGCAGCAGCACGTCGTCGGAGTCCAGAAAACCGAGATATTCGCCTTCGGCATGGGCGATCCCGGCGTTGCGCGCGGCGCTCAACCCCTGGTTATCCTGGCGCAGGATGCTGACCTGCGTTTTCAATGCCGGATAACGGCACAGCACCTCTTGCGCGACGGCGATGGAGCCGTCCGGGCTGCCGTCATCGACGAGGATCACTTCCGCCCAGTCGGGCAATTGACTCAGCACCGAGTCCAGGCACGCTTCGATGTAGGCTTCCACCTTATACACCGGGACGATCAGGCTTAGCGTGATAGTCATGAACGGGTATCCTTATTGATTGCTAGTGTCTCGTTGCACCCACAGCGCGCTGCTGCCCACCGCGGGCAATTTGGCGTCGATCTGCGGCTGCCCCTGCCAGCGCCAGCCGGGCGGCAGGTCAAAACGGGCGGCCATCGGCCGATAGTACGGGTTGGCGATCAGCACCAGGCCGCGCTCGCCGTCGATAAACAGCCGCGCCGGTACGGCGGTGTTGTTGCCGGACAGCGTCGCACTTTCGCCCGAGAGCAGGTACGGCGTGAAGCTGTCGATCTGTTGCGCCACGCGGGCAACCCCTTGCCAGATACCGTCGAATTCCTGTTGGTTGAAATCGCCGCTGCGGCGCTTGTAGAACAGGTCGGTATAGGAGTAGAACAGCAGCCCTTTGACGCCGCCGATCAGCCCCAGCCAGGCCTGGTTGCGGATCTCCGCTTCGCTCGGCTGGCGCGGCTTGCGGTGCGGCTCATAGGCGGCGTGATCCATGATCTGCATCACCAGCCAGGCGCCCTTCGCCTGGCGCGCCACCTGCACCGTCAGGCGCGAGTATTCCAGCGTGCGCGTCATGTCGGCATCGCGTCCGACCGGATAAGGATCGCTGGCCAACACGTCGGAACTGTTGAAATAGGCGTTGAGCGCGCCGGTCTGGTTCAGCGCCTGAAAGGTCAGATGGTCAGGGTCTTGTTGCTTCACCTGCAGATGCATCTGCTCTATCTGCGGCGCGTACTTCGGCGCCAGCTCATCGTTGATGTACCAGGCGAGCAGGTTCGGCTGAGTTTTAAACTTCTCCACATAAGACGCCGTCAACTGCGGGTAGCTCAGGCGCGTTTTCGGCGCAGAGTCGAGGCCGGGGTAGAAATCCTTCAGCGAGAAAATCACCTGCAGCCCGTACTGCTGCGTTTTGCGGAAATAGGCGTACGGGTCGCGCCCTGCGCCGTAGTTGTAATTCAGCACGGTGTTGAAACCGGCGTCGCGGATGCGCGCCAGATGCTCATCGGTCGCCATGTTGCCGTACATGTAGATGCCCAGCGGAAAGAAGCGCTTGCCCTGCCGCAGCGTATAGCCCTGCTCGTCCAACGCCACTTTCGGCGGCGCCTCGCCGATGCTGACCGGCATTTCGCTGCTCCGGCTGTGCTTCGACGCCACGTCCGTCACCTGCTGCTGCAGGCGGTACTCGCCGGCGGCCAGGTTGGCCGGCAACGAGAACTCTACGCGCTGACGCTCGGCGACATGGTAGCGGCGGCTCTCCTGCCGCACGGCGGTGCGTTGGCTATCGAGCAGCGTACTTTCCACCTGCACTTCCTGAGGCTGCTGCACTTCAATCAGGCTGGAGGCCGATTGCCCACCGGCGCGCATCTGATACAACGCCGGCGCCGTCGGCTGGCTGCAAACGTAGGCATCGTCGAACCAGGCGTTGCCGGTCGTGCCCTTGCGCATATACAGCCCCAGTACGGTGGTAGTGGCCTCTGCCGGTACGGTGAAGCTGCCCTCCACCGGCTGCCAACCGCTGCTGCCCAGCAGGCCTTGCGGGTAGCTGCCGGCCAGGTGGCGCCCCTTGGCGTCATAGCTTTCGACGTACACTCCGGCGCCCGGCTGATCGCCTTTGCCGCGCAGGTTATCGCCGCGCACCCACACGCCGAACGCGATCGTCTGCCCTGCTTTCACCTGCAGCGTTTGCAGCATCTGGTGATACTCCGCCGGGTCAGGATTGCTGTAGTACAGGCTGGCGCGGCCGCTGCGGCCGCCGGAGATCACCTTGGCCGGCGGCAGCGACCAGCCCGTCTGTCCCTGCTCAAAGCCGGGGTTGGTCAGCAGATTGGTCTCGCAGCCCGCCGCCCCGGCCTGAGCCGCCAGCCCGCATCCGATCAGCACGCAGGCTGCGTTCAAGATTTTGCTGGTCATTGTCTTTTCATCACCGCGCTGTACAGGTAGGAGAAGAACAGGTAGCAAGATTTTTGATAAGAGAGCCCCAGATGACGACGGTAGATCTGCCACTGCCAGTCCGCCGCGCGGATCTTGTTGCCGGACAGCGAATTGGCGGACAGCCGGTAAAACGCCAGCGGCTCCGGAATGCAGTACGCCAGGCGATTGCGCGCGCGCTCCAGAATAGACAGCCACATCACGTAGTCTTCGTGCCCGACCTTGCGCTGGTAGACCTTGCCGACCCGGCGCTGGTTGTACATGCCGGTCAGGTTGCCGATCCAGTTGCTTTTCAACATGTCGCGGTAGGCGATGATCTCCCCGGCGCCGCGGTAATTTTTCACCTGCGCCAGGTCATTCTCGAAGGTGTAATAGTGCGAGCAGACCACGTCGTAACGCTGGGTTTTAAGGATGCCGACCTGGCGGGCCAGCTTATTCGGGTGCCAAACATCGTCGCTGTCGCAAAACGCGATGTAGTCGCCGCGCGCCGCCTCGATGGCGATATTGCGCGTTTCGGCCACCCCCTGATTGGCGTTGTTGCGGATGTAGGTCAGCCGATCGTGAATGAACGGCTTGACCACCTCAGCGGTGTTGTCGGTGGAGGCGTCGTCAATCACATACAGGTGATAGTCCTGATAAGTTTGATTCAATACGCCAAGGATCGACTCGCGGATAAAACCGGCGGCGTTATAAGCCGGCATAATGACGGACACTTTTTCCATGATAATTACCTCAGACGATAAGCTCTTGCCACTGGGGGTAAATACGTTCAGGCACAAACCGCTGCGCCTTTTCCAACGCACGGTGGGAGAAGCGGCGACGCAGTTCGCCGTCGCCGATCAGCGCCAGGACGCGCTGACTGAAGGTGTCGACGTCGCCGTCCGTCACCAGATAACCGTTTTCGCGATCGTCGATCAGCTCCGCCGGGCCGGTCAGACAGTCAAAAGCCACCAGCGGCAGGCCGAAGCTCATGGCTTCGATTAGCACCATCGGCAGACCTTCGTAGCGAGAGGTCATCAGCAACAGGCTCGCCTGCCGGTAATGCCCGGCGATATCGGCGGTGGCCGGCAGCAGCTGCACCCGGTCGTCGAGCCCGTAATCGGCGATCTGCCGTTGCAACGCCGCCCGATCCGGGCCATCGCCGACGATGTGCAGCCGCCACTCCGGCGCCTGCTGCGCCACCTGCCGCCAGGCGGCGATCAGCCGGTCGAAGCCTTTCTGGTGGCACAGTCGGCCGACCGCCAGCGCCACCGGCTGTTGCTGTTCCGGATGCGGCGCCCGCAGCGGAAACGGCGACACGTTCTCAATCACCCGACATTTGCGGGCGGGCACCCAGCGGCCGATATTCGCCAGATCTTTTTGCGTCAGCAGCACGGTGCGATCGCCCAGCCGGTAGATCAGCACCTTCAGCCACTTCATCGGCCACGGATACTGGTGGAAACTGACATGTTCACTCAGCACCAAGCGGCTGCCGGGACACAACAGCCGCAGGTAAGGCACCATGATCACCGAGAGTTTCCCCATCGAGACGGTGATGATGGCGTCATAGCGGCCGCGGCGTAAGAACAGCGCCAGGCGCCACGGCCAGAGCAGCGTCTTGCCGCGCATGAAGCGCAGCGTCACCGCCGGCTCCAGCGGATAGAACGCCCGATCCCCGCAGATGGATATCAGTTCGACCTGGTGGCCGAAGCGGGTGGTCAGCGCATTGGCCAGGCTGCTGGCCACCCGTTCGGTGCCGCCTTTGCCGCCGATGTCTTCGATTACAATTGCGATTTTCCGCGGTTGCATGTCACCTCCGTAATCCCTCGCGGGCCGTGCGCAGCAGCCTCCCCCCCAATGGAAACAGTCCCAGCCTGGCCAGACAGTCGCCATACAGCTTGATCGCCTTGAATTTGCCGCTCAGGGTGTGGCGCTCCATGCGCGATGAGTAGTAGTTGAAAGCCTGCAGATCTTCGCTGTACAGCGAAGCCAGCAGGTGTTTACAGGCAAAGCCGCTGATATAACGGCCGCTGGCCTGCAGATAGGTATCGATAAAGCGTTCGCTGGCGTCGATGTTCAATCGGCAGCGGTTCAGATCCTCGTCGCCGCAGCGGATGAACACCCCACCGCCCTGATCGTGAACCACCCGGGCGCCCAGGTTGGTGGCGTTGACCAAAAATCCCCAGTCCTGGTAACGGGCCAAAAACTCCGGAAATAAAAACCGCCGGTCTTGTTTCTTACGCACGCTGATGGTCGAGGTGCGAATATCCCCCATCTCGATAAATAAGAAATCTTCCCCGGCCACGCCCTCTTGATAATTAAACACGTAGCTGCGCACATTCTTGTCGTTGACCGTGGTGTAATTGCCGAACACGATATCGATCCGTGTGTCCTCATGCCGTCTCAAGCGCCGGATGATATAATTGGTGCCAAACATATCTTCCGGTTCCAGAAAAAAAACCACCTCAGAACGCGCCAGGCGAAAACCGATATTGCAGGCGACGGCGATATTGCCGCGCACCCGGCTTTCATGCAGTCTGGCGCGATGATTCGCCGCCAACAGTCCGTGTATCTTTTCCGACTCACCGGCTTCCGATGAATAATCGACCACGATAATTTCATAATCAAAACCGGCGCAGTAATGGGTCATGCGCGCCAGCGTGGCGGCGAGATGGTTTGAATTATTAAAAGCGGGAATAACAATTGATAAGTCCATTTAATACCTCAAAAGCTATTATCAACTGGCGAGTGCAGCCTGATGCCAGAGAAAAAGTTTGTTATCGCAGCATATCCCTGCCCGGTTATCCCCCCGCCTCGGGTCGAGTACGCGCAGCCAACGGCCTGTTTCAGCTACGTATGAAAATACCCTCCCCATTCTTGTTCAATCGTTTCTGGCATCAGCCGTTGTAATCCGGCCCCCGGGGTGAAAGTCAGCTCGCCAAAATAAATGCGATCCTGCACCTGATAAAAATCGACGCGTACGTACGAGAATTGTTCCGCCACCTGGCGCGCCAGCAGCAGCATCTCCTTTAGCCCGCTGGGGCGCGACATCGGCACGTCGCTGTTCGGCACGCCCATGCGGATCTCGGTGCGGTTCCAGTCCGCATCAAAGAAATCGCGGCGATGATCGATAAAGCGCTGATAATCGATCTGAATAAAGAAGCGCACCTCACCGTCAAGATTAAAACAGTGGATCTTGATGTCGTTCGGTATTTGCCCTTCGTCGATCAGCATTCTTTCCACCATGATGCAAGGTGGAATATCTTTATAATGCCGCTCGCGATAAACCTGATAAAAACTTTGCCGCAGCCAACTGTTGGTCAACACCCGCAGTTCGTTATAACCGGTTTGGCTTTTATCAAATACCAGCTTGTTATATCCGCTGCCATGGTTGGCTTTAATCACAAACGACTCGGGCAGCTGCTGATACATCTCTTCCGTAAATTCGTTGCCGTGCGCGTAAAGATCGATCAAATACTCTTTACCCCATAGCTGTTCGATATACTCTCTCACCCGATATTTATCAGATAGCTGCGTATATATCGCCAGTGGATAAACTTTCCTACGCATCAGTTTTTCGCTGTACCCCACCGGATGGGCCAGATGCGGCACCTTGCGGAAAAACATTGCGTATTTTAACTGATGATATATTGCATCGGGCATACGTCGGTATAACCCTTTCACCAGATTATTTAACATATATTTCTCGTACCTTCCCTATTAATTGCGGAAAACACCGATAGCAAGTCACCTGCAAACGCGTAATTTTTCCTCCTCTGAAAAAGCTGTTGAGCACAAAGAATGAAATAAACTCCGTGATCAACGTCGATATCGCCGCGCCCATGATCCCGTAGCGCGGGATCAGGATGAAATTCATCACCACGTTGGCCAACGCCGCCAGCGGCATTTTGATGGCGATGAATCGATAGCCGCTGAACAGCACGATGGCGCGGTAAGACACCGTTCCCATCACCGAGAACAGCGACGTCACCGAGCACAGCGCCAAAATGGTCGCCGTTTGCCGGTAACTTTCGCCGAACATCAGCGCGACTATCTGCTGCGGAAACAGCGACAGCACCGCGATCACTGGCATCGAAAGCACCAGCACCATCAGATACAGCTGGCGAATGCGCGCCTCTTGTTCCTGCTCCGAACCGGCGTTCGCCACGCCTGGCATCATCGACATGATCAGCGCGATGGGCACGAATACCCACCCCTGGCTCAGCGTGATGGCGGCGCTGTAAAGCCCGACGCTGTGCTCTCCCAAATAGTTGCCCAGCATGATCTGATCGATGCGCGTATAAATGACGATCGACAGGCTGGAGATCGCCAGCGGCAAGCCGACGCTGAACAGGTAGCGGCCGTAGCGCCGTTTGTGTCTGCCGCTGATCGCCGGCATCTGCGCCTGCTCGCGACGGAACAGCACCCAGCGCACCGCATAAGGCAGCAGGCTGCTCAGCACATAGGGCAGCGCAAACCACACCAGCGGCAATTGCGCGTACACCAGGCCGAGCCGCATCACGATCGACAGCAACAGCGCAACGTTGTTGATCAACGTGTTCAACTTCGACTTCAGCAGCGCGTCGTAATAGATTTTGTAGACGTCCTGCACGGAGAAATACGCGCTGATCAACATCAGCAGCATCATGATTTGGTTGGTGCGATCCTGCGTCAACAGCGTCCAGGCCATCAGCGGCAGCGCGATCAGCGCAAACAGCTGGCGGCGGATGCGCATCGAAGCCAGCATCAGCCGCATGCCGCTCCGGCGCCGTTTGGCGACGCGGTTGAACAGCACTGCGTCCGCCCCCAGCTGCACCAGCGGCACGGCGATGGCGATCACCGACAGCAAGTAGTTAATCAAACCGTATTGCGCCGGCCCGAGATAGCGCGCGACGTACACCGAAACGAAAATCCCCGACAGACTCAGCGATACCCGCTCCAGCATTAACCACAAAGAGTTCATCAGCATCGCTTTCATGCGCTTACGGCACCTTTTCTTCCTGATGGCTCGGATAGGCGAAGGCGTAGTAACCCGCATCGGCGGCGGATTTTTTCACCATGCCGTTGAGGATCACGCCTTTGATCGCCACGCCATTCTGTTCGAAACGGCGCATGCTGGTTTCGATCTGCTTGACGGTGTTCACTTCAAAACGCACCACCAGCAGCGAGGTGCCGGCGTGATGACCGACGATCGCCGCATCCGTCACCGCCAGAATCGGCGGCGTATCGATCAGCACCAGATCGTAGTGTTGCCCGGCCCAGCGCAGGAAGTCAGCGAAGCGGCGATGCATCAGCAGTTCGGACGGATTCGGCGGCACCTGGCCGCGCGGCACGAAGTCCAGGTTGGCGATGGCGGTTTTCCGCACCGCCTGTTCCGCCATCACGTCGCCCACCAGCATGTCGGACAAACCGCGATGTCCATCCTCGGCCAGCCAGCGATGCAGGAAGCCTTTGCGCATATCCGCGTCGATCAGCAACACCCGCTGCCCGGCCTGCGCCACTACCACCGCCAGGTTGGTGCTGGTGAAGCTCTTGCCGCTTTCCGGGCTGGCGCCGGAGACCATCAGAATATTGTTTTTGGCTTCCAGCATGGCGAAATGCAGGCTGGTGCGCAGGCTGCGGATTGCCTCCACCGACAGATCCGTCGGCTCGGCCACCGCCAGGATCGGCAGGCGCCGGCCGCCGGATTTGGGCAACAGATGACGCTGCTCGCGGTTGCGCTTCACCTGCCACGGCGACAGCGGCACGGTGGCGTAGACGTTGATGCCCCGTTTCTCCAGCGTATCGATATCATTGATGCCGCGGTGGAAGGCCGCGCGCAACAGCACCACCGCGGCGGCGCCCCCGGCGCCCAGCAGCAGCGCCAACAGCACGATCAGCATCTTTTGCGGCTGGATCGGCCGAATGGCGGTTTCCGCTTCATCGATGATGCGCACGTTGCCTACCGTGCCGGCCTTGCTGATGCTCAGCTCCTGCTGCTTGTTCATCAGCTGCATGTAAACCTGCTGATCCACCTGCACGTCTCGGGTGAGACGCAGGATCTCCTGCTGCATTTTCGGCAGCGTCTGCACCTGTTTGCCCAGCCGCGCCTTTTCCGCTTCCAGCGTGGCGCGCTTTTCCAGCAGCGCCCGGTAAGCCGGGTGCGCGCGGGTATAGAGCTTGGAGATCTCCGCTTCCTTGAAGGTCAGTTCATTGAGCTGCGCTTCGAGCTGCACCTGCGTGTCCAACACCGATTTGGCTTCCAGCGACAGATCCACCGAGTCGTTTTGCTGACGGAACTGATTGAGCTGGGTTTCGGCGTTGTTGAGCGAGGTTTGCGTTTGCGGCAGTTGCTCTTGCAGGAACGCCAGCATTCGCTGCGCCTCTTCCGTTTTGCGATCCACGTTCTGCTGCAGGTAGTTGTCGGTGATGTTCTTCAGCACCGCCTCGGCGCGCTGCGGATCTTCGCTCGGCAGCGTAAAGGTCATGATGCCGCTGTCTTTACCGCCCGGCACTACGTCAAGATTTTTGCGCAGATCGTCCACCGCTTTCTGGCGCGCGACTTTGACCACCGTGAAGCTGGCGCCCGGCGCCGCGTCCAGTGCCGAGACGGCCATGTTCCATCCGCCCTGCGCCACCGGCTGCCCGACCGCGCCGCTGAACAGTTTGGCGCCGTCATGGCTCAGCTCGTAATGCCGCCCATCGCGCACCGTCAGCGTCAGCGCTTCGCCCTCCATTTCCGGCGGCGTCGTTAACGTGGCGATATCCAGCACCGGCGCCTTTTCGCCGCTCAGTCGGGCAAAACCTTTACCGAATACCGGGAAATAGTCCGGCTCGACGCGCACCGTCAGGCCAAGGGCATCCACCGTTTTGCCGAGCACGTAGCGCGACTTGGCCAGCGTCACTTCATCCTGCGTCGCCGAATTCTGCCCCATCGAGCTGTCCAGCGTTTCGCGCAGCAGCGAGTCGCCGGACAGCTGTTTCTCCACCTGCACCACCGCCGTGGCCTGATACACCGGGGTAGCCAACAGGGCATAGGCGACGCCCAGCGCGCCGGCCACGCCGGTTACGACGGCGATCCGCCAGCGGTTATCCCAAAGCGGCCCTACCAGACGCTCCCACTCCAGCTTTTCATCTTGTTCGGCCACCATCACGGACAGCGCATTGTTCTTCATCTTCTGTTCCTTATTCATCCTGCGGATTTACCAGTTGCGCACGCGCAAGGTAGCCTCGCTGAGATCGTTAAAGCTGCTGATGGTCGGCACCAGCTGGCTGATCAAACGGTTCCAGCGCGCGACCGGCGCCGCAGTGACGTACACGACGTCGTAAGGTTGCAGCTGAAATTCAGCGCCCATCGCCAGCGCGCTGGCGTCGGAAAGATCGAACTGATACAGCGTCGCCAGCCGCTGCGGCGTTTTGCCGCCGCTCGGCCGGATCACGAATACCCCGGTCGCATCCGCGACCGTCTGGCTGATCCCTTCGGAAGAGCCGAGGGCCTCGGTCAACGTCATGCCGCTGCGATCCATCTTCAGCGTCGCTTGCTTGCCCACTTCGCCCATCACGAACACTTTCAGTTCGTCATTGCGCGGGACGTAAAGGATGTCACCCGGCTGCAGCAACGCGTTCTGACTGATGTCGCCGCGCTGCATCAGCGCCTGCAGCGAGATGGCCCGATCCTTGCCCTGATGGGTCAGCACCACGTTGCGCCAGTCGGCGTTCTCCGTCAGGCCGCCGGCGGCGTTGATCGCATCCAGGATGGTCAGCGGCACGTTGGTGATCGCCTGCTGGCCGGAGGTTTTCACCTCACCGGTCACATAAGCCTTCTGCGAACGGAAAGCGGCGATGCTGACATCCACCTGCGGGCTTTCCACATACTGCGCCAGACGGCCGGCGATCAGGCTGCGCACTTCGGTGACGGTTTTGCCCACCACCGCCACTCGCCCGATATAGGGATAAAAAATCGTGCCATCGGCATGGACCCAGTTACCGGTGTCGCTGGCGCTGCGGTACTGCCCGGCCGGCGTAGTCAGCTCAGGGTGATCCCAGACGGTGACGTTCAACACGTCGCCGACGCCGATACGGTATTGATAGTTCTGCAGCCGCTGATCCAGCGCCGGGTTCGGCCGGGCGACCGGTTCTACGCGCCGCATTTTCTGCAGCAACATCGGCGACATGCGGTAGACCTGCACCTGGTTATTCAAATCAAAACCGTCGTCTTGCTGCACGACGACGGCTTTTCCGCTGGTAGGTAAATGTGAGCCGGGAATCACCGTACACCCGCTCAACAGCGCGGAGGTAAAGGCCAACGGCATCAAAAGAGGCAAATGAAAATTCATGGAAGTACCGTGATAAACGGGCTGCCGCCGCAGCCCGTGAGGGGATTAACGGCCGACGGTCGGATTATCGCTGAACACCGTCGCCTGACGCGGCTCGCGCAACAGGGCGAAATAGCCGCAAAAACAGAGCAGAAACGCCACCAGCATCAAACTCTCTTGCAGTTTCAGCACTTCGCTGCAGATGCCGATGCAGGCCAGCGTCACCGCCAGCATGGTGCTCATCGCCAGCGCCTGGCGCGCATTCAGTCCGCGACGCATCAGAATATGGTGCAAATGATCGCGCCCCGCTTTGAATGGGCTTTGGCGGCGCAGCAGGCGGCGCACCATCACCGTCACCATGTCCATCAGAGGAATGGCGATCAGCCACAGCGCGGTCACCGGGCGCATCACCGCCTGCGGTCCCTGGGTCGCCAGCAACACCAGCCACAGCACGCTGAAGCCGATCACCATGCTGCCGGCGTCCCCCATAAAGATCTTGCTGCGCGCACCGAACAGACTCAGGTTGAACAGCAGATAAGCCGCCAGAGCGGCGATCAGGCCCAGACACCACAGCGCCAGGTCTTCCCGGCCGCCCAGCCCGAACACGATGGCCAGCGCGACGAAGGTGACGCAGGACAAAGCGCCCAACTGCCCATCGATGCCATCCACCATGTTGTAGGCATTGATCGCTCCCCATACCGCCAGCGGCGTGAGCAGCAACGCGCCATAGCCGAGCATCACTTCCTGATGCCCCCAGACATAACCCAGCGAGGAGAGTTGCATCCCTGCCGCCAGCATCATCGCCAGCGCGATCCCTCCCTGCACCATGACGCGCGGCGCCACGGGCAGATCAAAGCGGTCATCCAGCACGCCCAACACCACCAGCGCCGTTATGCACAGCAGGTAGATCGTGCTTTCGGGCAGCCAGGCGGGTTGCCACAGCGTCATCAGCATCAGCGTCAGGTACACGGCGATGCCGCCGACCAGCGGAATGTGCCCCAGATGTTGCTTGCGCGCATTGGGCTTATCCACTAACCCCACCACCAAGGCGGCGCGGCGGGCAATAAGCACCCACGCCACCGCCAGCACAAATATCACGCTCAGTTGATATAACATCGTTCCTCCAGCGAATAAGCACGCTACCGCCCTTGAGTTACAGCTCCCAATGCGCTATTAACAAAAACAAAATTGATCCGGCCAGGATATAAGTCAGCATGCGCTAATCCTGAAAATGCAGATTTATCCGCTTGTCAGCGAAAATATCGAAATAACGTCAGCGTGCGATTAAGTTATCTATCAGAAAACTCATGTTTAATGGTTCTTTCGATTGCCGAATCAAGTTCGACCGGCGCCACGAAATTATTCTGCACATTGCTTTTAAATTGCGTTCTGGCGCAGAATTTCTGCACTCTGACGCGACTGATTGGAAATTTCTTTCGACTTATTTTACTCACGACATCCAATGCGGTTGCGCCGCATATTCCCAAGGCGTAAGGAATGCGAATCGTCTTATTTTCCCTGCCCAATGAAGAGGAAATAACGTCGACCAGCTGATTCATCGTAAAGTCCGGTTTATCGACATAGTTGCTGACCTGATAACTGGACTGCTGATCCAACGCATGCTCCAACCGTGCAGCAATATTCTCGACGTAAGCCATCGACTTCATATTATTGCCGCTGCCAATCATCACGAAACGGCCGCTGGCGATCTGGCGGAACAGGTTATACACGTTGCCGCGGTTGCCTTCGCCGAACACCACCGTCGGACGGATGATGGTCAATTTATTTGCGGCGTCTGCCTTGCGCCAGGCCTCATAAACATATTCCGCCTCGAGCTTGGACTTGCCGTAATGGTTGAAAGGTTCAAAACGCCCTTCTTCGCCGGTTTCCTGCTTGACGAACCCGTAAACGGCGACCGAGGAGGTGAAAATGATTTGGCGGATATTCAATGCAGAGGCGGTCATGCAGACATGACGTGCGCCTTCGACATTGACCTGATAATAGAGCGAAATGGGATCGACATTGTCCTGATGCTCCGCCGCCAGATTAATGATGGCGTCACAGCCCGCCAGCGGTTCTTGCAAAGTCTGAGGTTGAGTCACATCGCCATACTGATAAAGGGATGGAAAATGTGCACTGGGTTGCTTATCGACGATGACCAATGTCAGATCATCGCGCTTACTGAGACGTTTCGCCAGGCGTGTTCCGATAAAACCGGAACCCCCGATAATAGCTACTTTACGCTTATCCATAATTTGTCACTCAGCAGGTTCTCATTATTCCCGTCACCCGATTGGGACAGGCGCTAATACGCGTTAGGTAATGAGTTCCAGACTGGACAAATCGAACCTGGCTTTCAAATAACAAATAATGAAATAAAAGATTTCATCAAATGTAAAATTATCGCTATAGATAAAACCTCATTCAGCGCTAATTTTTAACATCGTAAGCAACTTGATATTGCAAGGTTTTATTCGGCAATATGAGATTAATCCGACCTTTACCGGTGGAGGAAGAGGTCTCATATTTTACCGGCAATTTCAGCTGGCCTTGTTTAGGATCGACACATTCGATGGTGGCCTGATCCATGTTCTCTCCCTGGTACAGACAGAACAGCGTTTGCGGGCTGTTGGTATGGGGATTATTCAGCGTCAGCGTCAACACCACGCGCGTGTTGTTCTGAATATCATTGATCACCGGCGGACGGGTTTGGTTGCCCAGGACATATGAAAAATGTGAAATAACCAGTAACGAGGCGAACACCGTCAGGTATTTCACCACGCGACTGGCAGGCATGCTGAAAAAGCGGCGCACGGATAGCGACTTTTTTTCATGCGCCGGATCTTGAGAGGAATCCATCGCCGCAACAGGCGCAGAAACGAGGGTCGATTTACGCGGCTTAACTATTTTCTCGTCGTTGGCTACAGGCGATTCATTTTCACTTTCAGAAAGTTCCGCTTGAATATCAACGTCAATATCATCGTTACCGTTTAATATATCATCATCGGCGTAGTCTTCATCTTCAGATATAAAGTGAAAAGCCGCTTGATTTTCCACCTTGTAACCCAAGCGTGGAATGGTTCTGATAAGCGTGTGTTCCGAATCGCTAATTTTCTGACGAATGGATTTAATTGTTTGATTTATCGTTGAATCTGAACAATAGGTTCCTTTCCAGATATTTTCTATAATTTCCGTTCGGGTAACCAGCTCGGGGGATCTGGCGACAAGCAGCGAAAGAATTTGATACTCCTTCCAACGCAGACGGAATTTCTCCCCGGCAGGAGTCAGAACATCGAGATTCCTAATCTTTATTCTTTTATCAAGATTCACTTTTAATTTCCTTAGCGTGCCTGTCCTGCACACTTTGTATAGAAATATCAAAAAATGTTCAAGAAATTAAATGTAAACTCAACAGGTTGCATTCATCGGATATTGGCTTTTATAAAAATTTTCTGATTTCATTTTTTACATTAAGCCTGATTCAGGATGTTCCGTTTATCCAAACGACTCTATTTCCCTGTTGGTAACATGGATTTCTTTCCTGGCTACCGTAAAATTCAAACTAGCACCTCTTTGATTTAGAAAGAAAAAACTAACGGCGTTGCTTGATTGTTAATCGAATGAAATTGTGAAATTTCATTCTTCGCCCTGAATTCATTCTGTTTTTCCACCTAATCTGAACGTCAGATAGACTACAAAAAGACGGAAAAAACAGAATGAGAGTTATCTGATTTAACTCCGGCGTTCATTCCATCCAACGGGCGCAGCATCTAAGACAAAACCCTATTGCTGATTTTATAATACGCACATCAATTAGGTATTCTCCTAAGCAATTTCATTTAAACGCAGGAAAAAGCATTAATTGTTTAATAGTAAGAACACGCTCAACAAAACGAAAAAACCGCGTGAATAATATAAACCTTTTGTGAGAAAGGATTCATACATTGAGAGATATAACTATAAAAAAAGAAAAAAACGGCAAGCGGGGGTGAGAATTTTACCTAAAGGCAGAAAATTTCACTGAGGAGGAGAAGAGAGAAGTTTCGGTATGAACGAAATATCCCTCCCCTGTCGGGAGGGATAGAGAAAGTCGTTTGACACTCAGGCTTTTTTCTTGCGGCCATACACCGCCCAGGTGATCACGACGCACAAAATGTAAAATACCAGGAACACTTTCATCGCGCCCGCAGGTGAACCGGTCAGCGCCAGTGAGGTGCCAAAGGCCTGCGGAATGAAGAAGCCGCCGGCGGCGCCAATCGCCGAGATAAAGCCCAACGCGGCGGCGGAATCGGTTACCGCCTCACGCTGCGCGCTTTCATCGCTGCCGCCGGCCGCTTTAACGCGATCGACGGTGATTTTGCGGAAAATAACGGCGATCATTTGGAAAGTCGATCCGCTGCCCAGCCCCGCCGTGAGGAACAGCACCATAAAGATGCCGTAGAAGGCGATGAACGACCCGCCCTCGCCCGCACTCGGCAAGGTCAGGAACAACAGCGCGGCAAAAACGGCCATGACCACAAAGTTGATCAACGTCACCCGCACACCGCCGAAACGGTCAGACAACGCGCCGCCGACCGGCCGCGCCAGCGCCCCCAGGAACGGCCCGAAAAACGCGTAATGCAAGATCACTACGTCGGGGAACTGCGTCTTCGACAGCATGGCGAAGCCGGCGGAGAAACCGATGAAAGAGCCAAAGGTCGCGAGATACAGCAGGCTCAGCATCCACAGATGCCCACGCTTGAGCACCGGCAGTTGCTGACGCAGCGATGCCTTGGCCGCCGCCAGATCGTTCATGCCGAACCAGGCCGCCAACGTGCCGACCAGCAGGAACGGCACCCAGATCCAGGCGGCGTTTTCCAGCCACAGCTGGCCTCCCTCCACCTGGTTTTGCGCCGTGCCGCCAAACAGGCCGAACAGGCTGAAGGAAATCGCCAGCGGCGCGACCAGCTGCATGACGCTGACGCCCAGATTGCCCAACCCGCCGTTGAGCCCCAACGCCCCGCCCTGACGCGCTTTCGGGAAGAAGAAGCTGATGTTGGCCATGCTGGAGGCAAAGTTGGCGCCGGCGAAACCGCACAGCAGGGAAATAATGACGAACACGCTGTACGGCGTACTGCTGTCCTGCACCGCAAACCCGAGCCACAGGCAGGGCACCAGCAGGAAACAGGTGCTGATGGCGGTCCAGCGACGGCCGCCAAACAGCGGGATCACGAAGGAATACGGTACGCGCAAAATGGCGCCCGAGACCGACGGCAGCGCCGTCAGGAGAAACAGCTGGTCAGTGGTAAAATTGAAGCCGACCTTGTTCAGGTTGACCGCGACGGCGCTGAACAGCATCCAGACGCAGAAGGCCAGCAGCAGACAGGGAATGGAAATCCACAGGTTGCGGGTGGCGATGCGCTGGCCACGCTGCTGCCAAAAAGCGCTGTCTTCAGGGCGCCAGTCCTGAATCAGCGCACCGGTTTTCTTTGATGAAGGCGTTGCAAGTTGCGACATAAAAACCTCAGACACGGGGGATCATTCCGCACACCCTAGGGGGCGGCCCCGGCGGCAAAGTTGATGTATATCAACCCGCATGCAAGTAGTTGGCGGCGGAAATAGCGCCTTCATCCCCTTAGGGGTACGCCCTAACCAAAAATTAAATCTATTTAAATCAATCAACTAATCACTATCACTTTCGTTTTCTTGCCGTCTCGACGCGCCCCTGGAAACTAATGGGTACTTCATTCGAGGTATGGGGTTATGCGCAGGGATAATCAAAAATACGGCTGAATCGTGACTTGTTTAGTCCCATCGCCGCCTTCGCCCCTGAGCTTCAGCGGCGCCAAACGCCAGGAATCCGCACTTATGAAACGCCTGTTGGCCCCGCTTTCGATCGTGAATCAGGTCGCCCTGCTGATGTTGCTGTCGGGCATGCTGGGCGTGGCCGGCATGGGGATTTCCGCCTGGATGTCGCAAAGCATTCAGGGCAACGCGCACGCCATCAACAAGGCCGGCTCGCTGCGCATGCAAAGCTACCGGCTGCTGGCGCAGGTGCCGCTGGATGAACGGCACGAAGCGCTGATCCGGGAACTGGAGCGCGACGAAAACAGCCCCGACCTGCAGCGTTCGGTGGAGCAGGAAGGGTTGACGCAGCCTTTCAACGCCCTGCGCGACTATTGGCAACAGACGCTGCAACCTCGCCTGCGCAGCGCGCAGCAGCCGGCCGACGCCGCGCCCCAGGTCGCGCACTTCGTGCGGTTGTTGGATAAGCTGGTGTCGGATATCGACAGGCAAACCGAACGCCGCCTGCTGATGGTGACGCTGGTGCAGGCCGGCTTTATTGCGCTGACGCTGCTGCTGTTGATCGGCACCACCTGCTACCTGCGGCGCCGGTTGCTGCATCCCTGGCGGCAACTGGTGGAGATGGCCCTGGCGGTAGGCCGCGGTGATTTTAGCCGCCGCTTTGCGCAGCGCGGCCATCAGGATGAAATGGCGTCGCTCGGCGGCGCGTTGAACACCATGTCCGACGAGCTGTCGGCCACCTACAGCGGGCTGGAGCAGCGCGTGGCCGAGAAGACCGCCGACCTGCAGCAGAAAAATCAGGTGCTGAGCTTCCTCTATCGCGCCAGCCGCCAGCTGCACGCCAGCGAGCCGCTGTGCAGTCGCCTGACGCCGCTGCTCAACCAATTGCAAACCCTGACGCCGCTGCGCGCCATTCAGGTGCGGCTGTATGAAAACGACAGCCGGGAACCGCTGCTGCAGCTGAGCGGCAACCAACCGCTAAGGCCGGAGCATTGCCATAACCCGGTGTGCAGCGCCTGCCTGAACGACAGCGACCGCCAGTATCCCAACAATCCGTCGCTGAGCTGGAGCCTGAGCGACAAGCTCGGCGACTACGGCGTGATCGTGGCGCAACATGCGCCGCAGCAACCGCTGAACGATGAACATCGCCAACTGATCAATACCCTGGTGGAACAGCTGACCAGCGTGCTGGCCATCGAACGTCAGGTCGACCACCAGCAGCAGTTGATGCTGATGGAGGAGCGGGCGGCGATCGCCCGCGAGCTGCACGACTCCATCGCCCAATCGCTCTCCTGCCTGAAAATGCAGATCGCCTGTCTGCAGATGCAGGGGGAAACGCTCTCTGCCGCCAGCCAGGCGCTGGTGCAACAGATGCGTGAAGAGCTGAACGGCGCCTATCGCCAACTGCGCGAACTGCTGACCACCTTCCGTCTGCAGTTGACCGAACCGGGTCTGCTGGCGGCGCTGCAATCGACGGTGGCGGAGTTCAACCCCAAACTGGGCCTGACCATCAGCCTCGATTATCAGCTGGGGCCGCGCACGGTGCCGGCCTATCAGGCCATACACCTGCTGCAGATCGCCCGCGAGGCGCTCAGCAACATCCTTAAGCATGCCGCCGCCAGCGAGGTAAGCATTCAGGTCATCAATAAACGCGGCGAAGTGACCCTGAGCGTATGCGACAACGGACGCGGCCTGCCGGCCGAGACCTCTCGCCCCGACCATTACGGCTTGATCATCATGCGCGATCGCGCCAAGAGCCTGCACGGCCGCTGCGACATTTTACCGCGCAGCGGCGGCGGCACCGAGGTGCGGGTCAGCTTCACGCCGGATAACCACGCCATCGACTAACGGAGACACCATGACGACAGAAACCGCCGCCACCATCTTACTGATCGACGACCACCCCATGCTGCGCAACGGCGTAAAACAGCTGATCGGCATGGACGCTCGCCTGCAGGTCATCGCCGAGGCCAGCAACGGTGAACAAGGGGTCGCGCTGGCGGAGCAGCACGATCCGGATCTGATCCTGCTCGACCTGAACATGCCCGGCATCAACGGGCTGGAAACGCTGGATCGCCTGCGCCAGACCGACCTGTCGGGGCGCATCGTGGTGTTCAGCGTATCCAACCATGAAGACGACGTCGTCAGCGCGCTCAAGCGGGGCGCCGATGGCTATCTGCTGAAAGACATGGAGCCGGAGGATCTGCTTAAGGCGCTGCATCAGGCGGCGGCCGGGCAGATGGTGCTCAGCGAAACGCTGACGCCGATCCTCGCCGCCAGCCTGCGGGAAAACCGCCCGAGCGCCGAGCGCGATATTCAGCAACTGACGCCGCGCGAACGGGATATCCTGAAGCTGATCGCCCAGGGGCTGCCGAACAAGCTGATCGCCCGCCGCCTGACCATCACGGAAAGCACCGTCAAGGTACACGTCAAACACCTGCTGAAAAAGATGAAGCTGAAATCCCGCGTCGAGGCCGCCGTGTGGGTGTTGCAGGGTAAAAACGGTTAATCGTCGCCGTACAGCGGCCCGGTTTGCGCCGGGATCGGCGGCGGCGTCAGGGTTTGGATCGGCGGCTGATCCGCTTCATCACCGGCGGTCGCCGTCAGCGGCGGCGCCACTTTCAGTTCTATCCAGTTGGACGTCACGCGCTGCTGTTTGTCGTCCTCCAGCGTGACCGACAGCCGATAGCTGTTGGCGGCGCCCGGGGCGTCATCCCACGGCGGCACGATCGCCGTCCAGCCCTGCGGGTCGTTGGCATTGTGCGGCGGTGTCAGGCTCAGCGCCTGCGTATCCCCCTGCCAGCTGACGTGAGAAATCCCGTGCAACGCCTTGATTTCCAACACCAGCGGCACGGTTTCCCCCGCCTGCAGGCTCCACGGCGGCGTGGCCAGGAACACCTGCAGCGTCTTGCGCTGGCGGAACTCCAGCACCGGCACGTTTTTACGTTCGACAGGATCGTAGCGGCTGCCGCGTAGCGACTTGGCCTGCGCCACATACTCCGGCGAAATCTGCTTGACCAGCGGCACCCCGAGCCGGTAGCTCAGCGCCAATTCCACCTGATCCTGGCTCTGCCCGCCCGCACCAATCTTATGCAACGCCTTCATCGTCACCAGCGGCACCGGGGTATAGTTGAGCCCCAGCTGCATCGCGCGCGGATCGTTCTGTTTCTTGCCGCTGCCGAACAGATCGACATTCTCGCCCAGGTACTGTTCATAGCTGAGCGAACCGCCGATTTGGCGATAGAACGGCAAATAGCCCTGCGTCGTGATGTCGTAACCGCGCGCCGGACGGCTGAAAAATACCCCATCGCCGGGCTGTTGCGACAGCGCCGACAGCGGATAGTAATAGTTGGTGGAGAAACGCAGGTAGTCCCCCCAGGCTTCCGCCCCCACGCTGCCGCGATTGCGCTGCCGGGCGAAATCGCTGTCGAGCGCCGTGTTGTAACCCAGCAGCCAGTCACCGGCGATCCAGCGTTGCCCCAGCGCGACATTGCCGAGCGCCCCGGCGCTTTGCTGCAGCCAGCCGATTTGGCTGTAGGTCAACAACCCGTCGACGTCGTACAACGGGCTGAAGAGCTGGCCGTTGCTGCCGGTAAAATCGCCCTCGCCGTTCATCTTCAGCGACAGCCGGGCAGTTCCCAACGGAGACAGCAGTTCTTGCGCCTGTTGCTGCAGCGCGCCGGTCGCCTGGCCCAGCAAATAGTCTTCAGCGCGGCTGCGCATCTGCTGACGTGAAACGTTGTTCAGATCTTTTTCGCCGAGCTGTTTGGCCATCTCGGCCCACTGCTTCTCGCGCGCGGCGTCGTCGGGCGCACCGCCCAGTTCGGGCAAGTTCGCCGCCGGATCTGCGCCGGCCTGTTCGGAAGAGATAACGCTGTCCGGCGCCGGTGGGGATTCGGCGCACGCGGGCGCCGCGCCGGCCAGCCACACCAGCGGCACGGCCAGCCACGCCGTCTGGCGTCGGCGCCAGAATCGTTTTTTAGTCTTGATGAGTACTGCCTGAATGACGTCTTTCATGACACCGTTGGCTTCCCTCCTTCCTGGAGCACGCCAACCCACTGCTTTGCCGCCGCCATTCCCGCGACAGCGCTGAAAAACCTCACGCCCCCCAGCCCGGCGGGGGCGCCTATGTCCTCATAGCCTAACGGCTTGACGAGCAGAAACAATAGGATAAACCCCAATCGCTCCCCAGTGACGTCGTCACTTGTACCCTTTACCGATCCATTCCGGCCGCCAGGTGAATTCACCGCATTTTAGCGCCGATTTTGCCGATAAAAAGCACAGTACCCCGTGGCTGCGCGCCACCGCGCAGGGCAGTGTACACCCCTGCAATACGCAGCGTGGCGATGCGAACGCCTGCGCATTCCTCACAACCAACCGCGTTTTCCCCTGATGAAATACGCATTTTGCCGTTATTTTAGCCGTCTGTTCTACGACTGGCGGAGTCCGGATGTTGCTTTCTTTACTGTGGCACGCGCTGTTTTTCACCGCGCTGCTGTCGGCGGGCCTGATCGCCTTCGCGCTCATTACGTGGCTGGAACGCGTGGAGGGCGTCAACGGTCGCCCACAGAGGTTGCGCCTTCAGGGGCCGCTGCTGACGGCACTGGGGCTGGCGACGTTGCCTCTGAGCCTGGCTGCAGCGCCTCGATGGGGGTTAGTGCCGGCCGCGGCGCTCCTGATCGCCCTGGCCTGGCTGGACTGGCGCCATCGGTGGCTGCCGGATCGACTGACTCAGCCGCTGCTGTGGGGTGGGCTGCTATGCAACCTTGACGCTCGCTGGGCGCCGCTGGAAGACGCCGTGCTGGGTGCCGTCGCCGGTTACGGCGCGTTATGCCTGCTCAATGCGCTCTACCGGCTGACGCGGCGGCGCAACGGCATCGGCCAGGGCGATTTCAAACTGCTGGCGGCGCTGGGCGCCTGGCTCGGCTGGACAATGTTGCCGCTGCTGGTCTTTCTGGCGGCGGCGTTCGGATTGGGCGTCGCGTTGGCGCGTGGCCTGCACAACCGCCGTGCCTGGCGAACGCCGCAACCGTTCGGTATCGGGTTAGCGGCGGCCGGCTGGCTATGCCTGCTGACCGGTCCCGTCTCACCTGGCCCGCAGTGGTATTTCATTTATTTCACAGCATCAACCCCACATGAAATCAAGGCAGAACGCGGTTCTGCGCGTTTCGCACCGTTTTTACCCAGCCTCGCCGACGGCCATTTTTCCGCTGCCGGCAAGGGATGATAACCCGGTGAAATTTTGCCTATTTCACCAAAACTCACTGTGTCCCTTTAGGCCCCGGTGTTATGTTCCCCAGCTGGATCACGCCATGGAGCATCCCATGCAAAACCCGGTCAGGCCACTCGCCGCCCTTCCCGACAGCGAACAGGCGCATTCTTCCGTGCAATGGCTGCTGCTGGGCGCCGTCGCCATCACAGGCGTTTGGTTCGCCCCCTATTTATCGTTGGTGATTTGCAGCGGCTTGATCGCCGCCTTTATGCTGCTGCGCCAGCAACCCGATCGCGTGCTGAATCTCACCGCCTTCCTGCTGCTGACCGTGATATCCGCGGTGCCGCTGGCGACGAAGAACCTCGAGCCGGTGATGAACGACAAGGTGAACTACTACCTTGAGATGCAGCAGTACAGCGGCTACGGCCTGATGGACTGGTTGGCGCAGTTTTCCGGCACCGACTTTGTCTCGCACCTGTTGTTTAAACTGACTGCCACCTGGTTTGGCGTCGGTAATGGCGCATTCGCCGCCTTCTTCCTTATCAGCTTTTCGCTGCTGGCGCTGGGCGTTTACCGCCTGTCGCGCACTTACTTTGCCGTGATCCTGTTTTTGTTCTGCTGCCAGTACAATTTCCAGGGGCTGTACGGCAACCTGTTGCGGCAGGGGCTGGCGCTCTCTTTCCTGGTGCTGGCCGTGTCGGAGCAGCACCGCGGCCGCATGCTGCTCTGGATCGTGATGGCGTCCTTCAGCCATTTTTCCGCTTTCCTGTTTCTGCCCTATCTGCTGCTGCCCGCGCGCTGGCGCACCGTGGGCACCCTGCCGGTGCTGGCGCTGTTCGCCGCCTGTTACCTCGGCGGCGCGGTGCTGATGCCTAAACTGATTGCCGTCGTCGGCAACGACTTTCTGGCCTCGCGCGCCGAAGCCTACGTCAGCGGCGACTTCGGTAATAACCCGGTGCGCAAAATCCAAATCACGCTGCTGTACGTCGGCGTGGTGGAGGCGCTGTATCAATTCGCCCGCTACAAGTTCCGCGCGCCATCGCCTCAGTTTGTACAAGCCGCCTATGCCGTGCGCCTGATGTTCCTTTATAACTGCGCGGTGTTCTTCGCCACCATCAGCTTTGAAGAGGTGGCCAACCGTTATTCATTCAACATGATGATCTTCGTGCTGATCTTTATGGTGATGGTATGCGGCAATCTGAAAGACGCGGTAAGCCGGGTGCTGCTAACGTTGCTGTGCTTCTCTCTGGGCATCGCGTCCTATCTGTATATCAACCAGGTCGGCGTGCAGCAGTTTTGGTACGGCGATCTGCAGGCGCTGGTGACCGACAGCCTGCCGACAATCCTCAATAAGCTGAATCTCGCCGGCACGCCGTGGTGAGCTCGCCGCGTTAACACCGGCCAGGCCCCCTCTCCTCTCGGCGGCGAGGGGGCATTTTTCGTTCACGGCTGCGTTTTATTCACCCGATCCAAATACAGCATGCTGTTGGCGATATCCACCCGGGCATCTTCAACATTGTCCCGTAATGCCACCAGCGTTTGCCCCTGCAGCGCCAGCACATAAGGCGAACTGGCCTGCAGTTCCCGTTGCAGCGCGGCGTAACGTGCGCTGCGCGCTGCGCTGTCGCCTTCCGCAGCCGCCGCACGCGTTTCCGCGCTGATGGCGGGAATGCTCCACTGGGTGCGCCAGGCCAGGGTCTTCGGCCCGCCCGGCACATTGTAGGCAAAGGCGCTGGCGTTGGTGTTCGGATCCAGATAGTCGGCGCCCCAATAGGTGAAGATCGCCTGGAAATCGCGGCCGCGCATCTTGCCCCACAGATCGCTCTCCACCACCGGATGAATGTCCAGCCGCAGCCCAGCCTGCGCAAAGCTGGCCTGCAGCGCCTGCGCGATGTCGGTATACGGCGGCTGGTTGATGACGATCAGGCTGATGCTTGTGCCCTCGTTGATGCCGGCATCGCGCAGGATCTGTTTGGCCTTGTCCACATCGAGCTTAAACGGCCGCTCGTCGAGCGCACCGTCCAAGCCCTGCGGCAAGAAGGCCTGATGCACGCGATATTGCCCTTTCAGCAACCGTTCGGCGATGCTCTGATAATCCACCAACCAGCGCGCCGCCTGCCACAGCGCCGGATTGCCCAGCGCCGGGTTGTCTTTGCTGCCGGTATTGAAACCGAGGTAATACACCTTGGGCGCATCGGCCTGCTCAATGCGCACGCCCGGCGCTTTGCGCAGCGAGTCGAACTGGTCAGCGCCCAGATCGTAGGCCACGTCGGCATCCCCCTTCAGCAACAGTAAACGGCGGGTGCCGGCATCGCTGACGTTCTTGAATAACACCGTTTTCAACCGGGCCGGCGACGGCGCGTAATCGTTGCGGCCAAACAGCAGTGCCTCATGCGGCACATAGTTATTCACCCGATACGGGCCGCCGCCGGCCGAATGGTTGCGCAGCCAGGCGTTCCCGAAGTCCCCCTGCTGCGCGTGTTCGCTCAACAGCTTCTCATCCACGATCGAAGCCACGTTCGCCGTCAGCAGCCGCAGCGCCAGCTCGCTGCCGATGTTGGCCGACCAACTGAGCTGCACCTGGTTATCCCCGATCTTCTTCAGCTGCTGCTCGACGTTATCCGGCGTCCAGCCAAACTCAGCGAGAATAAAGGACGGCGCCTTGTTCAGCTTCACCGCACGCACCAGTGAGTAAATCACGTCCTCGGGACGCAGCGGATTGCCGGAAGCGAAACGTTGTTGCGGCTTCAGGGTAAAGATCAGGCTGCGCCCATCGGCGCCCGCTTGCCAACGGGCGGCGGCGTCCGGCACCAACTTTTGCGGCGCACCGCGATCCGGCGCCACCAGGCGCTGATAGAGATTGACCAGATTGGCCGAGCTGACGGTTTCAAAGCTCTCCGCCGGATCGAGGCTGATGATGCCCTCGAGCGAACTGACCACCACCAAGGTATCCGGCGGGGTGGCGGCCTGCGCGCCGAAAGCGGTCGCCAGCGCGCCATATAATAAGGTTGGGATTAACCGTTTCATCGATACACTCTCCACAATCACGCGGTTGCGTTGTTTTTCGAGTGTAGGGGGTAAGAATTAACAGAAGAACGACGATAAATTGCTTTATTTATTACCAAGATGGATATGCCCGCCGCATTGACGGGCATTGGCTCAGGCAAGGAGACGGCCGTGCGCCATCGCCACCGCGCGATCGCACATATGGTCGATCACATCCGCATCGTGACTGACCAGCACCAGAGTCAGATCGCCCGCCTGTTTCAGCTCGTTGAGCAAGTTGAGGATCTCCGCCTGCACCGACATGTCCAATGCCGAGGTCGGCTCATCCAGCAGCAGCAGCTTCGGCCGCAACAGCAAGGCGCGCACGATCGCCACGCGCTGCCGTTGGCCGCCCGACAGCTGATGCGGATAGCGATCCAGCAGGCGCGGATCCAATCCTACCTGGCGAAAGCCCGCGCTGATTTTGCGTTCGATGTCGCTTTCTTGCAGCAGTTTGAGCGGTTCCGACAACGTGCGCAACAGCCGGTGCTTGGGGTGTAGCGAAGCATAAGGATCCTGAAACACCATCTGCACTTCACGCCGCAGTTCGCCGGTGAACGCCTGCCCCGGCTGCAACCGCCGCCCGAGCAGTTCAAAACCGCCGCGCCAGCTGTCGTTCAGCCCGACCAACACCCACAGCAGCGAGGACTTGCCGCAGCCGGAAGGCCCCACCAGGCCGAAGCACTCGCCCGGTTCGATACGCAGGTTAACGTCGTGCACCACGGTGCGCTGTTCATAGCCCTGGCGATGGCTGACGCTGAGGTTCTCCAGTGCAATCACGCTCATTTCAATGCCTCCAGCAGCGCGCGATCCAGCACCGGCAGCGGCTTGCCGCGCGTCTCGCGGCTCGGCCGACACGCCCACAGCGTGCGAGTATAAGGGTGCGTGGCCTGCGCCAGCTCTGCTGCCGGCAGCTGATCCAACAGCTCGCCTTTGTACATCACCAGTACCCGCTCGCAGTGGTGCGCCACCTGCTGCAGATCGTGGCTGATCAGGATCAGCCCCATATTACGTTGCGCCACCAGATTTTCTATCAGCTGCAGCACCTGATCGCGCATCTGGTGATCCAGCGCCGATGTGGGTTCGTCGGCAATCAGCAGCTGCGGATCGTTGATCAGGGCGATGGCCAGCATCACCCGCTGCCCCATCCCGCCGGAGAGCTGATGCGGATAGCGGCGACACAGCGCCACCGGATCGGGCAAGCCCACCGCCGCCAGCATCTCCAGCACTTTTTCACGCCGCTCGGCGCGGCTCAGCTTGGCATGCAACACCAGCGGCTCCTCCACCTGACGGCCAATCGGCTGATTGGGATTCAACGCATGCTTGGGATCTTGCATCACCATCGCCACCCGGTCGCCGCGCAGTCGGCTCCACTGGCGCTCGCTCAGGCGCGTCAAGTCTTCGTCGCCCAGCGTCAGGCGCTGCGCCCGCAGCTGCAACGGCGGCGGCAATAGCCCCATCAGCGCACGCGCGGTCAACGATTTGCCGGAGCCGGACTCACCGACCAGCGCCAGCCGCTCCCGCCCCATGCTGAACGAAATATTCTTCACCAGCGCCGCCGGCTGCGGCCCCGGCACGCCGATCGCCAAACGTTCAACGGTCAATAAGGTGTTATCAGTGCCCATGACGAGGATCCATTTTATCGCGCAGGCCATCGCCCAGCAGGTTAAAGGCCAGGCTGGCGAACAGGATCGCCCCGCCCGGTGCGGCGGCGACCCACCATTGATCGAAAATCACTTTACTGCCTTCGGCCACCATCGAGCCCCATTCAGCGGTCGGCGGCGCGACGCCCATGCCGAGGAACCCCAGACCGGCGGCGGACAGGATGATGCCGCCCAGGCTCAGCGCCGCGCGCACCACCGCGCTGGGCAGGCATAAAGGTAAAATGTGGCCGACCATCAGCCGCAGCCCGTTGATGCCCTGCATGCGCGCCGCCGCCAGATAATCGCTGCGGCGCAGCGCCAGCGTTTCGGCCCGCGCCTGGCGGGCAAAGGCCGGCCAGCTGGTCAGTGCCAGCGCCAGCGCGCCGTTCATCAGCCCCGGCCCCATCACCGCCACGAACGCCAGCGCGATCACCAGGCTCGGCAACGACAGGAAAATATCGGTCAGACGCATCAAGATGCGTTCTGCCCAGCCGCCGAGATAACCGGCGCAGATGCCCACCAGCAGACCGATAGGAATGGTCAGCACCAGAATCAGCGACACCAGAATCAGCGTCGGCCGCGCGCCGTAAATCACGCGGGAGAGCAAGTCGCGGCCGAAACCGTCGGTGCCCAACCAATGCGTGGCGGAAGGCGGCAGCAGCCGCAGCTCGATATGCTGCAAATTGGGATCGAAAGGCGCCAGCCACGGGGCCAGCAGTGCGGTGACGATCAGGATCGCCACCAGCGCTGCGCCGAGCGTCAGCGTGGTCAGCCGCTGACCGGTGCGATAGCCGACGGCCGGCTCGCTTTGCGGTTCGTGTTCAGAGAGATATTGGCTCATCGGGTTCGCGGATCCACTAGATAGGTCAAGGCATCGGCCAGGGTATTCAACAGCACGAAACAGGTGCCGATCAGCAGCGTGGCGCCGAGGATCGCCGGGGTGTCGGCGGCAAACAGCGCCGAGGTCAGATAGCGCCCGACGCCGGGCCAGGCGAACACCGTTTCGGTCAATACCGCGCCCTCCAGCAGGCTGGCATAGGAGAGAGACAGTACAGTGATCAACGTCCCCAGCACGTTGGGAAACACGTGGCGCAGCAGAATGCGCAGGCGGCCGGCGCCTTTGGAACGCGCCAGCGTCACGTATTCCTTATTGCACTCTTCCAGCATCGCCGCGCGCAGCAGCCGGGTGATGCCCGCCATCGACAGCAGCGCCAGCGCCACGACCGGCAGCCACAGGTGGCTGATGGCGTTGTAGAACATCTCGCGATCGCCGGACAGCCAGCTGTCAATCAACACGAAACCCGTACGCGGCTCCATGCTGTACAAGTAAATGTCATCCAGGCGCCCCGGTCCCGCCGACCAGTGCAGCGTGGCGTAGAACAGCAGCAGCCCCAGCAGGCTCAACCAGAAAATCGGCACCGAATAACCCACCAGCGACAGCAACCGCGCCGCATTATCCAGCCAGCTTCCCGGTTTGAGCACCGCCAGAAACGCCAGCGTAATGCCGCCTAACGCGCCGAGAATAATGGCGCAGGTGGCCAGTTCCACCGTTGCCGGGAAGGTACGCAACAGATCGGTCAGCACCGGCTGGGCGGTAATGCGCGAAATGCCCAGATCGCCGTGCGCCAGGTGCACCAGATAGCGCCAAAATTGTACCGGCAGCGGCTGATCCAGCCCCAGGTCATGACGCACCTGCGCATAGGTGGCTTCGCTGGCGTGATCGCCCGCCACCTGCAGCGCCGGATCGATCGGCGCCAGGTGCGACAGCATAAAGGTGAACAGCAGCAGGCCGAGCAGCGTTAACGCCAGCGACAACACGCCGCCGAACAGCCGCCCGCCCCAGCGCCAATACCGCCGGGCTAGCCCGGCGGAGGCGGAGAGTTCAGCGGCCATTACTTGCTGACCTTGCTGTAGAACACCATGTCAGGGTTGATGCCCTGCACATAGCCCTTGAGGTTGTCACGCACCGCGATCAGGCTGCGCGCCTGCAGGCCGATAACGAACGGCGAGCTTTGCTGCACCTGTTTTTGCAGTTGCTGATAGTCGGCCACCCGTTTGGCGGTGTCGTTTTCCGCGGTGGCGGCCAGCGTCAACTTGCTCAGCGCCGGGATCTGCCAGTTGGCTCGCCAGGCCAGCGTCTTGCTGCCGTCCTCCGGGTTGTAGGCAAAGGCGGCCGCGTTGGTGTTGGGGTCGAAGTAATCCGGCCCCCAGGAGGTCAGCGTCGCATCGTAGTTAAGCGCTTTCACCTTGGTGGAGACCTGCGAGCTGATGCCCGGCACCAGTTCGACCTTCACGCCGCCCTGAGCAAAACTGGCCTGCAGCGCCTGAGCGATATCCAGGTACGGCGGCTGGTTGTTGACGTCCAGACGGAAACTGACGTTGCTCAGCCCCGCTTTGGCCAGTATTTCTTTGGCTTTCTGCGGATTGAAGCTGTACGGCCTATCCTTGAGCGCGCCCAGATAACCGTCCGGCAGGAATGCCTGATGGCTCTGGAACTGCCCTTTCAGCAGATCGTCGGCGATGCCTTGGTAATCGAACAGCCAGCGCGCCGCCTCCCAAAACGCCGGGTTGCCGAGCGCCGGCGACGCCTTGGCGTTGAACTGCAGGAAATAAAGCGAGGCGTAAGGAATGGCCAACGGTTTGACGCCCGGCTTGCCCTTCAGGGCCGCCATCTGGTCCGCCCCCAGGTTGCGGGCGATATCTGCATCGCCCTGCTCAATCAGCAAACGGCGCGCGGCCGGATCGGGCACGTTTTTGATCAGGATGGTTTTCAACGTCGGCGCCCCTTCCGGCGAGCCGGGGTTCGCGTCCAACACCACCACTTCGTGCGGCACATAGGTGCGGATTTTGTAAGGGCCGCTGCCGGCGGAGTGGCTGTTCAACCATTGGTGCCCCAGATCGTCGCCCTGCTGGTGCGCCAGCGCCTCTTTGGCGTCGACGATCGAGGATACCGGCGCCGACAGCAGGCTGAGCACGAAGGCCGGGCTGACGTTTTCATCCCAGCTGATTTTTACCGTATGGTCATCCACCTTGGTCAGGTGTTGATCCACGTTCTTCGCGTTCCAGCCCAGCTGCGTCAGGATAAACGACGGTTCGAGATTGAGTTTCACCACCCGTGAAAGCGAAAAGATCACGTCCTCCGGCCGCAGCGGGTTGCCGCTGGCAAATTTGGCGTCCGGGCGCAGGCTGAAGGTCAGGCTGCGGTTATCGGCGCCGGCCTGCCAACGGCTGGCCAGGGTCGGTTTGAGATCGACGGGATTGTGCGGATCGGACTGGATCAGACGTTGATACAGGCTGTTGAACGACTGCACCGTGGTTAACTCAAATCCCTGAGCCGGGTCAAAGCTGACCACGTCATCGATAGACTGCGCGATCACCAACGTGTTGGCCGGCGTCGCCGCCTGTACGTCAACGCTGGCCGCCACGGCCAAAAACAGCAAAGAAGGAACGAGCGCTTTCATCTGAAACTCTCCAAGCGGATGGAATTTATAATAATTTCGCGAGTGTATGCGAGCGCGATCGGCAGCTGAAGGTACTTAAATCACTATAGATATTCTTTTTATGTATATAGATGGGGTTTTGATTATTAGAGCGAGGATTGCGCGGCCGATCGCACTCTCGCGGCACCTCGCAGCAATTGCCCATTATCTTTGCGGCGCGATTCGCAGCGATGAAAGTCGAGGTTTGAGTCTGTTTCATCGGGAGATTAACGTGAGCTCGGTCACCCAAAGGACGGGCAAATGGAAAACCATCCATCAGAAAATGGCTTCTCACTCCGGCATGAGAGAGCGATAGAGCAAACATTGGCAGATATGAACAGCGTGCTGCTTGAGTCGGATCTCTTTATGACTCGTCTGACGGTACAAGACCGGCGCTGGCAAAAAGGCAGAAAAAACGGCCATACGTTAAATTGGCGCTCTCTCTTTAAATATCATGCCCAAATGCCCATAAGTTTCGCTTTTGTCTACCGGCGAATAACCAGCCCGCTGAGCCGTGCAGGCTTTTGTCTGTGCCGTTATCTCCAGGCCGAGAACGTTATCGAACTTGTCGCGCTGGAGAATTTCTCCTTGCGCGAAACGCAACATCCACTGAAAGGCAATATGCTGCGCAACTGCTTGCAGGCTCTGTATCTGTATGGCCTGAACCTGCAAGAGCAGGGGCTGACGCCGGCGTCTCCGCCGGACATGCTGATCAGCCACGCCATTAATCACCGCGTGTTGGCGCTGTATACCCGTCAGGCCGCCTTTGAAGTGATACCTGGTACCATGACATGTAAACCAGCTTCAACGCACTGAAAAAGTACATACAATCGCTGGAAAAATACGGTGCCAAATGCGATAAGGTGCGTACAAATAACGCGCAAAAAGGAAGCAAAAATGAAAAATAAGGATCTGACCAACCCGACGCTCTCCATTCAAGAGCAAAAACGCATCGCCATAGAGATTTTACGTCAGTACCATCGCTGGGAGATGGCCAACCCTCGCCCCCCCGAAGAACTCCCGGAATGGGAAGCCATCGGCCCGTTCAGAAAAAGTAAACGTCATCTGATCGAACGTACCGACGACTGATCCCGCATTAGCCCGCAAGCAGTCCGGTCCGGCAGGGCAATGACGCGTTGTTAAATCTGGTAATCAATCACCGCGTCCAGCTGCGACGAGAAGACCTTGTCTTTTATTTCGGTCAGCGACAGCGTCGGGTTGCACAGTTGGATAAAGCGCCAGGCATAGTTGCGCTGCAGCTGGCTGCGTTTCAGGCCCAGCCATACCGTATTAGGCTCAAACAAATGCTCGGCGTTGAGACTGACCAACCCGCGATCGCGCTCTTTTTCATACGACATGTCCGCCAGCACGCCCACGCCTAACCCCAGCTCGACGTAGGTTTTAATCACGTCGGAGTCCTGCGCGCTGAGCGCGATGTCCGGGGTCAGGCCCGCCGCTTTGAACGCCGCATCCAGCTTCGCGCGCCCGGTAATGCCCTGGCGGTAAGTGATCAGCGGCAAGGTGCTGAGCATCTCCAGCGTCACCTGCGGCTGACGCGTCAACTCATGCCCTTCCTGCACCAGGATGGTGTGATGCCAGCGGTAGTAAGGGAACGCCGCCAGCGATTCGTCACTCATCAGCCGTTCGCTGGCGATGCCGATATCGGCTTCTCCGGCGGCCAACATCGAGACGATCTCCTCAGGGCTGCCCTGATTGAGCACCACCCGCACCCGCGGATAAAGCGCGCGAAACTCTTTGATCACCCCCGGCAGACTGTAACGCGCCTGAGTGTGCGTCGTTGCGATATGCAGCTGCCCCGAGTCGTTGCTGCTGAAAACGTCCGCCAGGCGACGGATGTTGTTGGCGTCGTTGAGAATGCGCTCCGCCACCACCAACAGCTCTTTGCCGGGTTCGGTCATGCCCAGCAGCCGTTTGCCGCGGCGAATGAATATTTCAATGCCCAGCTCTTCTTCCAGCTCGCGAATATGCCGACTGACGCCGGACTGCGAGGTAAATAACGTATTGGCGACCTCAGTCAGGTTGTAGTTGCAGCGCGCCGATTCACGAATAATTTTTAATTGTTGAAAGTTCATCCCCGTCTCCCTGTTTCTTCCAGTAGCGTTAGCCATATTGATACGGAGTCCGACGAGTCTGAACAAATAAGAAATAACCTTTACTTATGCAATTTAATACTAAGTCGATCATTCTGCTTCGCAGGTGGGGTGGGAAACTGACAAAAAACAGCTAATGACTTTAAAAATAACGGGATAGATAACCACAATAAAAGCATGCCTTAAATCACTGTGGAAATTAAGTTATTAAATATAGGCATTAGATATAAAAAAGGGCTCAGCATGCTGAGCCCCTCACCGTTCGTATTCCCGCAGCAGCCTCAGGCGGTGGCCTCGCTGCCGATGCCGCCGGTGCGGTTCTGCTGCAGCCACTGCTGTACACAGCGCACCAGATCGCCGATGCAATCATCCTGCATGCCGTGGTGCTTCAACTCGTTATCCAGCGCAAACAGATATTGCGCGTTGGTGCCCAGCGGGCCGCTGGCGCTGGCGATCAATGGCGCGATCACCTGGTAGCTGGTGTCTTCTTCAAACAGCGGATGTTGCGGGTTCATCACGAACACCAACGCAGTAACCTTCTCGCCGCCATCCAACTGCAGCTCGCACCAGGTGGGCACGTAGCAATCGGTCACCATTTCGCGCTTCCAAAGCAGCTCCAACTCTTCACGCAACTTGCTTTCCGGCAAACGAAACGCCAGGCCCGTGGTGTGGCCGCCGGCTTTTAACGCCAGCATGCGCCCCGGCTGATGCAGCGTGCCGCGCCCGGCGGTCAAGCGCATGCAGAACGCCCGGTGCCAGCCCTGCAGCGTGGCCGGCCGCACTTCTTCCGATTCGAAAACTGGATTCCACATCAGCGAACCGTAACCGAATATCCATACGGGGCTGTGATCCGGCCGGCGCGATAAGGTGCAATCCAACGAGGCTGCACGCTGTTCAGGCGTCAGCAACAACGACTCCTCAATAGCGCCGAATGCAGTTTTGCAATCCGCTTTTTGCAGAAAATCTCGCGTTAACACTGATATTACCTCCCGGGAATACGATTTCTCGCCTTCCCTCGCCACTGCTGAACCTTTGATGTTTTATTTTCGGCTGCGGATTTTTATTAATTCAATCACCGCGCCTTATAAGAATGACCTTATTCTTTTCCTGACGTGCAATCAAGTTACAAAGCGGCGTTAAAGTGAAAAAGTATTTGTACTGAGCAGCAATAATATTAATTGCCGGGTTCCACATAATGTCTGCGCGATTTTACTGCGTGATAATTCATTACTTTTTATGCCAGCGTTCGTCGTCGCCCTTGCGATAGCTTTGCTTGACCGCCGCCCAGGCCACCTTATGCGCCGTCTCTTCCCGGCTGTCGTCACCGCGCCGCTCATCGGGATCCCGGTATTGTTGCCAGGCGCTGTTGAACGCTTCTTTATAGATCGCCTGCGCATGTTCCGGCAGCACATGCTTAACGTTGTCCGGCAAGTCGTTCGTGCTGTGGTAGGGCATATGGCCTCCCCTTTCAGGATGAGTGAACCTTAAGCCTAGCCCACATGCGGTTTCGTCTCAATTAGCAAACAATTCTCATTATCAAACGACATGTTATACTCACCGCCAAACGAACTATAAGGAGAATCCCGTGACTACCGAAGCCCCTCGCTCACGCGCCCCCTACCTGATCGCCGTCAGCCGCGTACAGGACATGACGCCGCACCTGCGCCGCATTACCTTTACCGCTCCCGATCTGCGTTACTACCCGGCCAATGCCGCCGCTGCACACATCAAAGTCTTTTTGCCGCTCGCCGGCCAGACGCAGCCGGACCTGCCGACGCTGACCGAAAACGGCCCGCGTTGGGCTGCGGACGCCGTGCGCCCGATCGTGCGCACCTATTCCATCCGCGCCGTGCGTCCGGAACTGGCGGAAGTGGACATCGAGTTCGCCATTCATGATCATCAGGGCCCGGCGGTGGACTTTGCACGCCAGGCGAAAGCCGGTGATAAAATCGGCATCAGCAACCCGGGCGGCCCCAAGCCGATGCTGCCGGCCGCCGACTTCTACTGCCTGGCGGGCGATCCTTCCTCACTGCCTGCGCTGGCCGCACTGCTGGAAAACCTGCCGCCACACAGTGCCGGACGCGCTTTCGTCCGCGTCGACAGCAACGCTGACGTCATTGACCTGAAGAAACCCGCCGACGTTGAGGTCAATTGGGTCGTCGGCGGCACGGAGAAGACCGACGAGTTGGTCGCTCGGTTCCGCGCGCAGTCCCTGCCGCAGGGCGAAAGCCACTTCTGGCTCGCCGGTGAAGATCGCCTGGTGGTAGAGCTGCGCCGCTACCTGCGTCGCGAACGTCAATGCGATCGTAATCGTCTTTATGCCGTGCCTTACTGGCGTGAGGGGCTAAATGAAGAGGGTTACCACAATAAACGGCATGAAATCATGGACAACATTGACGACTGACGGTCTCATTTTCCTTGATTAACCACGAGCTAAACAAGTAAACACGACTTTTCTCAAATCTAACGCTAAAAATTGGCGTTATTGCGTAAAAGTAAGTAAATAAAACCGCACCCCGTGCGGTTTTTTTGTTACCCTGATCACATAAGCAAGCAATTGCTTTCTCAGATAAAACAACATCACACCGGCGCCGCGGGTGTATCCTAATATAAAATACCTACTGGAAACGCAACGTTGCCGTATCACGGCGACCGGCGCTGACGGGCTACGCTGTTTGAGAAGGAGTGCCACCCTCATGAAGTCGCAACACGATCCTGGCCGATCCACCAAATCTCGCCACACCGAATACTCGCTGATCTTCCCTATCGCCGCGCTGGTGGTGTTAAATCTATGGGGCAGCACCGATAACTTTCTGCTGATCGTCGGCATCAATATTCTCGCGCTGGTGGGGATCCTCAGCAGCGCCTTCAGCGTGGTGCGCCACGCCGACGTGCTGGCTCACCGATTGGGCGAACCCTACGGCTCGCTGATCCTCAGTTTGTCCGTCGTGATCCTCGAAGTCAGCCTGATTTCCGCGCTGATGGCCACCGGCGACGCCGCGCCGGCGCTGATGCGCGACACGCTGTACTCCATCATCATGATCGTTTCCGCCGGCCTGGTCGGCTTTGCGCTGCTGCTCGGCGGGCGCAAGTTCGCCACCCAGTACGTCAACCTGGGCGGCATCAAACAGTATCTGATGGCGATTTTCCCGCTGGCGGTGATCGTGCTGGTGTTCCCGAGCGCGCTGCCAGGCGGCAACTTCAGCACCGGGCAAGCGCTGCTGGTGGCGTTGATCTCCGCCGCCATGTATGGCGTGTTCCTGGTGATCCAGACCAAAACCCACCAGAGCCTGTTCGTGTACGAGCATGAAGACGACGATGGCGACCCGCACCACGGCAAACCCTCTTCCCACAGCAGCGCCTGGCACGCCGCCTGGCTCATCGTGCACCTGATCGCGGTTATCGCCGTCACCAAGTTCAACGCCAATCCGCTGGAAGGCCTGCTAACCAAGATGAATGCACCGGCGCAGTTCACCGGTTTCCTGGTGGCGCTGTTGATCCTGTCGCCGGAAGGCCTGGGCGCGCTGCGCGCCGTGTTGAACAATCAGGTGCAACGCGCCATGAACCTGTTCTTCGGTTCGGTGCTGGCGACCATCTCCCTGACGGTGCCGGCGGTGACCATCATCGCTACTCTGACCGGGCAGACGCTGATCTTCGGCCTGCAAACGCCGCATATCGTGGTGATGTTGACGGTGTTGCTGCTGTGCCAGCTGTCGTTCTCAACCGGCCGCACCAACGTGCTGAACGGCACCGCCCACCTGGCGCTGTTCGCCGCCTACATGATGACTATCTTCGCCTGATCAAAAAGGGGCGCACTCTGTGCGCCCCTGCCTTCGTTATACCGAGAAGAATATCGCCGCGGCGATCCCCCCGAACAAAATCCACTTGATGATGTAATAACCGGTGCGGTTCCAGGCCTTCAGGCGTTTCCCCACCCGGCGTATCGCATAGATGTATTTGAACATCTTGTTGACGCCGCCGGTGCGATCGCCCTCTTCATTCGGCGCGGTGGCGGCGCTCATCAGGTTGCGCCCCAGCCAGTGATTCACCGCCTGCGCCCAGCGGTAGCGCATCGGCCGTTCGATGTCGCAGAACAGGATCAGACGATTCTGCCCGCTCTGGTTTTCCGCGTAGTGCAGATAGGTTTCATCGAACATCACCCCTTCACCGTCGCGCCAGCTGTAGCGCTCACCGTCCACCTCAATGAAGCAGCGGTCATCGTTGGGGGTAATCAACCCCAGGTGATAACGCAGCGAACCGGCGTAAGGATCGCGGTGGCGCGGCAAACGGCTGCCGTCCGGCAGTTCGGCGAACATCGCCGCCTTGACCGAAGGCAGGCTGCGCAGCAGTTCCGTGGTCTGCGGGCACAGGGTCATGGCGGAAGGATGGCTGTCTTCATACCATTTCAGGTAAAAGCGCTTCCAACCGGTCTTGAAGAACGAGTTGAAACCGGCATCGTTGAATTGATCGGACGCTTTGATCTGCTGGATCTCCATCAGCTTCTGTCCTTCGTCGCGGATGGTTTCCCAGTTCTCCCGCAGTACCGCCAGCTCAGGGAACTGCTCCGGCTTCAGGTACGGCGTAGTCGGCACACGAGAAAACAGATACATGAAGACGTTCAGCGGTGCGGTAAAGGTGGAATGGTCAGACAGCTGCCGCCAAACGTTGTAGCGCACCCGTCCGCGGTAATGCACATAGACGACGCATAAAATAAGCAAAATCAGAATGATGTATTTCATGTTTGAATCGCAGCAAGGAACCCACACTCAATGCGCCGCGCGGCGCACACCCCAGAAAATGTCCTTTTGGCGGCGCAGGCAAACTGCGCGCCAATCTGGAACCCATTAATCATTAACGCTAACTCAACGAAAATCTATACAGAAAACCACAATAATTTACACAAAGGTTAAACGAGAGCGGAAACGAGAGCGGAAATGGGGGGTGATAAAAAAGGCCGCCGAAGCGGCCTTTCCATTAGCGGATAGGTTAACTGTAAGCGTTGAGCGTGCGCTGGCACAAAGCGGAGCGTACGCAGTCCTGTTTTTCAAAGCGGATAACGCCGATCATCTCGTCCTCTTCGAAGCGCTCCAGGGCATCGCTGAGACCGGATTTCACGCCGCGCGGCAAGTCGCACTGGGTCACGTCGCCGTTAACGATAACCGTCACGTTTTCCCCCAGGCGGGTCAGGAACATTTTCATCTGGCTGGCGGTCACGTTCTGGGCTTCATCCAGGATAACGACCGCATTTTCGAAGGTGCGTCCGCGCATATAAGCGAACGGCGCAATCTCCACCTTGCCGATTTCCGGGCGCAGGCAGTACTGCATAAAGGAAGATCCTAAACGACGTACCAGAATGTCATACACCGGGCGGAAATAAGGGGCGAACTTCTCGGAGATATCCCCCGGCAAGAAACCGAGGTCTTCATCCGCCTGCAAAACAGGACGGGTAACGATAATCCGATCCACCTCTTTATGGATCAGCGCCTCCGCCGCCTTGGCGGCGCTGATAAATGTTTTGCCACAGCCGGCTTCGCCGGTGGCGAAGATCAGCTGCTTATTCTCTATGGCTGATAAGTAATGACCCTGAGCTTCGGTTCTAGCCTCGATGGGTGAGCTATCGCGCTTGTCTCGCGCCATGCCGATAGACTCGACTCCCCCCATTTGCACCAGCGAGGTCACAGACTCTTCTTCCAGCTGGCGATGACTACGAGCGTCACGACGAATAACGCGTTTCGCTTCACGACGTGCTTTGATCACTGCTTTCTGTCTACCCATAGTGGCACCTTACAGTTTGTTTCACCTACCGCAACGGCCAGGCCGTGCGATTATGTTTCACACACGTATTAGGTTTTGGCCTCCTCCGAGCCAATAAGAGCCAAGGGACAATGTGAATTGACGGCAACGCTTAAGCGCCGTTGCTTCACGGGACAACGCGGACTGCATCAATAAACGTGGAGTAAAAAGTGGTGAGATTCGGTAGCGATAAGAGTGCGGAGTTGCCGGTAAAAGAGAGTCGGAGAGAGAACCCTCGTTACAACGAGAAATCAGGGGAGATGTGTTATTTTTTCTTTCCAGCCCAACCAAGGACTTTACCATTAGCGATCCCCGCAGTGATATTTACAGCTTCAAGCTGTGCACCGTGTGAAAACTACCGCCAGATGATTACAGTATAATGACATTCAATCCTGTCGCGTTACTAAAATGTAAAAAAATTTTATATGTTTTGTTTTTAGTTATCGCTAAAACACTATATCACGCGCGACACGTCATTCCATAAAAATTTTTAACATATAAATTTCAACGAATTACAATTAAAAACCGCGAATGACACTTTGGTTTCCTGATTAAATTTTGCACAGCCCAAAAACGCGGGCGGTGTGTGCTTTTTAATCCATAGGCCAGGTGTCGAATTGACTTTCGACGCTCAATCTTCCGTACGGCAGGCAACACAAAGTAAAACGAGGCAGGCGAGCCCGCCTCGTCATTGCGCGCTCAGGCCTTGAGCAAACCGCTGGCCAAATAATCGCCGCGTTCTTTCACGCCCGGCAGCACGAAGAAATACCCGCCGCCAATCGGCTTGATGTATTCCTCCAGCGCTTCGCCGTTCAGCCTTTTTTGCACCGTCAGGAAACCTTTCTCCAGATCGGCCTGATAGCAGACGAACAGCAGCCCCATTTCCAGCTGGCCGGCATTGGATACCCCCAGTGAATAGCTGTAGCCGCGTCGCAGCATCAGATTGCTTTGGCTTTCCGGCGTGCGTGGGTTAGCCAAGCGAATGTGCGCGTCCATCGGGATCACCTTGCCGTCGGGATCGTTCGCGTAATTCGGCTCGTCATGTTCATGCTTCATGCCCAGCGGCGCGCCGCTGTGCTTCTCGCGGCCGAAAATGGTTTCCTGCTCCTGCAGCGGCGTGCGATCCCAAAACTCGACGCGGAAACGAATAATACGCGCCGCCTGATAGCTGCCGCCCGCCGTCCACGCCGGTTCACCGACGCTGTCGCCGACCCACACCACTTTATCCATCAGCGGCTTGTCGTCGGTTTTCGGGTTAGCGGTGCCGTCTTTGAACCCCAACAGGTTGATCGGCGTCTCTTTGCCTTTGCTGCGCGCCGCGTGCGCGGAGATGAACCCTTCCCGCTTCCAGCGCACGCTGAGCAGATCCGGCGAATGCTTAATGATGTCGCGCAGCGCGTGGAGAGCGGTTTCGTTGGTGTTGGCGCAGATCTGCAGCAGCAGGTCGCCGTGGCAAAGCGCGGCGTCCAACGCATCGTTGGGGAAGCGCGTCATCTTCTGCAACCGCAGCGGTTTGTGCGCCTGCAGACCAAAACGTTCATCAAACAGCGATGCGCCGACCGAGACGGTGATGGTCAGGTTGTCCGGGTAAATCTCCGGCCCCATGATGCCGGAATCGAGCGGCGGCAGCTTGGCGTCCACCTCCGGCGCCTTGCCGCCGTGGGTCAGGAAGGCGATGCGATCGGTCAGCAGCCGGAACAGGCGCTCCAGATCCGCTTTGCTGGTCGCCAGCACATCGAACGCCACCAGCATCATCGCCGCCTGTTGCGGCGTCAGCACGCCGGCCTGATGGCGGCCATAAAACGGCTGTTTCTGCCAGCGCTCATCCTGCGGCGTCGCCAACGGCTCCGCCGCGTTACCAGCCGCCTGCGCCAGGCGGCTGCCGCCCAACGCCAGCGCGCCCAGCCCCAGCCCTTGCAGCAAACGGCGCCGCGAAGGCGACGCCGCTCCCTGAGAGTGCGGATGCGGCCCGTTATTCGGGCCTGCCTTGTTGCTCATAACCGTATGCCTCAGTCCAGACCCAATACGCCGCGCAGTTGGGAAAGATCTTCCGCCAACGTGGTGATCGGCCCTTTCAACGCATTGCGATCGGCATCGGTCAGCTTCTCATAGGACTCATAGCCGTCTTTGGTTTGGTACTTCGCCAAGATGGTGTCCACGGTTTTGAAGTTGGCGTCGATCTTGTCCAGCAGCGGCTTATTGGCCTTGACCAGCAAAGGACGCAGCAGGTTGACTATCTTCTGCGCGCCGTCGACGTTGGCCTGGAAATCCCACAAATCGGTGCGGCTGTAGCGGTCTTCTTCACCGCTGATTTTGCTGGCCGCCACCTCTTCGATCAGCCCGGCGGCGCCGCCCACCACTTTGCTCGGCGGGAAGGTCAGTTCACTCACGCGCTTTTGCAGTTCTACGGTGTCGTGATACAGACGATCGGCATATTTACCCATGTCTTTGGTTGAGTTGTCGGCAAACAGCGCCTTCTCCAGACGGTGGAAACCGGTGAAGTTCGGATCCGCCGATTTCTTCTCGTAGTCGTCTTCGCGGGCGTCGATGCTGCCGTCCAGATCGGAGAACAGCTCGGCGATCGGCTCGATGCGCTCATAGTGCTGGCGGGTCGGCGCATACAGCTTGCGCGCTTGTTCCACGTTGCCGGCCTTCACCGCGTCGGTAAACAGCTTGGTCTGTTTCACCAACCCATCGACTTCTTTGGTGACGTAAACCTTGTATTCGGCAATCGGGCCGACCAGGTCCAGCGCGTTCGGCTTGCCGTCGGTGGCGCCGTTGGCCGCTGCGGTGACAGTCAGTTTGCCTTTCGGGTTGCTGAGCAGCCCGCAGGTCATGTCATATTCGCCCGCCTCCAGCGTGGCGGTCATTTTCTGGGTAAAGCCCGGCGCGATGTTCTCACGCTCTTCCACCACCATCACCCCTTTCAGGATTTCCCATTCGACGTTTTTCTGGCTGGTGTTGTGCACCACAAACTGCGTCTTGCCGGCCGGCACCGTCAGCTGCATCGGTTCGCACTGCTTGTCGTTGACCGTGACCTTGACCTGCGGCACGTCCGCCGCCAAGGCGTCGATGCTCAGCGCAAACGCCGGGATAGCCAGTAATGCTGCGTGCAACGCCTTGCGGCGAAATAACGGAGTAGACATACGAGATTCCCTATTAAACATTAATGATTGATTTTACGTTGCGCCGGGGCCGCTGCCGGCTCCGCGCGCTGCGGCAGAAAGAAGAAAATCAGCGCCGGGATCAAATACAGGAAGTAGACCGCCACTTCGCTGACCGTCGGCGCTTCCTGATAACCGAGGATGCCTTCCAGCAGGGTGCCGAACAGCGAATGGGTCGACAGGGTGCTGCTGAAATCGAAGGCGATGTCCTGAAAGTGGTTCCACAGACCGGCTTCGTGGAAGGCGCGGATCGCCCCGGCGGCCAGCCCGGCGGCGACGAACAGAATGAACAGGCTGGTCCATTTGAAGAATTTGGCCAGATGCAGCTTCACCCCGCCCCAGTAAATCATCATGCCCAGCACAATGGCGGCGACCAGGCCGAGCACCGCACCGATCGGCGCTGCGGCGCCCACGTCTTGCTGAAACGCCGCCAGCAGGAAGAATACCGACTCCAACCCTTCGCGAGCGACGGCGAAGAACACCATCGCCACCAGCGCCCACCCCTGCCCTTTACCGGCGCTGAGCGCCTGATCGATCGCCCCTTCCAGATGTACCTTGACCGACCTGGAGACTTTGCGCATCCAGAACACCATATAGGTGAGGATCAGCACCGCCACCACCGCCACGATGCCTTCGAACAGCTCCTGCTGTTTCTGCGGGAACTCGCCGGTGGTCTCATTGATGAAGATGCCGAGCGCCAGACACAGCGCCGCCGCGACAATCACGCCGATCCACACCGCGCCCAGCCATTGGCTGCGCTGCGTGCGCTTCAGGTAGCTGGCGATCAGGCTGACGATCAGCGCGGCCTCCAGCCCCTCACGGAACATGATAAGAAAGGGAACGAACATAACTAATCACCCCTGAAAAGACCGCGGCGGCAGAGAAAACCGGCTCGCAATGAGCCGCGGCGAGTATGTAAAGAAACGTAAAATACAACGAGAGTGATTATCATTCTGCCAAAAAGAAATACAAGAGGCGCAAGCGTGATTTTTTCTAATCAAATGTCGCCAGGTGTTACAGCTGAATGACAGTGGCGAACAGGCAAAAAGAAGGGGCGCTCTGAGCGCCCCTTGCTGACTGACAGTGAACGGCGTTATACCGTTTTGTACTCGGCTTCCGCCTGATCGAAACGTTCGGTCATGGTGGAAGACGGCTGGCGGCCCATCAGGCTCACCACCACAATGGCCAGACAGCCCAGGATGAAGCCCGGGATGATTTCGTACAGGCCCAGCCATTCGTACTGTTTCCAGACGATCACCGTCACCGCGCCGACCAACATGCCGGCCAGCGCGCCGTTGCGGGTCATGCGCGACCACATCACCGAGATCAGCACTACCGGGCCGAAGGCGGCGCCGAAACCGGCCCAGGCGTAGCTCACCAGGCCCAGCACGCGGTTCTCCGGGTTGGCCGCCAGCGCGATGGCGACCAACGCCACCACCAGCACCATGACGCGGCCGACCCACACCAGTTCACGCTGGCTGGCGCCTTTGCGCAGGAACGCTTTGTACAGGTCTTCGGTGATTGCGCTGGAACAGACCAGCAGTTGGCAGCTCAGGGTACTCATAACCGCCGCCAAAATCGCCGACAGCAGCACGCCCGCCACCCATGGGTTGAACAGCAGCATCGCCAGTTCGATGAACACGCGCTCGCCGTTTTGCGACACGTTGCCGGCCTGATCCGGGTTATTGGCAAAGTAAGCGATACCGAAGAAACCGACGGCGATGGTGCCGGCCAGGCACAGGATCATCCAGGTCATGCTGATGCGGCGCGCGCTGCGGATGGTGCGGTGAGAATCCGCCGCCATGAAACGCGCCAGGATGTGCGGCTGGCCGAAGTAGCCCAGGCCCCAACCCAGCAGCGACAGGATGGCGACGAAGTTCAGCCCCTTCAGCATGTCGAGGTTGGCCGGGTTCTGCGCCTGGATCACCAGCATCGAGGTATCGATGCCGCCGACGGCGAAGATCACGATCACCGGGGTCAGGATCAGCGCGAAAATCATCAGGCTGGCCTGCACGGTGTCGGTCCAGCTCACCGCCAGGAAACCGCCGATGAAGGTATACAGGATGGTCGCCGCGGCGCCGGCCCACAGGGCGGTTTCGTAGCTCATGCCGAAGGTACTTTCGAACAGACGCGCGCCGGCCACGATGCCGGAGGCGCAGTAAATGGTGAAGAACACCAGGATGACGATGGCCGAGATCACCCGCAGCAGCTTGCTGTTGTCTTCAAAACGGCTGGTGAAATAATCCGGCAGCGTCAGGGCATTGTTGTTGGCTTCGGTATGCACGCGCAGCCTTCCTGCCACCAGCTTCCAGTTCAGGTAAGCGCCGATGGTCAGGCCGATGGCGATCCAGCTTTCGGAGATGCCGGAGAGGAAGATGGCGCCTGGCAGGCCCATCAGCAGCCAGCCGCTCATGTCGGAAGCGCCGGCGGACAGCGCGGTCACCACGCTGCCCAGACTGCGGCCGCCGAGAATATAGTCATCAAAGTTATTGGTTGCCCGGTAGGCAAGCAGGCCGATCAGCACCATCCCGAAAATGTATACCAGGAAGGTCACCAGCATAGGTGTGCTCATTGTCATTTAATTCTCCACTTTCATTATTATTCGCGTTTCGCTCCGGCCAAGCCGGCGCCGGTAAACCCACGCGCAATGCATTTCACTGGCCGCCGCGCCGGAACGTGGCGCAGCCTGCGAGCAAGTGCAGGTAAAATAGTTTCTGCCCGTAATTGTTGACCGTCGGTTATCCTAGATGAGCCTTTCATCAACCAACAAGATATTTAACAACAAAGTTACACAAAGTTTACCCTGCGTCACATTTACCGGGCTCAAAGGTTGCACTCACGACAAGCAAAATGAGTTGCACCCTGCTATTACCCTTATATACCGCAAGGTAAAGCGCCTGCGGCATCATTAACCCCGCCGCGTTCGCTCAATAACGCAACATTCGTGCCAACTGCCCGTGTTAAAAAATCGATGAAACTCACACTTCGCTCATCCGCCTGATTTAACAAGGTTGCACAAAGTTGCAACATGCAGGATATTGTCTGCATTCTTGACACCACACATCTCACGAACCTATCCCAACAGGCTTTCCGGCCTGCTGTTTGTCTAGCCTGATGGGATAGGTTCTAAACACAGGAGTTGGACAGGCATGGGCACTACCACAATGGGCGTGAAACTCGACGAGGCAACACGCGACCGGATCAAGAGCGCCGCGCAGCGCATCGATCGCACGCCGCACTGGCTCATCAAGCAGGCCATCTTTAATTACCTCGAGCGTCTCGAGAGCGGTACCGATATTCCTGAAATTCCAGCGCTGGCCGCAGCGGGCCAGCCTGAAGCGGACGACATTATGCCGCAAGCGCAGGAAGAGTCACACCAGCCATTCCTCGATTTCGCCGAACAAATTCTGCCGCAGTCGGTGACCCGCGCCGCCATCACCGCCGCGTATCGCCGCCCGGAGACCGAAGCGGTGCCGATGTTGCTCGAACAGGCGCGATTACCCGCCGATCTTGCACAGGCTACTCATAAAATGGCCTATGGCATCGCCGAGAAGTTGCGTAACCAAAAAAGTGCAAACGGCCGCGCCGGCATGGTGCAAGGCCTGCTGCAAGAGTTCTCCCTCTCCTCGCAGGAAGGCGTAGCGCTGATGTGCCTGGCGGAAGCGCTGCTGCGCATTCCGGACAAACCGACCCGCGATGCCCTGATCCGCGACAAGATCAGCAACGGCAACTGGCACTCGCACCTGGGGCGCAGCCCGTCGCTGTTCGTCAACGCCGCCACCTGGGGCCTGCTGTTCACCGGCAAGCTGGTGTCGACCCATAACGAAGCCAATCTGTCCCGCTCGCTGAACCGCATTATCAGCAAGAGCGGCGAGCCGCTGATCCGCAAAGGCGTGGACATGGCGATGCGCCTGATGGGCGAACAGTTCGTGACCGGCGAAACCATCGCCGAGGCGCTGGCCAACGCGCGCAAGCTGGAAGAAAAAGGCTTCCGCTACTCCTACGACATGCTGGGGGAAGCCGCCCTGACCGAAGCCGACGCCCAGGCCTACCTGGTTTCCTATCAGCAGGCTATCCACGCCATCGGCAAAGCCTCCAACGGCCGCGGCATCTATGAAGGCCCCGGCATCTCCATCAAGCTGTCCGCCCTGCACCCGCGCTACAGCCGCGCGCAGTACGAACGCGTGATGGAAGAGCTTTACCCGCGCCTGCTGTCGCTGACCCTACAGGCACGCCAGTACGATATCGGCATCAATATCGACGCCGAAGAGGCCGACCGTCTGGAGATCTCGCTCGATCTGCTCGAGAAGCTGTGCTTCGAACCGCAGTTGGCCGGCTGGAACGGCATCGGCTTCGTGATTCAGGCCTACCAGAAACGCTGTCCGTTCGCCATCGACGCTGTGATCGACATGGCGCAACGCAGCCGCCGTCGCCTGATGATACGTCTGGTGAAAGGCGCCTACTGGGACAGCGAAATCAAACGCGCCCAGATGGACGGCCTGGAAGGCTACCCGGTATACACCCGCAAGGTGTACACCGACGTTTCCTATCTGGCCTGCGCCCGCAAGCTGCTGTCGGTGCCGAACCTGATCTATCCGCAGTTCGCGACCCACAACGCCCATACGCTGAGCGCCATTTATCACCTGGCCGGCAACAATTACTACCCTGGCCAGTATGAGTTCCAGTGCCTGCACGGCATGGGTGAACCGCTCTACGAACAGGTGGTGGGCAAAGTGGCCGACGGCAAACTGAACCGCCCTTGCCGCATCTACGCGCCGGTCGGCACCCATGAAACGCTGCTGGCTTACCTGGTGCGCCGCCTGCTGGAAAACGGCGCCAATACCTCGTTCGTCAACCGCATCGCCGACGCCACCCTGCCACTCGACGAGCTGGTGGCCGATCCGGTCAGCGCCGTGGAAGCGCTGGCGGCCAGCGAAGGTCAAATTGGCCTGCCGCATCCGCGCATCCCGCTGCCGCGCGAGCTGTACGGCGAGAAGCGCACCAACTCCAGCGGTCTGGATCTGTCCAACGAACAGCGTCTGGCTTCGCTGTCCAGCGCCCTGCTCACCAGCGCCAGCCATCCATGGCGCGCGGAACCGATCATCGACGCCGAGTTGGATCAGGGCGTCGAACAGCCGGTGATCAACCCGGCCGAACCGGGCGATGTGGTCGGCTACGTGCGTGAAGCCACCGAAGGCGAAGTCAGCCGCGCGCTCGACGCCGCCGCGGCCGCCGGCCCAATCTGGTTCGCAACACCGCCGACGGAGCGCGCCGCGATCCTCGAACGCGCCGCCGAGCTGATGGAAAGCCAGCTGCAAAGCCTGCTGGGCATTCTGGTGCGCGAAGCGGGTAAAACCTTCAACAACGCCATCGCCGAAGTGCGTGAAGCGGTCGATTTCCTGCACTACTACGCCGGCCAGGTACGCGACGATTTCGCCAACGACAGCCATCGCCCGCTGGGCCCGGTGGTCTGTATCAGCCCGTGGAACTTCCCGCTGGCGATCTTCACCGGCCAAATCGCCGCCGCGCTGGCGGCGGGCAACAGCGTGCTGGCCAAACCGGCCGAGCAAACGCCGCTGGTGGCCGCGCAGGCGGTGCGTATCCTGCTGGAAGCCGGCATTCCGCAAGGCGTGCTGCAGCTGCTGCCGGGCCAGGGTGAAACCGTCGGCTCAACGCTGGTTAACGACGCCCGCGTCCGCGGCGTGATGTTTACCGGCTCCACCGACGTCGCCGGCATTCTGCAGCGCAGCATCGCCGGTCGTCTGGATCCGCAAGGCCGTCCGACGCCGCTGATCGCCGAAACCGGTGGCCTGAACGCCATGATCGTCGACTCCTCCGCCCTGACCGAACAGGTGGTGACCGACGTGGTGGCCTCCGCCTTCGACAGCGCCGGGCAGCGTTGCTCCGCGCTGCGTATCCTGTGCATTCAGGAAGACGTGGCCGAGCACACGCTGCAAATGCTGCGCGGCGCGATGGCCGAATGCCGCATGGGCAACCCGGAACGCCTGTCCACCGACGTGGGCCCGGTGATCGACGCCGAAGCCAAAACCGGCATCGAACGCCACATCCAGGCAATGCGCGCCAAAGGCCGCAAGGTGTACCAGGCCGCCAAAGGCAGCGCGCAGGATGAGAAAGAGTGGGCGCGCGGCACCTTCATCAAACCGACGCTGATCGAGCTCGACAGCTTCGACGAGCTGCAGAAAGAGATCTTCGGCCCGGTGCTGCACGTGGTGCGCTTCCAGCGCAACAATCTGGACGCGCTGGTCGATCAGATCAACGCCGCCGGTTATGGCCTGACGCTGGGCATTCACACCCGTATCGATGAAACCATCGCCCGGGTGACCGAACGCGCCAAGGTCGGCAACCTGTACGTCAACCGCAACATGGTCGGCGCAGTGGTCGGCGTGCAGCCGTTCGGCGGCGAAGGCCTGTCGGGCACCGGCCCGAAAGCCGGCGGCCCGCTGTACCTGTACCGTCTGCTGGCCAACCGTCCGGACGACGCGCTGCAACGTACGCTGCACCGCCAGGACGAAGAGCGCCCGATGGAAGCCACCGCGCGGCCGCAGCTGCTGGGCGCGCTGCAATCGCTGGAGAAGTGGGCGGTCACCAGCCAACAAGGCGAACTGGCGGCATTGGCGCAACGTTATGCGGAACTGGGCCAGGGCGGCACCGTACGTCCGCTGCCGGGCCCGACCGGCGAGCGCAACACCTATGCCCTGCTGCCGCGTGAACGCGTGCTGTGCCTGGCGGATAACGAAACCGACGCGCTGATCCAGCTGGCCGCCGTGCTGGCGGTTGGCAGCTGCGCGCTGTGGCCGGAAGCGGAACTGCAACGCAATCTGTTCCGCCGCTTGCCGAACGATGTGCAGGCGCGCATCGCCTTCAGCAAAGACTGGCAGCAGGACAAGGTCGAGTTCGACGCCGCCATCTACCACGGCGATGCCGACCAGCTGCGCACCCTGTGCGAGCAGATCGCCCAGCGCGGCGGCGCCATCGTCTCGGTGCAGGGCTTCGCCCACGGTGAAACCAACATCCTGTTGGAACGCCTGCTGATCGAACGTTCCCTGAGCGTCAACACCGCCGCCGCCGGCGGTAACGCCAGCCTGATGACCATCGGTTAACGCATCCTCAAGGCTGCACGCGTTGCAGCCTGATGGGCTTACCGCTACGCAAACCCTGCGCTCGTGCAGGGTTTTTTATTGTCCGCAGCCCGATCGGCCGTTAGCGTCTTGTTATCCTTACAGGGTGGGGCGTCGCTCATGGACGATGGATTACTCTGCTTGAAAGCCGCGTCAGAGCGCTACGAGACGCATTGACTTTCGGGTTCGGCAATATCCGGGATACGGCAGCCGCAGCGGATTTCTCGCCGCCGCCGCGCGAAACGAATGGTTGAAAGCGGAGTGAATGCGGTCGGGGGAAACGCCCCCGCCGCCTTATTGATTCCGGAACTTGTCGAGGAATTGCTGGGTGCGTTGATGCTGCGGATTGGCGAACAGCGCTTTGGCCGGGCCCTGTTCGACGATGCGGCCGTGATCCATAAAGATAACCCGATCGGCCACGTCGCGAGCGAAGCTCATCTCATGGGTGACGATCACCATGGTGCGTTTCTCTTCCGCCAGTGAGCGCATGGTATTGAGCACTTCCCCCACCAGCTCGGGATCGAGCGCCGACGTCGGCTCGTCGAACAAAATCACCTCCGGCTGCATCGCCAGCGCGCGCGCGATAGCCACCCGCTGCTGCTGCCCGCCGGACAGCCGACGCGGATAAGCCGCCTCTTTGCCGCTCAGGCCCACTTTGGCCAGCAACGCGCGAGCACGCTGTTCGGCGCTGGCTTTCGCCTCGCCTTTAACGATAACCGGCCCTTCAATGATGTTTTCCAGCACCGAACGGTGCGGAAACAGGTTGAAGTTCTGGAACACGAAACCGACCTGCTGACGCAGCGCGCGCACCTGATTTTTCTGTTTGCTCAGCGGCTTGCTGCCGTCGATCCGGATATCGCCGACGCGGATGGTGCCGGAATCCGGCTCCTCCAGCAGGTTGATGCAGCGCAACAAGGTGGTTTTCCCGGAACCGCTCGGCCCGATGATCGCCACCACTTCGCCGGCGTCCACCGCCAGATCGATCCCATGCAGCACCGTCTGACCTTTGAACTGCTTGGTCAATTGCTTAACTTCAATGGCACTCATGCGCTACTCCTGATCCTGGCGATTAACGTGGGCTTCCAGACGGTTTTGCAGTGCGGAAAGCAGGGTCGCCATCACCCAGTAAATCAGCGATGCCGCCAGGTACATGGTGAACACTTCCAGCGTGCGCGAGGTGATCAGCTGCGCCTGGCGGAACAGTTCCGGCACCTGAATGGTGGCGGCCAGCGAAGTGTCTTTCACCAGGCCGATAAAACTGTTGCCCAGCGGCGGCAAGGCGGTGCGCGCCGCCTGCGGCAAGATCACCCGGCGCAGGGTTTGCCAACGGGTCATGCCGATGCTGGCGGCGGCTTCCCACTGCCCTTTATCGATCGACGAAATCGCCGCGCGCAGCGTTTCTGAGGTGTAAGCGGCGGTATTGAGCGACAGGCCAATCAGCGCCGCCGGGAAGGGATCGAATTCAACGCCGAACTGCGGCAGACCGTAATAGATCATAAACAGCTGGGCGATCAACGGCGTACCGCGGAACAGCGACACGTAGATACGCGACAGCCACGACAGCGGCCAAAGCGGTGAAAGGCGCATCAGCGCCAGCAGAAAACCGAGCAGCAACCCCAACGCCATACCGCCCAGGCTGAGCTGAAGCGTCAGTATTGCGCCCTTCAATAAAAATGGCGCTGAATCCAGCGCCAGTTGAATACTTTCGTGCATTATTTAGTTACGTCCGCGCCAAACCATTTCTCGGAGATCTTCGCCATCGTGCCGTCTTTTTGCATCTCGGCGATCGCCTGGTCAATCGCTGCCAGCAGCTCTGGGTTGTTCTTGCGCAGCGCCACGCCGGATTCCTGGCGAGAGAACGCCGGGCCGGCTACCGCCAGCGTATCGCCGGTTTTCTTCACCAGATCCAGCGCCGCCAGGCGATCCACCAGAATGGCGTTGATGCGGCCAACGCGCAGATCCTGATACTTGGTCGGGTCATCGTCGTAGGTGCGCACGTCCACGCCCTGCACGTTCGCGCGCAGCCATTGCTCATAGTTGGTGCCCAGGCCCACGCCAACCTTCTTGCCCTTCAGGTCTTCCGGCTTGGTGATGGTGCCTTCGTTGCCTTTTTTCACCAGCGCCTGAATACCGGAAACGGTGTACGGGGTGGAGAAGTCATATTTCTTCTTGCGCTCATCGGAGAGCGTGACCTGGTTGATAACCACGTCGATACGTTTCGAGTCCAACGACGCCAGCATGCCGTCCCACTTGGTCGGGTTCAGCTTGGCTTTCACGCCCAGATGTTCCGCCAGCGCGTTGGCGAAATCCACTTCAAAACCGGTCAGCTTGCCGTCTTCACCCTGGAAGCTGAACGGCGGATAGGTGCCTTCCAGCCCGACGATCAGCGTGCCACGCTGTTTCACCTGCTGCAGCAGGTTATCGGCGGCGTAGGTTTGCGTCGTCACACCGGCGGCCAACGCAATACCCACCACGCCCAACAACCATTGACGACGAACTTTCGCAAACATCATAAACACCCCTGTGTGTTATTTATCTTTTTTGATATCAGCACTTTAACAGTGCGACCGCCCGCATAAAGGAATATAACTTTATAAATATAGTTCAAAATGGAATAACAAGCGGCATTTACACCTGCGGATGGTAGGCGAACAGCGCCGGCGCACCGCCGGTGTGAACGAACAGGATGGGCCCTTCGTCGCGGAAACGCCGCTGGGCGATGCCGTCGATCAAACCGGCCATCGCTTTGCCGGTATATACCGGATCCAGCAATACCCCCTCTTGCTGCGCCAGCAGCTGCACCGCCGCCATGCCTTCTTCATTCGGCATGCCGTACTGCGGCGCGAAGTAATCGTCCCACAGCGCGATCGGCGCCAGTTCGTCGATATTCAGCGAACAGGCCAGGGCTTTCTGGATTTGTTCCACCTTCGGCAACTGATCGATCACGGTGCGCGAGACCGTCACGCCGATCAACTCGGTTTCAGGCAGCAGCTGTTGCAGTCCCACCGCCAGCCCGGCGTGGGTGCCTGCGCTGCCGGACGCCACCACCACCGAACTGAACGCCACGTTGCTGCGTTGGCTCTGTTCGGCGATTTCCAATGCGCACTGCACGTATCCCAGCGCGCCCAGCGCATTGGAGCCGCCCACCGGCACCACGTAAGGCCGGAAGCCCTGCGCCTCGAGGCGCGTCGCCAGCTCCGCCAGTTGCTGCTGCGGATCGTGCAGCGCTTCGCACATCACCACTTCGGCGTTGAACAAGCCGAGCAACAGGCGGTTGCCGTTGGTCAGGTAGTTTTCCGCGCGGGTATCGATAGGGTTTTCCAGCAGCGCGACACAGTGCAGGCCCAGTTTCGCCGCCACCGCCGCCGTCTGGCGCACGTGATTGGATTGAATGGCGCCGGCGGTAACCAGCGTATCGGCGCCTTGCCTCAGCGCATCGGCAGCCAGAAACTCAAGCTTTCTCAGCTTGTTGCCGCCCAGGGCCATAGGGGTGACATCGTCACGTTTAAGGTAGATTTCACGGCCGAGATAATCGGAGAGACGGGACAGTTTTTCCAGCGGCGTGGCGACGCCAACCAGATCCAGACGCGGAAATTGCGCCAGTTGTTGTTGCAGGTTCACTACTTCCCCCCAGGGAATCGAGTATCAACATCTGATAACCGATAGATTTAGCAGATGTGAACTGAATAATCATCCTTTATCACGGGGGGATCCGCAGACCCCGGCCCAGCGGCCGGGGAAAATCTCAGTAGCTGCGCTGCCAGGCGAGATACTGATCGTATTTGCGCAGCGCAATGCGGTAGTTGTTGTGCGCTGCGGTAGGCAGATCGTCGATAATGCGCTGATGGCTGGCGCAGTTGGCGAACTTGTCCGCCGGGTAATTACGCGCCACCAGCATTTCGTCCAGCCGGCGCAGCCGCACCACGTACTCGCGAATGGTGCTGTGGCTCATCTCGGTCTGTTCGAACAGATACTGCTTGAACGCCATGATGTCGAAATAGCTCGGGTGGCTGTTGCAGGAAATCTCGCTGCAAAAGCGGCACAGCGCGGTCAGCTCATGCTGCACGTTTTGCCAGACCGCATCGTCGATCGGCTGGTCCATGCGCGCGATGGCTTCTTTATTGATTATCTTGCCGCGAAACACCAGCGCCATGCGGTCCAACAATTTACCGCACTGAGAGCAATGGGTCTGGCTGTGCTTGTAATCTTTCAGGTAACGGCTAAGCGGCCGTTTCTTCAACAGTATTCCTGGCATAAGGGGCAGTCCGATTGTCGCATGAGTCATCGAGTTGAGGGGGCGGCAGCCCGCCGTCAGGTATCGTTCGCCAGCCGCGCACGCAGCCGTTTGATCGCCTGACTGTGCAGTTGACTGACGCGGGATTCCCCGACGTCCAGCACGGCGCCGATCTCTTTGAGATTCAACTCTTCCTGGTAATACAGCGTCAGCACCATTTTTTCGCGCTCCGGCAACGCCTCGATGGCGTCGATCACTCGCTGGCGCAGGCTGCCTTCCAACAGGTGATGCAGCGGGTTGGCCTCTTCATGCCCTTCCAGCATCGGTTCCGCGTTTTCGCCATGCTCCTCGCGCCATTCGTCGTAAGAGAAAAGCTGGCTGTTATTGGTGTCCAACAGAATTTGACGGTACTCATCCAGCGAGATATTCAGCGTCTGCGCCACTTCCGTCTCGCTCGCCGGCCGGCCATAACGCTGTTCCAGTTGCCGCATCACCTGCGCGACCTCGCGCGCGTGGCGCCGCACGCTGCGCGGCACCCAGTCGCGGCTGCGCAGCTCGTCGAGCATCGCGCCGCGAATGCGCTGCACCGCATAGGTGGTAAAGGCGGTTCCCTGTAGGGCGTCATAACGCTCAACGGCGTTCAATAACCCGATTCCCCCGGCCTGCAGCAAGTCGTCAAGCTCCACGCTGGCGGGCAACCTGACCTGCAGGCGCAGCGCCTCGTGGCGCACTAACGGGACGTAGCGCAGCCAGAGAGAATTTTTGTCCATCACGCCTTCGGCGGTATACAGATCGCTCACTATGTCTTAAACCTGCGGATAAGAGAGTCAGCGCTATTATGCGTAGGGGGCGAAATGCCAATCGGCTGAACAGTCGCACAAAACGGGCTTTATTTGCGCCATGTAATAACCGCGCGGTGCGCGAGCATAAAAAAACCCCGCCGAAGCGGGGTTTCTTTGCGACAGTTAATCGGGAGAGACGATTAACGCAGCAGGGACAGAACGTTCTGAGTAGACTGGTTAGCCTGTGCCAGAACAGAGGTGCCAGCCTGTTGCAGGATGTTGGCACGGCTCATGTTGGACACTTCGGTCGCGTAGTCAGCATCCTGAATACGGGACTGAGAAGCGGACAGGTTGTTCACGGTGCTGTTCAGGTTGTTGATAACAGAATCGAAACGGTTCTGTACCGCACCCAGAGAAGAACGCAGGCCGTCAACCTGTGCCAGCGCTTTGTCCAGGGTTGCCAGTGGATCTTTAACGTCAGTAACGTCAGCACCCTTGGTTACAACGCCTTTGTCGTCGATTTTCGCAGTAGCGTAGGTTTTTGCGCCAGTCGCTGCATCAGTAGTCTGAATGTAGTAACCTTCTTTACCGTCTTTGTCTTTACCGGAAACCAGAGTCGCTTTCTCTAAAGCGCCACCAGTTTTGGAAGATTCAGCCAGGTCGAAAGCAACATCTTTACCGGTGTCATCTTTAACCATGGCTTTATCGGCAATTGCAGAGCCAATTTTGGTGCCTTTTTCGGTTACATCGAAACCAGTCAGACCCAGTTTGCCAGAATCGATCTTCTGCAGGTCGATATCGATGGTTTCACCGTCGTTAGCGCCAACCTGGATAGTCAGTTTCTGATCGCTGCTCAGCACTTTCACGCCGTTGAAGTCAGTCTGCTCGGAGATACGGTTGATTTCCGACATGCGCTGAGTGATTTCGTCCTGGATGGATTTCAGGTCGCTGGTGGAGTTAGAACCGTTCTGCGCCTGTACGGTCAGACGACGGATGTTCTGCAGGTTGTCGTTAACTTCGTTCAGTGCGCCTTCAGTGGTCTGCGCCAGAGAGATACCGTCGTTGGCGTTACGGGAAGCCTGAGTCAGGCCTTTGATGTTAGCGGTGAAACGGTTGGAGATCGCCTGACCCGCAGCATCGTCTTTCGCGCTGTTGATACGCAGACCGGAAGACAGACGCTCAATCGCAGTGCCCAGAGAAGACTGAGATTTGTTCAGGTTGTTCTGCGCCATCAGAGACAGGCTGTTAGTGTTGATTACTTGTGCCATTGTTTGCTTTCCTTACGAGTCAGTTGCGTTCTTCGCAACACAGTTAAAAGGTTCGGGCTTGTTTGCCCACGGCGTCAACCACCGTCCCCTCAGGTATCGGCCCTCCCCTAACAACCTTTAGAATTTTTTTAATTTTTTTTGCGTCCGCCGCAATGGCGGAAATAACGCGGTTTTTCCCTCTTCTATTGCGCCATCGGTTTTTTGTTTTTTTCGGTAAACTTTTTCATCACTGGGCCGATAACGCGTAAAGCGAATAAAGTCATAATCAAGGAGAATTACCCATGGCAACGATCAGTTCATTAGGTCTCGGCTCAGGACTCGACCTCAATGGCCTGCTGGACAAGCTGACTAAAGCGGAACAACAGCGCCTGACCCCTTACACCACCAAACAATCCAGCTATAAAGCCCAGTTGACCGGTTACGGCACGCTGAAGGGCGCGTTGGAAAAATTCGACAACCTCAGCAAAGAGATGGCGAAAGAGGACTTCTTCAAGGCCACCACCGCCACCGAACATGACGCCTTCAAGATCACCACCAACGCCAAGGCGGTGCCGGGCAACTATGTGGTGGAAGTGAAGAACCTGGCGCAGGCGCAAACCCTGACCACTCAGGCGAAAGTCAGCGACCAGGGCGAAAAATTAGGTAAAGAAGGCATCACCAACCGCTCTCTGACCATCACCGCCGGCAACCCGCCGAAAGAAACCAAAATCCCGCTCAGCGACGATCAAACCTCGCTGGTTGAGATGCGCGACGCCATCAACGGCGCCAAGGCCGGCGTCACCGCCAGCATCATGCGCGTCGGCGACAACGACTACCAGCTGGCGATCAGCTCTTCCACCACCGGCGAAAACAACAAGATCTCCCTCCAGGTCGACAATGACGACAAACTGGGCGATATCCTGAACTACAACGCCACCCGCGGCACCACCACCGCCATGAAGCAGACGGTCGCGCCGCAGGACGCGGAGCTGATGGTGAACGGCACGGCCATCAAACGCAGCACCAACTCGATCAGCGATGCCCTGCAGGGCGTCACCATCGATCTGAAAACCAAAACCAAAACCGATGAACCGCAACACCTGGTGATCAGCACCAACACCGCCGGCACCACCGACAAGATCAAAGAGTGGGTCGACAGCTATAACTCGCTGCTGGACACCTTCAACTCGCTGTCCAAGTTCACCCCGGTGAAAACCGGCGAAGCGCCAAACCCAACCAACGGCCCGCTGCTGGGCGACAACACCCTGCGCGGCATTCAGTCGTCGATCAAAAGCGCGCTGAGCGCCGCCCAGGACAACCCGGAGTTGAAAGGCCTGGGCAACCTCGGCATTTCCACCAACACCAAAACCGGCAAGTTGGAAATCGACAGCGCCAAGCTGAAGAAAGCGATGGATGAGAAGCCGGATCAGGTCAGCAACTTCTTCGTCGGTAACGGCAAAGACACCGGCATGGCCACCGAGATCCACAACGAGATCCAGAGCTACATCAAATCCGGCGGCATCATCGAGAACTCGACCAAAAGCATCAACACTAACCTCGATCGCCTGAACAGCCAGATCACCACGGTCACGGCCAGCATTCAAAACACCATCGATCGTTATAAACAACAGTTCGTTCAGCTGGATACCATGATGTCGAAAATGAACGGCACCAGTAACTATTTGGCTCAACAGTTCAAGTAACCCTTTAACAAGGCAAAGAAAACAGCATGTATAACCGTAGCGGCACTCAGGCCTATGCACAGGTCAGTCTGGAAAGCGGCGCCATGAGCGCCAGCCCGCACCAGTTAATCGTGATGTTGTTCGACGGGGCGCTCAGCGCCCTGCTTCGCGCACGCATCCTGATGAACCAGGGCGATATCGCCGGCAAAGGCATGGCGCTCTCCAAAGCCATCAACATCATCGACAACGGCCTGAAAAGCGGCCTCGATCCTCAGCAGGGCGGCGAGATCGCCGAAAACCTGGCGGCGTTATACGACTATATGAAGCGTCGCCTGATGCAGGCCAATCTGCACAACGACGAAGCGGCGATTGCCGAGGTGGTCAAACTGCTGGAAAACATCGCCGACGCCTGGCGCCAGATCGGCCCCAACTACCAACCTTCGCAGGACGCCGTGTAATGGAACGTCAACAGCAGCTGTTAGCCGCTTATCAACAAATTTACACCCTGAGCAGCCAGATGATCGCGCTGGCGCAAACCGGGCGCTGGGAAGAGCTCGTCGAGCTTGAATTCGCCTACGTGACGGCGGTGGAAAAAACCGCCGCCTTTACCGGGCAAGCCGGCCCGTCCATGGCGTTGCAGGAGATGTTGCGCAATAAGCTGCAACAGATCCTCGACAACGAAACCGAGCTCAAACGTCTGTTGCAGCAACGGATGGATGAGCTGAAAACGCTTATTGAACAGTCGACGCGCCAAAACGTGGTCAACAACACCTACGGCCAGTTTCATGACCGCGCGCTGCTGCTGGGAGAGCCACAGGTCCGATAAGATCGACAATACTGACGAAAATGGATTAAATAGCACTATGCGCTATTACCCTCGGGTTACGTTAGGATATTAATCTATGGCATTTGAATTATTCAGTTTATGGGTAATTGGTAAAATGCGCGCTTCGAGCCTGGCTCTCACTTTAATGGATAAACATCATCCCGACACGGACGTTTTCTGTTCATCAGGAAATTGATTTTTGATAGATAAAACTCGCCGCTGTGTTTCACGGCCCATGGAAAAATGTTGCTCCAGCGCGGATCAAAGCGTAAAGATATTCCCAGATAATGGCTGCGAAATGAATATCGATGGAACGTACAATTAATCTCTGTCCTGGAATTGGCGCCTCAGCGCACATCATTCAGTATACTGAATTATTATTCCCTTCAGTCTATTTTGAGCAACCACATCTGTATCTGATACAACAAGGCCATAAGCGCGTACGCTGGCAACAACACGAAGTGGTCGCTCATCCCGGCGAGCTGTTGATTATCGACGGCGGGCAAACGGTGGACATTATTAACGGCCCGTCCGAAGACGGCGTATTCAGTTGCCAACTGCTGACCTGCGATCCCCTGTTGCTCACCGTCCAACCTCCGGCCGAGGAAACGCCGGCGGCGATGCCGTTCGATGCCGTCCTGGCGCTGCGCAATCTGCCCTGCGCCCTAAAGCACAGTTTTGAAACCACCGGCCTGGCGCTGACGCTGCGGCAACGCTTTCCCACCATCATCGTGCGGCACAAAATGCTGGAAATTCTGCTGTGGCTGGCCCAATTCGGCATTCGCTTTATTCACAACGAAGCCAAGGATCTGACGCAGCGGGTGCGTCGCTGCCTGGCGACCGATCCGCACAGCATTTGGACGGCGGCCAAAGTCGCGGAGAGCCTGTCGATGAGTGAGGTGATGTTGCGCCGCAAACTGTCGATGGAAAACACCGCGTTGCGTAACCTGATGATCGACGTCCGGATGAGCAGCGCGCTGGCCCTGCTGCAATCGACCGACTGGCCGATTTCCGCCATCGCGCAGCATGTGGGTTATGAAAGCGCGTCGCGTTTCGCCGAACGTTTTCGCAAACGCTTCGGTTTCGCGCCTACCGCCATTCGCGGCCACCAAAGGATTATGGAACCCGGCTCTCAGGGCATTGAGGCGATGGTCGCCGGAGAAACATAAATAGACGCGCAACAAAATGGCTTTATTTAACACAAGTCCCTAACGGTTGTAACAACGCTGAGATACGCTAAGCCACGTCCATCCGCCGAAAGCGAATTAAACGATGCGCAATGAAAAGCGATTATTTTCTCTGGCAATAATGTTGTTGGGGCTGTGGCTGTTAGCCTTACTGTATGAAGAAGACATGATGCGTTTACTGGCCGCACAATAAAACGGCCAGGCTTTTTATCGCCTGGTCAGACTTCAATCCAGTTTGACCAACACGCCAATTAACGCGACTAACACCGCCAGCATTAAAATACTGATCAGGCGCCATCTGGATTCGCTTTTACTGCTCATTGACCTGCCTCGAATAATAACCCTACTAATAAGGCCATAATAAACGCTCACCGGCACATTCAATAAGCCTGACAGCACAATGTTCGCCCCTCTATTCGGGACATTGCCCCCATTTCCTGTCGGTTGCGACGCGGCGATTACCGCTGCGATAACGGCGGCGGCACAAGCGCCAATTTTGCGGGCAGCTCAGCCACCAGTTTGTCCACCGCCAGCCGCACCTTGAGCGGCTGGTAAGGCATATAAGGCCACACCACGTTGACCGGGAAACTGAGGTTGGACTCACCGCGCATGATCTCCACCAACGTCCCCGCCATCAGCCGCTCGCGCACCAGCCACTCCGGCAGCCAGGCAATACCGGCACCGGCGGATATCGCATCGACGATCCCCTGCATATCATCCATCATCATCTTGGCCGGGGGGCTGAATGATTGCAGCTCACCGTTTTCGCCACGCAGCTGCCACGGCAGCACGGCGCCGGCGTGCAGATACCCCACCGCCTGATGCCGGCTTAACGCTTCCACCGTGCTCGGCTCGCCGCAGCGCCGCACGTAGTCGGGCGACGCGCACAGGAGCATGCCATGTTCGCCCAGACGTCGGGCAACCAAACTGCCGCTGTCCGCCAGTTCGCCGATGCGCACTGCCAGATCGAATCCCTCGTCGACGAGATCGATCCTGCGGTCGCTGAATGAGATTTCCAGCGTCAGTAACGGATGCTCATTCGCCAGCGCCGTCAACAAGGGCGCAATGCACAGGTGGCCGAACAGCACCGGCACCGAGACTCTGAGCCGGCCGCTGACCTGCATCTTGCCGCTGTCGAGCTGGTTTTCCGCCGCCTGAACGTTCGCCAACGCCTGTCGACAGTGTTCATAGTACAGCGCGCCTTCGTCCGTCAGGCTCAGGCTGCGCGTCGTGCGCATAAACAGCATCACGCCCAGCCGCGCCTCCAGACGCGACACGATTTTGCTGACCGCAGAACGCGTCAGATGCAGTTTCTCTGCGGCGGCGGCGAAACTGCCGCCTTCCGCTACGGCAACAAAGGCCGGCAGCGCACTCAGATCGCTTTTCATCTTAATGTTGCCAATATGGAATCAATTAGGTGAAAACCTATCACCACTGGTGAACCTTAAGCAATGATAACCTGCAGTCATTCCGGAGTCCCCGGTGAAAACCACAGATTACCGTCAGAGGACAACAGCATGAAAAAAATACTGGCTCTCAAATCCAGCATTATGGGAAATGACTCGCAGACCAATAACCTGATTGACCGCTATCTGGCGGCGCGCAAAGCGAAAGGATACGACGATCGGATCGTCGAACACGATCTGACGGCGCTGGATCTGCCGGTGTTGGACGGCGAGCTGTTCAGCGCGCTGCGCGGCGCGGAAAATGTCAGCCCGCGCGCCAAAGCCACGGTGGCGCTCTCCGATCAACTGATTGCCGAACTGAAAGAGAGCGACCTGTTACTGATCGGGGCGCCGATGTACAACCTCAACGTGCCGACTCAGCTGAAAAACTGGTTCGATCTGGTGGCCCGCGCCCGGATGACCTTCAACTATACCGCCACCTACCCAGTGGGGCTGGTGGAAGGCGTCAATGCGGTGGTCTTCAGTTCACGCGGCGGCATGCACGCCGGGCATCCGACCGACGCCGTAACGCCCTACCTGCGCTCGGTGCTGGGGCTGATGGGGATCGGCGACGTGCAATTCATCTATGCCGAAGGGCTGGACATGAAGCCGCACGGCCGCGACCAGGGGCTGGCAAGCGCCCACCAGCGCATCGTGGCGTTAGCGGGCTAAAGTCACCGCATTGAGTATCCATTGACGTAGTCTCCATAAGTGACCTCTCTGATACATGCCGGATCAGAGGGGGCATTTTAGCTACACTTGGGATAAAACCATTAACACTCGCCACCAATTTCCAGCGGTATTGCGCCATAAATACTGCTTAAAATACGACGAAGTAAACATGATTAAAATGACCACTCGTTCTTTCAGCTTACAACGCCTAAAAAACTGGCCAGTATTGCTACACCTTCAAGTTTCGACATCATACATTTGAAAACAGAGATACTCATGGCAGCACTATTCTTTTGAAAAGTGCCCCCTAAACCGCCACTCTCAGTGACCACTCAACATAATGGCAATTAGGAGCGGCTGTTATTGGTACCGAAAAACGACTCATATCATTGAGACAATTAACACATTGGTCGGAGCTCTTTCGCTATTCGAAGGAAAACATTCACTATAGAAATGTTAACACACTATCGAATTCATTATGAACGCACAGATAACATACAAACCTCCTTTGACTCTCTCCGTAGAAGTCCGTCTACCCTCCTTTTTAACTCTCCATCATAGTCCGGGCAGCATGGAATCAATGCCGTGTGATTTATCTTAATTCAGTACAGAACACCACGTCTAACTTGCTAATCATTAAAAAATAGGCTATCTATATCGCTATTGTTTCACTTCCTGCCTTATGAAACCACATATCTGAAGGGTATAAAATGCAAAAACAGAAAATCGGTGGCCTCTGTCTGTTACAGGTTATCTTGTGTGTTTTTGTTGTATTAATTCACACTAGGCCTTTTATAAATTATCCATTCATAAATTCAATCACTTCGAACGGTATATTTAGAATAGCAGTACCTTTATTTTTTGTGATGAATGGGTATTTTTTTAGCTTCGACAAAGAACAATTTCTTTCTAAATTAAAAAAGATTTTTGTTATTTACGCATTCCTATTGATGTTATTTTCCCCACTCTGGCTTGATTTATCATCACCTTATGGGATAATGAAAACACTGACCTATAACATCGTCATTGGATGGCATCACCTATGGTATTTGTCATCACTCATCGTCGCTTCCGTTATTATTTATATAATGCGCAATAAAACCGGGTTATTATTAATAGTATCCATCCTTCTATTTATTGCATCCTATTTTATTCAGAATTCTTATCTTTTAATCGACGGAGATATATTTGAAAAGTTAAACAGCAAGCTATACCTTTATAGGAACGCATTGACATTCGCTGTACCTTTCATGCTGATAGGGGTTTATATTAGAAAGAATGAGAATTTAAAGGTTTCGTTGCCATTGCTGGCGATTTCCATTGTGGCATTGTTAACTGAAGTTATAATTTTCGCACTAGCGGAAACGAAAGATAACATGGCGCGGGATTTATATGTCACATTGATATTCACAGCACCAGCACTCTTTATATTCTTTAAAAACATGGCATTATCATTCGAAGAAAAAGTTTCTGGGAGAGTTTACTTTTATCACCCAATCTGCGAAATGATGTTCAAATTTGCAGGGTATACGGGTGGTCTGGTTATCTCTACTGCGACCCTTGCCTTTGCCTTTACTTTCGCCATCGTCATAGAGAAGATGAAAGAGAAAAACATGTTCTAACACCCTATTTGTCGCGAACTAAGTAGAAGCCTATTTAGTTCGCGAGTGCGCGAATTCGCTGTCAGAAATTTACGCCATAGAGCGATTTATTGCGCCTATCCTGCTACCAGCAACCTATGTGATATCCCTGGTAGCATGCTATAGCACAGTCCTTATTAGCGACAGTCTCAACCCGAACGTCAATAAGTTGCTAGCCAAAGTTAAAAAATCTCAGAGGTTTTCTTTTTACCAGATTAATAATATTTTTTTCAACACACTCATGGAAAATAACCCCGCTAAGAACGGTGAATATAATTGAGATCATAAATGCATATATCCCATCCATGCCATGTAAAATTTTTACTGAAAGCTTCATTATAATTGGTAGTGAGAAAACCTGAACCAAATAAATAGAATAGGATGCATCACCGATGTATGTAAGAAAACCTTTACGAAGATCAACACAAGCAATTGAAAAAGCAACCATAGCAAATGATATAATTCCGATAACTAATGGTCTACTCCAAGAGACAAGATCTATCGGCATATCACTAATCATAAGCATGATAACCAAGGTCACAATTAAAGGGATAAACCAAAAAGCGCTGAGTTTATTCTCTATCTTTAACCAATTGGCAAAGTAATACAACAGGATACCGAATGAAAACTCTACCGCTGCAGGTCTCATGACCCCCAAAAAGGACAGAATAAAAATAAGCGCAACCAACAAAGATATTTTTATGAATTGGTTTCCAATAAAAAGGCACAGTGCAAAAATCGCATAGAAAGTCATTTCAAGCTCAAGGCTCCAACCAACATATATGGTTGGATAGTCATAACCTAACAGATAGCTAATAAAAAGCATCGATGAAATATTTTGCTCATTCGTGAATAAACCTTCTCTAAAGGCCTCCGGATAAACAGCCTGCATGAATATCATTAACAAGGTAATTATCCAATAAACAGGAACAATCCTAACAAATCTATCTTTGATAAAACTTGCAGGCGTCTTACTTTTCACGTTGTCAATCATCGCCATGATATAACCAGATATCACAAAGAATATATCAACCCCATATGCCCCCCAATGTCCAACCTGTAAAAAGCCATCAGCATTGAAACCATATTTATAGACCAAACCTGATGAATGGTTTGCTATTACCATTAAAACAGCCAGGGCCCTAAGTATTTGTATATTATTTATCATTTTAGTAAACAACCTTGCACTATTGATATTACTAAGAATATGAGTATATACCACCTTTTTTCAATGTAAATATTTGCAACTGAGCTAATTATGTGATAGCAACCATCCCCATGCTGATGGGAATATCGCAAAAAAACAAAAAAAACAATATTATTCAGTAGGATAGAAAGGAGATTGTGCTAAATGACTGTCCCGTTATTAATACGATGAAATGACAATATAGGATTAGTATGATACCCCATAGCCAGAATAGTAAACGACTAAGAATGAGAGCGATTTAGACGACTGATAAAGAATGATTGAACTATCAAACATAACGGGTAGCCATCAACCTGCTCACATTTCAAATACGATGCAATCTCCCTCCAAATATGCACCACCAGGCTAACCTCATCCCTTAATCTAGCCCCCGCTTAAAGCCTGTAGCCAGGTGTAGCGTTCATCATGAGTTTGGTGATGAACGCGATTTGAGCCTTAGCGGAGTGAGGTAACGACTAAGATGGGAAGCAAAAGTATCCATGGTGATTCCACCAACCTGTATCGTCTCCCTCATGTAGGTATCAATAAACTGTTGAACGGTGTATTCAAGTTGGCCGAATCGGCATGTCCCCCATCACACCGGCATATTCATGATGTCCTGGTAGGCCGCCACCAGCTTGTTGCGCACCTGGACACCCAGTTGCAAAGACACCGACGATTTCTGCAGATCGACCATCACATCATTCAGGCTGATGCCCGGCACGCCCAGCTCAAAGTCCTGCGCCTGTTTGCGCGCCGTCTGCTGGGTGTCGCTGATCTTGCCGAGCGCCGCGGTCAGTTCGCTGGCGAAGCTGACGCCCTGCGGCGCCGCATTTTGCCCCATCTTGCCGGCCTGAACCGCCATGGTCTGCATCTGCTGCAGTACCCCTTCAATGCCCTGAATCGCCATCTGGTCCTCAATCCTCTCGTCTCGCCGGGTGACGTTTTCACCCTGTACTTCTCCAATGATGCACACCCTAGCACAGCGTTTTCGGACCTAAAGCGGTTAATTAACTGCAAAAAACCCGGCTTATCGGGCAATCGGAATTGTCTGATAAGGCGAATAATGGCCTGCCCAGAAATGGGAGCGCCGCTATTTAGAAGATATGTGTATCAGGGAGTCTGTTTTGTCACACAACGCTAACCATACCGTTCATCAGCCTGGCAGGGAGCTGCTCAGCGGCCCGTACGGGATCGTGAGCGCCATTGAAGGACGAGACCTAAAATGAGTGCTTCGATAACCGCCGGCGAAAGCCGCGACAACGGCCTGCAGGCCATCTGGAACCGTCTGCGCGCCAACCCGAAAATTCCGTTGCTGGTCGCCGCTTCCGCCGCGATCGCGATCGTCGTCGCACTGCTGTTGTGGGTGAAAAGCCCCGACTACCGCGTGCTGTACAGCAATCTGAACGACCGCGACGGTGGCGCCATCGTCACCCAGCTGACGCAGATGAATATCCCTTATCGCTTCGCCGAGAATGGCGCAGCGCTGCTGATCCCGGCGGAAAAGGTGCATGAAACCCGTTTGCGCCTCGCGCAGCAGGGGCTGCCGAAAGGCGGCGCCGTCGGCTTCGAACTGCTGGATCAGGAAAAATTCGGCATCAGCCAGTTCAGCGAGCAGATTAACTATCAGCGCGCCCTCGAGGGCGAGCTGTCGCGCACTATCGAGTCGTTGGGGCCGGTGCAAAACGCCCGCGTTCACCTGGCGCTGCCTAAACCTTCGCTGTTCGTGCGCGAACAAAAATCCCCTTCCGCCTCGGTAACGCTGACCCTGCAACCCGGCCGTGCGCTGGACGACGGCCAGATCAACGCCATCGTTTATATGGTGTCGAGCAGCGTCGCCGGTCTGCCGCCGGGCAACGTGACCGTGGTCGATCAGGCCGGCCGCCTGCTGACCCAGTCCGACGGGACCGGGCGCGATCTCAATGCTTCGCAGCTGAAATACGCCAACGAAGTCGAAAACGGCTTCCAGCGCCGCATCGAAGCGATCCTCGCCCCGGTGGTCGGCAGTGCCAACGTGCGTGCGCAGGTCACGGCGCAGATCGACTTCGCCACGCGCGAACAAACCGATGAACAGTACCAACCTAACCAGCAGCCGGATAAAGCCGCCATCCGCTCACAGCAAACCAGCCTGAGCGAGCAGATCGGCGGGCCGCAGGTCGGCGGTGTGCCGGGCGCGCTGTCCAACCAACCGAGCGCTCCGCCTACGGCGCCGATTGAAACCGCCAAGCCGGCGGCGGGCAATAACGCCAACGCCACCGCGCAAAACGCCGCGACCACCCGCAGCGCGGCGGCCAGCGGCGTGCCGCAAAATACCCGTCGCGACGCGACCACCAACTACGAGCTCGATCGCACCATCCGCCATACCCAGCAAAAAGCCGGCACCGTGCAGCGTCTGTCGGTCGCCGTGGTGGTCAACTACCTCGGCGCGGATAAAGACGGCAAACCGCAGCCGATGAGCAAAGAACAGCTGGCGCAGATCGAAGCGCTGGTGCGTGAAGCGATGGGCTACTCCAGCAGCCGTGGCGATACCCTGAACGTGGTCAACACGCCGTTTACCGACGCTCAGGTGACCGGTGGCGAACTGCCGTTCTGGCAGAGCCAGTCGTTTATCGATCGCCTGATCGACGCGGGCCGCTATCTGCTGGTGCTGCTGGTTGCCTGGCTGCTGTGGCGCAAACTGGTGCGGCCGCAGCTGCAACAGCGCCAGGCGGCGCAACAGGCCGCCATCGCCGCCGCCAACGCGCCTGCCGCCAAAGCGGTCGACAGCAGCAAACCGAGCAACGAGGAGCTGGCGCAGCGTCGTAAATCGCAGCAGCGCGTCAGCGCAGAAGTCCAGAGCCAGCGGATCCGCGATCTGGCTGACAAAGACCCGCGCGTGGTCGCTCTGGTAATCCGCCAATGGATGAGTAACGAGATATGAGCCTGACCGGAACCGACAAAAGCGCCATCTTGCTGATGACGCTGGGTGAAGATCGCGCGGCGGAGGTGTTCAAGCACCTCTCCTCGCGCGAAGTACAGCTGCTGAGCGGCACCATGGCCGGCATGAGCCAGGTGTCGCACAAACAGCTCGGCGAAATACTGACCGAGTTTGAAGACGACGCCGAGCAATACGCGGCGCTGAGCGTCAACGCCAGCGACTATCTGCGTTCGGTGCTGGTCAAGGCGCTGGGCGAAGAGCGCGCCGCCAGCCTGTTGGAAGACATTCTCGAATCGCGCGAGACCACCACCGGCATGGAAACGCTCAACTTTATGGAGCCGCAGAGCGCCGCCGACCTGATCCGCGACGAACACCCGCAGATCATCGCCACCATTCTGGTGCACCTCAAACGCGGCCAGGCGGCGGATATTCTGGCCCTGTTCGACGAACGCCTGCGCAACGACGTGATGCTGCGTATCGCCACCTTCGGCGGCGTGCAGCCGGCGGCGTTGGCGGAGCTGACCGAGGTGCTGAACAACCTGCTCGACGGTCAGAACCTCAAACGCAGCAAAATGGGCGGGGTGCGCACCGCCGCCGAGATCATCAACCTGATGAAAACCCAGCAGGAAGAAGCGGTCATCGACGCGATGCGCGAATACGACGGCGAGCTGGCGCAGAAGATCATCGACGAGATGTTCCTGTTCGAAAACCTGGTGGAAGTCGACGATCGCAGCATCCAGCGCCTGCTGCAGGAAGTGGAAGGCGAGTCGCTGCTGATCGCGCTGAAAGGCGCCGAACAGCCGCTGCGCGAGAAGTTCCTCAAGAACATGTCGCAACGCGCCGCCGACATCCTGCGCGACGATCTGGCCAACCGTGGCCCGGTGCGCATGTCGCAGGTGGAGAACGAGCAGAAAGCCATCCTGTTGGTGGTGAGACGCCTGGCGGAAACCGGCGAAATGATCATCGGCGGCGGCGAGGACACCTATGTCTGATCGCATTAACACCCTGCCCTGGCAGCCCTGGTCGCTCAACGATTTGGGCGAACAGAAACCGGCGTTCGAACTGCCGCCGCTGCCGGATCTCGAACACAGCGATCCGTCGCCGGACGCGCAGGCCGAATTGCAACAGCAGTTGGCGACGCTGCGGCTGCAGGCCGAGCAACAGGGCCAGCAGTTGGGCTATGCCGACGGCCAGCAAAAAGGCTATGAGGCCGGTTTTCAATCCGGTCTGGAAGAAGGCCGTCAGCAAGGGCTGCTGGAAGCGCAGCAGCAGCAACAGCCGCTGACCGCCCACTGGCAGCAGTTGGTCACCGAATTCCAGCACACGCTGGACGCGCTCGACAGCGTGATCGCTTCCCGGCTGATGCAGCTGGCGTTGACCGCCGCCAAACAGGTGCTGGGCCAACCGCCGGTGTGCGACGGCACCGCCCTGCTCGCGCAAATCCAACAGCTGATCCAGCAGGAGCCGATGTTCAACGGCAAACCGCAGCTGCGGGTCCACCCGGACGACTACCCCCGCGTCGAGCAACAACTGGGGGTTACCCTCAGCCTGCACGGCTGGCGCCTGCTGGCGGACGGCGAACTGCACCCGGGAGGCTGCAAGGTCAGCGCCGAAGAAGGCGATCTCGACGCCAGTCTGGCGACGCGCTGGCATGAACTGTGTCGCCTGGCGGCACCGGGAGAAGTCTGATGACCGCGCGTCTCGGCCGCTGGCTGAGCTCTCTGGATACGTTGGAAAAACGCATCGCCCGCGCGCCGACGGTGCGCCGCTACGGCCGCCTGACCCGCGCCACCGGGCTGGTGCTGGAGGCCACCGGGCTGCAGCTGCCGCTCGGGGCGACCTGCCTCATCGAACGGCACGACGCCGGTGAAGTGCAGGAAGTGGAAAGCGAAGTGGTCGGCTTCAACGGCCAGCGGCTGTTCCTGATGCCGCTGGAAGAAGTGGAAGGCATCGTGCCGGGCGCGCGGGTTTACGCCCGCATCGCGCCGGAAGGCCAAAGCGCCGGCAAGCAGCTGCCGCTCGGCCCGGCGCTGCTGGGGCGCGTGCTGGACGGCAGCGCCAAACCGCTCGACGGTCTGCCGTCGCCGGAAACCGGTTACCGCGCGCCGCTGATCACCGCGCCGTTCAACCCATTGCAGCGCACGCCGATCGAGCAGGTGCTGGACGTGGGAGTGCGCACCATCAACGGTCTGCTGACCGTCGGTCGCGGCCAGCGCATGGGCCTGTTCGCCGGTTCCGGCGTCGGCAAGAGCGTGCTGCTCGGCATGATGGCCCGTTACACCCAGGCGGATGTGATCGTCGTTGGCCTGATCGGCGAGCGTGGCCGCGAGGTCAAAGACTTTATCGAGAACATTCTCGGCGCCGAAGGCCGGGCGCGCTCGGTGGTGATCGCCGCGCCGGCGGACGTGTCGCCGCTGCTGCGCATGCAGGGGGCGGCCTACGCCACCCGCATCGCCGAGGATTTCCGCGATCGCGGGCAACACGTGTTGCTGATCATGGATTCCCTCACCCGCTACGCCATGGCGCAGCGTGAGATAGCCCTGGCCATCGGCGAACCGCCGGCGACCAAAGGTTATCCGCCTTCGGTCTTCGCCAAGCTGCCTGCGCTGGTGGAACGCGCAGGCAACGGCATCAGCGGCGGCGGTTCCATCACCGCCTTCTACACCGTGTTGACCGAGGGGGACGATCAGCAAGACCCGATCGCCGACTCGGCGCGCGCCATCCTCGATGGCCACGTGGTGCTGTCCCGACGCCTGGCGGAGGCCGGCCACTACCCGGCTATCGACATCGAAGCGTCAATCAGCCGCGCCATGACGTCGCTGATCGACGAGGAGCATTATCGCCGGGTTCGCACCTTCAAACAGATGCTGGCCAGCTATCAGCGCAACCGCGATCTGATCAGCGTCGGCGCCTACGCGGCCGGCAGCGATCCGTTGCTGGACAAAGCGATGACGCTGTACCCGCAGATGGAGGCGTACCTGCAACAGGGCATCTTTGAACGCAGCGGCTATGATGAAGCCTGTCAACAGCTGCAGCAGTTGATTGTTTAACGTCACAGAGGCGCAGAGCGATGAAATCACAGTCACCCCTGATTACCCTGCGCGATCTGGCGCAGGACGCGGTGGAACAAGCCGCGCAACAGCTGGGCCAGGTTCGGCAGGCGCAGCAGGCGGCGGAGCAACAGCTGTCAATGCTGCTCAACTATCAGGACGAATACCGCCAGAAGCTGAATCATACGCTCTGCGACGGCATGGACAGCTCACGCTGGCAAAACTACCAGCAGTTTATCGGCACGCTGGAACAGGCCATCGACCAGCACCGCCAGCAGCTGCTGCAGTGGGGGCAGAAAGTGGATCATGCGGTGAAGCAATGGCAAGACAAACAACAGCGGTTGAACGCTTTCGAGACCCTGCATACCCGCGCCTTAAATGCGGAGCAGCAGCAGGAGAATAAACGGGATCAAAAACTGATGGATGAGTTCGCTCAACGCAGTGCACAAAGGAATATCAACCCATGAATCTGAACGCCCTGCCCGGCCTGGCCTTACCCGGCGATGCCGGCGGCCTGGCTGAACTGACGTCGGCGCTGGATGAGAGTCAACTGTCGACGGCATTCGCCCAGCTGCTCGGCGCGCGTTTCGCGCCCGCCGCCGATGGCAAACAGCCGCCGGTCGCGCTGAGCGCGGACGATGAACGCGCCCCGGCCCTGAGCCGCAACCAGCTCAATCAACTGCTGGCCGCCTTCGGCGAGCGCGGCGGCCTGCTGGAGAACCCGGCAATCTCAGCCGATGCGCTTTCATCTGAACGCCCCGAGACCGATGCGCCCCTCGCCGGCGATAAACAGGCGCAGCCGCCGATCGCCGCGGCCAAAGAGCTGGATGCCGCGACGCTGCAGGCGCTGTACGCCATGCTGCCGGCCGCGATCGTCGCCCAGACTCAACCGGCCGACGGCCAGCGGCCGCTGCCGGTGGAAAACGCTGACGATGCGACCGCGCTGCAGCCTGGCAACGGCCTGCTGAACATCGCGGCGGCCGGTGATAACACCGCCGCGCGCTCGTCGGCGTCAGCCGCCACGACGGTGACAAACGCTAAAAACCCTGCCCCGGACGGCGATAGCGCCACGGCGGCGCTCCCGCAGCCGACCAGCGGCGAGCGCGCCAGTGCCGCACAGCCGCTGCCGGCGAGCGATACGCAGCAGCCGACGACGCTCAATCACGCCGTCGCCCTGGCCGCCGCCAGCCCCACGCAAACGGCCGCCCCGGCCGGCGCGCTGGTGACGGCGCCGCCTACGCCGCAGTTAAACGCGCAGCTGGGCAGCCCGGAATGGCAGCAGGCGTTGAACCAACAGGTGCTGATGTTCCACCGCAACGGCCAGCAAAGCGCCGAGCTGCGCCTGCACCCGCAGGAGCTGGGCGCCTTGCAGATCACGTTGAAACTGGACGATCAGCAGGCGCAATTGCACATTGCCTCCGCCCACGGTCAGGTGCGCGCTGCGGTGGAAGCGGCGATGCCGCAGCTGCGTCACGCGCTGGCCGAGAGCGGCATCAACCTGGGGCAGAGCAGCGTGGGCGGCGAGTCCACCCCGCAATGGCAACAGGCGCAGCAGCAGGCTTCCAATGGCCAGGGGCGTTCCAGCTATGCTGAACACGCTGGCGGCGAGGCTGCGGCCGCCGAGGGCGTCAGCGCGCCGGTGGCGTTGCAGCGCATGGCCAGCGCGGTCAACGGCGTCGATATTTTCGCCTGAGCCGCTGCAAACGCCCAAGCTGGCACCCATTTGCGCGTCTATTCAGGCTATTGCACGCCGCGATAGACGCGATAATACCTTTACATGTCATGCGTGCGGCTTTGCCGCGCGCTATGCCCGCCGCCACGCAGGCCGCGGGTGGAACAACAGGAATTAGATTTGGCTATGTCTCAGAACTCCCTTCCGGCAGCACCGAAACGCCCCCTTCTGGTCATCCTGCTGGTATTGATCAGCGTCGTCGCCTGTGGCGCCGCGGGCTACAGCTGGTGGCTGCTGCAACAGCATAAAAACGGCGCCGAACCGGCCGCCGTCAAACAGCAACCGCCGGCCGCGCCGGTGTTCATGCCGCTCGACACCTTTACCGTCAACCTGGTGACGCCGGACAACAACCCGGATCGCGTGCTGTATATCGGCCTCACGCTGCGCCTGCCGGACGAAAGTACCCGCCGTCAGCTGAACGATTTTCTGCCGGAGGTGCGCAGCCGCTTGCTGATGCTGCTTTCCCGTCAGGAAGCGAGTCAGTTGGCCAATGAACAAGGGAAGCAACAGCTGGTGGCGCAGATTAAGGACGTGCTCAGCCCGCCGCTGGTTAAGGGACAACCGAAGCAGGTGGTCAGCGACGTGCTGTTCACCGCCTTCATACTGCGGTAATCACTATGGGCGATAGCATTCTTTCACAGGCAGAGATCGACGCCTTGCTCAACGGCGACAGCGCGGGTGATGAACCCGAAGCGGTGGTCGGCAAAGAGAGCGAGGTCAAGCCTTACGATCCGAACACCCAGCGCCGCGTGGTGCGCGAGCGTCTGCACGCGCTGGAAATCATCAACGAACGTTTTGCCCGGCAGTTCCGCATGGGGTTGTTCAACCTGCTGCGCCGCAGCCCGGACATTACCGTCGGCCCGATCAAAATCCAGCCGTATCACGAGTTCGCCCGCAACCTGCCGGTGCCGACCAACCTGAACCTGGTGCACCTGAATCCGCTGCGCGGCACTGCCCTGTTCGTGTTCGCGCCGAGCCTGGTGTTCATCGCCGTCGATAACCTGTTCGGCGGCGACGGCCGCTTCCCGACCAAGGTCGAAGGCCGCGAGTTCACCCCGACTGAACAGCGGGTGATCAAGCGCATGCTGCGCCTGGCGCTGGACGCCTACGGCGACGCCTGGAGCGCCATCTACAAGATCGACGTGGAGTACGTGCGCGCCGAAATGCAGGTGAAGTTCACCAACATCACCACCTCGCCGAACGACATCGTGGTCACCACGCCGTTCCAGGTGGAGATCGGCGCGCTGACCGGCGAGTTCAACATCTGCATTCCATTCGCGATGATCGAACCGCTGCGCGAACTGTTGACCAACCCGCCGCTGGAAAATTCGCGGCAGGAAGACAGCCACTGGCGCGAAACGCTGGTGAAGCAGGTGCAGCACTCCGAACTGGAGCTGATCGCCAACTTCGTCGATATCCCGATGCGGCTGTCGAAAGTCCTGAAGCTGCAACCGGGCGATGTATTACCGATAGACAAGCCGGAACGCCTGATCGCCCATGTGGACGGCGTACCGGTTCTGACCAGCCAATACGGCACGTTAAACGGGCAATACGCCCTGCGTGTTGAACATTTGATTAACCCTATTTTGAATGCTCTGAGTGAGGAACAGCCCAATGAGTGATCCTAAGCAACCGTCTGGCGAAGGAAAGGAATCCGTAGACGATCTGTGGGCTGATGCGTTTAATGAGCAGCAGTCTTCAGAGAAATCCGGCGCGAGCACCGAAGGGGTGTTCAAGTCGCTGGAAGCTCAGGATGCGCTCGGCAGCCTGCAGGATATCGACCTGATCCTGGATATTCCGGTCAAGCTGACCGTGGAACTGGGGCGCACCAAGATGACCATCAAAGAGTTGCTGCGCCTGTCGCAAGGCTCGGTGGTGGCGCTGGACGGCCTGGCCGGCGAACCGCTGGATATCCTGATCAACGGTTACCTGATCGCGCAAGGTGAAGTGGTGGTGGTGGCCGACAAGTTCGGCGTGCGCATCACCGACATCATCACCCCATCCGAACGCATGCGTCGACTGAGCCGCTGATGACCGCCGCGGCGCCCGTTACCGTCCAAAGCACCCAACCGCCCGCCGCGCCGGCCCTGCCGGCCGGTTCGGTGTTGATGCAGGTCAGCAGCGCGCTCGGCGGCATTCTGCTGCTGATCCTGCTGGCCGGTTGGCTGTTCCGTCGGCTGGGTTTCGCCCCGCAGGCGCGCAACAACAAACTGCTTAACCTGCGCGCCAGTTGCCAGGTCGGGCAGCGCGAGCGCGTGGTGGTGGTGGAAGTCGACGACACCTTGTTGGTATTGGGCGTCACCGCCCAGCAGATCACCCCGCTGCACACCCTGCCCGCTCCGCCGAAAGACGCAGGCGAGGCCGACGCGGCGACACCGGCGGACTTCCGCCAACTGATGCAAAAAGTTCTGAAACGCCCGGAAAAATCGGCATGACCTCGACTCTTCATACCCTCGTCCGCCGCCCGGCGGTTTGGCTCCCTGCCGCCCTGCTGTTCATCAGCCCGGCGGCTTTCGCGCAACTGCCGGGGCTGATCAGCCAGCCGCTGGCCAACGGCGGCCAGAGCTGGTCGCTGCCGGTGCAGACGCTGGTGCTGTTGACCTCGCTGACCTTCCTGCCGGCCATGCTGCTGATGATGACCAGCTTCACCCGCATCATCATCGTGCTCGGCCTGCTGCGCAACGCGCTGGGCACGCCGTCGGCGCCGCCGAACCAGGTGATGCTGGGGCTGGCGCTGTTCCTGACCTTCTTCATCATGTCGCCGGTGTTCGACAAGGTTTATCAGGATGCCTATCTGCCGTTCAGCCAGGACAAAATCGGGCTGGAAGTCGCGCTGGATAAAGGCGCGCAGCCGCTGCGCGAATTCATGCTGCGGCAAACGCGCGAAACCGATCTCGCGCTGTACGCCAGGCTGGCCAATCAGCCGCCGCTGGCCGGCCCGGAAGCGGTGCCGATGCGCATCCTGCTGCCCGCCTACGTCACCAGCGAACTGAAAACCGCCTTCCAGATCGGCTTTACGGTGTTCATTCCGTTCCTGATCATCGACCTGGTGGTCGCCAGCGTGCTGATGGCGCTGGGGATGATGATGGTGCCGCCCGCCACCATCTCGCTGCCGTTCAAGCTGATGCTGTTCGTGCTGGTCGATGGCTGGCAGCTGCTGCTCGGCTCGCTGGCGCAGAGCTTCTATTCGTAACCCCTGACCGGAGAAAGCGAGATGACACCTGAATCGGTTATGGCGCTCGGCACCGAGGCGATGAAAGTCGCGCTGGCGCTGGCCGCCCCGCTGCTGCTGGCGGCGCTGATCAGCGGCCTGGTCGTCAGCCTGCTGCAGGCCGCCACCCAGATCAACGAAATGACGCTGTCGTTCATCCCTAAAATTCTGGCGGTGGTGGCCACCATCATCATCGCCGGTCCCTGGATGTTGAATCTGTTGCTGGACTACATGCGCACCCTGTTCAGCAACCTGCCTACCCTGATCGGCTGACCGTGCTCACCTTCGACAGCGCCCAGCTCACCGTCTGGCTCAGCCACTACTTTTGGCCGCTGCTGCGCATTCTGGCGCTGATAAGCACCGCGCCGATATTCAGCGAAAAGCAAATCAGCAAAAAGGTCAAAATCGGCCTTGGCGGGCTGATCGTCATCCTGATTGCGCCGACGCTGCCCGCCAGCAATATTCCCATCTTCTCCGCCGCCGGCCTGTGGCTGGCGATTCAGCAGATTCTGATCGGCGTGGCGCTGGGGTTGACCATGCAGTTCGCCTTCGCGGCGGTGCGCCTGGCGGGGGAAGTGATCGGCATGCAGATGGGACTGTCGTTCGCCACTTTCTTCGATCCCAGCGGCGGCCCGAACATGCCGGTGCTGGCGCGCCTGCTCAACCTGCTGGCGATGTTGCTGTTCCTCAGCTTTGACGGCCATCTGTGGCTGATTTCGCTGCTGGCGGACAGCTTCCATACCCTGCCGATCCAAACGCAGCCGCTGAACGGCAACGGCTTCCTGGTGTTGACTCAGGTCGGCTCGCTGATCTTCATCAACGGCATGATGCTGGCGTTGCCGCTGATCTGCCTGCTGTTGACGCTCAACATGGCGCTCGGTCTGCTCAACCGCATGACGCCGCAGCTGTCGGTCTTCGTGATCGGTTTCCCGGTCACCATGACCTTCGGCATCATGACGCTGGGCATGATGATGCCGATGTTGGCGCCGTTCTGTGAGCACCTGTTCGGTGAAATCTTCGATCGACTGGCGGCGGTGATGGGCGGCATGACCTTCTGAGCCCCTGCGGCCCCTTCCTTTCCCCCTCTTCCGCCTGAGACAAAATGGCAATAAAAACGCTTTCTTGGGACAAAAGCCTGAGAAACGTCTTTTATCCGGATTAAGGTTCAAATGTTTCCGGCGGCTTGAATAAATAAAACCCCGACCTAAAATAGACCCGATAGAAAAATATCGCCCGCACCCCGTCAGTCACCCGCGGCGATAATATAAACTTATTGGTTAGAGAAAAATAAAATAACGCAGCCGCGCAGAGTTAAATGCGCGGCAGATAACTTACACCCTGAATAAATGCGTCCGGCAGCCTGCCGGCTGCAGGGCGCAGCATCGACCTTTGCTAACTACAGGAGCGAGATCATGATTAAAGCGAAAAGCAACCGCAAAGCACGCCGGTTATTCGGTATGGCCCACTGGAAAAGCAACAAATTTAAAGTTGCCATCAGCGAAACGGCCGCCGGTGAAAAATGGAAAGTGGTGAAGAAAAAGAAATAGCACCGATATTTATCGTCAGGGAAATAATATCCATCGTGATTTTTCCACCGCTGATTTCAATAATGTCATCGCGCATTAAACAGGGGTGACAATCGTATTATTTCTTCCCTGATGAAAAAAAGGCGCGTCACTCAGTCAGTAGTGGGAGAACGAGCGACGCGCCAAACGAGTGCGCCCGGTTTCAAGAAGCCTCCCTCCCCGCGGGGCGGAGAAGGCGTTTTCTAAGCGCACTAAAGGGAAACCCGTCGCGGTCAGGCAACGGGGTATTGCTCTTAACGATTCATCTGGAACAACGACATGCCCTGCATATCGCTGAAGGTTTTGTACGACGCCTGCAGCGCCGCCTGCTGCATGAAGTAGGACGAGATAGACTCGGCCAGGTCGGCATCCGTCAGCGCGCTCATCTGGATCTGATTGGTCATGTCGCGCTCTTTACCGATGCTGTCCAACTGATCCATCTCCTGCAGCTGGCTGCCCAGCTCGGCGCGCACGCTCAGCACGTTGTTGTAGGAGTTGTCCAGACCGCGGTTGGCTTTCGCCAGCGCATCGTTCACCTGCTGCTTGGTGGCCTCGTCGGCGCCCTGCAGCGGGGTTTTCAGCGCGTTCAGAGCAATATCGATGCTCTCGAATACGTTGCTGACCGGCGCGCTGCCGTCCGGCTCGGGCTTCGGATTGCTGGTCAACGACATGAACACCGCGTTGCCGGTATGGCCGATGGTCATGGTGCGGTTGGCGTCCACTTTCTGCTCAACCGTCTTGTCGCCGCCCTGGTAACTGACGGTGCCGCCGTTGTCGACGAACGGCGCCTTGTCGTTCACATACCCGCCGAACATATAGCGGCCGTTGCCGTCGGTGCTGTTGGCCTGGTTCAGCAGCTGATCTTTCAACCCCTGCAGCTGGGTGGCCAGCGACTGGCGATCGTTATCGCTTTCGGTGCCGCCGGCGTTGACGATCAACGCCTTCATGTCCGCGATGGTGGAGGTCGCGCCGGCCAATACCGTTTCTTCCATCGACACGTTCTGACGGGCGAAGGTGCGCGCCAGCGTGTATTGACTGTTTTCCGCCTGCGACTGCGACAGCATCACCGCGCGCGACGCCGCCAACGGATCGTCGGACGGGTTGATCACTCGCTTGCCGGAGGAAAGCTGCTCGGCGGCCTTCATGAACAGCGACTGGTTGCCCGTGATGCCGTTCATGTTTTGTTGGTACATCATGCCGGTACTCATGCGCATGCTGTGGGTTCCTTACTCTGAGCGACCGGTGCCGTTATCGGCGCCGATTAACAATGAAATCAACGAATGTTCAGCAGCGCGTCGAACAGCGAGCTGGCGGTCTGAATCACCTGCGCGTTGGCCATGTAGTACTGCTGGAAACGCAGCAGTTCACCGTACTCTTCGTCAAGGTTGACGCCGGACATCGACTGCTGTTGCGCGCCCAGTTGGGTGACGATTTTGGCCTGCGACGTGGCGATGGCCTTGGCGGCGGCGGTCTGGTTGCCGACGCCGCTGACGATGCCGGCGTAAGCGCCGCTCAGGGTCGCTTTGCCGTCCACCAGGTTTTTGGTTTGCAGATCCAGCAGTTTCTTGGCGTTCTCGTTATCGCCGCGGCCGCTGTCGTCTTTACCGGCGGCGGCGATCTTGGACGAATCGGTGATGGCCACTTTCAGGTTACCCGCCACGTCGCTGACCGGTTTCACGGTGAAGCTGTCTTTGGCCTGCGCATTGCCGTCGATGCTTACTTCCAACCCGTCGAAGTTCAGCGTCGGTTTACCGTCGGCGCTGGTGCCCGGCGTCGCGTTAACTTTCACGTTGTCCGGCAGGCGGCTGACCTGCCAGTTACTGCCGTCGAACTCGACGCGATAATCGTTGGCCTTCACCTTGCCGGTATCGGTGTAAGAGACCGACAGCGACGCGTCGCCGGTGTTGCGGGTGTTATCCACCACCCGGCCGCCGCTGAAGCTGAAGAAGTCGCCGCCCGCGTCACCGTTCAGATCGAAGCCGGCACGATGCTGTTGGTTAAAGCTGTCCGCCATCGCCAGCGCCAACTGGCCCAGCTGATTGCGCACGCCGTCCAGCGTTTCGCTGCGGAATTTCAGCACGCCGCTCAGTGTGCCGCTGGTGATCTGGCCTTCCGGCACTTCGCTGGCGCCGTTGCCGCGGTTATAGCCGATGGTCAGACGGGAAGGATCGCTGCTGGAAGGCACGGCTTCCACCTGATACGTATTGCTGCCCTGCACCAGGGTCAAACCGTTGGCGAAGGAAACGGTATAGGCGTCGCCGTCCTGTTGCGTGACCTGTACGCCCACCAGCTGGTTCAATTCGGTGACCAGCTGATCGCGCTGATCCAGCAACGCATTCGGTTCGCCGCCGGCGCTGCCGCGCAAACGGGTGATCTCGTCGTTCAGCTTGGCGATCTGTTGGCCGTAGCTGTTGATCTGCTGCGCCGTATCGCTGATCTGCTGATTGACGCCGTTGTCCATGTCGCGCAGGAATTTATCGGTGTTGTTGAACTGGTTCACCAGGCCGTTGGCCTTGCCCAGCACCGTCTGGCGCGCGGCGTCGTCACCGGCGTTGCTCACCAGGTTCTGCAGGTTGGTAAAGAAATCCTGCATGTTGGTCGACAGCGGGTTGGTCTTGCTCGCCAACAGGTTGTCGATCTGCGAAATCTTCTCGTAATAGGCGTTTTGCGCCCCGAACGCGCTTTGCGCGCCGCGCAGCTGGTTGGTGATGAACTGGTTGTACTCGCGGTTAACGCTGGTGACGGTCACGCCGTTGCCGATAAAGCCGCTCATGGTGGCCATGCCGCCGTTCTGCGCCAGGATCGCGGTCTGACGGTTGTAGCCCGCCACGTTGTAGTTGGAGATGTTGTTGCTGACGGTACTGAGCGCCACCTGAGCCGCATTCAGCCCGCTCATCGCGGTATTGATTAAGCTATTGGACATCGGAATTCCTTATGCTGCGGCGCCGGTGGCCCACAGGGTTCTTAATTGAGCTGCTGAGCCTGTTCGCTCAGCCTGTTTCGGTTATCGGCAAAAATGAGAAGAACTTGAGGAAAAAAAGCGGCAATGCGGTCAGCATCCAGCGAGCCTCCATTGCCGCCTACCCCCTAAATAATTGGCGCCGCTGCGGCGTCAAGAATGACGGGGATTTAGAACAAATCTTTCAGATCGTGGGTGTAAGCTTTCACCGCCTGTTCCCCCGCGCTCTTCATCTGCTGAATCACGCTGACCAACTTGCTGGCGTACTGGGGATCGGTGGCGTACCCGGCGCGCTGCAGCGCATGCGCCGCCTGCTCCGGGCTGCGCGCGGCGGCCACGTCGGCGTAGCGCGGGTTGTTGGTCAGCAGTTTGACGTAATCGGCGATCGCTTCGACGTACGACCCGTAAACGCGGAACTTCGCCTTCACCTTCTTCGCCGCGCCCTGTTCGAACTCGGTGGTGGTGATCTCCGTCACCGGCCCGCTCCAGCTGCCGCCGGCCTTGATGCCGAACAGGTTGTAGCTCGGCGTGCCGTCTGAGGTTGGGATCTCGCGCTGCCCCCAGCCGGATTCCAGCGCCGCCTGCGCGACGATCAGCTGATGCGGAATGCCGCTCTGCTGGCTGGCGACCTTCGCCGGTATCGACAGACGAGCGACGAAGTTGCCGTTGTTGAGCGACAGCGGCGCGGCGGCCGGCGGGGCTTTCGGCATCGCGCGGCGCACCATCTGCTCCAGCGCCTGGTTCGGCAGCGTTTGCAGCACCTCGTTGTCCAGCGCCATCGGCGACATGCCCGCGGTTTCGCTCGGCACCGCGTTGGCGTTGCTCATCTGCTTGACCATCATGTCGGCCAGCCCCAGCCCTTTTTGCGACATCTGCTGGGCGATTTGCTGATCGTACATCGAGGTATAGAGCCGCGTTTGATCGCTGCTCAACACCCCGTCCTGCGGCAAGGCGGAACGCATGCTTTTCAGCATCATCTGCACGAACATGCCTTCCACCTGCTGGGCCACCTGCTTGAGGTTGCCCTGCGGGTCGGCCGCCGCGTCGCGCTTCAGGCCGTTCAGCGCCTGGGCGTCATAGGCCGCGCCCGACATCGCCATCAGATCGCCCGCCATCAGATGATTTCCAGCTTGGCGCGCAGGCAGCCGGCGCTCTGCATCGCCTGCAGGATCGACATCAGATCGATCGGCGTGGCGCCCAGCGCGTTCAGCGCGCGAATGACGTTGTTCAGGTTGGCGCTGGCGTTCACCTTCTGCAGCGACCCGCCCTGCTGTTGCACCGAAATCTGGGTGTTTGGCGTCACCACCGTTTGGCCGCCGCCGAACGGCGTCGTCGGTTGGCTGACGGTATTTTGCCGATCGACCACCACCGACAGGTTGCCCTGGGCGACGGCGCAGGAATCGAGGATCACATCGCGGTTCATCACCACCGACCCGGTGCGCGAGTTGATGATCACTTTGGCGTCCATCGCGCCGACGTTGACGGTGATGTTTTGAATCTCCGCCAGGAAACGCACCTGAGAGCTGTTGCCCTGCGGCACCAGCACCTGGATCGTGCGGGCGTCGAGCGGCGTCGCGGTGCCGCCGCCGCGTTGGCGGTTGATGGCGTCGCTGATCTGCTGCGCCAGCGTGAAGTCTTCGTCATTCAGCTGCAGGTTGAGTACGCCGCCGCTGCCGAAGGTGGTCGGCAGCTCGCGCTCGATGGTGGCGCCGTTGCTGATGCGCCCGCCCGCCAGCTGGTTGACCTGCACGCTGCTGCCGCCGGCCGCCGCGCCCGCGCCGCCGACCAGCACGTTGCCCTGCGCCAGCGCATAGACCTGGTTATCCACGCCTTTCAGCGGCGTCATCAGCAAGGTGCCGCCACGCAGGCTCTTGGCGTTGCCCATTGATGAGACCACCACGTCGATATTCTGCCCGGCGCGCGAGAACGGCGGCAGTTTGGCGGTCACCATCACCGCCGCCACGTTTTTCAGCTGCATGTTGGTGCCCGGCGGCACGGTGATGCCCAGCTGCGACAGCATGTTGCTCAGGCTTTGGGTGGTGAACGGCGTCTGCATGGTCTGGTCGCCGGAGCCGTCCAGCCCCACCACCAGGCCGTAACCGATCAGGGCGTTGTCTCGCACGCCCTGCACCGTCACCAGATCGCGGATGCGCTCCGCCGCCGCCGGCAAGCACACCAGCCCGACGCACAGCGCGATAAACCATTTTTTCAGCATCAGTCAATCCTTAGAACGGTGAAACATTTAAGAAGAAGCGCTGCAGCCAGCCCATGGTCTGCGCTTCGTTGATATAGCCATTGCCGACGTATTCGATCCGCGCGTCCGCCACCTGCGTCGAGGTGACCGAGTTGTTGCCGCTGATGGTGCGCGGGTTGACGACGCCGGAGAAACGAATGAATTCGGTGCCCTGGTTGATGGCGATCTGCTTTTCCCCCACCACGTGCAGGTTGCCGTTGGCCAGCACCTGGTTGACCGTCACCGTAATGGTGCCGTTGAAGGTGTTGTTGGCGTTGGCGCCGCCCTTGCCGCCGAAGGTGCTGTCGCCGGAAATGTCCATATCGGCGCGCGCATTGCCCAGCAGGCCGTCAAGGTAGCGCGGCGAGGTGGCGACGCCGAACTTGCTGGCGCCGTTGCGGCTGGCATTGGCGGAGGAGCTCTTGCTGGCGCTGACGTTTTCCTGCAGCACGATGGTCAGGGTGTCGCCGACGTTGCGCGGACGGCGGTCTTCGAACAGCGGCTGATAGCCGTAGTTCATCGGCTGCACCGTCTGGAAGATCGAGCCGTTCGGCATCGGCGCGCTGGCCGGCGCGGGCTGCGCCGTGGTCGCACCGTCCACCAGCGGTTTATGCGGAATATAAGCGCAGCCGCTCAGCGTCAGCATCACCATTCCCGCCAGCCAGCGTTGTCCCTGCCGCGGCAGGATTGCCATCGAATATGTGGTTACCACGGGTATCGCCTTTGTTTCACGAAAGAGAATGACGGGCGCGGCAAGCCGGGCCCGTCAATGACAGATTACAGTTGCGTCAGCTTTTGCAGCATCTGATCGGAAGTCGATACCGCTTTGCTGTTGATCTCGTAAGCGCGCTGAGTCTGGATCATGTTGACCAGCTCTTCCGCCACGTTAACGTTGGAGGTCTCCACGTAGCCCTGATACAGCAGACCGGCGCCGTTGAGCCCCGGCGTGCTCTCGTTCGGCGCGCCCGAGCTTTCGGTTTCCTGATACAGGTTCTCGCCCACGCTCTCCAGACCGCTGTCGTTGACAAAGGTCGTCAGCGTCAATTGGCCCACCTGCTGGGCGGCGGTTTGCCCCTGCTGGGTGACGCTGACGATGCCATCGCGGCCGACGGTGATGGACAGCGCGTTCGCCGGAATGGTGATCGCCGGCTGCACCTGGAAACCGCTGGAAGTGACCAACTGGCCGTTCTGATCGATCTGGAACGAGCCGTCGCGCGTGTAGGCCTGGGTGCCGTCCGGCAACATCACCTGGAAGAACCCCTGCCCCTTGATGGCGACGTCTTTGCTGTTGTTGGTCTGCGACAGGTTGCCCTGGCTGTGCAGCCGCTCGGTCGCCACCGGACGCACGCCGGTGCCGATCTGCAGACCGGAAGGCAGCGTGGTCTGCTCGGAGGACTGCGCCCCCGGCTGACGCATGGTCTGGTACAGCAGATCTTCAAATACCGCACGCTGGCGTTTGAAGCCGTTGGTGCTGACGTTCGCCAGGTTGTTGGCGATCACGTCCATGTTGGTCTGCTGCGCGTCCAGACCGGTTTTGGCAATCCATAAGGATGGAATCATCGGTTATTTCCTTGCTGCTTAGCTCACTGAGAGCAGTGAGTTGGCACGCTGTTCGTTTTCATCCACGCTGTGGATGACCTTCATTTGCATTTCAAAACGGCGGGCGTTGGCGATCATGTCGACCATGGTCTCCATCGGCTTGACGTTGCTGCCTTCCAGCACCCCGGGCATCACCCGCACCTGCGGATCGTTTTGCAACTGATTGCCGCGCAGCTGTTGGGTTTCCGGCGTCAGGCGGAACAGCCCGTCGTCACCGCGCATCACTTCGCGCGCGTCGGCTTTCACCAGCTTCAGGCGGCCGATCTGCGCGATGGTGTTCGGCGGATCGCCGGCGTTCAGCGCCGAAATGGTGCCGTCGGCGGCGATGGTGATCTCCGCCGACGGCGGCACCTCGATCGGCCCCCCGTCGCCCATCACCGGCAGCCCCTGCACCGTCAACTGCCCGGTGGAGGAGATCTGGATGTTGCCGTTGCGGGTATAGGCTTCACCGCCGCCCGGCAGGCTCACCGCCAGGAAACCGTCCTGCTGCAGCGCCACATCCAGCGGGCGCGCCGTATAGTTCAGCGCCCCCTGGCTCATGTCGGCACCCGGCGTCGACGCGGCCACCAATGTGCGCGTCGCCAGGCTCGGCCCGTCAACCGGCACCGCGCGCAGCGCGGCGAGCTGAGCGCGAAAGCCCGGCGTCGACGCGTTGGCCAGGTTGTTGGCGGTAATGGACTGCTGCTCCAGCGTTTGGCGAGCCGCGCCCATCGCGGTATAAATCGCGTGATCCATAACTCGACCCTATTAGCGCAGGCTAACCAATGTCTGCAGAATGGAGTCCTGCGTCTTGATGGTCTGGGCGTTGGACTGATAGTTACGCTGTGCGACGATCATGTTCACCAGCTCCTGGCTCAGATCGACGTTGGAAGACTCCAGCGCGCCGCTGGTCAGCTTGCCTAAGCCGCCGCCGCCCGCAAGACCGACGCGCGGCTGGCCGGACGCGCCGGTTTCCTGCCAAACGTTATCGCCCTGCGACGCCAGCCCTTCCGGGTTGGAGAAGTTAGCCATGACGATCTGGCCCAACAGCTGGGTTTGCTGGTTGGAGTAGACGCCCACGATGGTGCCGTCGTTGTTGATCTGATAGCCCGTGTATTCACCGGCGGCATAACCGTCCTGCGATACCTTGCTCACCGAGTCGCTGCTCACGTTCTGCTGCATGCTGCCGGCGAAGCTCAGGGTGAAGTTTTGCGCCGGCGCGCCGTCTTTGGCGGTCATCGGGATCACCATGCTGAACTCGCCCGGCGCGCCGTTGGTGCTGGTGGTTTTCACCAGGGTACCGCTGGTGCTGAACTCCATGGTGCCGGCGTTCACTGGCGCTGCGCTGCCGTCCTGGGTGTAGACCTGCCATTTATTGTCTTCGGTCTTCACGAAGTAAGCGTTGATGTTGTGCGCGTTACCCAGCGAGTCGTAGGCGGTGATGGTATTGGTATAGTTGTAGCTGTCCTGTTTGGTCGGATCGAAGGTCTTGTTTTCCGGCACCTTATGGGTCGACATCAGGTTGGCGACCATCTGGCCGGAAGTGGACGCTTTCGCGTTCATCATGCCTTCAGGAATGCTCAACGGCACCGGGTTGGCGCCCTGCTGAATGGTCGGCGGGGAGCCGGCCGCCGGATAGCCGGTCAGCTGCAGACCCTGCATGTTGGTCAGATTGCGGTTCTCGTCCAGCTTGAACTGGCCGTTGCGGGTATAGAAGATGCCGCCGTCTTTATCCTGCATGCGGAAAAAGCCGTTGCCGTTGATGGCCACATCCAATGAACGGCTGGTGCCGGTGGTGGTGCCGCCCTTGAAGTTCTGGGTGATGCCGGACACTTTGACGCCCAGACCGACCTGTGAACCGGCGAACATGTCGGCAAAGGAGACGCTGCCGGATTTGAAGCCCGCCGTCGCGGAGTTGGCGATGTTGTTACCGATCACGTCCAGGTTGGTTGCTGCCGCGTTCAAGCCGCTGACTGCCTGAGAAAAAGCCATGTTATTCTCCGAATAGTGGTCAGGCTATCGTCCGATTGAGCCTGATGCTTAGGGTTATAAGATCTGTCGCACGTCTTCCAGGGTGGCGTTGCCCGCCAGGCCGAGATCCAGCTTGGCGCCGTTGCCGTCGCGGATCACGCCGTTCACCAGGCCGAAGTGCAGGCTGCGCGCCACCAACTGCTCGCCGTTGCCTTTGGCGTTAATCGCCACTTTGTAGGCGCCGTCGGGCGCGGTGGAGCCGTCATCCAGCGAACCGTCCCAGGTGAAGGCATGCACGCCGGCGGTCAGACCGCCGATTTCGATGGTGCGCACCACCTGCCCGCTGGCGTTGGTGATGGTGGCGGTTACCTGATCGGCGGCGCGCTCCAGTTCCACGCCGAACGGCGTGGTGCTGACTTTGCCGTCCTTGCTGCCGACCAGAATGTTGCTGCCCGGCACCATCACGCCGTGGCCGATCAGCGCGGTGGCCTGCAGCGACTGATTGCTGTTGATCTGACCGGAGATCGACCCCAGCGTGGTGTTGAGTTTTTCGATGCCCTGAACGGTGTTGATCTGCGCCAGCTGCGAGGTCAGTTCGTTGTTCTGCATCGGATTGGTCGGGTCCTGGTTTTTCAACTGCGCCACCAGCAGCGTCAGGAAGCTGTTGTGCAGATCCTGGCTGTTGGTATTTTTGCTGTTGTTACCGATGACGGTATTGTCCAACGACTCGTTCGTGGTTGGGGCGATAGCCATGGGAACCTCCGGTTACTGACCCAGCGTCAGGGTTTTCATCATCATCGACTTGGTGGTGTTGAGCACCTCGACGTTGGCCTGATAGCTGCGGGAAGCGGAGATGGTGTTGACCATTTCCCCCACTACGTCGACGTTCGGCATGCGCACATACCCCTTGGCGTCCGCCAGCGGGTTGCCCGGCTGATACACCAAACGCTCGGGCGCCGGATCGTCCACCACCTGGGCAACGCGCACGCCGCCGGTCGGCTGTCCCGGCGCCGCTGCGACCTGGAACACCACCTGCTTGGCGCGGTAAGGTTCGCCGTCCGGGCCGGTCACGCTGTCGGCGTTGGCCATGTTGCTGGCGCTGACGTTCATGCGCTGGGATTGCGCCGATAACGCCGAGCCGGAGATATCAAAAATATTCAGTAAAGACATGCGCCTTATCCTTGTTGCAGTACGGACATCATCCCTTTGATCTGACCGTTGAGCAGCGTCAGGTCGGTCTGATATTTCAGGCTGTTATCGGCAAAGTTGGTGCGTTCGCGATCCATGTCCACCGTGTTGCCGTCCATCGACGGCTGATCCGGCACCCGGAACAGCAGATCGAGCTGCGGCGGCTGCAGGGTCTGCGCCGGGATATGGCGCGCCGCCGTCAGGTTGAGCGCCATGCCGTTGCCGCTGACGCGCCCCTGCTCCATCACTTTGTTCAATTGGCTGGCGAAATCGATATCCCGCGCCTGATAACCCGGTGTGTCTGCGTTGGCGATGTTGGCGGCCAGAATTTCCTGCCGCTGGGCGCGCAAGTTCAGCGCCTCTTGGCCAAAGCGCAGAGCCGCGTCCAGTTTGTCGAGCATGCTCCCTCCGCGAGGTTAGAATTTGGAGTCGACAGCATAAACGCCCCCCGCGCTACCCTATCGCGGGAATAAACGCAAAATGGGGCGCTATTTATCTGCTTAGCCTGCGCGCGCTGCGGGTACACTTACGCGTATCCCGATGAAGCTTGAGAAGATGACGATGAAAGGTAAAATGCTGCTGCTTATCGGCCTGCTGTGCAGTCTGAACGCGCGCGCCGACGATCTGGCGACGCAAATCGAAAGCTTCATCCAAGGCAAGTTCAGCGGCGAACCGGTGCAGGTAAAAGTGCGGGTGCGCACGCCGCCGAACCAATGGCCCGCTTGCGAACTGCCGCAGCTGTCGCTGCCGCCCAACGCGCGGATCGGCGGCAACGTCAGCATTTCGGCGCGCTGTGGCCAGGAGCGGCGTTTTATCCAGACGCAGGTGCAGGTGTTCGGCCGCTATCTCGTTTCGGCGCGCGGCATCACCGCCGGCAGCCGGTTGACGGCGGCGGACCTGACGTTGAAAGAAGGTCGGCTCGATACCCTGCCGCCGCGCGCGCTGACCGAAGCGGGCAAAGCGTTAGGCGCCGTCAGCCTGCGCAACATCAGCCCCGGCCAGCCGCTGACCCTCGCCATGCTGCGCCGGGCCTGGATTATCAAGGCCGGGCAACCGGTGCAGGTCAATGCACAGGGCGAAGGATTCAGCATTAGCGGCGCGGGCAAGGCGATGAACAACGCCGCCGCCGAAGACAGCGTGCGCGTGCGCATGGCGTCCGGGCAAATCGTCAGCGGCGTGGTCGGGGACGACGGCGCGATTCGCATTACGTTATAAAAAAGTAAAGGTTCCGCAAACCTTGCCGATAAGACAAATCAAGCAGCATTTTATTGGCCATCAGGGCCGCAACACTTTCATTGCAGCGTCGTCGCCCGAGAGCGGTCACGGCGTAAACGGAGATGGACCATGAGTATCGATCGCACCCAGCGGTTACAGCCGGTTTCCACTGTGCAACCGCGTGAAACCCCGGCCGACAACCCGCTCCAGCCGCGTAAGGCCGCCGTGGCCGAAACCGCCGTCAGCGGTACGCTGGTCAAACTGAGCGAGGCGCAGGCGCGCCTGATGCAGCCGGGCACCCAGGATATCGATATGGGCCGGGTCGAGGCCATCAAGCAGGCGATCCGCAACGGTGAACTGAAGATGGACGCCGGCAAAATCGCCGACGCACTGCTGCAAGACGCGCAGAGCGATGTTCAATGGATCGCCGGACGCGACTGACAACGCGGCGGCGGGTAGCGGTAAAGGATAAGTCATCACTATGGAAAAGCTGGCACAACTGCTGGACAAACTGTTGGAAACGCTGCAGGCGCTCAATGGCGTGCTGGAAGAAGAGCACGATCTGTTATGCTCCGGCCAGCTGCCGGGCGTGGCCTTGCAGCGCGTAACCGATGCCAAAAGCCAACTGTTGGCGACGGTCGCCTACCTCGAGCAACAGCGCCTGGGGCAGGAAAAAACCTGCGGGCAACGCGCGCCCTATGCCAGCCACGCCCCCCTGGCCGACCGTTGGCAGCGCGTTCAATTGCTGAGCCAAACACTGCGCGAAAAGAACCAGCACAACGGCCTGCTGCTCAATCAGCAGATCGACCATAACGCTCAGGCGCTGGCCATCCTCAGCAAAAACAACAAATCGCTGTATGGCCCGGACGGCCAATCGCACGCCGGCAGCCTGCTCGGCAGAAAAATCGGCGTCTGACCTGACTCATTTGCCCGGTGAGCCTATCACCGGGCATGCGTTAACCGGCTTCTGCGCATCCCGTCGCATTTTCTCCCTATCACTCTTTGAATTCACTTAAGGCTTTGCGCCAGGCTGCGCATGGCGTGAATTTGGCTGTTTCTTTCCCTTTGGCCGCTTGTCACCCTGTGGTTATTTTTAAACCACTTGAAATATACCCTTAACGGGTATAGATTCGCAGGGAGAGCGAATGGCCGACATTTATCTCACCAAAACCTTTCAGGGTTTTGCCGCACGCGAGCGCATTAGCGACGCCACGATAGTGAAAGCGGCGCGAGAGATGCAACATCAGCTGTACGACGCCAATCTTGGCGGTTGCGTATAAAAAAAGCGCATCGCTCGGGCTGGTGAGGGCAAACGTGGCGGCTATCGGGTACTGATCGTTTTTCGCGATGAAGACCGCCTGTTTTTTATGCGCGGCTTTGCCAAAAGCGAGAGAGAAAACATCAGTGCGGATGAGTTACAGGGATTGAAACATCTGGCTGCGCTGTATCTGGATTATTCGCCATTCAGACTCTACCAGCTGGTCAACAACAGGGAGTTACGGAGGCTAAGCGATGAGTAAAATTCTTGCCGAGATCCACCAGGAAGTTCAGGGCCTGCACCGCGCCGGTTTCGTCGACGACGTGACCATGCGCACTTTCGACATGCTGTGCCTGCGGCCGGTAAAGCAGTTCGGGCCGGCCGAGATCCGCGCGTTGCGCGAACGGGAAAACGTCAGTCAGCCGGTGTTTGCGCTGTATCTCAACGTCAGCAAAAAGGCGGTGCAGAAATGGGAGCGCGGCGAAGCGCAGCCGAACTCCGCCGCGATGAAACTGCTGACGCTGGTGGAACGCAACGGCCTGCAAATTCTGGCCTGATCTTACTGATAATTGACGATCACCTGATTGCCAATCACCCGCAGCGGCGGATTCAGCCCGCCTTGCGACTGCACGTAATAGACAAAGCGCAATTCCGCATTGGCCGGCTCGCCCTGCAGACCGATGCTGCTGCCGCTGCCGCCGCCGAGCGGAATGCAGCGGTTTACCGTGCAAAGCTGGGCCTGCAGCCCCACGGGCTCCGGCCCCAGCAAACGGTAGCGCCAGCTGACGCTGGTGATGCGCGCATTGGCATCCGGCAGCGCGTTCGGCGGCCGCAAACCGGCGGATTCATCGCGCATCCCGCCCTGTTCCAGCGTGACCCCCGCCCCTTCAGCCACCCAGGAGCCGGACACCGCGCCGGCGGCTAGCGGCGCCAGCAAACACAACAAGGACAGACAGCGTTTCATCAGGCGGCTCCAATGGTCGAGGTCATGCGAATCTGGCGATCGTCGTTGATCTCCAGGTTGGACAGCACCACGAGCTGCGGCAGGCTGCGACGCAGGAAGCGCGCCAGTAAAGGACGCAGCGCATGGTTAACCAACAGCACCGGCGGCGCGCTGAGCATCTCTTGCCGTTGCAGCGCCTGACGCGCCTGCTCCAGCAGACGGTCAGCCAGCCCCGGCTCCAGACCGCCGCCGCCCTGCAACGCCTGCAGCAACAGGCGCTCCAGCTGGGTATCCAAGCCGATAACCTGAATCTCGCCGTTGCCCGGGAACCACTGCTGCGTGATCGCCCGGCCCAGCGCCACCCGCACCACGGTGGTCAATTCGTAAGGATCGCTCTGCGCCGGGGCATGTTCCGCCAGCGTTTCGACGATGGTGCGCATATCGCGGATGGACACGCGCTCGGCGAGCAGATTTTGCAGCACCTTGTGCAGCGTCGTCAGTGACACCACGCCCGGCACGAAGTCTTCGGTCAGCTTCGGCATCTCCTGCGACACGCGATCCAACAGCTGTTGGGTCTCCTGGCGGCCGAACAGCTCGCTGGCGAACTGCCCTATCAGGTGATTGAGGTGCGTCGCCACCACGGTGCTGGCTTCCACCACGGTAAAGCCCTGGATTTGCGCCTGTTCGCGCAAGGCGCTGTCTATCCACACCGCTTCCAGCCCGAAGGCGGGATCGACGGTTTTGTCTCCCGCCAGCTCGCCCACGGCATTGCCGGGGTTGATCGCCAGCCAGCGGCCCGGCTGCGCTTCACCGCTGCCGATCTCGACGCCTTTCATCAGGATGCGATAGCTGGCTGGCGGCAGTTCCAGGTTGTCGCGAATGTGCACCACCGGCGGCAGATAACCCATGTCCTGGGCGAATTTCTTGCGGATCCCGCGGATACGCCCAAGCAGCTCGCCGTTCTGTTGAAAATCGACCATCGGAATCAACCGGTAGCCCACTTCCATCCCCAGCGGATCTTCCAACTGCACGTCGGCCCAGCTGGCCTCGGCGGCCTGCGGATTCTCCGGCATCACCGGATCTTCCACCGTTTTCGGCGCCTGTTGTTCACGGCCGCGCAGCCACCAGGCGAGGCCCAGCAGAGCCGCGGTAAACAGCAGGAACACCAGGTTCGGCATGCCCGGCACCAGTCCCAACAGGCCCAGCACCCCGGCGCTCAGCAGCATCACGCGCGGATTGTTGAACAGCTGGCCCACCATCTGCTCGCCGACATCCTGATCGGTCGCGACGCGGGTGACGATGACACCGGCGGCGGTGGAGATCACCAATGCCGGGATCTGCGCCACCAGGCCGTCACCGATGGTCAGCAGCGTATAGCTTTCCGCCGCCGCCCCCAGTTCCATGCCGTGTTGCACCACGCCGACCAACAGGCCGCCGACCACGTTCAGCACCATGATCATCAGGCCGGCGATGGCGTCGCCGCGCACGAATTTACTGGCGCCGTCCATCGAGCCGTAAAAATCGGCCTCCTGGGTCACTTCGGCGCGGCGTTTCTTCGCTTCGTCTTCGCCAATCAATCCGGCGTTCAAATCGGCGTCGATCGCCATCTGTTTACCCGGCATGCCGTCCAGCACGAAGCGCGCGCCCACTTCGGCGATACGCCCTGCACCTTTGGTAATTACCATAAAGTTGATCAGCACCAGGATGATGAACACCACGATGCCGATGGCGAAGTTACCCCCCACCAGGAAGTGGCCGAAGGCTTCCACCACGCGCCCGGCGGCGGCGGAACCGGTGTGGCCTTCCAGCAAGATGATGCGCGTCGAGGCGACGTTGAGCGACAAACGCAGCAATGTGGAGAACAGCAGGATGGTCGGGAAAGCGGCGAACTCGAGCGTACGCTGGGTGAACATCGCCACCAGCAGCACCATGATCGACAGCGCGATGTTGAAGGTAAACAGCAGGTCGAGGATAAACGCCGGCAGCGGCAACACCATCATCGACAAAATCAGCAGGATCAGCACCGGGCCGGCCAGCACCTGCCACTGCGTATCTTTAAAATTGCCCGGCAAACGAAGCAGGGAGGCCAAATTAGCCATCAGAGTCACTCTCTCTCGCAAAATCCAGTGCTTCCGGCACCGGTAAACGTTCAGGTTTTTTCGGGATCAGGCCGCCCTCGCGCCGCCAGCGGCGCAGTTGGTATACCCAGGCCAGCACTTCGGCGACCGCGGCATACAGGGTGGCCGGAATGTGTTGTCCAATCTCGCTGTGCCGATACAGCGCGCGCGCCAGCGGCGGCGCCTCCAGCATCGGAATGCGGTGCTCCGCACCGAGCTCACGAATGCGCAAGGCGATTTCGCCGGCCCCCTTGGCCAGCACCTTCGGCGCACTCATTTTCTTGTCGTTGTACTGCAACGCGACGGCGTAGTGCGTCGGGTTGGTGACGATCACGTCCGCCTTAGGCACGTCGGCCATCATGCGGCGCCGGGCGATCGCCCGCTGCTGCTGGCGAATGCGCCCCTTGACGTGCGGGTCCCCTTCCTGGTCTTTGAATTCGTCGCGAATATCCTGCTTGGTCATCTTCAGCTTTTTGAAGTGGCTCCACAGCTGATAGAACACGTCGAACGCCACCATCGGCGTCAGCCCCAGCACCACCAGAAAACCGCAGAACAGGATCATCTGCAGCGCATTGCCCAGCGCATCGAGCGGCTGCTGGGTCATCAGATGCAGCATCGCCGCCCAGTTGTGCCATAGATAGAGGCCGGTGACCCAGCCGACCAACGTCGCTTTCAGGATCCCTTTCAGCAGCTCGGCCAACACCTGGCTGGAAAAGATGCGTTTCAACCCGGACAGAGGGTTTAGCCGCTTCATATCGAACTTGATCGACTTGCCGCTGAACAAGATGCCCCCCAACAGCATTGGCGCGGCGAGCGCTACCAGCACCAGCCCCGCCATGATCGGCAGCAGCGCCAGCACCGCCTGACGCAGCAACATGCCCAGTTGGCGAAGCATCTGCTTGTCGTTACTGACCATGCCGTGGTCAAAGTTCAGCCCTTGCGTGAGCATCGCCGCCAGCTGTTGCGCCATGTTGCTGCCGGACATCAGGATGATCGCCAGGCCCGAGAGCAACATCAGCACCGAGGTCAGCTCGCGGGAGCGCGGGATCTGGCCGTCTTCACGCGCCTTCTCCAGCCTGTGGGGCGTGGGGGCCTCGCTTTTTTCCAGATCGCTGTCTTCAGCCACGAAACGCCGTTCCTGTGTCGGGAGGGTAAAGAATGGCGGTCAGCATGCCAAAAAATTGGCGATGTCATTGGCGGAACAACGGGGAAAAAGGCGGGTTATTTAGGGGATGAGACCAAAACTGCGTGGCTTGTTGTCGGGGCGCGCCGTCGCGCGCCCCGAAAGGCCTCAGAAACCGAGGCTGTCGAGCAGATCGTCGACCTGCGCCTGGTTGGCGATCACGCCGACGCCGTTCTGGTCGAGCTGCGGGCCGTTCAGCAGGCTGTCGTTCGGCCGTTTTTCCTTCACCGGCTGCTCCGGCATGTTTTCCATCAGCACCATCAGCAGCTGCTTTTCGATCTCCTGCACCACGTCCATCATGCGCTTGATCACCTGACCGGTCAGATCCTGGAAGTCCTGCGCCATCATGATTTCCAGCAGCTGAGCGTTGGTGAAGGCCGTATGGCCCGGCACCTGATCCAGATACTGACGCGTGTCGTTGACCAGAGAACGCGCGTCGTCCAGTTCGATGGGATTGGCGAACCACTCGTCCCAGCGCCCTTTCAACGCGTTGGCGCCGGACTCCAGCTCCGCCTGGCGCGGTTGCGCCGCCTCCACGCAGTTCAACGCCCGTTCCGCCGCCTGCGCCGTCATGGTTACGACATAGTCAAGACGGTCGCGCGCATCCGGGATCGCCTCTGCCGCCTGGGCAATCGCCTGATCGAGCCCCAGTTCGCGCATGCTGTCGCGCAGCATTCGGGTCAGTTGGCCGATGCGGGAGATGATCTCTCCCGCGGTCGCTGCATCGCTGGCAGGCATTGGAATGTCTCTCATCGCCCTCTCCTTACATGCCCAATTTTTCAAAAATCTTGTTGAGCTTTTCTTCCAGCGTCGCCGCCGTAAAAGGTTTCACTACATAACCGCTGGCGCCGGCCTGCGCCGCCGCGATGATATTTTCTTTCTTGGCTTCCGCCGTCACCATCAGCACCGGCATCGCGGCCAGCGCGCTATCGGCGCGGATGGTCTGCAACAGTTCGAGCCCGTCCATGTTCGGCATGTTCCAGTCGGACACCACGAAGTCGAAACCGCCGGCGCGCAGCTTGTTCAGCGCATCTGCGCCATCTTCAGCTTCTTCGACGTTGTTGAAGCCCAGCTCTTTCAGCAAATTTCTGACGATGCGGCGCATGGTGGAGAAGTCGTCCACAACCAGAAATCTGAGGTTCTTGTCTGCCATTGTTACTCCTGAAATAGTTAACCGTTTAATGATGCAAAACCGCAGGCCGCCGCGCGGCGACCGTAGGTCATATCGCCGCCGGGCAAACCCTGCGGACTGAAATCAAATGCGCAATGCCTGGCCGCCGGAAATCTGCGCCAGCATGCGCTGGCTCATCCTGTCCAACTCGACCACTTCGCTCACGCCGCCGCCGGCGATCGCCTCGCGCGGCATGCCGAACACCACACAGCTCGCCTCGTTCTGCGCCAGGGTATAGGCCCCGGCGCGGTGCATCTCCAGCATCCCCGCCGCCCCGTCGTTCCCCATGCCGGTGAGGATCACCCCCACCGCATTGCGGCCGGCATATTGCGCTACCGAGCGGAACAGCACGTCGACCGACGGACGATGGCGGTTGACCGCCGGGCCGTCATGCAGCTTCACCTGATAGTTGGCGCCGCTGCGCGCCAGCTCCAGGTGGCGGTCCCCCGGGGCGATGTAAGCGTGGCCCGGCAGCACACGCTCGCCGTCCTCCGCTTCTTTCACCGTGATCTGGCACAGCTTGTTCAGCCGTTCGGCGAACGAACGGGTGAAACCCGGCGGCATGTGCTGGGTGATCAGCAGCGCCGGACTGGTGGCCGGCAGCGGCTGCAGCACCTGGCGGATCGCTTCGGTGCCGCCGGTGGAAGCGCCGATGGCGATCAGTTTTTCACTGCTCAGCAGCGGCGCATGGCTGAGGATCGCCGGCGCCGGGCTGCTGGATCGCTGCGGCAGGCGCGCTCTGGCGGCGGTGCGGATCTTCTCGGCGATCAGTTCGCTGTAGGCCAACATGCCCTCGCGAATGCCGAGCTGCGGTTTGGTGACGAAATCCACCGCGCCCAGCTCCAGCGCACGCAGCGTGATCTCCGAGCCTTTACCGGTCAGCGAAGAAACCATCACTACCGGCATCGGCCGCAGGCGCATCAGCTTCTCGAGGAAATCCAGCCCGTCCATGCGTGGCATCTCGACGTCCAGCGTCAGCACCTGAGGATTAAATTTTTTGATCAGATCGCGCGCCACCAGCGGATCCGGCGCGGTCGCCACCATTTCCATATCGGGATGGCCGTTCACGATTTCCGTCATCAGCTGACGCATCAGTGCCGAATCGTCTACGCATAACACTCTGATTTTACTCATTACCTCTCCTTGGTCAGCCCATACACGGTCTGCCCACGCAAGTAGAAATCCCGGCTGATCTGGCTGAAGTTCTCGGAGTGGCCGGCGAACATCAGCCCCCCCGGCTTAAGCAAGGGAACGAAGCGGCGCAGGATGCGCTCCTGCGTCGCCTTATCGAAATAGATCATGACGTTGCGGCAAAAAATGGCGTCAAATTGCCCCGGCAGCGCCCATTCCGGCGCCAGCAGGTTCAACGGCTGGAAGTTCACCCGCGCCGCCAGTTCCGGCCGCACGCGCACCAGCCCCTGATGCGGCCCGGTGCCGCGCAAAAAATAGCGCTGCATTTGGGTCGGCGTCAGGGTGCGCAGATCTTCCTGGCGGTAAACGCCCGCTTCCGCTTTTTCCAACACCTGCGTGTCGATGTCGCTGGCCCAGACCTGGCAACTGCCGGCCCGCTGCCCCAGGGCATCGCTCAGCGTGATGGCGATCGAATACGGCTCTTCGCCGGTCGAGGCCGCAGTGCTCCAGACGCTGTAGCCGTTCGGCCGCGAGCGCGCATGCTCCGCCAGGATCGGGAAGTGATGCGCCTCGCGGAAAAATGCCGTCAGGTTGGTGGTCAATGCGTTAATGAACGCCTGCCACTCCGCGCTGTTCGGATCGCTTTCCAGCAGCGCCAGATAATCGCCGAAATCGTGCAATCCCAGCAGCCGCAACCGGCGCACCAGGCGGTTGTAAACCATCTCGCGCTTATGCTCCGCCAGCACGATGCCGGCGCGTTGATAAATCAACTGGCTGATACGGCGAAAATGCACGTCCGACAGCGGCAGGCGCTGCACCATTTGCGTCAACATCGACGCAGTATCCCGGTTAGAAGTTGACGGCGCCTGTTTCATGCCGCCTCACCGGAGAAAAACGTGCTGTTTATGCGGTTTAACAATCTTGGGCTTCCTTTACCACGGGTGAAACTGCGTTGTTGCTGTTACCTGGCGCGACGACGTTATCGTCCGCCAGACGGAATACCGCGACCGCGTCGGCCAGGGTAATGGCCTGCTCTTCCAGCGCGGTGGCGGCAGAAGCGGACTCTTCCACCAGCGCAGCGTTCTGCTGGGTAACCTGGTCCATCTGGGTCACCGCCTGCGTCACCTGTTCGATGCCGCGGCTTTGTTCATCCGAAGCCGACGCGATCTCGCCCATGATGTCGGTCACGCGAGTTACCGAACGCACAATGTCCTGCATGGTGGCGCCGGAGTTTTCCACCAGCACCGAGCCGTGTTTGACGCGGCTGACCGATTCGTCGATCAGCACCTTGATCTCTTTCGCCGCCTGCGCGCTGCGGCTCGCCAGGTTGCGCACTTCACCGGCGACCACCGCGAAACCCCGCCCCTGTTCGCCGGCGCGCGCCGCTTCCACCGCCGCATTGAGCGCCAGAATGTTGGTCTGGAAGGCGATGCCGTCGATCACGCTGGTGATGGCGCCGATTTTCTGCGAACTGTTGGCAATATCGTGCATGGTGGTGACCACGTCACCGGCCAGTTCGCCGCCCTTAGCCGCAGTGGCCGAAGCGTCGCGCGCCAGCTGAGACGCCTGCCGCGCATTGTCGGCGTTCTGTTTCACCGTCGCGGTCAGCTGTTCCATGCTGGCGGCGGTTTCTTCCAGCGACGCGGCCTGCTGCTCGGTGCGGGAAGAGAGATCGTTGTTGCCTTCGGCGATCTCCTGCAGGCCGATCAGAATCGACTCCGCCCCGTCGCGCACCGCGCCGACGGTGCCGATCAGCGACTGCTGCGTGCGTTGCAGGCTGGCGAACAGCATGCTGATTTCATTACGGCCATACACCTGAATCGGCGTCGCCAGATCGCCGGCGGCGATGCGTTCAAAGTGGCTGCGGATTTGGTTCAGCGGCTGTATCAGCATGGTGCGCAACCACCACATGGCGCTGCCGGTCACCACGATCAGCATCAATACCGCCCCCGCCAGCATCAGGCCCGCCAGCGTGAAGGAGAACTGATTAGCGTCTCTGGCCTCGCTGATGTCACCGTTCACCAACTGCAGGTACTGCACGAAGTCGGCCTCGAACAGGTCCTGGGTTTTCTGCGTCGGCTGATCCATAAACGCCTGCAGCTCGCCCTTTTCCAGGAAACCGATCAGCTCGCGCAGCGCGCCGCGCAGCCGCTCGTAGCTGGCCTTGGTGGTGGCCGTCTGCTGGTTCTGCTGTTCACTGCTGCGTTCAACCGCCATAAACTGATTGAAATAGAGATCGGCCTTCTGCAGCGAACTGCGGGCGTTGCTCATCAGCTCGTTCACCTGCTCCTGCGGCAGTTTCAGCGCCGCGCGGGTGCCGGCGCGGTTCAGCGTATTGCGCGCCTGCAACAGCGACACCCAGCTCAGGCTGAGCGAATCGCGCTGCTGGCTGCCGAGGGTGATGATGTCGAGGTTGTGGTTATCGGAGCGAAACGCGGAATACGACAGGCCGCTGCTGGCCAACTGCAGAATGCAGAAGGTCATCAACAACAGGAATAAGCTGGTAGAGATACGGATTCGGTTAAACACTTGAACCTCCTTGCAGCCGGCCGGCGACCGGCCTACGTAGGGAAAAGGGCCTCTGCGAGAGAGGCCCGATACCGGTCAGAACGTTTCCCAGTTATCCTGCAGATCGCTGGCGTTCATTTTCTTATGATTGATTACCGGTGTTACCGTCGCCTTGCTGGTGACAGGCGCTTTAAATTCTTCCTGGCCTTCCTGCCTCAGACGGAATACCGCTACCGACTGGGTCAGCATGCTGGCCTGTTCTTCCAGCGCCGCCGCCGCCGAGGCGGATTCTTCCACCAACGAGGCGTTCTGCTGGGTGACGCGGTCCATTTCCGCCACCGCCTGGCCAACCTGATCGATGCCGCGGCTCTGCTCGTCCGACGCCGAGGCGATTTCGCCCATGATGTCGGTCACGCGGGTGACGGCGTTGACGATGTCGCCCATGGTTTCCCCGGCGCTCTCGACCAGCACGGAACCCATATCGACGCGGCTGACCGAATCTTCGATCAGGCCTTTGATCTCTTTCGCCGCCTGTGCGCTGCGCTGCGCCAGGTTACGCACTTCACCGGCCACCACCGCGAAGCCACGGCCCTGCTCGCCGGCGCGCGCCGCTTCCACCGCGGCGTTCAGCGCCAGGATGTTAGTCTGGAAGGCAATGCCGTCGATCACGCCGGTGATATCGGCGATCTTCTGCGAGCTGCCGGCGATGTCATGCATGGTCTGCACCACGTTAGCCACGACCTTGCCGCCTTTCTGCGCGGTTTCAGAGGCGCTCAGCGCCAGTTGCGAAGCCTGACGCGCGTTTTCGGCGTTCTGTTTCACCGTCGCGGTCAGCTGTTCCATGCTGGCGGCGGTCTCTTCCAGCGACGCGGCCTGCTGCTCGGTGCGGGAAGAGAGATCGTTGTTGCCCGCGGCGATTTCGGACGCGCCGCTGTAGATGGCGTCTGCGCCCTGGCGCACGCCGCTGACGGTTTCAATCAGTTCGCCTTGCATGTGTTTCAGGCTGGCCGCCAGCACGCCCATTTCGTTGCGGCTGTTGACGACGATCTGCTGAGTCAGGTCGCCGGCGGCGATCTGTTTGATGTGCTCGATCATGCGGTTCAGCGGGCGTACCAGGATGTGATGGATACCAGTCCAGACCAGTACGATCACCGCCAGCACCACCACCAGGATCACGATCAGCGTCCAGATGGCCGAGTTGTATGAGCTGTTGCTGCCGTCGACCGCGATTTGGTACAGCTTGCCGTTTTGCTCCAGGTAAACGTTGTAGCTCTGCTCAAAGTTGTCCTGGTAACTCTGCGTAGGTTGATCGAAGAACGCGTTGATTTTGCCTTCGCCCAGCAGTTGGATCAGCTCGGAGAGCGCGCCGTACAGCACATCGTACTGATGCTTGAGGCGTTCCGCCGCCTGAGGATCCTGACGCGGGTCCTGAGGGATTTTCTCGTACGCGGCATAGTGTCTTTCCGCTTCGCCCAGCTCTTCCTTCGCCTTGGCCAGCAGTTCATCAATGGTGGCGCCGCTGCCGATCTTGTTGGTATCCATCATGTAGCGAATACCGGCACGGTTCAGGGAGTTGCGCGCCTGCAGCAGGTCAACGCGGCTTTCGCTCAGCTGCAGCTGCTGCTGACGAATAGTTTGCAGGACGGTAAAGTTTTCCTTATCGCTTTTCAGCGAGGAGAAAAAGAGTCCGCCCGAAATCAACTGCAAGGCGCCAAACAGCACCAACACCAGCAACAGGCTGGTGACCACCTTCATACGATTTAACATGATTTCCCTTGTTGAAGCCCGCGCAGACAGGCTCTGATGACGTTGAATGTGAGAGTTATCGGCGCAGCGCGGCAAAACTTTATGCGGGAAAGTAACTATTTTTAGTAGGGGTTCCGGGCGCGGCGGGCGGCATCGCGACAGGTCAGGGAACGTGAAGGTTGAAGGGGGCAGCGCCCTGCCCCCTTGAGTCTTGGATCAGACGCTTTTCGCCACGCTGTCGACCAGCGACATCTCTTCGCTGCTCAGCAGCTTTTCGATATCCACCAGGATCAACATGCGCTCGCCCAGCGAACCGAGGCCGGTGAGGTATTCGGTCGCCAGGGTCACCGCGAACTCCGGCGCCGGACGGATCTGCTCGGCGGTCAATGACAGCACGTCGGAGACGCCGTCAACCACGATGCCCACCACGCGCTGGCCAAAGTTCAACACGATCACCACGGTGTTCTCATCGTAGGAAACGCTCTGCTGGGAGAATTTCACCCGCAGATCGATGATGGGAACAATCACGCCGCGCAGGTTGGTGACGCCCTTGATGAACGCCGGGGTGTTGGCGATGCGGGTCACCTGATCGTAGCCGCGAATTTCCTGCACCTTGAGGATGTCGATGCCGTACTCCTCGTTGCCCAGGGTAAAAATCAGAAACTCTTGCCCTACCGTTTCGCCAGCCAATTTGCTGACGGCTGCCAATCCTGCCATATCATTCACCTTTTAAATCAATAAACTCATTATTATGCGGCGGCGTCCGTCAGACGCTTTTCACGGTTCAAGGTTTGCAACGCCGAGACATCGACGATCAAGGCCACGCTGCCGTCGCCCAAAATGGTCGCGGCGGAAATGCCCGGCACTTTGCGGTAGTTGCTTTCCAGATTCTTCACCACCACCTGATGCTGGCCAATCAGCTGATCCACCAGCAACGCATAGCGGCGGCCGGCGCTTTGCAGGATCACCACAATGCCCTGGGTGGCGTCGGTTTTGGCGCCTTCCACTTCGAATACCCGATACAGTTCCACCAGCGGCAGGTATTCGCCGCGCACCTGCAGCACGCGTTCGCCGCCGGCCAGCGGGTGCAAGTCTTCCGCCTGCGGCTGCAGCGATTCCATCACCGCGTTCAGCGGCAGAATAAAGACTTCGTCGTTCACTTTGACCGACATGCCGTCGAGGATCGCCAGCGTCAACGGCAGCAGAATGCGGATGGTGGTGCCTTTACCGGCCTGCGAACGGATCTCGACGTGGCCGCCCATCTCCTGAATATTTCTTTTCACCACGTCCATGCCGACGCCGCGGCCGGAAACGTCGGTCACCTGCTCGGCGGTGGAGAAGCCCGGCGCGAAGATCAGCATGCCGACCTCTTCGTCGCTCATGCTGTCGCTCACCGCCAGCCCTTGCGAAGCGGCCTTGGCGAGAATTTTTTCGCGGTTCAGACCGGCGCCGTCGTCGATGACCTCAATACAGATGTTGCCACCCTGGTGTTCGGCCGACAGCACCAGATTGCCCACCGCCGACTTGCCGGCGGCGATGCGGGTGGCCGGCTCTTCGATACCGTGATCGAGGCTGTTGCGCACCAGGTGCGTCAACGGGTCAATAATCCGTTCGATCAGGCTCTTATCCAGTTCGGTTGAGCTGCCCTGCAGCGTCAGCTCCACCTGTTTGTTCAGCTTGCCGGCCAGATCGCGCACCAGACGCGGGTAGCGGCTGAAGACGTATTCCATCGGCATCATGCGGATCGACATCACCGACTCCTGGAGATCGCGTGCGTTACGCTCCAGCTGGCTCATGCTGTTCAGCAGATCGCCGTGGTTCACCGGATCCAGCGTGCCGGAACGTTGCGCCAGCATCGACTGGGTGATCACCAGCTCGCCCACCAGGTTGATCAGCTGATCCACCTTTTCCACCGCTACGCGAATGCTGGTGGATTCGCTCGCCTTGGCGCGCGCTTTCGGCGCTTCCGCCGCTGCGGCCGCCGGTTTGGCGGCAGGCGACACGGCGCTGGCGACCGGCGCCGGTTCCGGCACGGCGACCGTCTCCGGCAAGTTCGCCTCCGCGACGGCCGGCGCGCTTTGCGTCGGCGTCGAGAAGCTGATTTGTTCCGGTTCCAGCACGAAGCACAGCACGGCGCTGATGTCGTCTTCGCTGGCGGAGGTGAGCAACGTCACGTCGAGGCTGTGTTCCGTCTGATGCGGGTCTTTAACTTCGCCGAGGTTGCCCAGCTCTTCCAACATCAAGGGGATTTCACTGGCTTTCAGCCCGTTCAGGCTGATGCGCATGCCGCCTTCGATCGCCGCCGGCGCGGCCGATGGCTGAGCGACCGGCTGCTGAACGGCGGGTTGAGCCGCAGGCGCCTCCTGCTGCTGTTGCGCTTCCAACGCCAGCTGACGCAGCGCCTGGCAAATGTATTCAAAGCTTTCAGCGTCAGGCTGTTGCGAGGTTTTATAGGCGTCCAGTTGCTCCTGCATAATGTCTTTGGTTTCCAGAAACAGGTTGATAATCTCGGTGCTCAGGCTCATTTCCTGGCGTCTTGCACCGTCCAGCAGGTTCTCCAGCAGGTGGGTGGTTTCCTGCAGCACCGAAAAACCAAAGGTCGCCGCGCCGCCCTTGATCGAATGCGCCGCGCGGAAGATGGCGTTCAACGGCTCGATATCGGGGGCCAGCGGATCCAGCTCCAGCAGGTGTTGCTCCATGTCGGCCAGCAACTCGTCCGCCTCATCAAAGAAGGTCTGATAAAAATCGCTAATGTCCATGCTCACGGGGTCACCTCTGGCTGTGAGTCGCGGTTAGTCGGTGCGGGTGCGGCCGCCGGTGGTTCCGGCGCCTGGTCGGCCGGGGCTATCGCCGGGGACGCCTGCGGGGGAACGCTCGGCGTTGGTGCCGCGGGTTCCGGGGCTGTCGTCGAGGATTCCGGCGTTTGGCTGGCCGGCGCGGTCGCCGACGGCGCCAGCTGCTTCAGGCTGTCCGGCTGGGCAATATCCAGCGCGTTGCTTTCGGCATTTTCGTGCTCGATGCCCTCTTGCGTTTGCTTGTTCAACACCAGTACGGTGATGCGGCGGTTAATCGCATCATCGGCGCCATGCTGTTTCAGGCTCATGGTGGCCGCCATGCCTACCACCCGCAGCACTTTGCCTTCCGCCAGGCCGCCGGCGATCAGCTCGCGACGCGACGCGTTGGCGCGATCGGCCGACAGTTCCCAGTTGCTGTAGCCGCGTTCGCCGGTGGCGTAAGGGATGTCATCGGTGTGGCCGGACAGGCTGATTTTGTTCGGCAAGTCGTTAAGGATCGGCGCTATCGCGCGCAGAATATCGCGCATGTAGCTCTCGACCTGCGCGCTGCCGGTTTTGAACATCGGCCGGTTCTGGCTATCGATAATCTGGATGCGCAGCCCTTCGTCCATCATGTTGATCAACAGATGTGGACGCAGCGCCTTCAGGCGCGGATCGGACTCAATCAACTCATCCAGCTTTTCACGCAGCTTGTTCAGGCGCAGCTCTTCGGCGCGCGAGTCCGGCGAATCGACCTGTTTTTTCACTAGGCCATGCTGTTGCGTTGGATCGTCGCCGCCGCCAGGAATGGGGCTGCTTTCGGAACTGCTCTTGTCGCCGCTGGTCAGGGCAACCTTGAGCGGCGTGCGGAAGTATTCGGCGATTTGCGTCAGCTCCTGCGGGCTGGCGATCGCCAGCAGCCACATCACCAGGAAGAACGCCATCATCGCCGTCATAAAGTCGGCATAAGCGATCTTCCAGGAGCCGCCGTGATGGGCGGCATGATGCGACTTGCGCTTTCTGACCAAAACGACCGGATGATTCTGTTTCATGCTTCTTCTTCTTCCGTCGCCTGCTGCGCCGGCGCTTTCACGCGGCGCACGTGTTCTTCCAGCTCAACGAAAGAAGGACGTTCGGTGGTATACAGCGTTTTACGGCCGAACTCGACCGCGATCTGCGGCGCGTAACCGTTCAGGCTCGACAACAGCGTGACTTTGATGCACTGCATCATCTTGACGTTTTCGGCGCTCTTCTGACGCAGCAACGTCGCCAGCGGCGAGATGAAGCCGTAGGCCAGCAAAATGCCGAGGAAAGTACCGACCATGGCGTTAGCGATCAGCGCGCCCAGTTCAGCGGCCGGACGGTCAGCCGAAGCCAGGGCGTGCACCACCCCCATCACCGCCGCGACGATGCCGAACGCCGGCAAGGAGTCGCCCACCATCGCCAGACTGCCGGCGGGCACTTCGCTTTCCTGCTCGTAGGTTTCGATCTCTTCGTCCATCAGCGCTTCGATCTCGAACGCATTCATATTGCCGCTCACCATCAGCCGTAAATAGTCGGTAATGAACTCCACCAGGGTGTTATCGGCAAGGATGCGCGGATAATTAGAGAAAATTTCACTTTCTTGCGGATTATCGATATCGAACTCGAGCGACAGCATGCCCTGCTGACGCGATTTGGCCAGCAGACGGAACAGCAACGCCATCAGATCCATATACAGATCTTTGTTGTATTTGGAACGGCGCATCAGGCGCGGCAGGGCGCGCAGCGTCGCTTTGATCGCCTTGCCGTTGTTGCCGACGATGAAAGCGCCGACCCCCGCCCCGCCGATAATCAGAAACTCCGCCGGCTGATATAACGCACCGAGATGACCGCCCACGATCAGGTAGCCGCCAAACACCGCACCCAATACCACGAGATAACCCAAAATAACTAGCACACGCATTCCTTAAATTAACAATGTGGATGGAAGGTGGGGCAAACGCGCCCTGGCGCGACAGACCAGGCTGCATGTCTGGGGGCGGCATGCCGCCCCTGCGTATCACACGTCGGTATTCATTGCCGAGAGCCGGCAACGTGGCGGCTCAAATGGCGCGTTTGACCTGCTCGTCCAGCAGTTGAGGAATAATATCGGCCAGTTGCGGCGAAAGTTTACGTCTTTTTACGGCGCGGGATGGGGGTTGGCATAAACTGCAGATGAAACCGTTCAGCGGCTGGTGCGCGTGGGTGATAAATGCGCCGCCGCAGCAGCTGCAAGCGGAGAGCTGCAACATCCCGCTGTCGACGAAGCGCACCAGCGTCCAGGCGCGGGTCAACGCCAGCAACGGCGCCTCGCCAGCCTGCTGCGGGCACTGCTCCAGGTAGAGGCGATAGGCTTTGATCACCGCTTCCACCCCGCTGCACTGTCCGCTTTTCATCAGAAACAGGTAGGCGTTATAAAACATCGAGGAATGAATATTCTGTTCCCAAGTCATAAACCAGTCGGTTGAGAACGGCAACATTCCTTTTGGCGGCGGGCTGCCGCGCAACTCCTTGTAAAGTTTAATCAAGCGCCCGCGGCTGAGCTGGGTTTCACTCTCCAGCATCTGCAAACGGGCCCCCAGCGAAATCAGCTCCATGGCGAGCTGAATGTCCTTGGCTTCTTGAACAATGCTTTTCTCAACCATCATCAGGCTCTTTTCTTCGTCGGGCTAGCGTCTTTACTCGATAGCTCTTGCAGTAAATGGCTTGATAGCAAAATGCCGGTATGGATTTGTTGCAGATCGTCGACGCGCGACTCTTTGGTCAGGCGTTCGATGGTCTGGTGATCGTTAAAGCGGAAGTGGCAAACCAGCTGGTTGGTCTCGGCCAGTTTGACCATTTGCGGCAAAGTCAGCTGCGCCAACGCATCGGCCATGGTCTCATCAATACCAAGGCGGAACATCGCGGACGCTTTTTCATCGTTGATCAAACGCTGTGCTAAAAGTAAATATGACAAATTGATGTCATAAATATGCTTAAGTAATTCAGACGTACCCATATTCCCCATCCCGACAGACTATGTTTAAAAACATACGCTGGGTGATAAATTTTATCGCCCGTGACCTGGGTTGTTTCCCAAAGTTGGCAAATTAATCTCTCAAAAACGACTGCTATAATTTTCGCCAATCGCTAAATTCGACCACTGTTCAGTATTTGCTACGAGCGTAAACCAACGTGTATGGATGTACAGCATTCTGCTTCGATAGTGTTTAGTCACCATGAAACTATTTTTACAAATTTAATAAGATTATTCCTAAAGCAGCGCAACTCTACCCCCGAACCATTAGCACACACAATGTAAGTGAGAGGCAATTTTAAATACAATGTGACATAGATCACAAAAATAAAAAATAATTAAGCCAAATACCCCTAAATTCGCACATTTTATGACCCGCATTTTGCTCATAAAATCGCCTTAGGTAAAAAAACGTCTTAAAAACAATGTTTATCAGCCAAAAAATTATCTTTTTTAGATCAATTCGAACAAAACCATCACCAAACCAAAATAACAGAACAAAAATCTGCATATAGGCAACAATCTTAGTATAAATAACCATTTTAGCCGCTAAAAAATATCCCAGGTGAAAAATAACCAATGTAAACTATAAGGTTATTAGCTATCGGATTTGACTTAAACCCTCCGCAGAGGGTTGTTCTAATTTTCAACATCAGGTGATTATGGCTTATCAATGATTCGCTGGCGTAGTGAACAAGCCAATAGACGTAACGATATGTTTCCGTATTAGCGCGGCGCAAGAATGTTTTTTTAACGTTAAATTGCCCCAAAACGACATATCGGCAGCACATCCTAAAGCTTTAGCGTTTTTTTATTTCTTTTTTGCCGGCGCATTAATTACCACGCCGTTCCAGACGTTATTAAAATTCCCGCGCCCCATAGTTTCATTGCAATAAAATAAAACGCAGTTTTGTTTTACTTGCCATAATCGCGCAGGCCAAACAGGCGTAGTTTCAATGCCGACAGCGGCAACATACATCGCCTCGTGCTGCGAGCGCCCTCCGGACAGGCGAAAAAAACGCCGCCAAAGGAGAGCGAGCGCGGCTTCGCGCGCTTGCATGCAGCGAAACGTCGACGCTTAAGCTTCTCGTTCGTGACGCATCGCCCTGAGACTTTCCCTATTTCTTCATTTATCAGCAGGATGAGATTGCTGATGGCGCACTTGCATATTATGATTTATCCCAGCGCCGCCACGGGCGGCGTCACATTATTACCCAGTGCAATTTATTCACTTGAAATGATTTTTGTCAGGTCGTACATCGCTGCCTCGACGGCGTCGCCGTGAGCCGCTATGTGTTATTCACCCGGCTTTAACTATTAACAGGCTATATTTTAATCATGACCGATACGCTCGAATATCTGCTGACATTCCGTAAATGCTCCTCTTTGGACAGCCTGGAGAAGGTGTACGACAAACTGAACTATTCCATTGAAAACGATACAGAAATGAGCAATATGTACCGTGCTGCCGACCACCGTCGCGCCGAGCTGGTTGCCGGTAAATTGTTCGATCTGGGCAAGGTGCCGAAAACGCTGTGGGCGCAGGTGCTTTAATTCAGTGAAATTACGTGCGGCAACGGTTTTATCTTTTATTGCTATATAACCGGAGCAAACTCAGCTTTTATTGCCGCGCGTGATGCGAAACACATTTATTCCCCCCGCCAGGTTCTACCCTTTATCCGAGCGCAGCATTTCATCCAAGGCCCCGACGCGGCAGCCTGAAACACGACGGATGCAACAAGGAGTGGAATATGGGGTATCAAAACGTTCTGGTTACCGTCGCCGTCGCGCCTGACAGCCATCGCCTGGTGGAAAAGGCCGTCTCTATCGTCCGCCCCTACGGCGGCAACATCACCCTGTTAAGCACCCTCGCCAATCCGGAAATGTACAATAATTTCGCCGGGCCGATGCTGGCCGATTTGCGCACGCTGATGGAAGAGGAAACCCGGCTGTTTATGGAGGAACTGCGCCAACGCGCCGGCTACCCGATCGCCGATACCCTTATCGTGCATGGCGAGCTTGGCGACAGCCTGGAATACGCCAGCCGGCATCAGCCGTTCGACCTGCTGCTCTGCGGCAATCATCGCGACGGCATGATGAATAAGGTCTCCTGTTCCGCCGCCCGCTTTATCAATATCAGCCATATCGACGTGCTGATCGTTCCGCTCTAAGGCTAAGCACATTCGGTAACGTTGCCTTGCCGCCCCTGGACTAGGCTTAACGAATCTTGTTTGTCGCAACGCAAAGGAGCTTTCGATGTCCCCTTCTCAACAGAACCGCCGCTTCCTGCTGGCTTCGCGTCCGCACGGCGAACCGACGGCGGCGAACTTCCGTCTCGACACGGTCGCCGTGCCACAACCCGAGGCCGGCCAGCTGCTGCTGCGCACCGTATATCTGTCGCTGGATCCTTATATGCGCGGGCGCATGAGCGATGCCCCCTCCTACGCGCCGCCGGTGGAGATCGGTCAGGTCATGGTGGGCGGCACGGTATCGCGCGTGGCGGCTTCACAGCATCCCGATTTCAACGTCGGCGATTGGGTGTTGGGTTATGACGGCTGGCAGGATTACGCCCTGTCTGACGGCAGCGGCCTGCGCAATCTCGGCCCACACTTGCCGCACCCTTCCCGCTTGCTCGGCGTGCTGGGCATGCCCGGTTTTACCGCTTACATGGGGTTGCTCGACATCGGCCAACCGCAGGCGGGTGAAACGCTGGTGGTCGCCGCCGCCAGCGGCGCGGTCGGTTCAGTGGTCGGCCAAATCGGCAAACTGAAAGGCTGCCGCGTCGTCGGCGTTGCCGGCGGTGCGGACAAATGCCGCTATGTGGTGGAAGAGTTGGGTTTCGACGCCTGTATCGATCACCGCGCCCCCGACTTTGCCGAACAGCTGGCCGCCGCCTGTCCGCAGGGCATCGACATCTATTATGAGAACGTCGGCGGCGCCGTATTCGACGCCGTGTTGCCGCTGTTGAACGCCAAAGCGCGCATTCCGGTCTGCGGCATCATCGCCCATTACAATGCCACCGGGTTACCCGCCGGGCCGGACCGCTTACCGTTGCTGGAAGGGCTGATCTTACGTAAACGTATCCGCATGCAGGGCTTTATCATCTTCGACGATTACGGTTCACGCTTTGATGAATTCCTGCAACAGATGAGCAGTTGGGTCGAACAAGGAAAGATCAAGTTCCGCGAGGACATCGTCGATGGGCTGGAGCAGGCGCCGCAGGCCTTTATCGGCCTGCTGCAGGGCAAAAACTTCGGCAAACTGGTGATCCGCGTCGCTGACGAATAACGCGCATCAGGGCGTGGCGCGCCACGCCCTGCTTGTCAATGCACGGCACCGTCGCCGAATTGCACATCTTCCTCTACCGTGAGCGTCACCTGCACGAGAGTGCGCACCGCTTCCACCATCGTCGCCAGCGCCATACTCGGCTTGCCCGGATGCACCGCCGCAAGTTCATGGCTGTACGGAATGTGCACAAATCCGCCCCTGGCCCGCGAATGCTGCGTCTCCAGATAGTGACGCAGACCATAAAAAATATGGTTGCAGTTATAGGTGCCCGCCGTGTAAGAAACGCCCGCCGGGATCCCCTGCCGGCGCAGTTGCTGCACCGCGGCCTTGACGGGCAGCGTACTGAAATAGCCCACCGGCCCGCCGGCAACCACCGGCACGTCAATCGGCTGTTTACCGGCATTGTCGGGAATGCGGGCATCGATCAAATTGATGGCTACCCGTTCCAGGGATATTTCGGCTCGGCCGCCGGCCAGCCCCAGACAGATCACCGCCAGCGGCTGCAATGCCTCAATCGCCGCGATCAGCTGCTGGTTGGCCACGCCCAATACGCACGGCAACTCGAGCACCGCGATCTCCGCGCCGGCGATACGCTCTCCGGCCAATGCCTGCGCGACCTGCCAGGAAGGGTTCACCGCGTCACCGTCGAACGGCTCAATGCCGGTGATTAACACTTTGTTCATCATTTCCCCTGATTGAAGGCTAAATTCGTGTGCTACCAGCCTAGGGAACGCTGTAAGATTCTGGAAATGGATTATCTGTATATAGAGTATTCATAAAATGAATTTAGCCAACGTCGATCTCAATTTACTGGTGGTGTTTGAAGCGCTGTATCAGACTCGTAACGTCACCGCCGCAGGCCGGCGTCTTAACCGCGCGCAACCTTCCGTCAGCAATGCATTGGCGCGACTGCGCATTCTGCTCAACGATCCGCTGTTTGTCCGCAGCGGCGGCGGCATGGCGCCCACGCCGCGCGCCCACCAGCTTATGCCGCAGATACAGCGGGTGCTTGAGCAAATCCATCTGGCGTTGGCGCCCCCTGCCCGTTTCGATCCGGCCACCGCCGGGCAGCGGCGTTTTACGCTGGCCGCCGGCGACTATGCGGATATCTTGCTGCTGCCCGCCATCATCAGCCGTTTGCGTCAGGCGGCACCCGGCATCGATATTCGCGTTTCGCGTCTGGATCGCCGCAATATTTACCGTCAGTTGGATAGCGGGGAGGTGGATGTCGCGCTGGGAGGGCATCTTTCCGGGGCGGAAAGTCACTATGTGCGCACGTTGTTTGAAGAGCATCTGGTCTGTATCGCCAGCCGTTCACACCCGCAATTGGCGGATGGCCGCTGGGATCTGGCCCGCTACCTCAGCCTGCCGCACGGGCTGTACGCGCCGGCTGACGACGGCTCCGCCAGAGGCTTGGTCGACCGCCGCCTGGCGGAAATCGGCGGCCAGCGGCGCGTCGCCGTGACCTTTTCACACATTGTCGCCCTGCCGGCGGTGGTCGCCGACAGCGATCTGATCGCCACCCTGGCCGCCAGCGTGGCCCGGCGTTTTTCCGATCCGCAACGCGTACGTATTCTCCCGCTGCCTGAGGAGTTGGCCATCGCGCCTTTCCCCATTGAGCTGATCGCCGGCCGACAGGCGCAACGCGACCCGGCCTTAATCTGGCTCTGTGACCTGATAAGCCGGATTTCCCTCGATCCCCTTCCGCGCTAACCGCATCAATTGCTGCTTTATCAACCATTCAGACTCACCGTCGGAGGCCCGTACCGCGGGCTTTTCACGCCGGCCAAATAGGAATCATCCGAATTAACATTCGGTAAATTTATATATTTGATCATCTTTAACTAACGAATGGTAAGGATAAAAAATACTCAGTGACTTTTTTCACGGAAAAAAAGAGTTGTTTTATAAACACGTTGACTTAAGTGTTACAGATTTATTATTTGGTATTACCATTTTCCCAATAATTTGGGATAAAAAAAGATCTGGTCGTATCCATATGTTTTAGATAATAAAAAACCAGATCGTGAGCGAGTTAACGAATTGAGCATTGATCCACAAGGCTATTTTGCAAATGCAGAGCTCTATTGTAGACTGCACAAATCGTGCCTTTGTGTAAACTTTGTTAAATCTTTCGTCAGCCCCTGTCTCAATTCGTGACAGATACGCCATCGGGATCGCGCGTCAAATCTCGTGCGGTAGCTATGCCTAAACCGGGGATATAGTATGGATCGCCTTATCATTGCGCACACGCCTTTGCCCGCCCATCAGTTGTTGTTCAGAAGCCTTTCCGGTGAGGAAAGACTGGCCGGGCTGTTCGAGTTCGACGTCGAGCTGCTCAGCCCTGACAATCGCCTCGATCTGAAATCGCTGCTGGGACAAAAAATCACGCTGGAGCTGCGGGGCAACCCGATGGCCCCGCGTTATCTCAACGGCAATATCACGCGTATGACCCTCTCCGGACGAGAAGCCGGCGGCAACCGCTACTATATCTACCGCGCCGTGCTGCGCCCCACGCTGTGGTACCTGACGCAAAACCGCGATTTTCGCATCTATCAGGAAAAGACCGTTCCCGACATCCTGACCCAGGTGCTGGGGCAGTATCAGGTGAAGATCGATAACCGTCTGAGTTACGACTACCGCATCTGGGGGTACTGCGTGCAGTACCAGGAGAGCGATTTCGATTTCATCAGTCGTCTGATGGAACATGAAGGCATCTATTACTATTTCACGCACCAGCAGGACGGCCATACGCTGGTGCTGGCCGACGCGCCGGCGGCGCATCAGGAACTCGCCGGCTATGACAGCATCCCCTATCAGCTCGCGGAAGGCGGTCTGGTGGAAAACAAGGACAGCATCAACAGCTGGAGCGTGTCGGACGCCATCACGCCCAGCCTGTATAGCCTGGATGACTACGATTTTCGTAAACCGCGCGCACGGTTGCTGGAGGCCCGGCAGAATCCCGCCTCGTTCGCACAGGACAAAGCCGAGGTGTTCGACTGGCCCGGGCGTTATACCGATCACGCCCACGGCCAGTTTTACGTCAAGGTGCGCCAACAGGAGTTCGAAGCGCAGCATGAGCAGATGAGCGGCGAAGGCAGTTCGCAGGGCATTGCGCCCGGCTACCGTTTTCAGCTGATCCAGGCGCCGCGTATGGAAGACAACCGCGCCTATCTGGTGGTCAGCGCGCGTTACTTCATGCAGGAAAACAGCTACGCCAGCAACGATAACGACGTTGGTGAACAACATACCGAATTTCAGGTGGTGCCGGCGGACATCAACTGGCGCCCGGCGCGCACCACACCCTGGCCGAAAACCCATGGCCCGCAAACCGCCGAAGTGGTTGGCCCGGAAGGCGAAAGCATCTGGACCGATAAATATGGCCGGGTGAAACTCAAGTTCCGTTGGGATCGCCACGGCAGCGGCAATGAAACCAGCTCCTGCTGGGTGCGCGTCTCCAGCGCCTGGGCCGGCTGGAAATACGGCGGGATCCAAATCCCGCGCGTGGGTGAGGAAGTGGTGGTCGACTTTATCAACGGCGATCCGGATCGCCCCATCATCACCGGCCGCGTTTACAACGAAGACAGCATGCCGCCGTGGGATCTGCCCGGCGACGCCACCAAAATGGGCTTTATGAGCCGCAGCAAAGGCGGCGGCGTCGACAACGCCAGCTTCCTGTTCCTGGAAGACTCGCCCGGCAACGAATCTTTCGACATGCACGCCGAACGCAACATGAACATGACGGTGGAAAACGACAAGAACGTCAATATTGACGGCAGTCGCACCACCACCATCGGTCGCCAGCAGAACGATACCGTCATCGGCGACGCCACGTTCCTGTACAAAGCGAAACGCACCACCACCGTCGATGGGCTGGAAACCGCCAACCTGAACGCTCACCAGACGGTGAACATCAAAGGCGGCCGCGCCCTGACGATTATCGACGGCGGCGATAAGATCGACATCACCGGCAATCAGTCCTTCAAGCTTGACGGCGCGCAGACGCAAAACATTACGCAAACCCAGCATGTCACGGTGAAAGGCGACCAGACCCTCGACATTACCGAGGGGCAACAGACCAACACCATCAACAAGGGGCAGACGGTCAACATCACCTCCGGCGGGCAGCACACCACCATCACCGCCGGCGGGCAAACCACTACCGTCACCGCAGGCGGTCAGACGCTGACGGTGGAGGCCGGCGGCCAGACCACCGACATCACGGGGAATGTCAAAGAAACCTACAAAAACGATCAGCAAACGACCATTAGCGGTTCGCTGACCATCACGGCAAAAACCATCAGCATTACCAGCGAGGACGGCGTGTCTATTTCGGCGCCCACCTGGAAAGATAACTGCCACGGCTATAAGTGGACCGCGATAGGCGCCAACCTTGCCTTAACGGGGCTGAGCGTCAAGCACACGATGTTCGATGTTTCCCATAACCCGCTTTCGATCAGCAAAACCAATTTCAAGCTAAGCAACGATCCCATGACGTTCACGCAGCTTGGGGCCTTAATAACCAACGGTTCTTTGCGATTGAGCAGCAAGGCGCTGGCGATCTTTTTATAAGTAGGGATGCCCATGTCCAAAGCCAAAAATATCTTCACCGTAATCGGTTTGATTTTATTGGCCCCTATTCTCAGCCTGGTGGGTTTTTTCAAATTCATCACGGTCGATATCTGGGGCTATTTCAAACACATCGGTTCTTCTCTCAGCGTGATGGAGAACGGAGTTTCCGCCTCCGGGCAAATCGTCAGCATTCGCCAGACCAACCTGTGGGACGGGAATCGGCCGGTCTGCGAAGTGGAAGTCAAATACATCGCCCAAGACGGAAAAAACCATACGGCCGTCGCGAAAGGCCCGATCAGCGTCGTTGATCTGCCGCGTTATCAGCCGGGTCATTTCACCGCGATAAAGTACGATCCCAAGAACCCCAAAAAAGCGGTGATCGAAGAGTTATCCCGACTTTGAGCGAAAAGAACCTTTTCAATCAACGCGATCCGATTTCAACGTTGTGAAAACGACTTGTCGTCCATCAGCTCGCTAAATCACCTTGCATAAGGAAGTGTCACGATGGGCGCGTTTATTGCCTTTTCGACGCAGGACAGCCTCTGGGGACAAATCCTGTTTACCTTCTTAGGCATCCTGGTTGGCGGCGTATTGATCGCCGCCATTTGCAAGACCGTCTTACCCGCGGGCAGAACGGCGGCATTGTCCGTCCGGTTGCTGATCTTTGTCGCACTGATGCTGGCGATACTGAAGTACAACCAGCAGGTGATGTCTGCGGTGAACGCGCCCGCGGAGCTGATCGGGTTCCTGATTTTGCCCGGTTTTTTGATGGGTTATCTGGGTGCGGCGGCCCCCGGCAGACTGGCGCTGGCGATAGAACTGTGCTGTTTTGCCCCGCTCGCCGCGCTGCTGATTCTGGGTACCCCCGGCGTCGGCTTTTTTGCCCCCTATCATCTGGAGAGCGCAGGCCAATTTACCGCCAAGGCGATCGCCGCGGCATTGTCCGTCGCCGTCGTACTGCTGGCTCGTAAAATAAGCGGGAAGGACAACGCACCGTCCTCTTGATAATCCCTTTGACGCGAGGAAATGCTCCCCGCATTCGCGATCGGCTCTGGACGCCGCATCGTTTTCTTCATCTGTTGTGACATAGCCTGATATCTATTAAACCGAAAAACGGATTGTTTTTGAGCAAGCAGCCTGGCTGCCGGCTGATATCCACAGGAAGCTTTACACACACAATGAAAGTCGTAAAACCTCTGCGCCTCAGCGCGCTTCATCGCCCCTTCTCTTGGCAAGGGCAAAATCATCTGGGCGTTTCCATTTTGGCCTTGGCCGACATGGGGGCTTCCCCGCGCCTGCGCCCCGAACCGGAGCTGTGGCAGTTGGCCGCCGACGAACTTACGCTGAGCGGCGGCGTGCTCGATTTGGCTATTCCGAAAGCCTGTGCGGAGTTTCTCGCCACCGGCAACGCTTACACCCACCATCAACAAGACAAAACCGCCTGCGCCGTGAAGATCCAGCTTGATTCGCTGGAGAAAACGCTGGTGGTTTTCGGCGATCGTCATTGGATCAACGATCGCCCCTCCTCTCCTCTCCCTTTTGCAGAAATGCGTCTGGACTGGCGCCGGGCTTACGGCGGGGCTCAGTTCGCCGATAATCCGCACGGCATCGGCGCCACTCCAGAAACATTTCCGCAGGGCCGCATTCATCGCCTACCCAATGTTGAACCGCTGCAGGAGCGCCTCGCGTCTCCTCGGCAAAGCGCGCAGCCGGCAAGCTTTGACGCGTTGGAGATCACCTGGCCGCGCCGCTTCTCACGCATCGGTAAAAACTACGACGCCGACTGGTTGAAACACGGTTTTCCCGGCTTCGCCAACGATATCGACTGGCGCCTGTTCAACATGGCAGAAAGCGATCAGCAGTTTCCCCAACGCGACAGCTTGCCGCTTCAGGCTGCCTACCGGATATGGAACATGCACCCTTCAGAGCCGGTTCAGCAAGGCCGTTTGCCGCCGTGGCGCGCACGCTGCTTCATTAACCGGCTGCGCGGCGGCGAAGCGCATTTCGGGGAAGTCGCGATGCGCCACACCACCGTGTGGTTCTTTCCCCATCGCGAACAAATGCTGTTGATCTACCAGGGTAGCCTTCCCATCAATGAAGACGATGCCGCAGACGTCATGCAGCTCATGCCGGCGCTGGAAATTGAGGGTAAAAGCCGCACCGTCGCGCATTATCGGCAGGTGCTCGATCGGCGGCTTGATAAAGAGCATGGCGCTCTGCACGCTTTTCGTGAAAAAGATTTGCTGCCGGAGTGCTGTATTGGCCCCTGGCTCGATACGGAAACGCCGACGCAGCAAAGCCCGATGGTGGAAAACATCGCCGCCTACGAGCATCACCAACGCGAACAACACCGCCAACGTCTGCAGCGCGAAGGCCGAGACATCGACGACATGTTTGCCGCACCGCCAGCTGAACCGATGCCCGCTTTGGATCAGCTGGCCGAGTTTGTCGAGGGCATGGAACAGCGCGCTGAAGCGCATTACCGTGAAATCCGCGATGACGCGCAGGCAAACGGCATTGATATTGACGGCCCTGGCCCCGCCGACCTTTCCGGCGCGGAAAGCTACCAACAGCAGCGCGACCAGCTGTTTCAACAGGCGCGTCAACGCCCCGACGCGTTTAGCGACAAGCAGTTGGGGGAAAGCGAGCGCGCGCTGCACCAAATGTATTTAATGTCGGCACAGGCGCAAAGCCCGGCGCTGCGTTTAAGCGGCGATCTGGCGCAGATCATTCGCCAACGCGTCACCGCGGCCATGCAGCGCGATAAAGATCTCAGCGGCCTGGACCTCACCGGCGCCGATCTGTCCGGCATGGACCTCAGCCATGCCACCTTGCGCGGCACGTTGCTGGAAAACGCCAATCTGCGCCAAGCCCGGCTGGTGGGCTGTGACCTTCGCGAGGCAATGCTGGCACGCGCCGATCTCTGCGGTGCCGTCTTGCAGCAGGCGGATCTGAGCCACGCCTCTTTGGCCCTGGCGAAATGCGAAGCGACGGATTTCGGCGGCGCGCAGCTGCATGAAACCAACATTCAACAAACGTTGTTTCAACGCTGCGACTTCACGATGGCGTCCTTACGCGATTTGCTGGGGTACGAAACCTTGCTCGGACAGTGTGATTTCAGCCGCGCCACGTTGGCCAACATTACGCTGATGGAGCTGCAGCTGGAGCAACTGACATTCAGTCACGCCCGGCTCGACAAAGTCAGCTTCATCAAATGCCGGCTGCTGGCGGTGAAATTCGAGCAGGCACGGCTGGAAAGCTGCGCCTGGGTTGATACCGAAACGCAAAACCTCAGCTTCCGCGCCGCGCGCCTGACGGCCTGCGCCTTTGCGGCAAAGACGCTGTTGCCCCAGGCGGATTTCAGCGACGCGACGCTGAACCAGTGCAACTTGCGTCAGATGCCGTTGCAGCGGGCAAGTTTCAGCCGCGCGCGCCTCAACAATTGCGATCTGTCGGAAACGCGGCTGAACGAGGCCGACTTCAATCAGGCCAACGGCAGCGGCAGCCTGTTCATTCGCAGCGATCTGACGCGCGCCAACCTGCGCGACGCCAACTTTATTGCGGCGATCCTGCAAAAGTGCGTGCTGTCAGGCGCCGACCTGCAGGGCGCCAATCTGTTCCGGGCCGATTTGTCGCAGTCGAAAGTGGACAAGGCGACCCGGCTCGACGATGCCTATACCGCCAGAGTGAAAACATTGCCTCGCCACAACGGGAAAGAAGTATGACCTCAACGCCAGAGCAGATACGCCAGCGTGTGAAACGCGGCGAACCGATTTCCGGTGAGGATTTGCACGGCCTGTCATTCGCGGGTATGGATTTGGCCGGCGCAATGTTCAACGCCCTGAACCTGAACGGCGTGGACTTCTCCGATTGCGATCTGCGCGACAGCGTATTCAGCGATTGCCGGCTCGAGCACGCTCTGTTTACTCGGGCGAACCTCAAGCAAACGGCCTTCAATCAGTGCGCCATGTCCGCCAGCCGCTTCAGTGAGAGTCATATCGAGCTGACGATGTTCAACGAATGCCGGCTTGAACAGGGTGATTTCAGCCGTCTGCCGCTCACCCAAAGCCACTGGATGTCATGCCAATTGGCCGGCGCGAACTTTTCCGCCACTCAGCACGATCGCACCACGTTTTACGAAAGCCCGCTCGACGGCGCCACGTTGGAGCATGCCCGACTTTCGCTTGTCACGTTTTTTCGCTTAACCCTCTGTAACACAGAATTTGCAGGGGCAGATTTCGACCGCGTCACGTTTTTCGAATGCGACCATCGCGGCAAAAGTTACGCCGGGCAGCGCCTGATCGCCTGCCAGTTTACCGATAACCAATTGGACGACGTCGACTTCAGCCAGGCGACGCTGCGCCAAAGCAACTTCAAGGGCGCTTCGCTGCGGCGCGCCAACCTGACGGGCGTGCAGGCGCAGCAGTCGCTGTGGCTGGAGGCCAACCTGACTCAGGCGCAGTGCCGCAGCGGGCAGTTCGATCAGGCGATTTTCAGCGAAGCGACGCTGGACGCCGCCAACTTCAACCAGGCGCGTCTGTATCAGGGCGTGTTCCAGCACAGCCGCGCGGCGCGCTGTGATTTCAGCGACAGCGACCTGACCTACGCCGATTTTTGTTATGCCGACATCGGCGCCGCCGATTTCCGGCGTGCGCGCTTCATGCGCACCCGCATGCACCGCGCCCACCAGCAGCAAACGCGCTGGGGCGACCGCAGCGGCATTCTCGAGCGCGACGAAGAGCTGTACACCGCCGAAATCTTGAGCGCACAGCGCCAGAGCCGCATTTGAACGTATTGACCACTTCACGAGGGGATCACCATGAGCGTTGTCAACACTACTCGCGCCGTCAACATCGCGCCGCCCCAACAGGCCGCCGGCCAGGTCGTCAACCTGTTGCCGGACGGCAGCCTGGTGGTGGAATGTGAAGGCCGCGGCTGGCATTGCCGCCGTGCGGCCAGCTGCCTGCTGACGCCGGCCCTCGGCGATAGCGTGCTGGTCGCCGGTTGCGGCCACCAGCTGTGGGCGATCGCCGTCCTCGAGCGCGCGGAACCGCAAAACGCGGCGCGGCTGAGCGTCGAAGGCGATCTGCACATTGAAACGCTGCACGGCTCGCTGTCGCTGCACGGCGCGCAGGCGCTGAACCTGAGCGGCGACGCCATGACCCTGCAAGCGAACAGCGGCGACTGCCACGTCGACAAGATGAAATACAGCGGCGAAGAGCTCTCGGCTTTCGTCAGCATCAGCCGCCTGGTCGGCAAACGCTGCGAGTCACTGTGGCATTCGGTCAGCCAGATCAGCCACTCGCTGTTTCGCAAAGTGCGCCAGACCGAGCACGTGCGCGCCGGGCAGCTGGATTATCAGGCGGAAGATTACGCCCGCATTCATGCTCGCAACACGCTGATTACCTCGAAAGACATCACCAAGCTGGATTCGGAACAGATCCACGTCGGATAACCTTGCGGAGGCCTTTTATGTTTGCCAACAGCCAAATGATCGGCGTGGACCTGGCGTTTCCCGACGTCTGTCTGACGCCAAGCCCGGCGCCGGTGCCCATTCCCTACCCGGATATCGCCCTGGCGCCGACCGCCATCCCGAACGCGTTCAACATTCTGTTCGTCGGCACCCCGGCGCACAACATGGCGACGGTGACGCCCCTGACCAACGGCGACAACCCCGGCGTGGCCACCGGCGTCGCTTCCGGCACGGTGATGGGGCCGTCCCGCCACCTGACCGGCGCCTTTACCGTGCTGCTCAAAGGCACCCCGGCCACCCGGCTGACCAGCCTCAGCCTGCAGAACTCCACCAACGCGCTCGGCATGCGCATCGTGCCGAGCCAATTAAAAGTGTTGCTGCTTGCGCCCTGATGACGGCGCTTTATTACACAGCCATTCAATCAAGAAAAAGAGGACATTGTGAAAACACGGATTACCCTGACGTTGTTGACCGCCCTGACGCTTGCCGGTTGCTCCACCCCACTGCCACCGCCGCCGGCGCTCAATAACGACGCCATCGTCAGCAGTGAAGTCAACGGCGTCACGTTAAAGCACCGCGCCGCGGTGAGCGCACCGAAACAGTTCAAACCGATCGGTGAGGAGTACCGCAGCCTGTACGCCGCCAGCATCATGAGCAGCCCGAATTATACCGGCACCGCCGTCGGTAGCCTGGACAATGCCGCCGCGTTCTACGCGCTGGGCGAAGTGGAAAACAACTGGCTGGCGATCTCCGCCATCCGCGGCGGCGATCTGGTGGGGTATATCCAGGCCAACGCCGGCGTGCCGGAAGCGCGCTACAAAGCGACGCTGCGCAAAGATCTGCCGCGCCGCGCGCGCGCCGCCAAGCAGGACTGCGTTAAAGTCGGCGGCGACAGCAAGGCGTGCAAAAACGCCGGCTCAGCCACCTGGATCCTCCAGTAGTCAGCACGCCTGCGGGCGACGAGATTCCCATGACGACGACCCCTATCGCTTCCCGCTGGTGCGGGATGCTGTTTCTGCTGCTGGGCGCGCTGGCGCTCGGCGGCTGCATGTCTTCCGCGAAAAGCGTGCCGGCGCGTTACAGCCTGGTCTTCGACGCTGACCGCCAGGTCAATGCCGCCGCCGGCGCGCAACCGGCGCCGATCAAAATTCGCGTGCTGCTGCTGCGCTCGGATGCGGAATTCATGGAAGCCGACTTTTTCAGTCTGCAAAACGACGCCAAAAGCGTGCTCGGCAACAGCCTGCTGGACAGCGATCAGTTCTTCCTGACGCCGGGCCAGACCGGCAAAAAGCTCGGTGGGCAAAGCACATTGGACGCACGTTACATCGGCGTGATCGCCGAATATCAAAATCTGGACGGCAAGACCTGGCGCATTTCACTGCCGCTGCCGGAACCCACCGAAACCAATTTCTACAAGGTATGGCAATTCTCGCCGGATGAGCTGGAAGCGCATATCGTCGCGGGCGTGAGTGGCCTGCGCCCCGTAAAAAAGGTCGACTGACCTACCGCTGCGCTGAAGCGAAGTAACTATAGGTGTGATGATGAAAGATGCTCATAAGGTTGTCTGGACTGAGGGGATGTTTTTGCGCCCTCACCATTTCCAGCAGGCGGAAAACTATCTCGAAGGCTATATGCGCAACTGGGGCCAGGCCCACAGCGGCTGTTTCTGGGGATTTCTCACCCTGGATCTGGACCAAACGCTGCTGCGCCAGGGCAAGATCGCGCTCAACGCCGCCAGCGGCATCATGCCCGACGGCACGCCGTTTCGCTTCTCCGGCGCCCAGCAGGCGCCCGCGCCGCTGGCCATCGCCGACAACAAGACCGGTGAAAACGTGGTGCTGGCTCTGCCGACCTATCGCGCGGGGCGTGAAGACGTGATCTTTCAGGAAAGCCCGGAAGCGCTGGCGCGCTATCTGGCTTACGAGACCGAAGTCGACGATCTCAACGCCGTCTCGGTGGGCAGCGCGGCCTTGCAATTCGGTCGCCTGCGCCTGCGGCTGATGCTGGAGAGCGAGCTGAACGCCGAATGGACGGCGCTCGGCGTCACCCGCGTGCTGGAAAAGCGCGGCGACAACAGCCTGCGTCTCGATACGGCGCAAATCCCGCCGATGCTGAACTGTCAGGGAAACCCGGTACTGAAGACCTTCATCAACGATCTGCAGGGGCTGCTGCAACAGCGCAGCCAGCAGATGAGTCAACGCCTGCTGCAACCGGGCCGCGGCGGCAGTTCCGAAATGGTCGATTTCATGCTGCTGCAGCTGATCAACCGCCATCTCGGTCAGGTGAGCCATGCCTACCACCTCGACCATCTGCACCCGGAGCGCCTGTTCGCCGATTGGCTGCAGTTCGCCACCGAACTCACCAGCTTCTCGGCGCAGCGCACCCCGGAAGGCCGCCTGCCGGTGTATGACCACGACAACCTGGCGCTGTGCTTCGGCAAGCTGATGCTGTTGCTGCGTCAGGGCCTGTCGGTGGTGCTGGAGGACAACGCCATTCAGCTGACGCTGGTCGAGCGCTCCCACGGCCTGAACGTCGCCACCGTGCAAGACGCCAAAATGATGCGCGACTTCGGCTTCGTGCTGGCGGTGCGCGCCGACGTGGCCGCCGAGGTGTTGCTGACCCACTTCCCGGCGCAGATGAAGATCGCCCCGGTCACGCGCATCCGCGATCTGGTGCAGCTGCAGCTGCCGGGCATCGGTCTGCGCACCATGCCCGTCGCGCCGCGCCAGATCCCTTATCACGCCGGCTACACCTATTTCGAGCTGGAAAAAGGCGGCGACCTGTGGAAACAGATGGAAAAATCCAGCGCCTTCGCCCTGCACCTGGCCGGCGAATTCCCGGGGCTGGACATGGAATTTTGGGCGATTCGCAGCCATACGGACCGGTAACCTATGACTCAGGAAAATAGCATGGCGCCGGCGGCTAACCCGCTGGTGGACGCCGCCAACCCGCTGCTGAACGCCATTTCGCAGATCCGCCAATCGGCCACGCACGCCAACCCGGCGCAGCTGCGCCAACAGCTGATCGACGAAATGCGCCGCTTCGAGATCCGCGGCCAACGCGCCAACCTGCCGTACGAAGTGATCATCGGCGCGCGTTATTGTCTGTGCACCGCGCTGGATGAAGCGGCGGCGCTGACCCCGTGGGGCAGCAACAGCGTGTGGTCCGGCAGCGGGCTGCTGGTGACCTTCCATAACGAAACCTGGGGCGGCGAGAAGTTCTTCCAGCTGCTGGCCAAGCTGTCGCAGAGCCCGCGCGAGCACATCAATCTGCTGGAGCTGATCAATTATTGCCTGCTGCTGGGCTTTGAAGGCCGCTACCGGGTGATGGAAAACGGCCGCTCGCAGTTGGAGACCATGAAGCAGCGCCTGCTGCAGCTGATTCGGTCGGTGCGCGGCGGCTACGCCCCGCCCCTGTCGCCTCATGCGTTGGACCTGCCGGTACAACAGAAACTGTGGCGTCCGCTGGTGCCGCTGTGGGCCTGCGTGGCGCTGACCGGCTTCCTGGCTTCGCTGCTGTTTATCGCCCTCAACTGGCGGCTGGGCGACAACACCAGCCCGGTGCTGGCGGCGATTTACCAAACCAACCTGCCGCAGGTGGCGATCGGTAATCCGGCGCCGGCCGCGCCGCCGACGCTGAGCCTGAAAAGTTTCCTGCGCAAAGAGATCGCCGAAGGATTGGTGGTGGTGCGCGACGAAGCGCAGCAAAGCGTGGTGATCCTCAAAGGCGACGGGCTGTTCGACTCCGCCGCCACCACGGTGCGCGCCAACTATATTCCGGTCATCGACCGCATCGCCGCCGCCATGAACGGCGTCAGCGGCAAAATCCTGGTCACCGGCTACAGCGACAACGTGCCGATCCGCAGCGCCCGCTTCGCCTCCAACTGGGAGCTGTCGCTGGCGCGCGCCGAAGCGGTCAGCGCCCGCTTGCAAAAACACCTCGCCAACCCGCAGCGGGTCAAGGCCGAGGGCCGCGGCGAGAGCAACCCCGTCGCGCCGAACGATAACAAAGTGAACCGCGCGTTGAACCGCCGGGTAGAAATTACGCTGTTGGTCGCCCCGGAAAACACCCAGGCGGAAATCAACGGCTTGCCGCAAGGAACCGGAAAGTAATGCTCAGTACGTTATTCTCCATCATCACCAGCCGCCTGCTGTGGGGCTTTGTCGGCATCACCGCGCTGGCGTTCATCATCTGGACGATCGGCCCGCTGGTCGCCATCGGTGACTATCGCCCGCTGGAGCCGGAACTCAACCGCCAGATCGCCATCGGCGCTATCTACCTGATTTGGTTCCTGTGCCGCCTGATCCCGCGCCTCTACAGCGCCTGGTTCAACAGCCGCCTGCTGAGCAACCTGCGCGCCGCCGAAGCGGTGCCGGCGGAAGACGGCAAGCCCGAGATCAAACCAGACGATCCGCTGGCCCAGCGTTTCGACGAAGCGGCGCAGCTGTTGAAAAAGGCGCGCTTCGCCCCGGGCCAGGGCGACGGCAAACATCGCTGGATGACCCGCTTCAGCCGCCAATATCTGTATCAGCTGCCGTGGTATGTGATCATCGGCGCGCCCGGCGCCGGTAAAACTACCGCGCTGGTCAACTCCGGCCTGCATTTTCCGCTGGCGGATCGCTTCGGCAAGTCCGCGCTGCGCGGCGTGGGCGGCACCCGCAACTGCGACTGGTGGTTTACCAACGACGCCGTGCTGCTCGACACCGCCGGCCGCTACACCACCCAGGAAAGCCAGCGCGAAGAAGACGCCGGCGAATGGCAAAGCTTCGTCGCGCTGCTGAAAAAATATCGCACCCGCCAGCCGATCAACGGCGTGATGGTCACCATCAGCGTCGCCGATCTGCTGAGCGACAGCGCGGAAGCGCGCGCCGCGCAGGCCAGCGCGCTGCGCAAACGCCTGATAGAACTGCACGAACAGCTGGGCATTCACTTCCCGGTCTATGTGCTGGTGACCAAAACCGACCTGCTCAACGGCTTTATGGCCTATTTCGGCAGCTTCGACAAAGCGCAGCGCGACCAGATCTGGGGATTCACCTTCCCTTACGAGCGCTCGCGGCAGCCGGACTTCAACCTGAACGCCGCCTTCGAACAACAATACGCCCTGCTGCAACAACGGCTGGATGCGGCGCTGCCGGATACGCTGCTGATGGAGCACGACGCGCGCCAACGCGCCGAAAGCTACCTGTTCCCGCAGGAATTCGCCGCGCTGCGCCCGCTGCTCGGCCAATATCTGGAACAGGTGTTCGCCACCTCCAGTTTTGAAACCCGCTTTACCCCGCGCGGCATCTACTTCACCAGCGGCACTCAGGAAGGTCTGCCGTTTGACCGGGTGATGGGCGAACTGAACCGCTACCTGCAGCTGCCGCCGGCCAACTCAGGGGCACAGGCCAACGCGGCCTGGGACAGCGTGGGCCAGGAAACGCCGATCCCGGCAGCCAAAGGCCAGAGCTTCTTCCTGAAAGAGACGCTGGAATCGGTGGTCTTCCAGGAGTCCGGGCTGGCGGGCAGCAACCGCTGGTGGGAATACCGCAACCGCGCCCTGCACTGGGCAGGGTACATCGCGCTGGCGGTGGTCCTGGCGGTGCTGGCGATGTTGTGGTTCACCAGCTACGGCAACAACAAGGCCTATCTGGCGGAAGTGGCCGCCAAGGTGCCCGGCGTCGAGCGCCAGGGGCAAAGCCTGACCCAGTTGGGCAACGGCGATATGTTCTCGCTGCTGCCGTTCCTCAACAGCCTGCTGCATCTGCCGGACAGCCAGAACTTTTCGCTGGACGATCCGCCGTTCACCTATCGCATGGGATTGTTCCGCGGCGATCAGGTCGGCGACGCCGGCAATGCCCTGTACCAAAAAGCGTTGAAAGAACTGCTGCTGCCGCAGGTAGCGCAACAGATCGCCGCCACGCTGCGCAACGATAACCACGGCGACGCGGACTTCAGCTATGAAGCGCTGAAGGCCTACCAGATGCTGTATCTGCCGAAGCAGTACGACGGCAAATTCCTGCGCGCCTGGGTGATGCTCAACCTGCAGCGCAACCTGCCGCAGGGCAGCACCCAAAAACAGCTGCAGCAGATCGAATGGCACCTGAGCCAACTGCTGGATACGCAGATCCAGGCCTCGCCTTACGCCAAAGACGAGCCGTTGGTGGCACAGGCGCAGGCCGCGCTCAATCGGGCGCCGCTGTCGCAACGCGTCTACGGCCGCCTTAAGCGTCTGCTGCTGAAACAGACCGACATCAAGCCGGTCAGCCTGGTCGATTTGGCCGGTCCGCAGACCGAACTGGCATTCAGCCGCAAAAGCGGCAAACCGGTGACCGACGGCGTGCCGGGCCTGTTCACCTCGCAGGGGTATTGGAAAGCGTTCAACGACAACATCGATCCGGTGACCGATACCCTGCGCAAGGAAGACGTCTGGGTGTTGAACAGCCAGACGCCGGAGCAGAAAAGCGCCGATCTGACCAAGACCATCCGCCAACTGTACATGCAGGACTTTATCAGCGCCTGGGATGAGCTGCTGGGCGATATCCAACTGGCCAACATCGGCAACCTGACCCAGCGCATCAGCAGCGCGCGCCTGCTGTCCGGCAATCCGTCGCCGATGCGCAATCTGCTGGTTAACGTCAGCAAAAACGTCACCCTGCGCGACGAGAAAAGCGACGCCGATTCCCGCTCGCTGCTGGCCAAAACCGAAGACAAACTGAATCAAAACGCCAACCGCACGCTGGAGGCGCTGTTCACCAACCGGCCGGCCAACGCCGACGGCGACGTGTCGGCCCAGCCGGAACAGCTGGTGATGGCGCACTTCGCGCCGCTGCTTGAGCTGGCGCAAAGCCAGGGCGAAGGCAATAAGGCGATCCCTTTTGACAGCGTGCTGAAACAGGTCGATGAGCTGTACAGCTACCTGACGGCGGTGCAAGGCGCGGCCAACAGCGGCATGTCAGCGCCGCCGAGCGACATCATCCCGCGCCTGCAGGCCGAATCCGGCCGCTTGCCGGTGCCGTTCAAACAGATGCTGCTGTCGCTGGCGATCGGCGCCAGCAGCGACACCCAGCGCAAAGAGATGGAGAACGTGAAAAAGCGCATCAGCTTCGAGGTCGGCAGCTTCTGCCGCCAGGCGATCGCCGGGCGTTACCCGTTGGTGGCCCGGGCGCGCCAGGAAGTGACGCCGGACGATTTGGCGCGCATGTTCGCGCCGAACAGCGGGCTGATGGACAGCTTCTTCCGCGACAACCTGCAGGGCAAGGTCGATACCACCCGCGCCAACTGGCGTTTCACGCCCGGCGTGGACGGCAAGACGCTGCCCGGCGGCGAAGGCATCCTGCGGTCGTTCCAGCAGGCGCAGCGCATCCGCGACGCCTTTTTCGCCAACGGCACGGCGACGCCCTCTTACCGCGTGACCGTGCGGCCGGTGCGGATGGATAACGACATCCTCAACCTGACGCTGGATATCGACGGGCAGCTGTTCAAATACAGCCACGGCCCGCAGGTGCCACTGGTGGTCAGCTGGCCGGGCACCCGCAATACCAACCAGGTGCATCTGCAGCTGGCGCTGGCCAACGGCACCACCGCCAGTCTGGTGACCAGCGGGCCGTGGGCGCTGAACCGCCTGGTGGATATGGCGCAGTCTTCGGGCACCGGCGGCCTCGGCCGTCAGGCGACGTTCAATCTCGACGGCCACCGCGTCACGCTGGAGTTCACGCCCAACAGCATTCGCAATCCGTTCCAACTGCCGGCCTTCTCGTGCCCGTAGCCCCGAAAGGACATGACCATGAGCACTGATTCAAGCGCCCCGACGAGCATCGGCTGGTACGGCAAACTTCCTTCCGCCGGTGACTTCCTGCAACGCCGTTTGCCTGACCCGGTGGTCAACAACTGGGCCCACTGGTTCCATAACGGGCTGGTGAATTTGCAGCGCGATGCACAGGGGCCAAACGATCACCCGTTCAGCAACGCGCCGGTGTGGAACTTCGTGATCCCCGCCACGCTCGGCAGCCAGTACGTGCAGATGGGCTGCCTGTTGCCGGCGCGCGACCGCGTCGGGCGGCGTTACCCCATCTGCGCGCTGCGCCTGTTCAGCCAACAGGATTGGCGCCCGCAACAGCTGAACATGGCGGCGAGCTGGTACCAACAGCTCGGCCATACCCTGCTGAACGGCGTGCGCAACGGCTTCTCCGCCGAACAGATCGACCGCACGCTGCAGGCGATCCCGGCGCTGCCCAGCCCGCCGGCGGAAGCGGACTCCGAGATCTTGTCGATTATCGGTTTCCAGCATCCGGACGTACCGGGCCTCGGCTGGCAGCAGGCCGCCGACTGTTTCGATCCGGCGCAGTACACCAGCTTTTGGTGGACCAATCAGGCCGACGGGCACCCGCTCTACACCCACGTGCACAGCGGCAACCTCACCGTGCAGCTGTTTTCATTGCTGTTCGAACCCAACGGCTGGGCGCGCCCCGGCCGCGGCGGCCAGTACCCGCAAATGTTTGATTAACATCGCTCGTTGAAGGAAATCTTATGGCTATCGACACCGATACCCTGCTGGCCCCGGTTGACGCGGACACGCCCTGCGGCGACAACCTGGAATACGACGCCGACTTTCTGGCCATGGCGCGCGCCGCCACCGGCAAAGCCGAACAGCAATTCGGCAGCACCATCATTCCGGAAGAAGCGCCGGATTGGGTGCAGGTCGAGCGTCTCGCAAGCTCGCTGCTGGCGCGCACCAAAGACCTGCGCGTCATGCTGTATCTCACCCGCGCCTGGACCCAGCTGCGCGGATTGCCGGGCTATGCCGACGGGCTGACGCTGATCCACCAGGCGATACTCCGCTACTGGGATGCCCTGCAGCCGCCGCTGGAGTTCGACGGCGAGGCCGACCCGCTGTTTCGCATCAACGCGCTGGCCGACCTTGGCGACAAGGCCGCGCTGGCCGCCAGCGTGCGCGCCGCGCCGCTGCTGAAAAGCACCGCCGGTGAAATCTCGCTGCGCGATGCCGGCGCCCTGCTCGACGGCAGCAAGCAAGAGTGCCCCAACTTTCCCGGCGGCCGCGCACGGCTGCAGGATGAGCTGGCGCAACAGGATCGCCCCGAAGGCGCGCTGGTGATGCATATCGCCAACACCCTGGCCGCCATTCGCAGCGAAGTCACCCGCCATCTGGGTGAAAGCGCGCTGCCGGAAATGAGCGCGCTGACCAAGGTCTTTTCGCTGGTGGCGCTTGCCGGCCAGAGCGAGGCCCCGGCCGCCACCGAAGCGGACGCCACACAGGAAACCGCCGCTGAGCAGCCACCGGCCGCCGTGCAGAGCGCCTCTGCCCCACTCAACTGGCGCAGCGCGCAGATCCAGTCGCGCGATGACGCCCAGCTGATGCTGGACAAGGTGAAAAACTATTTTCGTCTTCATGAGCCAAGCCACCCGGCGCCGCTGATGATCGATCGGGTACAGCGACTGATTACGCTGGACTTTATGCAAATCGTCCGCGATTTGGCGCCCGATGGGCTTAACCAACTGGAGACCATTCTCGGTCGCCCCGACAACGAGGAGAACAGCTAGCCGCCGACTTTTGTTCTCTTGACGACACCCGATACCGTCTGCCCCTGCGCAGACCCGAATCAGAACCTGACTCTCCCAGCCGGACGAGGCGCGTTCCCAATCGCCATTAGATGGAGTAAATCATGTCAAACTCGAAATCCCGCAGCGGGCAGAAATTCATCGCCCGCAACCGCGCGCCGCGCGTACAGATTGAATACGATGTCGAAATTTATGGCGCAGAGCGCAAAATCCAGCTGCCGTTCGTGATGGGCGTGATGGCGGATCTGGTGGGGAAAGCGGTCGATCCGCAAGCCAGCGTGGAGGAGCGCAAGTTCATGGAAATCGACGTCGACAACTTCGACGAGCGCATGAAATCGCTGAAGCCGCGCGTCGCTTATCAGGTTGACAATACCCTGACCGGCGAAGGCAAGCTGAACATCGATCTGACCTTCGAAAGCATGGAAGACTTCTCCCCCGCCGCTATCGCCCGCAAGGTCGACGCGCTGGACAATCTGCTGGACGCCCGCACCCAGCTTTCCAACCTGCTGTCCTACATGGACGGTAAAAACGGCGCCGAGGAGCTGATCTCCAAGATCCTGCAAAACCCGGCGCTGCTGAAATCCCTGACCGACGCGCCGAAGCCGGCGGTTAACGATGACAACAACGAGCGTGAGGATTAATCGATGAGCAACTCGCCTCAGCAACAAAATGCGTTGCAAACCACCGAGACTTTTTCCAGCGATGAGTTCAGCGCGCTGTTGAACAAAGAGTTCCGGCCGAAGACCGATCAGGCCAAAGAAGCGGTCGAGAACGCGGTGAAAACTCTGGCGCAGCAGGCGCTGGAAAATACCGTCACCGTTTCTTCCGACGCCTACCGCACCATCCAGGCGCTGATCGCGGAAATCGACGAAAAGCTGTCGCAGCAGATCAACCAGATCATTCACCACGACGATTTCCAGAAGCTGGAAGGCGCGTGGCACGGCCTGCACTACCTGGTCAACAACTCTGAAACCGACGAGATGCTGAAGATCCGTTTCATGAGCATTTCCAAGCAGGAGCTGGGCCGCACGCTGAAGCGTTATAAAGGCGTGGGCTGGGATCAGAGCCCGATCTTCAAGAAAATCTACGAAGAAGAGTATGGCCAGTTCGGCGGCGAGCCCTTCGGCTGCCTGGTGGGCGACTACTACTTCGATCACAGCCCGCAGGACGTGGAGCTGCTGGGTGAAATGGCCAAGATCGGCGCCGCCTCGCACTGCCCGTTCATCGCCGGCACCGCGCCAAGCGTGATGCAGATGGAGTCCTGGCAGGAGCTCTCCAACCCGCGCGATCTGACCAAGATTTTCCAGAACACCGAATACGCCGCCTGGCGCAGCCTGCGCGAATCGGAAGACGCGCGCTACCTGGGCCTGGTGATGCCGCGCTTCCTGGCGCGCCTGCCGTATGGCATCCGCACCAATCCGGTGGACGAGTTTGACTTCGAAGAAGATACCGACGGCGCGACCCACGGCAACTACACCTGGACCAACGCCGCCTACGCCATGGCCGCCAACATCAACCGTTCGTTCAAAGAGTTCGGTTGGTGCACCGCCATTCGCGGGGTGGAATCCGGCGGCGCGGTGGAGAACCTGCCGTGCCATACCTTCCCGAGCGACGACGGCGGCGTGGACATGAAGTGCCCGACCGAGATCGCCATCAGCGATCGTCGCGAAGCCGAGCTGGCCAAAAACGGCTTTATGCCGCTGGTGCACCGCAAAAACTCTGACTTCGCCGCCTTTATCGGCGCGCAGTCGCTGCAGAAGCCGGCGGAATACTACGACGCCGACGCCTCCGCCAACGCCCAGCTTTCCGCACGCCTGCCATACCTGTTCGCCTGCTGCCGCTTCGCGCACTATCTGAAGTGCATCGTGCGCGACAAAATTGGCTCCTTCCGCGAGCGCGACGATATGGAGCGCTGGCTGAATGACTGGATCATGAACTACGTGGACGGCGATCCGGCCAACTCATCGCAGGAAACCAAGTCGCGCAAACCGCTGGCCGCGGCGGAAGTGCAGGTGGAAGAGATCGAAGACAACCCGGGCTACTACAGCGCCAAGTTCTTCCTGCGCCCGCACTACCAGCTGGAAGGCCTGACCGTCTCCCTGCGCCTGGTGTCGAAGCTGCCTTCGCTGAAGCAAAACGACGCGTCCTGATGGGCTGAAGTCAGGCCGCGATCGCGCGGTCTGGCTGATGTATCAACCTCATCGTCAGCCTATCGCAGAAAACCCGGATCGCATGTGGAACCAAGATAACGCGAAATAATTAAGCATTGAGCCATTATCATTTTAATAATGGCTCGGTAACCCGTACCGATAGTTTTCGGTATTTAAGAAGGTGCATGGCACAAGGATATAAATTGGTAATGCATTACCACACTTGCAATTCCTGCTGCTATTACCTGAGTTTTTCAACGTAACGTTAATACTACTGTTAACCCTTAATAAAGAGTGAAGAAACTATGGCTATTGATATGTTCCTGAAAGTTGAAGGTGCCAGCGGCGAATCCAAAGATTCGAATCACAAAGGCTGGACCGACATTACTTCTTTCTCCTGGGGCGCTTCTCAACCGGGCAATATGGGCGTTGGCGGCGGCGGTGGCGCCGGTAAAGTGTGCTTCAACGATCTGCACGTCAACGCGCTGATCGACAAGTCAACCCCGGCCTTGCTGAAACACTGCTCAAGCGGCAAACACCTGACCAAGATTGAGCTGTCGGTTTGCAAGGCGGGCGGCACCCAGGTTGAATACGCAAAAATCACCCTGGAAGACGTGCTGGTCACCGCCGTGCAGTACACCGGTGCAGGCGGCGAAGACACCGTGGGCGTCACCTACTCCTTCCAGGCGGCGAAAGTGAAACAGCAGTACTGGGAGCAGAGCGACAAAGGCGGCAAAGGCGCCGAAAGCAGCGCAGGTTGGAACATCAAGGAAAACCGCGAAGCTTAATTTGTCTGCCCCCGGCTACGGCCGGGGGTTCATAACATGGATACAATGGAGAGTCAGGATGAAAAAACCTCTATTTGGACCCGCATGGATTCGTTTTTCTGAAGTCAATATCAATGTAAAAAAAGTGGGTGCATTGATTGGTGGAAAAGTAGAAAGCAATATTGAAAACGGTATTTTTGAAAATGCTTGTCCTATACGAATGAGTTATGTACTCAACTATACAGGCATACCAATTCCCTCTAACTCCGGTTATGCGACTGTGTCTGGTAAAGATAAAAAATGGTATCTTTATCGTGTTAACGATATGATTCTCTTTTTAGAAAAGAACTTCGGCAAGCCTGATATCACGGTGAAATCCCCTACCCCAGCTAAATTCTCAGGTAAAAAAGGGATAATGGTTATACAAGGAAATGGCTGGCGAAATGCCAGAGGACATGTCACATTATGGAACGGTGACATTTGCTCTGACTCTTGTCATTTCATGGGGGATCCTGAGAATGGATCTTTTGTTCCTGAAGTCGCATCACTTTGGATATTAAAATGAAGACTACCCACATCGCCCTTGCTCTTCTTCTCGTTTCTCCTATGTTGCTGGCGGAAGATATAAAAATAGAAAACTTACCTCAAAGCGAAATTTATGAAAATTGGCTGATTAGCCGCTGCATTGGGAAATCTACTGACTCAGAAAAAACCAAGCAAGATGCCTTCCGTTCCGCTTCCGCCTATTTAGAATTCAGTAAACTCCCCATGGATGCATTCGAACAAGGCGAAAAACTGGCTGAACAGTACGCAAATAAAAATAGTCAAGGATCAGTTAAAGGAAGTTATCATACTTTAGATTGCCTTTCGCTGCAGAGTTCCAGTGAGGCTAAAGCCATCTTCGAACGTTACTCTAATTAATAATTAATATTTTAAGTTGCAATTTTATAAAACCATCAACTTAAGAAAATTAGAGTTTTATTAATTATTTTCACTGGGTATTAGCCATCAAGCATTGAGATACTCATGCGCTGGTTATGTATTACTCTGCACAAACCATACGGATTTTGGAGTGTTGAGATGAAAAAAATCCTTATCTCCTTTTTTTGTCTATATGCCACTTGTGCTATAGCGCAGAAAAATCAAGAAGAGTCGATTGAAAATTGGCCGCCGCAAGCGGCATACAGAAGCTATTTGCAAAACTACAAGGATATTGCTCTAACCTACTGCATTTCCGTCGCTTATAAGACATCACCAGAGGCTAGCAAAGATGCAATTGCCTCATCGAATGGTATCGATGCTTGGTCATACTATGCAATTCGTGATGAAGAATCCCCTATCATCAAGCTGACAAAGCAGTATTTGCAAAAGAATTACAATGCTAAGGATGGGAAAAGCCGTTTAGACTTAATGAAGTGCATGGATATGTACCATAGTAAAGAGCTTGACAAACTTGCGAAAGATTATGTGCAGCGCCCTAATGATAATTGGGTGAAAGACAATCCGGACAGAGTAAATGAAAATCCTCCTCGGAAATAACCAGTGAAAAAAATCTCACTGACTGTGGCCATCGCCGCAACGTTGAACGTCAATGCAGCGACAGAAATTGACTATTCCCCTGCCGAGTACCTCAAAAACTACGCGCTTAGCGTCTGTATCGCCGAGGGGTACTCAGCAAAAGAAGTCAAAAACGATGCCGCAGCCGCTGCTCGGGGTTACATGGAGTTCGGCGATTATTCTCTGGAGGCGCATACCGCCGTCAGGGCGCTGGCAAAAGAATTTCTGGCAAAGCCCTATGACAGCATGTCTGGGGAGCCGATGACGATGGCCAAGTGCATCGATCTTGTACATAGCCAAGCGTTACAAGCCATCATCAAGAAGTACCAAGGGAAAGACGACAACTGATAATAAATACGCATCCTTACATATAATAAATGTTAGTTTAGAAAAATAGGAAAGGAATCCTGATGCAATACAAAACAAAAGCAGATCTGGATAGATCTGTCGATGAACTAAAAAAACTATCAAGAACGTTTTCACGACAGTATCTATACACCAACGAATCAAGAGCTAATTTCTCACTGGAAATAGACCAATTTATTCAGTTTGCACAAAGGGATATCAGTATACACTGCACATCCTACTCTGGGGCAATCAGGGACATTGAAGACGAGACTAATCATCTTAAACGCCAAGCTTTTGCTATCGACGCAGGAAGAAATACGCTCTATATATCAATAGAAAAAAAGAAGAGTAACAACACCACCAACCTTATTTTGAAGCAGATAGGTTTTGTCGGTGGAGGAACACAAATATTCGCCGGAGTCGGTACTTGTGCAGCGACTCTCGGTATGGCGTGTGGCGGTTTTGGCTTACCGCTGATTGCTCAAGGTACTAACAATATTTATGAAAACGGTTACTATTTACTTTTCCGAAAAGATAAATCAGGCAGTGTCAGAAATGCCTATCGATATACTGCAAAAGCACTAGGATATAGTCAGGATGCTGCGGATACAATTTATGGCACTGTAGATCTTAGCCTATCTGGATATGGAATGATCAGGAAAACATTAAAACCAGATGCCTGGAGATTATATAGGAATATCAATAGCGACTTTATTCGTGGTTGGCAAGAGATGGGCCGAACAGGTTTGACGATTGAGGTTATATCAGATTTAACAACCGGCAGCGGGATGTACGAACTCATAAAGGACAACCAAAGAAAATGACTCCAGACGTCACGCTATCAACTTACTCATATGGATTCTTATTTTCCTACTTTTCATTGTCACTCATAATTTTAGTGGCATTATATTACTTAAAAAAAATATCGGCACGCAAACACAATTATCCATTGTTTGTTTTCAACTGTCTCATTGTTGTTGTTATGGGAGTCCTACAGCTCTCAATTTTTGCATATGGAAATGATTTTCTTAATCTTTTCTACCCAATAGGCAACGATAACTATGACTCTATTCACTACGGCAGTTTGATGTTCACCTTTATCTACTTAACTCAACTACCAAAAAACACCTATTACAAAGAAGAAAAGAATCGAAGTTAGCCATCTGATTAGATGACTAAATCAACATACGCCCAAAGCAGTCTAAAATCCCCATCAGCAGGAATGCCTTATGCGATTTTCCATTGTAAAAAATAAAAGCGGCCAGGTTCCGCCGCAAAGCAGTTGCGATTTTCTGCCGCCGGGCGGCACCATCGGCCGTAGCGTGGACAACAACCTGGTGCTGCCGGACGAAGAGCGCGCCATTTCCCGTCTGCAGGCGATCGTGCACATTTCCTCTGACGGCGAATGCCGCATCACCAATCGCGGCAACGTCACCCGCGTGCTGCTGAACGATATTCCGCTGGAGCGTGGCCGCCAGGTTGAACTGCAGGATGGCGACGTGCTCGGCATCGACGATTACCAGATTGAAGTCAGCGCGCTGCAACAGCACGCCGCGCCGCAGGCTCAACCGGTGGCCAAGGCCGTTGCCGCTGCTGCGGCCCCTGCAGCCGCCGCCAAAGAAAAATCCGCCGCGCCGATCCCCAACGAAATCTGGGACAGCCTGGTGGAAGAATTTACGCCGAATGCGTCGGCCGCCGTCACACCGCCGCCGGTAGCCAATCCAGACAGCCATCCGCTGCTGGATACCCCCGCTCGCGAGCTGAACCCGGCCGATCCGCTGGCGCAGCTGGCGGGCGATGTCGATCTGCGCCAATTGCAGCAACAGCAAACCGATCCGGCCGCCCTATTCAACACCGACTCCACTTTTGAGCGTGAGCATATCCTGGCCGACACCACCCCCAGCGCGCTGCTGGCGGAGCAGGCTGCGCCACCGCGCCCGGCTCCCCCCGTCCAGAATGCGCAGCAACCGGAACAAGAGCTGGATCCGCTGGCGCTGTTCGGCGGTTCATCCGCGCCCGCTTCGCCAGAGACGTTAAACAGCAACGACCCGCTGGGGCTGTTGATGGGCGGCGCCGTGCCGCTGGCTCAGCCGGAGGAACCGGCACAACCGCCGTCCCCACCACCGGCGCCGATCGCCGCACAACCGCAAGCGCCGCGCCCTCAACCGACGCCGCCGCCGGTGCAGAGACCCGAGCCGCAGCCCCAACCCGCACCGCAGTTCAGCCAGCAGGAACCGCCTGCGCAACCTCCGCGCCCGCGCCAGGGCAACCGCTTGGGCATCGATCCGGTCGCCTACCAGTCCGCCCAGCGGCAGCACGCCGCCGCGCCGAATGGCGACACCTTGGAGGGGCCGCTGCTGACGGCGCTGTTGCAAGGCCTCGGTCTCGACGATCTGCAGCCGCAGCCGCATTTCGACGAACAACAGATCCGCCAGGCCGGCCGCCTGCTGAGCCTGTTCTCGCAAGGCACCGTCGCCCTGCTCTCATCCCGCTCGATCCTCAAGCGCGGCGTGAAGGCCGAGATGACCATGATCCTCGACGAGGCCAACAACCCGTTCAAACTGCTGCCTTCGGGGAAAACGGTGCTGATGCAGATGTTCGGCAGCCAGATGCCGGGCTTTATGCCGCCGGAACAGGCGGTGCGCGATGCGCTGATCGACCTGCAGGCGCACCAGCTGGGGATGATCGCCGGCATTCGCGCCATCATCGCCGCCATGCTGCAGTCGTTCAACCCGGAGCGCCTCGAAGAGGAAGCGCGCAAGGAAGGCGTGGCGCCGCGTCTGTCGCTGCCCGCCAACCGCAAGGCCGCGCTGTGGGACTACTTTGTGAAGAACTATCAGCAAACCTCCGGCGAGATCGAGGACGATTTCCACACTCTGTTCGGCGAAGCCTTCCTGCACGCCTATGACGTTGAAGTGAATCAATACAAAGACTCACAGACCAAACCGGACGCGTAATGAATATCACCATAGCCTCTACCTCCAATCAGGGCGGCCGCGCCTCCAACCAGGATCAGACCGGCGAGGTGCTCGGCAACCGCGCAGCCTGCTTCGTGGTGTGCGACGGCATCGCCGGTTTTCCGGGCGGCGATATCGCCGCCAAACTGGCGCGCGACACCATTTTGCAAAACTTCGACGGCGAAAAGCACCTTAACGCCCAGAGCATTCGTCAGCACATTACGCGCGCCAATGCCGCCATCCACCAGCAGCAGCGGCAGTCGGACGAATACAGCAAGATGGGCACCACGCTGGTCAGTCTGTTTATCGATCGCGATTACCAGCTGGCCTACTGGGCGCACGCCGGCGACAGCCGCCTGTACCTGTTCCGCCGCGGCTACCTGCATGCCGTCACCACCGACCACAGCCTGATCCAACAGATGCAGGACGCCGGTTATCAGACCAACGGCATCAACAGCAACCTGCTGTATTTCGCGCTGGGGCTCAACGAAGAGCGCGACGCCACCTACAGCGACGTGCTGCAGCTGGAAGACGGCGACGTTTTCCTGCTGTGCACCGACGGCTTCTGGCACAGCTTCAGCCAGGCCGAACTGGAACAGTCGCTGCACATGGTCAACTCCCCCAGCGAGTGGATCGCCCTGATGCAGCAGGCATGGAAGAAAAACAATAACAGCGATAACTACAGCGCTATCGCCGTCTGGATTGGCTCACCGCAGGAAACCACCCTGCTGCATTCGCTGGCGGATGCGGAACGGTTTCTCATCCGCGACTGAGTCGGCGCACATTCACAGCAAGGTTCACTATGAAATACTGGATGCCGGGGCTCGTCGCCCTGATGGCGGTACCGACCGCGCAGGCGATGAACTATCGCCTGGTTTACTCCCCCAGCCAGAAGCTGGAAGTGTTTATTGATGACGTCAAGAACAGCAATCCGGAAAGCTGGTGCGGCAAAAGCATCCCGCTGCGCATCGTCTCAGCGCAAGGCAAAGATCCGGCCGTGTTGAACGACTTTCTGCCCCGCGTCGGCAATCTGCTGGAAAAGCAGTGCCCAAAAGCCGGTCATCTGCCCTGGACGCTGACCGACAAGCGCGGTGAGAAGCTGGCGACCGGCGAAGCCGCCAAAGCGCGCGGCTGGAAACCGGTGGTCAAACAAGAGACCGCCGAGCAGCCGCAAACCCCGCCGCCGCCGACCATTCCTGCGGCGGTGGCCGTCACCTCTGCGCAGGCGGACACCGCACCGCCACAGCGTTTTAGCCTGCCGCAGGGCTGCCACTTCCGCACCTTCTGGGGTGACGAAGCCACCGGCGGCGCGCTGTTCATTCCCGCCGGCGACGCGCTGCGCTGCGGCGAGGACGGCTGGCTGCAAGGCAGCGGCGCGGTCACGCTGCAACACGGCGGGCAAACCCTCTCGCCGACGCTGTGGTTCCTGCAAGGTTACCCGCTGGCGAAGATCAACGGCGGCGATCGTGCGCTGACCGTCGTCAGCGCCAACGCCCAACGGCTCATTTTAGGCGGCAACCCGCAGGCGCCGGGCAGCTTCCTGCTGCTGACCTTCGAACCGCAGTTGCACGCCTGGGCGTTCAACGGTGAAGCGATCGTTGAAATGCCGCGTGTCGACGCCGCCGACGAGACCAAGATCACACAGCGCGTGCAGCAGGCGCAAACCGCCTGGCAGCCGCTGCTGAGCGCCTCCGCCCCGCTGACCTTCAAGCTGGTGGAACAGTTGGCCGCAGACCGGGTCGATCCCGCCAGCGGCAGCTACCTGTCGGTTAACGGCGCCACTCACTGATTATAAGGAAAGCCTGTGAAATCATTAGCAAGCATGCTGCAAGGCCAGTCGATCGCCGCGGTCATCACCGCCGTCGAGAACGATATCAAGGCAAAACCGGCGGATGCCGACCTGCGCGCCGCGCTGGTGCAACTGCTGTGTCTGAGCGGTAACTGGACGCGCGCCAACGCGCAGTTGAAATCCTGGCAGGCGCTGAAACCGATCGCCCAACCAACCACCTTGCTGCTGATGCAGTCGGTCAACGCCGAGCTGCAACGCCAGGCGGTATTCGCCGGCACGGCCGCGCCGACGCTGCTGCGGCAGGCGCATCCCTGGCTGAAACTGATGGTGCAGGCGCTGCATCAGGATGCGCAAGGGGCGGCCGAGCAGGCCCAGACGCTGCGCGATGAGGCGCTGGAGGCCGCCCCGGCCGGCGCCGGGCGGTTAATGTTGGCCGAAGGCGACCAAGAGCGGCAGCTGAGTTTCGACTGGCTGACCGACGGTGACGGCCGCCTCGGGCCGGTGTGCGAGCTGGCGCTCAACGGTGTTTACTACTGGGTGCCGTTTGCCGACATCGCCGCGATCCAGTTCCAGGCGCCACAGAGCGCCATCGATCTGGTGTGGAGCCATGCGCTGGTGCGCCTGACCGATGGCCGCGAACAGGTATGCCAACTGCCCGCCCGTTACCCGCTGCCCGAAGGCAGCGACGACGCGCTGCTGCTCGGCAAACGCACCGAATGGCAACCGCTGGGCGACGGCGCCCACTATGCGGGGCTGGGCCTGAAGACCTGGCTCAGCGAAAGCGACGAATTCCCGCTGCACAGCCTGCGGCAGTTGAGCTTCGACGCGAGCGCCTGACCATGAACGACAAGCGCCCCCCCCACTATGACGGCGGCGATCTGCGCCGCCAGGGCTATCGCTCTCGTCAGGACAGCGAACGCCTGACTTCACGCGACAAAATGCAGCCGGTGCTGCTCGATATGCTGACCGACGACGAACCGCAGAAAAAGCAGGAGGCGCAGGTGCGCAACCTGGTGTCGCACAGCGAGCTGCGCCGCCGGGTATTGCGCGATTTGCAGTGGCTGTTCAACTGCGTCAACAGCGAATCCAATCTGGATCTCGGCGATTTTCCGCAGGTGCGGCGTTCCACCCTGAATTACGGCATCGCCTCGCTGGCGGGCAAGCGCATGTCGGACATCGAATGGCTGGACATTCAGCGCGCGCTGACCGATTCCATCCTCCATTTCGAGCCGCGCATTCTGCCCGACGGGTTGCAGGTGCGCTGCATTTCGGACACCGGCTCGCTGGATCTGCACAACGTGCTGTCGATCGAAATCAAGGGCCGCCTGTGGTGCGTGCCCTATCCGCTGGAGTTTCTGTTCCGTACCGACGTGGATCTGGAAAACGGCCACTTCGATCTGAAAGACATAGGGTAAGGCGATGGACAGTAAACTGTTAGATTATTACAACCGCGAGCTGGCCTATCTGCGTGAGATGGGCGCCGAGTTCGCCGAACAGTACCCGAAGGTCGCGGGCCGTCTCGGCATGCGCGGCATCGACGTGGCGGACCCTTATATCGAGCGTCTGATGGAGGGCTTCGCCTTCCTCACCTCGCGCGTGCAGCTGAAAATGGACGCCGAGTTCCCGCGCTTTTCTCAGCGCTTGCTGGAGATCATCTACCCCAACTACCTGTCGCCGACGCCGTCGATGGCGATCGCCGAGCTGCAGCCGGACAGCAGTAAAGGCGATATCAGCAACGGCTTCGTGGTGCCGCGCGGCACCATGATGGACAGCCAGACGCTGAAGAAAAGCGGCATCACCTGCAGTTACACCACGGCGCATGACGTCACGCTGCAGCCGGTGCGCATCGCCGGCGTCGAGCTGGGCGGCATTCCGGCCGATATTCCGCTGGCCTCGCTGGGGCTGCAGCACAGCGGCTGCGTCAGCGCGCTGCGCATTCGGCTCGAGTGCTACGAAAGCGTGACGCTCAACAACCTGCAGCTGGACCAATTGATGTTTTACCTGGCCGGGCCGGACATGCAGGCGCAGCAGCTGCTGGAGTTGCTGATGCAGCACAGCGTCGGGCTTGTCTGCCAAACGGTGGAGGCTCAGCCGCAGCGGCGGGCGCTGGCGTTGGACGGGCTGCGACAGGAAGGCTTTGCCGCCGATCAGGCGCTGCTGCCCAACGATCTGCGCAACTTCGAAGGCTACCGGCTGCTGCAAGAATATTTCGCCTTCCCGGCGCGCTTCCAGTTCTTCAGCGTCAACGGCCTGCGCCCGCTGTTGCAAAGCGTGCGCGAAAGGAAAAAGGCGCTGCGCCAGTTCGAAATCGTGGTGCTGCTCGATAGGCACGACGCCGCGCTGGAACGAGTGGTCGACGTTGCCCATTTGGCGCTGCACTGCACGCCGGTGATCAACCTGTTTCCGAAAGTGGCCGAACGCATCGCGATCAACGAAAAGAACCACGAATACCATCTGGTGGTCGACAATATCCGGCCGCTGGATTACGAAGTGTTTTCGGTGCAGCGGCTCGGCGGCAGCGCCAGCGAAAAACGCTACGAGCAAGAGTTTCGGCCGTTTTACAGCACCCTGAGCGCGGACGATGGCAACTATGGCGCCTACTTCTCGCTGCGGCGCGAACAGCGCACGCTGTCGGAGCACGCCCGCCGCTACGGCACCCGCACCGGCTATGCCGGTTCGGAAGTGTTCGTATCGCTGGTGGACGAACGGCAGTCGCCGTGGCACAGCGATCTGAAATACCTCACCGCCGACGTGCTGTGCACCAGCCGCGACCTGCCGTTGATGCTGTTGCAGCAGGATCAGGGCAATTTCGTGATGCCCGATTCAATCCCGATCAAGCAGGTCTCGCTGCGCAAAGGCCCTACGCCGCCGCGTCCGGCGCTGGCCGAAGGGATGATCACCTGGCGGTTGATCAGTCAGCTGCAGCTGAATTACCTCAGCATGATGGACGGCGATCCGGAACAGGGCGCCGCCAGCCTGCGCCAGCTGCTGGGGCTGTACGGCAACCTGAGCGAGCCGGCGATCGCCAAACAGATCCAGGGCGTGCGCCACTGCAACTTGCGGCCGGTCTATCGGCGAGTGCCTGAACCCGGCCCCATCGTGTTCGCGCGCGGTATCGCCATCGATCTGACGGTCGATGAGCAGGCGTTCTCCGGCAACAGTCCTTACCTGCTCGGCAGCGTGCTGGAGCGCCTGTTCTCGCGCCTGGTGGCGATGAACACCTTCACCGAGATGACGCTCTCCAGCCAGCAGCGCGGCGAGATCGCCCACTGGCAGGCGCGCATGGGCAAAAGGACGCTGATATGAGCGCGGAGATGATCGCCACCGAACTGGCGCCGCCGCAGATCAACGCGCTGTATCGCCTGCCGGACGACTTCTGGCCGCGGCTGCGCAGCGCACCTTACAAGCACGATCTGTTTCAACTGCTGCGGCGCATCGACGCCCAGGGCGGCCAACCCTACCTGCTGGGGCGCGCGCCGCTGCCGCGCCACGAGATGCTGCGCCTGGGCCAGGAACCTTCGCTGTCGTTCGCGCCGTCCACGCTGGCGCAGGTGACGCCGCGCGCCAACAGCCCGCTGCACGACGTATCGATCTTCAGCTTCGGCCTGTTCGGCCCCAACGGGCCGCTGCCGCTGCACCTGACCGAATACGTGCGCGAACGGGTGTATCACCATCAGGACACCACCCTGCTGGCGTTCACCAATCTGTTCCATCACCGGCTGACGCTGCTGTTTTACCGCGCCTGGGCCGACGCGCAACCTACGGTGTCGCTGGATCGCCCCGACAACCGGCGCTTCGACGAGTACCTGTCGAGCCTGATCGGCATCGGCCAGCCGGCGCAGCAAGAGCGCGACAGCATCAACGCCCACGCTAAACATTTTATGGCCGGTCATCTGATTCGCCACAGCCGCGATCCGGAAGGCCTGAGCAAAATTTTGCAGCAGTATTTCAAGGTGCCGGTGCGCATCGTCGAAAACGTGCCGCACTGGCTGCGGGTGGAGCCGCGCGAGCAGGCGCGGCTCAAGGCCGGACGCGGCGCGCCGCGGCTCGGCGAGTCGGCCTTTCTCGGCATCGCGGTGCGGGATATCCAGCACAAGTTCCGCATCGAGCTGGGGCCGATGCCGCAGCAGGACTATGACCGCTTTCTGCCCGGCGCCGATCTGTGCCGGCAACTGCGCGACTGGGTGCGCCAATACCTGGGCATCGAGTTCGTCTGGGAAGTGCGCCTGATCCTGGCGAAGGAACAGGCGCACGGCATCCAGCTCGGCGGCGCGCAGCGATTGGGCCTGAGCAGTTGGCTGGCCGACCATCGGCGACAGCGCGATCTCGACGATCTGATCTTCAGCCCTGAACCGCTGGAAAACCCGTTCTGACCCTATTTCGGCCGGCGCCCTGCGGCGTCAGGCCACTCTGAGACCTGAGGAAAACCATGTCTGAAATCAGCCGCTCGGTATTATTCGGCAAACTGGATAGCCTGTTATTCACCTCTCTGGAAAGTGCGACGGCGTTTTGCAAGCTGCGCGGTAACCCCTACGTCGAATTGGCGCACTGGCTGCATCAGCTGATGCAATCGCCGGACGGCGATCTGCAGCAGATCGTTCGCCACTTCGCGCTGGACGAGGCGCAGCTGGCGCGCGACATCGTCGAGGCGCTCGATCGCCTGCCACGCGGCGCCAGCGCCATCTCCGATCTGTCCGAGCACATCGACAGCGCGGTAGAACGCGCCTGGGTCTATGGCTCATTGAAGTTCGGCGCGGCGCGCATCCGCGGCGGCCACCTGCTGCTCGGCATTCTGAAAACCTACAGCCTGCGCCACCTGCTGAAGGCCATTTCCCCGCAGTTCGAGCGCATCAACGCCGATCTGCTGATGGAACAGTTCGCCGCCATTACCGCTCACTCGGCGGAAAACGCCCAGGATGCGGCGGCGCAAAGCGGCGCCGAGCCCCTGCCCGGCGCGGCGCGCAGCGGTGAAAGCGTGCTGGCGCAGTATGCCCAGGATCTGACCGCCAGAGCGCGCAACGGCGAGATCGACCCGGTGGCCGGCCGCGATGAAGAGATCCGGCAAATCGTCGATATTCTGATGCGCCGCCGCCAGAACAACCCGCTGCTGACCGGCGAGGCCGGCGTCGGCAAAACCGCCGTGGTGGAAGGCCTGGCGCTGCGCATCGTGGCCGGCGACGTGCCGCCGCAGCTGCGCGACGTGAAGCTGTGCCTGCTGGACATCGGCATGCTGCAGGCCGGCGCCGGCATCAAGGGCGAGTTTGAAAAACGGCTGCAGGCGGTGATCGACGAAGTGCAATCCAGCCCGACGCCGATCATCCTGTTTATCGACGAAATTCACACCCTGATCGGCGCCGGCGGCGCCCAGGGCACCGGCGACGCCGCCAACCTGCTGAAACCGGCATTGGCGCGCGGCCAACTGCGCACCATCGGCGCCACCACCTGGTCGGAATACAAGAAATACATCGAGAAGGATCCCGCGCTCACCCGCCGTTTCCAGGTGGTACAGGTGCACGAACCGAGCGAAGACAAAGCGCTGCTGATGCTGCGCAGCACCGTCAGCCCGCTGGAGCAACACCACCGCGTGCTGCTGCTGGATGAAGCGGTGGACGCCGCGGTGCGGCTGTCCCATCGCTATATTCCGGCCCGCCAGTTGCCGGACAAGGCGGTGGCGCTGCTGGATACCGCCTGTGCGCGCGTGGCGGTCAGCCAACATGCCGAGCCCGCCCAGGTCGAAGACTGCCGCCACCGCATCGATGCGCTGCAGATAGAGTTGGATATCGCCCGCCGCGAGGCCAAGGTCGGCATCGGCGATCCCCTGCGCCCGCAGGAGATTGAAGCCCAATTGACCGCGCTGCGCCAGGAACTCGAACAGTTGACCGAGCGTTGGCAGCAGGAGCTGGCGCTGATCCAGCAGATCATCACGCTGCGCGCCCAACTGCACGCCCAAGAAGAGGCGAGCACCGACGAAGAGACGCAAACGCGCCCTGATGCCGACGCGCTGCGCGCCCAATTGGGCGAACTGCAGCAGCAGCTGAGCGCGCTGCAGGGCGAAGCGCCGCTGATCTTCGCCGCCGTCGACGCCAACATCGTGGCGGCGGTGGTGGCCGACTGGACCGGCATCCCGCTGGGCCGCATGGTGAAAAACGAGATTGAAGCGGTGCTGCAGCTCTCCGACACCCTGAATCAGCGCGTCATCGGCCAACGCCATGCGCTGGATCTGATCGCCCGCCGGGTGCGCACTTCGCGGGCGCGGCTGGACGATCCGAACAAGCCGGTCGGGGTGTTCCTGCTGGCCGGGCCATCCGGCGTCGGCAAGACCGAAACCGCGCTGGCGCTGGCGGAAACCCTGTACGGCGGCGAGCAGAACGTCATCACCATCAACATGAGCGAATTCCAGGAGTCGCACACCGTTTCGACGCTGAAAGGCGCGCCGCCCGGCTATGTCGGCTACGGCGAGGGCGGCGTGTTGACCGAGGCGGTTCGCCGCCGTCCTTACAGCGTGGTGCTGTTGGACGAGATCGAAAAGGCGCACCCGGACGTACATGAAATCTTCTTCCAGGTGTTCGACAAGGGCTGGATGGAGGACGGCGAAGGCCGTCATATCGATTTCCGCAACACCATCATCATCCTGACCTCCAACGTCGGCACCGATCTGATCGCCGGGTTGTGCAGCGATCCGGAGCTGCTGCCGGAGCCGGAGGCGCTGAGCGGCGCGCTGCGCCAACCGCTGCTGTCGGTGTTCCCGGCCGCCTTGCTCGGCCGCCTGCTGGTGGTGCCGTATTACCCGCTGACCGACGCCACGCTGGGCAACATCGTGCGCCTGCAATTGGGCCGCATTCAGCGTCGCCTGGCGGAGAATCACGACATCGTCTGCACCTTCGACGATGCGGTCATCGAGCAGATCGTCAGCCGCTGCACCGAGGTGGAGTCCGGCGGCCGCATGGTCGACGCCATCCTGACCAACACCCTGCTGCCGCAGATCAGCCACACCCTGCTGACCGGCAGCGCCAACGACCAGCGCTATCGCCAGCTGCATATCGCGCTGCAGAACAACGAATTCATTTGTCAATTTCAGGCATAACGCCGCGGCCGCCGAGACGGCGGCCCTTTGAACACAGAGAGTCATCACTATGTCGGGAACCGGGATAACCAAACCGAATTCGAACAGCCTGCCGAGCGGCTATCGATTCAATGAATTCGAGATCCAGGAAGCGATCGGCGAAGGCGGCTTCGGCATCGTCTACCGCGCCTACGATCACCAACTGGAACGCACCATCGCCATCAAGGAGTACATGCCAACCTCGCTGGCGAAACGCAACGACGATCTCAGCATCGGGCTGCGCGGCGAACGCTTCGGCAAAACTTTCCAGGCCGGGCTGAACAGCTTTATTCAGGAGGCGCGTCTGCTGGCGCGCTTCTCGCATCCCGGTCTGCTGCACGTGTTGCGCTTCTGGGAAGAGAACGGCACCGCCTATATGGGCACCCAGTTTTACAGCGGCACCACGCTGAAAAACCTGCAGGCGCAGCAGCCGGAGAAAATCGACGAGGCGTGGATCCGTCGGCTGCTGCCGCCGCTGTTCAGCGCCATCAACACCATCCATCAGGAAGGCTATCTGCACCGCGACATTTCGCTGGATAACATCCAGATCCAGGAGAGCCAGCTGCCGGTGCTGCTGGACTTCGGGTCGGCGCGCAAAGAGATCGGCAACCTGTCGGACGAAACGGAGATCATGCTCAAGCCGGGCTTCGCGCCGATCGAGCAGTACACCGAGAACAGCGACGGCGAACAAGGGCCGTGGACCGATATCTACGCGCTCGGCGCCGTGCTGCACACGCTGATCGTCGGTTCGCCGCCGCCGGTCAGCGTGGTGCGCAGCATCGAAGACAGCTACCAGCCGCTGACCGAGCGCCGCCCCGCCGGCTACTCGCCGGAGCTGCTGCGCACCGTCGATCGCGCGCTGGCGCTGAAGCCGGAAGACCGCCCGCAGACCATCGACGAAATGGCCGAGCTGTTGCATCTGCCGATCGCCGATGAAAACGAAATCATCAGCACCCCGGCCGCCGCGCCGGAGAACTTGCTGGTCGCCGCCAACCCGGCCGCCGCTGCGGCCGCAGCCGGCACCGTTACCGCGCGCGGCACCCAATTCTCGCGCCCGATGATGGCCGGCGCCGGCGTCGCCGCGCTGCTGGTGATCGGCGCGATCGCCTGGCTGAGCGGCGGCAAGGACGATGCCCAGGCCGTCGCTCAAAACAGCGAGGCGTCACCGGCGCAGAAAACCCTGACGCAGCAGCCGAGCGCGCCGCAAACCGCGCAGCCTGCGGCGGCGGAACCTGAAAAAGCGGCGCCGCCGGCGCAACCGGTGGCGTTGGTGTACTTCAAACTGCAACCGGGTGAGCAGGTCAGCCTCGACGGCAAGCCGCAGCAGGTGACGCCGGGCGAAAACGGCTTCGCCAGCCTGAACCTGGCGCCGGGCCGCTATCAGCTGGAGATCCGTCACAACGATCGGCTCCGCCGCCAGCAGCTCAGCATCGACACCGCCGGCACCTGGCTGGTCAACCCGGCCACTGCCGGCTAATCCCGTTCTGAAACTCCGTCTCGGCGGGGTTTCCCCTATTTCATGAGACTGACGAGCAACTGCCCCCTCATTGGCCGCGCGGCAAGGCCGCTGCAACGCCGGAGTATGCAGGGCATGACGTCAATCACAGAGGACGTTCTCATGTTGGATCGCATTATTGCGCACACGCCACTGGGCCAGGAGCAACTGCTGTTTCGCTCGCTGGACGGTATCGAAGCGCTTTCCACTCCTTTCGACTTCTCTATTGAATTGCTGAGCACCGACGCGCGCCTCGATCGCAAAGCGCTGCTCGGCCAACCGCTGACGCTGGAAATTCCGACCCAGGGCTTTCTCAGCGCCCCGCGTTACCTGAACGGTAAGATCACCGCCATCGCCGTCAGCAGCGAAGAGATCGGCGGCACGCGCTACGCGGTGTACAACCTGCACGTGCAGCCGGATCTGTGGCCGATGACCAAAGACCGCAATTTCCGCATCTTCCAGGAACAGACGGTGCCGCAGATCGTCAAGACCCTGCTGGCGGAGCACAACGTGCAGTTGGAAGATCAGCTGACCGGCGACTATCGCCTGTGGGGCTACTGCGTGCAGTACAACGAAAGCAGCTTCAACTTCATCAGCCGCCTGATGGAGCAGGAGGGCATCTATTACTATTTCAAACATGAAATGGGCAAACACACGCTGGTGCTCGGGGACGCCCCCCACCATCACCAGCCCTATCCCGGCTATGAGATGATCCCCTACCACCTGACGCCGTCGGGCGGCAGCACCAGCGAGGAAGGTATCAGCCAGTGGACGTTGTCCGATCGCGTCACGCCGGGCATCTACAGCCTGGACGACTACGATTTCCGCAAACCGAACGCCTGGCTGTTCCAGGCGCGGCAAAATCCGGTCTCGCCGACGCCGGGGCAAATCGACGTTTACGACTGGCCGGGCCGCTATACCGAGCATCAGCAGGGGGAGTTCTACGCCCGCGTGCGCCAGGAAGCCTGGCAGGCCGAACATCAGCAGATCCGAGGCACCGCCACCGCCATGGGCATCGCCCCCGGCAGTACCTTCACGCTGTATAACGCCCCGCATGCCGACGACAATCGCGAATATCTGACGCTGCAGGCCAGCTACCATCTGAAAGAGAATCGCTACGCCAGCGGCGACGATCAGAGCAGCGAACACCGCATCGACTTCATCGTCCTGCCGGCGGACGTGCCCTGGCACCCGCCGCAGCAGGCCACCTGGCCGAAAACCCACGGACCGCAGACCGCCCGGGTGGTCGGCCCGGCCGGCGAATCGATTTGGACCGACAAATACGGCCGTATCAAGGTGAAGTTCCACTGGGATCGCTTCGGGCCGAAAGACGACGGCAGCTCCTGCTGGGTGCGCGTCTCCAGCGCCTGGGCCGGCCAAGGCTACGGCGGCGTGCAGATCCCGCGCGTGAACGACGAAGTGGTGGTGGACTTTATCAACGGCGATCCGGATCGGCCGATCGTCACCGGGCGCGTCTATAACGAAGCCAGCATGCCGCCGTGGGCGCTGCCGGCCGCCGCCACCCAGATGGGCTTTATGAGCCGCACCAAGGACGGCACCGCCGACAACGCCAACGCCCTGCGTTTCGAAGACAAGGCCGGCGCCGAACAGGTGTGGATCCAGGCGGAGCGCAACATGGACACCCAGGTGAAAAACGATGAAAGCCACACCATCGCTAACGATCACACGCATCTGGTGGGCGGTAACCAGATCAAACGGGTGGTGCTCAATCAGGCGACCGGCGTCAAAGGTGAATCCTCCGCGCTGACCGGCAAAACACGCAGCGACGCCGTGGTCAATGCCTTTACCCTCGGCTCCGGCGAATCGCTGCGGCTCGAATGCGGCGAAAGCGTGATCGAACTGCTGGCGGACGGCCAAATCAACATCACCGGCACCAGTTTCAATATCACGGTAAAAGAGGATGGCGCGATCAACACCGGCGGCCAGCTGGATCTCAACCAGCCTGGCGGCGCCGCACGCACCGCCGCACCGGGCGGTGGCCATCAGGCGGCAATCCAGAGCGCCGTCGATCAGCTGTTCCCTAAAGAGTAGGTAATTTGTTCGCCGGGAAAGCCGGTTAACGCCGCCCCTCGGGCGGCAGTACCGGCAAAAATGCCGTCCGCTGTAACCCCTTTTGGCAAGGAGATTAATAGGCTGGCGGCAAAATCACTGACGTTAAGCCAACACAACGGGCTGAATCTGTACCGCCCATCGATTCAGCCTTCTTTATCATTTCCCCTTCACCACTTTTTCACCGTCTGGTAAATCTCGAGGTCGAAATAGCCGTCGGCCTCGCAATCGTTGAGATAGTGTTCGTAGCTCACCCCCTCAACCGGCTGATAGCCGCTGGCCGGCAGCAGCTTCTGGTAAAACTCGCCCCATACCCGTTCGAAATCGCCATCGCTGATGCGTACGCGGTAAACCGCGTACTGCCCAGCGGGCAGCGTCTGCACGGTCATACCCGCGCTGCCCGTCGGCAGCGCGAAATCGTCCGCCACGCTCATCACCACGTCGGCGCGCAGCTTTTCCGGCGCCACTTCTGCCGGATCGTCCCAATACAACACCAGCCATTTGCCGAACGGCACGTCGTGACGCTGCCGCCATGCCAGCAGTTGCTGCGAACCCTGCGGGATGGTCTGCGGATACGGCCCCACCACTCTTACCCCCACCACCTTCTCCGCCGCCTTATCGATAATCCTCACGCTCATCGCCCTTCCCCCTCACAGTGTCTCAGGCACCGATTTCGGTACGCACGTCCAGCAGTTCGGGGAAAAAGGTCAGGTCCAACGCCTTTTTCAGGAAGCTGACGCCGCTGGAACCGCCGGTGCCCGACTTAAAGCCGATGATCCGCTCCACCGTTTTCATATGGCGGAAGCGCCACAGATGGAAACTCTCTTCGATATCCACCAGCTTCTCCGCCATTTCATACGCTTCCCAATAGGTCTGCGGGTTGTCGTAGATCACTTTGAACGCCGGCAGCAGATCCGGGTTGCGCTGATAGGGCTGCGTCCAGTCGCGCTTGAGGCACTCCTGCGGGATCGGCAAACCGTGGCGCGCCAGGTACAGCAAGTATTCGTCGTACAGGCTCGGCGCTTCGAGGATCGCCTTCAGCGCCGCGTGTTTTTCCGCATCGCTGCTGAACACCGCCAGCATGGCGGCGTTCTTGTTGCCGAGCAGAAACTCGATCGACCGGTATTGATGCGACTGGAAGCCCGAGGAACTGCCCAACACATCGCGAAACTCGACGTATTCCGACGGCGTCAGCGTTTCCAGCACCGCCCACTGTTCAAACAGCAGCCGCTGGATCTGTTTAACGCGCGCGAGAATTTTAAAACAGTGGCTGAGTTTGTCCTGCTGCACCAGCCGCAGCGCCGCCTGCAGCTCGTGCAGCATCAGCTTCATCCACAGTTCGGAGGTTTGGTGCTGTATCACGAACAGCATTTCGTCATGATGCGGCGGGTTGGAGAGCGGGTGCTGGCAGTCCAGCAGTTGGTCCAGGCACAGGTAGTCGCCATAGCTCATTCGTTTGGAAAAATCGGTGACAATCGCGCTTTCTAATTCCCGTTTGTTCATCTGTGATCTCCGTTGCGCCCAGCGCCCCATCGGCCTGGAACGTGCCGCAAAGAGAAAACAATAGTACAGAACCCGCCGCCCCGAAGGGCGATAAACGAGAGATGCTTCGCAGATCTCACTCATCTGCGTCACCCCATGGCCGCCGCCCTTTGCTGTTTAGTAAACAACCAGCCCTGCGCCTGACGACTCTCACAAATGCGCGATCCCGTGCGGGTTTCGCCCCGGTTGCGGCTTGCCTGCGCCCGCCTTCCCTTATAGATTGCAGGCTAACGGCAGGCAGCAAGGGATCGGCAAATGGCAAATATTCGTGATGTCGCGCGGTTGGCCGGCGTGTCCATCAGCAGCGTGTCGAACCTGCTGAATAATCGCAGCCACCAGATGAGTGCACAGACCCGTCAGCGCATCGAACAGGCGATGGACACCCTGGGCTATCGTCCGGCGCGCACCGCAGTGAACCTCGCGCCACAGGCGAAGATCATCGGCCTGCTGCTGCCGTCGATCGTTAACCCGAGTTTTTCGGCGCTGGCGCACGCCGTCGACAGCGCGGCGCGCGCTCACCGCTACCGCGTCTTGCTCGGCAACGCCTACCGGCAGGAACAGGAGGAAGCCGCGTTTATCGACGATATGTTTCTGCATGGCGTGCGCGGCATCATCGTGGCGGCGAGCGACATCCGCCAGACCCATTTTGTCCGGGCGGCCGAGCGAGGCATGAAGATCGTCAGCTATGACAGCCCGTTCGCCGAGCCGATGGCCGCCGACAGCCGGTTGTTCGACAGCGTGTCGATGGACAATCTCGCCGCCGGGCGTCTGGCCGCGCAGCACCTGCTCGAACGCGGCTGCCGACATATCGTGTTCGCCACCGAAGCGGCGCTGACCGTGGGGCGCAGCCACAAGATCGACGGTTTTCTGAGTGCGCTGGGGCACAACTTGAGCGAACGCCAACGGGTGATCGAAGGCAAAGCCACCAGCGCCTACGGCGACACGGAGATGTTCGAATTGGGGCTGACGCTGGCATCCCGCATCCTCGCGCTGACGCCGCGCCCGGACGGCATCGTGGCGATTAACGATGCGCTGGGCATCGGGCTGATGGTGGGGCTGCGCGCCGCCGGCGTCCAGGTGCCAGCAGAGATTTCGGTGGTCGGCATCGACAATATCGCGCTTGCCGGCCTGGCCGAACCGGGGTTGACGTCGATCGGCCCGCCGCTGGCCGAGATGGCGCAGCTGATGGTCGAACGCCTGATCGGCCGCATCAACAATGATTCACAACCGCCCGGCGAGTTTCTCTTCCCGCCGACGGTCATCAGCCGGCGTTCCGTCAAAACCGCCGGTTAATACGGTAAAAACGGCTTACCCAGGCGATGCGCAGATAGCATCGTCCGGCTCGCCGCAGCCAAAATCAGAAAAAACAGCGTCGTCGCAATAAATAAACGGCGCGACGCTTTATGCACGCAACGTCGTTATTCAGCACGCCGCTCATGACTTTGGGCCGGGCCGCTATTATTCCGATTAACCACATGGGAAAAACCATGATGAAAAAAACAATGCCAAAGGATATTGAACGCAGTGCCATCAGGCAATTGACGCTGCATATTGTCCCCCTAATGATCTTGTTGTATTTCCTGGCCTTTCTCGACCGCAACAATATGGCCTACGCCGCCAAAACGTTGGAAGATAATCTGGGATTGACCGCCTCGGCTTTCGGCTTCGCTTCCGGAATTTTCTTTATCGGCTATTTCCTGTTTGAAATACCCAGCAACGCCGGCACCATTAAATTCGGCCCGCGCATCTGGTTCGCCAGAATATTAATTTCCTGGGGCATCTTCGCGACCCTGCTCGGTTTTGTGCGCACGCCGCTGGAGCTGTATATTTGCCGTTTTATGCTGGGCGTGTGCGAGGCCGGTTTCTTTCCCTCGGTGGTGTATTACTTCACGGTCTTCTTCCCGGAAAAATACCGCACCAAAATTCTCGGCATGTTCATCATCGTCCAGCCGCTGTCTAACGCGGTCGGCTCGCCGATTTCCGGCTTTATTCTCAATATTCAGCATGACTGGTTCGGCTTCGCCCCCTGGCAGCTGCTGTTCATCCTCGAAGGGCTGCCGCCGATCGTCATCGGCCTGCTGATCCCCTTCCTGATCAAGAACTCGCCCAAGGACGTCGGTTATCTGAACGTGGAGGAAAAAGCCTGGCTGATGAGCAACGCCGGCCGCTCCAAATCCGGCTCAAAAATCACGCTGGGCGACTTCCTCAAGGGCATTAAAAACAGAAAGTACCTGCTCTACGCGCTGCTCAACTTCGGCATGGTATGCGGCATTTACGGCTTCGGCACCTGGCTGCCGTCGATCATCAGCGCCATTTCCGGCAGCGATATCTTTCGCGTCAGCCTGCTGGCGCTCATTCCCTACGGCCTGGCCGCGCTGCTGGTGTATCCGTGGAGCCTGTGGGCCAGCAAAACCAAAAAGCTCGGCGTGTTCGCCGGCCTCAGCATGGTGATCGCCGCCATCGGCCTAATGGGCGCGGTGACATTTTTTAAATACGACCCGTTCGTCGCGCTGTCATTCCTGTGCATTGCCGCCATCGGCATCTACACCGCCGTGCCGCCGTTCTTATCCATGCCCGCCAATATCTCCACCGGCGCGGCCGCGGCCGCCGGGCTGGCGGTGGTGAGCTGCATCGGCAATATCGGCGGTTTTGTCGCCCCCTATGCGGTGGGCGTGCTGAACGATCTGACCGGCAGCAGCGCGCCGGGGCTGTTTTTCCTGGCCTCGTGCCTGCTGGCGACCGGTTTGATCTGCATTTTCTACTGCGCCAAACAGCGTGAAGGCGTCATCAATTCTTAACGAACCAATAAGGAGTCAATCATGGGCGATCTTGCGGGCAAAAAGGTCTTTATCACCGGGGCGGAACAGGGCATCGGCCGCGCCACCGCAGAGCGGCTGATCAAGGCCGGGTGCGACATCTATTTTCACTACCACAGCGACGAAAGCGGCCCCAAGGCGCTGGTGGCACTGGCCCATTCACTCGGACAAAAGGCCGCCTACGGCTACGCCGATCTCATCGACACCGACGAAACGCTGCGCTGCGTCTCGGCCGGCGCCGAGTTTCTCGGCGGCATCGATATTCTGATCAATAACGTCGGCGGCATCGTCGGGCGCAAATGGCTGGGCGAGATCGATCGCGCCTTCTGGCAAACCGTGATCGACGTAAACATGACCACCATGCTGAACGTGACCCAGAGCGCGCTGCCGCACCTGAAGGCGGCGCCGAACGGCGCCAGCATCATCAACCTGGCCTCGCTGGCCGGCCGCGCCGGCGGGCACGCCGGCTCGCTGGTCTATTCCGCCACCAAGGGCGCGGTGCTCACCTGGACGCGCTCGCTGGCGGCGGAGCTGGGCGAGCACGGCATCCGGGTGAACGCGGTGGCGCCCGGCCTGATCCTCGGCACCCGCTTTCATAATCGCCATACCACCCAGGCATCGGCGGAGGAAACCGTTCGCAGCATCCCGCTGGGCCGCGCAGGCACGCCGGACGACGTGGCCCGCGCCATCGCCTTCCTGGCGGCGGAATACGACGGCTTCATCTCCGGCGCCACTCTCGACATCAACGGCGGCATCTTCCGCATGTAGTTCAGCTGCGGGCGGCACAGCCGCCCCCTATTCAGGAATCGCTTTATGATCAAATCCGCCATCACTCACCCGCCGCTGCTCGCCGCGCTGGCGCAATGCGGGCATAAAACCCAGGTGCTGATCGCCGACGGCAATTACGCCTGCGTGACGCACGCGCCGAAAGACGCCACCGTGGTCTATCTGAACCTGGCGCCCGGCACGCTCGCCGCCCCGCCAATCCTGGAAAAACTGCTGGCCTGCATCAACGTGGAAAGCGCGGCGCTGATGGCCTGCCCGCCGGACTTCACCAACACTATCGAAGCCGAATACCGGCAACTGCTGCCAGAACATTGCCCGATCGAGCACCTGCCGCGCGAGGCGTTTTACGCCGCGGTCAAATCGGATCGGACGCTGCTGGTGATCGCCTCCGGCGAACGGCGCCGCTTCGCCAATCTGCTGCTGACGGTGGCGCCGGTGGTGTGAAAGAGGTAGAGGGTGTGAGGGATAAAATGAGGGGGCCAGCCCCCTCATGCCGTTACAGGTCAGCGACCCACTTCTCCAGCTCCCCCGCACGTTCCGCATCGATATAACTGGTGGCCCAGCCAAACAGGTAAGCGAAGGCGAAAATGCCCACCGTCGACGACACCAGCGTCGGCGCGAAAAACGCGGCGATAGCGGAGAGCGTATACCCTGCGCCGATCGACAACCCGAGCGCTTCGAGCTGGTTGCGGAACGCTTTCCAGTTGCCGGTTGAGAAACCTTCAATCGCGGCGTTTACCAGATCCGCGCCCTTGAGCGCCCAGTCCACCCCGGTGAAGACCTTGCCCAATACCCGCGCATTGCGGGCATACTGTTCCGCATCGATCATTTTCAGCCAGGCGACAATCGCCGCTTTGTCCTGCGCCTTGAGCTTTTTATTCAGGCCCTTCGTCAATTGCTCGTAGGTTTTCTCCGCATCTTGCACGTTGCGGATATATTTTCCTTGAATTCCCGCTTCCAAATCCTTGGCGAGTTTGGCGTATTTCGCGCCGATCTTTTCCGCGATATCTTTATTGATACCTGCGGCCAGGCTGACGCCATCCTTGATGGCTTTTAATTCCGCATTTTGATATTCGACGAATTCCTTAACGATCGTTTTTACCGAGCCGGGCGATTTTACCGGCTTGCCGTTGGCATATTTCACCTCCATGGCATTCAGGTTATCCCCTCTCACCACGGCGATAAACGCGGGCCGGTTCTTATTGGCCTTATAGTAGAGGTTGTAGGTCGCCACTCCGTCTTGCTTTTCCACCTTCAAATGATGAAAACCGTAGTAACTCCCGGTCGTGCGGGTCGTCGAGAATTCGCCGGTTTTGCCGTTGCCATGCCAGCCGCTGACGGGCCGATCGCGATGCGAGTCTGTCACGAAACTGCCTAACGAAGAGGCGCCGATCTGCCCGGCATTCAGGCCATTGTTGCCGCCTTTGCCAGGGGGTGAGGGTTTGCGCGCATGGCCGGTTTCGATATCCCCGATCGCCACTGTCACCCCCTTGGCGTTGACCCCCATCACCAGCCCCCCCAGGCCAATGTGCTTCGCCTGATCGGCCGTCAAACCGGTGGCGGAAAGGCTCAGCGTGCCGGATGGGCTGACGCTTTCAATATGCAATTTCGCATCCGGGTTAATTCTGCGCGCCGCCTTAATCACCGCCTCCAGCTTCATGCGCAGCGCCGGATCGTTTTGGATCGCCGCTATCTGTTGCTGTTCCGGGCTGTTGCCAACGCCGGCGCCGCCGCGATCGCGATCGCCGGAATGGCCTTTATCGCCGCCCCCCGGCTCAGGGCCCGTACCGCGTTCAGAACTCCAGTTAGTCCCATCTCCTTTACCACCATAATTAAATCCAGGCATATGCTTTCATCCTTATTTCGTTTTATTTTTAAGATGCCGATATTCTCGTTTAACGCGGATTGACACGCGCATTATCCCTATCGGCAAACCGTTTTTAGCTGCCCGTCATTTATAAAAAACCGCAGAAATAAGGACAACGGATGGCGGCTGTCTGGTCGGTGAAACAAATAGGATCGCGTCTGCATAACCTGAATATATCGCCGCGGGTCACGCCTGGATGGCTGCGACCTGTTCAGAAGTCATTGGCACACGCTATGAATTGCAATTACAATCATCGCACTTGCAACTTAAAGGGAATGCTCCGCATGTCGCCTCAACGTATAACAATGCCTGCCGCCTCCGCCAGGACCAGAACCCTGGCCGAAGCCTGTATCCGCAAGATGGCCTCCGTCAGCCAGAACGCCGGCGCGGCGCTTCCCTCTTCCACCGCCTGGACGGCGGAAGCCTTGAGCGAACTAAACGCCAGTGGCAACATCTGGCTCATCGACGGCAGAAGGCGCGCCGAACCGCCGAGCTCCCGCTACGCCACCGCCTGGCCGCTCTGGTTTGGCCATCAATCAGAACGTTATGAGAAACCGTTGTTTTACGTCGTCAACACCCCTTCGGTGGACATGCTCCGCGGGCTTGAGCCGGAAACCAATCGCAAGGGGATTTTCATCAGCGATGCGGATACCGGCAGTACCGACTTGCCGAAAGGCGTGCAGGCCTGGTTCCCGCTCCAGCTCACCGCCATGCCGGACTGGCTGCCTTTCGATCCGGCCAATGCCCGGGAAACCGGCGCGATACTCCATCACGCCCTGCACGCGCTCTATCTGGAGGGAACGAGAAAGATGGTGTATCTCGCGACCAACGCAGACAATGATGCCCCCGCTTCCGGTGAGCCGTTTGTCGCAGAGCAGGCGTTCAAGGGGATGTATCGTGTCGCGGCGGCGGCGGACTCGCCGTTGCAGGTTCGCCTGTGCGGCGCAGGCAGAACGCTCGCCCGCGTTCAGCAGGCGGCTGAGGTGTTGAAAAATTGGGGCATCGCGGCCGAAATCTGGAGCTGCCCCAGCTACACGCGGTTGGCGCAGGATGCTGAACTCGCCGACATGCAGCGCCAGGACAGCGGCGGCGAATGCCATCTGAAAACGTGTCTGGGCGCCGGGAATGCCCCCGTCGTCGCCGTTACCGACTACTCGCACCTGATTGCCAACCAGCTCAAGCGGTTCATTCCCGCACGCTTTGCCGCGGTGGGTTCGGATTCTCGCACCCGGGGCGAAATTCACTATCCGCAGGCGGAATGGATTGCGCTATGCGCCCTCAAACTGCTGGCCGACGAGCAGAAAATTCCCTCGACGCTGATCGCCGATGCGCTGCGCGTTCTGCACATCACGCCCGATGCCTGATCACGCTCTGGCCAGCTGCATCGCGTTGTCCAACGCGTCGGAGAAGCGTGCGATCTCTTCTTCGCTGAACTGATTGAGAAAGTGGGTTTTGACCACCGCGCGGTAGATCTCCCACATTTTTTTCCGCAGGGCCTTACCTTCCTCGGTGATGGTGGCGAAGGAGGCCCGACGGTCGTCATCCGAACGGAAACGCGTGACCAGCCGCTCTTTTTCCAGGCGATCCATCAGGCGGGTCAGGTTATAACGCTCAATCACCAACACGTCCGCCAGTTCATGCATGCGGCGCGTGCCGTTTTCCCCGCTTTCCAATCCCCATAACACGTCATACCAGGCGTACGCCGGCAGCCCCGCCTCCGACAATTGCGTTTCTATCTTTTTGATGATTGCCCGGTGCGCGCGCACGAAGGAGAACCACAGGTCGGGTTGTTTATCTGTCATGTCAGTTTTCTCGTCAAAAGCGGTGAGTTGCAATTGCAATTGTAAAGGGATAGAGTGGCTTTCGCCATTGTTGCATTTGCAACTCTTGCATATGCAATTCAATAAATTCCTGTATCGCTCAGCGCCTTATCAGGTAAGTACATTTGGAGCTTTTATGAACCAACCCGCGGTAAAAGCAGATCTTGACCCACAAGAGACGGCTGAATGGCTTGAGGCATTTGAAGGGGTCGCCGACATCGACGGCCGTGAACGCGCGCATTTTTTGTTGGAAAGAATGGCCGAAGCCGATCAGCGAAAACACGGCGATTTCTTCAGCATGGTCACCACGCCGTACGTGAATACGATCCCGGTCTATAAGCAGCCGACGTATCCCGGCGATCTGGCCGCGGAAGCGCGCATCAATGCGTTTATTCGCTGGAACGCCATGGCGATGGTGCTGCGCGCCGGCAAACATTCCAACGTCGGCGGACACATCGCCACCTACCAGTCGGCCGCGGTGCTTTACGACGTGGGATTCACGCACTTTTTCCGCGGACGCACCGATGAGTTTGCCGGTGACATGGTGTATATCCAGGGTCACTCCGCCCCCGGCATTTACGGCCGCGCCTATCTCGAAGGCCGCATCGACGAGGAGCAGCTCGACAACTTTCGCCGCGAATCCGCGCGCCGCGGCCTTTCTTCCTATCCGCACCCCAGGCTGATGCCAGATTTCTGGCAATATCCCACCGTTTCGATGGGGCTGGGGCCGCTGACCGCCGCCTATCAGGCACGCTATATGCGCTATCTGGAATACCGCGGGTTGAAACCGCATCAGGGGAGAAAGGTGTGGGCGTTTCTCGGCGACGGCGAGATGGATCAACCGGAATCGCTGGCGGCAATTGCGCTGGGCGGGCGAGAAAAGCTCGATAACCTGATCTTCGTCGTGAACTGCAATCTGCAGCGGCTGGATGGTCCCGTGCGCGGCAACGGCAAGATCATTCAGGAACTGGAAGGCACCTTCAAAGCCGCCGGCTGGCAGGTGATCAAGGTGATCTGGGGCAGTGGCTGGGACAAACTCCTGCAAAAAGATCGCTCCGGGCTGCTGATGCAGCGCATGATGGAGTGCGTCGACGGCGATTACCAGACCTTCAAGTCGCAAAGCGGCGCCTATGTGCGGGAGCATTTCTTCGGCAAGTACCCGGAGTTGCTCGCGCTGGTCGCCGATCTGAGCGACGATGAGATCTGGGCGCTGCACCGCGGCGGCCACGATCCGCAAAAGGTGTACGCCGCCTACCATCAGGCGATGCATACCCCGGGCAGGCCGACGGTGGTATTGGCCAAAACGGTCAAAGGGTTCGGCATGGGAGAAGCCGGTGAAGGGCAGAACATCAACCATCAGCTGAAAAAAATGAGCCAGGATGCGGTGAAAGCCTTCCGCGATCGTTTGGGGTTGACGCTCCCCGATGCGCAGCTGGAAGCGATCCCTTATCTGAAGCCCGAGCCCGACAGCGCGGCGGCGAAGTACATCACCGCGACGCGCACCGCGCTGGGCGGCTACATCCCCGCCCGCTTCGGCCAATCCACCCCGCTGGCGATACCGGCGTTATCGCGCTTCGACAGTCTCCTTAAGGGCAGCGGCGAGCGCAACATGTCAACCACCATGGCCTTCGTCAATATCCTCGGCGCGCTGCTCAAAGACCCCAACATCGGCAAACTGATCGTGCCCATCGTGCCGGACGAGTCGCGCACGTTCGGCATGGAAGGCCTGTTCCGCCAGATTGGCATCCATTCCTGGCTCGGCCAGCTATATACCCCGCAGGATGCCGGGCAGCTCAGCTACTATAAAGAGGCCAAAGACGGCCAGATTTTGCAGGAAGGCATCAACGAATCCGGCGCGATATCGACCTGGATCGCCGCCGGCACCGCCTACAGCAACCACGATGTCGCGACGATCCCGTTCTATATCTTCTACTCCATGTTCGGGCTGCAGCGGGTGGGCGATCTCGCCTGGGCGGCGGCCGACGCGCGCACCAAGGGTTTCCTGCTCGGCGCCACCTCCGGCAGAACCACCCTGATGGGCGAAGGCTTGCAGCATGACGACGGCCACAGCCACGTGCTGTCTTCCGTGATCCCCAGCTGCGTCTCCTACGATCCGACCTATGCCTATGAACTCGCAGTGATCGTTCAGAGCGGCATGCGCAGGATGTTCGTTGAGCAAGAGGATATTTACTACTACATCACCTTGCTCAATGAGGGATACCCGCAGCCGCCGATGCCGGCGGGCGTAGAGGACGGGATTATCCAGGGGGCGTATTTGCTCAAACAGAGCGCAGCGACAACCCAAGAGAGCCCGCGTGCTCAGCTGGTCGCCAGCGGCGCCATCATGCGCGAGGCGCTGGCGGCGGCGGAGCTGTTGGCCGTGGACTTTGGCGTCGCCAGCGATATCTGGAGCGCCACCAGCCTGAGCGAGCTGCGCCGCAACGGCATGGCGGCCGAACGCTGGAACCTGCTGCATCCGGAAGATCCGCCGAAAGTCCCTTATATACAAAGCCTGCTGGCGGCGCATCCCGGCCCGGTAGTGGTAGCGACGGACTATATGAAGATCGTCGGCGATCAGATCAAACCGTTCTTGCCCGACCGCACCTTTATCGCCTTGGGCACCGACGGTTTTGGCCGCTCGGACACCCGCGAGGCGCTGCGTGAGTTCTTCGAGGTCAACCGCCATTTCATCGCGCTCGCCGCCCTGAAGCTGCTGGCTGACGAAGGCCGTATCGCCCGCAGCGAGGTCAACCGCGCCATGGCGCTGTACGGCATCGCCCCCGATAAGCCGGATCCGGCTGCGGTGAAGTAACACTCAGCCTACCCACGCCGCCGGTTGTCACCCGCGGCGTTTTTCTTCCTTCGATTCGGCAGCGCGCGGCGCCCGCTCCCCCAGCCGCACCACGGGAATGTCCGCCAGCCGGGTGGTGTAGGCCGGCGACAGCATGTCGCGCTTCATTTGCCACGGTTTGACGATCCCCTGCCCGGCGAACCATACGCGCCCGCGCCCTTCCTGATTCAGGCGATCGAGGGTCGCCATCAGGCGCTCGCTGTTGCGGCGCGGCGGGCAGTCGTCGAACAGGTCGATCTGCGCCATGGCGGCGGCGCTGAAATCCCCCAGCATCACGCCGCCCTTCAGATAACGCCGCCCCTCCTGCCAAATGCTCTCCAGCGCGCGCACCGCCATGGCGATGATGTCGCGGCTGTCGTTGCTCGGCGTTTGCAGCCGGGCGGTGCCCATATTGCTGTAATAGCCTTCGCCCGCCGAATGCGGGCTGGTTTTGATAAACACCGACACGTTGCGGCAATAGCGCTTTTCCTGTCGCAGCTTTTCGGCGGCGCGTTCGGCATAGCTGCAGATCGCCTCGCGCATGTGCGGGTAGTGCGTCAACCGCTGGCCGAACGAGCGGGAACAGATGATCTGCTCTTTCGCCGCCGCCTCATCTTCCCATTGCAGGCATGACTCGCCGCGCAGCTCACGTATCGTGCGCTCCAGCACCACGCTGAAGGTTTTACGCGCCAGCCGGGTATCGCAGTCCGCCAGCTGCAGCGCGGTGTGAATGCCCATCGCCTGCAGCTGGCGCGTCAGGCGGCGGCCCACGCCCCACACTTCTTCCACCGGAAGCAACGCCAGCAGTTTGCGCTGGCGCGCCGGATCGGATAAATCCACCACGCCGCCGGTGCCGCGCCATTTCTTGGCCGCGAAGTTAGCCAGCTTGGCCAGCGTTTTGCTCGGCGCAATGCCGACCCCGACCGTCAAATGCAGCTCGCGCCGGATGCGATCGCGCACCCGCTGGCCGAACGGTTCCAGCGCCTCGCAGCGCGCCACGCCGTCCAGCCGCAGAAAGGCTTCGTCCAGTGAATAGATCTCCACCGCCGGCGCCATCTCCTCCAGCGTGTCCATCACCCGGCGGGACATATCGGCGTACAGCGCGTAGTTGGAGGAGAACACCGCGACGTTGCGACGGCGCATCTCCTCTTTGATCTTGAAATAAGGCGCGCCCATCGGCACGCCCAGCGCCTTCGCCTCGGCGCTGCGGGCGATCACGCAGCCGTCGTTGTTGGACAACACAATCACCGGCCGCCCCCGCAGGTCGGGCCGGAAAATGGTCTCGCAGGAAGCGTAGAAGCTGTTGACGTCTACCAGGGCGAACATGGCTACAGCGCCGCGTAGACGATAAAGGTCACCACGCCGAAAATCTCCAGCTGCGCTTCGTCGTCGAACACGATGGGCGCGTAGGCGGGATTCATCGGCAACAGCCGCACGTCGGGGTGGCACTGCAGCTTTTTGACGGTGAATTCACCGTCCACCGCAGCGATCACGATATTGCCATGCTCCGGCGTCAGGGCGCTGTCGACAATCAGCAGATCGCCGTCCCGAATGTTGCCGTCGATCATCGATTCGCCGCTGGCGCGCACGAAATAGGTGGCGTTGGGGTGCCGCACCAGCAGCTTGCCGATGTCCAGCCGGCCTTCGACATAGTCCTGCGCCGGGGAAGGAAAGCCGCAGGCCACGCGATCGGCAAACAGCGGTAACGTTAGGGGTTCACCTGGTGAAAAAGCATACAACCTTGAATTGCTCAGCATAATCATAACCAAACTGTATATTTATACAGTTAAGCATAAACAAAACGCGAACGCGTGCAACCCCCAATCCCCCTGCGGATCGCGCTTTCCCGCGTAATATAATAATTTTCTGAGCGATTTTTCCTGCAGCTTTTGGCGTTCTTCACGTGTGTTTGCACACATGATATCCACCAAAACTGTGGATAATGCGGCACTCAGACCGTTGGCGTATCGATGGGCAGGATGAGTGAGGGATTGTCATTGCGAACGGCGCCGACGGCGGGCGATACCGGTTGCCAGACGAAATCCTCTGCCTGCAGGCTGTACACGTCAGCCTGCATTTGACCAGAGGGCGGGACTAAGCGGGTGTCGAGCCAGTCGCGCGCGGCCGTCGGTCTCTGCTGCGTACAGCGCCGCAAAGAACAGCGGCAGGCCTTGCCTCAGCAAGAGCCCACGGGAGGAACGGCGGACGGCCTTACAAAATGACGCCAATAAAATTGCGACTGGCAATGGCATCAATGGGACGGCCAGAGACGAAAGTCAGTACGTTATGCCAGGAGCTTGGGATAACCCGACAAACGCTGTACCGCCACATTTCCCCTGATGGTCCACTGCGAGCTGACGGTATAAAGCTGCTCAACCGGGGATAATTTTAGCGGACGGAAAAATCTGGGGTTCCGGCGTAGAACCCCGAATAAGGAATAATCCTTAATTCATTTCAGGATTATTAATTCCATCTAAAACCTCTCGGCAATATTCTTTTTTATAGGCTTCATCATTACTTAATGACTTAACCAAAAAATCAGCATTTTTCCAACCATTATCCCAATGCGTATCGAATCCTGACTGTTCATACTTTAATGTTCTAGTTAATGAGTCTTTTATTTGTTTTTTATATTTATCAATTTTCTCATTGGTTGCCCCACAAACATCATGTGCAACACGAGCATTTGAGCCAGAAAAACCTATTGCTGAAATTGCCATCGCTTCATTTGATTTGTCGAAATCATTCGCATATGCCACAGCATTAGATAAAGCGAATATGACAAGAGCAGGTATGATTTTTTTGTATGAAATCATCTTTCACCTCTAACTCATTGATTGTTCATGGGGTCAGTTTGGATATCGAAAATTATTGTACATTAAGGCTGCTTTTTAATCAGTCTCAACTTCTTTATAGAAGGCCTGAATGCGACAAACTTGGGAAGTACTGTAGCCTGTCGCGTCTGCTGTTTCTCGGATGCTCAGTTTCTTAATCTGTCGGTAGTACAGGACTTTCTGATGTCGTTCCTGATCTGCCTGCTTTCCCCGGTATCTACCCAACGTATGCGCCCGTTCAATTCCCGGCTTTTGCCGTTGGCGGCGACTTGATCGTTCCGTCCGCGCGCCACAGCAGCAGGCAGGGGGCACGCAGGTTCGGCCAGCACAATCAGCATCCGTCGCTACAGCGGCGACGGCCGGCGGACGTTAACCGTTGCCACGATGTCACTCCTCTCTCTTATAGATGAGGACATGCAGGCGCAGCCGGTCGGCATCAACACGTTCATCCATTATTGTGCCCGGATAGCCCTGCAGCGCCAGACCGTACCAGAAACTCAGAATGGCAGAAGGCTTACCCAACTCTAGGGTGTAACCCATCCCGCCCTGGTTCAGATTGCATTTTTTAATCGCATCTTCTGCTTCCCGGATCAGCTGCGCATAGCTGAGTGAAAAATTCAGTGCCTGATCCATCCTGCTCGCTCCATCTCACCGCTGGCGCGCACGAATAAGTGGCATTAGGATGCCGCACCAGCAGTTTGCCGATATCCAGCCGGCTCTCGACATAGTCCTGCGCCGAGGAGGGAAAACCGCAGGCCACGCGATCGGCAAACAGCGGTAACGTCAGGGGCTCACCTGGTGAAAAAGCATACAACCTTGAATTGCTCAGCATAATCATAACCAAACTGTATATTTATACAGTAAAGCATAAACAAAACGCGAACGCGTGCAACCCCCTATCCCCCTGCAGATCGCGCTTTGCCGCGTAATATAATAATTTTCTGAGCGATTTTTTTTTACGCCTGCTAACGGTTTCACGCTGCCTTGCACACACGTTATCCACTAAAACTGTGGATAACCTGCAGGGCGTGATTCCCTACGCGAGCGGGATCAGAATCCTGTATAATGTCCACACCTGCTCAATAAGCATTCATCCCCGTCGGCGCCTCGTCACCGACGGTCACGAGAACGTTATGAACAAGCACCTACTCCTCGCAGAAACCGACGACATCGAACAGGCCTGCCTGTCTCGCCATGCGGTCTGGCAGCGCACCGATCTGGCTCAGGCGCAGCAGGATTGGCTGGCGGAAGAAGTGCCGGTCGCACTGGTGTACAACGGCATTTCCCACGTGGTGATGATGGCGACGCCAAAAGATCTGGCGGCCTTCGCCATCGGTTTTTCGCTGTCCGAAGGCATCATCACCTCTCCCGACGATATCTACGACATCCGTCAACAACCGGCCTGCAACGGCATTGAAGTGCATGTAGAGCTCTCGAGCCGCCGCTTTATGCAGCTGAAAGAGAAGCGCCGCAGCCTGGCCGGCCGCACCGGCTGCGGCGTCTGCGGGGTCGAGCAGCTGCAGGAGGTTGCTCAGCCCATCGCACCGCTGCCCTTCACCCAACGTTTCGATTTGGCCCAGCTCGACCGGGCGTTGGCTCAACTGCAGGAAGTGCAAACGGTGGGAAAACTGACCGGCTGCACCCATGCGGCGGCCTGGATCCAGCCGGACGGCGCGCTCAGCGGCGGATGTGAAGACGTCGGCCGCCATGTGGCGCTCGACAAACTGCTGGGTTACCGCAGCCAACAGGCCTGGTCGCAAGGGGCGGCGCTGGTCTCGAGCCGCGCAAGCTATGAAATGGTGCAAAAGTCCGCCATGTGCGGCGTCGAGATCCTGTTCGCCGTCTCCGCCGCCACCCGTCTGGCGGTGGAAGTGGCCGAGCGCAGCAACCTGACGCTGGTGGGCTTCAGCAAACCGGGGCGCGCCACCGTCTATACGCACCCGCAACGGCTCTGGCAATCGACAACGGCGGCATAGCGCCGCCGGATAAGAATCGACTATTCTCAATAGCAGGACACCAGGAAGCACCCACGTTATGATAATTCGCCCGCACCAGAACTGGTTTTTTCGCCTGTTCGCCTGGCACGGTTCCGTGCTGTCAAAAATTACCTTTCGCCTGTCGCTGAACGTGCTGATGTCGATAGTGGCGGTGATCAGCTACCAATGGTACGAACAGCTCGGCGTGCATTTGACCATTGCGCCGTTCAGCCTGTTGGGCATCGCCATCGCCATTTTTCTCGGCTTTCGCAATAACGCCGGCTACAGCCGCTTTGTCGAAGCGCGCAACCTGTGGGGCTCGCTGCTGATTACCGAACGCACCCTGCTGCGCCAGATCAAAAGCCTGCTGCCGGACGAACCGGCGGTGCAGCAAAAGGTCGCCAAGCTGCTGATCGCCTTTAGCTGGAGCCTGAAGCATCAGCTGCGCGGCACCGACCCCACCGCCGATCTGTACCACAATCTCACCGGCAACGAGCTGGCCGAGGTGATCGCCAGCCCGATGCCGACCAACCGCATCCTGCTGATGCTGGGCCAGGAAATCGGCAAATTGCGCCGTCAGGGCCTGCTGAGCGACATCACCTTCGGGCTGATCGACGATAAGCTGAGCGAACTGTCTCACACCCTCGGCGGCTGCGAACGGCTCGCCAGCACCCCGGTGCCGTTCGCCTATACCCTGATCCTGCAGCGCACCGTTTACCTGTTCTGCAGCCTGTTGCCTTTTGCCCTGGTGACCGATCTGCATTACATGACACCGTTTGTTTCGGTGTTCATTTCCTATACCTTCTTATCCTGGGACTCACTGGCCGAAGAGCTGGAGGATCCGTTCGGCGTGTCGGCCAACCATCTGCCGTTAAACGCCATTTGCAACACCATCGAGCGCAACCTGCTGGAAATGAACGACCAAAGCCCGCTGCCACCGCCGATGAAACCCGACGAGCACTTTAATTTGATCTGATCTATTTCACCCGAACACACTGGAGCCGAATGCAATGAATGCAAATAACACCCCGCCGCAAGCCGTATTCACGCCGGTCACGCGCCATGCCATTTTCATCGTCGCCACCCTGTCGCCCGTTCCTGCCCATCTGGCGGCGGTGCGCGCCTGGTGCGGCGATATCGCCGCCGTGGTGCGTTCGGTCGGCAAACGCGCGCCGGCGGGCAATCTCACCTGCGTCTGCGGCTTCGGCTCCGAGGCCTGGGATACGCTGTTCGGCGCGCCGCGCCCTCGCCAGCTGCATCCGTTCAGCCCGATCGGTAGCGGGGAGCGCGTTGCGGTCGCCACGCCTGGCGACATCCTGCTGCACATCCGCGCCGATGAAATGGATCTGTGTTTTGAACTGGCCTCTCAGTTGACCGCCAAGCTCGGCGACGCCGTGACGGTGATCGAGGAGGTGCACGGCTTCCGTTATTTCGATCAGCGCGCCATGATCGGCTTCGTCGACGGTACGGAGAACCCGGAGGGGCACGAAGCCTTCGACTACACGGTGATCGGCGACGAAGACGCGGCGTTCAGCGGCGGCAGCTATGTGCTGGTGCAGAAATACCTGCACGATATGCAGGGCTGGAATTCGCTCAGCGTGGAAACGCAGGAGAAGATCATCGGCCGCCATAAACAGTCCAACATCGAGCTGGATGAAGCGGTCAAACCGTCGTCGTCGCACAGTTCGTTGACCACCATCACCGACGAGCAAGGCAACGAGGTGAAAATTCTGCGCGACAACATGCCGTTCGGCCGCCCCGGCCTGCGCGAGTTCGGCACCTACTTTATCGGCTATGCGCGCTCCCCGCAGCCGATCGAGCAGATGCTGGAAAACATGTTTATCGGCCGCCCGGCCGGCAACTACGATCGGCTGCTCGATTTTAGTCACGCGGTGACCGGCACCCTGTTCTTCGTGCCTTCTGCCCCGCTGCTGGAAGCGCTGGCCGATCGCAGCGGCGCCGAACTGCACTGATTGGATGAAATGCGGGGCCGCAGCGATTAGCCGTTGGTTATCCTGTGGCCCTGCGCATCAATCACCGGCTCCCCGTCCTCTTTGCTGAAGGCGCCGCGCTGCGGATCCGGCAGAATCTCCAACACCACCTCCGACGGACGGCACAAACGCGTGCCGAGCGGGGTCACCACAATGGGGCGGTTGATCAGGATCGGCTGTTGCAGCATGAAATCGATCAGTTGATCATCGCGCCAGCCGGCTTCGTCCAGCTTCAGCTCGGCGTAAGGCTCGACGTTTTTGCGCAGCAACGCGCGCGGCGTCATGCCCATTTCGTCCAGCAACGCAATCAATCGTTCGCGGCTTGGCGGCGTTTCCAGATACAAAACCACCTCTGGCTCAACGCCGCTGTTGCGGATCAACGCCAACGTATTGCGCGACGTGCCGCAGGCCGGGTTATGGTAAATCTTGATGTCGCTCATGACGATTTCTCCGGTCAGGGCAAAACGGACAACCGCAATGCTAGCGCGGCCAGGGTGACAAACAAAATCGGTAACGTCATCACCAGCCCCACGCGGAAATAATAGCCCCAGGTAATGACGATGTTCTTTTGTGCCAACACATGCAGCCACAGTAACGTCGCCAGGCTGCCAATCGGGGTAATTTTGGGGCCGAGATCGCTGCCGATAACGTTAGCGTAAATCATCGCCTGTTTGATGACGCCTTCCGCACTGCTGCCGTCGATAGACAACGCCCCCACCAATACCGTCGGCATGTTATTCATGATGGAAGAGAGAAATGCGCTCAGGAAACCGGTGCCAAACGTCGCCGCCCACAGCCCCTGCCGTGCCAACGCGTCCAGCACACCGGAAAGCCAATCGGTCAAACCGGCGTTGCGCAACCCGTAGATCACCAGATACATGCCCAGTGAGAAAATGACGATCTGCCAGGGCGCCCCGCGCAACACTTTACCGGTATCGATCGCTCGCCCGCGTTTCGCCACCGCCAGCAAAACCAGGGCGCCGCAAGCGGCGACCAAACTGACGGGCACGCCGAGCGGCTCCAGGGCGAAAAAACCCATCAACAACAGCGCCAATACGGCCCAGCCGGTCCGAAACGTCGTGCGATCGCGAATCGCTTCCCGTGGCACCGGTAAACGCGTCAATGCGTAGCGCTGCGGAATATCCTTGCGGAAGAACAGATGCAACATCACCAGCGTCGCCGCGACGGCGGCAAGGTTGACCGGCACCATCACCGCCGCATACTCCGTAAAGCCCAGCCGGAAGAAATCCGCTGAAACGATATTTACCAGGTTGGACACCACCAGCGGCAGGCTGGCAGTATCGGCGATAAAGCCCGCCGCCATGACGAAAGCCAGCACGGCAGCAGGACGAAAACCGAGCGCCGACAGCATGGCGATCACGATCGGCGTCAGAATCAACGCGGCGCCGTCGTTCGCGAACAACGCTGCCACTACAGCCCCTAGCAGCAACATGTAGGTAAACAGCCATCGACCTTTGCCGTTGCCCCAACGTGCGACATGCAAGGCGGTCCAGGTGAAGAAGCCGCTTTCATCCAGCAGCAGGCTAATGATGATGACGGCGATGAAGGTCGCGGTCGCATTCCAGACTATCTGCCACACCACGGGAATATCACCGACGTGCACCACGCCGCTCACTAATGCCAATCCCGCCCCGATCGACGCACTCCAACCGATGCCCAGCCCTTTCGGTTGCCAAATCACCAAAATCAACGTCAGAATAAAGATTGTCCCTGCCACTATCATCGTCGCCTCGCTGCTTCTTCAAGTTTACATATATGTTTTTCCGGATATGTTAAGGCAAATTTTTTATCGTTACGGGCAACCTTTCGCCGCGCGTTGCGCCAATTCCATCATCTGTTCTGATCGGCACTGATAAGCCTGCTCAATAATAGCCGCCGCCCAGGCCGGCATATGCGGCGACAGGCGATAATGTATCCACTTGCCATCGCGCCGATCGAGCAACAGCCCGCTTTCACGCAGCATCGCCAGATGTCTTGATATTTTTGGCTGCGGCAGTGCCAGTGCGCCCGACAGCTCGCACACGCACAGCTCGCCGGCGTGGCGCAGCACCAGCACCAGCGTCAGACGCGTCTCATCCGACAAGTTTTTAAACAGCTTCAGCGGCGTCAATGACGTCATGTCGCACTCCCGTTAACCTTTATCTGCTCGACAAATCGCTCGTGAAAATATCACCTTCATATTCGAAAAAGCAAATATAAAACGCAAGGCGTTATCCCCAGCCCAACAACTTATACTTATCTTACGCTGTTTTTATGGGAAGGAGGCGCCATGCCGCTCACATTCAAACCGTCGGAAAGACTCTCCATCGGCACCGAAATAGAGCTGCAGCTGGTCGATGACGAGCACTACGATCTTACGGATCGGGCTGACCGGGTGGTCAGCGCGGTCGGCGACCGCCGACGCGTCAAACATGAGCTCACCAAGTCGATGGTGGAACTGAACAGCTCGGTGCACCGCGATCTCGATGCGCTGCACGCCGAGCTGCGCGCCCTGACCGATACCGTCCGGCGCAGCGCACGACGCCTGGGCTGTGACGTCTGCGGCGGCGGCCGCCACCTGAGCAACGACTGGCGCAAGCAGGTCATCAGCGACAACGCGCGCTACAGGCAGCTGGCCAGCCGCTTTGGCTATCTCTCCAAACTGGCCTGCGTATTCGGCCAACACATCCACCTCGGCGTCAACGACGGAGACGAGGCGATGTACCTGTGCCATGCGCTGACGCCCTATTTTCCGCAGCTGATCGCGCTCAGCGCTTCGTCACCGCTGTACCAGGGCGTCGATACGCGCTTTGCCAGCTCCCGTTTCAGCGCACAGAATTCTTTCCCCAATTACGGCTGCCTGGAACACATCTACAGCTGGCGCGAATTCAACGCCTACTATGACCGGCTGCATGCCGCCGGCGTCATCGACAGCGTCAAGGATATTTACTGGGATGCGCGGCCGAAACCGGAGCTGGGCACGGTAGAGATCCGCATCTGCGATACGCCGCTGCGCCTCGCGCACGCCACGCTGCTGGTCGGCTACTGCCGTCTGCTGGCCGATTTTCTGTTGCAACACCGCACGCCGATCGCGCCGGAGTACGATGCCTTCACCAACTACAACAAGATCAACGCCTATCGCAGCGGTTTCGCCGCCGAATACGTCGATCCCGCCACGCTGCGCCGCTGCAGCCTGACCGCACATATCCTGCACACCCTCGACACGCTGAGCGGCTTCGCCGAGCGGCAGGAGGATCGGGCCGTGCTGCAGGCGGTCGAGCGCCATGTGCGCCGGGGCATCAGCGATGCGGAGCATATCCGCCAGATGTTGCACAACGGCCTGCCGCAAACCCAGGTCATCAAACGCCTGTGCGATGAGCTGTTGCAACCGGCAAGTTAAGTTTCGGCTATCGATTCCATACGCCAAAGCGGCTGTTCATTATGTGCTCTTTCGCTACAATCGTGAGCACTGACATTCACCGTATCGAGGACACTATGTACAATTTCTCCCGCTATCAGGCAAAAGAACTGGCGCTGGCTTACATGAGCGGCAAAAAGCACGATCTGTCGCCGCAGGAGTTTTTGCAGCAGCTGAAAAGCAGCGAAAGATCGTTTGAGCACCTGCTGAAACACGGCAGTGAAATGCCGCGTGACGTGCTGGTCAAAAGCTTCTGAACGGCCGGTCGCCGGCCTCTTTCCGTCTACGCCGCCGGTGGCGGGCCTGACAGGTCCGCGCATTCCCGGCCGTCTCTCTCCCTTTCTCTTCGCCCCCGACGTTTCGCCTCCACCGACCAACACCCGGAAAATTCGCCTTTAGAGACGAATTATTGACATATTCGTATTCAGGTGCGAATTTATAGTCATCCCCCATCCACAACGGATCACGCCATGCCGACGCCAATCAGCGTAATCAGCGGCGATCTGGTCGATTCTCGCCGGTCAGACACCGTCAACTACCTCAACGGGCTGCACAGCCTGCTCGATCGGCTGCAGCGCGACGGGCGGCTGCGCCAGGTGGAAATCTTTCGCGGCGATGCCTTCCAGGCGCAGGCCGCGCCGGAGGACGGGCTGTTGCTGGCAGTGTATATTCGCACTGCGCTGCGGGCGATGGGCACCGCTCACTGGGATGCGCGCATCGCCGTCGGGCTGGGTAGCCAACGGCCCGACGCCGCCGGTTACGGTAGCGCCTTTATCAACTCCGGCAGCGCGCTGGACGCCATGACGAAAAATTGCCGCCTGGCTCTGAAAACCGACAACGATCGGACAAACGCCATTGTCAGCGATCTGCTGCCGATGTTAGATCATGTCATTGGCCGCTTGTCGCAGACCGAAGCGCGCATCGTCCAGGCGAGAATGTTCGCCGACAGCGGCGCGGCCGTAGCCGAGCAGCTGCAAAAAGCCGCTTCCACGGTCTCCGCCACGCTCAAACGCGCGGCCTATGAGGAGATCATGCGGTTTATTCACGCCATTAACAGGATCGTCTGACTATGGATCTGACCTATGCGCCTTTACTGGCCTGGCTGTTGATCGTCCATCTGCTGGCGGATTTTCCGCTGCAGCCGCTGAGTTGGGTGGAAGATAAAATCCAACATCGCGCGCGTTCGCGTTTTCTGCTGTTGCACGCGTTGCTGCACGGGGTGCTGGCCGCCTGGGTGGTGGCCGGGTTCGGCCTGCTGCACGGCGGGCTTTCTTCATTTCAGGTGCTGGTCAGCCTGCTGGTCATCGCCGTCAGCCACTACCTGATCGATTTGCTGAAAGTCACCGTCATGACCCGCCTGAGCCCGGCCCGCAGTTTCCTGCTCGATCAGGGGTTGCATCTGGCGGTAATCGCCTTGCTGTGGCTGGGGCTGACGCCGAATTCCGGTGAACTGCTCGCGGCGTTGGGACGGCAACTGGGGAGTTGGCAAACCGGCCTGGTGCTGGTGGCCTACAGCCTGATTTATCTGCCGATGAGCCTGCTGATTGGGCAACTGCTGGCGCGCTGGACGCCGCAAATGCCGCCTTCGGCCAAGGCCGACAACGATTCGCTGCTGCGCGCGGGCAAACAGATTGGCTATCTGGAAAGAACGCTGATCCTGACCTTTGTGCTGCTGGGGCAAATTCCGGCGATCGGTTTTTTGCTGGCGGCCAAATCTATCTTCCGTTTCGGCGATCTACGCCAAAGTGACGATAAGATGCGTACCGAGTATGTGCTGCTCGGCACGCTGTTTTCCTTCACGCTGACCATCATGCTCGGCCTGCTGGTCAACAAACTGCTGTAGCGGTGCGGGGGCGAAGAATTTCGCCCCCGAAGTGAACGCCGAGGCGGCTTAGAGCCACTCGCCGAAGCGGCGGATATAGAAACGCTTCATCAACTGTGCGACCACGCAGTAGCTGACCAGCGTAGCGGCCAACCACGGGAAGTATTCCCACGGCAGCGGCTGCAAGCCAACCAGGGCGCCGAGCGGCGAGAACGGAATGTAGATGCCGAGCGCCATCACCAACCCGGTGGTCAGCAAGACCGGCAACGCCGCCGTGCTCTGAATGAACGGGATCTTCTGGGTGCGCAACATATGCACCACCAGCGTTTGCGACAGCAGCCCCTCAATGAACCAGCCGGACTGGAACAGCGCCTGGTGTTCCACGCTGTTGGCGGCGAACACGTACCACATCAGCGCATACGTCGTGATATCGAAGATTGACGAGGTCGGCCCAATCCACAGCATAAAGCGCCCGATGTTTTTGGAGTCCCACTTGCGCGGTTTGCGCAGAAACTCTTTGTCCATCTTGTCCCACGGCAGCGACAGCTGAGAAATGTCGTACATCAGGTTCTGAATCAACAGGTGGATCGCCAGCATCGGCAGGAACGGGATGAAGGCGCTGGCCACCAGCACCGAGAACACGTTGCCGAAGTTGGAGCTGGCGGTCATGTTCAGGTACTTGATGATATTGCCGAAGGTCTCGCGCCCTTTGATTACCCCCTCTTCCAGCACCATCAGGTTCTTTTCCAACAGGATGATGTCCGCCGACTCCTTGGCGATATCGGTACCGGTGTCGACCGAGATGCCGACGTCGGCGTCGCGCAGCGCCGGCGCATCGTTGATGCCGTCGCCGAGGAAGCCGACGGTATGGCCGTTGGCCTGCAGCATTTTCAGCACCCGCGATTTTTGCAGCGGCGTCAGCTTGGTGAAGACCGTGCGCTGTTCCACTTCGCGCGCCAGTTCTTCGTCATCCATCTGTTCAATCCGCAGCCCGGAGAGCGGCTCGCCCGGCTCCAGCCCGACGTCGCGGCAAATCTTGCAGGTGATCACCGGGTTGTCGCCGGTCAGCACCTTCACCGTCACGCCATTTTCCTGCAGCGCGGCGATCGCCTGCTGAGCGCTCTCCTTCGGCGGATCGAGGAAGGTCAGCAGCCCTTGCACCACCATATCGCGTTCGTCGGCCACGCTCAGCGGTTCGGCCGGGCGCTGCGCATCCAGCTCGCGCGTCGCCAGCACCAGCACGCGGAAACCGTCTTCGTTATATTCTCGGGCCAGCGCCTGCAACGCTGCACGGCGCGCGTCGTCCAGCACCAGCGTCTGATCGCCTTCGCGCACGTGGGTGGCGATCTCCAGCATCTCCTCCACCGCGCCCTTACAAATCAGCTGCTGGCGGCCATTCTCATCCGCCACCACGATCGACAAACGGCGGCGCACGAAATCGAACGGCAGCTCGTCCACCTTGCTGAAACGCCCCAGGGCTTCAATCCCCGGTTTGCCGCGGCCAAAGCGGATCACCGCCTGATCCATCAGGTTCTTCATGCCGCTCTGATGGAAGCTGTTCAACCAGGCCAGGTGCAGCACCTCGTTATCTCTGGCGCCGTTGACGTCGATGTGGTGCTCGAGAATGATGCGGTCCTGGGTCAGCGTGCCGGTCTTGTCGGTGCAAAGCACGTCCATGGCGCCAAAGTTCTGAATGGCGTTCAGACGCTTCACCACCACCTTGCGACGCGACATGGCGATCGCCCCTTTCGCCAGGTTGGAGCTGACGATCATCGGCAGCATTTCCGGCGTCAGGCCGACCGCCACCGCCAGCGCGAACAGCGCCGCTTCGCTCCAGTCGCCTTTGGTGAAGCCGTTGATCAGCAACACCACCGGCACCATCACCAGCATGAAGCGAATCAACAGCCAGCTGACGCTGTTCACCCCGCGATCGAACGCAGTCTGCGCCCGCGAGCCGACGATCGACTTGGCCAGCGAGCCGAAGTAGGTGCGGCCGCCGGTCGCCACCACCACCGCCGTGGCGGTGCCGCTGGCGACGTTGGTGCCCATCAGGCAGATGTTGGAGAGCTCAAGCAGCGCGTTCTCGCTGGATACCTCCCCGTCGCTCGACTTCTGCGCCACGTTGCCCATGGCATCGTATTTCTCGATAGGGATCGCTTCGCCGGTCAAAATCGCCTGGCTGATGAACAGATCGCGCGAGGCGATAAGACGCACGTCGGCCGGCACCATGTCACCGGCGGAGAGCTGGATGATATCTCCCGGCACCAGTTCGCGGATCGGCACTTCCAGCGTCAGCGGATGCGCACTGTAGCTGCTGCGGCGCAGCACCGTGGCGGTGGTGCGCACCATCGATTTCAGCGCTTCCGCCGCTTTGTTGGTGCGGTATTCCTGCCAGAAACGCAGCAGCCCGCTCAGCGTGACCATGGTCAGGATGATAATGACGCCGGTGAGTTCAGTTTCTTCACCGCTCTGGAGCGGCAGCCAATAATCGGTAAAGAAACTGATCGCAGCCAGCACCATCAGCACGAAGATAAACGGGTTGTTGAAGGCCTTGATCAGCTGGATCAAGGCATGCGGCGCCTTGTCATGGGCGACCTGGTTGGCGCCGAACTGCTCCAGCCGCTCATCGGCGTCGTCCTGGGTCAAGCCGTTGCGGTTGCACTTCAGGTTCGCCAGCGTTTGAGCGATGCTGTTGGTGGCCTCTTGCGCAATGGCGTAGGTCACCGCGTCTTTATCACGGCGACGCGTTCTTTCATTAATCTGAGTCATAACGCTATTCTCTTATTTTAGTTCTGCGCACAGCGAAGCCCCGCCCGATAAACAGGTGACTATGCGCAGCTTGGAATTTTTTATTAGCGTGACTAAATGGCGGAATTACCCTGTCGCCACGCTGGAATCATTTTCCTTCCGGGGTCATCGTCCATAACACCTCCTTAATGTTCAGCGTTATTCAAGGCGTGCATGAATAAACCTGAACATATAATCAAGTTAATCAATATTTATATCATTAATCAGACCGGTAATTCGGACGCGACGCGCCAGCGAACGGCGCTCACGCTTTTTTCCAGACTGACGCGGCAGACAATGCCTTCGATTTCTTTTTGCGCGGCCGGCGTAGCGGTAATTTCCGCGCACACTTCCAATTGCCCCGGGCTCGAAATATCGGCGCTGCGCAAGGATTGCAGCCGCAAGGCGACGCCGTTCAGCGCCTGCAGGATCAGGGTGCGCACCAGAATTTCGTCCTGCTCGCCGCAGGTCACCTGAATGCGATAGCACAGTTCCAGATCGGTCGCCTGCTGATGCGGCTGCAGATTGATGCGCTGCGCGGCTTCGCGCAGCAGGATATTGGCGCACAGGATCACCAGCGTAGCGACCACCGCATCCCAATGCTGGCCCAGGCCGCACAGTACGCCGATCCCCGCCGAACACCACAGCGTGGCGGCGGTATTGAGGCCGCGAATATTAAGCCCTTCACGCATGATCACGCCGGCGCCGAGGAAGCCGATACCGGATACGATCTGCGCCGCCACGCGGCCGGCGCTGGCCGGATCGGTGGACATGGAGCTGAGAATAAAGACCGCCGCGCCGGTCGCCACCAGCGCATTGGTGCGCAGGCCGGCCATGCGTTGGCGCCACTGGCGTTCGGCGCCAATGACCGCGCCCAGGCACATCGCCAGCAATAAATTCAAAACGAAAGGAGTCATAGCCATGACTGTCCCCTTAATTAACCGCAGGAGATAAAATCATGTGCTGTTTAGCACACGCGAAATCGCGCTGAAAATAAATCAGCGAATCAGCGTGCTGTGCCTGGAGGGAAAAGGCTTTGGCTGCAGAATACCATAATAACGTCCAACTCAATTCACCTGAAACCGTCAGGCATCAGGAAACGTTTCTTATTCGGGTATGCACAGCTCAGAAATAACTGGAGAGGGGTGCTGCCCGCCGATAACGGCAAGCAACAAATCAGAAGAGAATTGGTCAGCTTGCCTTATTTGTTTTATTACAACTACAACTGTCCAATTGGGTTTCTCCACTGAAATTTTGGCTGAGTATAGTGACGTCGGGTAATGAAGTAAAGGCTAATTTATTAAACGAAAAATAAACTGGAATACGGCGTTTATATTTCGATGTCACAAATAGAAGATGGCGACATTGGGCGACAGTGCGCTTATCGGTAAACTGCCCTCTTTCATCTTCCAAGGACGCCCCTGATGAAACAACGGTTTTCCCCGCTCGCGCTGGCGCTGCTCATCAGTTTTCCCGCCGATGCCTTACTGCTGCAGCAAGGCGACGTGCAATTTGAACTCGACCCTGCCACGCTGCATATCGCCGCAGGCCCGGTGCCGATCAATCTGGCGCAGCCTGCGCAGCAGGTAACGGATCTTACCGCAACGCCACGACGCGCCAGCTGGCGATGGCCGCAACGCGCAATCAACGTCAGCGCCCGTCTGGAAGGCGGCGATCTGCGCCTGAGCTTCAGCAGCGATCGGCCGCAAACCCTGAACTGGTATCGTATGCCGCAGGGGGAAACGCTGCTGTTGCCGATCGGCGAAGGCAGCCGCATCCCGCTGGACAACGCGGTCTGGCGTCATTACCTGACGACGGAAATGACGCCGCTGGATACCAACTGGGATCTGAAACTGCCGCTGTGGAGCCTGCAACACCAGGGTAACGTCTACAGCTGGCTGATGTTGACGCCGTTCAGTAACCAGATAGCCTTCGCCACCGCGCAGGAAAAGCTGGCGATGCGCGCCAGCCACCAATTCAATCGCTTCAATCAACAACAGGCATTCGAGGTGCTGCTGCACGTCGGCAACGCCCCGCTGTCCGGCGCCCGCCGTTACCGCGACTATCTGCAACAAAACGGCCGGTTCAGCAGCCTGCGCGAGAAGATCAAGCAGGCGCCCGAAGGCGAAAAGCTGATCGGCGCTACCCATATCTATCTGTGGGGCGACCAATTGCTGGCGGCGGAAGATGTCAAGGATTGGCCGGGATTACTGCACTACTTCGCCTCTCCCGCCGCCGAAGCGCTGCGGCAGAAGATGGACGCCGAGAGCAGAAGCTTGCTGCTGCGGCTGGCGGGAAAAACGCCGGAGGGCTGGCAACAACAGCCCCTGATCGACGGCATCAACCGGGCGTTGACGGCGCAGTTCGCGCTTGGCGCGACGCCGGATGACGCCGACTTTCTGCAGGCGCAACAGCGCCAGGCCGCCGCAGTGCGGGCGCTGGCGCAACGGGAGCTGGGACGCTGGTTAACCCCAGCGGACGGTTGGGGGCAAGGGTTGGCCAAACCGTTGATCGACGCGCTGCGCCAGGCCGGTTTGCCGCGCCTGTGGTTGGGCACCGATAACTGGACCGCCGCCTTCCTGCACCCGCAAGCGGTAGCCGCCGCCAAAGCGGCCGGTTATCTGATCGCCAGCTACGACTCCTACGATACCGCCATCGCGCGCGGCGTCAACGACAGCTGGCTCACCGCGCAGTTGCCGACGACGCTGCGGGAATCCTGCGCCATCGTGCGTGCAGACGGCAGCAGGAAACCCGGCTTCGGTAAACAGGGTTATTACCTCAATCCAGGCTGTGTCCTGCCCTATTCTCAACAGCGCATGCGCGAACTGGTGCAATTGGCCGGGTTGAACAGCCTGTTTCTCGATGTGGACGGCACCGGCATGGTGTCCGACGACTATCAGCCCGACCACCCAACCGGCGCGGCGCAGATGGCCGAAGCCCGCAACGCCCGGCTCGCCTGGTTCAGCGCCACCCTTAAGTTGCCGCTGGGCTCAGAGGATGGCAACGCAGTGACCGCGCGCAGCCTGATGTTCGCCCACGGCATGGAAACCTGGGGATTCGGCTGGGGAGATAAACAGATGAATCAGGATAAATCCTCGCCCTATTATCTCGGCGCTTGGTGGCCCAACGCCCAACCGGCGTTTTTCTTCCGCCCCGCCAAAGTGAAACAGCCCTACCGTACCGTCGAATTCGATCCGCGTTACCGCCTGCCGCTGTATCAGGCCGTTTTCCACGATGCTATCGTCAGCAGCCACCACTGGAATTACGACAATCTGAAGTTCAGCGACGTTCAGACCACCCGCAGCCTGCTCAGCCAGCTGTACAACACCGCGCCGATGTTCCACCTGAGCCGCACCACTCTGGCGGCGCGCTTACCGGCGATAAAACGCGCCGATGCCGCCTTCCGGCCGCTGCATCAAGCCTTGTGGGATAAAGCGTTAACCGACTTCCGCTGGCTCGATCGGGACGGCTGGGTGCAACAGACGACGTTCAGCGACGGATCGACCCTGACCGCCAATTTCAGCGCGCAACCTTTCGGCGGCGTGGCGCCCCACAGCGTACGCGCCAAACTGGCCGACGGCCGCACTCTCGACGTCGCACCTTAGCAAGGCCGCCGACAGTGGGCTACGCTAGGCTATATTTCCGTTTTACCCACAAGGAGCGGCCGATGACTCCCCTGATCCACACTCTGCTCGACGAGATTTGGCAAAGCCTCGGGCAATGCCCTGCCCCCGCCGATCGCCTCACCGTAAGCGGCACCGGCGCATTGCCTTCGGCTTTTCCCGTGACCGAATTGGCCACCGCCGCCTGGAGCGCCGCAGGTTTAGCCTGCGCCGAGCTGCTGCGGCGCGAGGGCGCCGCCGCGCAGCAGGTTTGGGTCGATCAACGCCTGGCCTCGCTTTGGTTCGGCTGGACGCTACGCCCGCTGGGTTGGACGCTGCCCGCCGCCTGGGACGCGCTGGCCGGCGACTACGCCACGGCGGACGGCTGGATACGCCTGCATACCAATGCGCCACACCATCGGCGAGCGGTGGAACAGGTGCTGGGCCCGGCATCGAAGAAAGGCGCGCTGGCGGAACGTGTGCTGGCCTGGAAAAAAAGCGAGCTGGAGGAAGCGGTGATCGCGGCCGGCGGCTGCGCAGCCCAAATGCGTTCGGCGGCCGCGTGGCGACAACATATTCAGGGTAAAAGCGTGGCGCTCGAACCGCTGATCCACACCGCATTGCAGCCGGAAGCGCCATCGCCCGGCTGGACGCTACCCGTCGCCCGGCCGCTGCACGGCGTGCGGGTACTGGACCTGACGCGCATTCTTGCCGGGCCGATCGCCACGCGTTTTCTCGCCGGCTTGGGCGCCGACGTGCTGCGTATCGACCCTTACGGGTGGGATGAGCCCGGGGTCGAACACGAAGTGATGTTGGGCAAGCGCAGCGCGCGCCTCAATCTGACCAATGCGCGCGATCGCCATACGTTTGAGCACCTGCTGAGAAACGCCGACGTGATCGTGCACGGCTACCGCGCCGGCGCGCTGGAGAAACTGGGCTATGGCGCGGAGGAAAGGCACGCGCTGGCGCCGGGCCTGATCGACGTCTGCCTGAATGCCTACGGCTGGAGCGGGCCGTGGCGCACCCGGCGCGGTTTCGACAGTCTGGTGCAGATGAGCTGCGGGCTGGCGGAGGCGGGCATGGTTTGGCGCAGCGCCAGTTTGCCTGTGCCGCTGCCGGTACAGGCGCTGGATCACGCCACCGGCTATTTGATGGCGGCGGCGGTGCTGACCGGTATGACGCAGCGCCTGTACCGCGGCACCGGCTATCGCGCGCGCTTGTCGCTGGCGCGGACGGCGCAGCTGCTGCTGGCGCATCCCTACCCGACGCATTATCGGCCGGAACCGCTGACACCGGCCGGAAGCGCCGACGAGAACCCTGAAACGGAACTGACTCACTGGGGGGCCGCGCAACGCCTGCGCGCGCCGTTGAGTCTGCAGGGCACGGCGCTGCAATGGGCGCTGCCGGCGACCCCGCTCGGCACCTCGCAACCGGAATGGCTACGCCGCTAAATCGCCGCCAACTGCTGCTGAAGCCACTGCAGCAAGCGGGTGACCGCCGGCGTCAACCCGGCGGTCTGCGGCCATGCCAGATAAACGTCGTCATCGCTCAGGCGACAGGGCGCGGCCAAGGCCACCAGCCTCCCCGCGTCGAGAGCATCCTGCACCAGCAGCTTTTTCGCCAACGCGATGCCAAACCCTTGCTCCGCCGCGCGAATCAATAATCCGGCATCGTTGAACAACGCCTGTTGCCGCCCGCATAACGGGCGCCCCTGCGCGTTGAACCAGTCGCGCCAGGGACTGACGTCGTGCTCGAGCAACGGAATATCGCCACCGTTCTCGAAAGCCGCCCCCCATTCTCGCGCCATATCCGGCGAAGCGACAGGCAACACGTCCCCCGAGGCGATGCGCTGCGCCTGCAGCCCCGCCCATTGACCGCTGCCGATGCGGATCGCCGCATCGAACCCCCGCTGCGACAGATCCTGCAGCGCCAGCGACGCATCGATATCCAGCGCAATATCGGCACAGGCCTCATGAAAAGCCGACAGACGCGGCAGCAGCCAGTAATGGGCAAAAGACGGCAACACGCTGATGCGGAGCGTCTGGCTTGCCGCCGCTCGCCGGGCGCGGGCGACGCCCTGCTGCAGCGCCTGCAGCGCCGGCTCTACCGCCGCCAGCAACTCTCGCCCGGCGGCATTCAGGCGCACACCGCGCCCGCGCCGTTCAAACAGCGGAGAGCCGACCGCCTGCTCCAACAGCTGAATTTGCTGGCTGACCGCGCCGTGCGTCAAATGCACCTGTTGCGCCGCAGCGCGCAAATTTTCCAACCTGGCGGCGATCGCAAAGGTCGGCAAGACATGCAAGGGAATGCGTTCACTCATCATTGGTTAACCAGGCTATCCAAAAAGGTTATTTTTCATCGATTTTGACCGGCAGGCAAATGTTCTATGTTTACCCCATCATCCCTGACGCTTTCGGAGCCGCCATGCACCCACGTTTACAACAGGACCTCGCACAGTTTCCGCAGATCCTCGATCACACCCGCCAACTGGCGGAAGATTTCCTGGCTGGGCTGCAGCAACGCTCGGTCTGCCCACCGCTCGAGCATCAGCAGCTGCAACCGGGCGACGATCGGCTCGACGAAAACGGCGAAGGCGCCCTGGCGGCGCTGGAGCGCTTTTGGCAACGTTATCAGGCCGGCATTTCCGCCAGCGCCGGCCCGCGTTATTTCGGCTTCGTCACCGGCGGCGGCACCCCGGCGGCGGTCGCAGCGGACTGGCTGGTTAGCGTGACAGACCAAAATAGCCTGCTCAGCCATGATACCATCGCAGCCACGATCGAGCTGGCGGCCGTGACGCAATTGAAATCCCTGCTGGGCCTGCCGGAAACGTTCAGCGGCAGCCTGGTCAGCGGCGCGACCATGGCCAATTTCACCGGGCTGGCCATTGGTCGGCAGTGGCTGGGGCAACAGCGCGGCGTGGATATCGCCCAACAAGGCCTGGCGGCGTTGGGCCCGATCCGGGTTCTTGGAGCCAATCCGCATTCCAGCAGCGTGAAGGCGCTCAGCATGCTCGGTATCGGCCGCGAGGCATTGACGATCGTCGCCAGCCTGCCGGAGTCTGAAGCCATGGATATGGCGGCGCTGGAGCGGCAGCTGGCCGCTAGCGCAGGCCAGCCAACGTTGGTACTGGCCAGTGCCGGCACGGTCAATACCGTCGCTTTCGACGATCTGCCGCAACTGCTGGCGCTGCGAGAGCGTTATCCATTTTGGCTGCATGTCGATGCGGCATTCGGCGGCGTGGCGGCCTGCTCGCCGCTCTACGCCCCAAGGCTCGAGGGCTGGCAGCATGCCGATTCCATCACCGTCGATGCGCACAAATGGCTGAACGTGCCTTATGACAGCGCGATCCAATTTACCCGCCATCTGGATCTGCAGATGCAGGTATTTCAGAACCATTCGGCCTACCTGGAAGCACCGACGCTGCGGCCAGACAACTATCTGCATCTGACGCCGGAAAATTCGCGCCGCTTCCGCGCCCTGCCGCTTTGGCTGACGCTGAAAGCCTATGGCCGCAGCGGCATACGAGATATCGTCGAGCGCAATGTCGAACTGGCGCAGGCGCTGGGAGCGGCGTTAGCGGCCGAGGACGGTTTCCATCTGTTGGCGCCCGTGAATATGAACGTGGTGTGCTTTGCCCTCAGTCATCCACAGGGCGACAGCGAAGCGGCGCGCGATCGCTTTCTCGAACGCCTTAGCCGGCATGGGGTGGCGCGTTGCACCCCTACGCGTTATAACGGCCAGCCGGGGATCCGCGCCGCGCTGGTCAACTGGATGACGGAGGAACAGGACATTCGCCTGACGCTGGACTCGCTGCGCCATTGCCTGGCGGAGACGGCCTAAACGCCTGGCGCGTCACCCGGGCTGGAAGGCCTGCAAACGCCGTTCTTGCCGCCCGTCGTCGCCGATGTTATCCGGCGACAGCCAGGCGGCAAACGCCGAGCGCAGCGCCGGCCATTCTCCATCGATGATCGACAGCCAGTCGGTGTCGCGCGTGCGTCCTTTGACGACGACCGCCTGACGGAACGTGCCCTCATAGCGAAAGCCAAAACGCTCGGCGGCCTGACGCGAAGGCAGATTGAGGCTATCGCATTTCCATTCGCAGCGCCGGTAACCCAGATCGTCAAACAAATGGCGCAGCATCAGGAAAATGGCCTCGCTGCCGAGCGCACTGCGCTTCATCAGCGGGGACCAGTTGATGGTGCCCAGTTCAGCCGCACCGTTGGCGGGATCGATGCGCAAAAAAGCGCAGGTTCCTACCGCGCGCCCGTTCGCCTGATCGATCACCACCATCGTGCGCCTGTCGGCGCTGGACGCCAGGGCCTGCAGGTAATGCTGAAAATCCTCGCGCGTCTGCGGCCGCGCCCAAAACAGATAGGTCCAGTCGCGGTCGTCCTCGGCGGTTTGATAAGCCTGATAAAGCTCGTCGCCCCAGCGTTCGAGGTTCAGCGGTTCCAGGCGGCAAAACCGCCCTGACAGTAACGCTTGCCCGGGCATGCCTGCCGGCTGCCAATGAGGGAGGGCATCGCCTATCGGCTGCCCATATTGATTTTGTCTCACCGCGACATCCTGTTTTTGAAAGGTGCAAGAGCAAATTAAAACCGGCACGGGTCAGAAACAACTCCGACCTGCCGCCGCCCCTGCCGACCGGCTGGCAAGACGATAGTTTAGAAAAATCACTCAATCACCGATAAACATTCACACAAATGATTTCATATGAAATAAATATCCACATAACCTATTGTAAAATGGTGATTTATGGCAACAATTAAGCTACACATTCCAGCAATAATGTTAACTTTTGTTTGTTGTTATGATAAAAACAGAAGCGCTTATCATTAGCGAAAGGTGCCAAGACAATCATAACGCAATGATTTTTATGATTAAAAATAGAAGAACCTAGAAGCGAGTGCTTTTTGAGCACTTAAAAAGCACGCTAAAAGACTTCAAAAAAAAGACACATGAATTTTTTTTAAGACTTTTCCTAGCAAACTAAAATTTTGTTTCGTGACATGATGAACAGATTATCAGCAGACAATGCCGGCAGGCGCGGGCGCCAAGCGCGAATCAGGCCCATCATGCCGACGCCGGGCGAGTAGCAGATCGCTCTGACTTAAGCCAAACTTATAGATTCATGCGATTAATAAGTTTAGTATGAAAATATCATTGAGTGCCGTCGTGTTTATTGATAGAACACTCGCTACACTGAATTATTGTTCCATTTTGCCTTTCGGCTTTTTAGGCTTTTTCTCATATTACCGCAGTAAAACGGATTTAAGTGGGGGTGCGATATGCCAACGATTATCATGGATTCATGTAGCTATACCAGATTGGGGTTAACCGACTATCTGACTTCGCATGGCGTGAAGAAGCGCCATATTAATGCCATCGAGGACATTGACAGCCTGCATGAAAAATGCAGTAAGTTGAATCCTAGCCTGGTGTTTATTAACGAGGACTGCTTCATCCATGAAGCAAACGCCACGGAGCGAATAAAACGGGTGATTTCACTGCACCCGGATACGTTATTCTTCATCTTCATGGCTATTACCAATGTACATTTCGACGATTATTTATATGTTCGCAAGAACGTCATCATATCGTCAAAATCCATCAAACCAGAGACTATGAATCAGCTACTTAGTCATTATCTCGAGAAAAAATCCCTACGGATGGAGAAATCCTCTCTGGATCAAACGCCGGTGACACTGAGCCAAACTGAATCGAACATGTTACGCATGTGGATGTCCGGGCAAGGCACCATCCAGATATCAGACCAGATGCAAATAAAGGCCAAAACGGTCTCTTCCCACAAGGGAAACATCAAGCGGAAAATAAAAACGCACAACAAGCAGATCATTTACCACGTTGTCCGTTTGACCGACACATTGACTAGTGGAATATTCGTCAATAGCCGCTGAACCGTAGAGAACGCCCCCACTTTGTTTACCCATCGTTAAATATCCGGTGATAACGTAATCCGGTTCTCAAACGCTGGGATAACCAAAAGAATACCTGCTGCGTTATCCCCCGCTAGCGCAACGGGTATTTTTATGTCGTCGATAAAAAAATTCTTACCGCATTGAAATAATCTCAAAATAGACAGTTTCGTTAGCAAATTAATGAGATTATTCGAAGTTACTGCCCGGGCGCGCCGCAAGGCTCCACAAAAGTGCCGTCACGGCTGTCGATTTCATTAAAAAACCACACGCCCGCCGGGTAGTCCTCAAGAGACACCAGATACATGGTACCTTCGTTGAAGACCTCTACGGCCAGAATGACGCCTTCGCGCCGTGGGCCGCCATCTGTTTTTACCGTCACTCGATCGTTAACCTGCATACCCTTCCCCATTCTTTGCGATTGGCATCAGTGTATTACAAAACCCCGGGTGAAGGACACCGCCCCAGCCCTGCCGGTCTCTGCTATCAGCGTAGCAGCCGCCTGGATTTTCACTTTCTTAACGGTTTGACCGCAGAATCTTAAGCCGTCCTCGCGTAACCTGTCTTCAGGCGTTTCCCCCCCAGAGAAGCGCTTGCAAATGAAGAAGTAACAAGGAACTTTTGCCCGCAGACTTGCGGGCTTTTTTTTTTATGCGCCGTCAAATTGCAGGCATAAAAAAACCCGCCTCGGCGGGTTTTATTCAATCAGCGGTAGACGCCAATTAGATAGCGGTAACGTTAGCCGCAGATGGACCTTTCGCACCGTTCTCGATAGAGAACTGTACGTTCTGGCCTTCAGCCAGGGTCTTGAAGCCTTGATCCTGGATAGCAGAGAAGTGTACGAATACGTCTTTGCTGCCGTCTGCTGGGGTGATGAAACCAAAACCTTTAGCTTCGTTGAACCACTTCACTTGACCTTTGATCATGTTGGACATGTCTAATTTCCTTCAATAATAATGTTAGCCGCCATGGGCGAGATAGCCGGTCATCAGTTACTTATGGAGGCACTGGAAAGGAAATTCGTCAGAGAAGGGCTATCCGGGATAACGCTTTAAATTTGAACTACTTTACTCAAAATGTCGTGCATAAATAGGTCTGTACCACAGGCCGACATCATTAACTCACGAGCGAGCGGCAATAGCAACCTTTTTCGCCGTGCAGGGGCGTTAATCTCGGCTAAACGCACAGGATTTGACCCCGTCTGCCTACGGGATCGCCAGCTGAATCCCCATTACGCCGCAGGCAAATGATAGTAATTCTCGTTTTACTGTTTTATAGTTGCCCGGCGTAATCATCCAGGGAGACCCACCATGCCGAGATGGCTCACATTACCGGCCGCCAGCGCCGCCGCCCTGCTGGCCTTTGCCGCTTACAGCGCTCCGCTTGGCGCGCTGGAGCTGAATTATCAAGCCCCCGATCCCAGCGTCGCCCCTGCGCCCAAGCCGCCGACGTCGCCTGGGCCCGCGCCCAAGGCCGAGAAACCGCCGATCACTTGGGCAGAGGCGCGAGATAAAAACGGTTTTCGCGTCGACATCGAGTGCGATCATCCGGGCTGCAGCAAGCCGCGCACCAAACCTTATCCCGCGTATGACGGCCCGGTGAAGAAAACCGATCGCCGCCGCCAATCCGATCCTTATTCCACCAACCAGGATCCCGATTACAACATTCAGTTAGGCTATGAGTGGTAATGACGCTTTCGGAGAATGCCTATACCTCACGCAATCACGGCCGCTTAGAATGGCGTCAGTTCACCACTCCTCCTGGTGTTGAACATGACAAGCTGTGTTGCAAATCTTTATGCGCCTCCCTATAGGCGCTTTTTTTTTGCCCTTCTCGCATCACGCCTTCCCGATTACAGATTGGTCTCATTGCCCTGCAAAGTGATGAATGTCACAAATACGCCTCCTTGCCATTCTTATTCGGAGGTGATGTTCATGGCCACAGGATCTCTTGCCCTCCTGGCCGTCTTGGCCGGCATTGCGGGCTATGCGCTCTATAAACACTTCAAATCTCAGAAGAAAAGCGCATTCGTTCGCCCGCACGATCGGTAACCGACAACGCATTTTCACCGCAAAGGCGCGGCACGCCGCACGCCGCGCCTGCGGTTATCGTCATCCTTTCATCACAAAACTGTCACAATATGGCCATATGATGATTAGCGATTATCCGTTCTGGCTTAACACCAAGGATTTCGCCCATGACCATAATTAAAGCTGCAAACCACCAGGAAGCAGAAAAGCTCATCCGCGCCGGCACAGCCAAGAAAATTGAACTGGCTTACGACATCGGCAGCGACGATTTCTTCCAGCTTGCCAGCCTGTGGTGCGATAAAGGCGCCAAGATCTCCAAGGGAAAAGAACACTTTATCGTTTCATTGAAAGGGTTCCGCATCCCCCCTAACGATTGATACCCAGCCGCCCATCGCGGCGGCGTCTCCTCCTCATTCCTCGCAAAACCGCTCTATTCGACCACGCGCACCTCATTCGATTTCGCTAAGCTAACAGCAGACTTTATTGTGGACGCGCCACCTGATAACCGCGTCCGCCACGATGAGGAGAGTAACCATGTCAACGAATGCACCGCTGCCCGACACGATGAAAGCGATTGAGATCAGCCAACCCGGCGCCCCCGAGGTTCTGGTCGTCGCCGAACGTCCGGTGCCGGTTCCGCAAGCGGGCCAACTTCTGGTGAAAATCGCCGCCGCCGGCGTTAACCGCCCCGACGTGCTGCAACGTCAGGGGAACTATGCGCCACCGCCCGGCGCCTCGGATATTCCCGGCCTCGAAATTGCCGGCGAAGTGGTAGCCATCGGTGAAGGCGTGACCCGCTTCGCAATCGGCGATCGGGTTTGCGCCCTCATCGCCGGTGGTGGCTATGCGCAATACTGCGCCGTGCATGAAAGTAATGCGCTGCCGGTTCCGGCGGGCCTGAGCCTGACCGAGGCCGCCGCGCTGCCGGAAACCTTCTTTACCGTCTGGGTCAACGTGTTCCAACGCGGTCACCTCAAAGCCGGCGAGACCGTGTTGATCCACGGCGGCACCTCGGGTATCGGCACGGTCGCCACCATGCTGGCGAAAGCCTTCTGCGCCCAGGTGATCACCACCGTCGGTTCAGAAGAGAAGCGTCAGGCGAGCCTGGCGCTGGGCGCCGACGTGGCGATTAATTACCGCAACGAAGACTTTGTCGCCCGCACCAAAGACGCCACTAACGGCAAAGGCGCCGACGTGATCGTCGATCTGATCGCCGGCGACTATGTGGCCAAGAACTATCAGGCCGCAGCGATGGAAGGCCGTATCGTGCAAATCGGCACGCAAAACGGCGTGGTAAAAGAGCTCAACCTGATGCCGCTGCTCTTGAAACGCTTGACCCATACCGGTTCGACGCTGCGTTCGCGCAGCGTCGCGGACAAAGCGCAGATTGCCGCCGAGCTGCACGAGAAAGTTTGGCCGCTGCTGGAGCGCGGCGTGCTGAAACCGCAAATTTTTAAAACCTTCCCGCTTGAAGAGGCGGCCGCTGCGCATGCGCTGATGGAATCCAGCGAGCACATCGGCAAAATCATGCTGACGTTCTGAGACCTTTCCCCGCAGCGGGGCTGCGGGGACATTTATGCCGTATTCAGGGAATGATGCGGCGACGGCGGAATGCATCGAACAGCGAGAAAAACATGGCTTCGGTTTCGACAAACTGATGGAAACCGAAACGCCGCGCCTTGCTGCCGTCCGCGAACATGTCGTAGTCCCAGGAAAAGACGAAATCGGCGAAACGCCAGCCGGCCACCGCCCGGTAATCGGGCTCGGTCAAGGAGTGCCGTTGCGCCAGCTCGCGCCACAGCGGTGCTTTGTCCGCCATCATGTTTTCCAGCGTCATCGGCAACGGCGACGCACATTCCAGCCCGAAGTACGCGGCGATTTTCGGCCACATTTCGCTCCAGCGAAACAGATCGCCGTTGTTGATGTTAAACGCCTGATTGGCTGCCGCAGGTTCGGTCGCCGCCCAGAGCGTGGCGCGCGCCAGCAGTCCGGCGTCGGTCATTTCCAACAGGCTGTGGTAAGCGCCCGGCTTCCCGGGAAAGCGCAGCGGCAGCCCGAGCGCTTTACTGATCGAGGCGTAAACCGCGATGCTTAACGCCAGATTCATCGGGTTGCCGAGCGAGAAGCCCCCCACGACGCTCGGGCGAATGGCGCTCCAACGCCAGCGCTTGCCTGTTTGGCACTGCTCCAGATACTGCTGCTGCGCCACGTTAAACTCCGGCGGCATATGCCCGGCATCGCTTTCACGCGCCGGCGTTTTAAACGGCCCCAAATGCGCGCCATAAACTTTATAGCCCTGCATCAGGCTGATATGTTCCAACGCCGGCGCAATCGGCTCCAGCCCTTCGACAACGTGTTGCAACATTTGCAGGTTCGGCGCCACCAGCCCCGCCCAATCCGGAGCATCTTGATAGGCGGCATAGAAAACGTGGCTAATCGCGCTCAGCGGCCGCAGCGCGTCCCGCGTCGCCGCCGCATCCAGCAGGTCAACCTGCAGGTGGCGCACCCCAGGCGCCGGTTCGCCGCCCCGGCGCGAAACGCCCACCACTTGCCAACCTTGGTCAATCAGCTCCTCAATCAATCGGCGCCCAATCACGCCATTGGCGCCGATCACCAGCGCCTGTCGCTTTGCGTTCATTTTGTCACCCCTCGGATTATCGATACCCTGAGTGTTATTGATTAGCGATACTTGCGGTAGATGAGGGTTTCCACTAACACTAATAAGAAATATCTATAGGCAAAATCGACATGGATAAGCTGAACGCAATGAAAACCTTTATGCGGGTGGCGGAGCTGGGCAGCCTGTCGGCCGCCGCGCGCGATCTGCGTTTGACGCAGCCGGCGGTCAGTCAGCAAATCGCCGGTCTGGAACAGCAGTTGGGGGCGCAGCTGCTGTTTCGCAGCACGCGGGCGGTCACCCTGACGGAGGCCGGCAATGATTACTATCAGCGCCTCAAACCGATTATGGCGGCGGTAGACGAAGCGGAAGAGGCGTTGCACGGCCAGCACCACCAGCTGCAGGGCAATTTGCGCCTGCATGCGCCGACCGGATTCGGACAACGGCATATCACCCCTTTGGCCATCGCGTTCCAAAAACGTCATCCGGATCTCACCATCGAGCTGCTGCTGGACGATCGCCGCGCCGACGTCATCGGCGAAGGCATCGACGTGGCGCTGCGCTTCGGCGAATTGCACGCGCCCGGCATGGTGGCGAAACGGTTGGGTGAGCTGCAACGCCTGCTGGTCGCGTCGCCGGCCTATCTGGCCAGGCATGGCGCCCCTCGTTCGCCGGCGGATCTGGTGAAACATGCGCACATTCGCTACAGCGGCCTAAACGATGGCGATACGCTCACCCTGCTCGGCCCCCACGGCGCCGAGATGGTCGCGCTGCGGCCCACGTTTCGCGCCAACAATACCTTATCGCTGCTGGCGGCCATCGAGGCCGGGGCCGGCATCGGTGGCGCTCAGCGGCCGCTGATCGGCGAACAGCTGGCGACGGGGGCGCTGGTTCCCGTCTTGCCGGAATACCGCTACCCGCCCATGGCGCTGCATGCGGTCTATCCCGCTTTACGTTTTATTCCGCAGAAAGTGCGCGCCTGGGTGGCGCATTTGCAACAGGCGTTGACGGCGATCGAGGGAATTAGCGGAGTGAATGCCCCCGGCCAGACGCCGGGAGCATAATCATTATTTGAACAGTTTGCCGACCATGTCGCCCAGTTCATTGCTGTCTTGCTGCACTTCACCGTTTGGCGAAGCGGCATCCGCTACCGTCGGCAAGAACTGTGCAATGGTGCTGGACGCCTGGGCCGGATCGACGCCCAGCTTTTCAGCCAATTGATTGATCGCATCGCTGCCCAACGCCTGCTGCACATGATCGCCGGTAATCGGCTGGTTTTCGCCGTTACCGAGCCAGGAACCGACGATATCGCCGAACTGCCCCTGGCGGAACTTGTCCAAAATGGCCTGCAGGCCGCCTTGTTGCTCGACCCACTGCATAATGGCGATGTAGTCGATGCCTTTGCCGTTGGCGCCGCCGCCCAGAATGTTACCCAATACGCTATCGAACAGACCCATGATATTCCCCTTTCAGCCGCTGCGGCCCGTGCCGCACAGCCGGATTGATTTCACGAAAAAGGGCCGCCGCGGCGACCCTGTTGAGCAACGGCTGCTTAGCCTTTGATCTTCCTGTAGACAAAAAGCACCACCAGGGCACCGATGACCGCCACCACGAAGCTGCCCAGGTTAAAACCGTCAACGCGCCCCATACCGAAGAAGGTGCTGATATAGCCGCCGACGACGGCGCCCACGATCCCCAGTATAACGGTAACAATAAAGCCGCCGCCGTCTTTGCCCGGCATAATCCATTTAGCCAGGATACCGGCGATTAAACCAAAAATGATCCAGGAAATGATGCCCATTTTTACTCTCCCTATTGCCTTTTGCCTAACAGAAATCCTATTACCAGGCCCACGACGGCGCCGGCGCCTACCCCTGCCCAAGGGTTATCCTTGATGCAGGCACATGATTGCTCGAGCGCTGCCTTTACGCCGCTGCGCACTTCGCAGGCGGTGGTTTTAACGTAGTCGCTCGGTTGCTCAACACCGCTTAGATCGTCATTTTCATATGACATGTCAAATCCTTACAGACCCGCCCTCTGAGAACTTCGTCACCTGTTTCACGTCCGGCGCCGCCCGTTCCGCGATCTTGCTCTGGACACTCTGCCCACAGCCGTTCAAGACGGGGCGTACGGCGACAAACGCACAACATCACACTATGACTATAGTAAAAAATCAGCGGTTTACCCATTTCCGTCCGTCTGAATTTCACCGCTTCAAAAGCGATCGCATTTCATCCCATTGTCATCTGGGCAGGCTAAACTTTAAACACAGCCTCCTGGAGGAAACGCCGATGTTCAATGCCCCTTTTGTCCTGATTCTCGCGCTGCTGTATGCGCTGGCTGCCGTTTGGGACGGTTCCGCCGCGCTGCTGTTTCTCTAAGGTTACATAGCGGTTGTCACTTTTGCGATGCGCTGAATTGTGTCCTTATTTTTCAATGTCGCCAGCCGGTTGAAATAGCGGTGAATATCCGCCCTTCCCTCGGTAAAAATCTCATTTCGTTCCGTTTTCCGTCTGCGCTTAAATAAAGCGTAAAAAAAAAAGCATGAATGGAAAACCCGGTCTCACAAAAAATGCTCTATCATTTCGCCCATAACAATTTGGGTTAAGGTCCCATTGCGAAATTAAAGGAAGAACAGAAAAAATGATTTTAAACCAACGCTTTGAGCGCGAATTCTTGCGCCCTCGTTATTGGTTGCTGTGGATAGGGCTGGGAATACTCTATCTATTAGTGTTATTGCCCTATCCGCTCATTTATCGGCTTGGACACGGCCTTGGCAGAATCGCCATGCCCCTGATGAAACGCCGGGTAAAAATAGCGCGCCGTAATTTAGAACTCTGTTTCCCTGAGATGCCCGCCGCCGAACGAGAGGCGCTGATTGTCAAAAATTTTGAGTCCGTCGGCATGGGCCTGTTCGAAGTCGGCATGGCCTGGTTCTGGCCTGACTGGCGCATCGCCCGTTGGTTTAAGGTGAGCGGCATGGAAAACATGCAGTTAGCGCGTCAGGACGGGAAAGGCGTGCTGCTGATCGGCCTGCATTTCCTCACTCTGGAGCTGGGCGCGCGCATCTTCGGCATGCAAAACCCCGGCATCGGCGTACACCGCCCGCACAATAACAAGCTGATGGAATGGGTGCAGACCTGGGGCCGGCTGCGCTCGAATAAATTCATGATCGATCGTAAAGATATCAAAGGCATGATCCGCAACCTGAAGCAGGGTGAAATCCTGTGGTACGCGCCGGACCACGATTACGGCCCGCAAAGCAGCGTGTTCGCACCGTTCTTCGCCGTGGAAAACGCCGCCACGACGACCGGCACCTATATCCTGGCGCGTATGGGGCGGCCGTCGATCGTGCCATTCGTGCCGCGCCGCCTGCCGAATGCCCGCGGCTACGAGCTGATCGTGCAGCCGCCGCTGACGGACTTCCCGCTGGACGACGAAACGCGCGCAGCGGCCATGATGAACCGCGTGGTGGAAGAACAGGTGCTGCTGGCGCCCGATCAATACATGTGGTTGCACCGCCGCTTTAAAACCCGCCCCCCCGGCGAACCTTCGCTGTATTAATCACCTTCGAGCCTTCGCCCGCCCTGCCGGCGGCGAAGGCGCTCACCTCGCACGAGCATTCTACGTCAGGGGGACTACACTAATAAGTCACCGACGGCAATTATTGCCGCCAGCAATCATTTCTTCCCGCCCGAGGGCCGGTCGTTGCCTGTCGGGCCACAACCGAGGTCAATGTCATGCTGGTACAACCCTATTTGTTCTTCAGCGGTAACTGTGAGCAAGCGATTAACTTCTATGTACAGCAGTTGAATGCCAAAATTGAAATGGTCATGCGCTTTAAAGACATGCCCGAAGAAGCCCGCCAAGGCGGGCCGCAGGATGTCAATCCTGAAGCGATCATGCATGCGCGTCTGCTGATTGGCGACGGCGTGCTGATGGCCTCCGACGGCTGTCCGCAGGATGACAGCGGCGGCGCTTCCCACAAAGGCTTCTCGCTGTCGCTGAACCCCAGCGACGCGGAACAAGGACGCAAACTGTTCGATAATCTGGCGCAGGGCGGCCAGGTGACGATGCCTTATCAAGCCACCTTCTGGGCCAAAGGCTTCGGCATGCTGACCGACAAATTCGGCGTCAACTGGATGATCAACGTCGAATAACCCCGCATGGCGCCGCTAGCTGTAGCGGTGCCAGTCATACGCCGCTTTGGCGAACAGCGCGAACAACACCGTCAACAGCGCCAGCCCCAACCGCCAGTAAGGCGACCGTCGCCGCCGCCAGGCGAAGAACATCATCACCGCCAGCGCCCCCAGCGTGAGGGGGTAATACACCGCCAGCGTCAGTAAAGCGATAATGATGTAATCCGACATGGCTCTTTTACTCCTTCGCGTTCACACCGCCGCAAATGCGGGGTGCGAGGCGCCTTTCTCCCTATCGCCACGTTAAGGGCTAGAGGTCTGGCGCATTTATGCATAAAATATAAGATTGCTCTTAACTCAAATTGAATAGTAATCAAACAACAAGGGTGACATGACTCAGCAGCAACCCATACAGGATGCCGCGGCGCCGCGCAGCGTTAAAAGCTCCCCATTATTATTTCAGGCCGGCGTGTTTGTCATCATCGTTGCCGCCACGCTGATCCTCTTTAACAGCTGGCAAATCTGGAACGCGCACCAGCGGGATCTGCGCAGCGCCGAGCATGAATCCGCCAACCTCGCCCGTTCGCTGGCGCAGCATGCCGACGATACCTTCATGCAGGTAGACGGCAATCTGCTCGATCTGACCGAACGTCTCCAGAACGACGGACTGGGGCCCTCGCAATTGACCCGGCTGCAACGGGTGATGCAAACCCAGGTCGGCAACCTGCCGCAGCTGCACGGGATGTTTATCTACGATGCGAGCGGCCGCTGGCTGGCGACCTCCTCGGGCAAATTCATCAAGAACGCCAACAACGCCGATCGCGATTACTTCAAATATCACCAAAACCGCGATGGCGGCGGTCTGTACATCGGCGAGGTGATCCGCAGCCGCACCACTGGCGATCTGATCATCCCCGTTTCGCGCCGCTTCAACAACCCGGACGGCAGCTTTGGCGGCGTGGTGCTGGCGACGTTGTACGTCGATTATTTTCGCCAGTTTTACGACAGTTTCGCCCTCAACACCGACGCCTCGCTAAATCTGCTGCTGGCGGACGGCACCATCCTCTACCGCCGCCCTTACTCGGCGGCCTCGATCGGTAAAAATATCGCCAAGGGCGTGTTGTTCAGCGAAATATTGCCGCATTCGGAATTCGGCAACGCCACCATCACCTCGCTGTACGACAAAGTGGAGCGCATCTACGGCTATTCGCGGGTCAACCGCTTTCCGCTGGTGATCGCCGCCGGGCTGTCGAAACGCGACGCGCTGGCGGACTGGCGCACCGACGCCGGCCTGTTCGCCGCCGGCGGCCTCTCTCTGCTGATGATCCTGCTGGCGATGGGCGCGGTGCTGCTGCGGCAAATCAAGCACAGCATGCAAACCGAAGCCGAGCTGATGCGCACCCGCGATCAGCTGACCAGCATCAACCAGATGCTGGAAGAACTGGCGCTGCTGGACAGCCTGACCGGCCTGGCCAACCGCCGCCAGTTTGACATCGCGCTGAAGAACGAGCTGGCGCGCGCCTCGCGCAACTACCGCAGCGTGGCGCTGCTGATGCTGGATATCGACTACTTCAAGCAGTACAACGACAGCTACGGCCACGTCGCCGGCGACCAGTGCCTGCAGCAGATCGGCCAGACGCTGAAAGGGTTGGCGTGCCGCAGCAACGATATTCTGGCGCGCTACGGCGGTGAAGAGATGGGGATTATCCTGCCGGATACCGACGTGCAGGGCGCGCTGATTTTCGCCGAACGCGTCATCCAGGCGGTGCGCGATCTGAAGATCCCGCATCAGGGCAACCCGCACGGCATCGTCACCATCAGCATCGGCATCTGCGCCAAAGTGCCGCATATGTATAACGATACGCCGATCAGCTTTATCAATGAGGCGGACAGCGCGCTGTATCAGGCCAAGAAAAAAGGCAAAAACTGCATTTACGGCGCTTAATCACTCATCGGGCCACCAAAATTGGGCGGCCCGATTTATTCCCACGACAAAAATGAAATAACTTCCCGCCGAAACATTATTTCCCCAATTTGCCCCGCTCTCGGAATGAAATAACGCCAATAAATAAGCAGCATATTTATTTCCATTACAATTCAATAAGATAAAAAATGCGCTATTCAGCGAACAATTCGTGCCATTTTTGATTATTCGTGCCTACACCGAACCTCGTTTAGCCTCCGTTTACTTTTCATTGGCATTGCCGGTGATACCCTTAGCAGGACTATTCTATATATCAGGAAGCCATCGCACGCTTCGGCGCACTGCGCCCTGCTGATACATCCATAATAGAACCCATAAATTTCACGTTGCATTTGGGCGACCGACGCAAAGACTTTTGGCGTCGCTCCAGCCAGCCACGGCGCAAGCCAGTGCAGCCAACCACGCGGCAACCTGAAAGGCGGGAATAAAGCGATATAGATTTGCGAGGAGATCTCATGCCTACTGGCGATATTATGCGTGAACAGGCCGTCCTGACGCTGCCGTTGCGACAATGGGCGGCAGCGGAAGCATCCAGCGCGGTCAGCGAACTGGAACAGGGCAAGGTGCTGTTTCTGCCCGAACTGGCCTTCACCCTGTCTGAGCAGGAAATGCCGCTGCTGGATCCGGCGCTGGTCGATCCGAAGCGCAAAAACATCAGCTATCAACCGCTGTCCGGCAAGCTGACCGGCGTCGCCGTCGCGGAGCGCCGGCAGCAGGTTCAGCAACTGCTGGAGCGCTATTACCAATCCTGCCGCCAGCTGATCGCCGGGCTGTTGCCTGAGTATCAGGAGGCGCTGCACCACCCGACCGGCAGCCTGCGTTTGCATCCGGTTTCAGCCTGGCGTGCAAACAGCTCCTGGCGCAAAGACGATAGCCGGCTGCACGTCGACGCCTTCCCGTCACGCCCGAACTACGGCGAACGCATTCTGCGCATTTTCACCAACATCAATCCGCACGGTGAGCACCGCCAATGGCGCGTCGGCGAGCCGTTCCCTGAGCTGGCGCAACGCTTTATGCCGCGTCTGGCGCGCTACTCCGCCTTCAGCAGCTGGCTGCAGCACCGGGTACGTATCACCAAAACCCGCCGCAGCCATTATGACCACCTGATGCTGCAGTTGCATGACGCCATGAAGGCCGACGGCGATTATCAACAACAGGGGCCGCAGCTTGCGCTGGCGTTTCCGCCGGGCAGCAGCTGGATTTGCTTCTCGGATCAAACGCCGCACGCCGCGATGGGCGGCCAGTTTATGCTGGAACAGACCTTCTTGCTGCCGGTGAACAAGATGCAGGATCCGCAGCGCTCGCCGCTGAAAGTGCTGGAACAGCTGCGCGGTCAGCCGCTGATCTGAATAGATTGCCGCCGCCGGCAGCTCCGGCGGCGGCAAGCGCGCATCACGCCTCGAAGTCCCCCTGTTGGCGCGCCACCAACGTCAGGATACTGTACAGCGCCACCGGCTGCTGTTCCTGATTCAATACTTGCACATCCCACACCACCACGCCGTGCGGCCGATCTTCGGCGGTTTTCTGCGGCTTGCGGATCTTCTTCTTGCAGGTCAACCGCACCTGAATGGTGTCGCCGATCTTCACCGGTTCGATAAAGCGCAGATTCTCCATGCCGTAGTTGGCTATCACCGGCCCGACGGCGGCATCGACAAACAGCCCGGCCGCAGCGGACACCACAAAGTAACCGTGAGCCACCCGCTCGCCGAACAGCGAATCGGCGGCGCCGATCTTGTCCATGTGCGCGTAGAAATGATCGCCGCTCAGGCAGGCGAAGTTGACGATATCCGCTTCGGTCACGGTACGGCGCGCGGTCAACAGGCTGTCGCCCAACTGCAGCTGCTCGAAGTATTTCCGGAACGGATGTACCGGGTGCTCGGCGACCGGCGCGCCGCGCACCCATTCGCCGCCGATGGCCGCCAGCATCGCCGGGCTGCCCTGGATCGCCGTGCGCTGCATATAGTGCTTCACCGCGCGCAGTCCACCCAGCTCTTCCCCGCCGCCCGCGCGCCCCGGGCCGCCGTGCACCAACATCGGCAGCGGCGACCCGTGGCCGGTGGACTCCGCCGCCGCCTGTTCATCCAGAATCAACATGCGGCCGTGGGCGCAGGCCGCCGCGCGAATGAAGCGCTTGGCCAGCGCCGGGTCGGCGGTCACCAGCGAGCCCGCCAGGCTGCCCTGCCCCAGCAACGCCAACGCGATCGCCTGCTCGGTATCCGCATACGGCATCAGCGTCGCCACCGGGCCGAAGGCCTCGGTGCCGTGCACTGCCTGATGGGTGAACGGATCGGCGCAATACAGCAAGGTCGGCGGATAAAACGCCCCGCCGCGCGCGCCGTCGCCCAGGATTTCCAGCTTATCCAGCGACGCGCCGCACAGCGGTTCGCAGCCGTTGCGCAGCAGGAACTCCACCTTGCTTTGCACATCATCACGCTGCTCGTGGCTGACCAACGCCCCCATGCGCACCTGCTCCAGCTGCGGGTCGCCCACCGTCACCCCAGCCAGGCGCTGCAACAAGGCCTGACGCACCGCAACCACCTGCGCCGCCGGCACGATGATGCGGCGGATCGCCGTGCATTTCTGCCCCGCCTTGGCGGTCATTTCACGGCACACCTCTTTGATAAACAGCGCAAACTCCGGCATCTCCGGCGTTACGTCTTCCGCCAGCACGCAGCAGTTGAGCGAATCCGCCTCCATGGTGAAGGCGATCGATTTCTCCAACAGCCGCGGGTGCGCGCGCAGCCGCTGCCCGGTCTGCGCCGAGCCGGTAAAGGTCACCGCATCCTGGTAATCCAGGTGCGCAAACATGTCGCCGACGCCGCCGCATACCAACTGCAGCGCCCCTTCCGGCACCAGCCCGCTGTCGACGATCAGCCTGACCATCGCCTGCGTCAGTTGCGCGGTGGCGGTGGCCGGCTTGATGATGGCCGGCATGCCCGCCAGCCAGGTCGGCGCCAGTTTTTCCAGCATGCCCCAGCAAGGGAAGTTGAAGGCGTTGATATGCAGCGCCACGCCCGGGCGCGAGGTCAATACGTGGCGAGCGGCGAACTGCGCCTGTTTCGACAACGGGATCAGCTCATCCTCCGGCCACAGGGTATCATCCGGCAGATCGCGGCCGGCCATGCCGGCATAGGCGAACAGCGTGGCGATGCCGCCTTCGATATCGACCCAGCCGTCGCTGCGCGTCGCCCCGGTTTGATAGGAAATCTGATACAGCGCCTCTTTGTGCGCCAGCAGGTGTTTCGCCACCGCTTTGAGCATCTGGGCGCGCTGCTGGAACGTCATTTGCGCCAGCGCCGGCCCCCCGTGGCGGCGGGCATAGCTCAGGCTCGCCGCTAACGGCAGGCCGTCGGAGCAGACCTGGTACAGCGCCTCGCCGGTCACGGCGTGGCGGATCTCGCGGCTCTCTCCCTGCCCATACACCCAGGCGCCAGAAAGATAACTGTGTAACTGCTGCATGTGCCCTCCAAAATTCATAAATTTTCACCCTACAGCTTAATTACGTATCACATAAATGCCAGTTTACGCCAAACTCAATTTTAACAAAAAGAGAACAAGAAGCGCGTTCAAGCCGCTTTCCCTGTCGTTAACACAGAGTTGTTGACTTTATTTATAAAGTAAAATCAACAGGATAATCAATTCACTTGTGAGTGCGCTCGCAAAACCACATGAATCTCGTTTGATCTTTTTGTTATCAGTTTGTAGCCTTATGGTTAGTTAAAGTGATTCACATTTTTATATTCAATGTGAAAAATACGAATCACCAAGAGGCGAGCATGACAACTGAAGCACAGTATCAGCAGCATTTCGACGCCAAGATCGCGGCGGATATCGCTATCGAAGCCAAAGACTGGATGCCGGACGCTTACCGTCAGAACCTGATTCGGCAGATCGGCCAACACGCCCATTCGGAAGTCATCGGCATGCTGCCGGAAGCCAACTGGTTGACGCGCGCCCCCACGCTGCGCCGCAAAGCGGTGCTGCTGGCCAAAGTGCAGGATGAGGCCGGCCACGGCCTGTACCTCTACAGCGCCGCCGAGACCCTCGGCTGTTCGCGCCAGGACATCTACCAAAAGATGCTCGACGGCAAAATGAAGTACTCCTCGATCTTCAATTACCCCACGCTCAACTGGGCGGATATCGGCGTGATCGGCTGGCTGGTCGACGGCGCCGCCATCGTCAACCAGGTGGCGCTGTGCCGCGCGTCCTTCGGCCCCTACGCGCGGGCGATGGTGAAAATCTGCAAAGAGGAAAGCTTCCACCAGCGCCAGGGCTACGAGGCGGTGATGGCGATGGCCCACGGCAGCGATGCGCAGCGCGCGATGTTGCAGGACGCCATCGATCGCTTCTGGTGGCCGGTGCTGATGATGTTCGGCCCGAGCGACGCCGACTCCCCTCACAGCGCCCAGAGCATGGCCTGGAAAATCAAACGCCACAGCAACGATGAACTGCGGCAAAAGTTCGTCGACAACACCGTGCCGCAACTTGAGGCGCTGGGCATGACGGCGCCGGACCCGAGTCTTACCTGGGACGAGGCCGCCGGCCACTATCGCTTCGGCGAGATCGACTGGAGCGAACTGCATGAAGTGATCAAAGGACGCGGCCAATGCAACCACGAACGCCTGCAGGCCAAACGCCGCGCCTGGGAAGACGGCGCCTGGGTACGCGACGGCGCCATGGCCCACGCCGCGAAAAACGCCGCTTCCGCCGCATAGCCAACATAAGGAACCGAGATCATGAGCCACGTTGAATGGCCGCTGTATGAAGTGTTTATCCGCAGCAAACAAGGGCTGGCGCATCGCCACGTCGGCAGCCTGCACGCCGCAGACGACCAAATGGCGCTGGAAAACGCCCGCGACGCCTACACGCGCCGCAACGAAGGCTGCTCGATCTGGGTGGTGCAATCGCGCCATCTGATCGCCTCGCAGCCGGAAGATCGCGGCGCGTTCTTCGATCCGTCCGAAGACAAGATCTACCGTCATCCGACGTTTTACACCATTCCCGACGGCATCAAGAACATGTAGAGGCGACCATGACGGTTAACGATCCGCGCATCAGCTATTTGCTCCGCCAGGGCGACACGCCTTTGATCCTCGCCCAGCGCCTGTGCGCCTGGTGCGGCCACGCGCCCGAGCTGGAAATCGATCTGGCGTTGGCCAACATCGGTCTCGATCTGCTCGGCCAGGCGCGCCACTTCCTGGGCTACGCCGCCGAACTGGCCGGCCCGCCCTGCAGCGAAGACAGCCTGGCCTTCGGCCGTGACGAGCGCCAGTTCCATAACCTGCTGCTGGCGGAACAGCCGAACGGCGGTTTCAACGACACGTTGGTGCGCCAGTTCCTGCTCGACGTCTACCACGTGCAGCTGCATCAGGCGTTGAGCCGCAGCCGCGATGCGCAGATCGCCGCCATCGCCGCCAAGTCATTGAAGGAGGCCGATTACCACCTGCGCTTCAGCCGCGGCTGGATGATCCGCCTCGGCGACGGCAACGACATCAGCCACCGCAAGATCCAGCAGTCGCTGGATAACCTGTGGCGCTTCACCGCTGAGCTGTTCCACGCCGACGCGCTGGAGCTTGAGCTGGCGGAACAGGGCATCGCCGTCGATCCGCGCCAGTTGCAGGCTCCCTGGCAAGCGCAGGTGGAGGAGACGCTGCGCCAGGCGACGTTGACGCTGCCCGCCGAGCAGGCGTTCCGGCACGGCGGCAAACAAGGCCGACACAGTGAACACCTCGGCCCGCTGCTGGCGGAGATGCAGTTCCTGCAACGCGCCTATCCAAACGGCCAATGGTAGGAGGCTGCGATGAACGTCACTCGTTTGCAACCCGCTGAAATCCCGCAGATTTGGCACTGTCTGCAACAGATCAGCGATCCCGAGCTGCCGGTGCTGTCGATCACCGATTTGGGCATGGTGCGCGACGTGGTGCGCGACGGCAGCGGCTGGCGCGTGACCTTCACCCCAACCTATTCCGGCTGCCCGGCCACCGAATTTTTACTCAACGCCATCGAGCAGCGGCTGACGGCCGCCGGCTTCAGCCCGGTGCGGGTGGACATTCGCCTCAGCCCGGCCTGGACCACCGACTGGATGAACGCCGACGCCCGCGAGCGGCTGCGGCAATACGGCGTAGCGCCCCCGCAGGGCCACACCTGCGATCGGCCGCACGCCCACGGCCCGGTCGCCTGCCCGCGCTGCGGCAGCACCCACAGCGAGAAGATCAGCGAGTTCGGCTCCACCGCCTGTAAAGCGCTGTACCGCTGCTGCGACTGCCGGGAACCGTTCGACTACTTCAAATGCATATAGGAGCGCTGACACCATGACGGTCTTTCATCGCCTGAACGTCGCCGCCATCGAGCGCGAAACGCCGGACGCCGTAGCCATCACCCTGCGGGTGCCCGAAGAGCTGCAAAACCAATACCGCTACACCCCCGGCCAGCACCTGACGCTCAAGGCGCGGGTCAACGGCGAAGAGCTGCGGCGTTGCTATTCCATCTGCAGTTCACCGCAGGAAGGCCTGCTGCAGATCGGCGTAAAAGCAATTGATCAGGGCCGTTTCTCCGGCTTCGTCAACCGTATGCTGAAAGTCGGCGATGCGCTGGAAGTGATGGTGCCGCAGGGGCGCTTCGGCTATCAGCCGCAGGCGGAGCGCCGCGGCAATTACCTGGCGATCGCCGCCGGCTCCGGCATCACGCCGATGCTGTCGATCATCAAAGCGACGCTGCAGCTCGAACCGAGCAGCAGTTTTACCCTGATCTACGGCAACCGCAACAGCCGTTCGATGATGTTCAAAGAAGCGCTGTCGGATCTGAAAAACCGCTACCCGCAGCGTTTTCAGCCGCTGTACCTGTTCAGCCAGGAGAGCCTCGACAGCCCGCTGCTCAGCGGCCGCATCGATCGTGAACGCCTGACGGCGATCGGCGGCGCGCTGCTGGATTTCCGCGACTATGACCACGCCTTCATCTGCGGGCCGGAATCGATGATGGACGACGCGCAGACCGTGCTGGAACAGGCCGGCGTTCCGGCCAACCACATCCACAGCGAACGTTTCAACACCAGCGGCCTGGTCGCCCGACCGCGCCACAGCGGCGATCGCAACGCCGCCAGGGTGACAATCCTGCTCGACGGCCGCCGGTTGGATATCGAGCTCGGCGAACAGGACGACAGCATTCTCGACGCTGCGCTGCGCCAGGGCGCCGATCTGCCCTACGCCTGCAAAGGCGGCGTATGCGCCACCTGCAAATGCCGTCTGAAGGCCGGCCATGTCGAGATGGGCGTCAACTACAGCCTGGAGCCGGATCAGTTGGCGGCGGGCTATGTATTGAGCTGCCAGTCGTGGCCGAAAGGCGACGGCGTGGTATTGGACTTCGACGTCTAGGAGCCGCGATGGATACCCCCTTTATTTTGCACCAGCAGCAGCACCGCGTGGTCACGCTGACGCTGCACCGCCCGGAGGCGCGCAATGCCCTGAGCACCCCTTGCCTGGAGCAGCTAGTGTTTCTGCTGGATCAGGCCGATGCCGACAGCGGCGTGGGCGCCGTGGTGATCGCCGGCGCGGCGCGTTTCTTTGCCGCCGGGGCCGATCTGCACGAGCTGCAACGGCAGGATCTGCCGGCCGCGCTGGCGGATCGCCGTCCGCAGCTGTGGCAGCGGCTGTCGCAGTTCAGCAAGCCGCTGCTGGCGGCGGTGAACGGCTATGCCCTGGGCGCCGGCTGCGAGCTGGCGCTGGCCTGCGACATCGTTATCGGCGGCGAAAGCGCCCGCTTCGGCCTGCCGGAGATCACCCTCGGCCTGATGCCGGGGGCCGGAGGCACCCAGCGCCTGATCCGCTGCGTCGGCAAGTCGCGCGCCAGCCAGATGGTGCTGACCGGCGAAGCCATCGACGCCCGCACCGCGCTGCAGGCTGGCCTTATCAGCGAAGTGTGCGTCGATGCCCTGACGCTGGAGCGCACGCAGCAGATTGCCGATCGCATCAGCCGTCAGGCGCCGCTGGCGCTGCGCGCCGCCAAGCAGGCGCTGAAACAGGCCGAGGAAACCGGCCTTAGCCAGGGGCTGGCGATGGAGCGTCAGCAGTTCGTCACCCTGGCCGCCACCGACGATCGCCGCGAAGGCATCGCCGCCTTTTTCGAAAAACGTACGCCAAACTATCAGGGGCGCTGATTTATGGATAACGCATTGATTCTCAGTCATCTCGACGCCGGCGTGTTGACGCTGACCCTCAACCGGCCGGATCGGCTCAACAGCTTTAACGACGAGATGCATCGCCAGCTGAGCGAAGCGCTGACGCAAGCCGAGCGCGACGACAGCGTGCGCTGCCTGCTGATCGCCGGTGCCGGGCGCGGTTTCTGCGCCGGGCAGGATCTCAACGATCGCAACGTCAGCGCCGATCAACAGGCGCCGGATCTCGGCCTGTCGGTCGAACGTTTATACAACCCCCTGATCCGCCGCCTGACCGCCCTGCCGAAACCGGTGGTATGCGCAGTCAACGGCGTGGCGGCCGGCGCCGGCGCCGCGCTGGCCCTGGCGTGCGATATCGTCATCGCCGCCGACAACGCCGGCTTTATTCAGTCGTTCTGCCGTCTGGGGCTGGTGCCGGATTCCGGCGGCAGTTGGTTCCTGCCGCGGCTGGCCGGCCACGCCCGCGCGATGGGCATGGCCTTGCTGGGTGACAAAATCAGCGCTCAACAGGCGCTGGAGTGGGGCATGATCTGGCAGGTGGTGCCGGCGGATGAATTGGCCGACCGCACGCAAACGCTGGCGCGCCATCTGGCCACCCAGCCGACTTACGGTCTGGGGCTAATCAAGAAAGCCATCTACAGTTCGGCCACCAACAGCCTCGATCAACAACTCGATCTGGAGCGCGATCTGCAGCGATTGGGCGGCCGCAGCGACGACTACCGCGAAGGCGTCAGCGCGTTCTTCGCCAAACGCACGCCAAACTTCAGCGGGAAATAGCCATGAACGCGCCCCTTCTTAACGGCCAGGTGGCGGTGATCGGCGCCGGCACCATGGGCATCGGCATTGCGCAGGTGGCCGCCGCCGCCGGTCACCCGGTGCGGCTGTTCGATATCGCCCCCGCCGCCGCCCAGCGCGCGATCGACGAACTCGCTCGCCGCCTGCGGCAGCGGGTCGACGGCGGCAAGGCCGACGCAAACACCACCGAGGCGCTGCTGGCGCGCCTCGAACGCGCCGACTCGCTCGAGCAACTGGCCGACTGCGCGCTGGTGATTGAAGCGGTGGCGGAAAATCTGGCGATCAAGCAGAGCCTGTTCCGCGATCTGGAAGCGGTCTGCTCGCCCACGGCGCTGTTCGCCAGCAATACTTCCTCGCTGTCGATCACCGCCATCGCCGGCGCCTTGCAACACCCGCAGCGCATGGCCGGGCTGCACTTCTTCAACCCGGCACCGCTGATGAAGCTGGTGGAGATCGTCAGCGGTCTGGAGACCGGGGCCGAGACCCTCGCCGCGCTGCAAGCCCTGGCGCAGCGCTGGGGTAAGCAGAGCGTCGTGTGCCGCTCGACGCCGGGATTCATCGTCAACCGCGTGGCGCGGCCGTTCTACGCCGAAACCCTGCGCGCGCTGGAAGAACGGGTGGCCGACGCCGCCACCCTGGATGCGGTAATGCGCGACGCCGGCGGTTTCGCCATGGGCCCGCTGCAGTTGACCGATCTGATCGGCCAGGACGTCAATTACGCCGTGACCGACTCGGTGTATCAGGCCTTCTACCAGGATCCGCGCTTCACCCCCTCGCTGGTGCAGCAGGAGCTGGTGGCCGCCGGGCGCCTCGGCCGCAAATCCGGCCGCGGCTTCTACCGCTACGACGCGCAACGCCCCACCGCAGAGATGATCGCCTTTGCGCCACCGGCGCAGGCCGCGCTGCCGCAGCGCGTTACGCTGCACGGCGACTGGTCTTCGCTGGCCGATTTGGCGCAGCTGTTAAGCGAAAATGCGGGGGCGATCAAACAACCTGGCCAGACCAGCCCGCACGTCACGATCGACGACGTTACACTGATGTTAACCAATGGTAAAACCGCCGGCCAACTGGCCGACGAACGTGGAATGCCCGTGGTGCTGTTCGATCTCTGTGCCGACTATGCGCATGCCTCCGCCATCGCCATCAGCTGCGCGGCGCAAAACGGCGCGCAACACAATGCCAAAGCGATCCGTCTGCTGCAGTCCCTCGGCAAACGCGTCATCCCGTTGCCGGATTACCCCGGCCTGCTAACGATGCGCACCCTGGCCATGCTGGCCAACGAAGCGCTCGACGTGGTGAACAAAGGCGTCGCCAGCGCCGAGGATACCGATCTGGCGATGCTGCGCGGGGTCAACTATCCGCGCGGCCCGCTCGCCTGGGGCGCCGCGCTCGGCTGGCGCCACATCCTGACGACGCTGGAAAACCTGCAACGCTATTACGGCGAGGCCCGCTATCGCCCGATGCCGCTGCTGCGCCGCTACGCTTCCCCCGCCTCTTTCTCAGGAGCCGAACAATGAACGCCAATACGCCGCGCGCGCTGGCTCAGCGCTGCGCCGAACAGATGTTCCAGCAAGATACCTGCGCTCAGGCGATGGGGATGCACATCGATGCCGTCGACGTAGGGTACGCGCAGGTCAGCATGACCGTCGGCCCGCAGATGCTCAATGGCCACCAGACTTGCCATGGCGGCCAGCTGTTCAGCCTGGCGGATACCGCCTTCGCCTACGCCTGTAACAGCCAGGGGCTGGCGGCGGTGGCTTCCGGCTGCAGCATCGACTTCGTCCGCCCGGCGCTGGCCGGCGATCGCCTCACCGCCAGCGCGCAGATGCGCCATCAGGGCAAAGCCACCGGGCTGTATGACGTCGAAATCGTCAATCAACAGGGCAAAACCGTCGCCTGGTTTCGCGGCCGCGCGCACCGCCTCGGTCACAGCATTTTAGGAGATCAGGCATGAATCAGGCATTTATCTGCGACGGCGTGCGCACCCCGATCGGCCGCTATGGCGGCGCGCTAGCCCAGGTGAGGGCCGACGATCTCGCCGCCCTGCCGCTGCGCGTGCTGCTGGAGCGCTATCCACAGGTGGATTGGGCGCAGCTGGACGATGTGATCCTCGGCTGCGCCAACCAGGCCGGGGAAGACAACCGCAACCTGGCGCGTATGGCATTGCTGCTGGCCGGGCTACCGGTCGGCGTTTCCGGCACCACGGTGAACCGCCTGTGCGGTTCGGGCCTGGATGCGCTGGCGATGGCGGCGCGCAGCATCAAGGCCGGCGACGCCGGGCTGATGCTGGCCGGCGGCGCGGAATCGATGACCCGAGCGCCGCTGGTGATGGGCAAGGCCGACAGCGCCTTCAGCCGCCAGGCGCAGCTGTACGACACCACCCTCGGCTGGCGCTTCGTCAACCCGCGCATGCAGGCCGAGTTCGGCACCGATTCGATGCCGGAGACCGCCGAAAACGTCGCGGCGCAGTTCAACATCAGCCGCGCCGATCAGGACGCCTTTGCGCTGCGCAGCCAGCAGCGCGCCGCCCGGGCGCAGGCGCTGGGATACCTGGCGCAGGAGATAGCGCCGGTCAGCCTCACCGGTAAAAAAGGCGCAGTCACCCTGTTCAGCCAGGATGAACACCCGCGCGCCGACACCACCTTCGATCAGCTGCAGGCGCTGAAAACCCTGTTCCGTCAGCCCGGCAGCATCACCGCCGGCAACGCCTCGGGGCTGAACGACGGCGCGGCCGCGCTGATCGTCGCCTCCGAAGCGATGGCGGCGCGCCAGGGCCTGACGCCGCGCGCGCGCATCCTTGCCACCGCCACCTGCGGCGTGGAGCCGCGGCTGATGGGCATCGGCCCGCTGCCGGCCACCCGCAAGGTGCTGGAGATCGCCGGGCTGAGCCTGGCGCAGATGGACGTCATCGAACTGAACGAAGCGTTCGCCGCCCAGGCGTTGGCGGTGATGCGCCAGCTTGGCCTGCCGGACGATGCCCCGCAGGTCAACCCCAACGGCGGCGCGATCGCTCTGGGGCACCCGCTGGGCATGAGCGGCGCGCGCCTGGCGCTGGCCGCCCTGTTTGAACTGGAACGGCGAGCCGGCCGCTACGCTCTGTGCACCATGTGCATCGGCGTGGGCCAAGGCATCGCCATGATCATTGAGCGTGTCTGACCCCTGAGGCTAACCATGACAATAAATCCACAGCCCCTCGAAACGATCGAATTCGCCTCGCGCGATGAGATTGAAGCGTTGCAGTTGGCGCGTTTGAAGTGGACGCTGCACCACGCCTACGACAATGTGCCGATGTACAAGCGCAAGTTCGATCAGGCGGGCGTACACCCCGACGATCTTAAGCAGCTGAGCGATCTGGCGCGCTTCCCCTACACCACCAAGCAGGATCTGCGCGACAACTACCCGTTCGACACCTTCGCGGTGCCGATGGAACAGGTGGTGCGCATCCACGCCTCCTCGGGCACCACCGGCCGCCCGACGGTGGTGGGCTACACCCAGCGCGACATCGATAACTGGGCCGATATCGTCGCCCGCTGCCTGCGCGCCGGCGGCGCCACCGCCAAAGACAAGGTGCACGTCGCCTACGGTTACGGCCTGTTTACCGGCGGCCTGGGGGCGCACTACGGCGCGGAGCGGCTCGGGGCCACGGTGATCCCGATGTCCGGCGGGCAGACGGAACGCCAGGCGCAGCTGATCCTCGATTTCAAACCCGACATCATCATGGTGACGCCGTCCTACTGCCTGACGCTGATCGATGAACTGGAGCGCAAAATGGGCGGCGACGCGCGCGGCTGCTCGCTGCGGCTCGGCGTGTTCGGCGCCGAACCCTGGACCGAAGCCCTGCGCCACGAAATCGAAACCCGCATGGGCATCAAGGCGCTGGATATTTACGGCCTGTCGGAGGTGATGGGGCCGGGCGTGGCGATGGAATGTCTGGAAAGCGGCGGCGGCCCTACCATTTGGGAAGACCACTTCCTGCCGGAGATCATCTGCCCGGAGACCGGTATCGCCCTGCCGGACGGCGAGCACGGCGAACTGGTGTTCACCACCCTGACCAAAGAGGCGCTGCCGGTGATCCGCTACCGCACCCGCGATCTCACCCGGCTGCTGCCGGGCGACGCGCGCCAGATGCGCCGCATGGGCAAAATCACCGGCCGCTCCGACGACATGCTGATCATCCGCGGCGTCAACGTCTTCCCGTCGCAGGTGGAAGAACAGATCATGCAGTTCGAGCAGCTGTCGCCGCACTATCAACTGCAGGTCAGCCGCAGCGGGCATCTGGACACGCTGGCGGTGCGCGTCGAGCTGAAAGAATCGGCGCTCAGCCTCAGCCATCAGCAGCGTTGCGATATCTGCCACCAGCTGCGCCACCACATCAAATCGATCGTGGGCGTCAGCACCGACGTCAGCATCGCCAACTGCGGCGATATTCCGCGCTCGGAAGGCAAGGCGCAGCGCGTGGTCGATCTGCGGCCGCGCTGAGGCGCACGGCGTCACGGATGACGCCGCCCCAAATCAAATTATGGTAATGTTGTGGCTCATCGAAGGCTAACCCATGGAAAAATATGGAACATAAACTGGATGAGTTCATTCGCCATGCCGTCGACGCCCAGCCGATCAGCGGCACGTCGCTGATCATTTCGCTGTACGGCGACGCGCTCAGCCACCGCGGCGGCGAAGTGTGGCTCGGCAGCCTGAGCGCGCTGCTGGAGGCCTTCGGTTTCGGCGATCGCTTCGTGCGCACCTCGGTGTTCCGCCTGCAGAAAGAGGGGTGGCTGGCGGTGGAGAAAATCGGCCGCCGCAGCTTCTACCGCGTGACCGAGCAGGGCATGCGCCAGTTCCGCCACGCCGAATCGAAGATCTATCTGCGCGAGCAGCCCGCCTGGGACGGCAAATGGGAGCTGTTGCTGCTGGAATGCGCCGAAAAAAACGCGCGCGCGCGGCTGAAAAAAGAGCTGGGCTGGCTCGGGTTCGGGCAGATCGCCAACAACCTGATGGCCGCCCCCACCCATGCGCAAACCGACGTGACGGCGCTGCTCGGCGAATTGAACGCCAGCGAGCAGGTGATCTACTTCCGCGCCGATTACCCCTACAACCGCTCCGAGCAAACGCTGCAGAAACTGGTGGCCGACTGCTGGTCATTGAGCGAGGTGGCGGCCGGTTATCATGAGTTTATCGTCTCTTTCCGGCCGCTGATGGCGCTGCTGCGCGAAGTCGACCCGGCGGCGCTGACGCCGCTGCGCTGTTTCCAGATTAAGCTATTATTGATTCACTTCTTCCGTCGCGTGGTGTTGAAAGATCCGCTGCTGCCGGACGCGCTGCTGCCCGCCCAGTGGGAGGGCCAGATCGCCCGCAATCTGTGCATCAATCTCTATCAGCAGGTCGATCGCGCCGCGACGGACTACGTCAGCGCGCTGGCGGAGACCACCATCGGCGCCCTGCCCGCGCCGGCCGCCGGCTACTATCGGCGCTTCGGCGGCCTGCCGCGCGACCCTACATGTTAAGGAACTCACGCTATGCCTGTGTATCAGATTGACGGCCTGACGCCGGTCGTTGACCCCAGCAGTTACGTGCACCCGACGGCGGTGCTGATTGGCGACGTGATCGTCGGCAAACACGTGTATATCGGCCCGAACGCCAGCCTGCGCGGCGATTTTGGCCGCCTGGTGATCTGCGACGGCGCCAACATTCAGGACAACTGCGTGATGCACGGCTTCCCGCAGCAGGACACGGTGGTGGAAGAAGACGGCCATATCGGCCACGGCGCCATCCTGCACGGCTGCCGCATTCGCCGCAACGCGATGGTGGGCATGAACGCGGTGGTGATGGACGGTGCGGAGATCGGCGAGAACACCATCGTCGGCGCGATGGCGTTCGTCAAAGCCGCGGCGGTGATCGAAGCCAACAAGCTGGTGGTCGGCAGCCCGGCGCGCGTGCTGCGCGATCTGACCGAACAGGAGCTGGCCTGGAAGATCGCCGGCACCCGCGAGTATCAGGATTTGGTGCAGCGCTGCAAATCCTCGCTGCACGAAGTGGCGCCGCTGACCGAAATCGAACCGGGCCGCCGGCGCCTGAGCTTCGGCGACCACCTGATCCCGAAAAGCCAGCTTTAATCCCCGGGGCTGAGATGCGCCTCAGCCCCTCCCCTTATTACTCCACCTCCGGCGCCTTGAACGGCGACGGCGTAGCCGCGCGGCGGCTCTGGAAGTGATAAGCCACCATCAGCAGCAAGGTGAACGGAATACCGAACCACAGCGTCATGCGGAAGAATTCGGTAAACGCCGTCGAGATCATCAACGCCGCCATCAGCCCGGCGCCGAGCAAGGTGGTATAGGGAAAGCCCCACATGCGAAATTTCAGGTGGGTCTGCCGATGCCGGCGGCGGAAGAACAGGTGGGTGACGAAAATCATCAGCCAGGTAAAGCAGGCGCCATACACCGAGATAGACATCATGGCGGCGAACGAGGTTTCCGGCGCCACCAGGCTCAGCACGATAGACACCACGATACCGATGCACGACATCGCCAGCGCATTGACCGGAATACCGCGCCGGCTGACGCGCCCCAACGCCGCCGGCGCCTGCCCGGCGCGCGACAGCGAGAACATCATGCGAGTGGTGATATACAGCTGGCTGTTCATTGCCGACAGCGCCGCCACCAGCACGATAAAGTTGAAAATACCGGCGGCGGCGGGCAGATGGATCACGTTCATCGCCATCAGGAACGGGCTTTCGCCGGTGCCGGACTGGCGCCAGGGCACGATGGCCAGCATCAGGGCGATCGACAGCATGTAGAAGATGAACAGCCGCACGATGGTGCCCTTGAACGCCGCCTTCACCGCAATCACCGGATTCTTCGCCTCGCCGGCGGCCACCGCGATCATTTCAATGCTCAGGTAGCTGAAGATGGACACGATCACCGCGAACCACATGCCCTTGACGCCAAACGGCATAAAGCCGCCGGCGGTCAGGTTGCGCAGACCATAGGCCGGGTTGCCCGAGAACGCCAGAATGCCGATGCCGATCAGAATAAACGCCACGATCGCCGTCACTTTGACGGTGGACAGCGCGTATTCCACCTGGCCGAACGATTTCACGCCGATCACGTTAACAACGATCACCGCCGCCGAGAACAGCAGCACCCACGGCCAGGTCGGCGTCGCCGGGAACCAGAACTGCATGTACATGCCGATGGCGGTGACTTCGGTGCCCACCGCCAGCACCACGCAAGACCAGTAAGAGTAACGCACCAGAAAACCGAACAGCGGGCCGAGATAGAATTCGGCGTAGTCGCCGAACGAGCCGGGCGTCGGGTGTTCGGAGGTCATTTCCGCCAGGCTGCCCATCAGCAGCAGCGCAATGACGCCACCGATCAGGTAGCTCAGCAATACCGACGGCCCCGCCATCTGAATGGCGTAGGCGCTGCCGAGAAACAGCCCGGTGCCGATGGCGCCGCCGATCGCCAGCATCGACATCTGCCCGGCGGTAAGATGCTTGTTCAACCCGCCCTGGCGGCGAGCGATATGCTCAAAATCATTCATCTGTGGCATGGCTGGGTTCCCGAGCGGAGTTAGGCGGTGCGGGTGACGTCGAGGATCGCGGCGGTCACATAGTCAATGTTGCCGGGGTTAAGCCCCGGCAGACACATGCGGCCGGGCGAGACCAGATAGATGGCATAGCGCTGCCGCAGGGTCTGCAGCTGCGCTTCGTTCAGGCCGGTATAGCTGAACATGCCGCGCTGATCGCGTATGCGCCGGTGATCCAGCGAAGAGCCACCCTGCGCCAGCCCGGCGGCCAGCTGTTCACGCATTTGCTTGATGCGCGAGCGCATTTCTGCCAGCTCATTGCGCCAAAGCTCGCCGAGTTCAGCGTCGCCGAGCAGGGTTTCCACGATCTGGCTGCCGTGCGTCGGCGGGCAGGAGTAGCTGCGGCGGATCAGCGTTTTTAACGCCCCTTTGACGTTGGCGGCATTTTCCGCGTCGGCGCAGCGCACCGATAGCGCGCCCAGACGCTGGCCGTACAGCGCGACGTTTTTGGAAAACGAATTGCAGACCAAAAACGGCAGATCGGTTTTCAGCGCTTCGCGCAATACAAAGCAGTCCTCCTCCAGCCCGTCGCCGAAGCCCTGATAGGCGATATCGAACAACGGCAGCAGGCTGCGTCGCTGCAGCACGGCGAGCGTGGCGCGCCACTGCTCCGCCGTCAGATCGGTGCCGGTCGGGTTATGGCAACAAGGGTGCAGCAAGACCACGCTGCCGGGCGGCAGGCTGTCCAACGCGTCGAGCATGGCGGCGAAACGCAGGCCGCCCGCCGCTTCATCAAAGTAGGGATAGGTATTCACCTGCAGCCCGGCGCCTTCGAAAATCGCCCAGTGATTGGCCCAGGTAGGATCGGACACCCAGATTTCGCCGCGCGTCAGAAAGTGACGCAAAAAATCCGCCGCCAGCTTCAACGCGCCGGAACCGCCGACGGTCTGCACCGTGGCGATCTCGGCCGCCTGTTGCTCACCGAACAGCAGCGCCTGCACCTGGCGGGCGAACTGCGGCGAACCTTCGATCGGCGGATAACCGTGCGGGCGGCGCAGCGCCAGCAACCGCTGCTCGGCGGCCTCAACCGCCTGCATCAGCGGAATATTCCCCTGCCGATCGTAATACAGCCCAATGCCTAAATTCACTTTTTTCGGATTGGGATCCTGCAAATAGGCTTCCATCAGCGACATAATAGGATCGGCGGCGGAAGGTGCAATCTGTTTAAACATGACGCATCCTTAACTCGTTATTGAATTAATATGAAGACAGGCTTAAGGAGAAATTAAATCAGGCGATGGCGCTGACGGTAATTTCTATTTTCATTCCGGGCACCACCAATTTCTCGACGATAACCGTGGAGCGATTGGGATAAGGATAATTAAAGTATTTCCGGTAAATATCATCGAGCCATTTAACGTCGTTAACGTCGGTAAGATACACGATCACCTGCAGCACCTTATCGCTGTGGCTGCCCGCCGCCTTCAGCGTCTGCGCCAGGTTATCGAAGGTCAGCGCAATCTGTCGCTCCGGCGCGCCGGTGTCGATGCTGCCGTCCGCCCGCACCGGGCCATGGGCGGTAAACAGCATGCCGCCGCCCCGGGTGGCCCAGGAAAAAGGCTGGCCGATATCCGGCAGCCCGGTCTCTACAATCTCGCGCATGTCAGTGGTTCCCGTGGTGGTCAAGTTGGCGAAGCAGCGCGCCGTCGGCGGCGAACAACGCATCCAGGATGGTGAAATGGTTGGCGCCTGGCACCGCGACCAGTTCAGCCGGCAGCCCGCGTTGGCGCAGCGCCGCATGATAGTGTTGCGACTGACCTCTCAGTTCCGGCAGCTCCAATGCGCCGTAATACAGCGTAAGCGGCTTGCCGCGCGTCGGCAGGCGGCGCGCCGGGCTGAGCGTTTCAATTTGCCGCGTGGTCAACTGCAGCGCCCGATTGACATAACTTTGTTGCAGCGGCGCCAGCTCGAACAGGCCGCTGATGGGAAAGACGGCATCCACCAACGCATGCTGCTGCCAGAGCGCCGCCAGCTGCCCGCCGGCGGAATGGCCGCACAGATAAACCGGATGGGCGTAGTGCGGCGGCAGGCGGCGCTGAATGGCATCCAGCGCCATTCCGATCTGTCGGCATATTTCGTCGAGATCCACCGCCGGTGCGAGCGCATATTCCACCAATACCACGTCAAAACCCAACGCCAGCGGCCCGGCGGCGATAAAGGCGAAATCCGCCTTATCGCAAAATTGCCAATAGCCGCCGTGAATAAAAATTAACGTCCCCTGATGCTGCTTTGCAGAATAGAGCCAATCAAATGTTTCGCGTTCGCCGTTGCCATAAGCAATATTATTTTCATGGCGCGTCTGTTTATAAACAGCCGCGCTGCGGGTTTGAAATGAAGTCAAAATAGCCGCTTCATTATCCACCGTGGCGCCGTTGTCATAACTCCCCGCAAGTGGTTTCATATATTAAACTTCGTTTATTATTTAAGATGTGAATTAACTATTAGCACCGACAACATTATTGTCAAGACGGGCGCATCAGCAATGCGCGCCCGGTAAAATAAAACCTGATGAATAATGAAAAAGTTTAACCCATGAAACTTGTTGCGTTTATTTCCCCCGCCCGTCCAGCTGAATTTGCGGCAAGGCGCTGAGCCGTTCAAATGCATAATCCCAAAAGGCGCGCACCTTCAGCGGCATGTGCTGCGCCTGCTGCGCCACCAGCTGTACCGGCATCGGCAACGGCTCATGATCCGTCAACAGCCGCACCAGCGTACCGGCGGCCAAATCGTCCGCCACCTGATACGAGAGCAACCGGGCGACGCCCTTGCCGGCGCGCACCGCCAGCAGTTGCGCTTCCACGTCGTTGAGCAACAGCCGGGGCGTCAATCGCACGCGCTCGCCGTTTTCCTGCGGGCCGAAGCGCCATTCGCGCAGCGACGGCCGCTGGGTGCCGACGATGGTGGCGTGCTCCGCCAGCTGCGCCGGCGATCGCGGTTCACCGCAGCGCGCCAGGTAATCCGGGCTGGCGACCGTCACCCGGCTGACCTGCCCCAGCCGCCGCGCCACGCGGGAAGAGTCCTGCAGATGACCGATGCGCACCGCGATATCCAACCCTTCGTCAATCAGATCGAGATTGCGATCGTTCAATACCATTTCGATCTGCATCTGCGGGTAATCATCGAGAAATGTCATCACCACCGGCGCCACGTACCGGCGGCCGAACTGCACCGGCGAGGTAACGCGCAGCAAGCCGCTCAGCTGCGCTTCGGCGGTATCCTGCACCACCGCCTGATAATCCTGCAGCAGCCGTTGCGCGCGCTCCAACAGCCGCGCACCCGCCTCGGTGGGCGCCAGCCGCCGGGTCGTGCGCTCCACCAATCGGGTGCCGAAACGCTGTTCCAGCGCGGCGATGGCCCGGGTGATCGCCGGCGCCGAACGCCGCAGTTTGCGCCCGGCCGCCGCCAGGCTGCCTTGCTGCACCACCGCCACGAAAATCGCCAACTCGTCTAACCGATCCATAGATTCTTCCGAAAAGTGAAATTATCAATTTCCACATTGCCGGATTTCGCTCGTTCAACGCAAGAGTATGCTGACAAAAAGCACTGAGGAGAAACGCCATGTCCACCATCACACTCTACGGCACCCCGCTTTCCGGCCACGTTCATCGCGTGGCGTTGCTGCTGCGCATGCTGGCGCTGCCCTATGCATGGGTCGAAGCCTCGGCGGACGTACGGCAGAGCGCAGCCTTCCGCCGGCTCAACCCGTTCGGCCAGATCCCGGTCTTGCAGGATGGCGATCTGACGCTGGCCGACAGCAACGCCATTCTGGTCTATCTGGTGAAGCGCTATGCGCCGGACAGCCACTGGCTGCCGGAACAGCCGGCCGCGGCGGCGCGAGTGCAGGCCTGGCTTTCCAAAGCCGCCGGTGAAGTCCGCTACGGCCCGGCGGCCTGCCGACTGATCGCCCAATTCGCCGTGCCGGAGGACTATCAGGCGGCGCGGGCGGTCAGCGATCGTTTCCTGCCGCAGATGGAACAGCATCTGAGCGAGCGGGACTACCTGGCCACCGAACACCCCACCATCGCCGATCTGGCCTGCCACAGCTACGTGGCGGTCGCGGCTGAAGGCGGCATTTCACTGTCGCCTTACCCTGCGATACGTCGCTGGGCGGCGCGCATCGCTGCACTGCCCGGCTTCTTTGCCATGCCGGCCCTGCCGGAACCGGCGGGGAGCTGACGCCATGATCCCTCAACTGTTCCATCCCGATGAGCTGCGCGCGCAGACGCTGGCCGGGTTTGGCAGCGTAGGCGGCGGCATCTACCCCGCGATGCCGGATCAGCATCGCGCGTTTTTCGCCGCGCTGCCCTACCTGTTTGTCGCCACGCTGGATGAACAAGGCTGGCCCATCGCCACCCTGTTCACCGGCCCGCCCGGATTTTTACGCACGCCGGACGACACGCATTTACGCATCAGCGCGCCGCGCCGCGGCGACGATCCCGCCCAGGCGCTGTTGCTGCCCGGCAAGCCGGTCGGCGCGCTGGGGCTGGATTTCAGCAACCGGCGGCGCAACCGCGCCAACGGCGCCATCGGCCGCACCGACAAAAACCGGGTGGAAATCCTCGTTCAGCAAAGCTTCGGCAACTGCCCGCAGTACATTCAGCGCCGCGAACTCTACCCGGTGGACAGCCGGCCGCAGCCGATTGAGCATTTGGCCGTGCTGGATGCGGCGGCGCAGGCGCTGATCCGCGCCGCGGACACCTGCTTCGTCGCCAGCTGCGCGCACCTGGCACTGGCGCAGGGCGGCGTGGATATTTCCCATCGCGGCGGCCGCCCCGGCTTTATCCACCTGGAAGGTGACACGCTGTGGATGCCGGACTTTCGCGGCAACCGCTACATGAACACGCTGGGCAATCTGCTGGCCGAACCGCGGGCGGCGCTGCTGTTCATCGATTTCGATCGCGGCGACGTGCTGCATCTGCAGGGGGAAACGCAAATCCTCTGGCAGGCGGAAGGGGATCCCGGCGTCGAAGGGGCGGAACGCTATTGGCGATTTGACGTGCGCCGCGCCTGGCGTTTTGCGGCGGCGTTGCCGTGGCGGGGGCGTAATCTGGAGTATTCGCCGGCGACGCTGGCGACCGGGGTGTGGCGCCGCTGAGCTGAAATGAAAAGCCCCGCGGCGGCGGGGCTGGATCGGAAATTACAGGCTGTGTTCGGCCGCCGATGCGGCCTGATAAAGCTGACGAAAATAATTTAACCGCGCAAAGAACAGGCGGCTTTGCTGCTCCGACATATTGCCGGCCACCTGCCCGGCGTCAATCTGCCGCCCTTGCCATTCCATCAGGGCAATGCTCGACGCCAAAAAATCCATTTCGCTGCCGTAGGCCGCGAGATGCCTGTCCACTGATTTCATCATTCGCACACTCCTTTTAATCACATCGAAAAGGGTCATATGCCTGCTCTTTCAGTATCGGCTCGCCGGCGGATGTTTTTTGTACAGAAGGTGCGCATGAAGAAAACGCTCATCTTGTCGCCACCTTGACAAACGGCGGCGGCAAAATTTGCTAGGGTAAAGGGTAGCCGTATGGGATAGACCATTCTGTTGAACTCAGCAAAGGAAGAGACCAATGAGCACCAGCATCAGCGCTACCCTCAAGGATCCCACGCTGTTCCGCGAGGCCAATTACATCGACGGGCAATGGTTGCCGGCCAAAGCAGGCCACACGATCGCCATTCATAACCCCGCCAACGGCGAGCTGGTCGGCCATGTGCCGGCCTTCGGCGCCGAAGAAACCGCGCGCGCCATCGCCGCCGCCAAAAAGGCGCTGCCCGCCTGGCGTGCGCTGACCGCCAAAGCGCGCGCCGGCAAGCTGCGGCGGCTGTTTGAATTGATGATGGAAAATCAGGAGGATCTGGCGCGCATCATGACGGCGGAACAGGGCAAACCGCTGGCCGAAAGCCGCGGTGAAATCGCCTATGCCGCCTCCTTTATCGAATGGTTCGCCGAGGAAGGCAAGCGGGTGTATGGCGACACGATTCCGCAGCCGCAGGCCGGTCGCCGCATCATCGTGCAAAAAGAGCCGATCGGCGTGTTCGCCGCCATCACTCCGTGGAACTTCCCGGCGGCGATGATCACCCGCAAAGCCGGCCCCGGCTGGGCGGCGGGCTGCACCGGGGTGATCCGCCCCGCCAGCCAGACCCCGTTCTCGGCGCTGGCGATCGCCGTACTTGCGGAGCGCGCCGGGCTGCCCGCCGGGGTGTGCAACGTGATAACAGGCCCCAGCAAAGGCATCGGCGGCGAACTCACCGCCAACCCGGACGTGCGTAAACTCTCCTTCACCGGCAGCACCGAAGTGGGGGCGCAGCTGCTGGCCCAGTGTGCGCCCACCATCAAGAAAACCAGCATGGAGCTGGGCGGCAACGCGCCGTTTATCGTGTTTGACGACGCCGATCTGGACGCCGCCGTGGCCGGCGCGGTCGCCTCGAAATACCGCAACGCCGGCCAGACCTGCGTCTGCACCAACCGTTTTCTGGTGCAAGACGGCGTATACGATGCCTTCGCCGCCAAACTGAAAGCCGCCGTCGCCAAGCTGAAAGTCGGCAACGGCCTGGATGACGGCGTCACCATCGGCCCGTTGATTAACCCGGACGCGGTGGAGAAAGTGCGCGAGCACATCGCCGACGCCGTCGAGCACGGCGCCTCGGTGCTGCTGGGCGGCAAGCCTGACGCGCTGGGCGGCAATTTCTTCAGCCCGACCATCCTGACCGACGTGCCGCGCACGGCGAAAATCTTCCGCGAGGAGACGTTCGGCCCGGTGGCGCCCCTGATCCGCTTCAGCCAGGAAGCCGACGCCGTCGAACTGGCCAACGACACGCCGTTCGGCCTGGCCGCTTACTTCTACAGCCGCGACATCGGCCGGGTGATGCGCGTGGCCGAAGCGCTGGAGTACGGCATTGTCGGCATCAACGAAGGGCTGATCTCCACCGAAGTGGCGCCGTTCGGCGGCATGAAACACTCCGGTTTGGGCCGTGAAGGCTCAAAATACGGCATCGAAGACTATCTCGAGATCAAATACCTGTGCCTCGGCGGCCTGGGCGCCTGATGCGAGGGTCCCCGCGTCTGCGGGGGCCCTGTCTGGCGGTTTTGGGGAGCCTTTGCTACCTTTAGGCATCTTTTCAGCGGTTAAAAGGAATTGCCTCTATGCAGCCTCTCTCGGTACACCTGCCCGGTTTTTACGTCGTCGGCCTGACAATCAGAACCACCAATCAGGACGAAACCCAGCCCGAGACGGCTAAAATCCCGGCGCTGTGGTCAGACTTTTTCGCCACGTCGCCCGCCATGCCGGTTTACGGGGTCTACTCCAATTACGCCTCCGACGCCAGCGGGCCGTTTGACGTCACCGCCGGCAGCGCGGCAGAGAGCGGTTTGCACATCCAACCCGGCCGCTATCTGGTGTTCCAGGCCCGTGGCGCCATGCCGGCGGCGGTTATCGCAGGCTGGCAAGCCATCTGGGCCTACTTCGAGCAACACCCGGAAATCGAACGTCGCTTCCTGACCGACTTCGAAGCCTATACCGGCCCCGACGCAGCCGATATCCATATCGGCTGCCGCTAACGCGACAGTGAGGTCAACAATGATGACGCTCTCCCCCGCCATTCCGATCCTGCGTATCTTTTCAGTCGACAAGGCCAAAGAGTTTTATCTGGATTTTCTCGGTTTCACGCTGGCGTGGGAGCACCGTTTCAGCAAAGATCTGCCGCTGTACATGCAGATCGCCCGCTCAGAGCTGACGCTGCACCTGAGCGAACACTATGGCGACAGCACGCCCGGCGCCGCCATTTTCATCCCGGTGCACGATATCGACGCGCTGCACCAGGAGCTCACGGCCAAAAACTATCGCTATGCCAGGCCGGGGCTGGAGGTTGTCGACTGGGGCAAAGAGCTCAACCTCACCGATCCGTTCGGCAACCGCCTGCGGTTTTGCGAACAGAGCCCCCCGGCCTGATCGGCGTTATGGTCGGTAGTCCGCCTCGCTGACCGGCTCCAGCCAGGTCACCGGGCTACCGTCCACCGCTTCGGCGATGGCGATATGGGTCATGGCGGTGTCCGGTGTCGCACCGTGCCAGTGTTTGACGTCGGCCGGTATCCAAACGATATCGCCGGGGTGCATCTCCTGCGTCTTCTCGCCCCACATCTGGATCCACCCGCGCCCCTGAGTGACGATCAGCGTCTGGCCGAGCGGATGCGTATGCCATGCCGTGCGGGCGCCGGGTTCGAAGGTGACGGTCGCGCCGCCCACCCTGGCCGGCGCATCACCGGCGAACGGCGCGTCGATGCGTACCTGCCCGGTAAAGTAATCCGCCGAACCGCGCTGTGATGGGATAGAACCGCTGCGTTGTATTTTCATCTGTCGTGTCCTCCGCGCCGGATCTCACAGCCGGCGCTGATAATCATGAGTGAGTGATGTCAAGATAGCGCCATGCTTTTCCGGCGACTAGCGGGTAGAATGCGCAAGGAGCTATGAGCTCAATTCATAAATCTACGCGCGACAGTGCGCTCACCCTCCTCTTCGGTGCCGATATGTTGAAAGAAAACTTTAACGATCTGATCGCTTTCCTGATGGTGGCCAGGGAGCGCAGCTTCACCAAAGCGGCGGCACAGCTTGGGGTTTCCCAATCGGCGCTCAGCCACGCTATTCGCGGCCTAGAAGAACGCCTGGCGCTGCGTTTGCTCACGCGCACCACTCGCAGCGTCGCCCCCACCGAGGCCGGTGAGCGGTTGCTCAACAGCATTGGTCCACGCTTTGCGGAGATAGAAAACGAGCTGAACGCGCTGGGTGAAATGCGCGATCGGCCCGCCGGCAACATCCGCATCACCGCCGGCGAACACGCGGTGGATGCGGTGCTATGGCCGGTGCTGCGCACTTTTCTCGTCGATTACCCGGATATCAACGTGGAAATCACCATCGACAACAGCCTGACCGACATCGTCGCCGGGCGATTCGACGCCGGCATTCGGCTGGGGGAACAGGTAGCGAAGGACATGGTCGCGGTGCGCATCGGGCCGGATATGCGCATGGTGCCCGTCGCCTCCCCTGACTATTTCGCCCGTTACGGCCTCCCCGCTACGCCGCAAGCGCTGCAAAACCATCGCTGCATCAACATGCGCCTGCCCACCCTCGGCGGGCTGTACGCCTGGGAATTTGCCCGCGATGGCCGGGAGATCAAAGTGCGGGTGGAGGGGCAACTGACCTTCAACAGCCTGCGCCAGCGAATCGACGCCGCGCAGCTCGGCCTCGGCATCGCCTTTGTGCCGGAAGATACCGTCGCCGAGCCGCTGGCCGACGGGCGGTTGCAGATGGCGCTGGACGACTGGTGTCCGCCGTTTCCCGGTTATTACCTCTATTATCCAAGCCGCAGGCAACACACCACCGCCTTTGCGCTGCTGATTGAGGCGCTGCGGCGCGGGGCTTAACGCCCGACGTTTTTCTGCAGATGCGCCGGGTAGCGATCGCCAATCACGTCGATAGCGGAGAGCGCACGCTCAATCTCACCCAGTTCGTCCGCCGCCAACACCACCGACGCCGCCGCAAGATTTTCTTCCAGCCGGTGACGCTTGGTGGTTCCCGGGATCGGCACGATCCACGGCTGCTGCGCCAGCAGCCAGGCCAGGGCGATCTGCGCCGGCGTCACGCCCTTGCGCTGCGCTATCTGCCCCAGCACGCTCACCAGCGCCTGATTGGCCCGGCGCGCTTCGGCGCTGAAGCGCGGCACCACGTTGCGAAAATCGCCGCTGTCAAAGGTGGTGTCCTCGGTGATGGCGCCGGTGAGAAAGCCCTTGCCGAGCGGGCTGAATGGCACCAGACCGATGCCCAGCGCTGCCAGCGTCGGCAAGATTTCACGCTCCGGCTCGCGCCACCACAGCGAATATTCGCTTTGCAGCGCCGTGACCGGTTGCACCGCGTGAGCTCGCCGAATGGTTTGCGCACCGGCTTCCGACAGGCCGAAATACTTCACTTTCCCTTCGCGAATCAGTTGCTGCACCGTACCGGCCACCTCCTCGATAGGCACCTCGGGATCGACACGGTGCTGATACAGCAAATCGATCGTCTCCACCCGCAGGCGCTTCAACGAACCTTCCACCGCCTGGCGAATATGCTCCGGACGGCTGTTCAACACCTGCTGCCCCGCCGGCTGCGGCAAGTCGAAACCGAACTTGGTGGCGATGACGACCCGATCGCGCACCGGCGCCAGCGCTTCGCCCAACAATTCCTCGTTCGTGAACGGACCGTAAATCTCCGCGGTATCGAAGAACGTCACGCCTTCGTCGACCGCGGCGCGGATCAGATCGATCGCCTGCCGTTTATCGGTGGCCGGGCCGTAGCCAAAGCTCAGTCCCATACAGCCCAACCCCAACGCCGAGACTTCCAGCCCTTCGCGCCCCAATTTGCGTGTTTGCATCTTCACTCCCCCACTGATTGATACCGGCCCCGCCTGACGCGGCGCCGTTCCGGTGTGGTGACTGTAAAACGCGACTGCCGCCATGACTATGGGGCGAAATACGCTTGAGCTTATGAACCAGGCTCATGAATCAAACGTCATCGTTGAGCACTTGTCCGATCGCCTCCTCACACTGCAAAATATTATGATGATGACAGGCCAGCGGGATAATCTTGAGCTGCGCGCAAACCGCGCCCAGTCCATTATCTTCCAGCGCCAGCAGCGGCGCCGTTATCGCCTCCGGCAACTGCGGGTTACCCTCCGTCGCCTTAAACAGCGTCACTTTCGTGGTCTGCAATCGGCGGCTCAGCCTTCCCTCTGACAGCCGCCGCTCCGCCTGCCCGGCGGCCATGGCGCGTGTCGCCGCCTCGCCCTCGATGCCCAGCGCAGGCAGCAGTTGCTCCAGCGGCAGCTCCGCCGTGGTCTGCCGATAGAAGCTGTCCAGCAGATACAGCTGCACGTTACGGCAGCCGCGCGCCTCCAGGCGAGCGGCGATCTCCAGCGCGATGATGCCCCCCAGCGACCACCCGAGAATGCGCACCGGTCCGGCGTCTTGCAGCAGGCCGGCGGCAATCATGTCGTTCAAATACCGTTCGGCCAGCTCGCCGAGCGAGTCGATGGTCGGTTGATGGTAAAGATTATGGTTATCGACGCCATAGCAATTGAGTCGCCCTTGCAACGGCTGAGCGAAAGCATGAAACGCCTCCGCGCCCACCAGTGCCGGGTGGATCATCCACACAGTGGGCACGCCGTCTGTCCGGCGGTTAAGCGGCATGACCAAACGGCGCTCGTTGGCGGCCAGCAGATTTTTCAGGGTGCGGCTTTGCAACAGCTGCACCACCGGCACCGGCGCGGCCATCAGCGCCCCCATGCCGACGCACAGGGAGATCGCCTTGATCGAAGTGCCGCCCAGCAGGAAGAAATCGTCCGTCATGCCGACCTGCTCGCACTGCAGCGCCTCCTGCCACAATGCGCACAACTGCTGCTCCAGCGCGTTCGCGGGAGCGACATAGGCCTGCGGTTCCCTCACCGCCGGCACAGGCAACGCCTTGCGATCCAGCTTGCCGCTGGAGTTGTACGGCAACGCTTCCAGCCGCACCAGCGCCGCAGGCAGCATGTATAGCGGCAATTGCCCGCTCATAAAGGCCAGCAGCGCCGACTCCTCCAGCGGCGCCTCACTGACGTAATACAGCGCCAGACGCTGCCGATGCGCCTCTGACAGCACCATGGCGCAGCAGGATTTGATCGCGCCGAACGCCAGCGCACATTGCTCGACCTCCCCCAGCTCGACGCGGTAGCCATTGATTTTCACCTGAAAATCCATACGGCCGAGGAACTCCAGATTGCCGTCCGGCAAATAGCGCCCGGCATCGCCGGTGCGATAAAGCCGCTCCCCCAGTTCCGGATGGTAGATGAATTTTTCCTCGGTCAGCGACGGATTGCGGTAATAGCCGCGCGCCACGCCGGCCCCACCGATGTACTGCTCCCCCGGTAAGCAGGGCGGCAACACGCGCAGATGGCGATCCAGCACATAGAAACGCTGATGGGCCATCGCCCGGCCATAAGGCACGCTGGGCGCCAGGATCGGCGTTTTCGGAATGTCGTACAAAATCGACCAAATGGAGCTTTCGGTCGCGCCCCCGGCGCTGACTACCCGGCACCCTGGCCGCCATTGGCGAATGCGCGCCGGCAGTGAACGCGAGATCACCTCGCCCACCAGCACCACGTTGCGCAAATGCGGCCACTGCGCCTGCGACGCGTCGGACTCCAGCTGCTCCACCAGCAGCGTCATCACCGAAGGCGCGGAATTCCAGAAGGTCACCCCCTGAGTCATCAACAACCGATGCCACGCCTCCGGCTGATAGCGTTCGGTTTCGGACGGCATCACGATGGCGCCGCCCACCGACAGCAGGCCGAAAATATCGAACACCGAAATGTCGAAGCTCAGCGCGCTGAGCGCCAACCCGCGATCGTCCGCGCCGAGTTCCAGCTGGTGCAAGGTATCGATGATGCTGTTCACCGCGCCGCGATGTTCTATCGCCACCCCTTTCGGCGTGCCGGTAGAACCGGAGGTGAAAATCACATAGGCCAGCGCGGAAGGCGCCGGCAAGACCGGCTCACCCGGCGCCGCCGGCGGTAACGCGTTGACCGCACCTTGCGGATCGATCGTCAACAGTCTGGCGTTACCGTGGGCCGCCCACGCCCGGCTGCTGAGGATAATCCGGGTCTGCGACTGCGCGACGATATCCAGGCGGCGGCGTTCCGGCCAGGCGCCGTCCAGCGGCAAATAGGCCTTGCCGGCCATCAGGATCGCCAGCACCGCAATGATTTGCGCCCGCCCTTTGTCCACCATCACCGCGATGGTGTCGGCGCGCATATCCGCATGCTCGCGCAGCTGCAACGACAGCACCAACGCACGCCGATACAGCTCACCGTAGTTCAGCTCACCCCATTCATCGACAATCGCCACCCGCTGCGGATCGCGCTCGGCCTGACGGATAAAATCATGATGGATGGCGCGTTCGAAATCGTAGGCCGGCGGACAGGATTGACGGAAGGCGCGCTGCCGCGCCATTTCACTCGCCGATACCAGCGCCAACTGACTGACGCGCTGCTCCCCGTGATTGACGATCTGCGTGAGGATCGTCAGATAATACTCACCCAACAGCGCCAGCGTGGCCGGTGCAAACAGGGCGGTGGCATAGTTGAAGATCGCCCTGCCGCCTTGCGGCGCCGACTGTATGCTCAGCGTCAAATCGAATTTGGCCGCCTGATAGTGTGTCAACAGATCCTGCGGCGCCAGCCAGGCTGGCGCTTCACCCGCCTCTTCCAGCGCGAACAGCGTCTGAAACAGCGGATGGCGCGACAGATCGCGCGGCACCTGCAGCAGCTCAATCAACTGATCCAACGGTAAATTCTGATGCCGCTGCGCCTGCAGCACGCCATCAAAAACCCGATGCACATAATCGTTCAGCGACGCCGCATCGTCTATTTGCGAGCGCAACGGCAGCGTATTGACGAAGAATCCGATCGCCGAGCGGGTCTCCGCCACCGGCCGGTTAGCGACCGGCGTGCCGACCAGAATGTCTTGCTGGCCGCTGAAGTAACCGAGCAGCAGATTAAAGGCCGCAAGATACAGCGCAAACGGCGTGACGCCTTGCCGCCGGGCGAACTGCGTCGCCTGCATCGTCAGGGCCTCCGGCAGCGCGATGACGTGATTGGCGCCGCGATGATCGAAGCGCGCCGGCCGCACGAAATCGAGCGGCATCTCCAGCGCCTGCCACCCATCCAGCGCTTGTCGCCAATACGCTTTCGCCTCATCCGCCAACGCGGAGTCCAGCCAGCGCCGCTGCCAGACGGCATAGTCGCCATATTGCAACGGCAACGCCGCCAGCTCAGCCTCCCGCCCTTGCCGCTGCGCCTGATACAGCGCATCCAACTCCTGCAGCAGCACCGGCTGCGACCAGCCGTCAAACGCCAGGTGGTGCACCAGGATCAGGCTGTAATTCACCCACCCACCATCCGGCTGCGCCACCTGGTAAACGCTCGCTCTGATCGGCAACTCCGCCTCCAGGGCAAACGGCCGATCGATATCCTGCCGCAGTCTGTCCGGCCAGCGCGCCGCCTCCAGCGCCACGCGCTCCAGCGATAGCGTTTGTTCACAGGCCCGGGCGACGGCAATTTGGGACGGCTTCTGGGCAATCAGGCTGTGCAACACCTGATGCCGGGCGACGACCGCCTGCAGACTGCGCTCGTAAGCCGTCAGACAGACATCGTCGCCGAGACGGAACAGCATCGGCACATGATAAAGATTGCCGCCGCCGTTCAGGTTCTCGATAAACCACAGCTGCAGCTGTGAAGCGGAGAGCGGATACTCGCGTTGCCGCAGCGGCGGGATCGACATCGGCGCGACGCCCTCCCCCTGCCGCAGCAACGCACGGCACAATGAACGGATCGTCGGGAACCGGCCCAGCTCGCTCAACGTCACCTCGATCCCCAACCGCTGACCGATCTGGTAACAGGCCTGGATCGCCAGAAGGGAATTGCCGCCCAGCGAGAAGAAATTGTCCTCCACGCCGATATCCTGCCGCTGCAACAGATCGCGCCACACCGCCAGGCAAGCGTTCTCCCGCTCGTTCTGCGCCGCGACAAACTCGCGCGCCGTCCTTTTCGGCGGCGGCAACGCCTGTCGGGCTATCTTGCCGTTTTCGGTCAGCGGCAGCTGTGCCAGCTGCATCAGCGCCTGCGGCACCATGTAAGGAGGCAGTTGGCTGCTCAAATGCTGCGCCAAATCCTGCGGGGCGATCGCCTCATCGGCAACGAAGTAAGCGGCCAGACAGGGCTGAGGGTCGGTGACGAGCACGCAACAACAGGCGGTCACCCCCGGATAGGCAAGCGCGGCATGCTCTATTTCACCCAGCTCGATGCGGTAGCCGTTCAGCTTGACCTGCTGATCGAGACGCCCCAGGAACTCCACATTGCCGTCCTCGAGCCACCGGCCCGCGTCGCCGGTGCGATACACCCGCTCCTGCAGCTCCTCATGCCAGAAGAAACTCTCGGCGGTGCGTTGCGGATCGCCGTAATACTCGCGCGCCAACCCTTCACCGGCCAGATAGATCTCCCCGCGCACGCCCGGCGCCGCGGGCCGTCGTCCGGCATCCAGAATGTAGCAACGCTGGTGCGGCAACGGTTTACCGTAAGGGATGCTGACCGAGCGAATTTTCTCGCCTCGCGGCACCTCATACAGCATGGTGAAGATCGCCGCCTCCGTAGCGCCGCCGGCGCTGCAGAAGCGGACGTGCGGCGCCCAGGCCAGGCAGCGTTCCGGCAGCGAGGTGGCGATCCAGTCGCCCCCCACCATCACCGCCCGCAGCGCCGGCGCAGGCCCGGCCGCCAGCCCCGCGCCGTTTACATAGTCCAGCAACAGCTCCATCAGGGCAGGTGCGCTCAACCATTGCGTCACTCGATGTGTCATCATCAGCTGATACCAGGCTTGCGGATTGACCCGATCTCGCTCGGCCGGCATCACAACCGCACCGCCCGCGCTCAACGGGCTGAAAATATCGAAGATCGCCAGATCGAAGCTCAACGCGCTGAGCGCCAGGCTGCGATCCCGCTCGTTGAACCCAAAATACCGCCGAACGCCTTCCAGCATGTTCACCGCGCTGCGATGTTCGATCGCTACGCCCTTGGGCGTGCCGGTCGAGCCCGAAGTGAAAATGATATAGGCCAGGCTGTCAGGACCGGCCTCCACCGCCGGCAGACGCCTCTCCGGCAGCGGCAACTGCGCCGCCAGCCCGCCGGCATTCAGTTCGACCAGGTTGATCTCGTCGCAGGCCCAGGGCGCATCGCTGAGCAACGTATTGATGCCGGCCTGCGCCATCACCTTCAGCCGCCGCTGCGGCGGCCATGTCGCCTCCATCGGCAAAAACGCCTTGCCGCACATCAGCGCCGCCAACAGGGCGATCGGCTGCCGGCGCCCCTTGTCGGCGACGACGGCGATGGCGTCGCCGGTCATCTTGCCCTGCACACGCAGTTGAGTGGCCAGCGTTAACGCCGCCTCGTGCAGTTCGCCGTACGTCATTTCCCCCTGCGCGTCGATCACCGCGACGGCCTGCGGATTGCGCTGCGCATGCCGCACGAAATCCTGTTGCAGGCAGCGTTCAAACGCATAGCTAAAGGCCGGCGCCGCAGGCAGCGCCGGGCTCTGCGGCTGCAGACGAATATTTTCCAGCGGCCAGTCATCGTGGCGCGCCATCTGTTGCAATAGGGCGAGATAGTAGCCGGCCAACCGATCCATCGACGCTTTGCTGAACAGCGCCGACGCGAAGTTGAAGCGCGCGCGCATCTGCTCCCCCTGCGGCGTCAGCGTGAGCGTCAGATCGAACTTGGCGGTGCGCTCATCCGCGCTCAGATCGACCACCGACAGCCAGTCCGGACGCGTCGGTGCGCCGCTCTCGCCCTCCAGCGCGAACATGACCTGGCACAGCGGATGCCGCGAAAAGTCGCGCGGCAGCGCCAGAGCGTCCACCAGCGCCTCCAGCGACAGCGTCTGATGCTGCTGCGCCCGCAGCGTCGTGGCCGCCACCTCTCGCACAAACTCGGCGACGCCCTGACGCGAGTCGATCTGCCGGCGTAAAGGCAGCGTATTGACAAAGAACCCGATCAGATTCCCCAGCTCAGGGCGATTGCGGTTCGCCAGCGGCGTACCCACCATGACATCGTTCTGACCGCTGTAGCGGGCAAGCAACAGCATGAACCCCGCCAGCATCACGGCATGCAGCGTCACGCCCTCTCGGCGCGCCAACGCCTCCAGCACCTTCACCAGCGCCGCCGGCAGCGGCACTTCGCTGTTGTCGCCGCGTACGTCGAAGACCGCCGGCCGCAAAAAATCCACCGGCAGCGAGAGCGGCTGCCAACCCGCCAGCTCTCGTTGCCAAAAGGCCAATTCGTCGGCCCGGCGCTGCACATTTTCCGGCGCGTGTTGCCAGCAGGCATAGTCGAGGTATTGCAGCGCCGGCTCTGTCGCCTTATGCCACGTTCCCCGATAGCGCGCGTCCAGCTCCTGCAGCAGCACCTCAAGCGACCAACCGTCAAAGACGATGTGATGGAACACCAGCAGACAAACGGCCGTTTCCCCGCCCGCCGCATCGCGGTAACGATAGCGCGTGGCGCGCAGCGGCAGCTCGCGCGTCAAATCCATCGGCCGGCTGCAGGCCTGCGCCAGCGCCATGTCAAACTCAGCGCTGCTCACCGTCAGCAAAGGCACCGGCAGCACGGCGTCGCTGACCCACTGGCTGGCTTCGCCCCGCTCATTCTGGCGAATCAGGCTACGCAGGATCTGGTGGCGCTCGACGATCGCCTGCAGACAGTCCGCAAAACGTTGGTCATCGATGTCCGGCGCCAGCCGCAGCAGCACCGGCGACAGATAGTGCGTGGCGTCCGCCGACAGTTGCTGAACAAACCACAATCGCGACTGCTGAAGCGACAGCGGCCCCTCCCGCAGCCCGCCGACGAGGATGGGCGGCTCATCCGACGGCGCCTGCCGTTGAGCGGCGATATGCTCGCTCAGCGCGGCCACCGTCGGATGCTGATTCAACGTCAGCACCGAGATCTTCGCCCCCGGCAGTTTATTCACTTCGTGACACAGCCTGATGGCCATAATGGAGTTGCCGCCGAGGCGGAAGAAGTTGTCGTCCATGCCGACATGGCCGCCCAGCAGCCGATTGAACAGTGCAGAAAGCTGAGTCTCCAGCGGCGTGCCCGGTTGGCGAAACGCCGTTTGCCGCTCCACCGGCAGCGGTTCCGGCAATGCCCGGTAATCGACCTTGCGGCTCACCGTCAGCGGCAGCGCCGACAGCGCCGACAGCGCCGACGGCAACATATAATGCGGCAGCTGCGCCGCCAGGCGTTGCAAGATGTCGCCGGCCTGCGGCGTCGCGCCGGGCTTCGGCACATACCAGGCCGCCAGTTGGTCCGTCGTGCCGGGGCGCAGGGTCACCACCGCCTCGGCCACCTCGGGCAGCGCGCGCAGCTGCATTTCGATCTCGCCCAACTCGATGCGATAGCCGTTGATCTTGATCTGCTGGTCGTGTCGCCCAAGATAGTCCAGGCTGCCGTCGGCCAAGCGCCGTACCCGGTCGCCGGTGCGATACAGGCGCCGGTAAGGCTCACGCAGTTCAAAAGGATTGGCAACGAATGCGGCTTCCGTCAGCGCCGGCAGGTTCAGGTATCCGCGCGCCAGGCCGACGCCGGCCAGACACAGCTCGCCCTCCGCCCCCAGCGGCATTAGATTGTCATGCTCGTCAACCACATAACAACGCATATTGGCGATGGCGTGGCCGATATTGCGCGCGCCGTTGCGGCGATAGATATTCAGACTGGCGCTGACCGAAGCCTCGGTCGGGCCGTACAGATTGGCAACCTGCATGCCGCAGGCCAGGTAATGGTCGAGCGCCTCCTGCGCGGTCGCCTCGCCGCCGGTCGCGAGATAGCGCACCGAAGCCGGCAGGTCTGGCAAGGTGCCAAGCAGCGCCGGCGGCAGGAAACAGGCTTCGATGCCCCAGGCCGCCATTTGGCCGCACAACAGCGCCGGATCGCGCCGCTGCGCCTCGCCCGCGATGAACAGCCGGTGGCCGTTGCTCAGGGCCATGAACACTTCAAACACGTGCGCGTCAAAGGCCAGCGACGCGAACTGCAGGCAGTTGAGCGCGCCCGATTCATTGCGCAGCAAACGCTGCGTATGGCCCCGCACCATGTTGGCCGCGCCCCGGTGTTCACACAGCGTGCCTTTCGGCCGCCCGCTGGTGCCGGAGGTGTAAATCACGTAGGCCAATTGCCGGGCTTCGACATTCGGCAGGCTCGCGGCATCCGCATCGGCAAGCGGTTCATCTGCCGCCAGGCAAACGCCGTCCGGCGCCAGTCGCTGCGCCGCCCCTTGCAATGCGCTTTCCGTCAGGACGATGGGGCTGTTCACCTCTTGCAGAATATATTCCAGGCGCTGCGCCGGCGCCGCGGGATCCAGCGGCACATAGGCACCGCCCGCCTTCATGATGGCCAGCATCGCCACCACCGCTTCCGCGCTGCGCTGCAGATACAGCGGGATCAGCGTCTCTGGCGGCATGGCGGCGCCGCGCAACCGGCGATATTCTTCCCTCAGCCGTATTGCCAGGCGATCGCTGCGCTGCGCCAGTTGGCGGTAGCTGAGCGAACCGTTGGCATCGGTTACGGCGATGCGTTCCGGATGACGGCGCACCTGGCGAGCCACGCCGTCGAGCAGTGTCGCTCCTGGGTCGGCCGTGTCCGGCTCGCTCTCCCAGGCGTCGCGGCAGCGTAAAACCTGCTGCGCCGTGAGCTGCGGCCACGCGGCTATCGGCGCGTCCGGTTCGGCTAGCGCACGCTGCAATAGCCCGAGATACTGCTCCGCCATCTCCGCCATTTGCGTGGCGTCGAACAGATCGGGCCGATAACGCAGGCGAAACTCAAAGGCCTGCTCGGTCGGCTGATACTCCAGCAGCAGTTCCGAACCGGCCAGATCGACGTTGTAACGGTGATTGACGCCGATGCGGCAACCGTCAAGCGCCAGCGGCGCATCTTTCAGGTAAGCCTGAGTGAAATTGACGTTCAGCTCGCGCACCGGGCTGAGGTTCAGCATGTCATAAACCGGCAATTGGCTGTGCCGCAGCTTGCCCGTCACCTTGAGCGCTTTGCTGTAGGCCAGCGTCGCGCGGTACAGCTGGTTGAACGTGGCTTGCGGGGCGAGCGTTAAGGGAAACACCGCGGTGTTGACCTGGGCGCCGAAGAACAGCGGCTCGCCGCCGTCCGGCGCGACGGGATAACCGATATGCACCGTGTCCTGCGCGGATTGCCGGGCGATCAGCAACGCCCACAGCGTTTTGAATATCAGGAATGGGTTGGCATACCTGACGCCGGACTTCAGCGCCTGCCACTCGGCGAACGGCAACGTAAAGCGCACTTCGCCGGCGCCGGGTGCTTCGGGGGCTTCACCGGGGAGATAAGGCAACGCTACGCGCGGGGCGCATTCGGCCAACCGGTCGCCCCAGAATGACGCGGAAGCGAAGTCCTGCTTCAACGCCGCGATATCCGCCTCATAGCGCCGGTACAATCGACAAATGTCCGTTTCATCCGCCTGCGGCGGCGCCACGGCAGCCCCGCGATTGTAATAGGCGGAAACGGCGTTGTAGAACTCCTGGCCGGACAGGCCGTCGATCAGGATGTGATGAACGACAATGATCAAATTATAGCGCTGCGGCGCCAGCTCAATCAGGTAGAAGCGGCACAGCGGCCCCTCCCGGAGATCGAACGGCGTATTGATTAATTTGCCGACATCGCAATCGGCATCAAGCGTTTCCAACGCAATTTTCTTCTCCGTCTTTACCCAGCGTAATTGCGGCGAGCTGTCGTCGAGGACATGGTGAAACAGAATATAGTCCCGGCACACGCCCTCGACCGCCGCGCGCAGTCGATCGACGTCCAGCGCCCCCTCAATGGTCTGATCCAGCACCAGGTTGTACTCGCAGGAGTGTGGATTGAGGACGTATTCATTCCAAAACGTGTGGGTATAGGGTGAAGCGATGATCGCGCCCATGAATCAATTCCCTTTTAATATATTCCAATAATATATGAATAGATATTTATGCATGGCATAAATACCGTGATGGTTATGCGATTGAGCTGTTAGGCGAAAACTTAAAAAACATAAGAGCGAATATTATTTTATTTTTATAAAAAATAAAGCCACAAAAACACAAATAAACTAAAACCAACAAAAACAATGACATAAAAAATAATTTGTCATTTCAAAATGATTCACGGATTTTCATTCATAAATAAAATAACTATTGTAAATAAATTAAAAACAAAGATAGGAATATATTTAATATAAATAAATTTAATTTAAAGGCATCGCGGGGAAATCGATAAAAAAGAGAATCTTCTTAAATGAAAACCCGCATCTTTCAGTTGCGCTATTCCAAAGCGTACGGTGTCGGAATATCCTATACTCGTTGCAGGATGCAGTTTCCCTCCCATTGAATGCCAGTACAGGGAGTCACAAATGGCTATTTTCGCCCACTTGCGGGCAATTTTTTCAGCATTATTGGCAGAATTATCTGATGAATAAAAAACGTCCCGTCTTGACCCCGGCAACCCTGTTATTGCTGCAGCCGGTCTGCATCGGTTCGGCCCTGGCGGCGGATCAGAAAGACAGCGATACGCTGGTGGTAATGGCGCAACCCATCGGATTGACCGAGCTGGGATCGCCGGTGTCCGTCAGCGTGATCGACGGCCAGGACCTGCGCAACGCCGCACCGCAGATTAACCTGTCGGAAAACCTTGGCAGCGTGCCGGGCCTGCAGCTTCAAAACCGACAAAACTATGCGCAGGATCTGCAGCTGTCGATACGCGGATTCGGCAGCCGTTCGATGTTCGGCGTGCGCGGGGTGCGCATGTACGTCGACGGCATCCCCGCCACCATGCCTGACGGCCAGGGACAAACCTCCAACATCGACATCAACTCCGTCGAGCGCATCGAGGTGCTGCGCGGCCCCTATTCCGCGCTGTACGGCAACGCTTCGGGCGGGGTGATCAACGTTGACACCCAGACCGGCGCCCAGCCGCCAACGCTGGAGGCCGGCAGCTATTTCGGCAGCGACAACACCTGGCGCTACGGGGTGAAAGCGACCGGCGCCACCGGCGACGGCACCCAGGCCGGCGACGTCAACTACGCTATCTCCGGCACCCGCTTCACCACTCAGGGCTATCGCGATCACAGCGCCGCGCGGAAAAACCTCGGCAACGGCAAGCTCGGCGTGCGGTTGGACGACGTCAGTACCCTGACGCTGATGTTCAACAGCGTCTCCATTGACGCCGGCGATCCGGGCGGCCTGACCGAAGCGGAATGGAAGGAAAACCCGCGCCAGGCGCCGCGCGCGGATCAATACAACACCCGCAAGTCGCTCGATCAGACCCAGGCCGGTCTGCGCTATCAGCGCCAGATGAGCGAGCGCGACGAACTGACGCTGACCGCCTACCACGGCGAGCGCCACACCACGCAGTACCAATCCATTCCACGCGGGCCGCAGCTCAACCCTACCCACGCCGGCGGGGTGATCGTGCTGGAAAGAAAATATCAGGGCATTGACACTCGCTGGAAGCATGAGGATACTCTCGCCTCGTTACCGGTAACACTGATCGGCGGTCTGGATTATGAAACCATGACCGAACGCCGGCAGGGGTTTGAAAACTTTATTCTGCGAGACGGCACAGTGGACTACGGCGAGAAAGGCGACCAGCGGCGCAACGAGAAAAACCGCATCTGGAACCTGGATCCTTACCTGCAAACCTCCTGGCAACTGACGCCGCACTGGACGCTGGACGCCGGCCTGCGCTACAGCACGGTCAGCTTCGACTCGACCGACTACTACATCACGCAGCGCAACGGCGACGACAGCGGCAGCAAACGCTACCACCAGTGGCTGCCGATGGGCTCGCTCAACTATAAAATCAATCCGGCGTGGAACGTTTATCTCTCAGCCGGCCGCGGCTTTGAAACCCCGACCATCAACGAACTCTCCTATCGCCCCGACGGCCAGGCCGGCCTGAACATCGGTCTGCAGCCGTCCACCAGCGACACCGTCGAACTGGGCAGCAAACTGCGCCTCGGCAACGGCCTGGTGAGCGCCGCCCTGTTCCAGACCGATACCGACAACGAGCTGGTGGTGGCGGAAAGCAGCGGTGGGCGCACCAGCTACGCCAACGCCGGCAAAACCCGGCGGCGCGGCCTGGAACTGGCGCTGGATCAAGAGTTCGCGCTGGACTGGCGCCTGCATATGGCCTGGACGCTGCTGGACGCCACCTACCGCAGCGAGATGTGCGGCAAAGCCGTTTGTACCCCGGCCCAAACCATTCCCGCCGGCAATCGCCTGCCGGGCATCGCCCGCAACATGGGCTACGCCTCGCTGGCCTATGCCCCGCCGGAAGGCTGGCACGCCGGCGCGGAACTGCGCTACATGAGCGACATTCAGGCCAATGACGCCAACAGCGCGCAGGCTCCCTCTTACACCGTGGCCGGCGTAAACGCCGGTTATCGCTTTACCTGGAACCGCTGGGCGCTGGACGTGTTCAGCCGGGTGGACAATGTTTTCGATCGCCGATACGTCGGTTCGGTGATCGTCAACGAAGGCAACGGCCGCTACTTCGAGCCGGCGCCGGGGCGCAACTGGGGTGGCGGCGCCACCTTGTCTTATCGCTTTGAATAAGGCAAAGCACCTTAAGGTTAAAAAACGGGATGGGTTTTACGTCACCCTAGCGGCTTCTCGCTGAAATAATAGGGAGAAACCGCGTGTTTTTTCCGATTTGGCTTAATCTCTAAATCGGGGACTTTCATTTTTGGTAAGGGTATTGCTATGCAAAATAAAGCGTCACTATCGCCGCTTATCGTCATAACGGCGCTGTTTGCCGCGCTGAGCGGGCTTTATCTGCTCGGCGGCGGCATCTGGCTGGCCAAGTTGGGCGGTTCGCTGTATTACATCATCGCCGGGCTGGTGCTGCTGGCGACCTCCTGGCTGCTGTTCCGCCGCCGCGCCACCGCGCTGCTGCTGTACGCGGTATTCCTGCTGGGCACCACGATTTGGGCCCTGTGGGAAGTGGGCCCGGACTTCTGGGCGCTGACGCCGCGCCTGGACGTCACCTTCTTCTTCGGCCTGTGGCTGGTGTTGCCGTTTATCTACCGCAAGCTGGTGGCCAACGGCAAATTCGCCTACGGCGCGCTGAGCGCGGCGCTGGCGATCACCGTCATCGCGCTGGCCTATGCCGTGTTCAACGATCCGCAAGAGATTAACGGCACCCTCGACGCCGCCCAGGTACAACCGAAAGACGCCACCGGCGCCGACTGGCCGGCCTATGGCCGCACCCAGGAAGGCACCCGTTACTCGCCGCTGAGCCAGATCAACGACAAAAACGTTGGCCAGCTGCAAGAGGTTTGGCGTTTCCAGACCGGCGATCTGAAGACCGCCAACGATCCGGGTGAGATCACCAACGAAGTCACGCCGATCAAAATCCGCGATACCCTTTACATGTGTACGCCGCACCAGAAGCTGTTCGCGCTGGATGCCGCCACCGGTAAAGAAAAATGGAAGTTTGATCCGCAGCTGAAATACAACCCAACCTTCCAGCACATCACCTGTCGCGGCGTGTCTTACCACGAAACCGCCGCAGCCGCAGGCGCCGCCGGCGACGCCGCTCCGGCGATGTGCGCACGCCGCATCATTCTGCCGGTCAACGACGGCCGTCTGTTCGCACTGGACGCCGAAACCGGCAAACCCTGCCCGGACTTCGCCAACAACGGTGAGCTGAACCTGCAGAGCAATATGCCGTATGCGACGCCGGGCCACTATGAGCCGACCTCGCCGCCGGTGATCACCGATAAAGTGATCGTCGTCGCCGGTGCCGTGACCGACAACTACTCCAACCGCGAGCCTTCCGGCGTGATCCGCGGCTTCGACGTCAACAGCGGCAAGCTGCTGTGGGCCTTCGATCCGGGCGCGAAAGATCCGAACGCCATCCCGGCGGACGAGCACCACTTCGTGCCGAACTCGCCGAACTCCTGGGCGCCTGCCGCCTATGACGCCAAGCTGGATATCGTTTACCTGCCGATGGGCGTTTCCACTCCGGACATCTGGGGCGGCGATCGCACCCCGGAAATGGAACGCTACGCCAGCGGCCTGTTGGCGCTGAACGCCTCCACCGGCAAACTGGCCTGGTTCTATCAGACGGTCCACCATGACCTGTGGGATATGGACGTGCCGGCGCAGCCGACCCTGGCGGACATTACCGACAAGAGCGGTAAAAAAGTGCCGGTCATCTATGTGCCGACCAAAACCGGCAACATCTTCGTGCTGAACCGCACCAACGGCGAACTGGTGGTGCCGGCGCCGGAGAAACCGGTACCGCAAGGCCCGGCCAAGGGCGATCGCCTGTCACCGACCCAGCCGTTCTCCGAGTTGACCTTCCGTCCTGAGAAGAAACTGACCGGCGCCGACATGTGGGGCGCGACCATCTATGATCAGCTGGTCTGCCGCGTGATGTTCCACAGCCTGCGTTATGAAGGCACCTTCACCCCGCCTTCCGAGCAGGGCACGCTGGTGTTCCCGGGTAACCTGGGCATGTTCGAATGGGGCGGCCTGGCCGTCGATACCGATCGCGAAATCGCCATCGCCAACCCGATCGCGCTGCCGTTCGTCTCCAAACTGATCCCGCGCGGCCCAGGCAACCCGATTGAGCCGCCGGAAGGCGACAAAGGCGGCAGCGGCACCGAGTCCGGCGTACAGCCGCAGTATGGCGTGCCGTTCGGCGTCACCCTGAACCCGTTCCTGTCGCCGTTCGGCCTGCCGTGCAAACAGCCGGCCTGGGGTTACATTTCCGCCGTGGATCTGAAAACCAACGACATCGTGTGGAAAAAACGCATCGGCACCGTGCGCGACAGCTCACCGTTGCCGCTGCCGTTCAAAATGGGCATGCCGATGCTGGGCGGCCCGGTGACCACCGCCGGTAACGTGTTCTTCATCGGCGCCACCGCGGACAACTACCTGCGCGCCTTCAGCGTGACCAACGGTGAAAAACTGTGGGAAGCGCGCTTGCCGGCCGGCGGCCAGGCGACGCCGATGACCTATGAGGTCAACGGCAAGCAGTACGTGCTGATCTACGCCGGCGGCCACGGCTCCTTCGGCACCAAGCTGGGCGACTACGTGGTCGCTTACGCCCTGCCCGATCAGAAGTAACCACCGCCGTTAGTACCCCGCAAAGCACGCCGCAAGGCGTGCTTTTTCTTTTCCCGCCCCGCCGGCTGCCCCCTCGCAATACCCTTAATTTTTTCATCTCCATTATTGATAATGGTTATCATTCGCAATATTATACCTCTGCGGCCCCGGCAGCGGCTGCGATCCTCTCCAGCTTAATGGGCAATACAACGATCGGCCGCCTTCAGGCGGCCCTATTCGGAGGCGCATGGTCGACCATACTCGGAAGCATCGAAAGAAGATTTTGCAAGCGGCGGTGAAAACGCGACGCGCCGGCCTGACGTTCGCGCCGGCATCGCCAGCCACTTCGCCCTTTATCGGCCAGCACCGCCAGACGCAAGCCGTACTGATACACCTGATCGGCCATGATGACGCCCAGGAGGAACATGAATGAACCTGCAGCCCTTTACCGCCATGCTGATGTTCGCCTATGTGCTGCTGATGGTGCCGCTGCTCTACGTCATCGACAGCCGCCTGAGCGCCAGCAAACTGGTGCGCAAAGCCACGCAAAATCTCATCATCATCGCCTTGACGCTGTTGTTCTTCAGCGCGATGACGCTGCTGTATTGACCTTGCCGCGGCTGTCGGCGGCGGATCGTCACCCGGCGTCCGAGCGCCTGGCCCGCGGATATTTCCACAGCCAGCGCCCGCTGACCATGCGCCAGTAAAACAAAGCGCCGCGCACCGCCCAATCGAGGAACATCCCCAACCAGACGCCCACCACGCCCATGCCCAGTTCGATGCCCAACGCGTAGCCGGCCACCACGCGGCACCCCCACATGCCGAGCATCGTCACCCACATGGCGAAGCGGGCGTCGCGCGCGCCTTTCAACCCGGCGGGCAAGACCCAGGAAGCGGCCCAGATCGGCATAAAGGCGGCGTTGAGCCAGATCAGGGTTTTCACCACCGTTTTCACATCATCCTGCGAGGTATAAAACGCGGCGAACACCCCGGCCAGCGGCGCGGTGCCCCAGGCGATGGCGGTCAGCCCAAGGGTCGACAGCCAGAAAATATGGCGCAGCTGCCGCTCCGCCTGGCCGATCTCGCCTTTGCCGAGCCGCCGGCCGACGATAATGGTCGAAGCCGATCCCAACGCGTTGCCCGGCAGGTTGATCAACGAAGCGATGGAGAAAGCGATAAAGTTGCCGGCGATCACGTTGGTGCCCATGCCGGCGACAAACATCTGCGTCAACAGCTTGCCGCCGTTAAACAGTACCGACTCGACGCTGGCGGGAATGCCGATCCCCAGCACTTCCCACAGGATGCTCATTTTGAGCGGCGTGAAATAGCTTTTCAACGTGATGTGCAGCGCCGGATTAAAGCCGATCGCCAGCACGTAGAGGATGGCGATGGCGCCGATATAGCGGGAAATCGTCAGCCCCAGCCCGGCGCCGACGAACCCCAGGCCATGCCAGCCCAGCATGCCGTAAATCAGGATGCTGCTGATGATGATATTGAGGATATTCATGCCGCCATTGATAAGCAGCGGGATCTTGGTGTTGCCCGCGCCGCGCAGGGCGCCGCTGCCGATCAACGCAATCGCCGCCGCCGGGTAGCTCCACACCGTGGTTTGCAGGTAAGAGAGCGCCAGCGCTTTCACCTCCGGCGAGGCCGCGCCGGCGATCACATCAATGATAGGCTCGCCCGCCAGGTGAATGCCCGCCGCCAACAGCAGCGCCACGCCGGTCATCAGCACCAGCGACTGACGCGCCGCCGCCCGCGCCCGCCGGCGATCGCGCTTGCCGAGGCTGAAGGCCACCACCACGGTGGTGCCGAGATCCACCGCGGCGAAAAAGGCGATGATCACCATGTTGAAACTGTCCGCCAGCCCCACCCCAGCCATCGCCTCTTTGCCGAGCCAGCTCACCAGAAAGGTGCTCAGCACCCCCATCAGCAGGACACAGGCGTTCTCCAGAAAGATGGGCACCGCCAGTGGCGTGATCTCGCGCCAGAACAGCACGCGGTAGCTTTTCCGTTTGGCGTACCAGCGCGTATTTTCCACGCGCTGACGCAGTGCGGCATACAGGTTCAAGATGGACTCGATGGGTAAAAGTGAAACATCATTTCAAATGATGATCGATAAATCGTTATCCTGCAAAGAATTTTGGGGCGCCCATGAAGCGCGCCCGAAAGGCATGCCGGCGCGCTACTCCATGTAATCTTCCTGATCGGCCTGCGCCGCCGCGATAAAGCGGGCAGTACTGCGGCTGAGCGCAGCGCATTTTTCCGTCAGCAGCTGATTGTCCTGTTGCAGGGTCAGGTAACGCGCCTGGGTAAGCGCCGGCAACTGCCGATACCCTGCCACCTGCGTGTCCCAGCCGCGGCGCTGCGCCGCGCGCATTGCGGTGCGCTGCAGCTTCACGTCGTCCGGTATCTCGCTGCGCCCGCAGTCCACGCGCAGGAAGTGTCCGCCGGCCAGCATCGAAGCGATGTGATCCAGCTGCGCCTGCAGCGGCGGCGCCGGTTTATGCGCCGTCTGCTGACAACCGGCGAGCAGCAGCAATGCCAGCGCGCCGCAAAGAGACGTGCGAAACAGAGTCAACATGGGGGCTCCGGGAAAACCTGTGGGTGATGAGATGATCTTAGGTGAGCGGACGTCGGGCGGCAAGGCGAGCAGCACGCGCGGCCCGCTTAGCGTCGGCCGCTGCTGACCTTGGTGGCGCGGGCGGGGTTGCCGGCGACGAATTCCAGCGTGGGGGAATAGTAAAACGGCAGCCAGGCGTTATAGCCGCTCTCCCACTCCCATTTGACCGGGCAAGGCCACAGCATGTCTTCATGCAGGATGTAATAGATCCACCGCCCGGGCGGGCGGCGCGGTTTGCGCGTTTTCATAGCGGGTTCGACGGCCTGATGGAATGCGATAGGGTCAACTGCTGCATTTTACCGCGATTTTCGCCGTGGGGACAGCCTGCATTGCCGGCTTCGCCCCGGCGCCGGCAAGCGCCCTTTATTCACCGCCGCCTGCCGGCGCGCCGCTCTCGGCCCCCAGCACCACTACCCTGTCGGCCGAGTCGATGGTCGACTTTCTGTGGGCGACGATCACGCGCGTAATATTCAGCGAAGATATCGCCCGGTTGATCGCCGACTCATTCTCAACGTCCAGATGGCTGGTCGCTTCATCCATAAACAGCACGCTCGGGCGGCGATAGAGGGCGCGCGCGATAAACAAACGTTGCTTTTGCCCGCCGGAGATGCCGTTGCCCAACTCGCCGATCAGGGTTTCGTAGCCCATCGGCATCTGCATGATTTCATCGTGGATATTGCTGTGTATCGCGCAGGCCATGATCAGCTCTTTATTGGCATTGACCTCAAACCCGCTGATGTTTTCCGCAATGGACCCGGAGAACAGCCGGTCGTCCTGCAGCACGCAGGCGATCGCGTTACGGTAGTTATTCACCCCGACTTTATGGATATCCATCGCGTCGGCCAAAACCTGGCCGGAAGTGGGGCTGAGCAAACCGCACATCACCTTCAGCAAAGTGGTCTTGCCCGCGCCGGAGGCGCCCACGACGGCCACGCTTTCGCCGGCCGCAATGCGCATGTTCAGGTCTTTGAAGATTGGCCGCGACAGCGCGTCATATTGATACGTAAGATTTTTTACCTCAATGGCAATCCCCGTGCCCGAGGGGAAAACCTGTCGCGGCGCGGACTCCGTCTCCGCATCGGTAAAGACGATGTCGGATATCCTCTCATTGTGCAGCGACAGCATGCGCAAGCCGATCGCCAGGTCGATCAGGCTCGAGGCCCGCTGAGAGAACTGGCCGCGATAGGCATTGAACGCCATGAACATGCCGAGCGTCATGGAATTGTCGATGACCATCATGGCGCCAAGCCACAGGATCGCCACCTGATCGAGCGTTGTGATAAAGGTATTGATCCCGCCGAACATCATATTGAATCGAGTGATTTTGATATTGGTATTGGCGGCGTCGACGTTCAGATTGAGCCAATAGCTGGAGCGCGTTTCCTTGATGCCCAGCGCCTTGACGGTCGAGATGCCGTACAGCGTCTCCATGAAATGCGAGTTGGCCTTGGCCGCCTTGACGATCTGCTCCTCCGAGAATTGACGGTAGGTTCTGTAAGTCATCATCCTGATGAGGATGTAGATCAGAGTGAAGCCCGCCACGACCCAGACCAGCCAGCCGCCGTAGACCATCATCATCGCGAACAGCCCGACCGTCATGATGCCGTCGATGATCCCGCTGACGATATTATTGGTAAAGGTGGTTCTGATCGCATCCAGCGAGGAAAAGCGCGATTGAATGTCCCCCAGGTGCCGTTTCTCGAAAAAATCCAGCGGCAGCTTCATCAGGTGTTCAAACAGCGTCGTCTTCCACTGAATATCGGTCAGCGTCCCGAGCACGATGGAGATCCAGGCCCTGGCGATACTGACCACCGCGCGGAACAAGGTGAAGAAGATCAGCCCCAAACAGATGACCGTCAGCAGGCTGTAGTCATGCGCCTGAATGACATGGTCGGTCACCAGTTGCGTTCCCACCGGCAGCAGCAGGTTGACCGATTCGATGACTATCGATAACGCAAAGATCTTGAGCAGCGTCCCCGGCAGGCCCTCGATGTTTTTCATCAAATCCAGCAGGCGCAAACGGGTCTTGAGGGTCTCTTTTTGAAAGGCCCTGTCGGGCCACAGCTCCAACGCGATGCCGGTAAAGTGATTCGACATCTCCTGCAGCCCGATCACTCTGCGCCCGAAGGCCGGATCGTGAATGACAAAACCGGCGCGCTGCACCTTAACCAACACCACGAAGTGATTCATATTCCAGTGCAGTATGCAGGGCGTTTTCAGCTGATTGATTTCGTCGATGTCCAAGGACAAGGCGCGCGTCTTCAGCTGGATTTGCGACGCGATTTGAGAGATCGTCCCCAGGGTCGCGCCCTGGGTGGAAATGCCGAATCGCTGCCGCAGGCTCAGCATATCCACATTAAACCCGTAATAGGAGGCGATCATGGCGAGGCACGCCAGGCCGCATTCCGATGACTCCGACTGCAAGATGCTCGGCACCCGCTTGCGCAGTGAGAATGTTAACTTCTCGTTGATCCGTTCAAAGAGATTATTGTCCTTCATCGACTCGCCCCACGACGCTGTTTTTTATGTCATACAAAGGCGCGATCGCCCACTGATAAAGCGGTTTCTTATCCAGGAAGACGATGACCCTGGCCTGCAGCCCGCTGCTGATTTCGAGATATTTGCCTTTATCGCTGAATTGCGTGTCGCTGATGGACGCCAGCACTTTGTAGTAGGCGTTCCTTTCCCTTTTATTTCCGCTGCTGTATTCCGACATTTCCTGCGGGGAGGCGGGGACCGACGAGATGGATTCTATTTTTCCCGGAAACTGACCGAATTTATCCGACGGGAAGGCTTCATAGCGAATGTTGATGCCATCGCCGATTTTCACGTAGGGCAAACTGTTATTCGGCAGCCATAAAACCAGATAATATTTGATGTTATCAATCGGTTTGATTTGCGCCAGACTGCTGCCGCTCTCGACCACCTGCCCGGCGGTCACGCTCAGCGACTCGATTTTCCCCTTGAGCGGCGCTTTGATAATGACCTGGCCGCCGGCATTGGACTCCGCCAGCTGGCGTTGTAAATCACTGCGTTGCGATTCGCTTTGCGATATCTGATTGTCGTAATCGGCGGCGCGAATCAGCAAATCGCTGCGCAACTGCGACAGTTGAATATTTTGCTGGATCTTTTGGCTGTAGAGCGCCTGATACGAGCTTTGCTGTTGTTGAAAGAGCGAGCGCTGATAATTTAACTGATCTTTGGTGATCAGGCCTTTCGTCAAATAGTGTTCGTAATTTTTCAGGCTATCGCGCATTTTATCCATCCCCTCTTTGGCGCTGAGGTTCAGTTTCTCGGTTTCTTTATAGGCGTTTTCATAGCTATTGATCTGTTTGCGCAAATTATCCAGCATGGCGGTTTTATTTTTATTCAGCTTGCTGATTATCGAATCCAGATTGCTAATCTGTTTGCTTATTTCGCTGGCCGCGATATGGCTGACATTGCCGGACGTGGTGCTTCTCGAGACATCAATCACATACAGCGGTTCGTCCTTTTCCACGACGTCACCGGCTTTATGGAATGCCTGGCTCACGTAACCGTATTGGGAGGAAAACACATTGGTGGAATGCGGGATGCTGATCACCTCGCCTTCAACATCGACCCGGCGCGTGTACTCGCAAAAATAGAGTGCGCCCGCCAGGATCAGAATAAAAGTGAAACAGGTGGCGGCAATCACATGGCTCGACGCGCCGGAAATTAACAGCGCCCTGCCGGTCCATCTTTGACGTTGATAATTGACCGCCTCCTGGCGGAAAATATTCCTGCTCTTATTATCACTCATAGGAAGAACCTGCGCTTGCCTGACCGGGAGACAGCCGCAGCGAGAACGCTGCGGCTTTGGACCGCGTATGGATTTAGCTGATGGTGCCGTTAATCAGCCCATCGAGGCCTTTTTTGGAGTATTCCAGCGTGGTGTCCCAGCCAATAACGGCTGCGGCCACGCCGCTGGCTACGCCGCCCAGGATGCCGCCGGCGACCATGCCGACGCCCTGGCCAATCGAGCCGACGCCCAGCAGGCCGCCGCCGTCGCCGCCATGCTTACCGCCGATGACGGCGCCCGCCATGCTGCCCACGGAGGCGCCCAGAGCGATGGATGAAACGGCTTCCGCGGCATTGGAGACGGCGCTGCCAATCAGCCCCGACAGTCCATTGCTCATATCCCAGGAATAAGCGCCTGACACTTCATTCATTTCGATAACAGACAGTTCTTTCATTGGTTAATCTCCATATTTAAACGGACAAACACTGCCATACATGCGTGTTGTCATTGCATTGGCATCGGCCTGCAGCGCCTGATGCCACCAATAATGTCGCGCGAACAGACGACATTATATTTTTAATAGGGGGCTCTTTAATTCTGCGTAATGGTGAATGTCATCACCGCGTCGGCCTGTCCGGGGCTAATGGCTCCCGTTTGCTTATAGCGCGCCATCAAGGGGATCCTGATCTCTTTTTCAGCCGCGGTGTGGTAATTGATCGGTCTGGAAAACGTTAATGGATTACGGTTCTCATCCAACACTTCCACGGCGACGCCCTTCGCCGCATCGGCGCCGTCGGCGATATCAATCATTCCCACGCCTGGCGAATTTCCGGCCGCCTCGAACGTGACCTGAACCGGAATATTGTCCTCCTGACATTGCAGAACCACGGAAAAATTGCGTTCGGAAGACGCCGCCGTGCTGCCGACGCCGTTAAACTCGCTGCGTTTAGGGCTGCCCAGATTTACCGTTTGATTTTTATAGTTCAAATCAACCAGGCAACTTTTCTGAATGACCTTCATGCCGGAAATACTGATATCCAAAATGGAGGTCGAATCCAGATAATATCTGGCGATAATTTTCCCGCCCATATCGCCGCCGGTTTTGATCGGGCCGGTTTTAATAAACGTCAGCCGAACATCGTTTCGATTGATCCACGGCGTCAGCAAGTTGGGCGAAATCGCCGTGTTGACGGGCACGTTCTTATTGCTCTGCCATAGGTCTGAAATCGTCACCCCCACGCCCTCGATGCCCGTTTCAAATACGCCGGGCAGCGCGCTCGGCGTCAGCGGCGACATGGAGCGATAGGCGACCGAACCGGAACAAAGAAAAGAAAACGTCGTGCCGTTAATGCTGTTCTCGGTTCGAACAGCCAACTGCTCGCCGACTTCAATGCGCGGATCCACGGCCAGCGTCAGCAACCCCATACGGGCGGTTTTCGCGTTGGTGGTACAGGTGCCGGCATAAACCGCCGTCGTGAGCGTCGCCAGCCACACCAGGGCGCCGTAACCGAATATCCTGAGAAAAACGTTCATTTTCACTCTCACTTAAAAGTCATGATGGAAATAGAGCGAGATCTATTGGCAAACGCCGTTTAGGGTTTGGAGACCCGCTGACGGCGGCTCCGCCGGCAACTGGTAACGGATGCGGCATTGGTTCTCGCCATTCCTGCCCCACTGCGCGATGAGCAGGCCCTTTTCCGCCATGCCGGTCAGATAGACCACGCCGTCGCCGCCGACCAGGAACGGCTGAGTCGCCCCCTCGGCAAGACGCAGGCTGGCGCCCAGCGGCAGGGGTGCCCCCTGCGAGTCCGTCACCTTCATCAAAATCCGTCTGCCGACGTTGGCTTTGAAATTCGCCCGGCTCACCGCGCCGCGAGTCGGCGTGACCGACTGGTTCGTCAACTCGAGATCGACATCATCCGGCAAGCTGTCGACATCGAGGCGAATCGAATTGTTGCGATAAGGCGTGGCGTAAGGAACGATCGCGTAGCCGCGCCAGTCGGTTTTCACCCCGACCTGATTGCCGACCGCCACATCGCTCGCGCCGGCCGCCTGTACCAGGGCGACGGTTTCGCCGAACGGTTGACCGAAGGTCACACCATCTTCATGGGCGATCACCCCGCCCTTCACCCCGTAGTTGACGCGCTGTTGACTGCGATCGTAGGCATAGCCCGCCGTGAGTTCGCCGTACGTCGCGCGCCAGTCGGCGTTGGCGTTGCCGCTGTTGCCCTGGCCCTGGCTGCCATACCCTTCCTGTACGCTCCAGCTGAGGTTGCCGCCGGCCAGCGCCGTGCCGTTGAGGCCCGCCGTATGGCTGGTATTGCCTTTTTTGCTGGTGTTGAGGTTGTAGGTGGCGTAGGTGTTGCTCAGCCATTTCTCTAATGGCACGCTGATGTTGAAAGCGAAGATCTGATCGCGATCGTAAATGCGCCCGCGGTTCGAATCGCCGTAAATAGCCTGTGAATTCCGGCTGTAGCTGTAGTTAAAACCGTAGCTGATGCCATTCCAGCTATTGTTGTAACCCGCGCTCAGCGACTGCATATTGCGCTCGGAGCCCCAATAGTCTTCGGAGACCGCGCTGAGTGAAAGCGACCCCGCCCCTTCCCATAAATTCTGGTTCAGCGTGATTTCGCCGCGATTTTTGCGGCGGTCTATCGGGGCGTAACGGTTGCCGCTGCGATAGGTGTCCAGCACTTCCTGCAGCCCATAGTAGCCGCTGGTCGAATAGCGGTAGCCGGCGATGGCGAAGTTCGTCCCCGTCTCGACGATATTTTTGCTGTACCGCACGCGCCATGACTGACCATCGCTTTTCGGTTGATGCTCCTGCTTTGCCCACGCCTGGGTGACGTCGGCCGACAGGGCGCCGAACTCGCCCAGGTTCTTGCCCAGACCCAATGCCAGCGATTGATACGGCCCGGCGAATTGGCCGCCGCCATACAGGGTGAAACCGGCGGGCAAGCCATAAATCAGGCTGGCCTGCGAGAAGATCTTTTTATCCACGCTGTGATCGTAAGTGCGGTATTGCCCCGAGGTCAGCGCATATTTCAGCCGCCCTTCGCGTTGCAGCACCGGCAGGCTGGCGAAGGGAACGGTCAGGTGCTGTTCGCTGCCGTCCGCCTCCTTGATAGTCACCTCCAAATCGCCGCTGCCGCCGGTCGGGTACATGTCCGAAATTTCAAACGCGCCCGGCGCAACGTAACTCTGGTAGATGACATAGCCGTTTTGGCGAATGACCACTTGCGCATTGCTGCGCGCGATGCCGCGCACCACCGGCGCATAACCGCGCAGGCTTTCCGGCAACATGTCGTCATCGGAAGCCAGCTGCGCGCCGCGAAACGATACGCTGTCAAACACATCGGACGGGCTGCTGCTTTCGCCGAGCGTCAGCAAGCTTTTCAGGCGGATGATATTGCGCTGGGCGTAGGTATAGACGGAGTCCCAACGATCCTCCGACGCTCGCCCGCCGCCGGCGCTGTTGTAGCTCCAGGTGGTGTAGTTCCGCACTCGCCAGGCGCCCAGGTTGAAGCCCGGCCGCAGGTTGAGGTAATAACTGCTTGCGCTCTGGGTGAATCGATCGCGCCCCTTGCTGTTGCTGCCGGTGAAGCCATAGTTCAGCAGCATCGCCGGCAGGCCTTCATCCCATTGTTCCGGCGGAACGTATCCGCGCACCTTATTTTCCAACGCCGCCTGGGGGATACTCAGCATCAGGCGTTGGCGGTTAAATTGAAATTGCGCCGAGGCCTGCGGGATCGCGGCCAAATTCGCGCAGCGATCGGCACCGGCCAAACCGGGAAACAGCTCAACTTTCACCCCAAGCCGTTTCAGATCTTCCCGCGTCAGACAAGGCTGCAGATCGGCCTTCTCGTCGCTGCCGGCCCGCAGAGCGAACGACACCTCGCGCGTTTCCAGCAGCATGTCGTTCACCCAAATATCGACCCGATACGTGCCGGGAACCTGCTGGCCATTTTCAAAAATCGACAGATCGACGTGCTGCTGACCTGAGCGCCCGGTTTCCAGCAACGCCGGATTAAAATAGTCACGAGAGAAGGCGGGATTAGCCATGTTGCCGCATACCGCCGTTGTTGCCGTGAATAAGGCTATGCGTTTCAGCCAAGCATCCCGCTTCGCTAATATACGCTTTTGAGTTATCATTCATTAGCTCCATTATTGAAATGTTTTATCCCTCTGTCTGCCTTCCCTTACAGATTAAATACCTGACTGATGTTCTTTCCCTGTGCCGCCATAATCATTAATTAATTTCCAGCTTACCGACGTTGCGCCCGCCACGGGCAATGCAAACATTTCGCTGCTCATCGGCGCGATATACGCCACCTCTTTCATTTCCCGCCCCCCGATGCGGACATAATGAAAGTTCATATAATAAGGCGTTGGGTTGGTGAGTTTTAATTCTGAACCGACACGCTGCCATTTCAGCTGCTGCGTCACTTCTTCGGGCACCTGGCGGAGCAGCGGCGCCGGCCGATAAATCAATTTAATGCGGGTCTTGACCGCTATTTGCAGCGTATTCGATTTACCCGTCTGGGTTGTTGAAGGAATGGATTTAATATTCATCCAATACAAGCTTTCTTTATCTTTCGGTAAGCCATCGCCCACTTTCACGATGCGCAGCATATTTTCCTGGTTGCCGTCCAGCCGAAATAAAGGCGGCGTAACGATAAACGCGATTTTATCCACCCCGCTTTGTTGATTCTCCAGCCAGGACTGAATCAAATACGGTTCTTTATCCGGATTCTCCACGCTGATTGACGCTTCTTTTTTTTCGCCGTTGAATATCACCCGCGTCCCGCCAATCACCACGCCGGCGTGAACCGTAGACGCAAACAATAAAATAATGAAAGCCGCTAAGGCGCCGTAGCGATTAAAACGCATAATATTATCTCCGAGGCAATACAGCCCGCTGTGAACCAGCGGGCAAGAAAATATTATCAGTTATAATTCAGCGTAAAGGTGGCGACGCTATTAGCTTTACCGGCGGTAACATCTGCCTGCGTGGAAATATAGCGGGCGGTAAAATCGAGGTTATTTTTCACGCCGCTACCGGAAGCCAACGGATAAGCCGTCGACGCCGTGTAAAGCGGCAGAACACTGTTAGAAATATCAGACAGTTGGATACCGACGCCGGTAGCGACATCCGTTTCCTGGGTCAGCTGCAATACGTTGCTGTCCCCGTTATCGGCCGCGCCGTCGAACTTAACGGTGGCGCTTTTTACCGTATCCGGACAATCGGTGACTTCCAGCGTGAATTTTGTCGCGCTGGACGTTGATCCTTTGCCACCCGCAAATGCCGTTCGGGCCACATCACCCAAAACAACATTTAATGGATTACTCAAGTCATTCGTGACCTTGCACGCAGCATCGACAATATTCCCGGTAAAATTAACCTGACCATCTGCTGCCAGAGCAGGTAAAGCGCTTGAACACGCTGCCGCGACAAATGCCAACATAATCACTTTTTTTTCCATCATGGGTACTTCTCCTTTTGATTAGACAGACTTCAAAATATCCCCGCCACGGAGAACCCGAACAGGGAGAATAGGAGCTCCGCTCCTTTCACAGTTAATTATGCTTAGCTTTCCCCCTTTAGCAATACATAAAATCAATGTAAAGATGAGAAAAGATAATTACCCCAAATAGAATTAGCATCATTCTTAATTTTATTTTGAAAAAACCGCCAAATCGGCGTTTCTTGATTCAATCATCTGGCCGCCAGGGAATTTATTCTCGCGCTATTCGAAGGCGCTTTCGCCAGATCCTCCTCATTTCCCCCTCAGCCGGAAAATCGGGCGACATCGCCGTAAAATGAAAGCCGGGCGATAAAACTCGCCCTGAAATAAATGACAGTTATATTACGAAAGGCATCACGACGCGGCGGCAGCGAGAGGAGCAGAGGAATAGGAAAAGCATGGCGATAACGGTTTATCGAACAGGAGGGAGAATAAGGCATTCGCCGTTCGTGAAACCGGCGCGGTCATGTGACAACGAGAAAATGGCGTTACGCAGAAATATTCTGTCTGACGCCGTTCACTATTTCGAAAACAAGGCAACAATGCGCTCTGTCGCGCAGAATAACGCATTGCCGCCTTATTGTTTTTCGGCGCCGCTAATTAATCGTCATGGCGATAATCTTCCCCCAGCCCTCTGCCGGGTAGGGTTTCACACGCCAGGCCATCGCCCGCGGGAACGGCGGACGGATAGTTATCGTCAGGCGTGATAAAGACCGGCGTGGTCGCGATAAACCCATCGTTGAACACCGCCTCGATAAAGGTGGCCTCCCAGCCTTGCGCCGGGGCGGCCAGACGAAACTCGCCGCGATCGGCCTCCGCTGCGGCCAACGGCTCCGGGGTAAAGCGTACGCCGCACGAATAACGAAAATCTCGGGCCGTGCGGTTGTGCGCGCTCCAACGCCGCACGGTGGCCGGCGGTTCGGAAAAACGCAGCGTGCGCACCGCAGCATCCGCGGCGCTGCCTTGCACCTCGATCGTCGGCAACGCGATATCGCGCTGGCGGCGCTTGATCATCGCCAGTATGGCGCGTTCGGCGGCCGGCCGGCTTGCCGCGCGATCCCCGTCGGCAATCACGCGCAGCGAAGCCTCTCCCGGTGAGGCGCTGAAATAGAATCGCGTGCTGTCCGGCGGATAACGTTCGTCGCCGCTGGCGATGATGACATATTTCGCCGCCGCTGGCCGCTCTCCCGCCGTCGGCGGCGGATAAGCGGTGGGATCCGCTATTTGCATCAGTTTGTCGAACGCCGGCGTCTCTATGCGCCGATCGATGCCGAGTTGGTAATAAGGATGAAACGCCAACGGCCAACGGCCGCCATACGTACGATAGGTATGCTTCAAGACCTGCCGCGCCGCGACCCCATCCGGGAACATGGCGACGACGGCATCGATGCGCTCATCCGACAATGACGCCAGCCACGCCGCGGTTGCGCCGCTCGCCGCGCCCGCCACGATGAATTTATCTATCCCCCATCGGCTCAATTCGCGCTGCGCCAGCGTCATGGTTTGCGACAAGGCCGCCGTCATGGGGATCGCCAGCGGCATCATCAAGTACTCATCCGCATCGTCCAGGAACAATCGCCAGCCTCGGGCCTGGCTGTCCTCCCCCGCACGACGCCGCCCCTCATTTTGATATTCCAGGTACGGATAAGGCAGCCGGTTGACGACAATCACGATGGTGTGACTTTCCGCCGCCAAGGCCGCCGGCGTAGCGACGGAAAACGCCGCATTTTGCTTGCCTGGCCCGCTCGCCCCTGCGGCGGCGCAAGCGCAGTCATCGCTCATCAGCACCAACGCTTTACGGGCAAGCGCCCCGTTGGGGATATAAATATCCACATCGTGCCACCATTGCGTCGGCCGGATGGCGTCTTGCGGCGACCAGGATTGCGACATCAACCGATAATGGCGTATCGACACGTCATGGCCGTTATCCACGCCCTTTAACGAATATGACAGAGGCAATATGGCCAACTGATTGTTATAACAAGGAATAACGGTGTGCAAGGCGGGATGTTCGTCCGCAAAGCAGCGATCTTCCTCTGCCGCCATGGCCTGCCGCCCGCCGATTAAGGCCAGGCAAATCAGCGCGATGTATCCGATGCGTTTCAGCATTTTTTCCTCCCCCCTTTGTCCGTGGCAAATCCCTTTTACGCCGCCTGGCGGCAGGAAACCTTCCGCGCGCCTAGAGCACCTGATGACAGCGTATCGGATAGCCAAAGCTGTCCTTTTCGAACGCCACGTCTCTGTCGTTCTCGCCCAGCAATAGGCTGTAAACGCCGTTTTCCTCATAACGGCTCATGGCGATATACAGCACCACCTCCCGATGGTCAGCGATCGTAAACTGTTTGCGCCTGGCGTTGATTTCCAAGGTAAACGCCACCACAGGATTGTTGTTCAGAAATACCGAGGTCTGCTGCATGGAGACGATCCTGCCCTGCGCTTTCTCGGTCACCTGAAAGGGCGTGGCGTCATTGGGGGCGCGTATATCCACCTTCTTTTGGATATAGATAAAGTTAAACACCGCCAACGCCACCGCCACGAACAGATTGATGACCATGATCAAGATGATTTTATTCGCCATGAACTCTCCCTTTGCCGTTCTTCCGGCTCCCGACATGAGCGAAGTAAAAGTGCCCTTGCGGGCACTTTTCATTAAGGGCCGGGCTTATGACGATTTACGGCCAAACAGCTGCGAGAAGGCGCTAATCCCGGCATCGATGACGGCGCCAATGCCCTCACCGAGTTTGGCGCCGGCGCCCGCCGCATCCGCGTGGATCCCGAATAGACCGGTACCGGCATCTACGATGGCGCCAATGCCATTGCCCAGGATTTTGCCGGCATCGGAAGCGATGCCTGCGCCGGAAACCGCCATGACTTCTGCTTCAGTCAGTTCTTTCATACTGTCTCCTTTGTATTTATCGACATGTTTAGTAATGAAAAAATGAAACCCTCACTGTTTGTTCACCTCCTTGTTAACTGCCCACGAAAGACCCTGTTGCCAATGCGTTCACCCGCGCGGCGGTGACAATGTCAGAACAGGCCGAACTCACGGCAGAGATAATCGGCGACGCCATTGCGGCTGTTGGGCAGCGCAATCGGGTTAAACGGCAGCGCGCGCTTCAATTCGCCCATGGCATTGCCCATCACCACCCCCGTTCCGGCCCAGCGCAGCATGTCCAAATCGTTCATCGCATCGCCGAAAGAGAGGCAATCGCGCATCGCTATCTGTTTGGCGCTCAGATAGTCGGCCACGCTTCTGGCCTTGGAAATATGCTTATCCATGATGTCTATCGTTTCCGCAGAGGACTTACAGATGGACAGCGTTTTTCCGAAAGCCTGACTGACCTCGTCGTAAAACCGCTCGATCAGCGCCGCTTCACCCTGCAGCAGCACTTTCAGGATCGGTTGCCGTTTCATCGCCTCCGGCTCGACATAGCGGCAAGCGACGCCCGAGGTTTTGATATAGTCGGCAAAATGCGGATTCTCTTCGGCCATCATCCATCCTTCCTGGGTGAACAACGTCACGTGGAGCGGACAGGCGAAGAGGTAATCCATCAACATCATTTGGCTGTCGCGAGGCAGGAAATAGCGTTTATCCGCCACCGGCCGCCCCTCGATATTGACCATCGCGCCATTGCAGGAGACGATCGCCGGCGAGAACCCCAAGCCATCCACAATCCCGCGCGCATCCGCATCGCAACGGCCTGTCGCGATGACGATTTCCAGCCCGCGGGCATGCAGGATATTGAGCGTTTCCACCGTCAGATCAGACAGATTCCCGGCAGGATCCAGCAAGGTTCCGTCAAGATCGCTCACGATCGCCCGGTATTTTATTTTGCCGTCGATAGCAAGCCACATATCACGCCTCCTCCGCCTGGATAATCCCGTCTTCGGCGCGGATTTCGCTGTCGGGCGGAAGGTGGGCGATCGCGAGCGCAATGGCCTGAAAACGGCGTCCTACCGCAACGATGCTCTCCTGAGCTATCTCATGAGAATCATAAAACAGTGAAATGGCGAGCCGTTCCGCTTCGGGGAACAAGCACAGCACCGTCTGGTGGTTGCTGCCGCTGACGATATCCGTCACCCGGAACGTAAACGGCAAGCGCGGATCCTTCTGCGGTTGCGGCATGTTTTCAAACACAAACAGGCTGCCGAACGGCGAAGTGGGCACCCATTGTTCGTCGTAGCGGTTCAGTTCGGAAAAGGCGTACTTCTGCCTCAGCGTCTGGGAATCCGCGATATCGGCCAGCAACGCATAAATGGGCCGGCGGCGAATCGCCTGCAGGCGCAGCACCGGGCTGGCGACACACAGGCCAAACAGCGTCTGCACCTGCTCAATGTCCGCCGGGCGCTCGCTCATGGTCGTGCCGATCGCGATATCGTCACAGGCCAGCGCTTCGGCCAGCGCCAGCATCCAGGCCAGCTGCGTCAGTTGATTGACCGTGATCCCCTGGCGCCGGCAAAACGCGGTGAGGCTTGCCACCTGTTCCGCGGTGAATTCCGCGCCATATTGCCGCATGCGTCGCCCCTGCGGCGCGGCATCCGGCGCAGCGCTCAACGGCAAACGTTGGTTGACCGGCGCTCCGCGCAAATAGTCCGTCCAGAACGCTTGCGCTTCGGGATCGTCGCCGTGCGCGCGCACATAAGCGGCGAACGGCTCAAATCGGTTAATTTCCAGCGCCGGCGCGCCCCCTTCCAGCAAGGTGAGGTAGTCGTTGAACCAGTGTTCGAACAGAACGCCGAGGGACCAACCGTCGAACAAGATATGGTTAAAGGTCTGCACCAAATAGTGCTCATCGGCGTTCAACTTGATCAGGCGCCAGCGGATCAACGGCGGCGCATCCAGCTCAAACGAGGTTTCTCGTTCCCGGGCCAACAGCGCCTCCATCCTTTCTTCCAGCGAGGACGGCGGCGCATCGGTCCAATCCTCGATCGCGATCGGCGCCTGCAGCGTCTCGCAGATGAAGACGTTGGGCCGCCCACGGCGGGTTTGATCGCCAAACCCGGCGCGCAGCATTTCAAAGCGCTGCAGCGCCAGCGACCAGGCCTGGTTCAACACCTCCGGCTGCAGCGGGCCGGCCACCTCATAAACGGCCTGATCGATCTGATACTCGTGGTTAAGCCGGTTGAAATACATCAGTTCCCGCTGCGTGACCGTAGCCTCGAAAACGGCGGCGATGCGATGACGTTGCTGCCAGTGGTCCAACTCGGCGAGGCTGACGTCGGCATGGGGGAAGTCCCCCGGGCTGGCGAGGCGAACGCCCTGGCTCGCCTCGTGGCAACAGTGTTCGACCAGCGCCGACACGCTCGCCCTATAGTGCGAACCGAGCCGGGCCAGCGTCGCCTGCGGCAATAAGCCCGACATCACGATGCTCAGCCGGTCGCCGTGCACGTAGAGCACCAGATCCAGCACATTGTCGCTCGCCGGCAGCGCGCCGTTTTCCAGATCCGCCGTTTGGTCGATCAAGGCCCACAGGGCGTCGTCAGTCTGTTCGTTAAAGACGCCGAGATAGTTGAATGAAATGGCCGGCAAGCGGTGGCGCCGCAGACAGGCTATCGCTTCGTCGTCCGACGCTGAACCGTATTTCAGCGCCGAATAGCCGATGCCGTGATCCGGCATCTTTCTTAATGTGTCCTTGATGGCGCGCAGCGTGTGTTTTGGGCTCTGATGCGCGGTGATGCGCAAAGGCAGTAAGGCGGTGAACCAGCCGACAGTGTCGTCGAGCTGGATCTTATCGTCATTGATATCGCGGCCATGGTGTTCGAGCGTCAGGTAACTGTCCGCACGGCCATGCCAGGCCTGCAGCACCGGCGCCAGCGCCGCCAGCAACACCTCGCGGGTCGAGGTACGGTAGGCCTGATGACAGGTGTCCATCAACAGCGTCGTCAACGCCGCGTCGCACTCTAAGCGGCAAAACGCCGGACTCTGCGCCCCCTCGCTGAGCGTGGCGTAATCGGGTTGCCCGGCGATCATCGCCAACCAGTAAGCGCATTGGTCATGCCGGCTCGCCGCGTAGTGCCTTAACGTCTCGCCCCACTGCCGGTAGCTGGTGCCTTTCGCCGACAGCGATTCCCCCTGATGCAATCGTCGCATGTCTCTGACAATGATGCGCCAGGACACCACGTCGATGATCAGATGATGGAATGCGCAGAACATCAACGCGTAGCCGGGCGCGCTGCTGTCGAAAATGTAGACGAAGCGGCACAGCGGCCCTTCTACCGGATCAAACCCCGATTGCCATTGATGCAGAAGTTCGGCGCGGCTTTGGCGACAAAGCGCCAGGTCATAGTATCCCCATGAAGGGCCGCCGTCGGCCACCGACAGATAGCGCTGCGCGACCAGCGCGCCGGCATCGTCGGCGCTAAACCGCGCGCGCAGCATGTCATGGCGCGACGCCAGCCCGTTCACCAGATCGGCCACGCGCTCGGCGGACATCGGCGGCACCCGCACCAAAAAAGTCTGGTTGAAGAAGGCGCGATGTTGCGGCGGCTGCTCGTTGTACCAGCGCTGAATCGGCAGCAATTCGAATTCGCCCTGCAGCTCGCCCTGTTCATTGAGCGGCGCAATCGCGTCCCGTTGCTGCAAGATGCGCTTGGCCAGCGCCCGCGCATTCCGGGTTTCGAACACCGCACGCGAGTTGCTGTGATAGCCCGACTTGCTTAATTCGCTGGTGAACACGATGCTTTGGATCGAATCGCCGCCCAGACGAAAGAAGTCGTCATCCACCCCAACCCGTTCAACGCCGAGGATCTCCGCCCACAGGGCGCAAATCAACGCCTCCAGCGCATTCTGCGGCGCGGCATATCGCTCGCTTTGCGCGAATTGCGGAGCAGGCAGCGCCGTGCGATCCAGCTTGCCGTTCACCGTCAGCGGTATCTCGTCGAGCGCAACATAGCTGGACGGCACCATGTAATCCGGCAGGATCCGCTCCAGCCGGGCGCGCAAATCGGCAGGATCCAGCGGCTCGCCCCGCGCCATCAGCACATACGCGGCAAGGCGCTTGCTATCGCGATGGACGACATCCACCACGACGCATTTCTCGACGCCCTCCAGCGCATTGATCGTATTTTCTATTTCGCTGAGTTCAATTCTGAAACCGCGGATTTTTACCTGACAATCATTTCTGCCGAGATACTCCAGATTGCCGTCGCGCAACTCTCGCACCCGATCGCCGCTTTTATACAAGCGTCGCCCGTTCAGCGTAATGAAACGCTCTTGCGTCTGCTGCGGCTGGTTGAGATAGCCGCGCGCCAGCGCGTCTCCGCCGATATACAGCTCGCCGGCCAGCCCTGGCGGCAACGGCTGCAGCCAGCGATCCAGCACATGAAGTTCGCGCCCCGGTATGGCTCGCCCAATCGGGATGCTGCTGCGGGTTTCGTCCGCCGCGATGGCGTACATCGTGGTGAACGTGGTGCATTCCGTCGGGCCATAGCCATTGATGACCTGCTGCGGGCGGTTGGCTTGCCGCACCAGGCGCTGCATCAGCGTGGCGGTCAGCGCCTCCCCGCCCACCAGCAGACAGCGCAGCCCGGCGAACAGGTCGGGGTGACTGAGGTAAAGATGATCGAACAGGCTGCGCGTCGCCCACAGAATCGATACCTGCTGCCGACGCAGCAAGGCCTCCAGCTGCGGCACATCGCCGGCGATATCCTCCGTGTCGCGCACGACGACCAATTTGGCGCCGTTGAGCAATGCGCCCCACACCTCGAACGTCGCCGCATCGAACGCCGGGCTCGAGAGGAAGAGCAACACGTCATCGGGCGTGACAGCGATGCCGGATGCGGTCGCCAACCCGCACATCGCGTGTTGCTCGAGCATCACGCCTTTCGGGATCCCCGTCGATCCCGAGGTATAGATCACCGCGCCGAGCCGGTCGGCGCCGGTGATGGCCGGCAGATTCTGCCGCTCGTGTGGCAGGCGGTTCAGATCGCCCAGCGTGAGGACGGACACGGCGTGCGGCATCATCGCCGCCAGCGCCTCGGCGGCCGACTGCAGGCTTTCCCCGGCGATGAGCACCGGCGCGCGCGTTTCTTCGAGAATATGCCGAATGCGCGCCTGAGGATAATTGCAGGAGAGCGGCACATAGGCCGCACCGGTTTTCAGCACCGCCAGCAGCGCCACCACCATTTCCAGGCTTTTCTCGCTGTACAGCGCAATCAGCGTGTCCGCCTGAGGGGCGACCCCGGTCAGCGCTTGGTAGCGGAACGTAATTTCGCGCGCCAGGCTATTCGCCATGCCGTTCAGCTCACGGTAGCTGACATGCAGCCCCTCAAACTCCAGCGCAATCTTATCCGGATAACGCAGCGCGATCGCCTCAAACCGGGCGCTGAGGGTTTCTCTCGGCAACGCGGGGGCCGCGTCGTCATCTGGCGGCATATCGGCGGCGGGATAAAAGCCGAGGTGGCGTAAAGGCGCGTCAGGCGCGCGCATCGCCGCTTGCATCAAGCGCATGAAATGTTCCGCGCAGTCGCGCATGTCATCTTCGTCAAACATGTCCTGACGAAAACGCAGCCGGAACTGCAAGGCATCGCTGTCGGCCCGATCCTCATATTCCAGGGAAAGCGACGCGCTGGCCATATCGTGGTTGGCTTCAAACAACGGCGAAGTGGCGCAATCGGCCAGCGCCAATGCCGCATCGCGCAGGTTGGTTTGGGCAAAGGAAATCGGCATCGCGCGGATACCCAGCGCCTGCACCACCTGTTGCGTGGGCAGTTGGTTAAACCGTTGGCGCGAGTGCGGCGCCGCGGCGGTAATAAACGCCAGCGCGCGTTGATAAACGGCGGCGAAGCCTTCGCCGTCACGCAGCGCGAGGGGCATCACGCTGGTGTTGACATGCCCGCCAAGCGCAAATCTTTGCCCCTTTTTTATCGACACCGGATAGCTGATATAGACCGTTTCCTGATTGCCGCTGCGCGCCATCAAGATGCCCCACAGCACCAGCAACGCCAGAAAGTCATTCATTCGCCGTATTCCCGCGCTCTGCTTCAGCGCTTTCCATTGCGCTTTGGGCACCTGGAAACGCAGCTCGGCCGCCTCATCGTTTCGCACGGCGCCGCTTTTCTCAAAGGGCACGTCTATCGCGCCCAAATTTGCCGCTTCGGCCCGCCAGTGGGCCAGCGCTCCATCGGCGGCCAGTTGTTCCACCTCGCGCTGCAGCTGCCGGTTGATGGCGGCAATCTCGGCCGCCTCGAGGCGGGTCGATAGCCGCTGTTGACCATAGTACTGGCTCACCAATGAGAAAAACTCGTCGGAAGACGCGCCGTCGATCACCAGATGATGGCCCACCAGCGCCAGGGTATAGCGCCCCGGCCCCTCGGCGAAAAGCGCCCAACGATAAAGCGGCCCGCGGTAAATGTCGAAGGGCTGGCGAATCACTTGGGTCAGCAGCGTGCGGTCCGTGTAATGCTGCAAAGGATGGATTGCGTCATTGCGACGCCAATACAGTTCGCCATTCCGTTCATGAATATGGCTGTTCAGCAGGACATGATCTTGCACCAGCGCATTCAGCGCAGCTTGTAATCTGATGGGATCCAGCGCGCCCTCAATACGCTGCAGCACCAATACGTTGTAATTACAGCCCTCTGGATGGCGGTCATATTCATCGATAAAAACTTTTGAATAGGGTGATACAGGAATCTCTTCCATGACAAACACTCCATTTAGAATACACGTGCCCTGCTTAACGGCGATCCATGCGGCATACCCAAACCTCTTTCGGCATCAGCTCGCTTATCTTTTCTGAGTAATAACCGATCAGCATGTTGATGCGCTTTTCTGCAATGACCTCCGCCGCCTGAGCGCAAATCGACTTGTAAAAACCAATAGGGATCATCACTTTGCAACGGCTATGCAGGTGCCGACAAACGCCGATGGCCCAGGAAAAACACTCCCTGGAAGGATTGGAAATATCCAAAAGTTCGGCACACTCACTGGAACAGCCAATCACAGCGTAGAGATTGCCTTTATTAATATAATGAATTTTATGATACAGAGGATGTTTTTCAATATATTCAAATGCGCGATGATCTTTTTCTCGCCCCAGATTATTGATAAAGCTGGCCTGCCGCGCTTGGTCGCCCTCGGTAAAACGAAAGGCCATAAACTTATCAGGCTTTAAGGTTAATTCGACGAAGGGATAAATTTGCGTATTGGTCGTTAAATACTTTCTAAAAATCTTTTCATAAACCCTGATCTTCCTGTCATCGGAAAAGCAGATATCCGCCGCCACATCCGAACGCCTGGCCTGCAGGAAAAAATCTTTCAAGACGGTGGAAGATTTGACCTGACGGTGGATCCCAAGATCGCCAAGCATATTGACATCAAAAGACAACTCATTGATTTTAAAGGGATAAAAGCTGGACACAAACATCCCGAGATAACGTTCTTGATCCTTGTAAAATATGCCCGTTTTTTCCATCGGCGCCCCACAATGCGGATCGAGCAAATGCTTCCAGTGCAGGAAACGCTCCCCGCCCAAATCTCTGCCATAAAGCTCCTGCAATAATTTGAAATGATTATGAGAAACCGCTTCTCTCACAAAGACAGCCATGTTTTATCTCCCTATAAAACCGATTCCATGCCGGGCGGAAATCAATAAAAGATGACCGCTCAGCGCCGCTGATAATACGGCGCCGGACCGTTCGCTTCCTTTCCCTGATTAACAAGAGTCGCTGTGCATTTTTAACCAGCGCAAGAATTCAATATTATTATCGATGTTCAGTTTTCTCATGGCCGAACGTTTATGAATACTCACCGTTTTCGGGCTGATGCCGAGCAACATCGCCGTTTGGTTTTGTGAATAGCCCAGATGGATTAAACGGCACACTTTCCCCTCGCTAAAGGTCAACTGGGTACGACAACGCGGGCAATAGCTTGAAACCAAACTATTTTTCTTGCGATAGCAGAACATGACCTTGTCCACGATCGCCGCCACGCTGTCTTTGCGCGTAATACTTCCGGCTTCCAAATTGCAATGAATTTTAGGGAATGTCTTTTTATGCTCCAATATTGAAAAATAGAGCGGAATAGAAGAAAAGTTGCCCTGCAAAAGCTGGGTATGACAAAAATTTATGGACACCCGCTTGTCCGGCGCCCTGAATATGATGTTGGCACGTTCTTCTCCCGTGATCTTGGCCTTAATGCCATTCGTGAGAAAACCTTCTTGCAAGGCAAGACTCAACCCCAGCTTGAAGAATTGATTTTTATCCACAATAGCGATATTGACGCGCTCCATTAACAAACCTCCCTTTTGACTACGCTTGCTCACTCTCCTTACTGCAATATCATTGCTGTGATTATTTTTTGTTTTAACGTGCTTTTTAATAAAAAAGCGTTATAGGCGAAGCAAAAAAGACCTTGCCTCGCAAAAGTGCATTTTATATATAGGGTTATATAAATCATCTGCCCTGGAGAGCATACAAAAGCAAGACGCGGTAAGCGGCCGCGCTTCGCAAGGGAAATTGTTATCGTAAGATATATTTATAAGGCATCATTGCCATCAGCATCACGGTGCTAAGATTTTTCTCTGATACGTTAATTTTACTCCAAGAGCGCAATATATCCAGATAAATATCGAAAAAACACATAATATAGAACATAACATTGCGTGACATTGATTGTTAAGAGAATCCGTTTATGCATTAGGAATTTACTTATGATAAAGGCAGGATAATGCTTTTTTCGCACGAGGCGGCGGGGTCATCGTAGACCCTATTAAACAGAGTATAACCATATTCATTTTATTGTAAAAAAATTGCATAAAAAAAAGCTACACTTTATGGCAGTAAGTGATTCCCGCCCTTTCATGTAGACGGCAACAAAAAAGAAGAAGGCGAACCCATCGGCCGCCCGCGCAAGAAATGCCTGGTAGGAGTAAAGATTTTTCAGGAGTGATGCGCAGCGCAGAAAGATAACGCGGCATCGTTGACGAGCGGGATGATTTATATTTTTTTTATCCTCATCAATTTTTTAGCCTCCAGGCAGGAAACCAACCCGAGGTGATCTTTTTTTAGCTGCTTGTCGCTCCCAAGAGGAAGAATGACTTTGAACGTTTGCAACTTACCGTGATTATTATAGATATCAAAGACTATCACCGGCGGGCCATAACCCAGGATCATGCAGTCTAAAAACCGCAGAACGGCGCAGCCCAAGCGGCTCCTGGCCTCCCGGATGATTTTATCCGCAAGCTCATCATACCGGAAAGGTCTTTCCGGCGTCGTCAATACCTTCATAAGGTCTCCCTTCTGGTATATATCATTCCGATTTAAAATAATAACCTCATAAAACCGCCGCCGTTCAAGGCGAGTAAGATATAAAAACCCAGGTTTCGGCAATATATAATCTAACGATGCAAAATCAATCTAACAAAAAACACAATAGTATAAAAAAACAGCACGAGTTTTATTGAAAAAATGACCTGATTTGCAATAATGAAATTGCCTGAAGTAAAGGGCTAACTGAAAAAGGAGTTTCAATCATGAAAGAACTATCCGCAGTAGAAATTGAACAAGTTAACGGTGCTGGTTTTTTTGGTGACGTAGGCACACTGATTGGCAGTGCGGTAGGTACAGGTATTGATACCATTTCCGCGATTGCCGGTGTTAACCCGGATGCCAAAACCGTTGTCGGCACCATCGGTAAAGGTATTGGTCTGGCCGTCGATGCGCTGATTTCCAGCGGATTGCAGATCATCTCTAAACTGTAATAACAACTCATAATCATCCCTTCCTATTTTTTAATTCGCTTCATTTTAAGCACCTTCGCGGGTGCTTTTTTTTACATCAAAGAATCAAAAAATAGATAAGGTCAGAAAAACCAATATCCAAAAAAACAGGCTGGGTATCACCATGATAAAAAAACCCATGCGTTTATTGGCGTTTTTGAGCATCCAGTCATAGATCATCGCAACACTCCTTGTGAATACCAGGAGGCATTTCCGCCTCCCGGTATTTTATCCATCGAGTTTTTGATTACAGTTTCGGCACTTTGGAAAAGAAGTCCGCCATTTCGTGCGGGAACCCTTTCGCAATCGCCGGACGAAGATCGTCCATGGAAACATTAAAATCTTTCGGCTGCTCGCTCGTTTGCATTTTTTGGTGTGCGTTCACATTCGATTGCAGACCATTAAAAATGCCCTTCATATTGCCGAACATATCATCGCAAGATTTTGTCACATTACTCATGACCGACTTGGCCGCATCCGGCCCCGACATTTGAATATTGCTGACGCCTTGCATAAACGGTTGACTCAGCGACGATTGGGAATTGGTGCCCAAATTGCCGCCGGCCTTCATGGTTTCTAAAATTTTGGCTGGATCTAACATGTTTATCACCTCTTTACGGTTGTGTTTACATCGCTTTCGGGCACGAGAATCCTCGCAACGCCCGTGACCAAAGTGGGAAATCTTTCATCGTCGAGCGCAATTCCAGTTTGAGCACGCCCACCACCGACGACATCGACATCGTCAGCTCTCGCCTGTCGCTGGCGAGCGGCACGGGATTGCTGGCGTCGAACATCCGGAACAAGGCCCAGGGCCCGTCGAAACTGGCGACCTGGATCTGGCCGGTGCCAGTGCGGAAGGTGAGTCGAACATAGCTGCCGCCTTTCGGGCCCGGCCAATCGATACGGGTAGGCTGGCTGAAGCCATGGCTGTAGTTAATCACCTGCCCATCGATATCCAGGGTCGCCTCCGTAATGGTCGGCGTCAGGGACAACGGCCTGATGAACATGGAGAAGGACAGCTTGTCGCCGGCGGTGAAGAAGGTATCGCGGATCAGGCGGGCATTTTCAAACGCGCCCAGCGTGCTGGCATTGACGATCCCCTCTGAACCCGGTTTGGCATTCCATTTCTGCGCGTTGACGTCCACATAAGGGGCCAGGTTCTCATCGAAGAACTGCTGCATCGCGCCGCTTTGGCCAAACATGCGCGAGAAGTCCTCGATGCCGACCTCCGCTCTGGCGTTGCGCGAGAACGGATAACGCCCGCTGATGCTGCTCTTGCACAAGCCGGAGGCCAGCGACGAAGCGCCTTTGCTCAGGTTCTTTTGGCTCTGCTGAATAGTCTGGCTGTCCCCGACCTGCAACAGATCCATCATCACGCTGCGCACCGGTTCCGGCTGGCGCGCCGCATCCAACTGCAGACGCTTCAGCGTGCCGCCGGCGGGCACCACCTGGCCGCCGCGCAGCGAGGTGGACAAGGTGGTCAACTGGCTGTACAGCGCTTCGAAACTGCGGCTCAGCGGATCGTTGCTGGCGTTGGTGGTCTGCAACAGCTGATAGCCCAGACGCCGCAGCAGCTCGAAGCGATCTTCCACCGCGCGTTCCGGCGTGAGACGAAAACGCGCGCGCTCGCCGGAAATCTCGCCGAGGATGTCGCGCCGCTGCTGCTCGATGCGGTTGCGCTGGCGATCGAACCAGCTTGCCGCATCGCCCTGGTTGGTGCCGGTCATGCTGGTTTCGCGCGCGGCGAAGCGCACCAGATTGGCCAGCGGGGAAGAAGGGTCGGACAGTTGACGCGCCAGGATCGCCGCATCCTCAAGCCCGTTGACCGGCCGGGCGCGCACGTCGCGCATGAAAGCATCCCATTTGTCGGCATACTCGATGAGGTATAGCTTCCTCGCCTCGTCGGCCAGCTTCTGCGCCGAAGCCAGCGAGTTCACCGCGTTTTTCCCTTCCGCGCTGTCGCGCAGCACCCAGGACTCTTCTTCGATCATGTCCTTGGCGGCGTCATCGAGCTGCGCCAGGAAAACGTCGCGATAGCTGGCGCGGGTATAGAACCCCGGCACGGCGGTATCGGTGACCGTCGCCTGGCTCTTGCGGCGCAGCATCAAGGAGACGTTCGGCCCGGCGGCGTCGGCCAACGAAATATCGTTGATCGCCGCCGGCAACGGTTTCTCTTCGATGCGGCGCACCACCCGCACCTGCATCGGAATGTTCATCGCTTTCACCCGCGCCAGGCGCAGCAGATCGCCGTTCATCTTCATGACCGGCGCGTCCGGCAAAGAGAACATCTCCCGCAGATGGTAAGCAAAGATGCCTTTGTTCATGTCGGTGTAGCCCTGCGGCATAAAGGTTTCCCAGCGCGCCATGAACCAGTCGACCAAGGCTTCGGCGGAGCGGTGCGAGGGTTCGCCCATCATCAGGTACACTTTCAGGGTGCCGTAGACGTCCTTGTTGGACGCCGAGACGTCATTCTTGAGTTCGTCCGCGATATAGTTTTCCACCGCCGGCCAGAAGATCTGCAGCAAATGGCGTTGGTAGGTTTTTTGCGCCGCGCTGTTGATCAGCTTGTGCTCGAAATAGGGATTCGGCACCGGCGACACTTCGCCGCCCAATTGCGCGTTCATGTACCCCAGCTGCTCATAGGCGGAAATGACATCGTCGCTGACGCGGTTAGTCACCGGAATTTCGCGCACGATGCGCTTTGTCTCATCGAAGCGCGCCGCAATGTAGGAGATGTAATCGCTCTCCCACAGGTAACGCATCGCCAGCAGGTTAAACGAGACCGCCAACAGAATGAGCACCAGCACATAGCGGCCCAGGGAGCTCATGCGGCTGCCGAGCGGCCTGGCGTGCGAAGACTGCTGCATCACCCCGCGTTCTTGCCGGGCGTAATCCAGCTCCGGGTGATAAATGCGCCCGGTCGGGCGAGCTTCATAGATATCCGCCGCTTCCGCGTTGTAGATCGCCCCCTGCGGCGGCAAGGCGATGGTGCTGCCCAGCCACACCTGCTGCAGATGGCAGGCGTAGCCCACCGGCGTTTGCGGGAAGATCTGCTCTAACAGGGAATACAGCGGGTTGCCCAGCGACCCCAGCGATTCAGTGAAGAACAGCAGCTGTTGGCGGTTTTGGCCGTCCGGCGCATCGTGCAACAGTTCGAGCACGTGATGGCTGACGCGCGCCACCATCTCCCGGTAGAGGGTTTCATACTGCTCGAAGGGGGTTTCTCCCTGTTCGGCGCGGTTCAGGCTGAAGCCCATGCCTTTTTGCAACAGATCGTCGCCCAGCATGGACAGGAAGGTCTCGCCGCCGACCAGTTGATCGAGGTGGCTGATGGTGAGATAGACCGGCAGCTCGCTGCGGAACCACGAGGCCATCTCCAGCAGGCGAACGCGCAGTGCGTCGGCGACCGACTTTCTCTCCGTCAGCGAGGCGTGCAGCAACCAACGCGCATCCAGACACAGCATGATGCCGTCGATGCCCGGATGGCGGCGATGGCGGCGGATCAGTTTGAACAGAGTGTCGCGCGCCCTGGCGCCCTCTTCCCCCAGGCCGTTCAACTGCAGCCATTCGCCGGAGGTGTCGACATACACCGAATTCTCCGCCAGCCACCAGTTGCAATCCTGGGTCGGCCCGACGTCCACCGTCTGCTGCAGGCCATAGTGCTCGGCCAGCAAGAAGCGTTCGCCGCTTTCGCCGATCAGCGAGGTTTTGCCGCTGCCCGGCGGCCCGACGACCAGAAACCACGGCTTTTCGCTGACATAACGGCGCGTCAGGCGGTATTTGAAGCGCTGCCAAGGGGTGCGCTGCTTCGCCGTGCCGACGTACTGCAAGGTGCGCAAGGCGTCGTAAAAGCGCGAGGTCACGCGGTCTCGCTGGGCGGTCTTGCGTTTGGCCGGGGCCGGCGCTCGCGCGTGGCGGAACACCCAGGATAAGAACGTCGCCACGAACGGCCACAGCGCCCAGCACAGGATCAGCGCGATGATGATGCCCCTGACCCAGACCGACAGCAGCGGCCGATAGGTGCCGATGGCGATCAACGGCCCAATCCACCACACCACCGCACACAGCAGCAAGGCAATCACCAATATGAATGATCTACGTATCATATAATTTCCTTATTATCTCTACGCCGGCGGATGTCTTAGTTATCCTCGGGGACCTCGGCGGCTACCCCTGCCTGATTTAACGTTGCAGACGGTGAAGCCATCTCCCTCTCGCCGATTTTCCAAAGGATGTCCACGCGGCGGTTGCGGCGGCGCCCTTCTTCCGTCGCGTTGTCGTCCAGCGGCTCCTGATCGCCCTTGCCGACCGATGTCACGGTGCGGTTGTATTTACTGTTGGCCAAGGATTCGCGCAGCTTGTCGGCGACCGTCTGCGCGCGAGCCTCGGACAGTTTCAGGTTGGAGTTGTTGGAGGTGTTGCGATACGGTTTGTTGTCGGTATGCCCGATGACCTCCAGATCGCCCGGCCACGGCGCCAGCGCTTCCCCCAAACGCTCAATGTTGCGTTTCTTTTTAAACTCTTCCGACAGCTTCGACTGCCCGGTGGCGAACGCGCCGTCGGAGGTGAAGATCAACAGCCAGCCGCGCGGATCGGCGCGCACCTCCAGCCACCCTTCGCTGAGGATTTGCGGCAGCGGCTGCGGCAGCGTCTCCATGATGTTGATTTTGCGCGGCTGCGGCGGCGTCCAGGCCAAAATGGCGTTGCGCAGCGCGCGGGACTGATCGTGCAGATACCAGGCGGCCGAGGCGTACGCCAGCAGCGCGATGGCCAGGCCGTAGCACAGCAGCTTCAGCGGCGTGATGCGGGTCGCCTTGCGCACCACGTTGCTCGGCTCGGCATCGGCCAGCGTCTGCGTCGGGTTCTGGCTGTACAGATAGCCGTCAAGACGGTTGCGCACGTCGGCCAACAGCACCGCGCCGCGTTCCATTACGTGGTATTGCCCTTCGAAGCCCAGCGACAGGATCAGATCGTAAAACGCCAGGATCTCCTTGTTGCGCGGCGAGGCGGCCAGATAGGCCTGCAGGTGCTCGAAGCACTTTTCCCCGCCCCAGGCGTCGCGATAAAACTCCACCAGCAGGCTGAGATTCAGTTCGCCGGATTCGAGCGTGCTCATGCAGCACTCATCCACGTAGGAGCACAGCAGATAGGCCAGCTTGTCCACATCGCTCGGCGCGATGTGATCCGCCAGCAGCGTCTGCTGAAATTGTTGGATCTCGCGCACGATCTGCGCGCGTACCGCGCCCGGATTCAGCTGTTTCTGATCGCGCACCCGCTCCACCTGCAGCAGGACCGGGATAGCGGCGGCGATCAGCGGGTTGTCCCAATGGCCCATCATCACGCCGGGCTTGCTCAGCGCGGCGCGGCCGAACAGCCCGCTCGAGGTCGGCGCCGCCTCGGCCGGGCGCTCGCCCGGCGCGGGCTCGCTGCTTTCCGGCGCAACGCTTTCCGCTTCATAAGGCTTGGGTTCGGGGGGCGTCGCCACCCCGGCGCTTCCCGGCCGCAGCTTGGCGGCCAGCGCCCGCGCGCCGAAGGACAGCGCGGCGATCTCCGCCGTCGTTTTGCCCACCGAGCCGGACGCGGGAAGGCGCGGCGTCGCGTTGTTGCGCGTTACCGCCATCGCCTCGCGTATTTTTCTCTCGAATTCGTTCATCCCACCCTCCCTTGCCTTAATCCCCAGACGTCAAAACGCAGGTCGGGGAAATCACCCACGATGCTGAGCGCCATCGCCGAGCCGGCCATCATTTCCTTATAAATCGGGTCGGCATGATCAACCTCGAAATAGATGCTGTTCGGGTAATACGGTATGTGGCGCGGCGGCGAAGCCATCGGCAGCAAGCGAGCGCCCGGTAATTGCAGATCGATCAGCTGAATGATTTTCTCGACCGGCCCCAGTTTGACCTGCGCGGGGAAATACGAGCGCAGATGCTCGATGGACAAACCGCAGCTGACGGCGAACACCAGTTTTTCCAGGCGCAGCTGCGAGTCGTTCGGGCACAGATAAATGCTGTCGCCGCGATCGATAAACGGCAACGCCACCGCCGGCGCTTCGATCACCAGCGACAGCGCGCGGCGAATCGAGGCGAACAGTTGGAAGTAGCAGTTGTGCGGTTCATCGTGCAGATACACCAAATCAGCCCGATCCCAGAGGCGTTCGCCGCCGGGAATGATGCTGAGCCGCCCCAGCAGGCTCAGCAACGTGTCGAACAGGGTTTCAGGATGCACCTGCGGGCTGGCCAGCAGTTGGCTAATGCGCAAATTGAACTCGCTCAAGGTTTGCAGCAACAGCAGTTCCAGCAGCTCGGAAAGCCCGCCGATCGTCATATGCACGTCCGGGCGGAAAACCGACTCCAGACGCTGGCTGATCAGCCCAAGCAATTCGGTGGTGAAAGCGGGCAGCCAGCCGATGGCGCGGAAATCCAGCATCGGCGGCAAGGCGCGCTCATCCAGCAGCACCCGACGATCGCTGGTGAGCTCGCGCACGAAACCGACCGGCAGCACGCTTTCCGCGCTGCTGACCGCGTCCTCCAGGCTTAGCCGCGTCACCAGGCTGCCCAGTTGCATCGTGCACACGCGCGGGGTCCCTTCCAGGCTGACGCCGTGGTTGCGATCCGGCACCTCGGCGTCCATGGTGCGAAAACGGCTGCTTTTTCGCGCATCCTGGATAAGATCGATCTGGGCGTTGCCGGCGATATCCATCAGCACGGACAGGCACACCACTTTCCCCTGGCAGCCTTCTCCCAGCACCAGCGGCGGCGGCAGCGGAATATCCTCAGGCATGCTGAACGCCGTGCCGTCGGGGAAAACGCCCTTGGCTTTCTTCAGCGCAAACTTGCCCTGTTCCAATAGCCCGTTGTCGATCTCCAGCGTCAGGAACCCCCAGGTGAAGGTTTCGACGCTGCGCAAGCGCGCTTCAATCAAGTGCTCGAAAAAACGTTCCTGCTGCTGGAAATGCTGCGGTTCCATCAACATGCCTTCTACCCAGGCGACGCGTTGTTTAGGTAACATGTCATTCATCCATTTTGTCGTTAGTCACTATGCTGAGTGACGTCATCCCCACCATCACCTTCATTTGCGAATCAGCCTGCGCAGGGGACTTTTGCTCGGCGAGCGGCAGCACGCCGCTGATTTGCTGAAACTCCGCCCCGACGACGACCCATCGCTCTTGCCCCGCCGGCACCTCGAAGCGATAACGCAACGTCTCCCTCGGTTGCAAAATGCTCTGGTGCCGGCTCAGCGCCCCTTCCGACGGCGCCGTCTCGCGGCAAGGGGCGCCGTCGCCAATTCCCTCAGGCATCCACCCCGAGCGATTGGTTTCTATCACGCACACCTTGACCGGCTGCGCCTCCCCGGCGGCATTCGGGTTCACGTTGTCGTTGGCGGTCACCTCGACGTCGATAAACCGCAACCGACGCCCCGCATCCGCAGCCTCATCGTGAGAAAACCAGCTGCATCCGCCGAGCATCCCCACCGCCAACAGTCCCCCTGTCGCAATCCCCCGGAGCGTTTTCACCATGCTGAACTCCTATGCATTAACGAAACATTTGGTCTGGCTCGGCGCGACCTGAGTGCAGACCATGTTGTTGTTGTTCGTCGTGCTGGAATCACCTAGCCGCGTGACCGGCATGCCGCCGGAGAAATACTTACCCGATCCCTGCACCGGCTGCGCCTGGGCCGAATGCGTCCCCGAGGCAGCGCCGATCACTCCGCCCGAATCGGCGGTGGCCACACGAGTGGTGCCGAGGTTTTGTTCATTGCCGCCGGAAATGAAAATGTTAGGCACGTTCGGTATGCCGGTGTTGTTGGGCGAGGTGTTCGGGCCCGGCGCCGGTATCATCGGGTCGCAGCCGGCAAAGCCGATCCCGCCCATGTTGGTATTGGCTGCAGTCATGGTGGTTTACCCCATATGTATCTGGCCACCGTCGATCTTCAGCACCGCCGAAGACTTCAGGGAACCAATTTCACTGTTGATGACGAGGGATTGCCGCGCATCCTGAATGATGTGCTTGGCCAGCACCTCGTCGGTTTCCTCCACCCGCCGGCTCGCGTGCTTGCTGCGCACAAACAGGCGTTGAGAGATTTGGTGCAGCGTTTCGGCGACCCAACGGCTGCTGCGCGTCAGCAGCGTGAAGTGCGGGCTGCGCAGCGTCAGCCGCTTGCCGCCCTGCAGCTCTATCTCCGGCGCCACGATGCGCAAGTTGGCGCAGCGGCTGTCCAACGTCATAACGGCGTTCGCCTGTTGCCGCGACAGGATCTCGGTGATGACCAACTTGTCGCCGTCGGCGATGACGCAAACGCGATCGCCCGCCAGCGGCTGAACCAGGCAGCTGGTGGCGACCGCCAGACAATGGGCGCGCATGCCGTCGACATACAGACCGCCGTTGGCGTCGGCCGCCAGCGTCACCACCTTGCGCCCCCCTTGTTCGGGAAGCGGAGCGCTGCGCACCAACTGCAAAGGCGTCACCCTGGCGTTGGCATAGACCTTCTGATGCTCTCTTCTGGATTTATACATATCTGCTTACTCCTGTTGGCCGTTGATACGACGGTTGCCGCGGCCCCGGTTGTTGATGCGCATACCAGGCGTCGATCGCGCTCAAGAACGGATCGGCGGTAAGCGGCACGTTTTCGGCGCGATGACGCTGCGCGCCATGCAGGCGAGCGCTCTGTTGCTGAGCGGCGGTCAACGGCTGTTCGATCAGGTTCGCTTCCCGCAGTTCGGCCTGCTCAAGATTGGCTAACGCCAGATCGCACGCCCTGAATTCCGCTTGCGGCAAGATGGCGCGCCCCCAGTTGGCGCCGCCCATCGCACATTCGCTGAACCGGGCCTTCTGCCCCTGCGCCAGGATCAGCGTCGCGCGCTCGAAATCGCAGCGCAGCGCCTGCGCTTCAGCGAAGACCGCCGAGGTCAGATCGCTGTCGGCGAACGAACACCCCTCCAGCTCGCTGCGGTGAAAACTGGCGCCCTGCAGCTGTAGCTGAGCCAAAGTGCAGCCCGACAGGCGGCAGGTGAACCAGATGCGCGCCTGCCCCGCGATCGTCTGCCAGCTGCACGTCTCCAGCCGGCAGCTCCCCATGATGTGGCGCTCGAGGGTCGACGCCTGCCACAGGCACTGCGTGAGCTGGCAGGCGTACCAGTTGGCGTCCTGTATCACGTCCTGGTGAAACATCAGGTTGGTCAGGGTGCTGGACTGCACGGCCAGATGCCCCAGGCTGCTGCGTTCAATTTCCGCGCCGTTGACCTCGCACCGGATCAAACCGCAGTCATCCAGCAGACAATCGCCGACGTAACACCCCTGCAGCGTGGTGTCGTTGCACGCCAAATTGCACAGCAGCCCCTGTTGCAGCGTCAGGTTCTCAAACCGGCATTCGTTGAACGACAGGCGCATCAGGCTGCCGCCGACCACGTTGACCTGCTGCAGGGTGCAGCCCTCAAAGCGCACCGCCCGCAAATCACAGCCTTCAAACGTGACGCGTTCGAAATGACAGTCGATGAAAAAGCAGTCGCTCAGCGTCAACCCTTTCAGCTCGCGATCGTGAAACCGGCGTTTCTTGAAGATCCGCGGCATGGGCGGCGTCTGCGCCACCGCCTGGGCGACCTCCAGTTCGATCGCCTCTCGGTCAGGCAGCGCCTGTTGAATCACGCGGCTTTCAGTTTTCATGCACATAGTCCCCATGAATGATTCTGCGCGGCACCCAACACGCGCGCTCCAGCAGACAACCGCTGAACCGCGTGCCGGCGTCCTGCCAGGTCATCGCCAGATGCGCCGCCGCCAGATTGCACTGGTCAAATTCCGCATCGCGCAGATCGGCGTTATAAAACAGGCCTTGCTGAGCGCTGCTGTTTTGCCAACGTGAGTGCGTCAACAGGCTGTCTTTAAACCGCACGCCGGCCAGATCGCAGCTGGCGATCGCGCAGGCCGTCAGATCGGCCTCGTCAAAGTTGCATTCAGTGAAAACGCTGTACAGCAGTTGGCACCTCTCCATGCGCGCCGCTTTCAATCCCACTTTGGTGAAACAGCTATCGCTGAACACGGCGTGGGAAAAGTTCGCCTGCATGCCCGCCGTCAGGCTCTCGACGCGGCAGCGTTCGAAGCGCACGCCGCGCCAGTTGCCGCCAAGGAACGAGTTTTTGGTGAGCGTCATCTCCAGCGCAACCGCCTCTTCGGCGAGGCAGCGGTTAAACACGCACGCGTCCAGCTCGCCTTGCAGAAACTGCGCGCGGATCAGCGTCGCGCCATTAAACATGCCGTTGCCGATCGCCGCGTGTTCAAAGCGGCTCGCGGTGAAATCGCCCCGTTCGAAAACGCAGTTATCCAGCTTCACGTGGTCGGCGCGCAGCCCTTGCCCCTGAGGCTCCGCCAGCGTCACCCGTTCCAAGACCGCCTCTTGCCACACGCTTTCCGCCAGCAACGGCTTTTGCAGCGTGCACGAGATCATGCGGATCTGGCGCAGCGCCGCCTGCGTCAAATTGACCGCATCAAAAACGCAGTTTTCGAAGGTGCAGCCGTCGAGGGAAGCCTGCGAGAAATCGCAGCGCTCAAAGCGGCACTGCAGAAAATGCCGACCCGACAGCGCCTCGCAGCGCAAACCGGTGAAAGTCTTCCCTTCCACGGTCGCGCTATCGGGGAAAAACGCGTCATTGCCGTCTTCAGCGGGAAGATCCGGCAGATCGGGCAACGTCACGGAAGCGGGCTCCGCCGCCGCTTGTTGCTGGTGCAAGGCGATCGCCTCGCGGATGCGTTGATAGAACACGGCGGAATCGCCCAGAGAGGTGGGCGACGGATCGTAACGCAAATCGCTGGGGTGATCCGACACCGCCTGGATGACGTTCAATCCCATCTCCGCCGGCATCAGATCCGGATCGAACAGAAACTCAAAGGGCGAGGCGTCATCGTCGCTGCGCTTGCGGAATACCTGTTGGAAATAGTCGAACGAGCGCGGCGCATCGCAGCGATCCAACGCCAGCATGACGGACTCGATGGACTCGTCCAGCAGATGCGTCAACGGCGCATTGCCGGTGAAGATAAGCAAAGCGATGTCGCTGTCGGGCAGGAACCACAGCGTTTTGCGCTGCAGCTCGATTTCCTCGAGGCTGTCGCTATCGTGACGGCGGATGAACGCCCGTCCGCGCACCGCCGGCAGCTCGCCGCGAATCGCCTCGCTTTGCGCGCCGACGCCCTGCAGCTCGAAGGGCACCCGATCCGGCCACGCCGCTTCCGGCAACCACTGCGCCGGCGGCGCCATCTGGAAATAACGCCGATCGATATTGGCCGGCAGCCCGGGGAATGCCGTCTCGAGATAGGCTTTGCCGGCGATCTGGCCCGCCACCTTATCGATGTGCGCCTTGCGCAGCGCAAACTCGTGCGGCACCGGCGCCGGCGCCGCCAGCGGAGAGCGCTCCTGCGCGGTCCCCTCGGCGGACAGCGTCATCAGCAGCGGCCGCAGCCCGTCATTGCAGCCGCGGCCAAACGGGTTCTCCTTGTTGTCTTTGCCGCCCCAGGCGGAGGTGTGATCCAGCGGCACGCTGAGGAAGGGTTCCACCTCCATCGCGCCGCGCCGTCCCTCGCCCTCGACCCGCCAACGGCGCTTCAGCCCGCCGATGTCGGCGCTGACATTCAGCGTTTTCACCGGCTGACCGATGCCGGCATGGCCGGCGATCAGGTATTCGGCGAACGGCTTCGGCTCGGCAACATCCAATATCGGCAGGCTGAGCGGCACGCGCTTCCACGCCTCCCAGATTTCGGCTTCGTTCACGAAGTGCTCAGGCCGGGACAGGTAGCATCCGGCCACGACGCTGATGCCGAGCCGGCTGTCTGTCCCGATCTGGTAACTTCCTTTAATCGCCACCAATTGCTGTGGCCGTATGATTCTCATTGCCGCGCCTCGTTAGTTTTTGCTTTGCATCCCGACTTTTTTCAAATCGACGCCGGTCTCGGACAGTGACGCGCCGGTATAGCTGATCGACACCCCTGTCGTGCTGGTGCTGCTGCCGGTATTGCTGACGCTGCTGCCGGTATTGCTGACGCTGCTGCCGGTGCTGCTGACGCTGCTGCCGGTGGTGCCGACGCTGCTGCCGGTGGTGCTCACGCTGCTGCCGGTGGTGCTGATGCTGCAGCCAGTGGTGCTGGTCGACGATCCGGTGGTGCTGATGCTGCAGCCGGTGGTGCTGGTCGACGAGCCGGTGGTACTGACGCTGACGCCGGTAAAGCTGGTGCTGCTGCCGGTCTGGCTGGTGCTGACCGTGGTGTAGCTGTTGCTTTCGCCGGTCATGCTGTTGCTGATGCTGGTGAAGGAGTTGCTTTCGCCGGTCATCGAGTTTGATACGCCGGTGCAGCTGGTGCTCTGCCCGGTAAACGAGGTGCTCAGCCCGGTGAACGAAGTGCTGACGCCGGTAAATGACGTGCTCACGCCGGTGAACGAGGTACTGACGCCGGTAAACGAGGTGCTCACGCCGGTGGCGGTGAGGCTGACGCCGGTCATCGACGCGCTGACGCCTTTAATCGAGGCGTCAAACCCGGTAATGCTGAAGACGTAATCCTTGTAAGAGACGTGGTTGGTGAACCAGTCGGTAAAGGTGCGGCGGATGATGTCGAACTTGTCCATTCCCACCTCGGTGGCCTGGTTGCGCTCCACCGTGGTTTGCAGATCGCGTTCGGCATGCAGCATGACGCGTTCGTTGTTGCGGTTGTCATCGAAGGTCAACTGGCTGGCATGCTGCGGCTTGCCGAAGCGCAGCGAACGCGACACCATGCCCGAGTAGTTGATGTATTCAGGCAACTGATAAGGCGGCGGGTTGTCGCCGTTATACACAATCCCGGTCACCATCGGACGATCGAGATCGCCGTCGACATAGGTCACCAGCACTTCCTGACCGACGCGCGGCATGGCGATCACGCCCCAGCCTTTCCCGGCCCAGGCCTGCACCACGCGGATCCAGCAAGAGCTGTCTTCCTCGGTGGTTTTGTAGCGATCCCAGTGGAAATGCACGCGGATGCGCGCAAATTTGTCGGTATGCACTTCGGAGTTGGGCGCGCCGACCACGGTGGCGCTCTGGATGCCCGGCATCTGCGGCTTTGGCGTTTCGCGCAGCGGGCGGAACGGCACGTCGTCGTTCAACGCATTGAAACGGCAGGTGACGTTGCGGCCGTCGCTGCTGCTGTCCGGGCCGTCTTGCACGAACACATAGTCGCAGCGAGTCAGCTTGAAGCGGCGGTTGCGGTTGGCGTCCGGGTGCAAAATCAAGGAGAAATCCTTGCCGGCCATCAGCCCGACGGCGTTGCTCTCGCCAAACAGCAGATGGCCGTCGCTTTGCATTTCTTCAAGGCGCAGCCGCGCCAGGTTTTCACCGCGTTCGGTATCCACATAACCCGCCGCGTAGTCATACCACTCCAACGGGGTGTTCTGCAGGCCGAGGCGGCTCTCTTCCACCTTGGTTTGCAGGTTCTTGCGCGGGTTCTGGAAGTCAAAGTCGCGCAGCACGATTTCATTTGGGCGCACTTTGCGTGAACGCTGGATGCGCTGGATCCCTTCGCGGATGGCGCGGTTTTCTTCGCTGTCCGGCATGAACGGCAACACGGCGTAACCGAAATCCAGATCGTCGAAATTCTGCCGGTCGGTGATCACCAGCGTGTGTTTATCCTCGGCGTGATCGAAGTAATACCAGATACCTTCGTCTTCAAGCAGGCGGCTGATAAACGCGAAATCCGTTTCAGAAAACTGCACGCAATATTCACGCGTCGGATAAGTGCCTTGAATATCCAGACGGTAGTCGGCAAAACCGTAGCGCGAGAAGATTTGCTCGATGATGTCGAGCACGTTCAAATCCTGGAAAATGCGGCTGTTGCGGTTCTGCATCAAAAACCACAGCCAGGTGCTCAGCTCCAGCTTATAGACGAACTTATCCTGATGCTGCCCCGAATCGGAGGCGCCGATCACGTAAGCGTAAAACGGCCGCGCGCCGAAATCCGGCCTTTCTATTTGAATGCTGATCCCTTGACCCAGCAGAGATTCATAATCAACGTCCGCCTGTTCACATTCGAATTCGAGCGTATATTGCGAGTTGCTCGACAACCCTTCTTTGGTGGTGAAGCTGAGTGGAAACGCATTTAATTCGGCTAACACCGGGTTATCAATTTCGATTAAAGGCATAACAACCTCTCTGATCCGATATCGAACCCCGCCCCGCGTTTGCGGGCCGGCGGCAAATTAAAAATCAGTCGAAATAAACACTTAAACTATCGTTCTCGACCATGAGTTGGATATTCTGCAGTTCCTGTCCCGTCCGTTTGCGCTGCAGCACTTCATTGCTGATGGGCGGCAAAATCGCCTGCTGCAGCAGCGACTCGACCGCTCTGCCGCGCGAAGGATGGGCGCTGATGCGTTTGGCTATCCAGCCTGGAATGTCGCCTTCCAGCACCAGCGACACGCCCACTTCTTTGTGCAAACGCTGTTGTAAACGTGAAATCTGTTTGGTGGCGATATGGGTTATCGCTTCGGTAGAAAGCGGCACGTAGGGAATGACGTTCATGCGCGCCAACAGCGCCGCCGGGAAGAAGCGCGCCAGCACGTCGTGCAGCATCGGCCGCAGCGCTTCGGTTTTCAGATCCGGCGTTTCCGCCAGCGTCGCTTCTATTTCGCCGGCGCCGATATTGCTCGTCATTAAAATGAAACACTGGCGGAAGCTGATCATGCGGCCCTCACCGTCTTCCATCACGCCCTTGTCGAAGACTTGATAAAACGCCTCGTGGATATCGGGATGCGCCTTGTCGAATTCGTCGAGCAAGACGATGGAATAAGGTTTGCGGCGCACCGCCTCCGTCAACTTGCCGCCCTTGCCGTAGCCGACATAGCCCGGCGGCGCCCCTTTCAGGGTGGAAACGGTATGCGATTCCTGAAACTCGCTCATATTGAAGACGATCAGGTTATGCGCGCCGCCGTACATCGCCTCCGCCAGCGCAAACGCGGTCTCCGTTTTGCCGACGCCGCTCGGGCCGGACAGCATGAAAACGCCCAATGGCCGATCGTGCGCCTGAATGCCGGCGCGGGAGATGCGCACTGCCTGCGCGATTTCATCGATCGCCGTCTGCTGGCCGAATATCTGGCGGCTCAGCAGTTGGTTGAGATTGAGCGCATTGTCCAGATCGCTTTGCAGCATGCGGCCGGTGGGGATGCCGGTCCAATCCGACAACACCTCCGCCACGACGCGGTCGTCCACCCACGGATACACCAACGGCAGGCCGCCGTCTTGCAAGGCTCCCAGCTCGGAGGCCAGCTGCGGCAAGCGCTCCGGCGACTGCCGCTCCGCGTCGAGCAAGGTGGTGACCGCCTGTTGCTCCTGCGCCTGCCGCTGACGCAGCGCATCCAGTTCGCCTTCCATGTCGCTGAGGGTCTGCTGCAATTCAGTGATGCGGGTAAGCGCCAGATCGTCGAATTTGCTTTCCTCCTGCAGGCCGTTCATTTCGGTGCGCTTCACCGCCAACCCAGCCTCGAGCGACTCGATTTTTTCAGGCAGCGCATGCTGGCTCAGCGCCACCCGCGCGCAGGCGGTGTCCAGCAAGCTGATGGCTTTATCCGGCAGTTGCCGCGACGGCAGATGGCGCAGCGACAAATGCACCGCCGCCTGCAGCGCCGACTCACGGATCTTGACGCTGTGGTGCTGCGCAAAATGCGGGGCGATGGCGCGCATCATGTTCACCGCATTCTCTTCGTCGGGTTCAGAAACCAACACGTACTGGAAACGGCGCGTCAGCGCGGCGTCCGGCTCGATGAACTGTTTGTATTCCGACCAGGTCGTCGCCGCCACCATGCGCAGCGCCCCCCTGGCCAACATCGGTTTCAACAGGTTGACGGCGTCGCCGGTGCCGGCCTGCCCGCCGGCGCCCACCAGCGTATGCGCCTCGTCGCAAAACAGGATCACCGGCACCGCCGAATGCGCGATGGCGTCGATCAGCGCTTTCAGGCGCGATTCGAATTCGCCCCTCATGCTCGCCCCGGCCTGCATGCGCCCCAGATCCAAAGACAGCAACCGGGCGCCCTGCAGCAGCGGCGGCACCTGCCCCTGGGCTATCTTGCAGGCCAGCGCTTCTGCCACCGCCGTTTTGCCGACCCCGGCTTCACCCACCAAAATCGGGTTGTTCTGCCGGCGACGCAGCAAGATGTCGATCACCTGGCGCAGCTCCGCTTCGCGGCCAATCACCGGGTCGATTTCACCGTCGCGCGCCTGGCGGGTCAGATCGGCGCACCATTTATCGAGAATATCGACCGTCTCGGACGCCTCCGGCGCATCGCCGTGGGCGCTGTAGACCTCTTCTTCCTCTTCCTCATGCTCGACGGACTCCGCCAGAATCGCCGGATAATCGTCGAACAGCTGCGGGATCGGCAGTTTTTTGAACTCGTCGCTCAGCCGGTACAGGCTGCGCTGCAACGTGGGATCCTGCAGAATGCCGACCAGGATATGAATGGTGCGCACCCCGCCGGACGGCGTTTCGGCGAGCTGGCTCATCAGCAGCCCTCTTTCCACCACCGTTTCCAGTTGCGTCGACAGATCCACCACCGCATTCGTCCGGTTAGGCAAGGTATGAAGAATGCGATCCAACGCATCGCTGATGCGCTGACTGTTGATGGCGTAGTGCGCCAGGATCATCGGCAAGTCGCCGCGTTCCTTGTCCACCAGGACTTTCAGCCAGTGTTCCAGCTCCACGTATTCGTGCCTGAAGGTTCGGCACAGCTTGGTCGCCTCGACGAACGACTGATAGGCAAAGTGGCCCAATCGCGAAAAAAGACGTTCTCGTTGATACACCTTAAATTTCCTTATATTAAGTTGTTGATTGATAAACCAGCTGCCTAAACGTCCCTGTCTTAGGTTTCAGCCAGCTGTCTTTACTCAGCGACTTGCCGCCCAGCTGCGCCGCCATGCCCGGCTCCGTGGCAATCAGCAGGCTGACATCCAGCATCAGCTGATGGCTCGTAAAGTCATGACAGATGCTCACCAACGCCTGCAGCCGCCTGCTGCCGCGCTGATACTGCTGATACTGCGGGGCCCCCAGCGGGCCGATCTGAATATGCGCGCCGTACTGGGCATCGAAAAAGCGGCTGCCGATGCGCGTGCTGCCCAACTTGCCCAGCTTTTGGCTGCCGCTTTGCTTGCCGTCGTCGATCCACTTGGCGTAGCGCGGCGTAATCGTGATGGGAACGGCGAAATAGGCCGCCAACATCTTGTTGAGCTGCCGCAGCGAGCGGCGACCGGGCAGATAAGTGCCGGGGTACGCCTCGCGCAGGCGCTGGATATGCGGGTTCACCGTCAGCGCCGTATCGACGCCCACCGTCTGGCGCAAATGGCGCAAGAACGGGTTTTTGTCATCGTCATGCTCATGGCCGATCATCGCCTTCAGCTGCGCCCAGGCCCGGTAGTGCAATACGGCGAAGCGCTGGCTGACGATGCCGACGAACTGCTGGAACGCCTGGTTGCGTCTGGCGATGACTTCGGTGCGCGCGTGCTCGGTCACATGGATCGGCAGCGGGCCGTAGGGGGCGAACATGCCGAAATGCCGCGCCTGAATCAGCACTTGCTTAGGGCGCTGCACGATAGAGGCGATTTCACGCGAAGCGAACGCCATATCCGCCGGCTGGGTAATGCAGAGCCTTTCGCGGCTGCGATCGTTGGAGACGCCGAGCCGCGGCGCATCCGGCTGCGCGCGTTCGATACGCCGCAGCAGCTCGAAAAAATCCTGTCGATTGGACAGCCCGCGGATTTCGGCCTGGCCCGCGCTTTCGCTTTGCGCCCCCGGCGTCGGCGCCGGCTCCAACGAGAGCGCCGTTTCACGCATCAACGACATATCAGCCATAGTAGAGCGCCCCCCAGTCGGCGTGGGTTTCCCCATCCAGCAACAGCTTCATGCTTAACGTTTGGTTCAGGTCGCCGTATTGGCTCAACGCGTGGTGCAATATTTTGCCGAACAGATAGGCACCGTGGTCGGCATGATGGTTGGCGCTTAAGTTGACGGCGATCTCGGCTCCGCGGATCCAGGCCAGCGGCCCCGGCCCCTGATTGCGTTCGAAATGGTGCTCCACCCAGGCGTTTTTAATGCTGGCGATGCGCTTGCGCTGGCTGGAGTCATCCTGATGGCAGAACAACGACAGCCAGTCGCGCAACAGCGCCGAACAATCCTGAACGTCGGGGCGCGCATGGCGCAAAGGATTGGAGGCCAGCATCTGGATCGCCTGCCACGCCTGGCTGATGTTCGGCACCGCGACCGGGTTGCTCGGGTAGCGGACGATCTCCACCTGGTGGATCGGCATCGCCGTTTCCAGCTGGAAATGCGGCTGCTGAAGGTGCGCCGGCACCAGATGCCGTTCGCATACCAGCGCCTCGACGCTGAGCGACGTGATGTCGTCGATGTCGATGCCGCTTTTGCCCGGCGAGATGGCGATGAAGGTATCTTCGTTGGGCAGGTGCGGATTATTGTACTTGGAGGGCGACGGCTCCCGGCGACGGTGCAGCGTATAACCGGCCGGCTCCCGCTCGCAGTCGTACTGCACGTCGGCCTGCAGTGAAGAGAAAATCACCGGGTTGCCGTCGGGCAGCATGCCTTTCACTTGTTTTACGCTGTGTATCTCATACAGCGAGGTGTTCAAACGATCGACCACCAGCTGGTGCTCCGTGCGCTCATCCGTCAGCAGCACCGGCGAGCAATGGCGGCGATACAGGTTGATGACCGGGGTCGCGAAAAGATGAAAATCCCTGGCGTTGACGCGACCGATCAGAGTGAGTGGGCGTTGCTCCAGCGCGAACAAGATCTCGAACTCGTGAACGCGTTCACATTGGCGCAGAAAATCCTGCACGCCATGCAGCTCCAGGCTGAAGAAGCGGCTTGGCGCGGCGAAGTATTCGCGCATCAGCCGGTTGCCGGGCAGTTCCCCCACCACGGTGGGCAACAAGGCTTCTTCATCGCTGACGCCGCCCAGGCGCAAGCTGTCCGGCTGCAAGACTTTGACGATTGGCCGGTCGTCGCTTTTCGCCCATAGCACGATGCGCAAGGTGCGATTAAGCAACGCGGCCAGCAGTTGATTGGCCCGCACCGTATCTTCCGCCAGCGTCAGGTGCAGCGGCTCGAGATCCAGCTCCGAGACGGGAAGCACGCCGTGCGTCGTCAGGCATATCCTGACGTAGGCCGAGCAATCCTGCATGTGTCTGGCGGCGCCGTCAGGCAAATGGTGCGGCGGCAAAATCTCACATTCCGCCAGTGAAATCTCAACGGGCTGCACTTTAATATGCCGCGCCGTGGTGAACGTGGCGGGTTTGTTGTTCAGCGAGATATCGTTGAGGGTCATGCGGCTCCCGCGCGGCAGGTCAACCTGGCTGTGCCACTGGGGAAAAGAGAGATCGGGCTTAATCGCGACGGTAGCGATCGCGGGAACCGGCGTATACCACAGCGGCGCCAGGCGTGAGAGCATTTGCAGGGCAAATTCCGGCTGCTCATTGTTCAGCTTTTCCTGGATGCGGGTGCAAAGGAACGCGGAGCCCTCCAACAGACGCTCAACGAAAGGATCCAGCACGCCGTCGATATGCATGCCTAAATGCTGGGCGACCTGGGGATGAGAAGAGGCGAACTGACGACCGGCCTCGCGAAAATAACGCAGCTCATCATTATATAATTGGAGAAAGCGCTCACTGAACATAGTCACCCCTATTAATCAAATACGTGTACGGCGCCACAGGAATAATCAAGAGCGATGCGCAAATTAACCAGCATTTCGTCACCCGGTAATGAGCAGGTGCCATAAATATCGAATAAAATCGCCAGCACATACGATTGGCGTTCATTCACTACAGGCACCACACGAATCGTTTTCGGATCCAGACGCGGCTCAAACGAAGTAATGATTCTTTGTATATGTCTCGCCAGCGTTAACGGATCGGTATTAATCGGTATGCGTTGGCTCAGCGACGGCAGGCCATAATTCAATACCGAACTTTCGCTGTGCGCATAATCATGAAGTTTCAAATCAGCGCTGCGCGATGCGTCATTCAGTAAAAATTCGATATCACGCACCAAAACACGCCGCCAATTATCGGCGCTGGCGCTTTGATGTCTCACGCTGAGCTTATCGAATAGCATGGGCAATGACGCTTTCATTTAACACCTCGCGATAAGGCTTATGTCTGCCCGCAATCGCTGCGGGCAGACAGCCTGCAATTAGTGTTGTGACATCAATGATCAGATACGGGCATTAAGCTTGAGGTCATACCCCGTCTTAATTACCGCACCCATGGAGCCATCATTGTTTTGCTCTTTGTACTCAACTTCGATACGTGCGAAATTCAGCTTGATAACGTCGGTTGGCAGCACGGTATCGATTTCAGTACCGATGGTGGAATTCAGCGGCATATTACCCACGGTCTTGAATGAGGAAACCAGGCAGTTGCTGAAGGTCACGGCAATGAAGTCTTGCTGACCCTGGCCTGATTTACGGCAAACAAGTTTTGCCTGAGGAATATGCTCGCCGGTGGCGCACATCAGGAACAGTTTCGGCGAAGCCTTATTGCTCACCATGCGAAACTCAAAGTCTTTCATCTCGACTTTGCCTGAACCACCGCCGCTCCCGAACCCCCAACGGCCGGCGTTTTCTTCCGCCCATTGCCAGGCTTGCAGCTGAATCCAGCCAGGGTAGGTTTGGTCGGGTGATTCACCATCAACACCCTCAATTTTCAAAAAATAGTCTACTAAAGCTTTCGTGCTCATTTTTTGTCTCCTTGACTGATAGGTCTACTTCGTTAATTGAAAAGTCTATTCAGATAAGTCGTTATATTGCCTACGCGATCATTGAAATAGCGACAATGAGAACCCATTAGCCATTAATAAATAGCAATAGCGTAAAAAACAGCGCCACTAAATTTCAATGAAATATCAATTCCCACCAACGCCATTTAATAATTAACGTCGGCAATATCCAAACCAATGACCAGCCGTAACTTATCTGCTCCCATCTTTTTTGGCTGACGGAAGTTTTGATACAAGTCGCAAGGACACGGTCATGCCTTCCAACTGGTAATGCGGGCGCAAATAGAAATGCGCGCGGTAATAACCCGGATCGTCTTCTACATCCTCAACGCGCACCTCGGCGGCGGCTAATGGACGACGCGCCTTGGTCGCCTCGGTCGAGACGGAAGGATCGCCATCGACGTAGTTCATCAGCCAGTCATTCAGCCACAGCTGCATATCGTCCCTGGACCGAAAAGAACCGATTTTGTCGCGCACGATGCATTTCAAATAGTGCGCGAATCGGCACGTGGCGAAAATATAAGGCAAGCGCGAAGACAGCTTGGCGTTGGCCGTCGCGTCGGGATCCTCGTATTTCGCCGGCGCGTGCATGGTGCAAGAACCGATAAAAGCGGCGAAATCGGAATGCTTGCGATAGACCAGGGGCAAGAACCCGGCGTCGGAAAGCTCTTGCTCGCGCCGATCGGAAATGGCCACTTCCGTCGGGCACGTCAGTTCATATCCGCCCTCATCGGAAGGAAACGCGTAGGCGGGCAGTTCTTCCACCGAGCCGCCGGATTCGATGCCGCGAATCTTCGAACACCAGCCGTACTCATGGAACGCGCGGTTGATGTTGACGCCCATCGCATACGCCGAGTTGGCCCAGGAAAAATCATCATCCACATCCGGCCTGACGGACTCCTCGAAAGCGAACTCTTCGATCGGGTTGGTTTTCGCCCCGTAAGGCAAACGCGACAGGAAACGCGGCATCGTCAACACCAGGTAACGCGAGTCGTTGCTTTCGCGCAGGCGGCGCCAGGACGCATATTCCGGCGTGGTGAAAATCTTGCCGATATCCCGCGGGTTGCCCAGTTCGTTCCACTTGCTCATCTGCAGCAGCGACGGCGACGCGGCGGAAATGAACGGGCAGTGCGACGCCGCGGAAATTTTCGCCAACTCGGTCAGCAGCGTAACGCTCATCGGGCTGTGATCGAATTCAAAATCGCCGATGATGCAACCGAACGGCTCGCCGCCGAACTGACCATATTCCTGTTCGTAAATCTGTTTGAACACCGGGCTTTGATCCCAGGCGGAGCCCCGATAGCGGCGCAAATTGCGCGTCAGCTCATCCTGACTGATGTTCAACACCCGGATCTTGAGCGTTTCGCTGACGTTGGTGTTATCGACCAGATAACTCAGACCTTGCCAGGCGGACTCCAGCTTCTGGAACTCCTTGTGGTGCAAGATATTGTTCATCTGTTGCGAAAGCTGTTCGTCGATCTGGGCAATCAACGATTCAATGGTCAATACGACATCCTGGCTGACCTTGACCTTGCCTTTATTGGCATATTCGGACAGCGTGCCGATAGCCCGACGAACCGCTTCCGAAGCCTCGTTCGTTCTGGGCCGGAATGAACGCTTGAGCAAACCGTCAAGCTCATTTTCCGTTTCCTGCGTTTCAACTTCAGCGACTGCCGTAGCCTGCTGCTTAGCCGAATAGCGTCGTTGCCTCGCTCTCATTCCTCATCTCCTTTATTGCCGGAATCCTGCACATCCTGTTCCGCATCCGCGACCGTTTTACGCGCATCCGTCACCAAACGATGCAGAAAATCGGGTTTCTCCAGCAGATTCTTCACCACTTCTTCCGCGCTGGATTTACCATCCATATAGGTGATCAGCTCCGTGAGATGTTCCCGGGCTTCAAGCAGGCGTTGCATCTGCGGAACCCGTTTGGCGATGGCGCCAGGCGTGAAGTCATCCATCGATTCAAACTCCAATTCCACGTCCAGCAACGCATCGTCTTCGCTCAGGGTGTTCTCTACGTAAAATTGCAGACGAGGCTTGATGGCGCGCATACGATCGTTGAAGTTGTCCTGATCAAAGGTCAGGAATTTCCGCTCTTCGATCGGCAGCAAAGGCTTTTTCCGATGCCCAGAGAGATCGGACATGACCCCCGTAACAAAGGGCAACTCCACTTTCTTTTGTGAACCGTAAAGCTCTACGTCATATTCAATTTGCACGCGCGGCGCGTTATTTTTACCGATAAATTTCTGAGAGCTTGAGTCCTTAGCCATTGGAAAACTCCTTTGTGATAAAAATTACTTCCCGGACAATTGATTTAACGAGGCCAGAGATTCCGGCAAAAGCTCCTCAACAATCGTCGCGAAGTCCATACCGATCATTTTTTGTGAACGTCGAATAAGAATGGGGGCCGGATGGCTGGGCTCATAGTTTTGGAAATAGTCCAAAACCTGATCCAACAGCAAGATGACATCCTGCCGGGAACGGATATATTTGCCGGGCATGGCGACAGGCGCGTCAGCATCCGGCGAGTCAATCTCCGCGTCATCCCGTTCAGCCGGCAATTCCTGCTGTTCCAGTGAAGCCAGCTGGCGGTTGAACTGTTTCAAATAGTCGCGCACCTGCCGGCAGTCCAAACGATAATCTTCGGCCTGCAGATTGGCGTAATTCTCGACGCGCTCCAGCGCATCGATTTCCAGCGCCAATTGCTCTTTCAGCGAAGGCAGATTTCTGCCGGCAAAATAACTGTCGGCTTGCCCCAGCACCTTTACCACCTCCGAAAAATGCAGGCTTTTGCCTTCCTGCTCGTCAAGCCGCATATTCAGCAGCTCGTCGGTGGTTAACGGCGTGTCGGGAAAAATCTTGCTGTTCTTGATTTCGTGCAGACAGGACGATGTGGCGAGCCACCCTAATGCGGCCGCATGAAAGCTGTCCGATGAGGGTTCCATATCCGCCTGAGGGAAAATGGTGGCGCCCTCCTCGGCATATTTGGCGTCAATATCCTTAATGCCCTGGTAGAAGGCCGAAAAACCGTCGATATGAAGATTGGCGCGCATAAACCACAGCACGACATGTAAATCGAAGCACTGTTCCAGCAACGCGGCAGACTGCTCGCGAATGGCGTGCCAATTGATATCACGCGCATTGTCTACGGCATTAAGCGGATCGGTTTGGCTGTCATATTCCGAAAGCGTGAATTCAATTTCACTGTATCGTGGATCAAATTCGACGCCATTCACTTCCGTTGAGATGACTTCATTCATGGCCTGATATCCTTTTCAATCAGCACTAGAAACATAAAGCCTAATAAAGCGGGCTTTTACGTTCGCCAGTCTTTCCCAGAGTCCTTTTAGCGTAAGTTAGTCGTCACCAAGCTCGCAAATTGTTTAGATGTATTAATATTAACAACAATAATAGATTGAACCTATCAATAGAATCACAGTGATCGGTTTAAACTATTTTACATTTACATATTTATTTTTTCCTTTTAAAATCAATAAATTGCAAGCGATAATTATGCAAGCTAAGAATAGGAAAAAAATCAAAAACTGCCCTAAAAACAACGTTTCATCCTTGGTAGGATAATTCCAGTAATACCACTGGATACAAATAATTTAATTAGCAAATGATAACCACAGTAAATAGTGAAATTTTTTCATAAAACCATGACAGCCAGTCGTTTCTTGCAAGCGGGTAGCACGCAATGATCAATAGAAGACGATGGCAGTGTGACTTTCATTTCCAGCACTCAGTACTTACACATGCGAAACCTGGTGTGAAAATAAACAATTTGGCGAGAGTTTTGATTATTAATTTTAAAGCTAAAGCACAGATTAACATTCCGCCGTGGTGCACCGAATACCTATTGGTACACAAACAGCCTGGTGGATAAAGTATCGTTCTTTTATAGTTAACTCAGGGTAATGATCAGAATAATTTAAGATTCAATTCCCCTTCATGTGTGTTCTCATACGGCTTACCGCGGCAAAAGCACCACTGCGGTAAAGAGTCTCGCAGACTAAAGTGGCATTAGAGATATCATTTACTATAACCGCAAAATAACCACGTAAGCGCTGCAACGACAGTAACCATGTTAAGACCAGCGATCTGTTCCATATACAAGAAATGTTTCCCTAACTGATAAGACCACTAATTTGATACTAGCAAAGGCAAACCCAATATCAAGAAAAAATATTATTTTTTTAATAAAAAAATAACAAATCAATATACATAAAACAAACAATTCAATAACTTAAAACAGCGCTGAATCGATTACTTTTACGCCAGGAAAAATAGTTCATGGAAATTTACACCCACTCATAACCCCCTCAGTCAATCTCACTCATTCTCTTCGGCATTGAATTGTCATCAAAAAATAAGAAAATCTATAAAAATAAAACCCGCCACTGGCCGTGCGTCCCACAGGATCAACTTTCGCAAGGCAAAATAAGCAAGATAATTCCCAATAAAAAGGCCGAAAAAAAGCGTTAATGATTTAGCGGTTCAAAATAAAAATAAAGGTAACTCTATTGGGTTATTAAAGCGAAAACACGCACCTTTTCATTGCTGCAAAAAAACCTTATGAATCTTTACGTTGCCTGTCCTTTGACAATCATTGATGAAAACGCAAATCAGGTAGCCAACACATACAGAAAAGAGATGGGCTACGCGGCGGGCCAACCCTGCCGATGACTTTTCTCATCCCCGGTTCGGCCCGTGCGCACAGGTTATTCCGCCTAAAAATCAGGCCGCATCGCTGGCCTCGTCCGGCGATTTAGCGCCAAGCCCGCCGTTTTCCTGATCCAGAACAGCTTTCGCATTCATCCGACTGATATATTGATTGAAAATCATTCCTATTCAGGAGAAAAAGCCATGGTTAAGTCACTCAATGCGGCATTCACTCGCTTTTTTGACCACCCGGACGCAGGCAAATTGGCGCTCAGGCTAACCTTCGGCGGGCTGATGCTGTTTCACGGCGTCGCGAAAGTTCAGCATGGCGTCGGCTGGATCGCCGATGCGTTACAACAACAAGGGCTGCCCGCCTTCATCGCCTATGGCGTATATATTGGGGAGATCCTGGCGCCGATACTGATCGTTTTGGGGCTGTTCACCCGCCCCGCCGCAGGGGTTTACGCCCTCACGCTGGTGGTGGCGTTTTTGATGGTGGGCACCGGCAAGGTCTTCACCGTCACCGACGTCGGCGCCTGGGGCATTGAAAACGAACTGGTGTTCTTTATGGGTGGGGTCGCCATACTGCTGCTGGGCAGCGGGAAGTATGCCATCGCGCGCAATGAAGCCTATCGATAAACCACGCTATCAACTATCAATAAGGAGGTTCCTGGTCTGAGCCTCCTCTTTATCTATAACGGCCATTAACGGTCGGCCAGCCGGTAAACCGGTACCTTGCGCGTCGTGCCGGTCAGGGTGTCGAAAATCTCCGTTTCCGCCGTCACGATCGTCATGCCGGTTTTTCTTAGCCTGCGCACTTCGGCGGCGATGCGCTGTATGCCGAACCAGAACAGTCCGTCCAGCGCCGTGACGCGCAGCCCCTGCTCCAGCGCCAGCTTAAGCCGCTCACGCGGCGCCTTGAGCGCCTTGGCGATTTCACGGTAGGGCAGCGCGTCCACGCCCGACGCCGAGGTTCGGTGAATGCGGGTCGACAGACCGTATTGGAAGGCCTCGGGCACGTCGCTTAAATCGCTCTTCAGGCTGTAAACGCAGCCAAAGCGCTTGCCGTTGAACACCACATTTTTTTGACTGATCGACAGCTCATCACGCAGGCCGGCAATCAGCTGCGGCGCCCGCACCAGCAATAAGCGAAACGGCAATTCGAAACTGGTCACATAGTCCACGTTGAGCAACGCAATGCGCAGGCGCTCTTCCGCGCCCGCCTGCGTCTGGCGACACTCGTTCAACACCTCGCTCCACTGGCGCGCAAGCCGCGGGGCTTCATCCAGCGGCGCGAAATGGTATTTCTCGATGTGGTAGTCGATTCTTTCGTTCATGTCCGTTGGCCCCCGCGTCAGTCATCATGCCCTCAGCAAATTACCTTACACGCAGCCCACAATACAACACCGCATCGCGCCGCAAGATGCGGAAAAATCGGGCGCATACGCCCCCTGCGCGCTCGCTCAAGGTGAGTCGTGCAACAACAGCGATATCTCTTCGGCGGCCGAGCGCAACAAAGGCAGGTGGTGCTGGTGCAAACGCTCTGCGGAAACCTGACCGGCATGCACGCCGACGTTCAACGCCGCGGCGATGCGGCCGTCCGGCGTGGTGAGCGGCACCGCCAGTGAACGCAGGCCAATCTCCAGTTCCTGATCGTTGATGGCATATCCCTGCTGACGCACGCGCGCCAGCTCTTCCCGCAATGCGCTGACGCTCACCAGGGTATGGCTGGTGTAACGCAGTTGAGTCAATCGCGCCAAATAGTCATTCAACGTCTCACTGGCGAGCCCGCTGAGCAGCACCCGCCCCATCGACGTCGTGCTGGCGGGTAAGCGGCTGCCGACGTGCAAATCGATGGTCATGATCCGCGAAGTTGATGCGCGGGCGATATAAAGAATGTCATCGCCGTCCAATATGGCCATGGAACAGGACTCATTGAGCGTCTGGCTGAGTTGCCTCAACACCGGCTGCGCGGCGTTGGCCAACGGCGAAGCCCCCAGCCAGTTGTGACCCAGCGACAAGACGCGCGGGCGCAGCTCATAATTCTTGCCGTCTTCCGCGTACACAAAGCCCAGCTTACTCAGGGTGTAAAGGCAGCGGCGCACCGCCGCGCGCGGAATGCCGGTACGCTGGCTAATCTGCGACACCGACATCAGCCGCCGCTGCGGCGTAAAAGCCTGCAGGACCTCCAATCCTCGCGCCAAAGAGGCCATAAAGTCGGGATCCCCCTTCCAGGGATCGGTGCTGCTGCGCGTAATTTCCTGTTCTTTTTCCATTCTCGTTACCCCGCTGTCTGCCTGAAATATCGGTGTGCCGACGATCACAACCTGCGAATGCCTCTCAAATAATAGCCGATAATCGCACACTTTTTCGATAATCGGTATTGTTTGCCTGAAAGGGACGATCTACTTTCCCATTGACGATAAACACTCCCCCGGCGGGCGCCGAATGAAAGGAACAACAGATGATCGATAAAAGTGTGGCCACCCTGGAAGACGCCGTGTCCATCATTCCGGACGGCGCGAGCATCATGATTGGCGGCTTTGGCCCCGCGGGACAGCCGCTGGAACTGATCGATGCGCTGATTGAACGCGGTGCCCGCGAGCTGACGGTAATCAGCAATAACGCCGGCAACGGCGACAGCGGCCTCGCGGCGCTGCTCAAGACCGGCTGTGTGCGAAAGATGATTTGCTCCTTCCCGCGCCAGGCCGATTCGTGGGTCTTTGACGACCTCTATCGCCGCGGCGCGATCGAACTGGAACTGGTGCCTCAGGGCAACCTTGCCGCCCGCATGCAGGCCGCCGGCAGCGGGTTGGGCGGCATTTTCACCCCAACCGCCTTTGGCACGCCGCTGGCGCAAGGCAAAGAAACGCGTGAAATCGACGGACGGCATTACGTGTTTGAAACGCCCTTAAAGGCGGATTTCGCCTTGATAAAGGCCCATCGGGGTGACCGCTGGGGCAATCTGGTTTACCGCAAAGCGGCGCGTAATTTTGGCCCGGTGATGGCGATGGCCGCCGCCACGACGATAGCGCAGGTCGCTGAATTGGTGCCGCTTGGCGCACTGGATCCGGAAAACGTGATAACGCCGGGCATCTTCGTCCAGCGCCTGGTGGCGGTGGCGCACCCCGCGACCTTTTCCCTCTCTGCCTGAGGAGTCATAACATGCAAAAATTAACCCGCGACCAATTAGCCCAACGGGTAGCGCGCGATATTCCGGAAGGCGCCTACGTCAACCTCGGGATTGGGCTGCCGACCCGCATCGCTAACTACCTGCCCGCCGACAAAGAGGTGATTCTGCACAGCGAAAACGGCCTGCTCGGCATGGGGCCGTCACCCGCGCCGGGCGAAGAAGATCCGGAACTCATCAACGCCGGTAAAGAACGGGTGACCTTGCTGCCCGGCGGCAGTTATTTCCATCACGCCGACTCTTTTACCATGATGCGCGGCGGCCACCTCGATATCTGCGTGATGGGGGCGTATCAGGTCTCGGCTGCCGGCGATCTGGCCAACTGGAGCACCGGCGCCGAAGACGCGATCCCGGCGGTGGGCGGCGCCATGGATCTGGCCATCGGCGCGCGCAAAGTCTATGTGATGATGGACTATCTGACCAAGACCGGCGAATGCAAGCTGGTGGAACAGTGCAGCTACCCGCTGACCGGATTGGCCTGCGTCAGCCGCATTTATTCGGATATGGCAATCATTGATATCACCCCGGACGGCCCGCAGGTGCTGGAGCTGTGTCCGGGGCTCACCTTTGACGCGCTGCAAGCGTTAACCCCGATACGTTTACTGCAATCTGACTTGATCCCCGCTTGAGGAAATCGCCATGCAACAGGCTTTTATCTGCGATGCCGTTCGTACGCCATTCGGCCGTTACGGCGGCGCATTATCCGCGCTGCGCGCCGACGATTTGGCCGCTCTGCCCCTGAAGGCGCTGCTTGCCCGACTGCCGCAGTTGGATCCCCACGCCATTGATGACGTTATTCTGGGGTGCGCCAACCAGGCCGGTGAAGACAACCGCAACGTGGCGCGAATGGCGCTGCTGTTGGCCGGATTGCCCCACACCGTGCCGGGCACCACCCTCAATCGCCTGTGCGGTTCGGGATTGGACGCGGTAGGCATGGCGGCGCGCGCCATTAAATGCGGCGAAGCGGAGGTCATCATCGCGGGCGGCGTGGAAAGCATGTCGCGCGCGCCCTTTGTCACCGGCAAAGCAGACAGCGCCTTCAGCCGATCGCTGAAAATGGAAGATACGACGATGGGATGGCGCTTTATCAACCCGCAAATGCACGCGCAGTTCGGTGTCGAAACCATGCCTGAAACCGCCGAAAATGTGGCTCGCGATTTCGCCGTCAGCCGCGCCGATCAAGACGCCTTTGCATTGCGCAGCCAACAGCGCACCGCCCGCGCTCAGGAGCTGGGCCTGTTTGATGAGGAACTGATCGCCGTCAGCATTCCGCAACGCAAAGGCGAGCCGCTCAGCCTGGTTCGCGACGAACATCCCCGCAGCACCTCTTTGGCCGCGCTGTCCGCCCTGAAAGGCGTCGTGCGCCCTGAGGGGAGCGTCACCGCCGGCAACGCCTCGGGCATCAACGACGGGGCCAGCGCCCTGCTCATTGCCAGCGAACGCGCGGCGGTGCAGTATGGACTCGCCCCGCTGGCGCGTGTGGTCGGCATGTCCGCCTGCGGCGTAGAGCCGCGCATCATGGGTTACGGGCCGGTTCCCGCGGTCCGCAAAGTGCTGGCGCAAACCGGTTTGAGCCTGGCGCAAATGGACGTCATCGAGTTGAATGAAGCCTTTGCCGCCCAGGCGCTGGCCGTGACGCGCGCCCTGGGACTGCCGGATGACGCGGAACAGGTCAACCCTAACGGCGGCGCTATCGCGCTGGGGCATCCCCTGGGGGCATCCGGCGGCAGGTTGGCCATGACCGCCGCTTATCAACTGCGGCGCACCGGCGGGCGTTTTGCCCTGTGCACCATGTGCGTCGGTGTCGGGCAAGGCGTCGCCTTGATTCTGGAACGGATATAACGAATGTCTCTCTATAGCGCAATGTTTATGGCTTCGCCATTAACGCCCTGCTTCAGCGACACGGCGCTGCTGCAGGGCATGCTTGATTTCGAAGCCGGTCTGGCGCAGGCCCTGGCGTCTGCAGGGATTATCGATGACGCGTCCGCGCGGATCATACGCAGCCACTGCCAGGCGGAAAAGCTCGACGCAGCCGCGCTGACGCAGTCCGCCGGATTGGCGGGCAATTTAGCCATTCCCCTCGTCAAACAATTGACGGCGTTGGTGGCGCAAACCTCACCGGAAGCGGCGCGTTTCGTTCACTGGGGGGCGACCAGTCAGGATGCGATTGACAGCGGGCTGATGCTGCAACTGCGCAGCGCGCTCGATAAAACCGACGCGCTGCTCAATCAGCTGATTGCGGCGCTGACGGCGCAATGCCGGCGCCATAGCGCAACGTTAATGGTGGGCCGCACCTGGCTGCAACACGCTTTGCCAACGACGCTGGGGCTGAAGCTGGCCGGCACGCTGGACGCCTTGCTGCGCTATCGGGCTCGTCTGGCTGAAATGCGGCCACGCGTGCTCGCGTTGCAATTCGGCGGCGCGGCCGGCACGCTCGCCTCGCTCGGCGAACAGGGCGAGCGCGTTGAGCGGGCGCTGGCGCAAGCGCTGGCCCTGCCGCGCAGCGCCACGCCGTGGCATACCCAACGCGATCGGTTGTTGGAGCTGGCGAGTTGGTATGCCGGCCTGACGGGCTCGCTCGGCAAGCTGGCGCGCGACATGTCTTTGTTGATGCAGACCGAAGTCGCTGAAATCAGCGAGCCGTCGGCCCCCGGACGCGGCGGCTCTTCCACGATGCCGCATAAGCGCAATCCGGTACTCTGCGCCGCCATCCTCAGCGCGGCCAACCGTCTGCCTGCATTGATGTCGGGATTGTATGCTGGCCTGGTGCAGGAGCACGAACGCGCGCTGGGCGGCTGGCAGGCCGAGTGGCAAAGCCTGCCGCAGCTCCTGGTGCTGAGCGGGGCGGCATTGGCGCAAAGCCTGGATCTCATTAACGGTCTGGAGGTGCATGAAGCGGCGATGAGGCGCAATCTGGCGCTGACGCAGGGGCTGATCATGGCTGAATCGGTTACCCTGGCCTTAGCCCCCACCCTCGGCCGTCAACAGGCTCACCATCATATAGAACGGTGCTGCCGGCAAGCCCTGGCCACCCAGCAACCCCTGTTAACCCTTCTGTGCGCCGATGCGGAAGTCTCTTCCCGACTCAGCCGGGAAACCCTGGAAACCTTGCTCGATCCGGCCAATGCCACCGGCAGCACGCAGCGTTTCATTCAACAAGTCCTGGCGATGGCCGAGAGGGAGCAATCATGTTGAATTATGTCCTTGAGGGGCCTGAAAACGCCCCGGTTATTCTGTTTGGCAACTCGCTGGGCACCTCATTGGCAATGTGGCAGCCGCAGCGCGACGCGTTCATCGCCCACTATCGCATTCTGCGCTACGACGTTGCCGGCCACGGCGACTCTGCGCCCGATGAACAGCCCGGCTCGCTGGCGCGACTGGGCGAACAGGTGCTGTCCCTGCTGGACACTCTGGCGATTGATCGGGTGCATTTCTGCGGCATCTCCATGGGGGGGCTGACGGGGTTATGGCTGGCGCGCTTTCATGCCGATCGCTTGCTGACGCTGACGATCGCCAATAGCGCCGCGAAAATCGGGGTGACGGAGCATTGGCGAGAACGCGCCGCGCAGGTGCGCCAGTGCGGCATGTCCGCCGTCAGCGATGGCGCGGCAGCGCGCTGGTTCACCCCGGCATTTTGCCAATCTGCCCCCGTCAAGGTGCAAACCGTCGTGCAACAGCTCACCGCCTGCGATCCCGAGGGCTATGCCGCTTGCTGCGACGCGCTGGCGACCGCCGATTTACGCGCCGAGCTGGCAGGCATCCGCGTTCCGACGCTGGTTATCGCCGGACATGAGGATGCGGTAACGACCGTCGACGATGCAAAAGCCTTGGCGGCAGGTATTCCCGACGCGCAATGCGTCATCCTGCCCGCCGCCCACCTGTCCAGCATCGAAGCCTGGCGGGCATTTAACCGCGCGTTCCGGGCCTTTTTGGATGAGCAGCTCACGCAGCGGCAACGTTATCAGCAAGGTCTGACGGTGCGCAGAGCCGTGTTGGGCGATGAGCATGTCGATAATACCCTCGCGGCGCTTTCGCCGCTCAACGAGGAGTTTCAGCATTTCATCACTCGCTACGCCTGGGGGGAAATATGGACGCGTCCGGGCTTGTCGCGCCATACCCGCAGCCTGATCACCATCGCGATGCTGATCGCCTTGAATCGCGAAGCTGAGCTGAAAATGCATATCCGGGCCGCCTTCAATAACGGCGTCACGCGTGAAGAGATCAAAGAAGTTCTGATGCATGCGGCGCTTTACTGCGGCTTACCCGCCTCGAACGCCGCTTTTCATCTGGCGCAATCCGTCTTTGCCGAACACGACGCCGGGCGGCGATCGGACGACTAGAAGACGCGGTTATACCGGCACATCCAGCACCCTTTGGCGCAGCGCAGCAACCAGGCGCTGCTGCTCAGGGGACGAGAACGCCTCTTGCCGGGTAATGATGCCCAGCGGCTCGGCCATGCCCTGGGTAGGCAACGGCAGCGCACGCAGGTGATTGCTGAACAAGTCGTCACGCACCGCGCCGTAAGGCACCAGCCACACATAGCCATACTGTAGCGTCAGGCAGCGCGCCAGCGTGACCGACAACGTCTCGACGCACCCTTCCGGCACCGCCAGCCCGTGGCTGACAATGAGCGCCTCCGCATTCTGACGCGGCACCGTACCCCGCGGGGAGAGCACCAATGGCCAGCTCAACGCTTCCGCCAGCGAGACATCCGAATGCAACAGCGGATGATGAGGAGCAACCACCAGCCGCAGCGTTTCATGGTACAGCAGCTCGAAGTTGAGCCCCTCCATGCGGGAGGGGTCTGACATGCGCCCGATGCCTAACGTTAATTGTCCCGATCTCACCGCCATCATCAGCGCATCGTTGGCCAGCGTCGTAACCTGCATGCGCCAGCCGGGGGATTGCTGCTGCAACCCCACCACGACCGGCGCGACCAGACTCACCAGCGTGGTGGGCAGCGCGCCGATATGCAGCGGCGCCGGCAGCGCCTCGCTGTCCGAGGCAAGCGTGCGCCCCAACACATTCAGCGCATCCAAAACGCGGCTGGCATCCTGCAGGAAACGCGCCCCGGCGGCGGTCAGTTCCGCCCCTTGCCGATTGCGCGAAAAAAGGCGCTCGCCGGCCAGGCTTTCCAGTTCGTTGAGCGTTTTAGAGAGCGCGGGCTGCGTGATGCCCAATTGCTGTGCGGCGCGCACCAACGTCCCCTGTTGCGCGGTAGCGACAAAGGCGTGCAGATGACGAAGGCGGATGCGTTGGCTAAAGCGAGAAGTCATGTTCATGATTTATAGTATTAACTTGCCGCCGGCGCGGCAAGCTCATTGTCAGGGCGAACGGAGGATCAAATATCAAAAAAAACGGTTTCGTTCTCGCCCTGTAACCAGATGTCGAAATGGTACACCGTCTGATCCCCGCGCTGCCGCCTTTGCGCCAATAACGTGCTGCGCCGTTTTTCCCACTCGATGAGATTCAACACCGGATCTTCGGCATTGGCCGCCTGTTCGTCGGCAAAGTAGAGACGCGTGTTCAATCCGATGTTGATGCCGCGGGCCACTATCCACAGATTGAGATGGGGCGCCATCAACCGGCCGTCGCGCCCCGTCACGCGCCCCGGTTTAATCGTCTCGAATTGCCACAGGCCGCTGGTGAAATCCGAACAGGTTCGCCCCCAGCCGCGAAACGCCGGATCGTCGGGCTTATCCAACTGGCCGTCGGCGGGGTGCTGATATCGCCCGGCGGCATTGGCCTGCCAGACTTCGACCAGCGCGTCTCGAACCGGCGTGCCGGAACCGTCATAGACATGCCCTTCCACCACGATGCGCTCCCCGCGCGTCTCCGGTTGCGTCAACACATGGGTGAAATTACGCTCGAAAATATCAAAGCCGGCGGCATGCGGCGCCAAACCGATGTGCACATAAGGCCCGGCGGTTTGCGAGGCCGTTTCAGACAAATACTTTTTCATCACGCGGCTCCCTGTGTACGGTTCTCAAACCACGTGGCTCGATGGCCCCGCAGCACCAGATCGAAGCGGTAAGCCAGGCTGTCCAGCGGCACGGCGGCGTGCATATCCAGCTCGGCAATCAGCGTGCGCATCGCATCGTCACTGCCTACCGACTGCAAGATGGGGCAGCGAACGAGCAACGGATCGCCTTCAAAATACATCTGCGTGATCAACCGCTGCGCGAACGCCTCGCCGGAGAGCGAGAAGTGAATATGTGCCGGACGCCAGTCGCTGACCTGATTGCGCCAGGGATATGGGCCCGGCTTGATCGTACGAAAACAGTAATACCCGTTGTCGTCGGTCAGCATCCTGCCGCAGCCGCCAAAGTTGGGATCGATAGGCGCCAGATACTGATCTTTCTTGTGGCGATAGCGCCCTCCCGCATTGGCCTGCCATACCTCGACCAGGGCGTTGCGCACCGGCGTCCCAAAGGCATCCCGCACAAATCCATGCACGATGATCCGCTCGCCGATCGGTAAGCCGTCTTTGGCGTAATTCAGAATCAGATCGTGATCCAGCGGGCCGATATCCGTTGGCATGAAGACGGGGGCGGTCAGTTCAGACAGCGAGTTTTGCAATGAAATTAATGCATTGCGCGGCGACCGCAGCACGCTGGTTTTATACAGCGGCGCCAGCGCCGGCGGGTGATGACTGTAATCTCGATGCACCAGTTCTCGCGCCATCCAATCACTTTTCATCCCGGTATCCTTATTATTTGAGGGTACATGTCGACAGAGTGTAGGAAGCGCAATATGTAAAAGTAAAGTGAGAAAACCGATCGCTTTATATAACCAAAAGTAATGGAATGTTCTGAATTGACGAAACATTTCATTTGGTCCATAACATGATTCAATTCCCGTCGGTGGTCCGCCTCGCTGCTGAATGGTCGCTTTCAGGTCATCCATGACCGCTTAACTGGAGGCAATGATGAAACGTTCTATCGCGACGGTCTCGGTATCGGGTTCGCTGCCGGAAAAACTGCGGGCTATCGCCGCCGCAGGCTTTGATGGCGTCGAAATTTTCGATAACGATCTGGTCTACTACCCCGGCTCACCGGCGGAAATCCGTGAATTGTGCGCCGAACTGGGCCTGGAAATTTTACTGTTCCAACCGTTTCGGGACTTCGAAGGAGGCCCGCGCGAAACGCTGGCGCAGAACCTTTCCCGCGCGGCGCGCAAGTTCGAAGTCATGCAGCAACTGGGCTGTTCTCGCATGCTGCTCTGCAGCAATGTCTCGCCCGACAGCAGCGAAGACATGGCCACGCAAGTGAGCGATTTGCGCGCGTTGGCGGAGTTGGCCGCCGAGTATGATATTACTGTCGGTTATGAAGCGCTGGCCTGGGGACGTCACGTGAATATGTGGCGCGACGCCTGGGCGCGCGTGAAGGCCGTAGATCATCCGGCGTTGGGGATCATTCTCGATAGTTTTCATATCCTGTCGCGCGGCGATAACCTCGATGGCCTCGAGGACGTGCCGCCCGAAAAAATCGTGTTTGTCCAACTGGCGGACGCCCCGCTGTTGAAGATGGATGTGCTCGCCTGGAGTCGCCATTTCCGCTGCTTCCCCGGCCAGGGGGAGCTGAATCTGACCCAGTTCATGACCCAACTTTCCGCGCATGGCTATCGCGGCGCCTGGTCGCTGGAGATATTTAACGATGGTTTCCGCGCCTCGCCGGTACTCCCCACGGCCCAGGACGGTTTCCGATCGTTGTTGTGGCTGGAGGAGCAAACCTATGACTGGTTGGCCAAACAGCCTCTGCTGCCCAACGCCATGGCCTCGCTCATGGAACGTTCCTTATTCCATTCGCAGCCGCATCCGCCCTTGCTGGCGCTGGAGTTTATCGAATTTGCCGTCTCGCACAACGACGGGCTGGCGATGAGCCAATGGCTGACGCAGCTGGGATTGGTTCACGCCGGCGAGCACCGCTCCAAAAGCGTCGCCCTCTATCGCAACGGCAAAGTGAATGTCATTCTGAATGCCCAGCCGGAAAGCCAAGCGAGCGGCTATTATCACCTGCACGGCATTTCCCTGTGCGCCGTGGCGTGGCGGGTGCGCGGCGTAGCGCGTTTACTGCAACGGGCGCAAGACTACGGGTACGCCATCTGGCAAGGCGAAACCGGCCCCAACGAGCGGCAAATCCCCGCGCTGTGCGCACCGGACGGCAGCCTGATTTATCTGGTGGAAGCGGACGAAGATCCCAAGAACGATATTTATCACGCCGATTTTCATCTGACGCATCGCAGCGCGCCGCCGCCCGCGCTGCAGAGCATCGATCACCTGGCGATTGCGCTGGCGGATGAATCGAGCGGCAACTGGATCATGTTCCTGCGCAGCGTGCCGGGTTTTGTGCAGGACAACGAGTGGGAATTGCCCGATCCGCTGGGTTTGGTTCGCAGCCGCGTCCTGCGCAGCCCCAACGACGCCATCCGGCTGCCGCTGAATATGTCGGTGAGCCGGGAAACGCAAATCGCCCAGGCGCTAACCGCCTATCAGGGCGCAGGCTTGCAGCACGTCGCCTTTGGCTGCGAGGATCTGTTCAGCATGGTGAAAGCGGCGCAGGCGCGCGGATTAAAAACGCTGCGTATTCCCGATAACTACTATCACGATCTCAGAGCGCGTTTCGATCTGGACCCCGCTTTCCTCTCACAGCTGCAAGCGGGCAATGTGCTCTACGATCGAGACGCTCAGGGCGGTGAATTGCTGCATGTCTACACCGTGCCCTATGAAAAAGGCCGCTTCTTCTTCGAACTTCTGGAGCGCCGAGGCGGCTACCGCGGCTTTGGGGCCGCCAACGCCCCGGTTCGGCTCACCGCCATGCGTTAATCGCGCGGGCCATCAAGGCCCGCCTGTTCTTCCATCTTACTGAAAAGGTTAATGATCGCGCTCACACTCTCAGTGGCCTCCGGCGCCGCCATTCTCACGGCAATCCCTTTTCATAACATAAAGTTAACACTGCCTCGTCATTCACCGCCGGCTCAATTGTCCGATAAACGCACATTTTTTCGATTATCGCCGTTTAACGTCCACCCAGGGGCTGCTTATAGTGATGACACTCAACTACTGCACCGGGGGCACCTCCATGTCGGGAAACAACGCAATCAATGTTCGGGCGCTGATCGACGACCGCCCGTTAGGCAAATGGCAAAAGATGATCGTGCTGCTCGGCTTTTGCATCATTGCTCTGGATGGATTCGATATCGTTATCATGGGATTTATTGCGCCAGAGCTTAAGGCGGATTGGCAAATCACTAACCGCGAACTGGGGCTGGTGATCAGCGCGGCGCTGATTGGCCTGTCGCTGGGCGCGATGCTATCCGGGCCATTGTCAGACAGATTCGGCCGCAAAGTCGTCATCATCAACAGCGTATTCTTTTTTGGCGTTTGGACGCTGGTGACGGCGTTTTCTCAAAATATGGAGCAGATGATGTTATTTCGCCTGCTCACCGGATTGGGGCTCGGCGCCGCCATGCCGAATGTCGGCACCCTGGTGGCGGAGTTCGCGCCCGCCCGACGCCGCGCTTTCTTGATTACCGTGGTTTTCTGCGGCTTCACCTTTGGCGCCGCCTTGGGCGGATTCGCCGCGTCCTGGCTGATGCCGCGCTTCGGCTGGCATGCCGTGCTGCTGCTCGGCGGGATCTTGCCCCTGCTGTTCGCGCCCGTGCTGATGGCGGCGTTACCCGAATCGGTGTGTTTCCTGGTGGCGAAACGGGCAGATCAGGGCGGCATTCAGCGCATTCTGGCGAAACTGGCGCCCGATCGCGATTTTCGACATTCTACCGTCGTTCTGCCCCCGCCGGGCCAGGTCTGCACTCATCCGGTTAAACTGGTGGTAAGCGCACGGTACCGCTTCGGCAGTTTAATGCTGTGGGGCGCGTATTTTAGCGCGCTGTTTCTGTACTACACCTTAGGCAGTTGGCTGCCGCTGCTGATTAAAGACAGCGGTTTCAACATCGCGCAAGCGGCGGTCATCACCGCGCTGTTTCAGGCGGGCGGGACATTAGGATCGCTATTTTCCGGGTGGTTGATGGACAGATCCGAACCGCATCGCGCGTTGGCGTCGATTTATGGGTTGGGGGCGCTGTTCACTCTGCTGATGGGGATGGCGATGGGTTACCCCCTCCTGATGGGCGGCTGCGCGATGGCCATCGGGTTCTGCATCGGGGGCGCCAACACCGGCATGAACGCGTTGTCGGCCAGCTTTTACCCCACCGAAGCGCGAGCCACCGGCTCCAGCTGGATGCACGGCATCGGCCGTTTGGGCGCTATCTTAAGCGCGCTGGCCGGGGCTGAAATGCTGGCGCTCGGTTGGAGCTTCAGCACCATTTTCGCCGTCCTGGCGCTGCCCGCCCTGCTGACGGTGGCGATGATCGTCGCTAAACGGCGTCATCAGGCGCGTCAAGCGACAGAGCATCAATATGCCGCCTATCTGGATGCGCGTTCGAATGATGTTTGATTGCGTCGGGAAATAATCGAGAACAAAGGGGAAGGCGTGTCGGCCTGCAGGGCCGGGGCGCTTTAACTGTGATGGGGATCGTTGAAAGATTTTTTCGTAAGTGATTGAATAATGGCGGAGAGAGGGGGATTTGAACCCCCGGTAGAGTTGCCCCTACTCCAGTTTTCGAGACTGGTCCGTTCAGCCGCTCCGGCATCTCTCCTGACAACGCTTGCTATCATGCCCGCTTTTACGGCATTTTTACAGCATTAGCATACCGCTGAACGTTCAAGTGACGACTTTACGAGCAACCTGATGATTAAATGGCCGTGGAAAGCGACTCAACCTTCTCACCCCGAGGCGGATACCCAGGCACAGTGGCGGGACGCGCTGGCGATCCCGCTGCTCTCGCCGCTGAATGAGCAAGAGCGGCAGCGGCTGGTGGCCGTCGCCGGGCAGATTTTGCAGCAAAAGCGCATCGTGCCGCTGCAGGGGCTGCAGCTCACCTCGCAGATGCAGGCGCGCATCGCCCTGCTGTTCGCCTTGCCTGTGCTGGAGCTGGGCGCGGAGTGCCTCGACGGCTTCAACGAAATTCTGCTCTACCCCACCCCCTTCGTGGTGGAAGACGAATGGCAGGACGAGATCGGCCTGGTGCACTCGGGGCCGGTGGTGCAGTCCGGCCAAAGCTGGGAACAGGGGCCGATCGTGCTCAACTGGCAAGACGTGCAGGACTCTTTCGACCTTTCCGGTTTTAATCTGGTGATCCACGAAGCGGTACACAAGCTGGATATGCGCAACGGCGGCGTCGCCACCGGCGTGCCGCCGATCCCGCTGCGCGAGGTGGCCGCCTGGGAACATGATCTGCACGCCGCGATGGAAAGCCTGCAGGACGAGATCGACATGGTCGGCGAAGAGGCCGCCAGCATGGATGCCTACGCCGCCACCGATGCGGCCGAGTGCTTCGCCGTGCTGTCGGAGTACTTCTTCAGCGCCCCCGAGCTGCTGGCCGAACGCTTCCCGGCGCTGTATCAGCACTTTTGCCGCTTCTACCGCCAGGATCCGCTGGCGCGCCTGCTGCGCGCCCAGGCAGAAAACGACGCGCAATGGGCTGATTGACGGGCTTATTGCTCAGATACCGAGCAGTCGCACCGCCTGGGGCAATTTAGCGTTGACACACCTGGGGCAGCTGGATATGATGCGCCCCGTTCACACGATTCCTCTGTAGTTCAGTCGGTAGAACGGCGGACTGTTAATCCGTATGTCACTGGTTCGAGTCCAGTCAGAGGAGCCATATTTAGAAAAGCCCGCTTAAGGCAACTTAAGCGGGCTTTTTGCTGTTGGGCGTTTACAGCCCGCGCTTTTCCATCAGCAGCGCCAGATCGACCAACCGATTGGAGAAGCCCCATTCGTTGTCATACCAGGCGAGCACCTTCACCAGATTGCCGCCGATCACCAGCGTAGACAAACCGTCGATAATCGACGAGCGCGCATCGCCCCGGTAGTCGCTCGACACCAGCGGCTCATCGCTGTACCCCAGGATCCCTTTCAGCGGGCCGGACGCCGCCGCCGCGCGGAACGCCGCGTTGATCTCCTCCGCCGTCGCCGGGCGTTTCAGCGTCACCGTCAGATCGACGATGGAAACCACCGGCACCGGCACCCGCAGTGAATAACCGGTCAGGCGGCCGTCCAGCTCGGGGATCACCTTGCCGAGCGCCTTGGCCGCACCGCTGGAGTAAGGCACGATAGACTCCGCCGCCGCCCGCGCGCCACGCAGATCTTTTTCCGGCTGATCGTGCAGCGCCTGGCTGTTGGTATAGGCGTGAGTGGTGTTCATCAGCCCGTATTCGATGCCGAACGCCTGATGCAGCACCTGTGCGGCGGGCGCCAGCCCGTTGGTGGTGCAGCTGCCGTTGCTGACCACCTTATGCAGCGCCGGATCGTAGAGGTGATCGTTAACCCCCATCACCAGCGTGATGTCATCGTTCTTGGCCGGCGCCGAGATAATCACCCGCTTGGCGCCGCCGTGCGTGATGTGCACTTCCGCCTTGGCCTTGTCGGTAAAGAAGCCCGTCGCTTCGATCACCACGTCCACGCCCACGCTGTGCCAGGGGATCTCGGCGGGATCGCGCTGCGAAAACACCTGAATCGGCCGGCCGTCCAGCAGCAGCTGGTTGTCGCCGGCTTCGACCCTGGCGGCCAGGGTGCCGGAAAGCGTGTCGTATTTCAGCAGGTGCGCCAGCGTCTTGCTGTCGGTCAGATCGTTGATCGCCACCACTTCAAAATCGCTGCGCCCCAGCGCCGCGCGCAGCACGTTGCGTCCGATCCTGCCGAATCCATTAATGCCTACTCTCACCATGATGCACTCCTCGTTTTGGGCTTTGCCTCAACTCTAGCCCTGCCTCGAAGCGGCGTAAATGACGTTTACCGATCAATTTACGCCAAATTGCGCGCATGAAAGCGTTCGCGGTATTCGCTCGGGGTCAGCTGCAGTTTTCGCTCAAACACCCGCCGCAGGTTAAGGCCGTTGCCAAAGCCGGTGGCCAGGGCGATCTGTTCGATGCCTTGCGCACTCTGCTCCAGGCGCTGTCTGGCGGTATGCAACCGCCCTTCTTCGACGAATTTGGCGGGAGAAATGCCCGTCTCGCGGGTGAACACGCGGGTAAAGTTGCGCGGGCTCATCGCCACGCGTTCGGCCAACCGTTCAACGCTGAGATCGTCGGCGAGATTCTCCAGGATCCAGGACTGCAGGTCGCGGATCGGGCCCGGCGATTTGGCCTGGTTGAGCGGGTAGCGGCTGAACTGCGCCTGCCCGCCGGGGCGGCGCAGAAACATCACCAGATCCTGCGCCACTTCACGCGCCTGCACGAAGCCGTAGTCGTCCTCCACCAGCGCCAGCGTCAGGTCGAAGCCGGAGCTGACGCCGCCGGAGGTCCAAATCGGCCCGTCCTGCACGTAGATCGGGCCGTTTTCGACCTGCACCTGCGGGAAACGCGCCTGCAGCGTTTCCGCCAGTCGCCAGTGGGTGGTCGCCCGCCGTCCGTCCAGCAACCCGGCTTCGGCCAGCAACAGTGCGCCGCCGCAAACGGAGGCGATACGGCGCGTCTGCGGCGCCGCGCGGCGCAGCCAATCCGCCACCAGGGCGCCCTCTTCTTCGCTCGCCCCTTTGCCGGCGACGATCACGGTATCGCGCGGCAGGAACGGATCGAGATCCGCCAGGCGATGGTCGGCCAGCAGGCTCAGGCCTGACAGGCCGTGCACCACTCGGTGAGATTGCGTAGTGGCGACCGCGATCTGATACAGCGGCGTCTCGGCGGCACTCAGGCGATTAGCCTGCATCAGGATATCGGCGATGCCCGCCGCTTCGAACAGCATGCCCCCTTCAGGGACGATAATCAGGAATGTGTGCATGGCGATAATAGAGAGAACGGTCAAAACAGGTCAGGAAGCCACTGTATAAGAAAAGCGCCGCCGGTTCACCCTGCGGGCATAAAAAAGCCCGCCGATAACCCCGACGGGCCTGGAAGGAATAGTCATTTAAATCTGTGGCAGAGTCACCCCGCCGGCGCGCGCCAATTGCGCCAGCAGCGCCGTTTGAAACGCCTCGTCGTGTACCGCCGCGTGAGGCTCGAACCGCTGCTGATGATGCCAATAGCCGCCGGACGCCAGGGCCTGAGGTTCATCGCTGCTCACCAGCCATGCCTGCGTCACATGCCCCAGCGCCAGATCGTCGGGCGCGTCCGCGCCGCCCATTTTGGTCGGCACCCAGCCGGGATCGACCGCGCTGCTGATGACGTCGGGCCACAGGCGCGCCACGGCGGCGGCCAGCGTGGTGACGAACAGCTTGCTGTCCGAATAAGAACCGGCGGCGCCGCCAAGCCAATCTACGCCGTTCAGCTCCGCCACGCCGTCAAAGTGCATACTGCTGCTCAGGTAGACGATACGCTTGGGACGTTCGATCAGGGCCGTCAGCAGGTAGGGCGCTATGACGTTCACCGGCATCACCTGCGGCCCGGTGAACATGCCGGCGTTGTGGATCACCGCGTCCGGACGGCCGAGGCGATTGACCTGCTCGGCAAGCTGCCGAGTCTGCTGCACATCGGACAAATCGCCGATCGCCGCCTGTGCACCGCGATCCAGCAGATCGCGCACCGCGTCCAGACGGCCGGGTGCGCGCGCATGCAGAATCACCTGATGCCCTTCGTCCAACAGCGTTTGCGCGGCGGCGCGGCCCAGCCCGTCCACCGAACCGGTAATGAAAATGCGTGACATGCCATCCTCCGTTTAGCGCCAGCCGAGCGCCGGCGCGACATGGGTTAAAATCGATTCGATGACGTGCGCATTGTAATCCACGCCCAGCTGATTAGGCACGGTCAGCAGCAACGTATCCGCTTCGGCGATGGCCTCGTCCTGCGCCAGCTGTTCGATCAGCGCGTCAGGTTCTGCGGCGTAACTGCGGCCAAAGATCGCCCGGGTTTGCGCATCGATATACCCCAGTTGGTCGCCTTCCTTACCGCTGCCGCCGAAGTAGTTGCGATCCCGCTGATCCACCAGCGCGAAGATGCTGCGGCTGACGGAAACCCGCGGCTCGCGCGCATGGCCCGCCTCTTGCCAGGCCGCGCGATAGGCGCGGATCTGCTTGGCCTGCTGGATATGGAAGGGTTCGCCGGTTTCGTCGTTCTTGAGCGTCGAGCTTTGCAGGTTCATGCCCAGCTTCGCCGCCCAGACGGCGGTGGCGTTCGAACCGGCGCCCCACCAGATGCGGTCGCGCAGCCCGGCGGAAAACGGCTCCGGCCGCAGCAGCCCGGGCGGATTCGGGAACATCGGCTGCGGATTGGGTTCAGCGAACCCTTCGCCGCGCAGCGCTTCCAGGAACACTTCGGTATGGCGGCGGGCCATGTCCGCGTCGGTTTCGCCGTCGGCCGGGGCATAGCCGAAATAGCGCCAGCCGTCGATGACCTGCTCCGGCGAGCCGCGGCTGATGCCGAGCTGCAGCCGCCCGCCGGCGATCAGATCCGCCGCGCCGGCGTCTTCCACCATGTACAGCGGGTTTTCATAGCGCATGTCGATCACGCCGGTGCCGATCTCGATACGTTGGGTTTTGGCGCCGATGGCGGCCAGCAGCGGGAACGGCGATCCCAGCTGACGCGCGAAGTGGTGCACGCGAAAATAGGCGCCGTCCGCCCCCAGATCTTCGGCGGCAACCGCCAGATCGATGGACTGCAGCAGCGCATCCGCTGCGGAACGGGTGCCGGACTGGGCGGAAGGCGTCCAGTGGCCAAACGAGAGAAAACCAATCTTTTTCATCGGGCATCGTCCTCAAAGGCAAAATCATCGGCCTACAGTGACAAAAATCGCGCGCCTTGCGCCAGCAAAATCGCCCCCGATCGCACTAAACGAACCGATTGCCGCCGCGCCGCCCGGCGATTGTAATCAAAAAACAAATGTCGTATAACAGGCAGCTCCGAGGGGTGTCCTGTTACGGGCTGAGATGGCGCAAGCCGAACCCTTTGAACCTGATCTGGGTCATGCCAGCGAAGGGACGGTTAGGCAACCGCGCGATCACCCGTTGCCTGTTCATACCTCAGCGTGCCCGGATCTCCACTGACTCAAGGAGGTCCCATGTCCATCACCACCCTGTTCGAAAGCGGTCTTTACGGCCGGCTGCGCCAACAGGCCGGCAGCCACTGGCAAAATTACGTCGATCACCCGTTTCTGCAGCAGTTGGCCGCCGGCACCTTGCCTGAACGCGCTTTTCGCCGTTACCTGACCCAAGACTACCTGTTCCTGCTGCACTTCGCCCGCGCCTACGCGCTGCTGGTCAGCAAGCTGCGCACCCTGCCGGAAATGCGCGCCGCCACCGCTTCGCTCAACGGCATCGTCGCCGAGCTGCCGCTGCACGTGGCCTACTGCGCCGAATGGGGGCTGAGCGAAGCGCAGATCGCCGCCCAGCCGGAGGCGGCGGAAACCATGAACTACACCCGCTACGTGCTGGACATCGGCCATGCCGGCGACGCCCTCGATCTGCTGGCCGGCCTGCTGCCCTGCGTGGCCGGTTATGCCGAAATCGGCCTGCGGCTGCTGCACGATCCCGCCACCCAAATGGAGGGCAATCCTTACGCCTCCTGGATCCGCAACTACGGCGACGAGGGCTATCTGGCCGGCGTGCACGCCGCCATCGAACTGCTGGAAACCGTCGGCCACCAGCGCGGCGCACAAAGCCGCTTTACCGAGCTGGCGCAGATTTTCACCACCGCCACCCAGCTGGAAGCGGCATTTTGGCAAATGGGGCTGAACGCCTCATGATCTCCCCGCGCCTCCCGCCCGGCATCCAGGTGCGGGATCTCACTCTGCGCTTCGGTCAACAGACGATCTTTGAGCGGCTGAGCTTCGACATCGCCGGCGGCAGCTTCGTCTCCCTGCTCGGCGCCAGCGGCGCCGGCAAAACCAGCCTGCTGAAGATCATCGCCGGGCTGGCGCAGGCCAGCTCGGGTACGGTGAGCGGCAGCGACGGCCTGCCGATCGCCGGGCGCATCGCCTACATGGGGCAAAAAGACCTGCTCTACCCGTGGCTGAGCGTCGAAGACAATGTCGCCCTCGGCTCGCGGCTGCGCGGCGAAGCGCCGGATCGGGCGTGGACCGCGCACCTGCTCGAGCGCGTAGGCCTGGCCGCGCATAGCCGCAGCCTGCCCGCCGCGCTGTCCGGCGGCATGCGCCAGCGCGCCGCCATCGCCCGCACGCTCTACGAACGCCAGCCAATCGTGCTGATGGACGAACCCTTTTCCGCGCTGGACGCCATTACCCGCGCCGAGATCCAGAGCCTGGCCGCCGAGCTGCTGGCGCAAAATACCGTGCTGCTTATCACTCACGATCCGATGGAGGCTTGCCGCCTGAGCCACCGGCTGCTGGTGCTGTCGCCCTGGCCGCTGGGCCTCGACGATACCCACCGCATCAGCGGGCAACCGCCGCGCGCGCCGGATGACGCCGACCTGCTGAAAAGCCAGGCCGAGCTGCTGCTGCAAATGGTGAGGGCAGCGCAATGAATATCGCCAAAGAGCGCGGCTTCACCCGCCTGCGGCGTGGGTTGACGGTCTTCATCGGCCTGCTGCTGCTGTGGTGGCTGGCGGCGCAAAGCGGCATTCCGGCCTTTCTGCTGCCCATGCCGGGCGCGGTGGCGCAGGCGCTGTGGGACGGACGCGGCTATCTCGCCTGGCACACGCTGGTCACCGCTTCGGAGATCGTCAGCGGGCTGGCGCTGGGCGTCTTGCTCGGCGCGGCGCTGGCGCTGTGCATGATCTTCTCGCCGCGCCTGCAGCGCTGGCTGATGCCGCTGGTGCTCACCAGCCAGGCGATACCGGTGTTCGCCCTGGCCCCATTGCTGGTGCTGTGGTTCGGCTTCGGCATGAGCGCCAAGGTGGCGATGGCGGTGCTGGTGATTTTCTTCCCGGTGGTGTCGGCCTTTTTCGACGGGCTGCGCCGGGTCAACAACGACTATCTCGATCTGGCGCGCACGATGCGCGCTTCGCGCTGGGCGCAGCTGCGGCACGTGCGGCTGATGGCGGCGCTGCCGGCCTTCGGCTCCGGCCTGCGCATGGCCGCCGCCGTCGCGCCGATCGGCGCCATCATCGGCGAATGGGTCGGCTCGGCCGAAGGGCTGGGCTACGTGATGCTGAACGCCAACGCGCGCATGCAGACCGACGTCTGCTTCGCCGCGCTGTTTATTTTGGTGCTGATGACCGTGCTGCTGTGGGCCGCGGTGGATGCGCTGCTGCGGCGCCTGATCGCCTGGGCGCCGGAAAACGACTGATGATTGCAATCATAACCAGGGATAAAGGAACGACCATGATCAAACAAACCCTCTGCGGGCTGCTGCTGGGCGCCGCCATCACCGGCCAGGCCGGCGCGGCCGAAAAGCTGACGCTGGTGCTCGACTGGTACATCAACCCCGATCACGCGCCGATTATGGTGGCCGAGCAGATCGGCGCCTTCAAGGCCGCAGGGCTGGACGTCAAGATCGTGCCGCCGTCCGATCCGGCGCTGCCGCCGCGGCTGGTGGCCGCCAAACAGGCCGACCTCGCCATCACCTATCAGCCGCAGCTGCATTTCTTCGCCGATCAGGGCCTGCCGCTGATGCGCGTCGGCACGCTGATCAACACGCCGCTGAATACGGTGATCGCGCTGGATAAAAGCATCACGTCGCCGGCGGATCTCAAGGGCAAAACGGTGGGCTACTCGGTCAGCGGCATCGAACAGGCGACGCTGGCCACCATGGTCGAGCACGAGCACCTCAAGCCGCAGGACATCAAGCTCATCAACGTCAACTTCCAGCTGACCAGCGCCCTGCTGGCGGGCCAGGTCGATGCGGTGATCGGCGGCTACCGCAATATCGAAGCGCTGGAGCTGAAGCTGCAGGGCAAAAAGCCGGTGGTGTTCAACGTCGAAGACTACGGCGTGCCGGCCTACGACGAGCTGATCATCGTCGCCAACCGCGATGCGGTGAACGAGCCGAAAATCCGCAAATTCCTCGCCGCGCTGAAGCAAGGCAGCGACTACCTGCATGCGCACCCGCAGGACACCTGGCTGGCGTTCGCCAAGGCGCACCCGGAGCTGAATACCGAGCTGAACAAACAGGCGTGGCAAGCCAGCCTGCCGCTGTTCGCGCGCGATCCGGCCAAGTTGGATCGGGCCCGCTATGAGGCTTACGAACAGTTCCTGTTCGACAACAAGCTGATCAAGAAAATCACCCCGGTAGACCAGTATGCGGTGGAGCTCGACTGATCACGCCGAGGCGGCCGGCGGCGCCACCGTCACCTCGCCCTGGCCGCTGCGCTGCAAGGCCGCCTTCACCAGCCCGTTGGCCTTGCAGCGTTCGATAAACGCGTTCACGTAGGCGGCGCCCTGCGTTTTTTGCCTCGGCACCGCCATCGCCTGGCGAATGGCGGTGAAATGCCCATCCAGCACTCGGTAGCCGGGATGGGCGGCCGCGGCGGCCAGCAGCGGTTGACGCACGCCGGCCGCCGCCTCCAGCCCGCGTTCGAAAAACAGCGCGATCGCCTCGGCGGAAGTAGCCGCCCGCACCAGCTGCGCCTGCTGCAGCGTGCGCGACAAAAACAGATCGTACGCAGCGCCCTGGCCGACCGCAATGCGCACCTCCGGCCTGTCGAGCTGCGCCACCTCAAAGTAAGGCGCGTCGTTCGCCACCAGGTAAGTCCCCTCAATGATCACGTAGGGTTCGCTGAACGCAATTTGCGCCGCGCGCACCGGCTCGATGGCCATAAACGCCAGATTCCAGGCGCCGCTGTCCAGGTCGGCGAACACCTTGCCGGCCGCGTCATAGGTCACCAGCTCCAGCGCCACGTCCAGTTCGCGAGCCAGCGCGGCGGCCAGCTCCACCGAAGCGCCTTGCGGTTTACCGCCGGGCCCGGCCTGCGCCAGCACCGGATTGCCGAGATTGATCGCCGCGCGCAACACGCCTTGCGGGGCCAGATCGTCGAGTACCGCTGCGGAAATCGTCTGCATACTTCCTCCTGAATGGCTGATGGACGCGCCGTCGTGGCGCTCATTAAGCGTAGAGCGAAAGCTCCGACCAGCAAGATTTCGCCGCCGCGGCCGCCGCCGACGTGATTAACGTCACACTATTGTCATAAAAATGTACAATAGCCGCCGACCGTCGGCCGGAGCGGGACATCGCGCGTTGTTCCGCCGCCGACAATAGGCTATACCCTTCACTTTTCGCGCTGCGGCACGGTCGGCGGCGCAGACCAGGGCAGCAACGTTTTTTTCCAATCAGACAAGGTTTGGCGGATGGTTCTCGCAGTCGTTTCGTTTGTTCTTTTTTTGGCGTCGATCTTGATTTATCGCACCCGGGCCGCCGCCAACCGCTGGTGGTTCGCCATTCTGCTAACGCTGCTCGGCAGCTATCTGGTGCTGAACGTCATTCTGATCGCCAGCAACTACTTCACCGGCGACGGCATCACCGATGCGGTGATCTACACCGTCACCAGCAGCCTCAAAGGCGCGGGCATCAGCAAATACGTGCTGCCGTTCATCGGCCTGCTGGCGGCGCTGGGGCTTATCTTCGCGGTGCTGGCCCGCAGCCTGCTGCGCCGCAAGGCCAAAGGCAGCAGCGTGGCCTACAGCCTCGTCGCCGTGCTGCTGGCGCTGTTCTCGGTCGGCACCACCCCGGCGTTTCAGGACATCTCGCTGCTGGTCAAGAGCCAGATCGTCGGCGATACCGCCGATTTCACCACCTACTACAACGCGCCGAAAAAGACCGTGCAGGGCAAACGGCCGAATCTGGTGTACATCTATGCCGAGAGCCTGGAGCGCACCTACTTCGATACCGAGCTGTTTCCCGGCCTGGCCGACGAGCTGAACGCCCTGCGCGCAGACAGCATCGATTTCAGCAACACCCAGCAATTGCCGGGCACCGGTTACACCATCGCCGGCATGGTCGCCTCACAGTGCGGCATTCCGCTGTTCGCGCCCTTCGACGGCAACGCCTCCAGCGCGGTCTCCACCTTCTACCCGGAGAACGTCTGCCTGGGCGACGTGCTGAAGGCCGCCGGCTACAGCAACTCTTTCTATCAGGGCGCCGAGCTGGCGTTCGCCGGTAAAGACACCTTCCTGAAATCCCACGGCTTCGACCACGTTTACGGTTTCAAAGAGCTGCGCGATCAGATCGCCGATCCGAGCTACAAAAACGACTGGGGCTGGTACGACGACAGCGTGCTGGACGTGGTGTACGGCAAGTTTGTCGAGCTGTCCAAACAGCGCCAGCCGTTCTCGCTGTTTACCCTGACCGTCGATACCCATCACCCGGACGGTTTTATCTCCGCCGGCTGCAGCAAGAAAAGCTACGCCTGGCAGAACAAGGAAAACCGCTCGCTGAGCGCGGTGGCCTGCAGCCAGCAACACATCGCCGCGCTGATCGACAAAATCAAACGCTCGCCCTATTTCAGCAACACCGTGATCGTGGTGTCCTCCGATCATCTGGCGATGAACAACACCGCCTACGACATCCTGACCAAACAGAAGCGCCGCAACCTGTTCTTTATCATCGACGGCACCCGGCCGCAGGCGGAGCAGCGCAACGAGAAACGCAGCACGCTGGATAACGGCGCCACGGTGCTGGACGTGATGGGCGGTGACAACTATATCGGCCTCGGCCGCAGCAGCCTGTCGGCGCCGTCGCTGTCTACGGTGTTCCTGAATATCGAAGAGAAAATCAACGGCTGGAAACCGGCGGTGATCAATCAGTGGGGCCTGCCGAACCGCATCAGCGACTACAGCGTGGACACGCGCCAGCGCAGCTTCAGCTTCTCCGGCGTCACCTACAAGGTGCCGTTCATCCTGCAGGTGGGCGACAACCGCATCGAACCGATGTTCAACGTCTACCTCTCCACCCCGCTGCGCAAGCAGCTGGCCGGGCTGGGGGCGGGGGAGAAATTCGTCTGGGTCGATAAATGCTACGAGATCGGCCGGGTCTGGGCGCCGCAGCTGGCGCTGAGCACCGACATCTGCGTGGCCTCCGGCACCCTGGCCTCGCCGCCGCAGATCGTGCAGGCCAGCGGCGAGCGCTTCCGCGGCAAGGTGAACTTTACCGGCCCGGCGGCGGACAGCGTCGCCGATTACCAAAACGCCGTCGCCCGCCTGCAGGTGGACGACGCGGCGATGAAGTACCGGGCGGACGCCATCGAGTTCATGCTGCCCGGCATGCCGGAACAGGTGAAAGCCATTACCGGCGTCTCCGCCGTCGAGGAGTGGGGCCGCTGGTCCGACGCCAACCTGGCGCCGGCGGTCGACATCGATTATGTCGATCCGCTGCCGAAAAGCTTCGATCTGGTGCTGCGCGCCCGCGCCTACGGCAACAACGTCGGCGAACCGATTTCGGTGCGCGTCGGCGACGAAGAGCGCTTCGTGTCGCTCGGCGAGCAGGACAGCACCGTCACCCTGCGTTTCGACAACCCGCGTGGCGCGCAGAAGATCAGCATTACCCCGCCGGCACCGACCGAGCCGAAAGAGAGCGCCAGCGGCGGCTTCACGCCGAAGAAGCTGGGCATCGGCCTGGTATCGCTGAAGGTCGAAGCGGCCGCTCCCGCCTCCTGATCCCCCCGCCTTCACGGGCGCGGTAATTTCTTTGCCGTGCCCGTCATTTCGACCAAGCTTTTACGCCCTGCTTCGGCTAACCTGTGACGGTGAAACGCCGCCAATCCCGCCCCAGAGCCGGGACATCGAAGGAGAAAGTATGAGCTATGCCCCACCTCGCAGCGGCCTCAGCGCCGATCAGGCACTCGATCAACTGGAAGCCTTGTATGACGCCGCGGTAGACGCGCTGCGGCAGGCGGTCAGTGACTTTATCAGCCACGGCACCCTGCCGGACCCGCAGGCGCGCGCCGCCGGGCTGTTCGTGTATCCCGAGCTGCGCGTCAGCTGGGACGGGCAGCAGTCCGGCCCGAACAAAACCCGCGCCTTCGGCCGCTTTACCCATCCCGGCAGCTACAGCACCACCGTGACCCGGCCGCAGCTGTTCCGCCACTATCTGGCCGAACAGCTGGCGATGCTGGAACACGACTACGCCGCCCATATCGAAGTGGCGCCGTCGCAGCAGGAGATCCCGTTCCCTTATGTGATCGACGGCTCCAGCCTGGCGCTCGATCGCTCAATGAGCGCCGGTATCGCGCAGCATTTCCCCACCACCGAGCTGGCGCAGATCGGTGACGAGACCGCCGACGGCCTGTATCACACCACCGACAACCATTTCCCGCTGTCGCATTTCGATGCGCTGCGCGCGGATTTCTCGCTGGCGCGTCTGCGGCACTACACCGGCACCCCGGTGGAGCATTTCCAGCCGTTCGTGCTGTTCACCAACTACACCCGCTATGTGGACGAGTTCGTGCGCTGGGCCTGCGCGCAGATCGCCGATCCGGCCAGCCCGTACATCGCGCTCTCCAGCGCCGGCGGTACCTACATCACGCCGGAAACCAGCGCGCCCGAACAGGCGGTGTCCGATCTGGCGTGGAAAAACCACCAGATGCCGGCCTATCACCTGATCTCGCGCACCGGCCAAGGGATCACGCTGATCAACATCGGCGTCGGCCCGTCCAACGCCAAAACCATCTGCGATCACCTGGCGGTGCTGCGCCCGAGCGCCTGGCTGATGATCGGCCACTGCGGCGGCCTGCGCGAAAGCCAGAAGATCGGCGATTACGTGCTGGCCCACGCCTATCTGCGCGACGATCACGTGCTGGATGCGGTGCTGCCGCCGGATATCCCGATCCCGAGCATCGCCGAGGTGCAGCGAGCTCTGTACGACGCCACCAAGATGGTCAGCGGCATGCCCGGTGAAGAGGTCAAACAGCGTTTGCGCACCGGCACCGTGGTCACCACCGACGATCGCAACTGGGAGCTGCGTTACTCCGCTTCGGCGCGCCGCTTCAACCTCAGCCGCGCGGTGGCGGTCGACATGGAGAGCGCCACCATCGCCGCTCAGGGTTACCGCTTCCGGGTGCCGTACGGCACGCTGCTGTGCGTCTCCGACAAACCGCTGCACGGTGAAATAAAACTGCCGGGCCAGGCCAACCGCTTCTATGAAGGGGCAATCTCCGAGCACCTGCAGATCGGCATCTGCGCCATCGATCTGTTGCGCGCCGAGGGCGATCGCCTGCACTCGCGCAAGCTGCGCACCTTCAACGAACCGCCGTTCCGATAACGGTGCTCAGGCCCGCTGCGGCGGGCCGTTTTTTCCTCAACGCACCAGCGCCAGCGCGCGCTTCTCCTGGCTGCGGCCACCGGCGATCGACAGCAGCAGGTCTTTCACCAGCAGCGCCGGGGCGGACAGCGACTGTTGGCCCGACATGCACAGCGACAGCGGCACCGACATCGTCGGCGCATTGATGCGCGCCATCCAGGCCTTGGCCGGGCCGATCATCGCGCGCGCCACCGACTCCGGCAATACGGTCGCCCCCAACCCGCCGGCGATCGCGGCGCTCAGCGCACCCGAGGATTCAATCTCCCCCACCACGTTGACAGCCAGCTTGCGCAGCGCCATCGCCTCCTCCAGTTGGTTGCGCACCGCATCCCCCTCGCGCGGCAGGAACAGGTTCAGCCGCGCCACGTCCAGCAGCTCGACGCTGTTGCCGGGATGCGGCACCGCGCGCGTCGCCACCAGATAGAGATCCTCTCGCATCAGCGCGACGGTGTGCAGACCGGCGGGCATTTTGGCGCCGTAGACCATCGCCATGTCCAGCGTCTGGTTGGCCACCTGTCCGGCCAGCGCCGCGCCGCTGTTTTCATGCAGGCTGAGCAAAATGCCCGGCTGCTGATCGCGCAAGGTTTGCAGCAGCGGCAGCGCCAGCTGCGCCGCGGTGCTCCCCGACGCCAACCCGAGAGACACCTGGCCGCTCATCGCCTGCCCGGCGCTGTTGACCGCGCTCTGCGCCTGCTCGCACTGGCGCAAAATGGTTTGCGCGTGGGCATACAGAATGTTGCCGGCCTCGGTCGGCTGCACCCCGCGCTTGGTGCGGATCAGCAGCTGTTGCTTCAGCTCCCCCTCCAGCGTCGCCAACTGCTGGCTGAGCGCCGGCTGGGCGATATGCAACACCTCCGCCGCCTGGGTCAGGCTGCCGACATCGACGATTTTCACGAAGTACTTCAGACGTCTGAGATTCATAGTGCCTCCAGCGAGCCGCTAAATTGAGAATGCCGAAATCCGGTCATGCAACCGCAGCAAGATCCAGGCCAGAGTCGTCAAAAGGCCAAAAACGGCGGCAAATGGCCGATTATCGGGCGAGACGCGCCACAACGCAGGGCACGCGTTGCACCACCGGCAGGCAACGGCGCCGCCTCAGCGGGCAATCCGGCGGCGCTGCGCGCGGGATAAGCGATAAAAGCGAGAAAAAGCAGCAGGTTGGGCAATCTTGCAGCAAACGCGCGCGCCGGGCGTTTTCGCGCTTTACAAGCCGCAACCGCCCCGCTATTATTCGCCCCGTTCACACGATTCCTCTGTAGTTCAGTCGGTAGAACGGCGGACTGTTAATCCGTATGTCACTGGTTCGAGTCCAGTCAGAGGAGCCATATTTAGAGAAGCCCGCTCAGGGAAACCCGAGCGGGCTTTTTGCCTTTCAGCCGCCGTCAAAAGCTGCGTTTCGCCACCAGATAGGCGCCCGCCACCAGCAACAAGGCGCCGAACAGCGCCGGCAGATTCTCGCGCAGCGCCGCCGGGCCGGCGCGGTAGACGTCCACCAACAGCCCCATGCACAGCTGGCTGGCGACCAGGATCGAGATGGTGGCCGCCGCGCCCAGTTTTTGGTAGCCCAGGATGCCGGCGAACACGAACAGCGATCCCAGCAGCCCCGGCAGCAGCATCCACCACCTGGCGGCGCCGGTCACTTCCGTCACCGCGCCGAGGCCGTTTTTGGCCAGCAGCAACCCCACCAGCAGCAACAAACCGACGCTGGAGTTGATCACCAGCGTGATAAGGATGGTCGAGACGCTTTCGGTGATGCGCACCATCAGCAGATTCTGCACCACCAGCCCCATCCCCGCCGCAATCAGCAGTAACAGCATATTCATCGCCCTGTCTCCCGGGATCAGCGCGCGGGCGGCGTCGCCCGTTCGTCGAGCCTCAGTTGCAGGAACGTCAGATCCAACCATTGGCCGAATTTGGCGCCCACCTGTTCCATGCGCCCCACGTCGCGGAATCCCAGCGCCAGATGCAGCTTAATCGAGGCCTGATTGCCGGATTCGATGCCGGCCACCATCACATGTTTGCCGATTTCCCGCGCCCGTGCGATCAGCGCCAGCAGCAGCGCCTTGCCAATCCCTGCGCCGCGATGCGCCTGATGGACATACACCGAATGTTCCACGGTGTGGCGATAACCGTCCCAGGCGCGCCAGTCGCCGAACGACGCGTAGCCGATCGCCTCGTCCTCGGCGTTCACCGCCACCAGCACCGGGTAACCCGCCGCCTGCCGTTCGCCGATCCACGCCGCGCGGTTGGCCGCATCCACGGTTTGTTCATTCCAGATGGCGGTGCTGTTCAACACCGCGTCGTTATAGATAGCGGCAATCGCCGCGCTATCGTTGAACGTCGCATTTCGTATAATCATGGTTTACCCCGGCCAATTGTCCACTATAATACTACGATATGAATATTAAATTAGACAATCTAAATCAGCTGATCGGCGCACGCATTCGCATTGAACGCGAAGCGCGCCACTGGTCGCTGTCCGATTTGGCCGAACGGGCTGGCGTCTCACGGGCGATGGTTCATAAGATCGAACGCGGCGAGAGCAGCCCGACGGCGATGCTGTTGGGCAGACTGGCGGGCGCGTTCGGCCTCAGCATGTCCAAGCTGATCGCCCGAGCGGAAACGCAGGAAGGCCGGCTGCTGCGCCGGGAAGATCAGCCGGTCTGGGTCGATCCCGAGAGCGGTTACGTGCGGCGCCACGTGTCGCCCCGCACCGATTTGCCGCTCGATCTGGTGCGCATCGAACTGCCGGCCGGCGCGGCGATCCCGATGCCGGCTTCGGTGTACGCGTTCAAACGTCAGCTGATCTGGGTCTTATCCGGCGCACTGGTCTTTATCGAGGGTGACGCGCGCCATGAGATGGCCGAGGGAGACTGCCTGGAGCTCGGCCCGCCAGCGGACTGCCGATTTGAAAATCAGAGCGACCAACCGTGCGTGTATATGGTGGCAGTGCTGAGCGCCGCCTGACGGCCGTCTGCCCTAACCCTGCGCCGGGCGGTTATAGCCGGCGCGGAAAAACTTCTCCGCCAACCGGCTGTCGCCGCCGGAGAAGAACTCGCTCATCGGCTCGCTGCCAAGCCCATAGGCGCGGCTGAGCTGCCCGGCCTCGAACGCCGCCCGGTTCTCGTCGCCGCAGCGCTGCGCCAAATGGTGCGCATAGCCGAGCACGAAACCGCGCTTGTAGTCGGAGCAAAAGCGCGACAGCTCCGCCTCGGGTTTCAGGTTGTCCGCTTTTAATCCCGCCAACAGCCCTTTGCCAAAATGATCCCCCATCGGTTCCTCCTTATCACGCGATCGCTATATAACAAAATATACAGCGAATGGGCGAACGCGAACATACTCCCTAAGTTTTACTCGCCGCATAAAAAAGGCCCGCCAAGCGGGCCTCGGCGAGAACGCGCGATCACAGCGTGAAATTCAGCCCTTCGCTGACGGTGTTGCCCAGCGGCAGGCGGCCCGACGGCGCTTCTTTCTCCTGCAGGAAATCCGGCAGGCGGGATTTGTCGCCCGGTTTGCCGATCGCCACCATGGCGTGCACCGCATAGTCGTCCGGCAGCTGCAGCGCCGCCTTAATCTTGTCGTGGTGAATGCCGCTCATGCAGTGGGTCAGCCAGCCTTTCAGGTGCGCCTGATGCGCCAGGTTGGCCCAGGCGGCGCCGGTGTCGAACGCGTGGGTCGGGTTGTCCACCAGCCGCTCGCCGTTCAGGCTGGTGGTTTTGGAGACGATCACCACCAGCGCCGAAGCGTGTTGCGCCCAGCCGCGGTTGAAATCGATCAGGAACTCCAGGTAGTTCTCCCAGCTGTCGGAGCCGTGCTTGCTGTAGGCAAAGCGCCACGGCTGAATGTTGTAGGCCGAAGGCGACCAGCGCGCCGCTTCAAAGAAGCTCAGCAGCGTTTGATCGTCGATGGCGTCGTTGGTCATCGCGCGCGGCGACCAGCGCTCGATAAATTGCGCATCAATCGGGTAATCGGAGATTCTTGGCTGGCTCATGATAGGTTCTCGCAGTGAAGTAAAAACAAAAGTTCGCTGATATTCCCACAGCTTAGGACGGTAAAACTTTTATTTCGTGCCATTGTCCTGCGGCAATTCCTGCTGCAGCCAGGCCAGAAACGCCCTGACCGGCGGATGCCGCTCGCGCCCCGGCGCGCACAGCACGCTGTATGCGGCGCCCGGTACGCGCACCTCGGGCCGGTACGCCGCCAGCAGGCCGTTGTCCACCATCTCGGACACCATCACCGAACTGGCGAGCACCCACCCTTGCCCGGCCACCGCCGCCTGCAGGGCGTAATGCTCCTCGTGATAGCTGCGCATCGCCGCATGGCGCCGCCACCAATCGACCCCGGCGGCCCGGCACCAGTCATGCCAGCCGCTGTCGTACAGCGCCGAATCCCCCCACTTGACGGTGATCAGCACCGGATTTTCCGGCTCGGCGGCGGCCAGCCCCGGCGCGGCGTAGACGCCAAAGCTTTCCTCCAGCCGCGCCGCCTGATGCAGCGCGGGATAGTGCGCGCGGCTGTAGCGCACCGCCACGTCCACGCTGGCGTCTTGCTGCAGATCGATCACCTCGGCGCAGGCCTCCAGGCGCACCAGATAGTGCGGATACGCCTGATAGAAGCGCCCCAGGCGCGGCACCAGCCACAGCGCCGCGAACGAGTGCGTCACCGAAACGCACAGCGATCCTGCGCTGGGCTGCGGCCGCAGGCCTTCGAGCGTGGCGGCGACGTCCAGCAGCGCGCCGTGCACCCCGGCAAACAGCGTTTCCCCCTTCGGTGTCAGCCGCACGCCGCGCGGCACCCGCTCGAACAGCGCAAACCCCAACTGCTGCTCCAGCGCTTTGATCTGGTGTGATATCGCCGTCGGCGTCACCGCCAGTTCGGCCGCCGCCAGCTTGAAGCTGCGCAGGCGAGCGGCGGATTCGAAGGTGCGTAATGCGTTGACGGGCAGCGTGGCGAACATGGCGAAGCCTCTCCAGGTGAGTTGAATTCATCCTGGCAGAAAAGCCGTCATTTGTCGCCCGCCGGGGTTTGTTTCTAGAGTAAGGCTGAATTCATTTCACACAGAGGAATATGACATGAATGCAACTCATCAACCCAAGCGTTTGGCGGTGCTGGTCGGCAGCCCGCGCCGCGACGGCAACAGCGCCACGCTGGCACAGGCGATCATGGCGGGCGCCGCCGAAGCCGGCACCCTCGCCAGCCTGCATTTTCTCGACGATTACCTGAGCGGTTTTCTGAGCGATGAACGCCATACGCCGCCGCCGGCCGATCGCTACGCCGAGCTGTTCCTGGAGCACTTCCTGCCGGCCGACGGCGCGGTGTTTTGCACGCCGATTTACTGGTACGGCATGTCGGCGCAAACCAAGGCCTTTTTCGATCGCTCGTTCAGCTTCTATTCCAATGCCTACCCTCAGGCGGCGGACGTGCACCAACGCATGAGCGGCAAGCGCATCGGGCTGGCGGTGGCGTCGGAAGAGACCTACCCCGGCGCGGCGCTGGGCATCGTGCATCAGATCCAGGAGTTCAGCCGCTACACCCATTCCGCCTTCGTTGGGCTGGTGCACGGCGCCGGCAACCAACGCGGCGAGATCGCCCGCGATCCGCGCAACCCGCTGCGGGCCGCCCGCGAGTTGGGGCGCGAGTTCTTCACCCGCCCCTACTCGGATTATCAGATGGACAGCCCGCGCAGCACGCAGGTGTGGGCGGACTGACGCTTGAGTCTGCCGGTAAATCGCACTGTCACCCTCCGGCGGCGATCGCCGCCAGCAGATGACGCGCGACGCTTTCGGCGTGTTCCGCCACCTGCGGCAGCCCCATCAGTTCGCCGAAGCGGCCGCGCGCCGCCGGGCCGGCCACCAGCAGGCGCGGGTTGGCCAGGCCGTCGCCGCCGATCGCCTGGCTGTCGGCATTGACCCACAGCCCCAGCCCCAGCGGATCGGCGCGCAGCGCCCCCTGCTCCGCCAGTGAACGGAGCAAGGGGCTGGCGGCGATCAGGCCGGCATGGGCCGGGCCCGTGGTGATCAGCAGCCGCTGCGCCTGCAGCGCCCGCTCTGCGCCTTGGCGCGGCAGAATCGTCAACCTTACGCCCTGCGGCGTTCGCTCCGCTCGACGCAAACGAGCGGCCAATACCTGCAGCGTGCCCGCCGCCTGTTGCTCCGACAGCAGCGTGCTCACCTGCGGCGCAAGGCGATAGCGATGCACGTCCCAATAGGCGCGCAAATGCCGCAGAAAGCGCTGCTGTTCGGTCGGCGTCAACGCTTGCCACAGGCGCTGCCCCTGGGCGCGCACCGCGTCTAACACCGCCTGCCACGGCACCCGTTGCCGAGCGGCGCGCGCCACCTCAAGGCGCACCTGCCGCACCCCATCGCGCAGTCCGGCGGACGGGGAAAACGACCATGTCGGGTACTCCCCTTCGGCATTGGGGCGCGGCAGCAGGCCGTGACGAGAGAAGGCGGTAATCGGCCCGCGATGCCCGCGGCGGTGCAACGCCGCCACCGTATCGGCCATCGTCAGCCCAGTGCCGACGATCGCCAACGCCTCACCGGGTTCAACTTCGTCCAGCGCCTCCGCCGCCCAGGGATTGGCGATCAGACGCGCATCGCGCGCCAGCTCCGGGGCGATCTGCCGCGGCAGCGCGGGCGGCGGATGACTGGTCGCCAACACCACATAGTCGCCCCACAGCCGTTCGCCGCCGGCGGTGATGACGGTCGCGCCCTGCGCCTGCGGCTGCAGGTGCAGCGCCCGATCGCGCAGGTGCCGCAAGCGGGCCCGGCCCGACTGCGCCGCCTGATGGAAACGTTCCTCGACATAGCGGCCGAAGGCGCCGCGCTGCGGATAGGCTTTACCGTCGCGCCACAACGCCTGCGGATCGGCCGCCAATCCGCCGCCCAGGCGATACCAGCGGTCAAAATCCCCCGCCGGCTCATCCGCCAGCTGCATCCGATCGGCCGGGACGTTGATGCGGTGGGTCGGTTCAGTGGTCGAGTAGGCCACGCCATAGCCCGGCGCCGCGCGCGGTTCGATCACCGTGACATCCACCGCTCCGCGCGCCAGCTGGATCGCCAGCGCCGCGCCGGTGAAACCGCCGCCGATAACGATAATATGGGCACGCTTCGCCATCAGCCCTCCCGCTGCGCCGGGCCGGGACGACGATCGCCGCCGATGGTTTCGCCGAACGGGCCGGTATTGATCGTGCGGGCCGTCTGATGGGCCGGCTGCGCCAGCGGCAACAGCGGCATCACCAGTTCGGCGAAGCGGTGGGCCTCTTCCAGATGCGGATAGCCGGAAAGGATGAAATTGTCGATGCCCAGCGCCTGATACTCGCGTATGCGCGCCGCCACCTGCTGCGGATTGCCCACCAACGCGGTGCCGGCGCCGCCGCGCACCAGGCCGACGCCGGCCCACAGGTTGGGGCCGATGCGCAGACTCTCGCGCGAGCCGCCATGCAGCTCGCTCATGCGGCGCTGGCCGGTGGAGTCCATGCGCGCAAAGATCTGCTGCGCCGCCGCGATGGTGTCGTCATCCAGATGCGCGATCAGGCGCTCGGCCGCCGCCCAGGCTTCGTCTTCGGTTTCGCGCACGATAACGTGCAGACGAATGCCGTAGCTGAGTTTACGTCCCTGCCGCTCGGCGCACTGGCGCACCGCCGCCAGCTTTTCCGCCACCTGAGCCAGCGGCTCGCCCCAGGTCAGGTAGGTGTCGATCTGCCCGGCGGCGATGTCGATCGCTTCCGGCGAGGAGCCGCCGAAATAGAGCGGCGGGCCGTTTTCCTGTACCGGCGGGAACAGCAATTCGGCGCCTTCGACGCGAATATGCTTACCGCTGAAATCCACCTTCTCCCCTTGCAGCAGCCGTTGATACACCGTGAGAAATTCCTGTGTCACCTCGTAGCGTTCGGCATGGCTGAGGAAGATGCCATCCCCTTTGTTTTCCACCGGATCGCCGCCGGTCACCACGTTGATCAGCAGGCGCCCGTCCGACAACCGGTCCAGCGTCGCGGCCATGCGCGCCGCCAGGCTCGGCGGCTGCAGGCCGGGGCGCACCGCCACCAGATAGCGCAACCGACGGGTGAGCGGTGCCAGCGCCGCCGCCACCAACCAGGAATCCTCGCAGCTTTTACCGGTTGGGATCAGCACGCCGTAATAGCCGAGGTTATCGGCGGCCAGCGCCACTTGCTGCAAGTAAGGCAAGTCTACCGGGCGCCCGCCCTGCGCCGTGCCCAGATAGCGGCCATCGCCGTGGGTCGGCAGAAACCAGAAAACGTTGATGCGTTCTTTCGCTGACTCAGTCATTTATGCTTTTCCTATATAACTATTCTCAATATTTATCGATAGAAAAATCTTGCTTGGTTATAAAACGAAAAGCAGGATGCATGCCACAGTGGCGGATTTTAAAAAGCAATGCATATCAATGCGTTGAAAAGACATCACCGCCCAAGCGCTGCTGCATTGGCAGCAGGCGGCGGCGAAAAGCTGTTGCCAATGCAGCACCGTGCGCCTTTTACCCTCTCGCGGCCGCTCATGGGCTGGGATAAGATTTTTTTCCCCCTTCGCCGTCAGCCAGGAGACGCCCATGTACGATCCCCAACCGTTCGCCGCCGACAAACCGGTGCTGATCGATCCGGCGTCGCTCGCTCTGCAAAGCGTGCTCGATCGGCTGGCCCCCACCGATGCCACCGTACTGATCGTCGGCGAAACCGGCACCGGCAAAGAGGTGGTGGCGCGCTATCTGCACCACCACAGCGCGCGCCGCCATCGCCCTTTTTTGGCGGTCAACTGCGGCGCGCTGACGGAAAGCCTGGCGGAAGCCGAATTGTTCGGCCATGAGAAAGGCGCCTTCACCGGCGCCGTCGGCACCCATCAGGGCTGGTTCGAAGCGGCGGAAGGCGGCACCCTGCTGCTGGACGAGATCGGCGAACTCAACCTGTCGCTGCAGGTCAAGCTGCTGCGCGTGTTGCAGGAACGGGAAATCACCCGCGTCGGTTCGCGCAAACCGCTGAAGATCGATGTGCGGGTCATCGCCGCCACCCACGTCGATCTGGCCGGCGCAATCCGCCAACGACGCTTCCGCGAAGATCTCTATTACCGGCTGAACGTCGCGGCGGTGACCTTACCCCCGTTGCGCCAGCGGCCGGAGGACATTCCGGCGCTGACCAGACACTTTCTTGCGCTGTACGCCCGCCGGCTGGGACGGCCGCCGCTGCAGTTGACGGTGGAGGCGCAGCAGGCGCTGCTGGACTACCCCTGGCCCGGCAACGTGCGCGAGCTGGAGAACACGCTGCATAATGCGGTCTTGCTGAGCCAGGAGGGGCCGATCGCCCCGCAGCAACTGCGGCTCACGCAACGCCTGACGGATCACGGCGGCGGCGGTGACGACGCCATCGATCGCTTCGTGCAGCAGCAGTTACAAGGCGACGGTATCCAGCTCTACCAACGGGTGCTGGATGCGCTGGTGCGCAACGCCTTCGAACGCAGCGGCGGCAACCAGCTGCAGGCGGCGGCCTTGCTCGGCGTCAGCCGCAATACCCTGCGCACCCATTTGGCGCATCTTGGCCTGATCAAACCGCGCCGCCGCAGCGTCGGCGCGCCCGCGCATTCGCCGGCCATCAGCGCAGCGCCGCTGCCCGAACGCGAACTGCGCATCGGCTATCAAAAATTTGGCAACCTCGGCGTGCTCAAGGCGCGGCAAAGCCTGGAACAGCACTTCGCCGCACAGCGCATCAGCGTACTGTGGAGCGAGTTTCCCGCCGGGCCGCAGCTGCTGCACGCGCTCGACGGCGATGAAATAGACTTCGGCACCACCGGCGAAGTGCCGCCGATCTTCGCGCAGGCGCAGGGCAACGCGCTGGTGTATGTCGGGTTTGAGCCGCCGGCGCCGCAAAGCGTGGCGATGGTGGTGCCGCAAGACAGCCCGATACGCAGCGCCGCCGATCTGCGCGGCAAACGCATCGCGCTCAACAAAGGCTCCAACGTGCACTATTTATTGCTGCAGATGTTGGACGAACAGGGACTGACGTTGAACGATGTGCGCATCGTCTATGCGCCGCCGAAGTATCCGCTGTCGGCGACCGACCTGCAGGCGGTGGACGCCTGGATGATGTGGGATCCGCTGCTCAGCGACGCGCAGCGCAGCGGGGAACTGCGCGTGATCGCCGACGGCACCCAACGGGTGCTCAATCAGCAATTCTATCTGGCGCGCCGCGAGTTCGCCGAGCGCTCGGGCGATCTGTTGCAGCCGCTGATGCAAGCATTGCAGCACACCGGCCGCTACATTGCCGCGCAGCCGAGAGAAGCCGCTCGTCACCTTTCCGACGAACTGGGGCTGGCGAGCGCCTCGCTGGAACTCGCGCTGTCGCGCCGCAGCCACGAGATCCGCGCCATGGATTTGCAGGTGATCCGCCAGCAGCAAAGCATCGCCGACCGCTTCTACGCCCTGGGGCTGTTGCCCAAAGCGATCGCCGTGCGCGAGGCGGTTTGGCCGCTGGGATCTTAGCCTGGCTTCGGAGGGCGCAGCATCGGCCGCCCTTTCTCCTCTGCGCACAAACTCATATCGCCGTCGGAGCCGGGCGGTAATGCCAATGCCGCAAAGACATTTTTAGGTAAAATATACCGCCGATGTCAGTGCTAGGATTAATTCGCTATCATTTTATGTGCACTTTCAATTAACGTTACCCTGTTATTTTCGCATTCGCCGGTCGTCACGACCGGCTTTTTTATTTCCCCGCTTCCCTGCCAAAAATATCGTTTTTTGGTAAAAAAAAGCGCGCCAGGTAGGATTACATAGCAACTGCATGGCCTTATTTCCCGTGTAGGGCCGTGCATCTCAGAGAGATTGTCGATGTTTCATTGGCCGGCGTTAATCGCCGGCTTTTTTTATCTTCATTTCATGACGCCTGCGCGTCGCAGGCCTCACGTCTTATTGCCAAAGAGGATGCGCGCATGCCGAGTCCATTGTTCCGTGAGATAACACTTTTCGGTAAAGACAAAACCTCAACGCGCGCTATTATTTAATTGTAGTGTTGTCATACCTATTGAATACCCCATGCTTACCGACCCTCGCGGTCGGTTTTTTTTCTCCCTCACCAACCGTTCCGTTGGCGGAAACAGGCTTATGGGGCGTTGACGGGAGGGCGCCATCAAAATATCGATGGCATAACCCAAGCTTTCCGTTGTGATCAGGCAACCTGCTGCCGCGCGCGATAAACAAAGCTCATTTTATCGGGATGAAATACCACATGCTGACGTTTTCCTTTTCACCTGGGCAGTGATCGTGAATTTTAAAGATTACGCTTTGCGTGATGAAGATATCCAGGGAAGCCAACACCCCCTCATAGAGCGATAGGATGAACTCATTTTCGCTCATCTTTTTTTCATTGCGTCTGATCGCAATGTACTTTGCCGATGCGTTGTACAGGCTACAGGTTATTGGATTCTTTACGTTTACCTTCATCTGCCCCCGGCTGATTACCGGCGAAAGCAGTTGCACGATCCTTTTATTCTCGTAATACTCATGCAGATTCAAGTACACGATGCTGCTGGGGAAAGGCTCTTTATCGAAGCCAATAATCGGTTGATAATTGAGAAAAGGCCAATCGCGCAGGGTTCTGAATGTTCTTGGCGGGCAACCGAATTGATTTGAAAACGCACGGCTAAATGATTGCTGAGAACTAAATCCGGAGAGCAACGCGATTTCATAGATCTTCATATCGGTACATTTCAGCAATAACGTCGCGCGGCTTAGTCTGCGCTTTCTGATATAAGTCCCTATCTTCATCCCTTCATACAAATAGAACATCCGCTGTAAATGCCCGATGGAATACCCTGACTTAATGGATAGCGCCCTTATTGATACATGGCTTTGTGTATCAATAGCTTTTTCAATGATAGCGATTATCTCATCTAAAATATTGCGTCTGAACTTGTTAGAACAATCCATAGTAAAGCCTGTCATCTTGCTATTTTTATTATTGAATGCATCTCTCTTCTTGCGGAACCAAAAGCTGTCCGGCTTGCTTTCTTTCGAAGAATGGCATTCCCATATCCGTTCAAATATATCCACGCATCACGTTGCACAAAAATCATTTCCAGGGCGAAAGATGCCGATTCACCTCTCGCACAAGATGAGATTCACAAAGAAGTCGTGTGGAAAAACGCTGATAAACCACGGACGCCAAGACAGAAAACGCTCAGCGTTTATTCTGCCTCAAAAAACGCAGGCCACAGCCAGAAGATAAATAGCAAACGCTATTTTTCGTGAAAATACCCCCCTCATACTCCTCCCTGAATGTCATTATCCTTGATACCCCCTTGGATTAACCATTATTTAATTGCGCAATCCCCTGCCTGGCCTATTTGCCGCTTAACCACCCACTCTTAAACATAGAATAGTTAATTATTTCGATTCGAAAAGATGTTACTGTCAATAAATTGACAGCCATATAGAGTTTTTATCTATCAATGAGCAAAAAATGTGCTCCCACCACCTTGACTCATTCATACAAACTCATAAAAATCAATAAATTAATACACTTAAAATGTATCCCTGTACTTTCTCCTTCTTAGCCATACGCTGCTATTTGGTAAATGACACTTTTAAGTACATTTTTTTTAATTTACCGCGTTAATATTGCAAGCGTTCTATACTCAGGATATTTCCTAAAAGAACGGATAAATTGGGGGCTTATCGCTGAATACCGATAACGCGTTATTTTACCCAACGCAACCATTAGGCAGATAACTAAAAGGGAGCTCCTGCATGTTTATAACCAAAGTCATTGAGGAGCTGCTCGCCTGGGTGGAAGAAAGTGGGTTCAATGAGAAGCTCACCGTTGAGATGCTGTCAGAAAAAAGCGGATATTCACGCGGGCATATCCAAAAAGCGTTTAAAGATGAAACAGGGATGACTTTCGGGAGCTATGTGAGGGGCAGAAAACTCATTCGCGCCGCATTTATGTTGAAAGCGACGAACCTCTCTATTTCCGATATCGTTAAAGCGCTGAACTTTCAGTCATATCAATCCTTTGAACGGGCGTTTCGCAAGCAATTCAGAACCTCGCCGATGCAGTATCGCAAAAGTAAATCGTGGGACGTGTCCTCCGCCATCCCATTGCTGTTTCTCGACGGCATTCCCGAGCATCGCTATGTGCACCTGCCAAAATTTTTCGACGATTCAGGGGATGGCGTTGATGCAGAGATAGATCACTTCCATCCTGCGGTTTCCGCGCTGCGATTGGCGGCAATTGATAACATGAAAAAAACGGATAGCGGCGTGATTAACTTTTTCAATTTTGGCGCGAGCATCAAGAAAGAGAATTACGTCAGCATCTATTTGAAGACCCTCTATATTTCTGAAGAGGACTGTCTTGGCAGCGTGCTTGCCTCTCTGGCCGACGCCCAGGGAAAAAAAGACATGCAACTTTATGCAGAGTTCAGTTATGACGGCGCAAGCGATGAGGCGCAAAAATTCACGCAAAGTATCTACACCAAATCATTCCCGATAAATAAAGTTGGCATGATCGATCGCTTTCTCATTGAAATTATCACCCCCAAAGGCGGCGATAGAATAGAGATGAAGACCTATATCCCCATTGTCTTCCCTATCAAGCGCAGAGAGAAAGAGGTAGCGCCAGGGCCAGCGCGGTAACCCTGTCACTATCGGCGTTGCTATTTATTAAAAAGGGTAATGATTTATATTAAACAATAAAGAGTTATGATGAATTTAGGCTCAAAACCACTCATTACCCACTCGCTGCAAAGCGCCAACTTTAAGACTTATCTAATTGGAAAACACGTCAATATCGCCCTGAAGATCGCGCCAAGATGAGTTCTTCTCGCCCCCACAAGGAATCACCGCTTATCCGTTAAGCGTTGACTTCGATATGACTTACGTACCAAAACCTTAAATATCAATGTGTTACCCACATTTGCTTTTTGTGCGGCCGATTGGATAACTTATTGTTTTTATTCTATTTGCGCTAAATACCCCGCCTGAGCGCAACCGGCATTTTTCGCTTTATCCCGCCCGCACGCTTGTAGACATCCCCAGGTAGTGACGATATTTTATTTCTACGAGACTTATTTTTACGGGTGCTATCAATATGCCTTAAACAAGAATAAAGCGCGTCAGGAAAATAGAATTATGAGTATTCAAGTATGGTCTAAAAACCTAAAAAAACACTATCCTAATGTTAATGTTGAAAAAGTCACCGTCGGCGAACGCGGGAAAGGTTATATTGTCTATGTCGATGGGGAAAGAATGGCATTAAATCATTTTTTTCGCCGTTTCTATCGACACCGGCTTGATAAAGAATGACGTTTCATCCTGAACTCAACGCAGGGTAAACCTCTACGCAACCTCGTGATTAAAAGCAATTTCGCATTCATCATCACTCTAAATAATTAGTCCAGAGAGGCTCTTTCATTCAATGCGCTTATCACTGCAATAAAATATCGGATTGCCCAGCGCACCCAAAACCGTATCTCTGCGAGACGGTTACAACCCGGTATTAAATAAAAATGTTGATGGTTATTTTTATCGCGCGCGTTCTGTCATCGCCCAATAAAAACCCCTTATCTTGGTCTGGCGACTGATCCAAGCCGCAATGGCCACTGTTGAAATGGATATCAAAACGACAACTCAATGCCCCTAAAGCGTTAAAGAATAAAAAGTCTCAAGGCGGGACATGCCTTGCCTTTCGCGCCGGCATTTTCAGGCGTTGGCAGCGATGGGATGGTGATCCAATGTGGATTTAAAAGTCAAAGGAAAACATATGATTAGAACATCGTTTGGTAAGAGAGCCGCAATAATCACGTTCTTTTGCTTGCTGGTTTTTTCTGGCGTCGCGTTAACCGTGGGGGGAATTTGGCTGATCGCCCTCGGCGGATCGTTCTACTATGCCATTACCGGGATAGGCTACATCGCCGCCGCAGTGCTGGTCCTCAAGCGCAGCAAATCGGCTTGTTACTTAACCGGCCTGCTGTTTTTGATGACGGTGCTGTGGGCGCTTTGGGAGTCGGGGCTTAACTACTGGGCATTGTTCCCTCGTCTGCTGGTGCCCGCCGGCCTCTCTATTATCGCCGCGTTTTTACTTCCCTCGTACCTGCACGGCGCCAAGAGTCGAAAGCAGGCTTACATCGCCGGTTCGGCATTATCCGTGGCCTTTGTCGCTTTCTTTATCGGCGCCTTCTTTCCCCATGGCGAAATTACCCCTGCTGGCGACGTGACGTTTATCGAGAGCAAAAGCGACAATGCGCCTGCCGATTGGAGCGCCTATGGCCGCACGACGGAAGGAACGCGCTACGCGCCGTTCAATCAGGTGAACCGTTTAACCGTCAAAGATCTGAAACTCGCCTGGGTTTATCGCACCGGCGATTTCCGGCCGGGCGTGGACCAAAATACCCCGCTCGCGATTGATGATGTGGTGTATAGCTGCACGCCCAACGGCCTTATCACCGCTATCGATGCCGATACGGGTAAAGCGCGCTGGAAATTTGACTCGCATTCCACCTCCCCCGTTTGGCAACGCTGCCGCGGGCTTGGCTACTACAAAAATGAGGAGGTTGCGCCAGGCGCTCTGTGCGAGAAAACGATCGTTCACACCACGATCGATGCCCGCCTCATTGCGCTGGATGCCAAAACGGGCCAGAAATGCCCCGCCTTCGGTCAAAACGGTGAGGTGAATCTCGGCCAGCATATGGGGGAAGTCAAACCGGGTTATTACTTCCAAACCTCGGCGCCGACCATCGCCAGAGGGAAGATTATCGTCGGCGGCTGGGTTATCGATAACGTAATGAAAGGCGAGCCTTCCGGCGTCATCAGGGCGTTCGACGCCAAAACCGGCGAGTTGGACTGGGCGTGGGACTTAGGCAATCCGGGCATCACCAAGGCGCCGCCGGCCGGAAGCACCTATACGCGCGGCACGCCGAATATGTGGACCACCGCCGCCTATGACGACAAATTAGGCTTGTTGTATGCGCCGCTTGGCAATGCAACGCCCGACTATTACGGCATGAATCGCCCGGAAAATTCGGATGAGTACAACTCTGCCCTGGTCGCCATTGATATTGAAACAGGCCGTGAGCGCTGGAAATTCCAAACCACGCATCACGACATTTGGGATTATGACCTCGCGTCCCAACCCGCGCTGGTAGACGGTTTTGATGAGCAACATCGCTCGGTGCCCGCCCTTTTGCTCGGCACCAAACGCGGGCAGATTTTCTACCTGAACCGGGAGACCGGCAAACCGCTGGCGCAGGTTGAAGAGAAAGCCGTGCCGACCCAAGGCGCCGCAGAGGAAGAGCGCCTCTCGCCAACCCAGCCGTTCTCCGTCGGCATGCCGACCATTGGCGCCGAGCGCCTGACCGAAGAAAAAATGTGGGGCACCACCCTGTTTGACCAGATGGCCTGCCGCATCCTGTTCAAACAGATGAATTACCAGGGCGACATGACCCCGATCGGCACCCGCCCAACGCTCGAGCAGCCCGGCAATTTAGGCGGACTCAACTGGGGGAGCATGTCGATTGATCCTGTAAACCATATGGCTTACATGAACGATGTGCGCATCCCGAATGTGTTTTGGTTAGTGGCGCGCGACAGCTATGAACGCGTCGCGAAGCAGTACCCGCAAAAAGTGATCGATGGCCACGGGCCTTCTCCCATGATCGGCACGCCATACGGCATGATCACGTTGATGTGGATGTCGCCGCTCGAAGTGCCTTGCAACCAACCCCCTTACGGCACGATCACCGCCGTCGATTACAAAAACAAAAAGATCGCCTGGCAGATACCGGCCGGCACCGCCGAAAAAATGGGGCCGCTGGGCATCAGATCGCACCTGCCGATGCCGGTTGGCATGCCCACCTACGCGGGCACCATGACGACCGCCGGCGGCCTGGTCTTCTTCGCCGGCTTCCAGGACTATTATCTGCGCGCCTATAACAGCAGCACCGGCAAAGAAGTCTGGAAATATGCGCTGCCGGTCGGCGCGAGCGCGACGCCGATGAGCTACGTTTCGCCTAAAACCGGCAAGCAATACATCGTTATTGTGGTCGGCGGCGCCGCGCATTCGTCAGAAACCGGCGATTACGTGATGGCGTTTGCGCTGCCTTAACCCTTTGCCCCGTTTGCCTGCGCCATCACACAGGCAAGCGGGGGCGAAGACCGGCCTTGCTCAACTGCGCTTTCTTTATCGACAGCGGCCGCCGTGGCCGCTGCTCAGCCTTGGCCGACGAGCCCGCCAGAGGGGCGGCATGCAGAAAAACCGTTTGATAACGGCGAGAAAAATTAAATCCACAAAAGGTTCACGATGGAAACATTCTTCACCATATTGATCTTATTGCTCACCGTCTCGTTGTCCGGCGTCGTGACGCGCATATTGCCCTTCCAAATCCCGCTTCCGCTGATGCAAATCATCGTTGGCGCCGTGTTGGCCTGGCCGCAGTTTGGGTTGCATATCGACTTCAATCCCGAGCTTTTCTTGATGCTGTTTATTCCCCCGCTGCTGTTCGCCGACGGTTGGAAAACGCCGGCGCAAGAGTTCATCCATTACGGCAGAGAAATCCTTTGTCTGGCCCTGGTGCTGGTGATCATCACGGTCGTCGGGGTGGGTTATCTGATCCACTTCCTGCTCCCGTCAATCCCCCTCGCCGCCGCATTTGCCCTGGCCGCCGTTCTGTCGCCAACGGACGCCGTGGCGCTGTCCGGCATCGTCGGTAAAGGACGCATGCCCAAACCCGTGATGAGCGTAATTGAAGGGGAGGCGCTGATGAACGACGCCTCCGGGTTGGTTTCCCTCAACTTCTCCATCGCTGTCGCGCTCGGCGCGATGGCGTTTACCCTGGAGAGCGCCTTTCTGACCTTTCTTCAGGTATCGATTGGCGGGGTGCTGTGCGGCATCATTATTGTCTTTCTCTATAATCAAATGGTTAAGTTCATCCATAAATGGATGTATAACGATTCCGCCACCCAGATTATTTTCTCGCTGTTACTGCCCTTTTCCTGCTATCTGATTGCGGAAAGAATCGGCGTATCCGGCATCCTGGCCGCCGTCAGCGCCGGCATGATGATTGGCCAATCCAAAGTGAATCGCAGCATGCCGCTGGTGCGTTTACGCACCAATAATATTTGGGAAATGCTCGAGTTCGTGTTTAACGGCATGGTGTTTATTCTGCTTGGGCTGCAGCTGCCGGGCATCTTGAACTTCACCGTGGCGCAAACCGGTATCGATCATTCCATCAGCCTGGAGACACTGCTGGCTTACGTGGTGATCATCTATTTTAGTTTGATCGCCGTGCGTTTGATTTGGCTGTGGCTGATGAAGGTCGGCAGCGCGACCCTGATGCGCAAAGATCCGCTGTTATTTTCGAAATTCAGCACGCGCGATCTGTTCGTCGCCGCCTTTGCCGGGGTGCGAGGGGCGGTGACCCTGGCGGGCGTGCTGTCAATTCCGCTGTTTCTATTGGATGGCTCGCCATTCCCGGGGCGGTATCAGCTGGTGTTTATCGCCTCAGGAGTCATCTTGCTCTCGATCGTCGTCGGCATCGTCACGCTGCCCTTCCTGTTGCGCGGCAATCTGCCGCCGGAAGAAGATCAGGAAGAGGCTTTCTCCGTTTCAGAAGCCTTGGCGAGCGCGGCGACCAAGGCCGTCAACGAAACCAAGGAAAAGCTGCTCGTCGCCCCGCCGGACGACGCCACGCCGGAACTGATTGAAGAAACGACGCGGCGGATGCTGGACGTGCTGCAACGTAAAATTCTGACCAAAGAAGACGTTAAGAATATCGTGGCGCTGAAGCGGCTGGAAAAGCAGCTGTACTTAGCCTCGTTGCACGCGGAAAGAGAAGAGCTGTACCGGCTGCGCCGCATGAAGAAAATCAGCCATGAGAAACAGAGAAAGCTGCTGCATCGCATTGATATTACTGAGGTGCTGATCGCTGAAGACAGCGTTTAAACGAGGAGATGAAGGCGGTTCGCCCCCCGCCTTCGGCGCGCGGTTGCCGGCCCAACGCCGCAATCGCGCGCCGCAATCGAACGGGAGCTCACGCCACGCCCGCCGTTCGGCTATCTGTGGTACCACGCCTTGAAATACTTCAAAAAACTGTAGGACACCGCGTAAACGCCGGTCACGGCCCCGACCCGGCCCGCTTTCCAGGCGCCGCTGAAAATGTACCACTTGAAAAATGCGCCGATGGCGCTAATCACCCCTCGGAGAATCGATGGCCTTATCGCCTTGTATTTCACCACGCGCGCCGTATAGCTGTTCAGCTTGGCAAACACTTCCTCGATTGAGAAAAAAGTGTCGTGTTTAACGTGCCCGGCCAGTATCAAGGTGGATGCGCCCCCTTCCGCCGCATCATCTACCGGCGCATCATTGAACTTCACCACCTGGCGATGAAAAAAGCGAATGGGGTAATCCGGTGACGAGACGGGATAAAGCGTTCTGACCGCCTGTCCCAACACAAACCAATCGCGACGAATGCGATAGGCGTTATTTTTGTCGGGGCCTGGGGTGCGCTTGAAAAGCCGCATCGCGTCGACCGCTTCATCATCCATGATCTCATCGCTGTCCAGGCACAAAACCCAGTCATGTCGCGCGCGGGATATGGCGTAATTCATTTGCCGGCCATGGGTTTCAAACGGGTGATAAAGAGGCTTGATATTGAAGTCGTCGCAAATGGCCAAGGTGCCGTCAGTACTGCCCGAATCCACCACGATGATTTCATCGGCGAACGCCGCCACAGGTTGCAACACGTCACGCAGCAGGCGCGATGAATTAAACGTCAATAAACACACGGAAATCCGGTTACAAAAATCCATTTTACAATCCACGACACTGAGAAAATGCAGTCCATGCCAAAAACGGCGGGCGCGCCCTGCAAAAGCGCGCGCCCAAAGCGCTTCTCCTGCCCCGAGCGCCTCTTCAATTAAGTATTTAGAATATTGGCTGCCCTGTCATGCCCTGGATGATGGCATCTGACTATTTCATCAATTTCAATAAAATCAACGAGTAACCAGAATTAAGCTCGGGCGTTCACCGCACCGGCTCACGCGCCGGCGGGCGCCGAGCGCGAGAGCGACGCTTGGCGGCGCTTTGGTTTTGTTATAACGTATCAAAAAAAGCAAAGGGAAGACGACGATGAAAATCCAGCTGTCGCTGCTGTTTCTCAGCCTGTTGGCCGGCAAGGCTGCGGCGTTTCAGTCAAAAGTGCCCGAGCCGCGCACCGAACAGGCGCGTGCGGCGGAACAGAACATCGAAAATCTGTTTTACGGCTTTCACGCTATGGATGCCCAGCCGGTGAATATCGGCCGTTGTGAGGCGGTGCCGGTGGCGGGATGCCAGTGCGCCTTCTGCACCCAGCTGCGGCAGGCCGGGCGCTGACGCTTTTATCCCAGCGCATACTGCACGATCAGCTGCCCTTTCTTCATCTTTACGCCGGTAATCGCGATCGCGCCCACCTCGCCCAACGTGGCGACATGCGTGCCGCCGCAGCCGTAGGCGGGCAGATCGCCGAAACCGATCTGGCGCATCCCGTCCACCGCCTGTTGGCGACGCGGCAAATCGGCGGCGATCAGGCGCGCCAGCTCCGCGTGTAAAAACGCCGCCTCCAGCGTCTGTACGTCCGGCCCTGGCGTGAACGTGATGCGCCCTTCTCCCGGCCAATGATGCGCTTTCACCGGCCGCCAACCGCGGGTTTCCCCCAGCCAGCCGATCAGATGGCCGCCGGAGTGCCAGCGGGCGTGCAGCCGGCGTTGCGCTTCGTCGACCTGCATATTGACCGGCCCGATCGGCAGCGGCGCCGTGGTATAGTGCAACACCCTATCCCCCTGCTGCTGCACCCGCAACACGGCGACGCCGTTCAACGCTCCCACGTCGGCCGGCTGCCCGCCGCCCTGCGGGTGAAACAGCGTGGCGTCCAGTTCCACGGCGTAAGCGCCCGCCTCGGCCAGCTCACAGCTCAATACCTGCGCCTGGCCCTGTAAATCGTCGCTGTAGTAATAACGTCGCTCGGTCATCATTTTTCTCCTCGGTTCGAAGAGCCATTATATTCATGTCATAATCGGAGCATAATCCGTCGCCATCACAATGGACCTTTGCGTCATGAGCACAAATCTTTCTTACGCGCTGTTGGCCGAAATGGCCGTTTTCGTCCAGGTCGTGGAGAGCGGCAGCTTTTCCGCCGCCGCCCGCAAACTGGGCGCTTCACCTTCCGCCGTCAGCCGCAGCGTGGCGAAGCTCGAACAGGCGCTGGCGCTGCAGCTGCTGCATCGCACCACCCGTAAACTGCGGCTGAGCGAAAGCGGCGAAGAGGCGTTTGCGCACTGCCGCACCCTGCTGGCGGCGGCCGACGCGGTGATGGCGATCGGCGGGCGCGGCGCCGCAGAGCCCGAAGGGCTGGTCAGCGTCAGCGTGCCCAAGGCGGTAGGCCGTTTCGTGCTGCATCCGCACATGCCGGAGTTCCTGCGACGTTACCCGAAGGTGGACGTGAGGCTGCGGCTGGAAGATCGTTATATGGATCTGATCGACGACCGCGTCGATCTGGCGCTACGCATTACCGATCGCCCGTCGCCGGGCTTGATCGGCCGTCAGCTGATGCGAATAGACCACCTGCTGTGCGCCACGCCGCACTATCTGGCGCAGCACCGCGCGCCACAGCACCCGCACGATCTGGCGGCGCACAGCTGCATCTATCTGGGAGAAACGCCGAGCGACGCGCAATGGAAGTTCCGCCGCAGCGGCAAAACGGTGACGGTCAACGTGCGCGGCCGCTACGCCGCCAACCACACCGGCGTGCGGCTGGACGCGGTGAAACGGCATATCGGCATCGGCAGCCTACCGTACTTTACCGCCCGCCAGGCGCTCGACGAGGGCGAGATCGTGCAGGTACTGCCGGAATGGGATTTCCTCAGCAGCTATCACGGCGGCCTGTGGTTGCTTTACGCGCCCAACCAGTATCTGCCGCCCAAACTGCGGGTGTTTATCGACTATCTCGTCGCCTGCCTGGCGCAGGAGCCGCAGCTAAAGCGCCTTGCGTAGCGTGATGTTGATGCGGTGCGGCCCCACCAGCGAGTGGTAGCCTTCCTTGACCGGCAGGATGCCGTGGAAACAGAGCCGCGACGGGCCGCCCCACACCACCACGTCGCCGTGCGCCAGCGGGATGCGCCGCGCCCGATCGCTGCGTTGCAGGCCGCCGAACTGAAATACCGCCGGCAACCCGAGCGACACCGAGACGATCGGCGCGCCGAAGTCGTGCTCGTCTTTATCCTGATGCAGCGACAGCTTGCTGCCCGGATCGTAACGGTTCATCAAACAGGAATCCGGCACGAAGGGGCCAAAGCCCGCCTGCTGCGCGGCTTCGTCCGCCAACGCCATCAGAATAGGCGGGATCGGCGGCCAGCGTTTGCCGCTGCGCGCGTCGCGTTCCGAGTAACGGTAGCCGCGGCTGTCGCTGGTCCAGCCGTTGCCGCACCAGCTCATCGCCACCGACATCACATGCCCGCCGGGGGTGGTCAAATGCTGCCACGGCACCTGCGCCACCACGCCCCGCACCGCCGCCAGCAGTGCCGGCCCGTGATCGCGCACAAAGCCGTGCATCACCACCGCGCCGGGGGCGATCTCTTCACGCCACGGCGGCGGCAGCGCGTCTTCAAAAAGATCGATTGTCATCGCCAAAACCTGTATGAATACACAGTATCCATTGTAACCCGCCGCCGCCGATTGTCCAGCGCCCGGCTGCGCCATTGTCGTTGGCGGCAAATTTCTCTACAGTAGCCGCCATAAAATCAATCACTCACCAGGAATGCGTGTGATTAAGGGCATCACTCTTTCGGTCGTCGCCTCCATCTTGTTCGGCGCGATGTATTACTTCACCTCTACCCTCACCCCGCTGAACGGCGAACAGGTCTACGGCTGGCGCACGCTGCTGACGCTGCCGTTCCTGACGCTGTTCATGGCGCTGTCCGGCGATTGGCGCAAGGTGAGCGACACGCTGGTCGGGATAGGCCAACGGCCGCCGCGTCTGCTGGGCCTGCTGCTCACCTCGGCGCTGCTGGGGGTGCAGCTGTGGCTGTTCCTGTGGGCGCCGCTGCACGGCAAGGCGCTCGACGTGTCGCTCGGCTATTTTCTGCTGCCGCTGACCATGGTGCTGGCGGGCCGTTTGATCTACCGCGATCGGCTGTCGCTGCTGCAAAAACTGGCGGTGGCGTGCGCCGTGGCGGGGGTGGGCAATGAGCTGTATCAGGCGGGCGGCGTATCGTGGCCGACGCTGGTGGTAGCGCTAGGGTATCCGCTCTACTTTATTTTGCGGCGGCGTTTCGGCACCGACAATCTCGGCGGCCTGTGGTGCGAGCTGACGCTGATGCTGCCGGCGGCGGCCTGGTTCGCCTTCGGCGACGGCGGCGCGGCGGCGCTGCAGATCAATGCCGAGCTGTATTGGCGCATTCCGCTGCTCGGCGTCATCAGCGCCGTGGCGCTGGTGTGTTACATCCTCGCCAGCCGCATGCTGCCGTTCAGCCTGTTCGGCCTGCTGAGCTATGTGGAACCGGTGCTGCTGGTGCTTGTCGCGCTGCTGCTCGGCGAGAGCATCAGCCAAAGCGAATGGCCAACCTATCTGGCGATCTGGCTGGCGGTGCTGCTGCTGGCGGCGGAGGGCGCGCGGCACCTGCTGCGCCGCCAGCGGGTCTGACTCAGGCGGCCAGCGTGGCGCCGCCGTCGATCACGATGTCCTGCATGGTGATGTGGCTGGCCAAATCCGAGGCCAGGAACAGCACCGCGTTGGCGATCTCGTCCGGACGCGCGATTTTACCCAGCGGGATCCCCAGCTTGAACATCTCGGGGAAGCCGGCGATGGTGCGTTGCTGCGCATCGTCGGTCTGCCACATGCCGCGCTGCATCGGCGTGTCGGTCGAGCCCGGCGACACCAGATTGCACCGCACGCCGAACGGCGCCATCTCCAACCCCACGCAGTGGTTCAGGCTGGTCAGCGCCGCCTTGGAGGCGCAGTAGGCCGCCATCTGCGCGCGCGGCACGTGCGCGGCGTTGGAGCCGATGCTGACGATCGCCCCGCTGCGCTGCGCCTTGAAGTGCGGCAGCACGGCGCGAAACAGGTAAAACGCCCCCGAGGCGTTGACGTTGATGCACTGGTGCCAGTCATCCACGCTCAGATCTTCGGTATTGCCCATGCGCAGAATACCGGCGGCGTTGACCAACACGTCCAGTCGCGGGTTCTCCGCCAGCTGTTGGCGGCACACCGCCTCCACCTGCTCCGGCCGGCTGATGTCCAACGTCACGCAGGGGTAAGGCAGATCCGGATTGGCGAATTCTCGGTCAAACCCCACCACCTCGGCGCCCTGGGTTAAAAAGTGGCGGGCGATCTGCTCGCCGATGCCGCGCGCCGCGCCGGTCACCCACACGCGTTTGCCGGTGAAATCCATCTGAATGCTCATGCGCGCACCGCCATCCGGGCGCACCGCCGGGTCATGTTGTTGTTCATCGTTGTCTCCTGCGAAAGGCTATGACGCGGCGCGGACTGCGCCGCAAAGAGGCCTACAGCGCGCCGCTGTTCAGGCCGAAAGCGTTGAGCATGGTGCCCAGTTTGGCGGTGGTTTCCATCCACTCGGACTGCGGCGTCGAGGCGGCGACGATGCCCGCGCCGGCGAACAGCCGCACCCGGTTGCCGCGCAGCAGCCCGCTGCGGATGACGATCGCCCACTCGCCGTCGCCGTTGGCGTCGCACCAGCCGACGATGCCGCTGAACAAGCCGCGATCGTGCGGTTCCAGAGCGGCGATCAGCTGGCGGGCGCTTTCGGTCGGGAAGCCGCACAGCGCCGGCGTCGGATGCAGCAGGCAGGCCAGCTGCATCACGTTGAGAGCCGGGTTCAGCAACTCGCCGCGAATGCGGGTGGACAGGTGCCACATGGTGCCGGTGCTGAGCAGCGACGGGCCGCTGGGTACGCTCAGGGTGGCGCACAGCGGCGTCAGATGCCGACGAATATCGTCGATCACCAGCTTGTGTTCGTATTTGTCTTTGGTCGAGCGCATCAGGCGCTCGCTGCCGAGGCGATCCTGCTGCGGATCGTCCTGTCGGCGCGCCGAGCCCGCCAGCGGATTGGTGTGGATCTCGCCGCCCTGCTTGCGGATCAGCAGTTCAGGGCTGGCGCCGATCAACACGCTGCCATCGGCCAGCGGCAGGGAGAAGTGGTAACCGGTCGGGTTCTGCACCATCAGGTTATTGAGGATCCGGTGGCCGGCCACCGGCTGCTCCAGCTCGATATCGAGGATGCGCGACAGCACCGCCTTGTCCAGCTTGCCTTGTTTAAAGCGGCTGACCGCTTCCGCGACCGCGTGTTTGAATCGCGGTTCGTCTGGAATACTGGTGCAGGCGACCAGGCGATGCGGCTGTTGCAGCATCGGGCGCGCGGCGCGGATAAAGCTGTCGTTGGCGACGAATCGGCTTTCTTCAGGTATATACAGGCAGGAAGGCCGGCGCGTGTCGAACGGAATGGCGCCCACCACCACCGGGGCCGCCTGGCCGGCGGCTTTGGCGCGCGCCAGCGCCTGGCGAATATGCTGCGCCAGCGCGCTGCCTTCCTGCTCGCCGCCGAACACCGGCGTCTCGATACGCTCAAACACGCCGTGGGCGGAGAGGGAACGGAATTCAGACCGGTACAAAAAGGTCGATTGTTCGGCGTACTCAAACCCGGAGAAGGTTTGGTTTTCTGTCGTCAGTGTCGCCACAAGACCACTCCTTTGTTGCGCCTCACCAATGATAATGTTTATGCGAATAATTATCATTAGCTGTAAAGGGTGGGTAAATTACACCGGATCCCCACCGTCGGTCAATCTCCGATGAATGAATCTTTCCGCACGCCGCGGCAAATTCGCGTTACGCCACAACAAGAAATAACACACTGTTATTATTGTGTTTTAGCAAAAAATAAAAGTCGTGACATCGTCACCTTCACGCCAAAACCGCCCGGCGAAACGCCGTCCGGCGCAGCAATGCGGCGTCAACGTGGTGAGCAGCGCCAATTCGAACGTCTGCCGCTGCGCATCCACCGCCACCATCCGCGCATCAAGAAAATCGAAATATCGGCGCACCTGCGGGTACAGCGCTTTGAACAGGCTCTCTTTGGCGGAAAACGTCAGCGTCAGCAGCTCGTTGAACGGCAGCGTTTCGCCCAGCAACGTCTCGCGCTCCACCGGTGAAACGATCGCGCTCCACAGCTCCTCCGCTCGCGCCACGGACAGCAGCGTCTCCACATCCAGCCCAACGCCGCCCAGCCCGCTCTCTCGGTGTACGGCGCACAGCGCGGTATGCGAATTATGGCTCAGCGCCCCGGCGATGCCCGGCGGCCACTGCGGCGCGCGATCTTCGCCGCGCGCCAGGGTGAAATCGGCGAAACCGAGCGGCGCCAGCAGCTGTCGCGCCAGCACACGCCCGGCCAGATACTCCGCACGGCGTTTCGGCACCGCGCGCGCCAGGTGGTCCGGCAGCGTAAAGCCCGCCTCGGGAAAACTGTCGTCGCGATACTCCGCCAGCGCAAACTGGCAGCGCGCCACCTGGCCCGGATAGCCGTCCGGCGTGAAAAATTCGATATTGCGGATAAAAGTGGGCAACGGCGGTATCCATGATAAGCAGGCTGGCTGATGATGTTAGCCCCCGAAACGGCCTGCAACAATGACCCTGGGCAAAATAAATGGCGTTAAGTCCCGCGCGGCGGCGCGTTGGGCGAAGTGGGAAAAGGCCTCTCCCCCGCATTCGGGAGAGAGGCCGGGCATTACAAGATGCCTTTCATGGTCTTCTCGAAATCGCTCCAGGCGCAGAAGCCGTCTTTATCGATCGGGCAGCCTTTCAGCGCCAGCGTCACGCGCTGCGGCGGGGTTTGCAGCGTCAGCGGCGTCGCCTTGCGCAACTGCTCGGTGGACTGATAGACGTACTCGATCTTCAGCAATTCACGGTCGTTCTGCGCGTCGCGCCAACGCTGGAATACCAGTTTGCCGCCGATCGGCGTTTTCTCGTACTGCTGCGGCAGCTGATACGGCTGGAACTGCATGGCCGACAGCAGCGAGGCGATATTGGAGTCGTGGCCCACCAGCACCGTCAGCTTCGGCGCGTCCGGTTTGCGCTCGCCCAGCAGCGCGTTGTTGATGTAGGTCAGCAGCGGCTTGGCGACGTTCTGCGCCACCACCGGCGAGGTGAACAGCGAATCCTGATAGCCGTCTTTCAACTGCGCCAGCTGCTGCCACTGGTGCGGCGTGGCGATTTTGCCCCAGGCCACCTCTTTCATCGGGAAACCTTCGTAGTACTGCAGCATAAAGGCGTCCACCAGCGAGTTGCCCACCCGCAGCGGGCCGGAGACGCCCGGCTCTTTGCCCGGCACCGCGCTCATCACGCTGGCTTCTTTGGTCAGGTCGCAGTGTTTGTCGGTCTTGCAGGCGGCGGAATCCTTGTAGTCGATGATCTTCGCCAACTGTTGGTAAGCCGCGTCCAGCTTCAGCGATCCCAGCGCGGCGTTCATCGCCGCCAGCGCCTGCTGGTTGAAGGCTTCGCTGGTGTCGGTGATGATCGGGTTGAAGGTCGGATCCATCTCGCCCATCTTGTCCTGATGGTGCACGCTGACGTCGCAGCCGGGGAACGCGCCATTGCTGAAGAACTGCGCGGTGGCCACCGTGCGCTGCAGGCTGTTGGCGTAGACGTACACGCTGCCGGCGGTCGGGCAGCCCTCTTGCGGCAACAGGCCGGTCTGCTTCAGCCAGGCGTTGAAATAGTGCCCCATATACACTTCCAGCACCCCGCCCTTGGTGGTCAGCTGGCCGCCCGGCGTTTCCCAGGCCGGCCAGGCCTTCGGCGTGGACTGCGCCAGCACGCTGCCGTTGTTGGCCAGCGGCGCGCGCAGGTTATGGCGGCTCATCACCAGCACCTGTTCCAGTTGATAACCACCGGCGTCCGCCAGCGCGTTCCCGGTGAATAACAAAGGCAGGCACAGCAATAACGTTTTTTTTCTCATCCGCAGAGGCTCCCGGAAAATGATTATTTTTAAGGTGTTAGCGTTTGCCTGCGTATGATGGCGGGGTTAGTGTGACAAGTGTGTGACAGGGTTCACGGGAAAAGATCGTACCAGCGGCCACCGGGCGGCGGCCGCTGTGCGTCAACTCAGTACCACAGGCTCATGATTGGCCAGCCGATCAGCAGCAGCGCGGCGATGTACACCACGCCGAGAATGCCCCCCAGGCGCCAGTAGTCTTTCGACTTCACATAGCCGCAGCCGTAGATGATCACCCCTGGCCCGGTGGCGTACGGCGTCAGCACGCCCATGATGCCGATCGACAGCACCAGCAGCATCGACAGCTGCTCCATCGGCACGCCCGGCAACCCTTTGCCGACCGCCAGGATCACCGGCAGCATGGTGGCGGTGTGCGCCGACAGGCTGGCAAACAGGTAGTGGGCGAAGTAGAACACCAGCACCAGCGCCACTACCGTCATGTTCGGCGAGAAGCCGTCCAGGTGGGTGCTCATGGTCTGGGCGAACCAGTCGATAAAGCCGGAGCGCGTCAGGCCGTTGGCCATCACCACCAGCGTCGCCAGGTTAACCAGCGTATTCCAGGCGCTGGAGTATTTGGTAATGTCTTTCCACGACACCACGTGCAGCGCCAGCATCAGCGACACCGCCAACAGGCACACCGCGGTGGCGTCCAGCACCTTGCCGCCGAACACCCACAGGCACAGGCTGAGCAGCACCAGGCCGATCAGGGTGTACTCCTTGCGCGTCAGCTTACCCATTTCCCCCAGCGCGGTATTCGCCCAGGCGGCCACTTCGCTGCTGTGGGTCACGCCCGGTTTGTAGAGGTAGTAGGAGATCAACGGCGCGATGATCAGCAGCAGCAGGCCGACCGGCAGGAACGCCAGGAACCACTGCATCCAGCTGATGTGCACCCCGGCTATCTTGCCGACGAACTCGATGCCCAGCACGTTCGGCGCGGCGCCGGTGACGAACATCGAGGAGCTGATGCTGGTGCCGACCACCATCATCCACATCAGGTAGCCGCCGATGCGGCGCGAAGAGGGATCGTTAGGGAAGGAATCGAACAGCGGCGGCAGGTTTTTCACCACCGGGAACACCGTGCCGCCGGTGCGCGCGGTGTTGGACGGCGTGAACGGCGCCAGCAGGATATCGATGATCACCACCGCATAGCCCAGCGTCAGCGTGCGCTTGCCCATGAATTTCACCAGGAACAGCGCGATGCGCCGCCCCAGCCCGGTGGCCTCGTAGCCCAGCGCGAAGATAAAGGCGCCGAACACCAGCCAGACGGTGGTGCTGGAGAAGCCCGCCAGCCCCCATTTCAGCGCCTCTTTACCGGCCTTGAAGCCCGGCTCCGCCAGTTCCTGCGCGCCGAACAGCACCCAGTTGGCGCTCAGCACGCTGACGGTCACCGCGATAAAGCTGATGGCAGTGGCCGGGATCGGCTCCAGAATCATGCCGACGATCATCGCCACAAAGATGGCGAAATAGTGCCACGCCTGCGGCGGCATGCCGTCGGGCACCGGTATCAATAACAGGATCGCGAGCACCGCCAGCGGCGCTATCGCTTTCCAGATCTTTTCCTGGGTTTGGGACATAGGGACTCTCCTGAAGGCTTGGTTATTATTCTTGGGCACCCAGCTGCGCCAGCAGCCAGGTCACTATCAACAAGTCGGCGCTGCCGCCGGGGCTGAGGTTGCGGGCAATGCAATCGGTATCGAAGCGCCGCAGGCGCGCCAGGCCCGCCTCCCCCGCCGAGCCGCCCTGCGCCAGCAGCAAGGCCGCCCGGCGCCGCAGCCAGCGCAGCCCGCGCAGGCCGCCGCGCGAGGCGACGTTGGTGTCATCGTTGTGGGCCATCAGCCACAGCAGGCTGTCCAGCAGCGCCCGCTGTTCGTCGCCGCCGGCGGCCAGCCGTTGCCGATACAGCGGCAGCGCGCCGTCAAGCACCAACCGAAAACCGGATTCCGCCTCGCCGCGCGCGCCGCTGAGGCCATACGCAGCGAACAAGCGCTGGCCGGCGGTCTGCCCGGCGTTGTTGCATCGCAGTTCGCTGTCCACCAGCCCTCGGCACATCGCCGCCACTTCGGCGCATAACGATGCGGCGCTGATGGTCCGGCCCTGCTGCTGCAGGCGGCCGAAGGCGGCGCACAGCAACCCGAGTGAGAACACGCTGCCCTTGTGGGTGTTAATGCCGCCGGTGGCGCGAAACATCTGGTTTTCGCAGGCCAGGCCGAGCGGCCGCAGCCGCGCCAGCTGCCGCTCGGCCGGCAAAGCCGCGTCTTCCCGTCCGCGCTGGATAAAACGCGGCAGCCACACGCCGATGGCGCGGGCGCTGCGGTAGAAATGCCCAAGATCCATGTCGCGATGGGCGCCGGTGTTATGGCGATCCACCAGCCCCGGTTTGGGCGTGAGGTTGACCTCCACCAACAGCGCGCGAAAGGCGGCGCGGGCGAAGTCGCAGGCCGGCTCGGCTCGGCGGGCGGGTGGATTAATCGGCAGAGATCGCATCGTTGAACATCCTTTCCATTTCTTGCAGCAGCTGCTCGCTGCCATGCCGCCGCTGGCGGGCGCAGATCTTGGCCGGTTGGCCGCACAGCAGGCAGCGCCGCGCCGGCAGGCCGATATCGCGGCGCGACAGGATTCGCCCCTGCGCATCCAGCACGTCGATATCCCACAGCCGGCCGATCGGGCGGCTCACCTCCAGCTGCATGGCGCAATCTTTCACCCGTTGGGCGTCGGCGCGCAGCGCCACAAACCCTTCGCAGCCGGTGGCGAGCGCCAGCGCCTCGGCCTGCGGGCTGGGCCACCCCTGTTCGGCGCACAGTCGCAGCAGCGCCGCCCACCCCAGGTTGAAGATGCCGCGCGTCAGCGCGCTGTCCTTCACCGGGCCGGGCACCACCAGCGTCAGCACCAGCAGCGTGCACTCGTGCTGCGCCAGCCACGCCTGCTGGCGCGCCTGACGGCATTCGCGGCTGGTGAGCAGCTCCGGCAGGCTGACCGCACGTTCGGCGGCCAGTTGAGGATCGACGGCGGCCATCGTTTACTCCGCCACCTGATGCACCACGTCGATCACCGAGCCGTCGCGGTAGCGCACCACCGCTACCACCTTGTCGGTAAACGCGATCGGCTGCGGTTCGCCGGTCAGCTGCAGCGCGCGGGCGCGCAGCCAGTCGATGCTCACCACCTCAAGCCCGGCCTCCCGCAGGCGCTGCGCCAGCTCCGGCCGCGCCGGGTTGACGGCGATGCCGTGGTCGGTCACCAGAATGTCGATGCTGGAGCCCGGCGTGACGCAGGTGGTCACCTGTTCCACCAGCGTCGGGATGCGCCCGCGCACCAACGGCGCGACGATGATCGCCAGCCGCGCGGCGGCGGCGGTGTCGCAGTGGCCGCCGGACGCGCCGCGCAGCACGCCGTCGGAGCCGGTCAGCACGTTAACGTTGAAGCCGGTGTCGATTTCCAGCGCGCTCAGCACCACCACGTCGAGCCGATCGACCGACGCGCCCTTGGAGCTGAAGTTGGCGTACTGATTGGCGCTGATTTCGATATGGCGCGGGTTGCGCGCCAGCGAGGTCGCCGCCGCCCGATCGAAGCTCTGCACGTCCAGCAGCTTGCCGATCAACCCTTTCTCGTGCAGATCCACCATGGTCGAGGTGATGCCGCCGAGGGCGAACGCGGCGCGAATGCCGCGGGCGCGCATCTTGTCCTCCAGGAAACGGGTCACCGCCAGCGAGGCGCCGCCGGTGCCGGTTTGCAGTGAAAACCCTTCGGTGAAGTAGCCTGAACCGGCGATCACCTCGGCGGCGCGACGGGCGATCAGCAGCTCGCGCGGGTTCGAGGTCATGCGCGTGGCGTCAGCGCCGATCTTGTCGGCGTCGCCCACCCGCTCCAGCTGCACGATCAGATCCACCCGATCCTGCGCCAGGCTGGCGGGATGATGCGGATACGGCACCAGCTGCTCGGTCAGCAGCACCACGGTGCCCGCCGCCTCGGCGTCCACCCGCGCATAGCCGAGCGAGCCGCAGCAGGCTTCACCGCTGTAGCCGTTGGCGTTGCCGAACTCATCGCAGGCCGGCACGCCGAGGAAGGCCACGTCTATCTTCAGCTCGCCGGATTCGATCAGATTGACCCGGCCGCCGTGCGAGTGAATTTGCACCGGCTCCGCCAGCAGGCCGCGCGATACGGCGTCCGCCAGCGGGCCGCGCAGCCCGGAGGTGTAAATGCGGCTCACCACGCCGTGGCGGATATGCTCAACCAACGGCGCATGGCAGTCGGTCAGCGAGCTGGAGGCCAGCGTCAGGTTGCGGAACCCCATCGCCGCCAGCGTCTCCATCACCTGATTGAGCGCCAGATCGCCGCCGCGAAACGCATGGTGGAACGAGATGGTCATGCCGTCCTGCAGCCCGCTGCGGCGCACCGCTTCCTGCAAGGAGTCGCACAGCTTGAGATCGCGCGGTTTACGCGCCTGCAGGTTGGCTTTGGACACGTCCTGATAACCCGGCAGATCCGCCGGGTTGGCGAAGGTCATCAATCGTTGTTGGCGGTTCATCATGCTTCCTCCCCGTGCTGCGCCGGTTCTTCCCGTAAGCCGGACAGCGCGGCGCGCTCCAGCACCAGCCGGGCGCGTTCAATCACCGGGCTGTCGACCATTTTTCCGTTGAGCGACACCACGCCGCGCCCTTCCCGCTCCGCCGCTTCGGCGGCGTCCACCACCCGCTGCGCGTGCGCCACCTCTTTGGCGGTCGGCGCATATAGGTTGTGCAGCAGCTCAATCTGGCGCGGGTTGATCAGCGATTTGCCGTCGAAGCCGAGCTGTTTGATCAGCGCCGCTTCCTGCAGGAAGCCGGCCTCGTTGTTGGCGTCGGAGTAGACGGTGTCGAACGCCTGAATGCCGGCAGCGCGCGCCGCCTGCAGCAGCGAGCAGCGGGCGAACAGCAGCTCAATGCCCTCCGGCGAGCGTTCGGTGCGCAGGTTGCGCACGTAGTCTTCCGCCCCCAGCGCGATGCCGATAAGACGCGGCGAAGCGTGCGCGATCGCCACCGCGTTGGTGATGCCCTGCGCCGATTCGATCGCCGCCAGCAGCCCGGTGCTGCCTACCGGCCGGCCGCAGGCCGCCTCGATGGCGGCGATCTCGCGCTCCATGTCGACAACGTCCTGCGCGCTGTCGGTCTTCGGCAGGCGCACGATGTCCGCGCCGCCGCGCACCACCGCCTGCAGGTCCGCCAGGCCGTAGGCGGAGTCGAGCGCATTGACGCGCACGATGGTTTCCACCTCCTGGTACAGCGGGTGCTGCAGCGCGTGGTACACCAGCCGGCGCGCCGCGTCTTTTTCACGCAGGATCACCGAGTCTTCCAGATCGAACATCAGCGCATCAGCCTGATAGATAAAGGCGTTGCTGACCATCGCCGCGTTGGCGCCGGGAACGAACAGCATGCTGCGGCGCAGCCGGGTTTTATTCAGCGTTTTCATCTTTCGCCTCCCACGGCAGTTGGCCGCTCTCGCAGGCGCGCATCAGCGCGGTTTCCAGCCGGGCGCGCAGCACGCAGTCCAGCGCCCCTTTGTCGTCGACGATCACCTGCACCGGCTCCACCTCATAACGCTGCAGCACCTCCAGCAGGGTGCGGCGGATCGCCGCGCCGAACTGTTTTTCCACGCTGCTGGCGATCAACAGATCGTGCTGCGGCCCCTCGGCGGGCGCGATGCGCACCATGACATCGCTGGATTCCAGCGTGCCGGCCATTGCTTCTCGGATAATTTTCATCATTCACCTGATTGTGCGGACTCAAAAGGATGCGGGGCCGCCTTGGCCCGGCGCTGCGTTTGCAGATCCTGCAGGTAGTACAGGGTGTCCGGCGGCACCAGCGGCGCGGCGGCGTGGAAGTCCCCCGCCGCCAGCAGCTTGCGCACCCAGGAGGCGGAGATCGCCGTGCCCTGATATTGCAAACGCTCGATTTCCACCAGCGCGATCGGCGGGCTGGGCAGCGCCGGCGTTTCCAGCCAGTAGCGCATGTCGCGGTTGTATTTCGCGGTCACCGCGCAGAACGGCTCGTTGCCGACGAAGCGGTGGGTGATGCCCAGCGCGGGCGCCAGATACTGGCGGAAGATCTTCAGATCGATTTCGGTGTAACAGTCGTCGGCCACGCCCTGGTCCTTGATGAAGTAACAGGGGAAAGTGGCGCGCGAGATCACGTACTGCGAGCCTTCGTGTACCGTGAGGTTGGGGATATCGGCGGTGCCGGCCAGCACCAGCCGGCGCCGGTCTTCATAGCTGAAGCGCGAGGTGTTTTCCTTCACCAGAAACAGGTGCAGCCAGTCGCAGCGCTTGGCCGCCTGACGCACCAGATACTGGTGCCCGCGGGTAAAGGGGTTGGCGTTCATCACGATACTGCCGATGGTGTCGCCCGGCCGGCGCTGGCTCGCCAGCTGGGCGGCGTAGCGCTTCAGGCGGCACGGGCTGTTTTCCATCAGCACCACGATGCCCGGCACGGTGGCGATCGGGTAGAAACCGCACTGGCGGAACAGCGGCTCGTTCTGCACCTTGGTGTAGATAAACAGCTGGGTGTGGTGGCGCTCGTAGGCCAGGTTCACCAGCTCGGTCGCCAGCGCCAGCGCCAACCCTTCGCCGCGCATCAGCGGGCTGATGGCGACGCATTTGATAATATTGTCGGCGATGCCGCCGCAGGCGACCAATTTGTCGTGCTGGGTAACGGTAATAAATATTTCAACCGTGGTATCGATATTCAGATCGTTACTGCGCAAGAAGGCGCTTATTTCCGAAATCGCTTTATGATCCGATCGCTTTACCCGATTAAATACGGCATCGCCTAACATAACACGCTCTCTGGGTTAACTGGCAAACAACAAATGAAATACAAAAAGGCATTTTAATTAACATCGGAAATGGCAATTAAAACCTTAAAAACCATGAAGATAAAATCATCCTCTCGTTCGATAAACCCATGGTAAGCAGAAAAAAAACGCGGATTATTGACCTATTTCACAAACCGATCCCGGTTAATAAGTTATTTAATGTTCTTTATTTGCTTAATTAATCTTATGGTGTTTATTATTGAGATAATCTTTATTTGGCGCCGCAATTCACTTACATTCACTTAGCATTTTTATTGCAATTACGGGTCGCACTATGGAATGGCTGAACATCCTGATCGTTGAAGACGAAACGCCGCTGGCGGAGATGCACGCGGAGTTTATCCGCCAGAACGGCGGCTGCCGCCAGATTTGGCTGGCCGGCACGCTGGCGCAGGCGCGCGCCATGACCGAACGCTTCAAGCCGGATCTGATCCTGCTGGACAACTTTCTGCCGGACGGCCAGGGCATCACCCTGCTGCGCGAACTGACGCTGAGCGGGTATCGCGGCGGCATCGTGTTCATCACCGCCGCCAGCGACATGGCCACCGTGGCCGAGGCGTTGCGCTACGGCGTGTTCGACTACCTGATCAAACCGCTGGCCTATGACCGGCTGAGCCAGACGCTGCTGCGCTTCAGCCAGCGCCGCGAAGCGTTGAAGGACAAAGCGCGCCTCAACCAGCGCCGCATCGACGAGATGTTCAATACCTACGCCCGCGGCGAGCAGCAGGCGGCGCTGCCCGCCGGCATCGACGAGCTGACGCTGGGCAAGGTCCGCGCGCTGTTCGCCGAACCCGCCGCGCGGCACACCGCTGAAAGCGTTGCGCAAAAAATGGGGCTCAGCCGCACCACCGCTCGCCGTTATCTGGAATTTTGCACCGCCGCGCAGCAGCTGCGCGCCGAGATCATTTACGGCAAGGTAGGCCGCCCACAGCGGATCTATCGCGCCGGCGAGCCGCATTAACGGTTATTTGATCGCCCTTGCAAGGTTGCGTGTAACCGCTTTACTTTTTATGCGCCGGTCAGCATCTTGGTGAGCATCACCTAGCCGACTGGACGATCGCCGATGCCTGCTGCGCCCCTAGCTTCCCTGACCGAGATCCTCGCCCGCCGTGACTGGCAAAACCCCGCCTGCACCCACTACCGCCGGCTGGACGCCCACCCGCCGTTCGCCAGCTGGCGCACGGTGGAAGACGCGCGCGACGACGCCCCCAGCGCCAGCCGCCGATCGCTGAACGGCGAGTGGCGCTTCAACTATTTCCCGCGCCCAGAGGCGGCACCGGAGAGCTGGCTGCAGCAGGATCTGCCGGACGCCGCCCCGCTGGCGGTGCCGGGCAACTGGCAGCTCGCCGGCTACGACGCGCCGATCTACACCAACGTGCGCTACCCGTTCCCGGTCGATCCGCCGCGCGTGCCGGAAGACAACCCGACCGGCTGCTACTCGCGCGCCTTCAGCGTCGATCCGGCCTGGCTGGCCGCCGGCCAGACGCGCGTCATCTTCGACGGCGTCAACTCGGCGTTCTATTTATGGTGCAACGGCCACTGGGTCGGCTATTCGCAGGATAGCCGCCTGCCGGCGGAGTTCGATCTCAGCCCGTGGCTGCGGCCGGGTGAAAACCGGCTGGCGGTGATGGTGCTGCGCTGGTGCGACGGCAGCTACCTGGAAGATCAGGATATGTGGCGCATGAGCGGCATCTTCCGCGACGTCAGCCTGCTGCACAAACCCGCCGCGCACCTGAGCGATGTGCGCATCACCACGCCGCTGCATGACCGCTTTACCCGCGGCGAACTGGTGGTGACGGCGCGCGCCAGCCGGCCCGGCCCGCTGCTGGTGCAGGTTCAGCTGTGGCGCGATGGCGCGCGGGTGGCCGAGCGCACCCAGCCGCTCGGCAGCGAGATCGTGGACGAACGCGGCGCCTATGACGATCGCGTCACGCTGCGCCTGCCGGTGGAACGCCCGGCGCTGTGGAGCGCCGAAACGCCCGCGCTGTATCGCGCTACCGTCGCCCTGCTCTCGCCCGAAGGGGAGATTATCGAGGTGGAGGCCTATGACGTCGGCTTCCGCCAGGTAGAGATCAGCGGCGGGCTATTGAAGCTCAACGGGCAGCCGCTGCTGATCCGCGGCGTTAACCGCCACGAGCATCATCCGCGCCACGGCCAGGTGATGGACGAGGCGACGATGCGCCACGACATCCTGCTGATGAAGCAGCACAACTTCAACGCAGTGCGCTGTTCCCATTACCCCAACCACCCGCTGTGGTACCGGTTGTGCGATCGCTACGGGCTGTACGTGGTGGACGAAGCCAATATCGAAACCCACGGCATGCAGCCGATGAACCGCCTGGCTGACGATCCGCTGTGGCTGCCGGCGATGAGCGAGCGCGTCACCCGCATGGTGCAACGCGATCGCAACCATCCTTGCATCATTATCTGGTCGCTGGGCAACGAGTCCGGCCACGGCGCGAACCACGACGCGCTGTACCGCTGGGTGAAAAGCCAGGATCCGACCCGCCCGGTGCAATATGAAGGCGGCGGCGCCGACACCGCCGCCACCGACATCATCTGCCCGATGTATGCGCGAGTGGATCAGGATCAGCCGTTCCCGGCGGTGCCCAAATGGGCGATCGGCAAGTGGATCGGCCTGCCGGAGGAGCCGCGCCCGCTGATCCTGTGCGAATACGCCCACGCGATGGGCAACAGTTTCGGCGGTTTCGAGCGCTACTGGCGCGCGTTCCACGCACATCCGCGCCTGCAGGGCGGCTTTGTCTGGGACTGGGTCGATCAGGCGCTGATCAAACGCGACGATCGCGGCGAAGAGTTCTGGGCCTACGGCGGCGACTTCGGCGACACCCCCAACGATCGCCAGTTCTGCCTGAACGGGCTGGTGTTCGCGGATCGCACCCCGCACCCGGCGCTGTTCGAAGCGCAGCGGGCGCAGCAGCTGTTCCGCTTCGCCTTCGACGCCGCCTCGCTGACGCTGACCGTCACCAGCGATTACCTGTTCCGCCACACCGACAACGAACAGCTCAACTGGCGGCTGGAGCTGGACGGCGTGGAACGCGCCAGCGGCAGCTTCGATCTGGCGCTGCCGCCGCAGGGCAGCACTCGCTTCACCCTGCTCGACCGGCTGCCGATGCTGCATCAGCCCGGCGAGCTGTGGCTGAACGTGGAGGTAGTGCAGCCGCAGGCCACCGACTGGTCCGAAGCGCACCACCGCTGCGCCTGGGATCAGTGGCGGGTGCCGCGCGCGCTGCATCCCGCGCCGCCGCCGGCGCAGGGCGTGCCGCCAATGCTGATTGAAGACGATCAGGGGCTGACGCTCACCCACGGCGACCAGCGTTGGCGCTTCGAGCGCAGCAGCGGCCACCTGACGCAGTGGTGGCAGAATGAGCAGCCGCAGTTGCTGACGCCGCTGCGCGACGGTTTTGCGCGCGCGCCGATCGATAACGACATCGGCGTCAGCGAAGCGGACCATATCGATCCCAACGCCTGGATCGAACGCTGGAAGCTGGCGGGCCTGTACCGGCTGGAAGAGCGCTGCACGCAGTTGCAGGCCGATGCGCTGCAAAACGGCGTGCGGGTGGTGAGCGAACACCAGTTCGGCGTGGACGGGCAGATTTTGCTGATTAGCCGCAAGCAGTGGCTGTTCGACGCGCTGGGCGCGGTGAGCGTGAACGTGGAGGTCGAGGTGGCCGACGCCCTGCCGCCGCCGGCGCGCATCGGCCTGCACTGCCAACTGGCGACGGTGCAGCCGCAGGCGGAATGGCTGGGTCTGGGCCCGCACGAGAACTACCCGGATCGCCGCCTGGCCGCGCAATACGGGCGCTGGCGCCTGCCGCTGGCAGATTTGCACACGCCGTATATTTTCCCCGGCGAGAACGGCCTGCGCTGCGACACCCGCAGCCTGCGCTACGGCGGCTGGCGCATCGACGGCCGCTTCCACTTCTCGCTCAGCCGCTACGGCCTGCAACAGCTGATGGCCTGCAGCCACCAGCACCTGCTGCAGCCGGAAGCAGGCACCTGGCTGCATCTGGACGGCTTCCACATGGGGGTGGGCGGCGACGATTCCTGGAGCCCGAGCGTGCACCGGGATTACCTGCTCACCGCCGGCGTTTACCGCTATCAGCTGCGCCTGCAGCGAGCGCCAGAGGGCTAAATCTGCCAAAAAACTCAACGGGTTGCGCATTCTGTAAGCAAACAGTCACAGAATGTGTAATCCGCCTTTGACATGCCGACGGCGCCTCGCTATTATTCGCCCCGTTCACACGATTCCTCTGTAGTTCAGTCGGTAGAACGGCGGACTGTTAATCCGTATGTCACTGGTTCGAGTCCAGTCAGAGGAGCCATATTTAGAGAAGCCCGCTCAGGGAAACCTGAGCGGGCTTTTTGCTGTTGGGCGGATCATAATCGGCGATCCCCTACGCTCTCGCTACCCGACACCGTTCAGCCATCCGTTGAACGGGTGAGCTTCTCCCATTGTTCAATTTCCTGACCTAACGCCTCGAGCTTTTGCCGCACCAAACTTAATGCGTCACTGCCTAACAACAGATGCGTGGGTGGGTTCCCGCTCTCGATCAATGCCAGCATGGCGTGAGCCGCCTTAACCGGATCGCCGAGTTGCTTGCCGCTTTTTTCCTGGCGCGCCTGACGAACAGGTTCAAATAACGCGTCATAGTCCGGAAGACGACGAGGGCTGCGCACCATTGAACGCCCGGCCCAGTCCGTTCGAAACGAGCCAGGCGCCACGGCGGTCACGTGTAGGTTGAACGGGGCAAGCTCTTTACTTAAGGTTTCTGATATTCCTTCCAGTGCAAATTTGCTGCCGCAGTAATAGCTGATACCGGGCAAGGTAATGAAACTGCCCATTGAGGTGATATTGATAATGTGGCCCCGACGGCGCTGGCGCATGCCCGGTAGCACGGCTTTGATCATTGCCACCGCACCAAACACATTGACGTCAAACTGGCGGCGCAGCTCTGCAAGCGGGGATTCTTCCAGAATGCCTTCATGGCCGTAACCGGCATTGTTCACCAGCACATCTATCGGACCGACGGCGGACTCTATCTCTCCAACCACCTCATCAATACGTTCATCGTCCGTGACATCAAGCAGATAGCCAAAAGCCCGCTGCGTATCGAGCGCGGCGAAAGCCTGCAGTGCTTCGCTGTTGCGCACCGTCCCTACAACCCGATGCCCTACGGCGAGGGCTTCCCGCGCCAGCGCCTGACCAAAGCCACTGCTGACGCCGGTAATTAAAATCGTTTTTGCAGATGCCATAAAAAGAACTCCCATGAACCATGAAGGTTGCATGGTATTCTCTTCCCTGCCGTATTTTTAGGCCGTATTTTCTCTTTTTCTTGCCTGATTTTATGAGGTGGTGGGATGTCCGACATGATTGCCCTGATGAATAGACTTGCGGTGCAAGAGGGATACAACCTCACTGCCCTACCTGATGTGCGAATTTTGCGTTCCGATCGCCCGCTTGCCAGAACGCCGGTGCTTTACGATCCGGGGATCGTGATCGTCTGCCAGGGCAGCAAACGCGGCTATTTCGGTCAACAGACCTATTTATATGATGAGCAGCACTACCTGGCGGTTTCGGTGCCGGTGCCGTTTGTGATGGAAACCGACGCGTCGGCAGCACATCCGCTGCTGGCGATTTATATGCATCTGGATTTTCAGCTTGCCGCGGAACTGATGTTGCAGATTGAACAGCATGGCGCCCCGCATCCTCCCGTCGCGCCGCAAAGCATGATGTCGAGCCCCATGGACAGCGCGGTAAAAATGGCCGTACTTCGCTTACTTGAAGTCCTGGCTAACCCACTTGAGGCGGCGATCCTCGGCCCGGCGCGGGTGCGTGAGCTTTATTTTCGCGTGCTGACAGGCGCACAGGGCAACGCAATGCGTGCCGCGCTGGCCTTGCAGGGGCAGTTTGGCAAAATCGGTAAAGCGTTGCAGCACATCCATGCCGCTTACGCGGAGCCGTTAACGCTGACACAGCTGGCGATGATGGCCGGCATGAGCGTGCCGACCTTTCATAGCCATTTCAAAGCGATAACGCAGATGCCGCCAATGCAGTATGTGAAATCGGTACGCCTGCACCAGGCACGGATGCTGATGGTGCGCCAACAAATCACCGCCGCCGCCGCGAGTTACGCCGTTGGTTATGAAAGCCCATCGCAATTTAACCGCGAATTCAAGCGCCTGTTTGGCCTGCCACCGGCAGAGGAGATAAAACGCATGCAGCGTCACTTCGCCATTCCGCCCGCGCAGCCTGCGTCGGTATTTGTTTCATCGCACTGAGGCTTATTTGGTATGGCGAACTCTACCTTGAGGTATGGAGTGCCCGCTTCTGGCGCATAAGAACGCGAACGATTCCAGTCACCGCTGGAATGAAAGATGCCGACAAGTTAAGGCCCTCTGTGCCTCTTACCCTCGTCACCGAGCGGACGAGGGGATACGCCCGACAGTGGCTGTTTCGGCAAGGAAGGATTCGATAGCCCTGACAAGCGCGAGCGGTGTCTCGTTCATCGGATAGTGGCCGGCGTTTTCCAGAATCTCAACCGTTGCATGGTGATAGCGTTGAAGATAGGTTTTGGCCATTAACCCGGCATTGAATGTTGGATCGTGCTCACCCACAAGCACCTTTATCGGATGCGATCCGACAATCTCATCGCTGAAATCGGTATCGGCCCATGCATGAAAATACGCAGAAAATGCTTCCTGAGAGGAATGCGATACCGAATACGCTGCTTTCCATTCGACCCAGGATAAGGGCAACCGTCCGCCAGTACTGCGGTCTATGATGGCTTTTCGATTGTCCAGTTGCTCAGCAGCATCTTCAAGCAGACGGCGCGTCGTAGCATCGTACGAAATGCCGCCGCAAGGAACGGGTGCAACGGCAACGAGTGCCCGCACTCGATCGGGCGCGCGCGTTGCAATTCGCTCAATCACCATCCCCCCCATCGAATGACCTATCAGGCTGAAGTCGTGAAAGCCAAGAGCGTCAATAAGCGCCAGCGCATCGGAGGCAATCTCATCGATCGTGTATGCGCCGCGCGTTTCCTGCATGCCCCCGTAGCCACGATAATCCATGAACACATAGTTGAACGCGTGGACATTCAACCAGGGTTCAATCTCTTCGAACGAGTGCGCGTCACCGAACCAACCGTGAAGCACGAGAACGGGGTGGGGTCCGTTGCCCACGCGATGATATGTGTTAGTCATATTGTTGACTCCAATGTGAGAAAAATGTGGTTTTCAGCCTGCGTGACGTGAACTTTCCGTAGACGCCATTGCGCCATCACACGACGATTTAACCTATAAGGCTTAGGAATGGCGGGTAAGTCATCCGAACGGCTATGCCAGATGACGACGTCCGTTTTATAGCTCGATCAGGACCACGCCTTTGAGGCGACCGGCACAGGCTTCCTGCAATGCAGATATCGAGCTTTCAATTCCCTTGAAGGTCGTGGACGTAAGATGAATGCGTCCGTCACGCTTCCATGTCTTCAGATCGCGTAACCAGAATCCAAACGCATCGGGCGAATGATCCGCGCTGAAGCCGCGTAATGTCATACCTTTGAAGATGATTTGAAAGCTGTCCAATGTAACCGGAGCCTGCAAAGACGCCTTTTCTGCGTTCAGCTCAGCGGTGAGCGCACCGAGCAGAACGCCACGGGCACCATCCCTTGCCAACTTAATCGCCGCCGCGAGCTGTTCACCCCCCACCATGTCTACGATGACATCAATGCCTTCAGGTGCGGCTTTCGCCAGTTGCTCGTTCATGGGGCCGCCGTCTCGGGTGACGACGGCATCATAGCCCAGTTCCTCTTGCATCCAGCGGGCCTTGCTGGATCTGCTCGTGCTACCGATCACGCGTGTCGCGCCGAGGAGCCGTGCGATCTGTCCAGCCATCGAGCCAATGGCCCCCGCGCCGCTGGAAACGAACACGGTGTCACCTTTCCTCACCTGAACGCCTCGGGTCAACGCGGCATAGGCCGTCCAGCCATGGCCAAGATAAGCCGCTGGGTCAGGTTCGAGGCAATCGATGAGCTTGCCGTCGTGTTCGTGGATCACAGCATATTCCCGCCACCCGAACGGATGCATGACAAGGCTACCTAAAGGAAGGCTGCAGCCCGATCCGGTCTGGACCACTTCTCCGATCGCGCCGTCCGCCAGAGTGTCTCCGGGGTTGAGAGGCGGGAACGGAATGCCTTCGGCGGCCTTTGCATCCTCCTGCGCCATCAACCGTGTCGAGATGGATACACGGAACCAACGGTTACGGACTACGGCTTCATAGGGTCCGGGCGCAGGAATGGTCGTTTCCATGATGGCGAAATTTTCGGGGTGAATTTCTCCCTGCACATGGCGGATAAGTTTAACTTCGCGGTTGTTTGATAAACCTGCAGACATAATGGTCGCTCCATAAGACTCATTTCGCTCTTTCTGGTAAAATCCAAAATATGAGCACTTGCTCATATTAATAATCGAGGTTGTTTATGGCTACTCGCATTCCTACAGAACACCGCGCGATGCGGAAACGCCCTAAACAGCAGCGTTCCCAGAACACGGTGGAGAGTATCGTCGAGGCAGGTGCTCGCGTTTTGGCGCAGAGAGGTTGGGCAAACTTCACGACTAACGAGGTGGCGCATACTGCCGGCGTCAGCATTGGATCGCTGTATCAGTATTTCCCAAATAATCTGGCGATTGCCGAGGCTATTCGGAAACGGCATCTCGATGACATCCTGAAAGTGCTTCCTGATATCAAGACGCAAGGTGAAAGGGTTCCGCTCGAGGAACATATTGGCCGATTGATTGATGCCGTTGTCACGCTTCATGCGGCTAACCAAGATCTGCATCGTGTTCTGATCGATGAGGTTCCGCTCGCGCCGAGGGAATTCTATGACGCTTTTGAGCGTGAGTATCATCGTCGCTATGAAGACCTCATCCGTGCGGCGGCCCCGTCAGACGATACTGAAACGGACCACTTAGTCGCGGCCCGCATTCTCGCAGATGCGTTGGAGGGCATCGTTCATTCCGCCTCTCGCCGGAATGAACTCATGTCGCCAGTGATAAAGAGAGAAGCGACGAGGATGATAATGTCTTATCTTCTGGCACGAGAGAGAACCTGAGAAGTCGGTTATGCGAAGGGAGGCGCGCTGTGTGAGCAGCCAGAGGCGGCATAGAATCAGTATGATCTGCTCCCCGTAGATAACCCCTTAAAGTCAGCAGTTGCCATTGAGTAACTGACTTTTATATTTAGCCGCTATGATAAATGCCAACGTCCGCTTCTGGCACGGAGTGGGCAGGCTAACTGAGCTGAAGGTCTGCTTTGAGCGAGGAGCGGACTTTAGTAGAAAAATAGAAGGCAGTATGTAGACTATCTTCTTTTAGTGTTTATTTGTTATGGTCTTATTTATGTCTTCTGAAATGATTTTCCCACTCAAAGAAACTGAGCGGCGCGCGGTAAGAGTTGTCCTGATTGATAAGACCTGCTCGATCCTGCTTCTCAGCACACGTGATGTCAGTAATCCTAACTTCATAAATTCGTGGGAATTACCTGGCGGTGGCATTTTGGAGGGGGAATCTCACGCGGACGCAGCCATACGTGAAGTGTTTGAAGAAACGGGTTTGATAGTTCCTTTCCAAAGCGTCCGTGTACCTCAGTGGTTCAGAGATGTTCATTACTCGTATCGCGGTGAAAGGCGCCTGCAACACGAAGCTATATCCCTTGCCTATATAAATGATTTCAAACCTGATATCCATTATGCAGAACGGGAACCTTTTGAACTGGAAGATCATCTCGAGTATCACTGGTGGTCCCTGGAGGAACTAAAATCGTCGTCTGCGACTTTTTATCCAAGGAACTTACCTAAACACATTGAGCAACTGCTCCAGGGGGAAAGTATTAATGATCCCATTGAGATTTGGGATTAACTGGCTGATCTGTAATCATAATTGAAGTACTTTCTGCCAACATTCCCGATGTAAGCAAAAGAGTTTTCAGGTTTGTCGGCTAACCTGTTCAAGATTGTTAACGTCCGCTACTGGCACGAAGCCGACCGCCAGAGTCCCCACGCCAGCATCTCCCCACCCTATTCCACGCCCCAGCAGCGTTGGAGCGAAACCACCCCCGACGTTGCCGTCGGTGTAAATCCGCAAAGCGGCAGCCACAATCACCGCCATAACGCCAACGCTTGGCCCCACCAGCGAAACCCACTCTTTTACCTAAGAAGATTCCTAACCCAGATGACGGATATCCCTTCCTGGCGCCAATACGCGGGTTAACCCGCAGATTTACAGCAATAATCCTTTAAAAACAATCGATAAGAGAATTTTTCGCACTCGGTAAGTTGCGTCTATCCTTTCGCTATGGGCGCCTGCCGCCCATCGTTCGCTGCGGCTCGCGGCATGCGCGTTTCTGGCTGTACGGGTTTCGGTTTATTCCATCGCGCGCCTCCATTCATCATGTTGAATTTCACAGCAATCTCTCAGCAACAAGGAGTGTTTATATGGCTTACGTCATTACCGACCGAGAAAAACTGCAAGCGATTTGGGAGGCCGCCAAAGCCGGCGACTGGCCGGCGGTATATGCCGCCTCCGTCGATGCGCTCACCGATCCCAACCATGCCAACCAACCCATTGAGGGCGTGGATATCGCGGTGTATACCTGGATCAAAGGCGCCTATGGCGTGAACTCGAATCAGGGGGCGTTTGCCCATTACATTCGCGACCAAACCAAGCTGCAGTATGAGCTGCGCACCGGGCATGTGCCCGATGACTGGGAGGCGCGCATTCAGAATGCCTCCGACAACATCGCCAAAAACTTCGCCAAAACGCTGTTTGGCGTCGATCTGAGCAGCAATCCCAACGCGCCGCTGCCGGATGCCCCGCCCAGCAGCGCCAAAGTGCCGGACATTCACGAGGTCGGCCTGATCGACGCCGGCGCGGCGGCGTCCGAAGTGTTCACCGACGCCTCCTCGACCGGCGCCCCCAACTATTCCCCCTGGGCCGGCACCACGCTGTTCTCTTATTTAGGCGATACCTCGTTCTTTACCGAATGGGTGGCGACCAACGACACCTCGGCCTTTAAGGTGGAAGGCGGGACTTACGATCTGATTGCCGCGGCGCAGGTCTCCATGCAAATGAAAAACCTCAGTTACGTGGTTGAAACGCTGCTGGCGGGCGAAGTGCCCACCTATTTGACCACCCTGGGCATTGGCCACGAGACCATCCGCCTCGCCGCCGAAGCGGCGCGTGATTTCTACACCGAATCCTACGGCAGCAGCGTGACCGGCGGCGGCAGCCTCATTCCCGGCAAGCTGGATATCGGCTCGGCGATTTTCAACGACATTGCCGACGTGCTGTCCACGCCGAATCTGTACCGCGTCGGTACGCTGCATGACGATGATTTCACGCTGGCGTTCGGCAATATCGCCGTTAACACCGGCAGCGGCGACGACACCATCAGCGTGCCGCGCGGCTGGCAAAACAACGCCGGCAACTACGGCTGGACGGTGATCGACGGCGGCAGCGGCCATGATACGGTCGATTATTCCAGCCTGTCGCACGGGGTAAACCTGAAGTTTGACGCCCAGGGCAGCTACGGCGGACGCGGGGTGATCGAGAAAAACGGCATCGGGCTGTATGGCTTTAAGGACGGGCTGTACAACATCGAAGCGGTGAAACTGACCGACTTTAAGGACAACGTCACCTTTAACGATCGGGTGCTGACGCCGGCCAACGGCCTGGAGGTCAGCCTGGGCAAAGGCTCCAGCGAGATTCGTTTCGAGCACGGTTATACCACTGCGCCGGGAGGGAGCGCGCCGCAGGATTATCTCGGCGTGAACCTGAGCATGTTGTCCAACGATGTGCCTTTCCCCAACAGCCTGCTGAATATTCCCGTGAAGCAGACCCACAATATCTACATCGACGACAGCTTCGAGCTGGGCTTTTTACAGGCCTCTTCCCTGTCTATCGATAACCACCTGCTGGCCTTCGGCGCCGAAGGCTCAAACAGCAGCTTCTCGCTGAACTACAACGCGCAAACCCATACGCAGGATCTGTCGATATTCATGCAAGGCGAAAGCGCGCTCAATCAGCACATCGTCAATATCTACAATTGGGATCAAGGCGACTTCGGCATCACGCTGGAGCAACCGGCCATTCAGCTCGTCGGCTTGCAAAACGTTACGCCGCAAGAACTGGCGGCCGCCTAAGCGAAGCCCGCCCGTTCCCCCGGGCGGGCTGTTTATCTTCAGCGCGACGGCTCAGGCCCCATCCCGCTCCGCCACCCGCGCCAGCAACGCCCCCAGCAACGCCAGATCGACCAGCAACGCCAGCGCGAAACAGCTCCCCCTCACGCCCGGCGCGGCGTAGGTTTGCACCAGCGAAGCGGCAATCACTACGGCCACGATAGTCACCACCGTCGTCAGCCTGCACGCCACAGCGAACGCCGCTTTCTCCTCCACCGCCGTGCGGTAGGCAACGCCCTGCCCCAGGCCACCGAGGGCGATGCCCGCCAGCAGAGCCGGCCAGTCATGGCCGCCGAACAGCATCAGCAGCGTCAATAGCCATCCCGCCGCCGCCAGCAAAAAGCCGTGGCGGAGAATCGCCAGCGCAGGCCGGTTCCGCAGCGGCTGCCAGCGGGCCAGTACGGCGCCGCCGAGAAACGCCAGCGCCAATGCCGTCAGCAGCATCAGGGTCGCGCCGATGCCCTGCAGGCTCTCCGCCTCCAGCAGCAAAGCGCCCGCCGCGACCGGCACGCTGAGCGCCAGGGCGCTCGCCGCCGTTCCCGTGTGTTCCATAGCGCCCAGGGCACCGTTGTTGATATAAAGGCTCATCGTTCACTCCCGACATGATGGAAATGATGAAATAAATTCATTTCCCTGTTCACATGTCAGTAGCCTATCTCTTGTATAATCGGTCAGACAAACTCATAGTTTTCAGCCTTAGATGAGAATAACTCAGCCATGAGAAAACCCCGTTTGCCGCCGCTGGGCGCGCTGCGCGCCTTCCACGCCGTGGCTGGCTGCCGCAGCTTCAAACTGGCCGCCGAAGAGCTGGGCGTCAGCGCGACGGCGGTCAGCCATCAGATCAAGCTGCTGGAGTCGGTGCTGGAATGCCGGGTGTGCGAGCGCAGCGCGCAGGGCGTCAGCCTGACCGAGACCGGCGAGATCCTGTATGCCGGCACCCAGCGCGCCTTTGCCGCGCTGGAGCAGTCCGTCGCCCAAATCACCCGCGCCCAGCAGCCGCCGGCGCTGACCGTCACCACCACCTCCAATTTTCTCACCCACTGGCTGGTGCCGCGCCTGGCGGATTTCAAGGCGGAGTTTACCGCCATCGATCTGCGCCTGCACACCAGCGTCGAGCGCGTCGATCTCAGCCAGCGCACCGTGGACGTCGCCATTCGCTACCGCGAAATGCCGGAAAGCGATCTGCACTGCACCTTGCTGCATGAGGATCGTTTTATCGTGGTGGCCAGCCCGACGCTGGCGCTGGAGCGCATCGAGGATTTGCAGCGGGTAACGCTGTTTCACGTGGAACATCGGCAGGTGCCCGCCGACGCGCCGACCTGGGAAAACTGGCGGCGGCGCTACGGGCCGGAAGGGTTGAATGTGGAAGCCGGGCTGACCTTCAGCGACGAAACCCATGCGCTGCAGGCGGCGGTAGCGGGCCAGGGGGTGGTGATCGCCAGCCGGCTGCTGGCGCGCGATTTGTTGCAGCGCGGCGTGCTGGCCGCGCCGTTCGAGATGGCGTTACCCGGCGCCAACTACTATCTGGTGGCCACCGAAGAGACCGCGCAGCGCCCCGATATCATTGCGCTGCGCGAGTGGCTGCTGCGGCAAATGGCGGCAGGCTAACGGCTCTCGGGGGCAATTTCGCCCAGGCGGATCGCCACGCTGATCGCCTGCGCGGTGGTGGCGGCGCCAAGGCGCCGGCGAATGCGGCGCAGGTGGTTTTCCACCGTGCGTTCAGACAGGCCGAGCATCGCGGCGATATCCGCCTGCCGCCGGCCGATGGCGGTCCAGCTCAGCACCTCACGCTCGCGCGCCGACAGCCGGCCCTCTCCCTCGCCGGCCGCCGGTTCAAACAGCCGCCGCGCCGCCAAAAAGGCCGCCGTGCCCACCAGCGACAGCGCCAACCGCACCGGCAGCGAGGCGTCGATGCGCTCGCCTCCCAGGCTGACGGCACCCTCCAGGCCGGCGGGGCCGAACACCGGGATTTGCATGCCGTGCAGGCCCGCGCCGCGCGGCGTGCGCACAATCCGGTAGCGCTCTCCCTGCTGCGCCCGGGTCTTGGTCCAGAAGAACGGCTCGCTGGCCCGCAGCATGTGGCGAGTCACCGGGCAGTGCCGCACGTAGGTCAGCGCATCGACCGCCTCCCCCTCGCCGAACCAGTCGCCTTCGACCCAATAGATATGCTCGATCCCCGCCTCCGCCGTGGCGGAAGCGGAAAACAGCACAAAGCGATCGAAGCCGAACGGCGCGGCGAAGGCGCGAACCCGCCCCTGAATGGCGGACAGGGTTCGCTCGTGGTCCATCGCCAACGCCGTCTGGAAAGCGCGCTGCGCGATCTCATCGCTCATCGCGCGGCGACGTCGGCCAGCAGCGTCTCCGCCGCCAGTTTGCCGAGGTTGTTGGAAGCCAGCGGGCTGTCGCCGGTCAGCAGGCGCCGATCTTTATGCACCTTGCCGGTGATGTCGGCATTGACGATCTTCACGCCCAGCTCACGCAGGCGTTCGCCCACCAGCCAGGGCATCGGGCCGGGGATATAGCCGATGTCGATGTTGGCGCCGGTATCGAGAGCATCCGGGAACACGCACATCTCATAGCCGCGATAGAGGAAATCGTCTTTGCTCTCGCCAATGCCCGCCGCCAGCAAACCGGCGGGCCCGTGGCACAGCGAGATCACGTAGCGATCGTTGTCATGGGCCCAGTGCAGCGTCTTTTTCACCTCTTCACTGAACGGGATATCATTGAGCACGCCGTGGCCGCCGGGAATGAAAACGCCGAGATAGTTGCCGCCATCCAGATCCTTCACGACTTCCGTCAGCTTTTTCGGCTGCTTGAGTTGGCTGCGGTACTTCTCATAGGTGGCCTTGACCGCTGGGTCTTCATGCGGGAACGCCCACATCTCCAGCTTCACCGGATCGCCGGACGGCGTGGCGATGTCGATCTCGAAACCGGCCAGATCCAGGTGATACATCGGCAGCAGCATCTCGACCGGATGGTTGCCGGTGGAGAAGAACTTGCCGTTTTGCATCAGCAGGTAGCGCTCCTGCGAGGCGATCATCAGCACCTTCCACTTGCCGCCGCGATAGGCGTTCGGGTAGCTGGCGCCCGTGAAGTCGGTTTTGGACGAGGTGTACTGGCTGAGGGAGTAAGGTGATGGGAAGAACGCGTTGTCTTCCGCCACATCCGGGGTGGGATTACGATCGTTGGATACTGAATCAGTCATGATTATCTCCATATTCACCGTTGCATTTCTCTTTCAGCTTAAATAACCGCCGGCGGGGCCGCAATGAGGGATATCCCTCAATCGCCCTCGCACTGGCGGCGCTCAAGCGGGGTGCCGTAGCGCGACAATGAACGTTTCTTCGCTGACGCCGGCATATTCGTACCGGCACTTTCTCACCGGCACCTGGAAGTAGCGCTCCAGGATATCCTCTTGCAGCAAGGCGTTTTTATCGCCAAACATGCACTGTCGCTTATTCATCAGCAGGCACTTGTCGGAGATGCGATCGGCGTAATGCAGAAAATGCGTATTCAGCACGATCGTCATCTGCCGCTCTTTGGCGAGGCGCCAGAGCATCTCGATCATTTTAGCCTGATTGTAAAAATCCAGGTTCGACTCCGGTTCGTCGAGGATCATGACGTCGGGGTCCGCCGCCAGCGCCTTGGCGAAATAACACATCTGCAGTTCCCCGCCGCTGATCTGATTGATGTTTTTCTGCGCCAGCGGCGCGATCTCCAGCGCGTGCAACACCGCCTGCGCCTTGGCGAAATCTTGCCGCCGCGGCCCGGCGAACCACCCCGCCTGGCGAGCGCAGCCGAAAGTGACAAAATCGAGCACGCCATAAGCGAAATGCGGCGTTTTCGCCTGCGGCACATAGGCCAGTCGGGCGGGCCGATTATCGATATGGCCGATCTGGCAAACGCCTGACAGGGGCCGGCACAGGCCCGCGACATGTCTCAGCAGCGTGGTTTTACCGGCGCCGTTCGGCCCGAGCACGCTGAGGATCTCACCGCGTTTCAGATGAAAACTGACGTTGTCGAGAATGGGCTCGCACCCTTTGAACCCCAGGGTCAACTGGCTAACGGTGATCATGTTTGCTGCTCATAATAAAAAGGAGGGCGAAAAGCGGCGCGCCGATCAGCGCGGTCAGGATGCCGATCGGGATTTCAGCGTAGGTAGCGCCTCTGGCGATATTGTCGATCACCAGCAAAAACAGCGCCCCGCTCAGCGCCGAAGCCGGGATCAGGCGACCGTGGTTATACCCCAATACGCTTCGCACCAAATGCGGGATCACCAAGCCGACCCACCCCACCACGCCGGCCAAGCTCACCGAGGCGGAAACCAGCAGAGAGGCGGCGATCAGCAACAGGATCTTCAGCCGAGGCGGATTCAGACCGGCGATGCGCGCCTCGTCGTCCCCAAGAGAGAGAATGTTCATATTCCACCTGAGCCGGTAGATAGTCAGGTAACACGCCGCAAACAGCGGGATCAGCCAATAAACCTGCGCTTTCGCTACCGAAGCGAAGCTGCCCATCAGCCAGAAGACGATCGCCGGCAAGGTATCCTGCGGATCGGCGACATATTTTATGACCGAGACAAACGCGATAAACAGCGACGCGATAATCATGCCGGACAAAATCGTGGTGAGCGCATCCTGCCGGCGTTTGAGGCGGCAGATGCCGAGCACCAGCAACAGGCTCACCACGCCGAAAAGAAACGACAGCAGCGAACTCAGGGCAAAAGGCAAACTCAATAGAATGCCCAGCGCAGCGCCAAAGGCGGAGGCGGAAGACGTACCCAGCACGTCCGGGCTGGCCAATGCGTTTTTCAGCACCGCCTGAAAGGTCGCGCCGGCGACCGCCAACCCGCCGCCCACCAGCATCACCGCCACTACCCGCGGCGCGCGCAGGTTAAAAATCACCGAATAGCGGGCCTGGTTTTCCCCCGGCATGTTCCCCTGCCATAAAATCTGCGCCACATCATGGGCCGACAAGGCGTAGCGGCCGGCAAACAGCGATGCGAAGGCGACTGCACACAGCGAAATGAACAATCCCGCCATGATCGCCGCATATTTTCCTCTGCCCGGCATCCCCAAGCTCCTCCAATGGATTAACGCTATTCAACCGTGGCGCTAGCGTTGCGCCAGCACCTCATCCAGCAACCGGTCCGGGATCGCATAAGAGAACATCGTCTGATAATAGCGGCGCGTCTCCTCCCGCAGCGTTTTGTCGCTAATGTCTTCAGGGGCATACCGGTTGATCATAAACAGCGGCAGCAGTGATGTTTCCGCCGACAGGCCCCCCCAGTTATGAATGCCCACCGGCGTCGAGAAAACCTTGCCGTTTTTTACCGCCCTGAGCGTCTCCCACGCCTGGCCGGGGATCCCCCCGTGCAGCAGCGCTTTGGCGCTGCCGAACACCACGAAAATCACATCCGGATCCCAGGCCATGATCTGCTCCATCGACACGTTGATGTACCTGCCGGCATCCCCCTTCACCGGCAAATCCCCGGCGACGTTGTCCATGCCGGCCATTTTCAGGTAGGTGTCGCCGTAGGTATGCGGGCCGCTCACCTTCAGCTGCCTGCCGTCGCTTTCTTCGAGATACAACGCCCTGACGTGCTGCGCGCGGATGGCTGCGGCATAGGGGCGGATCTGCTTCAGGGTCCTTTCCCAGGCGTCTTTGAATTTATGCGTGCGCGGCAGGCCGAGGGTGTCGGCGAAGGTATTTTCCCAATACACCTGGGTGACCATCGGCTGGTATTTGGTCTTCCCGCCGGCGTCCAGATCGACCGTCATCACGCCCGCCCTTTCCAGCCGATCGTCCTGGCTTTTGCCGTAGTAATAAATGATGTCGGGCCGCAGATTCATTAACGACTCCATGTTGACCCGATAGTCCTTATTGATGAAATCGGACGTGATCCTGCCGATGTCAGGCTTCATGTCTTTCAACACATGCCTATCGGCATGCATGAACGCCCAGGGGCCGACGCCGACGACGTGCCGATAGGCCGCCTCGTTGGCCAGGATCACGCCGAAGGGGCAGTTGCCGGTGATGACGATCCGCGGGTAGCTGCCGGGCAGCGTTTGCGCCGCCGCGCTCTGCGGCAGCGCGGCCGCTTCCGGCTGGCTGGCGCCGGCGCAAGGCAGCATCGGCAAAGCGGCTATCGCCAGCAAGGCGGTGGCGATGAATGTCAGTTTTACGGCCATGAGGCCTCCTGCGCGCACGCGCAATGGCGCGCGTCGATGAATAGTGTCAGGCCGAGGCGGCGATGCCGGCGGCCATGATGGTGATCCCGGCAACGAAAACGATCGCCGCGGTGGCGACCGCGCCGCCGCCGACCAACGCGGCGGTTTTTCCTTCGGAAATGTCTTTTCGCTGCAGGAAAGAGAGTTGCGACAGGGGAATGATTTTTCCGCTGTCGGCAACGATGTCTTTCGGTTCAACCTTCGCAACCGTCAGCTCACCGCCGCTGCCGTCCTTCAGGCCGTATTTCAGCCGATCGCCGACATAGACCGGCGGCTGCAACAGATAATACGGGCTATTGAGCCCCGCCTCTTTTTGTTGCAGCGCCACGTCGTGGTAGGTCGAGCAGCCGCTGAGGGAAAACGCCGCCATCCCGATAATGAGCGGCACCAGGTGGATGAATCGCATGGGAAACCTCGAACGTGCTTATTTGCTGGTTTTTAACGTAACGGCGGACTTGAAGCGCATATAGCTCACGGCCAGAGAGAGAAACGAGAACGCCGCCCCCGCCATTAAGCTGATAGTCGTCGCTTGCGCGCCGCGCATATTGAAGAAAATCGCCACTAACGCCGAACCGACGATTTGCCCGATCAACCGGGAACTGCCCAACAGACCGCTGGCGATGCTGCTGTTTTCATGAGAGACCGAGGTCATGATCAGCAGGTTGTTCGGTGATTGAAACAGGCCGAAACCGATGCCGCACAGCGCCACACGCCATACGATCGCCCCATTCGACGGATCGGCCGGCAGGTTGGCCATCAGCAGCATGCCGGCCAACAAGCAGGCGAGGCCTGACAGGGCGACGAGATTGGGATCGTATTTCTTGGTCAAATCGCCGGAAATCAACGACGAAACCATGGTGGCCAGCGGCCAGGCGGTCAGCAGCAGACCGATTTCCACCACGTTTCTTTGCAGGACATTGTGGAAATAAAAAGGCAGCGATACAAAAGCCAAAAGCTGGGTGCTGTAAGACAGCATCGACATCAGCAAAGACAATGACAGCGTCGGGTTATGCAGCATCGCGACCGGGATCAGCGCGGCGTTGGCCTTTCTTTTCTGATTGATGTACAGCCACCCGGCCAGTCCGGCGAATACCGCAAAGCTCAGCGCCGCCGCCGGCAGATGGCGGGTGGTCATGCTCATCGTGCTGAGCGAGAAAGCGATAAACAGCACAAACACCAACAGGGCGCCCCCGCTGTCGAAGCCAACGTTGCGCCGCTCGCGGGAGCCCAGAAATATCACGCTCAGCAGCAGCGACAGACAGGCGATGGGAACATTGATGGTGAACAGCCAGTTCCAGCTCGTTTGAGAAAGTATCGCCGAGGCGATGGACGGCCCGGCGGCGGCGGAAACCGACACCACCATCACGTTAATCCCCAGGCCGCGCCCCAGCAGCCTTGCCGGGTAGATCTCCTTAATCAGCGCCGCATTGACGCTGAGCACCGCCGCCGCGCCGAAGCCCTGTATCACTCGGAACGCCGTCAGCATCGCCAGCGTGTCGGAAAGCGCGCAGCCCAACGAGGAGAAAGCAAACAGCACCACCCCGGCCATAAAGATTTTTTTATTGCCCACCGCTCTGCCCAGCGCCGCAAAGGGCATCAACGACGCGACGACGGCAAACTGGTAGGCATTGATAATCATGATGGAGGCCGATTCGGAAACGGCGAAATCTTTCGCGATCACCGGCAGCGCTACGTTGGCGATGGTGCTGTCGAGCATGGCGATGACCGTGCTTAACGAGACGGCGAGAACCGCGAATAGATTTAGCGTCTCTTTTTCCTGGTGTTTAAAAGTCATGTTAACGCTCCAAAAACGTGGGTGTCTTTATGCCGGCATGCCGGCGGCAAAGACGCCGTTTTTATCAATTTTTGTAATTACGTTATAACATATCATTATTGGATGGTAATAAATCTCATTTGAAATATTGGATTGCATATTGTTTCAAAATAAGAATTAACAAATACAATACAAATAAATCACAATATAAACACCCAATCAAATAACTATATTCAGTATAAAAAACCGGTTGATTTATAGAATGACATTAAAAGTAACAGGCGCTAACAGACGACGATGATGCCGGCATGAATTGTTATGTTATAACAAAACAACCTTCCCTTTATGCGGGTTAACCTTATGGCTAAGAAGGACCTTTTGAACACGCGCTTGTCCCGCCGCAGAATGATGCTGGCCGGGCTGGCGGCTCTGGCGCTCAATAGCGCCGTTTCTCCGCTGGCTAGCGCCCACGGCTTGCCACGCCCCAAAAAACAGGCGGGCCCTCAGGGTGCGCGGAAACGATTCCTGGTCATGTTGGATCCCGGCCATGGCGGCATCGACTCCGGCGCCATTGGCCACACCGGTTCGCTGGAAAAACATGTCGTTCTGGCGATCGCCAGAAACGTGCGGGCGCAGCTCGATCGACACGGCATCGATGCCCGCCTGACGCGCGACAGCGACGTTTTTATTCCGCTGTACGATCGGGTGGAGATCGCGCACCGGCATGGCGCGGATCTTTTCATGTCGATTCACGCCGACGGCTTTACCTGCCCCAGCGCCTGCGGCGCTTCGGTCTTTGCGCTTTCCACTAAGGGCGCCAGCAGCGCGATGGCGAAATACTTATCGAACAGTGAAAACGCGGCGGACGATCTCGCCGGCCCCCACGTCATCAAGAAAGATCGCTATTTGCAGAAGATACTGTTTGATTTGGAACAAACGGAAACCATCAAAGAAAGCCTGACGCTGGGCTCGCACCTGATCCAACATATTGCGCCCATCCATCATTTGCATGCCAAAAATACCGAACAGGCGGCCTTCGTGGTGTTGAAATCCCCGTACATTCCTTCGGTATTGGTGGAAACCTCGTTCATCACCAACCCCGAGGAAGAAAGGCTGCTGGGCACCCCTGCATTCCGAAATAAAATCGCCACCGCCATCACGCAGGGGATCGTCAGCTACTTTAAACACGTCACGCACGCTTAAGCTTCACCAGGACGGCAAGCCGGCCGGCTTGCCGCGCACAGGGACGGCGTCATCATGATAAAATGCAATCCTCGCGCTTTTTCGGCGAGCCTGTGGCTCCCGCTGCTGGCCCTGTTGCCGCGCAGCGCCTTCGCCGTGCCGCTGACGGTATCGCAACACAGCAGCCTGAATTTCTACGGCACGATTATCGCCAGACGCTACAGCGGCCAAAGCGAACGCGACGACGGCGACCGCAGCTATCTCTATTTCGGCCTGATCGGCAAAAAAAAGATCGCGCCGCGCTGGCGGGCCTACGCCCATTGGGAATATACCGTCAGCTTCGCCGACGCCACCCGAAACAGCACCCGGCTCGCCTACCTCGGCGTGCAGAACGCCGCCCTGGGCAGCCTCGATATCGGCCGCAACTGGGGCGTGCTCTATGATGTGACCGCCCTGACCGATCGCTCCCCGCTGTTCAGAGAAATGGCCTACAACTACATCGACAACTTTATGCGCGGCCGGGCGCACAACCTGCTCACTTACCGCAAACCTTTCAGCCTGTTTCAGCGGCACGCCGCCCTCGCGCTGCAGTATCAGTTCAAAGACGGCGACGATCGACAGGCGCTGGGCAAACAAAACGGCAACGGGTTCGGCGCCTCCTTCCGCTATGCGCTGACGCCGACGCTCAGCCTCATCGCCGCCGCTTCGGCGTCTCAAACCACGCAGCGGCAGCAACGCGCCGCCGGCTATCGTCGGCGCATCGATACGCTGGCCGAGGGGGTTCTCTATGCGTCGAAAAAAATCTATCTCGCGGCCGTGTTCACCCAAAGCGACAACGCCATCAGCCCGCAACAAACCGCTAACCGCGGCTCGGCGTCCAGTTATGAAGCACTCGCCAAATACCGGCTGACGGACCACATCCAACCCAACATCGGCTATACCCGTTTGATACAGGCCCGGGCAGGCCGCAACACCGACTTATTGAACTACGAGGAGTTGGGCGTGACCTGGTTGCTCAATAGCAACATGCAGGTGTTTATTAACTATGAATTCAATAACCTTTCTCGGCACGCCCCCGGCGTCGATGCGTCAGACAAACTCGATATGGGCATCAGCTATCACTGGTGACGCGCTGCCGCAGCCAATAAAAAGCCCCGCCCGGCGAAGGGCGAGGCTCGCTCACGCCGATCGAGACGGTGCGAGAGGATCATGAGGGCAGAGTGATGACAGGGTGCCGAATGCGCCTGCTCATGGCGCGACGGACGCCTCAGCGCGGCGCTTGCGCGTTTTTCCACTCCCGCCAAATCGTTTCCAGCCCGGCGCGATACGTCGTGACGGCGAAGTCGGGAAAACGCTGTTTGAACTTGGTCGAGTCGAACAGGTTATCGTGCTCGTAGCGCGGCAGCAGCTCGCGCATCTCTCGCGCCCCGGACGAAACCAACCCCGCGGCGATCAACGCCCATTTGCCGATAACGGAATATGAAATCTCCTTCCCAAACACCTCGCAGGCCAACGCGGCGAACTGCGCATAGGTGAGCCGCTCGTCGCAGCACGGGAGATGCCACGTCTGGCCGAACGCGTCGGGCGTATTGCCGAGCCGGGCTAACCCACGGCTGGCGTCGGGCGTCCAGATCAGCGTGCGCAGCCTGTCGTCGCGAACCGGCACGCGCGGTTTTTCCCCCGCTTTCAGCCTGTCGACGATCAGCGCATTGGTGAAGCTCTGCGTTTTTCCCGGCCCATAAAACTCGGGCGCACGGCCGATCAGCACGGGGATCTGTTTGCGCTCCATCTCGTCGAGCACCTTCTCGGTCATCAGAGCGCGCACCCGTCCCTTGCGCCCCCGAGGCGCGAACGGCGTCGATTCCGTCTGCGGCTCGCCGTTCTGCGGATACATATAGGTATTGTCGAAATAAACAAAGGGCACGCCCGCGGTACGGCTGGCGTCCAACGCATTCTGCAGCATGGTCGGAAATTGCCGCTCCCACAGCGCCGAATCCGGCGGCAGGCCGGCGGCGAAATACACCACGTCGCTGCCCTTCACCGCCGCCAGGGTCTGCTGTGCATCGAGCAGGTCGGCCGCGACCAGCGTATCGCTGTCGTTGACCTTCCTCGGGTTGCGGCTGACCAATCTTAAATCATCGGTGTACGCGCGCTTCAGTTCACGCGCCAGCTCTTGGGCGATCTGGCCACTGGCGCCCAGGATCGTTTGCATTGGCGTTCCTCATCGCAATGAAAAAAACTCCGCCCACTCAGGGCGGAGCAAAAGTGCTTGTTCGCGCTTAACTGTTCACGAACGCCAGCAGATCGGCGTTGACCTGATCGGCATGGGTAGTCGGTATGCCGTGCGGCGCGCCCTTATAGGTATGGAGCGTGCCGTTTTGCACCAGCTTGGCCGACAGCGCGCCGGAATCCTGATAAGGCACCACCTGGTCGTCGTCGCCGTGGATCACCAGCACCGGAATGGCAATCTTCTTGAGATCTTCGGTGAAATCGGTCTGCGAGAAGGCGACGATGCCGTCATAATGCGCCTTGGCGCCGCCCATCATGCCCTGCCGCCACCAGTTCCAGATAATGGCCTCCGACGGTTTGGCGCCCGGACGGTTATAGCCGTAGAACGGGCCGGCGGGCACGTCGTAATAGAATTGCGCCCGGTTGGCGGCCAGCTGCGCCTGGAAATCATCGAATACCGATTTTGGGGTGCCCTGCGGGTTACTGTCCGTTTTCACCATCAGCGGCGGCACCGCGCTGATCAGCACCGCTTTGGACACCTTGTCCTCGCCGTGGCGCACGATGTAGCGCACCACCTCGCCGCCGCCGGTCGAGTGGCCCACGTGCATGGCGCCCTGTACGCCGAGGTGTTTTACCACCGCGGCGACATCATCGGCGTAGTGATCCATGTCGTGCCCTTCCCACACCTGGCTGGAGCGGCCGTGGCCGCGGCGATCGTGCGCAACCACGCGGAACCCTTTGTTCACGAAGAACAGCATCTGGGCATCCCAGTCATCGCTGGACAGCGGCCAGCCGTGGTGGAAGTAGATAACCTTGCCGTTTTTTGGGCCCCAATCCTTGTAGAAAATCTCGACGCCATCGCTGGTCGTTACATAACCCATGTCGTTTCTCCCATTTACACTCTGGTTAAAAAAGAAGGTTTATACTGCGCACGGCACCGGGATCTCTGGCTCCCTCATCCCGGTTGGCCGACGATCTTGCGTTGATCGTTTAACGAGTATAGGTTTAAAGTTCACTTTAAGGTCAAACCCAATTCGGCAAACCGCATTCCCGCTTTCACTCGGCATCAGGAGAATTCAAGTGCAGGGAGATGACATCCTCATGACGATGGAGCCGCGGCTTGCCGCCCAGCGCCACGCCTTCCTGCGCGACGGCGCGCCGACGATGCAACAGCGCAAGGCCGCCCTGCGCCGCTTGCGGAGCGCCATTCTGGCCCAGCGCGCCGCGCTGGCGGCGGCCGTCAGCGCGGACTTCGGCCACCGTTCGCCTTACGAAACCGACATTCTGGAGATTCTGGTCACCGTTCAGGCGATCGATTACCTGCTGCGCAACCTGAAACGCTTCATGAAGCCGGAGCGCCGCCACGTCGCCCTGCCGTATCAGGCCGCACGCGCCTATGTGCAATATCAGCCCAAGGGCGTGATTGGCATCATGGCGCCGTGGAACTATCCCTTCTCGTTGACCTTCATCCCGCTGGCCACCGCCCTGGCCGCCGGCAACCGCGTGATGCTGAAACCTTCGGAGCTCACGCCGCATACCAGCCGCCTGATCGAAACGATGCTGGCGGCGCTGTTTCCCGCCGATGAGGTCGCCGTCGTGACCGGCGGGCCGGACGTCGGGGCCAGATTCAGCGAGCTGGCGTTCGACCATCTGGTGTTCACCGGCAGCACGGCGATCGGCCGTCAGGTCATGCAGGCGGCCGGCAAACATCTGGTGCCGTTAACGCTCGAACTGGGCGGCAAAAGCCCTGCCGTTATGGCGCGCGGCGCGGTTAACGCCAGAAACGTCAAGAGCGTGGCGTTCGGCAAGCTGTCGAACGCGGGCCAAACCTGTATCGCGCCCGATTACCTGCTGGTTCATCAGGACGATCTGGCAAGCTTCATGGCGCTCTATGACGCGGCGGTTAAAAGCTTTTATCCCGACGGGCCAACCGGCGACGACTACGGCGCCATCATCAACGACAGGCACTATCGCCGCTTGCAAGCGCTGCTTGCCGACGCACAGGCGCGCGGCGCGAAAATCCATCCGGTCGGCCACCGCCCCGACTCGGCGTCTGAACGGCCGAACACGCTGGCCCCTACGCTTATCGTCGGCGCCCCCGATGACAGCGCGATCATGCAAGAAGAGATCTTCGGGCCGCTGCTGCCGGTACGCACCTACGCCGCCTTTGATGAAACGATCGACGTTATCAACGCCGCGCCCCGCCCGCTCGCGCTCTACTACTTCGGCCCGCCGGGCGAGGATCGGGACCGGCTGCTGGCGCGCACCGCCTCCGGCAACGTCAGCATCAACGCCACCCTGCTGCACTTCGCCCAGGACGATCTGCCGTTCGGCGGCATCGGCCCCAGCGGCATGGGGGCCTGTCACGGCATCGAAGGATTTCGGGCGCTGAGCCACGCCAAAGGCGTTTTCATCCAGAGCCGCTGGCGCTTTACCGACCTGCTGCGCGCGCCGTTCGGCAAGCTGGCGGACGCGGTGCTCGCGTTCATGTTGCGGCGCCGATAACGCGGCGTGTTGACTATCAATAGCACACCCATAAATCGCCGCAAGCTATCACAATATTCACTCATTCCTATTTTATCTCTCCGCCGCCGCTGACTAAGCTTAGCCCTATGTCCCCCTTTGCCCGTTGGCGGCGAGGGTGACGTCAATCGATTGAGTTCAGTTATTTAGCGCAACACCCGACGCAAGCCTTACCCGCATGCCTTGTTAACCGCTCCACGCCCGGCGGCTGGAGCATCTTTACGGAAGCAGAGAGCGCATTATGACAACTGAAAGCAAATGCCCGTTTTCGGGCGGCAAGCAGCCCGCACCGCAGAACGGCCCCACCAATCAGGATTGGTGGCCTAATCAGCTCAGCCTGAAACCGCTGCACCAGCACTCCCCCCTGTCCGATCCGATGGATAAAGACTTCAACTACGCCGATGCCTTCAACAGCCTCGATCTGGCGGCGGTCAAACAGGATCTGCACGCCCTGATGACCGACTCGCAGGAATGGTGGCCGGCGGACTTCGGCCACTACGGCGGCCTGTTCATCCGCATGGCCTGGCACAGCGCCGGCACCTACCGCATCGGCGACGGCCGCGGCGGCGCAGGCGAAGGCCAGCAGCGCTTCGCCCCGCTCAACAGCTGGCCGGACAACGTCAGCCTCGACAAGGCGCGCCGTTTGCTGTGGCCTATCAAGCAGAAATACGGCCGCAACATCTCCTGGGCCGACCTGATTATCCTGACCGGCAACGTGGCGCTGGAATCGATGGGCTTCAAAACCTTCGGCTACGCCGGCGGCCGCGCCGACACCTGGGAGCCGGACGACGTCTACTGGGGCTCTGAGAAGATCTGGCTGGAACTGAGCGGCGGGCCGAACAGCCGCTACTCGGGCGACCGCGATCTGGAAAACCCGCTGGCGGCGGTGCAGATGGGCCTGATTTACGTCAACCCGGAAGGCCCGGACGGCAATCCCGATCCGGTGGCCGCCGCGCGCGACATCCGTGAAACCTTCGCCCGCATGGCGATGAACGACGAAGAAACCGTGGCGCTGATCGCCGGCGGCCACACCTTCGGCAAGACCCACGGCGCCGGCCCGGCGTCTCACGTCGGCGCCGATCCGGAAGCCGCCGGACTGGAAGCGCAGGGCCTCGGCTGGCACAGCACCTTCGGCACCGGCGTCGGCAAAGACGCCATCACCAGCGGCCTGGAAGTCACCTGGACCACCACCCCGACCCAGTGGAACCATGACTTCTTCCGCCACCTGTTCGAATACGAATGGGAGCTGAGCCAAAGCCCGGCCGGCGCGCACCAGTGGGTGGCGAAAGACATCGGTGAAACCATTCCCGACGCCTTCGATCCCAACAAAAAACGCCGCCCAACCATGCTGACCACCGACCTGTCGCTGCGCTTCGATCCGGCCTACGAGAAGATTTCGCGCCGCTTCTATGAGCACCCGGAGGAGCTGGCCGACGCCTTCGCCCGCGCCTGGTTCAAGCTGACCCACCGCGACATGGGGCCGCGCGCGCGCTACCTCGGCCCGGAAGTGCCGCAGGAAGCGTTGATTTGGCAGGATCCGATCCCGGCGGTCGATCATCCGCTGATCGATGAGCAGGACATCGCCGCGCTGAAAAACGCCGTGCTGGCTTCCGGCCTGTCGGTGTCGGCGCTGGTCTCCACCGCCTGGGCTTCCGCTTCCAGCTTCCGCGGCTCAGACAAGCGCGGCGGCGCCAACGGCGCGCGCATTCGCCTGGCGCCGCAAAAGGACTGGGCGGTCAACCAACCTGCGCAGCTCGCCGCGACGCTGGCCAAGCTGGAGAGCATCCAACGCGCCTTCAACGATGCGCAGACCGGCGGCAAGCGCGTCTCGCTGGCGGATCTGATCGTGCTGGCCGGCGCGGCGGGCGTGGAACAGGCGGCGAAGAACGCCGGTTTCACCCTGACGGTGCCGTTCGCCCCGGGCCGCATGGACGCCTCGCAGGAACAGACCGACGTGGACTCCTTCGAGGCGATGGAGCCGCTCGCCGACGGTTTCCGCAACTTCCTGAAGGGCAAATACCGCGTGCCGGCCGAAACGCTGCTGGTCGACAAGGCGCAGCTGTTGACCCTGACCGCGCCGGAAATGACGGTGCTGGTCGGCGGGCTGCGCGTGCTCGGCGCCAACGTCGGCGGCACGCAGCACGGCGTGTTCACCCACCGCCCGCAGGCGCTGACCAACGACTTCTTCGTCAACCTGCTCGACATGGGCACCACCTGGCATCCGGCGGGTGAGGACGGCCTGTTCGAAGGCCGCGATCGCCGCAGCGGCGCGGTTAAATGGACCGGCACCCGCGTCGATCTGGTGTTCGGTTCGCACGCGCAGCTGCGCGCGCTGGCCGAAGTCTACGGCAGCGCCGACGGGCAAGAGAAGTTCGCCCACGACTTCGTCGCCGCCTGGAACAAAGTGATGAACCTCGATCGTTTCGATCTGGCGTAACGCCCTCCAACGGCCTGCTTCGGCAGGCCGTTTTCTCTCCCGAGATAAACACCGCCTCCCCCTCTCCGTCAGCCCTGTCAGGCGCCGCGATATTCTCTTTTCCCGCTTATTCGTATTTACTCAACAAGTCATATAAAAATTTGATGGGCGGCAATTCTTTTAATGCTGTATTTATATTTAGAGGGCAATGAAGAGCGTAAACTCACATCGTTAATGCGATATATCCCATCAAGGAGATGACCGTTATGGATTATCCTCGATACACCTCAACACGCGACGAGGCGGGTCTCATCATCGCCGTCCCTTAGCGGCAGCGGGTTTGGCCGGCAAAGGCGCCCCATCGTTTTACGCCATAAAAATAGATGTTCTGCACCTGCGCGATATTCGCCTGGGCGCCTGACGTTTGCCCTTCGTTAATGTTTCACGGCGCGCATTGCGCTTTTGGTTTTTATTTTTTCAGCCGACGGGAAAGCTCATGGAAAATTACGCTTCACTCAGGAATATAACCGCTACCTGGAGGTCAACATGCAACATATTATCGGCATTTCTTCTCGTCGGCTGAGAATATCGGCCCTTGCTCTGCTGCTCCCGGCGATGTCATGGGCGGCCGATACGGCGTCTGTCGCCGTAGGGCCGCAGTATGACACCACCCATGTCTACGTCGAACGCGGCAAGATGGATGCCTTTGTCGACAGCATCCTGAAAACCTTCGGCGGCACCAGCACCGAACGCGTGCTGGTCAACGTCACGCCCACGCCCAGCGAAACCTACTCCCAGCTGATACTTACGCCGGCCGGCAGCTTCTCGGTGTTCGATTTCAAAACGCCGATCCCGCATCCGTTTGGCGCTGAGCGCAACGGTTTTCTGGTCAGGGATATGGACGCCGCCATTCAGCAAGCCAAGGCCGCCGGCGCCGATGTGCAGGTCGAACCCTTCGACGATCCGATTGGCCGCGACGCGGTGATCCAGTGGCCCGGCGGCGTCAACATGCAGCTTTATTGGCACACCAAAGCGCCCAACTACAAGCCGCTGCTGAGCGTGCCGGAAAACCGCCTGTACCTCTCCGCCTATCGCGTCGACGACTTCCTTAACAGCTATCGGGCATTCTCGCACGCCAAGGTGGCGAGCGACGCGCAAGTCAGCGATGCGGCGATCGGCCGTAACGGCAACGGCAAGATCCGCCAGATCGAACTGGACTCCCGCTTCGGCAAAACGCGCATTTTCGTCACCGACGGGCATCTGCCTTATCCGTTCGGCCATGAGCGCACCGGCTATGGCGTCGACGATCTGTCGGCCACGCTGGCCAAAGCGACGGCCAGCGGCGCGCAGGTGCTGTGGCGTTCGACGGCGGCGGAACGCCGCGCCTCGGCGCTGGTGAGCTTCCCCGGCGGCTATATCGCCGAAATTCACCAGACGGCTAAATAAACCCAAGGCGCGCTGCGGCGCGCTTTTTTCTTCGGATATCCATGATGAAACGCACGCTACCCGCACTGTTGCTGTTCTCCACGCTCCCCGCGCTGGCGGCGGAGCCCGCCGCTTCCCCCTGGAAAAACATCCCGTTGGGCGATGCGGCCACGTTGTCTTTCGACGGTTCACTGCGCGAGCGCTATGAATGGACGGATCAGCGGGATCTGAACGGCGGACGCGACGACACCTTCATGCAGCGCTTGCTGGTTGGCGCGCGCCTCGACTACGGCGACTATATCGGCGCCTATGTGCAGGTGGGATCGTCGCTGGCCACGCCGCGCGACCGCGGGCGCAAGCCGACCGACGAAGATCATGCCTACCTCGGCCAGGGCTATGTGGATATGAAACTGCCCACCGCCTACGGCCTCGGCACCCTGCGGATCGGCCGCCAGGAGATTGCGCTGGGCTCGCTGCACCTGCTGGGCACCCGCGACGGCCCCAACGTGCGCCGCTCCTTCGACGCTATCCGCGCCAGTTGGGTCAAGGACAAAAACCGCCTCGACGCCTTTATCGGCCACCCCATTACGCTCAAAACCGGCAGTTTCGACGACGATACCGACAACAGCCAAAAGGTGTGGGGGCTGTACGGCACCACGCCGCTGACGCCGCTGGCTTCCTCGCTCGATCTTTATACCTTCGGCTTTGAAGATAACGACGCCCACTACGCGCAGCTCAGCGGGCAAGAGCGGCGCTACACCGTCGGCGCGCGCATTTTCGGCGCGGCGCAGGGCTTCGACTGGGACAATGAGGCCGCCTGGCAGTTCGGCAGCGCGGAACAGCGCGACATCCGCGCCTGGTCGGCGTCGGCGCACGCCGGCTATACGGCGAACAACTGGCGCTGGCGGCCGCGCTTTGGCGGCAAAATCGGTATCGCCAGCGGCGACAAAAACGGTCACGACGGGCAGCTCAATACCTTTAACGCCATGTACCCCAAGCTGCCCTACCTGACCGAGAACGGGCTGGTGGCGCCGGCGAACCTGATCGCCATCCATCCTTCGGTCACGATCACGCCGTGGCAAACCCTGTCCATCGACTTCAGCTGGGACGCGTTATGGCGGCAACGCCGCGAGGATGCCTTCTACCTCGGCCCGATGCGCCCGGTGAAAGGCAGCGCGCAGGGCTCGCGCTTTATCGGCAACCAGTACCAGGTCGAAACCACCTGGACGCCGAGAAGCGATCTTCAGTTCAAGGTGGCCTATGTCTACTTCGACGTCAGCAACAGCCTGCAGCACCATGCCGGGCTGAAAAACATGAACTTCGTCCTGGCGCAGGGCACCTACAGTTTTTAAGTATCAGGCAAGTTAATCGGTGTACGCGGGCGCCCTCAATAATCCCGTATCCGATTAATGACGACAGCCGGCGTGCGGCCGCCTCTATGCGTTACGGCAATGGCGGCTACTCACCGCATTTCACAGATAAAAAGCTGGAAAAGCAGAAAGATAAATCAGCGACGCAAACGCCGCGCGCCGATTACAGAGAAATATTAAATAAAGATTTAATTCCAACGAGTTATTTAAACACATCTTTTACTCATATCTTATGTAAAAGATTCATATAAGAATAACTAATTAATAAAATAATTGTGTTTATACTGCTTTAACTCAATCACAGTGCACAATTAATTCCTCACCGTGATTAATGATAAGGATATATTCCGCTTGAACGCAATATTCAAGCCAGACCAAGGAGGCAAGCCAATGATATCACTTTAATTACCCCCTGATTTTCAAACCTGTGTACGAGCATATAGAGCGTTAGGTGCAATATTGTCAACGTCCAAAGGAGTTTGATATGTCATTAGCGACCGATAAAATTTCCGATTATTTAACCCGTTATGAAAGAGGCGATCACGCGGGGAGCAGTAAACCGTCATATACCACGCAAGAGGTTTCAGATCTGCTGCTGAGGAGCCATTATTCCGCCAATGGCAAAGGCGTGACCGACCATGCGGCTACCTTGACCTACTCTTTCCCCGTCTATACGGGCAGCGACAAGACGGGCGCCGCGCAGCTTACCGCCGCCCAGCAAGCCCAAACCAAGCTTTCATTACAATCCTGGTCGGATGTGGCCAACATCACGTTCACCGAGGTTAAAGGCAACGACGCGAAAAATGCAGATATAAAGTTTGGTTTTTATAAGGCGGCCAGCGGGGGCAATTACACCTCGTATGAAAGTACGCAGAGCAATCTAAAAAGCACCATTTGGATCAGCGGCAATAACGGCTACGACGCCTCCAATCCGCAAACCAATAACTACGCCAGGGATACGCTGACTCATGAAATAGGGCATGCGTTGGGGCTTTCTCATCCCGGCAATTATGATGCGTCAAATGCCACCTACCCCACCTACGCCAACTCGGCGAAGTATTATGAAGACGACCATCAATATTCTTTGATGAGCTATTTTAACGAACAATACACCAGCGCTGACTATAAAGGCGTTTGGCCATCGGGGCCGCAGCTGGATGATATTACCGCCATACAGAAGCTTTACGGCGCGAATACCACCACGCGCACCGGCGATACCACCTATGGTTTCAACTCGAATACGGACCGAGACTTTTTGAGCGTTAAGGCGTCCACGGACAAAATCGTGGCGGCTATCTGGGATGCCGGCGGCAATGACACGCTGGATTTTTCAGGCTACAGCCAGGATCAGCGCATCAACATTAACGAAGGCGCATTCTCTGATGTCGGCGGCTTGAAGGCGAATATCGCCATCGCCTACGGCGCGCAGATTGAAAATATCATCGGCGGCAGCGGCGCCGACATTCTTGTGGGCAACGCGCTGAACAATACGTTAAAAGGCGGTGCAGGCAACGACATCATTTACGGTGCCGGCGGCGCCGATCAGCTCTGGGGCAATGCAGGCGCGGACACCTTCGTCTTCCGCGAAGCCGGCGACAGCCAAGCCGCCGCGCCGGATTGGATCCGCGATTTCCAGACGGCGGTGGATAAAATCGACCTGTCGTGGCTCAACCAGACGGCTAAGGCCGAAGGGAGCGAATTGCACTTCGTGGATAGTTTAAGCGGCTCGTTGTATGAAGCGGCGCTGAATTATGACGCGCAGCAGAATGTCACCGATCTGGCCATCAATCTCTCCGGCAATCAATTGCCTGATTTTCTGGTTAAAATCGTTGGGCATGTCGACGCTTCCGCCGATATTCTCGTCTAGCCAAGAAACCAACAGTCCGGCGCGAACGCCGGACTGTTCATCTCTTATCAGACCTCACCCGGCGTCTTTTTACATTGCCACAGCAATAAATCGCGCAGACGAGGTCACACCGCTTCCAGCTCCGCCGCCAGGGTGGCGACCAGCTCCGCCGCCGGCATCGGCCGCGCCAGGCCGACACCCTGCCCGGCCCACAGCGACATAAACTCCCCGCGCCCGGCCTTGGCCGCCGCCTGGCGGATATCGCCGGTGAGCGCGTTCTGCACCGGATAAGGCAGGATCTGCTCCTCTTCCGCGCGCATCTGCCGCATGAAATCATTGACGATGCCGCGCGCCGGGCGGCCGCTGAAGGCGCGCGTCAGGCGCGTGCTGTCATCGCCGGCGTTGCTCAGCGCCGCCCGCCAGGCTTCGGCGATGCCCGACTCCGGGCTGCACAGGAATGCGGTGCCCAGCTGCGCCGCCTGCGCGCCCAGCAATTGCGCCGCCGCGATGCCGCGCCCGTTCATGATGCCGCCTGCGGCAATCGCCGGGATCTTCACCGCCGCCACCACCTGCGGCAGCAGGGCCATCAGGCCGACGCAGGACTGTTCGATATCGCCAAGGAAGGTCGGGCGGTGGCCGCCCGCCTCCGCGCCCGAGACGCAGACGAAGTCGGCGCCCGCCTCTTCCCAGGCGCGGGCTTCCGCCACCGTGGTGGCGGTGCCGATCACCCGCGAACCGGCCTTCTTGAACTGCGTGACCGTCGCGCGCGGCAGCACGCCGAAGGTGAAGCTGACCACCGGCGGTGCAGCCTCCAGCAGGGCCGCGATCTGGTCGCGGTTGTTTTCGGCGAATTGGGTCGGCATGGGCGGTTCACTCAGCCCCAGCGCTTCGCGGAACGGCCGCAGCAGGTGCTGGGCGCGCTTGAGCTCGGCGAGATCCGGGTGCTGCTCATCGAGCAGAAACAGATTGATGTTGAACGGCGCGGCGGTCTGCGCGCGGATCTGCTGCACGCGCTCGAGGATCACCGCCGGGGAAAACAGCGCCGCCGCGCACGATCCCAGCGCCCCGGCGTTGCTCACCGCCACCGCCAGCGCCGGCGGCGACGCGCCGTTCATCGGCCCCTGAACGATCGGATAGCGCAGCCCAAGCTCGCGGGCAAAAGCAGAAGGTGCCGTCATCAATATGTCTCCCTGTGCTGACTACATTCGTCTTACGGCGGCCGCGCCGCCGAACCGACCAAAAGCATAGCACCTTCTCACCGCCTGGCCGTGCAGTTAATGCTTCACCTGACGCCGGTCGAGCGACAGGAAGTGATGCACCACCGGTTTCTCAGGGCCGATATGGAAGCGCAGCGCCTCCTGCTGCAGATCGGCGTCGGCGTGCGATACCCGCTGGTGCTGCCGCAGATGCTCCGCCCAGGACTCCACCAGGAACCACTCCATGATGCATTCCGGATCGCCGGTGTGCTCGGTGATGCCCCAGGCGTAAGCGCCATCGCGGCGACGCGCCCGCTCCAGCATCAGCAGCGTACGCAAGAACTGCGGCCGATCCTGCTCGCGAATGCGGTACTCCACTTGAATCATCACCGGGCCGCGATCGTTCTCGACCGGCGTGTTAACCAACGGCTCCGGCCAATGGTTCGACGGCTGCAGATCGGCCTCACCGGTCGGCAGACGCAGGCGGTGGAACAGCAGCCCCGCCGCCAACAGGCCGACGCCGCCGACCAGCAGCGTGGCGGCCACGCCCAGCTCCTGCGCCACCAGCCCCCACAACAGGCTGCCCGCCGCCATCGCGCCGTTGAACACCATCAGATAGATGGCCAGGCCGCGGCCGCGCACCCAGTTAGGCAGCACGCCCTGCGCCGCGCCGTTGAGCGTGGTCAGCGCAATAATCCAGCCGGCGCCCAGCACCAGCAGCAGCACCACCGCCAACCACTGCGGCGGCGCCAGCGACAGGGCCGCCATTACCGCCGCCGTCAGCACCGCCGCCAGCAACACCAGCCCGTCGGCGTTCAGCCGCTGGCGCAGGCGCGGCAGCACAATAGCCCCAAGGATCGCCCCGGCGCCCACCGCCCCCAGCAGGACGCCGTAAAAACCGGCGCTGCCGCCCAGCATGCGGCGCGCCACCAGCGGCAGCAGCGCCCAAACCGAGCTGGAGAAGGCGAAGAACACCGCCGCCCGCAGCAGCACCACGTGCAGCTCGCGGCTGGAACGGGCATAGCGCAGCCCGGCGCGGAAGGCGCCGAAGAAGTGTTCCGACAGGCCGCTGTCCTCAACCTTCGGCCGCTTCCACCACAGCAGCGCCGCGATCACCAGCACATAGCTCATCACGTCCGCGCCGTAGGCCGCGCCGGCACCGAAGCTGGCCAGCAGCAAACCGCCGGCCGCCGGGCCGATGGAGCGGGCGATGTTGATGCCCAGCGAGTTCAGCGCCACGGCGTTTTTCAGCTCGGCGCGCGGCACCAGCTCCGGCACGATCGCCTGCCAGGTCGGCCCCATCAGCGCCGCGCCGATACCGCCGACGAAGGTCAGCGCCAGCAGGTATTCCACCGTCAGCGCGCCGGTCTGCGACAGCAGCAACAGGCTGCCGCTGACGCAGGCCAGCAGAATTTGCACGAAGATCAGAAAGCGTCGCCGATCGAGAATGTCCGACAGCACCCCGGCCGGGATGGCCAGCAGGAACACCGGCAGCGTGGCGGCGGTTTGCATCAACGCCACCGCCGAAGGGTTGCTCGACAGGTCGGTGATCAGCCACGAGCTGGCGACGTCGCGCATAAAACTGCCGACGTTGCCGAGCACCGTGGCGCCCCACAGCACCGCAAATAATGGAATTTTCAGCGGCGCGAAGCCGCCCGCCGCCGCCTTGTTTTCCGTCTGTTCAGCCATCCGTTCGCTCCTTCAAATCGTTAAATGCCACCAGCAACAGCGCGCCGGCCAGCCCGAGGTGTTCAAAAAATCCGTTCATCATCAGGTCGCGCTCCGCCCCGTCGAACTGCCAGAACGGATTGGCCATCAGCGTCGCCATCAGGGTAAAACCGGCCAGCGCCAACGCGCCGAGCCAGCGATAAAAACCGCTCAGGATCAGCGCCGACGCCGCCAGTTCCAGCAGCGTCACCAGCACGGCGAACAGCGCCGCCGGCTGCAGGCCGAAGTGGGTCATCTCGGCGATGGCGCCCTCAACGTTCAGCGCCTTGACCAACCCGCCCTGAATATAGGCGGCGCAGATCGCGAGCAGCAGCACCCAGCGCACCGCAGGCGCGTGCAGCCGCTGCGCGCAGCGGGCGGCGATAACAGTCAGGTTCATCGCGCCTCCTTAAAACGGCGAATTCTGGATGAAGGCCAGCAGATCGGCGTTGAAGCGATCGGGATCGGCCTGCGCCAAACCGTGAGAGCCGCCGGCGTAAACATTCAGCTCCGCCTGTTGCATAAGCTTAGCGGCTTTCAGCGCGGAGGCGCCGATCGGCACGATCTGATCGGCGTCGCCGTGCACCAGCAGCGTCGGCTTGTCGATCGCCAGCAGATCGGCGGTGTAATCCACTTCGGAGAACGCGCGCACGCAGTCGTACTGCCCTTTCACGCCGCCCTGCATGCCCATCAGCCAGAAGCTGTCGATCAGCCCCGCGTTGCTCTCCACCTCGTCGCAGTGGAAGCCGTAGAACGGCACCGCCAGCTCTTTGAAGAACTGCGAGCGGTTGCCCGCCACGCCGCTGCGAATGCCGTCAAACGCCGCCATCGGCGTGCCCTCTGGGTTGACCGGCGTCTGCAGCATCAGCGGCGGTACGGCGCCGACCAGCACCACCTTCGCCACCCGATCGCTGCCGTGACGGCCGATGTAGCGCGCCACTTCGCCGCCGCCGGTGGAATGGCCGACCAGGATCAGATCGCGCAGATCCAGCGTTTCGATCAGCAGGGCCAGATCGTCGGCGTATTGGTTGATGTCGTTGCCGTGCCAGGTTTGATCAGAACGGCCGTGGCCGCGGCGATCGTGGGCGATCACGCGGAACCCGCTCTGGCCGAAAAACAGCATCTGGTTGTCCCAGGCATCGGCGGACAGCGGCCAACCGTGGGAGAACAGGATCGGCTGGCCGCGGCCCCAATCCTTATAGAAAATGCGTGCGCCATCGGGCGCGGTAAGGGTGCTCATGACGTGTTCCCCGCTCGGTATCGAATTGGATTTTGTACGGGTTAACAGTACGGCAGGCGTAAAGGCAGTGATAACGGAATAATTTTCGCATGATCGCGAGTTTTTTTGCTGAAGAAGCCGGCGTCGCCGCCGGCGCAAAACGTCAGATGTTTTCCAGATCGATACCGCGCGTTTTCGGGCCGAACAGCCCGATCACCAGCATCACGATCAGCATGCTGGCGACGATAAACGCGATCACCCCCAGCGAACCGCCGTACTGCAAGATAATGCCGATAATGATGCTGCTGAACACCGTCGACAGCCGGCTGAAGGAGTAGCAGAAACCGACGGCGCGGGCGCGGATGTGGGTCGGGAAGATCTCGGATTGATAGGAGTGGTAGCTGTAGGTCAGCCAGGCGTTGGACCAGGTGATGAAGAAGCCGCACAGGATCAGCCACAGCGGGTTGTTCTGCAGCGCGAACAGCGAGCCGAAGATCACCGTCACCAGGCAAGACAACACGATCTGCCACTTATTCTCCATCTTGTCGGCGTAGAAGCTGCACAGCAGCGAGCCCAGCGGGTAGGCCAGCGTGATGAAGAAAGCGTACAGCAGGCTGTGGGTGACCGAAGCGCCCTTGCCCGACAGCAGCGCCGGCAGCCAGTTGCCGAAGCCGAAGAAGCCGATGGCCTGAAAGAAATTCATCACCACCAGCATCAGCGTGCGATCGCGATACTGCGGCGCCCAGATATCGCGAAAGCGGCCGCGCAGCGGCGCTCCCTCGGCATCGTCCACCGGGCGCGACGGGAAGTCCGCGGCCGCCACGCCGCAGCGCCGTTCCATGTCCCGCATTACCTGCCGGGCCTGCGCATAGCGCCGCTGTTGCACCAGCCAACGCGGCGACTCCGGCAGCCCCTTGCGCACCAGCCAAATCACCAGCGAAGCCAGCGCGCCGGCGATCACCACATAGCGCCAGCCGCTCAGCCCCCAAATCGTCTGCGGCACCAGCCACCAGGACATCAGCGCCACCGCCGGCACCGACAGAAACTGCACGAAGAACGCGAAGGCGAAAGCCCGGGTGCGCAAGTGCGCGGGCACCCACTCCGTCAGGTAGGTATCGATGGTCACCAGCTCAATGCCGAGCCCGACGCCCACCAGAAAGCGCAGAAAGATCACCCACTCCGCCTGCTGTTGAAACGCCAGCAGCAGCGAGAAGGCGCCATACCAGATCAGGGCGAACATGAAGGTGGCGCGCCGGCCGAAGCGATCGGCGTACGGGCTCAGCAGGCTGGCGCCGACGAACAGGCCGAGAAAGGTGGCGGAGGCGAAGGCCGCCTGATCCGACACGCCGAAGACGCCCTGCGCGCCGGTGTGGAAAATGCCGTCGGCGATAAGGCCGGTGCTGATATAGCCGGTCTGGAACAGATCGTAGAGTTCGAAAAAGCCGCCCAGCGACAGCAGAATGATAAAGCGCCACAGGCCGGCCGACGCGGGCAAGGCGTCGATTCTGGCCGCCAAATCCCGCGCATGGATCGGCGACGCCGCTACAGAGTCACTCACCGTTAACCTCGCATTAACATTTTTGATGACTTTCTATGCTAGCGAAGCGGCGTCGGAGTTAAATTTTTAATTAGCAGACTATGAAAAAAAGTTAAGCATAAAACGCTGCAGCAGCCTGTTTTATAGCAGGAAAATGTAGCGCGGGATGCCGCAGCGGCATCCCGAATCGGCAGGTTAACGGCTGTGGTGGTGCTGCAGCCGTTCGCTGCGGTAGGCGCTCAGCAAGCACCAGCCGAGGGCGATCAGCGCCAGCGGCGCGGCGACGAAGCCGATGTTGCCCATGCCCAGATGCAGGCTCACCTGATTGCCCAGCAGCGCGCCGCTGCCGATGCCGAAGTTGTACAGGCCGGAGAAGATCGCCATCGCCACGTCGGTGGCGTCCGGCGCCAGGCTCAAAACCCTGGCCTGCATCGACAGGCCGATCGCCATGATCGCCATGCCCCAAAAGATGCACAGCACCGTCAGATGGCTTTCGCTGCCGGCGGCCGGCAACAGCAGCAGCAGGCTCAAGGCCAGCAGCGTAATGGCGCCGATAAAGAAGCCGGAAGGAAAACGCTCGCTGTAGCGGCTGAACAGCAGGCTGCCGACGATGCCGGCGGCGCCGAACAGCAACAGCATCAGCGTGGTGAAGTTCTCCGACAGCCCGGCCACGGTCTGGATAAACGGCTCGATGTAGCTGTAGGCGGTGAAGTGCGCCGTCACCACAATGATGGTCAGCATGTAAAGCGCCATCAGCGCCGGGCGCTTGAACAGCAGCGGCACGCTGGCCAGCGAACCGGAGTGCTCGCTTTTCAGCACCGGCAACAGGCGCCACAGCAGCACCAGCGCCAGGGTGGCGCACACCGCGATGCCGATAAAGGTCATGCGCCAGCCGAGCAACTGCCCCACCACCCGCCCGAGCGGCAACCCGAGCACCATCGCCAGCGCGGTGCCGCCCGCCAGCAGGCTCAGCGCCTGGGCTTTCTTGCCCGGCGGCGCCACGCGGATCGCCAGCGAGGCGGTGATCGACCAGAACACCGAGTGCGCCAGCGCCACGCCGGCGCGCGAGATAACCAGCGTGGTAAAGTTCCAGGCCACGGCGGTCAGTATGTGGCTGGCGATAAACAGCATGAACACGCCGATCAACAGTTTGCGGCGCTCGATCTTGCTGGTCAGCAGCATGCACGCCAGCGAGGCGGCGGCGACGATCCAGGCGTAAATGGTAATGATCAAGCCGACCTGTTCGGTTTGCATCGAAAAGCTGGCGGCGATATCGCTCAGCAGACCGACCGGAATAAACTCGGTGGTGTTGAATATAAAGGCCGAGACGGCGAGGATGACCACGCGCAACCAGGCGGTTGAGCGGGAAACGGGAGCGTGTTCCATGGTAAAAAAAATCCGGACAGGTGCGGGCAAGTCGCGATATTTTAACCAACCGGCCCGCTAAATGCGATACGCGTCACATTTTAATTGTGTGGTTTTTTTCACCGCCCATCGACACGCTCACCGACGCACGGTTGCCAAAATGCTGTGCTAATCTATTGAAGCGTACCAATTTTTCCTGCCGCTCTTCCCCGGCCGTCCACGCGCCGCGCCGAAGACCCGCGCAGTGTCCCTTTGGCGTTTCCTGAGGCGAGGTCATTATGATGTCCGCGATTTATGATTGGTCCGTACTTGCCCTGCGCAATGTTTACGATCGCCGCATCCAGGGCCAGCCGGTGCTCGACAGCGCGGCCCTCTTCCCCGACGCCGAACGCTTTACCGCCCAATGGCGGCAGATCCGCGAAGAGGCGCTGACGGTCGCCCACGATCTGCACAATATCCCGCGCTTCCACGAGATCATGAGCCAGCAGGCGTCCATCTCCGCCAACGACGCGCGCGACTGGCGCATGTTCATCATGAAGGCCTATGGCCAGCCCATCCCCCGCAACCTGGCACGCTGCCCGACGCTGGCGGCGCTGATCGCCTCCTCGCCGGACGTGCTGTCCGCGTCGCTCTCCTTCCTGGCGCCCGGCAAACAGGTGCCGCCCCATCGCGGCCCGTTCCGCGGCATTCTGCGCGGCTATCTGGTGCTGGACATGCCCAAACGCGCCGACGGCGCGCCGGCGGCGGTGCTGAAGGTGGATGGCCGCGAATACCGGCTGCGCGAAGGGGAGTTCATGCTGTGGGACGATACCTTCGAGCACGAGGTATGGAACGACAGCCCGCAGGTGCGCACCGTGCTGCTGCTGGACATTCGCCGCCGCGACATGCCCGGCGGGCTGCGGCTGCTCTCCAGAGCCATCATCGCGCTGGTGCGGCTGAACGTGCGCTGGATGCAGCGCCAGTTCTGACTGCGGCGCACAGGCGATTAACCACCCTGAGAAGCCAGCCACTGGCCGGCGGTGGTGGCGGCCATGCCCTGGCGCGCATTGAAGGTGTTCGCCTTATCCCAGGCCACGCCGTCGGGTCGGGCGAAAGCCAACCGGTATTTCGCGCCGACGTCATGCGGATGATTCCGCACCTCCGCCTGCAGCCGCTCTTTGTCCAACAGGACTCTGTTGACCTCCACGCCCCAGTGCGCCTGCATAAGATCGGCAAGCTCACGGTAGGTCAGCGTATCCCCGGCGATATAGACCACCTGGTTGCGAAACGCGGGCCGATGGAAAAAAATCGCGGCCGTCAGCCGGCCAATGTCCTCGGGAGTGGTCAGCGTCACCGCATACTGCCAGTCACCCAGCGCGCGCACGGTTTTGCGTTCCGCATCCACCACGCCAAAAACCGAGTCAAACAGGTAGCTGGTGAAAATGCCCGTGGAAACAATCACCCACTCCGTTGCGCTCTGCGCGCGCAGCAGGTGACGCACCTCAAGCTGTTCATCCCACACCGGCTGCCCGCTGCCTTTACCGACGACATCGTAGTCCACGCCGAACTGCCACGGGAAGTAGCGCGCCACGCCGGCCTGCAAAACGGCCTGGGTGATCTTTATCTGCGTGCCCGCCCCGCCGACGAAGCCGCTGCAGTTGATTACCGCATCAAAGCCGCGCAGCAGCACGCTCAGCGCCTCCACACCGCTTTGCTGCAGATCGCCTTCCACCACGGCGATCCCGAGCCGCGCCAGTTCATCCCGCCGCGCCCGGAGCGGGCCGCTCACGGCGCGGGCGGCCTCCGGCCGGAGCAGTACGCTGATTTTTAAAGATGGAGATAACCGAGCCTGCCGGCTCATCGCTCGCAGTACCGGCAGCCCCAGTTCGCCGGCGCCGAGTATGAGCACGGTATTGATGGATGGATTTGTGGATTTCATGCTTGCCTCCTGTCTTGACACTGCGTCATCCTGACAGCTGACAAAAACGGGTTCAATTAGGTACACGCGTGATACCGGGGAGGAATATGACGAGCGATCGGGAAGCGCTGCTGCAATTTTCGCAAGCGTTCTGTGAAGCATTGAGCAACGACGATGAAGGATTGAAGCGCGAGATCCTCGCGCATGCGGGCAACCGTTGGTCGCTGGGCGTATTGCATCTCCTGGGCACCCACGGGCCGCTGCGCCACGGCGAACTAGGCCGCCAATTAGCGGGCGTGACGCAGAGAATGCTGACGCGGACGCTGCGCCATCTCGAGCGGGATGGGTTGATATCGCGCTGCGATTATCAGGAAAAACTGCCCCGCGTGGTTTACACCATCACCGAGGCGGGGGAAGAAATGCTGCTCAACATGCTGCCGCTCTGGTCGTGGATTATCTCCTCCGCCGACGCCTTCAGGGCAGCCCGCTCGCAGTACGATGGCCAAGAGCGCGACGCCGAAAAATGAACGCGGGCTTCCCTGCCCGCAGGCGGCTGTCAGCCGCCGCCCAGATACGCCTTTCTCACCTGCGGATCGTTCAACAGTTCTTCCCCGCTGCCGGTGAGGCGGATCTGGCCGTTGACCATCACATAGCCGCGATCGGACAGTTTCAGCGCATGGTTGGCGTTCTGCTCCACCAGAAACAGCGTCATGCCGCTGCGGGTCAGCTCGCGCAGCACCCCGAAGATCTGCCGCACCACGATCGGCGCCAGCCCCAGGCTCGGCTCATCCAGCAGCAACAGCTTCGGCCGGCTCATCAGCGCGCGGGCGATCGCCAGCATCTGCTGTTCGCCGCCGGACATGGTCATCGCCCGCTGGTTGCGCCGCTCTTTCAGGCGCGGAAACAGCTCGAACATGCGCGGCAAATCCTCTTCCAGGTAGCGATTGCCGACGGTGATGGTGCCCATCAGCAGGTTCTCCTCCACGCTCATGTCCGGAAAGATGCGCCGCCCCTCCGGCGCCTGCGCGATGCCGCTGCTGGCAACAAAGTGCGTGGAGCGGCGGCTGATGTCCTCGCCGCGAAACAGGATCTGCCCGCCGGCGATACGCGGCTGACCGAAGATCGACATCAACAGCGTGGACTTGCCCGCGCCGTTGGCGCCGATCAGCGCCACCGTCTCCCCGGCGTTCACCTGCAACGACACCTGGCGCAGCGCCTGGATCGGCCCGTAAAACACATCGACCTCGCGAAATTCCAACATCGTTTCGCTCATCCCGCCAGCTCCTCTTCGTCCGCGCCCAGGTAAGCGGCGATCACCGCCTCGTTGTGCTGAATCTCCTGCGGCGTGCCGCGGGCGATCACATCGCCGTGATCGAGCACGATCACCCGATCGGAGATCTCCATTACCATGCCCATGTCATGCTCGATCAGCAGCACCGTGATGCCGTGATGCTGGCGCAGGAAGCGGATGATGCGGCTCAGCGCGGCCGTCTCCACCGGGTTCAGCCCGGCGGCCGGTTCGTCGAGGCAGATCATCTCCGGCGCGGTGCACATGGCGCGCGCGATCTCCAGCCGCCGCTGCTGGCCGTAGGACATCTCCCCCGCCAGCCGGTTGGCGCAGTCCGCCAGATCCACCACCTCCAGCCAGTAGAAGGCGTGATCGAGCGCGGCGCTTTCCGCCCGGCGGTAGCCTGGCGTATTCAGCACCCCGGCGATCAGATTGCGGTTGCTCTGCATGTGCTGCGCCACCAGCAGGTTCTCCACCACCGACATTTCGCGGAACAGGCGGATATTCTGGAAGGTACGCGCCAGCCCGGCGCGGTTGACCAGGTGGGTGCCGCCGAACATCTTGTAATAGAGGCGCGAACCGAGCCGCTTCGGGCGTATCCAGTCGCCGGCGCGGAACTTCTGCCCCAGCACCTGGATCACATCGGTTGGCCGCTTGTGGGTATTGAGCAGGATCGCGCCGCCGGTGGCGCGATAGAAACCGGTCAGGCAGTTGAACACCGTGGTCTTGCCGGCGCCGTTGGGGCCGATCAGCGCGGTGATGGAACCGCGCTCCACCTCCAGATTGACGTCGTTCAGCGCCTTGATGCCGCCAAAGCGCATCATCAGGTGTTCCACCCGCAAAATGGCGTCGCTCATGGCGCCACCCCCTTGCGTTCCGCAAAGCTGGCGCGGCTGATGCGCACCAGCCCGCGCGGCCGCCAGATCATCATCGCCACCATCAGCACGCCAAACAGCAGCACCCGGTATTCGGCGAAGCTGCGCAGCAGCTCCGGCGCCACCGTCAGCACAAAGGCCGCCAACACCACGCCGAGGGTGGAGCCCATGCCGCCCAACACCACGATCGCCAGGATCAGGGCCGACTCGAAGAAGGTGAACGAAGTCGGGTTGACGAACCCCTGATAAGTGGCGAAAAACACCCCCGCCAGCCCGGCGGTGGAGGCGCCCAACATAAACGCCGACAGCTTCACCAGCACGTGGTTCAGCCCGAGGGAGCGGCAGGCGATCTCGTCCTCGCGCAGCGCCTCCCAGGCGCGGCCGATCGGCATGCGCGTCAGCCGGTGCTTGATGTACAGCACCAGCAGCACCACCAAAAACAGCATCGCGTAGATGAAGATGAACTTGAGATTAGGATTGTAATCGATGCCGAGAAACTCGTGGATCGGCACCCCGCCGTCTTTAGCGCGCCGGCCGAACTCCAGGCCGAACACCGTCGGCGCCGGCACCGAAATGCCGTTCGGCCCGCCGGTGAGCGACATCCAGTTGTTCAGCACCAGCCGGATGATCTCGCCGAACCCGAGCGTGACGATGGCGAGATAGTCGCCGTGCATGCGCAGCACCGGAAAGCCCAGCAGCGCGCCCGCCAACGCCGCCATCAGCGCCCCGAGCGGCAGCATCGCCCAAAAACCGAGCCCGAGATACTGGTAGCCCAACGCCAGCCCGTAGGCGCCGATGGCGTAAAACGCCACGTACCCCAGATCGAGCAGCCCCGCCAACCCGACCACAATGTTCAGCCCCAGGCCGAGCAGCACGTAGATCAGGCCGAGGATCGCCACCGTCAGCAGATATTTGGTGGCGACGAACGGGAACAGCAGCGCGATCGCCGCCATCAGCGGCAGGAACCAGCGCAGATTGGATTTATAGCCCAGCGGACGTACGTACACGCCGTCGTTGCCGCCGTCGAAGCGCGCCAGCACCTTGCGGCCCGGCGCGGTTTGCAGGAACAGGCTCAGCAGCAGCCGCCCGGCCATCACCGCGACGATGATCCACACCAGCCGGTGCGGCTCGAAGTTAAAGCTGTAGCCGTTCAGCACGATGCCGACGATAGGCCCGAACACGATCAGGGCGATCAGCCCGGCCAAAACGGCATCCAGCAGGCTGCGTTTGACGTTCAGCCCGCCGTTGATTACGGATTGCGACATGGCGTTCTCCTTAAACCTTGGCGACCAGCGGCCGGCCGAGCAGGCCCTGCGGGCGGAAGATCAGGATCGCCACCAGCAACCCGAAGGAGAACACGTCCTTGTAATCCGAATTCACCATGCCGGCGAACTGCGCCTCCGCCACGCCGAGCAGCAGCCCGCCCAGCATCGCGCCCGGCAGCGAGCCGATGCCGCCCAACACCGCGGCGGTGAAGGCCTTGATGCCGATGATAAAGCCGACGTAAAAATCGAAGGTGCCGTAGTTCATGGTGATCAGCACTCCGGCCAGCCCGGCCATGGCGGCGCCGATCACGAACACCAGCGAGATCACCCGATCGGTATTGATGCCGAGAATCGAGGCCATTTTGCGATCCTGCTGGGTGGCGCGGCAGATGCGCCCCAGCCGGGTGCGCTGAATGATGTAGGTGAGGATCGCCATGCCGAGCAGCGACGCCACCAGAATGAACACCTTGGTGTAGGTGATCTGCACCACGCCGCCGTCGAATTCCAGGCGGAACACGCCGCTCAGCAGCGTCGGGATGCCCTGCTGGCGCGGCCCTTGGCTGATCTGCGCATAGTTTTGCAGGATTAACGACATGCCGATGGCGGAGATCAGCGGCGCCAGGCGGGTGGAGTTGCGCAGCGGCCTGTAGGCGATACGCTCGATCACCCAGCCGTACACCCCGGTGATGACGATGGTGAATACCAGCGTGCCGAGGATCAGCAGCGGGAACGATTGCAGCCCGAAGAACGACAGCAGCGCCAGACCGATGGCGCACAGGTAGGCGGAGATCATGTACACCTCGCCGTGGGCGAAGTTGATCATGCCGATGATGCCGTAAACCATGGTGTAGCCGATGGCGATCAGGCCATACACCGCGCCGAGGGTCAGGCCGTTGATCAGCTGTTGCAGAAAGAATACATCCATAATGAGCAGTCTCGCCTGGTAAGGCCGCCAACGCAGTCCGACGCGGCCCAAAGGTAGTCGCGGAACGGGCGCGCCAAGGCGGCGGCCCGTCGGTCATAGGGTCACACCCTCAATGTTCGGCCGTTTACAGTTGGTGATATTTGCCCTTGTCATCCCATTGATAGACCACGTAATCCGAGACCTTCAGATCGCCCTTCTGATCCCAGGCTTTTTTACCCATCACGGTGTCAACATCGTGCGACTTCAGCCATTCGGCGGCCTTGGCGCTGTCTTTGCCGCCGGTGGCGTTGAAGGCGGCGGCGATCGCCTGGATCGAAGCGTAGGAGTAAAGGGTGTACCCTTCCGGCTCAAAGCCGCTGGCGCGGAACTTGGCGATCACCGCCTTGCCTTCCGCGATCTGGCGCGGATCGTTGCCGAAGGTCATCAGCACGCCGTTGGTGTACTGCGGCCCGCCGGCGGCGGTCACCAGCTCTTCGGTCACCACGCAGTCGCCGGAGAAGAACTTGGCGGTCACGCCCTGCTCGCGCATCTGGCGCACCAGCGGCCCGGCTTCGGGATGGCAACCGCCGAAGTAGACCACGTCCGGCTTGACCGAGGCGATCTTGGTCACCAGGGCGTTGAAGTCTTTCTCGCCGCGCGACAGCCCCTCATACAGCACCTCTTTAACCCCGCGCTTGTTCATTGCCGCCTTGGCGGCGTCCGCCAGCCCCTGGCCGTAGGTGTCTTTATCGTGGATCACCGCGATGCGTTTGGCCTTCAGGGTATCCAGCATGTAGTTGGTGGCGATGACGCCCTGCTGATCGTCGCGCCCGCACATGCGGAACATGGTCTTCATGCCGCGCTCGGTGATCTGCGGGTTGGTGGAGCCGGGGGTGATGGCGATGATGCCGGCCTCGTCATACACCTCGGAGGCCGGCATGGTGGAAGAGGAACAGAAGTGGCCGACCACCGCCGACACCTTGTCCTGATCCACCAGCCGGTTGGCGACCGCGACCGCCTGTTTCGGTTCGCAGGCGTCATCCCCCTGCACCAGCTTGATTTTTTCCCCTTTGATGCCGCCGGCGGCGTTGATGTCCGCCGCCGCCTGCGAAGCACCGCGCCAATACTGATCGCCGTAGGTGGCGTTCGGCCCGGAGAACGGCCCGGCGACGCCGATGACGATATCGGCCTGCGCGGAAAACGCCGTACCTAAACAACCGATGAGCAAAGCAGCGAGCGGACTTTTTATCAATTTCGATGACATTGTTATCTTCCTCAGCACTGTTGTAGCGAAACGCCCTGGGGCGCGGATCAGTCACTTTATGTGTAGACGGGGAAAATAATTTTCTTGAGAGCGCAGTCGCATTCCCCAAAAATGGGTAAGCAAAAATCCAGCCATTGTGACGACGAATACATATTGTTTGCTTATTCATCCTACATATCAGTTGCGGCGCGGCGTGTGGCGCCGTTAACCAGGGTCTGGCCAATACGGTTAGCGCGAGTGGAAGTATGGGTGGGAGAACGGCCCTGCACCATCGCCGTGCAAAGGCGTGTGCAAGCGGCGTCAAAACGATTTGGGATGCAAAAATCAACGCATAGCGATGGAAAATGCCGAAAAACAGCGCAAGGTGCTCATTCCCTCAGCAAACGCGCTTTTTTTGCAGTTTAGCGCTTTGACAAACCCCGGATGCCCCGCTATTATTCGCCCCGTTCCAACGATTCCTCTGTAGTTCAGTCGGTAGAACGGCGGACTGTTAATCCGTATGTCACTGGTTCGAGTCCAGTCAGAGGAGCCATATTTAGAGAAGCCCGCTTAAGGAAACTTAAGCGGGCTTTTTGCTTTAACGCTGAATGCATGGACAGGCAGCGTTACTCCTTGGCTATCGGCGCGTCATTCTCTTCAATTTTTACCTTGCCCTGAATATCCGCAATCTTCTTCTCCAGATCCGCCACCTGCGCTTTGCTGTGCAGCAAGGTATAGGTCAGATCAAACTGCGCACTGGCGCCAGGCTGCAGCTGCTTAACGCGTTTTTGTTCGCGCTCAATAGTGACCGGGTAGGCATAGCTGGTGCCCGGCTCAATCCCCGTCACATACCCCTGTTTTAACGTATCGGTATTCTTCCACAGCGTCAGGACGGGCAACTGGCGGGTATCGAACTGAATAGCCACCCCTTTGTCGCCCGCGTTATTGACCAGCGCCGCCAGCGTTTGATGATTCGGATCCGATAATGGCTTAATGTTAAAGACCATTTCATCGAACCCTTTGGTTGGGCCGGCATAGGTTCCCCAGGTCTTCAGCCCGGCTTTGGCATAGTCGTTAAACGGGCTGATGCTGGCCATCGGCGCCAGGAAGCGGGCACCATTTTCCAGAATCGGCGCGCCGAAATTGCTGTGATAAATAATCTGGTAGTCATGGGGATAATCCGCCCGGTTGGTTAACACATCATGCAGGCTGAAACTGTTGCTGCCGGGCACGTAGCGCAATTCGGTCAGGGTTTGCAGATCGGCTTTTTTGAATGTGCTCTCTTTGATCAGGCCGCGAATACGAATTTCATACGGCGCCGTATCCGCTACTTCAACCTCAACCCGCGAGGCCGGCGTATTGCCCGCTTTGCCGTGCAACGTGTAAATTTGCCCTGCGTCGGTCACCGGATGCCCGGTCCACTCATAGCCACAACGCACCATCATCTCATTGAAACCTTCCAGCCAGCCGAGCCCATTGCGGCTTTCCAGGTTGATAAAGGCGGGGTTGACCACCTCTTTGACCGGGGAATCCCATCCCATTTTCGCGCCAAAGCCTTCTGCCCGCAGGAGGTTCATGCCGCGGGTGGGGCTCAGCGTGATGGTCAGGCCATCCTCGCTGCGGATAATGACGACTTTGCTGCCTTCTTGCTTGCCGCCGTGCAACACTTTCTGCTCAATGCTGAACGTTTTATCCTTCACCTTCAGCGCCTCACTCGAAATCTTCCAGTTTCCTTTCTCCACGCCATCTTCAGCGCTGGTCAGCATCCAACTCTGCGCCGCCGCCTGCCCTGAAATCAGGGCCGAAAACACCGCCATAACCCATGCCTTTTTCATTTCCCTTCCCCTTTAGCTGAATCGATTTTTTTCTAAACAAGGAAAATCTACTGTTAAGCAGGTTAAAGAAATGTGATGAGCTTCACCGGGTGAGTATTTGAAGAGATAGCGCGATAAAAATACGAATTTCATCGCAGTTTTAATGAAAGACGTTGATTTTTTGCACACAAAACGAGCTGCTTATCAACATAATTTGTATCGTTTCAGCTAAGGAGCAAGGAGACAGTTACGGGCAAGCAAGACATCGCGAAGGGAGTGCGGGTGGCTTGTTTAACGCTTTCCGGCCCAAACGAAAGTGCTCAGACAGCCTGCCCGTCTTGAGCCTCGTTGCTTTCACGGCCGCCTGCTTGTGTCAACGGTTCCCTGGTGCACAAAGCCCGCTCCGGGGAACCTGAGCGGGCTTTGTGCCTTTCTGCCGTTAGCGCTTACAGCACAAACTCGTAGTGAGAGCCGTCCGGCAGTTCGATGTCCAGGCGCAGTTTGCCGCCGGCCGCCTCAACATAGCGTTTAAGCGAAGACAGTTTCAGATCGCGGCCCGGTTTTTCCATCACGGCAACGGTCGGCTGCCTGATCCCCAGCGCCTGCGCCATTTCAACCTGCGTTTTCTGTACTTTTTCACGCAGCTCGGCAAGGTGAATGTTCAGCATGATGTCCGCCGCCAGCGCCTGCGCTTTGGCCACGACCTCGGGCTTTTCATCCGCAATAAGCTGTTCCAACGTTCTGCCCATCGCGTCACTCCTTCTCGTTTAATGTGTTCAGCCAGTTCGTGAATTCCCGATCGGCAACCTGGATCATCCGATCGTAAAAACGCTTTTCATTACCGGCTTTATTGCCCGCGCAAAGCACAATGCCAATACGGTACGGATCGAAAGCGAAGAATGCCCGCAACGGTTCGCCTCGGCACTGAATGCGCAACTCTTTCATATTGCTGTAACGTGAGCCTTTAACCGTATCGGCATAGGGTCTGGGCAGCCCCGGCCCCTTTTCCCGCAGGACCATCAATGCGGCAAGTACGCCGGCCCGATCGGCATCGCTGAGCGATCTGAACCCATGATCAAATGCATCCGTTGTTTTAATTTCCCACACGGGACCTCCCTAAAATATAGATCAGTAACTATATAGATGTAAAGCTATAGCAGAGAGGCGCTGGGATAGCATGCAAAGGCATGCGTGGTGACTGCAAGGCTGAACGTACATCCACGTATTTTGCAAACGCAGTGCGAGGCATTCACCTTTTTACGCACGGTATCGAACAATCGTTCAGAGGCACGGGGCGCTTCCCCGCCGCCCCTTTATGAACTCTGTCACAAAAAGCGCATAACGTTTTCGGCGTTCTGCGCAGCGGGCGATGAGCGACAAACTTGTTAACGCCACGTTACATCGGGTTAGGCAACATTGTTAACGCCGATTGATGCGTCAAACGCATCGCGCCATGAGTTTATTGCGCTTATTTACTTTATTTTCCTGAGCGAGTCTTCAGCAACAGGCGCGGCGTCAAGCGCCAATAACAAACTGGAGATAAAGATGCATTCCTCTACCTCACCCATGACCACCCGGGCCAGAACCGGCGCGATACTGCGCGTCACCTCCGGCAACTTTTTAGAGCAGTTCGATTTTTTCCTGTTCGGCTTTTACGCTACCTACATCGCACACACCTTTTTCCCGGCCAGCAGCGAGTTCGCCTCGCTGATGATGACCTTCGCGGTATTCGGCGCAGGTTTTCTGATGCGCCCGATCGGCGCCATCGTGCTGGGCGCTTACATCGATAAAGTCGGCCGCCGCAAAGGGTTGATCGTGACCCTGTCGATCATGGCCGCGGGCACCTTCCTGATCGTGCTGATCCCCTCTTACCAAAGCATCGGGCTTTGGGCGCCGCTGCTGGTGCTGTGCGGGCGTCTGTTGCAAGGCTTCTCGGCGGGCGCGGAGCTGGGCGGCGTGTCCGTCTATCTGGCTGAAATCGCCACGCCGGGCCGTAAAGGCTTCTACACCAGCTGGCAGTCCGGCAGCCAGCAGGTGGCTATCATGGTGGCGGCGGCCATGGGCTTCGCGCTCAATGCGGCGCTGGAAGAAAGCGCCATTCGCGAATGGGGCTGGCGCCTGCCTTTCCTGTTCGGCTGCCTGATCGTTCCCTTTATCTTCTTCCTGCGCCGCAAGCTGGAAGAGACGCAGGAATTTACCGCTCGCCGTCACCACCTGGCGATGCGCGACGTGTTTAAAACCCTGCTGAAAAACTGGCCGGTGGTGATCGCCGGCATGCTGATGGTCGCCATGACCACCACCGCGTTTTACCTGATCACCGTCTATGCGCCGACCTTCGGCAAAAAGGTGCTGCTGCTCAGCGCTTCCGACAGCTTGCTGGTCACCCTGCTGGTGGCGATCTCCAACTTCATCTGGCTGCCCATCGGCGGCGCGCTGTCGGACCGTTTCGGCCGCAAACCGGTGCTGGTCGCCATGACGTTGCTGACGTTGGCCACCGCCTACCCGGCGCTGAGCCTGCTCGCCGCCGCGCCCAGCTTCAGCATGATGCTGGCCGTGCTGCTGTGGCTGTCCTTCATTTACGGCCTCTACAACGGCGCCATGATCCCGGCCTTGACGGAGATCATGCCAACGGAAGTGCGGGTGGCCGGGTTCTCGCTGGCCTACAGCCTGGCGACGGCGGTGTTCGGCGGCTTTACGCCGGTAGTCTCCACCGCGTTGATCGAATACACCGGCGACAAGGCTTCACCGGGCTACTGGATGAGCTTCGCCGCGCTGTGCGCCCTGCTGGCGACGCTGTATATGTATCGCCGCATCGCCATGCCGCTGCAAACCGCGCGCTAAGCCGCCATCTCAAAAGGAATGATACCATGCAAAAATTCACTCGTTCGATCCTCGCCGCGCTGGTGTGCGCCTCCTGCAGTACGGCGGCGCTGGCCAAAGACGTGACCGTCATGATCTCCGGCGGCTTCAAAGCCGCGCTGGAGAAGCTGGCCCCGGAGTATGAAGCCCAAAGCGGCGACAAAATCATTCTGGTGTCGGGCCCCTCGATGGGCAAAACGCCGCAGGCGATCCCCGCGCGGCTGGCGCGCGGAGAGCAAGCCGATGTGCTGATCATGGTGGGCGACGCGCTCACCCAACTGGAAAAAGAGCGCTGGACCCAGCCGGGTTCGCGCGTGGAGCTGGCCGATTCGCCGATCGGTATGGTGGTCAAACAGGGCGCGCCCAAGCCGGTGATAAAAACGGATGCCGACCTGCGCAATGTCTTGCTGCAGGCGGACTCTTTCGCCTATTCCGACAGCGCCAGCGGCCGCTATGTCAGCGGCCAACTGTTCAAAAAGCTGGGCATCGAGGAACAGGTGAAAGGGAAAGCGCATAAGATTGAACGCATTCCGGTGGCCTCTGAAGTGGCGCAGGGGAAATACGCGCTGGGTTTCCAGCAGGTCAGCGAATTGCTGCCCGTGGCGGGCGTGACCTTTATCGGCGAGCTGCCTGAAAACGTGCAGTACATCACCCGCTTCGCGGGCGCGGTAACCGCCAAGGCGGAACATCGCCGCGAAGGCAAAGCGCTGCTGGACTTCCTCGCCTCCTCTCAGGCCCAGCCGACCATTCGCGCGACCGGCATGCGAACCGTGCCGGCGCCGCAGCCGGTCAGGCAGAGTGATACTGTTCAGTAATCAGCTTTTCCAGCTCGGCGGAGACGAAAGACTGCATGCGGCCGCCGCGTCTGATGAGGCCTACGGTGCGTTTCACCACCGGCTCGACCAGCGGCACCGACGTCAACACCGAGTGCTCTGAAGCGGGCATCGACATGGCGGGCACGGCGGCAATGCCGATGCCCGCCTCAACCATGCCCAGCATGGTCGTCACATGGCGAGTTTCACACACGCTGGGGCGTTCCGGCACGAGGTGTTCCAGGCGCTGATCGAGCAGATTGCGATTGCCGGAGGTTTTATCCAGCGACACGTAATCCTGCTGATAAAACTCCCGCCAGGTGAGGCTCTTTTTACCGGCGAGCGGATGGTCTCGCCGGCAGGCGGCCACGTAGACGTCCCCCACCAACGGCACAAACTCAAGATTAGGCTGCAGCCGCCCGGCGAAGCAGATGCCGAAATCGGCCTGGCCGCCGGTGACCGCCTCGATGACATTGCCTGCGCTGCCGTCGATCAGTTTAACGCGCACGCGCGGATAGCGAAGCCGGAAACGGCGTATCACGTCGGGCATGAAATAGTAGGCCGCCGACGGCACCGTGGCGACGGTGACCAGCCCCACCCGCTCTTGGCTGACCTTATCGATATCAGCCATCACCGCTTCGACGTTCATCAGCAGCTGCTCCGAACGTTCGGCGAAGGCCTGCCCGTACAGCGTCAAGGTCACGCGCCGGGTGGTGCGATCGAACAGTTTGATGCCCAGCGCGTTTTCCAGCTTCTCAATCCTGCGGCTCAATGCCGACTGCGACAGGCAGATGGACTCTGCGGCCAGCCGAAAATTGCCGTACTCCACCAACGCGCGAAACGCATAAAGATCGTTGAGATCAAAATTCACGGGCATAACGGCAACCTATCCTTACCATGGCGCCAAAGGCGTAAAGCAACGATAATAGCCGCTTATTTAGCCGCAGCAACCGGTTTAACGCCGGAGCGCGCCTCGCCGTTATCCTCCCAGCAGCACCGTCCCCCAAATAATGATGGTCATTATCACCGCCACCAGCTGCGCTGCGCCGCCCAGATCTTTGGCGCGTTTGGATAACGGATGCAACGCCAGCGAAATGCGATCGACCACGGTTTCAATCGCCGTATTAAGCAGCTCAACCACCAGCAGCAGGAAACTGCAGGCGATTAATAACAGCCGCTCCATTTTTGTAATATCCAGAGTAAATGTAACAACCAGTAAAATGGCGTTAATAACCAATAATTCACGAAACGCATTTTCGGTCAGCGCGGCGTCAATAAAGCCGGCCCAGGAGTTCCTTATGCTGTAGGTTAATCGGCTTATTCCCTTTTTCTTTTCCACAGGCATGCATTCTGCTCTCTTCAGCATCACGGCGATCGTGGTTCAATAAATCACGCGCCGTGAATTTATCTCGGGTTTATTAATTAACGGCCTTAACCGTTCCACTCTGGCGACAATGCTTTCACTCACGCTCAGTCCCCCAAAACGAACGGCGCCGCACGCAATGCGCTTATTATCCTGATGGCGTTAAAAGGCGATGCGATATCAGTCGATTAAAGCGTCTTTTCGTACAAACGGTAGCGCTTATAAGGCACCGCGCCGATACGTTCTAAAATCGTCCGCATGCCGGTATTGGTTTCCAGGATCCACGACATTTCCAGCGCGTCGATATTGCGCTTGGCGAACGGCTCGCGCAGCGCCTCAATCAACAGCAATGCAATAATCGGCCCGATGCGGCTGAATTGATACTCCTGGCGAACGCCCATCAGCGGCACGCGCGCGGTGCGAACGCCGCTGACTTTCAGCCGCCACAATAACTTCGCCCAACCGAACGGCAATAACCGCCCCTGCAGATCGGCAATCGCCTCATTAATGTTCGGCAACCCGACGATAAAGGCGCAGGGCGCGCCATCCACCTCGGCGATATGGATCATATCGTCGGGCACCAGGAACTTCAGCTGATCCCCCATGGTGGCGAACTCATGCTCGGTGAACGGAACAAACCCCCAGTTATGCTGCCACCCCGAGTTGAACACCTCGCGCAGCACCTGCATCTCCTCGCGAAAGCGCTTGCGGTTGAGGCGGCGAACGGTCACCTTTTTGCGCACCTGATCCATCATCCGGGTCAGCGACGGCGAAAAATGCAGGTCGGTTCTTTTCATCCAATAAGCAAGCAAATCAATCCCTTCGCTATACCCTTGCTGCGCTATCTGGGCCGCGTAGTAAGGTTTGGCATGGGTCATCAGGGCCGACGGCGGCGTGTCGAACCCTTCGACCAGCAGGCCGCTTTCCTGATTGATATTGAGACTGAACGGCCCGGTGATTTTCCGCGTGCCCTTGGACCGTAACCACTCCTCCGCCGCCGTGAATAACGCGCTGAACACGGCGGGATCGTCAACGGCGTCGATCATGCCGAAGTGACCGGTATCTTCTCCGTGCAGCGCCCGGTGCAGAGAATCGATTTGCGCGGTGATGCGCCCGACGACCTTCCCCTGCTTTTTCGCCACCCACGCCTGCCATTCGATATGATCGGTGCCGGGATTCTTCTTTGACAGGTGCTCTTCGCGCTCTAAATACAGCGGCTCAATCCAGTTCGGGTCATCACGAAACAGTAACGAAGGGAAAGCAATAAATTCTTTAAGTTCGCGTTTATCCAGAACTTTCTCAATACGGATCATAAATAGCCTTACGTTTTAATAAAATAATTAAATATGAGCGCGACAACGCCTTTAGCATTTTTTATGCTGTTCTCTTTTATTGGATTGTGTATCGCCTCCGGTTCAACGATAAGAAAAACCGAATATTTCCCCCTGTGAACCAGCGCATTATTTGCCTATCACGCGCACTGAGGCGGCGTGATTAAAAAAAAAGGAAAGCCCAAAGCGGCGCTGACATGCTACGCTATGCGTGCTCTTTTATTATTTAGTGCTATTTGGGCGAAAGAAACCCGCCGCTTTAAGTGTACCGACTTTAATCAGGTGGCGCGCCGCCATTTTTACCACTTAATGCTCTTTTTAAGAATCAACTTAAATGAGGCATTCACTTTTTGATTTCTTGCGGCATACTGTTTAGGAAGTGTTTAAGTTCGAAGATAGCCATGCATGAGGTCATAACCTATGAGCAGACAGGTATTTCCTGCCCGACAGATGCAGACTAAAGAACGGCGAACCTCGGGTATTACAATCACCTCTCGTATATCTCCAGGTCGCCGCTCAAGGCTGATAATGCAGGCCGCTCACGCGCTACCGGGTTAATAACCGGCGTGCCGCTCAAGTACGGCAATATACGCAATTCGCGGAATGAAGATGGTTGAATAACAAACTTATTCAAAACCTATTCATAGTAAAACATCAATTACCTCGCCAAGAGTGATTTAACTCTTTTGGTGATTTTTAATCTATGGCTAAGTTTGTCTATGTCTGAAACAAGTTCCGTTCATTCTCTTCCCATGCGCTATGCGGACTTCCCCACTTTAGTGGACGCGTTGGATTACGCGGCGCTCGGTAATACGGGAATGAATTTTTACGATCGGCGCAATCAACTCGTGACCGTTCTCGATTATCGCACGCTGCAGCAAAAAGCGATCTCGGGCGCGCGGCGTTTATTGTCCCTGAAGCTCAAGAAAGGCGATCGCGTGGCGCTTATCGCCGAAACCAGCGCGGGGTTCGTCGAAGCCTTTTTCGCTTGCCAATATGCCGGCCTGGTGGCGGTGCCGTTGGCGATCCCGATGGGCGTGGGCCAGCGCGACTCCTACACCGCCAAACTGAAAGGGCTGATCGCCAGCTGCAACCCGGCGGCTATTATCAGCAGCGAAGAGTGGACGCCGCTCATCGCCTCCGCCACGGAAAACGCGTCAGCGATGCACATCCTCAGCGACGCGGATTTCAACGCATTGCCGGAGCCGGAGATCGCGCTGCCGGCGCCTTCGCCCGACGATATCGCCTATCTCCAATACACTTCGGGCAGCACCCGCTTCCCGCGCGGCGTGATCATCACCCAGCGGGCGGCGATGGCGAACCTGAATGCGATCAGTCGCGACGGCATCAAGCTGCGCGCGGGCGATCGCTGCGTGTCGTGGCTGCCCTTCTATCACGATATGGGCCTGGTCGGTTTCCTGCTGACGCCGGTGGCGACCCAGCTGTCCGTCGATTATCTGCGCACGCAAGATTTCGCCATGCGCCCGATGCAGTGGCTGAAACTGATCGCCAAGAATCGCGGCACGGTGTCCGTCGCCCCGCCGTTCGGCTACGATCTGTGCCTGCGCCGCAGCAACGCCAAAGAGCTGGCCGATCTGGATCTTTCCAGCTGGCGGGTTGCAGGCGTGGGCGCAGAGCCGATCCCGGCCGAGCTGCTCAGCCAGTTTGGCGAACACTTCCGCAGCATCAACTTCGACAGCAAAGCCTTCATGCCATGCTACGGGCTGGCCGAGAACACCCTGGCGGTGAGCTTTTCCGATCCTTGCTCCGGCCCGCAAATCAACGCGGTTGACCGTGATATTTTGGAGTACGAGGGGAAAGCCGTCGCGCCCGGCAAAAAAACCCGCGCCGTCTCGACCTTCGTCAACTGCGGCCGTGCGCTGCCCGGCCACCGCATCGAGATCCGCAGCGAAACCGGGCAACCGCTGCCGGAGCGCCAGGTCGGCCATATCACGATTTCCGGCCCCAGCCTGATGAACGGTTATTTCTGCGACGACGAGTCCCAGCAACAAATTCAGGTGACCGGCTGGATGGATACCGGCGATCTGGGCTACCTGCTGGACGGCTATCTGTACGTCACCGGCCGCAAGAAGGATTTGATCATCATTCGCGGCCGCAATATCTGGCCGCAGGATATCGAGTACGTCGCGGAATCCGAACCGGAAATCCGTTCCGGCGATGCGATCGCCTTCGTGACCGAAGAACACGACGAAGCGGCCAGGATCATTTTGCAGATCCAATGCCGAGTCAGTTCGGAAGAGCGCCGGGAGCAGATCGTGCATTCGCTGAGCGCGCGCATTCAAAGCGAATTCGGCATCGCGGTGGACATCGAGCTGCTGCCGCCGCACAGCATTCCCCGCACGTCGTCGGGCAAACCCGCCCGCGCCGAAGCCAAGAAACGCTGGCTGAGCGCTTCGCTCTACCCGCAAATGCCGCAGTTGGCCGGTTTCGCGCAATGAGCGGCACCGTGGCGGTGACGGGCGCGACCGGCTTTATCGGCCGGCATATCGTCCGGGAACTGCTGGCGCAGGGGTTTAGCGTGCGCGCCCTGACGCGGCAAGCCGACAAAGCCGCCGCGGACAACCTGCAGTGGATCCCCGGCGCGCTGGAAGACCGGCCTTCGCTCACCGAACTGGTGCGCGGCGCCGAGTGCGTCGTGCACTGTGCGGGCCAGGTGCGCGGGCATGCGGAAGCGGTGTTCACCCGCTGCAACGTGACCGGCAGCCTGAACCTGATGCAGGCGGCCAGGCAAAACGGCCGCTGCAATCGTTTCTTGTTCATGTCGTCGCTGGCGGCGCGCCATCCGACGCTGTCCTGGTACGCCCATTCAAAACAGGCCGCCGAGCAGCAATTGATCGCCGCCTCGGGCGAGATCGCGCTGGGGATTTTCCGCCCGACGGCGGTCTACGGGCCGGGCGATAAAGAGCTGAAACCGCTGTTCAACGGCCTGCTGCGCGGCGTGCTGCCCCGGCTGGGCGCGCCTGACGCCAGGCTCTCTTTTCTGCACGTGAGCGATTTGGCGAAGGCGGTCGGCCAATGGTTATTGGCGCAGCCCGCGCAGTCGAATATTTACGAACTGTGCGACGGCGTGGCCGAAGGCTATGACTGGCTGCGCCTGCGGGACATCGGCGCCGCCGTGCGTCACGGGCCGGTGCGGCTGGTGGGCATTCCGCTGCCGCTGCTGAAAGCCCTGGCGGATATCAGCGTGCTGTGGAACCGCCTGATAAAACAGGAGCCGATGCTGACGCGCAGCAAAATACGCGAATTAACGCATCAAGACTGGTCCGCCAACAATCAGGCGCTGTCGCAACAGATTAATTGGTTTCCACAGGTGAGTTTGGAACGCGCGCTGCGTGAAGGGCTGTTTTAATTATTCCAAGTAGAGGTGTGTCAACGTTCTTATGCTAAATCGCGATGCTGTAATGGATTATATCCTGACGTGTTTGCAAGGTATCGTCGAAGGCGGAGTGGAAATAAAACCTGATAGCGATCTCGTCAATGATCTTGGCCTGGAATCCATCAGAGTCTTGGATCTGCTGATGATGCTGGAAGATGAATTAGATATCTCCATTCCTATCAATATATTGCTTGATGTCAGAACGCCTGAGCAACTGCTTGACGCGCTGCGCCCTTATCTGGAGAAAAACCATGGGACTGTATGACAAGTTTGCGCGGCTTGCCAATGACCGTGAACAATTTCAAACGTCCGGTCTGAATCCGTTCGGCACCTGCATCGACGAAGTGTATTCCGCCACCCAGGGGCGCATCGGCGATCAAAAGATTGTCCTCGCCGGCACCAATAATTACCTTGGCCTGACGTTCGATGCGCAGGCGATCGCCGCCGGCCAGGCGGCCCTGGCCGCGCTCGGCACCGGCACCACCGGCTCGCGCATGGCGAACGGCAGTTACGGATCGCATCTGACGCTGGAACGGGAGCTGGAGGAATTCTTCGATCGCCCGAGCGCCATCGTGTTCTCCACCGGCTATACCGCCAACCTGGGCGTCATCAGCACGCTGGCGGGGCCGGGCTCCGTGGTGTTGATCGACGCAGACAGCCACGCGAGCATTTACGACGCCTGCGCCCTCGGCGGCGCAGAGATTATTCGCTTCCGCCACAATGACGCCGCCGATCTGGAGCGCCGCATGGTGCGCCTGGGCGAGCGCGCCCGCGAGGCGATCATTATCGTGGAAGGCATCTACAGCATGCTGGGCGACGTCGCCCCGCTGGTGGAAATCGTCGACATCAAGCGGCGGCTGGGCGGGTATCTGCTGGTCGACGAAGCGCATTCCTTCGGCGTGATGGGCGAGCACGGCCGCGGCCTGGCCGAAGCGCTCGGCGTCGAGCAAGACGTGGATATTATCCTGGGCACCTTCAGCAAAAGCCTGGCTTCGATCGGCGGTTTCGCCGTCGGCGGCAAGGGGATGGACGTGCTGCGCTACAGCAGCCGGCCGTATATCTTTACCGCTTCGCCGTCGCCGTCCAGCATCGCGTCGGTGCGCACGGCGCTGCAAAAAATCGCGCGCCATCCCGAGCTGCGGGAAAAGCTGTGGAGCAATGCGCACCGTCTGTACCACGGCCTCGCCGAACTGGGGTATACCCTGGGCCCGCGCATCAGCCCGGTGGTGCCGGTGATGATCGGTTCGAAGGAAGAAGGATTGCGTTTCTGGCGCGAGCTGATCGCCCACGGCGTGTATGTAAACCTGGTGCTGCCGCCGGCCGCGCCGGCGGGCGTCACCCTGCTGCGCTGCAGCGTCAATGCCGCGCACAGCGATGAAGAAATAGACACCATCGTGCGCGCCTTTGCGGCGCTGAAAAAATAAAGCCTTTCCCTCTCGGCCGCGGCGGCGGTGCCGAAAATGGCATCACCGCCCTGCCGAATCGCTGCGCGCCTCAGTGCGCAGCCGTTGATGCCCCATCAGCCGAATAGCGATACCCCTGCACCACCATAAATTCCGCGATGGCTTTTTCCGCCGCCGCAAGCACCTCCCCGATCGGCCGATCGGCATCGAGATCCACGATGTCGGCGCCTTCGAACGTCAATAACGGCGTGACGGCGATCTTCTTCTCCAGCGCCGCTTTGCGGTGATCGGGTTTACGGGCGCAGGCCACGTCCAGACTGACATTCAGCTTGAGCACCAGATCCGGTTTTTGCTTCGCCATCCACTGGAACGCCGCCCGCTCCCGCGCCGCCAGCCAACGGACGAAACGGCTGCCTTCAACATCGACGGGAAATACCGTGCCGTCATAAGCGCCGGGGATTTGCGCCTGCGGAAAACGGTCGGTCAGCACGATATACCCCTGCCGCCGAAACGCCAGCATGCGGCGAAACCGCAGCAGCCGCCGCCCCACGAAGGCGATGATCACCGCCGACGGCAACAGGCCGATGCGGGATTTCTTCGTTTTGACTTTTTTGGTATTGCTTTCGATAGCCTTGCCCACCGAGCGCCCGAGCAGCGGCAGTTTCGCCGCCGCGCGCCCGACGTTGCCCGCCTGTTTGCCCAGATGCACCTGCACCGCCGGGCCATAATGTTTCACATATTCGATCAGATGTTCACAAACGGTGGACTTACCCGATCCGTCGCTGCCGATAACCGCAATCAGCGGCGGAAATTTTGCATTCATAATCAGACTCTCTTTCAATACACCAGAAACGGCATGCCCTATTTGCAACGAAATATCGCTCACGGCCGCGACGGCAGCGCGAAGATAATTGCCATGACGCCGCGCTAAACCGCACAAAAGATTAAGCGAAAATGGAAAACCTCTGCTCTTTTTTCGCCGTCAGCCAGGCCGAAAGTTAACATAAAAAGCGAAACCGGCTCACGCCCGGCCAATTAGCACAAAATAACAAGAACGAACGCCATAAATATCAATTCAAATAACCAACAGGAATACTGAACCCATTATTTTATCGCGGCAAAGCACAATAAATATCTTGAACCCAAGGCGTATTGGAATACAATAGTTTTTTTCGCATTGGATTAATTATTGTGAGTCAGCAGATAAGACCTTCATCTGATCGCTCGCCCGTGCGCGTAATAGCGATAACTGGCTGTGACGGCTCGGGAAAATCCACCCTGGCCGCCAGTCTGGTCGAGGCCTTATCGGCGCAAGAACCTGCCGAACTGCTTTATCTCGGCCAGTCTTCCGGGCGTATCGGCGAATGGATCAGTTCGCTGCCGATTATTGGCGCGCCCTTCGGGCGTTATTTGCTGAAGAAATCGCAGCGCGTGCACGATCGCCCTGCTACGCCGCCGGATAATGCCACGGCGCTGGTGATCTTTTTACTTTCCTATTGGCGCGTTTTTAAATTCCGCCGCATGCTGAAGAAAAGTCGCCGCGGCGCATTGCTGATTACCGATCGTTATCCGCAGGCCGAAGTGGCGGGATTTCGTTTCGATGGCCCGCAGCTGGCAAAAACCGCCGGCGGCAATCGCTGGATACGCTGGCTGAGAAAACGCGAACAACGTCTGTACCACTGGATGGCGTCTTATCAGCCCTTATTATTAATTCGGTTGGATATTGACGAGCAAACGGCCTATTCACGCAAACCCGATCACTCGTTGGCGGCGTTGCGTGAAAAGATCGCCGTCATCCCGCACCTGACGTTTAACGGCGCTAACATATTGGATTTGGACGGCCGCGAGCCGGCCAAGCATATTTTCGATGCTTCGCTGCGCGCCGTTAAAATATCGCTGAGGGCCGCCAATGCCTAGCCGCCAAATAACCTTTTCGTACCGAAACAGATGAAAAAAAATAAACTCACTGCCGAGCAGGATACCTCTCACGGCTGCATCACCGGGCTGATTGCCGTGGTGGGCAGCGACGGCACGGGCAAGTCCACGCTGACCGCCGATCTGGTGAAAAACCTGCAGCAGCATCGCCCCACGCAGCGCCGCTATTTAGGGCTGATCTCCGGCGAAGACGGCGACAAAATCAAGAAATTGCCGTTCATCGGCGTGTGGCTGGAGCGGCGCCTGGCGGCTAAATCCGATAAAACCCAGCGCATGAGCAACAGGCCGCCGGCACTGTGGGCGGCGCTGATCATGTACGGCTTTTCGCTGTGGCGCGCCGCCAACCTGCGCAAGGTGCGGCGGCTGGCGCAGAGCGGCGTGCTGGTGATCAGCGATCGCTACCCGCAGGCGGAAATTTCCGGTTTTTACTACGATGGGCCCGGCATCGGCGTGGAACGCGCAAAAGGCCGGCTATTGCGCCGCCTGGCGGCGCGCGAACGCCGTTTATATCAACGCATGGCCGTCTATCGGCCGGAGCTGATCATTCGCCTGGATATCGACGTCGATACGGCGTTTTCCCGCAAGCCCGATCACAGCTATGAAGAGCTGAAAGACAAGATTTCCGCCATGGTGCGCCTGCAGTACAACGGCGCGCGCATCATCGAGCTGGACGCCAGAGCCCCTTACGACGAGGTGCTGAGCAACGCGCTCAACGCCATTTCCGCCGTGGTGAACCCCGCGAAGCGCCCGCAGAGCGACATCGGGCAACCCGGCGAAAACGCCGGCAAAGAAACTCAGGTTTATTAAAAAGAGACAGGGCAAGCGCATGAGTGCGGAACACAAGATGCACAAAAATAACGATGATGGCTGGTTTAAGTTATGAAACGATGGTTTTCCGATGGCGCGTTTCGTTCCATTTTACGTAATGCCGCCTATTTAGGCTCCGGCAGCGTCGCCAGCGCACTGCTTGGCCTGCTGGCGCTCTCCTGCGCCGGTAAAGGCATGTCGCCTGAAATGTTCGGCGTGCTGGTGGTGATCCAGGCCTATACCAAAGCGGTCAGCGATTTCATCAAATTCCAGACCTGGCAGTTTGTGGTGCAATTCGGCACCCCGGCGCTGGAGCATCAAAATACCGGGCGCTTCCGCGACGTCGTCGCGTTCTCCTTCGGCCTGGATATCGCCAGCGGCGTCATCGCCGTGCTGGGCGGCATGATCATGCTGCCGTTCTTGTCACACGCCCTGGGGCTGGATAGCGAAAGCTTCTGGCTCGCCATGCTGTACTGCACCCTGATCCCGTCGATGACCTCGTCCACGCCCACCGGCGTGCTGCGCGCCTTCAACCGCTTCGATCTCATCGCCATTCAGCAGGCGATCAAGCCGTTCCTGCAGGCGGTGGGCAGCGTCATCTCCTATTATTTCGATCTGGGGTTCCCCGGTTTCATCGTCACCTGGTACGCCTCTAACCTGATCGGCGGCACGCTGTTTTGGTGGTTCACCGCGCGCGAGCTGCGCCGCCGCGATATCCACGGCGCGCTGAGGCCGCGCCTGTTCAACGTCGCGCGCCGCATCGAGGGCGCCTGGAACTTCGTCTGGACCACCAACATCGCCCACACCATCTGGGCCGCGCGCAACTCCTGCACCACCGTGCTGGTGGGCGTGGTGCTCGGGCCGGCCGCCGCCGGGCTGTTCAAGATCGCCATGACCTTCTTCGATGCGACGGGCACCCCGGCCAAGCTGCTGGAGAAAAGCTTCTATCCCGAGATCATGCGTTTGGATCCGCGCACCAAGACCCCGTGGCTGCTGGGCCTGCGCTCTTCGTTGCTGGCCGGCGGCATCGGTCTGGCCGTCGCGGTGTTGATGTTGCTGGTGGGCAAGCCGCTTATTTCCGCGGTCTTCGGGCAGCAATACCTGGAAGCCTATGACCTGATTCAAATCATGCTGGGCGCGATCATCGTCTCGATGATGGGCTTCCCGCAGGAATCCTTGCTGTTTATGGCGGGCAAGCAGCGCGCTTTCCTGATCGCGCAGGCGACGGCCTCGGCGGCCTACATTGCGCTGCTGGTGTCGATGGCGTATGCCTTCGGCGTGCAGGGCGCCGCCTTCGCTTATTTACTGGGGCAATGTTTAGACGTGCTGTTATCCCTGATACCGACGATCGGCGCCTACCGCAATCGCTTTATGTTGGGGCTGAATGTGCCCAAAGAGAGTAATCAATGACCGCTAACACGAATTGGAAGAAGTTCTCCGCCGAAACCACCCAGGCGCTGTTTGTCGCGGTGGAAGAGGATGACCTGGTCGAGGCGAATATCAGCCTGCCGCAGCAGATCGATCTGGAATGCTCCCCCGAGAGCATCCGGGACAACTACGCGCTGTGCCTGCAGTTTTGGGAAGACGGCTTTTCCCGCCGCGAGCTGCTGCAACTGGTGAACGGTTTCCTGCAAGACCCGCAGTTGGCGGCGGCAACGCGCATGCGCTACAAATATATCCGCGCCCGCTATAAGCACCTGCGCTTCGCCCAGCAGCTGTACGGCGCGCCCCACCGCGCCAACCGCCTGTTCCACACCACCACCGTGGTGCTCGGCCATTTTCAGGACGCGTTTCGCAACGGCAACCAGAAGAACCTGACGCTTTACGGCAACCTGCTGCGGCTGCTGCTCAGCAAGCCGGTATGGTCTTACGTGCGCTATGCGCTGCGCCACACCCGCCTGGAAAGCGCACAGGGCTTTATCGCCTACCGCCAGGAGCAGATGCGCCAGCTGCAGACGCTGATCGCCGGCCCGGCGCTGACCGGGCATCAATTCCACGACGTGCGCAAAATCGTCAGTCGCCAGGTGTCGTTTTACGACACGCTGAGATCGATCGATCCGGACAACCGCGAGGCCCGGCAGATTTCGCGCTTCCTGGCGGCGATTAACGGCCTGATGGGCGACCGGCACGATGTGATGGTGGCGGACAAGCTGGCCGGCGGCGATATCTATGACCGGCCGGCGATCCTGGATATCGACATCCGCCAGCGCCTGGAGCTGCTGCTGGCGCGTTTTCCGCTATCGTTTTCCCCGTCGGCCGCCGCGGCCGGCAGATAAGCGCGTTGCCCGTAGCCATGATGACGTTACCTCGCTTGCTGGCCCTTGCGCTACTGCTGTCGCCGCTGGCGGCGCCGGCGCATAACTTCGTGCATGGCCGGCCGGTGGCGCCGATCGCCATCGCCGATCGCGGCGAGCTGCTGCTGCGCAACGGCGATTTCAGCTACCGGCCATGGAACAGCGCAAAACTGGCGGGCAAGGTGCGGGTGATCCAGTACATCGCCGGGCGCACCTCCGCCAAAAAGAAGAACTCGCTGCTGATCAACGCCGTCAAGGACGCGAACCTGCCAGGCGACCGCTTCCAGCCCACCACCATCGTCAACACCGACGATGCGATACCGGGCTCCGGCTTCTTCGTGCGCGGCAAGATCGAGAAAAACAAGCGGCATTACCCCTGGGCGCAGTTCATCGTCGACAGCGACGGGCTGGGGCGCATGGCCTGGCGGCTGCCGGAGGAGAGCTCAACCATCGTAGTGCTGGACAAGGCCGGGCGCGTGCAGTGGGCGAAGGACGGCGCACTCACCCCGCAGGAAGTTGACCAGGTGATCGCCCTGCTGCGCGCGCTGATCGCGCGGGAGGCGCCATGAAGCGCACGCCGCCGGGAGCCGATAACGCATGCCTTTGATTGAACGCTATATCACGGTTGAGATCCGCCGCCTGGTGATGATGATCGCCGGGTTTCTGATCTTCATGTTCGCCAGCTACTCCGCCCAGCGCTACCTGACCGACGCCGCCAACGGCACGCTGGCGCTGCGGGTGGTGGCCGACGTGGTTTTCTATAAGTCGCTGATTGCGCTGGAGATGATATTGCCCGTCGCGCTGTATGTCTCGGTGGCGGTGGCGCTAAGCCAGATGTACAGCGATGCGGAGATCACCGCCATGCTGGCCGCCGGCGCCAGCCCGCTGCGGCTGTACAAGGCGGTGCTGCTGCTCGCGGTGCCGCTGGCGATAGCGGTCACGCTGCTGTCGCTGTATGGCAGGCCCTGGGCGTACGCCAATATTTATCAGCTGCAGCAACAGTCGCAGTCGGTGCTGGACGTGAGCCACCTGCAGGCCGACAAATTCAACGTCAGCGGCAACGGCCGCATGATCCTCGCCAATCACGTCGATAAAACGGCCAACCACCTGACGGACGCCCTGATTTATGTGCGCGGCGGCCATCACACCAACCTGTACCGCGCGCAGTCGGTGGAAGTGCTCGACGCCTCTCCCGCCAGCCCCGCCGTGCGGCTGAAAACCGGCACCGCCTATGTGCTGGATCGCCAGGGTGCCGACGACAACGGCCAGAATTACGACAACTTTGACATCGCGCTCAAACCGTTCGTGCCCAGCGCCGAGAGCCGGCACAAGTCGGCCTCGCCGGCGGAACTGGCGCGCTCCGCCGATCCGGGCGACGCCGCCGAACTGCAATGGCGCGAGAGCCGTGGGCTGACCACCGTGCTGATGGTGCTGCTGGCGATCCCCTTTAGCCGCATCAAGCCGCGGCAGGGGCGCTACGCCGCGCTGCTGCCCCTGACGGTGCTGTTTACCGTGATTTTCTATGGCGGCAACATTTGCCGCACGCTGGTGGCCAACGGCTCTCTGCCGACGATCCCCGGCGTTTGGCTGGTGCCGCTGGCGATGGCTGTCGGCATCGCCCTGCTGCTGGCGCGCGACCTATCTCTGCTGCGGAAACCCTCCCGATGACTATTTTTAGCCGCTACCTGATCCGCAACGTGTTCATCGGCTTCGCCGCCGCGGCCGGGCTGCTCATCCCGCTGTTCACCACCTTTACGCTGATCAACGAGCTGGAGGACGTCACCCCAGGCGGCTACCGCTGGCAGCAGGCGCTGCTGGTGACCGTGATGACGCTGCCGCGCAGCCTGGTCGATCTGGGGCCGTTTATAGCGCTGCTCGGCGGCATCGTCGGGCTGGGGCAGCTGTCTAAAAGCCTGGAACTGACGGCGATCCGCTCCGCCGGGATGTCGATATTCCGCATCGCGCTGGTGATGCTCGCCGCCGGGCTGTTGATGAACCTCTCGCTCGGCGCCCTCGATGAGTGGGCAGCCTCGCCGCTGCAGCAACGCGCGCTGCAGATGAAGAACAACGCGCTGGCGCAGTCGAACAGTAGCGACGTCACCGTTAACCCGCTGTGGGCGCGGCGCGGCAACGAGTTTGTGACGGTAAAAACCGTCGATGAGAACGACCAGCCCCACGGCATTGAGATCTTCCGTTATCAGGCCAACCGCGCGCTGGAATCTTACCTTTACGCCGACAGCGCCAGCACCGCCGCCGACGGCAGCTGGCTGCTGCACAACGTGATGCAGAAACGCTGGCAAGGCGGAAAGGAGACGATTGAGCGGCAAAGCAGCCTGCCGTGGCGCTCGCTGTTCGCCGTGCCGAGCCTGAAAGAGCTGACCCTGCCGGCCGGCAGCTTCTCGCTCCAACAGCTGGATCGCTATATCGATTACCTGCAGGGCTCGGGGCAGCCCAGCACCGAATACCGCCTGGCGCTGTGGAAAAAACTCGGCCAGCCCCTGCTGGTGCTGGCGATGATTTTGCTGGCCATCCCGTTTACCTTCACCGCCCCGCGTGCGCCCGGCATGGGCAGCCGGTTAGCGATCGGCGTGATCGTCGGGCTGCTGACCTACATCGCTTACCAGATCGTCCTCAACCTGGGGTTGCTGTTCGCCCTCAACGCGCCCTTCACCGCCCTTGCCCCGCCGCTTTTACTCCTGGCATTGTCGCTGGCGCTGGTTTATCGGTTTGATCGGCGGGGTTAGGGGTGAGAACAGTGGAATAATGGGAAGGGTTGCAGGTGATTTACTCGTCCGCAGGTTGCACCCTATCCGCTAAGGTTGAGGGAGTGCCTACGCTGCCATTCATCGACGACATCACCTAACGTCTTTGGCATGTCATTGCGTATCCATGCCATAAATTCACGATCGAAGCGAAAATCCTCTCCGCACGCCTCAACCATGAAACGACGAACGTTTTGCGTATTTTTGTAGCTTTTATCCACGATCGTGGCGCGTGTTAGCAATGCGCTATGCCAATCGATTTTCAATTTAGCCACTCCCCAACCTAGACTGACATGCCGCACTTTTGTCACGCTTGTTGCGGCGCAAAGTGGATGTGGTGAAAAGCATAGCCCAGATCGCCGTTTCCGCGCTGTTATATGCATGGGCGGAATGGCAACCGCCCCTGCTCGCTCCGTGGGATTAACGCAGTTCCTTCGCTATCGCGCTAAACATCAGCGACGCCTCCAGCGGTTGGGCACTGAAAGAAGGTTCCGCCTGCGGCCAGGTAGACCACTGGACGATCACCAGATTCTCCGCCCGATTGACCATAATCATCTGGCCGAAGATCCCCAGCGCCCACAGGGAATGTTTCAGGGATGCCTGCGGAGCGGGTTCTACGTTGGCCGCATTCGCCGGCACTTCGTTGTTCCACCATTGGTAGCCGTAGATGCCGTTGGGATGCGCCGCCGATACCGAGCCCGCCGCCCGCGTCCAGTGGGACGACTGGGCTACCCAATCAGCCGGCAAGATCTGTTTGCCGTTCGGCAGCGTCCCGTTATGCAGAATGAACTCACCGAAGCGCCCCCAATCTTCCAGCGTGGCGTTGAAGCCGTGCGCCCCTACGTCATGCTGGCCTTTGGCGTAGGCATGCCACACGCCGTCGCTGGCCATGCCGTACGGCTGCCAGATGCTTTGCTGCAGATAGGCCGCCAGCGGCATGCCGGTGGCGCGCTCCAGCACGTCGCCCAGCAGCCACGCGCCGCCGGAGGAGTAAGACCAGTTCTGCCCAGCCGGATGCGCACGCTGCAAGCCGGCCACCAGCTTGCGCACGCAGGCATAAGTACCGGGTTTGGCTTCACACTCGGTCAGCTGCGCGAAGTCCGATTTCGGGTTGGTGTAATCCTCATTCCACGCCACGCCGGAGGTGTGGGTGATCAGCTGCCTGAGGGTCACGCCATCCCACGCGGTGCCTTTCAGATCGGGTTCGTATTGCGTGATGAGATCGTCGAGCGAGCGGATTTTGCCCTGTTTAATCGCCACGCCCACCAGCGTGGCGACCACGGATTTGCCCACCGAGCGCGACGTCCACAGCGTGGCGTCGGTATTGCCCTCCCCAAGATATTTCCAGGCGATTTTGCCGTCTTTCAATACCAGCATGCCGCTGACGTTCTGGCGCTGCAGATAGTCCTGCAGGCTGTAGGTTTTGCCATTCACCCGATAACTGGCGTCCGTTAGCTGTTTAGCGGCAACCCGCAGCGGCGTGGCATTGCCGTGGTGAAATACATCCCCCGCATAGTTGCGGTAGTCGTTACGAAAACCGATCACCCGGTCGCTCTGGCTCCAGATGAGCATCTTGTGCGTGTCCGGCAATTGCGTATCGAAAGGCGCGGGACAGGCGCTGAGCTCGGTGCCCGCACAGGCGGCCAGCGCGGCGGGCGCCAACAGGCCGCTGCAGAGACTGATGACAACGCCAGCCAGCAGGCTGCGGTTAAACACTTTGCTTTTCATATTTTTTCTCGCTTAGCTCAGGAAGGCGTTCAGCTTAAAAAAACGCGGCCTATAATAAAAAACGCCTGATGGGGGAAAATCCCCCGCAAAATCGACGAGAGAACCGCGTGCCGAGCCTGATTTATTCCTTTGCCCAACTGGAAGCCTTCACCGCCGTGGCCGAGCACGGCAGCCTGGCGAAAGCCGCGCTCAAGCTCGGCAAAGACCGCACGACGCTGCGCGATTTGATTGATTTTCTCGAGGATGGCTTGGGCTATGCGCTGTTCCTGCGCGAGGGGCGCAGCCTGCACCTGACGCCGGAGGGCGAACAGCTGCAACGTCAGGCGCACCTGCTGATGCGGCAGGTGAAAGCGTTTGAGGCGTTTGCCAAAGACGTGCCGAAGAGCGCGGCGCAGGAAATCTCGCTGGTTTACGATCCCTTTACGCCCCGCGCGTTGCTGCAGGCGCTGATTGCCGCCATGGCCCAACGCAACACGCGCCTGAGCCTGATTAACGCCTCGCGCGACGAGGCAGAAAGCCTGCTGGCAAACGGCCAGGCCGATCTGGGGATCTGCCAGGCGCGCCATCGCAGCGTGGGCGATACCATGGAGTGGCGCGCCTTAGGGGCGATTGAGATGGATTTTTACGCCGCCAAAACGCTTTTCCCCGGCGCGGAACAGCCGCTTTCGCTGCTGGAGCTCTCGCTCGCGCCGCAGGTGATCATGCACCCGGATTCTGACGAACCCGTGGCGCGCCGCCTGCAAATTTCCGGGCATACCATTTTCACCAACGAGCTGGAGATGCTGCGCGCCCTGCTCGAACAGGGCTGCGGCTGGGGATTCCTGCCGACGCATATGCATGCCGAACAGTGGAAAAACGTCAACACGCTGCGCACCGAAGTGGGCAGCCAGGGGATCAGCCAAACCATGGTGACCATCTGGAAGCCGGGCAATGACCGGCGGGCGCTGATTGATGAGACGTTGGGGCTGTTGCCGGGGTTATGGCGCGGGGTTGGGGGGTGAAAAGTCGCGGCTAGATTAGCGGTGTTGTTACCGGGAGTCGATCGTGGGGATCATCACCTGCGTTGTTTATACGATCATTCTTGAGCGGGGATTTCTGTTTTCGCCCCCTCACCACCTTCGCCCCACCGCTGCTAGCGCTGGTTTATTGCTTTGAGGAGCGGCTTTGAGCGAACAGCAGACGTTTGCACTTTACTCCCCACAACGGCGTTAGCATAAACAGTCAAACATGGGGATTATGCGGACTGGCAGTACAGTCTTACCCTAAATTTCATAAATCTGAAGATCAGCTTCCTGGAATACTTCAGCATATTTTTTGCTCACCCCCCCCTCAATGACGAGCACATCTATCTGGCTGCTATCCGCAACGACATAGCGAGCGGCCGCAGGGATCTTGTCGGATGTTAATCCCACAATCACTTCGCTGCACTGTCTGATAACCGCTTTCTTGAACTCACAATCAGCATAATCGAAACCAGTCAGACCTGATTCTAACGACATTGCACAACCTCCGATGAAACCCTGATCGAAGATAATTGCTTTAATTTGTTCAAGGGCAGGACTGCCAACACACCCTCCAGATGAGCGTTGAACCGCTCCGCCCAGCATGATGACTTCGCATAACGGTTTTCTTAATAGGATGGCAGCTATTTCTGGCGAGTTTGTCACCACAGTTAAAGCCACTGACTCCGGAAGAGCTATGGCCATAGCAAGATTCGTCGTGCCTGAATCGATAAAGATACAGCTATTTGCTTTGATAAGTTGCGCGCATTTTTGCGCGATCATGCTCTTTTTATCTGTTTTTGTAGTTGTACGGTCAGCATAATTCTCTACTTCAGGCAGTGTGGCCACAGCCCCACCGTATACCTTTTTGCAAACGCCATCCTTACTAAGCTCATGTAAATCACGGCGAATTGTGTGTTCTGACACACCTAGTTGAGCAGAAAGCTCGACACAAACAACTCGTCCTTTTTCTTGTAAGAGCTCACGAATTAGGGCTTGTCGTTGATCCGGGAAAACTGCATAATCGAGCACATTAACTCCTCAATTCATTTAAACGAGCAAGAGGGTGCATGATCGTGCATTCATATTATCTGTGTCAACTCCGTTGATTTACATTACTCCCCGGCGCATAGGGAATTCATAAATCAACATAAATTTCAGCTGGTTAAAGCATGTTGCGACCGTGCCACTTTATCTCATTATCAGAGCAACATTTGTGTATCCATGAGTCAGACTGGTGCAGTGCGAAAATGCGAAAGACCGCTCTCGTAACGAACGCAAAGCGAGCACAAGAATGAACGAAAAAGTTGCAACACGATGCATATTCTTCATCGCAGGGTTGGCAACGTCAGCCTGGGCTGTGATGGTCCCTTTTGCAAAAATTAATACTGGAGCTAACGAGGCAGTTTTGGGTGTTTTACTCCTGTGCCTGGGAGGGGGGGCTATTATTTCTATGCCCCTTGCAGGGCCTCTCACAGCTCGCTTCGGCTGTCGTAAAATTATCGGCTGTGCAGTACTGATTATTCTGTTATCCATGCCGTTTTTAACATTAGCCAATGACCCCGTTTCACTTGGCCTTCTTCTACTCACGTTCGGCACTGGGATTGGCCTTGCCAACTGCGCCATGAATATTCAGGCAATACTGGTAGAGAAAAACGAAAGCATCCCACTTATGTCCGGTTTCCATGGGATGTATAGCGTAGGAGGTATTGCAGGAGCTGGCGTAATGACCGGCCTGCTCACTGTTGGTCTGAACATTCACACAGCATCATTGTCAGTCTGTCTCATTATCTTCTTGTTGTTAATAGCCAGTTACAGACAACTTCTTACCTATGCCAGCCCAGCAGAAGGCCCATCATTTTCCTTTCCTAAAGGAGATGTCCTGCTCTTAGGTGTCATCTGCTTTATCGTTTTTCTGGCTGAAGGAACCGTACTTGACTGGAGTGCTGTTTATCTGTCGGAAGTAAGGCAAGTTGCGGATTCTCAGGCAGGTCTCGGTTTCACTTGCTTTGCTGTCGCTATGACGGTGGGAAGACTTAGCGGTGATGCGGTCATTAGTCGCCTTGGCGCTTTGCCTGTCGTCATTTACGGTGCAATTCTGGCCTTTTTCGGTTTTTGCCTCATTATCCTGGTTAGCTCAATTCCCGCACTCCTTGCCGGCTATTTCTTTATAGGCGCAGGCTGCGCAAACATTGTACCTGTTATGTTCAGCCAGATTGGCAAACAGCAGAGCATGCCGCAGGCAGTTGCAGTTCCAGCTGTGACCACGATGGGGTATATCGGCGTACTTGCAGGACCAGCCATGATTGGTTTTATTGCCCACCGAAGTTCTTTGCCTGCTGCCTTTATCTTTGTAGCGGCACTCATGATTCTCGTATTAATGCTAAGTCTGGCATTAAGTAAAACACTAAAATTGCACCAGGAGATTTAAAGTGAAGCGTATTGTTTTGTTTTCTGGTGGCAGTGCATGCCGTTCTCTGAATATTGCGCTTTGCCACCATCCAGTTTCTTTGACTCGTATTGTTCCTGCGTGGGATAGCGGTGGAAGCTCACGATCAATTAGAGAAAATATCGATGTATTATCTGTAGGTGATATCCGCCAGGCACTAATGACCATGGCCTATGGTGAAAACTGTTCGGGTGATATCGTTCGCATCTGCAATACCCGTTTATCATCCGTGGGGGAAACTCAGGAAGCATTGAGAGAATTTCAGGCTTATGCGGAGGACAGACATCCTTTGCTTGAGCGCCTCGATACTGGATTGAGAGGCGCAATTGTTAATTATCTCCAGATTTTTTCTACCACGGTGGGTGTCGCATTTGACTACCGTAATGGCAGTATCGGGAATTTCATCTTAACCGGCGCCTATTTGGCACATAATCGGGATATGAATACCGCGATTTTTGTTTTCAGAAAACTCTGCGGCATTACAGGAGAAGTCTGGCCTTCTTCACTCAATAATGATCTTGTGCTTTCCGCTAATCTTAATGATGGGCAGCATGTTTCACCTCAGGACAGAATTACCCATCTTTCCAGGCAACAGGCGGAGATTGGCATCAATTCTGTCACATTGCAAACGTCCAACGGAAGCAATGCTCAGGTAAATACTGCCGTGCTGGAAGCCATAAAGAACGCGGATCTTGTCGCTTTCGGTCCTGGCAGTTTTTATACCAGTATCATGCCACATCTTCAGGTTAAGGGCGTAATCGCAGCCATAGCAAAAGCAGGATGCCCCGTAGCACTGATCGCTAATATTTTAGAATGCCGTGAGAGTCATGGACTGGGTTTGCAGGATGTTGCTAATCGTTTTATCCAGCAATGGCACGATGCAGACGCATCCATTGCCTTGCCTGAGTTGATGGTTCTGGGAAATCAGAGATTTCTTTCAATTGAAAAATATGTGGGTGAATTTGCCTATCTCTCGGATGAAATCAATGAATCAACCCGCTACACCTGTGTGCTGGATGAGTTTGAAGATGTCTGGGTGCGTGGTAAACACGATGGTGAAATACTTGCAAACAGGCTATTGTCTCTGGTTGAAAATTAATCGGAAAGAAGTCTTTTTGATTGATAAGTTGAATGCTTAGTTCGTTATTACAACATACGTGGAGTTCGAACGATGAATCATCATATTGGTGAAGTTATTCTTGATGAAGAAAGTATTGCTGTCGGTGTCAGTCGTGTGGCTGAGCAGTTGAACAATGACTACACCGATGCTGTTGTTATAACTGTTGTTCCAGGCGGTATTCTCTATACAGCAGACTTAACAAGAAAGCTGAAGTTTGATGTAAGCATGGATTACATATCCTGCCCTCACACACCTGGGGAACGAAATAACAACTCCACTATTGTTTACCATCAAAATATTGAGATTGAAAATCGTCATGTCATTCTTATTGATGATGCAATAGAATCAGGTGGTACAATGAAGCGCCTTATTAAATATATCTTAGATAATTTCAATCCAGCATCCCTGTCTGTTGCCGTCCTCTTCGTCAAACCTGGAAGAGTGAATATTCCTGTAAAACAGTATTTTGCCTATGAAATGGAGAGTGATGATCTACTCATTGGCTATGGTATGCCATGGGATAATAAATATCGCAATCGGCCCAATATTACTAAATTAATGAAATAACCAGTCGTGCACTTATGTTAAGTGGGGCTCGGTTACGGATAAATTGCCTTTAATGGTTAATTTTCTGGATCACTTTTCTGTGTGCTCGCAGATTCATTTCCCGCCAGCCCCACCATTTTTGATAGAACTAAATTAGGTAATAATAACAAAAAACAGTCAGTTACGAAAAGTCACAAGGCTGACAGTAGACCGAAACAATGTCCGCTGTTGGCACAAAACTGCCATTGATACCTAATTTCAACAATGAAACACACCTTACCAACCTTTCCTCAAAAAAATACAGCCACACGAAATGATTTAATTGGCAACTAATAAATAATGAAACTATTAACTCCGTTTTCATTTCGTTATTTTCCCTTCCCCATCCAGCCTCCCCCCAACTCCCCCCTAGCACCGCCCCCGCCCTTTCCCTACAATAAGGGATCTGTTGAGGCATAACGCAAGGAAAGACGGTGTCGAAAGCCAATCCCAATGCCACTATCGTGGATATCGCCCGCCGCGCCAGGGTGACCAATATCACCGTTTCCCGCGCCTTCAATAAGCCCGAGCTGGTCAAGCCGGAAACCCGCGAGCGCATTCACGCCATCGCCAAAGAGCTGAACTATGTGCCCAACGCGTTCGCGCAGGGGCTGAAAAGCAGCAGCAGCCAGATTATCGGCATCGTCACCAGCAGCATGTACAACCCGTTCTATTCCGGCCTTATCAAGACCGTGTCGCGCATTGCGCGCCAGCAGGGTTACCAGATCATGCTGTTCGACACCGACGGCAGCGAAGAGGCGGAAATGCGCGCCATTCAGGCGCTGTTCGGCTACAAGGCGCGCGGTATCCTGCTGTCGGCGGTGCGCGACGACAAGCGCTACCGCCCCGCCTATCTCGAGCTGGCCGAGGTGTACGGCGTGCCGCTGATCCTTATCGACCGCGATCTCTACGATCAGCAGCTGAGCGGCGTGTTCCTCGATAACCGCGAGATCGGCGTGCTGGCCGGGCGCTATCTGGCGGAGCAGCCGGAGCAGAAGCTTTTGATTATCGGCGGCCCGGCGGATTCGGAAATTACGCTAACGCGCACCGCCGGCATCGTCGCGGCCTTGCAGGGCAGCGGCCGTGAGATTCATATCATCAACGGCGACTACGATTTCACCTCGCAGGAAAGCGAAGTGCGCGCCTATCTGGCGCAGCCGGAGAACCGTCCGGATTACATCATCGGCCTGAACGGCATCATCACGCTGGGCGCCATCGCCATCTGCCACGAGATGGGGCTTTATCAGCAGGTGAAGTTCTTCTCGATAGACGAGCCGCCGCGCGCCGGCGCTTACGGCCTGCACATTCCGGGGGTGTATCACGATACGCAGAAACTGGGGGAGATCGCCGCGGAGCTGCTGTTCAGCGCCATTAACAGCCCACGCGGCGAGCTGCCGGTGCGCAGAGAATTCTTCACCGGCTCGCTGTTGAATCGCTGACGGGCGCTATTGCCCGTAGTAGGCGTGTTTGCCGTGCTTGCGCAGGAAATGTTTATCCAATAGCTCCGGCTGCATCGGGGCGATGGCCGGCGCCAGCTGGCGCGTCGCCATCGCCATGATCGCCACCTCTTCCAGCACCACCGCGTTGTGCACCGCATCCGCCGCGTCCTTGCCCCAGGCGAACGGGCCGTGGGAATAAACCAGCACCCCCGGCACCTGCTGCGGATCGCGCCCCGCCTGATTGAAGGTCTCGATAATCACCTTGCCGGTTTCCCCCTCGTAATCCCCGGCGATCTCCGCCTCGCTCATCGGCCGGGTGCAGGGAATGTCGCCGTAAAAGTAGTCGGCGTGGGTGGTGCCCAGCGCCGGGATCGGCTGCCCGGCCTGCGCCCAGATGGTGGCGTTGCGGCTGTGAGTGTGCACCACGCCGCCGATATCGGCGAAGGCGCGGTACAGCGCCAGGTGGGTGGCGGTGTCGGATGAGGGTTTGCGGTGCCCTTCGCGCACCTTGCCCTCCAGATCCACCACCACCAAATCCTCCAGCGTCATCGCCTCGTAGGCGATGCCCGAAGGTTTGATCACCACCAGCCCGCTCTGGCGGTCGATCGCCGAGACGTTGCCCCAGGTAAAGGTCACCAGCCCGTATGCCGGCAGGCTGAGGTTGGCAGCGAGCACCTCCCGCTTGAGTTCGTTCAGCATGCGATGCCTCCCTCAATCATCTGTTGTGCGATCCAGGCCTTGGCCTGGGCGATGCGTTGCTTATCCTGCCCGTCTTCGCGCGCCCACATCTCCAGCAGATAGGGGCCGCGATAGCCGAGCGCGTTGAGCACGGAAAAGGCGTGGGCGAAATCCACGCAGCCCTCGCCGAACGGCACGTCGCGGAACTGCCCGGCGCTGCCCGGCCCCACCGCCACGGTGTCTTTGAGGTGCACGGCGGTGATGCTGCCTATGCCCAGCGCCAGCTCGGCGGCGACGTCGTTGCCCCAGGCGCTGAGGTTGCCGAGATCGGGATACACCGTGAACCACGGGCTGTTGACGTGGCGCGCGATGTCGCGCCATTTGCTGATGCTGTTGATAAACGGCGTGTCCATCACCTCCACCGACAGCATCACCTGCGCCCTGGCGGCCTGCGCCGCCGCCCACTGCATGCCCTCGATAAAGCGTTCGCGGCTGTGGCGATCGGCGGGTTCGTAATAGACGTCATAGCCCGCCAGCTGGATGTTGCGGATGCCGAGATCCGTCGCCAGCTCCAGCGCCTTGCTCATCAGCACCCGCGCCCGTTCGCGGGTGGCGGCATCGGTGCTGCCGAACGGATCGCGCCGGTGCGCCGACAGGCACAGGCTCGGCACCGTCACCCCGCTGTCGAGCCGCGCCTGGATAAACGCCAGCCGCTGGCGGCGATCCCAGTCCAGCCGTTGCTGGCGCGCCGGCTGTTCGTCGATCGACATCTCCACAAATTCAAAGCCCAGCTCGGCGGCGGTGGCCAGCCGCTGCGGCCAGCTCAGATCGGCGGGCAGCGCCTTTTCATACAGCCCCAGACAGGCGGCGTTAGTCGTTTGCATCAGTCACCTCACTCAAAGCCTGAGCGACCGCCAGATAGCGCGCCTGCTGGGCGCGCAGGCGCCGGTGGGCGGCGGTCGCGGGATAATAACAGCGCAGTTTGGGCGGCGCGGCGGCGATCGCTTCGGCGAACCCAGCGTACTCCCCGGCGCCGACGGCGGCGCACAGGGCGGCGGCGCGGCAGCCGCTTTGGCGCGTTTCCACCACCTCGAGCGGCAGGTTGCCGGCGTCGGCGTACATCTGCATCCAGACCTCGGACTGCGTCGGCCCGCCGGTCATGCGCACCCGCTCGATGCGCGGGTTCAGCTGCACCATGCGTTCCTGATGGATCAGGTGCGAGAACACGATGCCCTGGTAGATCGCCTGCACCACGTCCGCCATCTCGTGGTGGGCGCTCAGGCCGATCAGCCCGCCCGGCGTGTTGCCGCCGAGGTTGGAGCCGTACAGATAAGGCAGGAACAGCAGCCCGCTCGGCTGCTCGCGGCGCTCGGCCACCCAGGCGTTGAACTGGGCGTAGCGCTGCCGATCGTCGGCGCAGAACTGGCGCAGGAACCAGGCCAGGTTGCCGGCCGAGGTCGGGCTGCCTTCGTGCGCGAAATAGCAGCCGTCGATGCAGTAGCGCCCCCAGGCGTAGGGGTAATCGGCGGGAATAATGCGCTCGGTCACGCAGGTGGCGATCGACCAGGTGCCCGCCACCGCGCTGAGCGTGCGATCGTCGGCCACGCCGGAGCTGAGCGCCGCACCCACCACGTCGAACAGGCCGCCGTACACCGCGGTGCCCGTTCGCAGGCCGCACTGCGCCGCCGCCGCCGCCGTCACCCGCCCGGCCAGCTGCGCTGAGCCGATCGTTGGCGCGGTCTTCTCCTGCGCCTCTTCGATGCCGAAGGCCGCCATCAGCGCCGGATCGTAAGCGCCGCTGTGCTGGTTAAACAGGTTGCTGCCGGAGATGTTGGTCACTTCGGCCGCCGCCTCGCCGGTGAGGCGAAAGCGCAAGTAGTCGTGCGCCATCAGGATGCGATCGACGGCGGCGTACTGCGCCGGTTGCCGCTGCTTCAGCCAGCGCAGCAGCAGCGCCGGGTGGCTGGGCCACAGCGGCTGCAGGCTGCGTGGGTAAGTCTGCGCGTCCACCCCGGCGCGGCGCAGCTCAGCCGCCCTGGCCGCCGCGCGGTTGTCCGAAGAGAGGATGCCGTTGCCGACCGGTTTGCCGTGGCGGTCGATGGCGTACAGCCCTTTGCCGTGCGCCGAAAAGCTGACGCCGCGCACCTGGCCGGCCGCCAGCCCCGCCGCGTGCAGCGTCTGGCGGATCGCCGCGCAAACGTCATCCCACAACGCGTCCATATTGCGTTCGCTGAAGCCCGGCTGGGCGGCAATCGCCGCGCCGTCGCGCTCGGCGATCGCCAGCTCTTCGCCGCTTGCCCGGTACAGCCCGGCCTTGATCACCGTGCCACCGACGTCTATGCCAAGAAAGACTGACATCGCGCCTCCTATTTGCGCCGCACGGAGCTGAGGTAGATGGCGGCCAGGATGATGCCGCCCTTCACCACGTTCTGGATATACGGCGATACGTTCATCAGATTGAGGCCGTTGTTGAGCACCCCGAGCATCATCGCCCCCACCAGCGTGCCGACGATGGCGCCGCGCCCGCCGGAAATCGCCGCCCCGCCCAGCACTACGGCGGCGATAGCGTCCAGCTCGAAGCCTTCGCCGGCGTTGGGCTGCCCGCTCATCAGGCGCGAGGTCAGCACCAGCCCGGCCAGCGCGGCGGTCAGGCCGCTGATCACGTACACCAGCATCTTGTAGCGCGGCACGCGGATGCCGCTCAGGCGCGCCGCCTCTTCGTTACCGCCCATCGCGTAGACGTAGCGGCCGAACGGCAGCTGGTTGAGCATCAGCCAGGCCAGCAGGTACACGCCGATCATGATCAGGATCGGCACCTGGATGCCCAGCACCGTGCCGCGGCCAAAGAACGAGAAGACGTCGGGCAGGCCGGAGATCGGGTAGCCGCCGGTATAGAGCAGCGCCAGGCCGCGGGCGATGCCCATCGACGCCAGGGTGACGATGATCGGCGGCATGCGCAGGTAGGCGATGCAGGCGCCGTTGGCCAGGCCGAACAGCGCGCCGAGCGCCAGCGCCGCCACCATCGCCAGCGGGATCGGCACCGCCGCCAGCATCAGCCCGGCGGCGACCGAACCGGCCAGCGCCATTACCGGCCCCACCGAGAGATCGATGCCGCCGGTCAGGATGGCGCAGGTCATGCCCACCGCGATGATGGCGTTGATAGATACCTGGCGCGCCACGTTGGTCAGGTTGTTGACACTGAGGAAGCTGTCGTTCAGCAGGCTCATCAGCACGAACAGGACAACGAAGCCGATAAACGGCAAGACCGCCGGGTGATGCAGCAGTTTTTCCCAGCGCTTGCCGAGGCTGGGGCCGGCGGCGCGGCGCGCCACGGCGGGTTGTTCAATTCCGATCATAAGGCACTCCCGGTCGCGTGAAGCATGATGTGGTTGGATTCGATGTCGTCGCCGATCAGCTCGGCGACGATGTGGCCGCCGCGAAACACCAGCACGCGGTCGCACACGCCGATGATCTCCGGCAGTTCGGAGGAAATCATGATGATGGAGATGCCCTGCTGGGTCAGTTGCTGCATCAGCTGGTAGATCTCGGCCTTGGCGCCCACGTCGATGCCGCGCGTCGGCTCGTCGAAGATCAGGATGTTGCAGTCGTTGTTGAGCCAGCGGGCGATCACCACCTTCTGCTGGTTGCCGCCGCTCAGGGTGCTGACGGCGGTCTCGGCGTCCGGGGTTTTCACGCCCACGGCGCGGATCAGCCGCTGCACCACGTCGCGATCCTTGCGGGCGCTGACGAAGATCTTGCCGCGCCGGTGGTGCCGGTTGAGGGTGATGTTCTGCGCCACCGAAAACGGCAGCACCAGGCCCTCGGTTTTGCGGCTCTCCGGCAGCAGGCCGATGCCCTGCGCCAGCGCCTGCGCCGGGGAGCGCAGCGCCGCCGGTTGGCCGCCGAGGCGGACGCGTTTGCGGTGGCAGCGGCTGGCGCCGATCAGCGCCGAAACGGTCTCGGTACGCCCCGAGCCCACCAGCCCGGCGAAGCCGAGGATCTCGCCCTTGTGCAGGTGGAAGCGGTCGGTCGCGCCGTGCTTCTCGCGCTGGATCTCCGCCTCCAGCAGCACCGTCGCGGTATCGACCGGGTGCTGTTTCACCGGGAAGGCGTTCTCGATTTTGCGCCCGACCATCAGCCGCACCAGCTCTTCCACGTTGGTGTCGCCGGTAGCCAGCGTTTCGATGTAGGCGCCGTCGCGCAGCACGGTAATGCGATCGCAGATGGTGAAGATCTCGTCCAGGTGGTGCGAGATAAACACCATGCCGACGCCCAGCAGCCGCAGATCGTTCATCACGCTGAACAGGTGCTCGGCCTCGCCCGGCGTCAGCGTGGCGGTCGGTTCATCCAGCACCAGCACCCGCGCCTCCAGCGACAGCGCCTTGGCGATCTCAACGAACTGCTGCTGCGCCACGCTCAGCTGCTCCACCGGGCAATCGAGATCGATAGCCACCGTCAGCCGCTTGAAGATCGCCTCGGCCTTGCGCCGCATCGCCCGCCGATCCAGCAGACCCCAGCGGTTCCTGATCTCCCGGTTGAGGAAGATGTTGTCGATGGCGCTCATGTACGGAATCAACGAGAATTCCTGAAAAATAATGCCGACGCCGGCCTCGATCGCCTGGCGATAGTTGTTAAAGCGGCGCTGCTCGCCGTCGATAAAAATATCGCCCTCGTCCGGCTGATAGATGCCGCACATGATTTTCACCAGCGTCGATTTGCCGGCGCCGTTTTCGCCCAGCAGGGCGTGCACCTCGCCGCGTTGAATGGCCAGATCGATGCCGTCCAGCGCCTTCACGCCGGGAAAGCTCTTTTTTATTCGCTTCAGTTCCAGTAAAGGTGTCACCGCATTGCCCTCCGCGCCGAACACCCCGCCGCAGCGGGGCGAACCCGGCCGCTGTTACCAGCTAAAGCCGGCCGCATTGCTGCGGTCGATCAGCTTCACTTTGACCGGCACGGTTTTCGGCACCGTGGCGCCCCAGTAGCGGGCCAGCGCAATGCCGAGCGCGATGCGCAGCTGGTCGCGCGGGAACTGCGCCGAAGTGGCGATGAACGGCGAGTTCGGCTTGAGGATCTCTTTGATGGCTTCCGGCTGGCCGTCGACGCTCACCAGCTTGACCTTGGCGCCGTTGCTTTCGATCGCCGCCAGGGCGCCGAGCGCGCCGACGTCGTTGACGCTGAAGATGCCCGCCAGATCCGGCGCCGACTGCAGCATGTTTTCGGTCACCGTCAGCGCGGTGTCGCGCTCCTGCTTGCCGTTTTGCTTGGTGACGATCTTGATGTCGGGGTATTTTTTCATCGCCGCTTCAAAGCCGCGCACGCGCTCCAGGATCGGCACCACCGGGATGCCGTCGAGGATCGCCACCTTGCCTTTGCCGCCCAGCGCTTTCGCCAGGTACTCGCCCGCCTGGAAGCCGGCGTCGTAGTTTTCCGATCCGACGAACGAGTCCAGCGGCCCTTCCGCCTGCGCGTCGATCGCCACCACCACCGCGCCGGCCTTATGGGCGGAGATCACCGCCGACTGCACCCCCACCGAATCGGTCGGGTTGATCAGCAGGATATCCACCTTCTTCTGCAGCATGTCCTCCACATCGCCGATCTGTTTGGCAACGTCATGGCGCGCATCGGCCACGTACACCTTGGCGCCGATATCCGCCGCCGCCTGATCCAGCGCCTGCTTCATGGTGACGAAGTAGTCGTTGTTCATTTCCTGGAACGACATACCGATCGTGATTTGCTTGGCCAGCGCCACCTGGCTGGCCGCCAACATTCCACCGGCGACGATAAAAGGCAGGGTCTTTTTGAATAATGAAAACATAGCCAATTCTCCTGTAGGGAAGCTTCTTGTTGTGGTTATCAGAGCAACAGCATGTCTTTACGTTTGGCCGACCGGCCGGTCCTTCCGTTGCGGAACGGGCCGGCGGTCGTGACTGCAACAGCGGTACGGCGGGAGGGTCAGGGAACCAGGATCACCTTGATGGAGTCGGTCGAGTCTGCCAGGACGAAGGCTTCGTCCCAGTCGTTCAATGAATAGCTGTGGGTGACCACGCCGTTGGAAGTCACCAGCCCGCGTTCGAACAGATCGATGGCGATTTCGTAGCTGTAGGGCGCCAGGTGCGCGCCACGAATGTCCAGCTCTTTGCGATCGCCGATGATGGACCAGTCGACGGTGGTTTCCTTGCCGAACACGCTGAACTCCACGAAGCGGCCCAGCTTGCGGATCATCTGCAGCCCCTGGGTGACGCCGATCGGCGCGCCGGTGGCCTCAATGTAGACGTCGCAGCCATAGCCGCCGGTCAGCGATTTGACGATCTGGTCGGCATCTTCCTTCAGCGGGTTGATCACCACGTCGGCGCCGAATTCCTTCGCCAGCGCCAGCCGCTCGTCGATGGCGTCGATCACGATCAGTTTCTTTGGCGTCTTCAGGCGCGCCACCTGCACCATGCACAGCCCGAGCGGCCCGGCGCCGGCCAGCACCACCACGTCGTCCAGCTGGATGTCGCCGCGCGCCACGGTGTGGATGGCGCAGGCCATCGGTTCGATCAGTACCGCGTCTTCATGGCTCAGGCTTTCCGGGATCTTGTGCACGATGGCGTTCTCGGAAAAGCGCATGTACTCCGCCATGCCGCCCTCCGCCACGTCTTTCTGGAAGCCGTAAATGTTATGCGTCTCACACATCCAGTAGCTGCCGGATTTGCAGTAGCGGCACTCCCAGCACGGCACGATCTGCTCGGCGATCACCCGCTCGCCGAGCCGGTATTTGCCTTCCGCGCCCTCGCCCAGCGCGGCGATGCGGCCGTAGAACTCGTGGCCCGGCACCACCGGCGGTTTAACCCACGGGTTCTCCCCCCAAAACATCTGCGCGCCGTTCTTGCATTTGCAGTCGCCGGCGCAAATGCCGCAGCCTTCCACCTTGATCACCAGCTCGCGAGCCTTCGGCAGCGGCGTAGGCACCTGTTCGAAACGATAATCTTGCGGGCCATGGCAAACGACCGCGCGCATTTTTTCCGGCAACTGGCTCATCTCTTCCTCCAATACATTCGTTAAACGCTTGAATTTTATTAATGTTGACGTTGTCATTTTTATTCAACAAAAAATGAGCAACGACACAACATGTTAAATTTCAATGAATTAATCATCACACATCCCGAAAACTCAAAATGACAACGTGAACATTGATCGACATATAACCAAAGCTGCAAAAAGAATTGTTTGAGCAAAATCACAGTTCGTTAACATTGCGGCTAAAAATGCTACAAATGCGGATCGCGATCCCATTTACAGGATCGATGAGGATCGGGAGATGATCGAAACGGCGGGAAGAAAATGATTGGCAGGAATGCGGGCCAGGCATCGCGCCCGGCCCGATAACGCGGGTTACTTCACTTCGCCCATCGCTTTCAGCTTTTTGGACAGCTCGCGGCGCTCTTTGGACAGATCGGCATTTTTGATGATGTAGTCATCAACGCGATCTTCGTAGTCGCTGCGCATGTTGGCGATGATGCCCTGAATGTCTTCAATGCTCATGCCGGGCTTGATGTACTCACTCAGGTTGTCGAGCAGCAGCACGCGCTTCTGGTTATCACGAATTTTCTTTTCGTTGTCGACGATCTCGCGTTGCAGTTTGTTTTTGCGGCGGAACATACGCACAAACTCCAGCACGTCCTGGAAACTCGGCTTATTTGCATTATCCATCTTTATACCCTTGCTTTAGTAATACACAGATTCATTTGCTTACGGCCACATGGCACCAAGATACAGGTTTGTGGCGGTCCGGCACAACAGTGATTGGCTTATCTTACCCACTTTGCCCCGGCGGCCAAAACCCAAAGCGCCGCCTTCATGATCTGACCCCTTATTCGCGCCCGGCGGCGGTGCAAACCTGGAGCAAATCCCCCAGCTCTTCCAGCTGCTGCGCCAGCTCCATGCTGAGCCAAACGTAGCCGTAAATCGGCGCTTCGCCGTGTTGGCCGACGCTGACTTCCTGCATCAGCGTTTTCAGCTCGCCGGCGATTTCCGCCAGCTGCCCCGCCGCCGCCTGGCGCTGCGCCTGCGGCCCTTCGCGCATCAGCACCGCCAGCGACTCCAGCGAGCTCAGCGTCAGCAGCTGGGTGCTGCGCAGCGTGCGGGCGTTCAACATGATGAAGTGCGTTTCGCGCGAGGCCCAGTAAGCATCGGCCATCAGCTCCAGCGTGCACACCAGATTGCGGCTGAGGGTTTGCACCGCTTCGAACACCGCTTTGGGGATGCGAGTTTCCTTGCTGGCGGGCACGATCAGGCTGCGCAGCTTCACCACCTGATTCAACAGATCCTTGAGCTGCGGCTCCAGCCGCGGCCGCTCGATAACGTTCGGCGAAAAATACGCGCCGTAGAGGCGGGCGGCGGTTTGCAGGCAGTCCGCCATTTGCATGCGCCACAGAATGTAGGCGCGCTGCGGGTAGATGCTGGTGAACAGCAGCGCCAACAGCGAGCCGAAGATCACGTCGCCGCTGCGCCACAGCGCGGTGTGCATGTCGCCGGCGCCCGCGCCGCACACTACCGCCAGCGTGATCCCCACCAGCAGCGCCATATACGGCCGTTTGCCGAGCGTCAGGTAACCGCAGACGAACATCACCACGCCGCACCAAACCAGCATCAGCGGCAGCGAATAGAGCTCCAGATACAGGGCGATCAGGCCGGAGGCGGCGCCGAACACCGTGCCGGCAATGCGTTGCAGCGCCCGCTGCAGCACGTTGCCCCAAAACGAGATCGGCCCCATCACCACCACCAGGGTGATCAGCGGCCAGGTGCCTTCGGGCACCGCCAGCAGGCGGATCAGCAGAAAGGTCAGGATAAACGCCAACCCGATGCGCACGCCGTGTACGATGCGGTAGTGGCGATAGGTCAGCAGTTCGAGGGAAGAGATTTTTCGATCGAGGCGCACAGTGCCTCCGATAAAGACCAGCCAGGCCGCTATTTTAGCGGAGGAAGCCCGGCGAGGAAAAGGCGAATGAGGCGTCCCCCATTCACCTTCAGGCTCAGGCGACGTACTTGTCGACCAACGCGCGCAGAACGGCGGCGGTTTCAACATCCATCACGCCGTCATACTTCTGCTGACGGAAGTGCAGCTGGAACGCGCGCACCAGCTGGCGATAGCCTTCTGCGGTGTTCGCCGCCGAGGTGTCGTAGCCGTATTGGGCGAACAGTTTCAGCAGATCGGCCTGCGCCGGCAGGCCCTGGCTGCAGTATTCCTGCTGGCGCTGCTGCTTGGTCGCTTCGTCATACCAGGCGCCGACGCCGGCCTGATACAGCTGCTGCCACGGGAACTGCGGGCCCGGATCGCTCTTGCGGCCCGGCGCGATGTCCGAGTGCGCCACCACGTTCACCGGCGAGATGTCCGGATAACGCTGCAGGATATTTTGCGCCAGCTGGGTGACGGCCTCGATCTGCTGCGGATTGAACGGCGGGAAGGTGATGTTTCCACCGTCGCCGCTCGCCAGGTTGACGATCTCGATGCCGATCGAGGTGTCGTTGATATTGCTGCGGGTGCCCCATTGGCTGCTGCCGGCATGCCAGGCGCGCTCATTCTCGTCCACCAGGTTGAAGATGCGCACGCCGCTGAAGCCGGCCGCCTGATAGGTCGCCTCGGTCGGATCCGGCACCAGATAGTGCGCACTGACCGATTTTCCGGTCAACGACTTCACCGAGTCGGCGAAGTTTTGCGCCGTGTAGTGCAGCACCAGAAAGCGCACGCGGTGGCCGAAGCTGGCGACCGATCGGTAGCTATTGTAATCAATCTTGTACATCGTAAAGTCCCTCTCTCGTTTGATTTCACTGAGCGGCCCCTCATCATGACAGACCGCCCCGCACGGGTGAACCCTTGGCTCACCCTTTTTGTTTTAGCTAATTGCTAAATCATGCGCAAGTCTTTTTTAGCAAAATCGTTATTTACCTTTTTGCTAAAGAGTGCGATCATTGCACGATGGAAACTAAAGAAATCAGGCGCAACAATCTGCGCGAATTGATGGCCCGCTACGCCCGGCAAGGCGTCAACCAGAATGAATTCGCCACGCTGGTTGAGTCTTCCGCGCCGACGCTGAGCCAAATCATCGGGGAGAAATCCTCCCGCAATCTTGGCGACAATCTGGCCAGGCGGATCGAGGCCAAGCTGAATTTGCCCAAGGGCTGGTTCGACGTGTTTCATGAAAAGCAGCTGGTGCGCCCGTTTGACAACGTGGCGGCGGAGTCGGACTTCCAACCCGCCCGCTTGAAACCGGTGGTATGGGAAGATACCGAACAAGACAAGGAAGAGTTTGTGGAGATCCCGCTGCTGGATATCGATTTTTCCGCCGGCGACGGCTGCTACGAAATCGTCGATCGCGAGGAGTTTTCGCTGATCTTTCGCCGTTACTATCTGCACAAGATGGGGGTGGCGGTCAACGCCGCGCGCATTATCCGCATCTCCGGCTCCAGCATGGAACCGCGCCTGCAGGACGGCGACGTGGTCGGCATCAACACCGACGACACGCGCATCCGCGAGGGCAAGACCTACGCCATCCGCCACGGCAATTTGCTGCGGGTGAAGGTGCTTATCGAGCAGCCGGACGGCGGCGTCATCATCCGCTCCCTCAACCGGGAAGAGTACCAGGACGAGCATCTCAGCTATCAGCAGCGCAAAGAGCAACTGGTGGTGCTCGGCCGCGTCTTCTGGTCATCTTCGTCCTGGTAACGGACCACAGCGTCGGGCGCCCAGGGCGCCCGGCGGTTATTTGAAGTCCACCACCATCTGCTGCTGAATGGACAGCCCGCGGGTCGACTGCACGCAGCCGGCGATGTAGTCGGTGAAGCGCGGCGGTTTCGGCATGCCCAGCTTGAGGATTTTCTCGTTGCTGAAACGCACGTTGAGCATGGCGAACGATCCGTACAGGCGCATCGCTTTGAGCATCAGCCGCTCGTTGCACGGGCCGAAAATGTCTTTCAGCTGACGGCGCATTTTCACCAGCGCGTCATACGTCACCTGCGCATACTCATCGCCCACCGGCGCCTTTTCCAGCGCCGCCGCCATGGCGCGGTCGATTTCGGCAAAGCTGACGCTGCTCTCCTCACCGGCGGAGATATGATAAACGTCGTTCTCGAGCGTTTCGCTGTTCATCAACATCACCAACGCATCCGCACAGTAGTCCGCCGGGATCACATCGATATTGTCCTGCAGCGAACACATGAACTTGCGCAGCATCAGCGCCATGCCGAACACCCAGAAAATGCTGCTGGAAGGCTGGCAGCCCAAACGAGTGTGGCCAACGACGATCGACGGACGGGCGATGGTCAGCGGCATGTGCGGGCAGCGCTGGCGCATCAGCTGTTCGATGGTGGATTTGGAACGCGTATATTCCACCAGGTGCTCGGCGTCTTCCTCAAACTCGCCGCTCTCCGATACCAGCGAACCCGGCTCCGGCGAACAGGACATGGCGGTACCGACGTGCAGGAAGCGTTTTAATCCCGGCACCTGCGCCATTCTTTCGGCAAAGGCCAGTGTGCCTTCTACGTTTACCTTCCAAATGAGCGGGTTATTACCGAAAGAAGCAACGGCCGCGCAGTTAATAACGTGCGTGACTTTGTTAATGCGTGCGTCAGTTAAAAAGTCAGCCGGCTCGGAAAGGTCGCCCAACAATATATTTTCTATCGTAATTTTAGACAGCAGATTCGCGTCGATATTAAATTTTTCCATATTCGCGCGAATACGGGCCAGCCCTTGCTGCGCATCGTCGGCGCGCACCAGTAAAAGATAATTAATAGACTGATTTTCAATCAATAACTTCTCAAGAACCGCACCACCGAGAAAGCCGGTAGCGCCGGTCAACAGCAGCGTTTTCATAATTGTCACCCACATTGGTATTGAATGTGGAAGATTGTATCTGCGGATAATTAAACAATTATTAAATAGAATTACGGCGCCCTTAAACACTTTTCTTAATATTATCTTAAGGAATCTTTTGAAACATCCATCATGGGTTTAGTAACAAAAGAGTCGGGACAAGATTACGATTAATCCCTGCTGTTTAAATACCATTGATGTAACCCCTGATTTAATTTAACGGTCAATGTTATTTCTCTTAGCGTCCGTGGAGGACTTATGACCTATAACCAAAAAATCTGGTTGGGGGTTTTGCTGCTATGCACCCTGTTTTGGGTGGCGGTGATCGGCGGCGCCTGTTCGCTGTATCAACGCGTGGATCGCTTCCAGGCACATCACGCAGAGAGCGAGTTCGCCGCCCGCCACGGCCAGGCGCCTTGCGCGCAACCCGGCGCTCAGGCGTCGACTGCCCCCCGGAATGGGTAGGGACAATATCCGCTAACGATCCTATTATGCCCTAAGGTTAACAGGGAGATAACGATGGCTCGAAAGCTGGATAGCTTACCGCAGGCGCAACGCGAGAAAATAGAAACCGATTTGCTGGCCATCAGCGTGATCTACAACGAACGCTACGGCATCGCCTCCACTCAGGCGGAAACAGAACAACAGGTCCCCGACCACCTGCTCCCCTACTTTCATCAACGGCTGAATTATTATCGCCGTGCGTAATTGCGCGCATTTCGCTAACCGCCGCTTGGCATCGCTCCCCACGCCGTTACAATAGAGGCATATTGTATCCGCCACTGAAGAGACGCGATTTTGAGCAGCAAGGCAACGGCCACATTTTACATTCACGATTACGAGACCTTCGGCAAGAGCCCGTCGCTGGACCGCCCGGCGCAGTTCGCCGGCGTGCGCACCGATATGGATTTCAACATTATCGAAGAGCCGCTGGTCATCTACTGCGCCCCGGCCGACGATTACCTGCCGGAACCGGAGGCGGTGATGATCACCGGCATCACGCCGCAGGTGGCGCGCGCCAAAGGCGTTAACGAAGCCGAATTCACCCGCCAAATCCATCAGGTCTTCAGCGTGGCCGGCACCTGCATTCTCGGTTACAACAACATCCGCTTCGATGACGAAGTGAGCCGCAATATCTTCTATCGCAACTTCTACGATCCCTACGCCTACAGCTGGCAAAACGGCAACTCGCGCTGGGATCTGCTGGATGTGATGCGCGCCTGCTACGCTCTGCGCCCGGACGGCATCGTTTGGCCGGAAAACGAAGACGGTTTCCCCAGCTTCCGCCTGGAACACCTGACGCGCGCCAACGGCGTCGAGCACACGCAGGCTCACGACGCGATGTCGGACGTTTACGCCACCATCGCCATGGCCAAGCTGGTCAAGCAGGCGCAGCCGCGGCTGTTCGATTTCCTGTTGCAGCACCGCAATAAACACAAGCTGAACGCCCTGATCGACGTCGCCGACATGACACCGCTGGTGCACGTCTCCGGCATGTTCGGCGCGGCGCGCGGCAATACCAGCTGGGTGTCGCCGCTGGCCTGGCACCCGGACAACAAGAATGCGGTGATCATGTGCGATCTGGCCGGCGACATGACGCCGCTGTTGACGTTGAGCGCCGAGCAGCTGCGTGAGCGGCTGTACACCCGCCGCGACGATCTGGCGCCGGATCAGGCGCCGGTGCCGATCAAGCTGGTGCACATCAACAAATGCCCGGTGCTGGCGCCGGCCAAAACCCTGCTGCCGGAGAACGCCGAGCGGCTGGGCATCGATCGTCAGGCGTGCCTGCAAAATCTGCAGCTGCTGAAACAACATCCGGAAGTGCGCGAGAAAGTGGTCGCGCTGTTCGCCGAAGCCGAACCGTTCAAAGGTTCCGAGGACGTCGACGCCCGCTTGTACGACGGTTTCTTCAGCGACGCCGACAAGGCGGCGATGAGGATTATCCAGCAGACCAAGCCGCAGAACCTGCCGGCGCTGGATCTGGCCTTCAGCGACGGCCGCATGAAAGAGCTGCTGTTCCGCTTCCGCGCGCGCAACTACCCGAATACGCTGGACGACGCCGAGCAGCGCCGCTGGCTGCAACATCGTCAGGAAGCCTTGAGCGCGGAGCGCGTGCAGAGCTATCTGCTGCAGCTCGAATCGCTGTATAACCTGCACGAAGGCGACAAAGAGAAAACCGCCCTGCTGAAAGCGCTGTTCGATTACGGCAAAGAGTTGGTGGGATAAAATCCGCTGCAGCAGAAAAGGAAAAGGCCGCGAAAGCGGCCTTTTTTGTGGCTGAGGAGACGGCTCGCGTTTAGGCGGCGTCTTCACTCGCTTGCGGCACCGGCAGACGGAAGCTGCGGGTGACGAAGGCCAGGTAGATCAGGCCGATGGCCGCCCAAACCAGGCCCAGCGTCATCGAGCTGGCTTCCAGGTTGATCCACAGCGCGCCGACGGTCAGTGCGCCCATCACCGGCAGGATCAGGTAGTTGAACGTGTCCTTCACGGTGCGGTTCATCTTGTCGCGAATATAGAACTGCGAGATCACCGACAGGTTAACGAAGGTGAAGGCCACCAGCGCACCGAAGTTGATCAGCGCGGTCGCGGTCACCAGGTCAAACGACACTGCGGACAGCGCGATGGCGCCTACCAGCAGCACGTTCAGCGCCGGGGTACGCCACTTCGGATGCACATAGCCGAAGAAGCGAGTCGGGAACACGCCGTCGCGGCCCATCACGTACATCAGACGCGAAACGCCCGCGTGCGCCGCCATGCCCGACGCCAATACCGTCACGCAGGAGAACACCAGGATCACCGACTGGAAGAACTTGCCCGCCACGTACAGCATGATTTCAGGCTGCGACGCGTCCGGATCCTTGAAGCGCGAAATGTCCGGGAAGTACAGCTGCACGAAGTAAGACACCACGATAAAGATGATGCCGCCGATCAGCGCCGTCAGGAAGATGGCTTTCGGGATCACTTTTTCCGCGTCTTTGGTCTCTTCGGACAGCGAGCTGATGCCGTCGAAGCCCAGGAACGAGAAGCACAGGATGGTCGCGCCGGTAATCATCGGCACCACGTGAGCGTTATCGGACCAGAACGGGCGGCTGCTGACCAGCGTACCAGCGCCTTCGCCGTGGTAAATGCCGTTGATCACCAGGCCGAGGAACACGATCATGATCGCCACCTGCACCACCACGATGATGGAGTTCAGGTTAGCCACCAGCTTGATGCCGCGCAGGTTGAAAATCGTCATCAAGCCGACCAGCACCGCCACGAAGATCCAGGACGGTACGCCCGGGAAGATCGCTTCCAGGTAAATCTTGGCCAGCAAAATGTTAATCATCGGCATGAACAGGTAGTCCAGCAGCGATGACCAGCCCACCATAAAGCCGACGTGCGGGCTGATGGCTTTCTGGGCGTAGGTGTAGGCGGAACCGGCGGAAGGGAACTTCTTCACCAGCTTGCCGTAGCTCAAGGCGGTAAACAGGATCGCCAGCAGAGCGAAGGCGTACGCGGTCGCGACGTGACCATCGGTCAGGCCGGATACGATGCCGAAGGTATCGAAAATGGTCATTGGCTGCAGGTAAGCCAAGCCCATCATCACTACCGGAACTAAAGTCAGGGTTTTACGCAGCTGAGTGCGCTGAGCCGGAGCGGCGTTGATGGTGTTATCGGACATTGTTCAGCCCCCCCTTACCTTGAGCCTTGCGGATGGCGGACACGCCAAGACTTAAGGTTGCGGGGAAACTTCGCAACGAGCGACTTAATTCTAAAAGAAGGGGGTTGTAAGCTGGATAACGGGTCGAGGTAACCTCGGCTGCTCCATAGTCGCTGCGGCCACAGCGGAAACCGGCGGGCACCGGCGCTAAAGTGAAAAATTGCCCCATCTTTCTAATCCTCATGAGTCACGACCATAAAGTTTTGTTTGATCGTGCACGAAACTATTTATCTATCCGGATCGGTGTCCGGCCTCGCTTGGTGTATGAAACGCTACGTTGGTAAAACATAATGCAAAAAAAATAACCGACGCTTTCAAAACGTCGGCTATCTGCATTTGAGATATTTTGCACCAGAATGCCTCCGAATGACAAGATCCGGAAACCCTCAAATACAAATTCTTTTTGTCGATCGCACGGAAAACCAGCCCGGCAGGCGAATTAATCCGCTGCCGGCAGGCCAGTCGCCCGCACATACCTCTTACTTTATACGCCTATTCAGGCATTTTTCAACATCCAGTCGATCTCGGTTTCCGTCACTCGCCGTTCAAACTGCAGCAGTTCGTCGGTCTTGCAGGCGTGATAAACGCGGGTGAAACGCTCGCCGAGATAGTGCGTCAGCGCGTGCTGATGTTCAAACTCGTACAGCGCGTCGCTCTGGCGGATCGGCAGCGGCAGCCCCTCTTGCTCCAGCCCGTTGCCGGTCACCGGCTCAGGCAGCGGCAGTAGGTTGTCCAGCCCGTACAGCATGCCGGCCAGGATCGCCGCCATCACCAGATACGGATTGGCGTCGGCGCCGGCCACGCGATACTCCACCCGATGGTTCTCCGGTTCGCCGCAGGGAATGCGCAGCGCCACGGTGCGGTTATTGTGGCCCCAGGCGGCCTGGATCGGCACATACATCCCCGGCTGGAAACGCCGATAGGCATTGACGTTCGGCGCCAACAGCGCCATCGACGTCGGCATCAGGGTGATCATCCCGGCCAGCGCCTGTTTCAAGAGCGGCGAATCCTCGCCTTCGCCGTCGGCGAACAGGTTGTTGCCCGCGCCATCCTGCATGCTGACGTGCACGTGCATGCCGCTGCCGGCGTAATCCTCATAGGGCTTGGCCATAAAGGTGGCGTGCATGCCGTGGTTCTCGGCCACCAGCCGCACCAGCCGCTTCAGCGCCAGCGCGTGGTCGCAGGCCTGCAAGATATCGTCGGTATGGCGCAGGTTGACCTCGAACTGCCCCGGCGAGGCCTCCGCCACCGCGCCGTCCGCCGGCAGCCCCTGCAGCTTCGCCAGCGCGTCGATATCGTTCAGCACCTCGGCGAAATGGTTCAGGTTATCGACGGAGTACACCTGGCTTTGGGTGTTGCGCTCCTGCGTGCCGGGCGCACACGGCGGTTGCAAATCGCCTTCCGCGTCGCGCTGCCGATCGATGAGATAAAACTCCAGCTCTACCGCTGCCACCGGGAACAAGCCGCGCTGTCGCAGCGCCTGCCACACGCGGTTCAGCACATTGCGGGGTTCAACGTCAAAGGGAGTGCCATCTTCATCCAGCATGGTGAGCAGCACCTGGCCGATGTGCTGCGGATCGGCCGCCGACGGCGTCAGCGAACCGGGCACCGGCAGGCATACGCGATCCGGTTCGCCGAGTTCCTGCCCAAGGCCGGCCTCCTCCACCACGTTGCCGAGGATGTCCATAGCGAACACCGACGCGGGGAAGTAGCTGCCTTTTTCCAGTTTTTTCAACCCTGAGACGGGTATGCGTTTGCCGCGGAAGGAACCATTGAGATCGGTGAGAAGGATATCGATATACTGCGTGGCGGGATGGCGTTCCAAATAATGAGCGACCTCATTTTGGAACGCGCTACTTCGCCTCTCTTCATGATGCTGTGCAAAATGTTCAACTGCTGCGCTATTGGTTTGCATACGTCACCCGCCATTATGCTCTTAAGGCGCGTTGGCGCCCGTCCGCCGTTCGATTCAACACATGATTGGATTTCTCGCCAGGTCGCGCCGCTGCGGGCGCTCAAAATAACATCCACAACATGAAACATAGTCTTAACAGAATGGGTTTGCAAATGTTACAATCCTGTTTGATTATTCGCCACCGGCTGCTAAATTGATAAAATATTGACCGAAAAGGCCTTGCCGCCATTTTCACGTCAACTATTTTGTCCGCCGCGCCGACGGTGAGCATGGGCAATATATTTTCCAAACCTACCCTAACTACCGATATCATGCAGCATCGTTATCGACCAGGCAGGCGCCCGATACCGATCGTCATTTCAGCCTGTCGCCCTTACCAGAAGGAAGTACCGCTATGAGCGAAGCCAGCTTGGCACCGGGCAAACGCCTGTCGCAGATCCGCCAGCAATTGGGTTTGTCACAGCGCCGGGTCGCCGAACTGTCCGGGTTAACCCACAGTGCGATCAGCACCATCGAACAGGACAAAGTCAGCCCGGCCATCAGCACGCTGCAAAAGTTGCTTAAGGTGTATGGCCTGTCGCTGTCGGAATTCTTTGCCGAACCGGAGGCCGTCGACGAGCCGCGCGTGGTGATCGACGCCGAGGATCTGATTGAGATCGGCAGCCAGGGGGTGTCGATGAAGCTGGTGCACAACGGCAGCCCGACGCGCAACCTGGCGATGATGCTGGAAACCTACCAGCCCGGCACCACCACCGGCGAAAAGATCAAGCATCAGGGCGAAGAGATAGGCACCCTGCTGGAGGGCGAGATCGTGCTGACCATCAACGGCCAGAGTTACTGCCTGACCGCCGGTCAGAGCTACGCCATCAACACCGGCATTCCGCACAGCTTCAGCAATACCTCGGCGCGCATCTGCCGCATCGTCAGCGCACACACCCCCACCACCTTCTGACCGTTTATCGCTCCGGCGCAGCCTGACGCGGGTTGCGCCCCTGTCCGCCCACGCTTTTCATCGCCGTTATGCCATTTTGTTGGTTGCCAACGGCGCAATCTGTGTTACAACAGAGCAAAACAGCCATCTAAACATCTAAACGGCCTCACTACGCAATGTCAACCGCAACGCCTTCGCGCCTCGAGATGCGCAATATCTCGATCGCCTTCGCCGGCTTCAACGCGCTGCAGGACGTGGACTTCACGCTGCACGGCGGCTCAATCCACGCGCTGGTCGGCGCCAACGGCGCGGGCAAATCGACGCTAATGTCGATCCTCTCCGGCGCCCACGATCACTACCGCGGCGAGATCCTGATCGACGGCCGGGCAGTGGAAATTCATTCCCCGCTGCAGGCGCGCCGCCACGGCATCCACGTGGTACAGCAAGAAGTCGATGTCGCGCTGATCCCCACGCTGTCGGTGGCGGAAAACATCATGCTGGACTGGCTGAACGAACCGGGCCACTGGCTGAACTGGGCGGAACTGCACCGCCGCGCCGCACAGCTGCTGCAGCAATGGGCGCTGCCGCTCAACCCGCGCAGACGCCTGGCGGACTGCACGCTGGCGGAAAAACAGCAGGTGCTGCTGGCGCGCGCGCTGTCGCACCGCTGCCGTTTTCTGGTGCTCGATGAACCGACTGCGCCGCTCGATCGCGCCGAGAGCGAGCGCCTGTTCAACGTGGTGCGCCGCCTGCAATCCGAAGGCATCGGCATCGTATTCATTTCTCACCGCATCCACGAACTGAGCGACATTTGCGATCGGCTGACGGTGCTGCGCGACGGCCGCCGCGTCAGCGAAGACGCCATGCGCGGCCTCGGCGGCGAACAGATCGTCGAGAAAATGCTCGGCCACCGGCTGGACGACATTTTCCCGCCGCCGCGCCCGCCGCACGCGGAGCGTACGCTGCTGCAGGTGGAGGGCTTGCGCGATCGCCATAAGCTGCGCGACGTTTCGCTGCGGCTGCATGAAGGCGAGATCCTCGGCATCGCCGGGCTGGCCGGAGCCGGGAAAAGCGAGCTGTGCAAGGCATTGTTCGGCGCCGGCGCCGCGCTGCTGGAACGCGGCGAACTGCGCGGGCAGCCCTGGGCGCCGCGTGCGCCGCATCTGTCGGTCGAACAGGGGCTGGCGCTGGTGCCGGAAGAACGCCGCAAAGAAGGCATTTTTATCGATGAGGCGATCCCGATGAACCTGAGCGTCAGCGCCGATGACAGCTTCTCGCGCTGGAGCCTGTTCAGCCGGCGGCAAGAGCTGCGCTGGGCGCGCGAGATCATGCAGCGTCTGAACATTCGCGCCTCCGGCCCGCAACAGCGGCTGGCGCGCCTGTCCGGCGGCAATCAGCAAAAAGTGGCGATCGGCAAGTGGCTGCGCGGCGACGCCGACGTGCTGATCTTCGATGAGCCGACCAAGGGCGTGGACATCAAGGCCAAACAGGAACTGTTCAGCCTGATCGACGGCCTGGCCCGCGCCGGCAAAGGCGTGATTTACGCCTCCGGCGAGTTCGCCGAGCTGGTTGGCCTGTGCGATCGCATCTGCGTGCTGTGGGACGGCCGCATCGTGGCGGAGCTGAACGCCGCCGATACCGACGAAGAAACCTTATTGCTCTATTCCACCGGAGGAACCCCTGCGTGAGTAAAGAATTTGCCTTGCGGCCTGCGCTGCCCTGGCGCCAACAGCTGTTTGATTTCCTCTACAAGTGGGGCATGCTGCTGACCGTCGCGGCGCTGGTCGCCCTGTTTGGCCTGGCGTCGGACAACTTTCTCGATGCCAACAACATCATCAATATCCTGCGTTCGATCGCCATCGTGACGGTGATCGCCATCGGCGTCTCTATCTCGCTGTCGGTCGGCGGTTTCGATCTGTCGGTCGGCTCGACCGCCTCGCTGGCCAACGCGCTGGTGATTTCACTGTTCGTCTGGCACGGGTTCGGCACCGCTGGCGCCATAGTGGTGACGCTGTTGCTGTGCACGCTGGTCGGCCTGTTCAACGCCCTGCTGATCGTGGTGCTCAAAATCCCCGATATGCTGGCGACGCTGGCCAGCCTGTTCGTGATCCAGGGCGTGGCGATGACCTACAGCTACGGCGGCTCCATCACCCAAAACATGGTGCTGCCGAATGGCGACATGGCGGAAGGCCTGATCCCGGAAGTGTTTTCCGCCCTCGGCCAGGTGCCGGTGATCGTGCTGATCATGCTGGCGGTCACCGTGGCGGTACAGCTGTTCCTGTCGTTGACCAAGCATGGCCGCCGCATGTACGCCATCGGCGGCAACCCCGAGGCGGCACGCCTGTCGGGCATTCGCACCGTGCGTTACAGGGTTGCCGCTTACGTCATTTCTTCCTGGCTGGCGGCGCTTGGCGGCATCCTGCTGGCGTCACGTATCGGCTCTTCGCAGGTCAACGCCGGCGGCGGCTATCTGATGGATGCGGTGGCGGCGGCCTACATCGGCTTCTCGCTGGCCGGCTCCGGCAAACCCAATGCGCTCGGCACCCTGATCGGCGCGGTGATCCTCGGCGTGCTGCAAAACGGCCTGGTGATGCTGTCGGTGCCCTACTACGCCATGGACATTATCAAAGGCCTGGTGCTGGCGCTGGCGCTGGCCATCACTTACATCCAGAAACGCTGATCCTGCCCGGCGCACATCCGCTGCGCCGGTTTTCCCTTTAATTCATCCGGTTACTCTTTCCCGCCAGAATAACAAGCATACAAATGATATGAATTATCATTAGCGTTTACATTAAGTAAAAAATCCTTACAATACCCTCACGCAACGCTGACGAAGCACCGGATTTCTCAGCGAACGATGAATAATTTCATTAGAAATTCAATTGGTTAATTACTTTCACTTCAATCCAGGAAAGGTTTACCTCATGGAAACGCCACGTTACAGCAAGCTCGCCGCCATGGTCATCGCCTCGCTCAGCGCCACCGCCGCGCTGGCCGCGCCGCAGACTGACGCCCAGGACACCATGGTCGTCACCGCCTCCGGCTTTCAGCAAAAAATTCAGGACTCCGCCGCTTCCATCTCAGTGATCCCGCGCCAGCAAATTGAAGATAAAGCCTATCGCGATGTGACCGATGCGCTGAAAGACGTGCCGGGCGTGGTCGTCACCGGCGGCGCCAGCAGCAGCGACATCAGCATCCGCGGCATGTCCTCCAAGTACACGCTGATTCTGGTGGACGGCAAGCGCGTCGACACCCGCGGCACCCGGCCGAACAGCGATAACGCCGGCATCGAACAGGGCTGGCTGCCGCCGATGGAAGCCATCGAACGTATCGAAGTGGTGCGCGGGCCGATGTCTTCGCTGTACGGTTCCGACGCCATGGGCGGCGTGATCAACGTCATCACCCGCAAGACTTCCCGCACCGAGTGGAAAGGCTCGCTGCACGGCGACGCCACCCTCCAGGAAAACCGCGATTCCGGCGATCTGTTCCAGACCAACGCCTACGCCTCCGGCCCACTGATTGAAGGCCTGCTCGGCGTGCGGGTCAACGGCCTGCTGTCGCGCCGCGCCGAAGATAAAATCGCCAACGGTTACAACGAACAGCGCATGCGCAGCGGCACCGCGGTGTTCACCTTGACCCCGGACGAGAAAAACGAATTCGACTTCGAAATCGGCCGCTCGCTGCAGGATCGCAACAGCACGCCGGGCAAATCGGTGGTGGCGGAGCGCTGCAGCAAAGGCAAGTGCAAACCTACCTCTCGCAGCGAAAATCTCTACACCCGCACCAACTACGCGCTGACCCACAACGGTTATTACGACTTCGGTAACTCCACCAGCTACGTTCAGCGGGAAGAGACCAATAACCCGGGCCGCAAGATGAAGATGTACAACACCATCTTCAACACCCAGAACCAGTTCGAGCTGGGTGCCCACATGCTGAACCTCGGCGGCCAATACCGCTATGAGAAACTGGGCGACAGCGGCAACCAGCTGAGCTCGGCGCAAGACGTCAACCAGCTGACGCGCTGGAGCTGGGCATTGTTCGCCGAGGACGAATGGGCGCTGACCAACGACTTCAGCCTGACCAGCGGCATCCGTATGGATCGCGATCAGAACTTCGGCAGCCACTGGTCGCCGCGCATGTACGGCGTCTGGCACCTGACCGAACAGTGGACGATGAAAGGCGGCGTCTCCGCCGGCTACCGTTCGCCGGATCTGCGCCAATCCTCCGCCAGCTGGGGCCAGGTCACCGGCGGCGGCGTGCGTAACGGCATCATCGTCGGCAACCCGGATCTGCAGCCGGAGAAGAGCCTGAGCGAAGAGATCGGCCTGATGTGGGACAGCCTGGAAGGCGTCAATGCCGGGGTGACGGTCTTCAACACCGACTTCAAGAACAAGATCACCGAAGTGCGCCGCTGCGAAGACACGCCGGACTGTAAGATCGGCAATGACGTCTACGACTTTATCAGCGATCGCGTCAACGTCGACAAAGCCAATATGCGCGGCGTAGAGGCCACCTTCGGCTGGCAGATCAATAAAGACTGGAAGTGGAACGCCAACTACACCTACACCGCTTCCGAGCAGAAAAGCGGCGAGTTCCAGGGCAAGGCGCTGAACCAGATGCCTAAGCACATGATCAACACCGTGCTGGATTGGCAGGCTACGCAAGACCTCAGCCTGTGGTCGCGCGTTAACTTCCGCAGCCGCACCTCAGACTACCTGAGCCGCACGTCGATGGAGACCAGCACCCCGTCCTACACCTTCGTCGATGCGGGCCTGAGCTACCAGGCGGCGAAAAACCTGCAGCTGACCGGCGGGGTCTACAACATTCTCGACAAGACCGTGGATTACGATCACTACCGCACCACGCTGGACGGCCGCCGTTACACCGTCGGCATGACCTACAACTTCTGATGCCCCCGGGCGCGCGCTGCGCGCCCTTTTCATTCCATCACCGAGAGGAAGCTCCATGAGATTACGCCGCTCCCCCCTGATGATCGCCCTGCTGGCCGCGATGGCGCTGGCGGGTTGCCACAGCAAAACCGACGCGCCGGCGGCCTCGGCCACCGTCAACGTCCAGCACCTGAACGGCAGCACCGAGGTGAAAAAGCACCCGCAGCGCATCGTGGTGCTGGATTACGCCTCGCTGGAAACGCTGCAGCTGCTGGGCGTCGAGCCGCTGGCGCTGCCCGGCAACCGCAAGAACTTGCCGGATAGCCTGAAGCGCTATCAGGATGACAAATACCTCAATGCCGGCACCCTGTTCGAGCCGGATATGGCCGTGCTGCGCGCCGCCAAACCGGATCTGATCCTGATCGCCGGCCGGGCGTCCAAAGCCTATGACGAATTGAATGCGCTGGCGCCGACGTTGAACATGTCCGTCGATCAGCAGGATCAGTTGGGCAGCCTGAAACAGCGCACCCTGCAGCTGGGCGAGCTGTTCGATAAGCAGCAACAGGCGCAGGCGGCGATCGACAAGCTGGATGCGCAGATCGCGGCGGTCAAACCGCAGGCCGCCCAGGCCGGACGCGGGCTGGTGGTGCTGTTCTCCGGCGGCAAGATCAGCGCTTACGCCCCCAAGAGCCGTTTCAGCTTCGTCTATGACGCTCTCGGCTTCTCGTCCGCGCTGCAGTCCGATGAAAAAGACGTGCGCGGCAATAAGCTGACGCCTGAGCAGGTCGCCAAACTGAACCCGGACTGGCTGTTCGTCATCGACAGAGATGCCGCGACCGGTCGGCCGAACGCGGTGGCGCCGCAGAAAATCCTCACCGGCACCGCGCTGAAGAAAACCACGGCGGTGAAAAAAGGCCAGGTGGTTTACCTGCCGGCGGCCGAGGTCTATCTGTCCGGCGGCATCGTCACCGCCCAGCACGTCGTCGAACGCGTGAGCGAAGCACTGAACCGCGCTGCGCGATAAAAAAAGCCCGGCGATGCCGTAATGCGTGTCAGTTAGCGTTTTTTTGAAGTACTCGTGACGCTTTCGGTCGATAAATGAGAGGTGCATCATGAGACTCCCGCACCTCGACCGAGCCAGGGGCCGAAGGCGCGGCCCCTGGCAACCCGCGCCTTTGCCCTGTCAGACGGTTGGCTTTGCCAACTTCCCTCCCTCCGCCATAGCGCATTGAGGCCGGTTGCGACAGGCGTCCCTGCCTGTCTCACCTGAAACCGCCGTCCATGGCGGTTTCGCCTAATGCGCTATGCCTGCGTTCGGCGTCTTCAAGGGCGCCCAACACCGCGCTCATCTCCAACTTCTCTACCACAACCTCATCAGCGGCAGATTTCCCAGTAGCTGCCAGCTCAGGTGTTGACCTTGAGCGCGCATCACTGGCTGCCGAGCAAGACGGCGTTGTCAGGGGCAACCGGCCAGGGAAGGCCGGTTGAGGCGAGACTAACAGGGACGTTTGTCGCAGCCGACCCGCCCGACAACGCAGACACGGCGAGGGTATCCGCGTAGCGGACAGACGGTGTTAAGCGAAGGCGCAGGTGGAGGGGCCGCGCCTTCGGCCCCTCCAATTGCCGTTCGCTACGGCATCAGAGAAATGAGAGATTTTTACGGCAATTCAGGCTGCACGAAACACACAAAGATGGGATAAAAAAATGCCAGTCAGGCTTAACTGACCGGCATTACCGGCGATGCCGGGCTTTTTCCTGGATTATATCGTCGGCTGATTCACCAGACCGTCTATCAGCACCTGCGGCGTACCCTGCGAGCAACGCTCGATGCGCCCGCGCACGCCATAGACCCGCGCCAGGCTCTGCGGCGTAATCACCTGATCCGGCGCGCCGTCGGCGATCAGATCGCCATCCTGCAGCATCAGCACGTGGTCGCCGTGACGCAGCGCAATGTTGATGTCATGCACCACCACCACCGTCACGATATCGCGCTTGCGGGTTTCGCGGCGCACCAAATCCATCACGTGGAACTGGTAGTTGAGATCGAGCGCGCTCAGCGGCTCATCCAGCAGCAGCAGCGACGGCTGACGGATCAGCGACTGCGCCAACCCCACCAACTGTTTCTGGCCGCCGGACAGCTGATCGAGATAACTCAGCGCCAGGTGGGCGATGCCCAGCTGTTCCAGCAAAGCCATCACTTCCGCTTCGCTGCCGGCGTTGCTGCGGCCGCCCGAGGCGCGCTGCGCCACGATGATCGACTCCAGCACGTGCAGATGCACCCCGGCGGGCAGCGACTGCGGCAGGTACACCACTTTCTCCGCCCGACGGGCGAACGGCATCTGCATCAAATCGCCGTCGTCCAGCCACAGCTTGCCCTGCGCCGGGTTCAGCCCGGCCAGCGAGCGCAGCAATGTCGATTTGCCGCTGCCGTTCGGCCCCAGCAACACGGTGATTTGCCCGCGCGGCAGCATCGGCACCGAGAGATTGTCGATCACCTGGCGTTTCGGGTAACCCGCCGAGAAGTTTTCTATCCGTAAACCCTGGCTCATACGTTCCCCCGGTGGCGCAGAATAATGCTCAGGAAGAACGGCACCCCGACCAACGACGTCACGATCCCCACCGGGATGATTACCCCAGGCACCAGGTTTTTCGACGCCACCGAGGCCATCGACAGCACCAGCGCGCCAATCAGCGCACTGGCGGGCAGGTAGAAACGGTGATCTTCGCCGAAGATCATGCGGGCGATGTGCGGCGCCACCAGACCGATAAAGCCGATCGGCCCGACGAAAGCCACCGCCAGCGCCGAGAGCATGCTGATGCGCAGCAGCGTGGTCAAACGCAGCCGACGCACGTCGATGCCGAAGCTCACCGCCCGGTCTTCACCCAGACGCAGCGCGGTCAGTTTCCACGAGCTCATCATCGACAGCGGCAGCAGCACGGCGAACACCCCGAACAGAATGCCCAGTTTGTCCCACGAGGCGCGCGCCAGGCTGCCCATGGTCCAGAACACCAGCCCCTGCAGCGTGTCCTCGCTGGCGATGAACTGCATCATCGAGACCAGCGCGTTGAAGGTAAACACCAGCGCGATGCCGAACAGCACCACGCCGGAGGTGGCGACCCGCGTCCAGCGCGTGATGCCGTCAAGCATCAGCGCGGCGAACAGCGCGAAGATAAAGGCGTTGGCGGAGATGAACCACTGATCGGGGATCCCCGGAATGCCGATGCCTAGCACGATCGCCAGCGCGGCGCCAAAGGCCGCGGCGGAAGACACCCCGAGGGTGAAGGGGCTGGCCAGCGGGTTATTCAGGATGGTCTGCATTTCCGCCCCGGCCAGGCCGAGCGCAAAGCCCACCACCACCGCCATCAACGCATAGGGCAAGCGGATGTCCCAAACGATCACCCGCGTTCCGGCATCGGCCGCGGCGGGATCAAGCAGCGTTTGCCATAAGGACGACAACGACAGGCCGGACGGCCCCATGGTGAAATCCAGCAGCAGCGAGCCCAGGATCGCCAATGCCAATACGCCCATCATCAACAGGCGATGGCGAAGAATATGCTGATAACGCCCCATCACGCCGGCGTCGGGTTGCCCCTTGGCTTCAGTCATGGGATCGGTGGATACGCTCATTAGTTAAGATACCTGTTGCAACCATCATGACAGCGGCGCGAAAGCGGCCGCCGTGAACCGAAAAGTGTGCGGCAGCAGCCTGCGCACAGCCGTTAACAATAAAACAAACGATAATACTTATCAATCATATCAATAGGTGAAAACGGCGTTGTCGAAATGTAATAATTTGTTTTTTATCGCCATTTTTCAAACCGCCACGCTTTCCCCCGCCAACGGCCAGTAGGTTAATTATTCTGAAAATTCTTCCTGATCCGACCAGACTCTGACAAATAACGGCAAAACCACATAGAATCCAAAATCACAGCACCGCGCGTGCAAAAAAACTTCAGGCCGCCGCAAGAGCGGCCTTATTGATTGACGAGGCTGTAATGAGAAGTCCATCTCCGGCGGTAACGCCCAAACGCCCGGCGCTGCTGAACTGGCTGTTATACAGCCCGCTGCACGCCGATGACGAGCCGTTTCAACGCCAGCTGCGTCTCACGCTGACGCCCTCTCCTCTCACGCCCTGGCTGAATGCCGCAGGGCCGGCCGCGCTGCTGGCGGGGTACGCCTGGCTGGTCCAGCGGCCGCTCGGCATCGGTTTGTTGCTGCTGCTGTTGTTGTTGACCGCCGGGCGAGCCTGGCTGGCGCGTCGGCGTCAACCGGCCTGGCCGAACGCCATGCTGGTGACGGTGCTGCTGTGGGCGCTGCTGGTCGGCGCCAGCGCCGCTCTGGCGATGCTCTCGGGCCGCTTCGTCTTAATGCTGTTCGCCGGCCTGACGATCACCGCCCTGGCCTGCTGGCTGATGCAGCGCCACGCCGCCGCCCCGCGCTTCGCGCTGCTTGAGGTGATCGCGCTGACGCTGCCTTACCTGCTGGCGGCGCCGCTGTCGCGCGTGCAAAACCTGTTTGTCCTGGCGGACCTCGCGCCGCTGTGGCTGGTGCTGGCCCACGGCATGATCGCGCGCTACCACCGCCAGCTGGTGCAGCACGTCACGCTGGCGTGGGAGAAGCAGCAGGCGTCGCACCGCGATCGCCTGACCGGCTTTCTCAACCGCGCAGGCGGCGAGGCGGTGATGCGCAGCATCTGCCGTCCCGGAACGGCGCAGCCGATCTCCCACCTGTTCATTCTTGAATTCGGCCCGCTGGCGGCGCTCTACCAAAGCCACGGCGTCCAGATCGGCGACGACGTGCTGCGCACCGTCGGCGAGCGCCTCAAGACGCTGATCCGCCCCAGCGACTATATCTGCCGCTATACCGGCGGCCAGTTTCTGATTCTGGTGCACGATCTGCCCTACGGCGCGGAAAGCGAGTTTCTGGCGCGCATTGTGCCGCCGCTGGAGGCGCCCTACGATTTTGGCGCGTTCGGCGAGGTGAACATGCAGCTTAACGCCGGCATTGTGGCGCTGACGCAGGATTACGCGACGGTAGAGAGTTTGATGAGCTCGGCGCAGCAGGCGCTGGCAGAAGCCAAAGGCGGGAAAAAGTAAAACAAAACGCGGCGGGAGCCCCCGCCGCGTGTCACTCACCGAAAATTACTTCACGTCCATCTTCGGGAATTCCATCTCGCTGTACTTCACGACACGGGTGCCTTGCGACAGCTTGTAACCAAACCAAATCAGCAGGAACAGCGGAATACCGATGTAGGTCGCGGTCACGCCGTACCAGTCGATCTTGTCTTGCAGGAAGGCCTGGTAGTTCTGCCCCAGGGTGATGATCAGACACAGCACGAAGGCAAAGATCGGCCCCAGCGGGAAGAAACCGGAACGGTACGGCAAATCGTTCAGATCGCGCCCCTGCAGCATGTAGCCGCGACGGAAACGGTAGTGGCTGATGGCGATGCCCAACCAGGCGATGAAACCGGTCATGCCCGAGGTATTCAGCAGCCACAGGTAAACCGACTGGTTACCGAACATCGACGTCAGGAAGCACAGGCCGGCCACCACGCAGGTCGCGTACAGCGCGTTGCGCGGCACGCCGCCTTTCGACAGCTTGGCGAAGATGCGCGGCGCCTTGCCTTCCGAAGCCAGGGTGTACAGCATGCGGGTCGACGCATACATGCCCGAGTTACCGGCCGACAGCACCGCCGTCAGGATCACCGCGTTCATCACCGCCGCCGCCGACAGCAGGCCGGCATGTTGGAAGACCAGCGTGAACGGGCTGACGCTGATGTCTTTCACGTCGTTGCGCAGCAGGCTCGGATCGGTGTACGGAATGATCAGGCTGATGATCAGAATGGCGAAGATATAGAACAGCAGGATACGCCAAAACACCTGACGCACCGCGCGCGGGATGTTTTTACCCGGGTTTTCCGATTCGCCGGCTGCGATGCCGATAAGTTCGGTGCCCTGGAACGAGAAGCCGACGATCATGGCCACGCCGATCATTGCCGAGAAGCCACCGGCAAACGGCGCGTCTCCTATCGTCCAGTTCTGCCAGCCGGCATGCTCGCCGCCCTTCAGAATGCCGACGATCATCATCACGCCGACGGCGATGAAGATAATCACGGTGCTGACCTTGATCAGCGCGAACCAGTATTCCGCCTCGCCGAACCCTTTCACCGAAATGTAGTTCAGCAGGAACATCAGGCCGAGGAACAGCGCGCTCCAGATCCAACCCGGGGTGTCCGGGAACCAGTAGCTCATCACCAACTGCGAGGCCACCAGGTCAACGGCGATGGTCACCGCCCAGTTGTACCAGTAGTTCCAGCCCAGCGCGAAGCCGAAGCCTTCTTCTACGTATTTGGCGCCGTAGGTGGAGAATGAACCGGAGACCGGCATAAAGGCCGCCAGTTCGCCCAGGCTGGTCATCAGGAAGTACACCATCAAACCGATCAGAGCGTAAGACAGCAGCGCCCCGCCGGGGCCTGCCTGAGAAACCGTGGCGCCCGAGGCGACGAAGAGGCCGGTGCCGATGGAGCCGCCGATGGCGATCATGGTCAAATGCCGGGCTTTCAATTCACGGCGCAATCCGGGTGCTTGCTGCCCCGATGTTTTTATATCCTGCTGAGCCATTCGTTCCCTATCTATCTGCTCTTCGAAAAATGAGGGCGGATTGTAACAAATACCCGCCGGTGAACTAGCAACATTGCACCGATATAAGATAGCTTCATAATTCAGAGGCAATTATTAGCTGCGGCCCTTATAGCCTTACTTACTCTCATTAATGTGAGCGCGCGCAGGTTTTTATGCTTTTTCCGGCCTGCGCGGCAGCAGAGGGCTTGACGTGCCGCCGGTTACAGCACGCAATAGCTGAGAAAACGTTGCAACGCGTTGGAGACGTGCTTTTGCCGATGGCGGATCAGGTACAGGGTGCGGCGCAGCGGCGGCAACGGCACCGGCAGTTCCACCAGCGCGCCGCTGGCCAGCTGTTCCGCCACCACCCGCCGCGACAGGCAGCTGATGCCGATGCCGTGCCGCACCGCATGCTTGATCGCCTCCGAGTTGCCCAGCTCCATCACCAGCTGGAAATGCGGCAGATGCGCCAACAGCAGATGGTCCAACACCTCACGGGTGCCGGAACCGCGCTCGCGCAAGATCCACGGCGCATTGGCCAGCGCCTCCAGCGTCGGCGGTTGACGGGTCAGCGGGTTATCCGGCGCGGCGAACACCACCAGCTCGTCCTCCAGCCACGGCTGCGTCACCAGCTCCGGCATATGGCAAGGCCCTTCGATCAGCCCCAGATCGACGCGAAAATCCGCCACTGCCACGATTACGTCCTGGCTGTTGCCGACGTTCAGCTCCAGCGGCGTGGCGGGAAAATCCCGGCGGTAGCGGGCGATCATCTCCGGCAGCATGTAGTTGCCGATGGTGCTGCTGGCGGCGATGCGCAACGCCCCGCCGTCATGGCGAAACAGCTGCTCTATCTCCCCCGCCTGTTCCAACAGCGCCAGCGCCTTGGGATACAGCAACCGGCCGTGCTCGTTGATCACCAGCCGTTTGCCGACGCGATCGAACAGCTGCACGCCCAGCTGCCCCTCCAGATCCGCCAGCGCCGCGCTGACCGCCGACTGCGACAGCGCCAGCACCACCGAGGCCTGCGTGGTCGAACCGCTTTTCAGCACTTCGGTAAAGACTTCCAGTTGACGCAACGTGATATGCATAGCTGTCCCGGTATTGAAAGAAGGTTCTGCCAGAGAACCCCAATATGGTGTGGTGGGCAGCCCGGCCAGGCTACCCTGTTTGCGGCCAGATCGGCGCGCTATTTGCCCAACGCGACCAGCTGCGCCGCCGCGGCCAGCACCGGCTCTCGCGGCGTGCCGGTTTCGTCCCGCAGTATCAATTGCAGCATCGCCGCGAGATGGTCGCGGTCGATCACCTTGTTTTCTTCAATCAACCGCCGCACCGCGCGGCCCACTTCCTGATCTACCTGCTCTCTGCGTTGATCGTCGGTATCCATCGCCTGCTCCTGTTAGTTGGAAAATTGACGGCGGCTCGCCGTTCCTCCACACCCTAGCCGCAATGCGGCGTTATGCCAATGGCTGACCCCATACCACTTATTCAGATAGGTTATAAATATATAATCAATTTCTCTTTTATTCAGCCCAAACGTACTCTTGACCGCAAGAAACAGACTGAAGGACTGACTTTATATGGCGACTGATACCACTCACACTTACCCCGAGCGACGCTTCCCGCTGTTCGGCCTGCCGCGGCTGGTGCCGGGGCTGGCGCTGACCGGCGCGCTCACCGCGCTGGCCGTCTGGGCCGGCGACATTCCCAGGGTGGCGGAGCTGGGGCTGGGGGCGCTGACGCTGGCGATCCTGCTCGGCATTCTGGTGGGCAACACGCTGTACCCCCGCTGGCAAACCGTTTGTCACAGCGGCGTACAGCTGGCCAAACAGCGCCTGCTGCGTCTGGGCATTATCCTTTACGGCTTCCGGCTGACCTTTCAGCAGATCGCCGACGTGGGCGCCAGCGGCATCATCATCGATGCGCTGACCCTGATCACCACTTTCCTGCTGGCCTGCTGGCTCGGCAAGAAAGTGTTCGGCATCGACAGCCAAACCGCGATACTGATCGGCGCCGGCAGCAGCATTTGCGGCGCGGCGGCGGTGATGGCCACCGAGCCGGTGCTGAAGGCCGACTCCAGCAAAGTGGCGGTCGCGGTCTCGACCGTGGTGGTGTTCGGCACCCTGGCGATCTTCGCCTATCCGTGGCTGTATCAGTTGAATGAACACTTCCAGTGGCTGCCGTTCAGCCAGGAAACCTTCGGCATCTACGCCGGCTCCACCATCCACGAAGTGGCTCAGGTGGTCGCCGCCGGGCACGCCATCGGGCCGGACGCCGAAAATGCGGCGGTGATCGCCAAGATGATCCGCGTGATGATGCTGGCGCCGTTCCTGCTGCTGCTGTCGGGCTACATCAGCCGAGGCAGCGCAGGCAAGGCGGAAAAATCCGCCATCACCATTCCGTGGTTCGCCGTGCTGTTTATCGCCGTCGCCGGGCTGAACTCCTTCAACCTGCTGCCGGCCACGCTGGTGCGGCACCTGATCACCGCCGACACCTGGATGCTGGCGATGGCGATGGCGGCGCTGGGGCTGACTACCCACATCAGCGCCGTGCGCCAGGCCGGGATGAAACCGATTCTGCTGGCAACGCTGCTGTTCGTCTGGCTGCTGGTCGGCGGCGGCGCGATAAACCAACTGGTGCAACACCTGCTGTAATCTCCCTCGGCGGCCCGCTTCGGCGGGCCGCCGCTTTTCGCCATTCAATCCGCCCGCCATCAATGCCATAATGTCACCGATAACACAGGAGAATGAAGATGAAGTTTGTCGGTGCACATGTCAGCGCGTCAGGCGGCGTGGATCAGGCGGTTATCCGCGCGCACGAATTGGAGGCGACCGCGTTCGCCCTGTTCACCAAAAATCAGCGTCAATGGAAGGCCGCCCCGCTGGCCGCCGACGTGATCGATAAGTTCAAGAGCGCCTGCGCCCAGTACGGTTACGGGCCGGGGCAAATCCTGCCGCACGACAGCTACCTGATCAATCTGGGGCACCCGGTAGCCGACGCGTTGGAAAAATCGCGCGAGGCGTTTATCGACGAGCTGCAGCGCTGCGAACAGCTGGGGCTGACGCTGCTGAATTTCCACCCCGGCAGCCACCTGCTACAAATCGACGAAGATAAATGCCTGGCGCGCATCGCCGAATCGATCAACATCGCGCTGGATAAAACCGCCGGCGTGACGGCCGTGATCGAGAACACCGCCGGCCAGGGCAGCAACCTGGGCTTCAAATTCGAGCACCTGGCGGCGATCATCGACGGCGTCGAAGACAAAAGCCGCGTCGGCGTTTGCATCGACACCTGCCACGCCTTCGCCGCCGGGTACGATCTGCGCACCGAAGAAGAGTGCGAGCGCACCTTCAAGCAGTTGGGCGACATCGTCGGTTTCAACTACCTGCGCGGCATGCACCTGAACGACGCCAAGAGCGAGTTCAACAGCCGCGTCGACCGCCATCACAGCCTGGGGGAAGGCAACATCGGCAAAACGGTGTTCAGCTACATCATGCGCGATCCGCGTTTCGACAACATCCCGCTGATTCTGGAAACGGTAAACCCGGATATCTGGGCCGAAGAGATCGCCTGGCTGAAGACGCAGCAGTAACCCTCCCCTGGCCGCTCGCTTAAGCGCGAGCGGTTTCCCCCACCGCGTGCTCCGCCGCCAGCATGGCGCCGAACTGACGCAGCGTTTCTTCATCCAGGCCCGCAGCCCTGAACACCGCGGTGGTAAAACTGACCGGCGCCGATCCCGGTGACGTAATGACGCGGTCATCCACAACGGCGACGACGCTCGCAACGTAATGGCGCTGCCCGCTGTAGCCCGCAACGTTGCGCGTCAAGAACTCGGCATCGTTGGAGGTATGCGCCCTGCCGTTCAACAGGCCGGCCCGCGCCAACGCCAACGTCCCGCCGCAAATGCCCGCCAGGGTCGCGCCGCGTTGATGCTGCTCGTTGAGCAACGCGCGGATATCCGGCGCCCGTTCGGTTTCCCACAGGGTGCCGCCGACCACCACCAGCACCTCGGGGCGCCAGTCCGCCAATTCGGCCACGCCGTGAGCAACGTCCACCGTCAACCCGCCCTGTGAACGAAGCGTCCCGGCCTGCGGCGCAAAAAACGCCACATCCAGCCCATAAAACGGGCCGCCAACGCCGGCAATCAGCGCGTATTCCCAATCGGCGAAACCGGATGTCAGTACGATCGCCACTTTTTTAGCCACTGATGAATCTCCTTGAATCATTCCTTGTTCGCAGGAACAAGGTCGCGCTATCAGCTTAGAAAGCCTTGTGGTTTCTGACCAGGGGTAAATCGTGCTAACTGCCTAAGACACAAATAAAAACGCGCAGCTCTGGGCTGCGCGTTTTGCGGTATCGGCGAGGCTTACGCCGCGGCGGCGACCGGCGTTTCAGCACGTTTCAGCAGGGCATAAGCCACCCCGGCCAACAGCGTGCCGGCGGCGATCGCCACCAGGTACAGCAACACCGGCGAAATCGCGCCCGGGATCAGCAGCACGAACAAGCCGCCGTGCGGCGCCATCAGCTTGGCGCCGAAGGCCATCGACAGCGCGCCGGTCAGCGCCCCGCCGGCGATGCAGCACGGCAACACGCGCATCGGATCGCGGGCGGCGAACGGAATCGCCCCTTCGGTGATGAAGCACAGCCCCAGCACCAACGCCGCCTTGCCGCCTTCCTGTTCGGATTTCGGGAACTTGCGGCGCGCCAGCAGCGTCGCCAGGCCCATCGCCAGCGGTGGCACCATGCCCGCCGCCATGATGGCCGCCATCGGCGCATACACCGAGGAGCTGAGCAGCGCCACGCCGAACGCGTAGGCCGCTTTGTTCACCGGGCCGCCCATGTCGGTGCACATCATGCCGCCCAGGATCGCCCCCAGCAGCACGGCGTTGGCGGTGCCCAGAGACTGCAGCCAATGGGTCAGGCCTTCCATGATTTTCGCCACCGGCGTGCCAACCACGTAAATCATGATGAGGCCGGTGATCAGGCTGGCCACCAGCGGAATGATCAAGATGGGCTTCAGCGCTTCCATACTTTGCGGCAGGCGCAGCTTGCTGCTGATCGCCCTGGCGACATAACCCGCCAGGAAACCGGCGATGATGCCGCCCAGGAACCCGGCGCCGGTGCTCACCGCCAGCATGCCGCCGATCAGGCCCGGCGTCAGGCCCGGACGATCCGCGATGGAGAAGGCGATGAAACCGGCCAACACCGGCACCATCAGCGCGAAGGCTGAGCCGCCGCCGATCTGCATCAGCGCCGCCGCCAGGGTGCCCTTGACCTCAAACGCCTTGATGCCGAACACGAACGACAGCGCGATGCACAAACCGCCCGCCACCACCATCGGCAGCATGTAGGACACGCCGGTCAGCAGGTGACGATACGGGCCGTTGCCCTCTTTCTTCTTCGCCGTCGGCGCCGCGCCGCTGCGCTGCTGCGGCTGGAACACTTCGGCTTCGGCCAGCGCCTTGTCCAGTTCCTGCGCGGTTTTCTTCAGCGCCAGACCGGTGGAAGTACGATACATCGGCTTACCGGCAAACTTGTCCAGATCCACTTCGATGTCCGCCGCGACGATCACCAGATCCGCCGCCGCCACTTCTTCCGGGGTGATGGCGTTGCCGGCGCCGACGGAGCCGCGCGTTTCCACCTTCACCCACCAGCCGCGTTTCTTGGCTTCACTTTCAATGGCTTCGGCCGCCATAAAGGTGTGCGCCACGCCGGTTGGGCAAGCGGTGATCGCCACGATGCGTTTTTGTCCATCGGCTTTCACCGCAGCCGCCTGCGGCGCCTGATAGGTTTCAGCTTCGGCCTGGGCGCGCGCCAGAAACGCGTCCGGTTCACGCACCGCCTGTTCTACCTCGCCCACATAGATCAATTTGCCGTTCAGCGCGGCGTCAGCAGGAGCAGCCTGCCCCGCCACCGCCACCAGTTCGGCGTCCTGCAGCGACTCGACCAGCGTCAGGCCGGCTTTGGCCGCGGCGGCCTCCAGCATGCGTTTCGCCAGGTGGCCACGGGCCTGTCCCTGCGAACTGTCTACCATCAGCAGCGTTTTCATTCTGCCTCCTGCTATTGATTGAAAGGTTTCAGATCGACGCGCGCCATCATCGCGGCCAACTGGGGACGATCGGTCACGCCGACGTTGCTCTGGCTGACCGCCAGCGCCGCTACCGCCGTGGCCAGACGCAGGGTGTGTTCGCTGGATTCGCGCATCAGCAGGCCATAAATCAGGCCACCGACCATCGAATCGCCGGCGCCCACGGTGCTGACCACCTCACAGGACGGCGGTTTGGCGATCCAGGCGCCGGATGCGTTAACCCACAGCGCGCCTTCCGCGCCGAGGGAGATGACCACGTGGGCGATGCCCTGTTCGCGCAGCGCATGCGCGGCCTCGACCACGTCCGCCAGCGTCGGCAGCGGGCGCCCGGCCCAGATTTCCAGCTCGCGGCGGTTCGGTTTGACCAGCCACGGCGAGGCCTTCAGCCCGGCGACCAGCGCTTCGCGGCTGCTGTCGAAAATGATGCACGGGCACTTGGCGCGCAGTTGGGTCATCCAGTCGGTAAACGCGTCAGGATCGACGCCGGCCGGCAGGCTGCCGCTCACCGCCACCATGTCAAACTGGCCCAGCCAGCTCAGCGAGTCGCTGACGAAGCGATCCCAGTCCTGCGGCGTCACTTCGAAGCCGGAGAAGTTGAAATCGGTCACTTCGCCGTCTTTTTCCGTCAGCTTGACATTGATGCGGGTGCGCCCCGGCACCACCTGAAAGCGGTTGGCGATCCCCAGATCGCTGAACAGCAGCTGGAAACCGTCCTGATTATCTTTGCCCAGGAAGCCGCCGACGGTGACGTCGATGCCTAAATCTTTCAACACCTTGGCGACGTTGATGCCCTTACCGGCGGCGTGCAGGCCGGCGGTTTTTACCCGGTTGACTTCCCCGCGTTCAATCTGCGGGCAGAAACCCACCAGATCGTACGCCGGGTTCAGGGTGATTGTTGCTACTCTTCTGCTCATGCTGCGCCCTCGCCCAGTCCTTCATTAATCGCTTCGCCAATCGCCTTCAGCGCGGCTTCAGCATCTTCTCCATTGGCGGTAAAGCGCAGGTGATGCCCTTTCTTCACGCCCAACGCCACCACCTTCATCAGGCTGCGCCCGTTGGCCGGCTTGCCGCTGCCGTCCAGGTTGGTGACGGTGATGTCACTGTTGAAACTTTTGATCACGTTGACCAGCGCCGTGCCCGGCCGCGCGTGCAGACCGTGCTCGTTGCGGATCACGAATTCGGCGCTCAGCACGCTGCTCTCTTCCGCCACGTCGCTGGTCAGCAGCGCCAGCACGCCGGCGGCATCCGCCTTCAGCAAGCGTTCAGCTTTGTTGGCCAGCAGCAGATCGCTGAGGTAGTTGAGCACCGCCAGCGGCTGCGCGTCGGCGACCGACACCGTCAGCAGCAGCGCCACCGGCTCGCCGTCTTCCACGAAAGCCTGCGCCGGGCGGCTGACGGTGGCCGCGCTGGCCAGGTTGCCTTCAACGCTGTCGCTCAGCCAAATGCCCTGCCCCAGATTCAGCGGTTTGCGGGTGATGGCATCGCTGACGAACTGCGCGTTGACCGCCCCGATTTTTTGCAGACGGCCGGCGTTCAGCGCCTGCAACGTCATCAGGCTGTCGGCGGCGACGTCGAGCGCAATCAGCGAAACGTCGAACTGGAATTCGGCGCTCTGCCGTTCGCCCATCAACAGGCTGCGCAGCTCTTCCGCGGAGGTGGTTTTCGCCAGCCGCTCCGCCACGCTGTCATCGCTCAGCACGTGGGTGAGCTGACGCAGCAGCGCCAAATGCTCGTCGGAACGGGCGGCGATGCCGATCGCCACATAGGCGGTCTGGCCCTCCCCCCACGCGATGCCCTGCGGGAACTGGAACACCTGCACGCCGGTTTTCAACACCAGATCGCGGGTATCGGTGGTGCCGTGCGGAATGGCGATGCCGTTGCCCAGGTAGGTGGACGTCTGCAGTTCGCGCTGCAGCATGCCGTCCACATAACCGGCGCTGACGCAGCCGGCGTCGGTCAGCGCGGCGGCCACCTGACGGATGGCCTCCTGCTTATCGGCGGCAGCGGCGCCCAGATGAATGTCTTGCGGTGACAACTGGAACATGATTCTCCTCTCCTGCTGAATTGAATCGTTTCAGCTTCATTGAGAAAAAGGAGCGTTACCCGCTGCCCACAAGCGGTCGGATAACGCTGAAACGTTTCAAGGAGTGTGTAAGCAGCGCAAGATGAAAGCAAGTTTTCTCCCTTTCGCCATTGCAGATTTTTGAGCTTACGCACACTTTCATCGGCGCATTGGTCAGCGCCGGGGCAAAATGACATACTGTGCTGAAACTTTGCTGACGGAGAAAAGCATGAATGTAGTGACGGGCGTCGGGGTGATCATCGTGAACCCGCAAGGCGAGATTTTGCTGGGCAAACGCTGCGGCTCCCACGCGCCCTTTTGGTCGATCCCCGGCGGGCATCTGGATGCCGGTGAAACCTTCGAGCAGTGCGCCCAGCGCGAAATTGCCGAAGAAACCGGGTTGATCATCGATCCGCCGCGCTTCGTTGGCGTCAGCAACAATCTGCAAACCTGGCGCGCCGAAGGCAAACACACGGTGTCCATCTGTCTGCAGGTGGCGCATCCCGGCGGCGAAGCCGAGCTGAAAGAACCCGAAAAATGCGCCGAATGGCGCTGGTGCGCGCCAGACTCTCTGCCGGAACCCCATTTCGAAGCCAGCCGCACGGCGATCCGCCTGTGGCTGAGCGGCCAAACCTACTTGCCAACGGCCTGAGCCCTTCGCGAGCGCGCGGCGTTCGCGTTGCCTGCCTCACAGCCCATCGCTATATAAAATAGAATATAACGCTATTTTTTGCGATATACGCCATTTTTTTGACTACGGATAACCCCATGGGGTTAACCCTCTTCTATCATTACCCCTGCAATCGACGTGGCATTCTGACCTCCGGTCGGCGGCCTTTTGGCAAGATTTTATTTTAAATTCATAATTATAAGCGGGTTTACCATGAGCAAAAAACTGACTGGCTTTGAAAAAAAGCGCCGGTGGGGATGGCTATGGCTTTTGCTGCTGGGGATTATCCTCGGCGCGGCGCTGTTGGCCGGGACCGCCACCGTATTCCATAAAACCAGCGATACCGCCTTCTGCGTTTCCTGCCACACCATGCAACAACCGCTGGCCGAATATCAGGGCAGCGTCCACTTCCAAAACACCAAGGGTATCCGCGCCGAGTGCGCCGACTGCCACGTGCCGCACCAGCCGATCGATTACCTGTGGACCAAAATCCGCGCGGTAAAAGACATCTACGGCGAGATGGTCGGCACCATCGATACGCCGGAAAAATATGAAGCGCACAAGCTGGCGATGGCGCAGTCGGTCTGGAAGACGCTGAAAGAGAACGACTCGGCCACCTGCCGCTCCTGCCACAGCTACGACGCCATGGACATCACCGCCCAGCGCCCTGAGGCGCGCCTGCAGCACCCGGTGGCGATCAAACAGGGCGAAACCTGCATCGACTGCCATAAAGGCGTGGCCCACATCCTGCCGGACATGAGCGGCGAAACCCAGGCCGGCGCCGCCGAGCTGGCCAAGGCCGCGGCGCTGACCGCACCGGGCGCCACCACCCTCTACACCATCGCCACCGAACCGTTCTTCCTCAGCGCAGACGACAGCCATAATGCCGGCAACCTGATGCCGTCCACCGAAGTGCAGGTGGTGAAACAGGATGGCGACAAGGTGCTGGCCACCGTGAGCGGCTGGCAGCAAGACGGGGTCAGCGAAGTGTTCTACGCCGCGCAGGGCAAACGCATCCTCAGCGTGCTGCTGGGTGAAAACGCGCGCAAACAGCTGAAGACCGCGTCCACCCAGACCGATGCGGAAACCGGCCTGGTCTGGCATCAGGTCTCTCTGCAGGTGTGGCTGCCGCGCAAGCAGCTGATCGACGATCAGCAAAAAATCTGGCGCTACGCCGCGGACATGATGTCGGCCAACTGCACCGGCTGCCACGGGCTGACCGCGCTCGATCGCTTCAACGCCAACCAATGGATCGGCGTCATCAAAGGCATGGCGCCGCGTACCTCGCTGACGCAGGAACAGCTGCGCGTGCTGACACAATACGTACAAAAACACGCCAGCGACATGCCACCTGCCGCACCGGCCAAGCTTTAAGGGAGAAGCGCAATGAGCAACCAAAAACCGTTAACCATGAGCCGCCGCCGCTTCCTGACCGGCGCCGCCGCGCTGACCGCCGCCCCGCTGCTGGCGGGATTATGGCCCAAAGCGGCGCTGGCGCAGGCCATCAGCGAAGCGCTGCCGCAGTTCATCGTCTTGCGTCAGGCGCAGAAAGGCATTCTGACCGGCGCCCACTGGGGCGCGTTTGAAGCCATCGTGCAGGACGGCAAGATGGTCGGCGTGCAGCCGGTGCAGGACGATCCGTATCCCAATGAGCTGATCACCATGGCGCCTTATCAGGTGCACGCCGAGAACCGCATCAAATACCCGATGGTGCGCAAAAGCTGGCTGGAAGGCGGCCCCGGCAGCCGCACCGAGCTGCGCGGCCGCGACGAGTGGGTGCGCGTCAGCTGGGACAAAGCAACCGAGCTGGTGTGCAATGAGATCACCCGCCTGCAAAAAGATCACGGCCCGCAGTCGATCTACGCCGGTTCCTACGGCTGGAAAAGCGTCGGCATGCTGCACAACAGCCGCACGCTGCTGCAGCGCCTGATGAACCTGACCGGCGGCTTCCTCGGCTACGCCGGCGACTACTCCACCGGCGCGGCGCAGGTGATCATGTCGCACGTGGTCGGCTCGATGGAGGTCTACGAACAGCAGACCGCCTGGCCGAACGTGATCGAGAACAGCGAGCTGGTGATCCTGTGGGGCTGCAACCCGATGGTCACGCTGAAAAACAGCTGGAACGTGCCGGATCACGTCGGCCAGACCGGCTTCGAGGCGCTGAAGAAAAAAGGCACCCGGGTGATCAGCATCGATCCGGTACACAACGACAGCGCCAAGTTCGTCAATGCGCAGTGGATCGCCCCGCGCCCATACACCGACGGCGCCATGCTGATCGGCATCGCCCATACGCTGCTGACCGAGAAGCTGCATAACCCGGACTTCCTGAAAACCTATACCGTCGGCTTCGACAAGTTCCAGGCCTACCTGCTGGGCGAGAGCGACGGCGTGGCGAAAACCGCCGAATGGGCGGCCGACATCAGCGGCGTCGATGCCGACACGCTGCGCGCGCTGGCGCGCGAGATGGCGAAAAATCGCACCATGATCATGGGCGGCTGGGGCATTCAGCGCCAGCATCACGGCGAACAGCAGCACTGGCTGCTGGTGACGGTGGCGGCGATGCTCGGCCAGATCGGCCTGCCGGGCGGCGGCTTCGGCTTCAGCTACCACTATTCGTCCGGCGGCAGCCCGACCGCCAAGGGCGGCATCATCGCCGGCATCTCCGCCGGCAACGCGCCGAAGAACTCGCCGGCGCCGATCCCGGTAGCGCGCATCGCCGAATGCCTGAGCAATCCGGGCAAAACCATCGACTTCAACGGCGCCAAGGTCACCTACCCCGAGGTGAAAATGGTGTATGTGGCGGGCGGCAACACCTTCCACCAGCATCAGGACACCAATAACCTGGTCAAAGCCTGGCAGCGGCCGGACACCATCGTGGTCAACGAGCCTTACTGGACCGCCACCGCCAAGCATGCCGATATCGTCCTGCCGGCCACCACCAGCTACGAGCGCAACGATCTGGAAATGGGCGGCGACTATTCGCAGCTCTACGTGTTCCCGATGCATCAATGCGTGCCGCCGCAGCACGAGTCGCGCAGCGACTTCGACATCTTCTCGGCGATGGCGGCCAAGCTGGGCGTGCAGGAGGCCTTTACCGAGGGCAAGGATGAAACCCAGTGGCTGAAAGGCATGTACGACGACATGAAAAACCAGGCGCGCGCCGCGCGGGTGGCGCTGCCGCCGTTCGACATGTTCTGGCAATCCAATAACTACGTGCGTTTCCCGGTGCCGGAGGCCAATAAGCAGTGGGTGCGCTTCGCCGATTACCGCGACAACCCGCTGCTGAACCCGCTGGGCACGCCGTCGGGCAAGATCGAAATCTACTCCGACGCCATCGCCAAAATGCATTATGAGGATTGCCCCGGCATCCCGACCTGGATGCCGCCGCACGAGTGGTATCGCGGGCCGGAAGCGGCCAAGTATCCGCTGTCGCTCAATACCGCGCACCCGACCAACCGGCTGCACTCCCAGCTCGACAATACGCCGCTGCGCAAGAAATATGCGGTAGCGGATCGTGAAGCGATCCTGATCCACCCGCAGGACGCGCAGCCGCGCGGCATTACCGGCGGCGATCTGGTGCGGGCGTTTAACGATCGCGGCCAGATCCTGGTGGGGGCGGTGGTCAGCGAAGACGTGCGACCGGGCGTGGTGCGCATCAGCGAAGGCGCCTGGTTCGATCCGGCCGATCCGGCGCAGCCCGGCTCGCTGTGCAAGAACGGCAACGTCAACTGCCTGACCTTCGACATCGGCTCCTCCAGCCTGGCGCAGGGCAACTGCGGGCAGATGGCGCAGCTGCAGATCGAGAAGTATCGGGGGCCGGTATTGAAAAATACCGCGCACGCGGTACCGCAAGGCGCCTGATTTACCGGCAAGCAAAGGGGCGCAACGCGCCCCTTTTTTCTCGTCGCCGCACGACATATCCGTTTACCCTTCGCCGCAAGGGAGCGGTTTGCGTTTCATTTCAACGGGCGTATGATGCGCGCGACCTTCCTTTTTCGACGAATTATCAACCACCATGCCGACTTCATCCGCAATAACGCGACGCGCGCCCGATCTCACTTCGCTGGCCTTTTTGGCGGTGGCCTTCCTGACCGGCATCGCCGGTGCGTTGCAAACCCCGACGCTGAGCCTGTTTCTGGAAACCGAGGTCAAGGTACGCCCGGCGCTGGTCGGGCTGTTCTTTACCGGCAGCGCGGTGATCGGCATTCTGGTCAGCCAGTTTCTCGCCGGCCGCTCGGATAAACAAGGCGACCGCAAATCGCTGATCTTCCTCTGCTGCATGCTGGGTGCGCTGGGGTTCACGCTGTTCGCCTGGAGCCGCAACTACTATCTGCTGCTGATCGTCGGCGTGGTGCTTACCAGCTTCGGCTCCACCGCCAACCCGCAGATGTTTGCGCTGGCGCGTGAGCATGCCGACCGTACCGGGCGCGAGGCGGTGATGTTCACCTCCATCATGCGCGCCCAGGTCTCCCTGGCCTGGGTCATTGGCCCGCCGATCGCCTTCGCGCTGGCGCTGAGTTTCGGCTTCAAAACCCTGTATCTGGCGGGCGCGGCGGCCTTTGTCCTGTGCGGCCTGCTGGTGTGGAAACGGCTGCCCTCCATGCCGAAAAGCGCCGTGGCGAGCGCGCCTCTGGCTGCACCGCGGCAACATCGCCGCGACGCGCTGCTGCTGTTTGGCGCCAGCACCCTGATGTGGACCGCCAACAGCATGTACCTGATCAACATGCCGCTGTATATGGTGCACGAACTGCGGCTGCCGGAGCGGCTGGTCGGCGTGCTGATGGGCACCGCCGCCGGGCTGGAAATCCCGATCATGCTGATCGCCGGCATGGTGGCGAAACGCTGCGGCAAACGGTGTTTGATGCTCGGCGCCGCCGTCGCCGGCGTACTGTTCTACTGCGGCCTGCTGTTTATCACCGGCAGTGGGCAACTCATCGCTCTGCAGCTGTTGAATGCGGCGTTTATCGGCGTGCTGGCGGGGATCGGCATGCTCTACTTCCAGGATTTGATGCCCGGTCAGCCCGGCACGGCCACCACGCTGTTCACCAACACCATTCGAGTCGGCTGGGTTATCGCCGGCGCCATCGCCGGCGCGGTGGCGGAAATCTGGAACTACCATGCGGTGTTTTACGCCGCGCTGGCGATGGCCGCAGGCGCGACGCTGTGTCTGTGGCGGTTGAAAGACGCTTAAGGCGCGGTGTCCGCTTCCAGTCTGGCGAGGTAGATCAGCGCCTGATCGCGGTGATCGTGGCACATGTCGCGGCTCGGCTGCAGGCTGCCGCACACCTTCGGCCGCAGCGGCGAATGAAACAGGCCGCAGCGCAGCTGTTCATCCAAATGAATGCAGCGGGTATTGGCGGGCTTGCCGTTCGGCATGCCGGGGATCGGGCTGGATATTGACGGCGCGATACAGCAAGCGCCGCAGTCGCTGCGACAGTCCATCAGCGCTACTCCTGGTGGGCTGGGGAAAAGAAGCGCGACAATAGCAGCCGCGTGCGGCGGCCGCCAGCAGAATCCCTGCGCCTTGGCGATCTTTACACTCGTCCCGCAACCGTCTTGCCCCGTCGGATTCGCCGCCTGGCGAATAAATGCCCAAAAAGCCGCAATTTAAAGACAAAAACGCGTGAAGCGTGCAATTCCCACGCTTTACATGCACCATGCACCCATGTACCATTGAGCTAGTACAAAAGAACCTCTTCCATCAGGAGCACACATGTCTACGGACACCATCCAGAAGCTGGCCCGCCCTTCCGTTCTCGGCGGCGCGATGATCATTGCCGGTACCGCCGTAGGCGCCGGCATGTTTTCCATTCCGATCGTCACTTCCGGTGTCTGGTTCAGCGGCTCCGTCGCGCTGCTGGTGTATACCTGGGCCTGCATGTTGCTTTCCGGCCTGATGATCCTTGAAGCCACGCTGCACTACCCGAGCGGCGCCAGCTTCAACACCATGGTCAAGGATCTGCTGGGCAAAGGCTGGAACGCCGTGAACGGCCTGTCGGTGGCGTTCGTGCTGTACATCCTGACCTACGCCTATATCTCCGCGGGCGGTTCGATCATCGCGCACACGCTGGAGGGCATCGTCGGCGTCGGCCAGACCACCGCCGGCCTGGTGTTCGCGCTGGTCGTGGCGTTTATCGTCTGGCTCTCCACCCGCGCGGTCGACCGCCTGAGCACCATTCTGATCGGCGGCATGGTGATCACCTTCGTGATGTCGGTGGGCGACATGTTCACCCACGTGCAGCCTGCGGTACTGTTCAATACCGGTGATGACCAGGCCAGCTATCTGCCTTACGCCCTGGCGGCGTTGCCTTACCTGCTGACCTCGTTCGGCTACCACGGCAACATTCCCGGGCTGGTGAAGTACTACCACAAGGACAGCGGCTCCGTGGTGCGCAGCCTGGTGTACGGCACCCTGTTGGCATTGGCTATCTACATCCTGTGGCAGTATGTGATTCAGGGCAATATCGCGCGCGACGCCTTTAAGCAGGTGATCGCCGAGGGCGGCAATATCGGCAGCCTGCTCAAGCAAATGGGCAACGTCTCCAGCAGCCAGACCGTCAGCCAACTGCTGAACGCCTTCTCCTATATGGCGCTGGCCAGCTCGTTCCTCGGCGTGTCGCTGGGCCTGTTCGACTACCTGGCGGACTTCTGCAAATTCAAGGACGACGCCGTCGGGCGCAGCAAGACCGCGCTGGTGACCTTTGTGCCGCCGACCCTGGCCGCGCTGCTGTTCCCGAACGGTTTCCTGTACGCCATCGGCTTCGCCGGGCTGGCGGCCACCATCTGGGCGGTGATCGTGCCGGCGCTGATGGCGCGCGCCAGCCGCCGCCGCTATCCGCAGGCCGGTTATCGCGCACCGGGCGGCAACGGCGTGATCCTGTTCGTCATCCTGTTTGGACTGATCAACGCCGCCGCGCATATTCTGTCGCTGTTCGGCCTGCTGCCGGTCTTCCGGTAATCCCCGACGGGAGGGCTGCCGCCCTCCCTTTCCCGCACTGTTTTTGCGCCGGGCTATTGCCTGAAATCGGCGGCGCGAGTACCTTGTCGCAACTTCTCTAATACTCTTCATTGCGGATGAATTGAAATGGCAAGAGCTAACGAAATTAAACGCGGCATGGCGATCAGCTACAACGGCAAGCTGCTGCTGGTAAAAGATATCGACGTGCAGAGCCCGAGCGCCCGCGGCGCCAGCACCCTGTACAAAATGCGCTTCTCCGACGTGCGCACCGGCCTGAAAGTAGAAGAACGCTTCAAGGGCGACGATATCCTGGACACCATTTCCCTGTCGCGCCGCAAGGTGAACTTCTCCTATATCGACGGCGAAGAATACGTGTTTATGGATGACGAAGATTACACGCCGTACATCTTCAAGAAAGACCAGATCGAAGACGAACTGCTGTTCATTCCGGAAGGCGGCCTGCCGGGCATGCAGGTGCTGACGTTGGACGGCCAGGTGCTGGCGCTGGAGCTGCCGCAGACCGTGGATATGGAAATCGTCGAGACCGCGCCGGGCATCAAAGGCGCTTCCGCCAGCGCCCGCAACAAGCCGGCCACCATGGCCACCGGTCTGGTGATCCATGTGCCGGAATACCTCAGCGCCGGCGACAAGATCCGCATTCATATCGCCGAACGCCGCTACATGAGCCGCGCCGACTAGTCGCACCAGCGGGGCCGATACTCGGCCCCGTTTCATTTTCCGCTACGGCAATTCCGGGAAAAATCGCCGCTTGAGCGCCAGCTCGACGCCGCGCAGCTCCGCCAGCCCTTTCAACCGCCCGATGGCCGAATAGCCCGGATTGGTTTTCTTTTTCAAATCGTCCAGCATCTGATGCCCATGATCGGGGCGCATCGGGATCGGCCGCCGATCGCCCGCCCGCTGCCGACGCAGTTCTTCGGTCAGGATCGCTTCGATCACCGCCACCATGTCCACATCGCCCTGCAGATGCGCCCCCTCGTGGAAGCTTTTCGGGTTTTCCTCGCGGCAGGTGGCGCGTAAGTGGGTAAAGTGAATGCGATCGCCGAAGGTTTCAATCATCCGCACCAGATCGTTGTCGGCGCGCACGCCGTAGGAACCGGTGCATAGGGTGAAACCGTTATGAATGCTGTCGACGGTCTGCTTCAGCCACTGCATGTCTTCGATCGTGGAGACGATGCGCGGCAGGCCGAGGATCGGCCGCGGCGGATCGTCGGGATGCACCGCCAGCCGGATGCCGGCCTCTTCCGCCACCGGCACGATGGCGCGCAGAAAGACCGCCATGTTTTCGCGCAGCTGCGCCTTGTCGATGCCGTCGTATTCCGCCAGGCGGCGGCGGAACTGCTCCAACGTATAGCCTTCTTCCGCCCCCGGCAGCCCGGCGATGATATTGCCCGTCAGCGTGGCTTTCTCCTCCTCGCCCATGGCGGCGAAATAGGCCGCCGCCTGACTGCGCTCTTGCGCCGTATAGTCCGCCTCGGCGCCGGCGCGTTGCAGGATATGCAGCTCGAACGCGGCGAAGGCGATTTGATCGAAACGCAGCGCTTTGGCGCCGTCCGGCAGCGAATAGGCCAGATCGGTGCGCGTCCAGTCGAGGATCGGCATGAAGTTGTAGCAGACGGTGTCGATGCCGCAGGCCGCGAGGTTGCGCAGCGTCTGTTGATAGTTGGCGATATGCCGCCGCCAATCGCCGCTGTGGGTTTTGATCTCTTCATGTACCGGCACGCTCTCCACCACCGACCACACCAACCCTTTTTCCGCCAGCAGCGCCTGCCGCGCGCGGATCTCGTCGATCGGCCAGACCTCGCCGTTCGCAATATGGTGCAGCGCCGTGACCACCCCGGTCGCCCCAGCCTGACGCACGTCATCCAAAGAGACCGGATCGTTCGGGCCATACCAACGCCATGTTTGTTCCATGTTGTGTCCTTATGCCTGTCTCGCATCGCGATGTTGTTATACCAGTTTAATTTAGATGTCAGCTAGCTTTAACTTACTCTTTCGCCGTGCGCTGTCAAAATTGAACCGTTCATTGGTTGATCCGCTTCACGATTCTGGCTTATTTTGGCCTGACCAATTCCCTTAACCTGCCGACAAATTTAGACTGGGGGCAGTTTTTTATCGCTGGCGCCCCGCTGTCCATGCGTCGGCAAACTGGTCCGCTAACTTGACGCAAGTGGCCCGCCAGCTGTCTACTCGCTTTGGAGATGAGATGAATACGATCGCCAACACCCCGCTGCCGGGCGCCGTCCGGCAACCGAATTATGATCGCCGGGCCCTGCGCAGCCGCATCGTGCACCTGGGTTTCGGCGCGTTCCACCGTGCGCATCAGGCGCTGCTGACCGATCGGGTGTTGAACGCCCAGGGCGGCGACTGGGGCATTTGCGAGATCAGCCTGTCCGGCGGCGTGCCGCTGTTTCAGGCGCTGCGGCAACAGGATCATTTATACAGCGTGCTGGAGAAAGGCGCGGACGGCCATCAGGCCCTGGTGATCGGCGCAGTGCATGAGAGCGTGCACCGCAAGCTGGAGGGCATCGCCGCGGTGTTGGAGAAGCTGGCCGAGCCGCAGGTGGCGATCGTCTCGATGACCATTACCGAAAAGGGCTACTGCATCGAACCCGGCAGCGGGCGGCTGGATCGGCGGCATCCGGGGATCGTCGCCGATCTGGCGGCGCCGCATCAGCCGCAGACCGCGCCCGGCATTTTGGTGGAGGCGCTGCGGCTGCGGCGTGAACGCGAGCTGCCCGCCTTCACCCTGCTCTCCTGCGACAATATTCCGGAGAACGGCCACGTCCTGCGCCGGGCGGTGCTCGATTTGGCGCAGGCGCGGGATCCGTCGCTCGCCGACTGGATCGCCTCCGCCGCCACCTTCCCCTGCACCATGGTCGATCGCATCGTTCCGGCCGCCACGCCGGCCACGCTGGATGAGATCGCCGCCGCGCTGGGCGGCGTGCGTGACGAATGCGCCATCGCCTGCGAGCCCTTCATTCAATGGGTCGTGGAAGACAATTTCGCCGCCGGACGCCCGGCATGGGAGCTGGCCGGCGCCCAGTTGGTCCGCGATGTGCTGCCGTTTGAGCATATGAAGCTGCGCATGCTGAACGGCAGCCACTCGTTCCTGGCATATCTCGGTTACCTGGGCGGCTACCGCTATATCAACGAGTGCATGGCGGACGAGCACTACCGCCGCGCCGCACAGCGGCTGATGCTGTGCGAGCAGGCCCCAACCCTGAGCGTCACCGGCATCAGTCTGCCCGACTACGCCGCACAGCTTATCGCGCGCTTCAGCAATCCGGCGCTGCAACACCTCACCTGGCAGATCGCCATGGACGGCACGCAAAAGCTGCCGCAGCGCCTGCTGGACGCCGTGCGCTGGCATCTGCGGCACGGCGGCGACTATAGCGGGCTGGCGCTGGGCGTGGCGGGCTGGATGCGGTACGTCGGCGGTGTCGATGACGCCGGCCAGCCCATCGACATTCGCGATCCGCTGGCAGATGTCCTGCAACAGACGATCGCCGCCACTCCGGACGATCGGCGGCGCGTAACGGCGCTCCTGGCGCTGAAATCGGTGTTTGGCGAACAGCTGGCGACGCATGCCGCGTTTATCGAGGCGGTGACGCAAGCCTATTTGTCACTGCGCGATCGCGGTGCGCGTGAAACGGTGAAGGAGTGGGTGAAGCGGTGAAGTGCCTGCAGGCTGAGAATAACCATGCCGACGTAACGTTACGCCGGCATGGCGGAACGACTTAACGATAAACGACCGTCATAACAGCAAGTTTCTTCTGTTGGTCTACCCACTTCATTTCGGTTGTGCCAAGATTCAGCGGAAGTTCTTTGCGTGTAGTATCAAAACCTGACAACGCTTGCTGGGCCTGATAATGCTGGCCGTTGCGGTAACATTGCGTATTCGCCTTAGAATCTGCAATCTTGACCGTGCAAGGACTTTCAACGATAGAGCCGACGAAGCGAATTACCCCGCCGGCCACTCCTGCCTGACTCACTGCCGTCCATGAAAACAACATTCCTACGATCAAAAATAACCGAAAGGTATTCATGGCAACCTCATTTTTAGTTAAGCCAATTTAACCATAGAGGATCTTGTTCGGAATAATCGCAAGGAAAGGGACGAGATTTGATCGTTAATCGCGTCATTAACAATGTAAAAACAAGCTACTAACAAAAGTTAACCGTATCTAATACAGGGTTTTATCTAAGAATTTTCTTGCAAAGAAAAGTGGATTTTGCCGGTTGAAAAGCGCAGGGTGGCGTGCAAAATTTGCGAGGTAGAGCACAAATTAAATCGCGCTCGCCGCCGCGACCGCGCAGAATCGCTCATTTATTAGGCAGGTTGATTTTTGCACCCAGGAATGATTAATGACTAAAACCAATCTGATTACCGGCTTCCTCGGCAGCGGTAAAACCACCGCCATCCGCCATTTGCTGGCCCATAAGCCCGAGCATGAACGCTGGGCGGTACTGGTCAACGAATTCGGCGAAATAGGCATCGACGGCGCGCTGCTGGCGGACAGCGGCGCGGTGCTCAAAGAGATCCCCGGCGGCTGCATGTGCTGCGTCAACGGCCTGCCGATGCAGGTGGGTCTGAATATGCTGTTGCAGCAGACCAAACCGGACCGGCTGCTGATCGAGCCGACCGGGCTCGGGCATCCGAAGCAAATCCTGTCGCTGCTGACCCAGGAGAGCTATGCCGGCTGGATCGATCTGCAGGCCACGCTGTGCCTGCTGGATGCCCGTCAACTCAGTCAGCCCCGCTACCGCGACAACGAAAACTTCCGCGATCAGCTGGCCGCGGCCGACGTTATCCTGGCCAGCAAAAGCGATACCTATCGGCCGGAAGACAGACGGGCGCTGGAAGCCTGGACGGCGCAAGATCCGCTGCAGCGGCCCTGCTACGCCATCGCGCAAGGTGAGGCGGATGTCGCGTTGTTGTCGCTTCCTCGCACAAATCGTACAGAATTACCGGACGCACGACATCATCATGGTCAGGCGAAAACGCAGGGACTGGCGGCGTTGCGGCTGCCGGAGAACGCGCGTTGGCGGCGAGCGCTGAACGAAGGGCAAGGCTTCACCAGCTGCGGCTGGATTTTTGACGGCGACACCCGGTTCGATACCGTCGGCTTTATGGAATGGGTGCGGCTGGCGCCGGTCGAACGTGCCAAAGGCGTGGTGCGCATCCCCGAAGGCACGTTGCTGATCAATCGCCAGGGCCAGGATCTCAACATCGAAACCCGCCCGAACGCGCCGCTCGACAGCCGGGTTGAACTGATCCACAGCGAAAATGCCGACTGGAACGCCCTGCAATCCGCCTTGTTTAAGATTCGTTTAAGTTAAACCCCGTACCGTTGCCCCCCGGTTGCCGCAGGGCGGCCGGTTTTGTTTCGTTTTCATTTTTCCAACAGGTTTATGTCATGACACGCCGCAATTTACCCTTCATTCTCTTCTTCAACTTACTGGGCGTTGCGCTGTTTCTGTCCTGGTTCCTGCCGGCCAATCACGGTGGCTGGTTTACCCTGGATTCGGCGATCTTCTTCTTCTTTAACCGCCATCTGGCCACCGACCCGGCATTTTTGCACCTGGTCGCCATCACCAACAACCGCGCGTTCGATGTGATTTCACTGCTCGCCATGGGCCTGCTGTATTTGTACTTCTACCTGAAGCAGGACGCCGCCGGCCGCCGCCGTCTGGTGATCACCGGCGTGGTAATGCTGCTGACCGCCGTGGTGCTGAATCAGCTTGGCCACCTGCTGCCGGTGAAGCATCCGAGCCCCACCCTGACCTTCGACAATATCAATCGCGTCAGCGCATTGACCGGCATCCCCACCAAGGACGCCTCCGGCGACAGCTTCCCCGGCGACCACGGCATGATGCTGATTATTTTTTCCTGCTTTATGCTGCGCTATTTCGGCCGCGGCGCCTTCGCCGTCGCCCTGCTGATTACGCTGATCTTTTCATTGCCACGCGTGATGATTGGCGCCCACTGGTTTACCGATATCGCCGTAGGCTCGCTGTCCGTGGTCTTGGTTGGCGCCAGTTGGGTGCTGATGACGCCTTGCAGCGACTGGATTATCGAACGGTTGAATCGCCTGTTGCCCGGCAAGCACCGCCCCGGCCAACCATAACTTACGTCTATGAGTCATTCCGGGAGGCGCCCGCCTCCCGCGTTTTATCCCCTCGCGATGCGCAAAATTTCTCCGCCCCCCGTTAACGCTTTTGCAACCTGATTTCACGCCAGATTCATACATCGGACAATTGGCGTTTTTTATATGAAGATTTACATTATGTTACATCACAAATTCATATAAAAAAGACCGGAAAAAGACTCGCAATCCCCTATTTGTTCCGGTAATCTCAGATGCGTTTGTGCCTGGTTTAAGTCGAATCAGTACGGAATCCGATAAAAATGTGCGTTCCCGCACGTTTTCAACGGTAACTGATTGTCGATGCAACAGGTGCGGACTAGGCTCGTTTCGTTTGGCATTTTTCAGGTAGCGACTTTCGTCGTTAAGGACTTCAAGGGAAAACAACAACAATGGTCAAATCTCAACCGTTTCTGAGATATTTTTTGCGGGTAGTCCCTGCAATTGCCGCTGCGGTTATGCTGTCAGCGTGCAGCTCGACTCACACTTCGAACTTGAGTAACGCACAAACTGAGATGCGTGCAGTTAATGACAAAGACGGTCTTTTACTGCAAGCCTCTCAGGATGAATTCGAAGCGATGGTCCGCAACGTTGACGTCAAGTCAAAGATTATGGATCAGTACGCGGACTGGAAAGGCGTTCGCTACCGTTTAGGCGGTGACACCAAGCGCGGCATCGATTGCTCGGCGTTTGTACAGCGCACCTTCCGCGAACAGTTCGGCATGGATTTACCGCGTTCTACCTACGAACAGGAAGACCTCGGTAAGAAAATCCAGCGCACCAAACTGCGCGCCGGCGATTTGGTGCTGTTCCGCGCCGGTTCTACCGGGCGCCATGTCGGCATCTATTTAGGCAACGATCAGTTCGTTCACGCTTCTACCAGCAGTGGCGTCATGATTTCCAAGCTGACCGATAACTATTGGAATAAACGTTATCGAGAAGCGCGCCGAGTGTTGACCAACGGCTGACGGCGCAACGCCCTGAAGATCCTGAATACCAAACGAGCGATAAACGCCGCCTACGGGCGGCGTTTTTTTTGGCTGTCGAACGAGAGCCACCGGGGCTGAGCCAGGCCTTATCGTCACCTCACACCATTATTTTGATAAACTGCCGGCCGGAAATCGCGCCGACGAGGAAAAACTCGCCTATTATCGTCAGATGACGGCAACGGCGCGCCCGGCGTTATTTAAAACGTTTCCGCTTAATAGGTGCATTATATTTCTGTCGGCGACGCCTTGTATTTAAACGCGTCGCCGGTTGGGTACGGGATAAAAGGCAAAAAATGAAAAAAAAGCCGTTGGCACAATCCATTAAATGGCTGCGCGACACGCCTGACGCCCCGTTGCAGAGGTCTCGGTTATGGGCTTGAAAAGGGCGTTCTCTCGCAGCGTGTCGCACCGACAGCGCAGTCTGGCCAAAAGCGTCGTCGCCGCCCTGCTATTTTTTACGCTATTCACCGCGGTCACACTTTCTTTGATCAACCACCAGCGCACGCAATATCAACACAAGGTTGAAGCGCGTACGCAAAAATTCGCGCTGGGTTATATCTCGCACCTGACGGATGTCATGCAAAAAATGATGCCGCTGCTGGACAAACCCTGCCTCTCAAGCCAGTCAGACATCACCTATCAGGCGGCCTTTACCAGCGGCGTACGCACCTTCCTGCTGGTGAAAGACGGTTACGCCTACTGCTCCTCCGCCACCGGCGACATGATGCTGCCGATGAAAAACCTGTATCAGGACATCGATACCCACCTGCCTTTGGATCTGAAGCTGCAGCAGGGCACGCCGATCGTGCCGGACAAGCCGGCGGTCGCGGTTTGGCTACGGCATCCTGGCGCATCGGCGACCGGCATCCTCGCCACGCTGGACATCAATTTGATGCCCTACCTGCTGTTCACTTCGCATGACGAGCAGGCGCCGGGCATCGCCATCGTGATGGGCAACCGCGCGCTGACCACCTTCAGCCCGAACCTGATGCCGATCGCGCAGTTGCCGCAAGACAAGGCGGACACCCTGACGCTGCCCAATCTGCCGCTGAGCATCCTGTTCTACAACGAGAAACTGACGCCCAACGATATTCGCCTGACGCTGCTGGGCAGCCTGGTGCTGTCGCTGATGATCGGCGTGCTCTGCTACTACATGCTGCTGTTGCGGCAAAGCCCGGAGCGCGCGCTGCTGCGCGGCATCAAGCGCAACGAGTTCTTCATCGAATATCAGCCGGTGTTCCATACCGGCAGCAACAGCATCGGCGGGCTGGAAGCGTTGATCCGCTGGCAGCATCCTATCGAGGGCCGCATTCCCCCGGATGTCTTTATCCCGTACGCCGAAAGCAACGGGCTGATCGTGCCGCTCACCCGCCATCTGTTCAGGCTGATTGCCGAAGATGCGCCGCAGCTCGCCAAGGCGCTGCCGCGGGGAGGCAAGGTCGGCCTCAATATTTCCCCCGCCCACCTTAGCGCGCCGTCATTCCATCAGGACGTGTATGAACTGTTGGCGCAGCTGCCGGGCGATTACTTTACGCTGGTGTTTGAAATCACCGAACGCGGCATGGTGGAAGAAGAGAGCGCGCTGGCGGAGTTCGACTGGCTGCATAAACAGGGCATCGAGATCGCGGTGGACGATTTTGGCACCGGCCACAGCGCGTTGATCTATCTTGAGCGTTTCACCATGGATTACCTGAAGATTGATCGCGGCTTCGTCAACACCATCGGCCAGGACACGGTCACCGCGCCGGTGCTGGATGCGGTGATTTCGCTGGCGAAAAAGCTGAAAATGCTGACGGTGGCCGAAGGCGTGGAAACCGCCGAGCAGATGCAGTTCCTGCAAGAACGCGGCGTTAACTTCATGCAGGGCTATTACTTCAGCAAGCCGCTTAGCATCGCTAATTTCGTCGCTTACTGCAATGCTCATCAGGTCTTTGATTATCAGGAAAAAAATAGTTAATCTTTAAGCATCTTTACCCTGCGCCCGCCCGAAGAATGTTATGCTGGGCGCCGGTTGTACTTTATTCCACAGCAGGAGCTTACCGTCTGATGTCCGTGCGCATTTTCGCTGCTCTGGTGCTCTCGGCACTGAGCTTCGCCTCGCAGGCCGAAGCCCTCAACGAAAGCTACGCTTTCGCCCTTCTCGGTGAACCGAAATACGCCGCCGACTTCAGCCATTTCGACTACGTCAATCCGGCGGCGCCCAAGGGCGGCGACGTGCGCCTGGCGGCCATCGGCACCTACGATAACTTCAACCGCTTCGCTACTCGGGGCGTGCCCGGCGAGCGCACGGATCAACTTTACGACACGCTGTTCGCAACGTCCGACGACGAACCCGGCAGCTTTTATCCGCTGATTGCCGAATCGGCGCGCTTCCCGGCCGACATGCGTTGGGTGGAAGTGGATATCAACGCCCGCGCGCGTTTCCACGACGGCAGCCCGATCACCGCCGCCGACGTGGCCTTCACCTTCAGCAAATTCATGGCCGAGGGCGTGCCGCAGTTTCGCTCCTACTACAAAGGCGTCACGGTCAAAGCCATCTCTCGGTTGACGGTGCGCATTGAATTCCCGCAGCCGAACAAAGAAGCGATGCTGTCGTTATTCGGCAGCCTGCCTATTCTCCCGGCCGCCTTTTGGCAAAACCATAAGCTCAACGAGCCGCTCAACACGCCGCCGCTGGCCAGCGGCCCGTATAAAATCGGCGATTATCGCCTCGGCCAGTACATCACCTATCAACGGGTGCGCGACTACTGGGCCGCCAACCTGCCGGTGAACCGCGGCCGCTATAACTTCGACAGCATTCGCTACGATTATTATCTGGACGATAAAGTGGCGCTGGAAGCGTTCAAGGCCGGCGCTTACGATTTCCGCATCGAGCCGTCGCCCAAGAGCTGGGCCACCCAGTATCAGGGCGGCAACTTCGCGCGCAACTACATCATCAAACAGGACGAGACCAACCAGGCGGCGCAAAACACCCGCTGGCTGGCGTTCAACATCCAAAAACCGCTGTTTGCCGACCCGCGCGTGCGCGAGGCGATCACCCTGGCTTTCGACTTTAACTGGATGAACAAGGCGCTGTATTACAACGCCTATCAACGCGCCGACAGCTATTTCCAAAACACCGCCTACGCCGCCCGCGGCTATCCGGACGCCGCCGAACTGGCGCTGCTGGCGCCGCTCAAAGGCCAGGTGCCGCCTGAGGTGTTCACCAGCATCTATCAACCGCCCGCCTCCGACGGCAGCGGCAACGATCGGCAAAATCTGCTGAAGGCGACCCAACTGTTGCAAGAGGCCGGTTGGGTGGTCAAAAATCAAAAGTTGGTCAACGCCAAAACCGGCCAGCCGTTCGCCTTTGAGCTGATGCTGCTGAGCGGCAGCAACTTCCAGTACGTGTTGCCGTTCCGCCACAACCTGCAGCGGTTGGGCATCGATATGGCAATCCGCGAGATCGACGCCTCGCAATATACGCGCCGCATGCGCGAACGCGACTTCGATATGATGCCGACGGTGTACATGGCGATGCCGTTCCCCACCGCCAATTTACGCATCATTTGGGATTCGGAGTACATCAACTCCAGCTATAACACCCCCGGCGTCAAGGACCCGGCGGTCGACAGCCTGGTCAGGCAAATCGCTGAGCATCAGGGCGACGAAAAAGCGCTGCTGCCGCTCGGCCGCGCGTTGGATCGGGTGTTGACCTGGAACCGCTACATGCTGCCGATGTGGTACTCCAACCACGACCGCTACGCCTATTGGGACAAGTTCTCCACGCCGCCGATCCGCCCGGCCTACGCCATCGGCTTCGACAACTGGTGGTACGACGTCAACAAGGCGGCGCGCTTGCCGGCTCAACGGCAATAAGGAGTCGGCATGGCAGCCTATCTGATACGCAGACTGTTGCTGGTGATCCCTACGCTGTGGGCGATCATCACCATCAACTTTTTTATCGTGCAAATCGCCCCCGGCGGCCCGGTCGATCAGGCCATCGCCGCCATCGAACTGGGTCAGGGCAGCGGTTTCGGCAGCGGCGGGGTCAATGAAGGCCTGGGGCACGCCAGAGCCGGCGTCCCGGCCGCGACCGAAGGGCAATACCGCGGCTCGCGCGGCCTGGATCCGGAGGTGATCGCCGAGATCACCCAGCGTTATGGCTTCGATAAACCGCTGCACGAACGCTACTTCACCATGCTGTGGAACTACATGCGTTTTGACTTCGGCGACAGCCTGTTTCGCGGCGCTTCGGTGATGCAACTGATCGGCCAAAGCCTGCCGGTCTCCATCACGCTGGGCCTTTGGAGCACGCTGATCATCTATCTGGTGTCGATCCCGCTCGGCATCCGCAAGGCCGTCCACAACGGCAGCGCGTTCGATACCTGGAGCAGCACGCTGATCATTATCGGCTACGCCATTCCGGCGTTCCTGTTCGCCATCCTGCTGATCGTGCTGTTCGCCGGCGGCAGCTATCTCGACTGGTTCCCGCTGCGCGGCCTGGTCTCCAGCAACTTCGATACCCTCTCGTGGCCGGCGAAGATCGCCGACTATCTGTGGCACATCACGCTGCCGGTGCTGGCGACGGTGATCGGCGGTTTCGCCACCCTGACCATGCTGACCAAAAACTCGTTCCTCGACGAGATCCGCAAACAGTACGTCACCACCGCCCGCGCCAAGGGCCTGGACGAGAAAAAGATCCTGTACCGCCACGTGTTCCGCAACGCCATGCTGCTGGTGATCGCCGGTTTTCCGGCCACCTTTATCAGCATGTTTTTCACCGGCTCGCTGCTGATTGAGGTGATGTTCTCGCTCAACGGACTGGGGCTGCTGGGTTACGACGCCACGCTGCAGCGCGACTACCCGGTGATGTTCGGCACGCTGTATATCTTCACCCTGATCGGCCTGCTGTTGAACATCCTCAGCGATATCACCTATACCCTGGTCGATCCGCGCATTGACTTCGAGGCCCGCCAATGAGCCGCCTTAGCCCGATCAATCAGGCGCGCTGGGCGCGTTTTCGCCGCAACCGCCGCGGTTACTGGTCACTGTGGATCTTTCTGGCGCTGTTCACGCTCAGCCTGGCCGCCGATCTTATCGCCAACGACAAACCGCTGTTGGTGCGTTATGAAGGCCGGCTATACCTGCCGTTTATGATCAACTACAGCGAAACCGCGTTCGGCGGCGAACTGAACACCGAAGCCGACTATCAGGATCCGTTCGTCCAGCGCCAAATCGACCGGCATGGCTGGGCGATCTGGGCGCCGATCCGTTTCAGCTACGACACGATCAACTTCGCCACCGAGGTGCCCTTCCCCTCCCCGCCTTCGCGCCATAACCTGCTGGGCACCGACAGCAACGGCGGCGACGTGCTGGCCCGCGTGCTGTATGGTTTTCGCATTTCGATGCTGTTCGGCCTGGCGCTGACGCTGTTTTCCAGCCTGATCGGCGTGTGCGTCGGCGCGACACAGGGGTATTACGGCGGGCGTTTCGATCTGTGGGGGCAACGCTTTATCGAAGTGTGGTCGGGCATGCCGACGCTGTTTCTGATCATTCTGCTGTCGAGCATCGTCCAGCCCAATTTCTGGTGGCTGCTCGGCATCACTATTCTTTTCGGCTGGATGAGCCTGGTGGGCGTAGTGCGCGCCGAGTTCCTGCGCACCCGCAACTATGACTATATCCGCGCCGCGCGCGCCATGGGCGTGCCGGATCGCGTGATCATGTCCCGCCACATGCTGCCCAACGCCATGGTGGCGACGCTGACCTTCCTGCCGTTTATCCTCTGCGGCTCGATCACCACCCTGACGTCGCTCGATTTTCTCGGCTTCGGTCTGCCGATCGGTTCGCCGTCGCTCGGCGAACTGCTGCTGCAAGGCAAAAACAATCTGCAGGCGCCGTGGCTCGGCATCACCGCCTTCCTGGTGCTGGCAGTGCTGCTGTCGTTATTAATCTTTATCGGCGAAGCGGTACGCGACGCCTTTGACCCCAGCAAGGCGCATTGATATGGCTACACCTCTGCTCGCCATCCAGGATCTCAGCATCGCCTTCCGCCAGGGCGACGCCGTCACGCCGGTGGTCAACGAACTCTCTTTGCAGATAGCCCCGGCGGAAACGCTGGCGCTGGTGGGAGAATCCGGCTCCGGCAAAAGCGTCACCGCCCTGTCGATACTGCGACTGCTGCCCGCGCCGCCGGTGGTTTACCCTGGCGGCGATATTCTGTTCAACGGCAACTCGTTGCTGCATGCGCCGGAGGCTGAACTGCGCAAGGTGCGCGGCAATCAGATCGCGATGATCTTTCAGGAACCGATGGTGTCGCTCAATCCGCTGCACACCATTGAGAAGCAACTGGCGGAAGTGCTGATGCTGCACCGCGGCCTGCGGCGCGAAGCCGCACGCGCAGAGATCGTCGACTGTCTGGAGCGCGTCGGCATCCGCCAGGCCAAAACCCGGTTGCAGGACTATCCGCATCAGCTCTCCGGCGGTGAACGCCAACGCGTGATGATCGCCATGGCGGTGTTAACCCGCCCGAAATTGTTGATTGCCGACGAACCCACCACCGCGCTCGACGTAACTATCCAGGCGCAAATCCTGACGCTGTTGCAAGAATTGAAACAAGAAATGGGCATGGGGTTGCTGTTCATCACCCATAACCTGAATATTGTGCGCCGTCTGGCGGACAACGTGGCGGTGATGCGTCAGGGCCGTTGCGTGGAGCAAAACGGCCGCGCACAGCTGTTCAGCCGGCCGCAGCATCCCTACACACGGCAACTGCTGGCCGCCGAGGACGTCGGCGAACCGCTGCCGCTGCCGGCCGCAGCCAGCGCGCGCCCCGGCGATGAGCGGCCGCTGCTCAAGGTGGAAGATCTGCAGGTGCGATTCCCCATTCGGCGCGGCCTGCTGCGCCGCACGGTGGATTATCACTATGCGTTGAAGTCATTGAGTTTCGAACTGCGCGCCGGAGAGAGCGTGGGGCTGGTGGGGGAATCCGGATCGGGTAAAAGCACCACCGGGCTGGCGCTATTGCGTCTGCTGGCCTCGCAGGGGGCCATCTGGTTCGACGGCGAACCGCTGCACCCGCTGACGATGAAACAAATGCTGCCCTACCGCAGCCGGATGCAAATCGTCTTCCAGGATCCGTATTCCGCCCTCAACCCGCGCCTGAACGTACAGCAGATCATCGCCGAAGGGCTGGAAGTGCACCAGCGGCTGAACGCCGAGCAGCGGGAACAGCGCGTGATCGAGGTGTTGCAGGAGGTCGGCCTGGATCCGCAGCTGCGCCACCGCTACCCCACCGAGTTTTCCGGCGGCCAGCGCCAGCGCATCGCCATCGCGCGCGCGCTGATCCTGCAGCCGCAGCTGCTGATCCTCGACGAGCCGACCTCTTCGCTGGATAAATCGGTGCAGGCGCAGATCCTGACGCTGCTGAAATCGCTGCAGCAACGCCACCGGCTGGCTTATCTGTTCATCAGCCATGACCTGCAGGTGGTGCGTTCGCTGTGCCACCAGGTGATTGTGCTGCGACAGGGAGAAGTGGTTGAGCAGGGAGACTGCCGGGCGATTTTCGCGGCGCCCGCAGCCGACTATACCCGACAACTGTTGCAGTTGGCGGATTAGCGGCGAATTCAGAAGGGGTATTGCGCGCTGAGCGGTTCGGCGATCGCGGCGCCGACGTTTTTCAGGCGGCACATCGTCGCGCTCTCATCGCTGCGCTGCACGAACAGGCAAGGTTCCCCTTCCCATTCGACGATCGCGCAGTCGACCTGAATCTCCTGCAACGACAGATTAAGCTGTTGCATCACCTGCCAGGCCTCGGCCCCTTCATGGCTGAGCAGCTTCAGCCCAATCAGGTTGTTATCCTCGTCTATTCCGTTAAACGGAATCGGTTCGACCTTTACGCCGGTGAAACCGGATAGCCAACGATAACTTTGCGGCAAGCGATGCACTACCGAAAGTTGGATACTCTCCACATGAAATCCCTAGTTTGAAAAGGTGAAACACTTTTACCTGACAGGGTTACTAAGTTATAGCCGTTGACTCCCGACTCTGCCGCGCACAAATGTTATTTAAATGTAAATTTTGCCGCAAGCCATTAACCTGACCCCGTGCTTGCCGATGCCGTGCCATTTTTTGGCGCGCCGTGCGGTGTTATTTCACGGCATTTTGCGACTCAGCTCGCATTTTTGCGTTATATGTAACCCTTTCCCGCAGCGATCTCAACTCTTTTTTCTTGCAATGCGACTACTTTTTCGTCGCCATATTTTTACATTGAAGAAACATTTCACCCGTCGCGTTAGCGCACCGTCCTCCGCTAATACCTTGATTTACATCACCCCTAATGCAAACCGCCCGCACCGACCCGCCGGCAAAACGCCGCGCATACCGGAGGATATCGGGCAGCTCAGCGACGGTATTTTTTAACAAAAAGCACACAGAAGGGTAAATGCCCCATTAATTAGCAGGCATATGTTTGGCAACAAAATTTTCATTGCCGGTTGCACCGCAAACTGGCAAGGCGCAACCCTGTGACGGCTCGGGGCAACTTCGCCCCGAACCAGGAGAACGTCAGGCTGCGCGATCGCGCGGCCGGCTGGCGTACAGATAGAACAACACCGCCACAATGCTGCACAGCGCCATCGAGGTGACCATCGGCCAGGCGCTCTTGCCCGGCGCCATCGACAGCACCGCACCCACCAGCGCGCCGATGCTGAACCGCAACGTGCCGGCCAGGGAAGACGCGGTGCCCGCCATATGCGGAAAATCATCCAGGATCACCGCCATGGCGTTGGAGGAGATCATCGCGATGCACCCCAGATAGACCGCTACGCCGATCACCAGCGCCCAGAAGCCCAGCCCGACGGCGCTCACCGCCAGCAGCCACAGCCCCATCGCCAGCTGCACCAGCAGCCCCAGTTTGAACATCTTGACCGCGCCGAACCGCCGCACGTTGCGGCTGTTGATCAGCGTCGTCAGGAACAGGAAGACGATATTCAGCGCAAAGTAGTAACCGAAGTGCTGCGGCGAAACATGGTTCAGTTCGATGTAGACGAACGGCCCGGCGCTGAGGAACGAGAACATGCCGGCGAACGAGAAGGCGCTGGCCAGCATGTAGCTCAGCACCCGCTTGTGGCGGAACAGCGAACCGAAGTTGCCCAGCGTAGTGCGCAGGTGGAACCGCTGTCGACGCTCTTTCGGCAACGTCTCCTTGATGAACAAGGCCACCAGCAGTGAACCGATCAGCGCCGCGGCGCCCATGGTCCAGAAGATGGCATGCCAGTTGAACCACAGCAGCAGCGCCCCGCCGATCATCGGCGCCAGCAGCGGCGCGATGGTCATCACCAGAATGACGAACGACATCATGCGCGAGAACTCGTCCTTGGTGAACATGTCGCGCATCAAGGCGTTGATCACCACGCTGGCGGCGGCGGCGGCCAGTCCGTGCAAGAAACGCAGTCCGATCAGCTGATCGATCGACTGCGCCATGGCGCAGGCGCAACCGGCGATGGCGAAGATCAGCGTTCCCCACAGGATCACCGGTTTGCGGCCGATGCTGTCCGACATCGGCCCATAGAACAGCTGCCCGAAGGCGAAGCCGAGCATATAGGCGCTGAGCGTCATCTGCACGCTGCCGGACTCGACGCCAAACTGGGCGGCGATCACCGGCATGCTGGGCAGGTACATGTCGATGGCCAGCGGCATCAGCATGGACAGCAGGCCCAGAATGAAAATCAAACCGAGATGAGAGGTTCGGTTCTGTTGCACGTTCCACGACTCCTTAATCGGCCGCAATCAATGATCGGTTATCAGTCCTGCAGGTGCGGCGCGCCCACGCTGGCGATCTCTTCTTCGGTCAGTGGGCGGTATTCGCCCGGCGCAAGATCGTCATCCAGCACGATGGCGCCGATGCGCTCACGGTGCAATTCGATCACCCGATTGCCGACCGCAGCGAACATCCGCTTCACCTGGTGGTAGCGCCCTTCGCTGATGGTCAGGCGCACCACATGCTCGTCAACCTGCTCCAGCGTCGCCGGCCGCGTCAGATCTTTCTCGTTGTGCAGTTGCACCCCTGCGGCGAAACGCTGCGCGGTGTCTTCCGCCAGCGGGTGCTCCAGCGTCACCAGATAGGTTTTCTCGCAGTGGTGGCGCGGCGAGGTGACGCGGTGCGACCACTGGCCGTCGTCAGTCATCAGCACCAGCCCGGTGGTGTCGATATCCAGCCGCCCGGCGGCGTGCAGTTTGTACGCGACCGGCTCATCGAGGAAGTACAGCACCGTCGGATGATCGGGATCGTCGGTGGAGCAGACGTAACCCTGCGGTTTGTTGAGCATGAAATAGCGCGGGCCGTTCTGCTGCTGCAGCGGATTGCCGTCGAACGCCACCTCTTGTTCCGGGGTCAGTTTGACAGCCCCGCTCTTCACCACCTCACCGTCTACGGTGACGCGTTTAGCCCGAAGTTCGCGCGCGACCAGCGCACGGCTGATGCCTAACTGCTGAGATAAAAACTTGTCCAATCGCATGGGATCTGCTTTGCCTGTCGTTGTTATGATCGCATTGATCGTATTGCCAAAATATGACGCCCGCCGTTGCACCGGGTGCAAATGGCAGGCTCAGGGGGGAAATCGCGTGGGGGCACAGCGATTGCTGTCACACGAGTATAGCGGCACAACGCGCTGCCCGACAGGGGTAATTTTCACGCTTCTCGCACCGCGCGCGCTCAGAAGGCATAATATAGACATTTCTCGGTCGCCCGGGGCGTAAAATGTCAGCGTTTCTGTGGCAACAGCGCTGACAAACCTAACCCCCGCGGCCCATTCCAACCTACGGCGTTCATTTATGGCCTTTACCCTACGCCCCTACCAACTGGAAGCGGTCGAAGCCACCATCAACCATTTCCGGCGGCATCCCGAGCCGGCGCTGATCGTGCTGCCGACCGGCGCCGGCAAAAGCCTGGTGATCGCCGAGCTGGCGAAACGCGCCCGTGGGCGAGTGCTGGTGTTGGCGCACGTCAAGGAACTGGTGGCGCAAAACCACGCCAAATACTGCGCCTACGGCCTGGAGGCGGACATCTTCGCCGCCGGGCTGCAACAAAAAGAGAGCGCCGGCAAGGTTGTGTTCGGCAGCGTGCAGTCGGTGGCGCGCAACCTGCCGCTGTTCGACGGCGCCTTTTCACTGCTGATCGTCGATGAATGCCATCGCATCAGCGACGACGACGACAGCCAGTACCAGCAAATCATCCAGCACCTGCAGAAAACCAACCCGCAATTGCGGCTGCTGGGGCTGACCGCCACGCCGTACCGGCTGGGCAAAGGCTGGATTTATCAGTACCACTACCACGGTTTCACCCGCGGCGACAGCGCCAGCCTGTTTCGCGACTGCATCTACGAGCTGCCGCTGCGCTACATGATTAAACACGGTTTTCTGGTGCCGCCGGAGCGGCTGGACATGCCGATCGTGCAATATGACTTCAGCAGGCTGGAAGCCAGAAGCAACGGCCTGTTCAGCGAAGCGGATCTGAACCGAGAGCTGAAGCGGCAAAACCGCGTCACGCCGCACATCATCAGCCAGATTGTGGAGTATGCCGACGATCGCAAAGGGGTGATGATCTTCGCCGCCACCGTCGAGCACGCCCGCGAGATCCACGGCCTGCTGCCGAACGGCGAAGCCGCGCTGGTCAGCGCCGAAACGCCGCCCGCCGAGCGCGATGCGCTCATTGAGGCGTTCAAGCAGCAGCGGCTGCGCTATCTGGTCAACGTGGCGGTGTTAACCACCGGCTTCGACGCGCCGCACGTCGATCTGATCGCGATCCTGCGCCCCACTGAGTCCGTCAGCCTGTATCAGCAGATCGTCGGGCGCGGGCTGCGTTTGGCGCCCGACAAAAAGGATTGCCTGATCCTCGACTACGCCGGCAACCCGCACGATCTGTTTACGCCGGAGGTCGGCGTCAGCAAACCGCACGGCGACAGCCAGCCGGTGCAGGTGTTCTGCCCGGCCTGCGGTTTCGCCAACCTGTTCTGGGGCAAGTGCACCGAAAACGGCGACATCATCGAACACTACGGCCGCCGCTGCCAGGGCTGGCTGGAGGACGACGACGGCCACCGCGAACAGTGCGATTACCGCTTCCGGTTCAAGAGCTGCCCGCACTGCGGCGCGGAGAACGATATCGCCGCGCGCCGTTGCCATCAGTGTCAGGAGGTGTTGGTCGATCCCGACGACATGCTGAAGGCGGCGCTGAAGCTGAAAGACGCGCTGGTGCTGCGCTGCGGCGGCATGGAATTGCAGAGCGGCCGCGACGAAAAGGGCGAATGGCTGAAGGCCACCTATTACGACGAGGACGGCACCAGCACCAGCGAGCGCTTCCGCCTGCAGACGCCGGCGCAGCGCAAAGCGTTCGAGATGCTGTTCCTGCGCCCGCACCAGCGCGCGCCGGGCGTGCCGTTCGCCTGGCACACCGCCGCCGACGTGCTGGCGCAACAGCAAGCGCTGCGCCATCCGGATTTCGTGGTGGCACGCAAGCGCGGGCAGTTTTGGCAGGTGCGTGAGAAAGTGTTCGATTATCAAGGCCGTTTCCGCCGTGCCAATCAGTTGGCCTGAGCGAGCGGCCCTCAATCTGGGCAGGTTTTCGTTGCTCTGCGGGCGGCTTTCCGTTAAAATGCCGCGCGCTTTACCTGGGCCTGCCCAGCGTTAAAGCGGAATTCCGAACTTGCTACTTGGGTCGCCTGTAGCAGGGTAAATTTTCTTTTAAGAGAAAAAACAATGTTCACTATCAATGCAGAAGTACGTAAAGACCAGGGTAAAGGTGCGAGCCGCCGCCTGCGTGCAGCAAACAAATTCCCAGCTATCGTTTACGGTGGCAAAGAAGCTGCAGTTTCCATCGAATTGGATCATGATTCTGTCAAGAACATGGAAGCTAAACCAGAATTCTACAGCGAAGCAGTAACTCTGGTTATCGACGGTAAAGAAACCAAAGTTAAGGTTCAGGCTGTACAGCGTCACCCGTTCAAGCCAAAACTGGCTCACATCGACTTCGTTCGCGTTTAATCGCTACGTTTTCGAACCTTTCGGGACGCCGAAATAAAGAACGCCGCAATTGCGGCGTTTTTTATTGTCTGCGATTCGGCAAGCTTACTTGCCGCTGCCGGTCCGGCGCTGCAGCTGATCGCGCAGGTTCGGCGGCGTGCCCCTGATGGTCAGCGTGTCGGTGGCCGCATCCCAGAAAATGCGCTCGCCCAGCAGCATGGCGTCGAAGTTCAGACTGATACCGCCGCCGCTGCCGGCGAATTTGGTCAGCTGGCGCAGCGTGCCGCGATCCGCCGGGAAGCTGTCTTCCAGCTCATACCCTTGCTCGCTGGAGAACTGCATGAAGTCTTTCTCACCGACCGGCGACAGTTCCTGCGACAGCGCCTGCAGTTCGATCTCTTCGCCCGCCTGCAGCTGTTCGTTGCAGTAGCTGTACACCTGCTGGCGCACCGACTGGCGTTCATTCTTGTCCAGCTGCGCGTCGGCGCAGTAGTCGTCCACCGCCTGCAGCAGCCCGCGGTTTTGCGCCTTGGTGTCCAACCCTTCGGACGCCGCCAGGAAATCCATGAAGAAGTCGGCGACCTTACGGCCCACGCGCCCGCGCAGGAAGGTCAGATAGCGGGTCGATTCCGGGTTGGTTTCCCACTCGGTCAGATCGATGCGCGCAACGATATCGGCGTTGTTGATGTCCAGATAGTGCGTAGTGTTGATATCCAGCTCTTCGTTGACGCGCATGCTGTTACGACTGTTCAGCACCGCGATCAGCAGGTACTCGACCGCCAGATAACGGTATTGGCCGAACAGCACCACGCCGCCTTCGGCGAATGGATACTTCGCCAGTTCGTCGCGCAGACGGCCGGTCGCCGCGCGGCTGAAGGCCAGAAAGTCCTTATCGTCCTTGCGGCAGGTGCGCAGCGCTTCCGCCAGCTCGCTGCCCTCGTTGAACAAGCCCAGGGCCTTGCTCTTGGCGCTGTAGACGCGATGCAGTTCCGCCATCATTTCTTCCACCGCCGCGTTGGTGGGAAGCAAGGAATCGCGCAGCACCACGTCCAGCGTTTGCTCGTCGCGTTTCACCAACTGGTGCAGAGCGATCTGGTCGATATCCAGACTCATGGTAAATCCTCCTGTTCTTTAGGCGCGTATTCAAACACTGAAGGCCCCGCCCTGCAATACTAAAAAACCGCGGCAAACCGGAAAGGCGCAGCGGTGAGCGGCCCCGTCGCAGGCGAACCCTTTCCCGAATGACAGGAAGTGATAAAAGAGCGGAAAATCACTGTCCTATACGGTAAGATAGGGCACTTTGCAGATTACTAAGCGCAATTTTATGCCACAATCATCCCGTTACAGTGACGAACACGTTGAACAACTGCTCTCAGAGCTGGTCAATGTTCTGGAAAAACACCATACCCCCACCGATCTTTCCCTGATGGTGCTGGGCAATATGGTCACTAATTTGATCAACACCAGCGTTGCCCCCGCGCAGCGGAAAACCCTGGCGAGATCGTTCGCGGAAGCCCTGCAGGCTTCTGTCCGTGAAGATAAAGCGCATTAATATTTATTTATGGTGACAAACCGTCAGCGTTATCGTGAAAAAGTCTCCCAGATGATCAGCTGGGGGCACTGGTTCGCCTTATTCAACATCCTGCTCGCCCTTGGGCTGGGCAGCCGCTACCTGTTTGTCACCGACTGGCCCGCTTCCCTGCTGGGCCGGGTCTATGCCCTGGTCAGCCTGCTGGGGCATTTCAGCTTTATCGTGTTCGCCGGCTACTTGCTGGTGATCTTCCCGCTCACCTTCGTGGTGATGTCGCAGCGGCTGCTGCGATTTATTTCCGCCGCGCTGGCCACCGCCGGGCTCACGCTGTTGCTGGTCGACAGCGAGGTGTTCTCCCATTTCCACCTGCACCTCAATCCGGTGGTGTGGGATCTGGTGGTCAACCCGGATCAAAGCGAGCTGTCGCGCGACTGGCAGCTGATGTTTATCTGCGTGCCGGTGATCTTCCTGGTGGAGATGCTGTTCGGCACCTGGAGCTGGCAGAAGCTGCGCAGCCTGAACCGCCGCCGTTTCGGCAAGCCGCTGGCGGCGCTGTTCATCAGCGCCTTTTTCGCCTCGCACCTGATTTACATCTGGGCCGACGCCAACTTCTATCGCCCGATCACCATGCAGCGGGCCAACCTGCCGCTCTCGTACCCGATGACCGCGCGCAAGTTCCTCGAAAAACACGGCCTGCTCGATCAGCAGGAATATGAACGCCGCCTGGTGCAACAGGGCAATCCGGAAGCGGTGGCGGTGGAGTACCCGCTCAGCGATCTCAGCTACGGCGATAAAGGCAGCGGCTATAACCTGCTGATGATCGTGGTAGACGGCATTCGCGCCAAAGACGTGGCGCAGGATATGCCGACGCTGACGCGTTTCGCCCAGGAAAACGTGCGCTTCAGCGATCACTACAGCTCGGGCAACCACGCCGACACCGGGCTGTTCGGCCTGTTCTACGGCATTTCCCCGACCTATCTTGACAGCGTGCTCGCCGGCCGCAAGCCGTCGGCGCTGATCAACGCGCTCGGCGAGCAGGGTTACCAACTGGGGCTGTTCTCGTCCGACGGCTTCAACGCCAGCCTGTACCGTCAGGCCCTGTTGACCGACTTCTCGCTGCCGACGCCGGCGCCGCAAAGCGACGCGCAAACCACGCAGCAATGGCAACGCTGGCTGACGGATCAGGGCGACAAAGAGCCGTGGTTCTCCTATATCAACTTCAGCGGCGCCGAGCCGGCCGAAGGCGCCAAAAATCCGGCGCCGGCCGATTTTATCGAACGCTATCGCACCGGCGCTCAGGACGTGGACGCCCAGATAGCCCAGGTGCTGGACACCCTGAAACAGCGCGGCCTGTTGGATAAAACCGTGGTGGTGATCACCGCCGAGCACGGCGTCGAGTTCAACGACAGCGGCAAAGGCCAATGGGGCGCCGGCACCGCCTTCAACCAGGCGCAGCTGCAGGTGCCGCTGGTGATCCACTGGCCGGGCACGCCGGCGCAGACCATCAACAAGCTGACCGGCCATAACGACGTGATGCGTACCTTGATGCAACGGCTGCTGCACGTGAAAACCGCGCCGAAAGACTATTCGCAGGGCGAAGATCTGTTTACCGCCCAGCGCCGCAACAACTGGATCGCCACCGGCGATGGCAACCAGTTGGTGATCACCACGCCGACGCAGACGCTGATGCTGGACAACAGCGGCAACTATCGCGTCTACGATCAGAACGGCGATGAAATAAAAGACGAGAAACCGCAGCTTGCTCTGCTGCTGCAGGTGCTGACCGATGTAAAACGCTTTATCGCCAACTAACTGCTTAAAACTAAAGCAATCAAGTGGTAAGGCACTTGCATAAACATCGAGAATCGGTAGTATGATTTTTCATAGCATCGGCATGTAGCGCAGCCTGGTAGCGCACCGTCATGGGGTGTCGGGGGTCGGAGGTTCGAATCCTCTCATGCCGACCAAATTCAAGAAAACCTGCTGTAACAGCAGGTTTTTTTTCGTCTGCACGTCGAGAGGATGAGAACGCAGCCGCTGCGCCACTGCCTCCCCCAACGATCATTGCGCGCCTCGCTTTCGCGACGGCCTTTCTCCTTATCAAGCTCAGGCTGAGATTTTGTCTTGTTGGTTTTCGGGCGCTGCGGCGATGAACGCCGGGAGCCGAGTGCAGGCGTCGTAAATCGCTTTACAGCGCGGGTACCCGCTCAGATCGCACCCCATCCGCAGGGCATTCGCCCACTGAGGGATCAGGCAGCAATCCGCCAACGTCGGGCTGTCGCCAACACAGAAGGGCCCTGGCGGCCTCTGGAGCAACAGCTGTTCCACGGCGCTCAGCCCTTGCCGGATCCAATATGCATACCAGCGTTTTTTCTCTTCCTCACTCACCTTCAGCTCTTCACTCAGGTAGCGTAACACCCGTAGGTTATTGACCGGGTGAGTATCGCAAGCGATGACATAAACGATTTCCAGTACCCGGCTGCGCGCCGAATCGGCCGTCGGCAACAGCGGCGACTGGGGGAAATGGCGATCCAGCCAGTCGGTAATCGCCAGCGACTGGCTGAGAGACTCGCCGTCGTCCGTGAGCAGCGTCGGCACCAGCCCGACCGGGTTCATGCGCCGATAAGCCAGCTCATTCTGCTGCCCGATGCGAATATTGACGCCCACCGTCTGGTAATGGATACCTTTCAGCGCCAGCGCAATGCGCACGCGGTAGGACGCAGAGCTATTAAAAAAACTGTACAGCTTCATCATTCACCTCAGAATCAGCCTCAGACAATCTTCACGGCGATAGGGGTAAGCCCCTCTACATTCCCGGTAATCACATCGCCTTTCACCACCGCCCCCACCCCTTCCGGCGTGCCGGTAAAAATCAGATCGCCGGGCTGCAGCTCAAAAAAGCCGGACAGATAGCTGATGGTTTCATTCACCGACCAGATCAGATGACGGATGTCGCTGCGCTGACGATCGCTGCCATTGACCTGCAGCCAAATAGGCGCAGTGTTGACGTCTGCGCTGTCGCCGGCTTTATGCAGTGGCGCGATGGGTGCAGAGAGATCGAACGACTTGCCGATTTCCCATGGGCGCCCCATTTGACGCATGTCCATCTGCCGATCGCGGCGGGTCATGTCCAGGCCCGTGGCATATCCCCAGATATATTCATGCGCCTTTTCCAACGGAATATCGCTCCCCCGTATGCCAATCGCCACCACCAGTTCGATTTCGTAGTGATAGTTATCCGTTTGCGCCGGATACGGCAGCGCCAGCGTTTCGCCGGCCGCCACCGGCACCACCGCATCGGCAGGCTTGCAGAAGAAGAACGGCGGCTCACGATCCGGATCAAAGCCCATTTCGCGAGCATGGGCGGCATAGTTGCGCCCGACGCAGTAGACACGGTGCACGGGGAACTGTTTATCACTCCCCACGACAGGAACAGTCACGGGGGCTGGCGGTGCAAATACGTATTGCGTCATTTTGTCTCTCCCAAATTAATAACGTGCTTCACGGAACAGCCCCAGGGCTTCCTGAACCGGCCGGTCCGAAAAACTGAATAACACGGTGTCTTCATCCACCTGAAACGACACGTCGAACCAGGTCGGCGCCACAAAGATATCTTTTGCCGAAAAGTGAAGGGTTTCGTTGCCGATGCTGACCTGGCCGCGCCCTTCCACCACGTGGTAGAGGGTGCTGTCCGTGGTGCGCGCATTTCGTGAGGAAAAGCCTTTCGGCAACAGTTGCAGAAAGGCGCCCATCGAGGGCATGGGATAGCCGCCGGTCACCGGATTGACGTAGCGCATCTTGTAGCCGTCCCACTCGTCGGCGTCCCCCATGCGGGTGAGGTCGTACAGCGTTTCGCGGCTGCGATCGTAGCGGTAGTTGAAAATGGGCGATGAGTTGCCTTTCTGATGGCGCAGCGGCAGCATATTGGCCGCATAACGCGGTAAATAGTCCCCCTCCCGGCGCGTCACGGGCTGCTGTTCTTGCGGATAGTCTTCCGCGAAACCGCAGCCCAGCAGATTCACCAGCGGCAAATCCAGCCCGTCCAGCCATACCACCGGCTCAGCGCCGGGATTGCCGTGATCGTGCCAGCGCCACTGCGGCGTCAAAATGAAGTCGCCTTCATGCATTTGCGTTCGTTCGCCGTCAACGGCGGTAAACGCCCCTTTCCCTTCGACGATAAAACGCAACGCGGACTGATTATGGCGATGGCTCGGCGCAATTTCGCCCGGCATGATCAACTGCAAGCCGGCGTACAGCGTCGGGGTGATGGCGGCTTGTCCGCGCAACATCGGGTTTTCCAGCACCAGCACGCGGCGCACTGCTTCTTTGGCGCCAATCAACTCGCCGCTGGCCAGCAGGTGCGGGCGAATCTCCTGATAGTTCCAGTAAGCCGGGGCGCAGTTTGCATTCGGCGTTGACGGTACCAGATGGTGCAGCGACTCCCACAACGGGGTCAGGTTCTGCCCGGAAATCTGCCGGTAAAACTGCTGGCGGCTGGGGTTAACATCCTGATGGCGTTCAGGCATAGGGATTCTCCTTTTTCATTCACGACGCTGCGCGAGGCAACGTGTCAGGGGCTGGGGCAGACAGACGAACGACAGCCGTCAGCAGCATTAACATCACCGTACTGAGCGCCGCCGGAAGGGCAATAATGAAAAATAGCGTATCGAATGAGAAATTCATCGCCATCATCACGCCGCCGGAAAGCGAGCCGACAATCGCGCCGCAGCGGCCAATGGCATTGGACCAGCTGACGCCCGTCGCCCGGCTTTGCGTCGGATAGAGCGTGGCGGTCAAAGCATTCAGCCCGACCTGCGACCCGCTGATGCCGATGCCGGTGCCGAAGATGGCCAGCGCCATTTGCCACAGGCCGTTCTCGCTCAGGCCAATCATGACGATACACACGGCGCCCAAGGCGTAGCTCACCGCCAGCACCCGGAAGGGATTGCATTTGTCCATCAACACGCCCAGCCCCAGCGCGCCCACCGTGCCGCCTATCTGGAAAGCAGCGGTCACCCAGGAGGCATGCCGCAGATCAATACCGCGGTGATTAAGCAGCGTCGGCATCCAGCTGGAGAGCAGGTAGATGATCAGCATGCTCATGAAAAAAACCGCCCAAAGCATGAGGGTGATGCGCAACTGGCGGCCGGCGAACAGCGGGCTGATGCTGCCTTTGGCCGCCGTGGCGGCTTCGTTCAGATAAAAATGGGTCTCTTCATCCCACTCGCCAGTCATGGCGCTGACCGTTTTGGCAATCACCTTTTGCGGCAGTTGGCGGCGAACCTGCCAGCGCGGGGATTCCGGCAGGGCAAACAGCAGCGCCGCAAAGAGCATCAACGGCAAGACGCCGCCGAGCACCAAAATGCCGGACCACCCCACCCTCGGCACCAGTTGGGCGCTGACGATCCCGCCCAGGGCCGAACCGAGCGTGAAACCGCAGAACATCAGCGTGACCAGCGCGCCACGGCGGCGAGCGGGCAGATATTCAGAGGTCATCGTGATGGTGTTCGGCATCGCGCCCCCCAGGCCCAGGCCGGTGAGAAAACGCAAAACGACCAGCGTTTGCAGATCGGGGGAGAAGGCCGAAATCAGGCTCAGCGCGCCAAACAGCGCCACGCAAAGTTCGATAACGCGCTTGCGGCCAAAGCGGTCAGAAAGCGGGCCGCAAAGCAGCGCGCCCGCCGTCAATCCCAGCAACCCCGCGCCAAACAGCGGCGCCAGCTCACCGGCGGACAGTTGCCATTGGGCGCGGATGTCGGGCGCGATGAAACCAATGGCGGCGGTGTCAAAACCATCGAGCATCACCACCAAAAAGCAGCAGAGAATGACGCGCCACTGCGTCTTGCCGATAGGGGCTGCGTCGATCAGTGCTTGTAAATCACGCCGTTGAGTCATAGTGAGCGCCTCGGAGCAGGTAGGGAGATGTCTGTGTTGTTTTAGGTATGTTACGAATTTGTATCTTTAGCGATAAAATGTACAATGGCTTTTCGGGCTGAGACATAACCGGAGGGTTATAGCAAATGGCGAACTGGGCGCAGAAATTGAAGCTGCACCATCTGCAAATGTTGGTGGCATTGGGTGAACAGGGAAATCTGACCCACGTTGCACGGATGATGAACATCTCCCAACCCGCTCTGTCAAAATGGCTGTCGCAGCTCGAAGATGAGATGGGGATCACGCTCTTTGAGCGGCATAGCAAAGGGCTGCGCCCCTCCGAGGGGGGGAAATTGCTGCTTCAGCATGCGCAGCGTTTGATCAATGATCTGGAGCGTTCGCAGTCTGAAATCGCCCGCTTTAAGCAAGGCGGGCTGGTGGGAAGCCTGAAAATCGGCTGCTCGCCGGTGGCGACCGACTGCGTTTCGCAGGCCATATTGAGCCTGCTGCAGGAAATGCCGACGCTGCATCTCAATATTGAGGAAAAGGTGATGACCCCCCTGCTGCACGATCTGCTCGCGGGCGCGGTGGATGTCGTCGTGGGCCGCGTCGGGGGGCGGGCGCTGCAACTGCCGCTCAACTATCAAGTGCTCTACACCGAACCGGTATGCTTCGTTGCCCGCCCTCACCATCCGCTGGCAAAATCCGCCTCCCTCACCTGGCACGATCTCACCCACTGGCGCTGGATAGTCTGGCCGACCGGCACGCCAATCCGCCTCAGCATCGATAATGCGTTGGCAGATAACGGCGTGATGCTGCCTGAAAACACGGTTGAATCGGCATCGATGAACGTCAGCACCAACCTGCTGCAAAGCAGCGACATGATCTCCATTCTTTCACTACGGCTGGCGCAGCGTTATGCCAGCCAGGGGCAACTGGCGATTCTGAACCTGCCGAAGATTGAGCAGAAAGGCAGCGTGGGTGTTTTCTGGCGCAACAGCGAGCCGCCTTTTGCCGCACTGAGCCGCTTTTTGCAGCTGCTGACGCAGGCCAGATAAAAACCGGCCCCCGCCCCGGTTGTGGCTACCCTTAAATTCCGTAACAACCTGCGCAGCGACTTTTCACGGCCACGGTTTGCTGTGCCCTTCGTTCTTGATTGACACTGCGTGAACCAGGCAATATATTCATTAGCAATATTAATGGATTAGGGTAAAATCCTCTCTTCCCGCCGAACAGGCCATCAGCATTCTCCGCAAAACTTGGCGTGGCGCTCTCGCCAGCCGGGCACGCAGGGGGGAAGGCGTTGTTGTCTTGCTTGAATAAAGAGACATGATGGTCATGTGACATTATTCGCGTCTCATTACGCGACTCGCGGGTTGCGTAATTTGCGCGTTAAATAAGTATGGATAATTAATAACAGAAGAACACGGACTAAATAAGGAGTAAAAATGCAAGGAAATCTCAAGCTCTATGGCCTTTTTGTTGGCCTGACGGTGACCATTATGATCACCTGCGACACGTTGGTTTATAAGGTCTTTGATATCTATGGTTTTAAAATAACGGCAAGCGGCATTGTATTCTCCTTGTGTTTCTTGATATCAACATTGCTGACTGAGGTTTACGGCTATAAATTGTCGGTAAGAGCAATATGGATCATGGTGTTCTGCCAAAGCTTATATGTCATAATACTTAATCTCTCAGCCGTTATTCAGCCAGAAAACAATGATATCGCCACGCACTATTATTCTTTATACCATGAGTTTTGGCGAGTCATGATAGGCACCTGGGTGTCCGTTCCGGTCGCTTATTTCGTCAATGGATTTATTATTTCAAAGATGAAGATTATTTTCTCAGGAAAATACTTCTTTATCCGATATATTGTTGGTTCCATGTCTACACAGGCCGCCCTGTTGCTGACAGCCTATCCGATAAGTCTTTCAGGAAAATATACCTTTATAGAGTTGGTTAACATCATAAGCACGACGTGGTCTTATAAAGTTGTCGTCTCTATTGTATTGCTACCGCTCGCTATCGCCTTAGTCGAGTGGGTGAAGAAGATAGAAAACACCGATCACTATGATTGGGGCACTTCATACAATCCATTTAAGTAATATCAACAGGGTATAGCATGAAAGTAATTCAGATTAGTGACATACATATTATGCCTAATGCAAGCGCGCTGGCTTCGAAGCATCTTGCTAATTTCGAAAGGGCGATTGACTTCATTAACGCCAATGCCGACAAAATCAATGCCGACTTAATCATTGTGACAGGTGACATCTCTCATGATGGCGATATTCCCTCTTATGAGCGCTTCTTTAAAATAATGAATCGCACTACATTACCTTTCTATCTATTCCCAGGCAATCACGACAACAAAAAAAACCTGGACGATGAAGCCCGTAAACAGGGCGGCAGCTATGATATAAACTCGTTTGAAGATGACGAATGGCGCATGCTCAGCATCGACTCGGTGGTCGATAATGAAGATTTCGGCAGGGTCTCGACGCATTCGCTCGAAACGCTTGAAAAAGCCATAGTCTCGAGCGGCAATAAAAAGATCGCCGTCTTCCTACATCATCACCCTATTCCTGTAGGCACGCCCATTGTTGATAGTTGTATGTTAAGCAATGCTGAGGAGCTTTTGAGCCTCTGCCAACGATTAAACGTTAAGTTTATCGGCTCAGGCCATGCACATACGTTATTCCAAAGAAAGCTGGGGGAAACCTTAATCTCTGTTTCCCCGGCGATTTGTTCGCAATGGAAAAACGGCACAAGCGATGTCAGTACCATAGACAATTCGGCTTTCAGCGTGATTACCTTCGATAAGCATATTCACGTCGAACCCTGGTTTATTTAATCAACGTCAGTATTGTTTTTTTATATCCGTCACTTTTCTTTGCATTTTTCAATGAGGCAGAGAGTGCTCTGCCTTCCTTTACCCCGGCATAAAAGGCTATTTTTGTCGCATCCAGGGACTCCGTTTTGTCAACAAGATCACGATCCCTTAGAAAATCCGCCCCTGATATTGATATCGAGTCAACGTCATTTTTCAACGTCCACATACAGTTTCGTTTCTCTTCATGAATCGACAGTTTGGCCGAGGCGACTTTTATCTTAGATTCGGTCTCGGCGATAAAAGCGATGTCTTTCGGGTTAACGTGCCTGAGAAAATCGCCCTCAATGAGTTGCCCCCAGTTTTTTTTCACGAAAGTATGGGTGCCAAACTCTTTGAAAAGCCAATATCCATCCGCCGTTCGGATAACGCTACGATCTAACGTGTATAGATAACTGGGAGAGTATATCTTTCTTAACTTTCTCATTATTTTAAATAAATCCATTTATTTCAGCCTCTTTATCGTTTTCAATAGAACACCGACGATCGCATAATCGCTATAGGACTTCACACTGCTATCTGAATCTAATGAGATGTTTGTAAACAACAAGTCGTCGTCGGAAACAAAAACTCGCCTTAAACATATTGGGTAATTTTTCAGCTTAACCAAGACGATATCGCCATCGCAAAATGGCTCCTTGAGGGAGATCACACAATACGTTCCACGGTCTAATTCAGGCGACAGTGAATTATTCGTTATCTCTACCACAAACAGCGAATCGTCCGTCATGTCATCGACTTCTGTCGTATAGGTATCTGCCGTTCTGATCGTGTTGGCCAAGAAACGCTCTACATCGCTGTAGCTAATGAGCGGAAGCGATCTCGCATTGTGTTTACCCTCTCCCGCGGCGCTTAAATCCTTGTCAGTCAGCTCCCCTACTTTTACGCTGAAAAACTCACCAATTGACGCAAGCGTGGCGATCGTGGGATTCCCCACGCCTTTCCTCAGATTATTGATCGTGGCAATACCTATCCCTGTTTCGCAGCTCAACCGACTGGCGTCAATCCCGTGCATGCGCATGAGGTAAGTGAGGTTTTCACCAATCATTTTCAATGACATACCATTTTCTTCTGATATTTTAATGTTGTTTAGTTGCATTATAATGTTTTAACCCTATACTTTAGCGTCATTAAAGTGAATTTAAAAACATTAAACCACTTACAGGGTGATCATGACAATGGCTCAGGGCGAAAGGTATATGAAAAAACAGAAAAACCATTGTAATAAAACAATTTTATTAAAAACCACCGTTCTTGACGAACGCGACTGGCTGCCATTGAAATAATTCAATTTACTTATAAAAACGCTACCTTAACTCCGCAGCAATTTAACGCGCAGAAGCCAACCTGGAGAGCAAGACGCATCCCGGTTCAATAATTTTAAAGAAAATGAGATGAATGTTTTATTCAGCGCTCATAGAGCGACTATTGCCTAACACTCGGGATTTTTTCTCCTTCAGAACACGAAGGAGCAGCGTCAGGGTCCGTAACGTCGAGTTCCGGTACATACCTGCGTTGATCGATTTTATGCCAAGAACGGCGACCAGAAAGGTGGCGTCGGGCCCCCAACACCAGGGAGCACCCAGCCCGGCGCCACCGCCCTACGTACTGAGTTGTACAGGAGAAAAACACAGGCACCGGGGGGATAATCACGTCCTTTGAAGATTCAACGCGCGAAGCGAGCGGGGAAAATGCAGGCCATCGGCCAGACGTAAGAAAAGGATTCAGCGGCAGGCTTGGCTGCCCGCTGCGCAAGCAAGAATGAACGCCTCATGCAAAATTGCGCCTCCCTCTTGCCAACCCGAGCGCCTCAGGCCAGAATACTGTACATTAAATCAGTATTTAAAGGTGAGTCATGTTTGTAGAATTGGTGTACGACAAACGCAACGTCGCTGGGCTGCCCAACGCCGCCGAGATTATTCGCAACGAGCTGGAAAAACGCGTGCATGTGCTGTTCTCGGAGGCGGAAGTGCGCGTGAAACCGATGCAGGCCAACGGCCTGAACTCCGACGCCAGCAAAAGCGATCGCGAAAAGCTGAACCGGATGTTGGAAGAGATGTTTGAAGAAGCGGATCAGTGGCTGGTTATGGATATATAAACCCAATCTGAAAGCCGGGCTCACCCACCGGCTACAACAGCCCCTTGTTCTGCCAACAAATTGAATACCTCCGCTCTATGCTAGAGTAAAATACGAACCCTAAGCTGGAATGATTCATGAAAAATGGATTAGCAGAATCCCTTAACTATCCCGTCAATCAATGGTCACAGGAACTCGAAGGGTTACGCGGCCTGGCATCGCTTTGGGTTATTTTAGGCCATATCTGCATTTTAACTCGCTTCCGTCCCCCCATTCTTTCTGATCCCGCAGTGGGTGTAGATCTTTTCATCCTGCTTTCTGGCTACCTGATGGCCAAAAATTATGTTGAACGCAAGGAACAAGAACCTTGGACCGATTCGTCGACTTTTAAAAAATTTTGGACTCGGCGATTCTTTCGCATCGCGCCGCTCTACTATGTCTTATTGGTTTTAGCTATCGTATTCGGTAACTACTTTGGTGAGGCCAGGGACATCATCGGCCACTTCTACAGCGAAACGCAAACCAACAGCTCACGTTATAGCGACCATTCATTTTTAAACGTGTTCACACATGTCAGCTTTATGTTTGGCTTCCTACCTGATTTTTCATTCAATACAGTTCTACCCGACTGGAGTATTGGATTAGAAATGCAGTTCTATTTTCTTTTCCCATTCATCATGTTAACCGTCTTGAGGCTGGGTTTTGCGCGAACATGTCTCACCGCTGTTTTGTTATGTGGACTCGCCAAGTTTCTGGTACCGGACTACTTTGCGGCGTTCCCAATGCCTTCCATGATCCTCATAAAGCTAAACTTATTTATCGCAGGTATGCTGATAGCTGAGTCAATCCGTAGGAAGAGCATTCAATATGCAGGTTTTGCTCTGCTGACTGTATTGGGCAGCGTGTATTTACCAAATGAATTTAATAAATACCATCTGCTTGCTCAGGTAGGTCTGATCTTAATGCTGGTCACGATACTTTGGACTCGGAGTGAAGATAGCAAATGGGCACGCGCGTTGCGCTTGCCACGTTGGTTCCTGACAAACCGCCTCAGCGTATTTATGGGCGATGTCTCATACTCAGTCTATCTACTCCACCTATTGATAGTTCTACCAGTCGTCGCTTATTTGCTCTCAAACACATCGTTTGCAGAGCTTTCTTCAGTAATGCGGTTCATTGTTGCATCAGGGATCATTATCCCGCTCACTTATGGTATCGCAACATTGCTGTATCGCTTTATTGAGAAACCGGGTATCAAGTACGGAAAAATGCTTATCAGTCGCAACAGAGCAAAAGCCGCCGTGCTACCGTAATTGCTATCGATACTCTATAGGCATGCTTAGCTGTTGACCCAGCGCCACCAGGAGAATTCATTCCCGTGGCGCCTTTTCAACAACAGTCATAGTAAAAAAGCCATCTGCTAAGCAGGTGGCTTAAACACTACCTTTCTAGTCCTAGATGCATTCGCTTTACTCTTCCTTGACCTGGTACCGACCATACCCATCGAGTTATCTCTTCGTTTGCTCCAACTATGTCCAGAAAGCCTCCCTTTGCCAACAGTGATAACCTCAACAAGTGTGCTTTCTGAGATAAGGATACTTAGCGAACGGCCTGATGGCTGCATCTGTACTTCGGTGTCCATACGAAACGATACTGACAGCGATAAAACACTCGAGGAGTGGGTTCATATCTGCCGATGCTGCTCAATCCTTGATTTGCTGGTAACAAACCGAGGCAGTAATCAGCATGGGTATTCCACAGGAACGATCATCACCGCCACAGGAGGTGATGTAGCATTGATAACAAAAAGCCCCAGCATCGCTGCTGGGGCCTCTGTCATGGTGCCGGCTACCGGAATCGAACTGGTGACCTACTGATTACAAGTCAGTTGCTCTACCTACTGAGCTAAGCCGGCTGAATTTGGCGGAAGGACAGAGATTCGAACTCTGGGAGCTGTTACACTCGACGGTTTTCAAGACCGTTGCCTTAAACCACTCGGCCATCCTTCCAATGGGCGCTGATATTAGCGATACCGTTATGAAATGTCTATCGTTTTGATGCAAAAAAATCGCATCGGCGGCGCAGTTGCCTAAACTTCAGGCCTTAAACGCTTAAAAAATGAAAAGCCCCGCAAAAGCGAGGCTTTTATGTTCGGCTGAAACGCGATTACTTCGGCTGCGAATCGTAGTCTGAACAGGTTTGATAGCCCTTGTTCATGACATGGCCCGTGTCGTTGTAGCTGACAAAATACGTTTGCACTTTGCCATCACGCGGCGCGACCGCATAGGTGTCGCAAGTGCCCTGCGCATGGATCAGCGTGGCGGACGTCGACGGCGGACCGGCAATCGCCCGCACCTGCTGCTTGGTCATCCCTACTTTGACATCGCTGACCACCGGCTCATTGACATAACTGGTTGCACGGTCATAGGCGGTGCAGCCGGCAAGAATGGAAAATACCGCCGCAGTGCCGACGGCCAAAACCAACTTCTTCGTCATAGCTTGTCCTCTTGGAGTACGTTTGTTGTCCCCTAAGTCTAGAAGTGGAAAGGCTTTTCTACAAACTCCCCTTTGTCGATCGGTGCGCTTTTTCTCGCGATCGGCCGGCGCGGGCGCGACATCGGATTCAAAAGCCGAAATCGCTCAGCGCCGGGACATCGTCCGGGCGCCGACCGAGCGGCCAATGAAAACGCCGATCCTGTTCGCGAATCGGCATGTCGTTGATGCAGGCATGGCGGTTGATCATCAACCCTTCCTGATTGAACTCCCAGTTTTCGTTGCCGAAGCTGCGATACCAGTTGCCGGAATCGTCGCGCCACTCATAGGCGAAACGCACCGCAATGCGCGCGCCGTCAAACGCCCACAATTCCTTAATCAGCCGATACTCCAGCTCTTTCGCCCACTTGCGTTGCAAAAATGCGACCACCGCCGCGCGGCCGTCGACAAACTCCGCGCGATTACGCCAATGGGTATCGAGGGAATAGACCTGCGACACCCGCTCAGGATCGCGGCTGTTCCAGGCATCTTCCGCCAACCGTACTTTTTCGATGGCGGATTCACGGGTAAAAGGCGGCAATGGGGGTTTAATGCTCATGATCATCTCCTGCGTATAGGCAAGTAGACAACTCTGTCTACATCATTACGCTAGCGCATGTAGACAGAGTTGTCTACAATCACTCGAAAATAGCCAGGGAGAAAAATGATGACCACCGATCGCAATACCTTGCCCGCCCGTCAGCGCATCCTGCTGACGGCCCACGATCTGTTCTATCAGGAAGGGATCCGCGCCACCGGCATCGATCGCATCATCAAGGAATCAGGCGTCACTAAGGTGACGTTTTATCGCCACTTTCCCAGCAAGAACGATTTGATTACGGCGTTTTTGGCCTATCGCCACCAGCAGTGGCTAACCTGGTTCAGTACAGCGTTGGATCGACATGTGGCGCAGAGCGGCGGGTTACTGCCGGCGCTGGCGCCCTGCCTGGCGGAATGGTTCGACGATCCGCGTTTTCGCGGCTGCGCGTTTATCAATACGGCCGTGGAGATCGCCGATCTGCTGCCGGAAAGCCTGCACCTCGCCGGCCGGCATAAGCAACAGATGACGGATGAACTGGCGCGCCACCTGCCCGCAGACCCGCAGCGGGAACAGCACGCCGCGATATTGGCGATGCTGATCGACGGCGCCATCATCAGGGTGCAGATTGAGCGCCAGCCGCAGCCGGCGTTGCAGGTGCTGAATGCTGCGCTGGCGTTGTTGGCACAAGGCGGGTTCGATCAGTAATTGGCCCAGATGCCCGGCGTCACCAGTTCCAACAGGTGGGCGTCGGGATCGCGAAAGTAGATGCTCTCGCCACCGTGATCCCAACGCATGCGCCCTTCAATCTCCACGTCGTTGGCCGTCAGATGCCGTTCCCAGCGCGGCAGTTGGTCTTTTGCCACCGCCAGCCCGATATGCGCCGGCCCCACACCATCGTGCGCGGGAATAAAGCCGGTCGGATAATGCGCCCCACGCAGCGAATCGCCCTCGACAAACAGCAACAATACGCTCCGATCGCCAACGTTATAGGCGCGGAACCGCTCGTTGGCGACCATCGCCGGCAGCTTCAGCACTTCTCGGTAGAAGGCGTCCGCTCGCTCAATATCGCTGACGTACAGCACCGTTTCGATCACCTTATCGATCTTGAGTTCCATATCATCCCCCTCTTTTTTGTACTGACAGCGTAGGCTTAGAGGAGGAAAACCACGGTGCTTCCCGTGCCGATAGCGGATCAATCCGTGCTTTTTACCGGTTTACAGGCAAAAAAAACGCGGCCCGAAGGCCGCGCGATGACGTTCACACTGAGGTGCTTAGAACTGGTAAACCAGGCCCACGGCAACCACGTTGTCGGTGTTGATCCCGGCAGCGTCGGTGAAGTCGTTGTTGTCCACCAGGTTGATTTTGTAATCAACATAGGTAGACATGTTTTTGTTGAAGAAGTAGGTCGCACCCAGGTCGACGAATTTGACCAGGTCTTGATCGCCGTAGTCCTTGCCGTTACCGGCGCGGCCCAGGTCTTTACCTTTGGTCTGGTTATAGCCGACGAACGGACGCAGACCGAAATCGAACTGGTAGTGCGCGTAGGCTTCGAAGCTCTGCGCCTTGTTGGCGTAGCCGTAAACGCTGCTGTCGGAGCTGCCGAAACGCGCCGCGTTGTAGGACTGGGTGAACATCACCGCCAGGTAGACGTCGTTGGCGTCATATTTCAGACCGCCGGAGTAACCTTCGGCCTTGTCGCCGCGGCCCATGATGTTCTGGTGACCGTTAGCGCCGTTCTGCTCGCTGGTGCGGCGAGAGTTGAAGAAGGCGCCCGCCGCGCTGATGCCGTAGCCCATATCATAGCTCATGGACATACCGTAGCCTTCGCCGTTCTGGCCAAGGACGTCGCGACCGTTGTTGGTCTCTTCGCCATTACCGTTTTTACCCTGGTACTGCAGGGCGAAGTTCAGGCCGTCAACCAGACCGAAGAAGTCGTTGTTACGGTAGGTCGCCAGGCCGCTGGAACGCTGGAACATGAACTGGTCGGCGCCGTAGGTCATACCGTCGAACTCAGGCTGCAAGTCGGTATACGCCGCGACGTCGTACAGCACGCCGGTATTACGGCCGTAGTCGAAGGAACCGTAGTCGCCGAATTTCAGACCGGCAAAGCCGTAACGGGTGAAGTTCTTGTTGTCCTGGTTTTCAGCGTGGTTCAGGTTAGCCTGATATTCCCACTGGCCGTAGCCGGTCAGCTGATCGCTGATTTGCGTTTCGCCGCGCAGGCCAAAACGCATATAAGACTGGTCACCGTCCACGCCGTTGTTGCTGGAGAAATAGTGAAGACCGTCGACTTTACCGTACAAATCCAGTTTATTACCGTCTTTGTTGTAGATTTCCGCCGCGCCTGCTGTGCCTGCAACCAGCAGTGCGGGTACCATCAGAGAGAGTACTCGAAGTTTCATCGTTATTATCCTCGTTAATTATGTCGAGCTACGGCCACTGCCCTTTTCGAGCATTATTAGCACGACTGTGCATTACCATTCTGGTAACAAGGGTTATATTAATCCAGAAAGAAAATGATACCAAGTATCCGATAGTGTTTCAGCGTGATTAATAAAGGTTTCAAAATGTAAATGCGCGCGAACTTTCACAAAACATTACCGACAAACAAAATAAAGCACTTAAAGACAAAGAATAGATTAATTGATAAAAAATCATGTAGTTATACAAATCTTTAAGAAAAAAAAGCCAACCATACAATTGTGCTGGACAATAAGCACATTGTGCCAAAACGCCGCCTGCACGCAGCCGCTATAATCACCTCGCTATCATCATTATTTTCATTATTACCTTCATTATCCGAAGATAATTTCTGCATACCTTTAACCGGCTTCTGGCCGGTTTTTTATTTCCCTCCACACTGTCCTCACAATTTCAATCCGCACAAATAGCACGCAAATAAATAACCTCGCGATATAGTTTCGCCAATTTACATCCGCACTAATTGCTAATCTTTTCTCTTATTTTGGTCTACAAATTGAATTTGTTTTTCATTTCGTGCTTTATCTCGCCGAATATTGTGCGTCACAGGCAAAATTGGCCGCAGAGTTTCACTTCTGGTAGCCTGAAAAAAAGCTCACCCTCAGCGAGTAAAGTCATGATGCCATTTCACCCAGAGGCGCTATGGCGGCGGCTGCAAGGCTCCCCCTTCCGCGCCCGTTTCCGTTTGAATCCCAAAGACCAGAGCTATCTTGACGACAAAGGCTTGCCGCTGATCCTCAGCCATGCCCGCGACTTTATCGATCGTCGTCTGGCCGCCGCCCACCCCAAAAACGATGGCAAGCAGACGCCGATGCGCGGCCACCCGGTGTTCGTCGCCCAACACGCCACCGCCACCTGCTGCCGAAGCTGCCTGGAAAAATGGCACGGCATACCGCAGGGCATCGCGCTGGACGAGCAGCAAAAAGACTATATTGTCCAGGCGATCGCCCTGTGGCTGGTGCGCCGAGGCGGCGCCAGAGAGGAATCAGGCGCGAATCTTTTCGACCCGGATCGCGGATTGTGATAAAAACTGTCAGTAACTTTCGCCACTCTTTTGACCCAAGATCCTGACGCTTACATGACAGCCACCTTGTGCAATGAACAGCAAACGCCCGGCGTTCCTCAACAGATCGCCACCCGCCTGGCCTTTTTCGTCGCCGGCCTCGGTATGGCCGCCTGGGCGCCGCTGGTGCCCTTCGCCAAAACGCGCATCGGCCTCGATGACGGCTCGCTCGGCCTGCTGTTGTTATGTATCGGCGCCGGCTCCATGTTGGCGATGCCGCTGACCGGCTTCCTGACCGGCAAACTGGGCTGCCGCGCGGTGATCCTGATGGCGGGGCTGGGGCTGTGCATCGATTTGCCGTTGCTGGCGCTGATGGACTCCCTCGGCGGCATGGCCGTGGCGCTGCTGTTGTTCGGCGCGGCGATCGGCATGATAGACGTGGCGATGAACGTGCAGGCAGTGATCGTCGAGCGCAACAGCGGCAAGGCGATGATGTCCGGCTTTCACGGCTTCTTCAGCATCGGCGGCATCGCCGGCGCAGGCGGCGTCAGCGCGCTGCTGTGGCTGGGGCTGACGCCGCTGCAATCCACCCTGATCACCGTGCTGGCGGTGATCGTGCTGCTGGCGTTCGCCAGCCGCCATCTGCTGCGTGACAGCGGCGCCGACGACGACGGACCGATGTTCGTCTTGCCGCGCGGTTGGGTGATGTTTATCGGCATTCTGTGCTTTATCATGTTCCTGGCGGAAGGCTCGATGCTCGACTGGAGCGCGCTGTTCCTCACCACGCTGCGCGGCGTCGAACACAGCCAGGCCGGGCTGGGCTATGCGCTGTTTTCCATCACCATGACGCTCGGCCGCCTCAATGGCGATCGGGTGGTGAACTCGCTGGGCCGCTACCGGGTGCTGCTGCTGGGCAGCCTGTGCGCCGCTGTCGGTCTCAGCCTGGCTATCGCCTTCAATCACGCCACCGTTTCGCTGGTCGGCTTTATGCTGGTTGGCCTGGGCGCTTCCAACGTCGTGCCGATTCTGTTCAGCGCCGCGGGCAACCAACGCGATATGCCGGCCAATTTGGCGATCGCGTCCGTTACCACCGTCGGCTATGCCGGTATTCTGGCCGGCCCGGCGCTGATCGGCTTTATCGCTCAGTTTTCCAGCCTGACGGTGGCCTTCGCCTGCGTAGCCGCTCTGCTGTTGGCGGTGACCGCCAGCGCCAGGGCCGTCACTCGCTGATTCAGGAATGCGCAGCCACTATGCAAAATAAACAACTGACCATTAGCTCCAGCAATATCACTCGCTGCTTCCTGCTGTTTATCGTGCTGCTGACGATCGGCATCGGCCTGTATGGCTACAACTACACCAACGCCTGGCTGGCGGAAAAGAAGTACACGCTGAACAGCATCGCCGGTTCGCTGCAAAAGCGCATCGATACCTATCGCTACATGACCTATCAGGTCTATGACAAATTCGGCAACGCGCCGGCGCAGAATGTCGATCCCGGTTTGCAGGAAACCCGCCTGCGCCCCGACGTCTACTATGTCGAGAAGCCGCACAAGAAAACCGACGCGGTGATCTTCGGCAGCCATGACGAGAACACGCTGGCGATGATCGCCAACATCTCGGACTACCTGGACAACCGTTGGGGCGCCAAGACCGAGAGCTACGCCATGTATTACCTCAATGGTCAGGACAACAGCCTCAGTCTGATCACCACTCAGCCGCTCAAAGAGCTGGCTTCGCGCTTTAGGGAAAGCTACCTGACCACTTCGGCGGACGAACGCCGCGCCGAGATGCTGCAACAGGCCAATATGCTCGACGAACGCGAGAGCTTTTCCGATCTGCGCAAACAACGCTTCCAGAACGCCTATTCATTCTCGATTCGCACCACCTTTAATCAGCCGGGACATCTGGCGACGGTGATCGCCTTCGACTTGCCGATCAACGACATCATTCCGGCCAACCTGGCCCGCGCCAATTTCCTGCTGCAGCCGGACGATGTCGAGCTCGACGACAGCGCCATCCCGGCGGAAACCGCCCTCGGCGCCCAGGCGGCGATGAGCGGCGGCTGGGTGGAGTTCAGCGCCGCCCTGCCCAATGCGCCGTTGAAGGTGGTGTATCGCGTTTCGGCCATTAATCTGGCCATCGATCTGCTGCGCAACAACATCTGGCTGATCGCGGTCAATCTGCTGCTGTTGGCGCTCTCGATGCTGAGCATCTACTTTATCCGCCGCCAGTACATCCGCCCGAGCGAAAACATGGCGGTTGAGCTGGAGGCCGAGCGCGCGCTGAATCAGGAAATCGTCTCCAGCCTGCCCTCCGGCCTGCTGGTTTACAGCTTCGCCAACAATGCGGTGATCGCCAGCAACAAAATCGCCGAGCACCTGCTGCCGCACCTCAGCCTGCAAAAAATCGCCCATATGGCCGAACAGCATCACGGCGTCATTCAGGCAACGGTCAACAACGAGGTGTATGAAATCCGCATTTTCCGCAGCCAGCTATCGCCGGATACCTACCTGTTCCTGATGCACGATCAAGATAAAGAGGTCATGGTGAACAAGCGGCTGCAGCAGGCACGGCGTGAATACGACAAGAACGTGCAGGCGCGCAAACTGATGTTGCACAACCTGGGCATCGAACTGAATCAGCCGGTGCGCCAGATGCACGATCTGGTCGACAGCCTGCGCAACCAGCCGGATGAGGAACAACAGCAGGCGCTGCTGGGCCAACTGACGGCGGCGTCGTCATCGGTGCTGGGATTGATCGATAACATCACTCTGCTGACGCGGCTGGAAACCCAGGACTGGCAACCGACGCGCGAGCCGTTCAACCCGGCGGCGATGATCGACGAGTTGCTGCTGGAAGCCCTGCCCGCTCTCAATCAAAAGGGGCTGGCGCTGTTCAAGCATTTCCAGTTGGACGTCGAACAGAACTACATCGGCGACGCCAACGCGCTGCGCAAAGTGATCTCACTGCTGGTGCATTACGCCATTATCACCACCGCCTGCGGTAAGATTTCTCTGGTCATCGACCATGAGCCCGAACACCCGGATCGCCTGATTTTCCAAATCAACGACACCGGCTCCGGCATCTCCAACGAAGAGATCAGCAATCTCAATTACCCGTTCCTCAGCCAGACGCTGGTGGACCGCTTCAACCACGGTTCCGGCCTCACTTTCTTCCTGTGCAATCAGCTGTGCAAAAAGCTTAACGGCCAGTTGGACATTCGCAGCAAAGTGGATATCGGCACTCGCTATACCATTCGCGTCGCCATGGAGATGGAGAGAAAAGAGCCGCAGGAACAGGAAAAGCTGCTCGACGGCGTCACCGCCCTGCTGGACATCACGTCAGATGAAGTGCGCGGCATCGTGACCCGCCTGTTGCAGGCTTACGGCGCCGACTGCCTCGTCGCCGAAGATCGCGCGGTCAACCGCGATTATGACGTGCTGCTGACCGATAACCCGCAGCGAGCCGATGATTACACGCTGTTGCTGGCGACCGATGAACCGGGTTGGCAAGCGCTGGATAAACGCTACATTCGGGTGAACTATAACCTGAACGGCGCATTAATCGACGCCGTGCTGATGCTGATCGAACAGCAAATGGCCGCGCTGGAGCAGGAAGAAAGTCCGCTTTCATTGAGCTCAGAAGATATCCAACTCTATGAAAAACAATTGAAATCAAGTGATTACTATGGGCTGTTTGTCGATACAGTACCCGATGATGTCAAAAAACTGTATACTGAGGCGGGCAGCAGTGATTTCAATGCGCTGTCACAAACCGCACACCGCCTGAAAGGCGTGTTTGCCATGTTAAATCTGCTTCCCGGCAAGCAGCTGTGCGAATCGTTAGAACAGCGCATCGCAGAAGGTGATGCGCCCGAGATCGAGAATAACATCAGTCAGATTGATTTTTTCGTCAGCAGACTGCTGAAGCAAGGTAGCCAACAACATGAATAACCTGAACGTAATTATTGCTGATGACCATCCTATCGTACTGTTTGGCATCCGGAAGTCACTTGAGCAAATTGAATGGGTGAATGTCGTTGGGGAGTTCGAAGACTCAACCGCACTGATCAACAATCTGTCCAAGCTGGATGCCAACGTGCTGATCACCGATCTGTCGATGCCGGGTGACAAGTATGGCGACGGCATCACGCTGATTAAGTACATCAAGCGTCATTATCCGCAGTTGTCGATCATCGTGCTGACCATGAACAACAACCCGGCGATCCTGAGCGCGGTATTGGATCTGGATATCGAAGGCATCGTGCTGAAACAAGGCGCGCCGACCGATCTGCCGAAGGCGCTGGCCGCCCTGCAGAAAGGCAAGAAGTTCACGCCGGAAAGCGTCTCCAAACTGCTGGAGAAAATCAGCGCCAGCGGCTATGGCGACAAACGCCTGTCGCCGAAAGAGAGCGAAGTGCTGCGTCTGTTCGCCGAAGGTTTCCTGGTGACCGAAATCGCCAAGAAACTCAACCGCAGCATCAAAACCATCAGCAGCCAGAAGAAATCGGCGATGATGAAGCTGGGCGTAGAAAACGATATCGCCCTGCTCAACTACCTCTCGTCCGTCAGCATGACGCCGTTGGACAAAGACTAAAGCCCGCCTCACGGCAGGTTAACGCCAAACAGGCACGGCATCCGCCGTGCCTGTTTGCTTTTCAGGCCTCGCTGCGGTTGTAGCGTACCTGCTGGCTGTAATAAGCCAATGTCTGCTCCAGCGTCTCCAGCGTAACCGGTTTCGACAAGCAATTATCCATGCCCGCCTCGAGACAGCGCTGCTTCTCCTCCGCCAACGCGTTCGCCGTCACGCCGATCACCGGCGCGCTGAACTGCATCTCCCGCAGCGCCTGCGTCAGGCGATAGCCGTCCATGTTCGGCATATTGACGTCGGTCAACACAATATCGACGTGGTGCTGTTTCAGTACGGCGAGCGCGTCTACGCCGTCGTTGGCGGTCACCACCTGATACCCCAGCGACCCCAGCTGATCGGAAAGCAGACGACGGTTGATCGGATGATCGTCGACCACCAGCAGATGAATATCGCCGTTGTCCGCCGCGCTGGCCTTGGCGGGCACCGGCAGCTGCACCAGCGCCTCTGCCGCGCCGTTGCCGACGCCGAACAATCGGTTGATCAAGGTCAGCGTTTCACGCGGCGTAGAGGTGCTGTGCATCCAATAGCCTGGCCGGGTTTCCAGCGACGGGCCGATATGTTCGGTCGAGAACTGGATCTGAGCCAACAGCGGCGTGTTCAGCATCAGCGGATAGTCGCTGAGCATCACTTCGTCGGCGGCGGTCTCCTGCCCGTCATAGCGCTGGATATCGGCGCCGTAGCCGCCCAGAATCGCCATCAGGTAGCTTTCCAGCCGCTGATTGCGGATATCCAGCCACAGCCGCCGGCCCTGCCAGGTATCGCTGGCCTGCGGGATCGGGAACTGGGCGTTAAACAATGGAATGCGAATGCTGAACAAGCTGCCCAGCCCCGGTTCGGACTCGACGGAGACGTCGCCGTCCATCAGGTTGACCAATTTCTCGCAGATCGCCAGCCCCAAACCGGTGCCCTGGAAGTGGCGCTGCACGCCGGTGCCCACCTGGAAGAACGGATCGAACAGGCGTGAGATCTCCTTCTCCGGAATACCGACGCCGGTATCGCGCACGCTGAATTCCAGGTAGCTGCCGCGGGTGCAGACCTGCAGCACGATGCAGCCGGTATCGGTGAACTTGATGGCGTTGTTCACCAGGTTGGACAGCACCTGCTGCAGCCGCACCGGATCGCCGAAGATACGCTCCGGCACGTTTTGCTCGATAAAGCAGTACAGCCCCAAACGTTTCTTCACCACCAACGGCAAATAGTTGCCGGCGATATGGGTGATCACCTCCAGGCAGGAGAACTCACGCGGTTCAATCTTCAGCTGCTCGGACTCGATTTTGGAGAAGTCGAGAATATCGCTGATGATTTTAAGCAGCAGCCCGGAAGAGTTGTTCATCGCATTCACCAGCCGATCGACCCCTGGCGGTAACGCCTTGGTCTGCAGCAGATCGAGGTTGCCGATAATGCCGTACAGCGGCGTGCGCAGCTCATGGCTGACGGTGGCCAGGAACATCGATTTAGACTGGCTGGCCTGCTCCGCCGCCGCCGCCATCTCCTGCAGCGACTCTTCCATTTTCACGCGCGCGCTGACGTCCACCAGCACGCAGATCGCCACCTCTTCGTTGCGGTAACGCGAATGGACAAAGCTGATCTGCAGGTTATTGTTGTTGCTGGTCATCACATCGACGAAGTTCGCCTGCTGTTCGCAGATGATGCGCGTAATGCGATCGCGATCTTCGTGGGTCAACAGGTTGATGTAGTTGTGCGCCAGTTCGTTACTCAGAATATTGGTGCCATCGCTGATGCGCAGGATACAGATGCCCACCGGCGCCGAGGCGACGATCTTGCGGTTGAACTGTTCGTGTTCTTCCAGCCGGAAGGCATTGTCCTCCGCCGGCAGGAACATCTTGCGCTCAAACAGCCACGCCAGCGTGAACAGCACGATAGCCGACAACAGGTTCAGCAACAGCGCATTGAGGATCAGCATTTTGAAGCGTTCCACCACGCTTTTCACCGGCAGCGCATAAACGATGCTCAGCGATGAAGGCGGCAGCGCTTTTTTCAGGATCAGATCGCGGTAGTTGTCGACATAACCGAAGTAAGCATGCTCTTCGGGGTAGCTGTTGAGCGCAGCGGCATAGCGATCGCCATCCGCCAGGCGCAGTATCGGATCGTTGTTTTCATCCAGCAGCGTGACGCCGATCGGCAGGTTGCCGGCGGTGACGAAATCTTCCAGCCGGACGGTTTGCTCGATGCCCAGCAGCGCCTCCAGCTTGTTGCCGATATAGAGAGGCGTCAGCACATACAGATAACCGATGTCAGGCCGCTGCGCGCTGGGGCTAATCCAATACAGGTTGTTGTCTTTGTCCAGATTCTTGGCGTTGCGGTATTTCAGAATGCGCTCGTGCAGCAGCTTCAGCATGTTTTCCCGGTTGGCGACCGCGTTGCCGCCGCCGAATTCCGCCAGACACAGGCTGTCGCCGCCGATAAAGAACACCCGGTTAAGATCGTAGGCCGCCACGAAGTTCTCTTTCCAATACTGGATCAGGCCGCTCAGCGAATCGAGTGAACTGCGGTAAGTGGCGCTCAGGGCGCAATTAGACTCTGGATACAGCGGATAGAATTGCGGTGGGCTGCCCTTGCCGGGGATCACGCCGCTGAACATGTCCAGGCCGCTGACCGAACCGTTGAGGCGGTTTTCCGCCATGTACTTGATGTCGCGTATGATGTCGGCGGAATGGCGAATATAGCCCTGCGCCTGATCGAAATTGAGGTTGTACTCCTGGCGGATGTCCGATTCTTTCTGATGCAGGATATTCAGAATATAAAAGGTGGTGAGCAGCGCTCCCAACGACCACAGCAAAATCGCCAGCACCCGGAACAGATAGCGGGATATCTTCAGCGTAGTTCGAAAAGAGGCTAAATATTTCAATCGGATACCATACGAAAGTCAGTGGCGGCGCGCGTTGTCGCCGGCGCAGCGGCCGGCGGCTCGGTGCGCCAATTAAACCATATAACTGAAAAAGGGCCTAGCATCGCTGCCAGGCCCTTTTGTCTCAGTGCATTACGGTGTCGGCATGCCGACGCCCTCACCTTGCTTAAACGTTGTCGTCGTCCATCGGCTCAGCCGCGTCGTCGCCATCGTCCAGCGGCGTAGTGTCTTCTTCCACCGCTTCCGCGCCCGGTTCCAGGCTGTCCAGCTCTTCGTCTTCCACCGGCTCGGCCACGCGCTGCAGACCGACGACGTTTTCGTCTTCCGCCGTACGGATCAGCGTCACGCCCTGGGTGTTACGACCGACCACGCTGACTTCCGAAACGCGGGTACGCACCAGCGTGCCGGCATCGGTGATCATCATGATCTGGTCGCTGGTTTCCACCTGCACGGCGCCGACCACCTGGCCATTACGCTCGCTCACCTTGATGGAGATAACCCCCTGGGTGGCGCGTGACTTGGTCGGGTACTCGGTGACTGCAGTACGTTTACCGAAGCCGTTTTGCGTGACGGTCAGAATGTCGCCCTCGCCGCGCGGCACGATCAGCGAAATCACGCTGTCGCCTTCGCCGAGGTTGATGCCGCGCACGCCGGTCGCGGTACGGCCCATCGAACGCACCTGCGTTTCCGGGAAGCGCACCACTTTACCGTTGGCGGAGAACAGCATCACTTCGTTGGTGCCATCGGTCAGATCGACGCCGATCAGCTCGTCGCCCTCGTTGAGGTTGACGGCGATAATGCCGGCGCTGCGCGGACGGCTGAACTCGGTCAGCGCGGTTTTCTTCACGGTACCGCTGGCGGTGGCCATGAACACGTGACGCCCTTCTTCATACTCGCGCACCGGCAGAATGGCGGTGATACGCTCATCGGCTTCCAGCGGCAACAGGTTGACGATTGGGCGGCCGCGCGCGCCACGGCTGGCTTCAGGCAGTTGATACACCTTCATCCAGTACAGGCGGCCACGGCTGGAGAAGCACAGGATCGTATCGTGGGTGTTGGCCACCAGCAGGCGATCGATAAAGTCTTCTTCTTTAATACGCGCGGCGGACTTGCCTTTGCCGCCGCGGCGCTGCGCTTCATAGTCGGACAGCGGCTGATACTTCACATAGCCCTGGTGAGACAGGGTCACCACCACGTCTTCCTGGTTGATCAGGTCTTCGATGTTGATGTCGGAAGTATTGGCGGTGATCTCGGTGCGGCGGCCGTCGTTGTACAGCTCTTTGACCGCCACCAGCTCTTCGCGGATCACTTCCATCAGGCGCTCTGGGCTTTCCAGAATAAAGATCAGTTCGGCGATGAAGTTGAGCAGCTCTTTATATTCGTCCAGCAGCTTTTCGTGCTCCAGGCCGGTCAGTTTCTGCAGACGCAGATCCAGAATCGCCTGAGCCTGCTGCTCGGTCAGGTAGTACTTGCCGTCGCGGATGCCGAACTCCGGCTCCAGCCACTCAGGGCGAGCGGCGTCGTCACCGGCGCGTTCCAGCATGGCGCTGACGTTGCCCAGATCCCACGGCTGAGCCACCAGCGCGACTTTCGCTTCCGCCGGCGTCGGCGCACGGCGAATCAGCTCGATGATCGGATCGATGTTAGCCAACGCGATAGCCAGCGCTTCCAGGATATGGGCGCGGTCACGGGCCTTGCGCAGTTCGAAGATGGTGCGGCGGGTGACCACTTCGCGGCGGTGGCGCACGAAGGCTTCGAGGATATCTTTCAGGTTCAGCAGCTTAGGCTGCCCCTGATGCAGCGCGACCATGTTGATGCCGAAGGTAACCTGCAGCTGCGTCAGCGCATACAGGTTGTTCAGCACCACTTCGCCGACCGCGTCGCGTTTGACTTCGATCACGATGCGCATGCCGTCTTTATCGGACTCGTCACGCAGCGCGCTGATGCCTTCTACGCGTTTTTCTTTCACCAGCTCGGCGATCTTTTCGATCAGACGCGCCTTGTTCACCTGATACGGGATCTCGTGAACGATGATGGTTTCGCGGCCGGTTTTGGCGTCGGCTTCCACTTCCGCGCGCGCGCGCAGGTAGACTTTGCCGCGCCCGGTGCGGTAGGCCTCTTCAATGCCGCGACGGCCGTTGATGATCGCCGCCGTCGGGAAGTCCGGCCCCGGGATGTGTTCCATCAGCCCTTCGATGCTGATGTTTTCATCATCGATATAGGCCAGGCAGCCGTTGACGACTTCAGCCAGGTTGTGCGGCGGAATATTGGTGGCCATGCCCACGGCGATGCCCGACGAGCCGTTGACCAGCAGGTTCGGGATCTTGGTCGGCATAACGGCCGGGATCTGCTCGGTGCCATCATAGTTAGGCACGAAGTCGACGGTTTCTTTTTCCAGATCCGCCAACAGTTCGTGAGCAATCTTGGACATGCGCACTTCGGTATAACGCATCGCCGCGGCGGAGTCGCCGTCGACGGAACCGAAGTTACCCTGACCGTCCACCAGCATGTAGCGCAGTGAAAACGGCTGAGCCATACGCACGATAGTGTCGTAAACCGCGCTGTCACCGTGCGGGTGATATTTACCGATCACGTCCCCGACGACACGGGCCGATTTCTTGTATGGTTTATTCCAGTCGTTACCCAATACACTCATCGCGTAAAGAACGCGGCGGTGAACCGGCTTCAGTCCATCACGAACATCTGGCAGCGCACGTCCGACAATAACGGACATCGCGTAGTCCAGATACGAGTTTTTCAACTCGTCTTCGATGTTTACCGGTGTGATTTCTCTGGCAAGGTCGCTCATGGAGCTGCTATCCCTCTACTAATGATTCATCTGCCCGCTGCCATAGTGGCAAAGGTGTAAAACTATATCACAAAGCACGCTTTACGGGAAAATAACCGCCGCTGTTTCACGGAAATTGTACAGATTAGTGCGCTAAAAACGCATCGACGCAGACGATGCCGCGCCGGAACATGTATAATCCGCGCAACGAGAACAAGGAGCCAGACAAGCCCATGAACGCAGAATCATCCAGCCGAGTGCAAAACGTTGACCACCAGGAAATCGCCAAGTTCGAGGCCGTCGCCTCCCGCTGGTGGGATCTGGAAGGCGAGTTCAAACCGCTGCACCGCATCAACCCGCTGCGCCTGAACTACATCATGCAGCGCGCCGGCGGCATTTTTGACAAGCAGGTGCTCGACGTGGGCTGCGGCGGCGGCATTCTGGCGGAAAGCATGGCGCGCGAAGGCGCCGAAGTGACCGGCCTGGACATGGGCGGGGAGCCGCTGCAGGTCGCCCGGCTGCACGCGCTGGAAAGCGGCGTGAACGTGACTTACGTGCAGGAGACGGTGGAAAGCCACGCTCAGGCCAACCCGCAGCGCTACGACGTGGTCACCTGCATGGAAATGCTGGAGCACGTGCCCGATCCGGCCTCGGTGGTGCGCGCCTGCGCCCAACTGGTGAAACCGGGCGGCCACGTGTTCTTTTCCACCATCAACCGCAACACCAAAGCCTGGCTGATGGCGGTGATCGGCGCGGAGTACGTGCTGAAGATGGTGCCGCAGGGCACCCACGATCATAAGAAGTTTATTCGCCCTTCCGAACTGATCGGCTGGGTCGACGGCACGCCGCTGCGCGAAAAGCACATGATCGGCCTGCATTACAACCCGATCACCGATCATTTCAAGCTTGGGCGCAACGTTGACGTGAACTACATGGTGCACACCCAGCACGAAGGCTGAGCGCTGTAAACCGCGCCGGCCCTGCGTTATCGGGGTTCGGCGCCAACGCGCTGTTAGGAAAAATACCTAATTTCCGCGACTTCGATCAAAATCGTGGTTGTAGACAGTTTTTTAGAATATTAAATCAGATCAATATGCCGTTTTTTTCTAACGTTTAATAAAACGCCAAACGATCGGTTTTTTCAGTTTTTCAGTAAAATCTGATCTCGCTTATTGACAAGCTTGTCGCGCCAGTCACGGCGCGCACTGCGAACGGCAAGTTACATTTCACCCCCAAGTTATCCACAAATTAGGCCGGTTTTGTTCACTTGCAAACGCCGTTTTTTCTCACTATCTTGTTACCTCACCGACATACAACCCCTATATATAGTGTTTACATACTGAGCAGAGCGACTACACTTCTGCTTAGGGGCACCATACGGACAGGTAAAACACCACATGAACCAAAGTCTGCTTGTAACTAAACGCGATGGCCGTAAAGAGCGCATCAACCTCGACAAAATCCACCGGGTCATCGATTGGGCCGCAGAAGGATTGCACAACGTCTCGGTTTCTCAAGTAGAGTTGCGTTCCCACATTCAGTTTTATGACGGCATCAAAACCGCCGACATTCACGAAACCATCATCAAAGCCGCTGCCGATCTGATCTCCCGCGATGCGCCGGACTATCAGTACCTGGCCGCTCGCCTGGCGATCTTCCACCTGCGTAAAAAGGCTTACGGCCAGTTCGAACCGCCGAAGCTGCACGCTCACGTGACCCGCATGGTCGAGATGGGCAAATACGATAAACATCTGCTGGAAGACTACAGCGCTGAAGAGTTCGAGCAGATGGACTCCTTTATCGATCACTGGCGCGACATGAACTTCTCTTATGCCGCCGTCAAGCAGCTGGAAGGCAAGTATCTGGTGCAGAACCGCGTCAGCGGCGAGATCTACGAAAGCGCCCAGTTCCTGTACATGCTGGTGTCCGCTTGCCTGTTCTCCAACTACCCGCGTGAAACTCGTCTGGACTACGTCAAACGTTTCTACGACGCGATTTCCACCTTCAAGATTTCGCTGCCTACGCCGATCATGTCCGGCGTGCGCACCCCAACCCGCCAGTTCAGCTCCTGCGTGCTGATCGAGTGCGGCGACAGTCTGGACTCCATCAACGCTACCTCCAGCGCCATTGTGAAATACGTTTCGCAACGCGCCGGCATCGGCATCAACGCCGGCCGCATCCGCGCGCTGGGCAGCCCGATCCGTGGCGGTGAAGCCTTCCATACCGGCTGCATCCCGTTCTACAAACACTTCCAGACCGCCGTCAAATCCTGCTCGCAGGGCGGCGTGCGCGGTGGCGCGGCAACGCTGTTCTACCCGATGTGGCACCTGGAAGTGGAAAGCCTGCTGGTGCTGAAAAACAACCGCGGCGTTGAAGGCAACCGCGTGCGCCACATGGACTACGGCGTGCAGTTGAACCGTCTGATGTACCAGCGCTTGATCAAAGGCGAAGACATCACCCTGTTCAGCCCGTCCGACGTGCCGGGGCTGTATGACGCGTTCTTCGCCGATCAGGACGAATTCGAGCGCCTGTACACCCAGTACGAGAAAGACGACAGCATTCGCCAGAAGCGCGTGAAAGCGGTTGAGCTGTTCTCGCTGATGATGCAAGAACGCGCCTCTACCGGCCGTATCTATATCCAGAACGTCGACCACTGCAACACCCACAGCCCGTTCGATCCGCAGATCGCGCCGGTGCGCCAGTCCAACCTGTGTCTGGAAATCGCACTGCCGACCAAGCCGCTGGAAGACGTCAACGACGAAAACGGCGAGATCGCGCTGTGCACCCTGTCCGCCTTCAACCTGGGCGCGATCGACAGCCTGGACGATCTGGAAGAGCTGGCGACCCTGGCGGTACGTTCGCTGGACGCCCTGCTGGATTATCAGGATTATCCGATCAAGGCCGCGCACCGTGGCGCAATGGGTCGCCGCACCCTGGGTATCGGCGTCATCAACTTCGCCTATTATCTGGCGAAGAATGGCGTGCGCTACTCCGACGGCAGCGCCAACAACCTGACCCACAAAACGTTCGAAGCCATTCAGTACTACCTGCTGAAAGCCTCCAACCGTCTGGCGCAGGAACAAGGCGCTTGCCCGTGGTTCAACGAAACCACCTATTCGCAGGGCATCCTGCCGATCGACACCTACAAGAAAGACCTGGATGCGATCTGCAGCGAGCCGCTGCACTACGACTGGGAAACCCTGCGTAAAGAGATCCAGGAAACCGGTCTGCGCAACTCGACCCTGTCTGCGCTGATGCCGTCGGAAACCTCTTCGCAGATTTCCAACGCCACCAACGGCATCGAGCCGCCGCGCGGCCACATCAGCATCAAGGCGTCGAAAGACGGCATCCTGCGCCAGGTGGTGCCGGAGTATGAGCGTCTGAAAGACAACTACGAGCTGCTGTGGGAAATGCCGAGCAACGACGGCTATCTGCAGCTGGTGGGGCTGATGCAGAAATTCATCGACCAGTCGATTTCGGCCAACACCAACTACGATCCGACCCGCTTCCCGGGCGGCAAGGTGCCGATGAAGCAGCTGTTGAAAGACCTGCTCACCACCTACAAGTTCGGCGTGAAAACGCTGTACTACCAAAACACCCGCGACGGTGCGGAAGACGCCCAGGAAGATTTGCAGCCTGCCAAGGCCGGCGATGACGACTGCGAAAGCGGCGCCTGCAAGATCTAAAGTTTGACCTAGCGGGCCGGAATTTTCCGGCCCCTTCATTTAGCCACGTTACGATGGATTCAGGCTTATGGCTTACACCACTTTTTCTCAGACCAAAAACGACCAGCTGCAAGAGCCGATGTTCTTCGGCCAGTCGGTAAACGTTGCGCGTTTCGACCAGCAAAAGCATGAAATCTTCGAAAAACTGATCGAAAAACAGCTCTCCTTCTTCTGGCGCCCGGAAGAGGTTGACGTTTCCCGCGATCGCATCGATTACCAGGCGCTGCCGGAGCATGAGAAGCACATCTTCATCAGCAACCTGAAGTATCAGACCCTGCTGGACTCCATCCAGGGCCGCAGCCCGAACGTCGCCCTGCTGCCGCTGATCTCGATCCCTGAGCTGGAAACCTGGGTGGAAACCTGGTCGTTCTCCGAGACTATCCACTCCCGTTCCTACACCCACATCATCCGCAACATCGTCAACGATCCGGCGCTGGTGTTCGACGACATCGTCACCAACGAAGAGATCAAGAAGCGCGCGAAAGACATTTCCGGCTACTACGACGATCTGATCGAGATGACCAGCTACTATCACCTGCTGGGTGAAGGCACCCACCAGGTGAACGGTAAAACCGTCACCGTCAATCTGCGTGCGCTGAAGAAGCAGCTGTACCTGTGCCTGATGAGCGTGAACGCGCTGGAAGCGATCCGCTTCTACGTCAGCTTTGCCTGCTCCTTCGCTTTCGCCGAGCGCGAATTGATGGAAGGCAACGCCAAAATCATCAAACTGATCGCCCGCGACGAAGCGCTGCACCTGACCGGCACCCAGCACATGCTGAACCTGATGCGTTCCGGCGCCGACGATCCTGAAATGGCGGAGATCGCCGAGGAATGTCAGCAGCAGTGCTACGATCTGTTCGTGCTGGCCGCACAGCAGGAGAAAGAGTGGGCGGAATACCTGTTCCGCGACGGCTCGATGATTGGCCTGAACAAAGACATCCTGTGCCAGTATGTGGAGTACATCACCAATATCCGCATGCAGGCGGTCGGCCTCGGTCTGCCGTTCGAAACCCGCTCCAACCCGATCCCGTGGATCAATGCCTGGTTGGTGTCCGACAACGTGCAGGTAGCGCCGCAGGAAGTGGAAGTGAGCTCTTACCTGGTTGGCCAGATCGACTCGGAGATCAACGCCGACGACCTGAGCGACTTCGAACTGTAAGCGATGGCGACGCCAACCGTAACGCTGCGCGCCGCCGGCACGCAGCTCTCTTGCCCTAACAGTGAAAACTGCCTGCTCGACGTGCTGGAACTGCACGATGTGCAGGTAGAGTACCAATGCCGCTCCGGCTATTGCGGCGCCTGCCGTCTGAAGCTGGTGAAAGGCGAAGTGGCCTACCGCCAACAGCCGCTGGCGTTTATCAACGCCGGTGAAATCCTGCCCTGCTGCTGCATGCCGCTGACGGATATCGAGCTGGAAATGTAAAGTCGGGTGCCGGAAACCGCGCCTGGAGACCAGAAGGCGGGGTTGCCCCCGCCCTAGGATTACCGCTTCACCTCACACGCCAACCTGATCAGGATAGTGATATTTTCCTGGTAGATTTTCAGCTCGCACAGCGAGTCTCTTATCATCCAGATAAATAACAAAACCGTAATACATACAACGGTTAGCGAGTGAAACACATGCCTTAAGCGCATGCTTGCCTCCTTGCTGTGAAGGGGCTACCATACCGGTGTCTAGGCGGTATGTGCAGCCCCATTCTGATTGAGAGTCAGTCTGGGGCTTTCATCTATCCGCCTTGTCACACAATGCCCAAGACGAACAGTCTCAAGCACCCGTCAAGAGAGTAACAGCATTCCCTCACCGCGAATATCCCCTATAAGATTATGATTAATCAGGGATATATAACTATCCTCAAAGTATTTCCCTTAGCGCCCCTTTCCCGCCGATGTGGAAAAATAACGCGCCGGGGAATCGCCGAAGGCTTTACGAAACATGGCGATAAAATTGCTCGGCGAGGCATACCCCAGCGCCTCCGCAATCTGCAGCACCGTTTCGCCTTCGGCCAGCTTCGCCAACGCATATGACAACCGAGCCTGCTGACGCCACTGGGCAAAACTCAACCCCGTCTCGCCGATCATCAGCCGCCGCAGGGTACGCGGCGACATCGCCCCCCATTCAGCCCACGCCTCCAGTGAACGTTCGCTCCCCGGTTGCGCCAGCAAGGCCTGCAGAACGCCGGCCAGGCGCGGATGGGACGACATCGGTAAGTACAGCGGCTCCGTCGGCGCCAGCCGTATCTCGTCACGCATCACCTGCGCCATACGCTCCTGCTCCAGGGTAAGCGCGCTGCGTTTGTCCCAACCTTCCGCACGCTGAGCCAGCGCCTGTAGCACTGCGCTGATGCCGATAACGCAAGGTGTATTCGACAGATCGTGGCAGGCCTCCGGCGCCAGCAGTAAACTCCAGCCGCTCAGCGCGCCGCAAACCTGCACCCGGTGCTCCGTCGCCGGCGGGATCCAACCCGCCCGCTGAGGCGGCAGCACCCAATCGCCCTGCGCCGTGCTTACATGCAGCAAACCGCTTTCAACGCACAGCAACTGCCCGCGCACATGCTGATGCCAGTCGTATTCGCGCGTGCCCAACCGATACTCCCGGCCTGCCGCGTCGCGGCCGCCAAGGGCGATCAGCCAGGGGCCCGCCGACCATTCGCTGCAGTCAGCGTCGAGGGCGTGAAGGTTCGCATTCACATTGGCCACTAATCACTATTTTTAGTCCAGATACCGTTATATCAACCTTTTCCTGCACCGACATAATGAAATGCTTCCGGCCGCGACCGTCTGCGGCCACTGACTCACGAGGGAACATGATGACAACACTCAGCATTGGCATTATCGGCGCCGGGCCCGGCGGCCTGTGTCTGGCTCAGGGACTGCGCCGCTTTGGCATCCACGCCACGGTGTTTGAACGCGACACCACACCGCAAGCACGCGATCAGGGCTACCGGCTGCGCATCGATCCGTCGGGGCAGCAGGCGCTGGCCGCCTGCCTGCCGCCGGCGCACTACCGCTTGCTCTGCGCCGGCAGCGCGCAAAACAGCGGCGAGAGCAATCTATGGGATCCGCAGCTTGCCCCGCTCACCGGCCGGCGCCCCGAGCACTGGTTGCCCTCCAGCCAGCGCCAAACGCAAGAACCGGGCGGCGATCTCGGCATTCATCGCCAAACGCTGCGCGAGATCCTGCTTGCCGGCCTGCAAGACCGGGTGCGTTTCGGCCATACCTTGCGTGAATTTGCACAAACGCCGCAGGGTGTGGAACTTCAGTTCGCCAACGGCGAACACGTGCGGGTCGATGTGCTGATCGCCGCCGACGGTGTCAACTCGCTGGTGCGGCGGCGCTGCCTGCCCGAGGCGGGGCCAGAAGACAGCGGTGCGGTCACCCTCTACGGCAAAACGCCGCTCGATGCGGCGACCCGGGCCCAATTGGCCCCTGAGCTGCTGAACGGCGTATCGGTGATCTTCGCCGACGGCGTGTCGCTGGTGGTTGAACCGATGCGCTTTCAGGCCCCCATGGCGCAACTGGCGGCCGACTACGCGCCCGATTGCCGCCTCTCGCCGGTCGACGACTATCTCTATTGGGCCTGTATCGGTTCGGCTGAACGTCTCGGCGGAGCCCCGGGACTGGAGGAGAACACCGCGTTGCAGGCGCGCGTACGGCATATCTCGCAAGGATGGGCGCCCGCCTTGCAAACGGCGTTAGCGCTGGCGGATCCCCTATCGCTCAGCGTGCGGACGGTGCAGGTTACGGCGGCGATGCCGGAATGGCACAGCGAACGCATCGCCTTTCTCGGCGACGCCGTGCACGCCATGAGCCCGGCAGGTGGGCTCGGCGCCAACACCGCGCTGGTAGACGCCGCCAGCCTGGCGGCGCATCTGGCGCACTCAGACAGCGCCGCGCAGGCGCTCAGGAACTACGGTACAGAGCTGCAAACGCGAGGCGCGGCGGCAATACATCTTTCACGCCTGGCGTCCGAACGGCTACAACAAAACAGTGAGGCAGACAACTCAGCGCCATGAGCGTCACTCGATAATTTCCACCACCTCCAGCCAGGCGTTTTTACCGCACGCCTGGCCCCCATTCAGCCAACGGCGCAGCATATCCAGCGCCAGCATCGCCACCGACTCCTGCCGCAGCCGCAGCCCGTGGCGCGACGCGCGATAACGCACGGTCTGGCCAATCCCGCCGCGCGGCGTGTGCAGCGCAATGCTCACCTGCTCATCGCGCATGGCGCTGACCGCCAACGCCAACGGCGCGCCGGTCAATTCCGCCAGCGAGCGGGCGCGCGCCAGCGTCGTTTCCAGCGTTTCGATGCAGTGGGCCGGCAGCAGCTCTCCCCCCGCCAGCGGCGCGCCTTCGCTCTGCAGCTGCAGGTTGATCAAGCCGCCGCTGAATTGCTCGCTCAACGCCAGCTTCAGCCCTTGCTGATTCAGGCGCTGCGTCAGCGTCGCCGGCAACCCGACGGTGCCTTCGAAGATGCAGTTGTCCCCCGCTACCTCGCGCACGCGTCGCCAGGCCAGCTCCATCTCCGCGCGCCGGCTTTCCGGCCCGGTCAGCTTCAGCTCAATGATCGGGCTGGACGAGCGGTAACCCAGCACCACGTCCGGCGGCAGCGGCAGGCTGTCCAGTTCGGCGGCCAGATCGCTCTCGGAGGTACCGAACGTCGTCAGACGCAGGCACAGCGGCGGCGCCGGCAAAGTGAAGCGCTGGCGCAGACGCGGCACGATCTGCTGTTCGACCATCACTTTGAATTCCGAAGGCACGCCGGGGGTGAAGAACATCAGGCATTGGTTCAGCTGCAACGCGAAACCGCAGGCGGTGCCCACCGGGTTATCCAGCATTTCCGCATTGGCCGGGATCTGCGCCTGCTTGCGGTTGGAAGGGGCCATCGGCCGCCCGCGCTCGGCGAAATAGGCTTCCATACGCGCCAGCCAGTCAGCCCGTTCAATCAGCTCTACGCCGCAGGCTTTCGCGGCGGCCAGCGCGCTCAAATCGTCGCTGGTCGGCCCCAGGCCGCCGTTGACAATCAGCACATCGGCGATATGGCTGCGTTCCTGCAGGATCTCGATCAAAGCAGAGAGGCTGTCCCCTACCGTTTCCCGCCCGCTCATCGGCACGCCCTGCTGGAACAGGTAGTCCGCCAGCCAGGCGGCGTTGGTATCAATAATTTGCCCGTGCAGCACCTCATCGCCGGTGCTGAGCATCTCCACCCTTAACATTGATCTCTCCCACATTTTTTGGTCATTCCACTATAGAAGCCCGTAAATAACTTTTCACTAGCCGCCGTCGGATTATTTCCGCCATCGCGTCGTTCATCATGCGCCATGCCGCTCGCAAGATTGTAAACTTTAATTTACAATGCGCGTAACGCCGGTTTGACACAAATTAGGGCTTCCACTATCCTGCCATCCTCATAAATCGTTACCTATAATTTTCAAAATCTTTCGGCTGGTAGAGAAAAAACGTGAAGAATCGCACTCTTGGCAGTGTTTTTATCGTGGCGGGCACCACCATTGGCGCCGGGATGCTGGCGATGCCGCTGGCGGCGGCCGGCGTCGGTTTCGGCGTCACGCTGGCCTTACTGGTCGGGCTGTGGCTGTTGATGTGTTACACCGCGCTGTTACTGGTGGAGGTTTACCAGCATGAGCAGGCGGATACCGGTCTGGGCACGCTCGCCAAACGTTATCTCGGCGGCGGCGGCCAGTGGCTGACCAGCTTTAGCATGATGTTCCTGATGTACGCCCTCACCGCCGCCTACATTAGCGGCGCCGGCGAACTGCTCGCCACCAGCATCAGCCAATGGACATCGCAGGACTTCCCGGTGTCGCTCGGCGTCCTGCTGTTCACCCTGGTGGCCGGCGGCGTGGTGTGCATCGGCACCCACTCGGTCGACTTGTTCAACCGCATCCTGTTCAGCGCGAAAGTGGTGTTTCTGGTGGTGATGCTCGGCCTGATGTTGCCGAATATCCACCAGACCAATCTGATGACGTTGCCGCTGGAGCAAGGCCTGGCGTTATCGGCCATTCCGGTGATCTTCACCTCATTCGGCTTCCACGGTAGCGTGCCGAGCATCGTCAACTACATGGGCGGCAACATTCGCAAACTGCGTTGGGTGTTTATCATCGGCAGCGCCATCCCGCTGATCGCCTATATCTTCTGGCAACTGGCGACGCTAGGCAGCATCAGCTCCGACACCTTCGTCGGCATTCTGGCGCAGCAGGCCGGGCTGAATGGCCTGTTGCAGGCGGTGCGTGATGCAGTAGCTTCGCCGCACGTTGAACTGGCGGTGCACCTGTTCGCCGATCTGGCGCTGGCGACCTCGTTCCTCGGCGTTGCGCTTGGGCTGTTCGATTTCCTGGCTGACCTGTTCAAGCGGCAAGATAACGTGCGTGGCCGCCTGCAAACCGGCGCCATCACCTTCCTGCCGCCGCTGGCCTTCGCGCTGTTCTATCCGCGCGGTTTCGTGCTGGCGTTGGGTTTCGCCGCCATCGCCCTGTCGGTGCTGGCGCTGCTGCTGCCTTCGCTGCTGGTGTGGAAAACTCGCCAAAAGCATCAGGCGCAGTACCGCGTCTGGGGCGGCACCCCTGCGCTGGCGCTGGTGTTTGTCTGTGGGGTAACGGTGATCGCCATCCAACTGGGCATCGCCAGCGGCATGCTGCCGGCGGTCGGGTAAGCGACGAAAGACAAAGAATGATAAAGAGAAAGGGGCCGCAATGGCCCCTTTTTGCTGAGCGTCAGAAGCTCAGACCGACACCGACATAAGGGCCATCGGCCAGGGTGTTGTCGCGACGCCCGTCTTTGCCTTCCATCTGCATGTAACGGTAGCCCACGTCCACGCTCAGCGGACGGAACTTCCAGCGCAGGCCGCCGCTGGCTTCGTTATAGGCCTTCACGCCGCTGGTGAAAGACTCAGGGGCAAAATAACCTTCGCCGTGCAGGCTGAAGTAACGGTTAATTTCCCACTCCAGGCCGCCGCCCAGCGCCACCGCCCCGCCGCTTTTCCCGTCTTTCGGGCTGAGGTACAGCGCTTTGGCGCCCACGGTCGCCGTCAACGGCCCCAGCGGCACGCCGAAGTTCAACCCCACGCTGCCGACGTTGCCGTCATGGTCGCTGCGCGCCCAGTTGCCGGTCAGGCCCAGACCTGAAGAGCCGGTGCTCATACCAACGCCCAGGTTGGTGTAGTGTTGCCCGGCTTCGCCCGACACGCTGATGGCGTTCGCCGCGCCGGTCACAAACAGCAATCCTGCCGCGCACGCGACCCAAGTCTTTTTCATCATCTTTCCCTCTGGTTTGTCATCCGTACCGAATGATCGAATCAACGCAAAATAATAACGTCATGAGTCTATACCAAAGCGCAATGAGTATTTAAGGGATAAAAGCGAAAAAATTCTTCAATAATCAAATAAATGTAAAAATTTGCAAACAAAAATCCATATTCGTCAAGGCGATGCCAACGATAACCGAGACCTATTTGCCGTCGCTCGCCAATAGGGCTACAACTAGTAGTGGCTTTGACCAAGGTCAGGGGAAGAAGCCCCGCCAAAGGACTATGCTGATGAACGCTTAAACCGCCCGAGTCTTTACTTAACTGCACTACGATAAGGAGCAAGTGATGAGCAAGAAAGGACTGACCACCGCAGCCGGCGCCCCGGTTGTCGATAACAATAACGTGATCACCGCAGGCAAACGCGGCCCGATGCTGTTGCAGGACGTGTGGTTCCTGGAAAAACTGGCCCACTTCGACCGTGAAGTTATCCCCGAACGCCGCATGCATGCCAAAGGATCCGGCGCCTACGGCACCTTTACCGTTACCCACGACATCACCCGCTACACGCGCGCCAAAATCTTCTCCGAGGTCGGCAAACAGACCGACATGTTTATCCGCTTCTCCACCGTCGCCGGTGAGCGCGGCGCGGCCGACGCCGAACGCGACATTCGCGGTTTCGCCATGAAGTTCTATACCGAAGAAGGCAACTGGGATTTGGTGGGTAACGATACGCCGGTGTTCTATCTGCGCGATCCGCTGAAATTCCCCGATCTTAATCACGTGGTGAAACGCGATCCGCATACCAACCTGCGTAATCCGGTGTACAAGTGGGATTTCTTCTCTCACCTGCCGGAATCGCTGCACCAGCTGACCATCGACTTCAGCGATCGCGGCATTCCCAAGTCCTACCGCCACATGCACGGTTTCGGCAGCCACACCTTCAGCTTTATCAATGCCGCCAACGAGCGCTTCTGGGTGAAATTCCACTTCCGCTGCGAACAAGGCATTGAAAACCTGATGGATGAAGAAGCGGAAGCGATCATCGCCAAGGATCGCGAAAGCTCACAGCGCGATTTGTTCGATGCGATCAAACGCGGCGACTTCCCGCGCTGGAAACTGCAAATTCAGATCATGCCGGAACATGAGGCCTCGCAGACGCCGTATAACCCGTTCGATCTGACCAAGGTCTGGCCGCACGGCGACTACCCGCTGATCGACGTCGGCTTTTTCGAGCTGAACCGCAACCCCGACAACTACTTCTCCGAGGTTGAGCAGGTGGCGATGAACCCCGCTAACGTGGTGCCGGGCATCAGTTTCTCGCCGGATAAAATGCTGCAGGGCCGCCTGTTCTCCTATGGCGATGCGCACCGCTACCGCCTGGGCGTCAACCACCACCAGATCCCGGTGAACGGCGCCAAATGCCCGTTCCACAACTATCATCGCGACGGCGCGATGCGCGTGGACGGCAACAGCGGCAACGGCGCAACCTACGAACCGAACAGCTTTGGCCTGTTCCAGGAACAGCCGGACTTCAGCGAACCGCCGCTGAGCATTGAAGGCGCGGCCGACCACTGGAATCATCGTGAAGACGACGATTACTACAGCCAGCCGCGCGCGCTGTTCAACCTGCTGAGCGCCGAAGAGCACCAGCGCATGTTCACCCGCATCGCCGGCGAACTGTCGCAGGTGCCGGAACACATCCAGCGCCGTCAGGTCGAGCTGTTCACCAAGGTGCACCCGGACTACGGCGCCGGCGTCGCCAAGGCGTTGGGACTGAAATAACCCGCCGTCATCCTTCGCTCAGCCGCCCTTTCGGGCGGCTTTTTTTATGCCTGACGCAGGCGCTCCGCCACCCACGCCTGCAACCGGCGGCGCGAAATCTTGATGCCGCCGTTTTTCAGCTCGTCAGGCAGCGGAAGCAATGCCGTCGGGCGTTGGAAATTGGCGAGCTTATCCTGCGACCAGGCGAGCAGCGTCGCCAGCGACAGCGACGGATCCCCGTCGATCACCGCCACCGGCCGCTGACCGAATTCGGCGTCCGCCACCGGCACGACAAACGCCTGTGTGATCTGCGGATGCGCCGCCAGCACGCGTTCGATATCTTCCGGCTGCACCCCTTCGCCGCCGCTGAAAAACAGGTTGTCCAGCCGGCCGAGAATTCGCAGTTCCCCCTCGATCATCGCGCCGCGATCGCGGGTCGGGAACCAGCCCTGCTCATCGGCCAACGGCTGCAGATGCCCATGGCGCCAGTAGCCGAGCGCCAGGCTGTCGGCGCGGATCCAGACCTCTTCATCCACCAGTTTTACCTCGCGGCCGCCGAGCGGCAGGCCGACGCCCGCCCGCGCATCGGCGCGCTTGGCGCACACCGTGGAGGCCAGTTCGGTCAGCCCGTAGCCGCACCAACAACGGATCCCCGCCGCCTCCGCCCGCTCGGTCAGCTCCACCGGGATCATCGCGCCGCCGAGCAGCACCGCCTTCAGCGTCATGCCCGCCAGCGGTTGCGCCAGCAACCGCCACAGCTGGGTCGGCACCAACGAGGCATGCGTGCATCCCGCCAACGCCTCGTTCAGCGGGTGCATCTCGCGCACCGCCAACCGGGCGCCCGCCGCCAGCCAGCGCCAGACAATGCCCTGTCCGGAGACGTGAAACAGCGGCAATGACAGCAGCCAGCAATCCTCGCGCTGAAACGCCATCAGCTCCAACACCCCGGCGGCGCTGGCCAGATGGTTGGCATAGCTGTGCGCGGCCGCTTTCGGCATGCCGCTGGAACCGGAGGTCAACGTCAGCGTCGCCAGACGCTGCGCATCCCACGTCGGCAGATCTGGCCAACGCGGCTCGGTCGACGGCGGGGTCAATCGAATCACGTCTTCCGGCAACGCCGGCAACGAGTCCGGGCCGAAGACAAAGGTCATACCCAATTCCGGCAACAGCTGCGCCAGCAGCGGCGTCGGCAAGGCGGGATTGAGCGGCAACAGGCGTGCGCCGCACTGCAACAGCGCCAGATAGGCCAGCAGCAGTGGATAGCTGTTTTTACCGCACAGCGCCACGCCGCAGCCCGGTTCAACGCCCTGATGCTGGAAATCCGCCGCCAGCTCATCCACCTGGCTCTGCAACGCCAGCCAGCTCAGCGGTTGTTCGCCGAGCATCAGCGCCGTCGCCTGCGGCTGAGTGCGCGCCCAGTGTCGCCACGGCCAATCGTTCAACGGCGCCATAGGCACTCCAGCGCCGAGACATCCAGCAGCGGCAACGCGCTGCCCGGCCACGGGCGCAGCACCTGCGCCTGCATCAACCCCAGCGTGTCCAGGCCCGGCACGGTATCCGGCGTCAGCCAATGGGCGATGCGCGCCAGCTGGGTCAACCCCAGGCTGGATTCGAGGCTGGAGCTGATCACCGCCGTCAGGCCCGCCGCGTGCGCCTGCGCCACCAGCGTCTGGCAACGCGCCAGGCTGCCGACCAGCGTCGGCTTGATCACGATGGCCGCCACGCCCGGCTCGGCCTGCACCACAAAGTCCGCCTCCCGCACGCTCTCATCCCAGGCGATGGCGATACCGGTCGCCCGGGCGAAGTCGCGCGATTCATCACGGGTCTTGCAGGGCTCTTCCAGGAAGGCGATGCGATCGCGCCACGCCGGGTTAACGTACCTGGCGAAGCCGTCGGCCTTGGCGCGGGTCCAGCTGCGGTTGGCGTCCAGCCGCAGCCGCAGATCCGGCAGTGCCTCCAGCAACACGTTGACGATCATGCCGTCCCGCACCGCCTCATACAGCCCCACCTTCACCTTGGCGACTTTCTCGCCCGGCAAAGCGCTCAATGTCTCGAACAGCTCATCCGGATCGCCGGTGCACAGCGGCGCCTTGCGAAAATCCGCCTGCATCGGCAAACGCTGCTCCAGCTCGGCCTGCGCACAGCTGAGCCCAAAGGCCACCGAGGGCAGCGCGCTGTGCTCCGGTTCGTTGCCCGCCAACCACGCCTGCAGCCAGCCCAACGCGGCCTGTTCGGCCTGCGCCGGCGTTTCCCGGCTGAATTCCGGCAGCGGCGCGATCTCGCCCCAACCTTCACGCTCGCCCTGACACAGCTGCACCACCCATCCGTCACGCGTTTTCAACCGTTGATTGCGCAGCACCACGCCCGCCTCCATCGGCAGGCTGTAACGGTATAGCGCCGCGCTGCGGTTTGCCCCGCTCATTACGGGTTACGCTTGAATTTGCTGAAGTCCGGTTGGCGCTTCTCGTTGAACGCGTTGCGCCCTTCCTGCCCTTCGTCGGTCATGTAGAACAGCATGGTGGCGTTGCCCGCCAGCTCCTGCAAACCGGCCTGGCCGTCGCAGTCGGCATTCAGCGCCGCCTTCAGGCAGCGCAGCGCCATCGGGCTGTTCTGCAGCATTTCGCGGCACCAGCGCACCGTCTCTTTTTCCAGATCGGCCAGCGGCACGACGGTATTGACCAGGCCCATGTCCAGCGCGGCGGCGGCGTCGTACTGGCGGCACAGGAACCAGATTTCGCGCGCCTTCTTCTGGCCGACGATGCGCGCCATGTAAGACGCGCCCCAGCCGCCGTCGAACGAGCCCACTTTCGGGCCGGTCTGGCCGAAGATGGCGTTATCCGCCGCGATGGTCAGATCGCACATCATGTGCAGCACGTGGCCGCCGCCGATCGAATAGCCGGCCACCATCGCCACCACAGGCTTCGGGCAGGTGCGGATCTGGCGCTGGAAGTCCAGCACGTTGAGGTGATGTACGCCGCTGTCGTCGCGATAGCCGCCGTAGTCGCCGCGCACTTTCTGATCGCCGCCGGAGCAGAAGGCCTTATCGCCGGCGCCGGTCAGAATAATGACGCCGATGCCGTCGTCGTAACGGGCGTTGGCCAGCGCGTCGATCATCTCTTTGACCGTTTGCGGACGAAACGCGTTGCGCACCTGCGGCCGGTTGATGGTGATTTTGGCGATGCCGTCGGCGGACTTGTGATACAGAATGTCTTCGAAATCGCCGGTGCAATCCTGCCAGGCGATAGCGGCATACAGGTATTCTTCATTCGGATAAAGCATGTTCGGTTCCTTTAACCAGGGTTAACGAGAAAGGTCTGCAGCTCGGCGACGAAATCCTGCGGATTGGCCAGATGCGCGTTGTGGCCGGCCTGCGGCACGATGCGCAACGGCAACCCGGCGTCGCGCGCCAGCCGTTGAAATTTGGGGTCGTTCTCACCGCACAGCACCCGCAGCGGCACGGTCAGTTGGCGCAGCTGCGACGCCAGATAAGGCTGTCTCCCGAGCGAGGTGGCTTCGAGCATGTCGGCAATCGCCGGGCCGCTGTTGACCGAACGCGCGGCGATCAGCGCCTGGCGGTGCACATGGCTAAGCTCTTTGAACACCGGCTGCTGATACCAGTCCGCCAGGACTTCGGCAATCGGCTCACTGCGAAAACGCGCCGCCCATCGCGCATCCTGCTCGCAACGATCGCGGCGCTGTTGTTCGTCCTCAAGCCCCGGGTTGCCGCCCTCGACGATCACGCCTTGCAGGCCGTCATGGCGGCCGTGGCAAGCGTGATACATGGCGATGCGCCCGCCGAGCGAGTAGCCCACCAACCAATAACGTTCAATATTGCGCAGTTGCAGGGTCGCGGCGATTTGCGCGCTGATGTCGTCGAAGCCGCGGCAGCTCACCGCCACGGAATCGCCGTGGCCGGGCAGATCGATGGCCAGCGACGGCCATTCCGGGCAACGCGCGGCGATCACCCGCCATTCATTGTTGTTGCCCAGCAGGCCGTGCAGCCATACCAGCCACGGACGCCCCGCTTCGCCCTGTTGCAAAATTCGCGTCGCCAGCATCATTGCACCGCCATCTGTTGTACCAGGAATTGCAGACTCTCGGCCCCTGCGCTCGGCGACACCTGCAGTTCTATCAGCGTGGCGCCGCCGCGCCGCCAGCCTTGCTCAACCGCCTGTTGCAGTTGGCGCCAGTTTTCCGGCCGCGCGTAGCCAAGCTGGAACATCGCCGCCGCGTGGCTGAACTCGACGTTCTGCGGCATGCAGTAAAAGCGTTGGCGCTCCTCGTCCGGCGTCGGCAACAGCGAGAAAATTTGGCCGCCGTTGTTATTGACGACGATCAGCACCGTCGGCGCCGAACAGTGGCGCAACAACGCCAGCGCATTGAGGTCATACAACGCGGAAAGGTCGCCCACCACCGCCAATATCGGCCTGGCGGTGGCGCGCTGTACGCCGGCGGCGGTGGAAATCAGACCGTCGATGCCGCTGGCGCCGCGGTTGCTGAATACCGGGTAAGCGACAGGCAGCGTGGTTAACGCGTCGATCAGTCGCACCACCAGGCTGTTGCCGAGAAACAGCTGGCCGTTCTCCGGCAGCAGTTCCGGCAGGCGGTGCGCCAGCTGCGCTTCGCCAAAGTTATCGTGCAGATGCGTGGACGCCGCCGTCAGCGCCTTATCCGCCAAGGCCGCCAGCCCGGCGGCCCACGGCGCGCGCGGTTGCGCCGGATGCTGCGCCAACCACTGCGCCACCCCGGCACGCAGACGCCGCCCCCGGTGCTGGGCCGGATCGAGCCGCCCCGGCAGCTCGTCGATGACCCAATACTCTTCCGGCCGACACTGCGCCTGCCACTGCAGCAAGCGTTTACCGGTCAGACTGCCGCCGAACTGCACCACCAGCTGCGCGTCTTGCAACACGCGCTGCGCCTGCGGATGAGCGAGCCATAAATCGGCGCAGGGCAGCGGTTGCCCGGTCTGCGACAGCACATCGCCGATCAGCGGCCAGCCCAGCGTCTCGGCCCAGTCGGCCACCTGTGCGCCCTCTTCCGCGCTCATGCGCCCAGCCAGCACCACGCCGCGTTTTTGCCGCCAGAAGAACCAGTCCGGCTGCGGCGACGGCGCCGCACGCGTCTCGCTTTCCTGCAGCCAAGGCCGATCGCTCTGCCACCAGTCGCCCAGCGCGGCGGACCAATCGGCATACTGACGTTCATCGCCGCCGTACAGCGGTTCGGCGAACGGGCAGTTAATATGCAACGCGCCGTGCTGCAGGCGCGCCATCGCGCTGTCGACGCTGGAGGCCAGCCACGCGGCCGGAATATCCGGCGTAGGACGCGGCAGATCGATCGCCAACGTCGGGTGGCTGCTGTAGAGGCCGTTTTGACGGATCGCCTGATTGGCGCCGCAGTCGATCAGTTCCGGCGGCCGATCGGCGGTGAGAAACACCAGCCGCTCACCGGTCAGGCCGGCCTCGATTAAAGCCGGGTAAAGGTTCGCCGCCGCGGTGCCGGACGTGACAATCACCGCTACCGGCTCACGCGCCGCCTTCGCCAGCCCAAGCGCCAAATGGCCAAGCCCGCGTTCATCAAAGTGGGTATGACAGATAAAAGATCGGTTGGCCGCAGCGGCCAGCGTCAACGGCGTGGAGCGCGATCCCGGAGCGATACAAACATGCCGCACCCCATGGCGGGCCAGCGCCTCGAGCAGCACAGCCGCCCACCGGCGATTAAAAACACTTGTCGACATAGTTCGCTCACAAGTCAGTTAGCAGAGATCGTCCCCGGCGCAGCCGACGGACGCCGCGCCTGTAGTTACGCTCTGTATTATATGAGGTGTTATTTTCACGGCTTTTGCGCCAGCGCAAAAACGCCGTATATCCCTGGGTGTTTACACCAGATAATTATTTGATTTAGAACAAAAAATAAACAATAAATACACAAACACTTTACACCTGCGGCGACATGGTCTCAATCCGTCCGCACAAAAAACAGGGGAATAGCGCCCCGCCTGCGGCGGCTAGCGGAAAGTATAGGCGGGATATGGAAGAACTATCGGAGAAACAGCGGGATGAAGCACACAGTCTGCAGAAAAGAACGAGGCGGCTTGCGCCGCCCCTGGGGCGTGATTTATTTGCGGGCCAGCAGCAGCCCCAGCACCAGCCCGACGGTGGCGCCGATGCCCACGCTGTGCCAGGGTTTATCCCGCACATAGTCGTCGGTGCGGTGCACCGCTTCTTTGGCGCGGGCATAGTAGGATTCGCCGGTGTTCACCCAGCGCGCCTTGACCTCACTCAGCGCCTGCTCGGCGTGCGACTTGATGTCGATGTAGGCCTGATCCGCGCGATCGCCGCTGTATTGCAACACTTCTTCCAGCGTTTCGGTCAGCATTCTCAGATCGTCATCCAGCGTAGTTTGCTCAGCATCCGTATGTCTTGCCATCGTGAGATCTCCGTGGTTGAAAAATTAAGCGTTCCTACACTATAGACAACGATCGTCACCTGCGGCCATCGGACTTTTACCCTAAAACACTAATTGCACCTTGGCGGCCTGGCGCTTGTCACCGGCAAACTCCAGCGCCTGCGCCAGTTGGTCCCCGGCGAACTCCGCCGACAGCAGCGGCAGCGGATCGACCACATCGCCGGCCAGCCAGGCCACCGCCAGCGCGAATTCCTCCACGAAGCGGAAGGAGCCGAGCAGATTCAACTCCTTGGCGATCAACAGCATCAGCGGAAAATCAGGGAAGCTGCCGCCCATCCCGACCTGCACGACGGTGCCCTTGGCGCGCGTGACTTCCAGGCAGCGCTGCAGCGACGTCGGATGCCCTGCTGCCTCGAAAGCAATGTCGAAATAGCCTTTGTGTTGCTGATATACGCTGAAATCGTCGTCTGCGGCATGCAGACAGCGGTCCGCCCCCATCTGGCCGGCGAGCGCCAGACAGCGCGGGCTGAGATCGGCGCAGACGATCTCGGCGGCGCCCAGCGCTTTCAGCGCCGCCACCAGCAAACAACCGATCGGGCCGACGCCGGACACGAAAACCGTTTTACCCTTCACCGCGCCGGGCTGTTTTGCCGCGTGGATCGCCACCGCCAGCGGTTCGGCGAATACCATCACCCTGTCGTCGCGATCGGCGGCGTAAGGAATGCACTGCGCGCTATCCACCACCTTGTATTGGGTGAAAGCGCCGTCGACGTGCGGGAAATACATCGCGCTGCCGAAAAAGCGCATCTCGACGCACTGATTGCTTTGCTGCGCCAGACAATATTTGCACTGCCCGCAGGGTTTGCTGGGATTGAGCGCCACCTTCTGCCCGATCGCCAGCTGCGGCGAATCGCTGGCGACCACCTCGCCGATCGCCTCGTGGCCCAGCACCATCGGCTGGCGTACCTGAAAATTGCCGACCTTCCCTTCCTGAAAGTAATGCAGATCCGAGCCGCAGATGCCGCCGCGGCGGATTTTCACCAGCGTGCCCTGCCCCTGATAATTCACTTCTTGCGCGATCACCGCCACGTCTCGTTTGCCGTTAACCATGCAGGACTGGGTTTGAATTTTCATCTCAACACTCCACGAAAGAGGGATTACACCGCGGCGGACATGCCGCCATCGACAAACAGCAGCTGCCCGTTGACGAAGCTGGAAGCGTCGGCGGCCAGGAACACCGCCGCGCCGATCAGCTCCTGCGGATCCCCCCAACGCGCGGCGGGCGTGCGCTGGGTTAGCCAGGCGGTAAAGGCCGGGTCGTCGGCCAACGCCTGTGTCATCTCGGTTTTGAAATAGCCGGGGGCAATGCCGTTGACCTGAATGTTGTAACGCGCCAACTCCACGCACATGCCGCGCGTCAGCATTTTCACCGCCCCTTTGGACGCCGCGTAAGGGGTGATGGTGTCCCGCCCCAGCTCGCTTTGCATCGAGCCGATATTGACTATCTTGCCGCGCCGGCGCGGCACCATGTAACGGGCCACGGTCTGCGACACGATGAAGACCGCCTTCTGGTTGACAGCGATGATGTCGTCCCAGTCTTGCTCCGGGAACTCGGTGAAGGGATGACGGCGCTGGATGCCGGCGTTGTTGATCAACACGTCTATCGCGCCGATGTCCGTTTCGATACGGCCGATGGCGGCATGCACCGCCTGAGAGTCGGTGACGTCGAACGCCGCCGCGTCGGCGCGCAGCCCCTCTTCGCGCAGGCGATCGGCGGCGTGCCGGGCATGTTCTTCGGTGGTGGCATTGACCAGAATATGCGCGCCTTGCTGCGCCAGGCCACGCGCCAGCAGAAAACCGATGCCGCGCGAGGCGCCGGTGATCAAGACGGTTTTGTTATCCAGAGAAAACAGGTTGTTCATGGTAATTCCCGGCCTTCAGGCCTCCAATCGGACAGGCCTCTATCTCAGCCGATTGTTACCGGTAAAAACGTGATGGAAATCACTGAAAATAATGTTACGAAACCCTGTTACCCTTAACGTGAACTCACGCAGACAGCAAGAGAACAAAGCCAATCTATCCAATTGAAAAATAGCCACTTTCAATAAAATCGCATGCGTTGTTATCACCAAGTCGATTTGTTAACATACCGCTATCCATCCTTGCCGCGCCGCCCGTTAAGGCTACCGAATGAAACACCCCCGCGTAACGCTACAGGACATCGCGCAATTGGCCGGCGTGACCAAAATGACCGTCAGCCGTTTTCTGCGCACGCCGGACAAAGTGGCGGCCGACACCGCTGAACGCATTGCGCAGGTCATGCGGGAGCTGAACATCACTGACGCCGATACCGCACAGGCCGGCAGAAAACCGCGCATCGGCGTGTTGATCCCCTCTTTCAATAACCAGATTTTCGCCGATCTGCTGGCCGGCATCGAATCCGTCACCCAGGCGCGGGGTTATCAAACGCTGGTGGTGAACTACGATTACAGCCCGCAGCGGGAAGAAGAGCAGATTGCACAACTGCTGGCTTATCCAATCGCCGGGCTAATCCTCACCGATTCGGCGCACACCTTGCGCGCTGAGACCTATCTCGCCGCCGCGAAAATTCCCATCGCGCAGGTGATGGATCTCGACGCGCCGCCGGGGCGGATCGCGGTGGGATTTGACAATGAACAGGCGGGGTATGACATGACCGCCGCGCTGCAGGCCAGCGGCAAACGCCATATCGTTTACTTTGGCGCCATGTCCGACGCCCGCGACATTAAACGTTACCAGGGTTACTGCCGCGCCATGGCGGCTCAGGGGCAAACGCCGCGCCAGATCACGCCGCATCGGGTCTCATCGGTTTCGATCGGCGCCGACATGCTGGCGATGGCGCGCGAACGCTACCCGCAGTTGGACGGTATCCTGTGCACCAACGACGATTTGGCGGTAGGCGTGTTGCAGGCCTGCCTGCGTCTCGGCGTGCGCGTGCCGCAGGAGGTTGCGCTATCGGGATTTCACGGTCTGGATATCGGCCAGGCGACCACGCCGGGCATCGCCAGCGTGATCACGCCGCGCTTTGAGATGGGTAAGGCCGCCAGTGAACTGTTGCTGCAGCGGATCGCGGGCGAGCCCTGCGCCGAGCGTCTCGACCTGCACTACCGCCTCTCACTCGGCGGCACCGTTTGAGCCGGCATGCCGGCTGACCGGCTGTGCGGCGCGGGCTTTTTCGCTGCGCGCCGCCCACCACAGCCCGCTGTTTTTCATCGCATAGCCGAATAGCAGGCCCACCAGCAAAGAGAGCGTCACCAGCGGCCAGTCGCCGCCGCCGGCGAAGGTCGCACAGGCGCCGATAAAGGTGCCGGGCACGAACCCCAGCCATTGCTGTTTGGCCTGTATGCACATCAAGAACGCCACGGCGCCGGTCAGCAGATACCCCAGCAAATTCCATTGCGGCGCCAGTTCGCTGCCGTGGATGATGACCATTGCCCAGAAAACGCCGCTGCAGCAGGTCAACGCGCCGATCAACAGCCCTTTCAGGCCGCCCTGCGGGCAGGCGAAATAGGCCGTGCAGCCGAGAAAACCGGCCCAACCGATCAGGCCCAGACTGACGGCAACCCATCCCCAAACGCCGGACAGGATCCCGGTGGTGACGGCAATGGCGAAAAGAACGTTCATAAAGTGACCTGCAGCAAAAAGAAAGCGCGCAGTTTACCCGAAAACAGGCCAATTTATGCGATACAAATCACATCATAAATGTAATTAAAGAACCATTAATTATAAAAAATAGATATTCATCACAAAATAATTAACAAGGGAACCCCACCCGGGACGTTTTCCATGCCAGTAACAGGCACACTGCGCTGCTGCTCAAGAACAGCAAATGGGTCGCCTGCTGCAGATCGACGCGATCGACCACCACGCCCAGCAAGATCGGCACCCAGTTGGCGATATAAGCGATAACGTAAAACAGAGAAAGCAAACGCGCATGGCTGGTCGGCGGCGAAATCAAGTTCACCAGGGTCGCGCTGCCGACGAAAATGGCGCCGTAGGCATAGCCGGCCACCACCAGCCCCACCGCCGCCAGCCCCAGAGAATGCCACTGGATCGCCATGGCGAACACCACTGCCGCCAGCACCTGCGCCAGGCAACCGAACAACAGCGAATGACGGGCGTTAACGCGGCGGCTCAGGATCTGGCTGATGCCGGCGATCAGCAGATACACCGCAATCGCATAGCCAAAGACGCCACGCTGGTGCATGCCTAACAGCGTTTCCGCCACGCCGGGGCCGATTGCCAAAATACTGGCGGCCAGCGCCCAACAGACAAACAGCGCGCCGGCGCACACAAAGAATTTACCGCCGGTAGCGCGCAGGCCATCGAGCAGCGTGCTTTTTTCCTGTTCGGCCGGCGCAGCGCGGGCCGGCGACGCAACCTGGCCACGCGGCCACAGCAGCATGACGCCCAACGCCGCCATGGCGGCAATGGCCATGATGAAAACGAACGGCAGCGTCGTGGGATGAAAACCGGTCTGCAAAGCGATGCCGCTGAAGATCGGCCCCAGCGCTAATCCGGTGGTGAATGACAGCGTTGCGATTAACGCCGCGCTTTTACCGCCGTCGCGCGGCCCAAACCGCACCAACGCGATGTTCGCCGCGCCGGTCAGCGCCCCGGTGCCTACCCCGGCCAGCAGCCGCGCCATCAGCATCATGGCAAAGGTATCAGCCAGCGCGAACAGCAGCGCGCCGCTCAACACCACCAGCAACGCCGGCACGATCATGCTGCGTAAATCCTTTACTTTGCCGGCCAGATTGCCGACGCCGAACAAAGAGATCAGCACGCCGGCGGCATAGGCGCCGTAGATGACGGTCAGACTGACCGAGCTTAGCGCAAGCTGCTGCTGATACAGCGGATAAAGCGGCGTCGGCGCGCTGCTGTTCAGCAATGCCGACATCAAAGCCAGCGCCAGGAACAGTAAAATGGCCGTGCGCGACGCCTGTGCGTTTGCTGGCGCCGCGTCCTGGATGGCGGTATTTTCTGACATGCTTCCACTCCCAAAGTCGGCAGGCGGCGGCCTGCCATCGTCGTCTTTCCTCACCCGGTCTGCCGGGAACGGCGCTTATCATAGCGTTACGGCGACGGGCGAAGTATCGTCAAGAATGAATCACCCTGATGCATTCTTGCATCACCGGAGAAATAACCGCCGATGTGCGTGCCGTTGACCGTCTTTCTCTCCCTCCAGACGGAACAACGCTTTATGATAGATACCGGTATCGTTCGCCCGGCCCGCACTGCTCCCCTGGCGCCGACAAATCTGCAGAGAGGAAATGGCATGATGAATTGGGATGACGCGCGCTTCTTTCTGGCCGTCGCACGCTGCGGCACGTTACGTAAAGCCGCCAACCAGCTGCAGGTTGATCAAGCGACCGTCGGCCGACGTCTCACCGCCCTGGAAAACTCGCTGGGTTCGAAATTGTTTATCCGCACGCCAAAATCCTTCTCCCTCAGCCCGCTGGGCGAATCCATGCTGGCGGACATGATGAAGATGGAAAATGCCGTGCAGGCGATCGCTCGCAAAGCCGCCGGCGGCGACGAAAGTCTGTGCGGCAACGTGCGCATCGCCACCACCGATACCCTGGCCGAAGCCTTCGTGATACCGGCGCTGCAAGATCTGCGGCAACGCTATCCGGCCATCACCGTCACGCTGTTGACGGCGCTGAACATCACCGATATCGCTTACCACAGCGCGGATCTGGCGATCCGCGGCGCGCGCCCCGATGACGATGAGCTGATCATCAAACGCTTAGCCACTATCGAAATGGGCCTGTACGCCAGCCCGCACTATCTGGCGCAACGCGGCATGCCGGTCAAAGGCGAGCAGCTGCGCGGCCACGATCTGCTGATGTTCCCGCGCGAACTGGTGCCGCGCCACTGGAGCAATTTCGGCGGCGAGACCCTGTTCGAGCCCAACGCCGTGCTGCAATGCAATTCGCAGCTGTTGTTACGTTCGGCCACCCGCAGCGGGCTGGGCATCGGGCTGCTCTTGTCGTGCCTGGCCGACCACGACCCGGAACTGGTGCGCCTCTTTCCCGAGAGCAAAGACTGGGTGGATATCTGGCTGGTGCTGCACCCCGATTTGCAACGCGCCGCTCGCGTGCGCGCGGTGGTGCAGGCGCTGGAAACGTCGTTTAGCGCCCATTACGACTGAGTGCCGTTTCTCCATAAAAAAAGGCCGCCGAAGCGACCTTTTTACCGTCTGAAGCGTTATCAGAACGTCGGCTGAGCCATCTGCACCAGCGAAATCAGCGGCTGAGGATAAACCCCCAACAGCAGCACCAGCGCGGCTGAGATCAGCACCACGACGCCACCGGCGGTCAACGCCCAGTTGTTCGGGGTGTCGCGCTGCAGCGATTCCGGCGCGCTGAGGAACAGACTGACGGTCACGCGCAGGTAGTAATACAGGCCGATGGCGCTGCCTACCACGACTGCGCCGGTCAGCCACCACAGGTGCGCGCTGACGCCCATCGCGATCACGAAGAACTTACCGATAAAGCCCAGCGTCATCGGGATACCGGCCAGCGACAGCATCATCACCGTCATTACCGCGGACAAGATTGGCTTGTGCCAGAACAGACCACGGTAAGAGAACAGCGAATCCGCATCCGGGCCGCGGTATGGGCTGGACATCAGGCTGACCACGCCGAAGGCGCCCAGGCTGCTGAACAGGTAACCGGCCAGATAAACGCCGGCGGTTTCCAGCGACAGCTGATGGGTTTGCACCGCAATCAGCGCCACCAGCAGGTAGCCCAGATGAGCGATCGACGAGTAGCCCAGCAGACGCTTGATGTTGGTCTGGCTGATGGCCATCAGGTTACCGAACAAGATGGAGCAGAACGCGATGATCGACAACACCATGCGCAGCGCTTCGTTGTCGGCGGCCGGGGCATACAGGAACAGACGCATCACGACCGCAAAGATCGCGATCTTGCTGGCGGTCGCCAGGAAGGTCGAGACCGGCGCAGGCGCGCCCTGATAAACGTCCGGCGTCCACAGTTGGAACGGCACCAGCGACAGCTTGAAGCCCAGACCGACGATCATCATGCCCATGCCGGCCAGGATCAGCGGCTGGTGCATCATGTTTTCCTGCAGGCTCTTGCCGAGGCCGGCCAGCGACAGATCGCCGGATTCGGCGTACAGCAGCGCCATGCCGAACAGCAGGAACGACGACGCGGCGGCGGACAGCAGCATGTACTTGATGGCGGCTTCCAGCGGGCGCTTCTGGCGGTAGGCGTAGCCCACCAGGCCGAACAGCGGCAGCGAGATCAGCTCGATACCGATGAACAGCGAAGCCAGATGGTTGGCGCTCGCCAGCAGGATGCCGCCCATGGCGGCGATCAGCACCAGCAGGTAGAACTCTTCGCGGTTATCCGGATAGCCGACCAGCCACGGATACGCGAAGGTGCAGGTCGCCAGACTCGCCAGCAGCACCAGCCCGGTGTAGAACATCGAGTAGCCGTCAACCCGCAGCAGCGGGGTGACGTCCATTGGGCCTGCCTGGCCGACAAAGTACAGCGAAAGCAGCGCCAGGTTGAGACCGATCACGGTCAGGGTGGCGTTGATAAAGTGGTCGCGTCGCCACGCAATGCCTAGCATCACAACCACCACCGTCAATCCGACGATCAACAGCGGCAGCAGTGCGATCAGTTGTTGAGGAGTTATTGTCATGGCGAATTACGGCCTTGTTGTTGAAATTGCTGAAACTGACGAACCAAACCAGTGTTGCACGTTGCTCATCGCCGCGTTGGAAGTATCCAGAATCGGCTGCGGGTAAACCCCCAGCAGAACCAGCAACACCACCAGCAGCAGAATGATGAACAGTTCGCGCGCGGTCATGCCCTGCAGCGGCTGGTCGGATTTAGGCGCACCGTAGTAAGCACGCTGCATCATGATCAGCGAGTAAACCGAAGCGAACACCAGACCGAAGGTGGAGATCACGGTGATCACCGGCACCACCTGGTAGCTGCCGAACAGAATCATGAATTCGCCGACGAAGTTACCGGTACCCGGCATCCCCAGCGTAGCCACGGCGAAGAACAGCGACAGCGCCGGGATGAACTTGATGCGCCCCCACAGGCCGCCCATCTGACGCATGTCGCGCGTATGCAGACGTTCATACAGCTGGCCGCAGATGATAAACATGCCGGCGGCGGACAGGCCGTGCGCGATCATCTGGATAACCGCGCCCTGGTAAGCCAGCTGGCTGCCGGTGTAGATGGCGATCAGCACGAAGCCCATGTGCGATACCGAGGTGTAAGCGATAAGGCGCTTAATGTCGGTCTGCGCGAACGCCATCCAGGCGCCGTAGAAGATGCCGATCACGCCCAGCCACATGGCGATTGGCGCGAACTCGTGCGAAGCCTCAGGGAACAGCGGCAGGCTGAAACGCAGCAGGCCGTAGGCCGCGGTTTTCAGCAAGATGCCCGCCAGGTCGACGGAACCTGCGGTTGGCGCCTGGCTGTGCGCATCCGGCAACCAGCCGTGCAGCGGCACCACCGGCATTTTCACCGCGAAGGCGATGAAGAAGCCCAGCATCAGCATATATTGCACGTTGTGGGACATCGGCGTTTGCAGCAGGTCTTCGTAATCGAAGGTCCACACGCCGGTGGCGTTATAGTGCACGAACACCAGGCCCAGGATCGCAATCAGCATCACCAGACCGCTGGCCTGGGTGTAGATGAAGAACTTGGTCGCCGCGGTGATGCGGGTTTTACCGTCCGACGCCTTGTGACCCCACAGCGCGATCAGGAAGTACATCGGCACCAACATCATTTCCCAGAAGAAGAAGAACAGGAACATGTCGATGGCGAGGAACACGCCGATAACGCCGCCCAGGATCCACAGCAGGTTGAGGTGGAAGAAGCCCTGATACTTCTGGATTTCACGCCAGGAACAGAGGATCGCCAGCACGCCCAGCAGACCGGTCAACACCACCATCAGCAGCGACAGACCGTCCAGCGCCAGGTGGATGGAGATGCCGAAGCGCGGGATCCACGGTAGCAGGAATTCGCTCTGCCACTGCGGAATGCCTTTCGGCGTGGTCAATGTATAGCCGCCCTGCATCCACAGCTGCAGAGAGAGCGCCAACGTCAGCCCCATTGCGATCAGCGCTATCCAGCGCGGCACCTTAGTACCGAAGCGCTCAAGCTGCCAGCACAGCAGACCGCCGATAAAGGGGATAAGAATTAGCCAAGGTAATAGCATGGCGTTTTGTGTCCCTTATACGAATAATTTCAAACTTTGTACGTAGCGCCTGCCCGGCGCTACGCCCGAAAAATGCGTCTGTTTAAATTATTCAATTAAACCAAAATCAACAGAGCCAATACGACCACTGCACCCACACCCATAGACGCTATATACCAACGCACCTGACCGTTCTCGCTCACCGTCAGACCGCGGTTCCCCCAGCGGGAGAAGACGGCCGGCAGATTCATCAGCGAGTTCAGCGGATCGCGTTGCAGCAGCTTCGCAATGCCCAGGTACGGCTTGACGAACACTTTGTCATACAGCCAGTCGAAGCCCCAGGCATGGAACCACCAGGTCGAGAAGAAACGACCCGGCGCGCTGTTGGCGATGCTGTTGACCAGGCTGCGTTTGCCCAGCCACAGCGCGGCCGCCAGCAGAATGCCGACGATAGCCACCACGCCGGAGGTGATTTCAAGCCGCAGCACGCTGCCGTGCGCCAGCTCGGTGGTCTCCGGCAGCACGCCCTGCAACGGCGGCACGATCATCGCGCCGACGAAGGTGGACAGCACCAGCAGAACCAGCAGTGGCAAGTGGTGAGTGATGCCTTTACCGGCATGCGCTTTGATTTTCTCTTCGCCATGGAACACGATGAAAATCATACGGAAGGTGTACAGCGAGGTCATGAACGCACCGACCAGGCCGGCAACCATCAGGTTGATGTGGCCGTTGGCCATCGCGCCCGCCAGGATCTCGTCCTTACTGAAGAAGCCGGCCGTGACCAGCGGCAACGCAGACAGCGCCGCGCCACCCACCAGGAAGCAGACGTACACCAGCGGGATGCTCTTGCGCAGACCGCCCATCTTGAAGATGTTTTGCTCGTGGTGGCAAGCCAGGATCACCGAACCGGATGACAGGAACAGCAGCGCCTTGAAGAACGCGTGGGTCATCAGGTGGAAGATCGCCGCGTCCCATGCCTGCACGCCCAGCGCCAGGAACATGTAACCGATCTGGCTCATGGTGGAGTAAGCGAGCACGCGCTTGATGTCGGTCTGCACCAGCGCGGCGAAGCCGGCCAGCAGCAGAGTGACCGCACCGACGATGCCCACCAGGTGCAGCACTTCCGGCGCCATCAGGAACAGGCCGTGCGTGCGGGCGATCAGATAGACGCCCGCGGTCACCATGGTCGCCGCGTGGATCAGTGCGGAAACCGGGGTTGGGCCCGCCATCGCGTCCGCCAACCAGGTTTGCAACGGCAGCTGCGCCGATTTACCGACCGCGCCGCCCAGCAGCATCAGGGTCGCCCAGGTGATGGCCGTGTCGCCCACCGCCAGTTTCTGCGGCGCCAGGATCATCAGCTCGCGGATGTTCAGCGTGCCCAGCTCGTTGTAGAGGATGAACAGCGCGAACGCCAGGAACACGTCGCCCACGCGGGTCACGATAAAGGCTTTCATCGCCGCCGCCCCGTTGGCCGGATCTTTGTAGTAGAAACCGATCAACAGGTAGCTGCACAGGCCCACGCCTTCCCAACCCAGGTACATCAGCAGCAGGTTGTCCGCCAGCACCAATACCACCATGCTGGCGATAAACAGGTTGGTGTAAGCGAAGAAGCGCGAATAGCCCTCTTCACCGCGCATGTACCAGGAAGCGAACATGTGGATGAAGAAGCCGACGCCGGTGACCACCGACAGCATGGTCAGCGACAGGCCGTCCAGCACCAGGGTCACGCCGATATTGAAGTTGCCGACGGCCATCCAGGTCCACAGGCTTTGCTCGAACAGCTGCACGCCAGCGGCTTTCTGGGCGAAGAAATCCATCGCCACATACACCGTGACCAGCGCAGCCAGGCCGATAGAACCCACGCCGACGGTGGCCGCCGTGTTTTCAGACCAACGACCGCGGGAAAATGCCAACAGCAGGAACCCGATCAGCGGTAGCAGAATTGTTAAATATAATAGGTTCATCCGCGCATCTCACTGACAGTATCAATATTCAGGGTATGACGACGACGGTAGAGCTGCAGCAGCAGCGCCAGGCCGATACTGGCCTCGGCTGCCGCCAGGCTGATCGCCAGGATGTACATCACCTGTCCGTCCGCCTGGCCCCAGTAGCTTCCCGCCACGATAAACGCCAACGCCGCAGCGTTGATCATCACTTCCAGGCTGATCAGCATAAACAGCAGGTTGCGGCGCACCAGCAGCCCGGTCAGCCCGAGCACAAACAGGATAGCCGCCAGGATCAGGCCATGTTGAAGAGGGATCATGCTTGCTCCTCCGATTTTCTTCTCGCCATTTCGCCACTCGCCGGCGCGTTGCTCAGCACCTCGCCAGGCTTATGCTCGCGGCCGATATGGAAGGCGACAACCAGACCCGCCAACAGCAGCATTGAAGCCAGCTCAACCGCCAGTACGTAAGGCCCGAACAGGCTGATGCCCACCGCCTTCGCGTCGACCATCTCACCGCTGATACCCTGATCGGATACGCTGCGGATCGCGACGATCAATACCACCAGCAGCGCCAGCGACAGCAGGCCAGGCCCGATCCACACCGTCGGCTTCATCCAGTCGCGCTCTTGCTGCTGCACGTTGCCGAGGTTCAGCATCATCACCACGAACACGAACAGCACCATGATGGCGCCCGCATAAACGATGATTTCCAACGCGGCGGCAAAGTAGGCGCCGAGAGAGAAGAAGACTGCCGAGATCGCCAATAACGAGACGATCAGATACAGCAGCGCATGCACAGGGTTGGTATGGGTGATCACGCGAATCGTCGCGGCCACCGCAATCAAACCTGCCAGATAAAATGCAATTTCCATGCTTGCTGGCTCCTTAGGGCAACAGACCTTTGACGTCGATCGGTTTGGCTTCGTTTTCGGCTTCGCCTTTGGCTTTGCCGTCAATCGCCATACCGGCCATCCGGTAGAAGTTATATTCCGGATATTTACCCGGCCCCGAGATCAACAGATCTTCTTTTTCGTACACCAGATCCTGACGCTTGTACTCACCCAATTCGAAATCCGGCGTCAGCTGGATAGCGGTAGTCGGGCAAGCCTCTTCGCACAGGCCACAGAAAATGCAGCGCGAGAAGTTGATGCGGAAGAACTCCGGATACCAACGGCCGTCTTTCTGTTCCGCTTTTTGCAGCGAGATACAGCCGACCGGGCAGGCAACCGCACACAGGTTACAGGCGACGCAGCGCTCTTCGCCGTCCGGATCGCGCGTCAGCACGATGCGGCCGCGGTAGCGCGGCGGCAGGTAAACCGGTTCTTCCGGGTACATCTGGGTTTCACGCTTGGCGAAGGCATGCATGCCAATCATCCAAATGCTGCGCACCTGGGTGCCGAAACCAACCACTAACTCTTTCAATGTCATGGTTTATTCACCCCTTATTGAGCGTTGTACAAAATGACCGCGGCGGTTGCCAGCAGGTTCAGCAGCGTCAGCGGCAGGCACACTTTCCAGCCGAAAGACATCACCTGGTCATAACGCGGACGCGGCAGCGCGGCGCGGATCAGGATGAACATCATCATGAAGAAGGCCGTTTTCAACGCGAACCAGATGAATGGCGGCAGGAACGGACCCTGCCAGCCGCCGAAGAACAACGTCACAATCAGGGCGGACACGGTGACGATACCGATGTATTCCCCCACGAAGAACAGACCGAACTTCATGCCGGAATATTCGATGTGGTAACCGTCAGCCAGTTCCTGCTCGGCTTCCGGCTGGTCAAACGGGTGACGGTGACACACCGCCACGCCGGCGATCGCGAAGGTCACGAAGCCGAAGAACTGCGGAATGACGTTCCAGACGTGCGCCTGGGATTCAACGATAGCCTGCATGTTGAACGAACCCGCCTGCATCACCACGCCCATCAGCGACAGGCCGATGAACACTTCGTAGCTCAGGGTTTGCGCAGAAGCGCGCATCGCGCCCAACAGCGAGTATTTGTTGTTGCTCGACCAGCCGGCGAACAGCACGGCGTACACTGCCAGGCCGGCCATCATCAGGAAGAACAGAATACCGATGTTGAGATCGGACACCGCCCAGGTCGGGCTGACCGGTACGATAGCAAATGCCAGCAACAGGGAAGTAAAGGCGATCATCGGCGCCAGGGTGAAGATCACCCGGTCGGAGAATCTCGGCACCCAGTCTTCCTTGAAGAACATTTTGATCATGTCGGCGACCAGCTGCAGCGAGCCGCCCCAGCCTACGCGGTTCGGTCCGTAACGGTTCTGGAACAGGCCGAGCAGGCGGCGTTCGCCGAAGCTCATGAACGCCCCGCACGCCACGACCACCAACAGGATCACGACCGCTTTAAGAACGGCGATCAGAATGTCGATCACCTCAGGGGTAAACCAGCTCATCGTGCCGCCTCCCGCAGATTGTCTACCTTAGCACCCACCAAGATCGGCGGGATCCCTGGCAAGCCGAGCGGCAAACCAACCTGGCCCTGGGTCAGGGTTTCACTCAGACGCACCGGCAGACGCAAGGTCTGGCCCGCACAGCTGAACTCCACCAGGCTGCCCGCGTTGACGCCAAGCGTCGCCGCGTCGGCCGGGTTGACCATCACGTAGGCTTCCGGCATGCGCTGCTGGATCACGTGAGAGCGCTGCGACATTTCATCGCTGCCGAACAGGTGGTAGTAAGGCGCGACACGCCAGCCGTCGTTCGGATTGAAGGCGGCTGGCACGCGGTCGAAGTAACCGAGGCTGCCCTCCCCCGCTTCGATCAGGCGCACGCCCGGATCGCCGTGGCGCAGTTTGCCGCCCACTTCGGCCTGGAACTTGTTCCATGCCTGCGGTGAGTTCCAGCCTGGCGCCCAGGCGAACGGGATCTGCTGACGATCGGCCAGCGGGCTGTTGTTCCCTTCCATCGAGAAGGCGAACATGGTGTCTTTATCCTGCGGCTGACGCGGCTCGTGCACGCTGATGTTGGCGCGCATGGCGGTACGGCCGCTGGAACGGTGCGGCGAACGCGCCAGCTTCTGACCGCGAATGCGGAAAGTCGCGTCCGGCGCGGCATCGACGATGCCCTGCAGCTGCGGCAACGCGGCGACGCAAGCGGCGATCACGTCATCGAGCTGAGTCCAGTCCACATGGCGGCTGGTGTAGGTGGAGTGCAGCGAGTGCATCCAGCGCCAGCTTTCCAGCATCACGGTGAACTGATTCTTCTTGGCGTCGTCGTAGTAAGCCGGATCGTATACCTGGAAGAAGCGCTGCGCGCGGCCTTCCTGGTTGATCAGCGTACCGTCGCTCTCGGCAAAGCTGGCCGAGGAGAGGATCAGGTTGGCTTTGTCCATGATCGCGGTGCGCTGGTGATCGGCGACGATCAGGTTGCTGACCTTGGCCAACGCTGCGTCCACCTGCGCCGCCGGCGCATGGCGATAGAGATCGTTTTCCATCACGATGGCGGTATCGGCTGCGCCGCTCGCCAGCTGTTCCAGCGCCTGATCGAGCGAACCACCGCCGATCATCGCCAGGCCCATGCTGTTGGCGGCGCCCGCCACGAAGGTGATGCCGACGTCGGAACCGCGGCCCTTCAACGCTTTGGCGATGTTGGCCGCCGCTTCGATGATGGCTTCGCTGCCGGCGTTGCTGCCGGTAATGATCAGCGGTTTGCGTGCGCCGGTCAGCGCCTGCACGATGATGTCGACTTTCTTGTTCAGGCCATCGGCCAGATCGTTCACCGCCGGCGCTGCGCTATCCAGCGCGTGCGCGATGGCGAAGCCGAAGCGTGCCTGCTCGTCTACCGGCGCGCGGTAGTTCCAGGCGGCGATGTCGTCCAGGCGGGTGTTGTCGACGTTGGTGGTGAACAGCGGGTACTTGGCGTGCTGGCCGATGTTCTGCACCGCCGCGATCTGCCAGTCGGCAACGCGCTGCGCCGCCGCCATCGCGCGGGCTTTACCCTTGACGGCCTGACGCACGGACAGCGCGATGCGCGCGCCGGTTTGCGTCAGGTCTTCGCCCAGCACCAGCACCGCGTCGTAATCTTCGATCTCACGCAGCGCCGGCGTATGAACGCCGCCGTTCTTCAGCACGTTCAGCATCAGCGCCAGGCGTGATTGCTCCGCCTGAGCGATACCGGTGTAGTAGTTCTCGGCGCCGACCAGCTCGCGCAGTGCGAAGTTGCTTTCCAGGCTGGCGCGCGGGGAGCCGATGCCGATGGTTTTCTTCGCCTGACGCAGGATGTCCGCCGCGCCCTGCATCGCCTGCTCGGCGTTCAGGGTTATCCAGTCGTCGCCGCGCAGCTGCTGCGGTTGACGCGGACGATCTTTCTGGTTGACGTAGCCGTAACCGAAACGGCCGCGGTCGCACAGGAAGTAGTGGTTCACGCTGCCGTTGTAACGGTTTTCGATACGGCGCAGCTCGCCATAGCGCTCGCCCGGGCTGGTGTTACAGCCGATGCTGCACTGCTGGCAAATGCTCGGCGCGAACTGCATGTCCCATTTACGGTTGTAGCGTTCGGAGTGCGTTTTGTCGGTGAAGACGCCGGTCGGGCACACTTCCACCAGGTTGCCGGAGAACTCGCTTTCCAGCGTGCCGCTTTCCGGGCGACCGAAGTAGACGTTGTCGTGCGCGCCGTACACGCCGAAGTCGGTGCCGTCCGCATAGTCTTTGTAGTAACGCACGCAGCGATAGCAGGCGATGCAGCGGTTCATCTCGTGCGAGATAAACGGCCCCAGCTCCTGGTTGTTGTGGGTGCGCTTGGTGAAGCGGTAGCGACGGAAGCTGTGGCCGGTCATTACCGTCATATCCTGCAGGTGACAGTTACCGCCTTCCTCACAGACCGGGCAATCGTGCGGGTGGTTGGTCATCAACCACTCGACCACGCTTTCACGGAACTGCTTCGCTTCGCCGTCATCGATGGAGATGAAGGTGCCATCGGATGCCGGGGTCATACAGGACATCACCAAACGGCCGCGCGTATCTTCCGCGTTTTGGTATTGCTTTACCGCACATTGGCGGCAAGCGCCGACGCTTCCCAGCGCCGGATGCCAGCAAAAGTAAGGAATATCAAGGCCGAGGGAGAGACAAGCCTGCAGCAGGTTGTCCGCTCCGTCTACCTCATACTCTTTGCCGTCTACATGAATCGTAGCCATAGTCAGCATGCTTCCAAGTGGCCTGCCTTGCGGCAGGCGTTAATCAAAAATTCTGGCCGTGTTCGGGCGAGTCGGCTTACCAGCGTTGCTTCAGCAGATTGTTCGGCTGAATGCCGCCAATCGCATGCGCGTTGCCGAAGTGCTGCACGGCGATACCCGCCTCGAACTCTTCACGGAAATATTTAATCGCGCTTTGCAGTGGCTCTACGGCACCTGGCGCGTGGGCGCAGAAGGTTTTGCCCGGGCCGAGGGAACGGCACAGCTGTTCGAGGGTTTCGATATCCCCCGGCTGCCCTTCGCCGTTTTCCAACGCACGCAGGATCTTCACGCTCCACGGCAGGCCGTCGCGGCATGGCGTACACCAGCCGCAGGACTCGCGGGCAAAGAACTCTTCCAGGTTGCGCACCAGCGGCACCATGCCGATCTCGTGGTCTACCGCCATCGCCAACGCGGTGCCGAGACGGCTGCCGGCTTTGCCGATCGCGCCGTATTCCATCGGCAGATCGAGGTGATCGGCGGTCAGGAAGTCGGTGCCCGCGCCGCCCGGCTGCCAGGCTTTGAAACGCAGACCGTCGCGCATGCCGCCGGCGTAATCTTCCAGGATTTCACGCGCGGTGGTGCCGAACGGCAGCTCCCAGACGCCCGGATTTTTCACCCGGCCGGAGAAGCCCATCAGCTTGGTGCCTTTGTCTTCACTGCCGGAGATGCCGGTGTACCACTCCACGCCGTTCGCCAAAATGGCCGGCACGTTGCACAACGTTTCGACGTTGTTGACGCAGGTCGGCTTGCCCCAGACGCCGGCGCTGGCCGGGAATGGCGGCTTGGAACGCGGGTTGGCGCGGCGGCCTTCCAGCGAGTTGATCAGCGCGGTTTCTTCACCGCAGATGTAACGGCCGGCGCCGGTGTGGACGATCAGCTCGAAATCAAACCCGGTGCCGAGAATGTTCTTGCCCAGATAGCCAGCTTCGGTGGCTTCCGCGATGGCGCGACGCAGGTGCGCCGCCGCTTCGATGTACTCGCCGCGCAGGAAGATGTACCCGCGGTAGGCTTTCAGCGCGAACGCGGAGATCAGCATGCCTTCCACCAGCAGGTGCGGCAGCTGCTCCATCAGCAGGCGGTCTTTATAGGTGCCCGGCTCCATCTCATCGGCGTTACACAGCAGGTAACGGATGTTCATGGATTCGTCCTTCGGCATCAGGCTCCACTTCAAACCGGTGGAGAAGCCCGCGCCGCCGCGGCCCTTCAGCCCGGAATCTTTCACCAGGCCGACGATCTCGTCCGGGGCCAGGCCTTTGAGGGCCTTCTCTGCGCCGGCATAGCCGTTTTTGCTGCGGTATTCGTCCAGCCACAGCGGCTGCTTGTCATCACGCAGACGCCAGGTCAGCGGATGCGTTTCGGGAGTGCGTACAATGTGCTTGGTCATTGATACTGCTCCAGTAGCGTCTCGATATCTTCAGGCTTCAGCTGACTGTGCGTGTCGTCATCAATCATCATGGTCGGCCCTTTATCGCAGTTGCCCAGACAGCAGGTCGGCAGCAGCGTGAAGCGGCCATCAAAGGTGGTTTGACCCGGTTTGATGTTCAGCTTCTTCTCGATAGCGGCCTGAATGCCCTGGTAACCGGTGATGTGACAAACAACGCTGTCACAATAACGGATCACGTGACGTCCTACTGGCTGACGGAAAATCTGGCTGTAGAACGTGGCCACGCCTTCTACGTCGCTGGCGGGGATGCCCAGCACTTCCGCGATGGCGTAAATCGCACCGTCCGGAACCCAGCCGCGCTGCTTCTGCACAATTTTCAGTGCTTCGATGGAAGCGGCGCGCGGATCCTCGTAATGGTGCTTTTCGTGCTCGATCGCATCACGTTCTTGCGCGCTCAGTACAAATGCATCAACGCCGCTCTGAGGAGCGGCTGCATTGATGGGCTCGAGCGCATCGTTGACTGCGTGATTGTCTTTTTGATCATGCATAGTTAGCGGTCCACATCTGACATTACAAAATCGATACTACCCAGATAGACGATCAGGTCGGAAACCAGGCTGCCTCGGATGACCGATGGGATCTGCTGCAGGTGCGCAAAGCTCGGCGTACGTACCCGGGTGCGGTAGCTCATGGTGCTGCCGTCGCTGGTCAGGTAGTAGCTGTTGATCCCTTTGGTGGCTTCAATCATCTGGAATGATTCGTTGGCTGGCATCACCGGGCCCCAGGAAACCTGCAGGAAGTGGGTGATCAGCGTTTCAATGTGCTGCAGCGTGCGCTCTTTCGGCGGTGGCGTGGTCAGCGGGTGATCGGCCTTGAACGGGCCTTCCGGCATATTGTTCAGGCACTGTTCGAGGATGCGCAGGCTCTGGCGCAGCTCTTCCACCTTCAGCATCACGCGGGTGTAGCAGTCGCTGTTGCCGTCGCCGACCGGCACTTCGAAGTCGAAGTTCTCGTAGCCGGAGTACGGGCGCCATTTACGCACGTCGAACTCGACGCCGGTGGCGCGCAGACCGGCACCGGTCACGCCCCATTCCAGCGCTTCTTTGGCGTTATAAGACGCGACGCCGATGGAACGGCCTTTCAGAATGCTGTTCTTCAGCGCCGCTTTCACGTAGGAATCCAGACGCTTCGGCATCCATTCGAGGAATTCACGCAGCAGGCGATCCCAGCCGCGCGGCAGATCGTGCGCGACGCCGCCGATACGGAACCAGGCCGGGTGCATACGGAAGCCGGTGATCGCTTCCACCAGATCGTAGATCTTCTGGCGGTCGGTAAAGGCGAAGAACACCGGGGTCATCGCGCCGACGTCCTGAATGAAGGTGGAGATGTACAGCAGGTGGCTGTTGATGCGGAACAGTTCGGACAGCATCACGCGAATGGTGTCAACGCGCTCCGGCACCTTGATGCCGGCCAGCTTTTCAACCGCCAGCACGTAAGGCATTTCGTTCACGCAGCCGCCGAGGTATTCGATGCGGTCGGTGTACGGAATGTAGCTGTGCCAGGATTGACGCTCGCCCATCTTCTCGGCGCCGCGGTGGTGATAACCGATATCCGGCACGCAGTCGACGATCTCTTCGCCGTCCAGCTGCAGAATGATGCGGAACGCACCGTGCGCAGACGGGTGGTTCGGGCCGAGGTTGAGGAACATGAAGTCTTCGTTCTCGGTGCCGCGCTTCATGCCCCAGTCTTCCGGTTTGAAGGTCAGCGCTTCCATCTCCAGATCTTCTTTCTGCTTGGTCAACACGAAAGGATCGAATTCGGTGGCGCGCGCCGGGTAGTCCTTGCGCAGCGGGTGCCCTTCCCAGGTCTGCGGCATCATGATGCGCGACAGGTGCGGGTGGCCGTCGAAGGTGATGCCGAACATTTCCCAGGTCTCGCGCTCATACCAGTTGGCGTTTGGGAACACCTTGGTGGCCGTCGGCACGTGCAGGTCTTTTTCAGACAGCGCCACCTTCAGCATGATGTCGCGGTTGCGCTCGATGGAAATCAGATGGTAGAAAACGGAGAAATCCGCAGCGGGCAGGCCGTCGCGGTGGGTGCGAAGACGTTCGTCCACGCCATGCAGATCGAACAGCATGACATACGGCTTCGGCTGTTTTCTCAGGAACGTCATTACTTCCAGTAACTGGTCAGGTTTAACCCATACCACGGGCATGCCGGTGCGGGTGGCCTGAACAGTAAAGGCTTCCGGCCCAAAACGGTTGCGCAGTTCGCCGATCACCGGGTCGTCAAGGTGATCTCGGGTCTGCCAGGCAGGCAAGGCGTCGTGCGTCGTCAAATCTGTCATAATTTTTTTTCACCACACTAAAGGGTTATTCGCCGCAAGTTTCACTTTTCGCTGTGTTAACCAATAGCGCACTAAGATGGACGTTAAATGAACGTCTTAAATCTCGTCAGGCGTCCGGAGGTTGGTCACCGCGATGCGCTCGCCGTGTTTACGCTCTCTTTCAGACTGCATATTGGCGCGGTAAACGCCCTGATCGCCGACAACCCACGACAGTGGGCGACGTTCTTTGCCGATGGATTCCTGCAGCAGCATCAGCGCTTGCATGTAGGCTTCCGGACGCGGTGGGCAGCCGGGAATGTACACGTCGACCGGCAGGAACTTGTCCACGCCCTGCACCACGGAATAGATGTCGTACATGCCGCCGGAGTTGGCGCAAGCGCCCATCGAGATCACCCACTTGGGCTCCAGCATCTGCTCGTACAGACGTTGGATGACCGGGGCCATCTTGGTGAAGCAGGTGCCGGCCACCACCATCAGGTCAGCCTGACGCGGGGAGGCGCGCAACACTTCCGCACCGAAACGCGCCACGTCGTGAACGGCGGTAAACGACGTCACCATCTCCACGTAACAGCACGAAAGGCCGAAGTTATACGGCCAAATAGAGTTTTTACGCCCCCAGTTCACCATGTCATGCAGCGCATGCTCGAGTTTACCCATGTAAACCGTGCGGTGGACCTGTTGTTCCAGGGGATCGGCGACGATCTCCTGTTTTTGCAGGGGATAACGGTCGTTCTCACCGTTCGGGTCTATGCGGGTGAGCGTATAGTCCATCTTAATGCCTCGCTGTTACTGCGGATGACTGTTGGTGTTAGTGATCGTGCTCGGTTTGCTGCGGCGTTGGGAACGCGCCGGAGTCCAATCCAACGCGCCGATGCGCACCAGATAAACCAGACCGGCCAATAGCACCAAAATGAAAATGGCGGCTTCGATAAAGCCTACCCAGCCGCTCTCGCGAATCGAGACCGACCAGGCATACAGGTATAAGGCTTCAACGTCGAAAATAACGAAGAACATGGCCACCAGGTAGAACTTGGCGGACAAACGCATGCGCGCCGTGCCGACCGAGTCGATGCCTGATTCAAACGGGGTGTGTTTGGCGCGCGCCCGGGCTCTCCCGCCCAAGAAGAACGCGCCCAGCAGCATTAAGCCGCAGAGCCCGATAGCCACAACGAGAAATACGGCGAGCGCCCAGTGATGAGCGATAACTTCAGTGGTTGTTGACATACTCTATGCTTACTCATCAAAAGTGGCGTCGATCGCACTGCTCTTGTCACCGGCAGTTAGTGCGCCACATCGATTTAAGGGAAGGATAAATAACCACACAAACAAACTGCTTTTACAGCGAGTTAGGCAGCGTTTTTCTGTGGGCTTTTTACTCCTTTCTATAACCTTTTGTCAACTTTGACAAAAGTATCTACACACTAGTTTACATACGTATCATTTGATTAACATTTGATGCGCCAGGGACAGGCTAAATCGTGTCAGTTAATTTTTGTGTAGAAACAGATAGATATAAACCAACATGCACATTTCAGTTTTACTATACCATTGTCTCAGGAATTCCCTGTTCTTCCACTCACTACCTAGGGGTATTTTTTTGATCCAGGACACGTTTTCAGCATAAATCCTCAAAAAAAGTGTGGCCCTTTAACAATTTTCCTCAAATTGAGCCGCAAAAACGGCCGCTATAAGCTAACAAAATAACCCTGCTATTACCATGCCTTTAACCCATTCAATCTTATTGCTCAAAAAACGAACTTAGCGTATTAAACCCGGCCAAACTCTCTTTTCAGTAACGCTTAAAAGTTAACAAAACATCCAACTCAATTAAAAAAACAAACCAAACACATATAAATACAATTTTAGGTAAAAAAAGGACAAAAAAAACCTCCGCCGAAGCAGAGGTTTTCATCAGATATCGCGCCGCAGCGTTATTCTTCTTCGTCCACCAGGCTGGCGTCATCCTGATCGCTCTGGAGACCGCCTTCCGCGCCGTTGAAGCCATAGCCGTCATTGCCGCCCTGCATCGCGCTAAAGATGGCCATCGCCAGCTCGTTGCTGCACTGCGCGTTTTTGCACAGCGCATACTGGGTATCCGGCAACGGCGGCAAACCTTCCGCCGCGCCCAGCACCCGCAGGTCAGGGCTCATCATCTCGATCGGCCGCGCGGTCACGCCCAGGCCGGCCTTGCAAGCCGCCCGCACCGCGGACAGCGTGGAAGCGACGTAGGCGATGCGCCACGGGATGCCGGCTTCGTCCAACTGCTTGATCGCCAGCGAACGGAACGGGCTTGGCTCGTCCATCACCACCAGCGGGATCGGCTCGCCGGCCTGGTAATGGTAATCGGCGGCGCAGTACCACAACGTCGGCGACGTGCGCAGCACGATGTGCGGATGCCCTTCGGGATCGGCCGTGGTCACCGCCAGATCGATCTCGCCCTCCTCCAGCAGATCGACCATCGTCGTGCTGCGCTTCACGCGCACGTCAATAGCCAGCTTCGGATAGATGGCGGTTACGCGGTTCAGCAGGAAAGGCAGAATGGTATCGGCGGTGTCGTCGGAAGCGCCGATGGTCAGAACACCTTTAATATTGTTGTACATCAGAGAGGTACAGGCTTCATCGTTAAAGCGCAGGATTTTTCTGGCATAACCGAGAAGCTGAATACCATGCTCAGTCAGAAGTTTGTTGCGCCCATGGCGGGCAAACAGTTCTTTGCCGACCAGTTGCTCTAATCGCTGCATTTGTTGGCTGACGGCTGATTGAGTACGGCAAACGGCGACAGCCGCCGCTGCGAAAGTATTCAAATCAGCAACCGCAACAAAGGTTCTTAGCAGATCGAGGTCGAGATTAAGTATCGGACGATTTGCAGTTGTCATAGTGTATTCTTCACTTTTTTAAATTCTAATTTACGAACTACTACCCTGGTGTGTTTCTCAGACGCCGTTGAAAAAGGACGGAGCCTGTTATGACAGTACCCCACTCATAAGTGGAGGGCAAAAAAATTACTTATGATTCGTTACCTCTATCGCTTTTTGAAATGCGATCTATCGATGCTGCTTATAGAACGCGGGGGACTAAATGCCGGCATACGGGGAAAACCCCCACCGGGCCTGAGATTTTACTCATTCATACTGCCTAATTTCCACTCCATTCGTGCTACTGATAACCCTTATCAACTGGCGTTCAGACTGCATTTACGAGCAAGAAATATAAATAATTAACGGCACCGACTTCGTGTCACCACGCAATGAATTTAATAAATTCAATCAGTAAGATTTTTACTTTAAATAATATTCTCATAACCACATAAACAATGCTTAAGATAAAATATAAAGTAAAGCTTATGTAAATATGCCATTTTTCTTAGTGTGGTGTGTCATCTGACAACCCGCTATCAGACAACTCCGGTATTATCGTTCCTTTACAGTTACTGAAAACCATTCTCCCTTACGGCTTATCAGTTCTCCACACCCAAGCGCTGACGCCAGCGCGTCGCGTTGAACGACGCTCGATTTCACAGAACAAAACCCTAGTAAAATTATAGTTCATGAAATTATGAACCACAAAATAACTTTACCTTTGCTTATCATAACTAAAATCCCCCGTTACGACATGCATTTGCACCAAAGGCGTGCAAAACCCTTCAAAAGCAACTACGCCAGGAGTACATTGGGCGGGTTGCGGCGTCCCACGGTAGGAGCGCCCCTATCCCAGCAAAAGGCTCAACTTTTTATGTCCCCCATTGAGAAATCCAGCAAACTGGACAACGTCTGCTATGACATTCGCGGCCCGGTGCTTAAAGAAGCTAAACGTCTTGAAGAAGAAGGCAATAAAGTCCTGAAACTGAACATCGGCAACCCTGCCCCGTTCGGCTTCGACGCCCCGGACGAAATCCTGGTCGACGTGATCCGCAATCTGCCCACGGCGCAAGGCTACTCCGATTCCAAAGGCCTCTTCTCGGCGCGTAAAGCGATCATGCAGCACTATCAGGCGCGCAACATGCGTGACGTGACCGTTGAGGATATCTACATTGGCAACGGCGTCTCCGAGCTGATCGTTCAGTCCATGCAGGCGCTGCTCAACAGCGGCGACGAAATGCTGGTGCCGGCGCCGGACTATCCGCTGTGGACCGCCGCAGTGTCGCTGTCCGGCGGCAAGGCCGTACATTACCTGTGCGATGAGCAGGCCGGCTGGTTCCCGGATCTGGACGACATCATCAGCAAGATCACCCCGCGCACCCGCGGCATCGTGATCATCAACCCGAACAACCCGACCGGTGCGGTCTACAGCAAAGCGCTGCTTGAGCAGATCGTCGAGATCGCCCGTCAACACAACCTGATCATCTTCGCCGACGAGATCTACGACAAGATCCTGTACGACGAAGCAGAGCACCACTCGATCGCCGCGCTGGCGCCGGATCTGCTGACCGTGACCTTCAACGGCCTGTCGAAGACCTACCGCGTGGCGGGTTTCCGCCAGGGCTGGATGGTGCTGAACGGGCCGAAAAAGCACGCCAAAGGCTATATCGAAGGGCTGGAGATGCTGGCTTCGATGCGCCTGTGCGCCAACGTGCCAATGCAGCACGCGATTCAGACCGCGCTGGGCGGTTATCAGAGCATCAGCGAATTCATTCAGCCCGGCGGCCGCCTGTACGAACAGCGCAACCGCACCTGGGAATTGCTCAACGACATCCCGGGCGTCTCTTGCGTGAAGCCGCAGGGCGCGTTGTACATGTTCCCGCGCATCGATGCCAAACGCTTCAACATCCATGACGACCAGAAGCTGGTGCTGGATCTGTTGCTGCAGGAAAAAGTGCTGCTGGTGCAGGGCTCCGCGTTCAACTGGCCTTACCCCGATCACGTGCGCATCGTCACCCTGCCGCGCGTAGACGAACTGGAAATGGCGGTCGGCAAGCTGGGCCGCTTCCTGGAAGGCTATCACCAATAATCATCAGGGGCGCAGCGCCTCGCTGCGCCCTTCCCTCACAGCCCGGTTGCAAAATTCGCCGACACTGCTTCACAATGGGGCCCTCACTTGCCGTTAAAGAGAGCACCATGAGTCAGAGCCATTTCTTCGCCCATCTGTCCCGCCTGAAACTGATCAACCGCTGGCCGCTGATGCGCAACGTGCGCACCGAGAACGTCTCCGAACACAGTCTGCAGGTGGCCTTTGTCGCCCACGCGTTGGCGGTGATCAAGAACCGCAAATTCAACGGCAACCTCAACGCCGACCGCGTTGCGCTGTTGGCGATGTACCATGACGCCAGCGAAGTGATCACCGGCGACATGCCGACGCCGATCAAATACTACAATCCGCAGATCGCCCATGAGTACAAGAAGATCGAAAAGATCGCCCAGCAAAAGCTGCTGGACATGATCCCGGCGGAGCTGCGCAACGATTTTCGCACCATTCTCGATGAGCATTATTACAGCGAAGATGAAAAGCAGGTGGTAAAGCAGGCGGACGCATTATGCGCCTACCTGAAATGCCTGGAGGAGCTGTCTGCCGGCAACAACGAATTTACCCTGGCCAAGGCGCGGCTGGATAAAACCCTGGAACAGCGCCGCAGCCCGGAAATGGACTACTTCATGGACGTGTTCATTCCCAGTTTCAGCCTGTCATTGGATGAAATCAGCCTCGACAGCTCGCTGTAACCCCCCGGCGCAGCCTCGCTGCGCCGCTAAAAGCCGTAGAGCCACGGCACCACAATCACGCTGACCGCCATCACCAACAGGGTGAACGGCACGCCGAGACGCACGAAATCGCCGAACTTGTAATTGCCCGGCCCCAGCACCAGCGTGTTGACCGGTGAAGAGACCGGTGTCATAAAGGCGGCGGACGCGGCGATGGCGATAATCATCGCGAACGGGTATGGCGAGACGCCCATTTCGCGCGCGGCGGCAATGGCGATCGGCGCCATCAGCACCGCCGTCGCGGTATTGGAAATAAACAGGCCAATGGTGGCGCACAAGACGAACAGGCACAGCAGCATCACGCGCGGCCCCGCGCCGCCGGCGACGTCCATCAGCCCGCGGACGATCAGATCCACGCCGCCGGTCTTTTGCAGCGCCTGCGCGAACGGCATCATGCCGACGATCAAAATGATGCTCGGCCAATGGATCGACTTATAGGCGCTCTCCATGTCGATACAACGGAACTTGCCCATCAGCAGGCAGGCGATCAGCGCCGCGATCGGGTTGGGGATTTCGTCGGTCAGCATCATCGCCACCATCAGCGCCAGGCAAAACAGCGCGTGCGGCGCCTGCGTGATGGCCGGTGCCACTTCGTCCACTTCAGCCGGCAGGTTGAGCACGATAAAGTCGTGGGTTTTGGCCTGTAGTTGACGGATCGCCTTCCAGTCGCCGATCACCAGCAAAATGTCGCCCAGCTCCAGCGATTCGTCCACCAGCTTGCCGCCCAGCGTCTCGCCGTGGCGGCGGATGCCCACCACGTTCAGATCGTAGCGGCTGCGGAACGCCGCTTCGCGCAGGCTTTTGCCCAGCAGCGCCGAGTCCGGGATCAGCGACACTTCGGCCATGCCGACGTTGCGCGACTGTTCAGAGAAGTAATCACCGCGCAGCACCATCGGCTCCAGCCGCTGCTCGCCGCAGAATTCGCGCAGATCGACCTGGCTGTCCGACATGTCGATCAAGAGGACGTCGCCCTCGCACAGCTCGGTGCTGCCGGAGGCGCTGACCATCACCCGCCGAAAGCGTTTCCAGCGCTCGATGCCCACCACGTTGGCGCCATAGCGCGCACGCAGGTGCAGTTCATCCAGCGAACGCCCGATCAGTGGCGAAGCGCTGCGGACAGCCAGCCGCCGCGCGCGCCCGGTCAGCTTGTAGTCGCGGATCAAATCGCGGAAGGTGCGGCGCTGCCAGTCATCGCCGGCTTTGCCCGTGTCGCCGCTGCCCAGCCAACGCCGGGCGATCAGCATGTAGCCGACGCCCATCGCCAACACCACCAGACCAATGGGCGTCACGCTGAAGAAACCGAAACCATGGATGCCTTCACGCACCAGTTCGCTGTTGACCACCATGTTGGGCGGCGTGGCCACCAGCGTCATCATGCCGCTGATAAGCCCAGCGAAGCTGAGCGGCATCATCAACCGCCCCGGCGCGATCTTCATTCTGGCCGTCACGCTGAGCACCACCGGGATAAAGATCGCCACCACGCCGGTCGAGCTCATGAACGCGCCCAGCCCGGCGACCGTCACCATCAGCAGCATCAACATTTTGGTTTCGCTGCTGCCGGCCACTTTCACCAACCAGTCCCCCACCTGATAGGCCACGCCGGTGCGCACCAACCCTTCGCCGATCACGAACAGCGCGGCGATCAAAATCACGTTGGGATCGCTGAAACCGACCGTCGCCTCCTGCAGGCTGAGCGTGCCGCTCAGCACGAAGGCGATGATCACCAACAGCGCCACCACATCCATGCGCAGCTTGTTGGTGGTAAACAGCACGATGGCAATCAGCAGTAAACTCAGCACCCACAGTAATTCGCTGTTCAAAACGGCCTCATCCGGCAAATGTCCAAGGGTCTAAAAAATAGCATAAAAAAACCCCGCCGAAGCGGGGTCTAATCAATTAGGGTGAAGATAATGCCGCTCAGGCCAGCCGACGAACGATCGCGCCCTGCGCCGTTTTATCGACAGCGATCTGCGCCAGCGAATCCAGCCGCAGGTCGACCTGCTCCAGCTTCGGCGCATCCGCCGGCGCGTTGACCGCGATCACCTGACAGCCCGCCGCCAGGCCGGAGAGGATGCCGGCCGGCGCGTCTTCAACCACCACGCACTCGTGCGGCGCCAGCCCCAGACGTTCGGCGCCCAGCAGGTAGGCATCGGGCTGAGGCTTGCCGTGTTTAACCTGCTCGGCGGTGATGAACACCGCCGGCTGCGGCAAACCGCCGGCCTGGCGGCGAGCGCCGGCCACCGGCACCGAACCGGAGGTGACGATCGCCCAAGGGATGCCGAGCGCGTTCAGGCGCTCCAACAACGCGATGGCGCCCGGCAGCGCGCGAACGCCTTCGGTATCCTGCGCTTCCACCTGCTCCAGCAGTTGGAACTCGCGCTGAATTTCCGCTTCGCTTTCACCCGGCATAAAGTGGCGCAGAGAAGTAATGGCCTGTTTACCGTGAATGAAGTCCAGCACCGCTTGCGGATCGACGCCGCGACGCTCGGCCCAGTGCGTCCAGGCGCGCTCTACCGCCGGCAGCGAATCCACCAGGGTGCCATCAAGATCGAACAGAAAACCCTTACACTCCACAGAAAACCTCTTTTTAATCAAGCATTGATGATTTGCGCTATCTCAACGGCGCTCAAGTGATACTGGCGCGGGCAGGCCAGCCAGATCGCCAGCATACGCTGGTATTTTTCCCACATTTTGGTCTGGGCGTTGAAACCGTGGCTGCCGGAATCGAAGTGAGTATAGCGCCCCTCGGTGTTGACCAGGAAACGCACATAGCTCAGGTAGCGCGCCTCGGTGGCGGCGTCGAAGCCGAGAAACGCCAGGCGGCGCTCGTCCAGCCCCTGTTTCTCTTTCAGATTGCCCCAGGAAACCTGCAGCGCATGGTGCATCTCCATCACGTTGATGATGGTGCGGCATACCTCTTCGCTCAGTTCACCAAAGTCACGATCCAGCTCGCGCATTTGCAAGCCGAAGCCGCGTTCGACGATGGTTTGCAACCGGCGATAACGATCGCTGTTGTCCGGATCGAGTAGCGTCATCATCTTGTACTGATTCGACAGGATCAGGCGCTGGGCATGGGTCATTTCCATCAGGATTTCCTCATTTCTGTATGATGGCGGGAGCATCGCACAGCGCAAGAACGCAGGAAATCACAACTCGACCGTTCTTTGATTTAAACCGGGGTTATTGGCGCTTTGACGAGAAAGGCCGCATCAGCGCGGCCTTTTTCATTTACAGATCGTCGAGGAAGGTTTTATCCAACTGCTTGAAGGCGCGCTTAAGCAGATCGGCCAACGTCTGATAGGTGGGCGTGCCCTCGAGCGGCGCCACCGCCTGCCCGGCTTCCGTCAGCTTGTTGCGCACCTCATGGAACCATTGCAGCAGCGTCGGCGGCAGCGGCGTAACAGAACGGCGCCCCAGCCACCACAAGCCCTGCATCGGCAGGCTGCAGGCGAACAGCGCGGTGGCGATCGCCGGGCCGAGCTGGCCGCCCAGCGCGATCTGCCAGGTCAGCGTGAAAATCGCCAACGGCGGCATGAAACGGATAGCGAAACGGGTGGCACGCGCAACGCGGTTCTCCGGAAAGACCGGTGCCAGACGTTTGTCTGACGGCCAGGTTTTCATATAATGCTGCCCGCGCTGGAAGACCTGAAACCAGCTTACGGAACCGGACGGTTTGCTCGTCATTGCGTACCTCAACGTCACGTAAAGAAACTAAAAGCGTGCTGCCAGAGCCCATACTAAAAAATTTGAAGCTTTAAATTTATTTTGTGTTTGCACCGGGCTATCGGTATCCTAAGCCGGCCTTGTGGCCGGTAGAAGATGACGTAAATTTTGTCAACTTTTAGCCCTATAAAAATCAAGATTATTTAAACCGCAGAGAAATCATCGGTTTTTCCATCATCCTGTGATTTGTGCACTTCACATGATGTTAATCATAAATGTCATCGGCACTATGCGCTACGCTTGTTGTCTGATTGACGATTAATTCACCACGTGTGTTCGATTTTCTTTTAACAACACGACTATTTAAGTAGGTACTTCCATGTCGAGTAAGCTAGTACTGGTTCTTAACTGCGGCAGTTCTTCTCTGAAATTCGCCATCATCGATGCCGTTAACGGCGACGAATTCCTCTCCGGTTTGGCCGAGTGTTTCCACCTGCCTGAAGCTCGCATCAAGTGGAAAATGGACGGCGCCAAACACGAAGCTGCCCTGGGGGCCGGCGCTGCACACAGCGAAGCGCTGAACTTCATTGTTAATACTATTCTGGCACAAAAACCAGAGCTTTCTGCGCAGCTGACCGCTATCGGCCACCGCATCGTGCACGGCGGCGAGAAGTTTACCGCTTCCGCCGTGATCAACGACGAAGTTCTGCAGGGTATCAAAGATTCCGTGCCGTTTGCACCACTGCACAACCCGGCTCACCTGATCGGCATCGCGGAAGCGCTGAAATCCTTCCCTCACTTGGCTGACAAGAACGTTGCCGTGTTCGACACCGCGTTCCACCAGACCATGCCGGAAGAATCTTACCTGTACGCCCTGCCGTACAGCCTGTACCGCGACCACGGCGTTCGCCGTTACGGCGCACACGGCACCAGCCACTTCTACGTGACTCAAGAAGCCGCGAAGATGCTGAACAAGCCGGTAGAAGAAGTGAACGTGATCACTTGCCACCTGGGCAACGGCGGCTCCGTCACCGCAGTGCGCAACGGCCAGTGCGTTGACACCTCCATGGGTCTGACCCCGCTGGAAGGCCTGGTAATGGGCACCCGCAGCGGTGACATCGATCCGGCTATCATCTTCCACCTGCACGATTCTCTGGGCATGAGCGTTGATCAGATCAACAAGATGCTGACCAAAGAATCCGGCCTGCTGGGCCTGACCGAAGTCACCAGCGACTGCCGTTACGTTGAAGACAACTACGACAGCAAAGCCGACGCCAAACGCGCCATGGACGTGTTCTGCCACCGTCTGGCCAAATACGTCGGCGCCTACAGCGCGCTGATGGAAGGCCGTCTGGACGCGGTGATCTTCACCGGCGGCATCGGCGAGAACGCCGGCATGGTGCGTGAGCTGACCCTGAACAAACTGGGCCTGCTGGGCTTCGAAATCGACCACGACCGCAACATGGCCGCTCGCTTCGGCAAATCCGGCGCCATCACCAAAGACGGCAGCCGCCTGGCGCTGGTGATCCCGACCAACGAAGAGTTGGTCATCGCGCAGGACGCATCCCGCCTGACCGCGTAATGCTCTCAAAACACCGTCAGCCCAGGCTGACGGTGTTGTTTTAGCCTCATGTTAATCGTGAAGAGGACTATTCTGTGTCACGTACTATTATGTTGATCCCCACCGGCACCAGCGTCGGCCTGACCAGCGTCAGCCTGGGTGTCATCCGCTCCATGGAGCAAAAAGGCGTTCGTCTGAGCGTGTTCAAACCTATCGCTCAACCGCGCACCGGCGACAACGCACTCGACCAGACCACCACCATCATCCGCAGCAACTCCACCATTCCGGCGGCCGAACCGCTGCGCATGGACTACGTTGAGGGCCTGCTGAGCTCCAACCAGCAAGACGTGCTGATGGAAGAGATCGTGGCGCGCTACCACGAGAACACCAAAGACGCGGAAGTGGTGCTGATCGAAGGCCTGGTGCCGACCCGCAAGCATCAGTTCGCCAACGCGCTGAACTACGAGATCGCCAAAACCCTGAACGCCGAGATCGTCTTCGTGCTGGCGCTGGGCAACGACTCCCCGGCGCAGCTGAAAGAGCGCATCGAACTGGCGCGCACCAGCTTCGGCGGCAGCAAGAACAAAAACATCACCGGCGTTATCATCAACAAGCTGAACGCGCCGGTCGACGATCAGGGCCGCACCCGTCCTGACCTGTCCGAAATCTTCGACGACTCCACCAAGGCCAGCATCGCCCACGTCGATCCTGCGCAGCTGTTCGCCAACAGCCCGCTGCCGGTTCTGGGCTGCGTGCCGTGGAGCTTCGATCTGATCGCCACCCGCGCCATCGACATGGCTCGCCACCTGAAGGCCCGCGTGGTCAACGAAGGCGACATCATGACCCGCCGCGTGAAGTCCGTGACCTTCTGTGCGCGCAGCATCCCGCACATGCTGGAACACTTCCGCCCTGGCTCCCTGCTGGTGACCTCCGCAGACCGTCCTGACGTACTGGTCTCCGCCTGCCTGGCGGCGATGAACGGCGTGGAAATCGGCGCCATCCTGCTGACCGGCGGCTACGCCATCGACGAGCCGATCAAGAAGCTGTGCGAACGCGCCTTCCAGACCGGCCTGCCGGTGTTCATGGTCGACACCAACACCTGGCAGACCTCGCTGAGCCTGCAGAGCTTCAACCTCGAAGTGCCGGCGGACGACCACCAGCGCATCGAGAAAGTGCAGAACTACGTGGCCAGCCACATCAGCACCGAGTGGATCGATTCGCTGACCGCCACCTCCGAGCGTTCACGCCGCCTGTCTCCACCGGCGTTCCGTTACGAGCTGACCGAGCTGGCGCGTAAAGCCGGCAAGCGCATCGTGCTGCCGGAAGGCGATGAGCCGCGCACCGTGAAAGCGGCGGCCATCTGCGCCGAACGCGGCATCGCGGAATGCGTGCTGCTCGGCAACCCGGACGAGATCCAGCGCGTCGCGGCGGCGCAAGGCGTTGAGCTGGGCAAAGGCATCGAAATCGTCGATCCGGTCGCCGTGCGTGAAAACTACGTGCCGCGTCTGGTTGAACTGCGTAAGAGCAAGGGCATGACCGAAGTGGTCGCGCGCGAGCAGCTGGAAGACAACGTGGTGCTCGGCACCCTGATGCTGGAACAAGGCGAAGTCGACGGCCTGGTCTCCGGTGCGGTTCACACCACCGCCAACACCATCCGTCCGCCGTTGCAGCTGATCAAAACCGCACCGGGCAGCTCGCTGGTCTCCTCCGTGTTCTTCATGCTGCTGCCTGACCAGGTACTGGTCTACGGCGACTGCGCGATCAACCCGGATCCGACCGCCGAGCAGCTGTCTGAAATCGCCATCCAGTCTGCGGATTCCGCCGCGGCCTTCGGCATCGAGCCGCGCGTTGCGATGATCTCCTACTCCACCGGCAACTCCGGTGCGGGCAGCGACGTAGAGAAAGTGCGCGAAGCGACCCGTCTGGCGCAGGAAAAACGCCCGGATTTGATCATCGACGGCCCGCTGCAGTACGACGCCGCCATCATGGCCGACGTTGCCAAGTCCAAGGCGCCGAACTCACCGGTGGCCGGCCAGGCGACCGTGTTCATCTTCCCGGATTTGAACACCGGCAACACCACCTACAAAGCGGTACAGCGCTCCGCTGACCTGGTTTCCATCGGCCCGATGCTGCAAGGCATGCGCAAGCCGGTGAACGACCTGTCGCGCGGCGCACTGGTTGACGATATCGTCTACACCGTCGCGCTGACGGCGATCCAGTCTTCCCAGGCTGACGCTGCCGCCGCCAAGGCGTAATAAACCGTTAAAAAAAGCCAGTCAGGTAATCCTGACTGGCTTTTTTATGCCTGATATTCTTGGTGATGATGCTGTTTTAGACAATACCCGCCAAATCCGCAGCACCCACCATCATCGCCAGGCGCTGACGCCCCGTGCAGAAAAATCAATGGTAGGCATGATGGGGATTTGGCTGTTCGTGGCATAGAAAAATGCCGAATTCGTAAAGGAATACACCTTCCCGGAAAAATTGATGGTGACGCGGTTGCCCTCGCCGCGGATAGTTGCATCAGCCCGATCCGCCGTCAAAATTGGCGCGCTTTGACTCAGCACGTTGATAGGGTCGCCATCCAGGCTTCCGTTCAAATAGTAACGATACACATCCGTGTCGGTGGCCCCCGCATTCTGGTACTCGGTGACATAGAGCCAAATCTCGTCGGTCAACTGCTTTTTGCTGTAGAGCTTATCGTCATAAGTATCGCGGGTGGCATACCAATACCCCGCAAAGCCAACGACAATAACCAACAAAACCGTCGTCAATAGCCGATGAGCCCATTTAGTAACCATGCCGAGTTGCATAATCAATTCCTTCTCAAGCGTTATACCAATCACCCCGCTTCACACACATTGCTGCCCCAGTCATCTCATTCATCCCTTCTCTGGCTTTATTACTTCGCGCTGGCAATAACCTGCGAAATCTGGCCGTCACTGATTTTCAGCGAGAAACTGCGCTGCCAGAAACGTTTGGAATCTGCATCCTGAGGATCTACGGTACTGATTGCCACGGTATATGGCACATTGCTCTCAAATGCCTTGAACGAGTATGGGATACATTGGCCGGGCGTAATCGTCTCAACGGGCTTCGGCGGTAGAATGGTCCTACGCCAGAGTTCATGCGTTTGGCTACCCAACCGGTGTTCAATAGCGATACTGACCAGACTGACCCTGCCACTCTGTGTTGGGTCGGTTTGCGGTAAAGAGAAACAGAGATCATTTCCCCTCAGCGTAATATCCGCAGTGTAAAAACGTTGCTTTTCAAGCATACAGCCACTGAGCAACATCATCATGATGAGCGTAGAACGGGATAGCGTGATCTCGCCTAGCGTCAGCCTTCTGAACGAGCCTCTTGCTGTTATCATTATTCACTCCATGAATATAACTAATTGTATTTATTATACTATTTTTATTATCTCTTTTTACCTAAGCATTGGCCATCTATTATCCATTAAAAACAAAAAGCCCCCTAAGGGGCTTCTCAGTTGATAACGCGTGAGTCATGACTCAGATACTGGGCAGGAAGCTATGTGCTTTGTCCAGAGCACCAGACCTCATTCGTTACAGCAGTTGTTATTGACTCGAGAACTATTTTTGCAGCAGCTGCCCGGCAGCCTCCAGAATGTGCTCGGCGGTCAGGCCGTACTCCTGCTGTAAAAACGCCTGGGTGCCCACCTGGCCGTAACGCTCCTTCACCCCCACGCGCCGCATCGGCGTCGGGCATTCCTCCGCCAATACCTCCGCCACCGCCGACCCCAGCCCGTTATGAATGCTGTGGTTTTCACAGGTGACGATGCGTCCGGTCTTGGCCGCGTAGGTTTTGATCAGTTCACGGTCAATAGGCTTGAGGGTGAACATATCGATCACCGCCGCGCTGACGCCCTGCCGCGCCAGCATCTCCGCCGCCTTCAGCGCCTCCGCCACCATGATGCCGTTGGCGATCAACGTGATATCGTCGCCGTCGCGCAGCAGGTTGCCCTTGCCGATGGTAAAGCGCGAGCCGTCCTGGTAGATGCGCGTCGCCTGCTTGCGGATGGTGCGCACCCAGTAGAAGCCGCGCAGATCCATCAGCTGGCGCAGAATGTCGGCGAACATGGTGGCGTCGGTCACTTCCAGCACCACCGAGTGCGCCAGCCCGCGCACGATGCCCATATCCTCGAACGACATGTGGGTGCCGCCGTTGTGGCAGGCGCTCACCCCGGCGTCGGAAGCGATCACCTTGACGTTGTTGCGCTGATAATCCAGCGACATGAACAGCTGATCGAAACAGCGGCGGCTGGCGAAGGCGGTAAAGGTGTGCACGAACGGCACCCGGCCGGTCAGCGACAGCCCGGCGGCGACGCCGATCACGTTAGCCTCCATGATGCCGCAGTTAATCACGTGCTGCGGGTGATCCTTATGCACGCCGTCCATCGCCATGGAGCTCATCAGATCCGCCTCCAGCGCGATGATCGGCGCGCCCGCTTCAATCTGCCGCCGCACCGCGCCGGCATAGACTTTGCGCATTTCGACGGCGTCGTTTTCCAACTGCGTCACTACGTTAAACATGGGCGGCCTCCAGTTCGGCGATGGCTTTTTCAATCTCCTGCTGCACGTCCGGCGTCAGGCGCAGGTGGTGTGAGTTCGACAGGTTTTCCAAATAGGTCACCCCCTGTCCCTTGATGCTGTCGAGCACGATCGCCAGCGGCCGCTGTTCTCCGCCGCGCGCCGGCCTCACCGCCGCCAGCAGCGCCGCAATGTCGTCGCCCTTGATGGTCTGCACCTCAAAGCCGAAAGCGCGGAACTTGGCGGCCAGATCGAACGGTTGGATCACCTCGTCCAGCGCGCCGTCCAGCTGCTGTTTGTTGTAATCGATAAACAGCGTCAGGTTGTTCAGATTGTGGTGGGCGATAAACTGGAACGCCTCCCAGCACTGCCCTTCGTTCAGTTCACCGTCGCCGAGGATGCTGAACACCCGATTGCGGCGCCCCGCCAGCCGATGGGACAGCGCCATGCCGGCGGCGATCGACACACCCTGCCCCAGCGAGCCGGTAGTGGCGTCCACGCCGCGCGTGCGCAGCCGGTCCGGATGGCTCGGCAGGCGCGTGCCGTTCTGATTGAGGGTTTGCAACTCCGCCAGCGGGAAGTAGCCCTTGATCGCCAGCGTGCTGTACAGCGCCGGGCCGGCGTGCCCCTTCGACAGCACGAAGTCATCGCGCTCCGGCCAGTCCGGATCCGCCGGATCGATGCGCATCACGCCGCCGTACAATACCGCCAGCGTCTCGACCACCGACATACAGCCGCCGTAGTGGCCAAACCCCAGCCCGGTCAACGCCTTCAATGTTTCCAGGCGGATGGCGCGCGCCAGGGCGCGCAGCTCTTCAATTTCCATTTCGCTCGTTGTGTCGTTCATCACTCTGCCCTCGTTATTTCTCGACGCGGTCAGCGGCCGGCGCGCCTTTGCGTTTTCCCAGGAAGTTATGCGCCACCAGCAGCGCAAACACGGCGACAATCGCCAGCATGATCATCTCCTTCGACATAAAGCGCGCCATGTTGCCCAGCAGGATGCCGATCGCGCCGAAGTCGGCGTCGGAGAAGGTGGTGTTGGCAAAGCCCAGCGCCCCCAGTACCGGCAACAGCAGCACCGGCAGGAAGGTGATCAGCAGACCATTGGCGAAAGCGCCCAGCATCGCACCGCGCCGCCCGCCGGTGGCGTTGCCGAACACCCCGGCGGTAGCGCCGGTGAAGAAATGCGGCACTACGCCGGGCAGGATCAACACCATCTTCAGTTGCCCCAGCAGGAACAGCCCGGCCAACCCGCCGAGGAAGCTGAACAGGAAGCCGATCAGCACCGCGTTGGGGGCATAGGGGTAAACCACCGGGCAATCCAGCGCCGGCCGCGCGTTAGGCACCAGTTTTTCCGAGAAGCCGGTGAACGCCGGCACGATCTCTGCCAGAATCAAGCGCACGCCCTGCAGGATAATGAATACCCCGGCGGCGAAGGTGATAGCCTGGATAATCGAATACACCAGGTAGTTCTGGCCGCCGCTGAGCTCGCTTTCCACATAGGCCCGCCCGGCGCAGATCGCCAGGATCAGGTAGATGACAATCATGGTCATCGAGATCGAAATGGAGCTGTCGCGCAGGAAACTGAGGTTTTTCGGCAGGTTCATCTCTTCGGTCGAGCGCGAGTTTTTCCCCACTCTCGAGCCGATCCAACCGGACAGCACATAGCCCAGGGTGCCGAAGTGGCCGAAGGCGATATCGTCGTTGCCGGTGATGCGGCGCATATAGCGTTGGGCGATCGCCGGGAAGAACGCCATCACCAGCCCCAGGGTCAGCGCGCCGGTGAACACCAGCTGTACGCCCTCGAAGCCCGCCACCGTCAGGATGATGCCGATCATGCAGGCCATGTAGAAGGTGTGGTGGCCGGTGAGGAAGATGTATTTCAATCGGGTAAAGCGCGCCACCACGATATTCGCCACCATGCCGAACGCCATGATCAGCGCGGTGGAAGCACCGTATTTCTCCAACGCGATGGAGACGATGGCTTCGTTATTCGGAATGATGCCCTGAATATTAAACGCGTGTTCGAACATGCCGCCCAGCGGATTGAGCGACCCGACCAATACCGTGGCGCCGCCGCCCAAAACGATAAAGCCGAGAATGGTTTTTACCGTGCCTTTCACCACGTCGGAAAATGATTTCTTTTGCGCCAGCAAACCGATCAGCGCAATAAGCCCGACCAGTACCGAAGGCACCTTTAATATATCCACCACAAACTTAAGCGTTTCCTGGATAAACATATCCACCTCGCCAATCGTTTTATTCAGATGATTGAGTGGGCTTCGAAGTAAGCGCGCAGCTTGGCTTCCAGCTCATTAATGTCGATGATGTTGCTGATCACCACCAGCTGCTCGGCCGGTACGCTGGCGCTGTCGGCGATGTCTTTCGCCATCACGAACACGTCGGCGGCGCCGGGAGTGGCGGACGACAGATCGGAGTGTTCGACCTCGGCCTCCACCCCCATCTTTTTCAGCACCTTTTTAATGTTCATTTCCACCATAAAGCTGCTGCCGAGGCCTGAACCGCAAATCGCCATGATTTTCATGATATCCACCTGTTGAATTTAGCGTGTAGGGTAGCGCCGCCGGGAATATTCCCGGCGTTATGGGCATTAATAATGTTCCTGGTGATTAAACGTTAATAGCGGGCGATAATATCCTCAATTTGCCGTTTATCTGTGGCGTGAAATAACGCCTCCATCGCCGTGTTATCGGAAAATAATTCCGCCAACTGCGAAATCATTTCAATGTGACTGTTGCCGTCGGGTGCGGAAAGCATCACCACCACCTGAACCGGATCGTTATCCGCAGAATGAAAATTCACGCCCTGGTGGATCTTCAACAGCGACAGCCCCAGCGCGTTGGCGCCCTGCTCCGGCCGCGCGTGCGGCATGGCGATGCCCGGCGCCAGGACGAAGTAGGGGCCAAGCTGCTCCTGCTGATGAAAGATGGCCGTCAGGTAATTCGGCGTAATCACGCCGCGTTGCAGCAGCGGTTGCGCGCTCAGCGTTACCGCCTGGCGCCAGTCCTCCACCCGTTCGCACAGCTGTATATGATCGGCGGTCAGCCATTCTTTCAGCACGTTACCCTCCCAAGCGTTGATGGTTTCGGCCGGTGATTAATTCACCGACGACGGTAAAACTTTAATCAACCCCTCTCGGCTGCACAGTGATTGGCATCACAAAGATAGCGCTACCAAAGCGCTATCATGCAGAACTGTGATAGCGCTATCAAAACGCCATGCCGCGGCGCGGCGTTAACCACAATTTTTTCTCGCTCTTCCGGGTTACGGGGTAGAATGTGCCGCATACTGGGATCGTCGAAGCCGCGCCGTCGGCTTCCCACCATCACAATCTTTATGCGCCGCGCGCGCATTTCAGTCGGGATTAGGCATGTCGATCGGTAAAAAACGCCGCAGCACAGGCAGGGTGACGTTGGCTGACGTAGCGCAGCTGGCGGGCGTCGGCACCATGACGGTGTCGCGCGCGCTGCGCACGCCGGAACAGGTTTCGGACAAACTGCGCGAGAAGATAGACGCGGCGGTAAACGAGCTGGGCTATCTGCCCAACCTGGCCGCCAGCTCGCTGGCCTCGGCCTCGTCCTACACCATCGCCATGGTGGTGCCCAGCCTGTCCGAATCCGGCTGCGCCGAGATGTTCGCCGGCCTGCAGAAAGTGCTGCAGCCCGCCGGCTATCACATCATGCTGGCGGAGTCGCAGCACCACCTGGAACGCGAGGAGAAACTGCTGGAGACGCTGCTCTCTTACAACCTGGCGGCGGCGGTGCTGCTCAGCGTCGAGCATTCGCAAAATGCCCGCAACGCGTTGATCGCCGCCAACATTCCGGTGGTGGAGATCGGCGCCGTACGCGCCGATCCGATCGACATGAGCATCGGCATCGATTACGTGGCGGCCATGTATCAGCTGACGCAAACGGTGATCGCCAGCGGTTACCAGAATATCGGGCTGCTGTGCGCCAATCAGGAGCAGTGGATTTTCCAGCAGCACCTGCAGGGCTGGCACAAGGCGCTGCTGCGCAACCATATGTCGCCGCATCGGGTCATCAACGCCGCGCAGCCCGCCAGCTTCAGCACCGGCGCGCAGCAGCTGCCGGAATTTTTGCTGGCCTGGCCGGAGCTGGACGCGCTGGTGTGCGCGTCGGACGAACTGGCGGGCGGCGTGCTGTATGAATGCCAGCGGCGGCGCATCAAGGTGCCGGATAATCTGGCGGTGGTGGGCTTCGGCAACAGCGAGTTCAGCCGGGTGTGCCAGCCGCCGCTGACCACCATGACCATTCCGCATCGCGATATCGGCATTCAGGCCGGCCAGGCGCTGCTGGCGCGGCTGAACGAGCATCCCTGGCAGCCGCCAGGCTCCCTGCCCGCCACGCTGTGCCGCCGCGACAGCTGCTGAATCCGCCCGTAAAAAAAGCCGGTCGATGACCGGCTTTTCCATGCGCAGGCGGCTCAGTGATTGTCGAGCGGCTTGCCGTAATCCTGTTCATTGTTGCGCGTCAGCCACAGCGACAGCGCCTTCAGCGAATCCGGGGTAAACTCGTCGCAGCGGGCGGTGATCTCTTCCGGCGTCAGCCAGCACACCTCGGCCACTTCTTCTTCCTGCAGCGCGAACGGCCCGTGCGATACGCAGCTGAACAGCGCCCCCCACACCCGGCACTGCTCTTCCTCGAAGTAGAACAGACCGTGCTCGGCGAAAGGCACGCCGGCGATGCCCAGCTCCTCTTCCGCCTCGCGGCGCGCCGAATCCAGCACGTTTTCACCGCTTTGCACTACGCCGCCCGCCGTCGCGTCCAGCCAGCCCGGGTAGAAGTCCTTGATCTCGGTGCGACGCTGCACCAGAATTTTTCCCATCCCATCATGCACCACAATATAGGTAGCACGATGACGCAGCCGCTCCGCCCGCATCTGTTGACGACTGGATTGAGCAATCACCTCGTTTTGCTCGTCGACGATATCAACCCACTCGGTATCTGCAGCCTGACCCTGTTCCGCCATCCTCTAAAACCTTCTATTTTGGCGCGATGCAATCCCGCGCGCTGGTTAATCAATGAGTGTTTTTCAAAGATTTTTATTGTGTGTGTATAAATTAGTGCGTTTAGCGTGTTAACGCCACCTCCGCGACGACCTTGCCGTCGTCGAGCGTCAGCACGCGCAAAGTGCCGCTTTCCAACATGCCGTAGCTGGCGGGAAAGCCCCCTTTCGGGATGCTGACCGAGCCCGGATTGAAGCAATAGATCTCACCCTGCCGCTCCGCCTGCGGCAGATGCGTATGGCCATAGGCCAAGACGTCACCGCAGGATAACGGCGGCAGTGCCGAGGGATGATAAAGGTGACCGTGGGTCAAAAACAATCGTCTTTTTTGCAGTAAAACCTGTTGCCAGGGCGCCTCGATGGGAAACGTCAGCAGCATCTGATCGACCTCGCTGTCGCAATTGCCGCGAACGGCGATGATCTTGTCGCTATAGCGATTCAATCGTTCGGCAACCTGAGCGGGCTGATACCCGGCGGGCAGCGCGTTGCGCGGGCCGTGATTCAGCAAATCACCCAGAAGAATCAACCAGTCGGCGCCGTGTTGTGCGAACAATTCCAGCACGCGTTCGGTAGCCGGCAGCGAACCGTGGATATCCGAGGCGAACATCAGCTTCATAACCTTGTCCTATAGAGGGAAATAAGCGCCATTTTACCGCGCCGGCGCCGTGCGGCAAACCGCCGCCCGCCCCGGTGGAGAATTGTGATCCAACTGCGCAGATAGCATCGGACGAATCCCACATAGCCTGCTATCCTTAGCTGCTATTGTTGGATCTCTGATATACCTTTGTGCGCGGCGAAGACCGCAGCAACGTGTAATGAATTACAGATCACCTTACCGCAGGAGGCAACATGATTGACCTGTATTACGCGCCTACTCCCAATGGTCACAAGATCACCTTGTTTTTGGAAGAGGTCGGCTTACCCTACCGTATCCATCGCGTAAACATCAGCGCCGGCGAGCAGTTCAAGCCGGACTTTCTGAGCATTTCTCCCAACAACAAAATCCCGGCGATCGTCGATCAGCAACCGGTGGACGGCGGCGCGCCGATCAGCCTGTTCGAATCCGGGGAAATCCTGCTGTATCTGGCGGAGAAGACCGGCAAGCTGCTGAGCAAGGGCCTGCGCGAACGCGCCGCTACCCTGCAGTGGCTGTTCTGGCAAGTGGCCGGATTCGGGCCGATGCTCGGGCAGAATCACCACTTTAACCACTACGCGCCGCAGCCGGTGCCTTACGCCATCGAGCGTTACCATCTGGAGACCAAGCGGCTGTACGGCGTGCTGGAAGCTGAACTGCAAAAACACCCGTACCTGGGCGGCGATAACTACAGCATCGCCGATATCGCCACCTACCCGTGGGTCGTGTCGCATCCGCGCCAGCGCATCGATCTGGCGGATTACCCGGCGGTGCGCAACTGGTTCGAGCGCATCAGCAATCGCCCGGCGACCGAGCGCGCCTACAAACTGGCCGAACAAGCCTAAGTGCCTCCCCCGACTCCCCGTCGGCCGGGGAGTCACATTGTCCCTGCGTTATCATTTCCCTACTTTCCGTGTATTCTGAACGCTAATAATCAGACCTATGGAGAATCTCTGATGTCTTTCAGTCAACCCGACGCCGTTATTCGCATTAAAAATCTGCGGCTGCGCACGTTCATCGGTATCAAGGAAGAGGAAATCAACAACCGACAGGACGTCCTGATCAACGTGGTGATCCACTACCCGGCGGACAAGGCGCGCAACAGCGAAGATATCGCCGATGCGCTCAACTACCGCACCATCACCAAAGCGATCATCCGCCATGTGGAAGATAACCGTTTCGCGTTGCTGGAAAAATTAACGCAGGATGTGCTCGATATCGTAAAAGAACACGCCTGGGTGACCTATGCTGAAGTGGAGATAGATAAACTTCTGGCCCTGCGCTACGCCGACTCGGTTTCCATGACCATGAGCTACCGCCGGGACTAATTCAGGGAGGTCGACCATGCGGATCCTGATCACCGGCGCAACGGGATTGATAGGCAGCAGCCTGACGGCAAGACTGCTGGCGCTTTCTTACCACATTACGGTGCTGACCCGAGACGAACGGCGAGCCCGAGCCCGGCTGGGCGACCGGCCGAGCTATTGGCGAACGCTGGACGACCGGCAATCGCTGGATGAATTTGACGCGGTGATCAACCTGGCCGGCGAACCTATCGCCGACAAGCGCTGGAGCGCGCAGCAGAAAGAGCGGCTGTGCCGCAGCCGCTGGGATCTGACCGAACGCTTGGCGAAGCTGATCAAGGCCGGCAGCACGCCCCCCGGCGTGCTGATTTCCGGTTCCGCCGTCGGCTACTACGGCGATCAGGGGCAGGCGGTGGTGACCGAAGAGGAGCCGCCGCACGACGAATTCACCCACCAGCTGTGTCAACGCTGGGAAGCGCTGGCGCTGCAGGCGCAAAGCGACGCCACCCGCATCTGCCTGCTGCGCACCGGTGTGGTGCTGGCGCCACAGGGCGGCGCGCTGGCCAAAATGCTGCCGCCGTTCCGCTTCGGGCTCGGCGGCCCGATCGGCGACGGTCGCCAATACCTGCCGTGGATCCACCTCGAAGACATGGTCAACGGCATTATTTATCTGCTGGATCACGCCACCCTGACCGGCCCGTTCAACATGGTCGCTCCCTACCCGGTGCACAACGAGCAATTCGCCGCCCAATTGGCCAACGTGCTCGATCGCCCGGCGTTTCTGCGGGTGCCGGCGTTCGTCATGCGGCTGTTGATGGGGGAAGCGGCGGTGCTGGTGCTCGGCGGCCAGCGGGCGGTGCCGAAGCGCCTGGAAGAGGCCGGTTTCCACTTCCGTTATCTGGAGCTGGAACAGGCATTGGATGACGTTGTCAATCAGCGGGCCGAAGCCCGCTGATCTGAGGTTACTTCAACGCGCCGGACAGGAACTGCTGCAGGCGCGGGCTTTTGGGATTGCCGAACAGCTCGGCCGGCGGGCCCTGCTCTTCGATCAACCCTTTGTGCAGGAAGATCACGTGGTTCGAAACGTGGCGCGCAAATTCCATTTCGTGCGTCACCACCACCATGGTTTTTCCCTCCTCCGCCAGCTTCTGCATGATGCGCAGCACCTCGCCCACCAACTCGGGATCCAGCGCCGACGTCGGTTCGTCAAACAGCAGCACCTCCGGCTCCATCGCCAATGCGCGGGCAATGGAGACGCGCTGCTGCTGGCCGCCCGACAGGTGCACCGGGTACTTGCCGCGCGCCCGCTCGTCTATGCCCACTTTATCCAGGTAGCGCACCGCGCGCTCGTGCGCGTCGGCCTTGCTCAGCCCCAGCACCTGCACCGGCGCCTCCATCACGTTCTCCAGCACCGTCATATGGCTCCACAGGTTAAAATGCTGGAACACCATGGTCAGGCGGGTGCGCAGCAGCTGCAGCTGCTTCTTGTCGAATACCTTCAGCTGGCCGTCCTTGTCGCGCACCATGCGAATATCTTCGTTGTTCAGGCTGATCGAGCCTTCGCTCGGCTTCTCGAGGAAGTTGATGCAGCGCAGAAAGGTGCTTTTGCCGGAGCCGGAGGAGCCGATGATGCTGATCACATCCCCGGCGTTGGCCGCCAGCGAGACGCCCTTCAGCACCTCGTGATCGCCATAGCGTTTGTGCAGTTCCGTGACGGCTAATTTATTCTCAGACATGGTTTTTCTTCCCGTCATTTATCAGTGACTAACGTGTGCCATCCAGCGTTTTTCAGCTTTGCGGAACAGGCTGATTAACACGTAGGAGATGATCAGGTACAACACCGCCGCAATGCCGAAAGCGTAAAACGGCTGATAGGTCGCGGCATTGATGTCGCGCGCAATCTTCAGCAGGTCCGGCACGGTGGCGGTAAACGCCAGCGCGGTGGAGTGCAGCATCAGGATCACTTCGTTGCTGTAGGCCGGCAGCGCGGTGCGCAGCGCCGAAGGCAAAATGATGCAGCGATACATCTTGAAGCGCGAGAAACCGTAAGCGTTGGCGGCCTCGATTTCACCGTGCGGCACCGAGCGGATCGCCCCGGCGAAGATCTCGGTGGTATACGCGCAGGTGTTGAGCGTCAGCGCCAGGATGGTGCAGTTGAGCCCGCTGCGGAAAAACGCGTTGAGAAACTCGCTGCCGCGCACGATTTCCAGGCTGTACATGCCGGAGTAGAACACCAGCAACTGCACGTACAGCGGCGTGCCGCGAAACACGTAGGTGTAGAGCCACACCGGGAAACGCACCCAGCGAAGGGAAGAGACGCGCGCCACCGCCATCGGGATCGCCAGCAACCCGCCCATCACCACGGAGGCGATCAGCAGCCACAGCGTGACCGCCACGCCGGTGAAACGGTAGCCATCGCTCCACAGCAGCGACTGCCAATACTGTTGCAAAATCTCGATCATAGCTCGGCCCTCTTGACGCCCAGTGAGTAACGCCGTTCAAGCCACAACAGCACGCCGTTGGAAACGGTAGTGAAAATCAGGTAAACCACGCCGGCTACGATGGCGAAGAAGAACGGCTGATAGGTGCCTTTCCCCGCCAACTGCGTGGCTTTCACCACGTCGTTCAGGCCAAGGATAGACACCAGCGCCGTTGCCTTCAGGATCACCTGCCAGTTGTTGCCGATGCCCGGCAAGGCGAAGCGCATCATCGCCGGGAACAAAATGCGCCGAAAGATCTGCGCGCCGCTGAAGCCGTAGGCCGTCGCCGCCTCAATCTGCCCTTTCGGCACCGCCAAGTAGGCGCCGCGGAAGGTTTCGGTAAAGTACGCGCCGTAAATAAAGCCGAGGGTAATGATGCCGGCGCCGAGCGGGTCAATATCGATCTGCGAGAAACCGAGCAGCGTGGTGATGTTGTTCAAGGCGATTTGCAGGCCATAAAAAATCAGCAGCATCAGCACCAGATCGGGCACGCCGCGGATCAGCGTGGTGTAAGCGCCGAACAGGCCGGAAATAAGGGGGTTGTGGGAGAGTTTGCCGCCGGCGCCGATCAACCCGATCACCACCGCCAACAATACGGAACTGAGGGCCAACTCCAGCGTCACCAGAGCCCCCTCGAAAATCAGTTGGGAATAGCCTTGCAGCATCTACTTCACCCTGTCGTCTAGGATCCGAACCATCGGAGCCGGCGCACCGGCCCCGCAGTCACAGCATGGAACGGTTAGCGGATTAGCCGCCGTAGACGTCGAAGTCGAAGTACTTTTTCGCGTATTTATCGTAGGTGCCGTCTTTGCGCATCTCGGCGAAGGCTTTGTCCAGCGCCGCTTTCAGCTCGGTATCGGTTTTGCGCAGCCCCATGCCGGTGCCGACGCCAAAGAATTTGTCATCCTTCACCGATTCGCCGGCGAACGCATAGTCTTTGCCCGGCGGCTGTTTCAGGAAGCCATCGCTGCCCGCCACTTCATCCTGGAAGGCGGCGTCGATGCGCCCGGAGGCCAGATCGGCGTAGACCAGATCCTGGTTCTGATAAGGCACCACGGTGACGCCCTTCGGCTGCCACATGGCGTTGGCGTAGGCTTCCTGGGTCGTGCCCTGCAGCACACCCACGCTCTTGCCTTTCAACGCATCCACGGTAGGCAACAGCTTAGACCCCTTCGGCGCGATCAGGCGGGCGTTGGCGGCATACAGCTTGTCGGTAAAGGCGATTTCCTGCTGGCGTTTTTCGGTGATGGACAGCGAAGAGATGATAGCGTCGATCTTTTTCGCCTTGAGGGATGGGATCAGCGCGTCAAAGTCGCTCTCCACGAAGGTGCATTGGGTATTTATGCGTTTGCACAGCTCTTTGGCCAAATCGATATCGAAGCCGACCAGCTCGCCTTTGGCGTTTTTGGATTCAAACGGCGCATAAGTCGGATCGGTGCCAATCTTCAATGTCGATGGGATAGCGGCGAATGCGCTGTTTGCGGCCGCCAAAGCCAAGACTAAAGGAAGAACCTTAACCAGCTTTTTCATAAATTACCCTCAAATTGATTTTTTTGATGCCACTACGGGCATTACTTTTCCCCACCAAATCAATTTGCAGTAATCGTGCCACATTAGGTGCTACGGGCGGAGGGAACGGCTCCGGCCTTCACAATACTGTTTCCTGGGACGATAACCGCAAAATTAAATCGGCCGCTCGGGGCCGCGCCACTGGCAGCCGCGACAGGACGGCGCCATGAAACAGTGAACGTGATGAAGTGGGATCATTATGGTGCATGCGCCGCCCTAATTCAGTGCGGTGTTGCACAAATGTACCAATTTGGGGATAAAAATGTTAATCAGCACCCTGCCAACGGGTGAACAGATCGGCCGGCAATTCGATATCAAACTGATCGATCACCCGATTGACGGTCTGATCGATGATGTCTTCCACGCTTTTCGGCTGGTGATAAAACGCCGGCACCGGGGGCATGATCACCGCGCCCATTTCCACCGCCTGCGTCATCAGCCGCAGGTGCCCAAGGTGCAACGGCGTTTCACGCACGCACAATACCAGGCGGCGGCGTTCTTTCAGCACCACGTCGGCGGCGCGGGTCAGCAGTCCGTCGCTGTAGCTGTTGACGATGCCGGACAGCGTTTTGACTGAACAAGGCAAAATCGCCATGCCCAGGGTTTTGAAGGAACCGGAAGAGATGGCGGCGGCGATATCGCGCGCATCGTGAACCACATCGGCCAGCGCCTGCACTTCACGCAGACTGTACGGCGTTTCCAGCGCCAGCGTCTGCCTTGCAGCGTTGCTCATCACCAGATGGGTTTCCACCTCTGCGACGTCGCGCAAGACCTGCAACAGGCGCACGCCGTAGATCGCGCCGCTGGCGCCGGAAATGCCGATGATGAGTCGTTTCATGAAGAATGGCCTCTGCCGTAAAAAAGTAAAAAATAAGATCAGGCAGACTTTGCCGCAATGGCGAGGGATAAGCAAGTTCACAGGAGCAAGGCGCACCGCCGCAGACGCGGCGATGCCCCCTGATGGATCAACGCAGGCGGTTAGCCTTCGTTATGCAGTTCCAGATTTTCCGCTTCGGTTTGTCCCCGCAGCGCCTTGGCGTCGTCGTTGCGCAGCGACTCCAGGTATTCCAGATAGCTTTGATCGACGTCTTTGGTCACGTAGATGCCGTTGAATACCGAGCATTCGAACTGGGTGATGTCCGGGTTTTCTTCACGCACCGCTTCGATCAGATCGTCGAGGTCCTGGAAGATCAGCCCATCGGCGCCGATGATTTGGCGGATTTCATCCACTTCGCGCCCGTGGGCGATCAGTTCGTTGGCGCTCGGCATGTCGATGCCGTAGACGTTAGGGAAACGCACTTCCGGCGCGGCGGAAGCCAGGTACACGCGCTTGGCGCCCGCTTCGCGCGCCATCTCGACGATCTGCTCTGAGGTCGTGCCGCGCACGATGGAATCATCCACCAGCAGCACGTTCTTGTCGCGGAACTCGGCGCGGTTGGCGTTCAGCTTGCGGCGCACCGACTGACGACGCGCCTGCTGGCCCGGCATGATGAAGGTGCGGCCGACGTAGCGGTTCTTCACAAAGCCCTGGCGGTAGGGTTTGTCGAGAATGCGCGCGATCTCCAACGCGATGTCGCAGGAGGTTTCCGGAATCGGGATCACCACGTCGATGTCCAGATCTTCCCATTCGCGGGCAATCTTCTCGCCCAGCTTCTGGCCCATGCGTACGCGGGCGCTGTAGACCGAGATCTTGTCCATAAAGGAGTCCGGGCGCGCGAAATAGACGTATTCGAACAGGCACGGATTGGTTTTCGGATTCTCTGCGCACTGGCGGGTGAACAGCTGGCCTTTGGTGGTGATGTACACCGCTTCGCCCGGCGCCACGTCGCGCAGGAATTCAAAGCCCAGGGTATCCAGCGCCACGCTCTCGGAAGCCACCATATACTCGCTGCGGCCATCTTCCAGCGTGCGTTTGCCGATCACCAGCGGACGAATGCCGTACGGGTCGCGGAACGCCAGCAGGCCGTGGCCGATAATCATCGCCACGCAGGCGTAAGCGCCACGCAGTTGCTGATGCATGGCGGCAACCGCGGTAAAGATGTTGTCGGCCTCCAGCGGATAATGCGGGAAGCGATCCAGCTCGCTGGCCAGCACGTTCAGCAGGATTTCCGAGTCGGAGGTGGTGTTGACATGGCGGCGGCCGCTTTCGAACAACTTTTGGCGCAGCTCATGGGCATTGGTCAGGTTGCCGTTGTGGGCCAGCGTAATGCCGAACGGCGAGTTGACGTAGAAAGGCTGGGCCTCAGAGGCGCTCGAGCTGCCGGCCGTCGGGTAACGCACATGGCCAATGCCCATGTTGCCCTGCAAGCGTTGCATATGGCGCGCCTCAAATACATCCTTCACCAGGCCGTTGGCTTTACGCAAACGGAACCCGTTGTGGGCGTCAATGGTGACGATGCCTGCGGCATCTTGGCCACGGTGCTGAAGCACCGTCAGCGCATCATAAATCGACTGGTTTACCGGCATAAAACCGGCGATACCGACAATACCGCACATGTTGTCTTTTCCTCATCAGCGCTACCGCCCCGGCAATTGGGTCGGCAAGAAACTCGACGTGCTCTGCAGGTAGTCAAAGAACCACCTGATGACGTAACTGAACTGGGGAATCAGCTGCGACTGTTTCCAGTCGGCACTTTGTGAAAAGCCGGTAAAGGTATCCAGGAAGAACAGGATCGCCGCAACGATCAACACGCCGCGCAATGCGCCGAAGCAGATGCCCAGCACCCTGTCGGTGCCCGACAGCCCGGTTTTCTCTACCAGTGAGCTAATCACATAGTTAACAATAGCCCCTACGATCAGGGTCGCGATGAACAAAATCGCGATCGCGATGCCGTTTCGCACCAGTTCATCTTCAAAACGAGTGAAATAGACCGCAAGGTAAGAGTAGAAATGGCTGGCAACAAAAAACGCACATCCCCATGTCACAAGTGACAATGCTTCGCGAACAAACCCTCGGATCAGGCTCACCAGAGCCGAAAATCCAATCACCGCTATAATGACGTAATCAATCCAGACCATGAACTATTCCAATGATGAATCGCCCCTGCATCCAATTCGCGGCGAATTCTAACAGAAAAAGAAAACGTTTGCGTAGGGGATTTCCTACCACGTTACAAATAAAAAGCGGCGATTAAAAAATTCCCAATCGCCGCGCCTACATAGGTGATTTCGCCTGTAAAAAGCGCGGTTTCTCTAGCGATCTCTCCACCACTCCTTAATTCAGGGGCGCATCCTGCTGCGCCCCTGCGGGGTTTAACGACCGTACGGCTTCACCTGCCCGCTCAGCCCGCTGATCGAGTTCAGCGACGGCAATGCCGCCTGCAGCTTCTGCTTGGAAGCATCCGGGCCGACGTAAATGCGGGTGATCTGCCCTTGCACCGGCGTTGACGGCACGGTGAAGGCGCGATAGCCCGAAAGACGCAGCGAAGCGACAATCTCGTTCGCCTTGGCGGCATTCTTCAACGCCCCGAGCTGCACGACATAGGCTTGCCCGGCCGGCGCTTTTTCTTCCGCCGGTTTCGGCTGCGGTGCCGGCTCAGGCTTCGGCGTCGGTTCAGGTTTCGGCTCCGGCTTTGGCGTCGGTTTCACTTCCACCGGCTTCGGCTGCGGCGCCGGTTTCGGTTTCACCTCTACCGGTTTGGTTTCCACCGGTTTCGGCTTAGGCTGCTGCTGCACCGGCTGAGGACGCGTCTCGACCGGCGGCGGCGCCACCTGCGTCGGTTGCTGAGCATTCTGTCGCACCGCCTGTTGCGCCGCCGCTTCGTTGGCCGCCTGCTGCTCGACCAGCGCCCCCGCCCCTTCCGGCGGCTGCGCCGGCAACGGCTGCGTCACCGGCGGCAACACGTCGTTCTCTTCGACGTCGCCCGCCTTCGGCACCAAAGGAATGGCCGCGAATTCATCCTCGTAATGCTTCTTTTTGCCGTCCAGCAACCCTGGCAGGATGATCACCCCCAGCGCCACCAGAATCACGGTTCCGACCAGTCGGTTCTGAAATTTACTCGCCACTCACACTCCCCGCATCTCGTCTGACGCCGCCATCACCTGCGCAACGGTGTGGAACGATCCACAGACGATCACAATATCCTGTTTATCAGCATCCTGCATAGCCTGCCGCCAGGCAGTTTCGACATCATTAAAGCGTCGCGGTTCCGCCAGATGTTGCGCCAGCAGTTCGACGCTGGCGCCGCGCGGGCCGTCGAGCGGTGCGCAGTACCATTCATCCACCTGCTCGCTCAGGCAGGCCAGCGTACCGGCGATGTCCTTGTCCGACAGCATGCCCACTACCGCGCGCACCTTGCCGCCGTCGCGCGGCAGCTTGGCCAGACGCCCGGCGAGATAGCCGGCGGCGTGCGGGTTGTGCGCCACATCGAGGATCAGCATCGGCTCCCGCCGCACGATCTGGAAACGCCCCGGCAGCGTCGCCTGCTGCAGCCCGGTGAAGATCGCGCGCTCGTCGATTTCCAGCGGGGAACAGTTCAGCGCCGCCAGCGCGGTAGCGGCGTTGGCCAGCGGCACGTTCGGCGTCGGCAGATCGGTCAGCAGCGTGTCGCCGCCCTGCCACTGCCAGCGATCGCCCTGCTCGCTGAAACTCCAGGCTTCACCGCGGCGATACAGCGGCGCGCCCAGCGTTTCGGCGACCTGGCGAATGCTGTCCGGCATGTCGGGTTCGCCCACTACCGCCGGCTTGCCGCTGCGGAAAATGCCGGCCTTTTCACGGCCGATGCTTTCGCGATCGTTGCCCAGCCAGTCGGTGTGATCGAGCGCGATGCTGGTGATCACCGCCACGCTCGGATCGACGATGTTGGTGGCGTCGAGACGTCCGCCCAGGCCGACTTCCAGGATCACCACGTCCAGCCGCGCCTGTTTGAACAGCTGCAGCGCCGACAGGGTGCCGAATTCGAAATAGGTCAGCGACGTTTCGCCGCGGCCGGCTTCAATGGCGGCAAACGAGCGGCTGTGCTCCGCTTCGCTCAGTTCTTCCCCCTGAATGCGCACGCGCTCGGTGTAGCGCACCAGATGCGGTGAGCTGTAAACGCCGACGCGCAGGCCGGCGGCCAGCAGAATAGCTTCAAGGGTGCGACAGGTCGTGCCTTTGCCGTTAGTGCCGGCAACGGTGAACACCGTGGGAGCGGGGGTCAGTAAGTCCAGATGCGCCGCGACGCGCTGTACGCGCTCGAGGCCGAGTTCGATCGCCTGGCTGTGCAGACGTTCCAGATAGTAAAGCCACGAGCTCAATGGCGACGTGGCTTGGGGAATTTGGTGGTTTTGCATGAGTCCCATCACTGAACTTGGGTTCATTAATCCATCAGGGCACCACCCTCACCGCGGTAAAGGCGATGCGCTTCGTCACTGCCGCCCACCTGCAAACCGCAACGTCATAGGCCGCGGCCGGCAGGGAACGGGCATCAGCCGTCACTTAGCCACAAAGTGGCGGCTGAACCCGGGCGGGATCCGTCTTTGCCTCAGGCGTCGGCCTGCTGCTCCGGCTCAATGACCGGCGCGGCCTCATCGAAATGCGGCTGCGGCTGGTTGGTCAGCTTGGACAGAATGCTCGCCAGCGTTTGGCGCATTTCCGGGCGGCGAACGATCATATCGATCGCGCCTTTTTCGATCAGGAACTCGCTGCGCTGGAAGCCCGGCGGCAGTTTCTCGCGCACGGTCTGCTCGATCACGCGCGGGCCGGCAAAGCCGATCAGCGCTTTCGGCTCGGCGATGTTGATGTCGCCCAGCATCGCCAGGCTGGCGGAGACGCCGCCCATGGTCGGGTCGGTCAGCACGGAGATGTACGGCAAGCCGCGCTCCTGCATTTTGGCCAACGCCGCGCTGGTTTTCGCCATCTGCATCAGCGACATCAGCGCCTCCTGCATGCGCGCGCCGCCGCTGGCGGAGAAGCACACCAGCGGACAGTTGTCCTCCAGCGCCTGCTCAACCGCACGCACGAAACGCGCGCCAACCACGGAAGACATCGAACCGCCGATGAAGGCGAATTCAAAGGACGCCGCGACGATCGGCATGCCGTACAGCGTGCCCTTCATCACCACCAGCGCATCTTTCTCGCCGGTCGCTTTCTGTGCGGCGACCAGACGATCTTTATAGCGCTTGGAATCCTTGAATTTCAGAACGTCTTTCGGCTCCAGATCGCTGCCCAGCTCCACTTCGCTGCCTTCATCCAGCAGGGTATGCAGACGCGCGCGCGCGCTCATACGCATATGGTGGTCGCACTTCGGACACACTTCCAGATTACGCTCCAGCTCGGCGCGGTAGAGAACCTGGCCGCAGCTGTCGCATTTGGTCCAGACCCCTTCAGGAATGCTCGCCTTACGGGTTTGTGTGATATTGCTCTTGTTAAGAATTCGTTCAATCCAGCTCATCGATGACCTTTCTGTTTGAACCTGGCACACGCCAGTCCGCTGTTCATGCTTTAACAATCCCCCTGAAAACACCCCCAATGAAAAAATGCCCGTTCGCCGCGCGGCAAGCGCGCGACCGAGGCATCGGCTTCAGGGTTGTTCGCAGGAACAGACCATAATGTCGCTCATTAAACCATATCGGCCCGACGCTGTGGACAAAAAACTGGTCGAACCGACAGGTTGAGCGATGTTTTTATTGTTTTTGCTGGCGGGCGGCGGCGCGCTTGTGGCGCCAAATTTCAATCACGCCCGGCAGAATCGAAACGATGATGATCCCGACGATCAGCAGTTTCAGGTTCTCCTGCACCACCGGCAGATCGCCGAACAGGTAGCCAGCATAAGTGAAGAGCAGCACCCAAACCAGTGCGCCAATCACGTTGTAGGCGGCGAAGTGGCGATAGGACATATGCCCCATGCCGGCGACGAACGGCGCAAAAGTACGCACGATCGGCACGAATCGCGCCAGAATAATCGTTTTCCCGCCGTGCTTCTCATAAAACTGATGCGTTTTATCCAGGTAGCTGCGGCGGAAGATTTTCGAATTCGGGTTGCTGAACAGCTTCTCGCCGAACAACCGCCCGATAGTGTAGTTCACCGCATCGCCGATGATCGCCGCCACGGCCATCAACGCCACCATGGTGTGCACGTTCAGGTCGTTGGTCGGCAAAGCCGCCAGCGCGCCGGCGACGAACAGCAAAGAATCCCCCGGCAGGAACGGCGTCACCACCAAACCGGTCTCGCAAAACAGGATCAGGAACAGAATAGCGTAGACCCACATGCCGTATTGTGCGACCAGTTCGGCCAGGTGCACATCAATATGCAGAATGAAATCAATAATAAACTTGATGATGTCCATAAATTCTCTCATTGATACCGGGCGTTTCAATCACCCGGCAGAAGCACAAGGGAGCGACGCTTTCAGGCGTGCCGGCGTTTAATCGTCGGGTAAAAACAGCGGCCCCATCGGCGGCCGCGGGATGCCAAAGTGGTCGGGATAGTCCACGGAAACCAGATACAGCCCCTCGGCTCGCGCCGTCGCCGCCGCCAGATTGCGATCCTTCAGCGCCAGCAGCTCGGCCATCCAGTTCTCATCCTGATTGCCGCAGCCGATCTCCATCAGGCTGCCGACGATGTTGCGAACCATGTGATGCACGAAGGCATTCGCCTTGATATCTACCACAATATATTCGCCGTAGCGCGTAACCTTAACGTGTTTTACGCAGCGCCACGGGGTGCGCGACTGGCATTGCACCGCGCGAAACGAGGTAAAGTCGTTCTCGCCCAGCAATGCCTGCGCCGCCCGATGCATGCGGTCCGCGTCCAGCGGGTGATAAAAATGCGTCACCCCCTGTTGCAACACCGCCGGCCGGTAGCGATGGTTGAAAATAATATAGCGGTAACGGCGCGCGGTGGCGCTGAAACGCGCGTGAAAATCATCGGCGACGGGGCTCACCCAGCGCACCGCGATGTCCGGCGGCAAATGGGTGTTGACGCCCATCGTCCAGGCGGCGTCCTTGCGGCGCGCGGTGGTTTCAAAGTGCACCACCTGCCCGGTGGCGTGCACCCCGGCGTCGGTGCGCCCGGCGCACAGCACGTTGATCGGCGCATCCGCCACCTTGCTCAACGCCTGCTCCAGCCGTTCCTGCACGCTGGCCACTTCTTGCTGCCGCTGCCAGCCGTAGTAATGGCTGCCGTCATATTCGATGCCCAGCGCTACCTTCAGCGTCGGCTGAGCGGGCGAGACCACCTCAGACATCAGTACATCTGCTCCTGCACCAGACGCTCGGCGGTTTCGATCGCCATCAACGCGCCGCCGAAGCGGACGTTGTCCGCCACCGTCCAGAACTGCAACAGCTCGGGGATGCCGTAATCGTTGCGCAGACACCCGATACTGAGCGCATCGCTGCCGGAAGCTTCGGTGACCTGAGTCGGGTAATCATCCTCTTCACTCAGTTGAACGTCTTCGACCTCTTCAAGCTCGCTGCGCGCCTCTTCGGCGGACAGCGGACGCAGCGCTTCCAGATGCACGACCTGGGCGTGGCCATAAAACACCGGCGACTGGATGCAGCTCACCGAAATCGGCAACCCTTCGTCCTGCAGCACCTTGCGCACCTGATCGACGATCAGGCGTTCTTCGCGCACGCTGCCCTGCTCGTCGGCGACAAGCGGCAGCATATTAAACGCCAGCTGTTTAGTGAAAACGCCTTCTTCGGCCGGGATGCCGTTCAACAGCCGCGCGCTCTGGCCGGCCAGATCGTCCACCGCCGCCTTGCCGCGCGAGGATACCGACATCAGCGTCGTGACGTGCAGGCGCGACAGCCCCGCCTGTTCGGTCAGCGGTTTGATCGCCGTCAGCAGTTGGCTGACCATGCTGTCGGCCACCGCGACGATGTTGCGGTTGCGGTAATCCGCCAGCACCTGCGGGTTAACGCCAGGCACCACCAGCGGCACATCCGGTTCCATGGCGAACAGGCCGCTAGTGTCGATCACCAGACAGCCCATGTTGCCGGCCTCTTCGGCATAGCGCGCTGAAGCGTCGCTGCCGGCGACGAAGAAGGCCAGCTGCGCCTGCGACCAATCGAACTCTTCGGCGTTTTGCACCAGAAGAGACTTGCCGTTGAAGCGCACATTGGCGCCCGCACTGCGTTCGCTTGCCAGAGGATAGAGCTCACCCACCGGGAACTGGCGTTCCTGCAACAATTCCAGCAACGCTTCACCTACCGCGCCAGTGGCGCCGAGCAGCGCGATATTCCAGCCGTCAGACATTGGGTTTTCTCCAGAGTATTTCATTCATAAAAGCAGACGGGCAGTGCAGTCACCGCCCGATAATCTTTGCCGCTCACTGTAGCGGCGTTGGCTTAAGACAACCTTACGCGCTACGCGATGCTGAAGCCCAACTTGCCGAGCAGCTCGGCGCTGGCGCTGTCATCGCATTGCACGGCCAGCGAAGACCACTCGCGGCGTTCCTGGTAGTGCTTGCGCAGGCGATCGAACTCGCCCGGTTGCCCGGCGACTTTGCGCAGCGGCGCATCATCGCGGCGCACATCATACACCAAGTGCATCAATCGTTTTAACCGCGCTTCATCCAGCGGGCCGTTGAGACGGATCTGGCTGAACTCCGGCACCGGCAGCAGCGAGGCCAGCGCCACCTGTTGCGGCTGCCCCAGATGGCGGCTGAACGCTTCGAACACCTGGGTGGTGCCGCGCGCCTTGCCTTCCAGCGTATACCCGGCGATGTGCGCGGTGCCGATATCCACCCGCGCCAACAGCGGCAAGGCGAGATCCGGCTCCGGTTCCCACACGTCCAGCACCGTGCTCAGCTTTTTGCCTTTTTCCAGCGCCTGCAGCAACGCGGCGTTATCCACCACCGGCCCACGACAGGCGTTGATCAGAATGCGATTGTCCGGCAACGCCGCCAGCAGCTCGGCGTCCGCCAGGTGCAATGAATGATACGGGCCGGATTTATTCAGCGGCGTATGGAAGGTCAGCACGTCGGCCTCGGCCACCAATTTCTCCAGTGGCCAGAATTCCCCGGCGTCGCCGCGATCGGCGCGCGGTGGATCGCACAGTAGCGTGCGCACGCCCAGCGCTTTGAGGCGCGCGTCCAGACGCGAACCGACGTTGCCCACGCCGACGATGCCGACGGTTTTATCCCGCAATTGGAAGCCATCGCGCTCGGCCAGCAGCATCAATGCGGAGAACACATACTCGACCACCGCGATGGCGTTGCAGCCCGGCGCGGCGGAAAACCCGATGCCCTGCCGTTGCAGCCAGGCGTCATCGACGTGATCGGTGCCGGCGGTAGCGGTGCCGACAAAGCCGATGCGGCTGCCGGCCAACAAGGCTTCATTGACCTTGGTGACCGAACGCACCATCAGCGCGTCGGCATCCGCCAGCGCCTCAAGCGGGATCGGACGCCCCGGCACCGCCCGCACGTCGCCCAGGCGGCTGAACAGCTCGGCCGCATACGGCATATTTTCATCAACCAGAATTTTCACTGCGTTCTCCGACGGTTTACGGCTATTTGTCTGCGAAATAGTGTGCCACTGAATCAGGCACGGCGAAAGCGCTCAGGGGTGGTGCCGGCGATCTGCTGGAACATGACGATAAAGGCCGACGCGGAGCTGTAACCGACCTCCAGCGCCACGTCCTGCACGGTTTTGCCCTGTTCGAGCAGCGACACGGCGTGCAGGAACCGCAGGCGCTGGCGCCATTCGCTGAACGGCATGCCCAAATCCTGCTGGCAGCGGCGAGACAGCGTGCGCTCGGTGGTGTATACCCGCTTCGCCCACGTCGCCAGCGAAGTGTTGTCCGCCGGGCAATGTTCCAGCGCTTCCAGCACCGGCGCCAAAAACTTGTCGTCCGACGACGGCAGATAGGTTTGCTGGCGCGGCGACAGATGCAGTTGGTCGATCAGCACCTGGCAGAGGCGCAAATCCGCCTCCGCCTGCGGAATGTACTGTTTACGCGCATAGAAATCCTCGGCGATGGCGCGAAAGATCGGCGTCACATTGACCAGGCAAGGATCGGCCGGCATGCCGGCGCACAGCGCCGGCGCGATGTCCACCATGCGGCACTGCGCCAGCCGCTGGTTGTAACAGGAGTGTTCGATGCCCGCCGGCGTCCACAGCACGTACTCCGGCGGCGCCAGAAAGCGCTGCCCGCCGATGCGCAGCACCATCACCCCGGCTTTGACCCACATCAATTGGCCCCAGGTATGGCTGTGCGGCTGGAATTCGGTGCGGACGTTGAACTCCTCGCAACGAAACTGCACCGGGTTTGGCGCCGGGATCAGCGACTCGGGGAAATGGCGGATTTCTGGCATGGTTTCGTCTCGTGATTTGTCTTATTTACGCCGATTTTTGTCTGAATATCGTTATATATGATAAACCGGACACGCGTAGACTAGCCAGCATGTTGGACGCTATTGAGAATAATTGTCATGAATATGCTTTTCCCCCTGCTGGCCGTGCTGATTTGGTCGATTAACGCCGTCGTCAGCAAACTCTCCGCCACCGCCATCGATCCGGCAGCCATCTCGCTCTACCGCTGGCTGCTGGCGCTGATCGCCCTGACGCCGTTTGTGCTGCCGGGCGTGCTTCGCAACTGGGCGCAGGTGCGCGCCAACTGGTGGAAGCTGATGATCCTCGGCTTGCTCGGCATGGTGCTGTATCAAAGCCTGGCCTATTACGCGGCGCACAGCGTCAGCGCGCTGTTTATGGGCATCATCGTGTCGCTGATCCCACTGCTGACCATCCTGATCAGCATCGTACTGCTGCGCATTGCGCCGACCGTCGGCGTGCTGCTCGGCAGCATTCTCTCCTTCTGCGGTTTGATCTGGCTGGTCAGCGGCGGTCAGCCCGGCGCGCTGTTGCAGCACGGTATCGGCAAAGGGGAATTGATGATGCTGCTCGCCACCGCCTCTTACGCGCTGTATGGCGTGTTGACCAAACGCTGGGCCATCGCGCTGCCGAACTGGCAATCGCTCTACGTGCAGATCCTGTTCGGCGTGCTGTTGCTGCTGCCGAATTTCCTGATGGCGAAGGATGTCGGCTTGAACGGCCATAACCTGCCGCTGGTGCTGTTCGCCGGCATTCCGGCCTCGATCATCGCGCCGTACCTGTGGATCCAGGGCGTCCTGCGCCTGGGCGCCAACACCACCTCGATCTTCATGAACCTGGCGCCGGTGTTTACCGCCGCTATCGCGGTACTGTTCCTGCATGAACAATTGCACGGTTACCACCTGATCGGCGGCGGCATCACCCTGCTGGGCGTGATCCTGTCGCAGCGGCTGCGCACGCCGCTGACGCGTAAAGCCAAAGCCCCGGCGGCAGGCGCAGATTCCTGCAAAGAACAGGCCTAAGCCAGCAACCTGAAACGCACCCGCACCAACAGGCCGCCCAGCGCGGCGGAGCTCAACAGCTCCGGGCGGGTGCCGTGATACGCGGTGATGTCCTTCACCAACGCCAATCCCAAACCGGCGCCCGGCTGATCGCCCACGTTGTCCAAACGATGAAACGGCTGCAGCGCCAACGCCTTGTCCTGCAAGGCGATGCCCGGGCCGCTGTCTTCTATCTCCAGCACCCCTTCCCCCGTAGCCTTGTCCCGCGTAAGGCGGGCGGTCACCACGCCCTGACGCGGCGTGTATTTCAGCGCGTTGTCCAGCAGATTGGCACACAGCTCGGCCAACAGCAGCGGCTCCCCCGCGACCTGACATGCCGCTTCACCCTCGAAACCGAGATCGATCTGTTTGCTGCGCGCCTGCGGCAAGCGAGAGAAACAGGCGTCGCGCAGCACCTGCGCCAAATTGACCGGCTGCAGCTTGCGATCGGCGCTGTGCTCGCTGGCTTTCAGGCGCGAGAGGTGCAGCAGACGGTCGGTGAGCGCCACGGTGTTATCCAGCGTCGCGCTCATCGCCTGCAGACTTTCGCGCCACTGCTGCGGCCGATCGCTGGCCAGCGCCACCCCGACCTGGGTCTTCAGCACCGCCAGCGGGGTGCGCAGCTGGTGAGAGGCGTCGGCGCTGAAGCGTTCCTGACGCGCCACCATCAGCCGCAGCCGTTCGATGTAACGATTAAAGGCCACCAGCAGCGGCTGCATCTCCGACCAGGGAAGAACCCGCGGCAAAGGCGTCAGTTCGCCCGGATCGCGCCGCAGCATGATGCCGGAGAGTTTACGCATCGGCTTCAACACCCGCTTGAGCAGCGCGAACGCCAGGATCAGGGTCAACACCACCACCGTGCCCTGGCTCAACAGCGCCGCGATCATCATCTGCCGCGCCAGGTAACGACGCGATTCCAGGGTTTCCGCCACCAGAATGGTCGCCATGCCGCTCACGCCCGACTCGTTGACCGGTTGAAACAGCGCCGCCACGCGGATCGGCCGGCCGAGGTATTCCGCATCGTAGAAATGCACCAATGCCGGATAGAGGGTGGAGCGTGGAATGTGGGGCGGCAACGACGGCAAGTCGTCATAGCCCGAGATGCTTTTCCCCTGCGGCGAGATCACCTCGTAATAGAGCTGATCGTTCATGTTGCGCTCGAAGCTGTCGAGCACCACATAGGGCACATCAACCGCCAGCTTGCCTTCGCGCACCACCAGCCGCTCCGCCACGGTACGCGCCGACGCCAACAACGTGCGATCGTAAGCCAGGGTGGCGGCGCTCATGGCGCTGAAATAGTGGGTGTAGATAGAGATGCCGCCCAACGCCAGCAGCGGCAGGCCAAAAAACAACAGCAGTTGGTAGAACAGCGAACGCGGCGCGTTAAACCACCGCATTGCACAGCTCCAGGCTGTAGCCCAAACCACGCAGCGTGACGATCGCCACGTCGCTGCCCTGCAGCTTTTTCCGCAAACGGTGTACGTATAGCTCAATGCTCTCCGGATTGGCCTCGTCAGACAGCGTAAACACCTGCTCAAACAGCTGCTGCTTGGCCACCGGGCGGCCGCGCCGGTGCATCAGCGCGGTCAGCACCGCCAGCTCGCGCGGCGTCAGCGCCAGCGGTTTGCTCTCCAGCAGGAAATAACCTTCGTCATGATAGGTCAACGCGCCGTATTGCAACGCCGGCTGCGCGGCGCCGACGCTGCGGCGCAGCAACGCCCGAATGCGCGCCTCCAGCTCGTCCAGTTCGAACGGTTTGGTCAGGTAGTCGTCCGCCCCTAGATTCAGGCCTTTCACCCGGTCGGTCACGTCGGTGCGCGCCGTCAGCAACAGCACCGGCAGATCCTGCCCGCGCTTGCGCAGGCGCGCCAGCAAATCGAGACCGTTCAGACGCGGCAACGCCACATCCAGCACCGCCAGCGCATAGCGTTCATTAAGCAACAGGTGGTCGGCGGCCACGCCGTCCGGCGCGACGTCGACGGCAAATCCGGCGCCGGTCAGCGCCTTTTGCAACCAGTGAGACAGCTCGGGGTGATCTTCAACCAATAACAGTCGCATGTTCCCATTCCATTGATTTACCTGAACAACCAGACATCGATGCGGCGTCTGTTAACAGGTCGATAACAGAGAATGGCATGGAAAATAAGGGGATAAAAGAGCGCCGCGCCGCCAGTTTTGGGAGCTGGCACACAATTATGCGTACTGGGGCGCGCTCGTGTGACGCCTCAGATCAGCGTGATGGGGCTATCGGCGAGAGCAAGATCCAACACCGGACACAGCTTGTCGGCGGTAAACGGCGAAGAAACCAGCACGGAGCGGTTGTTGGCGGCAAACACCAGATCGATGCCGGTCACGCAGGCGGTCATCTGGCAAGCATACTTTTCACCGTCGGCGTTGACGAAATGCAACTCAAATACGCCAATCTCAGGGCGCAAGCGCTTCAAACGACACTGCCCGGCTTCTCCCGCCATCTCGGCGTAGACCTCTGGCAACCGTTTAATCGCACATACCTTGGCGCTGTCCCTGCCGCCAAACAATTTCCCTAACGAAAACATATCACTGCATCTCTATTCATTTTATTACAGATGATTTTAACGCGAACGACTATCGGCAATCCTGACATTACGCAGGGTTTTGGCCGGTTTTGCGCGCTGTTCTCTGCGCCCATTCTATGTTAGCGCACCCGCCGTTCGCTCGCGACAAGAGACCCTAATCACAGACTGGAAACTTTTCCGGCCACTGAAAGGTAAATGAAAGGTTGTTGTTTTAACAATTCCGCAACCGCATTCGGCGGGATTCACCATCAGACAATACCGAGGGTAAGTCACAATGAAAAAAATAATGACCCGCACCTTTACCGCCGCCGCCCTGTTGCTGGCGGTCTCTCAGGCCTTTGCCGTGGAAGCGCCCAAACGCACCGAATGCATTGCGCCGGCCAAACCCGGCGGCGGCTTCGATCTGACCTGCAAACTGATTCAGGTATCGCTGCAGGACACCAAGGCCATTGATAAACCGATGCGCGTCACCTATATGCCCGGCGGCGTCGGCGCGGTGGCCTACAACGCCATCGTCGCGCAACGCCCGGCGGAGTTCGGCACCGTAGTGGCCTTCTCCGGCGGTTCGCTGCTCAACCTGGCTCAGGGCAAGTTCGGCCGCTACAACGTGGACGACGTGAAATGGCTGGCGGCGGTCGGTACCGACTACGGCATGATCGCGGTGCGCGCCGACTCGCCTTACAAAACCTTGAAAGACTTGATGGACGCTTTCCAAAAAGATCCCAACAGCGTGGTGTTCGGCGCCGGCGCCTCGATCGGCAGCCAGGACTGGATGAAAACCGCGCTGCTGGCGCGCGAAGTCGGCGTGGATCCGCGCAAGATGCGCTACGTGGCGTTCGAGGGCGGCGGGGAACCGGTCACCGCGCTGCTGGGCAACCACATCCAGGCGGTATCCGGCGATCTGAGCGAAATGGTGCCTTACCTGCAGGGCGACAAGATCCGCGTGCTGGCGGTGTATGCCGAGCAACGTCTGCCGGGCCAGTTGGCCGATATTCCCACCGCCAAAGAGCAAGGATACAGCCTGGTGTGGCCGATCATTCGCGGCTTCTACGTCGGGCCGAAAGTCAGCGATGAAGAGTATCAGTGGTGGATCGACACCTTCCAGAAAATGATGGCGACCGACGAATTCAAGCAGCAGCGCGATCTGCGCGGCCTGTTCGAATTCAACCTGACCGGCAAAGAGCTGGACGCCTACGTGAAGAATCAGGTTGCCCAATACCGTGAGCAGGCGAAAGTGTTCGGCCTGGCCAAATAACCGCAGGGGAAAACCATGAGCGATCGTATTTTTGCCGGCTTTTGGCTGCTGCTGTGCATCGGCGGGCTGTTCATCGGCTGGGGCATCCAGAGCGAATACAGCTATGAACCGCTGGGGCCGCGCCCGTTCCCGCTGGCGATCCTCAGCCTGATGGCGCTGTGCGCGGCGCTGCTGTTGCTGCGCCGCCCGCAGGCGGTGGAATGGCCGCATCACAAGGTGATGCAGCGGCTGCTGGTGCTGGTGATCACCCTGGTGCTGTATGCCTGGGGGTTTGAATGGCTCGGCTTTCCGCTGGCGACCGCGCTGCTGACGTTCAGCATCGGCCTGCTGTTTCAGGCCAGCCTGCCGGCGGCGGCCATCTCCGGCGTCATCATGGGCGCAGCGTTGTACTACGCCTTTGACCAACTTCTCGATGTCACACTGCCGCTCGGCGCCTGGCTGAGCTAACGGGAGCGATGATGGATACCTGGATGTATTTGACCCAAGGGTTTGAAGTGGCGCTGGTGCCGCAAAACCTGATTATCGCCCTGATCGGCTGCTTCGTCGGCACCATCGTCGGCCTGTTGCCAGGGTTGGGGCCGATCAACGGCGTGGCGATCCTGCTGCCGCTGGCGTTCGCCCTCAAACTGCCGGCCGAATCGGCGCTGATCCTGCTGGCGACGGTGTATATCGGCTGCGAGTACGGCGGGCGCATCTCGTCGATTCTGCTCAACGTGCCGGGCGATGCGGCGGCGATCATGACCGCGCTGGACGGCTACCCGATGGCGCAGCAGGGGCGCGCCGGCGTGGCGCTGTCCATCTCGGCGGTCAGCTCGTTCGTCGGCTCGATGATCGCCATCGGCGGCATCATTCTGTTCGCGCCGCTGCTGGCCCGCTGGTCGCTGGCCTTCGGCCCGGCGGAGTATTTTGCCCTGATGGTGTTCGCCATCGCCTGCCTCGGCAGCATGATGAGCCAAAACCCGCTGAAATCGCTGCTGGCGGCGCTGATCGGCCTGGGGCTGGCGACGGTGGGCGTCGACGCCAACACCGGCGTTTACCGCTTTACCTTCGACAGCGTGCACCTCTCCGACGGCGTGCAGTTTATCGTGGTGGTGATCGGCCTGTTCTCGGTCAGTGAAATTCTGCTGATGCTGGAAAGCACCAGCGCCGGGCAAAAGCTGGTGCGTAAAACCGGCCGGTTGCTGTTCAACCGCAAAGAGGCGGCGCAGTGCGCCGGCCCGACCCTGCGTTCGTCGGTGATCGGCTTCTTCGTCGGCATTCTGCCGGGCGCCGGCGCCACCATCGCCAGCGCGCTGACCTACATGACCGAGAAGAAAATCAGCGGCAACAGCGACACCTTCGGCAAGGGCGACATCCGCGGCGTAGCGGCGCCGGAAGCGGCCAACAACGCCTCGGCCTGCGGTTCGTTCATTCCGATGCTGACGTTGGGGGTGCCCGGATCCGGCACCACGGCGGTGATGATGGGGGCGCTGACGCTGTATAACATCACCCCCGGTCCGGCGATGTTTACCGAACAACCGGATATCGTCTGGGGGCTGATCGCCGCGCTGCTGATCGCTAACGTCATCTTGCTGATCATGAACCTGCCGCTGGTTGGCCTGTTCACCCGCATGCTGACCATCCCGCTGTGGTTCCTGGTGCCGGCGATCGCCGCGGTTTCCGCGGTGGGGGTTTATGCGGTGCACAGCACCACCTTCGACCTGCTGTTGATGGTCGGGTTGGGGGTGTTCGGCTATATTCTGCGGAAAATGCACTTTCCGATGTCGCCGCTGATTCTGGGCTTCGTGCTGGGTGAGATGCTGGAGCAGAATCTGCGTCGCGCGCTGTCGATCAGCAACGGTGAATTCGGCATCCTGTGGAGCAGCAGCATCGCGCAAACGCTGCTGGTGTTGGCGGTCGCGGTGCTGGCGCTGCCGCCGCTGCTGCGCCTGATGCGCAAACGCCGCCATCTGGCGACCGAGGCCAAAGCCGAGTAACACGAAACGGGCGGGGATATGTTCCCTAATGCCGATCGTTTGAGGATGCTTGCATAAGTCGAGCAGAGAAAAAATCCAGAGCCAGACTTTTGACTCTGGATTTTTCATGCCTAAACTCGCAATAGCCTTTGTTGTACGCGATTGCTCCATTAAAGATGTCTGTTACCTCCTCGACACCGTTTTTAACCTGGCGAAGGCCATCAAATTTTACCCCTGAATCTGCCCCCTACACGAACTTTTTATATCGGTATTTATGGAGAACGTGACGCAAGCACACTGAGCCATTATATAAATCTGAATTATGATTTTTTATTTAATCATAAAAAATAAAATATTATAAACCTAGCCAAAGCTCATCGAACAACGCCAGAGACCATATTATTGCCGTTCAATCAGGCACATGGTAATGTGATGACGATATCCTCTGTAAACCTGTCACAATATGGGCAACATTATAGATGAACAATCAATAAGGAAGATCAATGTAAAATGAGGGATTATAATGTTTAGAGTATTTATTTTTTGTTTCGCCTCTTTATTATCTCAGCAAGCTTTAGCTGGCGCCTATATGCTCCCGGTCTCTTTTGTTAACCTGACGGTTGTTCAATCGCTGGTTGCGTGGGATGAGAGCCCTTCTGATCTCAACCCTTGCTATGGGTGGACGTCTTGTTTTATTGGCCCTGATGTAAAATACAGTACTCGATATCCTGGACTACACGGCTCATGTGTAGACTCCAAAAATTGTCTTCGGATTGAAAATTATAGAACAGCAAAAGAAGTGGAGATCGCCTGGAAGAACACCTTCGGCATTCCATGGACCTCGCAGCCTTACCTCGTGAATGGCAGAGATGCCAGCTGTGTTGGGATGTTCTATATACGAACGCCGGCAATATCCGGCGGTGCGAGTTTATGGCCTAATTCTGTTTGCGGCATATTACCACCACAAAACCAATCTTGTGATGTGAATCTTCCTACAGTGATAGATTTTGATACGCTTTCACAAGACGAGATTTCCGGGATGGAGAGAACGATTTATGGAACAATCGGATGCACTCAATCAGGCACGATAAAAATTTACTCTCAATCTACATTGGGCGAGGGGAATATTTATTTAAGAAGCAACAAGAAATTTTATTCAACGCTTTTTTTAGATGGCAACTCTGCATGGACAGGCGTGGATTATTATCTGGTTGGCGGCCAACAAAGAAATATCAGCCTAAAAGCAAAACTGACAGCCCATGATACCGTCGACCCAGGGCCTTTCTCAGGTAATGCTATTGTATACATTGCATTTCTATAAATGCGGCACTACGGCTGTCGTGGAACGAGGATTAACAGCCGCAGTGTTTCTGGTACACTTGGCCCGATTATCTCGGGCCTTAATCGAGCTTGCGCAGCGTTATTATCCCGTGTTTCATTAGCTAACGCTCAATGTTGCATACCGCCCGCTCTAAGGCCGCAATATCATTATCGGCCAGCAAAGGCTGCACCTGCGCAAAGTCCGCCTCGGACAAATCATAGAGGCGCAACGCAAGCAACCGCGCGATGATTTCCGGCGCGAATCGCCAACGGATAAACCTCGCGGGATTGCCGCCGACGATGGCATAAGGTTCAACGTCGCCGGTCACCACGCTGCCGGCGGCGACGATCGCCCCTTCGCCTATCGATACCCCTGGCATCAACATCGCCCGCATGCCAATCCAGCAACCGTCACCCAGCCGGGTATCGCCTTTGGGGCGGTACGCCTGTTTGATGGTTGCCATAAACGGGTACAGGCTCAACCAGTCGATGCGATGGGTGTGATTGCCCCCCATCAGGATCACCGCTTCGGCCGCGATGCACACGTAATCGCCGATCAGCAGGCGATCTATTTCGCCCAGCGGCTGCCATTGCCGGCTGACCGCGTCGCCGTGCAGATAGCGCACCACCGAGCGTTCGAAACCGTTATCCCAGCAGTCGCTGTAGTAGCTGTGGGTGCCTTTGACGATAATATTCGGGTTAGTCACCGTCTGATGCAGCAGTTCGGTGTTGGACCAGTGTTTTTCGGACATGGCGTATTCTCTTGTTACGGGAATAAAGCCACGGAACGGAATGTCTGTGGCCGTGTTGTCGTTCACTCAACACGGCCCTTCAAGCGATAAGCGCTCGTTTCAATCTCGGGTTATTCATGATTACCGCCTCTCTTGCGAGGCGAAATGGTAACCGATCACGCCTCAGCGGTCTTGCTTTTCAACAGCAACACCCCGCCCATGACCAACGCGCTGCCCAGCAGCTGCAGCTGATTCATGTTTTCCCCCAGCAGGAAATAGGCGATCACCGCGGTGAAAACCAGCTCCAACGACAGGATCAGGTTGGCTACGGCCAGCGGCAGCGTTTTCAGGCTGATGTTATACAACCCGAAGCCCAACAGCGTCGGCCCGGCGGCCAGCGCCAGCAGCAACAGCCAGCCGCTCCACTGAATGCCCTGCGCGCCATGCGACAGGAACCACAGATCGCCGGCCATGCCGTGGAACGCTGCCAGCGGGAACGCCGTCAGCGCCGCGTTGAACACCAGCTGATACAGCGCCGAAAAACCGAAAACGTACAAAATGGTGTTCCACACCGGATAGCCCCGTTCGCTGGCCACCCGCCCGCCGAGGGTATACAGGGTATAGCCGATGCCCGACAGCATCCCCACCAGCAGCCCCAACAAATCGAAGTGCTGGTTGCCCATGCTGTCGCCGTTGCTGACCAGGAAACAACCGCCCAGGCTGATGGCGATCACCAGCAGTTGGCGCAGCGTCAGGCGTTCGCTGTACATCACCCAGCCGAGGAACACGGTAAAGCCCACCGAACAGTAGGTCAGAATGGTCGCCACCGATGCGCCGTTCAGCGCCACCGACAGCGTCCATAGGCTGTTGAACAGCGCCAGCAGCAGCCCGTAAAGCGCGTAGAACAAGACCTGTTCACGGCGCAGACGCGCCCACTGCGGTTTCACCACCAACAGCAGCGGCAACAGCACCAGCGCCACCAACGCCGCGCGCCAGAACGCCAGCACGAAGGTCGGCAGGTGATAGTATTCGGTCAGCGCGCGGATGATGATGGCGGTAAAGGCCAGCAGCATGGCGCTGATAATGGCGATGACGTAACCCTGGCGGCTGCCCTGAAAGAGACGCGCGCCGGGCAGCAAAGGCCGGGCGGAAACGCCTGACGGTAATGACATGAGATCCTCGGGAAAATGGCGACATAAATGCTCAGGCGCACAGTGTAACGCGGCCATATTTTCCCACTATAGCCACTTTTCGGCCTTGTCATGCAGGCCACTTTTCTGCGCTTGAAGCCCTGTTGACATGGGGTATAGTAAAAAGCTCTCTCCCTAACCGGGCCAATTTCGCATGCACATTCCGTTAGATCGCGAGCAGGACGTTCCGCTCTATTTACAGATCGAAGAAGCGCTGCGGCGCGCCATCCTCACCGGCGTGTTCGTGGATGGCGACAAGCTGCCCTCAACGCGCACGCTGGCGGCCGAACTGGCGGTCAGCCGTTTAACGGTGGACAACGCCTACGCTGAACTGGCGGCCAAGGGCTTTTTGCATCAGCGGCGCGGCAGCGGCGCCTACGTTGCGCACCCGCAGGCGCAAACGCGCCCGGCCCGGCCGAGCAGCTATGCCCCCTTCCCGCTGGAGAGCTTCACCACCCTCACCTCGCGGCTGGACGGCTACGCCGACGCCCCGCTGCCGGAGGGGCTGATCAACTTCGCCGCCGGCGTCGGCAGCCCTAAGGTGTTTCCGCTGGAGGCGTTTCGCAAAGTGCTGCTGTCGGTGCTCAGCCGCCACGCGGAAGAGGCCTTCAGCTACGGGGAATACTGCGGCTACTACCCGCTGCGCGATACGCTGAGCCGCATTCTCAGCGCGCAGGGCATCCCCACGCAGGCGGAACAGGTGCTGATCACCAACGGCTCGCAGCATGCCATCAGCCTGGTGGTGCAAAGCCTGCTGGCGCCGGGCGATACGGTGATCGTCGAAGAACCGACCTACGCCGAAGCGCTGGGCCTGCTGCGCCAGCACCGCATCAATATCGTCACCGTACCGGGCGATCGCCACGGCATGCTGGTCGAACGATTGCCCGAGTTGCTGGAACGCCACCGCCCCAAATTGATCTACACCATCCCCAACTTTCACAACCCGACCGGCCGTTGCCTGAGCGAAGCTCGCCGGCGGCGCCTGCTGGCAATCGCCCAACGGGCCGGCGTGGTGATCCTGGAAGATGACTTCGTCGGCGATCTGCGTTACCAGGGCAAACAGCTGCCGTCGCTGCGTGCGCTGGCGCAGCCGGGCGCGGTGATCTACGTCAGCACCTTCTCCAAGATGCTGCTGCCCAGCATGCGCATCGGCTATCTGGTGGCGGACAGCGAGCACTATCAGCGCTTTGCGCGGCGCAAGCACGTTGACAGCTTCACCAGTTCCAGCCTGATCCAGCGGGCGCTGGACGCGTTTGTCACCGTCGGCCGTTACGACAAGCAGCTGCGCCGCGCCGGGCGCGTCTATCGCCTGCATCTGGAAGTGATGATCGACGCGTTGCAACGGCGGTTGCCGCCGGGGTGCCGTTTCGAAACGCCGCAAGGCGGCTTGTTTATCTGGCTGACGCTGCCCGCGACGGTGACCACCACCGAGCTGATGCCGGTGGCCTGGCGGCACGGCGTCACTTTCGCGCGCGGCGAATGCTTTTATGCCCAGGAACAGCTGGGCGCGCACAGTCTGCGGCTAAACTTCGCCGCCAACTCGCCGCCGCAGATTGAAGAAGGTATCGCCCGGCTTAGCCGGGCGATTGAGGAAGTGATAGCAGAGAAAAACGCCGGTTAGACGGCGGCCCACCACAGCCGCAGCTTCATCCCCCAGTAGCTGGTCCAGCCGGTGGTGCTCTGCACCACCTTGCCCTGCGAGATCACCACGAAGGTCGGCGTCACGCCAATCTGCCACTGCGCCGATAGCGTACCGGCCGGATCGTTGACCACCGGCAGCGCCAGCCGTTTGCGTGCCAGCCACTGTTTCACCTGGGTATCGTCGCCTGAGCGCAGCGCGACGGTCAGCACGTTGCCGCCCGCCGCCTGCAAACGGGCGACGTCCGGCGTGGTGAAGCGGCAGACGCCGCACCAGCTGGCCCAAAAATAAACCAGCAGCGGCCGCTCATGGCTGAGCTGCGCCAACGACACGCGCTCGCCGTCCAACGTGCTCAGCGTCTGGGCATCGAAGGCCGGCGGCGCCTGCGGTGCGTTCAGCCAATCCATCACCGTGATCACCGCCAGTGCGATCAGCGCCAGCAGCAGCAACTCGCGCCCCCAGCGCTTGAGCTTAGCCATGGTTGGCCTTCGCCAGCTGCTGTTTCACCATCGCTTCCAGCTCTTCATACGACACCGCCCCCGGCAGCATCCGATCGCCGATCAGCGTCGCCGGCGTCCCCTGCACGCCCAGTTGTTCCGCCAGCTCCATATTGGTGCGCAGCGTGGTCATGCTCTGTTCGCTGGGCGCCACCGCCTTGACGCCGGTTTTCTCCTGCGCGGCGGCGATGCTGGCGTTGTCGTGGAAGCCCTTTTTCGCCATCAGCCGCTGATGCAAGGCCCAGAATTGCTCCGGGTGCTGCTGCCAGGTAGTGAGCGCCACGCGCGCCGAACTGACCGAACTTTCGCCCTTGAACGGCAACAGCTTCACCACCAGCGCCACATCCGGGTATTGCTTGACGATTTTCTCCAGCATCGGATCAAACCGCTTGCAGTACGGGCAGTTATAGTCGGTAAAGGTCACCAGCGTCAGTTTCGCGTTGGCGGCGCCGAGGCGCGGGCTGGCCGGATCCTGATACAGCGTTTTGGCATTCTGCTTGATAGCCTGGCTGATTTGCTGGCTTGCGGTTTGCTGCTGCCAGGCGTCCACCGCCTGCGCCAGAATGTCCGGGTTGGACACCAGCGTTTCGCGGATCATCTCTTTGATACGCGCCTCTTGCGCCGGGGTGAAAGGCTCGGCGGCCCACACCGGGGCGGCGATGATCATCAGTAAAATCAGTAACTTTTTCATTGTTCGGTTCCTTTGGCATGGGAAAGCGTTTGCAGCACGGCGTCACGGGTCAACAGCGGGGATAGCACCACGCCGTCCGGGCTGCCGGGGCCATAGATTTGGTTGAAAGGCACGGCGACGCTGCCGCGCCTTTGCAGGAAGGCGCTGATGTCGGCCGACGGGCGGCTCCAGTCGCCGCGCAGCGCGACCACATCATCGGCGCTCAACGCCCGCTGTACGTCATCGCGCAGCAGCACATTGAATTTGTTGGCTTTACAGGTCACGCACCAGTCGGCGGTGACGTCGACGAACACCCGTTTATGTTGCGCCAGCGCCTCGGCGATCGCCTGTTCGCTCAGCGGTTGCCACTGCACCCGATCCTGCAACGGCTGGTGCCACAGACCGGCGGTCAGCGAGCCGGCCAGCAAGACGGCGCCCGCCAGCACCAACGTGCCCGCCGCCAGCTTGGCCGCCAACCGTGCCCCCTGCCGGCGCCACACCGCCAGCAGCAGTGCCAGCAGCGCCAACCCCCCCAGCCACAGCGTAGCCTGCACGCCGATATGATTGCTCAGCAGACTCAGCAACCACAGCGACGACGCCAGCATCAACAACCCCATCGCCAGCTTGACGGTATTCATCCAGCGGCCGGGACGCGGCAACCGCAGCGCCAGCGACGGCCAGGCGGCGATCAGCAGCCACGGCAGGCTCATGCCGATGCCGAGCGCGATGAACATGCCCCACAGCACCGGCAACGACGCCGCCAGCGCGAAGGCCACCGCCGTGCCGAGAAACGGCGCCGAGCACGGCGTCGCCAGCAGCGTGGCGAACGCGCCCTGCCAGAAATGGCCGCTCAGACCGTGCCCGTTATGGGTGGCCAGCGAGGTATTCAGATCGGATGAGAGGCGCAGATGGAACAGGCCGAACAGGTTGGCGCTGAACAGCAGCGTCACCAGCACCATAAAGCCGATAAACCACGGATTCTGGAACTGAATGCCCCAACCGAGCGCGTGGTTGCCGAGCCGCAGCAGCGTCATCAGCAGGGCCAACGCCATAAACGAGGCGACAATACCCAGCGACGACGCCAGGAACTGCAGCCGTACGCTGCGCCGATCGCGCCGCTCCACCTGCAGGATGGAACCGAGCTTGATGCCCAACACCGGCAGGACGCACGGCATCAGATTGAGGATCAACCCGCCCGCCAGCGCCATCAATACCGCCTGCCATAACGGGAACGCCGCACCGGCCGGCGCGGCCAGCGGCTCGCCGATCGGCAGCGTTATCTGCTGCGCCATGCCGCCGTCGTCGATCACCAGCGTCAGCGTTTTGCCGCGCAGATCCGGCGCCGCCTCTCCCCAACCGTCGCTGACCGGCACTCGCGCCAACAGCTGAGCGCCGTCGGTCTCGACCTTCGGCTTGCCGAGATCGGCATCCGCCAGCGTATCGAAGAACAGCGCGGGCTGTTGCCAGCCGGCGGCGCGTTCGGCGGCAATCTGCAGCTCGCCGCTGCGATACCCGGCCTTGACGTTATCCGTCAACCCGGCGGCGATCGGCACTTGCCCCATCGCCTGCGCGAAGTCGTGATTAAACTGCGGATCGTTCGGCGCCGTCAGATCCAGACTGAAGGGGTAGTCGGTCAGAATGCAGACGTTGCTGCAGGTGGACAGCGTCAGGGTGCCCGCCAGCGGGCCGGATACCGGGCCTGGCACCACGATCGGCAGCGTGACCCGATCGTGATAGCCCTGGGTGGAAATGCCGGCCACCTCGAAACGCTGCGGCGTCGGCCAGTGCCAGATCGCCGGCGGTGGGTGGCCTTGCCAGACGATAGCCGGCGCGATGCCGCCTTCACCCGGGGAACGCCAGTAAGTTTTCCAGCCTTTTTGCAGCTCGACCGACAGCAGCAGACGGGTCTCTCCCGGCTGTGACGTGTCGGCGCGCAGCCGCACCTTGGCATGATCGTTGGCCGGATTTTGCAGCCAGCCGCTGTCCGCCGCCTGCAAGGCGGGCAGCCACAGCATAAACAGGCAAGCGCAGGCCAGCCTGATAATTTTTAACATGTTAATTCTCCATAAATGATTAATTCACCGCGAAAAACGGGCGATTAACTCATTCACGGAAGACACATAATCGTAGGTGCACCCTGAGGGTGGGCGGAGAAATGGCGCGAGGAGGAGGAATGCGCAGACGCGCGGCAATGGTCGGCGCCAACAGCGCCAGCAGCAGACCCAGCCCGAACAGCACGGTTTCGAACATTACCGGCGGCGCGGCCAGCAATGATTTGGCGCTCAGTTCACAGGGCGTCGGCTGCGCTTCGGCGGCGGCGTCGCTGGATTGAACGGCGGTGGCGGCCGGGATCCCCAGCGTTTGCTGCAGCGCATGCAGGCCCGCCATGCGCTGGGTCATGCACGTCAGCACCACCAGGCAAGCCAGGCATAAAAACCATTTTGCAATCCGCTGCCGTTTAACCATGCCATCCTCATGTTCAGATCTGGGGTTATCTTAGCGGCGCAGACGCGATTAGCAACGTTTTGTCGGTAAAGAAATGTCTGAGCGGCGGTATTGATGGCGGCGAATTACAGGTATCATAGAGGGTAAGCCTGCGCTTTTCGCCGGGTACAATGACGATTCTCTCCTCCAGGCACACTGCGGGGATACACAGCGAAGGACTGGTGATATGCAACCTTTGAGTGGGCCGGGCACCCCAATCGCCGGCGAGCGCCCCCCTTCCCCGGGCAAAACGGCGGCCACTGACGATCAACCCCTCTCTCCGGCGCAGCGCACAACGCTGGAAAAACTGATCGTGAAAATCATGACGCTCAGCCCGGTAAAATCGGCGGAGATCTGGGCGTCTCTGCGTCACGATCTCGGCGCCGACAAAGGCGGCGAACTGCTGGCGCGCCATTTTCAACCGGCGGAACAGCTGCTGCAAACGCGCCTGACGCAGGCGCAGCAAAACCATGCCGGGCGCCAACTGCTGCAACAGCTGGCCGAGTTGCTGCCGCAGGGCAATAATCGCCAGGCGGTCAGTGACTTTATTCGTCAACGGTTCGGCCATACGGTGTTGAGCCAGCTAAGCCCACCGCAGCTGCAGCAGGTGCTGAATCTGTTGCAGACCGGCGGCCTGACCATTCCCCAACCGCAGCAAACCGCCACCAGCGATCGCCCGCTGCTGCCCGCAGAGCATCAAAGCCTGCAGCAGCAGGTCACCAAACTCAGCGCCGCGACCGGTGAAGCGCCGGCTAAAATTTGGCAAACGCTGTTCGATCTGGTGGGCGTGAAAACCAACGATCCGCTGCCGGCGCGCCACTTCCAGCTGCTGAACCAGTTTTTACAGGTGAAGGTGGCGCTCAGCCCGCAGAACGCGCCAACGCTGAACAACCTGCTGGCGGCGCTCAAACAGCCGGCGGATGAGCAAGAACTGCAGCAGATGAACGACTATTGCCAGACGCGCTTCAACTGCGGCGCCAACGCGCCGCTGACGCATCCGCAAATGAGCGACGCCATTCATCAGCTGTTTGCCCGCCGTCTGGAGAAAGCCGGCCAGGCGCAGCCGATCGCCAGCCCCCCTGTCGAACCGCAGCCGCTGCTCAACCCGCTGATCGCCGCCCTGCCTCTGCCGCTGCAAAAAGCGCTGAGCAAGCCCGCCGTGGCGCTGATCCTGCTGCTGTTGACGCTGGCCGTCGTGCTGGCGCTGGTGTTTTAACGCCTCAGGCGCAGCCGCAGTCCGCTGCGGCCGCCCGGGAGCGCAGTGACCCCGGCAGTTCGCCGATGGCCAACGGATGGCCGTCGCGCAGCCAGAAATCCAGCCCGCCAATCAACTCCTTCACCCTAAACCCCAACTTCGCCAGCTTGTAGGCGCCTTTGGTGGAACCGTTGCAGCCGATGCCGTCGCAGTAGGTCACATACACCTTTTGGCGATCCAGGTGCGCCGTGCCGGCTTCATCCATCAGGCGATGCGGCAAGCTGAGCGCGCCGGGGATATGCCCGGCGGCGTACAGCGCCTCCGCACGGGTGTCGATCACCACCATCCCGTCCACGCCATTGCGCAAATCTTCCGCCACGTCCCAGGCATCCGCATAGCGGCTCAGCTTGGCCGCCAGATAGGCCAGGCTCTCTTCCGGCGCTGCCGGCGGAAAGGCCAGCACCAAGGATTCTTTCGACATATCACTCACTCCCGTTGATCAAGACAGATGACAATAGTGCCCGATTTTGGTCTTATGATTGATACCCATTTTTTACTCATGATAAGACCCATTATGCGGCACACGCTGATCACGCTGTTTCAGCAATCGCCCCAGGCCATCGGCACGCTGCGCGATCGTCTGTGTGCGGCATTGCGGCAGGCCATCCACCACGGCGCATTGAGCGTTGGGCAACGGCTGCCCTCCAGCCGAGTGCTGGCTGGGGATCTGAACCTCTCAAGGGTGACCGTCGAAGCAGCGTACGGCCAGTTGGAGGCGGAGGGGTATTTGCAGCGCCGCGTCGGCCAGGGCACATTTGTGGCTATCCGCATCGCCAAATCGCCGCCGCCGGCGACCCGCACCGCCATGCCGCGCCTTTCGCTGCGCGGCCAACAGATCGTGCACACCGGCGGCTGCCGCGATCCGCAGAACCCTCAGGCCTTCGCTGCCGGCTCGCCGGACCTGCGCGCGTTTCCGCTGGCCCTGTGGAAGCAGTTGACCGCTCAACGCCTGCGCCTGCAGGGGGAAAGCCTGCTGCGCTACGGCGATCCGCAAGGCTATCTGCCGCTGCGCGAAGCCATTGCCACCCACGTCAACCAAACGCGTGGCGTAGTCTGCGATGCGAGCCAGGTTATCGTGCTGACCAGTTCGCAGCAGGCGCTGCAAATGATCGCCACCTTACTGTTGGACAGCGGCGACAGCGTCTGGATGGAAGAGCCGGGTTACGCCGGGGCGAGAAACGCCTTTATCAGCGCCGGCGCCACGCTGACGCCGGTGGCGGTAGACGGCGATGGCCTGCGAGCAGAACCTTCCTTGCCCGATCCGCGTTTGATTTATCTGACGCCCTCGCACCAATACCCGACCGGCGCGGCCCTCAGCCTGGCACGCCGCTTAGCGTTGCTGGCGCAGGCGGAGCGGCAACAGGCCTGGATCATTGAGGACGATTACGACAGCGAGTTTCACTACGACGGGCTGCCGATTCCGGCGATGCAAGGCCTGGATCGCCATGGCCGGGTGCTCTATCTCGGCACCTTCTCCAAATCGTTGTTCCCTTCGCTGCGGCTGGCGTACCTGATCGTGCCGCCCGCGCTGGTCGCCCCCTTCGTCACCGCACGCACGGTCTATGACGGCCACAGCGCGCAATTGATGCAGGCGGTGACCGCCGAGTTCATCCGCCAGGGGCACTTCGCCGCGCATATTCGTTACATGCGCCAGCTCTACCACAGCCGGCGCGATGTGCTGCTGACGGAAGTGCGCGAAAAGCTGAGCCACTTCGCCACGGCCGCTCCCGCCGCCGGCGGCCTGCAGCTCAGCGTTTGGCTGCCGCCCGGCCGGGAGGCGGCGCTCAGCCAACAGGCGCGGCGGCTCGGCGTCCTTACGCCCGGGTTAACGGCGCAATACCAAACGATTCAGGCCCAGCGCGACGGCTGGCTGCTGGGTTTTTCGGCCCTGACGCCGGGCGAGATCCGCAGCGCCGTCGAGCGGCTGGCGCGGATCGCCGCGGCTTAGCCCTGCCCCGGAGAGACGCCGGCCGGCTTATTGCTCGGTCAGGCGCATCTCCGCCACCAGCGGCAGGTGATCGCTCACCGCCGGCCAGTGCACGCCGTTCCAATCGCCGCTGGCGTTCGGCACCGTCAGGCTGTCCAGATGCCAACGCTGCGCATTGCCGCTAAAGATGTAATCCACCTTGATTTCGGCGTTTTCCGCCGGCCAGCTGCGGCCATCTTGCCCATTGGGCATGATATCGTTCCAATAGCGGCTCAGCTCCAGCCAGGTGACGCTGCCCGGCACGTCGTTCATGTCGCCGAACAGCAGTTTGATGCCGCGCACTTCGATGGTGCGATCGTTCAGCTCCCGCACCTGATCCAGACGCATCGTCGGATCTTCCTTGGTATCGAGGTGGGTGTTGAACAGGGTGATCGGCGTCGGGAACTCCGGCACATCAACCTTGGCGCTGAAGGCGATGCGCTGCTCGCGCTGGCCGGACGGCAACGGATAGATCACGGCGTCGTGCAGCGGATACTTCGAGAGAAACGCCAGTCCGTATTCACCGCCGTCGAAATCGATCGCCCGGCCGAACACCGCCTGCATGCCGGTCAGCTTCGCCAGTTCCGCCGCCTGATCGACCCGCCCGCTGCGGGCGGTGAGTTTATCCACCTCCTGCAGCGCCACCACGTCGACGTTCATCGCGCGAATCGCCTTGGCGATAGCGGTCATGTCGCTGACCTTGCCGGCGGCGATATTGAAGCTGGCGACGCGGATCTTCGGCGCCTGTTCCAGTTCGTAGGTTTTGTTCTTCAGGCCGCCCAACGCGCTGGCCACCTCGCGGCTGTTGGCGTTGCTGTTGGCGTGCCCGGTATCGGCGGACGACCAGGCGCTGTGAGAGATGCCCAGGGACAGTAAGGTGATGAGCAAAGCGTGACCGGTGTGCATGAATTCTCCTTGAGGGACAGATAAGTGTTATGCGGGCGCTTCCCGGCCCACAGCTAACACCGATTTTGCCGCAGAAACCTGCGACTATTTCCTAGTTGCACCGCTATTTTTCGTTTCTGCGCGATGCTTCGCATTCTGGCGGTTTACGCATTGCGCCGTTGGACAATCGGCTGATTTCGTTTTAAAACCGGTAGATTGCCAACCGCGAGGAGTTCCGATGACCAGCCCGATTGCCGAACAGCTTACCGAACGTTTCTTCCGCTATCTGGCGGTGACCAGCCAGAGCGACGCCGCCGCAACCGCCCTGCCCAGCACGCCGGGGCAGCATGAGATGGCGCAACTGTTGGCGGACGAGCTGCGCCGGCTCGGCCTGGCCGACGTTCAAATCGACGAGCACGCCACCGTGACCGCCCGCAAGCCCGGCACCCAACCCGGCGCGCCGCGCATCGGCTTCATCACGCATATCGACACCGTGGACGTCGGCCTGTCGCCCGAGATTCGCCCGCAGCGCCTGCGCTTCACCGGCGAGGATTTATGCCTGAATGCCGAGCAGGACATCTGGCTGCGTACCGCCGAGCATCCGGAGATCCTGCCCTACCGGAACGAAGAGATCCTGTTCAGCGACGGCACCAGCGTGCTGGGCGCCGACAATAAGGCGGCAGTCACCGTGGTGATGACGCTGCTGGCCAACCTGACCGCGGCCGATCGCCACGGCGATATCGTGGTGGCGTTCGTGCCGGACGAAGAAATCGGCCTGCGCGGCGCCAAGGCGCTGGATCTGCAGCGTTTCCCCGTCGATTTCGCCTACACCATCGACTGCTGCGAACTGGGTGAAGTGGTGTACGAGAATTTCAACGCGGCGGCGGCGGAGATCCGCATCGAGGGGGTGACCGCCCACCCGATGTCGGCGAAAAACGTATTAATCAACCCGATACGCATCGCCAACGACATCATTAACCGATTCGATGTGCAGGATACTCCGGAGCACACCGAAGGGCGCGAGGGCTATTTCTGGTTCACCGATCTGGCCGCCAACGCCAATCAGGCGACGCTGAAGGTGTCGATTCGCGACTTCGATCGCGCGGCGTTCGAGGCACGCAAAGCCCGCCTTGAGGAGACCGTGCGCCAGGTGGCGGCCAACTATCCGCGGGCCAACGTCAGCTGCAGCGTCAGCGACATCTACAGCAACATCAGCAACGCCATCGGCGAGGACCGGCGCGCCATCGATCTGATCTTCGGCGCCCTCGCCGCCCACGGCATCCCGCCGAAGGTGATCCCGATGCGCGGCGGCACCGACGGCGCGGCGCTCTCCAGCCGTGGCATCCTGACGCCCAATTACTTCACCGGCGCGCATAACTTCCACTCGCGCTTCGAGTTTTTACCCGTCAGCGCCTTCGTGAAATCCTATCAGGTGACCCGCAGCATTTGCCTGCTGGCCGCGCGACAAAGCGGCCAACCGGCTTAGCTCATCACCCAGCCGAGCAACGCGGCCCATACCAACAGCGGCAGCGAATAATAGTGGAAGCGCAACCAGATCTTGCGCTCCCCCGTCATGCGCAGCGCAATCAGGTTGGCGAGCGATCCGATCGCCAACCCGAAGCCGCCGGCGTTGACCGCATAGGCCAACTGAGCGCTCGAGGGCACATAGTTGAGCAACAGTATGGTGGCCGGCACGTTGCTGACGATCTGCGACAGCCCGACGCCCAACGCATACACGCTCCCCTCGCTCAGCCCGGCGATGGCGGCGAACGCCGGCTGAAGCGGCGGCAAACGGGTAAACAGGCCGACATCGATGAACATGGCGGCGAACACGAAAATCAGACTCCAGTCGATCTGCAACAGCACCCGGCGCGCCAGCAACAAAAAGCCGGCGAACACCGCCAGCAGCCCATACAGCGGCAGACCGATATCCAGGCACAGCAGGAAGATCGCATACAGCCCCACGCAGCTCAGCAACAGCGGCCGTTGATAGGGGTAGCCCTCGGTATTCGGCGTTTTCACGATGTCGCGCGCCGGGAAGCTGAACCAGGTCAACGCCAACAGGCTCAGCATCATCGCGGCGCCAAACGGTGCCATCTGGCCGATGAAGCCGAGGAAAGAAAGGCCGGAGCGGCTCCACAGCAGGATATTTTGCGGGTTGCCGATCGGCGTCAGCAGCGAACCGGCGTTCACCGCCAGCGCCTGAAAGATGATCAAACGGCCCACCGGCAGCGCCGACAGCTTTTTCAGCGTGATGGTGAGCGGAATGACGATAAACAGCGCCACATCGTTAGTAAGAAACGACGACAGCAGCGCGGCGGAAAACACCAGGAACAGCGCCAGCCGCCGTTCGCTGTGCAAGCGGTTGATAATCTTGCGGCCGACAAAATCGAAGTAGCCGCTGACCTCCACCCCTTTGGTCAGCAGCATCAGCCCCAACAGGGTGATGAGGGTACGGCAGTCGATGAAACCACCCAGCGCCGACAGCGGTTGCGGATGAAAAGCGAACATCACCACGCCGGCCAGCAGCAATGTATGCAAGAAGCGATCTTTGACAAAGGGGTGGATAAGCCGAGAAATGGCGGTTGAACTCATAGCGGCAGTGTGAACCTCACCGAAAAGAATGGGCAGACGTTAGCTCAGACGCGGCTTCAGCGCCAGCAAAATGCTATTTTACCTTTATCCGCTTTTCATTTGCCGCGCTTTACTTTATTTGTAGCGGCTTTCACGGTTTTCAAAGGACATGTTATGGCTTCCCTGCTCGCTAAAGGGGCGTTGCTCAGCGCCTTATGCGCCCTGCTCGCCGCCTGTGACGATCCCGCCTCTCGCCCGCAAATCGATATCGACGGCAAGACCATGGGCACCTTCTACAGCGTTAAGGTCAGCGGTGACGTCGCGATCGGCAAACAAGAGCTGCAGCGGCAGATCGACACGGTGCTCGAACGGGCCAACGACGATATCTCTACCTACCGCGCCGATTCGGTGCTGTCGCGGTTTAACCGCAGCGCCAGCCTCGAGCCGCAGCCTATCCCGCGCGGCATGGCGGACATCGTATTGATGGCCCAACGCATCGGCCGCGATACCGGCGGCGCCATGGACATCACCGTCGGCCCACTGGTGAACCTGTGGGGGTTCGGCCCAGACAAGCATCCGGTCAAGGTGCCGGAACAGGCGCAGATCGACGCGGCGAAGCAGAACATCGGCCTGCAGCACCTAAAGCTGATCAGCGACAATCGCGGGGAGTGGCTGCAAAAAGATCTGCCGGGCATGTATGTCGATCTCTCGACGCTGGGCGAAGGCTATGGTGCCGATGAGCTGGTGCGCCTGATGAACCGTCACGGCATTACCAACTACCTGGTGTCGGTAGGCGGCGCGGTCTCTTCACGCGGCGTCAACGGCCAGGGCAAACCCTGGCGGGTGGCGATCCAAAAGCCGACCGATCGTGAAAATGCGGTGCAGGCGCTGGTGGATCTGCACGGTTACGGCATCAGCACCGCCGGCAGCTACCGCAACTACTTCGAACAAAACGGCCAGCGTTACTCCCATGTCATCGATCCGACCACCGGCAGGCCGATAAACCACCGACTGGTTTCCGCCACGGTGATCGCCCCGACCGCACTCGAGGCCGACGGCTGGGATACCGGCTTGATGGTGCTGGGCCCGGAGAAAGCGTTGCAGCTCGCAGAAGAGAAAGGGCTGGCGGTCTACCTGATCAGCAAAACCGACGACGGTTTCAGCGCCGTGATGACGCCGCAGTTCAAAGCATTTTTAGTGCAGTGAGATAAAAAAGCCCGGCGCGCAATGGCCGGGCTTATTCCTGTTCCGCGCCGATCACTTGGTCAGCGCGATGATACCGAGGGTCAGACCGGCAACCGCCGCCGCACCGCCGGCGATCGCGCCCGCGGTTTCCCAGTTATCCTGAGTGGTGCCCTTCATACAGGTGTTGGTGTGCACCAGACGCCCCTGGTCATCGTAGACCGGCACGCAGGGAGAATCGGTGGCGCATCCGGCCAACACGGCCGACAGTAACCCAACCGCAATTAACTTTTTCATACTTCTTGCCTCAATGTTCGATCACTTTAGAAAGCTACGCCGAGCGATAATCACGCTACCTGGCTATTGTATGCCCAACGCGTGTAATGGCGAGGTAATGATGTGTCAGGGGATGTGATTTGGGAAAACTCCGAGCGCCCGGCCGGTGGGCTTCGGGCAGTAAAAAGCCCGCGAAAACGCGGGCTTTTTGGCGGAATGACGTGCCGGCGGGATTATTTCGCCAGTTTGCGCATCACCAGCGTGGCGTTGGTACCGCCGAAGCCGAAGCTGTTGGACATCACGGTGGTCAGCTCGCGCTGGGTCGGCTGAGTCACGATGTTCATGCCGGCCGCCTGTTCATCCAGGGTTTCGATGTTGATGCTCGGTGCGATAAAGCCGTGCTCCAGCATCAGCAGGCTGTAGATCGCTTCCTGCACGCCCGCGGCGCCCAGCGAGTGGCCGGTCATCGCCTTGGTGGAGGAGATGGCCGGGGTATTGTCGCCGAACACTTCACGAATGGCGCCCAGCTCTTTCACGTCGCCTACCGGCGTAGAGGTGCCGTGCACGTTGATGTAATCGATCGGCGCATCCAGATCCTGCATCGCCATCTTCATGCAGCGCACTGCGCCTTCACCCGAAGGGGCAACCATGTCGGCGCCGTCGGAAGTCGCGCCGTAGCCGACGATTTCCGCATAGATGTGCGCGCCGCGCGCCAGCGCGTGCTCCAGCTCTTCAACCACCACCATGCCGCCGCCGCCGGCGATGACGAAACCGTCACGATCGGCGTCATAGGTGCGGGACGCTTTTTCCGGCGTGTCGTTGTATTTGGTGGATAACGCGCCCATCGCATCGAACTCGCAGGCCATTTCCCAGCACAGCTCTTCGCCGCCGCCGGCGAACACGATGTCCTGTTTGCCCAGCTGGATTTGCTCAACCGCGTTGCCGATGCAGTGCGCGGAGGTGGCGCAAGCGGAGCTGATGGAGTAGTTCACGCCGTGGATTTTGAACGGCGTTGCCAGGCAGGCGGAAACGCCGGAAGCCATGGCCTTGGTCACCACGTACGGGCCAACCGCTTTCAGGCCGCGCGGGCTGCGCATCGCATCGGCGCCGAACACCTGGAAGCGCGGAGAACCGCCGCCGGAACCGGCGATCAGGCCTACGCGCGGGTTGTTTTGATACTCTTCTTCCTTCAGTCCGGAAGACGCGATCGCTTCTTGCATCGCCAGGAAGGCATAAATGGAAGCGTCGCTCATGAAACGCACCGCCTTGCGGTCGATCAGGCCGGTAGTGTCGAGCTTAACTTGCCCCCATACGTGACTACGCATGCCGGAATCTTTCAGCTCCTGGGAGAAAGTGATCCCAGAACGTCCTTCCTGCAGGCTTGCCAGGACCTCCTGCTGGTTATTACCAATGCTGGAGACAACTCCCAGGCCAGTAATCACTGCACGTTTCATTCAATACCTCTTCCACTATTTACCTACGGGATTTTGCATCGCACTTTAGCGTACAGATGTAAGCCGAACAAGTCCGATCAGCGTTTTTCAGCTTTATTGTTGTCCAGTTTGCGCCGGGGCGCCAGCGCCGTTAGAATTCGCGGCATCCCTTGAATTTCGAGCCATTGACCGTGAACCACGCCCCCATCCAAACCGCAACGCTAACCTGGAACGAACAGGGTACACCTGTTTCGAAACAGTTTGATGACGTCTATTTTTCCAATCAGGATGGGCTGGAAGAAACTCGCTACGTCTTCCTGCACGGCAATCGGCTGCCGCAACGTTTCGCCGCCCATCCGCGTTCGCTGTTTGTCGTGGCGGAAACCGGGTTCGGCACCGGGCTCAATTTCCTCACGCTGTGGCAGGCCTTCGCCGGCTTCCGTCAAGCCGAGCCGGACGCGACGCTGCAGCGCCTGCACTTTATCAGCTTCGAAAAATTCCCCCTGCAGCAGGCTGACCTGGCGGCGGCGCATGCACGCTGGCCGGAGTTGGCGCCTTATGCCGACGAGCTGCGCGCCCAGTGGCCGCTGCCGTTGCCGGGTTGCCATCGCCTGCTGTTAGCCGAAGGCCGCATTACGCTCGATCTGTGGTTCGGCGACGTCAACGATCTGCTGCCGCAGTTTGACGCCAGCATGAATAACCAGGTGGATGCCTGGTTCCTCGACGGTTTCGCGCCGGCAAAAAACCCCGACATGTGGACCGATCAACTGTTCGTCGCCATGGCGCGCTTCGCCCGGCCGGGAGGCAGCTTCGCCACCTTTACCGCCGCCGGCTTCGTGCGCCGCGGCTTGCAACAGGCCGGTTTTCAGGTCAACCGCTGCAAAGGCTTCGGCCAAAAGCGTGAGATGCTCGCCGGCGAGCTCCCGGCCGATGCGCAGCCCGCCGCACATCCGGCGCCCTGGTATCGACGCCCGGCGACGGATAACACCGCCGACATCGCCCTGATCGGCGGCGGCGTCGCCAGCGCGCTCACCGCGCTGGCCTTGCTGCGCCGCGGCGCCACCGTCACGCTGTACTGCGCCGATGAGCAGGCGGCCGAGGGCGCATCCGGCAACCGCCAGGGCGCGATTTATCCTTTGCTGAACGGCAGCGGCGACGCGCTGGAGAGCTTTTTCAGCGCCGCGTTTCCCTTCGCCCGCCGCCAGTACGATGCCCTGTTGCAACAAGGCGTCGCCTTTGATCACCAGTGGTGCGGCGTCAGCCAGTTGGCCTATGACGAAAAGAGCGGCGCCAAGATCGCCAATATGCTGAAAACCGACTGGCCGCAGGCCTTGGCGATGGCGGCCGACCGCGAGACGCTCAGCGAACGGTGCGGTGTTGATACCGGCTTTGGCGGCATCACCTACCCGCTAGGCGGCTGGCTCTGCCCGGCCGAGCTGACGCGCGGCGCTATCGCGCTGGCGCAGCGTCAGGGCTTGGTCTGCCACTACCGGCACGATGCACAGAGGCTGACGCAGGAAGAAAACGGCTGGCGCATCGATTTCGCCAACGGCGACAGCCGATGCCATGCGACGGTGATCCTGGCCAACGGCCATCGGTTGGCCGAACTGGCGCCGACGGAAGCCCTGCCGCTGTATTCGGTACGCGGGCAGGTGTCGCATATCCCAAGCTCGCCGGCCCTCGGTCAATTGAAACAGGTATTGTGTTACGACGGCTACCTGACGCCGGTTAATGCCAACAACGGCCACCACTGCATTGGCGCCAGCTACCAGCGCGGCGACATCGCCACCGACTACCGCGAGCAGGAGCAACAGGAGAACCGCGAGCGCCTGCTGCGCTGTCTACCGGAGCAGTCCTGGCCGCAGCAGGTGGACGTCAGCGCTCATCAGGCGCGCTGCGGCGTGCGCAGCGCCACCCGCGATCATTTGCCGATGGTCGGCGCGCTGCCGGACTATCAGGCCACGCTGGCACAGTATCAGGATTTGCAGCGGCAGAACCAGCGCGGCGAAACCGTCGCCGATGCGCCGGTCTATCCCGGTCTGTTCGCTATCGGCGGGTTAGGCTCGCGCGGCTTGTGCTCGGCGCCGTTGGCGGCGGAAATTTTGGCGGCGCAGCTGTTCGGCGAACCGTTGCCGGGTGATGCGCGCCTGCTGGCGGCGTTGAATCCGAATCGGATGTGGGTGCGGAAATTGCTGAAAGGACGTGCGGTTTAATCAACCTTGAGGGGCGCGGCGACGCGCCCCGGCATGACGATCAGGCGGCAGGGGTTGCAGCCTGATAGAGGTTTTCCCACATGCCGCGCACCAGGATCTGATCCGGCGGCGAGAGTTCCCCGGCGGCGATCGCTTTGTGCAGGCTCTCCTCCACCCGCGTTTTCAGCGCTTCGGCGGTGTGTTCGCCCTGCTCTTCCGCCTCGGCCACCGCCAGCGTCAGATGACCGCGCAGGTAGCCACCGGCAAACAGTTCATCATCGCTGGCGTGCTCTACCATGTCATCAATCAGCGCCAAAATGCGCGCTTCAAATTCTGCGATCATCAAATTTCCTCATTAAATAACGGGCTGTGGCGTCAGTTGAGATCTTCCGGATACGGAAAGTGCTCGGCCGCCAACGGTGGCGTATTGTAGAACGATTGCAACGCCTGAATAAAGCGCGCAGGCCTTGTGGGTATTCCCTGCTCCAGCAGCGCCAATACCCGGGCGCGCACCTTGCGTTGGAACGCGATGCGATCCGGTTCGCAATCGCCGTTCAGGTTGTCGCAGCTGACGTTGAACGGGAAACCGGCCGCCACGCAGAACATCCATTCCAGCGCCTGCGGTTTGATCTCCACCGCTTCGAATTCACTCTGGGTTTGCGCGTCGCGCCCGTCCGGGCAATACCAGTAACCGAAGTCCACCAGTTGGCGGCGCGCTTCGCCGGCGATGCACCAGTGCGAAATTTCATGCAGGCCGCTGGCGTAGAAGCCGTGGGCGAACACGATGCGGTGATACGGCAATTCGTCGTCGGCCGGCAGGTAGATAGGTTCGTCGTCGCCCTTCACCAGGCGGGTGTTGTAGTCATCGCTGAAGCACTGATTGAAGATCTCGATCAGCTGTTCATAGCGATGACGGGTCTGCGTGTCTGACATAAAAACTCTATAACCACAAAAATAAAGAGGCCATTATACCCGATAAGACAGGGCGCGTAAGCAACGCCCCCTCTTCATCTTTAACCGTGCACCAAGGCGGTCAACCACTGCTGAATTTCCGCGCCGTGATTGTCGTACAGCAGCTTGAGGCTCATCACCAGCGAGACGATCACGATCATCGGCCGAATCAGCTTCTGCCCGCGGGTCAGCACCATGTGCGCCCCCAGACGCGCCCCCAGCACCTGCCCCACCAGCATCACCAGACCGATGCTCCACACCACCTTGCCGCCGATGATGAACAGCGCCAGCCCGCCGACGTTGGAGGTGAAGTTCAGCACCTTGGCATGCGCCGTGGACTTGGCGAGGTTAAAACCGCACAGCGTCACATAGGCCAGCGCGTAGAATGAGCCGGCGCCGGGGCCGAAGAAACCGTCGTAAAACCCGACGCAACCGCCGGCTACCAGCCCGAACGGCAAGGCGCCGAGGCGGCGTTGACGATCTTCCTCACCCAGTCGCGGCATCAACAAGAAATAGAGACCAATGCCGATCACCAGCAGCGGCAACATCTGCCGCAGCAAATCGGCGCGCATGTGCTGCACCAGAATCGCACCGGCGATCGAGCCGATCAGCGTCAGAAAAATCGTCAGCTTCTGGTCGTTGAGGTTCACCGCTCGCCGACGAATGAAGTACAGACTGGCGGAGAAAGAGCCGCCGACCGACTGCAGCTTATTGGTCGCCAGCGCCTGCGCCGGAGGAACCCCCACTGCCAGCAAGGCCGGCACCGTCAGTAATCCGCCGCCGCCGGCGATGGAGTCGATAAACCCCGCCAGCAGCGCTACCGCAAACAACACCCCGAGCATCTCGGGGCCAATGACGAACCAGTCCATGTGTTATTCCGCTGAGAAATGGTGATCCAGCAATGCCTGACAGGTAGGCGGTAACGGCGGCGGCACGGGTTTGCCCGGCTTCGCGTTCGGCTGATGCGGTACGAACCAGCTCGCCAGTTCGGCGCCGCAGCCATCGCCCGGCGGCGGCGTATCCTGCTCCTGGCACTCCAGGCTGCCGGCCGGACAACGCAGACGCACGTGCATGTGCGCACGGTGGCCGAACCACGGCCGCACCTTGTGCAGCCAGGCGCGATCGGCGCCGGCGTCCAGGCACAGACGCTGCTTGATCGCCGGGTTGACGAAGATGCGCGTCACGTCCGCATCCTGCGCCGCCAGTTTGATCAGCGACTCAATCTGCGGTTGCCATTGGCTGGCCACCACCTGTTTGCCGTCGCCCGACACCAGGTCGATCGGCTGCGGCTTGAGCAATTGCTGCGCGCTCCAGCGTTGGCGCGGCAGCTGCAGCCAGATGTCGACGTCGAGCCCAGACTGGTGGCTGGCGTGGCCGCTGCTGAAGCGCCCGCCGGCCGGCATCGCCATGTCGCCGATCAGCACCGTGCCCAGCGCTTTCTGGTTCGCTTTGCTGCTGAGACGCTGTATGAACGCCAGCAGATCCGGATGGCCGAAATAGCGGCGCTGGTCGGTACGCATCACCTGATAGTCCGGTGAATTCAGCGGCAACGGCTGCGCGCCGATGATGCAGCCGTTGGCGAAACCGCCCACCGCCTGCGGCGCGCCGGCCACCGGATGGTCGATTTTCTGCCACGGCGTCAGCGCCATGGCGGAAGCGGAGGCCGTCAGGGCCACCAGGCCCAACATCCAGTTTTTCATGGCGATTACCAGCGAGGCACGTCGGAAACCACATCACCGTTTTGCGCACGCTGGCGCAGCAGGTGATCCATCAACACGATCGCCATCATCGCTTCGGCGATCGGTACGGCGCGGATGCCCACGCACGGATCGTGGCGACCGCGGGTCACCATTTCCACCGCTTCCCCGTGGCGATTGATGGTGCGGCCCGGCACCATGATGCTGGAGGTTGGCTTCAGCGCCAGATGCGCGATCACCGGTTGGCCGCTGCTGATGCCGCCGAGAATGCCGCCAGCATGGTTGCTTTGGAAGCCTTCCGGGGTGATTTCATCGCGGTTTTCGCTGCCGCGTTTGGTCACCACGGCGAATCCGTCGCCGATCTCCACGCCTTTCACCGCGTTGATGCTCATCAGCGCGTGCGCCAGATCGGCATCGAGGCGGTCAAACACCGGCTCGCCCAGGCCAACCGGCACGTTTTCCGCAATCACGCTGACCTTGGCGCCGATGGAGTCACCCTCTTTTTTCAGCGCGCGCATCAGTTCGTCCAGCGCTTCCAGCTTGTCCGGATCCGGGCAGAAGAACGGGTTCTGTTCGACCTGATCCCAGTCTTTCAGCTCGCAGGTCACGTCGCCGATCTGCGCCAGATAGCCGCGCACCTGCACGCCGAACTTCTGCTGCAGGTATTTCTTGGCGATAGCGCCCGCCGCGACGCGCATGGCGGTTTCACGCGCCGAAGAGCGGCCGCCGCCGCGATAGTCGCGCAGACCGTATTTCTGTTCGTAGGTGTAGTCGGCATGCCCGGGACGGAACACGTCTTTGATGGCGCTGTAGTCTTGCGAGCGCTGATCGGTGTTTTCAATGATCAGACCGATGCTGGTGCCGGTGGTCACGCCTTCGAATACGCCGGAGAGAATGCGCACCTGATCCGGTTCGCGACGCTGGGTGGTGTAACGCGAGGTGCCCGGACGACGGCGGTCCAGATCGTGTTGCAAATCGGCTTCGGTGAGCGGGATGCCGGGCGGCACGCCGTCGACGATACAACCCAGCGCCACCCCGTGAGATTCACCGAAGGTGGTGACGCGGAAAATCTGCCCAATACTGTTTCCTGCCATCACGGCTCCTTACCGTTAGTCTTTTATCGTTATGAGGCCCGCCATGCGGGCCTTGGAAATGCGGCTTAGCTGCGATAGAGGCTGAAGTGATCCTTGCAATCCACCAGCTGCTGTTTGGTCAGCATGAACACGCCGTCGCCGCCGTTTTCGAATTCCAGCCAGGTGAACGGGATGTCCGGATATTGTTCCATCAGATGTACCATGCTGTTGCCCACTTCACAAATCAGCACGCCGTCGTCGGTCAGGTAGTCCGGCGCGCAGGCCAGGATGCGGCGCACCAGCTTCAGGCCGTCGCTGCCCGCCGCCAGCCCCAGTTCCGGCTCAAAGCGGAACTCCTGCGGCAGATCCGACATGTCTTCCGCATCGACGTACGGCGGGTTGGTGACGATCAGATCGTACTGGATCGCGGGAACGTCGCGGAACAGATCGGAACGGATCGGGATCACCTGGTGCTCGACGCCGTGCGCCTGAATATTGCGCTCGGTCACCGCCAGCACTTCGCTGGAGATGTCCACCGCGTCCACTTCCGCTTCCGGGAAAGCGTAGCCACAGGCGATGGCGATGCAGCCGCTGCCGGTGCACATGTCGAGAATATGGCGCGGCGGGTGCGGGATCAGCGCGCTGAAACGATCGTTGATCAACTCGCCGATCGGCGAGCGCGGCACCAGCACGCGTTCGTCGACGTAGAATTCCATGCCGCAGAACCAGGCCTTGTTGGTCAGGTAGGCGACCGGGATACGCTCGTTGACGCGGCGGATCACGCGCTCAACGATGCGATGGCGCTCGCTGGAAGTCAGACGAGCGGTATGCATGTCCTCCGGAATGTCCAACGGCAGAAACAGGCTTGGCAGCACCAATTGCACCGCTTCGTCCCACGGATTGTCGGTTCCGTGACCATAATAGATATTGGCGGCGTTGAAACGGCTTACCGTCCAGCGCAGCATATCTTGAATGGTGTGCAGTTCGTTCACTGCTTCGTCGACGAAAATTTTGTCCAATTTGCCCTCCGGCAGGCGCTGTGTTTCATGATTTAGCCGCATAGTTTGCCATGAAGCCCGCGACAAATCACGCGCGCCCCTCGCGCTTTTCACTCTGGCCCGAGTTTTGCGTCGACAGCGCTCATTCACAAGGTAAACTAGCGAAATAAACGATTTCCGGTGAATGAAGCATGAAGAACAAGCCCCCTCTGAGCAAAGACGAACAACAGCTCTTCAGAGAGTCGGTGGCAGGCGCAAAAAAGCTGCGCCAGGACACCATCGTCCACCGCCCGCCGAAGCTCAAGGTCAAACAGGTCGCGCCGCAGCGGCTGCTGCAGGAGCAGGTCGATGCCAGCTATTATTTTTCAGATGAATATCAGCCGCAGTTGGAAGAGGAAGGCCCGACGCGCTACGTGCGCCCCGGCAGCAGCCCGTATGAGCTGAAGAAGCTGCGACGCGGCGATTATTCGCCGGAGCTGTTTCTTGATTTGCACGGCCTGACTCAGCTGCAGGCCAAGCAGGAATTGGGGGCGCTGATCGCCGCCTGCAAACGCGAGCATGTACACTGTGCCTGCGTGATGCACGGGCACGGCAAACACATTCTCAAACAGCAAACGCCGCTGTGGCTGGCGCAGCATCCCGACGTGCTGGCGTTCCATCAGGCGCCGAAGGAATGGGGCGGCAACGCCGCCGTCCTGCTGTTGGTGGAGCTGGCAGAATAGCCTCCCGCAGAAACGACTCAGGGCGATGTCAAACATCGCCCTGAGTTTATTCCGCACCGCATCCGCGGCTCACACTTTGGCCATCACCTGCGACGGGCTGACCTGCCATTCAAATTTGCCGTAGCTGCCGTCCGCCGGCAGATCGACGTTGGCGATCGCCGAGGTCGCGAACATCGGCGGGCACTCGCCCGGACACAGTTCCGCCACCAGATACCCCACCAGCGGCAGGTGCGACACGATCAGCACCGAGCTCACCCCTTGCATCGCCAGCGCCTGAAGATAGCTGCCGACTTGTTCGGCGTTCCCGCCCGGCGTCAGTTCGGGCAGCACTTCTTCGCCCTCCGGCAGCGTCAAGGCTTCACGCACCGTCGCCAGCGTCTGTTCGGCCCGCAGATAGGGGCTGACCAGCACGCGTTCAATATCTACAGACTTGGTGTTCAACCAGGCCGCCATCTGACGGGACTCGTCGCGGCCGCACAGGGTAAGGGGCCTTACCGCATCGCTGGCTGCCTCGAGCGCCGCCTCTCCGTGACGCATAATCAAAACTTGCATATTGCACCGCTGTTGTTGACAAAGTAACGCTATACAGAAACGCCGTGCGTGCTGTACCGCCGAGTTTTACAACCCCAAAGCCAAAGCTTTAAAACGATAACGCGCCGTCTCTTTATGGCGGCCGGGCATTTTGCCTGAAAGTTTGCGTAAAGAAAACGCTGTTTTTTACAGCAATCCTCCCCGGGCAAACCTCGATTGCTCATAGAACAATCAATTCAACGGGTTAAATTTTAACCTTTTCGCCATGAAAATTATTGATGGCGCTCAAGCTAACTTACCGCTGCCGCAGCCTTGCTGTACAGCCTCACGGGCTGACGCTGTCGCAAGGAGTGATGGCGATCACAACGCGGCCCTGTTGCAACTATAGTGCAAATCGGGCCGCCCTGCGTTCAACTCCCCAGCGGGTAAAAACGTTCGCCCTGCTGCGCCATGCGCTGCAGGCGCTCGCACGGCGCGAAGTGCTCGCCGTGCTGCTGACGCAGGTAGTCCAGCGTCTTCACCACTTTCTCGGCGCCGAGTTCATCCATATAGCGGAACGGGCCGCCAAGGAACGGCGGGAAACCGATGCCGAATACCGCACCGATGTCGCCGTCGCGCGCGCTGCGGATCACGCCTTCATCCAGACAGCGCGCCGCTTCGTTCAGCATCATCATCACGCAGCGCTGGGCAATGGTCGCCGGCAGCATGTGCGCCTTCGGCGTGACGCCGAGCAACGTATACAATGAGGTATCCGCGCGCTTACGCCGCTGACGCTGCTGCCCCTCGCTCGGGTAAAGATAGAAGCCACGGCCGTTCTTGCGCCCTTTGCGCCCGTCCTTCAGCACCGCATCGAACGCGGCAGGCGCGGCGAAGCGCGGCCCCAGCGCCTCGACCAGCACCGGAATGATCTTGGTGCCGACGTCGATGCCCACTTCGTCCAACAGGGTGATGGGGCCGACCGGGAAGCCGAAGTCCACCAGCGCTTTGTCCAGCGATTCAATGGGCTCGCCTTCCAGCAGGCAGCGCGCCGCTTCGTTGATGTACGGCGCCAGGATGCGGTTGACATAAAAACCGGCGCTGTCGCCCACCACGATGGCGGTCTTGCCCTGCTTGTGCGCCAGCGCCACGGTGGTCGCGATAGTCTCTTCGCTTGTGCCAGCGTGCGGGATCACTTCCACCAGCGGCATTTTGTCCACCGGGCTGAAGTAGTGCAGACCGATCACCTGCTGCGGCCGCTGGGCCTGTTCGGCGATTTGACCGATAGGCAGCGAGGAAGTATTGGAGGCGAACACGGTATGCGGTGCACAGTTCGCTTCGACCTCGGCCACCATCTGCTGCTTCAGCGCCAGATCCTCAAACACCGCCTCGACCACGATATCCACCTGCTCGAAGCCGGTGTAATCGGTAGAGCCGGAGATCAGCATCATCTGTTTTTGCCGTTCCGCCGGGCGCATGCGCTTGCTGCGCACCCGCTTGCCGAGCACGTCCCAACTGTATTTCAGCGCATGATTGATGCCGGTTTCATTGATGTCTTTGATGCGAACCGGCAAACCGCCGCGCGTGGCGGTGACGCAGGCGATGCCGCCACCCATCAGGCCGCCGCCGAGAATGCCGACGCGATGCAAGGCGCGCGGCTGAGCATCGCCGCCCCGCTCTTTTTTCAGCGCGGTGGAAGCGAAGAACAGGCTGCGCAACGCCGCCGATTGCGGCGTCATCGCCAGCTCGCCAAAGGCGCGCGCTTCGGCTTCATAGCCGCTGGCGCTGCCGTGATCCAGCCCGGTGCGCACCACCTGAATGATGCGCTCCGCCGCCGGGTAGTTACCGTGCGTTTTCGCCAACGTTTTCTTGCGCACGATGCTGAACAGCAGATTTCTGCCCAGCGGGCCGTTGAGCAGACGATCCTGCCACGGCAGCTCGCGCTGATGCTTCCAGCCCTGTTTCACCCGCTCGATGGCGGTCTGCAGCAAAATCGATTGCGGCACGGCGTCGTCCACCAGCCCCATGCGCAACGCCTGGCGGGCGCGAATGTGCTTGCCGGTCAGGATCATGTCCAGCGCCTTGGCGGCGCCTATCAGGCGCGGCAGGCGCTGAGTGCCACCGGAGCCCGGCAGCAGGCCCAGCTGCACTTCCGGCAGACCGAGCGCGGTTTTGTCATCCAGCGAACAGACGCGGCCGTGGCAGGCCAGCGCTAATTCCAGCCCGCCGCCCAGGCAGGCGCCGTGGATGGCCGCCACCACCGGTACCGGGAAGGCGGCGATCTGCGCCAGCGTGCTCTGCCCTTTCTTGGCCAGCGTTTCCGCCTCTTTGGCGCTGGTGCAGGCGGCGATCATGGTGATATCAGCGCCGGCGATAAACGAGTCCGGCTTGCCGGAAACGATCACCAGCCCTTCCAGCGCAGTATGCTGCTGCGCGCGGATCAGCACGTCGTTAACCTGTTCGACGAACTCGGCCTTGAGCGTATTGACCTTGTCGCCCGGCACGTCGATGGTGATCACCCCGATGTTGTCGGGGCGGATCGTCAGTTGAAAGGCCGACGGTTTGGCGCGCTGCTCGTGCAATGCGTTTTCGACGCTCATCATTCCACCTCCACGATCATCGCGGCCCCTAACCCGCCGGCGGCGCAGGCGGTGGTCAGGCCCAGCCCGCCGCCGCGGCGTTTCAGCTCACGCAGCGTCTGGGTAATCATGCGCGCGCCGGTGGCGGCGAACGGGTGACCATAGGCGATAGAACCGCCCAATACGTTGAATTTGTCCATGTCCACTTCGCCGATTGCCTGGCTGCGGCCAAGCTTCTCGCGGGCGAACGCTTCGCTGGCGAACATCTTCAGGTTGGCCAGCGTTTGCGCGGCGAAGGCTTCATGCATGTCGATGAGCGTCAGATCGGCCAGGCCGATGCCGGCGCGATCCAGCGCCAGCGGCGTGGCGTAGGAGGGCCCCAGCAGCATGTCTTCCCACACGTCGATGGCGGCAAAGGCGAAACTGCGCAGATAGCCGAGCGGCTGCAGCCCCAGCTCTTTGGCGCGCGATTCGCTCATCATCAGTACCGCCGCCGCACCGTCGGTCAACGGCGTGCTGTTGGCCGCAGTGACGCTGCCGTGCTTGCGATCGAACGCCGGTTTCAGCTTGGCGTAGGAAGCCAGGCTGGAGTCTTTGCGGATGTTGTTGTCTTCAGAAAGCTGTGCGCGGTACGGCGGCACGTAGGCGGTCATCACCTCATCGCGCAGCCACCCCTGCTGCCAGGCCTTGGCCGCCAGCTCGTGGGAACGGTGCGCCAGCGCATCCTGCGCCTCGCGGGTGATGCCGTGGCTCTTCGCCATCTGCTCGGCGGTATCGCCCATGCGCAGCCCGGTGGAATACTCCGCCACCGCCGGTGGCACCGGCATCAGATCGCGGAATTTCAGCCGGCTGAACAGTTTGAGACGCTGCGACAGCGTACGCGCCTTGTTGACGTCCACCAGCGTGCGTGCCAGCGCCTTGCTGACGCCGATCGGCAAGACGGAAGACGAATCCGCCCCGCCGGCGATGCCGACGCTGATGCTGCCGGCCATGATGCTCTCCGCCACGTTAGCGATCGCCTGGAAGCTGGTGGCGCAGGCGCGCGACACGCTGTAGGCGTCAGTATGGACGCTCATGCCGGTGCCAAGCACGATCTCACGCGCGATGTTCGGCGCCTCGGGCATTTGCACCACCTGGCCGAACACCAGCTGTTCGATAAGCTGCGGATCGATACCGCTGCGCGCCAACAGCTCGCTCACCGCCGTTTTCCCTAAATCCACCGCCGGAATGCCGTGATAGGCAGTCGCCTGTTTGGCAAAGGGGGTACGCAGTCCATTCACAATCGCAATGCGGTCACCATGACGGGTCACCAACGGCAGTGCCTTACTCATAAATGCTCCTGAAGAAAATAACGTCAGCGCAATGGGCAGAAAGAGGTCTGACCTGATGAGGTCATTGTTAACCAAACGGTTACATTTGGCAAACCGGCAGAGATCAAAACTGCGAGCAGGCGCACTTTCTATCGGGGCGGCACGGGGAAGGAAATCCCCGGCGCGCAGCAGGCGGCGCCGGGGGTAAAGCGGGGATTAACGCAGGCCGAGCTGGAAGATCAGGGTTTCCGCCTGGCAGGCGAAGGTGAAATCGGCCTCCAACTGCACGCCACCGTCAACCGGTTTAATGCTACTGCTGATGTCACAAGGATCGGATTCGACCGCGCGCGCCTTTTCGCTCAGGGCCGCCAGCATCGCTTCCGCATCTTGTTGATTACTGAACACCTGGCTGTAGGACGCGGTGCAATCGGTGTTATCCATCACGGTGCCGACATCCACGCAGCAACACGCGGCGGTTTCCTGGGCGCTGCATTTATTAATTGCATCTGACATGATTGGTTCTCCTCAAGGGCCTCTGTTATCAGCCCAAATTGCCGTTTTATTCACCGGCGCAAAGCCACGAAATTCTGTGGGTATTTTACGCTCCCAAGCCGGCAATCACTAGCACTTACTTTTACTGGGTGTTTTAAGTGATGGAAATCACAAATAAAAATGAGCGCCTGCTAAGAAATGGTAAGAATTTTGTTATTTACCACTGTCTTTTTGTTAAGCAGATCTCTTTTTTGATATCAGAGTGGAAATATTTCAAAAACAAACTTGCAACATTTTCACAGGTCAGACCTATACTTCAGCCACTGGTCTGATTTGTCTGAACGATAACGGACCCTACAATCCCGCGCTCCTTGTTACTTCGTGTAACAATAGTTTAAATAATAAACACATAATGAGGTTTTGGTCATGAGCCAGAAAAACCTATTGACTAAATCAGCTCTCGCAGCTGCAGTGGCAATTATTTCTTCAAACGTGTCTGCCGCAGGATTCCAGCTGAATGAGTTCTCATCAGCTGGTTTAGGACGTTCGTATTCTGGCGAAGGCGCCATGGCGGATACGGCGGCCTCCGCAAGCCGCAACCCGGCGTTGCTGATGATGTATACCCGCCCGGAACTCTCTTTCGGCGCAGTCTTCATCGATCCGGACGTAGATATTTCCGGTACCTCACCTTCCCGCGCCAGTCTGGATGCGAAAAACATCGCGCCGACCGCCTGGGTGCCGAACCTGCATTATGTTCACCCGATTAACGATCAATTCGCCGTAGGCGGCTCGGTCACCAGCAACTTCGGTTTGGCGACCGAATTCAATAACGGTTACACCGCAGGCGCTTACGGCGGTAAAACCGATCTGGAAACCCTGAACCTGAACCTGAGCGGCGCCTATCGTCTGGACCAACACTTCAGCTTTGGCCTGGGCTTTGACGCCGTCTACGCCAAGGCTAAACTCGAGCGTTACGCCGGTGAATTGCCTAAGCTATTGGCCGCTCAAGGCTTACAAACCGGTAGATTAACGCAGCAGCAAGCCGGAATGATCGCTCAAATCCCTGGCGATACCCAGATTTCTCACCTGAAAGGCGATAAATGGGGCTTCGGCTGGAACGCCGGTATTCTCTACGAAGTGGATGAAAACAACCGTTACGGCTTCACCTATCGCTCTGAAGTGAAAATCAAGTTCGACGGCGATTACAAGAGCAGCCTGCCGGCACAGTACAACCCAATTACCCAGGCGCTGGGCGTTGGTTTACCGTGGGGCACCAGCGGCAGCACCATTCCAGGTTCTCTGGATCTGAACCTGCCGGAAATGTGGGAGCTGTCCGGTTACAACAAAGTGGCGCCGCAGTGGGCCGTTCACTACAGCCTGGCCTACACCAGTTGGAGCCAGTTCCAGGAGCTGAGAGCCACCGGCAACAACGGCCAGACGCTGTTCGAGAAGCATGAAGGCTTCCGCGATGCCTACCGTATCGCATTGGGCACCACCTACTTCTACGACGACAACTGGACCTTCCGTACCGGTATCGCCTTCGATGACAGCCCGGTGCCTGCCCAAAACCGTTCGATTTCCATTCCCGATCAGGATCGTTTCTGGCTGAGTGCCGGTACTACCTATGCGTTCAACAAAGACGCCTCGGTTGACGTCGGCGTGTCCTACATGCACGGCCAGAAAGTCACCATCAATGAAGGTCCTTACACCTTCAACTCGGTGGGTAAAGCCTGGCTGTACGGCGCCAACTTCAACTACCGCTTCTAATCTCGCTTGAGATGGATGCCAAAGCGCCCCGCGGGGCGCTTTTTCTTTGCCTGTCGCTCGCAGCGGGCGTAAAAAAACCCGCCAGACGGCGGGTTTTCATGGGCATAAAGCCGGCGGTTACTGCGAGTCGATCTCGTCCAGATCGCCCTGAATCGCCTTGGCGTTCGGGTTCTCTTCCGGCTTGAGCGAACCGCCGTTGGCGATGAAGTCGTGGCGCTGGAAGTAAGCTTCGCGCACCATGACATAAGGATCGGAGGAGTTGCGCAGCAGGCCGTCGGAATCCAGCAGTTGAGCGCGAGTTTCGATACCCTCGACCACCCATTTGCCCGCCGACATCCAGAAAGTCAGGTAGCTCAGCATCGGATACAGCGTATCCGCAAAGTCGCCGCCGTCTTCACGCAGGGTAAAGCTGCCGTAGCCCGGCAGCATCACGTACGGACCGTAGCCCACATCGTAATGCCCCAACGTGCTGCCGAAACGGTTCGGCTCTTCGCGCGCCAGTTTCGGGTTGGCCATGCCGGCCACGTCGATCAGGCCGCCCATCCCGAGCAGGGTGTTCAGGAAGAAACGGTTGAAGTGGATCATCCCGCGGTAAGGATCCCCCTTCAGGAAGGCGTTGACCATGCTGGCCGGCTCTTCCAGGTTGGAGGTGAAGTTGCTGATGCCGTTACGCGCCGGCATCGGCACGTAGTCACGCCAGGCCACCGCGACCGGACGCAGGATATAAGGATCCAGGACGTTGTAGTTGAAGTCGAACATCGTCCGGTTAAATCCTTCCAGAGGATCGGAACGCCCTTGCGGCTCATTGTCTGGCGCGCTGGCACAGCCCACCAGTAATGCCGCTGCGAATGCCACCCCAGTCAGGCGAAAGTTCATATTTTTCTCCATAAAAACACGTTCGGTCTTATTTTTCAGGGACCTGCTTGTTTATCTGAACGCTAACCTGCTCTTTGCCGCTGAATGTCTGCAGCGAGCTTTCGCCGAACCAGTCCCCCGGCTGCGGCGTGGCCAATCCGTCCTGTGAGAGGCGCACACGCACCTGCACCTGATGCTGTGCCGAGAGTAGACGCTCGGGCATCATGGCGTTGCTGTCGTCCAGAGAGAAAGACAGCGGAAAACGGCTCAGCGGCAATTGTTTTACCGCGACCGGCACCGGGCTGACGCCGTCGGTCACCGAGATAACCAGCGTCCCCTGCGGCGGCATGGCTTTCGCCGCCTGCGGTGACAGTGAAACAGTCACATTCAGTTTAACAGTTTCTCCGCCGGCCTGGGCTTTTGCTTGTGCAATACTGCGCTTTATCACTTCCGCGCGCGGATCGTTGGCCGGCAGCAGCTGCAGCATCACTTGCCAGGCGCCGATCGCCTGTTTGAAATCGCCCTGTTCGAAAGCGTTGAACGCCAACAGGCTGAGCACCCGCGGATCGCTGTGATTTTCCGCGATCATGCGCCGCAACAGCTGCGTCGCCTGCTTGTTATCCTCCGGATCGTTGGATCGCGTCAAGACCTCGGCATAGCCGAGCCGCACTTCCAGACTATTCGGATCCAATTGATAGGCATGAGCAAATGCCTGCGTGGCGGTGGTGGCGTTGTTCAACGCCATGCCGACGCGCCCCAGCATCATCCAGTCATTGATATTGCGATCGTCCTGCTGCAGCTCGGTGCGCAGCCCCAGCCCGAGGCGAGCGATCTCTTCCATGCTCAGCGGTTTGGCGCGCTCATTGGCGACACGCTCACGCAATTCCGGCATTTGCGCCTGCACCAGACGCCAATCCAGCACCTGCGCCAACCCGCCGGTTTTCAGATAAAAGCCAACGGTCACCGCCAGCAATAACAGCACGCCCGGCACTAACGCCCAACGGTTGATCGGTTTCGCCTGCTCTGCCTGTTCGACGGGGATGTCGTTCAACAGGTTCTGTTGCAGCTCTTTAACCAGCTCCGGGCGCTCGGCCACCACGCCCTGCTGCTCGTCCTGCTCCAGTTCGCTGAGGCGATCCTGATAGAACGCCTTGTTCAGCGCATCGCGCGTAGCGGCGCTCTGTTTGCCGTGGCGCATCGCCGGCACCACCAGCAACGCGGCGGCGCCGGCCAGCAACACGCAAATAATCAGCCAAAAAGCCATTAGGGTTTCTTCCTGTCAGTCTCTTGCAACAACGCCGCCAGGCGCTGCCGTTCCCGTTCGGAGAATTCATCGTCCACCGCCGCATCGAGCCGGCGACGGGTGCGCAGGATCACCACCGCCCCGCCTATCAGCACGAACAGCAGCGGGCCGATCCACAAGATCAGCGTCGCCGGCGTTACCGGCGGTTCGTAGGTGACGAAATTGCCATAACGCGCCACCATGTAGTCGATGATCTGCTGCTTGCTTTGCCCCTGCATCATCAGCTCGTACACCTTGGTGCGCATGTCTGCGGCGATAATGGCGTTGGAATCGGCAATGCTGTTGTTCTGGCATTTCGGGCAGCGCAGCTGTTCGGTCAACTCGCGATACTGTTGCTCCTGCTCGACGGAGTTGAAGCGATAGGTATCGATCGCCGCAGCGGCGCTCCAGCTCAGCAATGCGGCGAACAGCAGGGCAATCAGCCTCATGCCTCACCCCCGTACTTTCTATACAGCGGCAGCACTTCCTGCTGCCAGACGCGCTCGTTCATGTCGCCGGCATGGCGATAGCGAATGATCCCCTGTCCGTCGATAAGGAAGGTCTCAGGCGCGCCGTACACCCCAAGATCCAACCCCAGCATGCCGTCGCCGTCGTACAGGCTGAGCGCATAGGGATTGCCGAGGGAATTAAGCCAGGTCACCGCCTTGGCGCGATCGTCTTTATAGTTCAAGCCGACCACCCGCACGCCGCGCGCCGCCAGCGTATTGAGATACTGGTGCTCCGCGCGGCAGGTCGGACACCAGGTGGCCCAGACGTTGAGCAATATCGGCTTGCCGTCGCGCAGCACCGCCTGATCGTAGGTTTTGCCCGGCTGATCCAACGATTCCAGCCTGAAGGTCGGCACCGGTTTGCCGATCAGCGCCGACTCCAGCATGGTCGGATCTTCGCCGCCGGCGTTGCGTGTCAGTTGCACCATCAGGGCCGCCACCAGCAGCAGGAAGAGCACCAACGGGATAAACAGCAGCTTACGCTTCATGATTGCGCCTCCAGCTTGCCTTCACGCTTGAGCTTTTTGCTCATGCGATAACGCGGGTCGAGAATGCACAGCAGGCCGCCGAGCGCCATAAAGACGCCGCCGAACCAGATCCAGCGCACGAAGGGTTTGTAATACAGACGCACCGCCCAGGATCCGTCTTCCAGCTCCTCGCCCAGCGCTGCGTACAGATCGCGGCTGAACCCGCCGTCGATCGCCGCCTCGGTCATCATGCTGCGCGCCACGCTGTAGTAGCGTTTCTCCGCGTGCAGCGTCGCCTCCGGCTTGCCGTTGCGCGTGACGTCGATGATGCCGACGCCGCCGCTGTAGTTCGGGCCGCGAATGTCGTGCACGTCGCGGAACACGAAGTGATAGTTGTGGATATCCACGCTGTCGCCGGCCTTCATCCGCACGTCGCGCTCCACGCTGTAGTTCTGGCTGAAGGCGATGCCGATCACCGTCACCGCCACGCCGAGGTGGCCGAGCACCATGCCCCAGTGGCTACGGGACAGCTGCCGCAGGCCGCGCCAGAAACCGTGACGATGGGTGGCGCGCTCATGCAGCTCCATCAGCGTCAGGATGATCACCCACAGCGCCATAATCAGGCCCACCACCGTCATGCCGGCGATGCTGTCCTGCAACAGCCACGGCAGCAGAATCGACAGCACCAGCGTCACCAGCAGCGCCACGCCGAGGCGGCGCCACAGCTTGCCCGGCTCATCGCGGCGCCAGCGCACCAGCGGCCCGATGCCCAACAGCAGCGCCAGCGGCGCCATCAGCCAGGTGAACATGGTGTTGAAGAACGGCTCGCCGATCGAAATGCTGCCCAGCCCCAACTGTTTGTGCACCAGCGGCAGCAGCGTGCCCAACAGCACCACCAGCATGGCGGCGATCAGCAGCACGTTGTTGCCCAGCAGGAAGGTCTCGCGCGAGAAGGTCTCGTGCTGCACCCGGCTGCGCACCTGGCCGCCCTTGACCGCGTACAGCAGCAGCGAACCGCCGATGACGATCACCAGATAGGCGAGAATAAACATGCCGCGCGCCGGATCGGAGGCGAAGGAGTGCACCGAGACCAGCACGCCGGAGCGCACCAGGAAGGTGCCCAGCAGGCACAGCGAGAAAGCGGTGATCGCCAGCAACACCGTCCAGGCTTTGAACGTGCCGCGTTTCTCGGTCACCGCCAGCGAATGCATCAGCGCGGTGCCGGCCAGCCACGGCATAAAGGAAGCGTTCTCCACCGGATCCCAGAACCACCAGCCGCCCCAGCCCAGCTCATAGTAGGCCCAGGCCGATCCGAGCACGATGCCCAGCGTGAGGAACACCCAGGCGGCGGTGGTCCACGGGCGCGACCAGCGCGCCCAGGCGGTGTCGAGCCGGCCGGCCATCAGCGAGGCGATGGCGAACGCGAAGGCGACCGAGAAGCCGACATAGCCCATGTACAGCAGCGGCGGGTGGAAGATCAGGCCGATATCCTGCAGCAGCGGGTTGAGATCGCTGCCGTCGATCGGGAAGTTAGGCAACGTGCGGGTGAACGGGTTGGAGGTCATGATGATGAACAGCAGGAAGCCGGCGGTGATCATGCCCATCACCGACAACACCCGCGCCACCGCGTCCTGTGGCATCGCCCGGCTGCACAACGCCACCGCCAGCGACCAGCAGCTCAGCAGCAGCACCCACAGCAGCAGCGAACCTTCGTGCGCCCCCCAGGTGGCGGCGATGCGGTAATACACCGGCAGTTGGGTATTGGAGTTGGTGGCCACGTAGGCGACGGTAAAGTCATTGACCACGAAGGCATGCACCAGGCACAGGAACGCCAGCGCAATCGCGGCGAACATGCCGTAGGTCAGCGGGCGGGCCACCGCCATCATGCGGCTGTCCTGCCGCGCCGCGCCCCACTGCGGGTAAATGCTCAGCAGCAGCGCGATCGCCAGCGCCAGGCACAGCAGAAAACTGCCCAGTTCCGGCATCATGACTTGGCGCCCTCCGCCTGCGGCGCGTTATACGCTTCCGCCGGCCCTTTGTGATTCTCTTTCATCGCGTCGGCCACTTCCGGCGGGGTGTATTTCTCGTCGTGCTTGGCCAGCACTTCGCGCGCGTTGACCACGTTGCCCTCGCCCAGCACGCCCTGCGCCACCACGCCCTGCCCTTCGCGGAACAGGTCCGGCAGAATGCCGGTGTAGGTCACGCCGATCGCGCCGCGCGCATCGTAAATCTTGAAGCTGACCTGCAGCGTATTGGGATCGCGTTTCACCGAGCCGGGCATCACCATGCCTCCGATGCGCAGCCGCTGGCCGACCTCGGGCTTCTCATGGTTTTCGCCCTTACCCTGCAGGATTTCACCCGGGGTGTAGAACAGATCGATGTTGGAGCGCAGCGCGTACAGCATCAGGGTTGCGGTCAGCGCGATGCCGATCAGCACAACGATCGCCAGATAAAGGCGGCTTTTACGACGTGGATTCACAATGATTTCTCCCGCGGTGCGGCGGATTTTTGTTTTGATTGTTGCGCATGGCGAATGCGCCGCTCGCGCGCCTGACGGCGGCCGATCTCGGCGAGCAATAGCCGTCGCTGCCAGACGGTGTGCGCCACCAGCCCCAACAGCGAAATCAGCGTGACGGCGACCGCCAGCCAGACATAGAAGGCATAACCGCCCATGGCGAAAAACGCCGGCCAGGAATCGAACGCGGCATTCATGACTGACGCTCCTTATTCACCAGCCCGGCAACCCACGGGCGCTGGCGCTCCTGGAACAGGATAAGATTGCGCAGGCGCATCAGCGTCAGCGTGATGAACAACAGCAGATAGCCGAGGATCGCCCAGCGCAGCGGGGTGCGCATGCTTGGCGCGATGGATTGCTGCATGTTGGTCGAGCCCTGATGCAGCGTATTCCACCATTCGACGGAGAAATGGATGATCGGAATGTTCACCACGCCCACCAGCACCAGAATGCCGGCGGCCCGGCCCGCCAGGCGACGGTCTTCAAAAGCGTTATACAGCGCGATAACGCCCATATAGAGGAACAGCAGCACCAGCTCGGAGGTCAGCCGCGCGTCCCATACCCACCAGGTGCCCCACATCGGCTTACCCCAGGCGGAACCGGTCACCAGCGCGATAAAGGTGAACACCGCGCCGATCGGCGCCATCGCCGCCACCACGGTATCGGACATTTTCATCTGCCACACCAGGCCGATAAACGCCGCCACCGCCATCGAGGCGTAGATGCCCATCGACCACATGGCCGCCGGGACATGAATATAAATGATGCGGAAGCTGTCGCCCTGCTGATAATCCTTCGGCGCGAAGCCAAAGCCCCATGCCCAGCCGAGCAGCAGGCAGGCCGCCGCCGCCAGCCCCAGCCAGGGGATAAAGCGGCCGCAGACGTGATACAGCCGTTCGGGCCGCGCCAGTTGATGTAACCATTTCCACATTGTCGTCAGTGCTCACGGTAATTTTTATGCGTCGGCCGCTCCGAGCGTTCGAAACGGCGAAAATCTTCTGCGGGGTACGCTCTTGTCGGCCTTGCCCCGTCTGTTCATTCAATACGTTAGCTAGTGCACGCTCACTCGCAGCGCCGCCGCGGTGGCAAACGGCGCCAATGTCACGCTGCCCGCCAGCATCGCGCCGAGTATCGCCAGATAACCGTCGATCGGCATGCCCATCGAGGCGGCGTCGATCGCGCCGGTGGCGAAGATCAGCACCGGGATATACAGCGGCAGCACCAGCAGGCTGAGCAGCACGCCCCCTTTGCGCAGGCCGACGGTCAGCCCCACGCCGATAGCGCCGATCAGACTCAGCGTCGGCGTGCCGAGCAGCAGCGTACCCGCCACCGCCAGCCAGGTTTGCATATCAAGCGACAGCAGCAGCGCCACCAGCGGCGACAGGATCAGCAGCGGCAATCCCGTCACAACCCAGTGAGCACACACTTTGCCCAGCACCGTCATCGGCAGCGGCGTCGGCAGCAGCAACAGCTGCTCCAGCGAACCGTCGAGAAAGTCGTCGCGAAACAACCGCTCCAGCGACAGCAGCGAAGCCAGCAGCGCCGCCACCCACACGATGCCCGGCGCAATGCGCGCCAGCAGCTGCGGTTCAGGGCCAATCCCCAGCGGGAACAGCGTGATCACAATCAGGAAAAACCACAGTGGGTTGACGATCTCCGACCCTTTACGGCAGGCGATCTTCAATTCGCGACGCACCAGAGTCAAAAACATCACAAACTCCCCGCGTCGTGTTCCGCCAAACGAATTTTGCCCACCGTTTGGCTGACGCCGGCCAAATCCTGATGCGTGGTCAACAATACCATGCCGCCCCGCTGCGCATGTTGTTCAAAAAGGCTAATCAACTCGGCCACGCCCTGTTTATCGATTGCCGTCAACGGTTCATCGAGGATCCACAGCGGCGCCGCGCTGAGCCACAATCGCGCCAGCGCCACCCGCCGCTGCTGCCCGGCCGAAAGCTGCGCCACCGGCAGATCTTCGTACCCCACCAACCCCACCTGCTCCAGCGCGCGCCAGATGGCCTGAGGCTCGGCCGCGCCGCGCACCGCCTGATAAAACTGCAGATTTTCAAAGGGTGTCAATACGGCTTTGATGCCCGGTTGATGGCCGATAAACAGCAAATCTTGCTGATACGCCGCGCGATCGCGCAGCGTGTTGCGCCCGTGCCAACACACCTCACCGCCGTCCGGCCGCGCCAGACCGGCGAGGATGCGCAGCAAACTGGTCTTGCCCGCGCCGTTCGGCCCTTCTACCTGAATGATATCGCCCGGCTGAACTGAAAAGCTTAGCTCGCTAAACAGGATGCGCTCATCGCGCACGCAACTCAGACTTTTGGCTTCCAGCATCAGGGAACTCATATTTTTCTTTGGGATAGCGAATCATAGCATAAGCCTTTCCCCGCACGCAGCCTGCGGCGGGCGCGCCGAGGGGCCAATATGGCGAGCAGGATCAAGAATGCGTGGAAAAAATCGGCGGATTTTAACTCTTGTTACCTTTTTCTGTATTTCGCCGCATTTAGACCGGGCAACTACGCTTAATGACGTGAACTCACCCTTATTGAGCAGGAGCGACAGCATGAACGAACAGCCACGCCAGGAGCACGAGCCGGATGAGACAATGCAGGTAGAGAGCGAAGAGCAGGAACAGGGCAAACGCGAAATCGAAGTCAGGGAAGAAAATTTGCCTTCGCGCGCGGCGGCGGTGCATGAGCAGATCCGGATGGAAGGCGAAAAAGAGCTGGAGCGCGACGGGCTGGCGCTGCTGTGGTCGGCGATCGCCGCCGGGCTGTCGATGGGCGCCTCGCTGGCGGCGAAAGGCATTTTCCACGCCCGCTTGCCGGACGATCCCAGCCGCTTTTTCATTGAGAACCTCGGCTACACCTTCGGTTTTATCATTGTCATTATGGCGCGCCAGCAGCTGTTTACCGAAAACACCGTCACGGCGGTGTTGCCGATCATGCATAAACCCACGCCGCGCAACCTGCTTATCCTGCTGCGCCTGTGGGGCGTGGTGCTGCTCGGCAATCTGATCGGCACCGCGCTGGCGGCGCTGGCGTTTACCCATATGCCGCTGTTCGACGCCGAAACGCGCCGCGCCTTCATCAGCCTGGGCGAAGAGGTGATGCGCCATACGCCGGGAGAAATGTTCGCCAACGGCATCCTGGCCGGCTGGATCATCGCCACCATGGTATGGATGTTCCCGGCCGCCGGCGCGGCGAAAATCTGGGTGATCGTGTTGATGACCTACCTGGTGGCGATTTGCGATTTGACGCATATCGTGGTCGGCTCGGTGGAGATCCTGTATCTGGTGTTCAACGGCGCGATGGAATGGCAAGCATTCGTTTATCCGTTCGCCCTGCCGACGCTGGCGGGCAACATCATCGGCGGCACTTTTATCTTTGCGCTGATAAGCCACGCGCAAATCCGCAACGATTTGAGCGCCAAAAATAAGGCGGCGCGCCTGCAAGAGGAAAAACGGCGCCACGGCGGGGAAAAACCGTGATCGCCGTCGGTTAGCCGAGGAAATTTCGGCGCGAACTGGCGAGGTATTGAGCAAACGCGCCGCTAAGCGCTTATTCTGCGGGTAAAAAAAGGTATAATGCCCCGGCAGCTTCGGTTGCCGGTACGCAGCGTCCCCGTAGTTAAACGGATATAACAAGCCCCTCCTAAGGGCTAGTTACTGGTTCGATTCCAGTCGGGGACGCCATTTTTCCTTATCGAGCCAATGCGCATCGACCGCCCGCGGACCCTGCTCCAATCCCTTATTCAGCCCTAATTTCATCCCTGCGGGTGCAGGCACGCCATCCAGGTCATTCCTGCCAACACGATTGGCTGATGTTCCCGATTATTGGCCATCGCATTTCCTGAAAACATGAACAGAATAAATGCCAGCATGAATTGAATGGCCCGTTTTCCTAAACCGGCGACGATGATTCGGCCAAAGGCAGACAGCCTTAAATACAGTAGCAGGAGTGCGTGGTGCCGTTTATTCATCGAATCGGGGCGATTTTCTCTATTCATGACGTCTCCTTTTCCATCACTACGTCACAGGAATAAGTATATCGACATTGATAACTTTACTGTTTGAATTTTCATCTCTATATAGCTCGATGAAGAAGCTTTCCCTCATTTTGACGTTGATGGCCGGCAAGTAAGCATCATATATCCCCTCAAAAAAATTAACGTACTCAGGCAACTCGCCCATAAAGGGAATAACAATATATTTGCCCATTGGGATATAGAAGTTGAAGATGGAGTGAAAAACCGCCTGATCCTTGCCGTTGGCATGGCATTTATTCCCCCTGCTTTTCTCTACATTATATGCCCCCCAATTTTTGCTTAGCCGTTTCTCATTAGTCTGCGCAATATCATTGGCATCTCTGTATTTCCTTATAGAATGGAAAATTAATGTTTTGTAATGCTTCAGCATCTCGATGTCATCCGGCATGACCGTATGATAGAAATAGGGTTTATTATCGTTGCCGTACGGGGGGATCTGCGTGGAAAAATCCCATCCCCGGCTGTTTCTAAAGCTGTTGGGCGTTTCGCCAAAGAAACGTTTGAATGCCCGGGTGTAGCATTGCTGAGAGGCAAACCCCGATGCCAAGGCGACATCCAATATGTTCCCTTGATGCTGTTTGAGCAAGACAGCCGATCGGCTCAGCTTTCTATTCCTGATATACGTCCCGAGCGTAATGCCAAAATAATGCTTAAACAACCGCTGTAAATGCCATTTAGAGTAACCCGAGATAATTGAAACCTTCTCAACCGAAAGCCCCTCCACAATATTCTTTTCCATATACTCCAACACTTGTAAAAGAATATCTCTCCTGTAATCCATGTGCGCTCCTTGCATTTATAAAAGCCGTATCCTTTTCATTAAAATCGTTAAGCGAAGAAATTAAGTCATTAAGATTAATCCTAAAAAATCACGCCCTCTTCTTTTTATTCTCACACCCTCCAAGAGGTCATTATATAAATAACTGAAAATGATCATGTTATATAAATCCACCCACAAGAAAATAGAAAAACAAAATTTAACGGCACAAAGTGCATCTATTGAAGGAGCACTTGCGCCGCCACTGAGAATCACACTTTCTGTTAAATTTTTTATCTTAAAGTGTTTTTTATCGCATCAATTGCATGGCCGAATAGGAATTTCATCATCAGAAATTAAATCGCATTTTATAGCCTTGATTGTTGATAACACTTATTGCAGCTAATGGGTAAAGCCTGAGCCGTGGCTAAGGAAGCTGAGAGGAATAAACGCAAAGCCTGAACATCAGGCTTAATAATCACGTGTCGCAACAGTGAGTTTCTTTTTTATCTTTCCCTGCACAGAAAAAGCGGATGCATCAACAAATCATGTTAGAGGTCATATATTGCCTTCCCGTCCCGGGGGCATTGATGCTCCCGCACCGCGCCAGCCTCTCCGCCGTCAAGCGCCAAGCCGATACGCGCCATAGTTTGTTACCGTAACCGCCCGCTCCTCAAAAAAAAGCCCAGCACGCAAAGCTGGGCTTTTCATCCAATGAGCGGATTAGTCCGTCAGGTTGTCGATCTCTGCCGCTCTGTGCTTACGCAACAGATACAGCAGCAAGGACACCCGTCGCTCGGTCCGTTCCGGGGTATCCGGCGGCAAGTTATAGCGCAAGGTGTAGCGCTCGTTGTTCTCGTTGCAAAAATCGATGACCAGTACGGGCGCAGACGCTCCCGCCACTTTTCGATAATTCAGCGAGATGCACGACAGGTTTTTGCCCATCTCAACTCACCGTGACGGTACGGCGGGTTGACTCGGCAATTCGCCCCACGCCGGCGCTCAACGCAGCGCCCAGCAGCAGTATCAGCAGTGAGCCCCACGCGGCGCGAGAGAGTTGCTTGGCCGCTTCATCAGCCGCTTCACGCGCTTTCTGCTCGGCCTCGGCCTTGAGTTTTTCCACCTTCTGCACCGCCTGCTGATAAGCCTGGGCGTAGTTATCGACGATTTGGCTCGCTTCATCACGGCTCTTACCGGTGCGTGCCGCAACAATATTCACCAGCGCGTCCTTATCGGCGGCGCTCAACGTCGGCTCACCGGACTGCTTAACGCGCTCGAACCACTGCTTAAGCTCGGTGGCGGCCTGCGCCGGATCGGCCGCGGCATCCACCGCCGACTGCTTGCCGTCGGCGGCCGCCCGATTGGCTTTCTGCTCCAACCGAGCCGGATCCAGCTCCGGCTTACCGCTCTGCTTAAGCGTTGCGTTCAACTGGCTTTCCAGGTTTCCCCAGTCGAGGCTGATGCCCTTTTTATCCAACTGTTGCTTCAGGCTGTCGCCCACGCTTGGCGCCGCCGCCGCCAGGCCGCTGCCCGCCAGCGAGAGCCCTTTGCCAACCGCGTTGCCAGCCAGCCCCACCACGCCGCTCGCCAGTGACACCATCAACCAGGTAGTCAGCAAGGTGGTGATCGCCCAGCTCAGCAGGCCATGCAAGCCACCGCGATTCGGCGCGGTGCGGCCGGCGACGAATGCGCCCGCGGCCAGCGACGCCAGCGTTGAAACCAGCAGCCAGATCCCAGTGCCGGTGCCAAATCCGCTCAGCGGGTTGCCCTTTTGCATCATATCCACGGCCTGGGCGCCGATCGCCGTCCCCAGCACGCTGAATATCAGATAAGTCACCAGCGCCACGGCACTCCCGGCCAATATCGAGCCCCATGACACCTGAAACGCAAAGCGATTTGATTCATAGACAGTGGTCATCGTTGTTCCTTATATTTTCTGGACAAGTGATTGCAGACACGGCAGAAAACCGCGCAGACAAATTCAGTCTGCCGCGCGGCATCATCGGCCGTCCCGGTTCATTTGCACCAGAACGCCTGGTGCATTCACACCCTGCGAATACGCACGTTATGCACTAAGCTGCTCAGCGAGTAGCGTAACCCGCGGCCCCTAAAGCGGCCGCTCCCCTTCTGTCTAGCGGAGAACACATGAGCCAATCCGTCTTGGCCAGCGAAACCAACCGCGGCCACCTGCAGCAAATCATCTCCGGCTTGTCCGACGGCGTGATCCTGACGGATACCGATCAAACCCTGCTATGGGCCAACGAGGCCGCGTTAGCCATGCATGGCGTGAGCCACCAGCAAGCCCTGGGAGCCAATGCCGGCGAGTACGCGGCGCGTTTTGCCCTGCGCTATCGCAACAACCATCCGCTGGCTTTGGATCAGTACCCTTTGAACCGGGTTGCCGATGGCGAGACCTTCACCGATGTGGTGGTGGAAGTTCGCCAGGTCGACGATCCGGACAGTTTCTGGGTGCACCGCCTGCGGAGCCTGATCGTCACCGATCCGCAGGGGCAGCCGGAGCTGCTGGCGCTGATCATGAGCGACGCGACGGAGTGGGCCAGCGCCGAACAGCGCTTTGAAAAAACCTTTAACGCCAATCCGGCGCCGGCGGTCATCTGTCGGCTCAGCGATCTGCGCTACGTCAAGGTCAATCAAGGGTTCCTTGATATGACCGGTTACCAACGTGAACAGGTCTTGGGGCGTTCGGTTTATGAACTGGACGTCCTGCAACAGGCCGAGCATAAAGAGCTGGCCGTGCAGCGCCTGGGGGAAGGCGCCACCATTCCGCAGATGGAGGCCGAGCTGAAACTGCCCGATGGAGGCAGCAAGCTGGTGGTGGTTGCCGGTCAACCGTTGGACATCAATGAAGACGACTGCATGCTGTTCACGTTTACCGATCTCGAACCCCGGCGCCAGGCTGAATCGGCGCTGCGAGAAAGTGAAGAGCGGTTCGCCAAATCTTTCCGCCTGAGCCCGGTGCCAACGCTGGTGTGCACCGCAGACGGGCGGCGCGTGCTGGATGTTAACGAAGCCTTCGTCCGCGCCATCGAATGCGACGCCGAAGCCTTGGTCGGCAAATCGGTCGACGAGATCCCGGTTTTTGACGATCCCGAGGCGGGCAGCCGTTTGTTTGCCGCCCTGGAAAAAACCGGCAATGTCGAAGGGATGGACATCCGGGTGCGCAAGAAAGGGAGCGAGTTAATCGACTGCGTGGCCTCGGCGGATGCCGTCAGCATCCATAATGCGCCCTGCTATCTGTTGGTGCTCATGGACATTACCGAACGCAAGCGCTCGGAGCTGGAGCTGGTGAACGCCATCGAGGAAGTGATGCAGGACGCCTCGTGGTTTAGCCAAACCCTGATCGAAAAACTGGCTAATGTGAAAAGCATCAATCGGTCCAACCAGACCGGGTTTGCCGCCAACGATCTCACCCCGCGCGAGCGCGATGTGCTGGGTTTGATCTGCGAGGGACTGCCGGACAAGAAAATCGCGGCGCGCCTCAATCTGGCGCTCAACACCATTCGCAATCATGTCGCGACGGTCTATTCCAAACTCGGCGTGCACAGCCGCAGCGAAGCCATCGTATGGGCCAGAGAACGCGGGCTGTTTACCGGCGGACCGGCCTCGATGAATGGCAAGTAGCCTGCAAATGCACTAGCCATACCGATGCAAACGCCCCTTATGAGCACCGAGTGAAGTGCATAACATGGCGGTGCAAATGCAGGCTTTCGCCCTGTGCGAACGCCAAACGGATCGAACCTAAGGAGCGCATCATAATGAACAGCGAAAAAGCCAATGGCATGATGGAAAAAGTGGCGGGCAAAGCGCAGGAAATCGCGGGCGACGTCAGCGGCAACGAACGTTGGCAGGCCGAAGGCGTCACGCGCCAGGCAGTGGGCGCGCTGCAAGAAAAATACGGCGACGCCCTGAGCTGCGCCGGCAGCATGATGAAGAAAAATCCCCTCGCCGCGTTGGCACTCGTTGCCGGCGCAGGTCTGTTGGCCGGCCTGCTGCTGCGTCGCCGTTGATGGGCGCCGACGAGCAAACCACTTTTCCCTGAATGCCGTGTCCGGTGGGCAGCCACCGGGCACGGTTCTTTGCCAGGCGGGGGATTGCTGCCTCCCTCTCGTTGGCATCCGGGCTTAACGCGTGCTCTGCGTCGCCATGCCACGGATTATTATGGCGAAACCGTTATATCCCGCATGGAACATGAGCCTTTATCGTTCAGGCTGTCGCACACCGCCTTTACTCGCGGCTTAACGGCACCTCTTTTATTATATTCGTCCTATTGCTGATTATCATCGCCCTCTCAGTCAACGCCCCCTGTGTCTGTTATTTCCGCGTGTTATGCCAGTAAGTTAATTTACCCTCAACATAACGAAATCCCTCGGCATAAAAACCGAATATATCAATCAGGCTGGGTTTATCCTCCGCACCATTAAATGTTAATATTGCCGGATTATGCGCACGGAGAAATAGCATGTTCCCCAGTAAAAAACATTCGCAGCGGGCGACCCCGCTGACCAGCTATCAATTTTCCAGGCTGCATACTTTCGAATGCGTCGCCCGTCATTTATCTTTTGCGCTGGCGGCACAAGAATTGTCGATCACCCCCAGCGCCGTGAGCCACCGCATTAATTTGCTCGAAAAGGAATTGGGGTTTCTGCTATTCCAACGCTTTCATCGCAGAATTACGCTGACGCCGGAGGGCGAGCGCATGCAATGGGCGCTGGACAGCTCCTTCAACACCTTGAATCAGGAAATCCTGGACATCAAAAACCGCGAGTTGACGGGGACCTTGACCCTCTACTCGCACCCGTCCCTGGTGCAATGTCTGCTGCTGCCGCGCATCGGCGATTTTATCGCCCAGCACCCCACCATTCACCTCAACATTCTGACCGGGCAGGAAATCATCAACCTGGCCAACCGCGGCGTGGATCTGGCGATGTACTTCGGCAAACTGCGCTCGGGGCGGCATCTGGAAGAAGCCTTTATGCAGGAATCGATGGTGCCGATCTGCACGCCGCAGTACGCCGCCGCACACAATCTGTATGATGCGCCGGAAAACCTGGCTCACTGTACGCTGCTGCACGATCGCTACAACTCCGGCGAAGATGAGTGGCAAACCTGGTCACAACACTTTGCGCTGGGGCTGGATACCGACAGTAAAAGTATGGAGTTCGACCGTTCCGATCTCGCGGTGCTGGCCGCTACGCGGCACCTTGGCGTCGCCATGGGGCGGCTTAATCTGGTGCAGGACTGGATCAAAAGCGGCGAGCTGATCATTCCGTTCGCCGATATGACCGTGCCCTGCGAACACTGCTATTTTACCTCGACCATCTCCGAGCGGCAGTGGCCGAAGATCCTCGCGTTTAAGCAGTGGATAATGAAAATATCCCCTCTGGTCTGATGGCCAGAGGGTTATCGCCATACTTTGGGAGAATAAGAAAAATGCAACGCGCAGGCATAGAGCCGGCCGGCCTTTGAATAAGAGATATATTTGCGATTTTTATCCCAGGTCAGCAGGGAATTATTGGCAAAGTAATAAACCTCCAGCGGCATCCCGTTAGCCAATTTCGACCAACCTCGGCTTCTTATCACGGTAAAGTCACCGTTATCGCTGAGCGTAATCAACGGCACGCCCCAGGCATAGCGGGATATTTGCATCTGAATAATGAATTGGCTTGCGCAGCTTATTTGGTAATTCTGTACATCAACATCCATAATTTATATTTTTGGTGCCACCCTACGGTCAAAATAAATAAGATATGAACAACTCACCACGATTAACCCCAGCACGATCAGCACGGCACCCAATACAAACTCAATTTGCAGCGGCTCGCCGAGCATGACGACGCCGGCCAGGATACCGAATACCGGCGTCATAAAGGTGAGAATGCCCAGCGAGGACGCCTGATAACGGCGCAACAGTGAAAACCAGATCAGGTAGCTGAAAAACGACACGATCACCGTTTGGAACAGCAGGCTGCTCCAGGCCACCCGGCTCAGAGCGACGTGCAAATTGCCCGACGCTATCGCCAGCAACGACAGCAGCACGCAGGCGCCCGTCAACTGGAACAGCAGCGTCTGTTTAGCCGGGCACTCCGCCAGACGCGTGGTACGGATCACCAGCGTAGAACCGCCCCAGGCGATCCCCGCCAGCAGACCGTAGAGATCGCCCTTCAACCGAGCTGCAGCGCCGCTGCCCTCAGCCATGCCCGATATGGCCAACACCACGCCGCCAAAGGCGATGAGCATGCCAAGCCACTGCACCGACGACAGGCGTTCCTGGCGAATCAGAAAATGCAGGCCGAGAGCGGAAAACAGCGGCGCGGTATACAAAAACACCGCCATATGCGAAGCGCTGGTATAGCGCAGCCCTTCGGAGACAAAAAAGAACTCCAGCGCGAACAATGCCCCTACGCTCAAACCGGCGCTCAGCGTGGCGCGATCCCAGGTGAAGCACTCGCCGCGGCAGCGCGCCAGCAGGTAAACCCCCAGCGCGGCAAGACCAGAGCGAATGGCAATTTGCAGCACCGCCGACACATCCGGCTCGGCGGCCTTGATCGCCACCTGCTGCATTCCCCAAATGGCGCATAGCATCACCATGGCGGCGGCAGCCCTGCCGTCGATACCGATTCTTGCATTCATAATAGGGTTCCCGCCGCCGTTGAAATAATCACAGGCTGCCGTCGCGTTATTCTTTATACACCACGATTTCCTGATAAAGCTTAATAACTTCGCCATCGCTGTCGACGGAGTCGGTATATTCAGTTTGCTGCGCCAGGTGAATCACCTTCCAGCCTTTTCGCGCCAATTCCGGGATCGTCAGGCGCCCCACGCCGCGGCAGAAAAACAGAGTATCGTCAGACAACCTTAGCTTACTAACCTCTGCATAATCATAAGCTTGAGAATGGCAGACGTGCGACTCAGCCGCCATCGCCGGTAATGAAAACAGCCCCACCAACAACATTAACAGGTTTCTCATGGCGACCTCCCAATCGCTTATTCCTGCCAACCGATTACGCAAAAATGCCTCACGTTAATACGGCGGTGACAGGCTGGAATTAATTATCTCTTGCATGGCTGAAATTACAGGCTGGGGTTGGTGACTGACAAATGAAAAATATAAACCTTGGCGTTAAATGAATTCATCCGAGTGGAGAGAGAGGCAGAGCGGCCACTTTCACCGCACGAAATGGTCAAAAACCGGCCAATAATTAGCAAGAAAAGTAATTATTTATTTCACCGTTTATGCTACAAATGCCGCCCGCCGCTAAAACACCAAAAAAAACCGTCAAAATGCGCAAAAACGCAGCTTTCTGCGCAAAACATCGGCATGGCGGCGCTGATGAGGGCGGTCATACCTAAAACAGGGATAACACATGGCAATGAAATTGCGCGTAATGACTCAAGCGGTGGCGCTGGGTCTGGCGATCGGCAGCGCGTCGTTCGCCGCTCAGGCGGAAATCACCCTGCTGAAGCAAGATCCACAGGCCGGCGATCCGCTCAGCCGCCTGAACTTCACCGTTGGCGGCAGTATTCGTCCGCAGTTCAACAACATGACGGGCGACGGTGACAAGGGCTCGTACAAGCGTAACGGCTTCGACGGCGGCACCCGCTTCCGTTTCGCGGCGGACTACTATCTGTTCGACGATATCAGCTGGATCAGCTACTACGAGCTGGGCGTGAACATTCCGGCGCTGTTTGACTGGGATCATCACTATGCCGACGGCGCGAGAAACACCAGCCGCCGCATGCTGTACACCGGCCTGAAAAGCAACACCTGGGGCCAGATGACCTTCGGTCAGCAGAACAGCGTTTATTATGACGTGGTGGGCGCCAAGACTGATATTTGGGACTACGACATGCTGGCCCAGGCGCCGGGCAACGGCATTAACGGCGACTACGACGGCTCTTACCGTTCACGCAAAATGCTGAAGTACAAGAACCGCTTCGGCGATGCGGACGTTTACGCTTCGTACCTGTTCAGCGACAGCGACTATCTGCCGGGCAACGGCCTGCGCTACAAGCGCAAAGGCGGCGGCTCTCTGGGTGTGGATTACCATATTACGCCGGATCTGACCTGGGGCACCGCCTGGAACTACACCCGCGCCGAAATGCGCAACCCGTCCACCAGCGGCAGCAAAAGCTACGATCAGAACATTTTCGGCACCGCCATCAGCTGGAAACCGGACAACTGGACCCTGACCTTCGGCGGCGGTTACTACAACGACTTCCTGACCACCAAGAAAGCCGACGTCAATAATTACTTCGCCGGCGATGCGTGGGGTATCGAATACCTGGCCGGTTATACCGTGCCGGTAGGTCAGTACGCGGTGAAATCGGTGATGCCGTACTTTATGGGCGATCGCCTGGAATACATCACCGGCCGCAACTACCAGCGCATCGATAACGGCCTCGGGGTGACCGTACAGTTTGACTACGGTTTCCGCGTTGACGTGGAGCACGTGCTGACATCGAGCACCGACAACCTCGGCGATATGACCGTGGTGCGTCTGCGCTACGATTTCTGATTGCTCAGAATGCAAAAAAGGCCGCGCAAGCGGCCTTTTTCGTTTATTGACACAGCGTCAGAAGCCGCCGCGCGCCGAGCGCCCGACCGCTTCGCCCAGTTGCCATACCGCCATGGCGTAATGGGTGCTGTGGTTATAGCGGGTGATGACGTAGAAGTTCGGCAGACCGTACCAATACTGGTAGCCGGTGCCGACATCCAGCCGCAGCAGGCTGGCCTCTTGGTTATCACCAAGCGAACCCTGCGGGCTCAGGCCGGCTTCGGCCAGCGCGGCGACCGAGTAGCGCGTCTTGAAGCCGTTTTCCAACCCCGGCGCCTGGCCGTTGGCCTGAATGGCGACCGGCTCGCCTTTGGACCAGCCGTGCGCTTTGAAGTAATTGGCCACGCTGCCGATGGCATCGACCGGATCCCACAGGTTGATATGCCCATCGCCGTTGAAATCGACCGCATAGCTTTTGAAGGAAGAAGGCATGAACTGCCCGTAGCCCATCGCACCGGCGAAGGAACCGCGCAACTCGAGCGGATCGTCGCCTTCGGTGCGCGACATCAGCAAGAAGGTTTCCAGCTCACCGGCGAAGTAATCGGCGCGGCGCGGGTAGTCGAAGGCCAGCGTCGCCAGCGCATCGATAATGCGGGTTTTACCCATTACGCGGCCCCAACGGGTTTCCACGCCGATAATCCCCACGATAATCTCCGGCGGCACGCCGTACACCTGCCAGGCGCGCTGCAACGCATCCTGATATTGATTCCAGAACACTACGCCGTTTTGCACGTTATCCGGGGTGATGAACTTGTTGCGGTAGCGCAGCCAGGAGCCATTCGGCCCGGTTGGCCCCTGGGTAGACGGCGTCGGCGCCTGCCTATCCATCAGCCGCAGCACCGAATCCAATCGCCGAGCCTGCGCCAGCACGTCGTGCAGCTGCTGCCGGTCAAAACCGTGTTCCTGCACCATCTTCTCGATAAAGCGCGCGGTATTCGGGTTATTGGCGAAATCCCCACCCAGCGGCGCGCCGCTGTGCGCCGGGCTCAGCAAAAAGCCGCCCTTTACCGGGGTGCTCTGCGGCGTAGCGGTGGTACTGGGTTTCGGCGTGCTGCTACAGGCAGCAAGCAAGGTAATCAGCGGTAAAAGCGCAACCAGGTGACGCATCGGATATCCATATAGCCATGCAAGAGATAAGTGGGAGTTATGTTAATGCATTGTTCAACGCGAACAAACAGGATTATGCCGCCAATGACCGCGTCAGGTAGCCAAACGTGCCAAATTGTGACGTTTTGCACGGGCAAAGAACGCCCGGTGCGGCCGCGCTGAATCTCAACCGCAACTAAATGAGAAAAGTTATCACCTTGACGCCCACGTTTGCCCCGATAAAATGCCCGACTGCTTGCCACCCGGCTATCGCCGCAATGATCACGACAATGGACTGTGATGGAATCTCTCGGACAACTCGCCAAAGACCTGTACCGTGGGCGCATCTCGCGCAAACCGTTTATTTTCTCGCTGGCGATCTTCGCCATCGGTATCGTGCTGCTGTCGTTTCTGTCGACCTATCTGGATAAAAACCATTTTCGCGCCCACGCGCACGGCGACGGCGCCGAATTCGTCTCGGTGCTGCTGTATCTGCTGTGCATTATGGTGTGGGCGTTGTTCTGTTTCGGCCTGGTCACGTGGTTCATGGCCAAAACCGCGTTCCGACTCAACGATATCGGCCTGCCCGGTTGGGCGTTGGCCGTCGCGTGCTATGTTTGCTCGGTGCTCAACAACTACTCCCCCGGCCCGGTAGCGCGCTGGCTGCCGCTGTTCAGTCTGGCAGTCATGGTCTGCGCCCTGCTGTTGCCGCCCGACGGGCTGCGACGCAAGCCGCGTGAACAGACCGATTGAGCGCCATTCCGCTCAAGGCTATGGCTATCCGCCGGCCGTGCCGTCACAATAGCGCCTCATTCAGGTTTTAATCAGGGATCGCCATGTTCAGCCATTACTTCGCCCATTACGCCTTCGATCGCGACAGCGACGCCTGGCAGATCGGTTTTCGTGACTTCCCCGAGTGGCAAACCGCCTGCTATAAACGCGAAGACATCGAACTGGAGGCGCAGGAAAGCCTGTTGGCCGCCATCGCCGCCACGATGGATGAAGGTTTGCCCCTGCCCGCCCCTTCTCCTCTGCAAGCCGATGAGTTGAGGGTACACCTGCCGGCGCTGGTGGCGCTGAAAATCGAACTGCACAACGCCATGCTGCGCAAAAACACCGGTAAAGCGGCGCTGGCGCGCAAGCTGGGTTTCAACGGCGGGCAAATGGAGCGGTTGCTGGATATCGGTTACGCCTCGAAGGTGGAAGCGTTGGAGCAGGCGCTGTATCTGTTGGGCTACGACGTGCGCGTGACAATAAGTGAAGTTTGCCAATAAGTTAGCAACAGGTAAGCAAAATATTACCCGCAGGGGCTAAATTTTCCTCCATTCGCGCCGATGTGATCGTTACCTAATCCTCTGTCGCAACAACGAAGGCTAAAAATGGAGTGGAGTCGCCGTCATATTTGGGCCGTTATTCTGCTGTCTTGTCTCGTTTTTTGGGTCATTCTGGCGACCGGCATCAACGCCGTCGCCTGAGCGCCTGCCGCTGCATTGCTTCATCCCTTATTTTACAGCCCGCCACGGCGGGCTAGTTCCTGTCGCCCGCCGATAAAAAGCGTTATAAAACAGCGCACCCTGTTCAAAAAACAGCCAAAAATTGTGATCAAAAACACAGTATTGAAATCAGACCAGTATTGAGAGTACATTAGCGCCGATCCTGTCGCGGTTCGGATTTTACCTCACGGAGCATGAGGCGCGACAACCGGACAACCCGCGCGCGAGGACGTTGTTCTTTCGTTTGGAAGAACCCGCCCGACAAACAGGTTGCCCATAAAACACTCAGCACAACAATCGGGATCATTGCTGGCGAGGACTCCAGACAGGAGTTGTTCAGTGAAATATTTTTTGATGGGCGTGTCATTCATGCTGGTTGCCTGGGTTGGCACCTTCATGTTGATGGTTGCCTGACCGGGAACACAGCCAAAGGGACGCGCGAGCGTCCCTTTGTCGTTTCCGTCGTTCGCCGTTATTTGCCCGGCATCATGCGGCGCAGGGTGTCGTCCTTGCGCAGGTAGTGGTGATACAGCGCCGCCAGCGCATGCGCGCCAATGATAAAGTAGCCGATATTCGCCAGCGTCTCATGAACCGTTTTAACCAGCTTGCGCATCACCGGATCCGGCGTCACCCATTGCGGTACCGGCCACCCCAGTAAAGTCCACGATTTCCCGCCGTAGGCCAGGGTTAACACGCCCAGCAGCGGCAACATCAGGAATACCACGTACAGCAGCCAATGGAAGATCTTGGCGCCCACTTCCTGCCATTCCTCCAGCGGCGGCGTGGTCGGTGGCGTCGCGTGGAGGGTGCGCACCGCCAGCCGAATCAGCATCAGGGCAAAAACCGAAGCCCCAAAATTAAAGTGCAGATTTTTGACCAGCGGCGCCCACGCCTCCGGCACCGAATCCTTCAGCAACATCGCCGCGTAGGTGAGGATCACCATCAGCAGCGTCAACCAATGTAAAACGATTTGCGATCGCGCGTAGCGGTTGCTCATACACTCTATCCAAAAAATAAAATTCAGCGTAGTCGAGCATAATGGGGAAATAATGAAGAAAACCTTGGGACGGGAAAAAATAAGGCCGGACAAACGTCCGGCCTGACAGGATTATTTGGCGCCGCCGCCTTTGCCCGGCATCAGCAACCCGTCCGCGCGGAACATGGCCTTGATGCCGCGCACCGCCTGGCGAATACGGTCCTGATTTTCGATCAGCGCGAAGCGCACATGGGTATCGCCATAGTCGCCGAAGCCGATGCCCGGCGAAACGCAAACCTTGGCTTCCGCCAACAGGCGTTTGGCGAACTCCAGCGAACCGAGATGGGCATAAGGTTCGGGAATTTTCGCCCAGACGTACATCGACGCCTTCGGGTTTTCCACCATCCAGCCGGCCTCATGCAGCCCTTTCACCAACACATTGCGGCGCTGCCGATACTGTTCGGCGATATCGCGCACGCACTGCTGATCGCCTTCCAGCGCGGCGATGGCCGCCACCTGCAGCGGCGTAAAGGTCCCGTAGTCGTGATAGCTCTTGATGCGCGCCAACGCGCTGACCAGTTCGGGATTGCCGACCATGAAACCGATGCGCCAGCCGGCCATGTTGTAGCTTTTCGACAGGGTGAAGAACTCCACCGCAATGTCTTTCGCCCCCGGCACCTGCATGATCGACGGCGCTTTCCAGCCGTCATAGACGATATCGGCATAGGCCAGATCGTGGATCACCAGCACGTTGTACTGCTTGGCCAGCGCCACCACCCGCTCGAAGAAATCCAGCTCCACGCACTGGGCTGTCGGGTTGGACGGGAAGCCGAGGATCATCATTTTCGGGCGCGGAATGGTTTCGCGAATGGCGCGCTCCAGCTCACCGAAGAAATCCACGCCGTCCACCAGCGGCACCGAGCGCACCTGAGCGCCGGCGATCACCGCGCCGTAAATGTGGATCGGGTAACTGGGGTTCGGCACCAGCACGGTATCGCCGTGATCGAGGGTCGCCAGCATCAGGTGCGCCAGCCCCTCTTTCGAACCGATAGTGACGATGGCTTCGCTTTCCGGATCGATATCCACCTGATAACGATCGGCATACCAGCGCGAAATGGCGCGGCGCAGGCGCGGAATGCCGCGCGAGGTGGAATAACCGTGGGTGTCGTCGCGCTGGGCGACGGCGCACAGTTTTTCCACGATGTGCGGCGGCGTCGGGCCGTCGGGGTTACCCATGCTGAAGTCGATAATATCCTCGCCGCGACGGCGTGCGGCCATCTTCAGTTCGGCGGTGATGTTGAATACGTAAGGGGGAAGGCGTTCAATGCGCGTGAAACGGCGCTGTGGACTGTTATCAGCCATAGGGGATTCCTCGATAGACGTTAGCGCCCGGACCGTCCGAGCGACGCTGGCCAGCGAACTGACCGAATATCGAACATAGCGCAGCGCCGACGAGCTTGTCGATACCCTGCGCGATATTTTTATTTAGCGCTCTGAAACTCCGCCGCCAGCAGCCCGAACAGCCAGTCGTCGCACCACTGATCCGCCAGACGGTAGTTGTCGCGCAGCGTGCCCTCCAGCTGGAAACCGCACGACTCCAGCAGGCCGCGCGAGGCGACGTTACCGGCGGTCACGGTGGCGGTCAGCTTGTGAAAACCGCAGGCGTTCACCGCAAAATCCAGCACCGCCCGCAGCGACTCCTTGCCATAGCCCTTGCCCTGCCCGGAAGGCAAACTCCCATATCCCACTTCCGCCTGCCGATACGGCGCCCAGTGCGGGCGAAAGCCGGTAATGCCCACCGCCTCTCCGCTGTGCTTCTCACGCATCACCAGGCACAGCCACTGGTCGCCGTGTTTGTCCCAGACCGGCAGGCGCTCCTCGAACCGTGCGCGGATCTCCGCTTCGCTGCGCGGATCGGAGATGTAACGGATCACCTCGGGATCTTGGTACAGGCGCAGAAACAGCGGCCAATCCTCGGCGGTTATCGACTGTAACTGCAGACGTTCAGTGACCAGCTTCATAAAATCTCCGAAAAACGAAAAAGAGGAACTTACGAATGAAAGATATCTCTTTATTTTCCCCGATTGGTTGCCGATAATCATTTACGTTAAAACCACAAAACCATAACGTCTTGCCCGATTCCCTACAACTGCCCGCCGCCGTTACCCACGCGGCATCAGGAGAACACCATGGCCTCTTTAGTCATCGACGATATTCCGCAGGCGATCGTTAACGTCAAGCGTCAGCTGCGCCAGGCATTGCCCAACTATCGCGACGTATTCCAGGCGCTGGAAGAGAACATCCGCGGCCAGGTCGAACAGATTCGCCGCGAACTGGCCGCCGGCCACAACCCGGTGCCGCAAATTGACGCGGAAGATATCCTGCAGCAGCGCGTCACTGAACAACAAAAAGCGCTGATCAAACAACGCGGCGCCTGCGCTATTCGTGGGGTGTTTCCGCGCGCCAAAGCCGAGGGCTGGAACCGAGAAATCGGCGATTACCTCGATCGCAACAACTTCGTCGAGCGATTGAAGAACGCCGCCGAAGACAACTATTTCGGCAAGCTGGCCGCCAGCAAGCCACAGATCTACGGCATCTATTGGTCAAAACCGCAGGTTGAAGCGCGGCAGGACGCGCGCATGCATGCGGTGCAGGTGTTTCTCAACAGCCTGTGGGCCACCGAAAGCAACGGCAAACAGCATTTCGATCCGACTCGCGTCGCCACCTACGCCGATCGCACCCGCCGCCGCCCGCCGAACTCCTCGTCGCTGGGCCTGTCGCCGCACGTCGACAGCGGCACCATCGAGCGCTGGCTGGACGAGAACTTCCGCTATGTGTATCGCCACGTCTTCTCCGGCGACTGGCAGCAGTACGATCCCTTCGCCGCCGACGGCCGCACCGAAGTGCGCGAGATAGCCTCTCCGGCGGTCTGCTCGATGTTCCGCACCTTCCAGGGCTGGACGGCGCTGACGCCGCAGCGCACCAACGCCGGCACGCTGAACCTGGTGCCAATCGCCAACGCCATGGCCTATGTGCTGCTGCGCGCGCTGCAGGACGACGTCGCCGATGACGATCTGTGCGATGCGGCGCCGGGTCGCGCGCTATCGATCTCGGAAAAATGGCATCCCCTTTTATTAAGCGGGATTTCCCCTATTCCCGATCTGGAGCCGGGCGACACGGTCTTTTGGCACTGCGATGTGATCCACGCGGTGGAGAACGAACATAACGGCGAGTTCGACAGCAACGTGATGTACATCGCCGCCGCGCCGGGCTGCGAGAAAAACGACGCCTATCTGCAGCGCCAGCTGCCGAGCTTTATCGACGGCAGAACGCCGCCGGACTTCGCCCCCGACGATTTCGAGGTCGATTTCGAGGGCCGCGCCACCGTCGAGCTGCTGACGCCGCTGGGCAAAGCGCAGCTCGGGATGCGCTGACCGCCGCCCCCAGCCACGGGCCTCTCTCGCTGTGGTATACTGCCGTCATCCGTAGGCCGCAGCGAGAACCCGTCGTGCACCCTTTTTTTGAAATGCTGTTGGCGGTGTTTGATCGCGCCGCGCTGATGTTGATCTGTCTGTTTTTCCTGACCCGCACCCGGCTGTTCCGCCAACTGCTGCAAAAAGAAGACCATACGCCGCTTGAGCTCGGCATCGTCACGGCAATCTTCTCGCTGTTCGCGCTGTTCAGCACCTACTCCGGCATCAACGTTGAGGGCTCGCTGGTCAACGTGCGCGTCATCGCCATCATGGCCGGCGGCATCCTGTTCGGCCCCTGGGTGGGGATCGTCACCGGCATCATCGCCGGGGTGCACCGTTATCTGATCGACATCGGCGGCATCACCTCGGTGCCCTGCCTTATCACCAGCATCATCGCCGGCATCAGCGCCGGTTACATCAACCTCAAGGTGAAAAAAGAGCAGCGCTGGCGCGCCGGCATCGTCGGCGGCATGCTGTGCGAATCCCTCACCATGCTGCTGATCGTGCTGTGGGCCAAGCCGACCGAGCTCGGGCTGGACATCGTGTCGCAGATCGCCCTGCCGATGATCCTCGGCACGGTGTGCATCGGCCTGATCGTGCTGCTGGTGCAGAGCGTCGAGGATGAGAAAGAAGTGATCGCCGCGCGCCAGGCCAAGCTGGCGCTGGATATCGCCCACAAGACGCTGCCCTATTTCCGCAAAATCAACAGCGAATCGCTGGCCACCATCTGCGATATCATCCGCCAGGATATCCGCGCCGACGCGGTGGCGATCACCGATACCCATCAGGTGCTGGCTTACGTCGGCGTAGGGCGCGAAGCCTACCCGATCGGCCGCGAAGGGCTGAGCCGCGTCACTCGCGAAAGCATTCGCCACGGCAAAATCATCATCAAAAACAACCTGGAAAACCCGGCCGCGCCGCAGATCCATTCGCAGCTGGTGGTGCCGCTGTGGGAAAAAGGCGAAGTGACCGGCGCGCTGAAAATTTACTACTGCCACGCTCACCAGATCACTAACACGCTGAAAGTGATGGCGGTCGGGCTGTCGCAGATCATCTCCACCCAGATGGAGGTTTCGCGCATCGAGCACCTGCGTCAGATGGCGGATAAAGCCGAAATGCGCGCGCTGCAGAGCAAGATTAACCCGCACTTCCTGTTCAACGCGCTGAACGCCATCTCTTCCTCCATCCGCCTGAATCCGGACACCGCGCGCCAGCTGATCATCAACCTGTCGCGCTACCTGCGCTACAACCTGGAGCTGAACGACGAACTGATCGATATCCGCAAGGAACTGCATCAGATCCAGGATTACATCGCCATCGAACAGGCGCGTTTCGGCGCCAAGCTGACGGTGATTTACGACATCGACGACGACGTCTCGGTGCGCATTCCGAGTCTGCTGATCCAGCCGCTGGTGGAGAACGCCATCGTGCACGGCATCCAGCCCTGCAAGGGCAAAGGGGTAGTGGTGATCGCAGTGAAAGATCAGGGCGACCGGGTGAAAATATCGGTGAAGGATACCGGCCACGGCATCAATCAGGAAACCATCGATCGGGTGGCGCGCAACGAGATGCCGGGCCACAATATCGGCCTGCTCAACGTACACCACCGCGTGTCGCTGTTGTACGGTGAAGGGCTGCATATCCGCCGCCTGGAGCCGGGCACCGAAATCGCGTTCTACATCAGCAAAAACGGCGGCAAGCTGCATCAGGAGCCGAGCGCGCCGCCGGTCGGGGAGGCCTCATGAAAGCCATTATCGTGGAAGACGAATTCCTCGCGCAGGAAGAACTCAGCTACCTGATCAAGAAACACAGCAATATCGATATCGTCGCCACCTTCGAGGATGGCCTCGACGTCCTCAAATACCTGCAGACTCACCAGGTCGACGCCATTTTCCTCGACATCAACATCCCGTCGCTGGACGGCGTGTTGCTGGCGCAAAACATCAGCAAATTCGCGCATCGCCCGTCTATCGTGTTCATCACCGCCTATAAAGAGCATGCGGTGGAAGCGTTCGAGATCGAAGCGTTCGACTATATCCTCAAGCCCTATCACGAGGCGCGCATCGTCACCATGCTGCAAAAGCTGGAGGCGCTGCATCATCGCCCCGCCGGCGCGACGGAGCCGGCCAGCGCGCCGAGCCGCGGCAGCCACAGCATCAACCTGATCAAAGACGAGCGGATCATCGTTACCGACATCAACGACATCTATTACGCCGCCGCCGATGAAAAGGTGACGCGGGTCTATACCCGCCGGGAAGAGTTCGTGATGCCGATGAACATCACCGAGTTTTACGGCAGGCTTCCGGAAGAGCATTTCTTCCGCTGCCACCGCTCTTACTGCGTTAACCTGGCGAAGATCCGCGAGATCGTGCCCTGGTTCAACAATACCTACATTCTGCGGCTGAGCGATCTCGAGTTTGAAGTGCCGGTCAGCCGCAGCAAGGTGAAAGAGTTCCGCAAGCTGATGCGCCTGTAAGCGCTTACCAGCGCGGGCCCGGACGGTAGTAATACCCCGGCGGCGGCGGTGGCGGCATGCGGTAATGCGGCCGGTCGCGCCAGTCGCGCCGCGGCGGCCCGTAGTAAATCACCCGGGGCGGCGGGCCGTAATAGTACCCGCGCGGGCGTTCATACCGGCGGTGATCGGCCCACCAGCGCGGATCGCGCCAGCGATAGCCGTCCCAGTAATGGCCGCGATTGTCGCGATCGCCGATATGCAACGACAGGCCAGGCACGTTCACGCCGATGGAGACGTCGGCCTGGCTCGCCAGCGGCAGCGCCAGCAGCGCAGCCAGTAACAACAGCGTTTTTTTCATTTCATGGCTCCTGCAGAGCGGACCTTGTCCGATCGCAGATAACATAGCCCCGCGCTCACCGCCGCTCTATAGGCGCAATGCCGATTTACGCCTTTCAGACGCATCCTTCACAATTCCACCACAATCGTTCACCGGCGATTAACAATAAATCGTTGATATCTTTGATGTAGATCACGTGTCACCCCCGGCATTTCACGGGCTTTCAGGCGCAAAAACGGCAACTCACGCCGCATAAAATGCATTTCATTCCTTCCGTCGTGCAACTCATTCCCGATCCGCCGCCCGCCGCAGGGGCCGGCCATATAATAAGCCCATACCGCGGGAACGCTGATTCACCCCGCAAATTTCAGCCAACGGCTCACGCCCGGCAACGCACACACAGGAAGGAGACCGGCCATGAACACCAAACCGGCAAATCGCAACTTAATCGTTCTCGGCACCATCATCTGTCAGATGGGTCTGGGCACCATCTACACCTGGAGCCTGTTCAACCAGCCGCTGGTCGACAAGTTCCACTGGGGGCTGGCGGACGTCGCCACCACCTTCTCCATCACCAGCTTCTTCCTGGCCTTCGCCACGCTGTTCGCCGGTAAGCTGCAAGAACGCTTCGGCATCCGCAACCTGACGCTGTGCTCCGGCATCCTGGTCGGCCTGGGCCTTATCGCCAGCGCCCACGTCAGCTCTCTCGACATGATCTACCTGCTGGCCGGCGTGGTGGTGGGCTTTGCGGTCGGTATCGCCTACATCTCCACCCTGTCCAACCTGATCAAATGGTTCCCGGCCAACAAAGGCCTGATTTCCGGCATCTCCGTCGGCGCCTTCGGCAGCGGCAGCCTGCTGTTCAAATACGTCAATGCCGCCCTGATCGCCGACGTCGGCGTTTCCGGCGCCTTCTTCTACTGGGGTGCCATCGTGATGGGCCTGATCGTCGTCGGCTCCCTGCTGCTGAAAGAGCCGGTGCTGGCGACCAACGCCGCACAGCCAGGCGCCAACGGTCTGGGCAACGACTTCAGCGTGCGCCAGATGCTGGCCACCAAAGAAGCCTACCTGCTGTTCACCATCTTCTTTGCCGCCTGCATGAGCGGTCTGTATCTGATTGGCATCGTGAAAGACATGGGCGTTCAACTGGCCGGGATGGACTTGGCCACCGCCGCCAACACCGTGTCCGCCGTCGCCATCTTCAACACCGCCGGCCGCATCATCCTGGGGACGCTGTCCGATAAAGTGGGCCGTATGCGCGTCATCAGCTTCACCATGCTGGTTACCGTGCTGGCGATTGTCGCCCTGAGCTTCATGACCCTGAACCACACGCTGTTCTTCATCTGCGTCGGCGCGGTGGCCTTCTGCTTCGGCGGCAACATCACCGTGTTCCCGGCGATTGTCGGCGACTTCTTCGGTCTGAAAAACCACAGCAAGAACTACGGCATCATCTACCAGGGCTTCGGCCTGGGCGCGCTGGCCGGTTCGTTCGTCGCCAAATACTTCGGCGGCTTCCACGCCACCTTCATGGTGATTGGCGTCCTGTCCGCCGCCTCCTTGCTGATTACGCTGTTCATCAAAGCGCCGAAAGCCGTGGAAGTGGAAAGCGAAGAAACGGCACAGGCGGCAGAGCTGGCCAAAGCCTGATACCCCGCGAAAACGACAAGGGGCGCAACCTGCGGGTTGCGCCCCTTTTTTTATCGTGCCGCCGCGTTGCTTACAGCTGCATGCCCAGCGTCTGGCGCAGATGCGCGCCGGCTCCCAGCAGGCCCGGTTGGCCATGGGTTATCATGAACACCGGAATGTCTCGCACATAGTCACGGAAACGCCCTTTGTCTTCGAAAGCGGCGCGGAAACCCGAGGCCTTGAAGAATTCCATAAAGCGCGGCACGATGCCGCCGGCGATGTACACGCCGCCAAAGGTGCCCAGATTCAGCGCCAGGTTGCCGCCGAAGCGCCCCATGATCACGCAAAACAGCGACAGCGCACGGCGGCAGTCGATGCAGCTGTCGGCCAGCGCCCGCTCGGTAATGTCCTTCGGCTCCAGTTTCTCCGGCAGGCGGTTGTCCGCCTTGACGATGGCGCGATACAGGTTGACCAGGCCCGGCCCGGACAGCACGCGCTCGGCGGAAACGTGCCCCACTTCACCGCGCAGCACCTCCAGAATAATGTCTTCTTCTTCGCTGTTCGGTGCGAAATCGACATGGCCGCCCTCGCCCGGCAGGCTGACCCAGCGGCGATCGACCTGCACCAGGTGGGCAACACCCAGCCCGGTGCCGGCGCCGTACACCGCGATCGGTTTGCCCGGCTGCGCATCGCCGCCGCCAAACTGCAGCACGTCGTCCGGCGAGAGCATCGGGATCGCCATCGAGACGGCGGTGAAATCGTTGATCACTTCCAGATGACTCAACCCCAGGTTGGCCTTCATTTCTTTGATAGAGAACGCCCAGCTGTGGTTGGTCATCGCAACCCAGTCTTCCGTCACCGGGCAGGCGATCGCGATACAGGCGTCCTGCACCTCGATATCGCACGCTTTCAGATAGTGGCGGATCACCGCCTCCAGGCTGTCGAACTCCAGGCCGGAATAGGTTTTCGCCTGGGTAATCTCACCCGTCGCAACAGTGCACAACGCCAGGCGGGCATTGGTGCCGCCAACATCACCTACGAGGGCATAGGTCATTGATTTCGTCTCCGCAAAATGAAAAATAAAAAGCTGCCCACACTGTAAAATCCTGCTGCGAAAACAACAATCACCCGCCTCGGATCTGCGCCCCAATAGCGATCCGGATCACAAAAAACGTTTCAGCTGGCCCGCCAAGCCGCGATTTGAAACAAATTGCGGCAAAAAACGCGCCGCCGCGACTGTTAACCGTCATCGACGCCGGGCAATATCAATGCGTGCCTGCTCGCCGATAGTCTGGCAAGCTGTGGTCACTGTCCAACCACCCGCTCTCCCTGCCCTGCATGGAGGCATCGACAAGGGATTATCCATGCTGCATCCGCGCGCCAATGCCATGTTGGCCTTTGCTTTGCCTGCGCTGATTATCGGTTCCGCCTCCAGTCTGGTGCTGCTGTTGATGATGAAAGTCGCCGCTACGCTGCAGCAATGGCTGTGGGTGACGCTGCCCGACGCGCTGAGCCTGGACGCCCAGGCACCCTGGTGGCCGCTCGGCATGCTGACGCTGACCGGCGTGGCGGTCGGCCTGATCGTGCGCTATATGCCGGGCCATGCCGGGCCGGATCCGGCGACGGAATCGCTGATCGGCATGCCGCTGCCGCTCTCCGCCCTGCCGGGGCTGGGATTGGCGCTGATCGTCGGCCTGGCCGGCGGCGTCAGCCTGGGGCCGGAGAACCCGATCACCGCCATCAATATCGCGCTGGTGGCGGCGGCGGGGGCGCGCCTGCTGCCTAAGGTGCCGCGCATGGACTGGATCATCCTGGCGGCCGCGGGCACCATCGGCGCGATGTTCGGCACGCCGGTCGCCGCCGCGCTGATCTTCTCGCAAACCCTGGCGGGCAATAACGAAACGCCGCTGTGGGATCGGCTGTTCGCCCCGCTGGTGGCCGCCGCCGCCGGCGCGGTCACCACCCAGATGTTCTTCGTGCCCAATTTCGCCCTGCAGCTCGACGCCTACGACGTGACGCGGCTGCCGGACATCTTCAGCGGCGCCATTGTGGCACTGATCGCCATCGCGCTCGGCATGGTGGCGCTGTGGTGCTTCCCGCACGTTCACCGCCTGTTCCATTCGATGAAGAATCCGGTGTTGATGTTAGGGCTGGGTGGCTTTGTGCTGGGCCTGCTGGCGCTGGTGGGCGGAGAAATTACCCTGTTCAAAGGGCTGGATGAAATGAAGCGCCTCGCGGCAGACGGCAGCTATTCGGTGCCGGCGCTGTTGGCCGTTACCCTGACCAAGCTGGCGGCGCTGGTGATCGCCGCCGCCAGCGGCTTTCGCGGCGGGCGCATCTTCCCGGCGGTGTTCGTCGGCGTGGCGCTGGGGCTGATGCTGCATCAGCACGTTCCGGCGGTGCCGGCGGCGATCACGGTCTCCTGCGCCATCATGGGGCTGGTGCTGGTGGTCACGCGCGACGGCTGGCTCAGTCTGTTTATGGCGGTGGCGGTGGTGCCGGATCTGCACCTGCTGCCGATCTTGTGCATCGTGATGCTGCCCGCCTGGCTGGCGCTGGCGGGCAAACCCTTGATGCTGGTGAACCGCCGGCAACCGCCGCACGACGATTAGGCCAGCGCGAACGCCGCGGCGGCGCGAGCGTGGATCGCGGTGGTGTCGAACACCGGCACCGAGGCATCCCGCTCGCTCACCAGCAACCCTATCTCGGTGCAGCCGAAAATAATCCCCTGCGCGCCCTGTTGTTCCAGATCGCTGATGATCCGGCGATACTCGTCGCGCGAGGCGTCGCGAATTTTGCCGAGGCAGAGTTCGTCATAGATGATGCGGTGCACGATGTCACGATCGGCGCTGACCGGCGTCACCACATCGATGCCGTGCAATTCCTGCAGGCGGCCTCGGTAGAAGGTCTGCTCCATGGTAAAACGCGTGCCCAGCAGCCCGACGCGGCGAATGTTTTTCTCCCGCACCTGCAGCGCCGTGGCATCGGCGATGTGAATCAGCGGCAGGCCGCTGGCCTGCTCGACCGCCTCCGCCACCTTGTGCATGGTGTTGGTGCAGATCACGATAGCTTCGGCGCCGGCGGCGCGCAAAGCCACCGCGGCGGCGGCCAGCAGCCGACCGGCGCCATCCCAATCGCCCTGGTGCTGCAAGCGTTCAACCTCCTGAAAATCGACGCTGTAGAGCACGATTTTGGCCGAATGCAGCCCACCGAGGCGCGCCTTTACCTGCTCGTTGATGGTGCGGTAATACGGAATGGTGGATTCCCAACTCATGCCGCCCAGCAGACCCAACACTTTCATCCTTCGTTCCTCAGCATTTTCCGACGATCCTCTGACCTTACCTGAGAATCGCCGGGCTGACGACGCCTTATTTGGCGCCGGAATTGATCGGCTGGCGCGCTTCGAACCAGCGTTGGCGCAGCGTGTCGTACAGCCAGTTATAGGCCATGGTGTACGGCAGGAAGAACAGGAAGAAACCGATTTCCAGCATAAACGCCTGCGCCCAGGAGATACTCAGCATCCAGGCGGCGATCGGCACGCCGATCAGGATAAAACCGGCTTCAAAGCCGACGGCGTGCAGCGCACGCACCTTCAGGTTACGCACCACCCGGCTGACCGGCCACAGGCGGTCGAACACCGTGTTGTAAACCATGTTCCACAGCATCGCGACGGTGGAGAGCATCACCGCCAACGCACCGACCTGCACCATTGAGCGGTTCAACAACCACGCGCCCAGCGGGGCGCAAACCATCACGGCGATGGCCTCGAAACCGACGGCGTGGACGATACGTTCAATGAGAGACTTGTTTTGCAGTTGCATACATCACCTTTTTTTCAACAGTTGTTGCGAAAGCCAGGTGATTATCATCGCTTTTTTGGGTAGATTAAAAATAGGTTCCATCGATAAAGTAGATATATGCACTATTCACCGGAAGCGTTACAGGCGTTCGTTGAAGCCGCCGCCCTCGGCTCATTTTCCGCCGCCGCGCGCAAGCTGCGCAAAAGCCAATCCACCGTCAGCACCGCCATCGCCAATCTGGAAGCCGACCTGGCATTGACGCTGTTCGATCGCAGTGCGCGCCAACCGGTGCTCACCGCCGCCGGCCGCAAGGTGCTGGGGCACGTGCAGGAGATCCTCGCCGCCAGCGAGCGACTCGACGCGCTGAGCATTCAGCTGGCGGGCAATGTCGAACCGCGCCTGAGCATGGTATTTTCCGATACCTACCAACCGAAGCATCACGACAGCCTGATGCAGCGGTTTGAACAACGTTACCCGGAGATTGAGCTGGAATGGATGATCGCCGAGGAAGGCGACGTTATCGATCTACTGCAAAGCGGCCGCGCGCATTTGGGCATGGTGGAAGTGCAAAAAACCTATCCGCCGGATATCGCCTTCTCCCGCCTGCCTGAGCAGACCGAAATGGGGTTGTTCGTCGCGCATGGGCATCCGCTGGCGCAGGTCGCCGCGCCGACCCCGGAGCAATTATCCAGCACCCGTCAGCTGATCCTGAACACTTACACCGGCGCCGAAGCGGCCAGACAAGGCGGGCTGGTCTGGTCGGCGCCCAGCTATCTGCTGTTGCTGGAGATGGCGGAACAGGGATTCGGTTGGGCGGTGCTGCCGCACTGGCTGGTGCAACAATACGGCCACGGCAGGCTCACCCAGCTGCGCCCGCGCGGCTGGCCCAAACTGATTTCGGTGGATGCGGTATGGTCCAAACTGACCCCGCCGGGCCCGGCGGGGTACTGGATGCTGGAGCGATTGCTGGAAGACGACGCGGCTCAGGCGGCGGCGTTGCGCGACTGAATGACGCGCGAGATCGTATCGAGCAGTTCGGGAATATCCATCTTCGGCAGCATCACTTCGATGAAAGCCAGCCGGTCGCCCTGCGCCGCCTCACTCAGCGCCTGGCGCAGCGCCTCCGGCTGACTGACCCGCAACGCCGTCACCGGCCGCCCACCGGCCAATGCCGTTGGCAGCTGCGTCCAGTTCCACCGGGCGATGTCGTTGTAACTCTGCTCCGGCCCGTGGATAGCGCGTTCAATCGTGTAGCCCTGATTATTCAGCACGAAAATCACCGGTTTAAGCCCGTCGCGCAGCATCGATCCCAGCTCCTGCACGGTCAATTGCGCGGCGCCGTCGCCGATCAACAGCACCACCCGGCGCTGTGGTTCGGCGGTTTGCACCCCGAAGGTCGCCGGTAAGGTATAGCCGATCGAGCCCCAGAGCGACTGCACGATCATCCGGCTGCCGCGCGGCAGCGTCAAGGTCGCGGCGCCGAAACAGGCCGTGCCCTGCTCGGCCAGCACGATATCCCCCGGCCGCAGGAAATCCTGTATCTGCCGCCAGAAGGCGTGCTGATCCAACCCTTCCCCATCGCCTTCCGGCAGCGCCGGACGGCCGATCGTCGGCAACGGCCAGCGCGACGCCAGCGACAGAGTCAGGCGGTGCAGCGCCTGCACGGCGGCGCACATCGGGATGCGGCTGAACCGTTGACGACCGACCCAGGCTTCGAACGGTTGGATATCGATGCATTTTTCCGCCGGCAGATGATGCGTGAATCCTCCGGTAATGGTGTCGGTGAGACGCACGCCAACGGTGATCACGACATCGGCATTTTCAATCAGCGCTTTGGTCGCCGCAGCGCTGGCGCCGCCGCTGTAGGTGCCGACAAAACCGTCGCGGTTCTCATCCAGCACGCCCTTGCCGAGCAGCAGCGTGGCGTGCGGGATAGCCACCTCCTGCATCCAGTTATCCAGCGCCGTTTCAACGCCAAAGCGGTCCGCCAGAAAGTCCGCCAGCAATGACACTTGCCGCGCCGATTGCAGCTTTTCACGCGCTGCGGCGATAAACGCCTGCAATGCGCTCCGCGACAGCCTGGCCTGGCGCAGCATCAGCGGCGCCGGTTTGGCCGGCAGCGGCGCTTCCGCTACGTCGCTGGGCAGCATCAGATAAACCGGACGATGCTCCAGCAAGGCGGCGTCGATCAGGCGGTCGATCTCCCTGGCGGCGTTGTCGGCGGTCAGATTGGCCTGTGCGACGCTGACTTCTTTGGCTATCCGCGCAAAGTGAGTGAAGTCGCCATCGCCCAGCGAATGGTGCAGCAAATCGCCGGCGCGCTGGGCACGCTGCGCCGGTGTGCCCACCACGTGGATCACCGGCAGGTATTCGGCATAACTGCCGGCCACGCCGTTCAGCGCGCTCAGCTCCCCGACGCCGAAGGTGGTGAGCAGCGCCGCGGCCGGTTTGCAACGCGCATAGCCGTCGGCGGCGTAGGCGGCGTTCAGTTCGTTGGCGCAGCCTACCCAGGTGATTTGCGGATGAGCGATGACGTGATCGAGGAATTGCAGGTTGTAATCCCCCGGCACGCCGAAGACGTGGCGGATGCCAATCTGGGCCAGACGATCGAGCAGATAATCGGCCACCGTGTAGATCTGAGTCATGATCATCACCTGTCTGCAGCTGAAGCGATTATCTTTAAGTATCGAAGATGCCGGTTAATTTTCGAACAGCGCTTTCCGTGTCGAGCGGCAACCTGGCGTTACATGCCGGCCTTGTGATCGCCCCCTCGACGGCACGTTGTGAAAACGCATACACTCAAAACACGCCACTTCTTCGCCGACAAAGGATCACAATGTCCTACTCAGCCTCCCCCTCGCGTTATCAAGATATGGAATACCGGCGCTGCGGCCGCAGCGGATTGAAGCTGCCCGCCGTCTCGCTCGGGCTATGGCACAACTTTGGCGACGCCACGCTGTACGACAACGCCCGCGCCCTGATCCGCTGCGCCTTCGATCGCGGCATAACCCACTTCGATCTGGCCAACAACTACGGCCCGCCGCCCGGCGCCGCCGAGGAAAACTTTGGCCGCATTCTCAACGCCGATCTGCGGGCCTGGCGCGACGAGCTGATCGTCTCATCCAAAGCCGGTTACACCATGTGGCCCGGCCCCTACGGCGATTGGGGCTCGAAAAAGTACCTGGTCGCCAGCCTCGATCAGAGCCTCAGGCGCATGGGATTGGAGTATGTGGATATCTTTTATCACCATCGGCCGGACCCGGACACGCCGCTGGAAGAAACCATGGCGGCGCTGGATCTGTTGGTGCGCCAGGGCAAAGCGCTGTATGTCGGTTTGTCCAACTATCCGGCCGAGCGCGCGCGCCAGGCGTTCGACATCCTGCAGCGGCTCGGTACGCCGTGCGTGATCCACCAGCCCAAGTATTCGATGTTGGAACGCGGGCCGGAGGCGGAATTGCTGGATACACTGGCGAATCATGGCGTCGGCGCGATCGCCTTCTCCCCGCTGGCGGGCGGCCTGCTGACCGATCGTTATCTGCACGGCGTCCCGCAAGATTCCCGCGCCGCCAGCGGCAGCCGTTTCCTGCAGCCGGAACAGCTGACCGCCGACCGACTGGACAAGGTGCGCCGCCTCGATGCGCTGGCGCGGCAACGCGGGCAGAAGCTGTCGCAGATGGCGCTGGCCTGGGTGCTGCGCGGTGATCGCGTTACCTCGGTGCTGATCGGCGCCAGCAAGACTGCGCAGATAGAAGACGCGGTGGGCATGCTGGCCAATCGTCACTTCACTGAAGAAGAGCTTGCGCAGATCGAGAACATTTTATTGTAATCGCTTACAAATCCCGCCGCTCAATTGAGCGGCGATGCCCCAGAAAAATCTCAAATCTCGGCCTCCGGCGCCCTTTTCAGAGTGGCTCTCAGATTCAACCCCATGCGCCGGCGCTATGATGCCGATATTGCAGTAAAAATAACGATAAGGCCGTTTTTTAAACTGATGAACGCGCTTCATAAAGTGATCAACGGCCAGGCCGCGCAAGCGGAAAGGAGAAGTCATGTTTAAACCTCTGCTCTTGGCCGCCATCTTGGCGGCGACGGTACTGCCCGCCGCACAGCAGGCGCACGCCGAAGGGATCAGCATCGATCTGATGCCGGGCGTTTCATTGCGCATCGGCGATCAGGACAATCGCGGCCGTTACTGGGACGGTTACGACTGGCGCGATCGCGACTGGTGGCAAGGCCATCAGGGACGCTATCTCGGCGATCGCAGTCCGCGCGGCTATTACTGGGATGGCTATCGCTGGCGCGACCGCGACTACTGGCGCAAATATTACTACTCGCGCGACGGGCGCTATTACAAATGCGACCATCATTGCGACAAGCATTACTGGAAGAAAGAGAAAAAACACCACCACGATCATGACCGCGATCGCTGGCGCCGCCACGGCGATGACGACCGCGATTAACGACAACGGGCCGGCGCAACGCCGGCCCGCACTGTTTTCGCCTACAGCACGCTGCCGATCAGCAGATAGCCGTTCAATCCCACCACCACCAGCACGATCAGCTTGCCCAGGTTTTGCACCACGGGGCCGTTAACCATCTCCCCCATCAGCGCCCGATTGCCGGTGAAAGCCAGCAGCGGCACCAGCGCCAGCGCAATGCCGAAGCTGAGCAGCACCTGGCTCAGCACCAGAATGCGCGTGGCGTCCATTCCCAGCATGATGACGATAAACGACGGCAGCATGGTCACCGCTCGGCGCAGCCACAGCGGGATATGGAAATGCACGAACCCTTGCATCACCACCTGCCCCGCCAGCGTGCCCACCACGGTGGAAGAAAGACCGGCGGCCACCAGGCTCAGGCCAAACACGGTGGCGGCGGCTTGCCCGAGCAGCGGTTGCAGCGTCAGATAGGCCACGTCAAGATCGGCGATGCCGCTGTTGCCGCTGAAATGAAACGCGGCGGCGGCAGTGGCCATCATCGCCAGGTTAACGAAACCGGCGATGGTCATGGCGACGGCGACGTCGACTTTGGTGGCGGCATAGCGCTCCGCCTTATCGTGCTCACCGCCAACTTGGGTGAGCGACGAATGCAGATAGATCACGTGCGGCATGATGGTGGCACCCAATACCCCGGCGGCCAGGAATACCGCGTCGCCGTTGGGCAAATCGGGCAACGCCATGCCTTTCAGCAGCGGCGCAAGCTGCGGCTGGGAAAACGCCAGCTCGACGATGTAAGCAGCGGCGACGAACAGCAGCAGGCCGCCAATCACCAGCTCCAGCGGCTTTTGTCCACGCTTTTGCAGCATCAGAATTAAAAAGGTGGCGATGCCGGTCAGCACCGCGCCCTGCAACAAGGAGACGCCGAGCAGCAGTTTGAAGCCGATCGCCGCGCCGATGAATTCGGCCAGATCGGTCGCCATGGCGATAATCTCCGCCTGAACCCAATAGGCCCATACCGCCGGCCGCGGAAAGCGATCGCGAATATGCTCGGCCAGGTTTTTTCCAGTGGCGATGCCCAGCTTGGCGGACAACAGCTGGATCAGCATCGCCATCACGTTGGCCCAGACCACGACCCACAGCAAACTGTAGCCGAACGAGGCGCCGGCCTGGATGTTGGTGGCGAAGTTGCCGGGATCGATATAGCCGATCGCGGTGATGAAGGCGGGTCCCATCAGCGAGAGTTTGATTTTTCTGGCGGAGCGACCGGAGGTGGTTTCAACCACGCGACTGTTCAGCATATGTTGAACCCTTACTGAAATTACGTTTATCTCCACTCTATATAAATGATAATAATTATCAAGCGCATTTAGAGCGGTAAAACTTATCTCTGTAATAGCCAACATTAATGGTTTTATCGAAGGGTTCAGCGCGGAGCTTGCCGATTTCCGTGCTTTTAGGATGGGATTTTAGCTGCAATACCCCTGAAAGACAGGTTAGCACAAGAATACGAATTTCCTATTGCTGCTTTAACATCTTGATTTTTTATGCTTTTGCGCAACACTTTAGGAGAATTCCCGCTATGATTTTCCATATTTGCAATAGAAGTCTCGTTTTTAAACGTAGCGTTACATAAAATGACAGCCGAAATTCAGCCTGCCTCAAATTTGGAGCAAACATGTCCCATATTGCGCACTTTGCGTTGGCGATAGTGGTGGTGGCGATCCTGGCCCTGTTGGTGTGCCGCGATCGTAAAAGCATCCGCATTCGCTATGTTATTCAACTACTGGTTATCGAAGTACTGCTGGCCTACTTTTTCCTGCATTCGGAAGCGGGTTTGGGCTTCGTAAAAGGATTTGCCGCGCTGTTTGACAAACTGCTCGGGTTTGCGGGACAAGGGACTGATTTCGTATTCGGCGGCATGGGCGACAAAGGCCTGGCGTTCTTCTTCCTGAAGGTGCTGTGCCCGATCGTCTTCATTTCGGCGCTGATCGGTATTCTGCAGTACATCAAGGTGCTGCCGTTCATCATCCGTATTATCGGTACCGTGCTGTCGAAAGTGAACGGCATGGGCAAGCTGGAGTCGTTCAACGCCGTCAGCTCGCTGATCCTGGGCCAATCCGAAAACTTCATCGCCTACAAGGATATCCTGGGCAAGATGTCGGAAAAGCGCATGTACACCATGGCGGCGACCGCGATGTCTACGGTGTCCATGTCCATCGTCGGCGCCTACATGACCATGCTGGACGCCAAGTTCGTGGTGGCGGCGCTGGTATTGAACATGTTCAGCACCTTTATCGTGCTGTCGCTGGTCAACCCGTACGACACCAATAAAGAAGAAGAGCTGCACCTCGGTAACCTGCACGAAGGCCAGAGCTTCTTCGAAATGCTGGGTGAATATATCCTGGCCGGCTTCAAAGTAGCGATTATCGTTGCCGCGATGCTGATCGGCTTCATCGCCCTGATCGCCGCGCTCAACGGTGTGTTCAGCGCCATCTTCGGCCTGAGCTTCCAGGAAATCCTCGGTTACTTCTTCTATCCGTTCGCCTGGATCATGGGGATTCCTAAACACGAAGCCCTGCAGGTCGGCAGCATCATGGCCACCAAACTGGTTTCCAACGAGTTCGTGGCAATGATGGAGCTGCAGAAAGTGTCTGCCGAACTGTCGCCACGCAGCCTGGGGATCCTGTCGGTGTTCCTGGTGTCCTTCGCCAACTTCTCTTCCATCGGCATCGTGGCCGGTGCGATCAAGGGCCTGAACGAACACCAGGGCAACGTGGTGTCGCGCTTTGGCCTGAAGCTGGTGTACGGCTCTACGCTGGTCAGCATCCTGTCCGCTTCCATCGCGGGCCTGGTTCTGGGCTAAGCCTGAAATTTACAGCAATGATAAGGCGCCTGCGGGCGCCTTTTTTATTGGCTGGCCTTCGGCGAAGGTGAAATAACGCAAAGCAAAAAGCCGACCCTAAGGTCGGCTTTTCAAATGGTGGTGGAGCTAGACGGGATCGAACCGTCGACCTCTTGCATGCCATGCAAGCGCTCTCCCAGCTGAGCTATAGCCCCACAAAAGTGGTACGCGTTGACCGGCGTTACGGTATTCCCCAACCTTTCTGAGAAGAAGGTTGGTGGAGCTAGACGGGATCGAACCGTCGACCTCTTGCATGCCATGCAAGCGCTCTCCCAGCTGAGCTATAGCCCCGTTCCACAATCACTTTGTGCTGTGAACGGGGCGCATAATATGAAACCCGCTCAAAGCTGTCAACGGCTAAATTGAATTACTGAATCAAGCGTTGAAAAAGCCGCCAAATCAGCATCTTTGGCGCCAAAAAATCATCACTTTGCGCAGAGTTCATCCATTTTGCGCGCTACTTCTCAAAATGGCAAAAGACCCTGCATATCACGTTGATTTTTAATTAACGGAATGTTAGCGAAATGCGCTTGAGTCGGGCTCCCGAGCGGCATAGACTGCCCGCGCCATAAACTTTATTACTATAAACCGAGTCCGTCATGTCTTTGCATTCACCAAAAGAAATCGCCGCCCTCGCCGTTCAGGCCGGGGTAAACAAAAGCCGCGCCCCTCTCGCTAATCTGCTGATTCTGGGCTTTCTCGCCGGCGCCTTTATCGCCACCGGCTTCCTGCTGGATATTCACGTCATCGGCACCCTGCCGGCCGAATGGGGCTCTTTCGGCGCGCTGTTGGGCGCCGCGGTCTTTCCTATCGGTTTGATCCTGACTATTTTGGCCGGCGGCGAACTGCTGACCGGCAACATGATGACCTTGCCAATAGCCTGGTTCGCCCGTGAAATTCCCGCCATCGCCGTGCTGCGCAACTGGTTTTGGGTCACCCTGGCCAACTTCGCCGGCAGCGTGGCCGTCGCCTACTTCTTCGGCCACCTGCTGGGCCTGACCGAAGGCGCGTTTTTACATAAGACGCTGGCGATCGCGCAGGCCAAAGTGGATGCGGACTTCCTGCACGCCTTCATTTCCGGCGTCGGCTGCAACTGGTTGGTATGCCTGGCGGTGTGGTTAGCCTTCGCCAGCAAAGATGTGCCGGGCAAAGTGATCGGCATGTGGTTCCCGGTCATGGCTTTTGTCGCCATCGGCTTCCAGCACGTGGTGGCGAATATGTTCATCATCCCGGCGGCCATCTTTGCCGGCGGCATGGGCTGGGAGCAGTATCTGCCTAATTTCGTCGCGGTATTTCTCGGCAATGCGCTGGGCGGCGCCGGCTTTGTCGGGTTGATGTATTTCCTCGCCTACCGTCCGGGTTTGCCGGCTAGCGAACAAGCCTGACAAAGCGCAATAAAAAAGCCCCGGGATCGCTCCACGGGGCTTTTTCTTTAAGGCGTATCAGCCTAATCAGGCTTGAGCTTCACGCTCGGCGATGTAAGCCAGCGCCATATCGATACGCTGCAGCGAACGCTTCTGGCCGATCGCATGCACGGTCACGTCCATGCCCGGCGACTGGCCGGCGCCGGTCACCGCGACACGCAGCGGCATGCCGACTTTACCCATGCCGACGCCCAGCTCATCCGCCGTGCCCTGAATGGCGTCGTGCACGTTTTCCGGCGTCCAGACGGTGATGGCGGCCAGCTTGGCGCGCACCGCTTCCAGCGGCTGACGCGCGACCGGACGCAGGTGCTTCTTGGCGGCGTCGGCGTCGAACTCGCTGAAGTCTTCGTAGAAGTAACGGCAAGACTCCGCCATCTCTTTCAGCGTCTTGCAGCGCTCGCCCAGCAGCTTGACGATGTCCTTCAGTTCCGGTCCGTTGCGGGTTTCAATGCCCAGTTGCTCAACGTGCCATGCCAGATGCACCGCCACTTCTTCCGCCGGCATATGGTTGATGTAGTGGTGGTTCAGCCACTGCAGCTTCTCGGTGTTGAACGCGCTGGCGGATTTGTTGATCGCTTCCAGCGTGAAGAACTCTTTCATCTCGTCGATGGAGAAGATCTCCTGATCGCCGTGGGACCAGCCCAGACGCACCAGGTAGTTCAGCAGCGCCTGCGGCAGATAGCCGTCGTCGCGGTACTGCATCACGCCCACGGCGCCGTGACGCTTGGACAGCTTTTTACCGTCGTCGCCAAGGATCATCGACACGTGCGCGTATTCCGGCACCGGCGCGCCCAGCGCTTTCAGAATGTTGATCTGGCGCGGGGTGTTGTTGATGTGGTCTTCGCCACGGATCACGTGGGTGATTTCCATGTCCCAGTCATCGACGACGACGCAGAAGTTATAGGTTGGCGAACCGTCGGTGCGGCGGATGATCAGATCGTCCAGCTCCTGGTTGCTGAATTCGATCGGGCCGCGAATTTTATCGTCGAAGATCACCGACCCTTCCTGCGGGTTACGGAAGCGCACCACGTGCGGCTCGTCGTCGGTGTGGCTGCACTGGCTGTCACGGCAGTGGCCGTCGTAACGCGGCTTCTCGCCGTTTTCCATCTGCTTCTCGCGCAGCGCTTCCAGGCGTTCCTTGGAGCAATAGCATTTATAGGCCGTGCCCTGCTCCAGCATTTCGTCGATGACCGCGTTGTAACGATAGAAACGCTTGGTCTGGAAGTACGGGCCTTCATCCCAATCCAGGTTCAACCAGTTCATGCCATCCATAATTGCGTCGATCGCGTCCTGGGTAGAGCGTTCCAGATCGGTATCTTCGATACGCAGAACGAACTCACCGCCCGCATGGCGGCTGAACAACCAGGAATAAAGTGCGGTACGCGCGCCGCCGACGTGAAGATAGCCGGTCGGGCTCGGTGCAAAACGGGTTTTGATTTTCATTGGGTTCACTGCCTTATTACGCAACGCGTGTCGGCGATGGCCGACGATTGCTCGGAATTGAAAAAAGAGTGGACGACATTGTATCACCACGCGCTAATTCCTCAACGCCGACACGATATTGCGCCGGTCGATTTCGCGCGTTTTGCGGCGAGTTTCGCAGAGCGTTGCGCAAAGAATCGGCGCCGTTGGCGATAATTATCGCGCCCTGCCTAAATTTGCGGCGAACGATTGAAATCATTTTAAAAACCGTTGACTCACTTTGAACTATCCCTATAATGCGACTCCAACAAGACGGGGCGATTAGCTCAGTTGGTAGAGCATCTCCTTTACACGGAGGGGGTCGGCGGTTCGAGCCCGTCATCGCCCACCATCTTGTTGAGAAAAATGAGAACGAATGAGGGTGATTAGCTCAGTTGGTAGAGCATCTCCTTTACACGGAGGGGGTCGGCGGTTCGAGCCCGTCATCACCCACCATCATTCTCTCGTTTAGCAGTGCCTGGAAGTCCTGAAGTGGGTGATTAGCTCAGTTGGTAGAGCATCTCCTTTACACGGAGGGGGTCGGCGGTTCGAGCCCGTCATCACCCACCACTTCTGCGGGTCGTTAGCTCAGTTGGTAGAGCAGTTGACTTTTAATCAATTGGTCGCAGGTTCGAATCCTGCACGACCCACCAATTCAGAGAAAAGCGCCTTTTGGCGCTTTTTTCGTTTCTGCACCATCCGACTCTGACTTCATCTCTCGCCGACAGAGTTCACCGGGTCGTGTAGGATGAAGAACCGTAGAGGTTCGAGCAGCGCGCAGCGATACGACAACGCGCAGCGTTGCCCGCAGGGTGAGGCCACAGGCCGAATCAATCCTGCACGACCCACCAATTCAGAAAAAAGCGCCTTTTGGCGCTTTTTTCGTTTCTGCCGTTCGCCTCCCTTTCTTCATTCGCCACGCGCTGAGATACGAATGGTTATCATTTTGACGGCTTGAATGGTAAATTAGCGGGCATAACACTCCCCAGCAATCCGCACGCGGATTGATACGCCTTAGTTTAAGGAAAGAAAGAGCCCGCTCATGACCCTATCCTTACGTCAGCTGTTCATTTCAGTTATTGCCGCCGCGGCCTTGCTGCTCAGCGGTTGCGGCCCGGACGACAAGAGCGACGGGCAGAAACCGTCCGCCCCCGCTGCCGACAGCAGTTGGCCGCGCACCATCGATAGCGCCAAAGGGAAGTTCACGCTGGAAAAACCGCCGCAGCGCATCGTATCCACCAGCGTCACCATCACCGGCACGTTACTGGCTATCGATGCCCCGGTGGTCGCCAGCGCCGCCACCAGTCCAAATCCCCTGGTGGCCGATCAACAAGGCTTCTTTACCCAATGGAGCGAAGTGGCCAAACAGCGCCACGTCGAACGGCTGTATCAGGTGGAACCCAATGCCGAAGCCGTTGCCGCCGCCGCGCCGGATTTGATCGTCGTCGCCGCGACCGGCGGTGATTCGGCGCTGAAACTGTACGATCAGCTGTCCGCCATTGCGCCGACGCTGGTGCTCGATTACGGCGACAAAAGCTGGCAACAGCTGGCCAGCGAGCTCGGTGAGATCACCGGTCACGAAGCCGGCGCCAAACAGGCGGAAGATCGTTTCGAGCAGCGCGTGGAACAAGTGAAGCAGGCGATTACCCTGCCGCCGCAGCCGACCACGCCGCTGGTGTATGCCGACAACGGCCGCGAAGCCATGCTGTGGACGCCGGGCTCCGCCCAAGGCAAGCTGCTGACCCAGCTCGGTTTCCAGCTGGCTACCCCGCCGGAAAGCGCCAAAGGCAACGCCAGCATGGGTAAACGCCATGACATCATCCAGATCTCCGGCGAAAAAATGGCCGAAGGCCTGAACGGCAAAACCCTGATCCTGTTCGCCACCAATGAGCGCAAAGTGCAAGAGGTGCTGGCCAACCCGTTCCTCAAGCATCTGGAACCGGTGGAACAGCGGCACGTCTACGCCGTCGGCAACGATACCTTCCGCCTCGATTACTACAGCGCCACCAACATGCTGAACCAAATCGAACGGTTGTTCAAAAAGCCCTGAATCACGCCGTCGGCAGGCCAGTCCCCTGCCGACGCTTTTCGCAAACGGGGCAACAATTCACATTCAATCAATTGAAATATCAATAGTTATTAACATCGTCCACGCGCCTTCGCCACCAACCGGCGGGTGCATGCGGGCGTAAACTCGTGTTACTATTGGCGCCCTTCACGAACGCAAATAACAATGAGAATAAAAATCATAAAGGAGTTACCGGTGTGAACGTACCCACTCCGACTGAGCGGACGCTTTCGTCCGCACCGCACGCAGCTTACGCCAGTGGCTTCAAACGCATCGCCGGGTTCGGTATCGGCTTGGCGTTGTTGTTGCTGTGCATCATTGCCAGCCTGATGCTGGGTTCCAAAGCCATCCCCTTCCATACCGTCTGGCTCAGCCTACAGGGCGCCGCGAGCGGCTCCGACAGCACCATCATTCTCAACGCCCGGGTGCCCCGTACGCTGGCGGGCATTTTGGCCGGTATGGCGCTCGGCGCCGCCGGCGCGCTGATTCAGGCGCTGACGCGCAACCCGCTGGCCGATCCCGGCGTGCTCGGCATCAACGCCGGCGCCAGCTTCGCCGTAGTCATCGGCATCATGTTTTTCGGCGCCGCCACCACCGAAAGCTATATGGCCTATGCCTTTGTCGGCGCGGCCCTCACCACCCTGCTGGTCTACCTGATCGGCACGCTGGCGGGCGGGCGCATCAACCCGGTGCGGCTGACGCTGGCCGGCGTGGCGATCGGCGCGGTGTTGCTCGGCATCACCACCGGGCTGTCGCTGATCGATCCGCAAACCTTCGACCAACTGCGCTTCTGGCAGGCCGGCACGCTGGATATCCGCACGCTGGCCACCCTGCCGGTGACCGCCCCCGCCATTTTGCTCGGCTGCCTGCTGACGCTACTCATCGCCCGGCCGCTGAATACCATCGGCATGGGGGAAGATCTGGCTATCGCGCTCGGCGCGCGCGTAGTGCTGACTCAGGCGATCGCAGTGATCGCCATTACGCTGCTGTGCGGCGCGGCGACCGCCACCGTCGGCCCGATCAGTTTCATCGGCCTGATGGTGCCGCATATCGCCCGCTGGTGGGTCGGCCCCGACCAACGCTGGATCCTGCCCTACTCCATGCTGCTGGCGCCGATTTTACTGCTGTGCGCCGACGTGGTCGGCCGCTTGCTGGCGGCCGGTGAGCTGCGGGTTTCCATCGTGGCGGCCTTCATCGGCGCGCCGGTGCTGATCTGGCTGGTGCGCCGCAAGAAAACGCTGGGGGGTCTGTGATGAGTCTGCCGCACACGCTGCATATCGGCCGCCCGGACGGCGTCATCAACGGGCGCCTGCCGCTGCGCCTGCTGCTGGTCAACCTTTCACTGTTGGCGCTGTGTCTGGCGATGGCCGTCGCCGCCCTGTGCTACGGCACGCTGCAACTTTCGCTGGAGCAGGTTTTTGCCGCGCTGACCGGCGAGGCGCCGAAAAACCTGGTCACCGTGGTCACCCAATGGCGCTTGCCGCGCATCGCCATGGCGCTGCTGTTAGGCGCCGCGCTCGGCATGAGCGGCGCCATCTTCCAGTCGATTATCCGCAACCCGCTCGGCAGCCCGGACGTGATTGGCTTTAACATGGGGGCTTACACCGGCGCGCTGATCGCCATCACCCTGTTCAACGGCGGCTATTACTACATCGCCGGCGGCGCGCTGGCCGGCGGCATTCTCGCCGCGCTGGCCATCTACCTGCTGGCCTGGCGGCAAGGCATCGCCGGCTTCCGGCTGATCATCGTCGGCATCGCCATCAGCGCGGTGCTGGTCTCCACCAATACCTGGCTGATCATCACCGCCTCGCTCGAGCGCGCCATGGACGCCGCCATGTGGCAGGCCGGTTCGCTCAACGGCATGACCTGGCAGAAAGCCCAGCCCGCCACGGCGTTTATCGTGCTGGCGGCCGCCGCCGCGCTGTTGATGGGCAAACGGCTACAGCTGCTGGAAATGGGCGACGACACGGCGCGCGCGCTGGGCGTCAATGCCGAAAGCAGCCGGCTGTGGCTGATGCTGTTCGGCGTCACCCTCACCGCCGCCGTCACCGCCACCGCCGGGCCGATTTCCTTTATCGCGCTGGCGGCGCCGCAAATCGCCCGCCGCTTGGCCGGGCAATCCTCGGTCACCCTGACGTCCTCGGCGCTGATGGGCGCGGCGCTGCTGCTCGGCGCCGACGTGGTGTCCCAACATCTTTTCGCGCCGATCCAACTGCCGGTCGGGATCGTGACCGTCTGCATCGGCGGCCTGTACCTGATTTGGCTGCTCATCCGTGAGGCCCGCAGATAGATAATGAAGAGTGATAATGCCATGAGCCACCGCCTGCACGCCTCGCACCTGAAGCTGGGCTACGACAATAAAATCATCGCTGACGATCTGAGCGTAGCGATCCCCGACGGCGCCTTTACGGTGATCGTCGGGCCGAACGCCTGCGGCAAATCGACGCTGTTGCGCGCCCTGTGCCGCCTGCTGAAACCCAGCGCCGGCGAGGTGATGCTGGACGGCAAGAACATCAGCAGTTTCGCCACCAAGGCGCTGGCGCGCGAGCTTGGCCTGCTGCCGCAAACCTCGATCGCACCGGACAGCATCACCGTGGCGGACCTGGTGTCGCGCGGCCGCTATCCGCACCAGAGCCTGCTGAAACAGTGGACACAGGCCGACAAACAGGCGGTGGAAGCCGCCATGGCGGCCACCAACGTCAGCCAACTGGCGGATCGCAGCGTCGACGAGCTGTCCGGCGGGCAGCGTCAGCGCGTCTGGGTAGCGATGGCGTTGGCGCAGCAAACGCCGCTGCTGCTGCTGGATGAACCGACGACGTATCTGGACATCGCGCACCAGATCGAGCTGCTGGATCTGTTCCGCCAGCTCAACCGCGAGCGCGGTCAAACCCTGATCGCGGTGCTGCACGATCTCAACCACGCCTGCCGCTATGCCGATCACATCATCGCCATGCGCGACGGCAAGATCGTGGCGGAAGGGAAACCGGCGGAGATCATTACCGCCGAACTGGTGGAGCGGGTGTTCGGCATGCCGTGCATGATCATCGACGATCCGCTGTCCCACACGCCGCTGGTGATCCCGCGCGGCCGCTACCACTGCGACGCGCCGCAGGCATGAAAAAGGCCGGGTTACCCCGGCCTTATCGTTACTTCTCCAGCGACACCTGCTTGAAAATGTGTTTGCCGAACGGGTCTATCTCGTAGCCTTTCACTTCCTTGCGCACCGGTTCGAAGATGGTCGAGTGCGCAATCATCAATGCCGGCATCTGATCGTGCATTATCACCTGCGCCTGCTGATACATCGCCACCCGTTTGGCGTGATCGTTCTCCTCGCGCGCCTGCAGGATCAGCTGGTCGAACGGTTTATAGCACCATTTCGCCGAGTTCGAACCGCCGAGCGAAGCGCAGGTAAACAGCGGGCCGAAGAAGTTGTCCGGATCGCCGTTGGCGGTGGTCCAGCCCATCAGCGCGGTCTGGTGTTCGCCGTTTTTAATCCGCTGTAAATACTCGCCCCATTCGAAGGTGACGATTTTGGCGCGCACGCCGATTTTAGCCCAGTCGGCCTGGATTATCTCCGCCATGCGCTTGGCGTTGGGGTTATAGGGCCGCTGCACCGGCATCGCCCACAGATCGATGTCGAAGCCCTGCCCCAGCCCGGCCTCCTGCAACAGCTGCTTCGCCCGCTCCGGTGAATACGGGTAGTCTTCAAGCTGCGCGTTGCTGCCCCATTGAGCCGGCGGCAGCAGGTTCTTGGCCGGCTGACCGGCGCCGTGGAACACCGCGTCGATGATCGCCGGCTTGTTGACCGCCAGCGCCAACGCCTGGCGCACCTTAACGTTATCCAACGGTTTCTTCTGGGTGTTGAACGCCAGGAAACCGATATTCAAGCCGGATTTTTCCATTACCTGAATGTTGCCGTCCTGCCGCATGCGCGCTAGATCCGCCGGATTGGGGAACGGCATCACCTGGCATTCGTTCTTTTGCAGCTTGGCGTAACGCACCGCCGCATCCGGCGTGATCGAGAACACCAGCCGATCAAGCTTCGGCTTGCCTTCCCAGTAGCGGTCGAACGCCTTGTAGAGGATTTTCGCGTCCTTCTGGTACTGCACCAGCTGGAACGGCCCGGTGCCGATCGGATCGTTGTCCACCCGCTGCGGCGTGCCGGCCTTCAGCATCGCGTCGGCATATTCCGCCGATAAAATGGTGGCGAAATACATGCCCAGATCGGCGACGAACGGCGCCTCGGCGCGGGAGAGCTCAAAGCGCACGGTGTGGTCATCCACCTTGACGATCCGGTCGATCAGCGTGCCGAACTCCATCGACTCGAAGTTGGTGTAGGCGCCGTTGGAGACCTTGTGATATGGGTTGTTGGCGTCCTTCTGGCGCATAAACGAGAAGATGACGTCATCGGCGTTGAAATCGCGGGTGGGCGTGAAATATTTATTGCTCTGGAATGCCACGCCCTTGCGCAGATGGAAGGTATAGCGCTTGCCGTCTTCGCTCACCTCCCAGCTTTCCGCCAGGCTGGGTTGCAGCTCGACGGTGCCGGGTTTGAAATCCACCAGCCGGTTGTAGATCGCCGCCGAACTGGCGTCTACCGTGGTGCCGGAGGTGAACAGCTGCGGGTTGAAGCCTTCCGGCGAGCCTTCGGAACAGTAGACCAGCGTATTGGCCCGCGCGCCGCCGGCAATCGCCAACGCCAGCAGCCCGATCGTTATTGCTTTTCTTTTCATTGCGCTATCCCCAGTGGTGAAAAAACAGCCGAACGGATAGCAATAAATCATGCAGTTAGCGATGTAAAGGACAAATTCCGCGCATAAAAACGGGCAGGCGCGCAAGCGGCCTGCCCCGGTGAAACGGCGCGAGGATGATGAAATTAAATCATCTGGCTGAAGTTCATCTGCGCCATCAGCTTATAGTTATCGGCGTAGTCGACCGGAATGGCCACCACCACCGGCCCCTGGATCTCCATCGCCTTGCGCAGCATCGGCCGCAGATCTTCCACCGACTGCACGGCGAAACCGACCGCGCCGCAGGATTCCGCGTAGGCCTTGAAGTCGATCGGCCCGAACTCCACGCCGGATTTGCGCTGGTATTTGTTCACTTCCTGCATTTCCACCATGTTGTAAGCGTTATCGACCCAGATCACGTGCACGATGTTGTTTTTCAGCCGCACCGCGGTCTCCAGCTCCATGCTCGACTGCATGAAGCCGCCGTCGCCGGAGATTGACACCACCTTGTCGCCGGGGCGCACCAGCGCCGCGCCAATGGCCCACGGCAGCGCTACCCCCATGGTTTGCTGGCCGTTGGAGATCAACAGCTGGCGAGCGCGGAAACTGTAAAGATAGCGGGCTATCCAGATGTGGAAACTGCCCATGTCCACGCACAGCGTCACGTCGTCGCTGACGATGTCCTGCAGCTCCTTGACGATGCGCAACGGATGGATCGGCATGCCGCCGCGGCGCGCGGCGCGTTCCGCCAATTCGGCGCGCTGGCGGCCGAGATCGGTCAGGATCAGTTCCACCTCCGCCGGGACGCAGACCGCCTCATTGAACGCTTCGGTCATCATGTTCAGCGTGGCGCTGATGTTGCCCACCAGCTCGACGTCCGGCCGATAGCAGGTATCGATGTCCGCCGGCAGCACGTCGATATGCACCAGCTTCAGCCGCCCGTGGCTGTTCCACATGCACGGATCGTATTCGATCGGATCGTAGCCGACGCTGACCACCAGATCGGCCTTTTGCAACAGCTGATCGGCCGGCTGGTTGTTGAACAGGCCGACGCGGCCGGCGAAACGGGCAAAGTGATTGACGTCAATCACCCCCGCCGCCTGATAGGTGCCGACCACCGGCATATGGGTGCGGTACAGCAGATGGCGCACCGCCTCGCTGTTCTCCGGCCGGCTGGCCTGCAAGCCCAGCAGCAGCACCGGGCATTTGGCCTGGCGGATCAGTTTTACCGCCGCCTGAATGTCGTCCGCCGCCGCGGCCCCCATGCGCGGCAAGCGGCAGCCCGCCAGCACCGGCGCCGTGACCGGCTCATTGACGATATCCATCGGCAGGCTGACGAACGACGCCCCCGGCCGGCCGAACTCGGCGCGGCGGAAGGCGTTGGCGATCACCTCGGAAATCGCCGAACCGGCATGCACTTCGGCGCAGTACTTGGTCACCGGCCGGAACATGCTGACGGTATCCATGCTCTGGTGCGTCTGCTTCAGGCTGTCGGCGCGCTTCACCGCGCCGCCGAAGGCCACCACCGCATCCCCTTCCGAGGTGGCGGTCGCCAGCCCGGTGATCAGGTTGGAGCTGCCCGGCCCGGAGGTGACCAGCGCCACCCCCGCCTTGCCGGTCAGGCGGCCGACCGCCGCCGCCATAAAGGCCGCGTTGGCCTCATGGCGCACCACTACCGTTTCGATCGACGGCGCATCTTCCAGCGAATCGAACACCCGGTCGATCTTGGCGCCCGGAATGCCGAAAACGTGTTTGACGCCCTGCGCTTCCAGGTTTTTCACCACCAAGTCGGCGCCGCATTGCCAGTCATTGCCTGTTTTTTCCTGTGCCATGGTTCCACCTCCTAAGAAAACGATCGCCGGGATTAGCCCTCGGCGGAACGAATTGCGCGATCCAAATCCTCTGGACAGAGGTTGGCGCGCAAGAAATCCGCATCATGCGGCAACTGAAGATTGAGACGGGTGATGACGCCGAACTGCAGGCGGCCATGATCGAGCTGGTAATCCAGCACGTGGCCGCCGCCGCTGCGGTCGTCGGTAACGAAGTGTTCGTGATAGCCGGCCACGCCGATGCCCTGCATGTAATCGGGCGAGCGGAAGCCGACCAGCGTGCCGCGCCGCTGATGGAACGAGAAGGTCGGCTGCTCTTCTATCGCTTCCAGCATTGGGCGGTAAGGCCGTTCCTGACGCGGCACGGTGCGGGTTTCGACATGGCTGAACTCACCGTCGACCCGCACCGCGCAGAACAGGTTCGGCGAGGCGACCTGTTCATCGATGCATTGGTGCAGTTGCGCCTTGGTGATCGGCCGATCGAATTGCTGGCTGACGCTGGGCTGGAAAAAGGTGACGACGGCGAAAGGGGTTTTCTGTTGCAAACCGGCCGGGCGGGCGCTGCCGTCGGCGCGCAGCTGGTGTATTTCCTGATCGAACGCGATCAGTTCGCCATCCAGATGATTGAAGGTGCCGAGGCCGAAATCGCCGTGTTTCAGCAATTCGGCGATGGTGGTCTCCCCTTCATAAACCCCGTCGATGAGCGCGCTCATCAGCGAGATTTGATAGATTTCGCCCTCCCCGGCGTTGATCGACTGCCTGGCGAAACCCTGCGCCAAATGGCGCGCACAGGAACACCCGTGTTTTTCGTTCATGCTGACTCCTCCACCAGCGCGGAACTGCGGTTCCACGCGTTCAAAAGACCCGCCGACGGCGAGCCAAGATGCCCCTCAGGCGCGTTCATCAGTTGGAACGATTCAGCCTGAGGCGACAAAAAAACCGGCACGGCTGGCCGGCCGATATCCAGAAACAACAGGAAGATAAGTGAAAGTAAAGACTCACTAATCATTGAGGTTGAGTCGGATATCAAATTGAACGGTTAATCTGGTGTTGGAGCGACAATCAACGCCACAGGCGGCTGACGCAGCCTGGGAAAAACATCTGCTATTTGGTGCTAAACGCCGCTAGGTTTATGCGTTTTCTCTCTATGCGGCCGGGATGCGGCGGCGCTGAAGCCCGTCGTCAACCCGCAATCAGAGTAGCCGCAGCATCGCCAACAGAGAAGCGGGTATTCATAAGAAACGCTTTTGCATATAATGCAAAAATGAATGACGCCCGCTATGTAGAACATCTGCCAATCTTTCTCGACGTGGCCCGCCTGGGCAGCTTTTCCGCCGCCGCACGCCAGCTGGGTATGGTGCCTTCTTCGCTGGTGCGCCATATCGATGCGCTGGAAAGCGCGCTCGGCGCGACGCTGTTCGTACGCTCCACCCGCGGCCTGTTGCTGACCGACGCCGGCGAGCTGCTGCTGGCACGCGCCGCCGCGCTGATGACGGACATTACCGGCATTCGCGCCGAGCTGAACGCGCTGAACGAAACGCCGCAGGGCACGCTGCGCATCAGCTGCCTGCCGACCTTCGGCAAAACCTATGTGCTGCCGCTGCTGCCGACGCTGGCGGAACGCTACCCTCAGCTGTGGGTCGATCTCGATCTGACCGAACGCCAGACCGATCCGACCCAGGAACGGCTGGACGCCGCCATCCGCATCGGCGAGCAGAAGGACAGCGCGCTGTACGCCAGCCGCATCGCCACCCAACGCTGGGTGATGTGCGCCAGCCCCGGCTACGTCGCCCGCTATGGCCTGCCGAGCGATCTGGAGGCGCTGCCGCAGCACCGGCTGATCGCCCGCTACCACAAACAACAGCCGGCCTGCTGGGCGCAGATCCTCGACGCGGCGTTGATGAACCGCTGCACCATGGCGCTGCGCTGCGACGACTTCACCGCGCAGCGCCAGGCGGCGCTGCTCGGCCTCGGCATCGCCTTCCTGCCCAACTGGGTGGTGGGGCCGGACGTGCAGAATGGGCAACTGGTTCAGATGCTCGAAGATCCGCGCCATGAGCAGCAAGGCATCTATCTGCTGCGCCCGATGGCGAAGGTGTCCGCCCGGCTGGCGGCCTTCACCGCCCTGCTGCAGCAAACCCTCGGTCAACCGCCCAACTGGGCGTAAAGCGGGGTGACGCGGCCGCGCAGCGCCGGGTTGTCGCTCTCGTCTTTCAGTTCGACGCCGGTCAGCCCTCGCCGGCACGCCTGTTCCAGCAACCAGGCCAATTTGAACGCCGCCTGCGGATAATCCAGCCCCTCCGGCCGCACATTGGAGATGCAGTTGCGCTCTGAGTCCCTTCTGCGCGCGTTCGGCTCCCAGGTCAGATAAATCCCCAGGCTGTCCGGCGACGACAGCCCCGGCCGTTCGCCGATCAGCACCGCCACCGCCCGGGCCTGCAGGCACTCGCCGATCTCATCCCCCAGCGCCACTCGCGCCTGATGCGCCAACACCACCGGCGCGATCGCCAGCCCCAACGTATCGAGATAGGGCCGCAGCGCCTGCAGCAGCGGCAATGCCTGGCGGTGCACCGCCTTGGAGGAGAGGCCATCCGCCACCACCAGCAGCAGATCGGTCCGGCGCGGCGGCACGCCGAGCAGCAGGCGGCGGCTGTCCAGCGCCAATCGCCGCCCCAGATCCGGACGGCGCAGATAGGCGGCGCGGTCAACGGCCTGGCTGTGCACCGCCAGCGTGGGCCAACCGGCATCGTGCAGATCCGCCGCCAGCCGTTCGCTCTCGAATGGCTGATGCACCGCGTCGCGCGCCTGGGCATGGGCCAGGCCGAAGCGCAGCAGCTCGTCGGTCGGCAGACTGGCGCCGGTGCGCCCCAGCGCGATGCGCGCATCGGTAAAGGCGCGCAGCGCGTCCCAACTGTTGACGTGAACCGGTTTGCTCATGTCCGTTCTCCCTGCAGCGCCAGCAACAGCGGGTGATTGGCGGCGGCGTCGCGCAGCCGTCCGCGTTCATCGGTGATGTTCATCGCCGCCAGCCAGGCGGCGAACTCCGGCGCGTGCTTCAGCCCCAGCAGTTCACGGATATAGAGCGCGTCGTGGAACGAGGTGCTTTGGTAATTGAGCATGATGTCGTCCGCGCCCGGCACGCCGATCAGGAACGTCAGCCCGGCGGCGGCCAACAGCGTCAGCAGCGTGTCCATATCATCCTGATCGGCCTCGGCATGGTTGGTGTAACAGACATCGCAGCCCAGCGGCAGGCCGAGCAGCTTGCCGCAGAAGTGATCCTCCAGCCCGGCGCGGATAATTTGTTTGCCGTCATACAGGTATTCAGGGCCGATAAACCCCACCACGGTGTTGATCAGCAGCGGTGAGAAATGCCGCGCCACCGCATAGGCGCGCGCCTCGCAGGTCTGCTGATCGACGCCGTGATGCGCGTTAGCCGACAGGCAACTGCCCTGCCCGGTTTCGAAGTACATCACGTTATCGCCCAACGTGCCGCGCTTGAGGCTCAGCGCCGCCTGCTGCGCCTCCGCCAGCAGCGCCAGACTGATGCCGAAACCGCGATTGGCCGCTTCGGTACCGGCGATCGACTGAAACACCAGATCCACCGGCGCGCCGCGCTCCATCAGCCGCAGCGTGTTGGTCACGTGGGTCAGCACGCAGGATTGGGTGGGTATGGCGAAGCGCTGGATCACGTCGTCCAGCATGTAGTTGAGTTTTTCCAGCAGCGGCAGGCTGTCGCTGGCCGGATTGATGCCGACCACCGCGTCGCCGCTGCCGTACAGCAAACCGTCCAGCATGCTGGCGGCGATGCCTTGCAGGCTATCGGTCGGGTGATTGGGCTGCAGCCGCACGCTGAGGTGGCCCGGCAGGCCAATCGTATTGCGAAAGCGCGTCACCACCCGGCATTTCTTCGCCACCAGGATCAGATCCTGATTGCGCATGATCTTGCTTACCGCCGCCGCCATCTCCGGCGTAATGCCGGCGGCCACCTGCGCCAGCATGGCGCTGTCCGCCTGCTCGCTCAGCAACCAGTCGCGAAAATCGCCGATCGTGAGGTGCGAGATGGGCTCAAAGGCGGCGGCGTCGTGGCTATCGATGATCAGGCGCGTCACCTCGTCCTGCTCGTACGGCACCAGCGGCTGCTGCAGGAACGCCTTGAGCGGCACATCCGCCAGCGCGATGCGCGCCGCCATGCGCTCTTCGGCGCTTTCCGCCGCCACCTCCGCCAGATAATCGCCGGAACGCGCCGGCGAAGCTTTCGCCATCAGCTGGCGCAGGCCGCCGAAGCGATAGCCGCGTTGGCCCAACGTTGCCTGATACATAGCCCCCCTCCCTTGCCCTGAGTGACGAGATAAAAGCCCTGCACCAAGTGTAGTCAGTGAAGCAAGAAAATTAATTTGCCTGCTATCGCCGCCATCGCGCATCCCCCCATTTCACCCGCCGCCGCTTCGGGTTACAGTAGCCGCGAAAACAGGAGGGGTGATGGATCCGCAACGGCAAATTATCGACTGGCTGCAACAAGATAGCGCGCGCATGGCCGCCCTGCGCACCGTGCGCCGGCTCGGCCTGAATGACTGGTGCCTCGGCGCCGGCTTTGTGCGCAACCTGGTGTGGGATCGGCGCCACGGCTATGTGGAGCCCACGCAGCTCAACGATATCGACGTGATCCACTTCGATGCAGAGCGGGCGGACGCCGAACGCGATCGCATGCTGGAGGCGCGGCTGCAGCAGTGGCTGCCGCAGCCGTGGTCGGTCAAGAACCAGGCGCGCATGCACCTGCGCAGCGGCCGCGCGCCCTACCGCAACAGCGAAGAGGCCATTAGCTTCTGGACCGAAGTGGAAACGGCGATCGGCGCGCGCCTGAACGCCGACGACAGCATCACGCTGGTCGCCCCTTTCGGGCTCGCGGCGCTGTTCAACGACACCATTACCTTCAACGTGAAAAATGGCGATCGCACGGCCTATGCCCAGCGCGTGGTCGACAAAGGCTGGCTGCTGCGCTGGCCGCGTCTGCAGCAGGTAAAGATTTAGCCGCCGCTGCCGATACCTTGAACAGCGAGATCCAGACTCAGGGAGAGCAACCATGTCGACCACCATCACCATGATCGTACCGATCAAGAATACCGTCCCCGGCGTCAGCAACGTCTTCAGCGCGCCGGGCCATCAGGGCGAATTACTGATGGCCAAACCGGTCAACAACCAGCCGCAAGGCGGCAAGATGGAGAAAAACGAACGCGCCAACGGCAATGACGAACCGGTTAATCTCAATGAAAGCCGCGCTTCGGCGCGTATCAAGGCGCTGAACCGGCAGATTCAGGCGCTGCAGCAAAAGCTGGTGGAACTGAAGGATTCCGACGCCGATCCCAAAGAGATCGAAAAGCAGAAACAGCTGATCGAAGCGCAGATCAAGATGTTGCAGGCCGAGATCGCGCGCATCCAGAAAGAAGAAATGGAAAAGCAGCAGCAGGAGCAGATGGCAAAAGCCGCAGCGCAATCCGGCGACGGCGTAAACCGCCCAACGCCGCTTAACGCAGTGGACGTCTATATCTGACTCAATATTCCGCGTTTTCCTGCCGGCGCTGGTGCAGCAGCGCCGCCTGCTGACGCGCCACCTGCCAGATGGCCTCCGCCGCCGGCGTCAGCGAGCGGTTCTTGCGCCGTACCAGCATCAGTGCGCGGTTAATTTCCGGCACCAGCCGCCGTACCCGAAGCCGCCCCCCTTCCGGCAACGGCAGCGCCAACGCCGGGAAAATGCTGATGCCGATCCCCGCCGCCACCATCGGGAACAGCGTCGCCGGATGGCCGATTTCCTGCACCACCTGCGCCTCGACGCCCTGCTGCCTCAGCGCGCTGTCGATCAGCGGCCGGCTGCCCGACGCATAATCCTGCAACACCAGGCGGCAGCCGTTTAACGCCGACCAACGCACCTCTTGCTGCTCAGCAAACGGGTGATCGTCGCGGCACAGCAGCAGAAACGGTTCGTGCAACACCGCTTCGCACTCCAGATCCACCGCCTGCACCGGATCGACCACGATGCCGAAATCCACCTCGGCGTTACGCACGCTGTGCAGCACCTGCTGCTGCGCCTGATCGCGCAGCATGATGCGGATCTCCGGGTATTCGCGTTCGCCGGCGGCGATGCACTGCGGCATCAGATGGGCGGAAATGGTCTGGCTCGTCGCCACCCGCACCGTGCCGCTGCGCTGTACGCCAAAGCTGCGCGCATCCAGCAAAGCGGCCTGCAGTTCGTCCAGCAGCCGCTCGACCCGGTTGGCCAGCCGCAGGCCGGCGTCGGTCAACACCACTTCACGCGTGGTGCGATCCAGCAGGCGCACGCCGACCTCCGCCTCCAGCTCTTTCACGCTGTGGCTGACCGCCGATTGCGTCAGGCCGATCGCCTCGCCGGCGCGGCTGAAGCTGCCGTGGCGGGCGATGGCGACGAACACCCGCAGCTGTTTGAGTGAGTAATTCATGTGTTTTATTCATAGATGAATTAAATAAATCAATTTAATTATTATATGCCCACGCGGGAGAATAGCCCCATCGATTTTCTACCCGAGCGCATCGCCATGAGATTCCTGCCCGATCGTTTTACCCTGACGCTGATCGCCACCGTGCTGCTGGCGTCGTTCCTGCCGGCTCGCGGCGAGTTCGTCGGCTGGCTCAACGCCCTGACCATCGCCGCCATCGCCCTGCTGTTTTTCATGCACGGCGCCAAGCTGTCGCGCGAGGCCATCCTGGCCGGCAGCAATAACTGGCGGCTGCATCTGTGGGTGATGTTCAGCACCTTCATCATTTTTCCGGCGCTGGGGATGCTGTTCGCCTGGTGGGCTCCGATCGACGTCAGCCCCGAGCTGTACGCCGGTTTCATCTACCTGTGCATCCTGCCCGCCACCGTGCAGTCGGCCATCGCCTTCACCTCGCTGGCGGGCGGCAACGTGGCGGCAGCGGTGTGCAGCGCGTCTGCATCCAGCCTGCTGGGAATCTTCGTGTCGCCGCTGTTGGTCGGCCTGCTGATGAACGTGCACGGCGATACCGGCAGCCTGCGGCAGGTGGGCTCGATCGTGCTGCAGCTGCTGGTGCCGTTCGTCGCCGGTCACCTGCTGCGGCCGCTGATCGGCGGCTGGATCGAGCGCCATCGCCCGCTGATCGGTAAAACCGACCAGACCTCGATTCTGCTGGTGGTGTACGCCGCCTTCAGCGAGGCGGTCACGCACGGCATCTGGCATCAGGTGGGGATCGGTTCGCTGGCGTTTATCGTCGGCGGCAGCATCGTGCTGCTGGCGATCGTGCTGGTGGTGAACACCTACATGGCACGCTGGCTGGGGTTCAGCAAGGCGGACGAGATCACCATCGTGTTCTGCGGTTCGAAGAAAAGCCTGGCGAACGGCATTCCGATGGCCAATATCCTGTTCCCGGCGGCGACGGTAGGGATCATGGTGCTGCCGCTGATGGTGTTCCATCAGGTGCAGCTAATGACCTGTGCGGTGCTGGCGAAAAGGTATCAGCGCAAGCAGCGGGCGCAACAGGCGGTGCCCAACGCCAACGCGCAGGCGTCGCGCGGGTAAAAAAAGACGGGCCAAGGCCCGTCAGTTCAGCTTTTCTTCAGCGGCTTGACCAGGTGGTCAAGCCCTTCGATTTTAATCGCCAGCGTCATCTCCATCAGCATGCCGAGCTTGCCTTTGGGGAACTCGCCCTTGCGGGCGAACCACAGCAGGTACTCTTCGGGCAGATCGATCAGCACCCGCCCCTGGTACTTGCCGAACGGCATCACGGTATTGGCGATTTCCAGCAGGTTTTCTTTTTCCATCAGTCACCCAGCAAGCGGATCATCTCCGCTTCGTCGATCACGGCGATACCCAGCTCCTGCGCCTTCGCCAGCTTGGAACCGGCCGCTTCGCCGGCGATCACCAGATCGGTTTTCTTCGACACACTGCCGCTGACCTTGGCGCCCAACGCCGTCAGGCGATCTTTGGCCTCGTCGCGCGACAGCTGGCTCAGCGAGCCGGTCAGCACCACGGTTTTACCGGCGAACGGGCTGTCTATCTCCTCCGCCACCACCATCACCGGCGCCGGCCAATGGATGCCAATCTCGGCGCCCACCAGCTCGTTGATCACCTGCTGATTGAGCGCTTCATCGAGGAAGTTGCGAGTGTGTTTGGCCACCACTTCGCCAACGTCCGGCACCTCTTTCAGCGCTTCGATATCGGCGGAAAACAACTTCTCGAGCGATCCGAAATGCGCCGCCAGGTTGGCGGCGGTCGCTTCGCCGACCTCGCGAATGCCGAGCGCATACAGGAAGCGAGCGAAGGTGGTCTGCTTGGATTTCTCCAGCGCGTTAACCAGATTCTGCGCCGATTTCGGCCCCATGCGATCCAGGCCGGTCAGAATGCCGGCGGACAGCCGGAACAGATCGGCCGGGTTCTTCACGTACTCCTTGTCCACCAGCTGCTCGATGATCTTGTCGCCCATGCCTTCAACGTCCAGCGCGCGGCGGGAAACGAAATGCTTCAACGCCTCTTTGCGCTGCGCGCCGCAGATAAGACCGCCGGTGCAACGCGCCACGGCCTCGCCTTCCACGCGCTCAACGTCGGAACCGCACACCGGGCAGTGCAGCGGGAACACCACTTCGCGCGCATCCTGCGGCCGACGGTCTTCCAGCACGCCCACCACCTGCGGGATCACGTCGCCGGCGCGGCGCACGATCACCGTATCGCCGATGCGCAGCCCCAACCGCTCAATTTCATCGGCGTTGTGCAAGGTGGCGTTGCTGACGGTCACCCCGGCCACCAGCACCGGCTCAAGGCGCGCCACCGGCGTAATCGCGCCGGTGCGGCCAACCTGAAACTCCACTTCGCGCACCACGGTGATCTGCTCCTGCGCCGGGAATTTGAACGCCGTCGCCCAGCGCGGCGCACGCGCCACGAAGCCCAGCGTTTCCTGCAGATCGATGTCGTCAATCTTGATCACCACGCCGTCGATATCGAAACCGAGCTGTGCGCGGTCCCGCTCGACCTGGCGATAGAACGCCAGCACTTCCTCGCTGCCGGTGCGGCGCTGGGCGCGATCGCTGACCGGCAGGCCCCAGGCCTTGAACTGCATCAGGCGTTCAAAGTGGCTGCGCGGCAGCTCGCCGCCTTCCAGCAGCCCGACGCCATAGCAGAAGAAGGTCAGCGGGCGTTTGGCGGTAATGCGCGGATCGAGCTGGCGCAGCGAACCGGCGGCGGCGTTGCGCGGATTGGCGAACACCTTGCCGTCTTTGCGCCGCGCCTCTTCGTTCATCTGTTCAAACCCGGCCTGCGGCATGAACACTTCGCCGCGCACTTCCAGCCGGCGCGGGATGTTGTCGCCGGTCAGGCGCAGCGGGATGGCGCGAATGGTGCGCACGTTGGAGGTGATGTTCTCGCCGGTGGTGCCGTCGCCGCGCGTCGCCGCACGCACCAGCTCGCCGTCTTCGTACAGCAGGCTGACCGCCAGGCCGTCCAGCTTCAGCTCGCAGCAGAAGGTCAGCGGATCGCTGCTCTTGAGCCTGTCCTGCACGCGCTTGTAAAACGCCAGGAAGCTCTCTTCGTCGAACACGTTGTCCAGCGACAGCATCGGCACTTCGTGACGCACCTGATCAAACGCCGCCAGCGGCGCCGCGCCCACGCGCTGGGTCGGCGAATCGGCGGTGATCAGCTCCGGATGCGCGCTCTCGAGCTCGCGCAGCTCGCGCATCAGGCGGTCATATTCCGCATCCGGCACTTCGGGCGCATCCAGCACATGATACTGGTATTCATGATGGCGCAATGTGGCTCGTAGTTGATTGATTTGTTGGATTATCGATTCCATAGCTCACCATCAAAGATAAAAAACCCCCGGCTAGCGGGGGCTTTGTTGTTACGGATGTTCAGTGCGCGCGGCAACCCGGTCAGGCGTTGTTTTCCAACACTTCACGGATACGCGCTTTGTAGGTTTCCAGCTTCTGCGGCGTCATCATGCGGCGCTCGTCGTCCAGCACCACACCGCCCACGTCGTCGGCGATGCGCTGCGCCGACTGCAGCATCAGCTTGAAGTTCTGATTGGCGTCGCCGTAAGACGGCACCATCATGAACATCGACACGCCCGGCGTGGAGAAATCGGACATCATGTCAGGATCGAACGACCCCGGCTTGACCATGTTCGCCAGGCTGAACAGCACCGGGCCACTGCCGGCCGGGCTGATATGGCGGTGGAAGATGCCCATCTCGCCAAACTGGAAGCCCGCCTGCAACACGCTCTGCAGCAGCACTTCGCCGCCGATCACGCCGCCCTGATGGGCCGCGACGTGCAGCACCAGCACGGTCTCTTTCAGTTTAGCCTGTACTGGCGCAGCGGCCGGCTGTTGCGGCTGCGGTGCAGGTTCCGACGCAGGCTTCACTTCCGGCGCTTGCTGCACCGGGGCGGGTTCGGCGTGGAATGCCGGTTCCGCCGCCAGCGGCGCCTCATGTTCATGCGGCAGATCGTCAACGCGCGGCTCGCGGCGCGCGGCCGGTTGCGGTTGCTGCGGCTCGGCCGGTTCTTCGTCCGGCGCGTAGTTGTTCAGCAGGATGTCATCGTACTCCGGCCGCTGAGACAGCGGAGGCGGCGTCTGATGAGCAGCCGGCTGAACGGCGCGGGGCGCAGGCGCAGCCGCCGGAGCGGGCTTCGGCGCGGCCACGGGTTCTTCGCGTGCGGCATCGAAATGGCCGAATGACGGCTCGTCTTGCGGGTGAGCGGCGCGTACGCGCACCTCACCGACGCCTTCTTCGAGATCGTCGATCGGAGTTTGTTCACGTTCCTTTTGGGAACGTTTGGCTGGGCGATCGCGGAAGAGCGCTGACCGTTCTTTGCGACTGGTCCACAGACCGTGCAATAACAGCGCTATTATGGCGATCGCGCCAACAACGATTAATATCAGACGCAAATCCTGCATCATTGCTATCTCTGTTGTTCCAATACATTGCCACCGCGGCAAACATTCACTCTTTAACTCTATTTGCCCGCGCACACAAGTGCAAGTCCGTGCTGAACTTTATGCCAATAAAGATGATTATACTGCCTTTTTCTGCTGGTTTTTCAGCCAACCCTACCCTAGCCAGTGGAAAATCATCCCTATATGATAATGATGCCTGTTCAGACAACGAGATAACTTAAGATATGTCCTATACGCAGCCCCCTTCCCGTTCCACCAGCGGCATTCATTATTTCGCCGAAGGCTGGCGCCTGATTTCGCGCCCGGGGATTAAACGCTATGTGGTCCTGCCGTTGCTGGTCAACGTGCTGCTGATGGGCTCCGCTTTCTGGTGGCTGTTCAGCCGCCTCGGCGACTGGATCCCGGCGATGATGAGCCACGTTCCCGATTGGCTGCAATGGTTGAGCTACCTACTGTGGCCGCTGGCGGTCATTTCGGTGCTGCTGGTGTTCAGCTATCTGTTCAGCACCCTCACCAACCTGATCGCCGCGCCGTTCTGCGGCCTGCTGGCCGAGCAGCTCGAAGGCAGCCTGACCGGTAAACCGCTGCCGGACACCGGCCTGCTCAGCATCGCCAAAGATCTGCCGCGCATCATGGCGCGCGAATGGCGCAAGCTGATGTATTACCTGCCGCGCGCGCTGCTGCTGCTGGCGTTGTACTTCGTGCCCGGCATCGGCCAGACGGTGGCGCCGGTGCTGTGGTTCCTGTTCAGCGCCTGGATGCTGGCGATCCAGTATTGCGACTACCCGTTCGACAACCACAAGGTGAGCTTTGCCGACATGCGCCGCGCCTTGCGCCAGCACAAAACCGACAACCTGCAGTTCGGCGCGCTGGTCAGCCTCTTCACCATGATCCCCATCCTCAACCTGGTGATCCTGCCGGTCGCCGTCTGCGGCGCCACCGCGATGTGGGTCGATCGTTATCGCTCGCAATTCGTCCGATAATCGCCGTTTTTTACCGCCGACAGCGCGGGAATTTTCGACAGGGCGCGCATTTCGCGCCCTTATCATTGTGCTTAAAACTTATTTCCTAATAACATATAGATATACCAATTCTTTACTTCCCTGCCGGTACTGTTAGCGTATGCTTTCGATGTTCCCCACATTTTCATAGAGTTAAAGGACGGGCTATGAGCAAGATATATGAAGACAACTCATTAACAATCGGCCATACGCCGCTGGTTCGTCTGAACCGTATCGGCAACGGACGCATTCTGGCCAAGGTTGAATCACGCAACCCGAGCTTCAGCGTCAAATGCCGCATCGGTGCCAATATGATTTGGGATGCGGAACAACGCGGCGTGCTGACCGCCGGCAAGGAACTGGTGGAGCCGACCAGCGGCAACACCGGCATCGCGCTGGCCTTCGTGGCCGCCGCGCGCGGCTACAAACTGACGCTGACCATGCCGGAAACCATGAGCATCGAGCGCCGCAAGCTGCTCAAGGCGCTGGGCGCCAATCTGGTGCTGACCGAAGGGGCGAAAGGCATGAAAGGCGCCATCGCCAAAGCGGAAGAGATCGTCGCCACCGATCCGAACCGCTACCTGATCCTGCAGCAGTTCAGCAACCCGGCCAATCCGGCCATCCATGAAAAAACCACCGGTCCGGAAATCTGGGAAGACACTGACGGGGAAGTCGACGTGTTCATCTCCGGCGTCGGCACCGGCGGCACGCTGACCGGCGTCAGCCGCTACATCAAGAACACCAAAGGCAAAGCCATCACCACCGTGGCGGTCGAGCCGACCGACTCGCCGGTCATCAGCCAGGCGCTGGCCGGTGAAGAGCTGAAGCCGGGCCCGCACAAAATTCAGGGCATCGGCGCCGGCTTCATTCCAGGCAACCTCGATCTGGACCTGGTGGATCGCGTCGAAAAAATCTCCAACGACGAAGCCATCAGCATGGCGCGCCGTCTGATGGACGAAGAAGGCATCCTGGCAGGCATCTCCTCCGGCGCAGCGGTCGCAGCGGCGGTGAAACTGGCCGAAGAACCGGCGTTCGCCGACAAGACCATTGTGGTCATCCTGCCCTCTTCCGGCGAACGTTATCTCAGCACCGCGCTGTTCGCCGATCTGTTCACCGAGCAGGAATTGCAGCAGTAATTCCGCCACTGCACAAATCGCTAAAAAAGCACCCTGTGGGGTGCTTTTTTGTGGACTGGATCAAACTTTATAGCAGTCCAAGATTGCTTTTGCCCGTCGCCTTTAGTATTTAACGGTGCATTATTTCGATGCGCAAAATTAATCACTCTCCGAGCCTGGTCGAGGCTGAATCGATTTACTCATCTGTCGCCGACGCGGCGAATCGGGCATAATGGGGAGCGGATTGGAACGACGTCTAAAGCCGAGTTTTTTGATCTGAAGTGCCTAACGCGTCGTTTTCTGTTGCATCAACGTTCGCCCCTGTCCATAGTCAGGCGCTATAACCAGACAAGCTAAAGTCAGGCCCCTGGGCTAAACTTTAGCTCCACAACATTAATCCAATAAGTTGGGGAAACATCAATGTTCCAGCAAGAAGTTACTATTACCGCTCCGAATGGTCTGCATACTCGCCCTGCCGCTCAGTTCGTAAAAGAAGCAAAAGGCTTCACGTCTGACATCACCGTAACCTCCAACGGCAAAAGCGCCAGCGCCAAAAGCCTGTTCAAACTGCAAACTCTGGGGCTGACTCAAGGGACCGTAGTGACCATCTCCGCTGAAGGTGAAGACGAGCAGAAAGCCGTTGAGCACTTGGTAAAACTGATGGCAGAGCTTGAGTAATCGGCCCGTCTTTTTAGTTAACACCAGTCAAGAGTAAGGTAGGGTTATGATTTCAGGCATTTTAGTATCACCGGGCATCGCTTTTGGTAAGGCTCTCTTGCTGAAAGAAGACGACATTGTCATCAACCGGAAGAAAATCTCTGCTGATCAAGTAGAGCAGGAAGTCTCGCGTTTTCTGGCCGGCCGCGCGAAAGCGTCCGAACAGCTGGAAGCGATCAAGACCAAAGCTGGCGAAACCTTCGGCGAAGAGAAGGAAGCTATCTTCGAAGGCCACATCATGTTGCTGGAAGACGAAGAGCTTGAGCAGGAAATCATAGCCCTAATCAAAGACGATCTGGCCTCCGCAGACGCCGCCGCCTACACCGTGATCGAAGGCCAGGCGAAAGCGTTGGAAGAGCTGGACGACGAATACCTGAAAGAACGCGCCGCCGACGTGCGCGACATCGGCAAACGCCTGCTGCAGAACATTCTGGGCATGCCTATCGTCGATCTGGGCTCCATTCAGGATGAAGTGATCCTGGTGGCCACCGATCTGACCCCGTCCGAGACCGCGCAGCTGAACCTGGACAAAGTGCTGGGCTTCATTACCGATCTCGGCGGCCGCACCTCCCACACCTCTATCATGGCGCGCTCCCTGGAGCTGCCGGCAATCGTCGGTACCAGCGACGTGACCAAGCAGGTGAAGAACGACGACTATCTGATTCTGGACGCGGTTAACAACCAGATTTACGTTAACCCGACCGCTGACGTTATCGATCAGCTGAAAGCCGCCCAGAACCAATACATCACTGAGAAAAACGATCTGGCCAAGCTGAAGGACCTGCCGGCGATTACGCTGGACGGCCATCAGGTTGAAGTCTGCGCCAACATCGGCACCGTGCGCGACGTCGCGGGTGCAGAGCGCAACGGCGCGGAAGGCGTCGGCCTGTATCGTACCGAATTCCTGTTCATGGACCGCGACTCGCTGCCAACCGAAGACGAGCAGTTCCAGGCTTATAAAGCCGTGGCGGAAGCCATGGGCTCGCAGGCCGTGATCGTCCGCACCATGGACATCGGCGGCGACAAAGACCTGCCGTACATGAACCTGCCGAAGGAAGAGAACCCGTTCCTCGGCTGGCGCGCCATCCGCATCGCGATGGACCGCCGTGAAATCCTGCACGCCCAGCTGCGCGCCATCCTGCGCGCCTCGGCGTTCGGCAAACTGCGCATCATGTTCCCGATGATCATCTCCGTGGAAGAAGTGCGCGATCTGAAAGGCGAAATCGAGACGCTGAAGGCGCAGCTGCGCGAAGAAGGCAAGGCGTTTGACGAGAGCATCGAAGTGGGCGTGATGGTGGAAACACCGGCTGCGGCGGTCATCGCTCACCACCTGGCGAAAGAAGTCGACTTCTTTAGTATTGGGACAAACGATCTAACCCAGTATACTCTGGCGGTAGATCGCGGCAACGAGCTGATTTCTCATCTCTATAACCCGATGTCCCCATCAGTGCTTGGCCTGATTAAACAGGTTATTGATGCATCTCACGCGGAAGGCAAGTGGACCGGCATGTGCGGCGAACTGGCTGGCGATGAGCGTGCTACACTGTTGTTATTGGGCATGGGGCTGGATGAGTTCAGCATGAGTGCGATTTCAATCCCGCGCATCAAGAAAATTATTCGCAACACGAATTTCGAAGATGTGAAGGCGTTGGCAGCGCAAGCCTTGGCACAGCCAACGGCACAAGACCTGATGAATTGCGTCAATAAATTCATCGAAGAAAAAACGCTCTGCTAAACTTCCACGACACTGGAACGCCGCCCAATTTAATGCTTAGGAGAAGATCATGGGTTTGTTCGATAAACTGAAATCTCTGGTTTCTGATGACAAGAAAGACACGGGCACTATCGAGATCGTCGCTCCCCTTTCTGGCGAAATCGTCAATATCGAAGATGTGCCGGACGTAGTGTTCGCTGAAAAAATCGTTGGCGACGGTATCGCCATCAAACCGGCCGGCAACAAAATGGTTGCTCCGGTTGACGGCACCATCGGTAAGATTTTCGAAACCAACCATGCATTCTCTATCGAATCCGACAGCGGCATTGAGCTGTTCGTCCACTTCGGCATCGATACCGTAGAACTGAAAGGCGAAGGCTTCAAACGCATCGCCGAAGAAGGTCAGCGCGTCAAGAAAGGTGACGTCGTTATCGAGTTCAACCTGCCACTGCTGGAAGAGAAAGCCAAGTCTACCCTGACGCCGGTCGTTATCTCCAACATGGACGAGATCAAAGAGCTGATTAAACTGTCCGGCAGCGTGACCGTTGGCGAAACCCCGATCATCCGCATCAAGAAGTAATCGCGAATGAGCAAGATAAACGGCGCCCTCGGCGCCGTTTTTTTTATCCCCTTCGTCTTTCGAACCGCAGCGTTGTTGGCCGCACGTGCTCACCCCGGTCACTTACCGGAGTAAGCTCCCGGGGATTCCCCCGCTTGCCGCCTAGCTGCAATTCGAAATCCTTTGGGTATGCCGCGGATAATAGACGTTATCGGCGCAGGCAGTTTGAACATGGACAGCGCGCAACCTTCGGAGCGTACACACAGTACGTGACGAAGGCGAGCACTGCCCTAGTTCAAAATGGCAAGTAAGATAGTCTATTATTGCCAGCGCGGGATACGCAGAGTGATGATAAGCCCCTCTTTGTCGCCATTGCGCGCCTCAACCTGGCCACCGTGCGCCAATACCACCTTGCGGGTAATCGCCAGCCCCAGGCCGTAGCCCTTGCCCGACTGCGCCGACTTCACGCGCACGAACGGATCGAAGATGCTCGACAGTTTCGACTCCTCCACGCCCGGCCCCTGATCGCTGACGGCGAGCTGGAACTGGTTGTCGATGCGCGACAGCGCTACCGTCACCCGCTGGCCCTGGCTGGAAAAGCGCAGCGCATTGCGCACGATGTTGTCCACCGCGCGCCGCATCAGCTCCGCATTGCCCTTGACGGTATACTCCACGTCCGACTCGGCCTGCAGCACGATCTCCACGCCGGGCACCTGCGCCTCGTAGCGCGCATCGCTCACCACCGCATCCACCAGGCCGTACAGATCGAAGTACTCCTCGTCCGGCAGGCTGCTGTGTTCGGTGCGCGACAGCGCCAGCAGCTCGCCGATCATTTTATCCAGCCGCCCCGACTCATGTTCGATGCGCTTGAGCGAGGTTTCGACGTTGCCGGCATTCTGCCGCGCCAGGCCGATCGCCAACTGCAGGCGAGCCAGCGGCGAACGCAGCTCGTGCGAGACATCGTGCAACAGCTGTTCGCGGGCGCTGACCAGCAGCTCCAAGCGTTCGGCCATGGTGTCGAAATCGCGCGCCACGTCGGACAGCTCGTCATGACGGCGCCGCATTTTCGGGAACAGCCGCACCGACAGATCGCCCTGCGCCACCCGATCCAGGCCGCCGCGCAGCTGACGCATCGGCCGGGTCAGGTTCCAGGCCAATACGGCGCTGAACAGCAAACCGCCCAGCCCGCCGACCCACAACATCGGCGCAGGAATGTTGAAGAAATGGGAACGCCGCTCCGGCCGATACTCTTCCCGCAGCCCGCGCACGTTATAACTCAGCCAGTATCCCTGCCCTTCCCCGGTCTGCACCCAGGCGGAAATCGCTTTCGGCATCCGCCGCCCTTCAAACAGCGGTTCTTCCGGCGCGGGCGGCGGCGGTTGGGTCATCGGCGTTACCGACAGCAGACGCCTGTCGTCCTCCGGCCAGTCGCGCATCAGCGCTTCCAGCGCCGGCATGCCGCCGCTGCGCAATTGGGTGGCGGCGGAGGTCAGCTGCAGGCCGATCGCCCGCCGCGCCATGGCGTTCTCCGGCGGCACATAGCGATCGCCATAAAGAGAAAACGCCACCCACAGGGCCTGCGTCATGATGAGAAAAGTCAGCCAAAAGCCGAGCAAAATTTTCCAGAACAGTCTTCCGCGCATGTCAGGTTACCGGATGCGATAGCCGATGCTGCGCACCGTTTCGATGCTCAGCGTATTGCCGGCCAACGCGCTCAGCTTCTGGCGGATATTGCTGATATGCACATCCACGCTGCGGTCATAGGCTTCACGCGGGCGCCCCAGCCCCTTCTCGGACAATTCGTCCTTCGACACCACGCGGTCCGGCGCGCGCAGCAACAGCTCCAACAGATTGAATTCCGAAGCGGTCAGATCGAACGCCTTGCCGCGCCATTCGCTGCTGCGGGTTGAAGGGTTTAACGTCAGCTCGCCAACGCTGATGGCGGCCTCGTCGTCCGCTTCTTGCGGCCGTTCTTCGAAACGGCGCAGCACCGCGCGCAAACGCGCCACCAATTCGCGCGGATAGCAGGGTTTGGGCATGTAATCGTCGGCACCCATCTCCAGACCAATCACCCGATCGATGTTGTCACCTTTGGCGGTCAGCATGATGATCGGCAGCCGGCTCTTTTTGCGCACGTCGCGCAGCACGTCGATGCCGCTCATATCCGGCAGCATGATGTCGAGGATCATCGCGGTATAGTCGCCCGACAGCGCGCCCTCTACCCCCGCCTTGCCGGTCAGCACCAGCGTGGCGTCGAAACCTTCGCCCGTCAGGTATTCGCTCAGCATGGTGCCAAGCTCCAGGTCATCGTCGACCAGTAAAATTTTCATGCCTTGCTCCTTCACCGATTTTCGTTATTTTCCCGCCAATTTCGCCGGTCCGCAGCCGGTTTTACTCAATCCTTACACATCGCTTTTGGCGTCTCGCCACCGTTATTGTGGCCGCTGCCGCGCGATTTCTCTACTTCAGTCATGGCATTGGCGCACGGGCAAGCGGCAGCCGCCGCAAGCGGGGCTGCCGTCTGTCGAAAGGAAAGGAGGAAAGGTTTTCCCGACGGAACACACCGCCGGGAGGGCCCGCTCAGCCGAACACGCCGGTTGAAAGGTAGCGATCGCCGCGGTCGCAGACGATCGCCACCACCACGCTGCCGGGGTGAGCCGCGGCGACGCGCAAGGCGCCGACCACCGCGCCACCGGAGCTGACGCCGCAGAAGATGCCTTCACGCTGCGCCAGCTGGCGCATGGTCTGCTCGGCATCGCCCTGTTCGATATCCAGCACCTGATCCACCAGCTCCGGGCGGAAAATACCCGGCAGGTAAGCGGGCGCCCAGCGGCGAATGCCGGGGATGCTGCTGCCCTCCGCCGGCTGCAGGCCGATGATCTGCACCTGCGGATTCTGGCTTTTCAGGTAACCGCCCACGCCGGTAATGGTGCCGGTGGTGCCCATGCTGGAAACGAAATGCGTGATGCGCCCTTCGGTTTGGCGCCAAATCTCCGGGCCGGTGGTAGTGAAATGGGCGTAGGGATTGTCCAGGTTGTTGAACTGATCCAGTACCTTGCCCTGCCCCTGACGCTGCATCTCCAGCGCCAGATCGCGCGCCCCTTCCATGCCCTGCTCACGGCTGACCAGGATCAGCTCGGCGCCGTAGGCGCGCATCGCCGCCTGCCGCTCTAGGCTCATGTTCTCCGGCATCAGCAGCTTCAGCGTATAGCCTTTCAATGCAGCGATCATCGCCAGCGCAATGCCGGTGTTGCCGCTGGTGGCCTCAATCAGCACGTCGCCGGGCCTGATCTCACCGCGCAGCTCCGCCTGCTGGATCATCGCCAACGCGGCGCGATCCTTCACCGATCCCGCCGGGTTGTTGCCTTCCAGTTTGACCCATACCTCGCTGCCCGCCTGGGCGGCCAGCCGTTGCAGTTTTACCAGCGGGGTATTCCCGATGCATTGTTCGAGCGTTGTCACGATCTTTGCCTGTGTGTTGGTGTGCGTAAAGTAAAAAGGCAACCCTGGGGTTGCCTTGAATAAAGGGCTGCTAAAACCTATCAGGCGCTTTTGGCTAACGCAACAGGTTGCAGCAGTTGATCGCCGGCATACAGCCGCGCATTGAGGCTGCCGACGTAATAACGGCCGCCGCGCACCGGCGTGGCGTTGCCTTCCGGCAGCACCACGCTGATCGGTTCCTGGTGCCAGCCGATCGGCTGCACCGTCAGCTGCCAGAAATGGCCGCGCGGACTGACTTCCAGCACCTGAACCGGTAGCGGGCAACGTTCGCTGCTTTCGGTCGCCACTTCCATTTCCCACGGGCGCAGGAACAGATCGACGCTGCCCTGGTGCATCGGCTGGAACGACAACGGCCACTGATGCGCGCCGACGAACAGCTGGGAGCCGCGAATTTCGCCGTTCAGGCGGTTCACTTCCCCCATGAATTCCAGCACAAAGCGGCTCGCCGGTTCGCGCATGATGTCGACCGGTGACCCGACCTGTTCGATATTGCCCTGGCTCATCACCACGATGCGGTCGGCCACTTCCATCGCCTCTTCCTGATCGTGGGTGACGAACACGCTGGTGAATTTCAGCTCTTCATGCAGCTGACGCAGCCAGCGGCGTAGCTCTTTGCGCACCTGCGCATCCAGCGCGCCGAACGGTTCATCCAGCAGCAGAATCTGCGGTTTCACCGCCAGGGCGCGCGCCAGCGCCACGCGCTGTTTCTGGCCGCCGGACAGCTGCGACGGATAGCGGGTAGCCAGGTGACCCAGCTGCACCATTTCCAGCAGCTGAGTGACTTTCTGTTTGATCGCCGCGGCGTTCGGGCGCTCGCGGCGCGGCAGCACGGTCAGGCCGAAGGCGATGTTATCGAACACCGTCATGTGGCGGAACAGCGCATAGTGCTGAAATACGAAGCCCACGCGCCTGTCGCGCGCGTGCATGTGGCTGACGTCGGTGCCGTGGAAGCCCAGCTTGCCGCCGCTCTGGCTTTCCAGCCCGGCGATGATGCGCAGCAGCGTGGTCTTGCCGGAACCGGATGGCCCAAGCAGCGCCACCATCTCGCCGGAAGCAATATCGAGCGAGATATCGTTCAATACCTTGGTGCGACCGAAGGACTTGTTGATGCCGTTAATCTCAATGCTCATGATTTTCCTCCCGCTCGAGACGCGCGTTTTGACGTTCCAGACGCCACTGCAGCGCGCTCTTCAAAAATAGGGTAACGATCGCCATCAGGGTCAACAGGGCCGCGGCGGTAAAGGCCCCGACGGTGTTGTAATCCTGCTGCAACAGCTCGACCTGCAGCGGCAGGCTGTAGGTTTCGCCGCGAATCGAACCGGACACCACCGACACCGCGCCGAACTCGCCGATGGCGCGCGCGTTGGTCAGCACCACGCCGTACAGCAGCGCCCAGCGAATGTTGGGCAGCGTCACGCGGCGGAACATTTGCCAGCCGGACGCTCCCAGCAGAATGGCGGCCTCATCTTCCTGGCTGCCCTGGCTGAGCATCATCGGCACCAGTTCGCGCACCACGAAGGGACAGGTGACGAAAATGGTCACCAGCACCATGCCCGGCCAGGAGAACATCACCTGAATGTTATGCGCATCCAGCCAGCCGCCCAGCAGGCCGTTGCTGCCGTAAAACAGCAGATAAATCAGCCCCGCCACCACCGGTGAAACGGCGAACGGGATATCGATCAGCGTCAGCAGCAGCTGGCGGCCGGGGAAGGTAAAACGCGTCACCAGCCACGCCAGCAACGTGCCGAACACCAGGTTGAACGGCACGGTGATCAGCGCGATCAGGACCGTCAGCCAAATGGCGTGCAGCATGTCCGGATCGAGCAAATTGCTCCACATCGCGCCGAATCCTTTTGAGAAGGCCTCGGCGAAAATCGATATCATCGGCACCACCAGCAGCAGCGCCGAAAACAGCGTGCCGATGGCGATCAGCGTCCACTTGCCCCAGTTAACGCGCGGGCGCTCGGCGCCGTTGAAGGCGGAAATATCAGCCATCAGTGCCCTCCTCCCAAACGTCTGCCGAAGCGGCTTTGCAATACGTTAATGCTGAACAACAGCAGCAGCGATGCCGCCAGGATCACCGAGGCGATGGCGCTGGCCGCCGGGTAATCGAACTCCTGCAAACGCACAAAAATCATCAGCGAGGTCACTTCCGTCTTCCAGGCGATGTTGCCGGCGATGAAAATCACCGCCCCGAACTCGCCCAGACTACGGGTAAAGGAAATGGCGGTGCCGGCCAGCAGCGCCGGCGCCACTTCAGGCAGCACGACGCGGCGAAAACTCTGCCAGCGCGTGGCGCCCAGCGTCTCGGCCGCCTCTTCGTACTCCGGCCCTAACTCTTCCAGCACCGGCTGCACGGTACGCACCACAAACGGCAGACTGGTGAACGCCATCGCCACCGCGATCCCAAGCCAGGTGAAGGTGACTTTGATGTCGAAGTGCGCCAGCCACTGCCCGTACCAGCCCGTGGTGGAAAACAGACCGGCCAGCGTCAGGCCGGCTACCGCCGTCGGCAGCGCGAACGGCAGGTCGATCAGTCCATCCAGCAGCGAACGGCCGGGAAAGCGGTAGCGCGTCAGGATCCAGGCCATCAGCATGCCGAACACCGCATTGAACAGGCTGGCGACAGCGGCCGCCAGCAGCGTCACTTTATACGCCGCCACCACCTGCGGGTTGGAAATCACTTCCCAATATTGCGCCAGGCTCATCTGCGCCAGCTGCATCACCAGCGCACTGAGCGGCAGCAGCAGGATCAAACAGGTATAAAACAGGCTGCTGCCGAGGCTGAGGCCAAATCCGGGCAGCACCCGCTTACTGGACGACAACGCCAACATTTACTTGCGCCCTGCCGCTAACAGCTGATCCAGCTCGCCGCCGGTGGCGAAGTGGGTTTTCATCACCTGCGGCCAGCCGCCGAATTGATCTTCCACGCGGAACAGTTGGGTGTCCGGGAATTGCCCCTTGGCCGCCGCCATCGCTTTCTGGTCATACACGCGGTAGTAGAAACTGGTGATCACCTGCTGCGCCGCCGGGCTGTAGAGATAGTTCAGATAGGCTTTGGCCGCCTGTTCGGTGCCGTTGCGCGCGACGTTTTTGTCGACCCAGGCCACCGGGAACTCCGCCAGAATATCGACCGGCGGCACGATCACTTCGTACTTGTCTTCACCGTATTGCTTGCGGATGTTGTTCACTTCGGACTCGAAGCTGATCAGCACGTCGCCCAAACCGCGCTCGACGAAGGTGGTGGTCGCGCCGCGGCCGCCGGTATCGAACACCAACACGTTTTTCAGGAAACGGGTCATGAAGGCGCGGGTCTTGGCCGCATCGTTGCCGTCGGCCTGGCTGGCGGCGCCCCAGGCGGCCAGATAGGTGTAACGGCCGTTGCCGGAGGTTTTCGGGTTCGGGAACACCAGTTTCACGTCGTCACGCACCAGATCGTTCCAGGTGTGGATGCCCTTCGGGTTGTCCTTGCGCACCAGAAACGCCATGGTGGAATAGAACGGCGAGCTGTTGTTCGGCAGACGCGACTGCCAGTCCGCCGGGATCAGCTGCCCGCGATCGTGCAGGATCTGCACGTCGGTCACCTGGTTGTACGTCACCACGTCGGCGCGCAGGCCCTGCAGGATCGCCAGCGCCTGCTTGGAGGAACCGGCGTGCGATTGTTTGATGGTCAGCTTGTCGTTCGGATGCTGTTGATTCCACTGCTGTTCAAAGCCGGGATTCAGCGCGACGAACAATTCACGGGAAACGTCATAAGAGCTGTTCAGCAATTCCGCCGCCGACGCGGCGCCGCTCGCCAACAGCGCAGCCGCCAGCCAACCTTTCAGCACGAGATTTTTAACCCGGTTTTGTTTCATTCTGCACCTTATCACTGAGTCATTCCTTCAGGCTTTCGCCTTATTGACGACCAGTGTATTTATAACTCGGTGCGGAGCTGTAACGCTTTTATATACCGTTTAGTGATTTACAAGCATCAAACGCTATAAGGCAGGGAATGCGAGGCGTTTTAGGGCGGGAAAACAGACCGAAGCCGGACGCGCCGGCTTCGGCAACGGCGTCAAAGTGACAGCAGGCGCGTCAGCGATGGCGCAAAGTAGTAGCTGCCGGTAACCGCACGGCTGAAACGCAGCATCGCGTCGCGTTTGCCGTCCAGATCGCCGAACATGCTCAGCAGCTGCTGCTCGATATTGTGCAGGCGTGCGCAATAGGCGATGAAGAACAGGCCATGCTTGCCGCTGGCGGTGCCATAAGGCAGGCTCTGGCGCAGAATTTTCAGGCCCTTGCCGTTCTCTTTCAGATCGACGCGGCTAACGTGCGAGGTATCCGGGCGCTGATCGGCCGGCAGCTCTTCGCTGTCGCGCTTGGTGCGACCGATGATCTGCTCCTGCTGTTCGGTGGTAAAACGCTGCCACTGGCGCAGGTTGTGCTCGTAGCGCTGCACCAGCACGTAGCTGCCGCCTGCGTCCTCTTCGCCTTCGGCAATCGTCGCCACTGCAGGGCGCTGCTCGCCCTGCGGGTTTTCGGTACCGTCGATGAAACCGCTCAGATCGCGCTCTTCCACCCAGCGGAAACCGTGGGTTTCTTCTTCAATCTTGATGGCGTTGCCGAACGCCGCCAGTGCCGCCTGCGCCAGCGTGAAGTTGACGTCGTGACGCAGCGACTGAATGTGGATCAGCATATCGCGCTGGGTGGCCGGTGCCAGCCCTTTGCCGAGCGGCGTGAACGGCTTCAGCTCTTTCGCGCCCTGGCCGTTGGAAAGATCGTGCCAAACGTCATAGCCGAAGGCGATCACCGCGCCGAGGCGCGCATCGGGAAACTGCTGCTGCAGCTCGCTCAGCGTCTGACAAAACTGTTTGCAGCCCTGGCGCAAGTCGGCGAATTCGCCCTGTACGGTGGCTTCCATAAAAATGGCGAAACGGCAGTGCTCCAGCAGAATGCCGCTCTGAACCTGTGTCATGTTGTTATCCTCAATACCAGAATCCGGCAACAGGTAAGGTATGGCGGTTGACGCGCGGGTTCCCTGTTACAAACGCGCGCTATCATACCGCAAGCAAGGGCGATTGCCTTGCAGCAGCGCAAAGAAAATAGGGGTAATGATTTGGACAAGCGGGCGCCGGGAACCGGCGCCCGTTGAACGCGTTACTGCTGCGGCTTGGCGTGCCAAATGATTTTGCTGACCGTCCAGCTTTTCAGGGTGTCGTCCGGCGGGATGATATCCTGCGCTCCGGCCCACTTGCCGCTGAAGATGTAGGTGACGTATTTGCTCTGCTCCGCCACGCACTCCACTTTACCGGCGTCTTCGCCGCTGCCCGGCTTACAGGAGCCAAACGCCTTGCTGTACATGTCGCCGAACGGCGTGCCGAGCTTGTTGCCCCACTCCGTCGCCACTTTCGGATCCAGCACGTCCACCCGCTGCAGGCGCCCTTTCGGTTCGCCGGTGATCACCAGCTTCACTTCGTCGCCGGACAGCGCCTGATAATAAGAGACGATCTGGCCGTTGTTGGTCGCCATGCCGCCGCGCAGGCGGTAGTTGCCGTCCAGCCCGTCGTTGATGGCACTTTCCGACATCGGCGTGCCGGCGTTGAGCTTGCCGACGCCCTTGGCGCCGACTTCCAGGCTGCTGCCGAACCAGTTGAATGGCGACAGGCTGGACCAGGAGAAATTAGACATGCTCGAACAGCCGGTCAGTAACAGCGGAAGCCCTAACAACAGGGGGCGAATATTCATCTCTAGCTCCTTAGACATCAATGGCACGGGGCGGGTCACCCGCTCCTGCCGCATTCGGCGTTTTGCTGCGTGCCAGCCTCTCACAACGGCCCGCACTACGCCAACGGTTGCCAGCTTGGAGTGCGGAAAATGCGAAAAGTGCCGCACTTCTCGGCAATTAGTCGGCGCGCTCCGCCAGCGCGAAACAGGCTTTCAGACGCGTGTTCAGCAGCAGATAGCTCAGCGCCAGCGCGTCGAGCAGCGCCAACGTCAGCTCCAGCCCCGGCGCATCGCCGTCCTGGCGCCACAGGCTGAACAGCGAGCCGCCGAACGACGCCAGCAGCGAGACAGCCAGCCCCCAGCGCCAACCGCGCCACAGCCGCGGCCATTGGTGGCGACGGCCGCTCAGCAAAAACGCCAGCGCCGCCGGCAGACCGAGCAGCATGCCGTACCAAAAGCGTTGGGTATCCGGATAAAACAACGCCAACAAGCTTTCGCCCTGCTCGCGCGAAGCGCCGGCCATCACGAACAACAGCCAGGTGCGCGCCTGCAAAATCAGCACGGCCCAAAATCCCAGCGGCAGCCGCAGCGCGCCGTGCTGATCGTAATCGTCCGGGGAAAACCGGGGTGAGAATGGCTTCAACGCTCGTTCCTTGCCAACAGAATAAAGACTATGGCTACAGATGGGCGCCGGCGATGGGAATTTCAATGCGTCGGCTTAAGAAGCTCTTAAGATCGGTGTGTTTTAATCCTTATCACTTAGCAAGCACCCGATATCAGCGGGATGTGATTTTCGATAACGATAAGGAAGCGCAACATGAAAAAACTGACTCTGGCCGCTCTGATCGCGCTGTGCAGCGCACCGGTACTGGCGCAACAAGGCGGGTTCCTCGATCCGGCCGCGCCGCAGGCTCAAACGCAAACCACCGCACAAGGTGGTTTCTCCGGCCCCAGCGCGGCGCTGACCACCGTGGACAAGGTGAAATCGCTGAGCGACGACACCTGGGTGATGCTGCAAGGCAACATCGAGCAGCGCATCGGCGACGATACCTACACCTTCCGCGACGCCACCGGCACGCTGACGGTCGAGATCGATCGCAAACGCTGGAACGGCCAAACCGTCACGCCGAAAGACAAGGTGCAGCTGGAAGGCAAAGTGGATAAAGACTGGAGCAGCGTCGAAGTGGACGTGAAAACCGTCAAAAAGCTGCCGTAATGCGTTGCGGCGGGCGGGGCAACGCCGCCGCCCGCCGCTCGATCAATATTCCTGATCTTCGATCAGCCGCTTGCCCAGGCTGGTGATGCCCTGGATCTCGTAGCCGAGCTTCTCGTACATCTCGACCACCGTGTCGTTGTCTTCGCGCACCATAATCTGGATCTTCGGGCAGCCGCGAGCGATCAGCTTCTTCTCCAGACGGTTGATCAACGCATTGGCGATGCCGCGCCCACGATAGTCGGGATGCACCCCGAGGTAATACGCCGAGCCGCGGTGGCCGTCATAGCCGCCCATCACCGAACCGACCACTTCGCCGCCGACTTCCGCCACCAGGAACAGCTCAGGATCGTGGTTCAGCTTGCGCTCGATGTCCATTTCCGGATCGTTCCAGGGCCGCAGCAGATCACAGCGCTCCCACAGGGTAATGACTTCTTCAAAGTCGTCTTGTCGAAATACGCGAATTTCCATCGATGTTGGCCGCTGTTAATTAAGGGGTTTATCTGATTATCGCGTGATTATTCACTTACGCAATATCAAACTGCGATTTACCGCGCTATTTGCCCCGAAATCGCCGGTAACAGGCGTAATAAATGGAAATAGTTATCGGGTCGATTAATGATTATCAATACGATATAACGTCGCGAAATAGAATCGTCGATGGAGCGTTGCGTAATGAAAAAGCAGGGTAAACAATTCCTCAATTTTAAGCCGCTTGCCGTTTCCCCGACGCGACGCCAACTGTTGCTTTCCGGCCTGGCAGTAGCACTGTTCGGCGTGAAAAACCCAAGCGCCAAGGCGGAAGGCATGCTGCGCAATCAGCACAGCAAACCGGCGGCGAAACCGGCCGGCGGCAAAAAGCGGGTGATGATCGATCCCGGCCACGGCGGCATCGACTCCGGCGCGGTCGGCCACGAAGGTTCGCAGGAAAAACACATCGTGCTGGAAATCGCCAACCACGTGCGCCGTTTCCTGCATGAGCACGATCACATCGAGGCGCGCCTGACGCGCGAAGAAGACGAATTCATTCCGCTGTTCCAGCGGGTGGAGATCGCCCACCAGCACCAGGCCGATCTGTTCATTTCCATTCACGCCGACGGTTTTACCAGCCCGTCGGCCTCCGGCGCTTCGGTATTCGCCCTCTCCAACCGCGGCGCCAGCAGCGCCATGGCGCGCTACCTGTCCAACCGTGAAAACGCCGCCGACGACGTAGCGGGCGGCAAATACAAGGATCAGGACAACTACCTGCAGCAGGTGCTGTTCGATCTGGTGCAAACCGACACCATCAACAACAGCCTGACGCTCGGCCGCCACGTGCTCGGCCAAATTCGTCCGGTACACCATCTGCACAGCGACAGCACCGAACAGGCGGCGTTCGCGGTGTTGAAATCCCCGTCCATCCCCTCGGTGCTGGTGGAAACCTCGTTCATCACCAACCCGAACGAAGAACGGCTGCTGGGCACCACCGCGTTTCGCGAGAAAATCGCCCGCGCCATCGCGGACGGCATCGTCAACTTCTTCGACTACTTCGACGCACACCAACGCAAACCCCGCTGATGCCGCGGGCGGCGAATAAGAGTATACTCAGCGCCTTGTTCAGCCAGACGCTATAAAGACCCCGCATGAGTTTACCTAACATCGCTGAAGTAAAATCCTTCCTGCTGGCGCTGCAGGATCATATCTGCGCGCAGCTCGCCCAGGCCGATGGCGGCGCCGTGTTCACCGAAGACCAATGGACGCGTGAAGAAGGCGGCGGTGGCCGCAGCCGCGTGCTGACCAACGGCGCGGTGTTCGAACAGGCGGGGGTCAACTTCTCGCACGTCTCCGGCGCCACCCTGCCGGCCTCGGCGACCGCGCACCGTCCGGAACTGGCCGGGCGCAGCTTCCAGGCGATGGGCGTCTCCCTGGTTATCCATCCGCTCAGCCCCTACGTGCCCACCAGCCACGCCAACGTACGCTTTTTCATCGCTGAAAAGCCGGGCGAAGCGCCGGTGTGGTGGTTCGGCGGCGGTTTTGACCTGACGCCGTTCTACGGTTTCGCAGAGGATGCCGTGCACTGGCACCGCACCGCGGCCGAGCTGTGCGCGCCGTTCGGCGACGAGGTCTACCCCAAATATAAGCAATGGTGCGACGATTACTTCTTCATCAAGCATCGCAACGAAGCACGCGGCATCGGCGGCCTGTTCTACGACGATCTGAACACCCCGGACTTCGACCACTGCTTCGCTTTCACCCGCGCGGTGGGCCAGGGCTTCCTCGACGCCTATCTGCCGATCGTCGAAAAACGCAAGGCCTTGAGCTGGGGCGAGCGCGAGCGCCAGTTCCAGCTGTACCGTCGCGGCCGCTACGTGGAATTCAATCTGGTGTGGGATCGCGGCACGCTGTTCGGGCTACAAACCGGCGGGCGCACCGAGTCCATCCTGATGTCGATGCCGCCGTTGGTGCGTTGGGAATATAACTACCAGCCGGACGCCGACAGCCCGGAAGCGGCGCTGGCGCGCGATTTCCTGCCGGTGCGCGACTGGCTGCGGGAGACGAAATGATGCAGATTTGGGTCGATGCGGACGCCTGTCCGAACGTGATCAAGGAAGTGCTGTTCCGCGCCGCCGATCGCACCGCCATCACCGTGACGCTGGTGGCGAACCAACCGCTGCGCACGCCGCCGTCGAAATACATCCGTTCGCTGCAGGTGGCGGCCGGCTTCGACGTGGCCGACAACGAGATCGTGCGCCGCTGCGAAGCGGGCGATCTGGTGATCACCGCCGACATTCCGCTGGCGGCGGAGGTCATAGAGAAAGGCGCGGTGGCGCTGAACCCGCGCGGTGAACGCTATACGCCGGACACCATTCGCGAACGCCTCAACATGCGCGATTTTATGGATACCCTGCGCGCCAGCGGCATTCAGACCGGCGGCCCGAACGCCCTGAACCAGCGCGACCGCCAGCAGTTCGCCAACGAGCTGGACAAATGGCTGCTGCAGGCGAAACGGGCGCAGTGACTGCGCCCTGCTCTGCTGCAGTTTAGAAGCGCACCTCCCCGCCGAAGATATAAGTCCGCCCACGGGCGGTGTTGGTCGGCGTCTCATACTGCGACTGCGACGGCAGCGAGTTCATCTTGTTCAGCGCGTCCGAATAGTCTCTGTCCATCAGGTTTTGCACGCTGAGCTTCAGCAGCAGATTGCGATTCACCTGATAGGTGCCGTACAGATCGATAATGGTCGGAATATGCGGCGCCGGCTCCTTCAGCAACTGCTCATTCTCATCGTAATCAGAGTCCGGCGACAGACGCACCGACTTGCCGGTGTATTTCACCACCCCGCCCAGCGTCAGTTTCTCGTCCAGCAGGCGCACCCCGCTGTCCAGCGTGAAGTAGAACTCCGGCAGCTCGCTGATATCGCCCGCGCCGAATACGTTGCTGGCCTGGTTGGTCGGCTGGGAGGTATGCTCCTTGCTTAACGACAGCTTGGTGAAGGCGAAACCGGCGTCGTACAGCGCTTCAAGCTCCACCCCGCGCATTTTGACCGGTTCGGGGGCATTGCTATACATGGTCATGCTGACGTTGACGTCCGCGTCATCCCACTCTTCCTGCGTCGCCTGCGAACGGTTGCACTTCTGGCGATTTTTACACACCAGGTAGGATTGGCTGGAAATGTAGTTTTTGATCCTGGTTTCAAAATAGACCGCTTTCAGTTGGAAGCTGTCCTGCTTGAACAACAGATCGTGAGCATTGGCGTTGAACCCGCCCTGCCAGGTCTCCGCTTTTTCGCCCTTGAGGAACGGGTTCATCGACTGGCCGCCGCTGTTGGCGAAGAACACCTCCTGGATATTCGGCCCGCGCATCGACTTGCTGTAGCTGACGAACGGCTGCAGCCACGGCGTCACCTGCGCCGACAGCATGACCGACGGGTTGAAGCCGTGTTCGTTACGGCTAATAGTGCCAGCGCCCTGCGGGAAGCACTCTACTCGCTCGTCACAGGCCGGCTTATAGCCGGAGAGGCGATAGGCGGTGTAGTTCAGATCGAAATTCCCCTGCCAGATGCCGTAGTTGGCCTGCAACCCGCTGTACAGGCTGGAGATATCCTGCTTGCCCGACATTCCCACCGGCATGCTTTCCGCCTGATTGTCATCCGTCACCAAGCCAGAGGCCTTTTTCTTATACTCGTTGCGCACCAGCTTGCCGCCGTAGCTGAAAGCGAAATCGACGTCCTGCAGGCTGAAACGGCTGGTGTTGTTGATATCCAGCGCATCGGAAATGTTTTTCGCCGTGCTGTCGCTGAACCCCGCCATGTTGTTGGACATGAACTTCTGCTCACCGCGGCTGGTGCTGGCGGTCAATTTGAAATCGATCAGTTCCGAGAACGGCGCGTAGTGGTATTTGAGGTAAAAATCGTCGCTGTCGATGTGGCGGCGGGTGATTTTATTCTGGTAGCTGCGCGCCGACAGTTCGATGCTGTTGAAGGCATCCGGCTTGATGTCCACTTTGAACAGCTGGGATTTCGGGTTCTGGCGGTAGGTTTTATCGACGTTGAACATCTCGCTGTCGAAACCGGCGCCGTTTTTGTAGTTAGAGGTGATGGAGCTGCCGCTGATCGCCGCCATCGCCCCCAGGCTGCCGCCGTCGGCAAAGGCGGCAGTTTTGGCGCCCACGGCGATCATGCCGCTGCGGCCGATGCCGTTATTGCCCACCGAGAACTTGGTGCGTACGCCGAACGGGTTATCGGAAAACACCACGTCATCCACGCCGATGGTGCGGAAATTGGCGCTGCCCGCCAAGGCATTCACCCCGTCGGAACCGGTGGCGTTGCCGCGCGCCACGTCGACGCCGACGATAAAGTTAGGATCGATCAGCGCCCCGAACTGGCTGGTGGGCAATCCCCCGTGCGCTGCGTCGCTCGGCGAGTTGCCGTAGTAGTTTTGCGTGATGCCGTCGACCATGGTGTTGACCCGGCCAAAGCCGCTCAGGCCACGGATATTGACGCTGACCGATCCCTGGCCGGGATCGATCTGGGTATAGGTGCCCGGCATGCTGCGCAGAATGCTGTCCACCGACTCCAGATTCTTGTTTTCATCGCGCGAACTGAACGCGCCTGGCCTCGCCAACGCGTCTTTTTCGCTGCTCTTGCCGCTGTCGGCCGCCGAGACGTTGAGCGGGCTGAACGCCACGCTGCCTTTATTATTTTCCGCCTGTTCCTGCGCGGCCGCAGCCTGCCCGTACAGCGCCAGTCCCGCGCCGATCAGGCTCGCTATCATTTTGATTTTCATATATCCCCAGAAATAGCCAATAAGGTTTGATGGCCGACAATGCCCAGCAAAAAGCCCGCCGAAAGCGCGGTAAAAGGTTGTTATTGTTTTATTGCGCCGCAGCGTGCTGCGGCGCTAAAGATTATTTCTGCGCCTGCCGGTCCGCCGCCAAAATAAAGGCGTACTCCAGCGCGCCGTTTTCCAGCCGCGCCAGGCGACCCGATTTGCCGCCGTGGCCGGCGGTCATGTCGGTGGAGAGCAGCAGCAACGAATCGCCCTGCTTGAAGCGCCGCAGCTTCGCCACCCATTTGGCCGGTTCCCAATACTGCACCTGCGAGTCGTACAGACCGCTGGTGACCAACAGGTTCGGGTAACGTTGCTTACGCACGTTGTCGTACGGGCTGTAGGACTTCATCAGCGCATAGGCGGCCGGCTGGTGCGGGTTGCCCCACTCCTCGTATTCCCCGGTGGTAAGCGGAATGCTGTCGTCCAGCATGGTGGTCACCACGTCGACGAACGGCACCTGCGCCACCACCGCGTTGTACAGCTGCGGCGCCTGATTGATCACCGCCCCCATCAGCAAGCCGCCGGCGCTGCCGCCCATGGCGTAGATGCGCCCCGGTTGGCCGTAGCCGTCTTTGAGCAGCGCCTGGGTGGCGTCGATGAAGTCGTTGAAGCTGTTCGGTTTGTGCGTCAGCTTGCCCTGTTTGTACCAGCTCTGCCCCAGCTCGCCGCCGCCGCGCACGTGGATCAGCGCATAGACGAAGCCGCGATCCAGCAGGCTGATGCGGTTGGCGCTGAACGCCGGATCCATGCTCATGCCGTAAGCGCCATAGCCATATACCAGCAGCGGGTTATGCCCGTTTTTGAACAGCGATGTGCGGTACACCAGCGAGACCGGCACCTTCACGCCGTCGCGCGCCGTGACCCAGATGCGCTCGCTGTGATACAAGCTGGGATCGACGCCTTTCACCTCCTGCTGTTTCAGCAGGGTGCGCTCGCCCTTGTTCAGGTCCCACTCATAGGTGCGGGTCGGCGTGGTCATCGCCGAATAGCCGTAGCGCAAGCGATCGCTGTCCGGCTCGGGGTTATAGCCCAGCCAGGCCATGTAGCTGGCATCATCGAACGGGATGGCGCGCTCGGTTTTGCCGTCCCAGCTGATTTGCCGCAGCTGCACCAGCCCGTTGGCGCGCTCCTGCACCACCAGCCAATCGCGGAACAGGCTGAAGCTTTCCACCTCGTGCTGCGCCTGCGGTGCGATCAGCGTCTGCCACGGTTTGCCCGCCGCCGCCGTGTGGTACAGGCCAAAGTTCGGATCCTGATGGTTGGAGCGCAGGTAGAACTCGCCCCGGTAGTGATCGAGGTAATACTCGCGGCCGTTCTGCCGGGCGGCGAACAGCTGCGGCTCGCGCTGCGGCTGGTTGGCGTCGATCAGGCGCACTTCGGAGGTGGTGTTGCCGCTGATGGTCAGAATCAGGTAATCGCGCGAGGACGAGCGGCCGAGGCTGAGGTAGAACGCCGGATCGTTTTCCTGGTACACCAGCTTATCTTCCGCGGTCGGCGTACCGTACCGATGGCGGTAGACCTGATATGGCAACAGCGTTTGCGGGTGGTTGCGCACGTAGAACAGGGTTTGGTTGTCGTTGGCCCACACCATGTTGCCGGAGGTGTTTTCCAGCGTTTCCGGCGACCAGCGTTCGCTGTCTATCTCGCGCAGGGAGATGCGGTATTGGCGGCGGCCCTGCAGATCCTCGGCCACTGCCAGGCGGCGGTTGTCCAGGCTCACGTCCAGCGCCCCCAGACGATAATACGCATGGCCGGCCGCGCGCTGATTGGCGTCCAGCAAGGTTTGCCACGGCGCGTCGGCGGTGAGCGCCTGGCGCTGATACCGCGCGAAATCTTTACCGGCAGCGTAGCTTTCCTGATAGCGATAACCGTTGAGCTGATACGGCACCGAACGATCGTCAGGGTTCACGCGACCCAGCATCTCCTGATACAGCGTGGCGCGCAGCTTCTGGTACGGCGCCATCATCTGCTCGGTATAACGATTCTCCGCCTTCAGGTAGTCCAGCACCTTCGGCTCTTTTCGGCTATCGTCGCGCAGCCAGTAGTAATCGTCGGTGCGCGTCTCGCCGTGCGCCGTCAGCGCTTTCGGCGCGCGTTCCGCCAACGGCGGCTGCGGTTGCGCCAGCGCGACGCCGGCGACGCCTAAAGAAAGCCAGAGCGCGGCCGCGATGCGACGGCGCGGGGTGAATAACAGCGGATTCATAATCCCTCACGAAGTTTGAAGAGGTGCACGACGGCGATGCGGCGCCTGCGGGCATTAACGGCGGGCATTCAGCTCCGCCAGATTGAAATCGATCGGCATCCTTACCCTGACGGCTCCCTGCTGCAGCATCTCCGGCGGCGGCGGCGGCAACGGCTGGGCGCGCGACACCACCGCCACCGCTTCCCGATCCAGCGACGCGGTGCCGGAACGCACCTGCAGAATGACATTCGAGACCCGTCCCTGCGCATCGACGCTAAAACTGACCTGCGGCATGCCGCTGCGCCGGCGGTTGCGGGCATCCAAAGGGTAATCCTTGATGCGATTCAGTTTGCCCTTCACCAGGCTCTCCCACGACAGTTTGGCCTGCGCGTTGCTGTTGGCGTCGCTGTTGATCGGTGCGGCGGTTTGGTGGGAGAGCGTCTGCGCCTGCGGCGCAGCAGCGCTGGACGCGGCGGCGTTGCGCGTCTCTTTGGCCTGCTCCTGCGGTTTCGGCTGCGCTTTTTGCGGGGGACGGTGTTCGGCGCGCTTCTTCTGCGCCGTCACGATTTTTGCTTTATCGGCACGCGCCAGCTTGGGCAGATCCGGCTGTTGCTGCTGCTCCGCCGGCTGCGCCGCAGCAGATTCCGCCTGCTGCACGCCCAGCGGCAACGGCTTACTTTCCGGCGCTTCAATCTGCGCCGCCCAGCTCATCATCACCGCCGGCGGCGGCAGCGCCACCGGCTCCAGCGCCGTCTGCGGCCAATAAAACAGCAGCACCAACGCCACATGCGCCGCCAGGGCAAGCAGCAGGCCGCGCGCCCAGCGCGGCTGCGGCAGCTCAAAGGCCGGAAGGGAATAAGACTGACTTAACATAGGGACATTAGTTTGCTTAATTGCGAATGATTGCAGATCACATTTACTAATGATAATCATTTGCAACTATAATTAACACCCCTTTTCACTGCCTTAACGTATTCATTTCACTGATGGTGTGATCCACAGGTAGTCTGCGGTGTTCGCATCGACCTGTACGCCCGGCTCCGCCAGCATCAGCACCGTCGGCGCCGCCGCCGGTTGCAGATCCCGCACGTGCAGCGGCACGCCCACCGATTTGGCGGCGTGATAGCCACCGGCGATCAACAACGCGGGCGTCGGCGCCGCCAGCAGGCGCTCAGCCATGCGCCGGTCGCGCTGCTGCTGGATCGCCAGCATCGCCTGCAGCTGGTCGGCCTCAATCTTGCCGCCGTGCGAAGTGCGGATGGTCTCTTCCAGCGCCTTGCGCACCGCCGGCTGCGCCGAGAGCTGCCCCGCCGGGAACTGCGGCTGCTGATAGAACGCCGCGATCTCGCTGCGATCCAGGTTGGCCGACCACAGCGGGTAAGGCGCGCGCATCGCCGCCATCGTCACCCCGCCATACAGCGCCCATTTCCAGCCCGGCTGCCAGGCGATCAGCTCCGCCACGCGGCCATCACGCACCGTGGGATCGCTCTGCAGCCACTGCTTGACTTTGTCGACCTGCGCCTGCTGGTTCGGGTTGATCATCTCCATCAGCACGCTACCCTGCGGCCGCAATTGCGGCAGCTGCTGCACCAGCCATTGCTCAATCTGATGGTGGTAAGGATTGTCATGCTTTTCCCCGACGATCACCCGCGGCTGCTGCGCCAACCGCGTCAACAGCTGCTCGGGCGTCAGGGTCGCGCCGCTGTGCAGATCGGTGATATTCCCCATGCTCGCGACGTCGCTGGCCGGCGTCTTCACCGGCGTTTGGCTGCAGGCGCCGAGCGCCAACGCCGCCAATAAAATCAGATATCTCATCATGTTGCCCCATTAGCGAAAATGGCGACATTATAGATAATAATTATCATTTGCATATAGATCTGGCCTGACGATTTTTTTACGCGGCGATCGCCGGTGACGCATTGCGTTGAAACGGCATTGCGGGTATAACCAATAGCCATTCAGATATTTAGACGTCTATACGGATAGATTATTATGCACTCATCGGCGCCCGCCGCAGGGCAGTTCAAACGCAGCATGAAGGCCCGGCACCTGGTGATGCTGTCGCTGGGCGGCGTGATCGGCACCGGGCTGTTTTTCAACACCGGCTACATCATCTCCACCACCGGCGCGCTCGGCACGCTGCTGGCCTACCTGATCGGCGCGTTGGTGGTGTATCTGGTGATGCTGTGCCTGGGCGAACTGTCGGTGGCGATGCCGGAAACCGGCGCCTTTCACGTCTATGCTTCGCGCTATCTGGGGCCGGCTACCGGCTATGCCGTCGCCTGGCTGTATTGGCTCACCTGGACGGTGGCGCTGGGCTCCAGCCTCACCGCCGCCGGATTCTGCATGCAGTACTGGTTCCCGCAGTCGCCGGTGTGGCTGTGGTGCCTGATCTTCTGCGCGGCCATTTTCCTGCTTAACGTGGTGACCACCCGTTTTTTCGCCGAAAGCGAATTCTGGTTTTCGCTGATCAAAGTGGTGACCATTCTGGCGTTCATCATTCTGGGCGGCGCCGCCATGTTCGGCCTGCTGCCGATGAAAGACGGCACGCCGGCGCCGTTCCTGCACAACCTGACCGCTTCCGGCTGGCTGCCGCACGGCACGCTGCCGATCCTGATGACCATGGTGGCGGTGAACTTCGCCTTCTCCGGCACGGAGCTGATCGGCATCGCCGCCGGTGAAACCGAGAACCCGGAGAAAGTCGTGCCGCTGGCGATCCGCACCACGGTGATCCGCCTGATGCTGTTCTTTATCGGCACGGTGTTTGTGCTGGCGGCGTTGATTCCCATGGATCAGGCGGGGATCGTCAAAAGCCCGTTCGTGCTGGTGTTTGAACGCATCGGCGTGCCTTACGCCGCCGATATCTTCAACTTCGTGATCCTGACCGCCATCCTGTCGGCGGCCAACTCCGGCCTGTACGCCTCGGGGCGCATGCTGTGGTCGCTGGCCCACCAGCGCACCCTGCCGGCCTACTTTGCGCGCGTCAATGCGCGCGGCATTCCGATCAACGCCCTGACCTTCAGCATGCTCGGCGGCGTGCTGGCGCTGCTGACCAGCGTGATCGCGCCGGATACGGTGTTTGTCGCCCTGTCGGCGATCTCCGGCTTTGCGGTGGTGGCGGTGTGGCTGAGCATTTGCGCCGCCCACTATGCTTTCCGCCGCGCCTATCTGCGCAGCGGCCAGCCGATAAACGGCCTGAAATACCGCGCGCCCGGCTATCCATTGACGCCGATCCTCGGCTTTGCGCTGTGCCTGCTGGCCTGCATCGGGCTGGCGTTCGATCCGGAGCAGCGCATCGCGCTCTACTGCGGGCTGCCGTTCGTCGCCCTGTGCTATATCACCTATTTCCTGACCCGGCGCGCCGGGCAAAAAAACGCTTTGGGAGAACAACATGTCGGTTAACAACCCCGTCGCTCGTTTGCTGGCCGAACGGCCGACGCTGATCCTGGACGGCGCGCTGGCCACCGAGCTGGAAGCGCGCGGCTGCGATCTGACCGATCCGCTGTGGTCGGCCAAGGTGCTGATTGAAAATCCCGAGCTTATCTATCAGGTCCACCTCGATTATTTCAACGCCGGCGCCCAATGCGCCATTACCGCCAGCTATCAGGCCACGCCGCAGGGCTTCTTGCGCCGCGGCCTGGATCAGGCTCAGTCGCTGGCGTTGATCGCCAAAAGCGTGCAGCTGGCGCAGCGCGCGCGCCGCGATTATCTGGCCGCGCACCCGCAGGCGGCGCCGCTGTTGATCGCCGGTTCGGTGGGCCCGTACGGCGCCTATCTGGCCGACGGCTCGGAATACCGCGGCGACTACCGGCTGGCGCAGGATGACTTCATTGCCTTCCACCGCCCGCGCATCGCCGCGCTGGCCGCCGCCGGCGTCGATCTGCTGGCCTGCGAAACGCTGCCGTCGTTTGCTGAACTGCAGGCGCTGCTGACGCTGCTGCAGGAGTTCCCGACGCTCGGCGCCTGGTTCGCCTTCACCCTGCGCGACAGCCAACACCTCAGCGACGGCACGTCGCTGACTGAGGTCCTGTCCGCGCTGCGCGGTAACCCGCAGGTGCTGGCCATCGGCATCAACTGCATCGCGCTGGACAAGGTCGCCCCGGCGCTGCGTCAGCTGAGCGCGCTGGCCGACAAACCGCTGCTGGTCTACCCGAACTCCGGCGAGCACTACGATGCGGTGAGCAAAACCTGGCGCGCCTGCGGCGGCGAGCACGGCAGCCTGGCCGATCAGGCGACGGCGTGGCGCACGCTCGGCGCACAATTGATCGGCGGCTGTTGCCGCACTACGCCGCAGGATATTCGCGCCATCGCTGCACGCTGCAAGGCATAAAAAAGCCCCCGGCGCCAACGGCACAGGGGGCCAGTCATTCAACCCGGGCTTACAGCGGTTCGGTCTGGGCTTCCACCACCGCCAGCGCCACCATGTTGACGATGCGGCGCACCGAGGCGATCGGCGTCAGGATGTGCACCGGTTTGGCCACCCCCATCAGCACCGGCCCGACGGTCACCCCTTCCGAGCAAGAGACGCGCAGCAGGTTGTAGCTGATGCGCGCCGCTTCCATGTTCGGCATGATCAGTAGGTTGGCCGAGCCTTTCAGCGGGCTGTCCGGCATCAGATCGTGACGGATGCTTTCCACCAGCGCGGCGTCACCGTGCATTTCACCGTCGATCTCCAGCTCCGGCGCCAGCTCGTTCACCAGCTCCAGCGTTTTACGCATCTTGCGCGCCGCCGGGCAATCAGACGAGCCGAAGCTGGAGTGAGACAGCAGCGCCACCTTCGGTTCGATACCGAAACGGCGCACGGTTTCCGCCGCCATCAGGGTGATCTCCGCCAGCTGTTCCGGCGTCGGATCGTCGTTGACGTAGGTGTCGGCGATGAAGGTGTTGCCGCTCGGCAGCAGCAGCGCGTTCATCGCGCCCGCGACGTGCGCGCCTTCACGGAAGCCGAACACGTTCTTCACCACGTCGTAATGCTCGTGGTAGCTGCCGATGGTGCCGCAGATCATCGCATCCGCTTCACCGCGGTGCAGCATGATGGCGGCGATCAGCGTCGGGTTGCCAATCACCGCGCGACGCGCCTGTTCTTGCGAAACGCCGCGGCGTTTCATGATCTGGTAGTACTCGCCCCAGTATTCGTTGAAGCGCGGATCCGACTCGTTGTTCACCACTTCGAAATCTTTGCCCGGCGTCAGTTGCAGGCCCAGCTTTTTCAGGCGCATCTCGATCACGCTCGGACGGCCGACCAGGATCGGGAAAGCCAGCCCCTGCGACACCAGCTCTTGCGTGGCGTGCAGCACGCGCTCTTCCTCGCCTTCCGCCAGCACCACCCGCTTCACCTCTTTGCGCGCCTGGGAGAAGATCGGTTTCATGAACAGATTGGTTTTGTAGACGAACTCCGCCAGCTTCTCCACGTAGGCGTCGAAGTCTTCGATCGGACGCGTCGCCACGCCGGAGTCCATCGCCGCCTTGGCCACCGCCGGTGCGATCTTGACGATCAGACGCGGATCGAACGGTTTCGGAATGATGTATTCCGGCCCGAAGGAGAGATCCTGATCGTCATACGCGGAGGCCACCACGTCGCTCTGTTCCGCCAGCGCCAGATCGGCGATGGCATGCACGCAGGCCAGCTTCATCTCTTCGTTGATGGTGGTGGCGCCCACGTCCAGCGCGCCGCGGAAAATGAACGGGAAGCACAGGACGTTGTTCACCTGGTTCGGGTAGTCGGAACGGCCGGTGCAGATGATGGCGTCCGGGCGCACCGCTTTGGCCAGCGGCGGCAGAATTTCCGGTTCCGGGTTGGCCAGCGCCATGATCAGCGGATCGCGCGCCATGGTTTTCACCATATCCTGCGTCAGCACACCCGGGCCGGAGCAGCCGAGGAAGATGTCGGCGTTTGGGATGGCGTCGCCCAGCGTGCGCTGGCCGTTATCCTCGATGGCGTAGGCGGCTTTGGTCTGTTCCATATTGGCGTCGCGGCCTTTATAGATGACGCCCTTGGAATCGCAGACGGTGATGTTCTGTTGACGCAGCCCCAGCGCCACCAGCAAGTTCAGGCAGGCGATGGACGCCGCGCCGGCGCCGGACACCACCAGCCGCACATCGGAGATGTTCTTCTTCACCACGCGCAGGCCGTTGAGCACCGCGGCAGTGGTAATGATCGCCGTGCCGTGCTGGTCGTCGTGGAACACCGGGATCTTCATGCGCTCACGCAGTTTCTGTTCGATGTAGAAACACTCCGGCGCCTTGATGTCTTCCAGGTTGATGCCGCCGAAGGTCGGTTCCAGCGCGGCGATAATGTCGATTAATTTGTCAGGGTTATGCTCATCCACTTCGATATCAAATACATCGATACCGGAAAACTTCTTGAACAAAACGCCCTTGCCTTCCATCACCGGCTTACCGGCCAACGCGCCGATATTGCCCAGACCCAGTACCGCCGTGCCGTTGGAAATCACCGCCACCAGGTTGCCGCGCGCGGTGTATTTGTAGGCCGCCAGCGGATCTTCGGCGATCTCGAGGCAAGGCGCGGCGACGCCCGGCGAATAGGCCAGCGCCAGATCGCGCTGGGTCGCCAACGGTTTGGTTGGGGAAACCTGGATCTTCCCTGGGACAGGAAACTGATGGAAATCAAGGGCACTCTGTTTGAGCTGTTCGTCCATTATGGATTCCTTTGTTTTTTGCTTTTATGTTGAGGTAAGGCTTTGAGGCTGCGCCCTGCCGTGGGCCATGGCGCCCAGGTACAATGACAGGGCACAGCCTTGAAGTATAGTGAGAGAAACATCACAAACTTTGAAGCGCGCCATAACCTTGGTCGAAAGACCGTTTTAAAAGTAAAAAAAGAAGGCCTGCGGGACAAGTCAGACAAGCGCCGCCGTCAGCGCGGCGGCAGCGTGGCGCGCCAGGCGTTGAGCGTCTCCACCTGGCCGGCGCAAATGTGTAACGAGGTTTGTAACGCCAGGGCATAGCTTACCGCATCGCCCCAGGTCTCCCCCTGCAACTGCGGCTGCTCACAGGGAGCAAATACCGACTCAGGGGGCAACAGCGGCACGGCCTGCGGCGCCGGCGGCCGGGCGCAGGAGCTCAAGCACAGCGCCAGGCAGAGGCTGAGCGGCGCAGGGATCGTTTTTAATCGCTTCACGGTATTTCCTCTGATAAGCCTCGTGTTGTTGGCGCAGCTGCTGTTCCTGCCGCTGCTGCGCCGCCATCAGCGCACGATTTTGCGCATCCTGGGTCTGCAGGGTGGCGATCAGCCCCGCCTGCTGCGCCAGGCTTTTTTGCAATTCCGCCGCCTGTTGCCGCGCGGACACCAACTGATGCGACAGCAACGCGCTGTAGCCGCCGAGGCAGATGGCCGCCAGCAACAGCAGCAGCAACCCGCCCTGCATCAGTTTTTGCAGCCAGCCGCTCATGCCGGATAGTCCCGAAACGGCAGCTGGAAGTGCGGGCCGTCCTTGAGGGTCTTCCATTCGCCGCCCCATTCGACGTTGATGCCGCATTCACGCGCCGCGCGCCGCACCGCCACCGCAATTTGCGCGTAGTAATCCCACTCCCAGGAGACCACGCCCGCCGGCATCGCCACCACGTCCACCGCGTGTCCGGTCAGATGGCGGCTGCGCAGCGTTTGGCTGTTGCCGGCGCGCACCATTTCCCGCTGGCGCGCCATGCTGCGCAGCCCCTCGCTGACGGAAAACGGCACCAGGGAATAGCGCAGCGCCAGACGAATAACGCGCACCAGATCCGGATGCACGCCGCGCAGGTTCTCTTCGCTGCGGGCGGTAAAGCGAATCTCTTCGATGTCATTTAACATTTTTAAACCCCGTTTTTTTGCCGATGAATTTTTTAATTAAGGCGTTGATGTAATCCGCCCCCATAAAGCCAATCAATACGCTGGCCAAATTCGCCCAGTTTAATTCCAGGCCCATCAACGCCAGCGCATCGCGCACCGTCCAGGCCAATAACGCGCACATCGCCGCATTCAATAAACGTCGCCGAATACCCACGTTGCGATAGGCGCCGTGTAATAGCGCCATCACGCCGGCCAGAATGGCGTTCAATACCGGCTGAAGATATTCACATACTCGCTGGACTATTAAGCCAACAGCGTCAGGCTCTATGCTGGACATAGCTCATCTCCTTTTTTATTTTTAATTAAATGCCAATCACGGCCGGTGGGACATCGGATACTCAGAATCTAGTTAAGGATGCTATTACAAAGCAAATGAATAAATACAGGCCCTATGGTCGAATTCATTCATGCTGAATGCTGGCACAACACATAAACGCCAAGGCAGGCGGCAGTGAATAAAAAATTCATTCTTATCGTGATTTGTTTCGACTGTTATTTCCGCGAAAAATAAACATTAATGGCAACGGGAAATATTTCCCCATCGAAAAACACCCACTCTGGAGAAATGCCATGTCCACACGTAAAGCCGTTATTGGGTATTATTTTATTCCGACCAACCAAATCAATAATTACACCGAGACCGATACGTCTGTCGTGCCGTTCCCGGTTTCCAACATCACGCCGGCCAAAGCCAAGCAGCTGACGCACATTAACTTCTCGTTCCTGGATATCAACAGCAATCTGGAATGCGCCTGGGATCCGGCCACCAACGACGCCAAGGCGCGCGATGTGGTTAACCGTCTGACCGCGCTCAAAGCGCACAACCCCAGCCTGCGCATCATGTTCTCCATCGGCGGCTGGTACTACTCCAACGATCTGGGCGTGTCGCACGCCAACTACGTCAACGCGGTGAAAACCCCAGCGTCGCGCGCCAAGTTCGCCCAATCCTGCGTGCGCATCATGAAGGATTACGGCTTCGACGGCGTGGACATCGACTGGGAGTACCCGCAAGCCTCGGAAGTGGACGGTTTCATCGCCGCGCTGCAAGAGATCCGCACCCTGCTGAACCGGCAAACCGTCGCCGACGGCCGCCAGGCGTTGCCGTACCAGTTGACCATCGCCGGCGCCGGCGGCGCCTTCTTCCTGTCGCGCTATTACAGCAAGCTGGCGCAGATCGTCGCGCCGCTCGATTACATCAACCTGATGACCTACGATCTGGCCGGCCCCTGGGAGAAGGTAACCAACCACCAGGCGGCGCTGTTCGGCGATGCGGCCGGGCCGACCTTCTACAATGCGCTGCGCGAAGCCAACCTGGGCTGGAGCTGGGAAGAACTGACCCGCGCCTTCCCCAGCCCGTTCAGCCTGACGGTCGACGCCGCGGTGCAGCAACACCTGATGATGGAAGGCGTGCCGAGCGCCAAAATCGTGATGGGCGTGCCCTTCTACGGCCGCGCCTTCAAGGGCGTCAGCGGCGGCAACGGCGGGCAATACAGCAGCCACAGCACGCCGGGCGAAGATCCGTACCCGAACACCGATTACTGGCTGGTGGGCTGCGAAGAGTGCGTGCGCGACAAGGATCCGCGCATCGCCTCCTATCGCCAACTGGAGCAGATGCTGCTGGGCAACTACGGCTATCAGCGGCTGTGGAACGACAAGACCAAAACGCCTTACCTGTATCATGCGCAGAAAGGGCTATTCGTCACCTATGACGATGCCGAGAGCTTCAAATACAAAGCGAAATACATCAAGCAGCAGCAGTTGGGCGGCGTGATGTTCTGGCATCTGGGGCAAGACAACCGCAACGGCGATCTGCTGGCCTCGCTGGATCGCTATTTCAACGCCGCGGACTACGACGACAGCCAGCTGGATATGGGCACCGGGCTGCGCTACACCGGCGTCGGCCCCGGCAACCTGCCGATCATGACCGCGCCGGCTTATGTGCCGGGCACCACTTACGCGCAGGGCGCGCTGGTGTCCTATCAGGGTTACGTCTGGCAGACCAAATGGGGTTACATCACCTCGGCGCCCGGTTCTGACGGCGCCTGGCTGAAGGTGGGCCGCGTGGCGTAAGCCGTAAAAAAACCCCGTAGCCGAATGCTGCGGGGTTTTCATTGAGTTAACCGTTTGATTTTCGCGTCCCTTCGTCTCTATTCCTTCAGTTGTGGCACCAAGGATAACCGCCATCCCGCACCACTTCGCGGCCCATCAGGCTGTAGACATCGCTTTTGCGCGTCAGCCGCTCATGCCACCAGTTAAACCCGGCGCCCTTGCTGGCCGGGTGCCACGCCAGCCAAATCATTTCGTCGCCCTTTTGCATCTCTACCGGCACCGTCACCAGTTCGCCGCTGGCCAATTCCTTTTCGATCAAAGCAGGCGGCAGAAAAGCGTGGCCGATGCCGCGCTTGAGCAGCGCCAGATTGCTTTCCACATCGCATACCACCAACTGACGCTGCAAGGGCAGCGTGCCGTGATTGCGTTTGGGCAGCTCATGGCTGCTGTCGGCGATCACCACCACGATGTCGTTCAACCGCTGTTTCTTGCACACCGGCTTTCTCTGCGCCGCGAACGGGTGCGAAGGCGACACGCACAGCACAAAGTTGAGCTTGCCGAGCATCAGGGTTTTGGCCTGCACGCTGTCGGGAATTTGGCCAATGGCGATGATCAGATCCGCCCGGTTGTTCTTCAGCGCATCCCAGGTGCCGTTCAACGCTTCTCGCTGCACCGAGATACTGGCGTTCGGGCAATGCTGAATATAGTCGCGGATATCCTGCGTCAGGGTTTCCAACGGGAAGAAGGTGTCTACCGCCAGGCGGATATTATTGTCCAGCTTGGGGATGTTGCGCACCCGGCTTTCCAGATCCTGCACCGCATTTAATATCCAGCTGCCTTCCTGCAGGAGAAATTCCCCTTCATCCGTCAGGGTAATCATGGGGCCATTGCGATGAAAAAGTTTCACGCAGAGTTTGCTTTCAATATTGGAAACCCGATAAGAGATCGCCGAAGGCGTTTTATGCAGCGCCTCCGCCGCCATAGAGAAAGAACCGGTGCTCTTGATGGTGCTGATTATTTTAATCGCGTCCAGGGATAATCTAGTCATACAAATTCCTCTTTAAAATAAAATAAGAAAAATGACACTAAATTCCCAAGGTGGTGGCGCACAAAAATCGATCAAATCGAACAAGGGTACTCATAGCAACAAGCAATATACTTCATAAATGAGAGCGCTATCTTAAATACTATTCATCACGACCTGATATAAAATTCATCATAGCGCCCTACTTTTACACAGCGACAGTTAAATAAATTCAGCCTAACGATCAAAGATCGTCATCATAATAATTTTCGTTAATAGCCGTTAAAACATTCCGCTCTATCGCACGACCAGAATGATAAAAATAAAACAAGCCGACAAGAAGGGTTATTTCTAATTGCGTTATTAGTCTCTCATTTTGTCGGTGAAATACGCTCAACTTACAACATAATTTCAGTCAGGAGTGACTTATGAACAAAACTTCCCGTACCCTGCTCTCTCTGGGCCTGCTGAGCGCGGCCATGTTCGGCGTTTCGCAACAGGCGAATGCTCACGGTTATGTCGAGTCGCCGGCCAGCCGCGCCTACCAGTGCAAACTGCAGCTCAACACCCAGTGCGGCAGCGTGCAGTACGAACCGCAGAGCGTCGAAGGCCTGAAAGGCTTCCCGCAGGCCGGCCCGGTTGACGGCCATATCGCCAGCGCCAACAAGTCCACCTTCTTCGAACTGGATCAGCAAACGCCGACGCGCTGGAACAAGCTCAACCTGAAAACCGGCCCGAACTCCTTTACCTGGAAGCTGACCGCGCGTCACAGCACCACCAGCTGGCGCTATTTCATCACCAAGCCGAACTGGGACGCTTCTCAACCGCTGACCCGCGCTTCCTTTGACCTGACGCCGTTCTGCCAGTTCAACGACGGCGGCGCCATCCCTGCCGCGCAGGTCACCCACCAGTGCAACATACCGGCAGATCGCAGCGGTTCGCACGTGATCCTTGCCGTGTGGGACATAGCCGACACCGCCAACGCCTTCTATCAGGCGATCGACGTCAACCTCAGCCACTGATCCGTCAAAAGGGGGATGTCTCTGGAGGGTTCAGCCTGGCGCTGAACCCTTTTTTGCGGGTGCCGCTATTGCGACATGTTGAGGATAGTGCGCACATTGAGCGCGCTGGTGGCGATAATGTCGATGGCGCCGGTGCGCAACGCGCCCAAAATCGCCAGCGCTTTGGTATTCTCGGAGGCAATGGCGATCACGCACGGAATTTTGCGCAGCTCATCAATGCTCAGCCCAATCACACGGTCATTCATCACCGTATCGACATGCTGCCCCTGGGCATTGAAAAAGTCATAGCCGGCGATGTCGCCGATCACGCCCTGATTAAGGCTGGCGTCGATAATCTCGTGCGGCGTAAACCACCCCAATTTCACCATATAACTGTTTTCATTCATGTCGCCAATGCCGACTAACGCCACATCGGCCTTACGCGCGCGATCCAACGTTTCCTTGATCGTGCCGTTCTGCATGAAGGCGTCTTTCAACGCGCGATTTTCGACGTAGGCCGGCGCATAGAGCGTCTCGCTGCTGCCGCCGAACTTCTTCGCCAGACGCCGGCTGATATGGTCGGCGTTGATCGCATCGCCCGGACGGTGGGTGCCGCCGATGCCGCAGATGAACTTGCAGTTGCGCTCCGTCACGCTGCCGACGTGATCGGCGATCGCCGCCACGTTGCGTCCCTGCCCGACCGCCAACACCATATCGTCTTTCAGCGACATCGCCAGGTAGTTGGACACCAGCGCCGCCACTTGCCGACGCTGTTCCTCTTCGTCCTGATGATCGAGCGCGATCAGCGCGCGGCTGATGGGAAAACGTTCCATCATCTGCTGTTCCAGCCGGGTGCTGAACACCGGGTGATAACGCACGTTGATCTCGACGATGCCTTCTTCCTTGGCGCGCTTGAGCAAACGACCGACTTTGATCCGTGAGATGCCGAACTTTTTGGCGATCTCTTCCTGCGTGATCTCATCCTGATAATAAGCAACGGCGATTTCGGTCAGCAGTTCGTTATCCTGGGACACAGTTTGTTTTTCCATCCGTTAGACGTTTCCCCACGGCAGGCCGGTTAATCATGGCGGAGGGACGATACACGCCCCTCCGACAATGCTGAATGCCCGCTAGTATAACGCGTTCAGGCGGCAACGGTATTCAGTCGTTGCTCCACCTCGTCCGCCAATCGGGTCAAGAGCAGGCAGCAAGATACCGCGCCGGCGTCCAGTACGCCGCGCGAACGCTCGCCCAGACGGCTGGCGCGGCCGATTTTCGCCACCAGCTCGCGCGTGGAATCGCGCCCGCGCGCCGCGGCGATCCTCATCTGTTCCAGCGCAGCGGCGAAGTCGTCACCGCGCCCCGCCGCCTGCTCAAACGCTGCTACCGCCGGTATCAGCGTATCCATCAGACACTTGTCCCCCACGCCCGCGCTGCTGATGTCCTGCAGTTCGCGCAAACCGCCGTGCAACATCGCCAAAAATGCCTGCTTATCCAGCACGCTGCGCTCGCGCACGCTCTCCGCCATGCCCATGAACAGGCTGCCGTACAGCGGCCCCATCGAACCGCCGATGCCCTCCATCAGCGCATCGGAAACCGCATCGAACGCCTGCGCCAACGTGAGCTCGCGGCCGCGAATGGCATCGCCGCACATCGCGAATCCCTTCGACATGTTAATGCCGTGGTCACCGTCGCCGATGGCGCCGTCGATTTCGCTCAGGTATTCGCGGTTGCCGACAATGGTTTCTATCAGCCCCGTAACGATCTCACTGCCGTACCGGGTTGAAATTTGTTCCGTCATGATTCACTCCACCTGGGTTAAGCCTAAAGATTGCGCCGGCATGTCCAGCAGCGTTTTCAGTTCGTCATCCAGCGTCATCAGCGTCAGCGTCACGCCCATCATTTCCAGCGACGTGAAGTAATTGCCGACGTAGCGCCGATGCACCCGCACGCCTTTCGCCGTCAACCGACGCTCTATTTCGGCATAATAGATATACAGCTCCATCACCGGCGTGGCGCCAAGCCCGGAGATCAGCAACGCCACCTCCTGCCCCTGTTCCAGCGGCATGTCGTTGAGCACGAAATCGAGCATGGTGCCGGCCATCGCCGATGCCGACTGGATCGGCGACACCTCAATGCCCGGTTCGCCGTGATGGCCAATGCCGATCTCCATCTTGCCGTCTTCGATATGAAAATTGGGTTTGCCGACCGCGGGAATGGTGCAGGAACTGAGGCCGACGCCGATCGAACGACACCGGTCGATGGCTTTTTGCGCCGCGCCGATCACGCCGTCCAGATCGTATCCCTTGGCCGCCGCCGCCGCGCCGACCTTCCACATCAGAATTTCTCCGGCCACGCCGCGCCGTTTATCGATCTCACTGGCCGGCGCCGAGGCGACGTCATCGTTGGCCACCACGGTTTTCACCCGTATGCCGGCCGCCGTGGCCTTCTTGATCGCCATCTTGACGTTCATGTTGTCGCCGGCGTAGTTGCCGTACAGGCAAGCGACGCCCGCACCGCTGTCCGCCGCCTTGAAGGCATCGAGAAAAGCCCCCGCCGTAGGCGATGAAAAAATCTCGCCAATCGCGACGGCATCCAGCATGTTTTTGCCGACATAGCCCAGGAACGCCGGCTCATGGCCGGAACCGCCGCCGGTGACGATGCCCACTTTGCCGGCGATCGGCGCCGGCGGATATTTCAACACCCGCGCATTGTCGGTGGCGGCGTAATAGTCCGGGTGGGCCAGCCTATAGCCCTGAATGGCGTCTTCCACTACGTGATCGGGATCGTTAATGATTCTGTTCATCGCGGCCTCTCTGTCGCCTGAATAAGAAATTATTGAATGGTGTAACCGCCGTCGACCACCAGGTTGGCGCCGGTGATCATCGCCGCCGCGTCGCCGGCCAAAAACAGGGCGCTGGCGGCGATATCTTGCGGCTCGGCGAAGCGCCGCAGCGGGATTTTCTGCTTCATCTGCTCAGCCACCTCGCCAGACCAGGCCTTACGGCCCAGCTCCGTCAAAACGACGGTGGGTGAAATGGCGTTGACCCGCACGTTGTGCGGCCCCCACTCCAGCGCCAGCACCTGGGTCAACCCGATAACGCCCGCTTTGCTGGCGCAATAGGCCAGGTGATTCGGCAATGCCACCACCCCGGCCTGCGAGGCGAGATTGATGATGCTGCCGCCGCGCTGGCGAATGAAACGGCGACCCACCGCCTGGCAGGTGAGAAACACGCCTTTCAGATTGACCGCCAGGGTTGCATCCCACGCCGCTTCCGGCAGTTCCTCAGCGGGATGCAGCGCGACGATGCCGGCGCTGTTGACCAGCACGTCCAGCCGCCCGAAATGCGCCTCAATCTGCGCCACCGCCCGCTCCACCGACGCGGCATCGGTGACGTCGGCCACGACGCCCAGCGCCGCCTCGGCGTCCAGCTGTCGCGCCACTTCCGCAACCTGCGGCGCCCGATCGAGCAGCGCCACGCGCGCGCCGTTTTGCAGATAGCGTTCGGCGATAGCGAGGCCGATCCCCGCAGCGCCGCCGGTAATCAGCGCCACCTTGCCCTTTAGCGAGAGCTCGCGCGGCGCCGTAGTTTGATGATTAATCATAAATTTCCCCTTAAAACTGTGAACTTCACCCTCGGTCAGGATATTTTCGCCAAACTCGCGCCGCGTTCTTCCTGCGCCGTCGCGCTTTCTTTCGGCAGCGTGACAAATTTCATCAGCACGCCGCTGAACAGGTACAAGCCGGTAAAGATCCAGATCACGCCAACGGTGCCGAGGCTGCCGATAAACAGCCCCACCACCGCCGGGCCGACAAAGGTGCTCAGGCCGGCGCCCAGATTGAGAATCGACATCGCCGCGCCCTTATTGTCCGGCGCCAGCGACGGCATGATGGCCGACAGCGGCACGAACGCCGCCAGGCAGGCGCCGAACAAACCGGCGGCGCAAACGGTCAGCAGGTAGTTGGCGCCGAAGAATTGCGGCACGTAGTAGAACATCAGCGTGGTCAAGGCGCAGCCGACGCAGCCGAACCACATCACCACATTGCGCCAGCCGAGACCGTCGCTGATCACGCCGAAAATCAGGTTGAAAATGATGTTGACCGTCCACAGCGCGGCGTACATCTGCAGCCAATGCGTGCGGGTGAACCCCATATCCATCATGTACATGGGCATGAATACGACGAAGCCGTATGCCGCAGAGGTATTAATGGTGCGCACGATGCCGCCCAGGCCAATCTTCGGGTTTTCAAACGCGATGGTGATGCCTTTCAAGACGTAACCCAGCGACGCTTTTTCCCGGTTGCCGCTCTGTGCCGCGCCGTCGTCGCGATTGAGCATCAGCGCAATCACCGCGCCCAGCACGACGAAAATCAGCGCGCTCCACAGCGTGTGGATCTCGCCGAGATAAGGCAGCATGATGCTGGAATACAGCACGCCCAGCACGCTGAGCCCGCCGCTGTAGACGAACCAGAAAATCCCCACCGCCGACCCCAGCCTTTCCGGCGGCGCCTCATACGCCACCCACACCAGAAAGCCGTAGGCGAACAACGGATAACCCAAGCCGCGCAGCGCATAGGTCGGCACCATGATCGCCAGGTTGTTGCTCGGCAGGCCGAACGTCAAAAAGCACACCGAACCGAACAGAAACAGCAGCAGGCCGGCCAACATCACCCGCCGGGCGGTAAAGATTTCCGCCAGCACGCCGGAAAACCAGGCGGCGATCGCGGCCGCAAAGCCATAAACGCTGAACAGCAGCGCCGATTCCTGAATGCTCAGCCCCTTGCCGATCAAATAAGGCGACAGCCATCCTTGTTCCAGCCCTTCGCCCATCATGAACACCAACACGCCGGCATAGCCCAGCAGCAGTTTCGGTGACAGACCAATGCGATGAATCAGTCCATGCAACATAGAACACCCCAGCACATGTGATTATGGAGGCGCAGGCTCGCCCGCACCCGAAGAACGATGCAGGTTTCAGAGGTTTGGATTAAGCACCACTTTGATTGAACCGATGCCGCGCTTCATCAGCTCGAAGCCCTCGGCGAACTGTTCCAGCGGCAGCGTATGCGTCACCACGCCTTCGGTCGGCAGATCGCCATTGGCGATGCCTTCGATCACCAGCGGGTAGCAGTAAGGGCCGAGGTGCGAACCGAGCACGTCCAGCTCTTTGCGGTCGCTGATGATGCTCCAGTCGACGGTCACAGGATCCTTGAACACGGAAAATTCCACGAAGGTGCCGAGCTTGCGGATCAGCGTCAGGCCCTGTTCCACGGACTTTTGGGCGCCGGTCGCCTCGATGTAGATGTCGCAGCCGTAGCCGTCGGTCATCGCTTTAACCGCCGCGGGCACGTCGTCACGGGTCGGGTTCAGCGTCACATCCGCGCCGAAGCGCTTCGCCAGCGCCAGACGCTCGTCGGACAGATCCAGCACCACCAGCTTCGAGGGCCCGGACTTTTTGATCGCCCCGATCATGCCCAGCCCCAGGGTGCCGGCGCCGGCCAGCACCACGACATCGCCCAGTTTGATATTGGCGCGTTGCACCGCATGGAAGGAGCAAGCATAGGGTTCGATCAGAATGGCTTTTTCGATCGGCAGATCGGCCGGTACGTGATAGTTAATCGCCTCTTTGGTGAACTTCATGTACTCGGCCATGCCGCCATTGACGTTTTTCTGGAAACCGTACAGGTCATGCTTTTCGCACATCCAATACTGGCCGCGGTTGCAGAAGCGGCATTGCCAACAGGGAACGATCTGTTCTGATATCACCCGATCGCCGAGATTGAAGCCCTCGACGCCTTCGCCGTATCCCACCACGTGGCCGATAAACTCATGACCGGGGATCATCGGCGCCTTGATGTATGCCGGTTGTTTTTCATCGCCCCAGAAGCTGGGCGCCCCTTCGAACGCTTTAACATCGCCGGCGCAGATGCCGCAGGCCTCGATCTTCACCAGGATCTCTTTCGGGCCGATCTTCGGTACCGGCACCTGTTCCAGGCGGTAATCTTTCGGGGCGTACGCCACAACCGCCTTCATGATCTCGGGGATACCGTCCGCCATTTTCGCCTCTGTCATGCAGGTCTGACACATAGCACTCTCCTCTGGTAGGGTGACTCTTTATGATCAATAACACAAACAAAGAACAAATGAACACTAGCGTCACGCGTTCAATTTGCCCACAGAGAACTTGCCAAACTGTGATATCGCTCAAAAACCCGTCTGCATGAGGATAAATAACGATTAAAACCTCTTTTTTAGTGACGGTCGTCACCTTTTAAAGGGAGGAACAGAAAAATCAGGCAAAAAACAAAAGAACACCAATTGAACATTTGATTAAACAGGGATACGGTAATGAACGTGGCGCCACCGAGGATCGCCGCCCTTTTCGTTACCAATCAGGAGACCGCTATGCTGCCTATCGCCATCGGCGCCGACGATGCCGCCATTGAACTGAAGGATCTGATCGTCGCCCACCTGCAACGACGGGACATTCCCGTCATTGACTACACGACGGATCGCACCGCAGAAACGGGGATCTATCCCGATATCGCCTATCGCGTCGCGCAGGCGATACGGGAGGAAAAACATCGGCGGGGGATCCTGCTGTGCGGCACCGGCATCGGTATGAGCATCGTGGCCAATAAAGTGCCCGGCATTCGCGCGGCGCAATGTCACGATACCTACTCCGCCCAACGGGCGCGCAAAAGCAATGATGCGCAGATCATCACGCTGGGCGCGCGGGTCATCGGCGCCGAACTGGCGAAAACCATCGTCGATGCCTGGCTGGAATCGGAGTTTGAAGGGGGAGGATCGGCGCCGAAAGTCGAGCGGATCGGCTATTACGAAAACGCGGTCGGTCGGCGTTAAATCGCCTGCAGTCTCGATGGCGGTCGCGCGCAAGCCGCGCTCCGCCTGGGTTTATTCGTCATTCATTGTTATTATCCATCGCAACAATCAGAAAAAGCGCATTTTCATTCTCGATCCGATGATGCAGTGTGTTCCCCCTATGATGAAAAAGGTTCTCATTTCCCTACGTTGAGCTTGGTCAAGGAGCTTATCAATGAATCAATTAGACGCACTCAAGCAGCTGACCACGGTGGTCGCCGACAGCGGCGATATCGAATCCATCCGCCAGTTCGAACCCCAGGACGCCACCACCAACCCTTCGCTGATCCTGAAAGCCGCCGCGCTGCCGCAGTACAAAGCGCTGATCACCGAAGCGCTGGAGTATGCCCGCCGCCAGGGCGGCAGCAAGGAAACCCAGCTGATCAACGCCAGCGATAAACTGGCAGTCAACATCGGCGTCGAGATCCTCAAAAGCGTGCCGGGCCGCATCTCCACCGAAGTGGACGCCCGCCTGTCGTTCGACCGCGGCATGTGCGTCGCCAAAGCGCGCAAACTGATCGGCATGTATCAGGAACAGGGCATCGACAAATCGCGCATCCTGATCAAGCTGGCTTCCACCTGGGAAGGCATCAAAGCCGCCGAAGAGCTGGAAAAAGAAGGCATCAACACCAACCTGACGCTGCTGTTCTCCTTCGCTCAGGCCCGCGCCTGCGCCGAAGCCGGCGTGTATCTGATCTCGCCGTTCGTCGGCCGCATCTATGACTGGTACCAGGCTCAACAGCCTGCCGCCGACTACGACGCCGATCAGGATCCGGGCGTGAAATCGGTGCGCACCATCTATGAATACTACAAGCGTCATCGTTACCAGACGGTGATCATGGGCGCCAGCTTCCGCAAAGTTGAGCAGATCCTGGCGCTGGCCGGCTGCGATCGCCTGACCATCGCGCCGAACCTGCTGGAGCAGCTGAAAAACAGCGAACAGCCGGTCGAGCGCAAGCTGACCCCGTCGACCGAGGGCTTCCACCAACCCGCTCCGCTGGCCGAAGCGGAATTCCGCTGGCTGCACAATCAGGACGCCATGGCGGTAGAAAAACTCGCCGAAGGCATCCGCCTGTTCGCCGTCGACCAGCAGAAGCTGGAAGACATGTTGGCCGCTCAACTGTAATCGCACTGGAGTTTCGTTATGTCTTCTCGTAAAGAGCTTGCCAACGCCATCCGCGCACTCAGCATGGACGCCGTACAAAAAGCAAATTCCGGCCACCCGGGGGCCCCTATGGGCATGGCGGACATCGCCGAAGTCCTGTGGCG